>NZ_CM143264.1:2920000-3097056 GCF_054956715.1 Exiguobacterium sp. EF_C8 | reverse complement strand
CGTTCAAGAAGTCTGCCCGGATGATACATCCACCACGGAAGATCAAGGCGATCTCCTCAAGGCGTAAGTTCCAGTCATACAACTCAGACGACGTCCGGTACTGGGTAAAGCCTTGCGCGTATGCGGCAACTTTCCCCATATAAAGCGCTTGACGAATCCGTTCGACCCACGCGTCTCGCTCAAGCGTTGACAAGTCTTCTGGTCCCTTTAGGACAGCAGACGCTGCGACGCGTTCTTCTTTAACAGCTGAAAGGTAACGTGCGAACAAGGCTTCCGTGATGATCGAAGAGGCGATCCCATTATCAATTGCTTGTAAGCTCGTCCATTTTCCGGTTCCTTTTTGACCAGCTTGATCGAGAATGACATCGATCAACGGTTTCCCTGTCTCGTCATCCGTTTTCCGGAGGATGTCCGCTGTGATTTCAATCAGATAACTTTTCAGTTCGCCCGCGTTCCACTCAGCGAAGATGTCTGCAACTTCCGTCACGTCGAGTCCAAGGCGGAAACGAAGGAAGCTGTAAGCTTCAGCGATCAGTTGCATGTCAGCGTACTCGATCCCGTTATGGACCATCTTGACGAAGTGACCAGCGCCCTTCGGACCGATATAGACACAACATGGATCGCCTTCGACGTGAGCGGCAATCTTCGTCAAGATCGGTGCGACATGTTCGTAGGCTTCTTTCGATCCACCCGGCATGATCGCAGGACCGGTCCGTGCACCGACTTCACCACCCGATACACCGACGCCGATGTATTCGATGCCGTGTCGTTGGAGTTCGTCGAAGCGACGTTCCGTATCAAGGAAGTGGGAATTCCCACCATCCATGATGATGTCGCCTGTTTCGAGATGTGGAAGTAACGATTCGATGACTGAATCGATCGCGCTGCCGGCCGTGACCATCATGAAGATTTTACGCGGACGGGCGAGTGACTGTACGAATGCTTCGACATCGTAGTATGGATGAAGTGGTAATCCCTCATCGTGTGCGACGAGATCGTCCGTTAAATCACGTGTGTAGTTATAGATGGCGACTTCTTCTTGATGACTCGCCATATTCAGTGCTAGGTTGCGTCCCATGACGCCAAGCCCGATGACTCCGATAGAATGTTGCATAAGTAGAACGACTCCTTTTCTTAGACGACGAGGCTGAGGAGAAGAACGAACCCAAGTCCACAAACGGAAATGATCGTCTCAAGCACAGTCCATGTCGCAAACGTTTCTTTTAATGATAATCCGAAATATTCTTTAAACATCCAGAAGCCCGCATCATTGACGTGTGAAGCGATCAGACTACCCGCACCAGTCGCAAGGACGACGAGCGCTAAGTTGACGTCGGATTGCTCCAGTAACGGAATGACGAGACCTGCTGTCGAAAGGGCAGCGACTGTTGCAGAACCAAGTGAGATTCGCAGAATCGCAGCGATCAACCAAGCGAGCAGAATCGGAGATAACGCCGATCCTTCAAATAATTGTGCGACGAATGTACCGACGCCGCCGTCAATCAAGACTTGTTTGAAGGCACCGCCACCACCGATGATCAATAGCATCATCCCGATTTGGGCGATGGCCGTCGTACAAGATTCCATGACCGTTTGCATCGGAATCTTACGGGCGATCCCCATCGTGTAGACCGCGACGAGTAACGAAATCAACATCGCCGTCGAGGCGTTCCCGATGAACTCGATCGCCGAGATGACGCTACTCTCACCCAAGCCGAGTGTTTCTTGTAAAAGCGTGAAGATCGTTGCGACCGACATCAAGAGGACCGGTAGCATCGCAGTGAAGACACTAATACCGAAACCTGGCGTCTCGTCTAAATCAAATTCTTTTTGTTCCCCGAGTGACGCGATGTTTCCTGTGCGTGTAAACGATCCAGGTACGAGTCGTTTCGCGATCTTCGTAAAAACAGGACCAGCAATGATGACTGTCGGAACAGCAACGATGAAACCATACAATAAGACTTCCCCGATATTGGCTTTATACTCCCCTGCGATGACGGTCGGACCTGGGTGAGGTGGTAAGAAGCCGTGCGTGACAGACAGTGCTGCGACCATTGGGATCCCAAGATATAAGATCGAGACGCGGAGCTGGCGTGAAATCGCAAAGACGATTGGAATCAACAGAACGAGTCCGACTTCGAAGAAGAGTGCGATTCCGATGATGAACGAAGCAACGACGACCGCCCATTGGATGTTCTTTTCCCCGAATCGTGCGACAAGCGTCATCGCGATTCGCTGCGCCCCCCCGGCGTCAGCGATTAGCTTTCCAAGCATCGCACCAAGACCAAAGATCAGAGCTAGGTGACCGAGTGTTCCTCCGATACCGGCTTCGATCGTCTTGACGATCTGATCGAGCGGCATACCGAGTAATAGTGCAACGCCAAAGGAAACGATGATGAGTGAAACGAACGTATTTAATTTTAACCCCATGATGAGAACGAGCAATGCGACGATCCCAATTCCTACGATGACTAAAGGCATGATGACTTCCCCCAAAAGATTAAGTTAGTTTTCCTCTTGAATCAAGCTCCGTTGATACATAGCAATTCGTTTGTGGTCTTCGGATAATGTCCGCGCTAGACTAATGAAAATCGGTAAAAGCTGACGATATTCATGCATCGCTTCTTCATTTGGTACATGGCGATGTGTTTCCCCAATCATCTTGGATACGACTTCGAACGAATCGATTTCCCCTGTCGCATACAGTCCGAGAATACAAGCGCCAAGACATGAACTTTCGAAACTTTCCGGAATGACGACTTCCGACTCAAAGATGTCCGCAATCATTTGGCGCCAGACTTCAGACCGGGCAAATCCACCGGTTGCCTGAATCCGCGTCACAGGACCATCCATGCATTCGACGAGTGCGAGGAAGACGGTATACAGATTGTAGATGACGCCTTCTAGTGCTGCCCGGATCATGTGCTCTTTTTTGTGTGAGAGCGTCAAACCGAAGAATGAACCGCTGACGTCCGGATTCCATAGCGGTGCTCGTTCACCGGACAAGTAAGGATGGAACAACAGACCGTCGGACCCCGGGCGGACGCGTTCGGCAATCTTCGTCAGGACAGCATACGGATCGATGCCGAGGCGTTTTGCTGTCTCGACTTCTGCTGAAGCGAGTTCGTCACGAATCCACCGTAAGACCATTCCTCCGTTATTGACGGGGCCGCCGATGACCCAGTGGTCCTCGGTCAGTGCGTAACAGAACGTTCGTCCTTTTTCATCCGTTTGTGGACGATCAATGATCGTTCGGATGGCACCGCTCGTTCCGATCGTGATCGCGATTTCCCCTTTGCGAATCGCGTTGACACCTAAATTGGAGAGGACACCATCACTGGCACCGACTAAGAACGGCGTATCGACGGATAGTCCCATTTGTCGTGCGTAATCAGTATTAAGTCCGGTACATGACGTCGTTGTCGGTACGGGTTCCGATAAATAGCTTGCATCGATACCCGCGACATGCAGTGCGCCCGTATCCCAACCTAATTCATGAATATTAAAGAGACCAGTTGCTGAAGCGAGAGAGTGGTCGATGACATATGTTCCGAACAGTCTTTGGAACACGAACTCCTTGATCCCGACATACTTTTTCGTTTGAGCGTGGAGCTCCGGACGATCTTCGACGAGCCAACTGATTTTGCTAAGCGGTGACATCGGATGAATCGGTGTCCCGGTCCGGTGATAGATCGAGAGACCATATTGTTCCTTAATCTTGTTCGACCATGCTTCACTCCGACTGTCCGCCCATGTGATGCAGGCAGTCAACGGTTGATGTTGTGCGTCCATCGCAATCAAACTGTGCATGGCACTACTGAACGCGACGAACTTCGGTGGCATGCTCGGATGACGTTTTGTGATCAAGCGGATGGATTCGAGTACGGCATCAAAAATTTCTTCCGGATCCTGTTCCGCCGTCGAACGGTTCGGTGTGTGGAGTGGGTAACCGACGTTCGTTTGTCCGATGACCTCTCCTTTTGTCGTAAATAAGACTGCTTTCGTACTCGTCGTTCCGATATCGACGCCTAACATGTATTCAGTCATGTGAATCGACTCCTTTCGACATCATTTGTTGCGTTTTCCAGAGATCTTCGACTTCCTGAACATCATCAAAGTTCTGATGTAAGGAAGCAACCATCCGTTCACGATCTCCTGTCTCGATCGCTTCGATATACAAGGCATGGTTCGCGAGGATGCGTTCAAAGTCTTCGATGTCTTCCTCGAATCGTACCCGCATCGATAGGAGGATGAAACTTTCCATGACTGGTTTGAGATTTTGCCAAATCATGCTGACATACCCATGATCAATCGAGCGGATGATTGTTTCATGAAACAGTACGTCTTGGAAAGAGAATTCATCAGCATCCTTATATTTGACGGCAACCTTCATCATTTCGAGAATTTTGCTGAGTTCACGGACGAGTTCTGCCCGTTCGACCTTAACAAGTCGCTCGAAGACGAACGTTTCGATGAGTAACCGGACATCATAGATTTCTTGAATGTCGCGCTCGGATAAACCGACGACGACCGCCCCCATTCGTTCGAGACGAATCAACTGTTCGGCTGCAAGGACCTTTAACGCATCACGGACGGGCGAGCGACTGACTGAAAAATCAGAGGCTAATTTGTTTTCGGATAAAATGGTACCGCTTTCAATATTTCCTGAAATGATGCGCATCCGTAGCTCGTGTGCGACACGATCTCCAGCGGAAGCTTTTGCTAACCACTTCAAGGGGTATAACAGTTCTGACATGGAATCACCTGATTTCTAAAGTGAGTATACTTGTATACAAGTTAGTATAAACGTTTTTTTCTAAAATGCAAACGCTTAACTTACATTTTAGTGATTCAAGCAGGAATCAGGAAAATGGTTTCCGATATGTTAGGGTGAAGGAGTAAGTAACGAATCGATTAGTTAAAAAGGAGGTAATGCATATGCATGTTTTAGTCGTAGGTGCCGGAGCAGTTGGAGGTTATTTCGGGGGACGTCTTGCTGAGCAAGGGGAACAGGTGACATTCCTTGTTCGTCCGAAGCGCTATGAACAATTACAAAAGACAGGGTTACAGATCACTAGTCCTCATGGTGATGTTATGATCACGCCTCAGTTAGTGACACGAGACATGCGACTGAATCACACATTTGATGTCGTCTTACTTTCGACGAAAGCCTATCACTTGGATGATGTCCTACAGGATCTTGCGCCATTTGTTTCGAGCGAGACGTACATCATTCCTTTGTTGAACGGCATGCAGCATATACGACGGTTAACAGAAGTCTTCGGAGAAGATCGAGTACTGGGCGGGCTTTGCTTCATTGAATCGACGCTTGATGCAGAAGGGCGTATTGTACAGACAAGCCCGTCGCATCGGCTATTGTTTGGTTCACGAACCGGTAAACCAACAGCGCGTTTAGAGGAGATTGCAACACGTTTTGCGAAAGCGAAGGCACTGATGGCGTACTCGATGCATATCATGGATGACATGTGGCAAAAGTACCTCTTCATTTCGACATTTGCGGGCGTGACGACACTATTTCGCTCTGCCATCGGTCCAATTCGCAAGGACCCAATTGGTCATCAGATGATTCAAGACGTCATGAAGGAAGCGAAGCAAGCGATGGAAGAACAAGGCGCAGTCTTTAATGACGATGTAGAAGCGGTCTTGCTGAAGCAGATGCATGCAATGGAAGACACGATGAAATCGTCAATGTTACGGGACATGGAAAAGGGTCAGCCCGTCGAAGTGAAACATTTCTTTAGTACGTTGCTCGAAACACGCTCTTCACGTCATCTTCAACTGATTGAATCTAATTTATGGATCTATCAAAAAAATCGGGAAATGCCTGTTGACTGAATTATCTGCATTCTGATATGGTTAGGAACAATTACATACTTATCCAGAGAGGTGGAGGGACTGGCCCTATGAAACCTCAGCAACAGGTCGAAAGATACTGTGCTAATTCCTGCGGGTGCTGCACCCGATCGATAAGATTTCCGAATTGTCGACCGACGCATCCGTGAGGATGCGTTTTTTGTTTGAAATAGGGGGAACGAGGAGGAAATGGATTCATGAAAACGAGCGGAGCGTTTCGACGCAAGATGGAATCACGTCATCTGATCATGCTGTCGTTAGGAGGCGTCATTGGAACAGGATTATTTTTAAGTACAGGTTATACGTTGGAACAAGCGGGACGTGTCGGAACGATTTTGTCGTATTTGATCGGAGCCGTCGTCGTCTACTTAGTCATGCTAAGTCTTGGCGAACTCGCTGTACACATGCCGGAAACCGGATCATTCCATAAGTACGCAACGAAGTATATCGGACCCGGTACCGGTTATACGGTGGCCTGGCTCTACTGGCTGACGTGGACGGTCGCCCTTGGTTCAGAATTCACGGCAGCAGGCATTTTAATGCAACGTTGGTTCCCGTCGATTCCAGTCTGGGTGTTCAGTGCATTATTCGCTGCGATGATCCTTGGTATCAACGTCTTGAAGGTCCGCGTATTTGCTGAAGTCGAGTTTTGGTTCTCCGCCATTAAGGTCGTAACGATCATTGCTTTCATTTTACTTGGTGCGGGAGCCATCGTTGGCTTCATCCCATTACAAGATGGTAGCCCAGCACCATTCTTTTCTTCCTTAACGGAAGGAGGATTGTTTCCAAATGGAGCATTTGCGATCTTCATGACGATGCTTGCTGTGAACTTTGCTTACTCAGGAACGGAATTGATCGGCGTCGCAGCGGGTGAAGCGGTCGATCCGAAGCGGACGATTCCGCTTGCGATCCGAACAACGATTTTGCGACTCGTCCTCTTTTTCGTCGGTACGATCATCGTATTAGCCGTCTTATTGCCAACGGAAGGGAAGGGCGTGCTCGAAAGTCCGTTCGTTGCGGTGTTCGAACGAATCGGAATTCCGTATGCGGCAGACGTGATGAACTTCGTCATTCTGACAGCGATCTTGTCGGCAGCGAACTCTGGGCTTTACGCTGCCTCCCGGATGCTTTGGTCGCTTGCGAACGAACGCATGATTCCGCGCTTCTTCGCCCAGGTGACGCCAAGTGGGGTTCCACTTCGAGCTGTATTGTTCAGCATGCTTGGCGGAGGACTTGCTTTGCTGTCTAGCATCTATGCAGCAGGAAGTGTCTATATTGCGCTCGTCTCGATTTCCGGCCTTGCTGTCGTCGTCGTCTGGATGAGTATCAGCGTTGCGCAGTATCGCTTCCGGAAACAATTCCTCCGCGAAGGGCATACGGTCGACGAATTGGTCTATCGTACACCACTCTTTCCATTGGTACCGATCGCCGCTTTCGTCGTCTGTTTGATTTCCCTGATTGGTATCGGATTTGATCCGACGCAACGAGTCGCCTTGTATTGCGGTATCCCATTCATCGTGATCTGTTATGTCGTTCATGCGTTCACGAATTCTTCTCAGAAACGGAGTGTTGAAGATGTCCCGAATCAAAAATCCAGTTGATCAACGATTACAGGAAGTTCCTTTCCTAATTTTAGATGGTGCGCTTGCGACTGAACTCGAACAAAAGGGATTCGACCTGAACGATCCACTCTGGTCAGCACGCCTCTTAATCGAAGCACCGGAACAGATTGAGCGTGTCCATCACGATTACTTTGAAGTAGGCGCCGATGTTGCGATCACCTCAAGCTATCAAGCAAGTATCGAAGGATTCAAGCAACGTCACATCACGACCGAGGAAGCACAAGCGTTAATTCGACAAACGGTTACCTTAGCGCAAGATGCACGGACGCGTAGCGGAAAGAGTGCCGCATTGATCGCGGGATCAGTTGGTCCTTATGGTGCCTACTTAGCAGATGGTTCTGAGTATCGCGGTCATTATGGTGTGTCAGCAGATGTGCTAGAAGCCTTCCACAGACCGCGCATCGAAGCATTGATTGAAGCGGGGGCTGATCTGCTGGCATTCGAGACGATTCCGTCGCTTGAGGAAGCTGTCGTGTTGTTCGGGATTCTCGAAGCGTTCCCGGAAGTATCTGCTTGGCTGACGTTCTCGCTTCAAGATGCGACGCACATCAGTGAGGGAACACCGCTTGCGATATGCATCGAGACAATCGGACAGCATCCGCAACTTGCAGCAATCGGTGCAAATTGTTTTCCGGCATCCTACGCGACCGACTTCATCCGTCAAGTTAAGACGTTGACGAGTGTTCCAATCATTGTCTATCCGAACTCCGGTGAAGTCTATGATCCGGTCGCAAAGACGTGGTCGGGTACGAATCAGTGCACGTCGTTCCAAGCCATCGCAAAGACATGGTATGAAGCTGGAGCACGATTGATTGGCGGTTGTTGTAGAACTTCACCGGAACATATCGCGCAAATTCGTTCGGTTTGCCAGGTTTCTCATACGTGATGAATGATGACGAAAAAACGGACACGAAATCAATCGATTTCGCGTCCGTTTTTTTAATGGTGTGATTCCATTACCGTTCGCGCAAGGCGCGATTGAATTGTTGCAATAGGCGTCCGAAATCTTCTGCATCATCCGCTGGCCAGTCTGTCAGTAGACGTTCGATGCTCGCGAGACGTGCGGTTCGGTAGATGGTGAGTTCTTGTTGTCCTTTATCTGTAATATGATAGAAAAAGGCTCGCCCATCTGTCGGATCTTTTACTTTTTCAACGAGTTGCTTCTGATCGAGTGCCGCTGCTTGGCGACTGACGGTCGAGACATCGAGCTGAAGTTCACGGGCAAGTGTTTTAACACCGACGTTGCCGGAATCCGCTAATTGTCGCAGTAAGAGATAAGAAGCACGGTCCAAATTACGATTGTCTGCCGTCGCCGTCGTTAAGCGCCGGATCAGGATCGCTAACTCGAGTTCAATGGTTTCGAGTGATTGTTGAGACATCGGGTATCTCCCCTTTCAAAAAAGTCTCTCTGTCCCTCATGATTACCCAATGTGGATAAGCTGTCAATGCGAAAAGCAGGAGGCTTGACAGAGTTGTAGTTGTATTATACAATCATTTTTGTTCTTTTAATTGTATCATACAACTTTCGTAGATGAGAAACGAACGACAAAGGAGAATTCAGATGAAAGCTTATGAATCGATGAAACAAGAGGTCATTACGGTAAACGATACAGATCTGATTCGTACGGTCATCGAACGATTCATTCAATCTGGTATTAGCGGCGTACCCGTCATCAATGCCGAGCAAGAGGTCGTCGGTTATATCAGTGACGGAGATATCATGCGCGCGATCGGAAAACACAAGGACATCATCGTCGATACATTCTTATATGTAGATGTCATCAAAGGAGACGAAGAAGATTATGAAGATCGAATTCGTCATATCTTGAATCGACCTGTCATGGAACTTGCACGCCGGAAGGTTGTAACAGCAGACGCTGATACAGAAATGGAAGAGATTGCAGCAACGCTCGGTTCAAAACGGATCAAAAAGCTTCCAATCCTTAAGGCAGGACGTCTTGTTGGGATCATTAGTCGAGGCGACGTCATCCGCCATTCGTTTAAACAGTTCATATAATACATTCAATAGAAAGAAGGGACACTATGGCACTTGCTGAAAAAACAACGACGCTTGAGCCGGAAACGGTATTAGCGGAAAGCAAACATGGATTATTCCATCAACCGGTTGCTGTTTGGGCAGTCTTTTTCGCCAGTATTACAGCATTCATGGGAATGGGACTCGTCAATCCCGTGTTACCGACGATTGCCGAGAATTTAGAAGCGTCCAAAAGTGAAGTAACGCTCTTATTTACAAGTTATAACGCCGTCATGGCATTCGCGATGTTAATTACAGGCGCGATCTCATCACGGATTGGTCAAAAAGGAACATTAATGCTCGGGATCGCCGTCATCGCAACTGTTGCTGGTTTTGCTTCACAAGCAGACAGCATTTGGACGCTCGTCGCGTTACGCGGTGGATGGGGACTTGGGAACGCTTTGTTCGTCGCAACCGCACTGGCTGCGATCGTTTCGCTGTCGTCAGGCGGAACAGCAAAAGCCATCATTTTGTATGAAGCAGCCGTTGGTCTTGGGATTTCGATTGGACCGCTATTAGGCGGAACACTCGGTTCGATCACATGGCGCGCCCCATTCATGGGTGTTGCGACAATCATGGTCATCGCGTTTCTCGTCTTGCTCTTCTTGATGCCAAAACCAGCAGCATCTGCTGCACCAAAACAAAAGTTATCATTAAAAGCACCGTTCCAAGCGATGAAGCATCGTTCGCTCTTGACACTCGGAATCGTTGCGGCGCTTTATAACGTTGGTTTCTTTACGATCATGGCCTATGCACCATTCGTCATGAAACTACCAGCGAAAGGACTCGGATTCGTCTTCCTCGGTTGGGGGATGTTGCTTGCGATCACATCAGTCTTAACGGCTCCGAAACTGAAACAATGGTTCGGAACGATCAAAGCGATGATCATGATGTTGATCACATTCGCGATCTTGCTTCTTTTAATGGGAATCTTCACGGAAACTCCAGCCGTCGTCATCGTCTGTGTCATCTTGGCGGGAGCTGTGCTTGGGAATAACAACACGCTCATCACGACAGCTGTCATGGATGCAGCACCTGTCGAACGTTCGACAGCATCTGCGGCATACAGTTTCCTACGTTTTCTCGGGGCAGCCATCGCGCCATTCATGGCCGGTAAATTGGCTGAAATCTTCAACGCAAATCTACCGTTTTATGTCGGAAGTGGCTTCGTCCTCTTATCCGTCATCATCATCGGGGTCAATCTCAAACACATTCGCCATATCGACCGGACGGAAGGCGGACATTAATTCGATAACAAGACAGCCGAAGCGCATTCGCTTCGGCTGTTTTTGATTGAAATCAAGAGGGGTACATGGTTCTTAACGTGCGGATCGAGTGCTCGATCATTTCCCGAAGTACGCCTAAGTCGATGTCAGTCAGTCGTTTGACGTAAATGCAGGACTTACCGCGTCGATACGTACCGAGACTGGCAAGCAGTCGTTCTGAGACTGCGTCTTCACCAAGCGCGAGATAAAGGACGAGGTTCGTCTTCCGCGGAGAAAAGCCGACATAAAAGCTGTCGCCCTCGCGGCCGGAGGCGTAACGGTAATGGTAGGAACCAAAACCAATCAAGGATGAACCCCAAAGGACGGCTTCATATCCCGTGACATCTTCGAAGAACTGACGTAGTGTGATACCATCTGCTTGACGTTGCGGCGGTTCGACTTGTGCCAGAAAAGCATCAACGGACTGTTCGGTAGGACCTGTCTTTGGCGTATCAGGCATAAGCAGACTCCTTTCGGATGAAGAAGATATGGGTTACTTTCGAGAAGTGCTAGTAAATATCCTGTGGCTCAGAGGTGGAAATCGAATGAAGCATCGTATCGTGTTTCGAGGAGAAGAAAGCAGTGTATCATGGAACATCTTATACGTATATCCAACGCAAGAAGAACTAACGATTCAGATGGTAGGGCGGAATAGTGAACACCAGTTTTCAGTTACATTCAATCAATATGATGCGTTCATCCGTAACTTTGCTCACGTCCATGAGTCGTTACACGGTGAAGTCGTATTCGAGCAGGGAGTAATTCGACTCCGCTTACGCTATGACCGACTTGGTCGTGTCTTCATCAGTTGGTCTGACGGACAAACGAGTCACCAGTTTCGCAGTGATCAAAGTTATTTAAGTGAGGCGTTAGCACAACTTGGCGTCTACTGAATCAGCTGATGAAAGGCGCTAACACAAAAAGAAGGGACGACATTCGGTTACAATATCGAATGTCGTTCCTTCTTTTTTTAATGTGATGGGAGCGATTGATGTAATGGTGTGTTGATCAAGTTGAAGCAAAACGCAATCGTTTGTTCATATTCGGATAACGGAATCGATTCATCCACTTGGTGTGCGAGACGGAAATCATGGAATGAAGCGATTGCGATTGGAAATGACTTTTTCGCTTGGCTGAACATCGCACCATCCGTTCCACCTGGAATAGCGATTTTTCGTGGTGTCACGCCGCTAACCTGCTCCATCGTATCCGCGACCTGTTGCAAGAAAGGCGCCTGTTCATCGGTTTCACAAGAAGGAATATCCTTGATGACGGTCACGTTCATATCAAACTCGGAATCTTCTGCTACAAGACGACGCTCGATAGCTGTAAAGGCAGCAAGAACGTCCGCTCGACCGAACCCGGGAATCGTCCGGATATCCATATAAAAGGAAGCCTGACTCGGAACGACATTCGGTCCTTCGCCTCCTGAAATCGAGGTGATCGACGCAACGACCGGACCAAGCGCCGGATGATGATTCGTCGTAATCGAGAAGCGTTCCGACTTCACTTCCTGGATGACGCGATAGACGTCATCGATCGCATTACGTCCGAGTTGAGGGGCAGAGCTGTGTGCACTTTTCCCACGACATGTCACTTCGATCCCAACGACACCTTTTTGTGCATAACCGATCATTCCGCTTGTTGGTTCTGTGATCAGTAAAGCGTCTAAATCATCCGCGTGTCCTTGTTCGGTCAAATGACGAGCACCCGTCATTCCATTCTCCTCATCGGATGTAATCAGAAGTTTGATAGTGTTTGGTCGTTCTTGACGTTCTCTATATTTAATCAGTGCTTGCACCATTGCCATGACACCTGATTTCATATCAGAAGCCCCACGACCATAGATGCGGCCGTCTTCGATTTCGCCACCATATGGATCTTTCGTCCAGCCGTCTTCTTGAACTGGAACCGTATCGAGATGACCAGATAGACCGAGGACGGCAGGACGTGAAACATCCTCGCTCGCAGGGACGGTCGCGACGAGACAAATTCGTTTTGGTGAAACTTCAATCCATTCTGTCGAGATCTGATGATCGACCAATACATCGTATACGTAACGTGCGACGGCTTCTTCTCCATCCATCGGATTGACACTTGGAATTTGAAGACACCGTTGTAAGTAAGTAATCGCTGTTTGCATGAATTTTTCCCCCTTTACCTGTAGTGTACCCTGATAAAAATACTTCAGGGAGGTAAACTAATTCAGAAAATAATTTACGGTACTGAACGTCTTGAGGTAAAAGAAAAGCGGTGCAACTAAAGGGTTACACCGCGCATTGCTCATTCACTTTTTTCTGCTTCGTCTTTCCACTTCGAATCGATTAACATCTCTCCCGGCCATGTATAAGCCATGATGCCGCCATCCGCCGTGATGTCCTCACCTGTGACATATGAGCTGTCGTCAGAAGCAAGGAAGAGGGCGACCGTTGCCATCTCGCGTGGTTTACCGAGTCGACCGAGTGGTGTGATCCAGGCGTTCGCATCGCGGAACTGTTTGCCTTGTTCTTTTTCTTTTTCACCGACGAGTGTATCGATGAGTGGTGTTTCAATCGTTCCTGGCGATAACGAATTGACACGAATACCATGACGCGCGTAATCGATTGCCATCGCGCGAGTGAAGTTCGCGATTCCGCCTTTCGCTGCGTTATAACCAGACCGGTTCAAGTCAGCTGCGCGACCCGACATCGATGACGTGTTGATGATCGAACCACCGTTATCCAGCATGAGTGGAATCAAGAATTTACTGACGAGGAATGTACCGCGTAAATCGACAGCGATGATCCGGTCGAAGAGATCGATTGGATACTCGTGGACTTTCCCGCCTTGTTCATCGATTCCGGCATTGTTGAAGAGGACGTCGACCGTACCGTATGTCTCTTTGACATGCTTCGCAAGTTGCTCAACACTCTCGACGTCTGAGACGTCAACATGGACGGCTTCCGCTTTCCCGCCTTGTTGTGTAATCTGTTCTACTGTTTGTTGTGCTTTTTCAAGTGAGACATCGGCACAAACGACCGTTGCTCCTTGTTCTGCGAATACAAGCGCAGTCGCTTGTCCAATCCCTGTTGCCGAGCCGGTAATGACAGCTATTTTTTGATCCAGTCTACCCATTGCTAAATCCCTCCTAAGTCGTATCGTTCACCTTATGAAACATTCCCGGAGAAATGGAGATTAAACCCATCGATGCGTCTAGTAATAGAAGATAAGGGGTACATCTACAACAGCATAATCGCTGTAAAAAGGGAGATGAGAACGCTGACATCCGATCAATGGCAACTTGCTAAAAAATTATTACAGGAAGCTGTCGAGTATCAAATGACGCTCGAGAAAAGTACGTTCGCAGATCAACTGATTGATCAAACGACACCTGTCCTTTGGTTTGGTGATGCGACGCGTAGCAGTTGGGTGACGATCGCGACGAACCCATCCCGAACGCAGTTTTTAGACCGGACGGGCGCATTACGATTCGACGAGACCGGTCCGCTCTTTATTCGTCCGAAGTCGATGTCATGGGAGGATTATCTCCAGGAGGAGACGCTGACAGATTCAATCCGGCGCTTCAATCGTTACTTTAAACAACCAAATGTGTACCGGACCTGGTTCGGTCGACCTGGTGGCGGTAAGCTCGAAGGATTCTTGAACGGACTCGGTGCGTCGTTTTACGAAAAGACGTTTGATCCAGTCATTCACTTGGATTTTTTCCCGTTTCCGACACACCATTACATGGGAGCGATCAAAGAACGCAGCGTGTTGGAAGATAGTCCGTTCGGTCAAACATTTCTAATGCGCCTGCTTGAACTGTTTTCGATAAAAGGAATCATCCTGCTCGGGAAGGAACACACGAAACGATTTGCGAAGCTCGAACCAGATATCGATTGGACAACCTATCGACCAACGGATTATCCAGACGCGATTTTTCAAATCGGCTTCTCGTCACGATTTCAGGTCCCCGTCGTCGGACTCCACTTCAAACCGAGTGAGCAGTTCATCGGTCTCGGTAATCGAAAGGATGAAAAAGGCGTCAGCCATGGCACCTATGGGTCAGCGGAACACTTACGTCAAATCGGAAAAATCGTCCGTGAAAAAGTCGCGACATACAGTGAAAAAGGTGATTGACAGATATTTCGAACTCCCTAATAATAGGAGATGAATTAGCACTCTGTATGATTGAGTGCTAAAAAAGGGAGGCAGAATGAGCATGGAAACGAAACAATTTAAGGCGGAATCAAAACGATTGCTGGAGATGATGATTCATTCCATCTATACGCATAAGGAGATTTTCCTGCGCGAATTGATCTCGAATGCTAGTGACGCCATGGATAAGATGTACTACAAAGCATTGACGGACGAGACGATTTCGTTCGAAAAGGAACACTACAAAATTACGATCGAACCAAATAAAGAAGCGCGTCAACTCATCATTCGTGATACGGGAATCGGAATGACGAAGGAAGAACTAGAAGAGAATCTCGGTACGATCGCGAAGAGTGGGTCGCTTGCCTTCAAGGCAGAGAATGAAGCACAAGATGGTCATGATATCATCGGTCAATTCGGTGTCGGATTCTATTCTGCCTTCATGGTCGCAGACGTCGTCACTGTCGTTACGAAACCGTTCGGCAGTGCAGTCGCTTATAAATGGGAATCGCGTGGTGTCGAAGGTTATACGATCGAGGAAGTCGACAAGGAAACCGTCGGAACGGAGATTACACTCCACATCAAGGCGAACGAGGAAGAAGAATCGTATGACGAATACCTCGAGACGTATCGTTTGCGCAGCATCATCAAAAAATACTCGGATTTCATTCGTTATCCGATTGAGATGAAGGAACTCGAACGTCAGCCGATCGAAGGCAGTGACGAGACGGAAGAGGTCGAAGTCGTCAAGACGATCAACAGTATGGTGCCGATCTGGCGGAAGAACAAACGGGAATTGACAGACGAGGACTATACGAACTTCTACCAAGAGAAGCGTTATGGTTTCGACAAACCGGCAAAACACATTCATATCAGCGTCGATGGCGCCGTTCGTTATCAATCGATCTTATTCATTCCGGAACAGGCACCGTACGATTATTATTCGAAAGAATTTGAAAAAGGACTCGAGCTTTACGCGAATGGTGTCTTGATCATGGAAAAATGCAGTGATTTGTTGCCGGATCACTTCAGTTTCGTCAAAGGAATGGTCGACTCGGAGGACTTATCGCTTAACATCTCGCGCGAGTTGTTGCAACACGATCGTCAATTGAAACTGATCGCGAAAAATATCCAAAGTAAAATTAAAACACAACTCGAAGCACTTTTGCGCGAAGATCGCGCGAAGTACGAAACGTTCTATCAAGCGTTCGGACGTCAGCTGAAGTTTGGTATGTACAATGATTACGGCATGCATAAAGAACAGGTACAGGACCTGATCCTCTTCTACTCAGCGAAGGAGAAGAAGTTGATCACGCTCGCAGAATACGTCGCAGCGATGCCGGAAGACCAAGCGCATATCTACTACGCCGCTGGTGAGAGCACAAATCGTTTGGATAAATTACCGCAATCCGAGCTCGTCCGTGATAAAGGATATGACATCTTGTACTTCACGGAAGAGATCGATGAGTTCGCGATTCAGATGCTGATGACGTATGACGAGAAAACATTCAAATCGGTTACGAGCAGTGACTTAGGAATCGAAGCAGAAGAAGCAGAGACGACAGAGGCACAAGTAGAAATGTTCCAAGCGATGCAGGAGATCTTAAGTGGACAGGTCAAGGAAGTCAAAGCATCGACGCGTCTAAAATCGCATCCTGTCTGCTTTGCGACAGACGGCGCCGTCTCAATCGAGATGGAGAAAATCTTGAAAGCGATGCCGAATAATGAAGGGGTAGAAGCGGTCAAGATTCTCGAGTTGAACCCGTCACACCTGGTGTTTAAATCTCTTGAATCAGCTTATCAAAACGACCGTTCGAAATTTGAGCGCTATACAAAACTGATGTATCAACAAGCATTGCTTGTCGAAGGACTCCCACTCGAGGATCCAGTAGCATTCGCGAATGATGTGTGTTTATTAATGGTTTAAATTGAAATGACGCTATCCGTATGAGGATGGCGTCATTTTTCAAAAAAAGAATGAGCTACTCCGCAAAATGCTGAATGAGCTGTTTCATTAAGTACGGTTGATTCTCTTCAAACTGTTTTTTCCGATGACCATTCGCACCAGATGGATGAGGGAAGCCTGAAAGAAGCTGATGCTGTTCGATTCGTCCATCATGAATCAAACTACGGACTTGTGCTTCGACGACACGACCAAGTGGAATCAACAGTGTCGGTTTTCGTAGCTGATTGATTTCAGCGACGAAGTGTTCCTCCGCATAATGTCTCAATAAAGGACTGCGACTGATTTTCGGTTGATGCCCCGAATAATTTTTTTCCCGATAGAAGACGGGTTGCTTTAACAGTGACGTCGGATGTAATAATTCCTGATGTTGATGAAATAAGCTAGCCGTCGTCTCGATTCCAAGCAATGCTGGAAGCTCAAGTGCATCTAACATCTGGACGAGATTACGTCGCATCGTTCCAGCAAAACTGGCTGTATATTTGACGAGCCGAGCCGTCTCTTCTAGCGAAGCACCATGATGGAGCGCATCCGTCTCTTCTAGCGAAGCACCATGATGGAGCGCATTCGTCGCTTCCTCAAAGGCGATTCGCATCTGTTCAAAGCCAGGTGTGATCCCGACGATGACGACTTTAGCCTCAGTATTGATATATTCACCGATCGGAGAATAATAGACGGTTAGATTATTCTCCTGTTGCAATAAAAAATCATCCGTCCATAATTCATCACGTCGTAACGTACGATCGTCAGGTAAGCTACGAATGACTTGTTCAAATATAGTTAACGAATTCATGAAAGGTCCTCTTCTCTCTGTATTGGCACTATAATAACAAATAATACCATTTGAGACAAATACACCCTTTCACTATTTTGATATGGGCACACAAAAAGGACTCAAGACGAGTCCTTTTTAGTTTATTGCGCACGTTCTTTGACCGAAGCGACTTCGTACGTCAGAATCTCGCTACCGAGCATTGGCGATCCTCCCGCTTCACTATTCGCCGGTCGACTATGGGACGCTTTGAAATCGTCACTTTCCCGCCATGCTTGGAAACTCTTCATATCTTCCCAGTACATGTTGACGTTCATTTCATCATGTTCTTCGATGTTTTGTGTCAACAAGACCTCGACGCGGACGAATCCATCCATCATATCAAGTCCACTTGGACGTGTAAAACGAGGAGCGAGGGCAGCAGCCATGCCTTTTTTGACTTTAATACGGTTCGTAACGACGATCATTATGAAATCCCCTTTCAAAAAACAAATAATGTACTTCTTCAGTATAGTACGATGAAGGCAAGAATGCCGGAAAGAAGGAACAAACGATGAATGAACAGGAATACGATCAACGACTACGAATTGAGACCATTGAGATGCAACATCTTTATAGTGTGTTTAGTCACTACAATCGATATGAACCAACGCCCTATGCAGCATTAGACGAACTGTGCGAAACGTATTTGTTTCAAAAACAGGATACTGTCATTGACTTCGGATGTGGGAAAGGGCGCTTGAACTTTTACTTACACGACCGTTTTGACTGCTCCGTCATCGGAATCGAGATGAACGGACAATTTTACGAAGACGCGATCCGGAATATGGGGAACTACCAAAGTCGACGGAAGCGGCGTTCCGGAGGTTTACGATTTGAACAGGCGTATGCCGAGCAGTACGTCATTCCGGATGAGGCAAACAAGTTTTATTTTTTCAATCCATTCTCTTCGCAAATTTTCATGAAAATAGTCGATCACATTTTAAGTTCGGTCGAACGTTCCCCGCGTTCAGTTGATCTCATCTTGTATTACCCGACCGATGAATACCGGGAGTACCTGGAGCGCCATACCGTATTCGAGCAAGTCGATGAGATTCGATTACGAGACTTCTATGAAAAAAATCATGATGAACGGTTCGTCATCTATCGTTTTGATCCGAACAAACTGCTTCAAAACGGGTATGAATACAGTGATGAGCGAAATAAGAGATGAGGAGGTCGGATGATGATCCGTTTGGAGCATGTGACGAAGGAATTTGCGCCGGGACGCGGGATATTCGATGTCAGTTTTACAGTTGAGCCGGGTATGATATTCGGTTTTATCGGACCAAATGGATCCGGAAAATCAACGACGCTCCGGCATTTGATGGGACTACTGGCTGCGGACGATGGAAAAGCAACCGTCGGCGGTTTTGATTGCTGGAATCAAAGTAAAGAAGTAAAACAGTTGGTCGGTTATTTACCGGGTGAAATTAGTCTGCCTGGAGACATGACAGGAGCAGACATGCTGGATTTGATGCAGCGACTACACGGCAGCGATCCGGCACGGCGGCAATTGTTGTTGAAACGGTTTCCCTTTGAGACGAAGACAAAAATCCGAAAGATGTCAAAAGGAATGAAACAAAAACTGGCACTTGTCGGTTGTTTCATGAAGGATGCGCCGGTCTACCTACTCGATGAACCGACAAGTGGACTTGATCCCTTGATGCAAGAGCGTTTTTTAGAGTGGATTGAACAGGAGAAACAAGCGGGAAAAGCGATCTTGATGAGTTCGCATCACTTTCCAGAGATGGAAAAGTCGTGTGATCGAGCCGCTTTAATCAAAGCGGGCCGCATCATCGTCGAATCCGATATTCATGCGTTGATTCGATCGAGTCGAAAGGTGTACACGATCGTTTTTCAAAGCGAGACGGAGGCGGCGCAATTCGCGAGGCAAGTCGGCGTTGAACCAAAGCGGACAGAAGTCAGTTTTCAAACGGATGAGACGTTGACCTTAAATCAGGTGATTGCTTATTTAACGCAGTATGATGTGCGATTGATCCGACAATCGGCGGATGATCTAGAACAGGTCTTTTTGCATTATTACGGCGAGGAGGAGCCATCGTGATGTTGCTAATCCGCTCTTTATTCAAGCAAGTCAGAAAGCCTGTTCTTGCTTATGCGATTGGAACGAGTCTTTATTTGTTGATGCTTGCGTTGCTTTATCCATCGATGATGAAGACAGGTTTACTAGAAGCAAAGCTAGAAGCGTTACCTCCGGAAGTCTTGAAAGCCTTTCAATACGATAAGGTGACAGGGTTCAATAATGTGCTTGATCTGCTCGGTGGGAATTATTACGGATTGATCTTCCAAGTCATCGCGAGTCTATTTTTACTCTCGCTAGCAGCACGACTCGTCGCGCGACCAATCGACAATGGAGAATTGATCGTCTACCTAGCGGCACCGATCACACGAAATGACTATACGTTAGCAGTTGCAAGCGTCATCGGACTCGCTAGTCTTCTTTTCGTCACGCTGAACGGTCTCGTATTGATGGTAGCGGATTGGTGGATGAGCGGAATTACGATCGATACTATGGTATTATGGCGAATTCAACTCAATGCGCTAATGTTACTCTTTGCAATTGGTACATTTACGTTATTCATTGCGACGTTATTCGATGAAGAACGACGTGCTTTTTCGCTTGCTGGTAGTGTACTCGTCCTATCGATCGTCTTGACGATTCTGTCTGAACTGAGTGACAAGACAGAGTGGCTCCGTTATCTATCCGTCTTCTCCTTATTCAATACGACGCAATTACTAGAAGGAACGAATCATTTTCTGCTCCATTCGGTCATCCTATTCGTCCTATTTCTCATTTTCTTGACTGGAGCATTCGTTCAATTCGGGCGTCGAAGTCTGTCGATTTGATCGAAAGTGACGAAAAAAATTTACAGAAACTGAACATTTAGGATTTGAACGTTGCGTCACGCGCTGATTTTTACTAAGATAAAGGAATGTTGTAGTTCTGGAAAAAGAAATGAGGTCTTTTGAAATGAATAAACCATCCATTTATGGATTAACGCTTGAGCAGATGACAGAATGGTTATCGAATCAAGGGCACAAACCATTCCGTGCCAAACAAGTATGGGATTGGCTCTACCGTAAACGTGTCACGACTTTCGCGGAAATGACGAATGTCAACAAGGATTGCCTTGAGTTGTTAGATCAGAGTTTTACGATTGACTCGATGACAGAAGCGGTCAAGCAAGAATCAGCAGACGGAACAATCAAGTTCCTCTTCAAATTATATGATGGCAACTTGATCGAAACGGTTTTGATGCGTCATAAATACGGTCTTTCTGTCTGTGTTACGACACAGGTTGGCTGTAACATCGGCTGTAGCTTCTGTGCAAGTGGTCTCATCAAGAAGAGCCGCGACTTGTCAGCAGGCGAAATCGTTGAGCAGATCATGAACGTTCAACATCACCTCGATGCAGTCGGAAACGAAGAACGTGTCAGCCACGTCGTCGTCATGGGTATCGGTGAACCGTTCGATAACTTCGACAACATGGTCGATTTCTTGAACGTCATCAAGGACCACAATGGTCTTGCAATCGGTGCGCGTCACATCACGGTTTCAACAAGTGGTTTGGCAGACAAGATCTACAAGTTCGCTGACTTAAAACTCCAAGTCAACTTAGCTATCTCGCTTCACGCACCAAACAATGAATTGCGTACGCAAATCATGAAAATCAACCGGGCGATTCCGCTTGAGAAATTGATGCCAGCAATCGATTATTACGTTCAAACAACGAACCGTAAAATCACGATCGAGTATATCTTGCTTCGTGGCGTCAACGACCAAAAAGAACACGCGGTCGAACTCGCGAAATTGTTTGAAGACAAACGTCACCTGACGTATGTCAACTTGATTCCGTACAACCCAGTCGATGAGCACGGTCAATATCAACGCAGTACGTCTGAAGATATCACGACGTTCTACGATACGTTGAAGAAGAACGGCTTGAACTGTGGTGTTCGTCTTGAGCACGGAACAGATATCGATGCTGCGTGTGGTCAATTACGTAGTAAGCAAATCAAAAAAGATAAAGTAGCATCCAAATAATTCGTTGGGCTTCTCATCGTTTCGGTGGGAAGCTTTTTTTACGATAAGAAATGAGGACATCCTATGACACGTATACGATTCAATGATTTTAACTTAAGCACACCGATTCTCGACTCGATCGAGCAACTCGGATACACGGCACCAACCGAAGTCCAGCAATCGGTCATTCCCGTCGTATTATCCGGAAAAGACGTCATCGTCAAATCACGCACAGGAAGTGGGAAGACGGCTTCCTTCGCAATCCCCCTTTGTGAACTCGTCGAATGGGAAGAAAACAAACCACAAGTCTTAGTCTTGACGCCAACACGTGAGCTTGCTTTGCAGGTCAAAGAAGACATCATGAACATCGGACGCTATAAGCGGATCAAAGCGACGGCCGTCTTCGGCAAGCAACCGTTCCGTGGACAAGTCACGGAACTCAAACAAAAGACACACGTCGTCGTCGGTACACCGGGACGTGTACGCGATCATATCGAGCGGGGCACGCTATCGCTTGAGAAAATCCGTTATGTCGTCTTGGATGAAGCCGATGAAATGCTGAATATGGGCTTCCTCGATCAAGTCGACGCCATCTTGTCCGAGTTACCAAAAGATCGGATGACACTCTTATTCTCTGCGACCTTCCCGGAAGATATCGCACAGTTGAGCAATCGTTACATGGATGCACCGAAACGAATCGAAGCGGGTGAAACCGTCGTCTCAACGATTACGCATAGTTATATTCCGGTGACGGATAAGACGAAATTCGCGATTCTAAAAGATGTCCTCGTCGCTGAAAACCCGGATCGCTGTATGATTTTCTGTCGGACGAAAGAACATGTCGATTTCGTTGCAAATGGTCTCCGTGCACATGACTATCCGGTTGAAGCGATTCACGGAGGAATGGAACAAGACGATCGACTTGATGCGATGAAGGCGTTCCGTGCCGGTAAATTCCGGATTCTCGTTGCAACAGACGTCGCAGCACGCGGTATCGATATCGAGAACATCACGCATGTCATCCAGTATGATCTCCCTGTCGAACGAGAAAGCTACGTTCACCGGACCGGTCGGACGGGTCGTGCAGGAGCAACTGGACAAGCAATTAGTCTCGTCACACCAGCAGACGAACGTCGCCTGAAGGAAATCGAGCAATATCACGGGAAGCTGACACGCCGCCAAGCACCGACGGAAAAGGACTTGATGCGGACAGCGGATGCGTTCGAAGAGAAAATGGCGACGGCAGATACGCGTTCGTCGAAAACGGAACAGCTCGATGCCGACATCATGAAGTTGTTCTTTAACGGCGGAAAGAAAAAGAAACTTCGTGCCGTCGACTTCGTTGGAACGATCGCGAAGATTGAAGGCGTCACAGCAGACGATATCGGGATTATCTCGATTCAGGATACGTTGACGTATGTCGATATCCTGAACGGCAAAGGTCCGCTTGTCTTACGAGCGATGAAGACGACGAAAGTCAAAGGGAAACAATTGAAGGTGTATGAAGCATTCAAGAAGTAAAACAAGCCGGTCCATCTCCGCTTAGGCGAAGAGGGACCGGCTTGTTTTCGTCAAAGCATGTCCGAGATGAAGTCCGCTAGCGGCTGCTTGGGCAAGAGAGTGCGTTGCACCAGAGCAATCACCGATCGCATAGACACCGGAGCATGTCGTCTCAAATGTTTCTGACGTCTCAAGCATCGGTGCGTAAAACTTACCATCTAGTCCATAAAGTAACGTATCTGCTGGAAGTTCCGTCTCAAGGAGTCGCTCGAGGCGTTTTAAAAAACCTTCCAAGACGAGGAGGTCTTCCACAGGTACTTCCGCGTGTAAATCTCCAGGGGAAGCAGCTAACGAAGGGATGATTCCGTTATGAAGCAATTGATCCGTTGTTGTCGCTCGCGATTTTCGAAAGTCACTGAGGCGCTGGACAACGATGCGATCCTGTCCTTGATTGATTCCTCCGATAACGCGTGTGGCGTATGCATTGGCTTGTGCTAACGTCGAAAAATAACGCGGGAGAAACAGTGTAAAGTTCAAATTCGTTGATCCATCTGCCGTCTCATGGACGTTTTGACCGTCCGGCATGACGAGTCCTTCTTGATATTTGCGGATGATCCGTCCGCGTGGATTCATGCAATAGGTGACGGCTTTACCATAAGGTGAGTCGTAACCGAGCTTTGTCTCGAACGTCTCCTGTAGTAATGTTCGAAATAGTGCCTCATCCGTCTCGACCCGCACTCCGAGATCAAGTCGGGTCCGCTGTGGGATGACACCAAGCGTCGCTAACTGTTGCAACGTAAAGTCTGCACCGGAACGACCTGTCGCGAACACGATCCGTCGACTTACGAAGGTTTCGTCCGCTGTTTTAATCGTAAACGCCTCCGACTTCGTGATCTGTTCGATCGTCGTTTCGAAACGAGCATCGAGTCGTGGCAATAAAGCATCCTCAAACGCCGTGAAGACGCCAACTGTCCGTGCTGTGCCTAAATGACGGACGGTCGTCTCGACCGTATGGAGACCAGCACGACGGGCGCGAATTGCGACAGCAGGTGAATGCGTCGAGTAGGTCTCGATCATATCGGCACCGTATGTACATAAAAGATTATCGACTTCTTGGAACAGTCGTCGTGTCGTCTCTTCACCGATTTTTGAGACGAGCTCTCCGCCGAATCCCATCGCATAATTGAATTTTCCTTCTGATTTTCCAAGCCCTGCAAATCCAAGATACGCATCTTCTACTGTTCGCTTGCGGATTGGTTTTCCGGCATCGAGCAGTAAGACGCATTGCCCATCTTCAACGAGCTGATGAGCAAGGAAGATTCCCGCTACACCGGCTCCGATAATCGTCACATCATACATTACAGACGCCTCCTTTTCTCTGAGTATACAAAAAAGCCGGATTCCTATAAAAGGAATCCGGACTGAGTGAGATCGCTTATTTCCATTCTGCGATGTCAGCGATTGGTAGACGAACCGATGGGTATCCTGCATCTACTGCTTTACCGATTGAAAGCAACATGACTGGGAGGTAACGCTCTTTTTCAAGACCGAATGCTTCCGCGATTTGATCTTTTTCGTAACCGCCGATTGGGTTTGTGTCGTAACCGTGCGCACGAGCGACGAGCATCAATTGCATCGAAACGAGACCTGAGTCGATCAAGATGCTGTCACGTAATGTTTCAACGTCTTCTGGACGGTAGAAACCTTTGATGGCTGGTACTTGGCGATCGCGTACTTCTTGTGGCATGAGACCTTTTTCAACAGCCATATCGTAGATTGTCTCGATGCTATCGACCGCGTTCATGTCACCGAAGACAGCGATGACAGCAGAAGATGTCTCGACTTGGACTTGGTTGAATTTCGCGAGTGGTGCAAGTGTTGCTTTTCCTTCTTCGCTATCGATGACGAGGAAACGCCATGGTTGCATGTTGACAGAAGAAGGTGCAAGTGTTGCTTCTTCAAGGATTTGTGTCATTTCTTCTTTTGAAATTTTTACGTTCGTGTCGTAGTTACGAATCGAGCGACGTCCTTTAACGATTTCCATGAAGTCCGTTGTTGTTTGAGTAGTCATAATTATTCAATCTCCCTTGTGTATGTTTTTTCTTTTTTGTGGTGTGAAAAACTTATTTCCAGTCTGCGATGTCGTTGATCGGTAGGCGAACCGATGGGTATCCTGCATCTACTGCTTTACCGATTGAAAGCAACATGACTGGGAGGTAACGCTCTTTTTCAAGACCGAATGCTTCTGCGATTTGATCTTTTTCGTAACCACCGATTGGGTTCGTATCATATCCGTGCGCACGAGCGACGAGCATCAATTGCATCGAAACGAGACCTGAGTCGATCATGATGCTATCTTTCAAATCGTTTGCTGAGATACTGCTGTACATGCCTTGGATTGCAGGTACTTGGCGATCGCGTACTTCTTGTGGCATGAGCCCTTTCGCAACAGCTGTGTCGTAGATGTTTTCGAGTTGATCGACTGCGTTCATGTCACCGAAGACAGCGATGACAGCAGAAGATGTCTCGACTTGGACTTGGTTGAATTTCGCGAGTGGTGCAAGTGTTGCTTTTCCTTCTTCGCTATCGATGACGAGGAAACGCCATGGTTGCATGTTGACGGAAGATGGTGCAAGTGTTGCTTCTTCAAGGATTTGTGTCATTTCTTCTTTTGAAATTTTTACGTTCGTGTCGTAGTTACGAATCGAGCGACGTCCTTTAACGATTTCCATGAAGTCTGTTTGAGTTTGCGTTGCCATATTAAATCGACTCCTCTTTTAGTTTAGGTAATGCGTCAGCGTTTGCTTCGATGCGCTGAATCATCTCAGCTAACGTCCGTTGTTCTTCAGCAGAGAATCCTTCGAGTAGATCCTCGAGAAACTCATCTTTTTGTTCGCGTAATTGAGCGATGCGCGTCGCCCCTTGTTCCGTTAAAGAAACAAGAATCACCCGATTGTCAGCAGCTGAACGCTCGCGAGCAATCATCCCGGTCGATTCCAGGTGCTTGAGATGACGGGTCACTGCCGCATGATCCACATTAACGCGTTTTTGTAACTCTTTTTGGCTAATCGTTTGATCGACTTGTAGTTGAGCGAGTAGATCCATTCGAGTCTGACTAAAACCATCCGTACAGAGATCGAATTTTTGAGCAATCGTCTTATTGACAGAAACGAGTGCATAGATCAACCGTCCTTTTTCAGTGCAGGAGATACTCAATCCATCACATCCTTCCCTTCGTTCGAAGAAACCTTTGACGTATCAAAGATTGATATGTAAACGAATATAACGTGTTTAATTTGATGGCGCAACTTATTTGCTTTTAACATAAAAAGAGATATCATTCACGCGGAATGATATCGAGTCAGGCGACTTAGCTAATTTGGCGTTTAGACGCTGGAATTCCTTTTGCATCGATCGCTGCAATGATCCGACGGAAATAGAACAACCAAAATTGTAGGAATGGTCCGATTAAGAAAATCGAGAGGATTGTACCGAAGAAAACAGGACCACCGAGCAACCAGCCAATGCCGCATGCCGTGACCTCCATGATCGTCCGCATCAGACGAATCGACGTTCCAAATCGCTCTGCAAGTGTCAGCGTCAACCCATCGCGTGGACCGGCTCCATATCCGACAGCAACATAAAGACCTGCCCCCATGCCGATGATGAAGATGCCGAAAATCAACCAGATCGTATTCAACCAGATCGACTCAAAAGAGGGTAAGAGATGAGAATTAAGGACAAGATTCATGAAGACACCGACGAAAATCGCGTTGACGAGTGTTCCAATTTGTGGTGTGACGCGGTCTAATGTGTACTTAACGAACACGAGTAATAGACCAACGAGCAAAATAATCGTTCCGACGGACAGTGGTGTTTTCTTTTGGAGACCGAGATGCAATACATCCCACGTCGAGACACCGAGTTCAGCCGTGATCATCATCGATGAGCCGAGAGCGAGTAAAAATAAACCGAGTAGGAAGAGTCCCCACTTTAACGTAGCGCGTAATAACCAGGAAGCACGATGACGCGTCATGTCTAACACCTCATTTCTTAAAAATAATTGATTCGTTAACTGTATCATGAGGAAAGTAGAAGAAGAAAGACGAAATTTTCCGTTTTTTCCATCTTAAGAAGGAGGGGAAGGTCGAAAGAGAAACGTATACTGAAGAAAAAAGGAGATGACAGGATGAAAGCGATCCGACACCTGATTCGTTTTACATACATAGAAGCCGTCTGTTGCGTCTTTCCCGTCATGATTTTCGCAGCGCTTGCTCTTTCACGTTATCTTCCTGCTGAACCGGTCGCTCGATACGATCTCCTGTTGCTATGGTGTCTTCTCGTCCAAATCGTCTTACTTGTCACGCGTTATGAAACGCTGGAAGAGTTCAAACTGATCTTACTCTTTCACGTGATTGGTCTAGCACTTGAACTGTTCAAAGTGAACGTTGGGTCTTGGAGTTATCCGGAACAGGCTCTAACGAAAGTGGCTGGTGTTCCTTTGTATGCAGGATTCATGTATGCAAGTGTCGCAAGTTATGTCTGTCAAGCGTTCCGAAGATTTCATTTACGCTTCACAGCATTCCCACCACCTTGGCTTGCGATCAGCGTAGGCAGTCTCGTCTATCTCAACTTCTTCACCCACCACTGGATCTTCGATGCACGCTGGCTATTGATGGTCCTCGTCGTCCTTGTCTTCTATAAGTCATGGGTTCATTTTACGATCGAGCAGACGATCTACCGGATGCCGCTCGTCCTGTCTTTTTTACTGATCGCGTTCTTTATTTGGATCGCTGAGAATATCGTGACGTTCTTTAAAGGGTGGGTCTATCCGCATCAGGAAAGAGGATGGGAAGTCGTTGATCTCGGAAAGTTGTCTTCTTGGTTCCTGCTTGTGATCATCACGGTCCTGATCGTCATCGTCGCGAAATACAAGCAACGGGATCCGGCTGTGGAGATATATCAGCGTACATAGATAAAAAACATGACATTTCGTTTGTGATGGAGCGCTTCGATGTTCAACGTTCGTTCTAACATGTGGACGACAACTTGAGCGTGTTTGGCTCAACCAGTGACGAGACGGGAAATTATTGAAAAAAGAGTGAAACATTAGAAGTTTTAAGCCGTAGAGTAAGGTGAGAACTTATTTTTCAAGGAGGACCTTACTCATGTCATCTCAATTAAAAAAAGCAGCGAAGGAGTCGCTCAGCGGTCGTTGGGGATTTGCAGTCCTAGCTTTTCTGCTGTTTAGTATTATTCAGGGTGTTCCTAATTTATTTGGATCGGATATCGATGAGCCGTCTAGTAGTATAGATCTCGTTGTATCATTGGTGTCGATTTTATTGATTCCAGTAGGAGTCGGTTGGACATGGATTGCCATGTCGATTGCTCGTGGCGAAGAAACGAAAGTGACGGATTTGTTTGAGCCATATGGTATGTTCCTGAAAGTGGTGGGGCTGGCCATTGTTCAGTTCATCTTTATCGCGCTCTGGACGTTACTCTTAATCATCCCTGGTATCATCAAGTCATTCTCTTACTTGTTGACGTACTACATCCTTCGGGATGAGCCGTCAATCGGTATTCTCGAAGCAATTACACGCTCACGGCAACTCATGGATGGACACAAGATGGAAGCATTCTTGCTCTTCTTATCGTTTATCGGTTGGGCGTTGCTTGTTATCGTTACGCTTGGTCTTGCTGTCCTATGGGTCGGACCATACTTCAGTGTCACGCTTGCCAAATTCTACGATCGTATTCGTGGGGAGCAGGCGCCAGAGCAGACATCAGATTTCGTCGCACCATACTAATTCCGAATCCCGACACTACGTCGGGATTTTTCTTTGGAATAAATCCGATAGGAAAAGACGGTTTAATGGTTGCTTTAGTTCAATGAATTCTGTACGATGAATGCAACACATCTTATCTAGAGAAGTCGAGGGACTGGCCCGAAGACACTTCAGCAACCCCGCTATGGCGGAAGGTGCTACTTCCAGGAAGGAATACCTTCTGAAGATAAGAGCGGACAGGACAAGATACCGTCGCTCTTTTCGAACTTCGAAAAGAGCGTTTTTTTTATGATAAGGGGGACGATGGAGTGGAGTATGGTTTTTGGTTACCGATTTTTGGGGGATGGTTACGTAACGTCGAGGATGAACAGATGCCAGCGACATTCGATTATGCGAAACAAGTCGCACAAACAGCTGAACGCATCGGCTTCTCGACGACGTTGATTGCGGAATTGAACTTGAACGATATCAAAGGCATCAAGGAACCGAGTCTTGAGGCATGGACAACGGCAGCGGCGATTGCTGCAACAACAGAACGCCTTGAAATCATGACAGCGGTTCGTTCCGGGTTCCATAATCCAGCGACGACGGCGAAGATGGCGGCAAACATCGATCAGTTGAGTGGAGGGCGATTTACGCTCAATGTCGTCTCAGCCTGGTGGGCAGAAGAAGCAAAACAATACAACGGTATTTTTACTGCACACGATGAACGCTATGCCCGAACGGAAGAGTTCGTCACGGTCATGAAAGGACTATGGGCAGATGCGTCACCGTACAGCTTCTCCGGCAATCACTACACGATCGAACAGGCAGAACTCCATCCGAAACCCGTCCAGCGTCCGGGGATTAAGCTCTACGCTGGTGGAGAGAGTGAAGCCGGAAAACGGACGATCGTCGAACATTGTGATGCCTACGTCATGCATGGAGGCACTGTTGAAGAAGTAGCTCATAAAATCAATGATATGAAAGTACGCCGGGAAGCGACGGGACACGCACCGCTTGAGAGCTTCGGTCTTGCTGCCTACATCATTTGTCGGGATACGGAAGAAGAAGCGCTTCTTGAGTGGCAACGCATCACGGACGTTAAGGAAGACAGCGCCGGTTATGCCGGTTATCAAGATTTCATCAGTAAATCGCAACTCGAACAACAGGTCGAACGAAATGATTATTCCGTCTCGAACCGTGGTCTGCGACCGAACTTGATCGGAACACCAGAACAGATTGCCGAACGGATTCTAGCGTTCGAAGCCGTTGGTGTCACGTTGCTCTTGTTACAATTCTCACCACAACTTGAAGAAATGGAACGCTTTGCCCGTGACGTAATGCCACTGGTCGAAGCGAAACGAAAGGTAGGTCAATAATCATGACAAAAATTCATATTCTCCACGAAAACCAAGAATGGACGGATCATCTCATCAAACGTCTCGAAGAACTCAAGTTGCCGTACGAGCAGTGGCACTTGAATGAAGGAATCGTACCGTTAGATGAACTGCCGCCAGAAGGTGTCTTTTACAGTCGTATGAGTGCGTCTTCGCATACGCGGGGGCATCGTTATGCGCCAGAGTTGACGGAAGGGGTCCTCGCTTGGTTAGAAGAGCATGACCGGACTGTCTTTAACGGAACGCGTGCGCTCCGTCTTGAAGTCAGCAAAGTTAATCAATACACAGCGTTACGTAAGGCTGGGATTCGTGTACCAAAGACAACGGCTGCTGTCGGACGTGATCAAATCGTACAAGCAGCAAAAGAAATCGGTGTTTCGTCATTCATCACGAAACATAACCGTGCCGGGAAAGGTCTCGGCGTCCAGTTATTCCATTCGATTGAAGCACTTGAAGCTTATCTCGATGGTTCGACATTCGACGAACCAGTCGATGGCATCACGTTGATTCAAGAGTACATCCAAGCACCAGAACCTTACATCACGCGGTGTGAGTTCGTAGGTGGAAAATTCGTCTATGCGGTCCGAGTCGATACGTCGGAAGGATTCGAACTTTGCCCAGCTGATGCGTGTGTGATTGATGACTTGTTTTGCCCAGTTGGTGAAGAAGCGCCGCAAACACCGATGAAGTTCCAAATCGTTGAAGGCTTCGATGATCCAATCATTGAAAAGTACGAAGCGTTCCTCCAAGCGAACCAGATCGCGGTCGCAGGTATCGAGTTCATCAAGGATGCGTCAGGTACGATCTATACGTATGACGTCAATACGAATACAAATTACAATTCGGATGCTGAGGCAGCTGCAGGACGCTACGGCATGCTCGAACTGGCAAAGTTCCTCGGAGCTGCACTTGAAACAAGCACAGTAAAATAAGAATCGGCTCCCGCCCTGTCACCGGACGTTAAAAGACCGGATGACGGGGTATTTCTATAGAAAGGGGGCGGATCTATGATTACGTGGAGAGAAGAACGACAGCTCGATATCCCTATTGAGGAAGCATGGCACTTGTTTGATCACACGCGGCTGCAACGTCTGATTCCGAACGTCGTCCAGCATGAGGTGATTGAACGAAAACCGGGTGTCGTCGGTTCGACGTATCGTCAAACGTACATGCAGGGCAACCGACTCGAAACCTACATCGTGACCGATTTAGCCTATACGAATGAGCCGGACTTTAAACAAAATACGATTGGATTCACGTTAGCTAAAATATTTAAGATTGAGATGACGTTTACGCTCAAACCACTTGGACACGCTCGTTGTCTGTTGATTTATACAGGAAAAAATGAAGGGGCAAACTTCGTTGGGAAAAGTCTCTTGTCACTCGGTGGCGAACGAGAAAACGAGAAAATTGTTCAGGGCTTGTTGCAACGTGTCGAAGAAGAGGCAGCGAAACAAAAGAAGAACAATGCATGAAAAAACGGATTCCCGCGCCTGAGAATCCGTTTTTTCATATCTTATCGATTCGTATACGATTTGTGACCACTCGGTAAAACGGATAGAGTCGACACCTTGATAACGTTCTCGTTTTCTATCGCTGGATCGAGCGATTTTGGATTATCAAAAAGCTTAGTTACCGACTACTATTTTTAAGTATAAATACGGTTATTAAATTTTCATTTAAATCAAAGATTATATCGTTACGATAGTCGACGCAAACGAGAAATCTGTGAATCATCTTGAAGCTCCTTTAATGGTCGAAACCGAACAGCTCGTAATTCTTGTTGATCAAGCGATAGTTCAGGATCGATCCCGAGTCGAGGTTCAGGACTATCTAAGACACGGCGAACGAGAAAACATGTCTCTGTTCCTTGATCCATTGAAATCTCGTAAAGTTTCCGTTCGACCGTGACGTGAAGATGCGTTTCTTCTAACACTTCTCGCACGACGGCATGCTCTTTAGTTTCACCGTTCTCGACACCTCCGCCGGGTAACGTCCAAAATGTCCGGGAAGGGGTATGTAACTCGACCATTAGAATCTGTTGCTCTTCAATCAACGCAGCGCATACGCGATGTCGCATATCGCATTCCTCCTTCAACGTGTTCAAAAAAGAGACCGAAACGACAGTTCCGGTCTCTTTTAAAATCATTGTGCGTATAACGCTGTTAATTGCTGTTGGATCGTATCGTTGTTCAAATACTCATCGTATGTCGTTTCTTTATCGACAATACCGTTTGGTGTCAACTCGATGATGCGGTTCGCAATCGTTTCGACGAACTGGTGGTCATGCGAGCTGAAGAGCATTGCGCCTTTATAAGCGATCAAACCATCGTTGAGTGCCGTGATCGATTCGAGATCCAAGTGGTTCGTTGGATCGTCGAGTACAAGGACATTAGCACCACTGAGCATCGCTTTTGAAAGCATACAACGGACTTTTTCCCCCCCAGATAAGACAGATGCTTTTTTCATGACTTCTTCTCCTGAGAAGAGCATCCGACCGAGGAATCCACGGAGGAACGTATCGCTCTCATCTGCCGGTGAATACTGACGGAGCCAATCGAGGATCGTCTTATCCGAGCCTTCGAAGAATTCCGAGTTATCTTTCGGCAAGTATGATTGGGAAGTCGTGACGCCCCATTTGAATGTACCGCTGTCCGGTTCCATCTCACCCATAAGGATTTTGAATAGTGTCGTGATCGCGATATCGCTCTGGCTGATGAACGCGACTTTATCCGTCTTGTTCAACGAGAAGCGGACATTATCAAGGACTTTGACGCCATCGATCGTCTTCGAGAGACCATCGACCATCAAGAGGTCATTTCCGATTTCGCGTTCTGGCGTAAAGCCAACGAACGGATAACGACGTGATGATGGACGAATGTCGTCGAGTGTGATTTTATCAAGCAATTTCTTCCGTGACGTCGCTTGTTTCGCTTTCGAAGCGTTTGAGCTGAAACGTGCGATGAAGGCTTGAAGTTCTTTAATCTTCTCTTCTTTTTTCTTGTTTTGGTCACTTGCCATACGCGAAGCAAGCTGACTTGATTCATACCAGAAATCATAGTTTCCGATATACAGTTGGATCTTACCGTAATCAAGATCCGCCATGTGCGTACAGACGTTGTTCAAGAAGTGACGGTCGTGGGAAATGACGATGACCGTGTTTTCGAATCCGATCAAGAATTCTTCAAGCCATTTGACAGCTTTCAGGTCGAGTCCGTTTGTCGGCTCATCGAGTAAAAGAATGTCAGGTTTACCGAACAACGCTTGTGCGAGCAAGACTTTGACTTTTTCAGATCCTGTCAGCTCAGCCATCGTTTTCGAGTGAAGGTCTTCCTTGATGCCAAGTCCTTGTAGAAGCATCGCTGCTTCCGACTCCGCTTCCCAACCGTTCATTTCAGCGAATTCACCTTCGAGTTCAGCAGCACGCATGCCGTCCTCATCTGAAAAATCTTCTTTCATATAAATCGCATCTTTTTCTTTCATGACTTCATAGAGACGTTTGTGTCCCATCATGACTGTTTCGATGACTTGGAATTCTTCGTATTCGTAATGGTTCTGGCGAAGGACGCCTAAGCGTTCGCCTGGTGTGATGATGACATCGCCTTGTTGTGCTTCAATGTCACCAGCGAGAATTTTCAAGAACGTTGATTTACCGGCACCGTTCGCACCGATCAGACCGTAACAGTTACCTGGCGTGAACTTGATGTTAACGTCTTCGAATAATTTTCGGTCCGCAAAGCGAAGACCGACGTTTTGTACTGTAATCATATAGAGATGAACCCTCGTTTCTAGTAAGTGATGTGCTCATTCGAGTGTACCACAAATCATGATCTGTCGTAGAGCAGGCAAAGTTCTTTCCATATTAGGACAGAAATTAAAAATAAGCAACCGGATATTTAAAATAATGAAACATTTTCCAGATGGATGCGTAGAAGAAAGTAAGGAATTCGCTAGAGGAGGGGTTAGATGGCCATCTTTTTCACGTTATTGTTTTTCGCCCTCATCGTTTTGCTTGGCATGGAACTCTATCGCTATATCCAAGAAAAGATTGATAAAGGAGATTCAGAATGAGAGAAATCAAACCGAAGAAAAAAATTCGTCCATCGATGATCATCGCCGGTGTACTTGTATTAGCCCTGCTGGCTACAACGCCGTTCGTCGTCGAACAAATCGAACCCGGACAAGTTGGTGTCGTTTATACCCCGTCAAGCGGTGTCAAAGATGAGACGTTATCACAAGGCTGGCATGTCGTTTCACCAATCACACGGGTGACGGAGTATCCGATCCGTACACAGACGAAATCGCTTGATAATATGACGCTTGCGACTAAAGACGGAAAGAACATCGTCGTCGACTTTACATACAGCTTCTCCGTTTCGCCGGATAAGGTGACAAAAGTCTTCAACAAGTTCGGACCGATCGAAATCGATGAGATTGCCAAAGGTTACTTGAAACAACGACTCTATGATGCGTCGCGTGAGCAAATCTCGAAAGTTACTGTCCTTGAACTGTTCGGTGAAAAATCAGGAAACGTCTCGACGAGCATTCAGACGCAGTTTGCAGAAGACGTCAAGGACATCGGTTTCATCATCGAGGATGTCGCACTCGGTGCACCAAAACCAGATGAAAAGACACAGGAAGCAATCGATGCGCGTGTCAAAGCGTCGCAGGAACTCGATAAAAAGAAAACGGATCTTGAAATCGCTAAAGCAGAGGCAGAACGTCTTCGCGTAGAAGCAAAAGGAGCAGCCGATGCGCGTTTGATCGAAGCTCAAGGGTTGGCAAAAGCACAAAAAGAATTACAGAAGACGTTGACGAAAGAAATGATTCAATACGAAGCTGTCAAGAAGTGGGACGGGAAATCACCACTTGTCAGTGGATCAGGGAGTATGGTTCAACTACCGATTCCTGACGGTACGACACAAGAAAAAAACTAATTGAAATATGTCTAAGATAAACCGCTTAAAGACCACAACGGCAGACGTGAAAAAAGCAGATTCTCAGCGCTGAGAATCTGCTTTTTGATTAGTGCGAAGCTTGTTCAAAACCTTGAGCGATGGCAATGATGACTTGTGTTGCTTTCACCATGTTATCCACAGAGATGAACTCGAACTTGCCATGATAGTTCTCACCGCCGGTAAAAATGTTCGGTGTCGGAAGTCCCATGTATGAGAGTTGTGATCCATCTGTTCCACCACGAATCGGTTTAACGATTGGCGTAATATCAAGCGACTCCATCGCTGCATGAGCAATATCAACGATGTGCATGTGGGGCTCGATTTTTTCACGCATGTTGTAGTACTGATCGTGTAAGTCGATTTCCACACTACCAGCACCATACTTTTTGTTCCACTCATCGACAAGGGCAGACAAGAAGTGTTTCCGTCCCTCGAAGGCTTCACGATCAAAATCACGAATGATGTAGTCAAGCGTCGTTTTTTCGACCGAACCGTCAAATGAAATCAGATGGAAGAATCCTTCAAAACCATCCGTGAATTCAGGAGACTCTTCTCCGGGAAGACGATCGTGGAACGCCATCGCATGTTTCTGCGAATTGACCATCTTATCTTTTGCTGTTCCCGGATGGACATTTGTTCCGTGGAAGACGATTTTAGCCGCCGCCGCATTAAAGCTCTCGTATTCAAGCTCACCAAGCGGACCGCCGTCGACCGTATAAGCATACGTGGCATCGAACGCTTCGACATTAAAGTGATGTGGTCCACGACCAATCTCTTCGTCAGGTGTGAAGGCAACACGAATGCGACCATGCTTAATTTCCGGATGTGAAATCAAATGGTGCATGGCTGTCATGATTTCTGCGATTCCGGCTTTATTATCGGCTCCGAGTAATGTCGTCCCATCCGTCGTCATCAAGGTGTGACCGACATAGTTGTGCAGTGCAGGAAAATCAGTTGGTGATAGAGTGACGGACGGCACTTCACTTAACGTGATGGGATGTCCGTCATACGCTTCCACGAGTTGTGGACGGACATTCGTACCTGTGAAGTCTGTCGCTGTATCGAGATGAGCGAGAAAACCGATTGTTGGAATGTCTGCGTCTGTATTGGCAGGTAATGTCGCCATGACATAACCATTATCATCAACGGTGACTTCTTCCATGCCAATTGTCTTTAATTCTTCTACGAGCAAACGAGCTAGTGTCCATTGCCCTTCTGTCGTTGGAACAGTCATACTCTCATAGTTCGACTGTGTATCGACTTTCACGTATGTAGTTAGACGATCAATCAATTCTTGTTTCAAATCAAAAACGTCCCTTCTCGTCATAAGATATCTTCATCATAGCATGAACGACTAATGTGAGAGAATTCTGAATCATGATAGACTAATATTGAAAAAGGGGGAATTCTTCATGAGAGCATTCGTAGTCGATCAGTACGGAAAAAATGCATCACTTACAGAAAAAGACGTCACACCCGAAAAAGCGGGGAAGTACGAATTACGGGTTCAAATCGAGGGGTCAAGCATCAATCCACTTGATACGAAGATGTTTTTCGGACATGTGGCGGCGGCTTCAACGACTGGAATTCTCCAGGGTGATGTAACGGGGAAAGTGATTGAAATCGGGGAGGGTGTGACGTCTTTTTCTGTCGGCGATCGCATCGTCGCATTCGGCGGTGGACTTGGAAAACGCGCCGGTGCGTTAGCGGAAGAAATGCTTGTGCCTGAACAAATGGCAGTCTTACGACCGGAAGGGGTATCGGCTGAGGTTGCTGGTTGTTTACCGGTGATTGGATTGACAGCAATGGAAATTTTAAAAGAGCGAATCGCGATTACCCCAGGAATCCGCGTATATGTAGCAGGCGGAACGGGTGGAGTAGGACATCTTACCGTTCAACTTGCTCGTCATTATGGATGTGACGTTACAGCGAGCGCCTCTTCTGACGAGAAGGCAGCTTGGCTAGAAGCAAAAGGGATTCACGTTCACCGGTACAAGGAAGAATCAGCTGAAACATTGCTCAAACGACTCGATCTGGATGGATTCGACGTCATCATTGATACAGTTGGTGGTGACCATTTACAAGAATCGTTCATACTCGCAAAAGAGCGGGGACGCATCATTTCGATCGCGACACGGACGACACAAGATTTAACGATGATGCATAGTAAAGCCTTGTCACTTGAAGCTGTGTTCGTCGCGCTTCCGTTGCTGAAAGGAAAAGTAGAGGAGATGAAGCAACAGCAACGTCACTTATCAGAACTCATTCATTTAGTGAAAGAGAGAACGATTGAGATTCGGATTGAAGAGCAGATTCCCTATGAACGCGATGCGTTGAACGATCTCTATCAACGATTTGATCAAAAATCACACTTTGGTAAAGTGAGTGTATATCCAACCCATTAAAAATGATTCTTCATTCATTTTACATTTCCTGTTAAAAATATAAAAAATCCGTTACTGAAAAATTCAGTAGCGGATTTTTTAGATAACACGTCATTTACGGCGAACAAGAATACTTTTTGGATTGAGTTGTGGCATGGAAGGAGGAGTCGGGAAATCTTTCTGCTCCGGCTGCTCCCATACGACTTCAAATTTTTGACGCAACTTGTTGAACGCCTGCTCCACAGCTTTTTTCAATTGTGACGCATCAAGAGCGGGACTATCTGTCGTAATCGCAAGCAGTCCTCCGCGATTCGTCAAATGAATGACTTTTTGGATCCAAAGAGCGAGATCCTGTTCGGTCCGAAACTGACGTGTTCGTGTATTGACTTGTACGGGCGGATGGAACAAGACGACGTCAAAACGAGTCTTCTTATCCGCTTGTTCGATGTAATCGAACGCATCCTGAACTAAAATCTTCTGTTTCTCAGGAGTAAAACTGTTCAACACAAGATTATCTTTTGTCTTATTTCGACTACGTGTCGAGAAATCAACACTTGTCGTTTGAGCAGCCTCACCATAAAGGGCAGCTACCGTTAATGTTCCTGTATCAGAAAAGAGATTAAGTACGGTTTTTCGTTCGACGGAATCGAGAAGGATTCGGCGAAGTTCACGTTGGGCAATGTCAAAACCAGTCCGCATACCAGCATCCAAGTCATATTCATACAACACACCGTATTCTTGTGCGACTTCAGGAAAATCGCCTCGTTCCCCTTTCAAAAAGTCGTCGCCTTTGACCGGTTGAAGATCGACGAGGAAATTTCGTTTTTCATAAATGCTTCTATAATTCAGTAGTGATTCAAGAGCTTCAAGAATCAGTGGACGGAATGTATAGATGCCTTCATTTTCGAATGTAATGAGATAATGATGATCATAACAATCAATTGTCAAACCACCGATACCATCTCCTGCACCGTTAAAGATACGGAAGGCCTCTGAATACTCTTCAAAAAATTCGTTTCGTTTGTCTAACGCTTGTTCAAAAAGTTGTTTAAAGAAAGCGACATCAATCGCTTCTTGCTCGTCCATTGAGAGAGTCCAACCGACACCTTTTTCTTGCTTGCCAAAATAACCAGTCGCGAGGTATTCTTTATGTTCTGTCATCAGATGGAGCAGTCCGCCTGCCTCTTTGACATGTTGTAAGGCTTCGAACATTTCCTTGCGTAACGCGGGATACCCGCTTCGAATCGATTCAATCCATTCTGGTTTGACAACGATCGGATAAAGTTCACGAGACATGTAAGTTTCCTCATTTCTACTTGTGGATAAGTGGCATAATTATACCATAAATGGAGTTATCCACATGTGGATAACTGGTATATAAATAAAACCGCTATTCTTTGCATAAGTCAAAGGAATAACGGTTTTTGTTATGATAAGCAGAGAACTAAAAAATCTATAATGATTTGGAGTGAAACATAAAAAATGAAAAAACAAGTTCAAGTTGTAGGTGCTGTCATTCGCAACGATCATAATGAAATATTATGTGCACTTCGTAGTAGCCAAATGTCATTGCCCAACTTATGGGAGTTTCCTGGTGGGAAAATTGAGTTACATGAAACGCCATCACAGTCGTTAGTTCGTGAAATCAATGAAGAATTAAAATGTAATATTAAGGTCAAGCAACCAATCGAAAAAACGACTTACGAGTACGATGCTATTATTGTTACATTGCATACGTTTGAAGCTGAAATCGTAACAGGAGAACCGATTGCCGTAGAACATGCAGAGCTTCGCTGGGTGGCTGTTTCAGACCTTGATCAGCTTGAATGGGCTCCTGCCGATATTCCTGCAGTTGAGTACATTAAGAAAGAGTTTGCCACTCCTTAAACAGTTCAATTGATAGTGGAGAATGAAGTGACCAAGTCACACTAATCGGTTTAGAACCTGTACTTTGAAGATGCTTTAACTGGCCAAAGTATGTGAACGGTAGCGTTTTTCCTTGTTCTTTATCTGCTTTACGCATAAACAAATGAATACGAATTCCTTCGCTCTCATGGTTTTGATATAAAGTACCCGCTTTACCTGTAGCAGTTGCATTACTTTGAGACTGCCAATGGAAACGATATTGATCTAAGAAATAATCGTTATATTTCAGTTGCTCATCAATGGCTTCATCTTTGTGTAAATTCACAAATAAAATGTAGTCGTTACCAGCTTGAGCTACACCTTCACGCCAAGAACCTTCCTGACTTGGTGAACATAGAAGACGTTGGATAACAGAACGATTGTATGTTTGATGTAATAGAAACGCCTGGTCTTCGATCAACCAATTAATTCGATCTGGTAGTTGATGAAATGCAAGTAGACCTGCTTGGATAAAATGCATCATATATGAACGCAATTCAGTTGATTGCTGAAGTGCTTGGACGACTGTATTTGAAAAGCGATAGTGCTCTTCTGATACAGCATCTAGTAATTGAATACGATCATTTTTTAACGCAGTAGACCAGCGTTTAAAAAGATGATGAATAATAGGGCGCTTTGAAAAAGAATGCTTCGTCGATAAGGCAAATTCTTTGAAAACTTCTTGTTCAATATCTTGTACTGAAGCAGAAGAATGACGCAGTAACTGTTTTAAAATCAGTAAGCTGAAAGGCTCACGAATTGGGAATAGTCCTTCGAGCTGTTCAACAATTTTGCGTGTAGTATCATCTTGCAGTAAACGTAGTTCTTCATCGGTAGCATGTTTTTCAAGTTGTTTAAGACGTAATGTACTTCTCCATTGCTGAACAATACTCTCAATAGCTGGTGCGTCTTTGTGCGTAACTAAATCATTTAAACTCGGAGGATTTCCGATCATACGTGTCAATCGTTGATAACTTTCACGAAGCTGTTTGCTAGCTGAAAACTCTATTTTTTTCATTTGTTCAATAATAAATCTTTCTGTAATTGAATCCAGAATAGCTAAAGATCCTTCGGGTAGAATCGGAAAATGTTGTTTTACAGCAGTAGCAATTTTATAACGATCAATAGAATGAAACGATTGTTGACCAGCTAACACAAGTGGTGCAACAAAAGCTTTTTGACTATTTCCGATAAAATCTAAAATCGTAACAAATTCTTTTGAGCTGTGTTTACGTAAGCCTCGACCCAATTGTTGAATAAAAATAGTAGGGGATTCCGTTGGACGTAAAAATAGCATTAGATTGACTTTTGGAATATCGACTCCTTCGTTAAACAAGTCAACGGTAAAAATATATTGCAGTGGGTCTTGATCATCCTCTAGTCGGCGAATGGCTTCTTCGCGTGCTTCTTCGGACTGTTTACTTGTAACAGCCATTGCTTCAATCTGATGTCGTTTAAATTCCTTCTCCATAAACTCTGCATGATTGATATTGACACAGAATCCTAATCCAACAGCCTGATTACCACTGAACCCAAATTTACGAATCATTTCAACAATATAATCTGTTCGCGTTGAGCGTTCGAGTGCAACAACCAGATCCTGTTCTACATAAAAGCCGTTTTGTTGAGGAATAAGAGAATAATCAATCGATTCATCATCTTGAATGCCAAAATAATGGAATGGTGAAAGTAAATCTTGTGCTAAGGCATCATACAGACGAACTTCGTAAGCAATATTATAGTCAACAAGCTGGAAGATATTTTGACCATCCATACGCTCTGGTGTTGCTGTTACTCCAAGCAAAAATTGAGGCGTAAAATAGTCAAGAATGTTTTGGTAAGAAGCAGATGAAGCGTGATGGAATTCATCAATAATGATGTAGTCAAACGCATCCCGTAAAAATTGATTAAGGTGAACCTCTTTTGAAAGTGTTTGAACGGTAGCAAAGGTAAATTGTGCATCTTGAATTTGTTGTGATCCTGAATATCTACCAAATGTATAATTTTCATTTGAAAAAACTTGTTTAAATGTATGCTCAGCTTGTGATAGTAATTTTCCACGATGTGCAACAAATAATACTTTTTTAGCCTGAGTTTGACGGACATCAAATGCTGCTAAATACGTTTTTCCAGTTCCAGTTGCCGCAATGACCATTGCTTTTGTTTCTTTTCGCTCGCGTAAACGATCCAGTTCTTCTAAAGCCGGAATCTGCATGAGGTTCGGTTCAATAACGTTGTAATCGACAGCGGGTTCGGCAATTGTATCGCGGATAGAAAATGATTTTATAGGTGGTGTTTCTTGTTGGTACTGTTCGTATTGAAGTAATAATTCTTCTGTACAAATAGTCGCTTCTGGGCTGTTCCAAAGTTGTTCAAATAAGTTTTTCGCTTGAGTGACTAATGTTGTGACGGGTGTAGAAGGTATACGAATATTCCATTCCATACCGTGCGTTAAAGCCGACTTTGATAAATTAGAGGACCCAACAATAGCACTATCCAACTGATCAGGACGAGAAAATAAATAGGCTTTCGGATGGAACGCATGATTTTTTTTTATCGGTTCATAAATTTTTACTTCAATATTTCTGAATTCCATCAACTGTCGGATAGCCTTCGCTTCTGTAATATTCATATAAAATGAAGTCAAAATGCGGATTGATTTGCTTTGAGCTTCTGCTTCCTTCAAAGCTGGGACAAGCGTCTGTACTCCAGAATGACGTGTAAAACTCACCATCCAATCGGCAGCAGATGCTGTCCATAATTCTTGACTAATATGATGCAATAACTGTTCTTGTTCCAGTTGGCCAGGAGCAATGAGTTCCCAAGCACGCAAAGAATTTTTATATTGTGTAGGTAAAGCATGTGTTGTGCTAGTAGTGAGTTCACGATGAAGTGGCAAGTCGATCAGAGGTTGATTTAAATGCATGAGCCATTCATTGACCGTTTCAACCATTTGATCAGGTTTATCTTGTTTTTGGAAATGGTCTAAAGATTGATACAGTACTTGATTGAGGTGTGTAAGTAATTCTGTTGTGTAGTCATGTGCTGGTACAGATACACTTATTGCATCGGATTGTGAGTTAGTTTCAGTTGAAGAACGTAATGTTTCATAATAAGACATGGTTATCCTCCGAATAATAGTAAATGGTATTTAGAATGATTAAATCATCAATAATATACCAATAAGTAGATAAATAAAGTAAAAAATCATCGTTCAACTAAAAAGTTAAACGATGATTTTTGTTTGTTAATTTGAGATTCTCTCTACCACAGCCTCAAGCGATACTTTGACATTACCAGCCAGTGCCCGCGTAATCATACACGAACCTTCTGCTTTTTCAGCGAGACGTTGCGCCTTCTCCACATCACGATCCGACAGATCGGCTGGTAATAAGAGTTTCGGACGATGAATAATCGCATCGTATGTGAAGACGCCGTTCGTAACATCAACGATGCCTTCAGATTCCATCGTTAAGGAGACTTTTGGGATGTTACTACGCTCAAGCATTGCGGCAAGCGTGATGATATAGCATGTAGCAGCTGCCCCAAGCAACATCTCATCTGGATTCGTGCCAACCCCTGGACCATCCATGGCGTCCGGAATTGAAATTTTTGTTTTTAACTCACCTGTCTCGATCTGACCAACATCATTGCGATTTCCCGGCCAGTCTGCAGTTAAATGAAAATGGTGCTTCATGATCAATCGCCTCCATGCCTCCATCATACGAAGTTCAGCATGATTTTTCGCCTATTCTGCTCATGTGCATAAGAAGAGAACGATCAGCTAAAAATTTGGTCGATTTTTTCGATATCCTCTTGCGATAACTGAACGTCTAACGTACGCAACGTATCTGTCACCTGATCCGGGCGTTTCGCACCAGGAATGATGGCATCGATTCCATCTTGTGCCAAATACCACGCGAGTACGACGTGTGCGACTTCCGCATCGTGTGCTTCTGCGATCGGACGCAGTTGATCGACTTTTGCGAGGTTTTGTTCAAAGACGTCTTTTTGGAACAACGGGTCTTTTTTTCGTAAATCATCAAACGTCGTCTCTTTCGTATATTTCCCTGCCAATAACCCAGCGGCGAGTGGGAAGTACGGAACGAAGGACATACCGTTCTCAACGATATATGGGAGTAACTCTTTTTCCGCATCCCGTTTAAACAGATTGTATTCTCCTTGATAGACGTCGACATGTCCGTCCTTATTCGCTTCCTTCAGTTGTTCGAGTGAAAAATTCGAGACACCAATCGCGCGAATTTTTCCTTCTTTTTTCAGTTCAGCAAGTGCAGCGACGGCTTCATCCTTCGGTGTCGATTCATCTGGGAAATGGATGTAATATAAATCGATATAGTCTGTTTTAAGACGTTTTAAACTCTCTTCGACCGATTGACGGAGAAAGTCAGGTGAGTTGTTCATGACGACGTTTCCGTCAACGAACTGATGTGCACCTTTCGTCGCGAGGACGACATCTTCTCGAGCGACCGTGTCGTGCCAGACTTCACCGACGAGTTCCTCCGAACGTTCTGGTCCATAGATGAAAGCTGTGTCGAGGAAATTGATCCCTTGCTGTAACGCGACACGAACGAGATCGCGTCCTGCTTGCTCATCGAGATTTGGATACAAGTTGTGTCCACCGACAGCATTCGTACCGAGACCGATTGGGTGAACGAATAGGTTAGATTGACCGAGTTGAACATGTTTTGTCATGACAATGACCTCCTTAAACGATATCGAGTGGTTCTTTTTTTGTTGGTGCTGGGAACGCTTGATCAAGTGCAGCTAGCTCTTCTTTTGTTAAATTCAAAAGTGCGGCGCGACCGTTGGCTTCGACATGATGTGCTTGTCCTGCTTTAGGAATTGCGATGACGTCACCTTCACGCATAGTCCAAGCAAGTAAGATCTGTGCCGGTTCAACACCATGTGTCTCAGCGAGTTCCTCGACGGTCGGATGATTCAGGAGTTGATCACGCAGTGAACCACCTTCAGCTAGTGGGCAATACGCCATTACTGGAATACCATGTTCGCGTAGTAACGGGAGCAGTTCATACTCGATTCCGCGTGAGCCGAGGTGATAGAGTACCTGATTGACAGCACACTGGTCACCGTTTGGTAGTGTCAACAGTTCTTTCATGTCTGATACGTCAAAGTTCGATACACCCCAACGGCGAATCTTGCCCTCTTGTTTTAAGGCTTCCAGTCCTTCAACGGTTTCCTTTAGTGGAATGTCGCCACGCCAGTGAAGAAGATAGAGATCAAGATAATCCGTACCGAGACGTTCAAGCGATTTGGAACAAGCTTTTTTTAACGCTTCCCCACCAGCGTGATGCGGATAGACTTTCGAGACAAGAAAGACTTCTTCTCGTCGATCAGCGATCGCGTCGCGAATTAATTCTTCAGAGGCGCCTTCCCCGTACATCTCTGCCGTATCGATGAGTTCCATTCCGCTATCGAGACCGACACGGAGTGCTTCGATTTCTGCTTCGTGCTTCTCCGACTCTTCCCCCATCCGCCACGTGCCTTGTCCGAGTGCGCGCACATGTGTCTGATCGGGAAACGTCACTGTTTTTTGCTTTAATGCAGCAAGTATCAACGTCTTTTCTGTTGTGTTCATCGTTCTTCCTCCTTTAAATAGAGAGACAATAGTAGGGTTTACCACGCGAACTCCGAACAAAAACGTCTTCTTCACAAGAAGGAGATGTCACCAATGCTCAAATAAAGGACCGTGATCACCGAGTACAGGATCTTGACCGGGACGTATCACCTGACGAATCCGTTGAAGATTTTCCGGACGTTCACTTGTTTGGCCTGTCAGTGTGTCGTAGTCTTGACCATTCGGATAGGCACCGATCACACGGAAGTGTCGACTTGTATCAAGTGCTTTGTGTCCTGTGCCTGCAGGAAGTAAGAGAACATCTCCACTCGTCAAGGTGAAGGTCTTACCGAGTGGACCACCGAGTTGGACGGTCGCATGTCCTTCGAGAATACCAATCACTTCATGGGCGATGCTATGATAATGATGAAAATCAAAAATGCCATCTACCCAGCTATTGCGCCAGTCATGTGAATGGAAAGTCTGTTCGATGCGTGACGGTTCTTCAAATGCATGCCGATAAATCAACACCGGAAAATTAGGGTTATTCGGAATATGTCCGTCATCCTCAAAGTAAAATACCTCAACACGCATCTTCGTTGCTCCCTTCTCTGATGTGGTACAAAGTAATAATTCCCTCTATAATTACCCGTAATTAAATATCATCAATCGTCCGAGCATCTTTATGGCGTAACGAATCGGGAGGTGCTACGATGCTTAAGTTAACGAAATTACAAAGGAGGCTTTCCGATGATCGCCATCGAAGCAAAGTTAGAAGTACAACCCGCAAAACGAGAAGAATTTTTAGCAGCAACTAAAACATTAGTAGAAGGATCGCGTGCTGAAGCTGGAAACATCAGCTACGATCTGTTCCAAAGTACAGAAGACGAAAATGTCTTCATGATGATTGAAAAATGGGAAGACCAAGCTGCGATCGAAGCTCATAACACAAGTGCACATTTCGGACAATTCGTTGCATTTGCTCAAACAGCTCTTGCTAAACCATTGGACGTTCAATCATTCCAAGCATAATGAAACGAGTTAGAAGCGAATGTAACACATAAGGAAGGTATTCTAGGTTTTGTGATCTAGGATATCTTTCTTTTTTGTTTTATACAACGCGCTCCTTCGCTAGTTTATCTTCAGATGAAGATTTGATTAAAAATGTTCCACTTTTCTTTTACAATCACATAACATTTCATTAAAACTGTTAGTTTTTCCCTGAATAGGGCATTATTCTTATAAAGACACGAAAAGGAGGCCTTTATCATGAATGATCGAACAGATGCCACACAGTCGAAGCAATCATTCTTCAAGATGCCTCATACATATGCCATCATCATGGCGATTCTCATTATTTCAGTCATCTTGACGTACACGCTTCCAGCAGGACAATTCGACCGTGAAAAACAGGATGGTCAGACCGTCGTTATCGATGGTACCTATCGCGCGGTGGAGTCTGCACCTGTCAATTTCTTTGGTTTATTCGAAGCGATCCCGAAAGGAATGGAAGCAGGCGCTGCGATCATCTTTTACATTTTCTTAGTCGGTGGTGTCTTTGGCATCATTCGTCAAACGGGTGCCATCGAAGCAGGAATCAATCAATTGATTCGTCGGTTTGGTCAAAAGGGACACATCATGATTCCGATGACGATGTTCGTCTTTTCGATTGCCGGAGCAACAATCGGGATGGCAGAGGAAACAATCATCTTTGTACCGATTGGTATCATGCTCGCGCGTGCACTCGGTTATGACGCGATGACAGGAGCTGCAATCGTTAGTTTAGGAGCGGCGGTTGGTTTTGCTGGCGGGATGCTGAATCCGTTTACGGTAGGTGTTGCTCAATCGATCGCGGAAGTTCCACTCTTTAGCGGTCTTGGTTATCGAACCGCCGTTTATATCGTTTTCTTAGTCGTAACGATTCTTTATGTCATGACTTACGCACGGAAAGTCAAACAGGATCCAACGCGTAGCCTCGTTTATGATCTCGAACAACGTCGTGCGGAAGAAGCAGCAACGACGATTTCACGCTTTTCGAAACGTCATGCTTTTGTTTTACTGATTTTGATCGGTGGAATCACGCTCAACGTCATCGGAATTTTCGAGTGGGGCTGGTATTTGACAGAACTGACAGCCTCGTTCTTGATCATTGGATTGATTGCTGGGATCATCACACTCGGTGTGAACGGTACTTTTGAGAGTCTGATTGACGGGGCGAAAGCCGTGACGTTCGGTGCATTGATCGTTGGCTTTGCCCGTGCCATTGTCGTCATTCTTGAAGAAGGTCGTGTCATTGACACGGTCATTTACGGCTTATCGAATGCCGTAGGACATTTACCAACGTTCTTCGCTGTCATCGGAATGTACATCGTACAACTGATCACGAATTTCTTCATTCCATCGGGGAGCGGGCAAGCCGCGACAACGATGCCAATCATGGCACCTTTATCTGACTTACTCGGTATCGAGCGTCAAGTAGCTGTTTTAGCATTTCAATACGGAGATGGATTGACGAACATGATTTTTCCGACAAGTGCGCATTTGATGGCGTTTCTTGCGATCGCAGGTATTCCGTATGAGCAATGGTTACGTTTCGTCTGGAAACTCTTCGCGATTTGGATTGCTTTAGCATGTGCCGCCTTATTACTTGCTGTGACGCTCGGTATTCAATGAAGTCGACCTTTCGGACATCTGTCCGGAAGGTTTTTCTGTTGCAGGAATCGGGAAGCGTTATCACGAACGGGTAGAGAAGTGATTAAAGGGGGAACTGAAGTGACATATTCAATCGTTGGTTATTGCGAAAAAGAACAAGCGTGGGGTGTTGCTGTCCAATCGAAATTTTTAGCTGTTGGGAGTGCTGTTCCGTTTGCGAAAGCGGGAGTAGGTGCTGTAGCGACACAATCATTTGCAAATACGACGTATGGCCCTGAAGGGTTGCAGATGATCGAACAAGGCGCTTCAGCGGATGAAGTGCTCCGTCGATTAACGGAAGCGGATGAAGGGCGAGCAGATCGTCAAGTCGGAATCATCGATGCGCAGGGCAAAAGTGCGACTTTTACGGGAGAGAGATGTAACGACTGGGCAGGCGGAATTGCGGGGAAACATTTTGCGGCGCAAGGGAATATTCTTGTAGATGGCAATACGGTCAAAGAGATGGCACGTGTCTTTGAATCGACGCAAGGGCCACTTGCAGAACGGTTGTTGCGTGCGTTGGCTGCGGGGCAAGCAGCAGGCGGGGACTCGCGTGGGATGCAATCAGCAGCACTGCTCGTCGTTAAGGAAGGTGGCGGGTACGGTGGATTCAACGATCGCTATATTGATCTACGTGTTGATGATCACCCGAATCCAATTGAAGAACTCGAACGTATCTATCAATTGCACACACTTTACCTACAACCGAGTAAGCCGGAAGAAATCAAGCCCATCGATGATGCGTTAGAGTCGGAGTTGATGGATAAATTATTGACACTTGGCTACCGCGGTGATTTCGAAGAAGCGCTCCGGACATATCTGCATACGGAAAACTTTGAGATGCGCGAACAAGCGGATCGTGCGATTGATACACGTGTCCTCGCGTACATTCGATCCCAATGAAAACGACAGGATGGACCACGGTCCATCCTGTCGTTTTGTTCATGCTTGCGTCGACTGAGCACGAATCGGTACTTTAAATCCGGTCGCGATGAACCGTTCCATTTCCGGTTCCGATTTAGCATTCAAGCCAACTGTCCCCTCTCCTTTTAGTGCCACATTCGTTAACTTGACGCGATTGATGTCAGGACCGATCGTAATCCCGTGTTTGGCAGAATCCTCGATCCGGATATCCCGAAGGCATACATCCTCAGCTCCGTTTTCTCCACCAAAGATTTGGATATCCGTTTTTGCGTGGCGAAATCCACTCATTTTTAACTGACTGATCGTAACATTGCGTGCCTTATATTGAATTCCGATCATTGGCTGTTCTTGGTAGTCATAATACGGATCACCGAGCACCGTGAAATCATGAATAACGACATTACGATAAGCGGAAACGACGAGAGCGCGCGGTTTTGAATTCGCATATAGCGCCGTATATTGAGGAGTCTGAGCAATCAAGCGCGTTGCGATGATATTGTAAGCCGTCTGAGATGTTGGATCACTTGCTTGATGATGCCCGATATGGCGGAAATTAAAGGCACGGTGGTCATCAATTGATAAATGACCAACGATTTTAACGGTTGAGGCAGCAGAAGAGGTCGCATGCGCCTTGATTTCAAGTCCACCGAAGCAACGACTTGATGCGTTATTGAATAACCAGACATCGCGTGACCCATCATCGATTTCAATCCCGTTCGAATTGGAAAAACCTTCTGCATGGGCACGTCCACTCGGGTCATGCATAAAGCAGTTCGAGATGAAGAGATGGTCACTATGATGCGTCGTGATCCCGTCGTCTCCGAACCCGTAACCGGTTAATCCATCGAACCAGATGAATGAACTACTTAAGTTCGCTCGAGCACCGTCCCCGTTGTAATTGTAATACGGTGTCGAGATATCAAAACAATGGAGTCCTGGATTGACAGCTTCGACATCAAAGACCCAACCATAAGTGACATGTGCGTATGTGAGACAACTGGAGTGATTGCCCCATGTGCTACTTTTCTTTGCGTCACCGATTCGTTTGATGTTCCAATCAAGCGTCATTTTCTCAACAAGCAGGTGATGATTGCCAAGGAGATAATTTTGGTTCGTCACAAGACGTCGTCCTTTAGGTGCGTCATCGTGCATCTTTATAATCGTTTTCCCTTTGCCAGCTCCCGTTAAAATCGTATAACTAGGTAAACGAATTCCTCGAACGATGTACGTACCGGCTGGAACATGGACTTGTCGATGTCCATCACCGAGCGCTTCGATGAACGCTTGTGTATCATCTGTCTGTCCATCACCGACCGCACCATAGGAAGTGATATCAACGATTTCGACTTCACTGATCAAACGTTCGAACTCATGATTGAGCCGCCCGAACCAACTCGGTCGAATCTCATCGTGTGGCGTTACGAAAGCTGGTGTCAGCGGTAAAATATGTTTATCACGGTTTGTCAAAAATAACGGTGAGATCATCGAACGAAGTGTTCGACTGAGGTTAGGATCACGTCGTGGTGCAATAAATGTACTATCGTGTAGTAGTTGTTCTGCTTGTCGAACAGCCTGTTCGTTGCTTGATGTTTCAACGTATTCTTGAATCAGCGCCGCATTTTGATACGGATCATGCGTGTGATCGAGTTTCAACATGAAATAGTTCTCCTCTCTGAATAGGTCTGTCTACCTTTTCCCCTCTAATTGAACAATCATTCCTTGTTTCATAACATCCATAAAAATACACTAAAACTATACAGTTGGATTATAATGGATTTATAAAAAGGAGGGCTTTTGATGTCACTTCGCAAACGACTCGTAATTGGTATCGGATTGATTTTGCTGATATTAGGGATCAGTAAGCCGCTGACGGAAGCGGCTTTTCAAGCATTGAAGCCACAAGCGATAAAGATGTCAGGAGTCGAAACGAACGGATCGTGTAAACCGAACTGCAAGAACAACGGCAAGCTGTTAAACATTCCATTTCTTTCGTGGTTGCCTAAAAAGCAGACGAAGAATGACGAAGATTTACGTGTTTGGGACACGAATGAAAAGCCCAAAAAGCAGAAAGACCTCAAACCCCAAAAGGAAAAGAACAAGATCATCATTGTAGGAGTTGAAAACGCTAAACGAGGTACGAATGAAAAGGGGAATTCCTCCTCATCGATGGTATTTATACCCCTGCTTGTTCTCCTTCTAATCGCAATAGGCTATATCGTTTGTTGGAAACGTCGAAAGATCAAGAAACAAGATGAAGTATGGATAAGAACTGATATTCCGTTGCAGTCTTCAGACAACGATTATGTTTCGATCGAGAAACAAATTGATCTGCCAGATGCCTGGATTCGTAAACAACTCATCCAGTTCAATCACATACTCCCGACCCGCTTACGACGACACGATACAGAAACACTTCAGGAATGGTGCCTGCGTATCGGATTCCAACCGTCACATGTCCTAATAAAAGCCTATCTCTTAGAACGCTATACAGACCGAGCTACTACGATATCGGAGATGGACAAGCAAACGATTCAGGGGGAATTTGGAGCCTTCGTCCATCAGTTTGATTGAAACCTTTTGAAAGGAATGACGTAAATGGAATAGGAAAGGGGAGTTGATGATGTACCTAGCAGATGCCGTGAAATTAAAGAGTATTCTGAGGAAACAGCTTGATCAGCTGATTGAAGAAATGGAGCGCGTAGCGTTCATTGATTTAGAAAAGGGAGAAGCACTCCCCGCACAACAAGGCCGGAGCTTAACCGACGTCGAAGCCGCCATGGACATCGTGCGTCATGATATGCGAGTCTTGGATCGTCTCGTCTATGCGGCGAATCTAGAAACTGTCATCGTGACGGACGAAGGAGAAATGCCGCTCGTCGAAGCAATCGAGTGGGCGACCCAATTGCGGGCAAAGGCACAAAATTATCAGATGCTCGCAAGTCGACCAAAACGCGAGTTCCAATACGGATTTGAAGGGACGACGATCATTCGTCATGCCTTATTCGATCCAGATGCCTATCGCTTAAAAGCGGAGGAAGTGGAACGGCAAGCACACAAAGTATCGAATGCGATCAATGCCGCGAACTATCAAACGACAATTGACTTTGATGGTGGACGTTATATGTAACTCCTTGACGTGGTGAGACTCCACGTCAAGGAGAGGGGACGGACCTCAATTTTCCTCTGTGGAGAAGAGATGGCGACGGCAAACCGATGACCATGAACCATTGACAGACTGACCTGTTACCTTTGACCACCTATGGAACGCTGATGTTTTTTTCCGTCCCCGCTCCCTGTCGTTTCTTTGAGAAACGACAGGGATTTTTAGTGTGTCGATGGAAACAACAGGGTATAGAGAAGCACAAGAGAAAGGAGAGACATCATGAAACACACTTTTTCAGCATTCGTCGTACGAGAGGTGGATGGGAACTATGAAGGGAAGGTTGAGGCGAAACAAGTCGATGATTTACCGGAAGGAGACGTCTTAATTCGTGTCACGCATTCCTGTGTCAATTATAAGGATGCCTTATCGATGTCGGGTAATCGAGGGGTGACGAAATCCTATCCGCACACACCAGGCGTTGACGCAGCAGGATATATCGAACAAACGACAGATGCACGGTTTCAAACCGGTCAAGCGGTCGTCGTCAATGGCTTTGATTTTGGAATGAATACCTCGGGCGGATTTCAAGAATACATACGCGTACCAGCCGATTGGGTGACGCCACTTCCAGAATCCATTCGCCCATTAGAAGCGATGCGACATGGAACGGCAGGATTGACAGCAGCGCAATCAGTCGATGAACTGTCACGAATTGTCTCAAAGGAGACAGGACCCATCCTTGTGACTGGAGCGACAGGAGGTGTCGGTACGATTGCGATCGCCTTACTGATTCGATTAGGCTATACAGTACACGCCGTAACCGGGAAACGAGTAGAACAAGAACGATTACTTAAAAAAGGTGTGGCGGAGGTATTAGACCGCACTACGTTCTTAGAAGAAACAGACCGTCCATTAAAAAAAGGAACGTATGCAGGTGTCATTGATACGGTAGGAGGTCCATTGCTCGCATCCGTCATTCGCTTCGTACAGTATGGTGGTGTCGTGACGACGTGTGGTAACGTCGGTGGGGCAGAGATGACACTGACAGTCTATCCCTTCATCCTGCGTGGCGTTCGTTTGATCGGAATCGATGCGGTACAAACACCGATTGCATATCGAGAGATCTTATGGCAACGGCTGGCGGATGAGTGGCGTGTCGATCTTGAACCAGAAGTCGACGTCAAAACACTGAACGACTTACCTAAAATCGCAGAAGCTCTGCTGACTTCTCGTCATCGTGGTCGAACTGTCATCGAAATTTAAATATTTCGAGTAAACATTGGTGGTATAGTGGGGAAAAACTGTGTCGACTTTTCAGGAGGAACCATACATGAGTGAACACCAACAAGAACGACAGTCTCGACAAGAACGACGGAAACAGAAACGTAATCGCCGAGGGATTGCGTTTGGCGGTATTTTAGCAACGCTATTCATCGTAGGTGGCTGGTTGTATATGTTGACGAATAACGATGCCTCTCAAGCAACATCGACGCTTGAGAAGCCGAAAACGACGGATCAAGCAACGAAAAACGAAAAGTCGAAGAAAGAGGCAGCCTCGACAAAGGATCCAAAAGAAGCGAAAAAAGAGAAGAAGAAATCAAAGAAAAAGGCGGCAGAGTATGCGCAAGCAGCTTGGGTGACACGTCCGTTCGCGAACGTCTATCGCGATGCAAGTCGAAGTAGTGTCATCTATAAAGCAGATTTAGGTGATGTCTATGAGGTATTGGATGCAAAAGACGGAATGGTCCACTTGAAACTAAACGATAGTATCGAAGGGTATTTGCCTGAGACCGATGTCCGATTAGAAGCACCAAAAGGAACATCAGATAAAGCAGTCCTTACGGCACTCTCGCAAGCAGTTGCCAACCAACCGATTGATAAGCCGGAGCAGTATCTCGGAAAACCAATTGCTGAGTTCGAAGCAAAATATGGTGCTGTTGGTAATACGCAACAGGACGCGGTCAATACGTATTACTTCTCAAACGCCGGATACCTGCTCGTCGTCTCGGACGGAATCATTGAAGCGATCGACTGGACGAATGCCTCAACGAACGCCTTGTCAACGCTCGGTGAACCTGTCGTCGATACGAGCTACGGGACATGGTACGAGGGAGAATCTTTACAATTGAAAGTATTCCCGGACAACGGAAAGATGCGCTTACGTCTTGCCCGTGATCCTGGACAAGACTAATGGAAAGACGGATTTGCTCCAAGCGAATCCGTCTTTTTTGCGCATAAAAAAACCTCCCGAGTCCGACACTCGGGAGGAAATATGAAAATCCTTTGGGAGGAGATTTTCTTAGTAGACGCCTACTGCATCAAATGATTTCGCTGCAGCTGTTGCTTCTGCACTTGTTGAACCGTAAAGGTCTTTCGCCGATTGAACGACTGCTGCGCGAAGTGCGCTGAAGTTCGAGTTCGGAGTCAAATAGACGCTAAGAGCACGGTAGTAGATTGCTCCAAGTTTCGGTACGCCGACACCTGTGACAGTCACGTTGTAATGAGTTCCACCATTACCGAGGAGGTAAGCAGCTTTGTTGACGATACCAGAGTTCGTGTGGACACCACCGTTATCTTGTGTACCTGTGTAGCGTTTTGAGTAGTGATCTGGATCGCCGTAAGCAGCTGGATTCGACATTGAACGGAGTGCATCACCGCTGACACCAGGCGTGTAGATGTCTTCTCCTACGAGCCAGTCGAAGTTCGAACCGACTGAGTATTCAGCAACCGTACCCATGATATCCGAAACAGCTTCGTTGATTGCACCTGATTCATTTTGATAAACGAGACCAGCTGTGTATTCTGTGACAGCGTGTGTCAATTCATGCGCTACGACGTCAAGTGCGCCTGAGAGGTATGTGAACGTTGAACCGTCTCCGTCACCGTAGACCATCTTCGTTCCATCCCAGAATGCATTGTTATAGCTTGTTGAATAGTGGACAGATGAGTTTAAGGCAGCGCCTGCGTTGTCATAACTGTTGCGACCATATGTGTTTTTGTAGAAATCATATGTTTTCGCAGCGTTGACATGTGCGCTGACAGCAGCGCGGTCATATGTCGTATTGAACTGGTTATCGAGGTCAGACCAGAGTGTTCCTGGAAGTGTGTTGCGGTTCTTCGCATCATATGTGTAGATGCCTTTACCGCGAGTTGAATCTTGAAGATAGTAGTACGAGCCACTCTTCACTGTATTAAATGATGCGCTCGTGCCAAGAACTGTTGTTCCTGTACCGACTGCATTTGTTCCCGTAACTGTGTTGACTGGCTTCGCATGTGCTAGTTGGTCGAACTTATTAAGTACTTTACCTGAGTTTGCATCGATGAAATATGTCCAGCGTGATGGTTCTTTACCAGCGAGGACTGTCGATGTCACTTTATACGCATAGACTGCATCATTTTTAACAGGATAGATGACGAGTTCTGCTTTTGGAGCGACTTCGAATTCAGAAGCCTTGATTGCTTTTTGGTATAACTTGATTGCTTTCTTTTCAGAAAGAGTTGCTTTTTTCGCGAGACCTGGTTTTCCTTTGACGTTGATCGCATCGTTTACGATTGCTTTCAAAGTACCGTCTTTCGCGACGTTCCCGACGACGACACTACCAAAGACAGGGACGCCATCCACTTCTTGTTGGAGACGTACGATTTGTGAAGATCCGTCTTTTTCGACATTCTGAACAGCAAAGTCACCTTTTTTGTTCACGAAATCTTTAACGATTGTTGCAGCTGGTTCTGACGAAGCTTTCGTGAGTTTACCAGCTTGAAGACCTTCTGCACCTACGACCGTAGGAACAACAAGTACACTTGCGACAAGCGATGTAGCGAGAAACTTTTTCAAAATAAATCGCCTCCTTGTTTGGGTTGAGTCTAACTATGCCAAAGAATTAAGAAAGCGAGAATAAGTCATTCGAATTAAATCGAATTTTCTGAATATAGTCCGTAGTACCTGTACTGAATTATTAAGTATGAAAGATATTTCAACGCAAAAAAAGAACCATTCAAGCGAATGGTTCAACGAATCCGTTGGTAGAGATGGTGGACATCATCTCGTGTCTCATCAATCTTAAAGTCATTAGGATCAAGTTCAATCCCTTGTTTAGAGGCAAAACGTTGAATTTTTTCGAAGGACTTCCAAATTTCGATATCAGGTCCTTCATGTTTCCAAAAAATATAACGTGCAGCAGGAATACGGTGACCTTTCATTCCTTTTGGAATATCGTCGAGTGACGAGACCGGATACCCGACACATTGCGAGTATTTGGTTCCGTTTCGTTCGAGTGAGATATCGAGCGGATAGCTATCTGGTTTTGCAGGAATCTCATGTGAGCGTCTTGAAAATTCACGCCAGAGTTCCGGCATCAACGTATGCAATTCGTTTTCTTCACATGTCAGTCCAAGACCAACAAAATAAAATTCATGACGTTCCACGATTTTAGGATGCATGAGAAACTCCTTTCCATACTTACGACACGTCTTCAATCGGCGAACGTTTCAAGTCTAGAAAAAGACGCGTAAAAGTGGCGTCCCATTGTGTACCCATGCCCTCTTCTAAAATGGATAAAGCTTTTTCCACTGGCATTCCCTTACGATAAGGACGGTCAGATGTCATCGCATCGTAGGCATCAGCAATCGCCATGATCCGACCGAAGAGTGGAATGTCCTCTCCTGCGAGACCTTCCGGATACCCCTTTCCGTCATAGCGTTCGTGATGATACTTTACCCCAGGAAGAATCGGATATAACGTCTTTGGAAGCTGAACTTGCGATAGAATATGCACACCGATGACCGGGTGTTGCTGAATGATCTGAAATTCTTCGTCAGTCAGGCGACCTTCTTTTAATAACACATCGTCACGAATGCCGATTTTTCCGATATCGTGCAATAGTGCTGATTTGCGCAATAACTCGATTTGTTCGTAAGGTAGGTTGGCAGCCGTAGCGATTTCCACTGAATAAGCAGCGACACGAAGCGAGTGTCCTGCCGTATAAGGATCCCGGGCATCAAGTGTTGCGGCAAATAACGTAAATAGACTGTCCAGCAATTGCTCATTTTGTTCATCGCGTTTTTTGATTCCTTCCATCATCAGGTTAAAACCAGAGACGAGGTGCGAGAATTCATCAGAATACGGATTCGGTAACGAGACGAGACGATTGTTTTCGACATCTTGAATGCCTTGTTGAAGAATCGCAATCGGTTTTCGAATGTTCTCATAAAGAAGAAGACTACAAAACGTCGCGACGGACAAGATGACGATTAAAATAAGCGTCGACCAGCTCCAATAAGAGCGGAGGCTTTCATTTTCCGTTAACTGAACGGCTGAGGCGAGCACGAACAGCATGATCGGAAAAACACCGATAATCAATGTGCTGATCAGCATTTTTTGCTTTAACGTGACGACCGTCGTTTTTCTTGGAACATCAAAGCCATGTTCGAAGGCATACTTCTCTAACGTGAGGAGCATATGCTCCGTAACGCGGTAGGTTAGAAAAAATTCAATCAGACCGTGTAAAATCGCGACGAGAACAGCACCAAAACAGGCGAGACCAATCAAGTAGTACGGCATCTTTAACCACTCTTGAGAGATTGCGAGTGCTGTCAGGAGTGATGCGGGAACTGAGAGACCTAAGAAGTGTGGTCCCATGATGCGTTGAACAGTCAGAACCGGAAAGTGATGGGTCGTTTGATAAGCCTCTTGGAAAGAGGCGAGTGAAGGAATCTCGTTTTGGAAGAAGCGTCGTAAGGCACCGATGTGCCGAGAATAAATCATATATTCTAGTAAGAACATCAGACTGACAGATAAACCCATGATACCCATTAAAATCAACTGTTCATTCCTCGTGAAGGTAAGGGTCTCAAAAATAAACAGACACCCGACGCCGAACACCGCGATGAATGAACCGAGCAGATAGTTTCTTAGTAAGTGGCGTTCAAAACGTTGTAAAGCGCTCATTGTATCCTCCCCTTTAGTGAATTAGAGTGCTTTCAGCGTACCGTTTTCTAAAACGGTGGAAGGATGTTTTTTTGAAAAAAAGGTGAAAGAATCTTTTGAAAATCTTTTGAAATTAATACTCAAAAATAGGTATGGTCATAAAGCACTAATTATCTTAAAAAAGATTGATTAAGGAAGTAAAATAAACTAAGATTTGAATATTCAGAAAAGTATAGTAATCTTTTACTTTTCACTACTACATAGGGGGTCAATTCACGTGGGAAAAAAGAAACAGCTTAGCTTAGCCGTACTGTCTGGAATTACGGCAGCTGCTTTTGCTGTCGGTCCGGTCTTACCTGGTGGGCAGGTAAAATCCGTACAAGCAGCAGAAAAAGCAGCCTCTGGTGCACCAATGGACTTAAATACGGTCGATCAGGATCGTTTAGTCAAAGTGCTTGAAAAACGTGGGGTCATTTCAAAAGCAGCTTCAGCTGCGACGAAGCAACAAGCTGTTCAAAAGTATCTTGATAAGAAGGCAAATGGGAAACCGGCAGCCGATCATGATCATCATGAATCAAGTAAGGAAGCAGCGTTTGATAAGAAAACAAAGGATTTCTTGTCGAAACAGAAAGATCAATTGGCTAAACAATTAAAGAAAAAGCATGACAACTACAAAAAAGGCAATCCGAATGGCTTCGTCAAAGTTGATAAAGCAAAACAGGCAGCCTATAACGGAGCAACGCGGACAGATAAAGTCCTCGTTCTCCTCGTCGAGTATAGCGACTTCAAGCACAACAACGTCGTGCAAGAACCTGGATATATGTACTCAAATGATTTTAACCAAAAACATTATCAAGATCTCATGTTCGGAGATAAGGAATTCGAACTCTTCAACGGTGAAAAAGTAAAGACATTCAAACAATATTACGAAGAGCAATCAGGTGGAAGTTATTCCGTTGACGGGAAGGTTTCGAACTGGCTAACGGTTCCAGGAACTGCTAAGGATTACGGTTCAGATGATCCAAAAGGCGGGAACGATAATCTACCGGGAGCAAAAGGACCACGCGGGCTCGTTAAAGATGCATTGAATGCTGCTGTCAAATCAGGCATTAACTTAGCAGAATATGATCAATTTGATCAGTATGATATGGATGGTGACGGTAACTTAAATGAACCAGATGGTCTCGTCGATCACTTGATGATCATTCACGCGGGTACTGGACAAGAAGCGGGTGGCGGAACACTTGGTGATGACGCGATCTGGTCACACCGCTGGACACTTGGAGGCGTTTATCCTGTAGCTAATACGACAGCAAGTGTAGATTACTGGGGCGGAAAAATGGCTGCTTATGACTACACGGTCCAACCGGAAGATGGAGCAGTCGGTGTATTCGCGCATGAATTCGGTCATGATCTTGGATTACCGGATGAGTATGATACACAGTACACAGGTCAAGGCGAGCCAGTTGCTTCATGGTCCATCATGAGTGGCGGTAGCTGGAACGGTAACGTCGCAGGAACAGAACCAACAAGTTTCTCGCCACAAAATAAAGAGTTCTTCCAAAATGTAATGGGTGGAAACTGGGCAAACATCCAAACAATTGATTTTGATTCGCTCACGAAAGCTGGAACAGCTTCGTACCTCGATCAGAGTGTCACGAAATCAAAAAATCCAGGGATCATTAAAGTGAACTTACCGAAAAAACCGGTAAAAGGAATCGATCCAGCATTCGGTAAAAAGTATTACTACAGCACGAAAGGCAATGATTTGCATACGTCAATGACATCTCCAGAGTTCGATTTGACGAATGCAAAAGAAGCGAAGTTCGACTTCAAAGCACTCTATGATGTTGAATTCGATTATGACTTCTTGACAGTCACAGCGACTGCTGGTGGTCAATCGAAAGTCATCGATACGATTGGTGATCAAGATACAGATGGCGACAAACGTGCCGAATCAACAAAAGGCGCATGGGTCGATAAATCATATGACCTGAGCGAATTTGCTGGTAAGAAAGTCACGTTGAAATTCGAATATGTTACAGATGCTGGACTTGCTCTTGACGGCTTCGCATTAGATAACGCGAAATTGACAGTTGACGGAAAAGTCGTCTTTGAAGACGATGCTGAAGGTACACCGAAGTTCACGCTTGATGGTTTCATCGCTTCAGACGGTTTCTCTTATGCTGATAACGCGTACTACCTCGAATGGCGTAACTATGCAGGCTCGGATAAAGCACTTGAGCATGCACGTGGCGTCAAGTACAACACAGGTCTTGTCGTTTGGTATGGTGACTCAAGCTTTGACGATAACTGGGTTGGCATTCACCCAGGTGAAGGATTCCTCGGAGTCGTTGACTCGCATCCTGAAGCAATCGTTGGAACACTTAATGGTAAGCCAGTCACGACAGGAAGCACACGTTACCAAATCGCAGATGCTGCTTTCAGTTATGATAAAGCACCTGCATGGCTCATCGATTCGCCATCACGTGGACTTTACGACTATAAAGGTCTTCCAGGTGTGACGAAGTTTGATGATTCAAAATCGTATATCAACCAGTTGATTCCGGATGCAGGGAAATTGCTTCCGAACAATGGATTGAAAATTCAAGTCATCGGTGAAGCAAAAGATAACTCTGCTGGAGCAGTCTGGATCCACCGTTAAAAACAGAAGAACAGGTTCAGTTTCAGCTGAACCTGTTTTTTGTTTGAGTTACGTAGAATAAGTGGAATCAATTGGAAAAACATTGGTCTGGCAACTTGACTTTTAAAGCGCATCCATTTTATACTTACGTTAGCTTAATATTGTTATTGTCATTACGGATTCACATCGTGTCACGAACAATCTTTTCGTTGCTCCATGTATTTCGGGACAATAATGAATTCTTTTCATATGCTCAGCATATGTATTAAGTAATTTATTTTTGGAGGTTGTTCCCATGAACACAGGTAAAGTAAAATGGTTTAACGCAGAAAAAGGTTTCGGTTTCATCGAAGTTGAAGGCGGAGAAGACGTATTCGTACATTTCTCAGCAATCACTGGTGAAGGCTTCAAAACACTTGACGAAGGTCAAGAAGTTGAGTTCGAAATCACTGAAGGCGCACGTGGAGCACAAGCTGCTAACGTCGTAAAACTTTAATTTCAACTATTCAATCGTCCCTTTTCGGAGGGGCGGTTTTTTATTAGACTAATATCTTGAATTCAAGATATTAGTGCGTTATACTTCAATTACCAAATCATTTACAGGGAGTGACGAAGATGGAGCTACTTGGAATTCATCATGTATCAATCTTAACAGGCATGGCAGAGCGAAATTATCAATTTTATACGAAAGTACTCGGAATGCGTTTGATTAAAAAGACAGTAAATCAAGATGACACGACATCGTATCATTTGTTTTATGGAGATGCGGAAGGGAATCCTGGAACAGATTTGACGTTTTTCGATATTCCACATCTTGGAACGGGTGTACCAGGAGCATCGAGTATTTCTTCGACATCTCTTCGTGTCAAAACAACAGCCGCTCTTCAATTTTGGAAAAAACGGTTTGAGGAAAAGGACGTTGAGCATGACGAAATCATTGAGCGTGCTGGACGACAGACACTGGCGTTTCGTGATCAGGAAGGAACGCGTTTGATTCTTGTCGCGGAAGATGGCGAAGTAGGTGTCGCAGGCGGTGTCCCATGGCCGCAAGAAGAGATTCCTTCTGAACATGCCATTGTTGGACTTGGAGCCGTGACATTGACGGTTAACGATCCGACACTAACGGTCCGCGTGCTGACGGAAGTGATGGGTTTCCGGAACGTTGGTCGCTATCCTTCACTAGCAGGTGACTTTGCTCCAATCGAAGTCTATGCGACAGGAGAAGGGGGAATCGGAGCAGAAGTCCACGTCGAAGCGCGTCCAGACCTTGATCGGGAACGTTTAGGTCGTGGTGGTGTGCACCATGTCGCGTTCCGTGTACCGAACAGTGAGGAGTACGAGAAGTGGGTCGAACGTCTGAATGCTTATCACTTACCGAACTCCGGTAAAGTCGATCGTCACTATTTCCAAGCCCTTTACTTCCGGGAACCGAATCATATCTTATTTGAACTCTCGACAGATACACCAGGATTTGCGACGGATGAGTCGGTTGAAACATTAGGGGAGACACTTGCGTTACCTCCGTTTCTTGAGCCAAAACGAGCTGCCATCGAAGCTCGGTTACGACCACTCGAAATCTGACAATCCTGTGACACAGGTCACAGATGGATCGTCCATCCCGTATACTAAGAGCAGGAATCAGGAAAAAGGAGTGACGGGATGTTAAGAACTACGCTTGGGCAATTCCGGATGATTGCGATATTAGAAGGAATTTCGTTTTTAGTCTTACTGTTGATTGCGATGCCGCTGAAATATATGGCGGACATTCCACAAGCAGTTTCGGTCGTTGGTGCACTTCACGGTGTCTTATTCGTCATGTACGCGATCTGGCTCGCCGTTGTGAAATTCAAATACGATTGGTCGATCATCAAGGCGGGTATTGCGTTCATCGCATCATTCATCCCGTTCGGCACGTTCATACTCGATCGGAAGTTAAAACAGGAAGCAACAAACGCGTAAATTGTGTATACTGAATAGAGCACGGCTGTGGATAACTGTTTTTGTCTATGCGAAGCAGGTTATCCACAGCTTTTTTCTGTGGATAATTTTTAGGAGGATATATTATGTCAACATTTGAAACATTACACATCAGTGACCTGTGGATAAAAAAATTACAAAAACAAGGCATCAAGGAGCCGACACCGATTCAAGAACAAGCGATTCCATCATTACTTGACGGACGCGACTTGATTGGACAGGCGCAAACCGGAACAGGAAAGACACTAGCGTTCCTCTTACCGATTCTTGAGCAAATCGATGTCGAATCGCAAACGGTCCAAGCATTGATCGTCGCACCGACTCGCGAACTCGCGCGTCAAATCGCAGATGAGACCCATAAGCTGATTCGCAATACGGAACAGTACCGTGCTCTCGCAGTATATGGCGGACAAGACGTCTTTAAACAGATTCAACGACTCGGACGGATGCCACAAATCATCATCGGAACACCAGGACGGATTCTCGATCATGTCGGTCGCGGCACACTAGACTTAAGCGAATTACGTACACTCGTCTTAGATGAGGCAGACCAAATGCTTCAAATCGGTTTCTTGCCAGAAATTGAAGATATCATTGAGGCAGCACCTGTTGATCGCCAGTTCGTCATGTTATCAGCAACGATGCCACCTAAAGTAGAGGAACTGGCGAAAACGTATTTGCGTAACCCAGTCGAAGTGCAGGTAGAAGCGGAAAGCATCACTGTAGAAGCGATCGAGCAGTTCGTCGTCGAGACGACGGATCGTCGCAAGCAGGCGACACTACGGACGATGCTTGACGAGATGCGTCCATATGCAGCTATCATTTTCTGCCGTACGCAACGTCGTGTCAGTAAATTAAACGAAGAAATGCAGATGCAAGGGTATCCGACGGATGAACTGCATGGTGGGTTGACGCAAGGGAAACGGGAAAAGGCAATGGCGAAGTTCTATCAAGGAAAAACACAATTCCTGATTGCAACAGACGTCGCTTCCCGTGGTCTCGATGTGACAGGTGTGACACACGTCTTCAACTACGATTTACCGGACGATGCCGAAAGTTATGTTCACCGGATCGGTCGGACAGGACGTGCTGGGAACGATGGAATTGCCGTCTCGATCGTGACGCCGAAAGATGGTCGGACGTTCCGTGATATGGAACGTGAATTGAACATCTCGGTCACGCCAATCGTCGTCGAATTGTCTGAAGAGGCGATTCGCGCACAGCACGACCAGAGTAAAGGATCACGGAAGACGACAGAAGGACGTGGAAACACACGTCGTTCGAGTAATCGTCACCCGGGACGCGCACATCGTAAATAAACAGAAACAAGATAAAAGAGCCGGTCCATTTTCTCTGAAAAAGAGAAAATGAACCGGCTCTTTTTTATTTAGCATATACCATCTGACCACCAAGATGACCGGTATAAGCAAGTAATCCACTACCGACGATGGCAACGACAAAACTGAGTAATAAAAACATTTTTTTGTTTGAGCGGTAACCCAATAACAAAAATAACAGCGAGACACCAAAGGCAACAAGGCTGAACAACGCGAAATGCTCATGATTTTCGATAGCAGCATGGGTAACGCTACTTAAGTTCGCTTCCGCATACTCTTCTGCTCCGTCTCCAGACAAATAGGCGGCGACCCCAGAAATCAGACCAACGACTAGCGTAAAGAGGGCGAACAATTTGAATTGCGTCCATTTCAGACTGACGAGTAACAATAACGTTGCGAATAATAAAAGTGCGATCGGTGCATGGACAAGAAGTGGATGAAGCGGTACGTTTCCCAACATATCAAAGACCTCCTTAGATAAGTATGATAAAGAATAATTTCACTTTACCCTGCTTATCTGACAGCTAACTGACACCGTTTTAAAGAGTTGGGAAATGAATGATGAAGCGTGTGCCTTCACCTAATGTTGAATCAATAGAAATCGTACCGCCATGTTGATCGACAATCGATTGAGCAATCGATAAGCCGAGGCCCGTACCTGTTCCGTGACGTGAATGATCCCCCCGGTAAAAACGCTCGAATATTTTAGTTTGTTGATCGGAAGCGATACCGATCCCACGGTCCTGTATCGTCAACTGGCGTTCTGTAGTAGTTTCTTCGAGGGAGACATCAATGACTTTATCGCTGTAGACAAGAGCATTCTCAAGAAAGACCGTCAATAAGCGATTCAATTGATGGGCATCCCCTTTCATGTGTAAGTCAGGCGCGATCGAAGCGTGGATGATGCGATCCGAGTAGGCATGCTGAAAACGTTCGACGGTCTTTTGAACGAGTGAACTAAGGTCAACTTCCTGTTTCGGTGAAAGTTGTCCTTCTCGCGCAAGCAATAGTAAATCAGAGACTAAATACTGCATGCTTGCCGTTTCTGCTTTGATATCCTCTAGAATCGTTCGTCCTTCATTCGAAAGTGATTCCGCTTCTAGCAATTCAATCCCGCTGTAGACGATTGTCAAAGGTGTCCGTAGTTCATGTGAAGCATCGGACGTAAAACGACGTTGGCGATCGAATGCTTGTTGCACCGGTATGACGGCTCGACCAGCAAGGATGTATCCGACTAGTGTCAGGACAATCGTTGCGAGAACCGCAATCCCCGCAAGAACGGCAATCAATCGCTGTAAGGTATCTTCTGTCGGAGAGATGTCCTTCATCAGCAGTAGTCGTCCTTCTTCGGTACTCCGTTGATACAGTAAGAAGTGTCGATCATCCCAGTCCACTTGTTTCGTCGTATCATCTGACCTTAAAAAACGACGCAGTGTTTTGGACTCGACGTCTGGCGGCAGACTTTCATAGCGTTCGTTTCCTGAATCATCGAGTAACTGAAAGTAGATCGGATTTTGGATGAATTGATCTTCTCCGTGCTCGATCCGTTCGAAGATATCTCGATCAGATATGCCCTTCAATTGATTCAATTCCATTCGATTCAGCAATTGAGCGTTCGTGACATACACACCAATCAGGATGAGCACTAGTACAAAAAAGAACGAACCACTGAATAATAACGTCAGTCGTTTTCGAATCGAGTCAAGCATGCGGATCACCTAATCGATAACCGAATCCGCGAACTGTCCGGATCAAATTAGGAGCACCGACCGCATCTAGTTTTTTTCGAACAAGTCGGACGAGCGCATCGAGCGCGTTATCCGTAATATCCGCACCGATGCCCCACACGACTTCGATGATTAATTCACGACTCATCACCTGTTCAGGTCGTCTTAGGAGCAAAGAAAGGAATTCGAATTCACGTCGTGTTAAATCAATCGGATGGTGTTCATAGGAAATCGTTTGTGAGGACAGATCAAGGACTAGTCCATTGAAGGTGACCGTCGACACGAATGCCTTTTGTTGACGACGACTGAGCGCGCGCAGTCGTGCCAAAAGTTCATTTGATTGAAACGGTTTGACGAGATAGTCATCCGCTCCACTATCAAGACCATGGACGAGATCAATTTCCGTATCGCGAGCAGTCAGCATCAAGATGCCGCCTTCAAACTGTTCTTGGCGTAAAGTAGCGGCGACTTCGACTCCGCTCTTGCGAGGCATCATCCAATCGAGAACGAGTAAGTCATAGCGATACGTCTGACATTGGAGGAGCGCCTCCACTCCATCCCGTGCAACATCTACCTGATATCCTGCCCGCTCCAAATGGAGGCGTAACATCTTCGCAAGACGCTGATCATCTTCTGCTACCAAAACGCGCATGCACATCGCTCCTCTTTTTTTCTCATTATCCCATAGTTGCCGTCAGTTAGTTGTCAGTTTTTTTCGATACAGTAAACGTAACAAGAAGGGAGAGGAAACAGATGAAACCAAAACCATTTGCGAAATGGCTCGTCGGGCTTAGTAGTTCCGTCTTCATCGGACTTGCGATTGGTCAGTTGAGTGTCAGTTCGAGCGATTCCTCGACGACACCTGTTTCGACAGGCGATACGTATTCGAATGATACGACATTACCATCCCAAGGAAATCAATATAGCGATGATGAAGACGAATATGGAGAAGATGATGATGGTCAATGGCAGGGCGACGAATCGTCTGGATTCAGTCAACCAGGTGGGTCGAGTGACGGTCAGTCCAGTCATTCGAGGTAAGGAGGAGGAAAATGGAGCGACAATTGTATGCGATGCATAATCAGGTGCGATTCGTGACGGATCAGCCGATTGATGAAGCCGAGTGGGAGGAACTCATCCGTTTCTTTCATTACGTCGATCGACAGTGGTCACGCTTTGATGATCAAAGTGAGGTTAGTCGATTGAATCGTTTGCGGATCGGGGACATGATATCGGTGTCCTTACCGTTAGCCCGCTTACTGGCACGCGCCACACGATACTTCGAACAGACGGAACATTATTTTTCTCCGTTTCTGCTAGCTCAACAACAAGCTAATGGTTACCGGCAATCGTTTCCGTTCACGCAAGCCATCGCTTATGAAGAAACGGCTCCACCGGAAATCGCACCATTCATCATTGAAGGATGCGACGTGACTCGAGTTGGAGGCGGCTTTATCGATCTAGGTGGAATCGGAAAAGGTGCTGCCGCGATGATCGCGGCGCAACGCCTACGAAAAACCTGGAACCGTGGACTGATTGAAGCGGGAGGTGACGTCATCGTCTGGTCTGAGGAGAAACCATGGAATATCACAATTACGCATCCCGAGACCGAACAACGCGTCGCTGATGTGCAATTACGACAAGGTGCGATTGCGACATCGAACCGTGTCTATCGATCGTGGAAGACGGACGGACAGACGCATCATCATTTGTTAGATGGACGAACAGGGCGTCCGACGAGGAGTCCGATTCTGCAAGCGACGGCGTCTGCTCCACAACTCTATGAAGCGGAAGTCATGACAAAGCTTGCCTTTCAGATGACAGAAGCAGAACGTCAAGAAAAATTGTTTCGTTGGTTTCCAAAAGGACGATTACTGATTTTAGACACTACAGGAGAATGGCGAAGCGAACAGAAAGGAGTGAGTGAGATATGGACTGGATGAAATGGTTGTTCTCGACATGGACGATGATTCGCTTGAGTGGCTTAAGCGGACACTTCTTCATGACGATTTCAGTCCTAGCAGGATTGCTTGGTTCCTACCCAGCTCTCAAAAAGCAAAAAGCACGATTGCATCACGTGCACTTATATAGTGGTTGGGCAGGATTGCTCGCAATCGTCCTCCATGCGACGCTCATCATTGTGGATACGTACGCACCACTGACAATCTTCGAGGTCTTGATTCCAGGACAAGCTTCCTATGAACCGCTTTGGAATGCATTTGGAACGATCAGTCTCTACTTATTCGGGTTCGTTCTCGTGACTTCGGATTTCTTGAAGGAGACGCTAGGCAAGACGCTTTGGAAATTGACACACTGGCTTGTTTTACCTGCCTGGCTATTGATGACGGCACATGGTCTTTTCATCGGTACAGATACCGGAACACTATTTACGACGGTTTGGTACGCTGTCTCGACATTGACGATGTTCACACTTGTTCTGTACCGGATGCGGATCCGTCCTATGCAACGGACTCGAACTTCAGCAAAAGAGCGCTCAGTCGTACACTGAGCGCTCTTTTCATTGTCGGGCGAGCCAAGCTGTCCATTCGTTAAAGGCAGCATCCCGATTCTCAATATAGTTGTGATCACTATCGACGATCGCTTCCTCAAACGGACTATCCGATACCAATAAGTCATGATGGAGCGCTTTGATCGATGTTTCGTCCCGTTCTGACGTCATGAGCAACATCGAGCGATCGGCTAGACGTTCTTTTAGCGTTAGTAAGTTCCAGGTCGTATGATGGTGCTTTAACTCGTCGAGTAACGCGTCAGCAGTGGCGTCATTTAGGAAAGCAGCTCCTCGCTCGAGAATACCATGAAGCACAGGCTCGTATTCCGGATGTTCGAGGACGAGCTGACCGACGAGTCCAAAATTAAACGGAGAAATCCCAACATAATGTGCAGCCTCCGGTGTCTCAGAAAAAGCATGCAGACCGGCGAACCCACCCATGCTATGACCGACAACGGTAATCTGATCAGCCTTGATACCGTGTTCAGTAGTGAAAGACTTGGAGCAGACGTAACGTAAAGTTGCCGTTGCGTCTTCCAGAACATGTTGGAATCGGAAGGTTCCGGGACTTCCGATCGTTCCACGATATGACGTGACAAGCACATGGTATCCTGCGCTTTGAAGTTGTACTGCCCAGTCCATGTTTAACTGTTTCCCGGGAAATCCGTGAAAGAGGACAATTAATGGAGCATCCTCTGTATGTTCAGGTGAATAGAGGCGGGCAATCAATTGTTCCGAACCACCGCTTGGAACATGTAAATAGGATAAAGTTGCTTTTTTCGTGATCGTTTCCAAAAAAACACGCTCCTTCATAACCATTTTCTAAGTCTTAGTGTGCGTGAAGATGCACAATCATGCAATGATTAAGTGTATGAACTAAAAAGATGGGATACCCGTCTGGGCATCCCATCTTTTGTAAAGCATGGCTTAGAATACTTTTGTCGTCCATGATTCACAGTTCCATAAGTCTGTTGCAACAGCTTCATAGAATTCTGGTTCGTGTGAGATTAAGAGGACGGTTCCTTTGTACTCTTGTAACGCACGTTTTAATTCTTCTTTTGCTTCGACGTCCAAGTGGTTCGTCGGCTCATCGAGTACGAGGATGTTCGATTCCGTGTTCATCAATTTACAAAGACGGACTTTCGCTTTTTCTCCACCGCTGAGTACTTCGATTTTCGATTCGATGTGTTTCGTCATCAAACCACACTTCGCGAGCATGGCGCGGACTTGCTGTTGTGTCAGAGACGGGAACGTATTCCAGATCTCTTCGATACACGTATTCGAGTTCTTCTCTTTGACTTCTTGCTCGAAGTACCCGATATGCAAGTTCTCTCCCCGCTCAACGACACCCGAGACAGCCGGGATTTCACCGAGTAAACTCTTGAGCAACGTCGATTTCCCGATTCCGTTCGCACCGTGCAAGGCGATCTTCTGTCCGCGTTCGATCGTCAAATCAAGAGGACGAGACAGTGGCTCATCGTATCCGATGACAAGACCTTTTGCTTCGAACATCAATTTACTTGGTGTCCGTGCTTGGAGGAAGTGGAACTCTGGTTTTGGCCGTTCCTGTGCGAGTTCGATGACATCCATCTTATCAAGCTTTTTCTGACGTGACATCGCCATGTTCCGTGTCGAGACACGCGCCTTGTTCCGGGCAACGAAATCCTTCAACTCAGAGATTTCCTGCTGTTGACGCTTGAATGCAGACTCAAGTTGTTTTTTCTTCGCTTCGTGGATCGTGACGAAGTTGTCGTAGTCACCGACATAACGGTTCAATTCTTGATTTTCCATATGATAAATCAAGTTGATGACGCTATTGAGGAATGGAATATCGTGCGAAATCAAGATGAATGCATTCTCATATTCATTTAAATAGCGTTTTAACCACTCGATATGCTGGACATCGAGATAGTTGGTCGGCTCATCAAGTAAGAGAATATCTGGTTTTTCAAGAAGGAGTTTCGCAAGCAGAATTTTCGTCCGTTGTCCACCACTGAGCTCCTGTACATCCCGGTCAAGTCCGATTTCATCGAGACCAAGACCGCGTGCGATTTCTTCGACTTTTGCATCAATCGTATAGAAGTCGTTATTTGTCAAAATGTCTTGCAAGACACCGACTTCTTCGAGCATTTTTTCGAGTTCTTCTGGCTCGACTTCGCCCATTTTACCGTACAAATCATTGATTTCCTGTTCGATATCGAACATGTACTGGAATGCACCTTTGAGAGCATCCCGAATCGTTAATCCTTTTTCAAGGACAGCGTGCTGGTCTAAATAGCCGACGCGCACATGCTTCGCCCATTCAACTTTCCCTTCATCCGGCTCAAGTTGCGACGTAATGATATTCATGAACGTCGATTTCCCCTCACCGTTCGCACCAACGAGACCGATGTGCTCGCCTTTTAACAGGCGGAAGGAGACATTTTCGAAAATGGCGCGGTCACCGAATCCGTGACTTAAGTTAGATACCGTTAAAATACTCATAATTGCTCCTTATTTCATGAATTCCTGTGACTTAGACGCCTGTCCGTTTTTTCTGGTTATTCGCTTTTTTCGTCTGTTGGCTCGTCAATTGTTTCGTTTGTGTTCCTTGTAAGCCAGTCGGACGTTTAGTTTGCGCTTGTTTTTTTGCTTTCAAGCGCTCGATCATTGCCTCTTGCAATGATAGTTTTTTTGGTTGTTCACTCATGTTCGTTCACCTCGATTGATTCGTTCTTACCTTCTAGTATGCCAAAAAAAACGTCTCTTGGAAATGAAGAGACTCGATTTTACATCTCAAAGTGTATCTGCAAGATAGACGACATAACAATTCCGATCGATATCAATTTCACAGCTGTCACGCTCAAAAATACCGTGTCCTTCGACTTCAATCTTGTCTTTGATCAAAAAACGCATCGCTTGGATGTGATTTGGAACCGTTGATGTCTTTAAAAGCGGTTGGGCGCTGTCGGATAGATACTGTCTGAATTCAATATGAATTTGATGCGGTGGATAAACACGTTCTTCCGTCGCACGCGGTGATGCTTTGATGTGGTCGACAATCAATTGATCGTATTCACCTGCCATCTCATTGGAACGAAGCTCGTATTGATGTCCTTCGATGATATGGAATTCGCAGAGTTGGTGGGCGATGATTTCTTCCGGTTCGATCGCATAACGATCATATTGATAGATCGGCTGGAATTCACTATTTTCTTCAACATAGTAGGCAAGTGACATGCGTAAATCCTCCTTTTCATTCTATAGATACTATTACCACATTTTGATAAAAAAAGTTCCGGCAGAACAAAGAAACTTTTCTCTTCGAAAAAGCGTATACTATCCATAACGAGAGTAAAAGGAAAGGGGACTGAGAAGGTGAATTGGATGAAACAAGCTACACTAGCTGCGACACTGTTGATCGGAACGACATTAAGTGGGTGTGGATCGGATGATGCGCGAGCGGAACGACCAGATGATCCGGATTGTGATGACTATGAATATGATAACGATGAAGGTGTCTGGTACTGTGATGATAGTTCGTCGACTCATTCAGGCTACTATTACTGGGGTGGTAGTTATTTCGCTTCACGTGCCTTGATGCACAGTGCGATGCGAACGAAAGGATATACGCCGAAATCGAAAAAAGTAAAGAGTTACAATACGAAAACAAAAGGATTCGGAACGGGCTCGTCCTCCGGCTTTTTCGGCGGATGAATAAACGACAGACCTTTTATGAAGACATCGATCGTTTTTGGGATGTGCTAGACGGGGAACCGTACGCTGTGACGGAAATCATGCCGATTTCGGACAAACGAATCGATCAACTGCATATCGCGGCGCAAGAAGTGTATCGGATATTTGAAAAAGTGCTTCCGATTCTTCGCTCAATGGATGATCAGGCACTACTCGAACTTGGCTTCCCAGTCGAAAGTCTTGCCTTCTTACGACTCGAGACGATGCGACCGCTGACCGTCATCGGGCGCTTTGATTTCATTGCGACGGCTGATCGCATTTCACTCATGGAATGGAATGCCGATACGCCGACCTTCATTAAGGAAGTATTTGAAGTCAACGATGTTGTAGCAGAGAAACAAGGATTTAAACGTGTCAATGATGGAGAAAACGAATGGCTCAAGGAAGCTGTCCGTCGTGCAATCGAAGCAGCGACATATCGGACGAAGCAGGATCCGCATGTCGTCTTCACTTCACATGGCGACCATATCGAAGATCGGCTCACGTCTGAGTATTTGCAGTCGTTCTGGAGTAGCGCGGTCTATTGTCCGCTTGATGCACTAGAGATTCGCCCGGAAGAGGGCTTGTACGATGAGACAGGTAAAAGAATTGATATTTTATATCGGCAAACCTTTCCAATCGAGATGGCTTTGCTGGACCGGGATGAAGAGGGGCGAAACCTAGGACAGTTATTGTTGCAACTTGTCGAGACAGGGCGGCTAGAAATCATCAATCCACCGTCCGCTTTTTTAATGCAAGCCAAGTCGGTTCTTGCGTTGATCTGGATGTTACACGAAACCAAGCATCCATACTTGAGCGAAATGGATCATACGATGATTGCACGTTATTTTTTACCGACATACTTATCAGAAGATGCATTCATCTCAAGCCGACAACCGTTCGTCAAGAAACCGATCTTTGGACGCGAAGGGGACACTGTAACGGTCCATGACGGACAGGGAGAAGTGCTGCTAAAGAATGAACAGCATACGTTTCTTGATCAACCGGCTGTCTATCAAGCGTATCGAGAATTACCGACGTATCCACTTCAAGAAGAGGGAGACGTCGCGTATATGTACGGTGTTTTTATTTTAGGTGGAAGACCGAGTGCGATTGGTGTACGTGCTGGAGAACGGATTACTGGGAATCGTTCCTATTTCGTACCAATCGGTCGACAGCATGAAGGAGGGGAAAACATATGAAAGCAGCCATTTTAGGAGCATCCGGTCTAGTTGGCCAAGAACTCGTAGACCGTTTGTTGGCAGAAGAGGCATATAGCGAGGTACATGTTCTTGTTCGCCGACCGATACGCCGTTTTCATCCGAAACTTGAAGAATGGGTGATTGATTTTGATCGTGTGACAGAAATCGAATTGCCTGTCGTTGATCACGTCTACTGTGCACTAGGTACGACGATTAAACAAGCAGGCTCGCAAGATGCATTCCGTCTAGTTGATTATACGTATCCGGTTGAACTTGGTCGTGAACTGTTAGATCTCGGTGCGACACGTTTTGCTTTGATTTCAGCTCTTGGTGCCCATCCGAATGCCAAAACCTTCTACAATCGCGTAAAAGGGGATACGGAAAATGGACTACGCGTACTAGGATACGATGCATTACTAATTTTCAGACCTTCGCTCTTGTTAGGAGAAAGAGACGAGTTTCGTTTAGGCGAACAGGCAGCTGCGAAAATTTCGACGGTGTTACGACCGTTATTAAAACGCAGTGCCATCGCTCCGATCGAAGCCGGTCAAGTCGCTGCGGCGATGATTCATGAAACGCTACATGCGCCGCCTGGAATTACGATCATCGAATCAAAACAGATGCAATCTTGAGCAGCCGACTTGTCGGTTGCTCTTTTATTATTCTTGTAATATAAATAATATTTGACTCATCAAATGATTTGCGGTTGAATGGTAAAGTGCTGTCTCATATATAAAAAAAGAAGTGAGACAATTCAGGCAAAACAGTGTATTCGTATCCTATCTGTTTCGTCACGCTTATCGTTTGGGGAAAGCGGGAAAAGATGATGGATTATGCACTTATTCAGGGCAGATGAAAGGAGCCAATCATATGGCAGAGTTTGATCGCGATCAGGTCTATAAGACCGTTCCGCAAAAAGGATTCTTTGGAAATCCGAAAGGGTTATTCACCCTCTTCTTCACCGAGTTTTGGGAGCGTTTCTCCTACTATGGTATGCGTGCCATCCTTATCTTCTATATGTACGACTCAGTCGCAAATGGTGGTCTAGGAATTGACAAGACGACAGCTGCGTCAATCATGGCCGTTTACGGTTCACTCGTCTACATGTCTGGGATCATTGGTGGATGGGTAGCTGACCGTTTGCTCGGTACGTCTCGAACTGTATTCTATGGTGGTATCTTGATAATGCTGGGGCATATCGTTCTTGCTTTACCAGCAGGCATTACGGCACTCTTCGTCTCGATGGGACTCATCGTCATCGGTACCGGTTTCTTGAAACCGAACGTATCGAATATCGTTGGAGATTTGTACAGTAAGACGGATAATCGTCGTGATGCTGGATTTAGTATCTTCTACATGGGGATCAACGCTGGGGCATTCCTTTCACCACTCGTCGTCGGTGAAGTGGCTGACCGTGGTGGGTACCATGCTGGTTTCGCACTCGCCGCCATCGGAATGTTCGCAGGACTTATCGTCTTCGTCCTGACGAAAAAGAAAAACCTTGGTCAAGCAGGTACGTATGTCTTAAACCCATTAAAAGGGGACGAGAAAAAACGCTTCATCACGATTGCGTCGATCGTTGTCGTCGTCATTGCGGTTCTCGGTGTCATTGCATCGATGACAGGATTGTTGACGATTTCTCGCTTTACCTTGATGGTCACGATTCTCGGAATCTTGATTCCAATCGCCTATTTCACAGTCATGCTTCGTAGTCCAAAGATTACAGATGACGAACGATCGCGCTTGATTGCTTATATTCCGCTCTTCATCGCAGCAGCGATTTTCTGGGCGATCCAAGAACAAGGTTCATATGTCCTCTCGATCTTTGCAAGTGAACGGACGAACCTTTCATTCTTAGGATTTGAGATTCAACCGGCATTCTTCCAATCGTTGAATCCGCTCTTCATCATCGTATTAGCACCTGTATTTGCAAGCTTCTGGGTCAAGCTAGGGGATCGTCAACCGACGACGATGCAAAAGTTCTCGTTCGGTCTTCTGTTTGCAGGGCTTTCGTTCATCGTCATGACACTACCAGGTATCCTATTCGGTGTTGAAACAACAGTTAGTCCGCTCTGGCTGACGCTCAGCTTCTTCCTCGTCGTCATCGGTGAGCTCTTCTTGTCACCAGTCGGTTTATCGGCAACGACAAAATTGGCGCCGGCAGCCTTCTCAGCGCAAACAATGAGTCTATGGTTCTTGACGAACGCAACGGGACAAGCGGTCAACGCGCAAATCGTTAAGTACTATAAAGCGGATACAGAGATTCTATATTTCGGTATCACAGGTATCGTTGCCGTCATCTTCGGATTACTCTTATTCGCTTTCGCACCAAAACTTCAAAAATACATGCGCGGCATTCGTTAAGATATTCAAAAAAGACGCTTTCTCGATCGAGAAAGCGTCTTTTTATTAATCATTCGTCCGGATATGGCGTAAGGCCTCTGCAAGCAAGGCGACTAACGTTCCGAGGACGAGACCGTTCGACATCAGTGTCGTCATGAGTGGTGGTAAATCGGCCGTTGCTTCTTTCGGTAACAACAACGCACCGATGCCGACGAGAACTGGAAGACCAACTGTGATCATCGCTGTTTGACGATTCAAATCGCGAGCCGCTTCCGTGACGCCGATGATTGCCATGCCGGCAACGATCGGGGCGACCATCGCATAACCAACAGCGACAGGGATTTTAGCAATCAAACCGACGAACGGTGTCACGATACTGAGGAAGAGACACGTGATATTCGCATAAACGAACGCTTTGCGGTCCGTATTATCCGTTGAGGCGATGAATCCAGCCGTTCCGGAAATAGCAACAGGACCCACTGTACCGAACAGACCGGCGAAGAGTTGTCCGATACCAGCCGTGATACCAGCCGTCCCGACTTGTCCTTTGACCGTTTCTCCGCGCTTCGCACTGATGATTCGTTCAATGACCTTGATGTTCGCTAAGACGTTCGTCATCAAGAGTAACGAGATGATGATAGCAGTCGGTAATAGGCTCCAATCGATATGAATACCGCCGAATGGTAATAGGCTCGGTAAAGTGAACAGTGGACCGTCGAAGCTCGGCATCTCAGCACGTCCGATCAGTGCGAACATACTCCAACCGACGAGTAGTGTAATCAATAAAGCATATTGTCGTAAGCGATCACTGCGTTCTAAATAGAGCGAGATCAAGACGGTCAAAATCGAGATGACGGCAGGTAATGCTTGAATCCGTCCGTCTTCGATATTCAACAATCCTTTCATGACGGATCCCGACAGCTGTGCCGACAGCAATAACATATAAACACCAATGACTTGTGGAGTGAAGAGCGGAACTAAGCGTCGTAAGACACCTGTCACCGTCAAGATGATACAGATGATTCCGCTGAGTAAGAGTAAGAATCCGAGCGATTGTAGCGTGTTCGAATAACTGCCGTACAGCGTGACACCAATCGATGAATAGAGAGCGAATACTCCCCACCAAATTCCAGCAGGACCTTCCATGATTGGAAGACGGTGTCCGAGTAGGACTTGAAATAGACTTAAGATGGCAAATACGAATAGACAACGAGATAAAAAGGAAAGCGTCTCGGCACCCGAGAGTTCAAACGATGCTGCGATGGCAAGGGGTGGGGCAATGTTGGTACAGATGATGAATAAAAACCATTGAATCGTAGACACAAGGGTACGCGGCAAAACGTAAATCTCCTTTCGAAAAAACAATAGTGACTTTATCTTAAACCAATTCATGAAAAAGAGATAGGGATGCTTACAATGACTGAAAATTCTATCATTTGTTTTCATATGTGATTTAACACATAATAATGGGTATAACGCTATAGGGAGGGAATGACATGAAAAAATGGAGTAAACGAATCCTTGGAACGATTGTTGCAGTACTTGCGCTACTCGTATTTGCCTTTATGATTTGGGCACAATTCGATTATGACGCTTCGCAGCAAGCGGCGTCTTACGTGGAGACGGAAACACCACGTGAAGTCACGTTTGGAAAACAGACGAGTGACGTCGGATTCATCTTTTATCAAGGGGCAAAAGTCGATGCAGCTGCTTACAGTTATTATGGTAATCAACTAGCGAAAGATGGACATTTTGTCATCATACCGAAGCTACCGTTTCGGATTGCCTTGCTCGATGCAAACGAAGGACTCGATATCGTCGAGGAATATCCGCAGGTCAAAAAGTGGTATCTGATCGGGCATTCACTAGGTGGAAGCGCAGCTTCGACAATCGTCGAACAACATTCGAAGATTAAAGGAATCATCTTCCTCGCATCCTATCCGATTGATTCGATTGATGTGCCCTCACTAACGGTCTATGGTGGACAAGATGGTGTCTTACCAATCGCTGATATCGAAAAAAGTAAGCAGAATGTTCGAAAAGATGCGGTATTCCATGAAATCAAACAAGGAAATCATGCGAACTTTGGTATGTATGGACCACAAAAAGGGGACAACAGGAGCCCATTGACGTCAAAAGAGCAACAAGATGAGGCGTTAGACGAAATCAAACAATTTATCGATATGCCTTGATCGATTCTTTAGGAAGAAACGATTCATCAACCAAACGAAAAAGACGGAGAGATTCCGGCACTGCGTCCGGAATCTCTCCATCTTTTTTTACGGATTTAACTCAAGCGATGAGCGACTTCATCAAGTGTTGGCAAGGCAGCCATTGCACCTTTGACGGAAGCAGCAAGCCCACCTGAAATCGCTGCGAATCGTCCGATATCATGAAGTTCATCTGCTGACCAAGCGAATGAAAAATCACGTAACGCACACTGATAGAGTAACCCGGACATGAAAGCATCCCCAGCTCCTGTCGTATCAATCGCGTCGACCGTAATCGCATCGATGACAGCCATCGCGTGATCCGTATACAGAATCGACCCTTCACTTCCACGCGTGATAGCGAGAAGACGGATCGGGTATTCAGCTAACAATTCGGCAGCCCCGTCATCAAGGTCTGTTTGTCCTGTTAAAAACGTTAACTCTTCCTCGGCGAGTTTGACGATTTGTGCATCCGGTAGGACGGACCGGATCGTCGTCCGTGCTTCATCGAGATTTGGCCATAACGATTCACGCAAGTTCGGATCATACGAGACAGGCACTTGGTGTGCTTTCGCACGAGCGATAGCTGTTCGTGTAGCGTTTACGGCTTCACCAGTGATCAAAGAGATAGAGCCGATGTGTAATAAATCGACAGACTCGAAGTCCTCTGGTACATGTGTTTCGTGAAAATGCATATCAGCGCGTTCCGCATTGATGAACTCAAATGACCGCTCGCCATCCTGCCCATTCGTGACGAGGACAAGACCTGTCTTTTGTGTTGAATCATGGATGAGGTAATCCGTGCGGACGCCATAGTGATGTAACGTATCTTTCAAGAAGTGGCCCATCGAATCATCTCCGACCGCTCCAAGAAAATAACTGTCTGCGCCTAATCGAGCGAGTCCGACGGAGACATTGGCAGGAGCACCCCCAGGATTTTTTTGAAATGTCATGTTCTCGGCATCAAGAGGAATCAAATCAATCAGTGCTTCCCCCAAACTAAAGATTTTCATACGTAGAACTCCTTTCAAGGTCGGGACGAATCCGTTCAATGTGTAAAGCCATATAACCAATTTCTGATTCAGGGACACGCGTATCGAGTTCGACTGCCAGCCAGTTTCCCATCTGATTCGCACAGGCGTAGGCGTCTGCATAACGGGTTTTGACAGCTGATAGAATTACGTCATCCATATCGTGTAACGTTTCTCCCTGTTCGATCCGAGCGAGGACCAATTTCATATGCGTGAAGAAACGATAGTACGTCATCGACGATGTCTCGATCGTTTTTCCAAAAAAGACTTCAATCTGTTCACGCAGTTCATTGAGTAACGTGACCGTCTGCAAAGCAGTTGCCATGTTCGGATGAGTCTGGCGTGCATTATATAAGTGAAGCGCGATGTTCGCTGCTTCTTCTTTAGGGAGGGTGACCTGTAACGCGCGTTCGATTTCAAGGACTGCCCATTCTCCGATCGCATATTCTGGTCCATATAAAAGACGAATCTCTTCTGCTAGTCTATTATGCACGACGAGTTGTTCACGTGCTAGCCGTACAGCATGAGCGAGGTGATCCGTCAGACTGACATGAATATAGTCATGAAACGGCGTCTGAAGTTCACCTTCTGCATGCGAGATGATGCGTTCGGATAAGTCGATGATCTCAAGTGGTGTCGTCGTCAGAATCTCTTTGAACTGTTCCGCATTTTCAAACGAAGGGATGAACATTTTTTCGATCTTCGTCGCTTGGATCGGATCTTTTTTCTTTTTTCCAAAGGCGATACCGGGTCCCATGATGATGCGTTCTTGTCCATTTTCTTTAACGACAACTGCATTGTTGTTGAGGATTTTATGAATAATCAGCCTGACGTCCTCCTTTCCAGTCTTTTCTTTATTATAAAGCGAACGTAGAGCTTTGCGAACCGACAAATGCGACCACCGAGTCAGTGGACCCGGTTTGGTCGCATGAAGGATTAAGCAGCAATGTCTGTTTCTTTTTGTTTACGTGCATCAAGACGCATCAAGACGACAGTCGAAACAAAAGCAGTGACGACCGCAATCGTGAATCCAACGAGGTAGTTGATCAAATTCGTTGCACCGAGCGGGGCGACGATCGCGATCATCGGGATTCCAGTTAGTCCGTAGGCGTTCGCCGCGACTTGCGTCAAGACGACATAACCGCCACCAATCGCACCACCGATTGCACCACCGATGAATGGTTTTCCAAGACGTAAGTTGACGCCGTAGATGACAGGTTCCGTGATACCGAGAAAGGCTGAGAACGCAGACGGTAGGGCAAGTGCTTTGAGTTTGACGTTCTTTGTCAAGAAGTAGACGGCAAGTCCGGCACCGCCTTGAGCGACGTTCGCCATCGACCAGATCGGTAAAAGGAAGTTCTTTCCGATACTTTTATCGGCAAGTAACCCTGCTTCGATTGCATGGAAACTGTGATGCATCCCAGTGATGACAATCGTCGAGTAAAGTCCACCAAAGAGGAGACCAGCGACGACTGAGAACTGTTCGTAGAAGAAGACGAGTACGAATGAGATTCCTTTCCCGAGCAACGTTCCGATTGGACCGATGACGATCAACGCTAGGAAACCAGTGACGAGGACCGTAACGAATGGTGTGACGAGTAAGTCGAGCGTTTCAGGTGTTCGTTTCCGGACTTGTTGTTCAATCTTTGCCATGACCCAGACAGTTAAGAGAACCGGGAAGACCGTTCCTTGGTATCCGATTAACTCGATGTTCATTCCGAGGAATTTCATGACTTCAGGATCACTGTTCCCAAGTGTCCATGGATTCAAGAGGGACGGGTGTGTCATGATTCCCCCGATGACGGCACCGAGATACGGATTTGCACCGAATTCACGAGCTGCCGAGAAACCGATCAGGATCGGTAAGATGATGAAGGCTGAAGACGAGAACATATCAAGTAGTTGAACAATCGGCGAATCGCCCTCGACCCAACCGAATGCTTTGATCATACCGAGTAATCCCATCAAGAGACCAGCTGCGACAATGGCCGGAATGAGTGGAACGAAGACGTTCGAAAGGGAACGGGCAAGACGGGCGAACGGGTTTAATTTTTGAGATGCAGCCTTTTTAACGTCGAGTGGCTCTTCTCCATCGACTTTCACACCAGCGAGTGGTGCAAACGCAGCGAATACCTTATTAACGGTACCGGTCCCGAAGATGATTTGATATTGACCAGAGCTCGAGAAGGCACCACTTACACCATCCAAATCTTCAAGTGCCGCTTGATCTACCTTTGATTCGTCATGTAAAACAAGGCGTAAGCGTGTCGCGCAGTGAGCGGCAGTAATGATGTTCTCGCGTCCACCGACAAGTTCAAGTACACGTTTAGCAGTTTGTTGATAGTCCATCGGAAAAGTCCTCCTTTTTTCGTGAAACACGCTAGATGAGACAAAAAAAGGCAAGACCGAACGACACCTCTCCTAAGAAGGTGTCATTTCGGTCTTGCCAGCCATACTGTCACAATCCGCACTATTGATTTGATTTCATCATAAAGCAGAAAAGAAAGCGTTGTCAACAATCAATTTTCATTTTTTTGAATCCGAATATCAACCTCAACCCCGTAGTGATCGGAAACGACGGGTCCGTGAATCCCATCGAAGACGACACCGACGCGCTCGACATCGATCTTTCGGTTCGATAAGACAAGATCGATGCGTAATCCTTGTTGATTGTCTTCCCATCCATCGATGTTGCCATCGATCGTTTCAATCCCGACCGTTTCCTTAGCAAGCAGAAAAACGTCATGTAATCCTCGTTGCATCATATAGTCATACCCTGTATTTCGTTCTAAGGCATCATTGTTGAAATCCCCGAGGAAAAACGTCCATTCAAGTGGATCCATCCGAGCCATCAAGTGGTTGAATTGTTCCTGGAATGGCTCGACTTCATCTGCCCACCAGCCGAGATGACAGGTATTGAACGTGATGGGTGTTCCGTCGACTTGGATCGTGGCACGGACGATTTTCCGTGATTTCCAATCGAGTGTATCCTGACTACGGCTGACATAATAACTGTCTGACTTCAAGATCGGGTGTTTCGTCAATAAGGCGAGTCCTTCTTCGTATTTATCGTATCCGATATGGGCAAAATCCCAGATGAGGGAGTAGGTTTGACCTTGTTCCTTTAAGGCTTGCTGAATTAAATAAGCAAAATTATCATTACGCACCTCATCATGGACGATCGGTGTATCCATTAATTGACTGACTTCTTGCAGTGCGATGACATCATAATCTTGTGCGAGGATCTGTTGGACGATCTGCTTTAATTTTTCGAGTGGCTGTTCTTCTTGCCACGAATGACAGTTCAATGTGAGTAGACGCATGAGTGATCCTCCTGATTTTTCAAATAAGAAAGGTGAAACTCTTATGAAAGAGCTTCACCTTTAGGTAGTTCCCTAATCTCGCAGGTTTATGCGCCGATCCGGTCTTGGATATCTGATTTTAAGATATCGGCTTTTGGACCGTAGATGGCTTGCACGCCATTGTTCTTAAGGATCAGACCAAGTGCACCGTTTGCTTTCCAGTCCGCTTCTTGTGCGACAAGCGCTGGATTCTTAACGGTGACACGAAGACGTGTCATGCAGGCATCGACGTCTTCGATGTTCTGCTGTCCACCCAGTAAATCAATGATTTGAGAAGCTTGTGAACCATCGGCAGGAGCGGATGTCGCAGCAGCCTCATCTGAAGCTTCAGTAGTCGATACGTTGATATCGTCCAGATAGTTCCCGTTACGACCTGGTGTCGCATAGTTGAACTTCTTGATGACGAAACGGAAAGTAAAGAAGTTCAAGAAGAAGAAGAACACACACACACCGATGAAACGAATTAAGTCACCAATCAAACCAGCTTTTGCAATCAATGGAATGCGTGTCAGAAGTTCGATCGCACCGAACGCATGAATCCGAAGATGCATGACATCCGCTAGTGCGAAGGCAACACCTGTTAGTACAGCATAGATGACGTAAAGAACAGGAGCGATGAACATGAACATGAACTCGATTGGCTCTGTGACACCTGTCAAGAAGACAGCGAGTCCTGCAGATAGGAAGACCGGTTTGTATGCTTTTTTCTTATCTTCATCGACTGACATGTACATTGCGACAGCAATACCGATCAATGAAGCAAGTGATGTGACGACTTGTCCTTCTTTGAAGCGGGCAGGAACGACACTGTTGATTAAGTCATTGTATCCTTGTGTGTTACCGGCTTGCTTTAAGTTGACAAGGTCAGTGATCCAAGCGAGCCAAAGCGGATCTTGACCAGCAACCGTCGATCCTTGAGCAGCACCTGTCAAGATTTTGTACGTTCCACCTAATTCCGTGTAGTTCATCGGTACAGTCAACATATGGTGCAGACCGAACGGAAGTAATAGACGTTCCAGTGTACCGTATACGAACGGTGCAATGATCGGTGCAGAATCACGTGAAGAGGCAATCCAGCGCCCGAAGTCATTCAACAATCCTTGGACGAACGGCCAAACGAGTGACAATGCGAATGCTGCAACAACCGATCCACCGATGACGACGAATGGAACAAAACGTTTTCCGTTAAAGAAGGCGAGCGCATCTGGCAATTTACTGAAGTTATAAAATTTATTAAAGAGAACGGCACCAAGGAAACCAGAAATGATTCCGACGAAGACCCCCATGTTAAGCGCAGGTGCCCCTAAAACTGAAGTGAAATAATCTTTTACGATGAGCTCAGAACCAAGCAATGAATTGACCGTTGCTTTTGGGTCCGCGATCATGTCAGCATTGACGCCAAAGATAGCGCCTGTGACACGGTTGATCAAAATGAAGGCGAGTAACGCTGCGAACGCACCACCAGCACGTTCTTTTGCCCACGATCCACCAATCGCGACAGCGAATAAGACGTGGAGATTCGTAATAATAGCCCAACCTAAATCCTCAACGATCCGGGCAATCGTTTGCATTAATACGATGTCGCCTCCGTACATGCCGATCAGTTTCCCGACCGAGATCATGATTCCTGCAGCAGGCATAACAGCGATGACGACCATCAACGCTTTACCGAGTTTTTGCCAAAAATCGAACGAAATAGCATTTTTCAAGATCATTCACTCCTTTTGGATCTCTTTTTCTCTAATATTTGTGTAAGAACAGTGCAATAATGTAAGCGATTAATGCAACCGTTTGCATATAGAATTGTAAGCGATAACTTTTTAAAAAGCTAGTGTTTTATAAGAAAAACATTCGGAAATTTATTTCAGTGGAAAAATGACAGTTCGGAAAGGTATTCAAATTAAAAAAAAAGAGAAAAAGGCTACAGTGAACATTGTTTGGTTTCAAAAAAGAAAAGATGTTGGGCGGATGAAAGAATGGATTCAACCGATCGGGCAGTACGGTCAGCGGATTCGTACATTACGAGAACGTCATCAGTTAGATCAGCATACATTAGCTGAATTGACTAAAATGACACTTGAGATGATTCAATGTATCGAAAATAGCATTGTGAATCCGTCTTTTTCGATGATTGAGCGGCTGGTCCGTGCTTTGCAGATTCCTTCGGATCATTTGTTACGGCATATTTATATTTGGTCATCTGAAGTCATCTGTCAGCACGATCGTACGACCTTGATCGACATCCCATCGAGTTAATGGGTATGAAAAAGAGGAACGGTGGAAAAGTCCACTGTTCCTCTTTTGAGCGTTTAACGATTATCGACAGTCTCAGGATAGAGATCGTGATTGAATAGACGATGTTCTGCCATTCGTTCATATTTTGTACCAGGTTTTCCGTAGTTGTAGTACGGGTCAATCGAAATTCCCCCACGTGGCGTAAATTTCCCCCACACTTCGAGGTAGCGCGGTTCCATCAATTTCACGAGATCTTTCCCGATGACGTTGATGCAGTTCTCGTGGAAATCACCGTGATTACGGAAGCTGAATAGATACAATTTAAGTGATTTCGATTCGACGAGTTTTTCATCCGGGATATACGAAATGTAGATCGTCGCGAAGTCCGGTTGATTCGTAATCGGGCAAAGGCTCGTAAATTCTGGTGCATTGAATTTTACGAAGTAATCATTTTCCGGATGGCGGTTCGGGAATGCTTCGAGAACTTCGGGTTGGTATTCGAAAATGTATGGAACGGCTTTTTGGCCGAGTAACGATAAGTCGTTTAGATCTTCAGGGCGCATGAATCATTTCTCCTTAGACGCCACGATCGTTCGCGAAAACGAGGGCGTGTAGTTGTGGTAGGACACGTGCGTGATTAAAACGTTCATCACGAGCAACGCGTTCCCAAAGTGTTTTTAAATCGTGTAGCATCCGTGGGGCGATCGTACCTTCTTCGTGCGGATCCGGATTTCCGAGTGATAGATAGAGCGTTTTTAAGGCATATCGCTCTGAAATCATCGCCGCGAAATCAAGATCTGCTTCATCAAAAATGACGATTTTAACGGCACGCTGTTGTTCTGGTAGACGCTTGAAAAAAACATCCAAACGATCAAAATCGATGTTCATGCCACTTGAAGGCGGTTTAGGACTGAGTGTGACGTCATCGATATCAAGTAACCAATTTTGCCAGTAAGAACCTTGTGTCTCAACCGACATCGTGATGTTTCGTTCTTTTAATGCCTCAACCAGCGTACCGATCGAAGCATGAAGTAACGGGTTCCCACCAGAAATCGTGACATGTCCGTAAGAGCCGAGTGCATCGAGGCGTTCCATGATCGTCTCTGCCGTCAAGAGTTCAGGTTTTTCAGAACCATCCCATGTGAAGGCGGAGTCACACCATGAACAGGAATAGTCGCAGCCACCGGTTCGGACGAACATCGTCTTTTGACCGATTGATCGTCCTTCCCCTTGGAACGTTGGTCCGAAAATCTCGAGAACCGGAATTTTTGGCGTTTTCGTTAAGGCACTCATGCTTCGTTCATCCACTCACGACGGACTTCAGCAAAAGCAGTCGGCGTCTCATAAAGTTTGACGAATTCGACACGAAGTCCACGTTCGTCTGGAAGGTGTTGTCCGAGCGTCTCAAAAATCCACGCCGCCATGTTTTCAGCTGTCGTATTCATGTATGGTAATGATTCATTTAAATAACGGTGATCGAGAAGTGGTTCGAGATGTGTTTTAAAGATTTTCTTAAGATCACCAAAATCAAGTGTCATACCGCGGTGATCAAGAAAACCACTGATGCCCATATCGACATGGTACGTATGACCATGAAGCGCACGGCATTTCCCATCGTAATCATATAGGTGGTGTGCTGCGTCAAACGTTAATTTTTTTACGATCATGACGCGGGATTTCGTATAGATAAGCGAGTCGCCAGTCGGGCGCTCGACCGTTTCAGGTGCTTCGTAATTGAATGTCATGTGTGTTGAACCTCCTTGATGTATGCATCTAATCCATTTTTTCGTAATTCACAGGCCGGGCATTCGCCGCAACCATCTCCAATGACGCCGTTGTAACACGTCAACGTGCGATTTCGAACGAAATCAAACGCACCGAGCGAGTCGGCAAGCGCCCACGTTTCTTTTTTGTCGAGCCACATGAGTGGCGTGTGCAGTACGAATGGATAGTCCATTGCAAGGTTCAATGTCACATTCAGTGACTTGATGAAGGCATCACGGCAGTCTGGGTAACCAGAAAAGTCCGTTTCACATACGCCAGTGACGATATGACGGATTCCGCGTCCTTTCGCGAGGACGGCTGCGAACGAAAGAAACAGGTGGTTCCGTCCATCTACAAAAGTAGAAGGGAGACCATCTTCGTTCGTCGTGATGGTTTGGCTGTGGTCAGTCAAGGCGTTACTCGTTAGTTGACTGAGAAGAGAGAGATCAAGCTCATGGTGTTTGACACCGAGCTCAGAGGCGATGTCGCGTGCGACTTCGAGTTCTTGTGCATGACGTTGTCCGTAATTAAACGTCACGACTTCGACTTCTTCGTACTGTTTCAGTGCCTGAAACAGACAAGTCGTTGAGTCTTGGCCGCCACTGAAGACGACAAGAGCACGTTCGTTTTTCATAATGTACACTTCCATTCCTAGTTTTTATAACGGAGGAGGTTACGAACTCCGGAGACGTAGTCTCAACTATTCACACTAGCAGAAGCCATCAAAAAAGTCGACGTTTTCTAATGAAGGCCAAAAAAGAGATGCTGATTGTCGCTCGGACGATCGGCATCTCTTAATAGGAAATTACAGCGGATAGTGGTAATAGCGTTCTTTGACGAGCAGGTCACGGATGTTCGAGTCTTCCGAGATGACTTTCATCAAACCACCTGTTTGAGAAGCGTGTGCTTCGAGTGCCTTGATCTTTTGATCCGTATAGGCACTGACATCGTGAATGAATGTTCCTTCTCCAAGCTCTTCTTTCGTATTGTTCGCAAAAGCGACCGCAAGGAACTCAGGGCGATTGGCAGGATCCATCATCCGAAGGGCACGAACGACGGCGCGAGCTGTCGCTTCGTGATCGGGATGGACCGCGTAACCCGGATAAAATGAAATCAAGCGAGTCGGGCGCGTCTGTTGAATCAACGTAAAGATACGGTCAGCAAGTGCCGCTTCATCCTCGAATTCAACGGTCTTATCGCGAAGTCCCCACATTTGGAGATCCGAAATCTTCATTTTTTCAGCTGCATCGATCAACTCACGTTTGCGAATCGTTGCGAGCTGTTCCCGGTTCGTAAAGACAGGGCGTCCCATGTTACGGCCCATCTCACCGAGCGTCAAACAAGCATATGTGACAGGACCACGATTTTCTGCGTGCTCGATGATCGTACCAGCAGAACTGAAGGCTTCGTCATCCGGGTGAGGGAAGACGACGAGTAAATGATCTTCGTGTGTCATGCGTCTACCTCCTCTGCACCTTGAGCAAATGGTGTCGGGCTAAGTTCAAAAGCAATCGCAAGACGTCCTTCGACATCGTGACCGGCAATCAACAATTGATCCCCAGCAAATTCGAAATCAGTTAATCCCTCACCGTATAACCAGCCGTGTGCAAGTTTCAAACCGATCCGGTAAGGACCGTTTCCTGTGATCAAACCACGTTCGTAAGTGATTTCCGCATTACGGAAAAACATCCCTGCGCTATGGAAGGTCGGATCTTGGTGCGTCGCGTAGGCACCGTTCGTCGTCTCAACGTGTACGTATAACGGTGTATTCGCATGTTCGTCGATATAACGCTGTATCTCTTGTAAATCAATGGCTTGCATAAATCATTCTCCTCTCCTATACAGAAAGAAGTCCGCGGATATCGCGGACTTCTTAAGCGGATCAAGACTGGACTGTACGATGTGCAGCGTGATCAGTTGGTCCGACGTATTCATTCAAACGGAATGAATGACGAATCGCAGAAGTGATAAAAGATTTTGCTGTACGGACAGCAGCTTCTACCGATGCACCTTTTGCGAGTTCGGCCGTGATTGCTGCAGAGTACGTGCAGCCGGCACCGTGCGTGTACGGTGTCTCGATTCGTTCGTCCTCAATCAGGATAAACTCTTTTCCGTCATAAAGCACGTCAACTGCTTGTGGATGGTCAATCTTACTGCCACCTTTAACAAGAACGTATTGCGCACCTTTTTCATGAATCCGCGCTGCTGCAAGTTTCATTTCGTCTATCGTTGCTGGCGTTTTACCAAGACCCGATAATTGACCTGCTTCAAAGACGTTCGGTGTGACGACTGTCGCAAGTGGTGTCAAGACATCACGAAGTGCGTTCGCTGTATCAGGGTTTAGCACCTCATCCTCGCCTTTACAGACCATAACAGGATCGATGACGACGTTTTGGACGCCGGATGATTTGATTTTTTCGGCAACGGCTTCAATGATTTCGACAGTCGGGAGCATTCCCGTCTTCATCGCATCAACACCAATACCTCCAAGGACCGTGTGGATTTGTGTCCGGACGAGTTCTGTGTCGATTGGGTAAACCGCATGATGCCAAGAGTGATCAGGATCTTGAGCGACGATGACCGTCAAGGCATTCATTCCGTAGACGCCAAGTTCTTGGAACGTCTTTAAATCAGCTTGAATGCCAGCTCCACCACTCGTGTCGGAACCAGCAATCGTTAAGGCTTTACGTTTTGTCATGGGGCATTCCTCCTAAAGAAATAGACAATCCTTCTTGTTCTTCATGATAGCGAATTATGGGAAAAACAACAACTGTCGACGCTTCTAGCGTAGACAAAACCCCACCTATCTTGAATAGGCGGGGTGCGTACTTATTTAATGAATAAGAAGTCGAGAATATAGTAGATCATAGCAGCTAAAGCCATTGAAATCGGCAATGTGATGACCCATGTGATAAGCATGCGTTGCGCTGTTCCCCACTTGACACCTTTCTTACGGTGCGATGTACCTACACCTAAGATGGCAGATGAGATGACGTGTGTCGTCGAAACAGGAAGATGAATCGCCGTTGCACCAAAAATGATTGCTGCTGATGTTAAGTCAGCTGCTACACCATTGACTGGACGGATTTTCATGATTTGACCACCGACGGTTTTGATGATGCGCCATCCACCGACAGATGTTCCGAGACCCATTGCGATCGCACAGGAAAGTTTAACCCAAGTGGCAACTTCGTGATCCGTTTGGAAACCAGACGAAATCAAAGCGAGTGTGATGATCCCCATCGCTTTTTGCGCATCATTCGTACCGTGTGTGTACGATTGTAATGCAGCAGTTGCGATTTGGACGTGGCGGAAGCGACGATTCGTTTTCGCCAAATTTCCTTTTTTGAAGATGATTTTAAAGACTGCATATACGATGAAACCGAGTGTGAAGGCGAGTACTGGTGAAATCAGCAAAGCTTCAACGATTTTCAAGAACCCTTTTGCTTCGATGCCACCAAATCCAACAGAGGCAACAGCTGCACCAGCAATCGAACCAATCAGTGTATGCGACGAACTTGACGGAATACCAAAGTACCAAGTCAAGAGATTCCAAGCAATGGCTGAAATCAAGGCAGCGATGACGACATAGCTCCCGTGTTCAAGTGTTGACGGGTCAACGATGTCACCAGAGATCGTTTTTGCGACTCCAGTGAATGTGATTGCACCTAGGAAGTTCATCGATGCAGCCAAAATGATGGCATGGCGTGGTTTCAAAGCGCGAGTCGATACAGCAGTCGCGATTGAGTTCGCTGTATCGTGGAAACCGTTGATGAAGTCGAAGCTAAGTGCGAGAATCACGATTATGGCGGTGATGATAAACAGGCTATCCATCTCGTTAGCTCCTCACTTAAGCGTTTTTCATGATGATCGTTTCAATGACGTTAGCTGCGTCTTGGCAGTAGTCCGCGATTGATTCGAGCGATTCATAGATTTCTTTGTATTGAATGATTTTAATTGGATCTGTTTCTGTTGCGAACAACGCTTTGATTGATTTACGGCGTAAGTTGTCACAAATAGTCTCTTGTTCTTTGATTTTAATGACGTGTTCACGCATCGGTTGCAATTTACGTGCAACAAGAAGATCCATTGACGTTGCGAGTTCTGAAACAGCGATGTTGATTTCATCAACGAACTTAATCATGTGCTCGTCTGCTTGAACGATATTGTAGATTTCGAAAATAGCAGAACATTCTTCAAAGCCATCTAAGACGTCATCGAGTGCGTTAGCGAGTGCGAGTAAGTCTTCGCGATCGATTGGCGTGATGAACGCGTTGTTCAAGTCGATGATCAACTGATGCATCAAATCGTCCCCAGCTGTTTCGAAGTCTTTTACTTTATGTGCAAATTCTTTTACATCCGCGATGCCGTTGATTTTAAAGTCAACGAAGAATTGCGAAGTCGTTTTTAAGTGTCCTGCGATTTCTGATAATTTAACTGCGAATGGATCTTGTTTTTTACTAAACATTTCTTCTGCCTCCATATTAAGAACAAGAATAGAATAGTGAAGCAACTTCACGAGTTCGATTGTAGCAGACGGTATTGTAAAAGAATACATTTATGAAGCGTCTTTACGAAATCTTAATAAATCTTAATATGAAGGTGATTGTAGATTTAATAAATTATCTGACAATAGGAGATTACATGTGTACTTAATTGAAATAGGTTGGATTGCGTTGTGATTACAAGCGAATGTCTTGTGATTGTAAGAATAAAAGCGCATCAGAAGTGGGAAAAGAGGATATGGCGTATGAAAATCGAATGATATGATTAAGTCTGCGTAATTAGGTAAAAGAGGAGGATTTTATTATGCTCGTTCAAAGTTTATGTATCCCGAAGCACCAATGTGTCACGATTTCCGAAACAGCGACGATCCGTGAAGCGCTTGACACGCTTGAAAAAACCGGATACCGATGTGTCCCGGTTCTTAGTCAGACAGGACAGGATTTCAAGGGGAATATCTATAAGATGCACATTTATCGTCATGGGATGAATGGTGGCAGTTTAGACGACAATGTCATGTCGCTGATTAAGAATACATCCAAATACATCTATACAGGAAGTAATTTCTTTGAAGTCTTCTTCTCAATTAAGGAATTACCGTATATTGCGGTCTTAAATGACGACGGTCATTTCTTCGGTATCTTACCGCACGGGAAGATGCTTGGAATGCTTGAGGAAGCGTGGAATCGTGATTCGGGAAGTTACGTCTTAACGGTAGCCTTAAGTGAACAAAAAGGGGCGCTCGAGAAAATTTCGAAGATCGTTAACAAATATTCAACGGTGGCGAGTCTGATGACTCTCGATGCAAAGAGTAGTGTCATGCGTCGCGTATTAATTACGTTACCAACGGATTGTGACGAGAAGACGAAGAAAAAAATCGTGAAGAAACTTGACGACAAGGGTCTTCGTGTCGTCGCTGTTGAAGATTTAGCTGTTCGTGTATAATGGACCCGCATAAGACCAGTCATGACTGGTCTTTTTTTGAGGGAAAGGAAGGATAGACGATGAAACTATTAGTAGTAGGAGCAGGTGCGATGAGTGAGGCGCTCGTTCAAGGGTGGGTCGCTTCTGGATTTAAGCGTGAGGACATTACGATGACGAATCGCAGTGGTGGAGCACGCTTGACGGAAGTCGCGGCGCGACACGGCATTCAAACAGTCGAGCAAGAAGATGTCTCCTTATATGATGTCGTCATGCTTGGCATGCAACCCGATGGTGTACTTGCCTACGTAGCAAACCAACAATGGACGCATCAAACGATCGTTTCGATTGCGGCTCATATTACACCGGACGAAATCGAACGGTTAACGGAACGTCCGACAGTTGCTGTCATGCCGAATACACCCGTTGCCCATCGATTAGGAATGACTGGACTATGGTTCGGCTCACGCGTGAACGAAGAGATCCGAAGTGTAGTCGAGGCATTATTTGAACGTGTCGGAGAAATCGCGGAGGCAAATGAAACAACGATGCCAGCGTTCATGGCGGCAGCTGGATGTAGTCCAGCATTCTTCTATGAAATCGTAGCTGGTATGGTACCAGTTTTGACGGATGCCGGTTTTGAAGAGGGAAATGCACGTCGAATCGTTGCTCAAGCGATGAAAGGTTCAGCTGAAATTCTCATGCGTTCTAATGAGAGCACAGATCGTCTCATTGCTGACGTTGCAGCACCTGGTGGACCGACGGATCGTGGTGTCCAAGTGTTACGGGAGCGTCACCTGTTCGAAACGATGCAAGCGGCGCTACGAGAGAGTGCACGTGAAGCAAACGAATAATCCACTTCAGAACGCTTACGTATAATAAAATGCGTAAGCGTTTTTTTTGTTCACGAAAGTTTCACGTGAAACATAAGCAAAGCGATTGCATCTCGAAATGAGAATCCGTACACTATAAAAAGAAACCGTCCAGACGGTACAGTAAAATAGATAGGAAAAGGGGGAGGCTTTTGGCTAGTGCAAAAGCACAAGAGACACGTCGCCGGATTCTTGAAGCAACGACAGCGATCATATTGCAACAAGGCTTTACTCAGCTAACGCTCGATGAAGTCGCGAAACAGGCAAATGTCTCGAAAGGTGGACTATTGTATCATTTTGCTTCGAAAGAAGCGTTGCTGATGGGAGTCATCGAAGCGCAAGAAGCACGTCAATTTGAACTGTACGAACAGCATCAGTTGACGATGGGACCGATGGAAGCGTTCGTGACGTTGCAAATCCAGCAACAAGAGGAATTCCACCTCGATATGGATGCGCTTCTTTACTTATTGTCCTTGTTAAAGGATCACGCGACGTTCGTCGAGGAACGAAAGCGACAAGTTGAGCATTTCTTCCGCCAACTGACAGAACAGATGGATCCGGTTGAGGTGTTATCGATTCGTTTTACATTAGACGGTTTGAAACTGTCGGAGCATTTTCAGTTTGGTGCACCTTCTCCGACTATCCGACAACAATTGATTCAGCAATTAATAGAACGTGCACGACAATTAGACAAGCAAATTGAAGAGTGAAGGAGAACCATACGATGAAAAAGATCATCCAGTTTTCGGTGAACAATAAGTTTGCCCTCTGGCTTATGACGATCATCATCACAGTTGCCGGTATTTATGCGGGAACATCGATGAAGCTTGAGACATTGCCAGACATCACGACACCAACCGTGTCCGTGACGACAATTTATCCGGGTGCTACACCAGAACAGGTTTTAGATGAAGTCAGTCGAGAACTTGAAAGTAAGGTCGAAAATTTACCAGGTGTCGATACTGTACGTTCGACGTCCTTCCAAAATGCATCGAACTTACAAATTGACTACAACTTCAGTACAGACATGGAAGAAGCAGAGCAAAAGGTAAAAGAAGCTCTTTCAAACGTAGAACTACCAGAAGGTGTCCAAGAGCCACAAGTATCACGGATTTCCTTTGATGCATTTCCAGTCATCGGATTCGCTGTCTCAGACAAGGAACGCTCTCTGTCTGAGTTGACGAAACTCGTCGAAAACGAACTTCAACCGAAGCTTGAGGGAATCGAAGGTGCTCAAACGGTTCAAGTTGCAGGTCAAGAAATTCGTCGAATTGAGATTCAATTTGATGAGAAAAAACTCGAACGTTACGGTTTAACAGAAGAGAATGCGAAACAATTAATTCAAGCTAATGATTCACGTTTAGCGCTTGGTTTGTACGAGCTAGGAGATAAAGAACAGGCAGTTGTACTAGATGGAAAAGCAACGACGGTCAAAGAATTAAAAGATCTTCGTCTTCCATATACACCGCCAGCAGCGAATACTCCTGAAGCAGGGCAAGCAGGGCAAGCAGGGCAAGCAGGGCAAGCAGGGCAAGCAGGGCAAGCAGGGCAAGCAGGGCAAGCAGGGCAAGCAGGGCAAGCAGGGCAAGCAGGGCAAGCAGGGCAAGCAGGGCAAGCACCATCAGCAACAGGAGAGGCAGAGGCAGCATCCCAAACGACACCGTCGACAGGTGCTACGTCGGGACAAGCAACTCAAGCACCAACACAAGTACCAACTGTCACGTTGTCGCAAGTCGCGACGATTGAAGACAAAGGGATTGAAGAATCGATTTCTCGTTCGAATGGCGAAAGATCGATCGGTGTTCAAGTGACGAAATCGCAGGACGCAAATACGGTTGATGTCGTCAATGGCGTCAAGCAGACGATTAAAGACTTTGAAAAAGAAAACGGTTCGGTCAATGCATCTGTGACACTTGATCAAGGAAAACCAATCGAGGAATCCGTTTCAACGATGATTAGTAAGGCACTGATTGGTGCATTATTTGCCATCGTCATCATTTTGCTGTTCCTTCGAAACATCAAATCAACGATCATCGCAGTCATTTCGATTCCACTATCTCTTCTGATGGCGATTCTTGTGCTGAAGCAGATGGATATTTCTTTAAATATCATGACGCTTGGGGCAATGACGGTCGCAATTGGTCGAGTCGTTGATGATTCCATCGTCGTCATCGAAAATATTTACCGTCGTTTGACGGATCCGACAGAAAAGTTAAAAGGAAAAGAACTGATCATCAGTGCAACACGAGAAGTATTCATTCCAATCGCATCGTCAACGGTCGTTACGATTGCTGTATTCTTACCACTCGGATTTGTTACGGGATTCGTCGGAGAACTCTTCTTACCGTTCGCATTGACAGTCGTCTTTGCACTATTTGCGTCCTTGATCGTAGCGGTCACGGTCGTTCCGATGTTTGCGGACTCGCTCTTTAAGCGCGGTAAGGCACCAAAACCAGAAAAAGAAGAAGGTGGGAAGTTAGCGAACGGTTATCGTCGTATGCTGAATTGGTCGTTGAACCATAAATTCATCGTCTTTGGACTATCCGTCCTACTATTGATCGGAAGTTTTGCACTTGTACCAACAATTGGTGTCAACTTCTTGAATCAAGAAGGAGAAAAAACACTGTATGTCACGTACAATCCAAAACCAGGACAAACGTTGGATGATTCGTTAAAAGCAGCTGATCAAGCAGAAGATTATTTCAACAAACAAAAAAATATCGACAATCTTCAGTTTACCGTCGGTGGAGAAAATCCATTGAACCCAGGGAATACAAAACAAGGTGTCTTTATCGTCCAGTATGATCCAGACACAGAAGATTTCGCAGATGTTAAACAGACAGCAATCAAGCAGTTGAATGCCGACATTCCGACAGGAGAATGGAAAGAGCAAGACTTTAGTGGTGGAGCTGCGTCGTCAGGTGTCTCGTACTCGATCTTCGCGAATAACATTGAAGATTTAGAAAAAGTTACACCGAAATTCGTCGATGCGATCGAAGGCGAAACGAAATATGTTCGAAAAGTAACGACAGATTTAAAAGAAGCTTACACGCAGTATACGTTCGAAGTCGATCAGCAAAAAGCGGCTGAGTTCGGTGTTTCAACAGCACAACTCGCACAAGGTATCGCGAATGTCCAAGGTGAGGAAAAACCACTTTCTACTATTAAGGTGGATGGGAAGGAACTCGATGTCATCGTTCCAAACGAACAAACGACATATGATTCGATACGAGACTTGGAAGAGACAGATGTCGTGACACCACTTGGTGTTCGTAAACTGTCCGATTTTGTTGAAGTGAAAAAAGGAACGACACCTGACTCACTCAACGAACGCGATGGAAAACTCGTTGCTACTGTGACAGCAGAACTGAAAACGGATAAAGCAACAGAAGCTTCTCAAGCGATTGAAAAATCCGTCAAGAATATCGATCGTCCAACGGGTGTCTCATATGAGCAAGGCGGAGTTACTGAACAGATCCAAGAATCATTCACACAACTCGGTCTAGCAATGGCAGCAGCTGTAGCCATCGTCTATCTCGTCCTTGTCATTACGTTCGGAGGAGCATTGACGCCACTCGTCATCTTGTTCTCACTTCCATTCGCAATCATCGGTGGGCTCGTTGCACTTCTGATTACAGGCGAGACGATTTCTGTATCGTCCTTAATCGGTGCCTTGATGTTGATTGGGATCGTCGTGACAAATGCGATCGTCTTGATCGACCGTGTCATTCATAAAGAAGCAGAAGGTTTATCGACGCGTCAAGCACTACTCGATGCAGCAGGTACACGTTTACGTCCAATCTTGATGACAGCCCTTGCGACGATCGGTGCCCTTGCACCACTCGCCCTTGGACTCGAAGGTGGCGCATTAATTTCAAAAGGATTAGGCGTGACGGTCATCGGTGGACTTACAAGTTCGACATTGTTGACACTTCTTATCGTTCCAATCGTGTACGAATTCTTAGCACGTTTCCGAAAAAAGAAGTCAATTGATTCTTGAAAAAACGATTAAATCACTAAAACGGACAGATATGCAGAAATGGCGAGAATAAGCCATTCAGCATATCTGTTTTTTTGTTTTGTTACAAAAGTATTACAAGAAAGAATTCGCGTTAAATAACTGTAACATGATGAAAATCTGGAACGTGATAGGATAAAAACAGAAATTATCTGACAATTCAAGTGCATATTATACTCATACATAAGAGGAGAATGAATCGATGAAAACTGTCACTCGCGTTTTGCTAACCTTAACGTTACTAATCAGTAGCTGGACACTCGTTCCGTCATCAACACAAGCCGCAACGAGTAAGAAAGTCACGATCTCCGTGGATGTGTTAAATATCCGAGCGAAAGCGACAGCATCGAGTAAGCGAGTCGGTCAATTGAAACTTGGACAGTCTGTGGCAGTGAGCGGAAAAGTGAAAGATTGGTACCAAATTCGTCATCAAGGAAAAACAGCGTATATCGCTTCGATGTATACGAAAGCATACAATGCAAAAGCAACAAAAGGATTGAGCAAAACAGGGTCAACAATCGTATCGGTAGCGGAAGGTCTTAAAGGACGCCCTTATGTTTTTGGCGCGACGGGTCCAGTTAGCTTTGATTGCTCTGGATTTACACGTTACGTCTATCAAGCACTAGGAAAATCACTTCCGCGCACAGCAGCTGCTCAGTATTCATCGACGAAACGTACAGCTCCTGGTGCCGGGGATCTCGTCTTCTTTACACACGGTAGTGGCATTCAGCACGTTGGGATCGCTGTCGATGGGAGTACGATGATCAATGCGAACTCGTATTATGGAAGAGTTGTCAAAGAATCGTTCCGTGGCGGCTACTGGGGATCACGGTATGTAGCAGCAGGGGCACTTTAAACGAAATGAAGCGACGAATTCAAATCGATGAACTCGTCGCTTTTTTATATGGATTCAGGTATAAGGAAGAACGGTCGTTCCAGCAATGAACGTTGACGGTACTTCGATTTGCGGACGAATATTCATATCGTTTCGAACTGTTAGCTGAAAAGCATGTCGTCCGATCGTAGCATATGGAATCGCGATCGTCGTCATCGATAAGACTTCAGCGAGTTCACTTCCATCAAAGCCAATGACAGAGAGATCTCCCGGGACCTGATAGCCTTGTTTTCGTAGTTCCAAGATCAGTCCCGCGGCAACGTGATCACTGGCAGTCAAGATGGCGCTCGGTCGTTGTTTCTGTTGCATCCAGCGCCTTGCGACGTTCGCACCATCTTCGATCGTCAATGTCAGTTCGTAGACGAACGCGTCACTGACAACTTCTTGATACGCATGTTTACGCGCCAAACTATTCGTACTGTCAGGGCGCCCGAGACAAATACCAATGCTTGTATGTCCTTGTTGTCGTAGATGTGCAAGTCCCTGTTGAAAGGCCGTATAGTGATCGATATAGACAGCAGCGACGTCTTCGTGGTGTTCACAAAAGACAATCGGTCCATAGCGTTCGTACGGTAAAATCGCTGATAACGGAAGGCTGTGCGACACGACGATGAGTGCGTCGATCTCCTGTTGCGCTAGCGCATCAAGAGCGAGTTGCTCACGCGTTTCCACATAATTCGTTTGCCACGTCAAGAAACGATAACTGGCGTCAAAAGCCGCTTGTGCGATGCCTTGGAGAATGGCGGCGTGATATGGATGATCAACGAATGGGAGCATGACACCGACCGTCTTCGTCATGCCCGTCGAAAGATGGACAGCGGTTTGATTACGGATATAGCCAAGTTTTACTATCGCTTCTCGGACAGCTTGTCGCTTCTCGTTCGCCACGTATGGGTGATCATTTAGTACACGTGAGACTGTCGTGACGGACACGTTTGCTTCACGTGCCAAGTCTCGGATGTTCGTCATCGCGCATCCCTCCTTTAGGTCTGGCGAGATAATCGTTGTTCAAGTCGGCGCCAATCCTGTCGGGAGACGGGAGCCGAGAATGGAGATGTCTGTTCAGCCAATTCATTGATTTTTGAGAGCAGTCGTGTTTTTTCTTGAGGAGACAAATCAGGATATTGATCAACCAACGTGTGTTGACACAAATAATAGCCTGCTGGTGTATGCAATTGTTCAATCGCCCATTCAAAAGCAACATTCCGCTTGAATAGCTGGGTTAACCGAGTATGGATCGACATGATGATTACCTCCTTTTTAGTGTATATCAAGACGATAGGGTATGAAACGCGTTTCACGGCAAGAACTATTTTTGAGCAATGGATTGATTGAGAAAATTCAGCAAGAATTGACCGAGTAGACAAAGAAGTCTATGATTGTGACGATACAACACAAAGAGGGGCGAACGTAAAATGGAATCGACAGACTCGAAGCTGGCATTAAAAATGCTCGTTGTTCTATCTCGGACGATGCATGCGGTGACGGAGCAAGTAAAGGCAGACATCAAAACACATCAGTTGAATTTATCGGAATTCGGAGTCCTGGAATTGCTTTACCACAAAGGGGATACGCCTTTACAACAGATCGGTGATAAAATTCTGTTAACGAGCGGCAGTGTGACGTATGTCGTCGATAAACTCGAAAAGCGTGGATTGATTGCGCGAAAATCATGTGCGACGGATCGTCGTGTCACGTTTGGAACATTAACGGAAGCTGGACGCGAACTGATGGAAGAGACATTCCCGAAGCATGAAGCCTTTTTAGCAGACTTGTTCAAGGATTTGTCAGTGTCGGAAAAGGAACAGTTGATTGATCAATTGAAACGAATCGGTTTACGAGCCGAACATTATACGCCGCTCGAAAATGCATAAGGATTAGCACTCATATGATGGAAAAGGCTCAAGTCACGGACTTGAGCTTTTTTTCTACAATCAGAAGTCAAACTAATTGACAAACGAAAAGGTGGTTGGTATGTTTAGTTACAGAATTTACTTTAAATAAAAGGGAGAAATAATAATGACTAAATTACTTTATGTAACTGTTAACCCAAAAGCTACAGAACACTCTTTCAGCCTTCAAGTCGGTGAAGCATTCCTCGAAAGCTATAAAGCAGCGAATCCTTCAGCTGAAGTAGAAGTTCTTGACCTATATAACGAAACAGTCCAAGAAATCGACACAGACGTGTTAAGCGCATGGGGCAAATTCGCAACAGGCGAAGAATTAACAGAAGTGGAGATCGCAAAAGTTGGTACGATGACAAAACATCTCGAACAATACATGGAAGCAGATGAGTATGTCTTCGTCACACCAATGTGGAACTTCTCTTTCCCAGCACGTCTCAAAATGTACATCGACAGCGTACTTCTTGCAGGTAAAACATTCGCTTACACTGCAGAAGGTCCTAAAGGTTTGATGGAAGGCAAAAAAGCACTCCACATCCAAGCGACAGGTGGCGTGTACACAGGATCTGGTCTTAACTTCGGTGATGACTACCTCCGTCAAGCACTTGCTTTCACTGGTGTAACAGACTACGATGCCCTCTTCATCGAAGGTATGGCGATGAACCCAGAAAAAGCAGAAGAAATCAAAGAAGCAGCAATCGCAAAAGCGAAAGAACTCGGTCGTTCATTCTCGACTGTCAACGCATAAGATAAGCGTAAAAAAGGCTCCCGCCGTGTCGGGAGCCTTTTTGTATTTGTATTGAGTTAAGAGAGCGTTGATTTTTTGCGAAGCACAAGCGTCAGGAAGAGCAACAAATCTTTTAATTTCTCAAAGCCGCGGGGATGCGTCGAGATACGATAGAGCCACTCTAGCTTGAGGCGACGGAATAATTTTGGAGCACGCTTACTATGTCCGGACCAGACATCGAATGCACCACCGACACCGATGAAGATGCCGTGATCGACTTGATCATAAACAGAAGCGATCCATTCCTCCTGTTTTGGCGCACCGAGTGCGACGAGGATAAGATCAGCTTGTGCTTCTGCGATCGCTTGCGTTGCTTCCTCTGTCTTTCCAAAACCGTGAAACGTTCCGACGAAGCGGATGTTCGGAAAACGAATCGATAACTGATGGATCAACGATTTCATAACTTCCGGGCGTCCACCAAGCAAAAATACACGCTTCTTCAGTGCATCTGCCGTCCGCAATAGTTCACGTGCCGTCTCGATCCCTGGCAATGTCGCAGTGAGGGGCGCTCCCATTCGTTTACTGGCAGCGGTCACACCAATTCCATCTGGTGTGATAAACGTCGCCTGCCGTAAAATGGCTTCGTAAGAAGGTTCGCGCAATGCACGCAACACGAGCTCAGGATTCGCCGTGACAAGAAAGGCTTTTCCGCGGTCGTGTAAGATTGTTTTAATATGGGTATACCATTGCGAAGGTGTCGCATCGACGAATGGTAGTCCAAATAATTGTTTTGTCTGAATCATAGTTTCCCACCTCATCATCCATCATAGCAGAATCAAGACGTACGAACAGCGACTTGAGACTGAAAAAGGAGCGGATCCATGTGCATCCATCTTGGCAAACGGTGTTAAAAGAAGAAAAGGAAAAACCTTATTTTCAGGAATTGTGGGCTTTTTTGAAGGAAGCCTATCAAACGACGACCGTCTATCCTCCGAAAGAGCGGATCTTTCATGCGTTTGATGCGGTCGCACCGGAAGACGTCCGGTGCGTCATTTTAGGACAAGATCCCTACCATGGTCCACGACAAGCGAACGGACTCAGCTTTTCTGTCCATGACGGAGTTCCGATCCCGCCGTCCCTTCGAAACATGTATAAGGAACTCGTCGCGGATATCGGTTGTCCGGCTCCGACATCCGGAAATCTCGAAGCTTGGTCACGACAAGGTGTCTTTTTACTGAATACGTCGCTCACGGTTGAAGAAGGAAAAGCGGGATCGCATGCTAAAAAAGGCTGGGCATCATTCACGGATCGGGTCATTGAAGTCCTAGGAACACAGACACAACCGATCGTGTTCATCCTATGGGGAAATCATGCGAAGAGTAAAAAGGTGCTGATTGATACGAATCGTCATCTTGTTCTCGAGGCCGTTCATCCAAGTCCCTTATCAGCGAGCCGAGGATTTTTCGGTAGCAAACCTTATTCGCAAACGAATGCTTGGCTGAAAGAGCAGGGAAGAGAGCCAATTGACTGGTGTTTATCGTAAATCAAAAGCGTGTGTTCCGTTGAATGCGGAACACACGCTTTTTTGAGTTACTTAGTGACTTGAGATAGTCGGTTCTTCATCCATCATGAACTTTTCGACGACGAGGGCGACACCATCTTCATCGTTCGAAGCGGTCATATACTGGGCTTTTTCTTTAACGGTATCGGCTGCATTCGCCATCGCGACGCCAAGACCTGCCCATTCGATCATCGATAGATCGTTGTTGCCGTCTCCACAAGCAATGACTTCTTCCTGAGCGATACCAAGCTTCTCAGACAGTAAGGCAAGGCTTGTGCCTTTTGTGACACCGTCTTCCGTGAATTCAAGGAAAAATGGCTTTGAGCGAGCAACCGCGAGTTCCCCTGCAAGCTCTTGTTGAAGCGTCTGCTCGACCCGCGCGAGGTGTGTCTCTTCTGCCATCATTAAACACTTGACGACAGGTGTTTGAATCGCTGTTTTAAAATCAGCGACGGGAATGACGTCCATACCAGTCAATTGTCCTTCGAGTGTCGTATACTCGTTCGGTTGTTCTGTCAGAATCTCATGTCCGACATACGTGTGAATGTAGACATCCTCCCGTTTACTTACATCATAAAGACGATGGACCGTCTCCGGAGAGAGGGTACTGAGGAAAAGTGATTCGTTCGTTTTGCAATCGATGATCGAAGCTCCGTTGAAGCTCAGGATGTAGCTTCCGTATCGTGCGAGTTCTAGTTCTTCTGCAAGATCAAGCATCGCATATGTCGGACGACCGCTTGCAAGAACGACTTTCTTCCCACGACGTTGCGCAGCAAGTAAGGCTTCTTTCGTACGTGGTGAAATCGTATGATCACTTGTCAACAAGGTATCATCTAAATCGAGAACAATCATTTTGTACGTCATACATTCAAACCCCTTTCAATTATCTGTATATCGTAACAACTTGTGTCCCATTCGACAATATACTCTCCATTGAGAGAGTATGATAAAGTGGAAACAGAGCCCGTACGGAAAGGATTCCAACTTTATGAAATATCTCTTCATGATCATATCAAGTCTATTATTAGCAGGATGCAGTACGATGTTTCCGCATCCCGCCTCTCTACTCCAACATCCGTCCCTTCCGGCATGGGAGCAGTCGTTGAAAGAGCGGATTGACCGCGATTTGCCGAAACAGGCAGAAATCGTGGCGCCACGAAATCAAGCAGTATCCCGTCTATACGAACTCGTTGATTTAGATCGAAACGGTAAGGATGAGGCGATCACCTTCTACCGTAGTGAGCAGGATGGACGTTTCACGATTCATCTTCTCGTTCATGAACGACAAGGTGAAAAATGGCGACTTGTGACACGGCAGACAGTTGCTGATGGGCGAGCCATCGATCGACTCGAAGTCGTATCTGACGCGCAACATAAACAAAACCATTTAGTCATCGGGATTACCAGTTATGGTGAAAACACGTTATATATCATTGAACAGCTGTTGTCGAAGCAACGAGATGTCACGAAGGTGGATCGGTATGACCGCCTGTCGGTGGATGATTTGAATCAAGATCGCGAGCGAGATATGGTGCTTCTACAAAAGGGAAGTCCATCTCGTTTGATCTATTATAAGGATATCTTGTCGAAAAAGCGTCAAGAGACGACGCTAGCGACAAAAGATGGCGATTTATTCGCAGAACATGATTTATTTGAAGTCGATACGATCAATGCTGCGCGCAATAAAGGCTTGATTGTCTCTTATACACGTGATGCTAAGATGCACATCGCATTATTCCGTTTAGCGAACGATACGTTGGAACAAGTGCGCTTCGGTCAAGTCGATGAGATCGTTGAACCGATGTATACGTTTCCGAAGGATGTCGATCAAGACGGAATCGTCGAGTTCGGTCATCAATATACGCCGGGCGGTAGTGAAGGGCGTGAAGGTGAGCCGAAACCACGTATCACCGCGTACTACACATGGAATGGATCGGACAATCCGCCATTTCTTGAGAGTGGATTCGAACTACGGGAAGAGCAGTACATTGATCAGGAATACAATTTCGTTATGCGTTTCCCGGCCAATTGGGCGACACGGGAAACGATCGAAAAACGTGAAAATCGCGTTCGTTTCATCAATCGGGATACGAAGCAGGTTGATTTTGAATTAGAGATCATTCCAAAGAATCAATACATTGCTAGTGACCAAAAACGAAAAATTAAAGAGGGCATCGATTATGTCTATGTGATCGATGCGACGAAGGATTATGAAATGTTCGTCAATCGTGTCACACTCGTGGAATAAAGAATCAGGGGGAGAAAAGAATGACCAAAATACTAGTAGCCGAGGATGAACACGCGATTCGCAGTTTCATCGTCATCAATTTGAAACGGGCAGGCTATGACGTCATTGAAGCGGAAAACGGAAAAGAGGCACTCGCGCAATTTGATCAACAAACCTTTGATATTCTGTTACTGGATATCATGATGCCGGAAGTCGATGGTTTCGCTGTCTGTGAACAGGCGCGGGCGAAGGATGAAGTGGTCGGGATCATCATGCTGACGGCACGGACGCGAGAAGAAGATAAAGTCATGGGACTAAGCGTAGGGGCGGATGACTACATCGCGAAGCCGTTCAGTCCAGCAGAATTACTCGCACGTATCCAGTCGCTGTTACGACGGGTAGAGACATTACGCCGCAGAAAACAGCCGCGTGAACTTGTTTCTGGACCGTTCCGAATTGATTTAGGAGCGAAGCGTGTCCAAAAAGACGGCATTGACGTCGAAGTGACGCCGACTGAATATGATTTACTTTGTCATTTCATTAAAAATGAGGATCAAGTCATGTCGCGAGATGAACTACTCGATGCGGTATGGGGCGAGAACTATTTCGGCGATCGAAAGACAGTCGATGTCAACATTCGCCGTCTTCGTCAAAAAATCGAAGAAAATCCAGCGGAACCGAAGTTCATCGAGACACTGTGGGGACATGGATACAAGTGGCGTAACGAAGAATGAAGCGCCAGATATTAATGCGGTTCATGACGATCATCACGGTGACGGTCCTACTTGTCATCGGGATTCTCTCGTTCGTGACCTATAACTATTATTACGTGACGGCGACGGATGTCTTGAAACGTCATGCGAATGCGAGTGCGGTGTTGTTTGCAAATAGCGGTCTCGCTTATGATTACACGGATTCCGAAGCGACGATTCATGATGTACTCGATTCTTATGCCTATCCAGATGCAGAAATCGAAGTGTTGGATGCGACAGGCATTCCGCGTTATTCCTCGACAGGGTTCATTTCGCAACGTAAATTGACGCGAGAAGCAGTCAATCAAGTAAGAGCGGGTCAAACCGTCACGAAACGATATGACGATGAGGCGACGGGAGAGCATTTGCTGGAAGTGACGGAACCTGTCGTGTCATTCGGTCAGACGACGGGAGCGCTCCGTTATACGACATCGCTTGAACGAATCGACCGACGTGTGATTGAAATTTGTTTAGCGATCGTCCTCTTGGGTACAGTAGTTTGGGGACTTGCCTTCATTTATTCCTCACGTCTGGTGTCTTCGATCGTTCGACCTATTCAAGAGGTAATCGGTGCGTCGGACCAAATCGCGAAACAACATTACGACGTTAAGGTGAACGAGGAGTATTCGTTCGAACTTGGAGAACTAGCACGGACGATCAATTATATGGGGCAACAGATCAAACAACAGGAAACATTGAAAGATGAATTCATTTCGGGTATCTCCCATGAGTTACGGACACCGTTGACATCGATCAAAGGCTGGAGTGAGACGTTACTCGTCGAACAGGATCAGTTGCCGGAAGAGGCGTCGCTTGGGATGGGCATCATTCATTCAGAGACGGAGCGTTTAATTTCGCTCGTTGAACAGTTACTCGATTTCTCAAAACTCGAGACGAGTCGTCTCGTCCTATACCGTCAGGAAGTCAACTTAACGGAAATCATCGAGACCGTCGCAGCGCAACTACGTCAAAAGCTGGAAGAGAAAAATGTTCAGATTGTGCAAAAGTTACCGGCGCAAGTCATTGGTCTATACGACGAAAACCGATTGAAACAAGTCTTCTTGAACCTGCTTGATAATGCAATCCGTTTTTCACCAATTGGAGGAGCGATTACGGTTCGACTCGTTCGTTCCGAGCGTGTGTTATTCCTTTCTTTCAGTGACGAAGGACCTGGTATTCCGAAAGAACACCTACGTCATGTCACGGAAAAGTTTTATCAAGTGCAAAAAGGAAAGGGCGGAACGGGACTCGGGCTATCGATTTGTCGAGAGCTTGTTGAAGCACATGAAGGCAAGCTATTCATCGACAATCAGCCAGAAGGCGGCGTCATCGCGACGATTCTGCTCCCTGTCACGAAAGCGTAAACACTCAGACAGGCAGAGTGAAACAGAAACTGGTAAAGTAAAGTGGATTATAGTACGAAATGGATCAGATGATAGGAAACGGAGGAATCAGTCATGGCACTTGGTGTTTCAAATGGTACGCTTCAACCGCTCTCCGGAAAACCGAATGCGGTATCTACTCAAACCGATCTACAGGATATGAAAATGCGTCCGCTCCCGTTCAAAGGAACGCTTGCGGATTCGAAGTTCCACCTCTTACGTATTCTACAAAGCCTCGACCGAGTAAAAATCGTTAAGGAGGAAGGAACATACATCCATGCCATCTTTACGAGTAAAGTCTTTCGCTTCAAGGATGACGTCGAATTTTACTTCGATGAAGCCGCACAAGTGATTCATTTCCGTTCGGCATCACGCGTCGGATACTCTGACTGGGGCGTCAACCGTAAACGGATGGAAGACATCACACGTCGGTATGAGGAGGGTTTGCGATGAAGACCTATCAATTAGTTGTCATCGGTGGTGGTGCAGCCGGAATGACGATTGCTGCCGGTGCAGCAAGTCTTGGTGCACATGTTGCCCTGATTGAACGTCATGCACATCTAGGTGGAGATTGTCTCCATTATGGTTGTGTTCCTTCAAAGGCTTTGATTGAAGCCGCACACGACGTGCACGTCATGAAGCGGACGGCTGAAAAATACAACGTGACGCTGAACGGAGACGCGGTCTATTCCAAAACGAAAGCAAGCGTTGATCGTGCGCGTAACATCATTCAATCACATGATGGAACGAAACGATTTGAAGATCTTGGTGTCGATGTCTATATCGGAGAAGCGACATTCCTTAGTGCACATGAAGTCGAAGTAGCGGGACAGCTTGTCGTTGGTGAAAAGTTTGCGATCTCAACAGGATCCCAACCGATCATTCCACCGATTGATGGACTAGATACGATCGATTATTTAACGAACGAGACGATCTTTGAATTAACAGAGCGTCCTGAGCGGCTGCTCGTTATTGGTGGTGGGGCGATCGGTCTTGAGCTGTCGCAAGCTTACGCGCACCTCGGAACGGAAGTCACAGTTATCGAGGGCATGAAGACGCTGCTCGGAAAAGAAGATCGTGACATGGTCGAAGTCATTCAACGTCAGCTCGAGCAAGAATTGACGTTGCATCTCGATACGAAGGTCACGCATGTCCGCAAGTCAGCTGGAGGCATCGAAGTGACGGTCGAAGCAAATGGGGAATCACGTGTCATCGAAACGGATGCCGTTCTTGTCGCGGTCGGTCGTAAGCCACGCATCGAGGCGTTACGTCTTGACCGGGCTGGTGTTCATGTCGAAAAAGGATTCGTCCAAGTCGACGGTTCGCTCCGGACAAGTCAGCGGCATATCTTTGCCGTCGGAGATACGATTGATTCCTTACCGTTTACGCACGTCGCAGGACTAGAAGGAAAAACCGTCGTCACAAATGCTTTGTTCGGTTTACGGACGAAACCTGATTATCGAGCGGTCCCGTGGGTAACATTCACAACGCCTGAATTGTTCCATCTCGGTTTGACAGAAGAAGAAGCACGTAAGAAACACGGTGACATCAAAGTCTACCAGACGGGTCTCGATGAAGTGGATCGTTTCGTCATCAATGGTCAGACGGAAGGGCGCGTCAAGCTCATCGCCGATAAACGCGGGAAACTGATCGGGGCACATGCGATCGGAGAACAAGCCGGCGAGTGGATGCAAGAAGTCGTCTATGCAATGGCACGTAAAGATAAGGTCGGTCAACTGTCACGTGTCGTGCATCCGTATCCGATTCGTGGTGCTGCCGTTCAGCGTGCTGCTGATGTCTACTGGCGTGAGCGTTTATTCGCTGGTCCGATCCCAAAATGGTTGAAACGTTATTTCGACTGGAAACAAGGAGAATGATTCATGCAACAACCTGCTACTAAACGGAATTTTGTCCCACTCGTCATCCTGTTGACTCTTGTCATCAACCTACTCGTGGCTCTCTTATTTTTTGCGCCACCTGTACAAGTCGACTCAGGATTCGATTGGACGTTACTTCCTTTTTTGAACGCCATCTTTAATAGTTTTACCTTCATGCTGTTGCTCGGCGCATGGATTTCGATTCGTCGCGGTAACCGCGTGAATCATCGCCGCTTCATTGGTGGTGCGATGACGACGACAACGCTATTCTTGATTTCATACGTCACGTACCATGCAGTCAGTGAATCGACGAAGTTTGGTGGAGAAGGATTTGTTCGTCCGATCTATTTCTTCATCTTGATTACGCACATCATTCTAGCTGCAGTCATCGTTCCGCTCGTCTTGATGTCACTCGCGCATGCTGTGAATCAAAATTTCGAAAAGCATAAAAAATGGACACGCTTTACGATGCCGCTTTGGTTATACGTCAGCTTCACTGGCGTCATCGTCTATATCATGATTCGTCCGTATTATTGAAAAGATCCTTCGTGGGTAACCACGAAGGATCTTTTTTTACGTGCCGGACTTAACTTTCGTTTCGTCGAGTACGTTTGCTTTTAAGTCGATCAATGGTCGAATCAATACCTCGACACGTCGATTCTGACTACGACCGGCTTCTGTTTGATTGGACGCAATCGGTTGGAACTCTCCGTAACCGCTGACAGTAAACCGTTTTGGTTCGAGCTTTGGATTGCGTTGTAAGGCACGCATGAAACTGATCGCCCGGTCTGCACTGAGTTCCCAGTTTGATGGATACTGTGCCGTATTGATTGGGATATTATCCGTATGACCGGAGACTTGAATCTGACGTTGTCCTGCCTTGACGAGTAGTGCACTCATGCCTTCTGCGATTTGAAGCGAGCGTCCTCTTACTTCTGCTTGAGCTGGCGAGAAGAGGGCTCGGTCACGAATCGTGAAGACAAGTCCTTCATTTGTAATTTCCACCTTGATGTCTTTTTCGAGCTGTTCATTTTTGATATATTTGTTTGCTTCGTCTTTAATCTTCTCGAGTTCTGCGATTTCATAGCTTTGTGCCTTCGTTCGCGCGTCGAGTTTTTTCGAATCCTCTTCTTCTTGAGTGGAGAGCGAGCTGTTCGTAATCATCCCTGAACCACCATTGAAGACGGAGCTAAACGACTGGGACATCGCTTTTAGCTTGACGGCATCGACATTACTCGAAGCAAAAAGAACGATGAAGAGTGCTAGAAGTAAGGTCAATAAGTCGGCGTAGGGAATCAACCAGCCTTCGGAGATATGTTCGTCATGCGGCTTCTTTTTCCGCTTCATAGTTCGCACGCTCCTTCGGTGTCAGGTACACGAGTAGCTTATCTTCTAAGTTTTTTGGTGATTCACCGTTTTGGATCGAAAGAATGCCTTCGATCATCATCTCGTACAGTTGAATCTCGCTCGCTGATTTTTGCTTCAGTTTCGTTGCGAACGGGAACCAAAGGACATACCCAGTGAAAATCCCGAACAGCGTCGCGATGAAGGCACCTGAGATCGCATGACCTAATTTTTCAATATCCGACAGATCGGATAAAGCGGCAACAAGACCGACGACGGCACCGAGAACTCCAAGGGTCGGAGCGTAAGTTCCAGCTTGCGTGAAGATGTTTGCATTGGCATGATGCCGTTCCGTCATGTTTTCGAGGTCGCGCGTCATGACGTCCTCGACATATTCAGATGGCTGCCCATCGATGACCATCATGACACCACGCTTCATGAACGCATTGTCGACTTCTTCTAAAGCTGCTTCTAATGACAGCAGTCCTTCTTTCCGTGCTTGCGTCGAAAGTGTCAGAAACTGTCCGAGTAAGACTTGTTTCGTCATTAATTTTTGTTCGAAAAAGATGACTTTAAACAGTGCCGGTAGTACCTTTAGGCGTTCCTTCGGGAAGGAAATCATGATGGCAGCGGCTGTCCCGACGAAGATGATGACGAGGGCTGCAGGGTTAAGTAGGGCGACTGGAGGCGCACCTTTTAAGATCATTCCTCCGATCAATGTGATAAGACCTAGTATGATCCCGATTATCGACACGATATCCATGATTGATGTGTGCCACCTTTCTGTATGTAATGCGTATAAGAACGAAAAATAAAAGAGCAGAAGACACTTCTTCTGCTCGGAAATCCAAAAACCGAGAATCAAGCGCCGTTTTCATCGATTAGCATTTGAATGCTTTCGTTTCGTTCGTCACGCTCTATATCGGTCAGTACGTCGTATTTTTTTAACACTTGATACAATTCATTTAGAATCGGTTGCTCCAAATGTAGTGACAAGAGTTCCTCAAATTGATAATACAATTGCGCAGGCATCCATTGTGATTGCCGTTCCAGCCTTCGCCAGACATCCTCAATCGAATGATCAGCCGTCTTAGGGTCCACTGTTTCCCTCAACCTCCTTTAATGATTACACGTCCACTTTTATCTAGTTTACCAAAAAAATAAGAAAACGTTTAGTCGATTGCATATTTCGATAGAACTTCTTAATTCGAGGGAGTATGATAAAGACAATTCTGTCTGAAAAAAATCTAGGGGGAGTAAGATGTTCTCGCATAAAAGACGTTCACCACTGGCACGTTTTGGTCGTGTGGGTGAATTGATGTACCATCAGTTGTTCGATAAACCGGCACGCTTCATCGCGACGGGTTTCACATTGACGATTTTGCTAGGTGGTTTTTTGTTATGGTTGCCTATTTCGCAACAGGAGGGGCAAGATATCTCCTTCATCGATTGTTTGTTCGTCGCGACTTCTGCCGGAACCGTTACCGGTCTATCGACGATTAATATCGCGGAAGCCTTTAATCTGTTCGGGCAACTTATCATGATGCTCTTGATTCAGGTCGGAGGGCTCGGCTTCATGACGATTGCGCTCGTCTTGCTGAGCGTGACAGGGCGAAAGATCGGAATTCGTCAGCGCATCATCATCCAAGAAATGTTCAACCTCGATAGCCCAGGGGGAACGATTCGTCTTGTTCGAAATATCATCGTCACGACAGTCCTTGTCGAAATCGTTGGTATGTTCTTGATTGCGCTGGATTTGTTCATTCAATACAAATATAGCTTTGGGAAAGCACTTTACTACGGTTTGTTCCATGCCGTATCTGCCTTTAACAATGCAGGGTTCGCACTTTGGGGCGATAACTTGATTGGTTTCCAACAAGATACGACGTTCATCCTGACGATCGCGGCGCTCTTGATGATTGGTGGATTAGGCTTTACGGTCATTGCTGACATCGCGGGAAAACGAAGCTTCAAAAAAATCTCCCTACACTCGAAATTGATGGTGCTGTCGTTATTCGTCATTAACGGACTGGGTGTCTTAGCGATGATGCTCTATGAATGGGTGTCTCACTTAGGTTCATTACGCGACGAGTCGTTCTTTCATGCACTTCATATCGTATTCTTCCAAGTCGTCACGACACGGACGGCTGGTTTCCAGACAATCGACTTAACGACGATGGTGCCGCTCTCGATCGGCTTGATGATGGTCTTAATGTATATTGGAGCAGGTTCCGCGTCGACAGGCTCCGGGATCAAGGTTACGACGGCGGCGGTCATCTTAAAGAATGTCTGGACGTATCTACGCGGACAGCGTGAGACCGTTCTGATGCGACGGACGGTGCAAGCACAGGCAATCCAAAAAGCGTATGCGATTGCTGTCTTCAGTTTATTGTTCATCGCTTTGATTACGACGCTCCTTGCGTTGAGTCAACCGAATCTATCGTTCATCGGTCTATTCTTTGAGACCGTCTCTGCATTCGGGACGGTCGGTCTATCATTGAATGTGACACCAGAGTTAAATAGCTTTGGGAAGTTCTTGATCATGTTCATGATGCTGCTCGGGCGTGTGGGATCCTTGACGATCTTGTTCACGTTTGCGGCACAACGAGACCGGACGATTCGTTATCCAAAAGAAAATATGTTGATCGGGTAACCGATTTAAAAAGTCCAATCGACTTCCCTTGTGGAAGAACGATTGGACTTTTTTTAGTGTGTTGCGTGTGTTTGGTAATACTGGACGAGTCGAGGCATCGTTTCTGCAAGATCTGGACAAATAATACCAGTGTCCCGTAAGTCACGTAAGGCATGTGTCGTATCGTATTGAACGGGATGAATGAAGTAGTCAAGTGTCTGCCGTTGCATCTGGAGTCGTTTTGCGACGGTGGGTGTCAACGCTGTACTGATGAGCCGAAATGGTACGATACCACGCGGGTAACGTCCATAATAGGCGACATGTAACATCTCGAAAATCGCGCGTGCGCCATGTGGAAATGGATCCGTCAGATGATATGTCTTATTTTTTCCGACGGGTGCATGACTGAGATAAGCAGTCGCTTCAATGACATAATCATATGGCACGAGATTGACGAGCGCGTTTGCTCGACCAGGATACGGAAGAGGAGCAAAGGATTGCAGGAGACGCATCGCGTTCAAAACGAAATAAACACCATCCCATTTCGGTGTTTCACCTGTTTCAGAATGTCCAACGACGATGCCGGGGCGGATGATTGTATAGGGAATCGTTCCGAGTTCTTTGCGTAAGCGCACTTCAGCAAGGTATTTTGTTTCTTCGTAAGCATTTTTAAAGCGACTTGCCTGTAATTCCTCTTCGAGAATCGTTCCGGAGCGCAGACCGGAGACATACGCTGTACTGAAGTAGATGTAGCGTTCTAAAGCACGGCACGTGTGGGCAAACTGTGTCACGTTCGCGGTACCGATGACATTGATCCGAAAGGCTGGTTCATATGCCGTAGCTAAATCGTACAGTGCGGCGAGATGAAAGATATGTGTGACCTCTTGTTGCAGGATCATCCGTGTATCAGACGACAAAGCAAGTTGTTCGAGCGTGATATCGCCTTCGTGCAACGCGAGTTGCTCAGGTCGTAAGGATGTGCGTTCTAAAAGATCATCGCGTCGCTTAACAGCTGCGTTTCGTTCTGACGATAAATGAAGCACATGAAAACAAGCGATTTGATCTGGAATACGTGCGAGTTGTTCAATTAGTTTGGTCGCTAAAAAGCCGGGAAAACCCGTCATGAAATAGGTCCGCATCAATTCCATTCCTTTCTTGGATCGCGTTCGAGAACGACGGTGAACGTCGAACCATCATTGATTTCTGATTCAACTGAAATCGCTCCTCCGTGTGATTCGATGATTTCCTTACAGATGGCAAGACCGAGTCCGGTTCCGCCGATTTTCCGGATGTCTGAGTTATCGACCCGGTAAAATTTCGTAAAGAGTTTGTCGAATGCATTTTGTGGAATACCGAGTCCGTAATCGGTCACGGAGAACGTCGCTTTCTCTTCGTTTGCCGAGAGACGGACTTGGATGTGATCCGCCTGTGGAGAGTATTTAATAGCATTCGAAAGCAAGTTCAACATGACTTGCTTGATTTTGTGCTCATCCGCAAAAACGAGTACAGGATCTTCCGGCAGTTCCAATTCAATCCGGTGTTCGACGGTTTCCCGATATGCATCGACGGTCGATGTGAGGAGATCGCGTAATGAGAACGAGGTAAAGATATACTCCTGTTTTCCACCCTCTAGACGCTGAATATCTAAAAACTCATTTAATAGTGTCGTCAGCCGTTTGGTCTCTTCGTGAACGATTTCGACATAACGTTTGATTTTATCAGCTGGTTGCTCTCGGTAGCGAAGCAATTCCATATACCCAAGGATCGATGAGAGTGGCGTCCGTAACTCATGCGATACGGTACTGACAAGTTCATCCTTGACTTGATCCATCTTTGCTTCCTCAGTTCGGTCACGGAAAACGAATAAGAAACCATGACGAGAAATACGACTCTTTTCCTTCTTGATCGCCGTCGCATAAAATTCAAAATAAAGTGGACTTGATTCGTTCGGTCGCTGTAACGTAAAACGAAACGATAGTTCAGAATGTTTTCCGGCGAGTAGCTCTTCGACTTGTCGTAACATATCGAATCGGGTATTCAAATCAAGATTCGGGATCAAGCTGATCCGTTCTTGGATCTTACTTGGCGCAATCCCTGGTACATCAAGTAACTTGCGTGCTTTGACGTTCATGAAGATGAAACTTCCATCCTCTTCCGTCAGCAGGAATCCTTCATTAGAGGCTTGAAGAATCGATTGTGTGATGTCACGTTGACGCATGATGGCATTTTTTTCACGTTCAAGCATTTTCTCGATTTTTTTTCGTTCCGTGATATCACGAACGACGGCGACGCGCATGCGAATATTGTTGTAGATGATTTCACGTGGGAAAACTTCGATTTCGACAGAAGTTCCGTCAGCACGTTGACCAAGAACTTCATAGGGCTCTTCTCGATGCTCTTCGATTCGTTGTAAGACACGCGCATGATGATCCGGATGAATCAACTCAAGTGTCGTTTTTCCTTTCATCTTTTCAAGCTTCGTCCGGAAGATGACCTCTGCTGCACGGTTGGCATCGATGATGATGCCATGATCATGAAAAATGACGGCTTCGACGACGGACTCCGAGAAGAGTCGGAAGCGGCGTTCACTTTTCGTCAGGTGCCATTCGATTTGTTTTTGTGTCGTGATGTCCTGAATGAGTAAAAAGTACGTATCATTCGGCAGACGTGTCATATAAAGCCGTCCATGGAACGTCGAACCATCCAGACGATGATAGGTCCATTCATTTTCCGCTTCCCGACCATGGAGTAAGAAGAGTTGTTCATCTGATAAATCTTTTAAGTTCAGTTGTTCAAGATGTTGACGGCGGGTAGCGACTTCCTTTGCGTCATGGAGAATCGTCGGTTTTAGACCGATGATGTCTTCAGCAAGATCGAATCGGAATAAGGTACTGGCTACCTCGTTGTATGCTCGAATCTGAAACTCCGGATCTGTGATGAATAAGGCAGCATCAAGCGTTGAATCGAATAAGTCTTCTATTTTAAGAGAAGCGACATGGACAAGAAAATAGTCCGTCTCTTCAATCGCTGTGACTGTTAACTGATGTGTCGTCAAAATGATGGTTTCCTGTTGGATCGGAAACAAATCATCCGTAATCGAAAAAAGTTCCTGGATCGTTTCTTTATCCGGAGCGGTCATGAACTGGTGTTGAAACGCGTCATTATGAAAGTGAATCTTTCCATCTGCATCGACAAGAAGTACGGGTTCTTTCATAGCACGTAACGTCGAATGGATGATCCGTAGCGATGAAGGAGATGAATGTTCTGCCATGAGCTACCTCCTGACTGGTCTTCGACCGTGGATTTTAAGACAGTCTTTCCTCGTTAGTTTACTTCTGCAAGACAAGCCGCGTTTCCTGTCGAAGGAAGCAACCAACGAAGAATTTTAGTATAGTGAAAAAAAGGTCACGACGAAGTAGAGGGGAAAAGTAGGATGAAACAATTAAAAAGAAAACGATTGTTACTAGCAGCTTTGTTTGCCATGATAGGAATTTTCGGAACTTATTTTTTTTCGAGTTCTTGGGAACCTTTAATCTTAATCATCAGTATAGTAGGGTGTATCCTTTTTCTTCTTTTGTCCGTTTTAACGCCGTCGCTTGAAAAAAGACTCGATCGAATGGAAGGACGAGAATTTGAAGAATGGCTTGCCGATTTATTTGAAACAGCAGGATATCGGGTCGAGTTGACACCTGCCTCACGCGACTTCGGAGCAGATTTGTTGATAGAGGATGAACGAGGGTATAAGATTGCCATCCAGGCGAAGCGATACAGTGCGGCTGTAGGGCTCGAAGCGGTTCAACAGGTCGCTGCCTCGGTTCCATTCTACGAAATGGACGAGGGATGGGTCGTTACGAATTCGACCTTTACAGAAGCCGCGTATCAACTGGCAGAACCGAATCAAGTTCGCCTCATCGATCGGGAAGAATTGCTCGCATTTGCAAAGGAGATGAACCTGCATTGAACTTGTCGAATGATTGTCGACAAAAGGGGGTTGTCAATTTGAAGAAACGGTGCAATAATCATTTTCGTTAACGAAATATCATACAGATAAAGAAAGTTAAACTATACAGGATGTCTAAATAAACTGGGGACGAAAAACCAGCACGTTTTAGCAGTGAGAGGAGAATTTCTGTTGCGCAAAGTTGTCTATGTGCAGGGTTGCGTTTTTTCGCAAGGTCATGCCGCGATTTATGATGAAGCGCACCAAATGATCGGTGCGGTTCAACACGACGAAAACGGTCGTGTTCAAGTAATGAATGGTGAAGGTAGAGGGGTAGCGTTTGGTAAGTTCATTCCGACATGTAAGAAATGGGTCGTGATGAACCATGATGGACAAGAGGTAGGTCAAATGCGCGAGAAGTTTTCGCTCTTCTCGAAGAAATGTGAGTACAACGTATATGAGCGTGGTACGTTCACGATTTCCTTCGACCTGACAAAAGGAAAATTCTCCGTACGGAGTGCAGCCGGAGAAGTCGTTGCGGAATTATTGCAGGACGGTGATGAATACCGTCTTGTCAAGGATGCTGACAAGCTCTCGATGTACGAACTACTCTCTGTCCTGAAAAGTCTGACGAACAACGTTCACTATAAATCACTGACAGCTGTTTAAATAAAAAAAGATGCCTTCCATGACATGGATGGCATCTTTTTTTCATCATGTCGTTTGCAGGACATGATGGAGGCGTTGTTTGGCTTCGTGTGTCAAATGCGACACACGACGGGCGTAGAGGCAGAGTTGTAAGACATGAACAGTTTCAGGGCGGTAGGCGTTAATCCGCTCGAGCGAGCGTTTGAGACGCTTCTCCGTTAATTCGATCGGTCCACTTGTCTCCGCGTGCTGCGTATAGACGAGATAAAAATTAAGAGGGCTGATTAAATCATCCTCATCGATATTTGGGTTCTGGAAGACGATCGTCAGCAGTTCCCGTGTTTCTTCTAACGAAAAGAGGTGTTTTAAATCATCCAACAGGTAGATGATGGCGGCTTGATTGATCGAGTATTTTTTCCCACGATGCGGTACGCCGATGATGTCCCGAACTTCACGTTTCGTCCAGTTCTGGATCGTCGTCGCTGACATGTGTTCTCCGATTAGAGCATTTGCCAAATGAACGATTTCATTGATCGATAAACCATTTTTTAATGGATCGAATTGTTTCAGGCGATTGATTACCTTTGGCAATTCCGTTCCTTCTATTGCGACGAGGGGTTCGATTCCTTTCCCCTCGTTCAGGCGTTGCAGACAACTTGATAATGTTTGGACTGCTTGAGCATCATACATTTCCAAAACTTCCTCTCTAGGACGTCATTTGACCTTATGTTATCAAATGAAGGTTCAATAGGGCAAATGGCAACTAAAACAACGTACAATAATAGGAAAGGGGGAATCACGATGGAATGGTTTGCTGCCATTGGCACGATTGGAATCGTCGGCTTCATTCTCGTCATTCTTGAATTCGTTGGACGCCGTTTCGGTTTTTCTCCCGAGACGGTTCGGAAATGGATTCATGTCGCTGTCGGTCACTGGGTATTTCTTGCGCTGCTATGGCTTGATCACTGGTACATCGCGATCGTACCATTACTTTTCTTTGCTCTCGTCAATCTGTTGACATTACGAAAAGGAATTGGACAGATGCATGGCGTCGACCGTCCTTCTTATGGAACGGTCTATTATCCGCTCGCATTGGCAGGACTCGTCCTATTCTTCTTCGAACGACAACCGATGGCACTCGTTGCGGGAAGCATGGTGCTCGCTTGGGGAGATGGTCTCGCGGCACTCGTCGGAAAACGCTTCGGGAAGACGTTTTACGTCCGCGGTGAGACGAAACGTTCCTTTGAAGGAAGTATCGCTTTGTTTTTAGCGTCATTCCTTGTTTTGACTGTAACGTTCTTATTTTATGGACAACCGATTTGGCTCGCTGTCAGTTACGGCTTCTTGCTTGCAAACATCGCAGCCTTAATCGAAGCAATCTCATATCGCGATCTCGACAACTTAATCTTGCCATGGACGATCGCGGCACTCGTTGCGTTTGCTTTTTGACTTTCAGTCGCGTAACAACAATTGTTTGAAATAGAGAAAACGTAGTCGAATATAGTCTGGGTACGCACGCCATCCTGCATGACGGATGGTCATATCTCGACACATATCACGGAAAACATAGCGATAGATTTTTTCTTCGGAATCGTCATAAACAGCTGCGTACAAGCCGTGCTCGAGCATATTGGAAATGCGTTCGTCGAGTTTAGCGTAGAGTGTATCGTCGCTGTCTTCGCTCAATGTAGCATGTAGCATCTCGTATTGAATACCTTGATTAGCAGAAGCAGTCGCATGAAAGACAGCCGTTTTATCGAGATGAGATACCCCGATGATTAACGCATAGAGTGTTTCCAACATATCGATCGAATGACCGTCTAGTTGTTGGATGGAATCAATAGCCATCAGCGTATCGATTCCAGATGCGCCAACTTTCTTTAAATATGTAAACGCATGGACGGCTGATTCTCCATAAAATTGTCGATGATTGTAATGGACGGCAAGAGAACGATGTCCTGCCGGTTCTTCCGGGAAACGTGTGATGGCTGAAAGGAAAAACTGTTCTGCTTCGTGCATATATCCTTCCTCTTCACTGATGATACCGAGAAGAATGTATCCTTGCACATGCTCGCCGATTTGCTGGTGCGTCTCTTCAATAAGTCGACGCGCTTGAGTGAGTTCGTTCTTAAAATAAAGGGAATGGGCTGTAGCAATGTTGAGCAATGGATGGGATGGAACAAGAACACGTAAGCGCTCGGTTGCGGCAATACGTACGTTCTCTTCTGTATCAGATGTCAGTGCTTCGAGTAACGCAACTTCAGCGACATGGCTCTGAAGTTCATGAGAATGAGCGGTTACGGTTTGTGTCATGTAATGAAATCACCTCTATTAGTTCAAAATCATATATTTTTATTTTCATCATATGACAAGCCGAGTGGTGCCTCAAGAAATAATGAAGAGATTCGTCCGCAATTTCTTCTTTTCATAAAAAATAGCCGATCATTCCTAGAAAAGGAAGCATCGGCTATTTTTACTTTCGAAATTATGCGTGTAAGTGAAGTACATCTTCAACGGATTTGTACGTGTATCCGAGATCGCGTGCGACCGCTTCATACGTGACGAAGCCTTGCGCGACATTCAATCCTTTTTCGAGAGCATCGTTTTCAGCAAGCGCACGATGTGTGCCTTTATTCGCGAGTTCAAGGACATACGGAAGCGTTGCGTTCGTCAATGCCAGGGTAGACGTACGTGGAACGGCACCCGGCATGTTCGCGACCGCGTAATGAACGACACCGAATTTTTCGTACGTTGGATCATCATGCGTCGAGATGCGGTCAACCGTCTCAAAGATTCCACCTTGGTCGATGGCAACGTCAACGATGACAGCACCTGGCTTCATCCGTTTGACCATGTCGGCAGTGACGAGCTTCGGTGCTTTTGCACCTGGAATCAAGACAGCACCGATGACGAGATCACTTTCAGCGACCGTTTCAGCAATCGTGTACGGGTTTGAGATCAATGTATTGATCGAGTTACCAAAGATATCATCTAACTGGCGAAGGCGTTCTGGACTAACATCAATGATCGTAACATCTGCACCAAGACCGACAGCGAGTTTCGCAGCATTTGTTCCGACGACACCGCCACCGATGACTGTTACTTTTCCACGACGAACCCCAGGGACACCTGCAAGAAGGATGCCCATACCACCGTGTGGTTTTTCCAAGAACTGTGCACCGATTTGTGATGCCATACGACCGGCGACTTCACTCATTGGTGTTAACAATGGAAGTGTGCGGTTCTTCTCGACTGTCTCATAAGCGATTGCTGTGATGTTCGAATCAACGAGTGCACGTGTCAGTTCTGGCTCAGCAGCTAGATGGAGATACGTGAATAATGTCAGGTCCGGACGGAAATATTGGTACTCTGAAGCGATTGGCTCTTTGACTTTTAAAGCCAGTTCGGCTGTTGCCCAGACTTCAGCAGCAGTCGCGATGATTTCAGCACCAGCTTTGACGTACTCCTCGTTCGTGAAGCCACTCCCCATGCCTGCCATCGATTCAATGATGACACGATGTCCTTGTGCATGTAACGCTGCTACCCCGGCAGGTGTTAATGCAACACGGTTTTCGTTGTTTTTGATTTCCTTTAATACTCCAATGATCATGTGAACGCGATCCCCTTTCGCAAATAAACAAATCAATTTCTCTTCTTCTTCATTATACGAGAAATGAAAGCGCTCTACTTTATCGGCGTTTTCAAAAACAACCGATATCCTTTGTGTAAAATCACAAAGGATATCGGTCTGCTTTTAGGTACAAATAAAGCAAGGAACGTTCGGGTAGTGATTCCATCCGGATACCAGCTTCCTCCTCGATCCGTCGCATCCGATATAGGATCGTATTCGGATGAACATGGAGATGGGAAGCGACTTGCTTGACGTTCCCATCATAATGAAGAAACCATTCTAGCGTCTCACATAAAGAGGAGGCATGTTTCACATCGTAAGCACGCAATCGCTCGATTTCTTCGAGACGAACCGTTCGTCGTCGCAAACGTTCTGAAAAAATTGGCAAGAGCTGAAACAAGCCGAGACGTTCGTAACGCGTCACGTTCTTCAGTTCGAATGGAAAGGCATCTTTCAAACGTAAGACGATACCCGCCTCTTCGTAACGCTCCGGAAGCGCTTGAACGCCCGTGAAGACTTCACTACTTGCCGCAACGAAATCCGTATAATCAAACCGCTCCGCGAGCAATTGACGGAAGGACTGAATGAAGGCGTCAAACTGTAGACGCTCTTGTTCTGCGTCGCGGTCGTTTGTGCTGATCCACAAGATAAAATCTGTTTCATCATATGCGTAAAGTAATGGACGAACCGTCTGTTGGATCGTCAATAAATAGCGCAGACGATCCGCAAGTCGTGGTGTGATTGCTTCTGAAAAACGGATGACCGTCAAACGACTAATACCAGGGGGTGCGACATGGAGCTTAGAAAACATCTTCAGGATCTCCGACTCGGATAGTTCTTCATGTAATAACTCAAAGAAGAATTGTTCCGTCTGCTCTTCCTTCCGTTTTTTCTGCATGTCGATCGCTAGTAATTGACGTTGAGCAAGCAGAGCTCCTTTCTTTAAATCTGCTAGTTCTGATGGAGTGAACGGGGTACTGCGAGCAATCGACCAAATGTAGCCGAGAATTTCTGAATCTTGTTTGATGGCAATGGCGACGCGGTCATTCAGTCCAACATCCGTGCGCGCAGAAATGATGAGCGGATCGTCTTGAGTAGCGAGACTCTGGATGACTTCGTCTTTCCAGAGTTGGTCGATGACCGATTCCGGTACCCGGCGACCGATGATCGTTGCGACACGAGCAGGGTCCGTGTCAGCAGTATGCGTACTATAGGCAAGGAGACGGTGATTACGATCTTCAATCGTAATCGGCGCATTTAAGGCGATACCGATCGCTTCCGCTAAATCGTCTAACGAATGGTATGAAGCTTCTAACATGGAGGAATCCCTTCTTTCTCTCTCGTTCAGTATCTTTAGTATAGCTTCTGTTGTGTAAAATCACAAAAATTATTCTTTCGTATTGTATAAAAACACAACTCCATGCTACGGTAAGCCTCGGAAAAAAGAGAGAGGATGAAATGGCATGGATGTGTTACGTCTGATATCTGCTTGGGTCTGGGGAATTCCAAGCATGGTGTTGTTAGTAGGAACGGGAGTGTACTTTACGATTCGTTTACGTGGTCTTCAGTTTCGTCGCTTGAAACAAGCGTTTCAATTGTCTGTTCAAAAATCAGGACAGGGTGAAGGGGAAATTAGTAGCTTTCAGATGTTAATGACGTCTCTTGCAGCGACGATCGGGAACGGAAACATCGCGGGAATCGCGGTCGCCTTGACGATGGGCGGACCGGGTGCAGTCTTTTGGATGTGGATCATCGGTTTGATCGGAATGGCGACGAAATATGCGGAAAGTCTTCTTGCGATTCTTTTTAGAAGTCGAAATGAACGCGGCGAAGCTGTCAGTGGACCGATGTATTATATCGAAAAGGGACTAGGTGCAAAATTTAAATTCCTCGCCATCTTGTTTGCGGCATTTGGTTTGATTGCATCATTTGGTGTCGGGAACACCGTGCAAGCGAATGCGATGGCAACGGTGCTTGAGCAATCGTTTCATGTACCGCTTCTACTCTTCGGCATTCTGCTCGCGCTGGCAGTCTATGTATCGATTCGTGGTGGACTTGAACGCGTCAGTGCGATCTCGACGATCTTTGTTCCGATCATGAGCTTACTTTATATCGGTGCCGCTTGTGTCCTTTTAATATTGAAGGCGGATCAGATTCTACCAGCCTTTGGTTTAATCTTTGAGTACGCCCTCCAGCCGCTTGCGCCTGCAGGAGCCTTCACCGGTGTATCGATCATGATGGCGATGCAAGTCGGTGTAGCACGTGGTATTTTCACGAACGAAGCAGGACTTGGGACAGCAGCATTGATTGCCGGATCTGCGAAAAGTGAGCGTCCGGTCGAACAAGGATTGATTTCGATGACGAGTACCTTCATCGTGACCTTGATCGTTTGTACGATGACGGCACTCGTCCTTCTGACGACAGGCTTTTGGGATCCGTCAGGCGGACTACATTCAGGTATGAAGCATGATGCGAATCTTTCCGGGGCAGCACTGACAGCAACCGCCTTTGCGAGCGTCCTTGGATCATTTGGAGAATGGACTGTCGCATTCTCCGTCTTCTTCTTCGGTTATTCGACGATCATCGGTTGGTATGTCTATGGAGAGAAGTGCTTGGAGTACTTGAGCGGTACGACACGTTTCAACGAAGGATACCGTGTATTCTTTGCACTCGCAGCCTGTTATGGTGCCGTCGCGCAATTAGAACCGTTGTGGCTCGTCGCAGATATCGCAAATGGATTGATGATGATTCCGAACTTGATCGGGATGCTGTTCTTGTCGCACTTGGTCATTGAACAAACGAGGAATTACGAACGGGCGGGTCATAAACGAGTCGCTTAAACGAACAAAAGCCGTGATGCCTTTAAACAGGCACCACGGCTTTTATGATGAGACGATTCATCCATTCGTCCGACGACGACTGTAGATGAGGAGTGTCAGTAAGAAAATCAAACTCAGCGCAACGAGGACAGAGAGTGAAGCGACGTTCCAGCCGATGACCTCGAGTAAAACACTGATCGCAACCGTCAAATAGAAGATACCGAGGTACTTTTTGACGAATGGGCTTTCGAAGTGCGTCAATTGCTTTGCGCCAATCGGTGCTCCGAGCAAGGCACCGACGATCAGCATGATTCCGACCAGGATATCGATGTTCGTACTTGCGACCGTGTAATTGACAAGTCCCGATAGGACAATCAGCAACGCGGAAGCAATACTCGTTCCGACCGCACGTTTCAACTCATAGCCAACGATCCCGACGAGTAACGGGGTGATGATGAAGCCACCGCTGACACCAAGTAATGAAGAAATGAATCCGGCGAACAAACCAGTGAAGGCAAGAGCGAGATATCGATTTTTCCACCCCGTCTGTTCACCCGTCGTTGATTTCGGACGTAAGAATTTATTCGCGAAGTAGAGTAAGAGACCGATATAAACGATTGAGATAACGAGATGAGCACCATTGACTGCCTCTAGACGAAGAACGAGTGGTGTCGCGATCGTCGAACCGATGATTCCGACGCCACCGACGACGAGACTATCGCGCCAGACGACATTTTTAAGACGTAAGTGAGAGATCGTTCCTGAAACGGTAGATCCAAGTGTCAGCATAAGACTCGTCGCGATCGCGACACTTGGAGCATATCCTAAAATGAGTAACAGGGGCGTCAAGATGATACCGCCACCGATTCCGAAAAATCCGGAAATGATTCCAATGAAAAATCCGAGGATTAAGAAATAATAAAAAGCGAGATCCATGTACAGTCTTCCTTTCCTTTTCTTCTCTATTATTCACTTAGTATGGCAATGAATGAGAAGAATGTAAAAGGGGACGGCTCCTTCAAGGGGGTTGAAGGAGCCGTTAAGGGGAACTTATTCTTTTGACGCGGCGACTTCCGTTGCTGCATCGATACCGGTATTGGCCTTGACTAAGATACGTTCGAAGTTACCGGCAACCTCGTTCGATTTCGTCAACAATGTCCCGACGATAGCTCCGAGGAAACCAAGCGGGATGGAGACGATTCCTGGATTCGTCAGCGGGAAGAGGGCTTCCCCGACGAACAAGGCTGAACCGTCGACTGCCCAAAGGTTTGGACTGAGTGCGACGAGAATCAGTGAAGAGAATAACCCAACGACCATACCTGTGACAGCTCCGCCAGTATTGAAACGGCGCCAGAAGATCGTCAAGAGAATGACTGGCAAGTTGGCACTTGCCGCGACAGCGAAGGCAAGCGATACGAGGAACGCGACGTTCATCGATTGTGCGAACAATGCCAGTACCATCGAAATCAAGGCGACAGCGATGGAAGCAAGTCGCGCTGCCGTCATCTGTTCTTTTTCCGTTGCTTGCCCTTTGCGTAGAATATGACTATAAAAATCATGAGCAAAGGCAGACGCAGCGGATAAGACAAGTCCTGCAACAACGGCGAGGATTGTCGCAAAAGCGACCGCAGCGACGAATGCAAAGAGTAAATCGCCACCAAGTGCTTTAGCGAGAAGTGGCGCAGCCATGTTACCAGCAGCATTAGCAGCGATGATATCTTCAGAACCAACGAAAGCAGCAGCACCAAAGCCGAGGAAAATCGTCAAGATATAAAAGACACCAATGATCCATGTCGCGTACACGACGGATTTACGAGCTGTCGGAGCATCCTTAACAGTAAAGAAACGAATTAAGATATGTGGTAATCCAGCTGTTCCAAGAACGAGCGCGAGATTGAGCGAAATCGTATCGAGTGGTAACTTAAATTTGTTTCCAGGATTCAAGAATGAATCCCCGAGCGGCGTGGCTTGTTTCACTTCTGAAAACATCTTGAAGATCGAGAAATCGAACTTCGCGAAGACCATGAACGAGATGACGGCTGTTCCTGCCATCAAGAGAATCGCTTTGATGATTTGAACCCACGAAGTCGCAGTCATACCACCGAAGACGACGTAGACCGTCATTAAGATACCGACGATGATGACACTCGTCGTATAAGGAATTCCTAACAACAATTCAATCAAGGCACCTGCACCGACGAGTTGCGCGATCATGTAAAAAATCGAGATCGCGATCGAGTTCATGGCAGCGACTCCACGAACTTTTGAGGCGTTAAAACGAGCGGCAATCATATCAGCCATCGTGTATTTTCCGAGGTTCCGAAGTGGTTCGGCAACGAGGTACAAGACAACAAGATAAGCAACGAGGAAGCCGATCGAGTAAAAGAATCCGTCGAATCCGGCTAAAGCGATCATCCCGGCAATTCCGAGGAACGAGGCGGCTGACATGTAGTCGCCGGCAATCGCCATCCCGTTTTGTGCACCAGTGAGTCCGCCGTCCGCTGTATAAAAGTCGTTAGCTGTTTTTGTTTTACGGGCAGCAAAGTATGTAATGACGAGCGTCAAACCGACGATCGCTGCGAATAGGGCAATGGCAGTATAATTCATTTCGACTCCTCCTTGATCTGTTCGACGAGTCGATCAAAGGCACGTGCTTTTTTGCTATACATCATGCAGAACGTCCACGTCATGATGAACTGGGCAAATGCGAATACCCAAGCTCCTGTAATATCACCGAATACTGGCTCATTCAAAATCGTGAAGTAACTTGTCAAAATCGGAAGCGCAAAATAAAAAATAAGGCAAAAACTAATAGCTGGAAGAATGAAGCCGTTCTTTTGGCGCATCAATTGTTGAAAGGTAGCACTCTCGACGATTGCTGGAGCAGATTGAGTCGCTTCATTTTTTTGAACTTCGGACATTTGATGCATGAGGACGCCTCCTTTAAGGAATGAATGTAAATTCATTATAAGGATGTCGTTTCTGGAAAAGCTATCCTAATTTTTAAGAAGAAAAGATCATTATTATATTAATATTGGTCATACCAATTTAATGTAAGCGTTTTCAATATTGAACATTGTTTGAACGTTATTTTTATATATTAATCACTTTATAAAATGATTCAAAAGACCTAGTCCCTAGAAAAATGAGAACAGCTTAAAAAGCCTGTCTATGGAATCATAGACAGGCTTGAGTCATTTTTCAGATGGACGTTCGATCTTATCTTCGATTTCTCGTAAATGATCCGCACGTTTTGAAAGGGCACGACGCTTCAACCATTCTTCCGTCCCGCGACTAACTCCCCAGATGGCGAGTAAAATCAAAAATAGAAGGACAAGACGCATCGGACGTTCGAGGAACGTGGACCATTCCTTTCCGATTAGCGAGAAGATGATGACGACGATCAGACGCCCGGCACCAGCAGCGATCAAATACGTCCGCAGCGATAGTTGAATCATGGCAGAAATGGACGTGATGATGAACGCAGGCATGAATGGAAGCGAAAAAAAGAATCCGAGTGAGATGGGACTCATGTGACGAACACGTTCAATCCACTGTTGCGCGGCATGGTGTTTTTCAAGCCAACGCGTGACCGGACGACGAAATAGATATCGAATACAAGCGAAGACGACGAGTGATCCAAGCATGCTCCCGACCCATGATACGAGAACACCCATACCAAAACCATAAGTTGCCGCATTCGCGGAAATGATCAGGACGAGTGGTAGGAAAGGAAATAGAGACTCAAGAAACGGGGCAATCAAACCGGTGGCAGCTCCTCCAGGTAAGTCTTGGAGAAAGAAAATCATCTGCTCGATCCAGTCACGAAGTGTATGGAGCATTCGGAATCCTCCTTGCGAGATGTACTACTGTGTTTTATTTTACCTCTTTCTGATTCAGAAAGGGAATGAAATTCCTTGAAAGGGATTCAGGAATTGTAGATTGTACATTCGAAAGGGAGTTGGTATTATACTTAAATGGGTGCGTTTTGCAGGCGTTCCCAGCTAGTCAATAGCTAGACGCTTCGTTTGCCAACGTTCGTTTTACTGCAAAAAACTGACATGGGGGCTAATGAGGAATATGAAACCTTATCGCGTACTATTATTTTATAAGTATGTTCCAATTGAAAATGCGGAACAGCTAACGAAAGAGCATCTTGCTTACTGTAAAGAGCTCGGTATCAAAGGTCGGATTTTGATTGCACCAGAAGGAATCAACGGCACACTCTCTGGAACGGTCGAACAAACGGAACAATACATGAAGGACTTGACGGCGGATCCACGATTCGCTGACATCGAATTCAAAATTGATGAAGTTGAAGAGCATGCCTTCAAAAAGACGTTCGTCCGTTACAAAAAAGAACTCGTCACATGGCGTTTTGAGGACGAATTCAACGTACCAGAAGAACACGCTGCGTATCTTGAACCAGCAGAGTGGAAAGAAATGATGAAACAAGATGACGTCGTCATTCTCGATGTACGCAACAACTACGAATACGACCTCGGACACTTCAAGAATGCCGTAAAAGTCGATGTCGATGCTTCACGGGAATTCCCTGAATGGCTAGACGAGAACGAGCATTTGTTTGAAGGGAAAAAGGTTCTCACATACTGTACGGGTGGCGTTCGTTGTGAGAAATTCACGGCGTACTTCCGTAAACGGCAACAGAGTGATGATATCTTCCACCTGAAAGGCGGAGTCGTCATGTATGGAAAAGATGAACAGACACAAGGAGAAGACTGGGAAGGTGAACTATACGTCTTTGATGAGCGTGTACAAGTTCCTGTCAATGCCGTCAATCCGTCTGTCGTCTCAGAATGTTACTACTGCGGAAAACCGGAGACGCGCTATGTTAATTGTGCAAACCCGGAATGTAATCGACAGCACTTCTGCTGTGAAGAATGCGAACCAAAAGTCATGCGTTCGTGTTCCGATGAATGCCGGGAGCATCCGCGCAACCGTTATGAAAAAGAGCAACAAGAAGAATTAGTATAAGGCACGCGTAAAAAGCCGGATGATTTCTTTAATAGAAACCGTCCGGCTTTTTTTGTGTATTCAAGAGGACGGGAACAAGTAACGTAAAATATCTGGCAAACGTTTGGCCCAGGCCGTTTCATGATGGATTGCTTCCGGAATGATCGTATAGCGACTTTGAGTGAGTTTCTGTTCAACCGCTCGCGCTAAGACATCATTCGTGTGTAAATAATCCGTCTCGGTCATCGGACCACTCACTTCTTTTGTGCCGACGTCCATATAACAGCGATGCGTTGCAGACAGAGACGGGCTTCGCTCTATGAATTCAAGGAGTGAGGAGAAGTTTGCCCATCCGGCAGTCGATAAGGCAGCGACGCGCGTGATGACTTCCGGATACGCGAATAATCCATATAGCGAGATGACGCCACCCATCGAACTGCCGATCATTGTCGTATCATCAGGGCGTGTCGCATAGTTGGCATCAATGTATGGTTTTAACTCGCGGATGATCCAGTCCATATAGACCTTACCGTTGCCACCAATTGACGTCCGATGCGAAGGATAGGCGCTCCGCATCAATAAGGCTTCGTCGCTCCAAGGAGCATAGTCATCGTACCGATCCATTCCATCTTCTGGACTGTCAATCGCGACGACCATTGCCGGAATCTGTGTCTGTTGTAGTGCAAGATGAATCTCCCAGCCTTTTCCGAACGAGGCGGTTTCTCCACTAAAGACGTTTTGTCCATCGTGCATATAAATTACTGGTAATGCTTCAGAAGGATCCAAATGGGGCGGACGATGAATTCGAATCGTCCGGTGGGCTTGTGATGTCGGTAGCGTCATTTCAATTTCCGTAATCGACAATAGAGTCACGACCTTTCAAAGGTTTGCATAATGCGCGGTACAATTGCGTCCGTTGTGTTTTCCGCCGACATAGAGTGCATGGTCGGCTTGACGTAACGATTCTTCGAACGTCCGTTGATATCTTTCATCCACTGTATCAATTCCGAGGCTGACGGTTAAGGACAGTCGGTGACCATCGACGAGGAAGGGACGATCCATGACCGTATGGCGGACCGTCTCGGCAATCTGAATAGCAGCCTCTTGACTACCATTTCGCAACAGAAGCACGAATTCCTCCCCACCATAACGAGCAGCAAAGACATCATCATGTTGCAATTGGATCGTCTGGATGCGTCGACCGAGTTCACGAAGGACGAGATCACCTACTTTATGACCGTACGTATCATTGACACGTTTGAAATGATCGATATCGAACAGAATTACGGAGAGCGGGTAGGAGTCAGCGGCAAATTCCTGCCGACCGTGTTCATAAAAAGCACGGCTATTCGGTAATTCGGTCAAAGCATCGGTCCGACTTTCCGTATAGAGTTGGACCGTTTCACGTGAGCGTTCTAAGACGCGACAAAAGGTACGAAGCAAACGAGATAATTCGTCAGCATTTGTCACATCATAGGCGTCTGCGACTTGATGGAACAGGATGATCGAAACATCGACCTCTCCGCTCGTAATCGAAGGAATCGCTAGCATCGAGTGACGATCGACAGGCAATCCGATTTGAATATCGTTTCCCCAGTCGCAACGCAGACCATAGATGATTGGGGTATGCAAATCGTCAGCTGACAAGGAATGAAATAGTGGTAACACGTCGATTGGTTGTTTCGTCCGAATGTTATAGATGACTTGTTTCCGCTGTTGTTGAATTGAGATCCAACCTTCAGAAAACGGCAACAGATGTGGTAAATCGAGGAGTAACGAATCGATCGTCTCGCGCTCGAAGCGGGAAATCAACAAGTGTTCCTTCGCATCATCAAATCGTTTGGCATTATCGTTTGCTTCAAGGAAGTCACCACGTTCTTGCAACAGACGTTTGAACAAGAAGAGAATCAAGGCGGATACTGTAGCCGCGACAAGCGGACTTTCATCGTAGAACCAGATTCCAAGTAGAGCACTTAACATGCTGATTCCATAAACGAGGGACTGCAACTTCACGAGACGTCGCCAATCGTATTTCAAGTAGAGGAAGCGATTGACGAACAGACATTGGAAGTAAGAGACAAGGAAGACAGTGATCAAAAAGCCGATGAAGGGAAGCAGGGCTTTCGTATACGTAAAGTTTGAGCCGATCGGTCCACCGAGCGCTTCATACGCAAATACCGGAAGCGAGATGTAGACTAAATCAAACAAGGCGTTGATCGGGTAGAGATAGGCGAAACGTTTCCAGCGAATCGCTTTTCGGTGAGACATGAATTGAAAGACGAGAATACCGACTTGGCTTAAAATCAAAGCGTACGTCAAACCGTAATTGAGGAATAAAAATAAGATGATTCCTTCTTGGAATGTATAATAAATGCCGCCACGACGGACATTATCGAACTGAAACAGGAGAACGAGCCCAAACAAATAAAGAGTATTGACGATGGAGATGGAAGGATGGAAGGTAGGTGGATGAACGATGCCAATCACTAATAATGTCAAGGCGACGAGACTGAAAACGATCCAGCTCGTCCGGGCTACCTGTTGGTAGTAGCGCATGAAACATCCCTCCCCCTGAGAAGTATCTTTTATTCCTATACCCGAATTGTGGAAATTTTGATAAGCCATTTACCAAAAAAATAAGGTTGAGAGAAAAGAAAGAATTGCGTATAATGTGAAAGATATCGAATACAGTCGATGATGAAGAGAGTAACGGTTGATTTTCGTCAACTAGCGAATCAGGGAATGGTGGAAGCCTGAGGACGAACCGGTCGTGAAGCGCACTTCTGAGACGCTACCCGATTCCTGAAGGAAAAGGCGTAGCCGGGGGAACCCCGTTATCCCCGAACAAGGTGGGTGTCAAAAATGACACCAAGAAGAGTGGTACCGCGGTCATTCCGTCTCTTTGCGCGTGGCGCAAGGGGCGTTTTTTATTGCCAAAAATCAGTGAAGCAGGAGGAAATAAAGATGAGTTATAAAACGCAATACGCAGAAGTATTACATCAAGTCATGGAAGGTGCCTTATCGGTTGAACAAATCGAACAACTGATCGAGCAACCGAAACATGAAGATCATGGAGATCTGGCATTCCCATGTTTCATGCTCGCGAAAGCATTCCGTAAAGCACCGAACATGATTGCTTCGGAGCTCGCAGAAAAAATTGATGCGCCGTTGTTCTCAAACGTTCAAGCTGTTGGTCCTTACATTAACGTCTTCTTGAACCGGGAAGTCGTCTCGCAAGAAATCGTCAACCAAGTCCTGACGGAGCAAGAGGCGTTCGGATCAAGTGAAGCGAATGGAAAAACGATCGTCACTGATTTTTCATCACCAAACATCGCAAAACCTTTCTCGATGGGTCACTTACGTTCAACAGTAATCGGAAATGCGCTCAACCAAATCTCACGTAAAAAAGGGTACGACGTCGTCGGTGTCAACCACTTAGGGGACTGGGGAACACAGTTCGGGAAATTGATGGTGGCTTACACGATGTGGGGTGAGGAAGAAGCGGTCCGTGCAGAACCAATCAAGGAATTGTTGAAATTATACGTCCGGTTCCACGAAGAAGCGGAAACAAATCCGACGCTTGAGGACGAAGGACGTCTCTGGTTCAAAAAACTCGAACAAGGTGATGAGCAGGCAACGACGCTTTGGACGTGGTTCCGTGAAGTCTCACTCGTCGAGTTCAACCGTGTCTATGAGATGCTCGGTGTTAAATTCGATAGTTTGAACGGAGAAGCCTTCTACAACGATAAGATGCAACACGTCATCGATTTGCTCGAAGAAAAAGATCTCCTCGTCGAATCAGAAGGGGCAATGGTCGTTGACCTCGAAGCAGAAGGTATGCCACCTGCCTTGATTAAAAAGAAAGATGGCGCAACGCTTTATGCGACACGTGACTTAGCAGCTGCTGTCTATCGTCTCGAAACGTACCGTTTTGAGCAAGCGTTCTACGTCGTTGGCGGTGAACAAGCGCTTCACTTTAAGCAATTGTTCGCAGTCCTGAAGAAACTTGGATTTGAGAACGTCGACGGAATGCACCATGTACCGTTCGGTTTGATTATGAAAGACGGAAAGAAAATGTCGACGCGTAAAGGTCGGATCGTCTTGCTTGAAGAAGTACTACAAGAAGCAATCGACGTCGCGAAGCAAAACATCGCGGAAAAAAATCCGAACTTAGCGAATGCCGAAGCCACAGCTCGTCAAGTAGGTGTCGGCGCCGTCATCTTCCATGATTTGAAAAATGAACGGATGAATAATATCGAGTTCGATCTTGAGCAGATGTTGAAATTCGAAGGTGAAACAGGACCGTATGTCCAGTATACGAATGCTCGTGCGCACTCATTGCTCCGTAAAGGTAGCTATGATGGCACACCATTCGCTGGTAGTGCCGATGATCATGCATGGGGTGTCGTCTCGATGCTGAACCAATTCTCGACGGTCATCGATCGTGCATTCACACGTCGCGAGCCGTCAATCATCAGCCGTTACGTCTTAGATCTTGCACAAAGCTTTAATAAATACTACGGACACGTCCGTGTTCTCGAAGATGACGCAGCAAAACAATCGCGTCTTGCACTCGTCAAGTCTGTCACGATCGTCTTGACAGAAGGTCTTCGTTTACTTGGTGTCGGCGCTCCGGAAGAAATGTAAGACCAATCCACGAATAAGAAGAGGTAGATTATGAAGACTGAGACGAAAGACCGATTACAGCAAGCTGCTTCACAGATGAAGCAGGAGCCTTTGGCAGAAACCGTCGCCTTCATGGCTGATTTTCACGGGAAAGTCGCTGCTTGGTTACCGGGAGAGTCTGTCGATTTCGTTCACGATTTCGTGACGGCGCCGGAAGCTGATTTGATTGCTCCGATCGAAGGAGACGCGTTGCGCACGAAAGACAATTTTGAATTCTTCATGCGTAAGAAACAGACACGAAAAAAACTCGGCGAACTGTTGACGCTTTGGAAGTCGGCACGCACGACAGAGACGTTGAGTCAAATCGATGCGATCGGATTAAAAAAATGGCTCGCTCGTAATGAATTCCGTTCGGAAGATAAACCATGGGATTATTTGAACCGTCTGCATGTTCTTCTGTTCCTTGATTTGATGACGACGATCATCGATGATCATCGATTGACGAGTTTGCATGAGCAACTTGTCGGTACAACACCAGTTCCGACGAGCTTCGTTCGTCGTCAAGGGGATGTCCGTCAAGTCATCGAAGCATTCGCGGAAGAGACGAACTTCACACAAGTGGATATCGTCAAGGCATCGCTTGTCCGTTATCTCTGATCAATAAGATGCATGAACAAAAGCCGTCGAGCCCTGTGCCCGACGGCTTTTGTCGTATCCTCTTACTTCGCCTGATAGAATACGATCGATTGTTGCACTGAATCGTAAAGACACCATTCTCGTTCGAACACGACAGGACCTAGATTGATGGCATATCGTCCTCCATTAATGGATAAAGATTGATACAATGGGCTCGACAGAGCAATACCATTTCGAAACAAACCTCTGATATGACTATGACCAAAAAAGAGTACTGGTTCACGTTGCTGTGACAGATCAGGCAAAAAATCACGGGACCAATTCAATTGATCTCCATGAATCAACAATGCACCCTCGATGTGTTGTTTTCGAGGGCAGTCGCGTAACGCATCGATGACAGGAGATAGTTGCGGTGGAACGAGCGACAGGATGCGCTCTTCTTGATTACCCAGTAACGTCTTAAAATCAATTAGGTTTAAAAAATCATCATCAAGCGTCACGACGAGGGAGAGCGATTCGAAAGAATAGCGCTTCGCTCGCTTTTTACCGACATGGCATTCATGAACATCACCGAGACAAAACAAATGCGCATCGGGAGCGAGCTGTCGTATGTCAGCTAGGACAGCCGCTGTGTCGGCTACTGAACTGTGAAGATCCGCAAAAAGGGCATAACGCATGATCGACCACTCCTTTGTTAAGGAGATACCCGAAAATGCGTTATGCCTATCTTTTGAATATGAGCGTTCAGATCAATCGATTAACGGAAGTTAATGAATTGAACATCGACTGATAATGGAAGCTCACGAACGATCTGCATGACTTGTTGTAAGTCGTCACGTGATTTACCTGTGACGCGGATTTGGTCATCTTGGATCTGTGTCTTCACTTTTAATTTCGATTCCTTGACGGCATTGTTGATCTTTTTCGCGTCGTCACGGTCGATTCCACTTTTCAGGATGACACGTTGTCGGACTGTATTCCCGGCAGCCTGCTCGACTTTTTCGTACTGCAGGTTTTTAGTTGGGACTTCTCGCTTGATCAATTTTGCTGTTAAGACATCTTTGACTTGATCGAGTTTGAAATCGTCATCTGAGATTAGAATCAAATCCTCTTTTTCGAGCTTCATGTCGCTTTTTGAACCTTTGAAGTCGAAGCGGTTCGTGATTTCCTTCAGTGCGATTTGGACCGCGTTCTTGACTTCCTCGATGTTGATTTGTGACACGATATCAAATGAATTATCTTTTGCTGCCATTTCAATCTCCCCTTTCATTCCACTCTCTATTTTAGAGAGGAATACCGGAAGCGTCCACTGCTTTGAAATTTTGTTATAATAAAAACCATGAAATGAAAGGGGTGCTTAGCTTTGAAACAAACAGCAGACATGTTGACGCTCACACCGCAAGAACTGGATGAGCGATTTGCCTATAGTGGAAATGATTTAGGAGCGACCTTCTCAGAGACAGCGATTCACTTGCGCTTGTGGGCGCCGACAGCAGAACGTGTCGTGATTCGTCTCTACAAGACACTACGCGCACGAAAAGTCGAAGAGGTCGAGATGGTGGCAGACGAACGGGGAACGTACGTCGTTGAACTCGATCGAGCGACATATGAAGGTTATTTCTATACGTTTCAAGCGAGCATCAACGGACAAAAGGTCGAGGCGGTCGATCCGTATGCGAAAGCCGTCGGAACGAACGGAAAGCGCGGCGCATTAATTGACCCGACCAGTGTGACACCAGAACGATGGATTGAAGAACGTCCATTGTTCCATTCTTCGCAAGACGCAGTTGTCTATGAATTACACGTACGCGATGCAACGAGTCATCCGGCCAGTGGTGTCGTTGCACGTGGTACGTTCGCTGGACTGACGGAAGCAGGGACACGGACACCAAATGGTGGATTGACAGGGCTTGATTATTTGGCAGACCTCGGTGTGACACATGTCCAGTTACTACCGATCTATGATTTTGGCTCGGTCAATGAGACAGCGCCGAACGACCCGGATAACTATAACTGGGGTTATGATCCGGTGAACTACTTTGCGCCGGAAGGTTCGTACTCCTCGAATCCGGATGATCCACGAACGCGGATCCTTGAATTAAAACAATTGGTGCAGGCGTTACATGATCGCGGGATCCGTGTCATCATGGACGTCGTCTTCAATCATACGTATGATGCGGCGACGGTTCCGCTTGGTCAGTTCGTTCCTGGATACTTTTATCGTCAAGAGGCGGATGGGAGTCTCTCAAACGGTAGTTTCTGTGGAAATGATACTGCATCTGAACGTCTGATGATGCGAAAGTTCATTCTTGATTGTGTGACGTACTGGGCGAAAGAATACCATCTCGATGGGTTCCGCTTCGACTTAATGGGACTTCATGATGTTGAGACGATGAATCAAGTGCGCCATGCACTTGACCGGATTGATCCATCGATTCTGATCATCGGTGAAGGCTGGGATCTCGATACGCCACTTGATCCGGAAGAAAAAGCGAACTATTTCAACGCACCGAAGATGCCAGGAATCGCTCATTTCAACAACGGTTTACGGGACGGGGTCAAAGGCGACGTCCAAACGCCAGAAGACCGTGGTTTCATCAGTGGTGCATTTGACCGGACGAGTGAAGTCAAACGGGGAATCGCTGGTAACGTCTCTTCGCAAGGGTTTGCCGATGAGCCCAATCAAGTCGTCTCGTACGTCGAGGCTCATGATGATTTGACGATTTGGGATAAATTGACGGTGTCTCGTCCAGAAGACACGGAAGAGCTTCGTCGGAAACGGCAAATGCTTGCGAATGCGATCATTTTGACGGGACAAGGGATTCCTTTCCTCCATGCCGGACAAGAGTTCTTCCGGACGAAAGACGGTATTCGTGACAGCTTCAATGCCGGAGAGGTCGTGAATCGTCTCGACTATGAACGGGCAGAAACAGAGCGTCCAGCAGTCGAGTACGTCAAAGGATTGATTGCCCTTCGTCGTCAGTATCCGATGTTCCGTCTCGCAAACGCGGCGATGATTAAAAAACATCTTCGTTTCCTTGAAGAAGAGGAAGGTGTCATTGCCTTTGAACTGAAGCGAACATATGAAGGATACGTCGAACGGCAGCGTGTCTATCACAATGCGACGGAAAAAGATATCACGATTGAATTGCCAAATGGTGAATTCGAGGTGTTGGTTGAGTCGGGTGCCGTTAAATTACACGCACCACGGTTGCACGAAGAAAAACAGTTAGTCGTTCCAGCATTGACGACTACGGTTATTGCGGAACGAAAAGCAGATTACAAGAAATACGCGGTAGCAGGTGGTGCAGCACTGACGATCATCGGATTGTTGTACGCAGCGAACAAGCGTCGAAAGAAAACCGATTAAATGGAGAAGGATGAAGCACTAAATGGCTTCGTCCTTCTTTTGTGTGCGGATGACAGTCCGATGTCAGCCTGTCATACAATTGACTTACGAAAATCATTGAAAGATTGTTTGAACATACATCTTTCGGGAACAATTCATATGTAGTATTTTAAATGTTGTTTTGACGTGAAAGGATGTACGTTGTATGTTCGGTTTCGGTGATTTATGGAAATTCTTTTTGTCGTTCTTTTTACTATTGCCTATCGTGACATTGATTCATGAGATGGGACATTACTTTTTTGCCCGATTATTCGGCGGAAACATGGAGATCAATATCGGTTCAGGAAAGTCGTTGCTTCGTGTTGGTCCGATTCGTTTGAATCGCGTCTATTTTTGGGATGGCTGGTGTCAATATGAGGCACTACGTAAAGAGACGAAATTCGCTAACATTCTGGTTTATGCCGGTGGATCGATTGCAAACGTGGTGAGTATCTTAGCCATCAATGGTCTGATTTATGCCGGTGTGTTCGAGGCGTCGATCTTTACCTATCAATTCGCGTATTTTTCGTTTTATTTCGTCTTTTTCTCCCTCTTCCCGATCGATCATCCGAACGGTTATCCGAGTGATGGGAAAGCGATCATTAATGTCTTCCGGTACGGTAAATCAGAATACCATCCGCAATCCTAAGGTAAAAAATAAAGCCTCCTTCCACCGTTGGAAAAGAGGCTACTTACTCAAGATTCCGATTCGCTAGACGAATCAGGTTCCGTGTTCGCTTGTTCCTGCTCGAGTTCGACGAGCTTTTGAATCAAGATATGGCGTGGCATATGCATTAGTTGTTCAAGTGGTACGTTCAGACGTTTCGCAAGTTCGACAGCTGTCTCTGCGGATAATTGTAAAGGTTTCATCGTGTTCGTCCTCCTTTTTCCATGAAGTTAGTATAACAGGAGGTGCAAGCCAAGCGCATCAATAGTAGCGAGAAACTGAGAAGGTTGATACCGTATGAAGTAGGAAGTGATGCATATGTATAAACCTGCTGCAGAGCTGTTACTCCATGAATCCGTCTCACTGTTTGATCGCATCGGGGAGGATTTGCTTCTTTTTCGAGATCGCCACGGATTTATGAAATGTGATGCGGATTTAAGACCACTGTGGGAAACAGCATGTGCGTATGTTCCATTCTCCTGGTACATTGAGCCAGGCGGTGGACGATTGTTCATCGTATTTGAAGAGTCAGCTTATTTTGGTTTATTGGATTTAGAGCAAGGGCATTTAAATTACATTAAGCGACCCGCTGCTTTCTCCGAAGCATGGTTCAGTAATTTATTCTTGTGGCAAGATGATGAAATCTTCCTATACACGGCAGAAACGGACGTCGTCTGTGTGAACGTTCAAACAGGGGACTGGCGGTACTCAAACTATGAAGAGGTGCCGCTGTTCGGACGCTTAGTTGAGCGAGGATATGATACACGTTTGACGTTCGAGCGATTCATCGCACCTACGACGATCATCTCCTATGATGATCTACAAGAACGGTATGTGATTTGGGATGCCGCGACGAATCAGGAATCGGTCATTCCTTTTTCGGATTACGCGGAGTATTCACTCGTTGACCACCGGCACCAATTGTTTTCGATCACCGATTCCTCTCGGTTTTACTTGTATGAGAAGAGTCAGCTGAAATATAAGTTCGAGGGATGCTACTCCTCCGTTTTACTCAAAAGTGTGTTACTCGATGAAGAGGCGCGGCGTCTTGCGATCGTGTCGACATCGACTACATTCGGCAACACATGGGTTCAAATTTTTCAAAAGACGTAATGAAACATCCTTTTCGCTTTTCAGCAAGAAGGATGTTTTTTGTACGTTTATACAGGAAGGAGACGCATCATGGAACGGCTTGGTCATCTGATTAGTGCGTATTTTCGAGGAGTGTTGGTCGTTTGGGGGCTTCTACTCGTCGTGCTTGGTTATTTTGCATATCAATTACCCGATCGTCTAGAAGGAAATGGATTTACACGTGACGGTGATTTTCAACGTGTCGAAACGGTGCTCGCTCAAGATTTTGGGCAGGATCCACATACGATCATCGTCCTATTTGAGAATCAAGAGAATCTACGACAAATGATGGTACAACATGTCGAGCGCTTCCGTGACATCAAAGGAGTCGGGAACGTCATTGGTCCCGTCGAAAATCAGCGAGCGATGCGGGACGATAAGGGATACGTGACAGTCGGTGTACCAACACTTGATGCGAAATGGGCAACAGCGGTCACACGTCAACTGGATGGTACCGGGACGATTCGGCTAACGGGTGAACCGGTCGTCGTTGATGATTTGAATACAGCGTCCAAAAATGACCTTATCCGAGCTGAGTTAATCGGAATTCCGGCAGCATTGATCGTCTTACTACTCGTTTTCGGTACACCCGTTGCCGCCATCTTACCCTTGATCATGGGACTCGTCACTTTTGTTTTTGGTGCCGGTGTTCTTTATTTCGTTGCCGGACAACAAGAGTTATCGATCTTCGTCTTGAATGCGGTCGCAATGATTTCGCTGGCACTCGGCATTGATTTTTCGTTGTTATACGTTAATCGGTTCCGTGAAGAACGGCAGGACGGACAAGGGATTCGGTCGGCAGCGATTCGTTCGGTCGAGACGGCAGGACGCTCGATTTTATTTTCCGGAATCTGTGTATTCGTCGGACTTGCCGGATTGTTGTTGATTGATGTTGATGTCTTCCGCGCTGTCGCAATCGGGACACTCGTTTCGGTACTCGGGGCGGTTGTCAGTGCGTTGACATTACTACCGGCACTATTAATCGTTTTCGGGAAGGTACTAGAAAAAGGACGACTTTTCCGGCAACAAGCAGGTCGTGGAGAAGATCGTTGGCGCCGCCTCGCACGTTTCGTCATGAAGCGCCCTGTCACAGTGACGATTCTATCTTTATTACTTCTTTTACCTTGTTTATTTCCGTTACGTGACTTGACGTTGAACATTCCGCAAGCAACTGCCCTGCCGGAATCCTATCCGTCGCGTCTGGCCTTTGAGTCGTGGGAAAAAACATTCGGGAACGATGGAACGGACGCCGTTCTCATCTTGTCTGCGGATGCTTCCTCAGAGGTGGGACGAGAAAAAATCGAAGATGTGACGATTCGACTCGAATCAGATTCAGAAGTGCGTTCCGTCGTGTCCGCCGCAACGATCGCGGAACAGCAACAGGTTCCGCTCGAGCAGTTACTCGCTGTTTCGGCTGGGCGCGATGCACTGAAGCCGTTTCTATCAGAGAACGATCAAGCACGGATCAACGTCAATTTAAAAGGAAATCCCGGCGATGCTACTTCGCAAGACTGGGTACGGAAGGTGCAGGCGGACGGTTACCTTGTCGGGGGACCAGCAGCCTTTAATCAGGAAATTTATGATGCCATTGAATCGAAACTCCCACTGGCTATCGGTGTCGTCGTCTTGGCGACATTCATCATTCTGCTAATCGCGTTCCGATCCATCTTGATTCCAATCAAAGCGATTCTGATGAATTTGCTCAGTTTAGGAGCAACGTTTGGATTACTCGTCGTCTTGTTCGAGTCCGGCGCAGTTCTTCCGCAGGAGACGATCGGCATTCTAACACCGGTCTTCATCTTCTCACTCGTCTTCGGCTTATCGATGGATTATGAAGTGTTCCTCGTCTCGCGAATGGAAGAATATTATGACGAGACGGGCGATAACGATCATGCGACCGAGATGGGACTGGCGAAGACGAGTAAAATCATTACGTCCGCTGCCTTGATCATGATCGTCGTCACTGGTGCGTTTGCCTTTACAGGTGTTAGTCCGATCAAACAACTTGGCGTCGGTATCGCGCTTGCAATTTTTATTGATGCTACGATTGTCCGGATGCTCCTTGTCCCCGCACTGATGAAGCTATTTGGTCACTGGAACTGGTGGTGGCCGGGAGGGCGTCGTAAAGCGATCCGCAAGTGACACATCGCGTAAGCACATCAGTAGCTATTCAGAGGAAGACGAGCGTATACTGTCGATATTCAATTCAAGAAATTAGAGGAGGCACTTCACTCATGGCAACTCAAGCAATGTTTGAACCATTTACACTACCAAACGGTGTGACGCTGAAAAACCGCGTCTTGATGGCACCGATGACGAACTATGCGGCACAAGAGAACGGCGAAGTATCGGATGCGGAACTCGCGTACTACGCAGAACGTTCAGGTGGCGTCAGCGCTGTCATTACAGCATGTGCGAACGTCACAGCAGACGGTCAAGGATTCCCGAATGAGTTTGGTGCGCATCGTGACGATCTCGTGCCGAGTCTGAAGCGACTCGCGAAAACGATTCAAGATAAAGGCGCAAAAGCGATCTTACAAATCTTCCACGCTGGTCGTATGGCACCACCAGAACTCGTCGGTGGGCAAACGGTCAGTGCAAGTGCTATTGCACCCGTGCGTGAAGGTGCGATGACACCACGTGCGTTAGAGGCAGAAGAAGTCGAAGCAATCATCGAAGCATTCGGTCAAGCGACACGCCGTGCGATGGAAGCTGGATTTGATGGTGTTGAGATTCACGGTGCAAACACGTACTTGATCCAACAGTTCTTCTCACCACACTCAAATCGTCGTGAAGATAAATGGGGCGGTAGCTTAGAAAAACGTCTCGCCTTCCCATTAGCTGTCGTGGATGCAGTCGAAGCTGTCGCTAAACAAAATCCTTCGTTCATCGTCGGATACCGTTTCTCTCCAGAAGAAATTGAAAATCCAGGAATCACACTCGATGATACGATGCGCCTCGTCGATGAGCTGGCGAAAAAAGACCTCGATTACTTGCACGTTTCCGTGATGGACTTCTTCGCAGGTTCAATTCGTGATGAAAATGAAACGACATCACCTATTACACTCGTTCAAGAACGTGTTGGTGAACAAGTACCTATCATCGGTGTCGGATCGCTTCACACAGCGGACGAAGTCGAACAAAGTTTGGCTGTCGTTCCAATGATCGCTCTTGGTCGTGAACTGATCATGGAACCGAAATGGGTTGAGAAAGTCGAAGCGGGTGACCTTGCGTCAATCCGGACAGAACTTGATCCAGAAGCACAAGCAGAACTCGTCGTTCCAGATGCATTATGGGCAGGCATCACAAGTCGCCCAGGCTGGTTCCCAATCAAACAAACGAGCAAATAACACCATGAAAAAAACACTCCTGACATCAGTCGGGAGTGTTTTTTTGTTTAGTAGGCAACCTGTCCCATCCGAACGCCGCAGAACGTATGCAAAGTGACCGGATCCTGTAGGTTCGTTCGTTCCAACATATCGTTTAAGAGTAACGCACAGACGTAGGCATCTTCTTTCGCATCATGGTGCTGGAAAGAGACGTTGAGAAACTCTGCCATCGTATTCAATCGATGGTTCGGCAACCAAGGATACAATTTGCGGGATAATTTGACCGTGCAGCCGTAGGTGAAAGCGGGCATCTGGTACATATCGTATTTTTGAATCGCTTTTTGGAGTGCCCCCATATCAAATGATGCATTGTGAGCAACGATCAGTTGAGCGCCTGCAATCAAATCGTATAAGCCATGGGCTTCCATTGCTTCAGGTAACGTCGGCGCATCAAAGACATCGCTCGGACGAATTCCGTGGACCCGAATGTTTCCAGCATCGAAATTTTCTTCTGGATTGATTAAGACCTGTTTACTCTCCGTGACACGACCGTTCGAGAGAACGGACCAACCAAACGCACAAATGCTTCGGCTATTTCGGTTTGCCGTTTCAAAGTCAATTGCTAATGTATACATCCAGCAGGCTCCTTTCTGTCATTCACTAGTAACAGAATACATGTTCGTATTCTGGAAGTCCATCAAAAAAGACCATCTGCAAAGCAGACGATCTTAGATCCATTCCATTCACTTCGCGGTAGCGACTTTTTGTTCCTCTGCGACGTACTCTTCCGGTTTAAATAACAGAACGCGATCTTTATAGGCGAAAACAAGGGCCGTCAAAACAGCCATTGCATCAGCGATCGGAAAAGCGAACCAGACACCATTGACACCGAAGAACACTGGCAATATCAAGACGAGTGGAATCGTGTATAACGTTTGGCGTGACAAGGACAAGAATAAAGCGACTTTTGCTTTTGCAAGCGATTGGTACATTCCGTTGACAATCATTTGAATTCCGTAGACGAACGATAAGGCGAATAAGATACGCATCGCACTCGAGCCTTCCTGTAGAAGTGTCGCTTCTTCTGTGAACAAGCCGACCCAAAAACGAGGGAACAGTTGAATGAGTAACCACAAGCTGATCGATAACGATAAGCCGTAGCGGATTGCCAACTTGATGGCAAGCGACATCCGGCTAAACTGCCGGGATCCGAAATTATACCCGACAATCGGTTGCATCCCTTGCACGATCCCCATGATCGGCATACCGACGAGCGCCATGAACTTATTGATGACCGCAAACGTTGCCAGTTCTGTCGTACCCCCGTACCGGACGAGCATATGATTGACGGTGATGAATAGAACGGATTGAGAGACTTGCATGATGAACGACGATGATCCAATTTGCATCATCCGGAACGTTAATCGGAAATCAGGTTTAAAAGCACTCCGATTGAGCGTCAAGCCAGTTTGTCGGCGTTTCGTAAAGAAGAATCGAAAAACAAGTACAGCACCAACGATTTGCGCAACGACTGTCCCGAGTGCAGCACCTTGGATGCCCCAATCAAGACCAAAGATGAACAGCGGTGTCAGGACGATATTGATCGCAACCGTCGTCAGCATGACGCGCATCTGATAGTTCGCGCGTCCTTCTGCGCGGAGCATCGCACTCGACGCCATCGTCAACATGAAGAAAGGAGATCCGATCAAGAGGACACGTAAGAAAGCGATACTGTACGGCATGATCTCATCCGTCGCTCCAAAGAGACGTAGCAACGGTTCGACGAAGATGAAAGCACTGATGATAGCGAGCATACTGATGAAGAAAACAGCCATCAAGACGTTGGCATAAGCACGACTGGCACCATCTGTTTGTTTTTGACCGAGTCGTTGTGACGCAATTGCAGCACCACCGATCCCGATCGAGTTGGCGATTGCCATTAATACGAGCTGGACGGGGAAAGCGATTCCGACGGCGGCCACGGCAGCCGTACCGATTCCTTGAGCGACGAAAATCGTATCGACGATATTGTAGAGTGCCGTGACGAGCATCCCGACCATCGCTGGTAAAGAGAGACTAAGTAAAAGCTGATTAACAGGTGCTTCACCCAAACGGGCAGTGTTTTTATTCATGGAAGGAGGACCTCCTATTTTAGACAAGTGGTAAGTAGGGTTTTACTCAGAGTAGTCGCTTCTTTAACGAGATGCAAGAAATCACTCTAGTCAATGTGTTCGTTCTATGAAAAAAGGATGCGCCATGAAGCGCATCCGATGGATCTCGATTTAAGATGGTGTAGGCAGGTAACCTTTCGAATATTCGAAAGCAATGAATAAAATAGCACCGAGCGCCAAATAAGCGAGGAGCGTGATCGTTTGTTGTTTTTTCGGCATCTGATGATACTGAACAGACTCTTCAGCAAGACGAAGTGGTTCAATCCGCTGATCGATCCGTCGCAATAAGGCATCGTAATCGTTGGCGGCATCATATTGATACCGTAACAGATCATCTGCTTCCTGACGTGCCTCTTCCGGACTCGCTTGTCGCAAGTCTTGTAAATCGAGACGAAGCGACCAAGCGATCGGATCGTAGGTACTCTCGATTGTTTGTTCTTCCTCACCTTCTAGTTCTGGAGCAAGTGCAACTTCAGCGTCTGCACGTTCTTGTTCTGCCTTTGCCCGTAAAACGCGTTCACGTGCGGCACGGTACAACATTAAGGTCGACCGGTTCGCCTCATATTGTTTCGCGAACTTATACCTTTTCCAAACGGCACTACCGCCTAAAAAGGCAATCAAGAGCAAAATCAGACTAAAGTGGGTGATACCGTAGGCAATCAAGGCAGCAAGTCCCGCGACCCAGACGATGATCGGAAGTCCCGCAAGAATCCGTCCGCCGTCAAGCGGACTGACGGGAAGTAGGTTGAAGAGATTCAATAGAGCCCCGAGGTGGAAGATGACGAGCCAGAAGTCATTTCCCGTCACAGCATATCCGATCGCAAGCGGAATCAGGGATACGAGACCAGCGAGTGGTCCACCGTACGCGAGAATCGCTTCTTGTTTTGGCGTTCGAAATGTATCCTTGATGCCGATGACGGCTCCCATGAACGGAACGAAAATGGCAGGACCGGTCTTAAAACCGAGTCGTTTAGCGGCGAGTAGATGTCCCATCTCATGAATGAATAGGAGATAGAGCAATCCGACCCCGAACCAAACACCGAATATTTGAGCGTAAAAGAGAAGAGAGATTCCGAACGAAATCAAAGTGCCTCCGAACTTTGAAAATTTCAATAAGGCAAGGATGACCTTTCCTTTCGTCAAGAGAAAGGCGCCGGCAACAGCAAGTCCACCCCAACGTTTTTTAGCCATCGTGAAATTCCTTCTTTCATCATGTGACGTTCTTCCTTAAGTGTACGACACAATTGTAGAAAAAGTTTCATTCAGACTGCTCGGGGATTAAATAGAAGCAGCTTCCATCTGGCTGACGCTCTTCACTACCAACCTTAAAATGATGTGTCGTCGCAAGTGCAGCAGCAATCGACAATCCGAGTCCACTTCCTGAACGATCGCGTGCTGCATCGAGTCGGTAAAACCGGTCGAATAACCGAGCGCGTTCTTCGTCCGTTAGAGACGTTCCCCGATCAAGGACAGCCAGACGTTCTTTGCGCAGGTACAATTCTGGTGAAGTAGCATACTTCAGGACATTATCGATATAGATCGTCAAGATACGTAACACCGCTTCGCGATTTGCCCGAATCGTTCCGGAGGCATCAACAGGAATGATCGTCCCTGTTGCGTGATACATCCGATCAGCGAGTTCGCTTCCAAGCTCTGCTAAGTCAATCACTTCGACAGATGTTTCCTCGTAACCGAGACGAGACAATTCGAGCATAGGCTCAATCAAGGTCGTCCGCATCGCATGTGTCTCCTGCAAGATGTGTTCGATCGATTCATCGAGTACGTCGGGCTTCGTTTTGCCCCAGCGTTTCAATAATTGAGTGTATCCCTCAATGACGGTCAAGGGTGTCTTCATTTCATGCGAGACATCCGCGACGAACTGCCGTTGTTGTTCCATCGTCTGATCGACACGACCAATCATCTGATTGAAGACGCGACCGAGGCGACCGATCTCATCATCACGTTTGGTCTGCACGGTCTCAAGCGTTCCAGAAGAGGAGATTCGTTGCATCGTATCATTTAGTTGCCTGAGCGGGCGGAGCGTCTGATAAGCAATCCAGAAGCTACTGATGAACGCGATCAGGATTCCAACGACCAACACGATGGTGAAGGTCAAAACGAGTGTCGAGACTGTATCATCGACGCTCTCATCTTCGAACAGATAGGCTTGATCCTGATAGACGATGCCGAACCAATCGCCAGACTTAAAAGGTTCCTTCGAGCGTGGGATACCGGGGAGGTCATTTGCTTGTACGTCTCCGTTAACAGTAGACGAGTCGTCGCCATCTTCATCGTTTGAGATGACCCAGCGTCCATTTTCGTTCGATAAGACGACAGCATCCTCATGAAGCGTCAGCAATGTCCGGACCGATGAATCATCTTCCATCAATTCCTCTGCCTGTTCCAGTTGGGTATAACGCGATTCAATTAAATGATTTTGGACGACGAGTGTCACGACGATGAACGAAAGGAATAACAAGAGTGTCGTAAAGGCGGTGACGGATAAAGCAAGCTTCGTTCGAAGCTTCATGGGATCGCCTCCCGTAGCACATAACCAACCCCACGAACGGTCTGAATCAAAGCTGGAGGGTGGGCATCGACTTTTTTGCGAAGATAACGGATGTAGACGTCGACGATGTTCGTCTCGCCGAAGTAATCGTACCCCCAGACGTGATTTAGGATTTGTTCGCGTGTCAGGACATGTTCCTTGTTTTCTAGTAAATATGTCAGAAGTTCGAACTCACGCGGTGTCAAATCGAGTCGCCCTTCATTGCGAAATGCTTCATGTCGATCAAGATTGAGTACAAGATCGGCGAACTGTAACGTGCGCGATGCGTTACTAGTTGAAGTCGGAGTGCGTAATAACGCTCGGATCCGGGCAAGGAGTTCCTCCATCTCGAACGGTTTCGTCACATAATCATTCGCACCAAGATCGAGTCCCGCGACTTTATCGTAGACTTCTCCGCGTGCTGTTAGCATAATGACGGGGACGTGAATACCTTTTCCACGGAGCCTGCGCAACACTTCGAAGCCGCTCAGCTCCGGCATCATCACGTCGAGTAAGACGAGATCAACCGAATGCTCAGCGGCAGCGAGACCATCTTTTCCGTTGGAGGCGACACGTGTCGCGTACCCGGCATATTGGAGTTCGAGTTCAAGGAGGCGTGCGATTTTCGCATCGTCCTCAACGATTAAGATGGTGGTTGGCATAAACATCCTCCTTTAATGATCATTCATCGATTTCTGTCACTTCGTCTGACGCGTTCAACTCAAGTTTGACGGAACCACCAACTCGGACGTCATCATCTTGTTCCATGTTTGATGCACGAGAGTACGATTTTTGCGCACCATTCTGTTCAATGATGATCTCTTGATTCGTTATTTTAGAGAGTGTACCGCGGACTTCTTGCTCCCGTGCATCGTTACGGTCTTCATCGCGTGTATCATTACGATTTTCGTCGTCATCTTCCCGATCAAGCTCACGGACTTGACCGTCTGCATTCAATTCGATTTTTACGATATCCCCAGATTTCGCAGCGTCACGTTCCGCACGATCCGCCATTGCGTAGATCGTCTCTTGTCCCTCTTGTTCGAGTGTCAATTCACTTTGTGATAGGGCACGAAGGATGCCGTACCGTTCATTCGCATCGTTCGATGAATCATTTGAACGATTGCCATCGTCCTCTCGGTCATTGCGATCATCTTGATCTTCTCGCTCAAGTTCCGTGATTTGCTGATTCGCATTCAAATCGATTTTAACCCAATCGCCTTCTTGCACGTCTTCGCGTTCGACTGACGATGCAAAGTCATACGTCTGAGCGTCACCGTTAACGTCGATCGTCATCGAACGATCCGATAGTTTCTGCAATGTGCCTTCGATTTCTTGATTGTCACGCATGGAAGCAGGAAGCTTTTGTTCGACTTGGCGCGAAGCAGCTTCGACTTTTTGCTCTGCCTGCTGTGAAGTGGTGACCGTCGAGTTGACGAGAGAGTGTCCTGGGCCTGTGAGGAGTAGGAACGCACCGGCTCCTGTTAAGACTGTACCCGTTACGGCAAGTGTAGCGATTCCTTTTTTGAAGCGTTTATTTCCTTTATCTGTTCGTTTTTCAGTCATGATGATGTCCTCCTTTAAGTAGTGGCTGTTGTTCTTATACATAGAATAACCAGACCACGTGAAAGGAAACTGAGGAACAGATTAGAATTTGATGAGAATTAGATCGTCTTGATGATCCGAGCTGGATTTCCACCAACGACGCTGTTTGCCGGTACATCCTTGACGACGACACTACCTGAGGCAATAACTGCATTATCTCCGATCGTCACACCGGGATTGATGACCGCGCGTCCACCGATCCAGACATTGTTCCCGATGACGACCGGTTTTCCTAATTCATAACCGCTATTGCGCTCGACAGGATCGAGTGGGTGGGTCGCGGTATAGATATGTACTCCTGGAGCAAACATGCAGTTGTCGCCGATCGCAATCGGACAAATATCGAGCAAGACACAGTCATAGTTGGCATAAAAACGAGCCCCTAACGTGATATTGTAGCCATAATCACATTTAAAGGTTGGTTCGATGTAAAAGTCGGCTTGCTCCGTCTGAAACAATTGCTGTAAAAGCATCTTTCGCTTGGCACGATCATGGACACTCAATTGATTGAACTCATAGCAGAGCGATTGTGCTCGGATGCGGTCGGCCACAAGTTCTGGATCTTGTGCTAAATAGAGTTCTCCTTGAATCATCTTTTCTTTTTCAGTCATCTGACTCACTCCTTCATCGTTATTACTTTCATTAGACTAAATGGCACCGGGTGATGCAACTGATATCCCGTTAAGACACGCGAAAACAGGATAGCCGAAGCTACCCTGTCGAGATTCGATCCTTATGCTAACTCGATTCCACCTGTGACACCATAGATTTGCGCTGTAACATAGCTTGCAGCGTCTGAAGCGAGGAAGACATAGACATCGGACAGTTCGACCGGTTGACCACTTCGTTTCAGTGGTGTTTCCTGTCCGAACTCTGGAATGTTCTCGCTTGGCTGACCACCCGAGATTTGAAGCGGTGTCCAAATCGGACCAGGTGCGACGGAGTTGACACGGATTCCTTTTGGCGCGACTTGTTTAGCGAGTCCACGTGTGAAACCGTTGATGGCAAATTTCGTCGAAGCGTAATCCAAGAGATTCGCGCTTGGATTATATCCTTGGACAGATGTCGTCGTGATAATCGAAGCGCCTTCCTTTAAGAGTGGCAAGGCTGCCTTGACGACCCAGAAGAGGGAGAAGACGTTGATTTCATATGTCTTGCGTAATTGCTCCGTCGAAAGGTCGAGAATGTTTTCGACAGCTTGTTGTTTACCAGCGACAAGTGCCAAAATGTCGAGTCCACCGAGTGATTCGTGTGCTTCTTTGACGAGTTGTCCACAAAACGCTTCATCACTTAAATCACCAGGTAAGAGATATGCTTTTTGTCCCGCTGCTTCAACGAGTGCTTTGACCTCTTCAGCATCCTGTTGTTCTTCCGGTAAGTAGTTAAGGACGATATCAGCCCCTTCACGAGCGTAGGCGATTGCTGCTGCTCGGCCGATGCCGGAGTCGCCACCCGTAATCAGTGCTTTTTTGCCGATCAATTTGCCAGAACCTTTATAACTTTCTTCTCCACAATCGGGGACAGGTTCCATTTTTGCTTGAACCGCTGGGGCGTCCTGATATTGTTTTGGGAAATCGTCATTGAAGTATTGTGTTAACGGATTTTTCGATGCAGCCATGTAAACATTCCTCCTGAAAGTTGGTTTTGGTATAGGTTGTATGTTCCCTCAACAAGTCGGATTAAACGTTTTTGATGGTAGTAAATTTGGAAATTGATGGTTTACACTCGAAAAAGAGGAGTGTGAAGAAGATGATTGCTGGACTGTATGAAGCCCATTTACCGGTCAAAGAGCTCGAACGATCGATTGTCTTTTACGAAGAGTTAGGTCTTGAATGTGCGTTCCGAAATGAACGTGTCGCTTTCTTTTGGATCGAGCACGGTAAGAGTTGGTTGGGGCTATGGAAAGCAGGTCAAGCTGAGTTACCGTATCATCCGTCGATTCGCCACGTTGCGTTTCGGATGGAGCAAGAAAATATCGATAAAGCACAGGACTGGTTAAAGGAGAGAGGGATTGAAGTTCGATCAGCCTTTGGTGTAGCAGGAGCTAATCAACCGCTCGTTCTCGATAATCATCCACATGCGCACGCAGCGATCTATTTCGAGGATCCAGATGGCAATTCACTCGAATTGATCGCACCGTTACGCTTTGATATGGAGACGATGAACGGAACGATGTCGTATCAGGACTGGCAGCATCTTTATCAGACTGAAACGGAAAAAATGAAGAGGTGACTGTAACGTTCAGTCATTGATTATGCATTCAAAGGGCAAACTGCATGACGTGTTCTTTTGTAGAAGATGATTCGAAATGAACAAAAAGTGCAATCTTTCTCCTCATAATAGAGAAAAATTGCACTTAATCTATCTTGTAATAAATTTAGACACGAGCTGATTGGCGCTCGCTCATGGCTTGCAGAGCTGCTTGGTTTAGTAAGTTCCACGGTTTGTTGTAGTGCGGTTGGAAGAAGAAATCGACGAAAGCGAGCTCTTCAAGTGTCATGTCATTTTGAATCGCGACAGAAAGTGTGTTCATTGCCTGTGTCAAATCAACTTTTGAGATGATTTGTGCACCGACGACACGATGTGTTGCCGTCTCGAAGACGAGCTTCAACTGGACGTCTTCTGCTGTTGGCATGAACTCTGGACGATACGTATCGGTAACTGTCGTGCTGCTCACTTCAAGTCCGAACAAGGGTGCCGCTTCTTCTGTCAAACCAGTCGACGCGATGTTCAAATCATATAAGCGAAGACCAGATGTGCCTTGTGTTCCTTGGTAACGAATCTTTGGAGCAAGTAAGTTTTTCCCGATGAGCGTACCCATCCGGACAGCATTCGTTGCAAGTGGAATATAGGCATGTGTCCGAGCTGGGTTGTAATAGACGGCACAGCTGTCACCAGCAGCAAAAATGTTCGGGTTGCTTGTCCGCATATAATCGTCAACGATGATGGCACCGTTCGGTAACATATCGACTTGTCCTTTTAAGAGTTCCGTGCTTGGACGGAAACCGACACAGAGAATGACGAGATCCGTTTCGAATGTGCCTTTGTCTGTGACGACGTGTGTGACAGTACCGTTTTCCCCTTTAAAGCTTTGGACGGTTTGTCCAAGTTCAAGACGAATGCCGCGATCTGTTAATTCGCGTTCAATGACGTCAGTGAACGAGCGGTCGAGGTATTTGTTGAGAATGCGATCTGCACTGTCGATGAACGTAACATCTTTTCCGTAGGCTTCAAACGCTTCGACGAGTTCAGCACCGATATAGCCTGCACCAACGACCGTGATCCGCTCTGCATCTGCTGCTTTTTCGATGATTGTTTGAGCGTGATGATAGTTTTTACAGAGCTCGATTTGGTTCAACTCAATGCCAGGAAGCATTGGAATGATTGGCCAAGATCCAGTCGTCATGATGAGTTTATCGTACGTATCGTGAACGACTTCACCAGTCATGAGGTTTTTCGCAACGATCGTTTGACGTTCACTATCGATTTCAAGTACATCATGTTTCAGACGCATCTCGGCTCCGAGCTCAGCAAGTTCACTTGGTGACGAGTAAAATAGCGATTCCGCGTGCTTGACGACACCACCGACGTGAAGTGCGATCCCACAAGAGAGAAACGATACATTGTCATTCCGCTCATAAACGGTGATCTCGACATCTTGTTGTGAAGCGAGTTCTTTGACTGCTGCTGTTCCTGCGTGTGTACATCCGATGACTGCTACTTTCATGGGTAAAGTCTCCTTTGTGTTTTGTTTGTGATGTAAATCACATTCATTTGATATACTTAGTGTAATCCTTCACAAGTTCACTTTCAAGTAGTTTGTTCAACATTGAGCATAATCTTGTCTAAATTGTGAATGAGTGAGCAAAAGTGTTTGGATTATGTGAAGAATGCGTAAAACTGTTTTAGTTACTGAAATTCGGGTTATAATGAAAATAGATTTTTAATGAAGGGGTGGAAACCGATGGATACCGAGAGGACCAATCATCTATTCAGCTTACCTGATTTTTAGCAGTACCGGTCAAGACGAACAAGACGGTAATGGCTTATAAAAATCAGGGAGAGCGAAAATAGATGAATACCCAAACGGGACGTATAAAACCTCTCCCACGATGTAAATGGGAGAGGACAATAAAACATGAAACGAATCGCAACCATCTTAACCGGAACGCTGATCATGGCGTTCGGTTACTACACATTGAATGAACAGTTCGGATTAGCAGAAGGCGGCTTTATCGGATTATCGTTGCTTGGTCGATACTTTTTTGATATCAATCCTTCGATCTCGATGATCGTGCTCGATATTCCATTTTTCATCGGTGCCTTGTACTTCAAAGGCAAGCGTTTCGTCAGTGAAGCATTACTATCAGCAGGTGCGTTATCACTCTTTTATGAAATGTGGCACCGACTCGATTTGTTCCACTTTCCAGAACAGGCTTGGCCAGCGACGCTCATCGCAGCGATCGCTAGCGGAATCGTGACCGGGTATGGTCTCGGACTTGTTTTGAAAAGTGGAGCGGCAACAGGTGGAGACGATTTGCTATCGATGGGACTCAGCAAACTGACAGGTCTATCAATCGGGACGATTTTGTTCGGACTCGATGCCATCGTGTTAGTGATTTCACTTGTTTATCTGCCACTTAGCTTAACGTTATATACGTTACTGGCCGTAGCGATTGCCGGTCGTGTCGTTGCTGTCATGACACGGGAGCCTATCATCGTACCAGCACCTGTCATAAAGAGAGTGACGCAGTAAAAACGGATGAATATCTAAAAAAATCATGTATCGGATTCGACATCGTCGAGTCCGATTTTTCAGGTTCATTAATTAGAAAATAAGTTCAAAGGAGAACGATTAGATGATTCGACAAGCAGATGCTTCTGAAGCACAACAGATTGCCCCGTTGATTGAGCAAGCGATTCATGAGATTGCTGAGACATTGACGGGAACGACAGAAAAAGAAGAGGTTCTAGAAAGGCTCGCTTATTTCGTTTCCCAAACCGGAAACCGGCTCAGTCATGAGAACATCCTCGTGAAAATCATCAAGGACGAAGTAGCGGGCATCGTGATCGCTTATGCCGGAACAGAGGCGAAACAACTCGACGAACCAATTAAAGAACAATTGAAACAGTGGACAGGTCAAGACGTCCAGATCGACGTCGAGACGGAAGGACCGGTCTATTACCTGGATACCTTATCAGTGGATGCGCGTCATGGTGGAAAAGGAATTGGTACGGAACTGTTGCAGGCAGCAGCGGAAGAAGGCGAGAAACGGGGACTAGAAGCGTTTACGTTAAACGCTGATCAAACGAACGTTGGAGCGCGGCGACTGTATCGCCGTCTTGGCTTTAAACCGGTCCGGACGATTGAAATTAGCGGCGGTACCTTTGATTATATGGAACGTCGTTACGATATACAGCAATGAAAAAACCATGTCGATCTCCACAGTGTCATTCGGGAATCGACATGGTTTTTATAGTCATGCCATCATGGCATCGTTAGTTGATACAAATCGCTTGCGCGTCTTCTGATTCGTATCGGGCATCACTCGTAAAGCGGAAGCTTGGTGTAGACATGAAGAGGTTCACCTTAGCACTCCGTTTTCATAACATTTTTGCTTAGTTAAATGGTTTGAGTGCGTCCGTAATCCGTTCACCTATCATTTTGGCCTTGACGTCACCTTTTTCAACGAGCGCGAACCATTCGTTCGCATCTTTAGTGATTTGCGCTACTTTTTCTTTACCGAGACGGTTTTCAAGCGTGGGTTTCATCGCAACGATGAACAGGTTAGCTTCCATTGCTTTTGCCCGTGCTGTATCGATGTCTTTCTTCTCGATTGCTTCTTGTGTTTCTTCATAAGATTCGTCGACTTTTTCCGTCAACGCTTGTGCGAATAATCCTTCGATTTCTTTGTAAGAAACGTCAGCTGGCTTTGTCTTCGAGAAGTCATAACGTTCTTTTAGTATTTTGACAGTCTCTTCCTCGCCATCCGCTAAAGATTTTTCAACTGCAAGGAGGGAAGCATATCCTTCTGCTTGCCCTACCTGTAATTCTTTTTCGTCCGTCCCGCTTTTGACACCATCCTCGATTTTTTGAGCATAATCGAGTGCAGCCAAGTAGAACGAACGATAAATCGATTTATCCGTCACTTGTTTCGCGACATTGAAGTCACCGATTTTTTTAGTATCAATGGCTTCTTGCTGGGCAGATAGACCAGAAGTAATTGCTTGAGCAATCGCGTCTTCATTTTTGAAATCGTAGCTTACGTCGCACTTTTTCGCTGTCGGGATGAAAACGGTCTTTGCCATTGCTTCGACATCTTTGAGTGCTTCTGTTGCAGCTTCCGGTTTACCCGCAACGAGTGCTTCTTCAGCTTTTGCTTGAGTTGCCTTTTGTAATTGATAGAAATAGGATTGTAGACCTTTATCGACGAGTTGACGTGCGATGTTCTGATCGAGATTCTTCGCTTCAACATCTATTAAAGCGGATTGAATGACTTGGTCGATTTCTGGTGCTACCGTTTTGACACCACCTTTTAGTTTTGCTTCATAACTCGTCTTGACCATCTTCCAATCCATTGCTTGTCCGTCTTTCGCTTTGTCGAGTTCTGCTTTGATCGAGCTGTAGATCGTCAATTCATCTATCAATGTCGTTGCAGCGATTCCAGCATCCGCTGATTTCGTTTCTGTCGACTGCTCTTTTTTCGGTACAGTCGTATCGGTTTCGTTCGAACCGCAGGCAGCTAAGATGCCAGCTAACATAAAGATCGAAGCTACTTTTATGCGCTTTTTCATAATCGTGACCTCCTACAAAAGTGATAAGAAGTTTCTATCATGTAGTTGTTTTCAGAAATCTGAACGTAAGGAGAATAATTCATATTTTTAATTGAACTTTAAATAAAAAACGGCTTTGGAATAAGAATCCAAAGCCGTCCAAAATCAAAAATCAGAACTGTTCATACAGTTTTGTCAAATACGTATAGACTTCGTCCGATGCTTGGAACATCATGACAGAATGTCCGAAGATCGCTGCTGGATTGAAGCCGTGATCCAGATCAATTGTCGATGCGATCGTGACATCACGGTCGCTATCGAGAACGACGCGGAAGTATTTGAACTCTTGGTTGAAATCGTTAATGGCATTAAGAATCGGAAGATCCTCGACACCGTCTGGTACGTGTGTCACCGTACGAGCGAACAATTCAACATCTGTCGTCGTCTTACTGAAGACAATCATCATCATCGGTTCTGCTCCAGCAGGTGTTTTTTCTTGTGTCATGAAGAAGACGTGTGTCTCATTCTCACGCGCTTCCATTGGAATGCCTTTTTCGACGAGGAAAGCTTGGAAAGCTTCCAAGTGTTGTTGCTGTTGTGGCGCGATTCCTTGTTCGTTTGTTTCGGGTTGACGATCTTGGTGAATCGGTGTCACTTTATTGTTCTCGTTTGATTCGTTCGAGTTACGTTCCTGGTCCATTGCAAAATCCCCCTTTATATACTATAGATTTAGTTTCAAGCATTTCAGAAGGAAATGCAACTAATGTCCGTTCAGATAGGAAGAAAATACAAAACGAATGGGATATGTCATATCTGTGAAGCTGCAAGCAACTGACTTGAAAATACATACCTAACAGGGTATATTGAGTGGCAGATAGTACTTCAAGGAGGAATCATTTAGATGAAAACGATCATCGTAGGTGGCGTCGCAGGTGGCGCAACGGCAGCGGCACGACTACGCCGGATTGACGAAACGGCAGAAATCATTTTGCTCGAGCGCGGAAAAGAGATCTCGTTCGCGAACTGCGGACTGCCTTACTATATCGGAGATGTCATTAAAGATCGCAATAAATTACTTGTCCAAACGCCAGAGGGGATGCATGCACGATTTAATTTAGACGTCCGTAACTTGTCGGAAGCGATTCGGATCAACCGTGAAGCGAAGACTGTCACGATCCGTAACGTTGACACAGGTGAAGAATACGATGAATCGTACGATCATCTGATTCTTTCTCCAGGTGCAAAACCAATTCGTCCGAACATTAAAGGACTGAGTGATGCAACAAATGTCTTTACGTTACGGAACATTCCGGATACGGACCGGATGCGAGAATACGTCGATACGACACGTCCGGAACGGGCAGTCGTCATCGGTGGAGGATTCATCGGTCTCGAGATGGCAGAAAATCTTGTCGAACGTGGGGCACACGTTACCCTCGTTGAAATGGCAAACCAAGTCATGGCTCCGATCGACCCGGAAATGGCAGCGATCGTTCATGAACATCTTCGGGCAAAAGGCGTCGAGCTGATTCTAGAAGATGGCGTCGCTCGTTTTGAAGAAGCAGGTCGTCGTGTCGTCTTGACAAGTGGACGCGTGATTGAGACAGAGATGAACATCTTATCAATCGGTGTCGCACCGGAGAGCACGCTCGCAGCAGATGCTGGTTTAACGCTTGGAATCAAACAGACGATTCAAGTCGACAATCAACTGCGGACATCCGATCCGTCGATCTTTGCGATTGGTGACGCGATCGAAGTTAAAGATTTTATCACGAAGGAAGCGACACATGTACCGCTCGCATGGCCTGCGAACCGTCAAGGGCGCCTCGTCGCCGACATCATTGCCGGGCGCGATGTCCGGTACAGTGGAACGCTCGGTACAGCAGTAGCGAAAGTCTTCGATTTGACAGTCGCTTCTACCGGTAACAACGAAAAACGATTGCGTCAGCTCGGTATGCGTTATGAAGCGATTCACCTCCATCCGGGATCCCATGCGGGTTACTATCCAGGGGCGAGTCCCATTTCGATGAAGCTGTTATTTGATCCAATTGAAGGAACGATTTATGGTGCACAGGCAATCGGTATGACAGGTGTCGAGAAACGAATCGATGTCCTCGCAACAGCGATTAAAGGCGGCTTGACAGTGCTTGATTTACCAGATCTTGAACTATCATATGCACCACCGTATAGTTCAGCAAAAGATCCGGTTAACATGGCAGGATATATCGCGTCGAATATCGTCTTAGGTGACAGTACGAACGTTCATTGGCACGAAATCGATGCAATCGTCGCAAACGGTGGTTTGTTACTCGATGTCCGTGAACCATCGGAAAACGAGTTAGGTGCGATTCCGGGATCGGTCAACATCTCGTTACCGACGTTACGTGAGAAGTTAGATGATCTGCCGAAGGATCAAACGATCTATGTAACATGCCAAGTCGGATTACGTGGATATGTCGCGAGTCAATTGTTGCAACAACACGGTTATGATGTCAAAAACTTAAGCGGCGGCTACAAAACATGGTCGGTCGTGCATCGAGATCAAAAGGCACGAAACCAAGCGGAGGAGGAGACAGCTGTAACGTTAACGAAACGTGAACCAAAAACGAAGACTGCACCGGCACAAGTGATGTTGCTCGATACGTGCGGCTTACAGTGCCCGGGTCCAATTTTAGAGTTAAAAACAAAAATCGATCAGATGACGGATGGCGAGCAAATTTTTGTCAAAGCGTCGGATCCGGGATTCTTACCGGACGTTCAAGCATGGGCGAAAAAACTAGGACACTCGGTCCATTCAGCGGAGATGAATCAAGGGGTCGTTGAGGTCTTGCTTGAAAAAGGGCAAGGGGAGACACCTGCTGCAACACCGGTTCAAGTCAATCCGGCAGATGATGCGACGATGGTCGTCTTTAGTGGTGATCTTGATAAAGCACTTGCGTCCTTTGTCATCGCACAAGGTGCACAAGCAATGGGGAAGCAAGTGACGATGTTCTTTACGTTCTGGGGCTTGAACATCATTCGAAAACCGGATGCTCCTGCCGTCGAGAAAGCCGGTATTGAGCGGATGATGGGGATGATGATGCCGAAACACGCCGGGGAACTGCCACTCTCGAACATGAATATGGCAGGTGCTGGTCAAAAAATGATGAAAAAAGTCATGAAGGATAAACAAGTCGATGCGCTCGAGACGATGATGGCAAAAGCGCAAGCGGCCGGTGTCCGCATGATTGCCTGCACGATGTCGATGGATATCATGGGCATTAAGAAAGAAGAACTCCTCGACGGCATTGATTACGGTGGTGTCGCGAGTTATCTCGGCGCAACAGATGGTGCTAACCTGAATCTGTTCATCTAATAAAAGAATTAACTATGTGAACGTGTTAAACCTGACATCTGATGTGAGGTTTAACACGTTTTTTATGTTCCGAGGTAAAAGTGAGTTTGATTTTTCAAAAAAAATTGCGTATGATAAATCACATGTGAAAAAAACTTACATACAAATAGAGAGAAAAGATGGATGAAAGTGAGGAGTTTTGATGGAAAAGGAATTAATGAAGTTAGTGAATAGAGTCAGTGATTTGTTATGGACAAATGTATTGATCACACTGCTAGTCGTGTTAGGTATTTATTTTACACTCCGAATGCGGTTCGTTCAATTCCGGATGATTCCGGAGATGATTCGCTTATTGTTCCAAGGAACAGATGATGGAAAAGACGGTGTCTCTCCATTTCAAGCATTCGCAATCAGTACGGCAGCGCGTGTTGGTACTGGAAACATCGCGGGTGTAGCGGCTGCAATTGCACTAGGTGGTCCAGGAGCAGTTTTTTGGATGTGGTTGATTGCCTTAATTGGATCGGCATCAGCATTCGTTGAAAGTACACTTGCTCAGATTTATAAGGTACGTGACGGAAAAGAATGGCGTGGTGGTCCAGCCTATTACATGGAAAAAGCGCTTGGACAACGGTGGTTAGGAATCGTCTTTAGTGTTCTGATCACGATCTCATTTGGTTTTGTCTTCAACTCTGTCCAATCGAATACGATTTCCTTGTCACTGCAAAGTCAATATGGTGTGGATAAGATGTGGATTACGGTCGGATTGGTCGTCTTGACGGCACTGATCATTTTTGGTGGTGTTCGTAGTATTGCGACAGTCGCTTCGTTCATGGTTCCAATCATGGCAGGTGGTTATATCCTGATCGCCCTGTATATCATGGTGACGAATCTTGAAGTATTACCGAACGTCTTTAAATTGATTTTCCAAGAAGGATTATTCGAATTTAAGACACTAGCAGGGGGAGCAATCGGAGCGGCCGTTTTAAATGGTATTCGTCGCGGTTTGTTCTCGAACGAGGCCGGTATGGGTTCGGCACCGAACGCAGCAGCAACGGCTGAAGTCTCCCACCCGGTCAAACAAGGCTTGATTCAATCATTCGCGGTCTTCGTTGATACGTTGATGGTCTGTTCGGCGACAGCGATGATTGTTCTCGTCAGTGGTGTTCCGACAAAAGATGCGAATGGAGATGCCTTAGCCGGTATTGATTTAGCGCAAGGGGCACTTGCGTCGCAAGTTGGATCACTTGCGACAGGATTCATGGCACTTGCCATCTTCCTCTTTGCCTTTAGTTCTGTCGTTGGAAACTACTATTACGGTGAATCGAACATCACGTTCATCCGTGACAATAAACAAGTCATGATGGCATACCGTGCACTCGTCCTCGTCATGATCGTCTTCGGTTCACTTGTCGAGTCGGCTAGTCTCGTTTGGGCTTTAGCGGACATCTGTATGGGACTGATGGCAATCGTTAATCTATATGCGATTTTCCGCCTCGCAAAAATCGCGAAGCTTGCGCTCGATGATTACGTGACACAACGAAAAGCAGGAAAAGAGCCGCGTTTCTATGCGGATTCAATTCCGAACTTGCCAGGAAAACATACGCTTGAAGCATGGCATGGGTCAGAAGAAGACGAAAAAGCGATCTAAGAAAAGGGAGTCAGAGAAATCTGGCTCTTTTTTTTGTATAGAACGAATTTAAAAAGGGAATACAGAGTACAGAAGGGAGGGGGAGAATGGAAAACGTACATTTCGTTCGCGTCACAGATGCGGTCTGGGAGTCGTTCGGAAACGATCCCCACATCATCATGGACTGGATATTATTCATTCATGAGACACAACCCGACCATGAACAATTGTTTGCCCTCGAACAAACGAATGCCATCTACCATTTGATGAATCAAATCGATATCTATATTGATCAGGACACGCACTATAATCTAGGGCGAGCGATCATTGGTGAAGAGTTGATCGTCAATGAGGAAAAAGCGGCAATCGTCGGTATTCTTCCTTTACCGCTTTTGATCATTTCCGCTGAAGTGATGCGAAACTTCGATCAACGGGCACTCGCTTCGATTCATGATGAAGCTGGAATACCGGGCGAATTCGAATATGTCTGGGAGCAGTTCGCCGATCTGCGTGCCTATTTTCAAAAGGCAGAAGAAGCGGAAGATACGATTTTGATTTATTACGTATGACTAGTACCATCTATAAAAAAGAGACCTGCTTCCAAGTCGTCGACTGGAAACGGGTCTCTTGTCGTTCATCTAAATCAAGATGACTTCACATGGAAATCACTCTTTTTACAATAACTTTTAGATTAAAAATCGATTTCGTCTGGATCCGGTCCGAGGCGGACATCCGTTGCTAGACGATCAATTTTCTCAAGATCATCGGCATCGAGTTGGAAATCAAAGACGTCGAAGTTTTCTGCAATGCGTTCTGGTGTGACGGATTTTGGAAGAGCAACGATACCGTTGTCGAGGTGCCAGCGCAAGACGACTTGTGAAGGTGTCTTACCATGCTTCTCTGCGATTTCCTTGAAATCGTTGATTTCGAGGAATTTCCCTTGCATGAGTGGACTCCATGCTTCGACTTGGATGTTGTGATCTTGCAAGTATTCGTGCAGTTCGTGTTGCGGCAATTGTGGATGCAATTCGACTTGGTTGATCATTGGTGCCATCAAGCCCTCTTCTGCCAATGTATCGAGGTGATGTTCCTTGAAGTTCGAGACACCGATCGCTTTGATCTTGCCTGCTTCATAAAGTTCAACCATTGCTTTCCACGCTTCGATATAGCCTTCGACTGGCCAGTGGATCAGGTAGAGGTCAAGGTAGTCTGTTTCGAGACGTTCGAGCGATTCTGCGAATGCTTCCTTCGTCCGACCGGCACGAATATCATCGTTCCAGACTTTCGACGTTAAGAAGAGATCCTCACGTTTCACGCCGCTTTCTTTGATTCCTTTTGCGACACCGCGCTCGTTTTTATAGACAGCAGCTGTATCGATATGACGATAGCCGACACGTAGTGCTTCAGCAACAGCAGCGGGTGCTTCTGTTTCTTCGTCTACTTGCCAGACACCGAATCCGATTTGGGGAATCGTAATACCGTTTGAAAGTTTTGCGTATTGCATGTGTTACTCCTCCTCATAAAACGTAGTTTAGATTTGCTCGTTTAGTTTAGCACGAACGAACGAAACCGTCCGTTTCCATGCTCATGGAGGAATAGAATGGGTTAAAATAAAAGAGATTTCATCACATCTGACCGTATGTCAGAAAGAGGGGGAGAAAGGATGGCTCAAAAGAATAAAAAGCTATCAAAGGGAGCTTGGCTTAGTATTAGTGCCTTGTTGGTCACGCAAGCAGTTAGCCTATTTTTCAGTGCACGAAAATCAGGACGTAATCCGTGGGTATGGGGAGGCGCGGGACTCCTTCAGTTTCCACTTCCAGCAATCGCGTATTTGATTTTAGAACGACAAGCGAAGCAGAAAAAATAATGAAACAGGTCCGATCACCATGATCGGACCTGTCGTTGGTTAAGAAGAGATTTTTTCCTGTTGAGCAACTGATTTTTTCGGACGTGGGAAACCAAAGATGATGGCAATCGATCCACAGACGAAGAGCAGGAACGGATAGAACAGATACGGAATCAGTTCTGGTGAAGCTGTCTTCGTCAACTCTGCTGCGATCAGCAGTTGTGCCCCATACGGAATGATGCCTTGAATACCACAAGAGAAGATATCAAGAATACTCGCTGATTTCTTGCGGTCGATTTCATACGTATCAGCGATTTCAGCCGCGAGTGGTCCAGCGACGAGAATCGAGATCGTATTGTTCGCCGTTGCGAGGTTCGTCGCACTGACGAGTGCTGCCATACTGAATTCAGCACCGCGACGCTGTGAAATCTTGCGCGTCAACGTCTCTTTCAAGTAGGCGATTCCGCCATTGAACGTGATCAAACTGACGAGACCACCCATGAGGAGTGTCAAGATTGAAATTTCTGCCATGCCCATCATTCCTTCAGACATCGAAAGGACGAACCCACTTAAGCCAAAGCTACCGTCGATCATACCGATGATTCCAGTGAGCAATGTGCCACCGACGAGAACAAGAATGACATTGACACCAAATAGTGCAAGGACGATGACGGCGAGATACGGAATTAATTTGTAGAACTCGAATGCTTTAGCTGCTGCCGCATCGCCAGAACCAGAAACGAACGCGAGTAAGATGACCGTTAAGACGGCAGCCGGGAGAACGATCATGAAGTTCGTCCGGAATTTATCGCGCATGTTCGTTTTTTGTGTCCGAACGGCAGCGATTGTCGTATCCGAGATGAACGACAAGTTATCACCGAACATCGAACCACCAACGACTGACGCTGCTGCGATCGCAACGTTGATACCTGTTGCTTCATGAATACCGAAGGCAATCGGTGCGAGAGCGGCAATCGTTCCTGTCGAGGTACCCATTGCCATCGAGATGAATGCTGCGATAACAAATATCCCACTCATCAGGAGTGAAGGAGGTAAGAACGTCAAAGCAGCATTGACAGTTGCTTCGATTGCGCCGATCGCTTCCGCTGTTCCAGAGAACGCACCGGCTAATAAGAAAATGAAGACCATGATCATGATATCAGGATTTCCGGCACCGGTTGCGATACGTTCGACCGTTTGATTGATCGATCCTTTCGTCATGATTGCAGCAAAGATCAACGCGATCAAAGCGGCGATCAGAATCGGAAATTTGTAAAAATCGTCATAGAAGATACCGGCTCCGATGAAGAGGACCAGGAATACGACGAGCGGAAGCAGTGCCCATTTGTTAGGCGTAATCGTTTCTTTCATTGTTGATACCTCATTTCTCAAAGATACAAAAAAAGACCCCTTCGCAAGAAAGAAGGAGGTCTTTATGAAATAAAGACGCTCTTCTTATCTCTCAAGCTTTCGCTTGCTGGATTTGGCACAGTACGAATCAAATCGTCCGCTGCCGAAACATCATTGGGCCAGTCCCTCCGTTTCTCGCGATAAAAAGAAGTCATTCAATTGTTGTAAAACACGTTTCTTACCGTACCGCATTGAGTAACGCGTGTCAACTGTACTTTACTGAAGTGCCTGTTCTAACGTCTGGACGTTTTCTTCCATCAATTTGAAATACGAGCTATTTTGTTGCGATTTCGTCACCGACTCGAGGTTATGGATCGTCACGGATTTAGCTCCGATTTCTTTTTGGATGACACGCGCAACCTTTGGTGAAACCGTTTCTTCGAACGCGACGTATTTCAAATCATGCATCCGCGCTTCTTTCACTAAAGCAGCCAGTTGCTTTTGTGACGGTTCATCGGAAGGGGAAATTCCGGCGATTGGAAGCTGCGTGAAACCATATCGTTCGGCGAGGTAACCGTAAGCGGCATGTGTGACGAGAAGTTCTTTTTTTGATCCGTCAGCGACGGCTTGCTTGAACTCTTTATCGAGTGCGTCAGCTTGCTGATCGAACGCTTTCAAGTTTTTTTCGAATGTTGCTTTGTCTTTTGGTACTTCTTTTGATAAGGCGACTGTGATAGAACGTGCCATTGCTTTGGCGTTGACAGGATCAAGCCAGACGTGTGGATCGTATTTTCCATGATCGTGTTCTTCCTCTTCGTGAGCATGTTCATCAGTTGCGTGATCATCGTGCCCTGCTTCTTCGTGCGCATGCTCAGTATGTCCCTCTTCTTCATGTGCGTGAAGCGTAGCATCCGATTCCAGCAAAGTGACATCCTTACTCGTCTCGACGAACCGGACGTCCGTGCCTTTTAGACTCTCTTGGATTTTTTTTGAATAGGGTTCAAGTGTCGTACCCGTCAAAAGGAAAAGGTCACCTTTGGCAATCTCAGTGAGTTGCTTTGACGTCGGTTCATAGGAGTGCGGATCTGCTCCAGGTGGGACGATCATCTTGACGTTGACTTGATTACCACCGATTTCACGGGCAATGGCAGCTGTTGCGAACGTCGATGTATAGATTTCCATCTTTTTATCATCTGAAGTCGATGAATCGGTGTTTGATCCACAAGCTGCGAGGATACTTGCGCTCGCGAATGCGACCGTTAAAGCAGGAATGATTTTTTTCATTATATGTTACCTCCGTTATTAAAACGTAATTATTCCGATTTGGACTTTTTCACTATAGCGGAACGTTTGAGAAGCGTCAAGTACGAATACCGAGACGTTCGACTTCTTTTAAAACGGGGTAAAAGGATAAAAAAGTGAAGGAATTGGTACGTCTTTTGGAGGTGATCAAGTGAAACGTGAAACTGCATGGCTAATGGGGGGAGCTGCATTACTAACGACGGCAGCTGCGGGAGCAAGTATCTGGAATAATTACGGTGCATTACTTCGGTGGACTGAACCCGCCTTGCCAATCACAGAAAAACAACTCGCACCGCGGACACTCACTTACAAACAAGTGGGAGACCGTACCTTACAACTCGATCTCTATTATCCGCCGGGGGAAGGACCGTTTCCGGTCGCGATCTACGCGCACGGTGGCGCATTCGTTCGTGGAGAGCGCGAGGATATGTTCTGTTTTAGCCCGATCGTTGATCGCCTGCTTGAACTTGGGGTTGCTGTTTGTAGTATCGATTATCGTCTGTTTGAAGAAGGGAGTTATTTTCCGGATAATCTCGAAGATGTACGGGATGCCTTATGCTTTTTGAACAAAGAAGCAGAAGATCTTCGCATTTTAAGAGGACGGATGATGGTATGGGGAGACTCAGCCGGAGCTGCACTCATGCTGACGACGGCACTTGCCCCATCTGCTTTCGTTGGTGAGTGCGATGAACGACACATGCCATTGATTAGTGGTGTCATTGCCTTATATCCACCGACGAATTTTTTATTGTTTACTTTCATTCAGACCTGGATCGCTCACATTAAGTTTTATAAAGGTGGACGGGAAGAATGGCGCAAGCTCATGACCCACGTTTCACCTGTGACGCATCTCTCGTCAGACGCCCCACCGATCATGCTCCTACATGGCAAAAAAGATCCAATCGTTCCGTTTTCCCAAGCTCTTCACTTCGTTGAAAAAGGAGCCGATGTCGGAGCTGATGTCCGTTTGTTTTCTTTTCCGAACGGTACCCACTCACTTGCTAGTTTTGCACAGACAGAAAATCCATTGAAAATTGAACGACTGCTCGAACGAATTGAACGCTTCACTTGTCAGGTGTTGTTATTGCCACCGCGACAACTTCCCGATGAAAAACATGATACAATCAGTCATATTTCTTGAATGAAGGAGACAGAGACATGACTGAAATTTGTTTAGTGCGACATGGTCAGACGGATTGGAACTTAAATGAACGAATCCAAGGAAGAGAAGATATCCCGTTGAATGCAACAGGAAAAAGACAAGCGGAACTCAGCGCCGCTTATCTAGCCAATGAAAAGTGGGATGTCTTGCTAGCAAGCCCGTTGTCTCGCGCTGTTGAGACAGCAGAAATCATCGGACGTGCGGTCGGATTGACGATCACAGCGACCGATGACCGACTCGTCGAGCGTGAATTTGGTGCTGCTTCCGGTGAACCGGTTGCGTCGATTTATGAAGCTGTTCAAGCGAACGATACGAAACGTGTTCCGGGTCTTGAAACGGAACAAGCGATTCAGGATCGCGTATTCGAAGTATTACAGGAAGTGACACGAACGTATGAGGGGAAACGAATCTTAATCGTCTGTCACTCGCATACGATCAAAGCAGCCTTATCGTCGATTGATGAGACATTCAGTTACCGGACACCTTTGAAAAATGCATGTGCGAATTATATCCAATATACGGACCACTATACGATTGATCGAATCAATGTAGCGGATCACATCACGGACGAAGTCGAAAAACCTTAAGAAATCGGTGTTTCTGGATGTTCTGCTAGATACTGTTTAAATGTTTCTTTAGCGATACTCGTGATATGTGCACCGCGTTTTGAACGACGATCCTTGTATTCTTGGACGAGTTCCTCACCAGCGAATCCATCCTCAACGACTTCACGTAAGATCGATTCGGATAAATCATTCTTCATCATGACCATCTTACCAGTGAAGACATAGGAGACGTGTTCGCTTAAGGCAGTCCGTTCAAGAGGCGTGACGATCATCGCGGCAGGGTCATTATCGGGTCGTGAGATCGTGATTTCAATCAAAGCACGTAAATGTTTTGTGAACAATTCATCGACGATCGGCTGATCGCTCGAAGGAACGACGATTTCTGCGACCCATTGTGCCGTTTGTTCGGTACTGACCGTTAGTCCGTCTTGAATGGCGACGGGAATCGTCGTATCACGTCCTGACTCGTCCATTAAAATGCGCAATGTGCATAATTTAAAGGTTTTCATGAAAAAATGCCCTCCCTTGATCGCTTACGATTTTTCTACAGTATACCGTGAGGAATGGGGGACGGGAAACTTTTCCTGACGAAATTCGTGTGAACTATGTTTAAATAAGACTAGATATTACTAACAGGAGGATCGTTCATTATGCCGCAAGTACTCATTGGAATATTAGGAATCCTGGGTATTGTCTTACTTGCCCACCATATCATCATGTATTGGCATGCTGAACCGACAGACCGCCCGACGCTTGCATATCGCATTGCGCTCCTGATTGCCTGTTTGCTACTCATTAGTGGAAGTGATCATTTAATCAGTATTTTTTACGCGGATTCCTTAGCAGAATTCGGTCAACGCATAACGTATATCGTCTTCATCGGAGGTGCGCTTGGTTTCGCGTGGTACTTTCGTAAGAAGATGGAACAAGCGCCAACAGAAATGACACCTGTCGGAAACGAAGCAGGATTAACATGAGAAAAGCGCCGTTCATCCTGAGGGAGGAAGAACGGCGCTTGTTTGTGCGTCTTATTTTAAACCACTCGCGAGTCGTGTTTCCCGAATCATGTCGAGTTTGAGTTTCCAGAGACGGTCACTGAATGTGACGGCATAAATCTCTGGCAAACGGAGACGTTTGTACTCCTCCCAAAGACGACCAATCTGCGTTTCATGGAAGTGACGGATCTCTTCAATCGTTGGAACTGTATAGATTAGCTCTCCATCTTTGAAGATCGGTTCAAGCAAGCGTTCGACCTTGAACTGCTCCACACGGTTACGGAACGATGGGTCCCGGACGTCGATGAGATCGACGGCTTCAAGTGTCGATGGATCCTCATCCATCAACGTCACGTAATCCCCTTTAAACTTATCCGTCACCGGATCGATGATGCGATAGACTTCCTTGATGTGTGGTGTCGTCGTCTTGGCTTTTGACGAGGACACTTTGATGACAGGCGTGAGTTCGCCGTCTACTTCACGTGCGACCAGTTTATAGACCATTCCGAGAGCGGGTTGCTCGTAAGCTGTAATACCACGTGTTCCGACGAGGAACGTATTCGCTTGGGCGCCTTGGATGCGCAAATCTTGGATGACGTACTCATCGAGATCCCCTGACAAGACGATGTCGACTTCTGGGAAGCCGGCTTCGTCAAGCATGTTACGAGCACGTTTTGACAAATAAGATAAGTCACCAGAATCGATCCGGATTCCGCGCAGTTTATGTCCTTTGGCTTGGAGTTCCTTTGCGACCGTGATGGCATTCGGCAGACCACTCTTGAGTGTGTCATACGTATCGACGAGTAACGTCGATTGATCCGGATAGTGAGAAGCAAATGTCCGGAATGCTGTTAGTTCATCATCATGGAATTGAATGTCGGCATGTTCCATCGTTCCGCCACATGGGATTCCGAAATCGCGTCCTGCTGAAGCAAGACTTGTGACGTCAAAACCAGCGAGGTACGAAGCACGCGTTCCGAAGTAAGCAGCATCGATGCCTTGCGCACGTCGGGCACCGGCTTCAAGAAACTTCGCACGGGGTGCCGATTGACGAATGCGTGCGTATTTCGTCGCGATGAGTGATTCATGGTTCGCGATGTTCAAAATCGCGGTCTGTAAGAGTTTCGCTTCAAAAATTCGTGCCTCGATCCGAATCAATGGTTCGTTCGGGAAGACGATCTCACCTTCTTTGACACTGGAAATCGAACCGTTGAACTTGAATTGACGCAGTTCATCCTTGAATTCATCTGGGAAGCCGATCATCTCTTGCAAGTACGTGATGTCTTCTTCCGTGAAACGGAGTGTTTGAATGTACTCGATGATGTTCTCAAGACCCGCAAAGACGACATACCCTCCTGCAAACGGATTCGAACGGTAGTAGACATCGAAGACGGCACGTTCATTGTGACGTCCTTCTTTCCAGTAGATATACATCCACCGTGGTAAGTATAGATCGGTATGGAGTGCAAGATTACGTTGTAACATAACGGACAAATCCCTTCTTATTCGCCGACGACTTCTGCGCCGATCGATTGTTTAAAGTGTGTAAGCGCCCAGTCGTGACCCGTCGCGTTAAAGCTTGCGACCGCATCGGCATGGACGACGATATGATATCCGAGATTGTAGGCATCAACAGCTGTATGAAGGACACAGATGTCCGTACAGACGCCAACGAGGTGGACTTCGCGGATACCACGTTCACGCAAGCGTAAATCAAGGTCCGTCCCGGCGAACGCACTGTAACGCGTCTTATCAATGACGTGATCAGCGACACGTGCCATGGCTGCGACTTTCCCAAACAAATCACGTCCATGTGTTCCGCGAATATTATGCGGCGGGAAAAGGACAGTTTCCGGATGGAACGTATCACCTTCCTCATGAATATCGTTGGCAATGACGACGTAGTCCTCTGTTGAAAATTCCTCCATCAATGTAGCGATCCGGTCTTCAATCGCCTGTCCTGGTTTTCCACAAGTCAGCTTCCCTTCGTCAGCAACGAAGTCGATCGTGTAATCAATGACAATCAGAGCGCGCATGTGCGTGAGCCCCTTTCGGTTTTGAATTAGTGTTCTCTTTCACATTGTACTCTATCTCACATAGAAGGCGAAAGGAAGAAATCGGATACAAACAGGTATAGAGAAGTAATAGAATGGGGTATAAAGTATAGGACGAAAATGATAGTAGAGGAGGAGAAAGGGATGGCTAGGTTGAATGAGTATGAAGTGGAAGAGCGTCTTGAACGATTGCAGGATTGGAGTATCGTCGATGATGAAATCGTCCGAACGTATACACTTCCATCGTTTCCTGCTGCACTGGATTTCGTACAGGAAGTCGGGAGTATCGCCGAAAACTTGAATCATCATCCACGGATCGTGATTGACTATAAAAACGTCACACTTGCGGCGACGACTCATGATGAAAACGGATTGACGGAAAAAGACTTTCAACTTGCGGAGGCCTGTGATGCCATCTAAACTTTCGATCACATTCGGTAGCGGTTCGTTTGTTGAACAAATTCGTTCTCGGGACGCTCACATTCGTGTTGCTAGCGGAAGCGGTGACGCTATCCTCTGGATAGAGACGGACTCGAAATCACCTTTTCAAAGTGGCAATACCTACACGTTGCTCGAATCACGTGGAAATTTTTCGGATGAAGGCAGTCTCTTCTACTGGTCGATTCCGGCAGATCAAAATAGCGGAGATTTATTCGTACATCAAGTGATGTCGAATCCAAAAGTCATTGGAGCAGAATATGGTGGCTTCCAGGCTTTTCGAATTGGACGTGTCGAGAAGGGGACGGATCTCGTCTTATTGATTCAGTTCCATGAGACAAGCGACGGGGCTCGTTATGCAAAATCAGTTGAACGTCTCACGGTAGACCAGTATGCTGAAGAGGCAGGGAAGTCGTTCGCGCCTTCTCCCGTCATGAAACGGTATCAAATCGTACCACCAACAAATGAGTGAGATGCAGGGGGACTAACAGATGAAGAAGAACTATTTTGTCGTAGCAACACTTGGTGGCGCACTTGTCGGCGCTACTTTATCACTACTGCATAAAGATACGCGTCAAGCGCAGTTCACGGCAGTGAAACGAACATTCAGTGGCGCAGGAACACAATTGTCTGCTGTCAAACAAGATCCGAAAGGACGCTTTGAGGAATTAAAAGCACTTTATACGGATAATCAGGAGACGATCCATAACTTGATTGATGATGTGAAGGACTTGGCAGAAGTTCTACGCAAATAATCAAAAAAAGGACTTACGCATGTAGCGTAGTCCTTTTTTTGTATGCTGGTTTACAGGTAACGGAAGAATAATCCGAGTACAGCAAAGGCGATGATGACATAGAAGAAGATACGACCCAACTGCCCAGAACCGCTTACGAAGACAGGACCACCACTTGTCCGACGACCCGTTTGGAACGGACGTGTGAATGGCACGGCGCGGTTGCCGAAGACGAATCCGAAAAGGAATCCGAGGACGAAACCGTACAAGTGACCGAAGACAGCGACGTTCGATCCAAGTAACGTAAAGACTGCCGTGACTGCAGTGAAGATATACACAAGCCGTGTATCGTCTGCCATGATGACCGTTCGTTTGAAACGACTCAAGTAGACATAAAAACCAAGCAGACCAAGAATGGCACCGGATGCTCCGGCTTGTCCATAGAACGGTTCATTGATTTTCGTGAAGTACGTCAAGACGTTCGCAAGCGTACCGACGAGCAAGTAAAAAGTAGCGAATCGAGTATGCCCGATCATCCGCTCGAGAGGCGGTGCGAAAATGACGAGAGCAAACGTATTGAACGCAATATGCCAAAAATCATAATGCAAGAACGTTGCCGTGACGACGCGCCACCATTCACCTTGCCCGATTAAGAGATTAATTGCTGCGCCTGCACTTAAGGGAGAGAACGTCAGATTAAGGAGTCCACCTAACTGTTCGATGACAAACAGGGCGACTTGGATTAAAATGAACAACGAAACGACCGGATAAGAACGTGTGAACGTTTGTAGATTTTCCGTTCGACTAAACATGACAACACCTCGCTTCATCTTCATTCTATATGAAGATGGCGAAGAATAGAACTGTGGAGGCGTCTCGGATGATTTATGGAATTGGGATCGATTTAGTCGAACTAAATCGAATCGAGCAAACGCTCGAGCGACAGCCACGTTTTGCAGGAAGAATTTTGACGCAGGCAGAACAGGAACGATTTCAATCGCTTTCAGGACACCGGCAAATTGAGTACCTGGCAGGTCGCTTCGCCGCAAAGGAAGCGTTCGTTAAAGCATTTGGAACCGGTGTCGGAAAAGAGGTTTCCTGGCAGGACGTCGAAGTTTTAAACGATGAGACCGGACGACCGATCATGAGCGGACCATTCGATGGCGTCATCCATGTCTCGATTACACATTCAGAGCACTACGCGTCTGCGCAAGTCTTATTAGAGAAGAGGGATTAGGATGTATCGACCAACTTGGATTGAAATCGATCGGGAAGCGATCGCACACAATATACGCGAAATTAAAACACGAATGGGCGAGCAACAGGTGATGGCAGTCGTCAAGGCAGACGGCTATGGTCACGGTGCAGTGACAGTCGCTGAGATTGCCCTTGAAAATGGAGCTGACTTACTCGCTGTTGCGCTCCTTGAAGAAGCGATTGAGTTGCGAGAAGCGGGTATCCGAGCGCCAATTTTGATGCTTGAAGCTTTACTGCCGGAGCATGCGCCAGTCGCTTCGAATTACGATGTCGCCGTTCCTGTCTTTTCAGCCGATTGGCTCCAAGAAGCGAAACGGCATCTGACGGAAATCGATCATCTCCGTTTGCATATCAAGGTCGATACCGGGATGGGGCGACTCGGACTGCAGCATGTCGATGAGTTGAAGCATATTTTGGTTGAGTGTAATGATGATCTTGTCGAACTCGAAGGCATCTATACGCATTTCGCAACCGCTGACGAGCTGAACAGTCGATTGTTCGAACGTCAGCTCGAGACATTTTTATCCTATGTCGCGCTAGTACCGGACATTCGTTACGTACATTGTGCTAATTCAGCGGCAGCGATTCGCTTAGCGGGACAAGCGCCGTTTAACGTCGTTCGGGTCGGTATCGCGTTATATGGGGCGATGCCGTCGGATGAGATGGCAGGACATTATGAATTTTTAAAACCAGCGTTTTCACTGAAGAGTCGTCTGATGCAGGTCAAACAAGTCGAACCGGGTCAGACGATCAGTTACGGAGCGACTTATACGGCACCGACAGATGAATGGATCGGTACCGTTCCGATTGGTTATGCAGATGGCTGGTCACGCAAGTTTCAGGGCTATTCACTGATTGTAGACGGTCTACCGTGCGAAATCGTCGGTCGTGTCTGTATGGATCGCTTGATGATTCGTTTACCGCGAGAATATCCGATTGGAACGGAAGTCATCTTGATTGGAGAAGGGGCACCAATCGAGGAAGCGGCCCATTGGCTCGGGACGATCAACTATGAAGTTCTCTGTCAATTCTCAAAACGTGTTCCGCGTCAGTGATTCGAATAAGACATCAATAAGATGGCAAAAATATGTTATTTGTTTGAATTTTGATTGTATTTTCTGAATTCGACTGATATATTGAAGTAGAAAGTGAGTCGTTCGTTAAGGTTTCAGTGAATCTGGAGGTGCCATTATCTTGGTCCAACAACGGGAAATGCAGTTTGTTGAGCGAAATGTAGCGAAGGAGACGATTGGGATGAAGTCGAATCATACGACCGAAGAACGCAAGCGTCAGCTACGTGAGGAATTGAAGCGTGGTTACGAAGAAATGGCAGCAATCAATTTATCGATCGTAGGCGAAATGTTCCAGATTGAAACGGAGGCGGAGTTCTCACTCCTACGTCAAGTAAGCGGGGTGTAAGCTTTGATAGTCAAACGTGGCGACGTGTTTTATGCAAATTTGTCACCTGTGGTCGGATCGGAACAAGGGGGAGTTCGTCCCGTGCTTGTTCTACAAAATGATATTGGTAACCGATTCAGCCCGACAGTCATCGTGGCTGCGATCACGGCACAGATCGACAAAGCCAAACTACCGACCCATGTGGAAGTATATCGAGAGCGACACGGATTAGAACGTGATTCGGTCATCTTACTTGAGCAAATCCGTACAATTGATAAACGCCGTCTAACGGATAAAGTCACACATCTAGATCCGGACACGATGATGAAAGTAAATAGTGCCGTCGCAATCAGCTTAGGCTTGGTTGATTTTTAGGCACTTACATAGAAGCGCAACACAAGAAGAGTCGATACTAGCGTATACGACTTTTTTTGACCTCTTTTTTTAAAAATGGGTTTCAAAGTTTTCTTTACGGGGAAACATACCCAAGTGACCTTTTTATAAAGGGAAGAGGTAGGATGAATAGCAAGACCACATAGACAGATTTTCCTTGAGGAGGAACTTGAAGATGGATTTAACAATTAAAACAGAGCAGCTAGACGGTCAGACGCATCTTTATATCGCAGGTGAGATTGATACGTATACGGCACCAAAGCTTCGCCAAGAATTAGTCCCGGCAGTCGAAACGAATGATGTCATCGTGCACTTGGATGAAGTTCATTATATGGATTCAACCGGTCTCGGTGTGTTCGTCGGTGCCCTCAAAGCAGCGAAAAAGAACGGAACATCGTTCACGCTCGTTGGCGTCTCTGAACGTATCCGTCGTCTATTCGAGATCACAGGTCTTTCAAGCATCATTACAATTGATAGTGGTGTACGAGGTGGAACGCAATGAAGAACGAACAACTGAACATGACATTACCGGCCAAACCGGAATATGTAGCCATCGCTCGTTTGACGGTTTCAGGCGTCGCGAACCGAATGGGGTATACGTACGATGACATCGAAGATATCAAAATCGCTGTCTCAGAAGCATGTGCGAACGCTGTTCAACATGCGTACGAAGGAAAAGAAGATGGTAGCATCGCCTTGACATGCAACGTCTATCCAGATGATCGTCTTGAGATCATCGTTAAAGATAACGGCATTACGTTCGATAAAGATGAGGTTAAACGCCAAAGTGAGCCGATTACGGACGCACACGATCTCGATTCCTTGCATGAAGGAGGACTTGGTATCTTGATGATCGAAGCATTGATGGATCAAGTAACGATCGAGAAAGCGAACGGCGTCACTGTCCATATGACAAAATATATGAATAGAGATGAGGTGGGTCAAAGTGCCAGCAAAGTCTCAACAACGCCATCACAGTGATGATGAAGTACTTCGACTGATTGATTTGTATCAGCAGGACGACCAAGATGAGGAAGTGCATGCGGCATTACTCGAGCGTTATTCAGACTTGGTAGAAGCTTTGGCCCGAAAGTTTTCGCGTGGTCGACCGATTCATGACGATCTCGTTCAGGTCGGTATGATTGGGTTACTCGCGGCGCTTCGTCGATTCGATAAGGAGTTTGGTCGCAGTTTTGAATCGTTTGCTGTTCCGACGATCATCGGAGAAATCAAACGTTTCATCCGCGATAAGACATGGAGCGTCCACGTTCCACGTCGCATTAAGGAACTCGGTCCGAAAATTAAGAAGGCAGTCGAGGAATTGACGACGGAGCTACAACGCTCTCCGCGCATCGATGAGATTGCTGCTCGCCTTGAAGTATCAGAAGAGGAAGTCCTTGAAACACTCGAGATGGGTAAGAGTTATCAAGCTCTCTCCGTCGATAGCTCGATTGAGGCAGATCAGGAAGGTAGTACCGTTACCTTGCTCGACCTCGTTGGTAATCAAGAGAATGGCTATGACTCTGTCGATCAGCGTCTGATTCTTGAAAAGGCATTTGCTGTCTTAACGGACCGCGAGCGTTCTATCCTCGAATGTGCCTATTATCGCAATATGAGTCAAAAAGAAACGGGAGAACTACTCGGCATTTCACAAATGCATGTGTCCCGTCTCCAACGACGTGCTTTGCAGAAGTTACGTGAAGCGATTAAAGTTGAACCAAATGAAGTATTCTCAAAAGACTGACCTCGTGTCAGTCTTTTTTCTTTTCCATGCATTCTTCGGTATAATGAATGAGAGGTGAAGCAGATGGAAAAGAGAATCGCAAGTGAATTGAATGTACGTCCTGCTCAAGTGAAGGCAGTCTTACAATTGACGGAAGAAGGCGGTACGATTCCGTTCATCGCCCGCTACCGGAAAGAACAGACTGGAGAACTCGATGAGGTCGCGATTAAAGCGATCCTCGATCGACATAAACAATTAACACAACTTGAAAGTAGACGAAGTGACGTCCTTGAAAAAATCGAGGAACAAGGTGTACTAACGTCGGAACTCCGTCGAACGCTTGAAGAAGCGACGACCTTACAACAAGTGGAAGATATTTACTTACCGTTTCGACCAAAACGTCGGACGAAGGCGGAAATTGCACGGGAAGCAGGGCTTGCGCCACTTGCTGACTGGTTACGCGACAAGTCTGCCTATGATGAGGCAACATTTCAGCGTTTGAGCGGTACACTCGATTCGGAAGAAGCACTTGCCGGAGCTCAATCAATCATCGCTGAGGAGTGGGGCGAACAAGCGACGGTGCGTGAGTTCATACGCAAGCAAATACGTCGTTCAGCAGAAATCGTTACGAAACAGAAAAAGGACGCAGTCGATGAAAAAGGTGTCTTTGCACAGTACTATGCTTACAACGAACGGATTCAACAGATTGTTCCGCACCGGATTCTTGCGATCAACCGTGCTGAGTCGTTGAAAATCGTCTCGGTGAAGGTCGTATTAGAGGAACAGCAGGTTTTACCAACGTTACTTCGTTCATATGCACAACTGGCGCCAAAGAAACGTGACATCGTCGAAGCGGCAATCACAACGGGGTATAAAAAATCCGTTTTTCCTGCTATCGAACGAGAAATTCGGAACGAACTGACTGAGAAAGCAGAACTTCAGGCGATTGACGTCTTCGGTAAGAACCTCCGTCAACTCTACATGCAGCCACCGATGAAAGGGAGAGTCATGCTTGGTCTTGATCCGGCTTATCGGACGGGGTGTAAGTGGGCGGTCATTGATCCGACGGGTGAGATGAAGGAAGTCGGTGTCATCTACGTGACGATGTCAGAGCAAAAAGCGAAAGAAGCGCGCCAAACCCTTTCAAAGCTCGTCGACACGTATGGTATTGAATTGATTGCGATTGGCAATGGGACGGCTTCGCGGGAAACAGAAGCATTCGTTGCGGATTGGATGAAGGGGCAGAAAGATATTGCCTTTACGATCGTCGACGAGGCAGGGGCAAGTATTTATTCCGCTTCAGAGATTGCCCGAACGGAGTTTCCGGAGCTTCAAGTCGAACAACGATCCGCAATTTCGATCGCACGTCGCTTGCAGGATCCACTGGCAGAACTCGTCAAAGTCGATCCGCAATCTGTTGGTGTCGGTCAATATCAACATGATGTCTCGCAAACGAAATTGAAGGAGACGCTTGATTTTGTCGTCGAAACGGTCGTCAACCAGGTCGGAGTTGATGTCAATACAGCGTCAGAACCGCTTTTGAGTTACGTCGCAGGAATCACGAAAGCGACGGCGAAAAAAATCGTCGAACGTCGCTCGGAACTTGGAACGTTCAAGACGCGTCAGGAATTATTGAAAGTCCCTCGTCTTGGGGCAAAAGCTTATGAACAGGCAGCTGGATTCCTCCGGATCTTAGATGGAACGCATCCGCTCGACCGGACGCCAATCCATCCGGAGCAGTACAAAACAGTCGAAAGGTTATTCAAGACACTAGGTTTAACGCTCGATCAAGTCGGAACGGATGCACTCCGGGAACAATTGTCCACATTGGCATTACCGGAGATGGCCCAGACGCTCGAGATCGGAGAGCCAACGTTACGTGACATCATCGAGGCGTTACAACGTCCGGGACGTGACCCGCGAGAAGCACTCGATAAACCGTTACTTCGTCAAGATGTTCTATCGATGGATATGATTCAAGTCGGGATGGAATTCCAAGGGACGATCCGTAATGTTCTTGATTTTGGTGCGTTCGTTGATATCGGGGTGAAAGAGAATGGATTGATCCATATTTCGAAGCTCAGTCGTAAGCGTGTCAAACATCCACTTGATGTTGTCGCTGTCGGGGATATCGTGACGGTATGGGTGACGAATGTTGAACCGGAGCGAGGACGCATTGGTTTGACGCTGGTTCCGCCGAAATGACGAATGAACAATTACAACGATACGTCGAGCAACTTTCGCTCGACGTATTTTCCTTATCGTTTCGACATGAAGCTTATTTTAACCCACGCCTAAAGACGACAGGTGGTCGCTACTTCATAGGCGATCATCACTTAGACTTCAATAAACGATACATCGATGACATGAAAGTCTTCCGCGGAATTGTGATTCATGAACTGTGTCACTATCA
>NZ_CM143264.1:482500-2915000 GCF_054956715.1 Exiguobacterium sp. EF_C8 | reverse complement strand
CGTATAGGGGCTGACGCCTGCCCGGTGCTGGAAGGTTAAGGGGATGGGTTAGCGCAAGCGAAGCTTTGAACCGAAGCCCCAGTAAACGGCGGCCGTAACTATAACGGTCCTAAGGTAGCGAAATTCCTTGTCGGGTAAGTTCCGACCCGCACGAAAGGCGTAACGATTTGGGCACTGTCTCAACGAGAGACCCGGTGAAATCATAGTACCTGTGAAGATGCAGGTTACCCGCGACAGGACGGAAAGACCCCATGGAGCTTTACTACAGCCTGATATTGAGGCTTTGTGCATGATGTACAGGATAGGCGGGAGACGTCGAGCCCGGAGCGCCAGCTTCGGAGGAGTCACCCTTGGGATACCGCCCTTCATGCATAGAGTCTCTAACTCGCAGCCGTGATCCGGCTGGAGGACCGTGTCAGGCGGGTAGTTTGACTGGGGCGGTCGCCTCCTAAACAGTAACGGAGGCGCCCAAAGGTTCCCTCAGAATGGTTGGAAATCATTCGTAGAGCGCAAAGGCAGAAGGGAGCTTGACTGCGAGACCTACAAGTCGAGCAGGGACGAAAGTCGGGCTTAGTGATCCGGTGGTTCCGCATGGAAGGGCCATCGCTCAACGGATAAAAGCTACCCTGGGGATAACAGGCTGATCTCCCCCAAGAGTCCACATCGACGGGGAGGTTTGGCACCTCGATGTCGGCTCATCGCATCCTGGGGCTGGAGTAGGTCCCAAGGGTTGGGCTGTTCGCCCATTAAAGCGGTACGCGAGCTGGGTTCAGAACGTCGTGAGACAGTTCGGTCCCTATCCGTCGTGGGCGCAGGAAATTTGAGGAGAGCTGTCCTTAGTACGAGAGGACCGGGATGGACGCACCGCTGGTGTACCAGTTGTTCCGCCAGGAGCATCGCTGGGTAGCTACGTGCGGACGGGATAAATGCTGAAAGCATCTAAGCATGAAGCCCCCTCCAAGATGAGATTTCCCTTTGAGTAATCAAGAAAGACCCCTCAGAGACGATGAGGTAGATAGGTCACGGGTGGAAGCATGGCGACATGTGGAGCTGAGTGATACTAATCGGTCGAGGCCTTGTTCTAGCAGATGCATTGTTGATGACTTCAGTTTTGAGGGCGCGAGCCCGTCGTCTGGTGACGATAGCCAAGTGGTCACACCCGTTCCCATGCCGAACACGGAAGTTAAGCACTTGAACGCCGAAAGTAGTTGGGGGCTTCCCCCTGTGAGGATAGGACGTTGCCAGGCACTTGACCGATCTGCAGATTGCAGGTCGGTCTTTTTGTGTGTAGTCCCGAAAGAAATAGAAAAACTGACAAGTGAACGTCAATCCGTCATCAAGTCAGTTTTAAGACAAGCATCTAGATTAAAAAGAAGGTGTTGTGTCAAGAAGGCGAGACTTGATTTGACGTAATAGCGCTGCAGCACGCGCTTCAAGAGGTGCTGGTAATTGATTTAAGGAGAAATATTGTAAGTCGAGACTCTCTCCATCTGTCATTTGTAATGTACCGGATACGTCTTTTGCTTGAAAGAGATGAATCACACTGTAGGTTTGGTCACCATTTGGATAACGGAAGAAGTAATCAGGACCAGAAAAGACGTCTAGCAGTTGAACGCTTTGTGCTTGAAGTCCGGTTTCTTCCTGCAACTCACGCATCGCGACTTCTTCAAGTGTCTCACCCGGTTCCATTGAACCACCGGGGAGCCCCCAACTGTGCGTATCCGAACGATATTGAAATAGCAGTTCAAATTGTGAATTCATGACGAGTACGGTCGCGCCTACGCTGATCAACGGTCGATTTCCTACGATTTTTCGTAAATCTAATAAATATCCCATCTGTTCACTCCTTTCGTATCAGTATAGAAGAATATTCATTAGGACAGTTAGTAAAAAGAAATGAGGCAAAAAGACTTGCCAATTTAAAAGACACATGTTATATTAATATCTGTCGAAACGTTATATCATCGCGGGGTGGAGCAGTCTGGTAGCTCGTTGGGCTCATAACCCAAAGGTCGTCGGTTCAAATCCGGCCCCCGCAACCAATTTTTAAATAATCAAATCCGAAACGTTTATCGTCGCGGGGTGGAGCAGTCTGGTAGCTCGTTGGGCTCATAACCCAAAGGTCGTCGGTTCAAATCCGGCCCCCGCAACCAATTTTAAACTTAACTTCAACTTTACTACGAAACGTTCAGCGTTTCGTATTTTTTTTTGCCTTTTTCGTCCGGTACAATAGAGAAGGACGAACAGTACGTATTAAAGGAGGAGACATCGTATGATAGAACTGGAAATGAACAGCTTGGAAGAAACGACTGCCTTAGCTCTTGAACTCGGACGACGTGCTGAAGCAGGGATGGTCATTACGCTTGACGGAGATTTAGGTGCTGGGAAAACGACCTTTACTCAAAGCTTTGCGAAAGGATTAGGTGTGACGCGTCATGTCAATAGCCCTACCTTTACGATCATGAAAGTCTATACGGGACGTCTCCCTCTCTATCATATGGATGTTTATCGCCTGGAAGGTTCCGGTGATGATATCGGACTTGAAGAATATTTGAATGGTGAAGGCGTCGCCGTCGTCGAGTGGTCTGAATTGATTGCGGATAGCCTTCCACCGGAGCGGTTGGCAATCACGATTACGCGAACGGGTGACGATAGCCGCCGTTTTGAGCTGACACCGATCGGAGAACGATACATTACATTATGTGAGGGATTGAGATCATGAAAATCGTAGCTATTGATACATCGACGAAACAATTATCGGTCGCTCTTTCAGACGGAAAACAGATCGTAGCAGAAGCTTCTTACGTCACGTCTTTGAATCATGCGACAAAACTCATGCCGTTGCTTGAGCGCTTGATGGTGGAAGCAAAATGGACACCGGCTCAACTGACACGTGTCGTCGTTGCTGACGGTCCTGGTTCTTATACCGGATTACGGATTGGAGCGACGACAGCGAAGACGCTCGCGTATACACTGGGCATCGAGCTCGTTGCCATCTCGACACTTGAGTTGATGGCGGCTTCGACAGGTCATACGGGACGTGTTGCAGCGATTCAAGATGCACGACGCGGATCAGGTTTTGTCGGAGTATACGATGCCGGGAAACGAATCGGTGAAGAACAACATGTCGAAATCGCCTCTTTTGTGAAGACGTTAGCGCCAGATACGCTCGTCACAGGAGACATCGATACATTTGAAGAACTTCTTCAACCATTTGAAAAGGCGGCTCCTGCGTTTCGGACGCCGCGTGCCGGAGTGCTCGCCTTACTCGGTGCAACACGCGAGACAGTCGAAGCGCATGCGTTTGAGCCACGTTACCTGCGTCTGGCTGAAGCAGAAGCGAAATGGATCGAGGCACAGCGTCATGAGTAAGGGGATTCGTCGCATGACCGTAAACGATGCTGCAGGTGTTCACGCCGTCGAACTCGAATCGTTTGCGACACCGTGGACACTGGATGCTTTCGAAGCAGAAATGACACAAAATCCGAATGCCTATTATGTCGTTGCCGATCAAGATGGTATCGTCGGGTTTGCTGGTCTGTGGCATATTGCGGATGAAGGACATATTACGAATATTGCCGTCAAGCAGTCGCACCGCGGACAAGGACTTGGGGAAGACTTGCTAACGGCATTGATCGCGGTCGGTCGTGCACTCGATTTACGAGCGATGACACTTGAAGTACGTGTCTCGAACACACCGGCGCGAACCTTATATGAAAAACTCGGATTTCACTATGTTGGTATCCGAAAACGATATTATCAGGACAACAATGAAGATGCTGCCATCTATTGGCTGGAGCTGGAGGGAGAAGACTTATGACACAACCATTGATTCTAGCAATTGAATCGAGTTGCGACGAAACGGCAGCTGCCGTCGTCCGTGGAGGAACCAACGTCTTATCGAACGTCGTCTCGTCTCAAATCGAAAGTCATAAACGATTCGGTGGAGTCGTGCCTGAAGTGGCATCACGACATCATGTCGAACGAATCACATACGTCATCGATGATGCGTTGACGGAAGCAAACGTCACGATCGACGATATCGATGCGATCGCTGTCACGGAAGGTCCCGGACTGGTCGGGGCATTACTCGTTGGTGTCAGTGCGGCAAAGACACTTGCTTTTGCGCATAATAAGCCTTTGATCGGTGTTCATCATATCGCAGGTCATATCTACGCGAATCGTCTCGTACAAGAGCTTGAATTCCCGCTCGTCTGTTTGATTGCATCAGGTGGGCATACGGAACTGATTTACATGCCAGAAGACGGTGTATATGAAGTCATCGGTGAAACACGAGATGATGCAGCAGGGGAAGCCTATGATAAAGTCGCTCGAACATTGAAGTTACCGTATCCAGGTGGTCCACGAATCGATCAGTTGGCACAAACCGGTCAGGATACGTTCCATTTTCCACGCGTCTGGCTCGAGAAGGACTCGTATGACTTTAGCTTCAGCGGTTTAAAGTCAGCGGTCATCAATGCCGTGCATAACGCTGAGCAACGGGGAGAAGTGATCATCCCGGAAGATTTAGCTGCGAGTTTCCAAGCGAGCGTCGTCGAAGTCCTCGTAACGAAGGCGATCCGTGCCGTGAAGGATAAAGGGGGACGCCAACTGCTGCTTGCTGGTGGTGTCGCCGCCAACAAAGGATTACGTCACGGTCTCGAAGCAGCGTGTGCGAAGGAAGGAATCGATCTCGTCATTCCGCCGATGCACTTGTGTGGAGATAATGCGGCGATGATCGGAGCGGCTGCGATTCATCCATATCGCGCGTTACGCTATTCGACACTTGCCATGAACGCAGAACCTGGGCTAGATTTAAAGTAAGGAATCCGAACAACTTGGGGGAAATGGAATGAAAAAAGTCATCATCGCATTGTTAGCGGTACTGGTCATCGTCGCGATCGGACTTCAGGTCCGAGAAATCGTCAACGCATACCAAGTCGCCTATAAGGAAGAACTCGTACCCGATAAGAAAGCGGTCGAGACGAACACGAAACAACGTCCACTTTACGAAATCGGACGAGCAGAAGGGGAAAAAACCCGGATTCAAAAGTTGTACGCTTTTGATCAGACAATCAATGGGAAGCTCAGTAACGTCGTCATCGTCGATCGGAAGTACGGTTTAACGAACAAGGCGAGTGATGATTATTTCATGATTGCTCCCGGAACACCGGTGACGGATCAAGAGAAGAAGTCATTCGAACCGATGATTCAAAAGATGGATGCGGAACAAGTCCAAGCAGAAGTGATCTCGAAGCACGAGGTGACAGCTGTTGAAAACAATAAAAAACGGACTGTGACGTTATTTAAGGTCTTTTATAAAGATACGGATCAAAACGAATACCTCTTCTTCATCGAAAAAGAGGGCGGGCTGAAACTCGATCTATTCAAGAAGGGCTACTCACGTCTTTCCAATTACTAATCCATTAAAACAGCGGATTCCTAAAAAGGAGTCCGCTGTTGTTCGTTCATTGCCATTCAGTGATACCGGTCAAGTCATCATAGATGCGATCCGGATCAAGATTTAATTCTTCGACCGGAAGTCCGTTTCGATTGATCCATGCCGTTTTGAAGCCGAAACTCTTTGCCCCGGTGATGTCCCAACCGTTCGAGGACATGAAGAGGATCTCCTCGCGTTTTAAACCGAGTGTGTTCAACGCATGCATATAAGAAGCAGGTGCTGGTTTATAGTGTTTGATGTCATCAACACTGACGAGATGTTCGAACCGATCGGCTAAACCTGACTGTTCGATCAACGGATCGAGCATATCATGGGAACCATTCGAGAAGACGACCAAACGCTTATGCGCCATCGTCTCGAGAACAGAGCTAACTTCTGGGTACACATCAAGTGTCAGGTACGTCTCCATTAAAGTCGTGATTTGTTCCTCGGTCACATGAAGCTTCAGTTCGAGTAACGTATAGCGGAGGGCATCTTGTGTCACTTGGCTGAACGGCACATATTGTCCGTTCAATTGTCGCAAGAAGGAGTATTCCAGTTGTTTCTCTCGCCAGCGTTTACTGATCGCTTCTCCGTGTCCCGGATACAGCTCCTCTGCTTGTTCTTTGACGGAATGGACATCGAATAATGTACCGTAGACGTCAAAGACGAGTGCTTGAATCGTCATAAAAACATTCATCTCACTTTCATAGAGTCTGTTTTAAGAATTCCCTTACATGACGGATTCAAACGATACTTATGAATGGACCTGTTGCAAAAAGCGATGAAACGTCTGTGCGAACGCGCGACAAGCGGCTTGTTTCTCCGGTGTGTTCGGATCAAACTCAATCTTCAAGCCATCCGTGACGATGGTCGCCCCAGCTTCTTTTAATGCGTCTTCAATCAAATCAACGGCTGCGCAATACTTCGGATAATCAAGATCACCCGAGCCAAAAGCAGCAGCCGGCATCCCGTCTAAAAATTGTTCCCGTAGCTCCTCGACGAAATCTTCTGCTTCATACGGTAAATCACCGTCTCCCCATGTATATGAGCCGAGTAATAGACCATCAAAACGTGATAGATCCTCCCCGACGAATTGATCCAGTTCTGTGATCGTCACGTTGACATCGTGTTGCTCGAGCTCACGTTGAATGATCGAGACGATATCTTCCGTATTACCGGACATGCTGACGAATCCAATTGCAATCTGCATGCATGTTCCTCCTTTCGCTGTACTTCCTTACTTTAATTGATAATGATTATCAATGTCAAAAAATCATATAAAAAAACACCTTCCGAAGAAGATGCTTTTTCATACATTAGTCTTGTAGTTCGGCCCATTCCTCAATGGAACGAATGACCGGTTCGAGATGACGCCCTTTGTCGGTCAAACTGTATTGAATCTTAATCGGACGATCGGGAATGACAGTCCGGATGACGATGCCTTCCGCTTCGAGCTCCTTCATACGTTCCGTGAGCATACGACCTGATAATTCGGGAATGGCATCTTGAATCTCATTGAAACGACATGTCTTCGTCAACAAGTGACGCAAAATCAGACCCGTCCATTTCTTACCTAAGATTTCAAAGGCATGTTCGACTTTGGGACAAAGAGCCGGTTGGATTGCGACTTCTTCCATCAGCACTCATCCTTTCTATAGTTGTAGTATACCCGCTTCTGCTAAAAAAATCGAATCATTTTACTTAATGTAACGTCTTGAACTAAAACAAATCTATTTACTTTTAGTAAGTGATAAGATATAGTCTGTTTATTGAGTTACTTAAAGTAACTAAAATACATTAGGTAAAAGGAGAAGAGAGAAATGATGGATACAGGACTTTTAATCATTCGTTTAATCATCGGTTTAACATTTGCTGCACACGGGACACAAAAATTATTTGGTTGGTTTGGTGGACACGGCATCGCTGGAACAGGCGGTTGGTTCGAATCAATTGGCATGAAGCCAGGAAAAGCACTCGCGATTACAGCGGGTCTTGCTGAATTAATCGGTGGATTATTGTTTGCAGGCGGGGTATTCCTCTGGATCGCTGCAATCCTCATCATCGGTTCGATGCTTGTCGCGATCGTTAAAGTACACGGTGCGAATGGTTACTGGGTGACGCAGAACGGGTACGAATACAACATGGCATTGATCGTTATCGCCCTTGGAGTGGCGATGATTGGTGCTGGAGACTATTCACTCGCTGCACTCATCGGGTGAGGAAAAAGGTGGGTCATTCATGAAGTTCGAGGCATCAACGCTTAGCGCAAAAGACAATTATAAATTACTGATCGGAAGCATCATTCCGCGTCCGATTGCCTTCGTGACGACGCTAGGGGAAGACGGGACGGTCAACGCCGCCCCCTTTTCCTTCTTTACGGTCGCATCAAGTAGTCCGCCACAACTGGTGATTGCCGTACAACGGACGGATCAGGGACAAAAGGATACGGCACGTAATATCCTAGCAAAACAAAGCTATGTCATCCATATCGTCAGCGAAGAAATCGTCGACGCAGTCAATGAGACGGCTGCGCCACTCGCTTACGGTGAAAGTGAACTCGAACGGACGGATTTAACGCTCGTCGATAGCGATGCAATCGACGTGCCCGGAATCGCGGAAGCGAAAATCCGGTTCGAGATGCGCTTAACGCAACACGTCGAGCTAGAAGGTGCCGATCTGTTGATCGGGGAAGTACTGCGCTATCACGTCGCGGATGAACTCGTCGAGTCGTTCCGGATTGACGCAGCAGGATTGAAGGCTGTCGCTCGTTTAGCAGGGAATGATTATGCGACGATCGGGAAGACGTTTACGATTGCCCGACCGACAAAATGATAGTAGTGTGAATGCTTGATTCATCGTACGATTCGTTTTGATTCAAACAAAAGGAGTGGAGATACCGGTCTAGCTACCGGAATCTCCACTCCTTTTTCTCATGTCGTTCATCTGATTCATCGATCGGACTTCAAGGTTGCGAATCGATTTCGTTTGAAGAGGCTTCAAGACCATGACGTTTACTGTACTGATAGCCATCGAGCAAATAAAAGACGATTGCGAGTGCCCAAATGCCGACACAGCTGATCAAGAAAGCGGTGAGCGGTGAGACACTACCGTAATACGATAGGATCAACGGGTCAGTGAGTTCGACGAATAGCTGTGTCGTCAGGAGCGTACAGCATAATCCCGAGAGTAAACTGACGAAAAGACCGCTCCATGTCTGGATGACGAGACCAATCATACAAGAAATCAGGAGAAACAAAGGAAGCGCGGCATTAAAAGCATCCGGCCGGATGAAGGTCGACACGTAGTCCGCATACATCGGTACGAAATAAAGGATGCCGGATAGCAGTCCTTGAATCAAGTTAATGAAAAAGCTTTTCGTCCGCATCAGTGTTGGTTCTCCCATCGTTCCATCAATTCGAGTAGATCGACATCGATCTGGTCCCGTTCCGCAGATAACGCTGTCGCTTTTGGAATATCATTAAAGACTTCCGGTTCGCAAAGCAACTGTTCGATTTCCGCTGAACGCTGTTCGAGCCGTTCAATATCTTGTTCGAGTTGTTCGATTTGCTGACGGCGTTTTTTTTCTTCTTTCTGTGCTTCTTTGTCGATCGTCTTCGATGCCGTGACTTTTGCCGCTTTTGCCTCTTCGGCTTCAAGGCGAGCGATTTCTTCTTGTTCGGCCTTCTTCTCTGTGTAGTACGAATAATCGCCGAGGTATTCTGTCACACCAGCTTCACTCATCTCGATGACGCGTGTCGCGATCCGATCGATGAAGTAGCGGTCATGGGAGACGAAGAGTAGCGTACCTTCATAGTCGACGAGAGCGTTCTCAAGGACCATCTTCGAATCAAGATCCAAGTGGTTCGTTGGCTCGTCAAGGATGAGGACGTTAGTCTTCCGGAGTTTCAGTTTTGCGAGCGCGAGACGTCCGCGTTCGCCACCAGACAATTCATGAACGATTTTGAAGACATCGTCGCCGCTGAACAGGAATTGTCCGAGCACAGAACGGACTTCTTGTTCGCGCATCAGTGGCCATTCGTTCCAAATCTCATCGATGACACGGTTCCGGTCATTGAGTTCCGCTTGCTCTTGATCGTAATACCCGATCGAGACGCCAGTTCCGAAACGGAAATCACCGAAGAGAGGACGTAAACGACCGACGAGGACTTTTAAGAGCGTCGACTTCCCGATTCCGTTCGGTCCGACGAGTGCCAGTGATTCACCGCGTTGCAAGCGGAACGTGATGTCTTTTGAGACAGCTTCTTCGTAACCGATTGCCAATTGATTGACTTGAAGAACGTCATTCCCGCTCTGTTTTTCGATTGGGAAGGACAGGACCGTACTGCGTTCATCTCCATCTGGTCGATCGAGCCGGTCGACCTTCTCGAGCCGTTTTCGAACGCTTTGAGCACGCTTTGTCGTCGTCGCCCGAGCGATGTTTCGTTGAATGAAGTCCTGCATCTTTGCGATTTCTTCTTGCTGCTGTTCGAACTGTTTCATTTCTTGATCGTACAATGCCGCTTTTTGCTCGAGGTACTTCGTATAGTTCCCCGTGAACTTACGACAGACATTACGAGAGAGCTCATAGACGACATTGACGACTTGATCGAGGAAGTACCGATCGTGCGAGACGATCAGAACGGCACCACGATAACCACCGAGGTAACTTTCAAGCCAAGCAAGCGTATCGATATCCAGGTGGTTCGTCGGCTCATCGAGAATGAGAAGCTCTGGTGCTTGCAGGAGCATCTTCGCTAAGGCGAGCCGTGTCCGTTGACCCCCGGACAATGTCTGGATCCGGCGCGAGTAATCGTCTGGATAAAAGCGCATGCCGTGCAGGACGGAGCGGATATTCGCCTCAAACTGATAACCACCGGCTTCTGAGAAGTCGTGTTGCGCTTGATCATACGTCTTCAAGAGACGATCGTACGCGACCGGGTCGTTCAAGATGTGCTCCATGCCCATCTCGATTTCCATCCGGCGCAGTGTTCGTTCTTGTTCTTGCAGATGTTCAAAGACGGTCAGCATCTCGTTCCAGATCGTCTCGTTCGATTCGAGACCACTGTCTTGCGCGAGATAACCGATTTTGACATCTTTACCTTTCATGATATCGCCCGAGTCATGACTGAGTTCACCAGCGATGATTTTGAGCAAGGTTGATTTACCGGCACCATTTCGACCGACGAGCGCAATTCGGTCGCGCTCCTGTACTTCTAGTTTGATATTTTCTAAAATCGGCTCGACGCCGAATGATTTCGAGAGTTGGTTGACTTGTAAGAGTATCATTTCCATCCATCCTTCCACCCTTTAGTCTATCACGAACAAAAGCGCGAGGTCCTGCGGAATATATTATTTGTGACTCTATGTGAAGTGGTTTACAATCAAGGAGAGTAGAAAGCTTTTTGCAAAGATTTGGGTGCCACGATGGATGTGGCCGAAGGGGGAACTGCAGGATGAATGGACCAGACACAAAAATTCCACAAGCGACAGCAAAACGGTTGCCGCTATATTATCGTTTCATCCAAAGTTTATACAATTCAGGTAAGCTCCGCGTCTCTTCTGCTGAGTTAAGCGAGGCGGTGAAGGTTGATTCAGCAACGATTCGTCGCGACTTTTCCTACTTTGGGGCACTAGGGAAGAAGGGGTATGGATATAACGTTCAACATCTCTTAACGTTTTTCCGGAAAACCTTGAATCAAGATGAGGTGACGAATGTTGCCTTGATCGGGGTCGGTCATCTCGGAACAGCGTTTGCAAATTATAACTTTTTAAAGAATAATAGTACTCGGATAGTCGTTGCGTTTGATGCGGACGAAGAGAAGGTCGGAACAACGACGCATGACGTTCCAATCTATCATGTTTCGGACATGAAAGAACAAATCGAAGCGAATCAGGTCGATGTCGCCATCTTGACGGTTCCATCCCAGTTCGCACAGTCAGTAGCGGATGAGTTAGTCGAGTATGGTGTGACAGGCATTCTGAACTTCACGCCTGCACGGTTGAACGTGCCAGTGAGCGTTCGGGTTCATCACATCGATTTATCGATCGAGTTGCAGTCGTTAGTTTATTTCATGAAGCATTATTCGCAATCAGCTGAAGGAGTGAAATCATAATGGAAAACCTTATCCCGCTCACGTTAGGTATCGGACCTGCGAGTATCGGATTAATTGCTGTCGTCGCGTTGATCATCTTCGGACCGAAGAAGTTACCGGAATTCGGTCGTGCTGCCGGTCAAACATTGAAAGAGTTCAAGAATGCCACGAACGGCATCATGGACGACGATAAAAAGGACGAACCGAAAGAGAAGTGATTGAATCATGACGGTTGATCAAGAACAAAGCATGACGTCGCACCTAGACGAACTGCGTAAGCGGATTGTCTGGTCGCTCCTCATCGTCGTCGTCCTGTTCGCTGTCGCATTTCCGCTCGTCCGACCGCTCGTCCGTTTTCTGCAAGCGGACTTAAAAGAGCTCGGTATCGGATTAAATGCCTTCAACGTCGCCGATCCTTTAATGTTGTATTTGAATCTTGCGTTCATCATCGCGCTGATTTTAGCGTCACCGTTCTGGATGTATCAACTGTGGGCATTCGTCCGACCAGGGCTTTATGAAAAGGAACAAAAAGCAACACTGACATATATTCCAGTCATCTTCTTTCTATTTTTGGCTGGTGTAGCCTTCTCGTATTTCTGGTTGCTTCCCTTCTTGCTCGAAGTCTCAACGGATCTCGGGAAAGAATTGGGGATCGAGCAAGTCATCGGGGTCGAAAACTACTTCAGTTTCTTGATCCGGTTGACGATGCCGTTTGGTCTTCTCTTCCAATTGCCGGTCGTGACGATGTTCCTGACACGTCTTGGTCTTGTGACGCCATATTTCATGCGAAAGAATCGGAAATATGCGTATTTCGCGCTGTTCGTCGTTGCGGCATTGATCGCACCGCCGGACGTGACGTCACACTTGATGATCTCAGTGCCGTTGTTCGTTCTCTATGAAATCAGTATCTTGATTTCCGCGCGGACGTATAAAAAGGTCTTGATCCTCGAGCAACAGGCAGAGCTTGAACGACAGGCGGATTTGATGCGTGAATTGAATAAATGAATCGTGAATTCCTTCCAGCCATTTCGGGAGGAATTCTTTTTTATGAAAGCGTTATGTTTATATTGATAAAGCAGTTAGCGATGCGTATACTAAAGATAATTCATGGGGGCTTAGCTCAGCTGGGAGAGCGTTTGGCTGGCAGCCAAAAGGTCGTCGGTTCGATCCCGATAGTCTCCACCAAGTGCATACGTTCAACTCCTCGAGTGCTCGAGGAGTTTTTTTATGTTCCCAGTTAAATTCCTTCCAAATATAAAATGTCACCAAAAAGAAATAAATTAAAAAAATATACAAATATAAATTGTTTATTTCCATTAACTTCATTAAACTAAAAATACAGAATTTTCTTTAAACTGTTTTATTAGTATTACTACTATGGTTTTACAGAAAAGGGGAAACGAACGCATGAAGAAGAAGATTGCACTTATGGCAGCCGTCTTAATGACGTCTTCCAATCTAGTCAGTGCGCAAGGTGCACTGTCCTCGCAAGACAAAGCGACGGGTCAAAAACCGCAGGCGCTCTCACTGAAGAAATCGGGGCAAGAAAAGAACTACAAACAATCGGATAAAGTCCGAGTCGTCATCGAGATGGAACAAAAACCGGCGATTCAAATCGCCCAAGCTCAAAACAAGCGGTATAGCACATTGAGCAATGCCGAAAAGGAATCGATCAAGGATCGACTCGTCAGCGTCCAAAAATCAGTCAAGTCAGCTATCGCTAAAAAGGCGATTCCTGTTACATATAAAGAAAGCTTCACAACCGTCATCAACGGATTCAGTGGTGAAGTGAAGTTCGGTGACATCGAAGATATCAAACAACTCGAAGGAGTCAAAAGTGTACATATCGCGCACGAATATGCGCGCCCAACCGTAGATAAAGGTGCCAAGCCAGACATGCTGTACAGCAAGGACATGGTCAATGCGAAGGAAACGTGGCAGGACTATGGCTTCAAAGGGGAAGGAACCGTCGTCGCGGTCATCGATACGGGGATTGATCCATCTCACAAGGACATGGTCTTGAGTCCAGAGACAAAGGTGGATTTAACCTCTTCGAAGGTCGAGAGTGCGAAAGAAACAAAAGGCTTAAAAGGAAAGTACTTCACGGAAAAAGTACCGTACGGCTATAACTATGCCGATCACGACAGCGAAATCCGTGACTTAGGTGCGGGGGCATCGATGCACGGGATGCACGTCGCAGGTACGGTCGGAGCAAACGGGGATGAAGCGAACGGCGGCATTAAAGGGGTCGCTCCAGAAACACAGCTCCTCGCGATGAAGGTCTTCGGTAACGATCCAGGGATGCCATCGACATTTAGTGATATCTACATCAAAGCAATCGATGATGCCATCGCACTTGGAGCGGACGTCATCAACATGAGCCTGGGTTCGACGGCATCGTTCGTCAACGCAGATGATCCGGAGCAACGCGCGATCGTCAACGCGATGAACAACGGTATCTTGTGTGCGATCTCTGCTGGTAACTCGGCGTTTGCAGGTCATGGTGCGGGTAATCCATATACAGCAAACCCGGATATCGGTGTCGTTGGTGCACCAGGATTGACGAGCCAGGCGCTCCAAGTCGCGTCACTCGAAAATACAAAATTGACGCTTGAAGGCATGGCGCTGACGATCGACGGTCAGGATGCCGGTTATTTGGCATACCAAAAACAAGATTCGCCGAATCCGATTGCCGTCTTCGATAAAGAGAAGAAGGATGTCGTGTATGTCGGTGACGGTCAAGCTTCGAACTATGAAGGTAAAGACGTCAAAGGGAAAGTCGTCTTCGTCGTGCGGACAGGTGATTTTAACTACAGCATGATTCAAGCAGAAGCTGAGAAGCAAGGCGCAGCAGGTGTCATCGTCCGTGGTAAAGTCGATCATGGGGATTACGTCAGCATGGCGCTCAACAATCCGACGATTCCACTCGTGACGCTTAGCATCGCGGACGGGAATGATCTCGAAGCAAAAGCAAAAGAAGGCAAGGCAATCGCAGTGACATTTGACGGAAAAGCGGTCTCAACCGATAACCCGGTCGCAGGACAAATGTCTGACTTCACGTCATGGGGTGTCACGCCAAGCCTTGACTTCAAGCCGGAAATCACGGCACCAGGTGGGAAAATCTATTCGACGCTTAATGATAACGAGTATGGCGTCATGAGCGGTACATCGATGGCAGCACCACACGTCGCTGGAGGAACAGCACTCGTCATGCAACGGATTGCGAAGGACTTCAAAGTCACTGGTGCAACACGCGTTAAACTCGCCAAAAACATCTTGATGAATACATCGCGTCCGCAACTCGATCAAGGAAAATACAACGCACAATTGAAAACAGGCAACTTCTACTCCCCACGTCGTGAGGGAGCTGGACTGATGGATCTTCGTGCTGCGATGAAGACACCAGTCGTCATCACAGAGACGAAGTCAGGTGAAGGCAAGGCATCCTTGAAGGAAGTCGGCGAGAAGTTCACATTCACGCTTGATTTAAAAAACTACAGCAATGAAAAAGTGACGTATAAGCTAGCGGGAACGGTTCAATCAGATCTCGGTGCAAAAGGATCGAACTTCCTTGAAGCAAATGGAATCTTCAAAAAAGGAACGATCGGTACGGTAGATGCCAACACAGGCACATACCCGATCTCATTTGCAGTCGGCTCGAAGAAAGCGAGCTCGGTCTCGATTAATCCGAAGAGCTCAACGAAAGTCAGCGTGTCCGTCGATTTGAAGAACACGACTGACTGGGCGAACGAGCTTCCGCTTGAACAAGTCTTTAAAAACGGCTACTTCGTCGAAGGATTCGTCCGTCTGATCGATACGAAGAGCAAAAATCCAGAACTGACAGTTCCTTATGTTGGGTTCAAAGGAAAATGGGATCAAGCTCCGATTTTAGATGCACCATTGTACGATAAAAACAACACGTTCTATGGATTGACAGGTCTAGCGACTGAAGTGAAGGATGATTTCGAATTCCTTGGTACGAATGCCGCTGGAAAAGTTGTCGCGAACAAAGTCTCGTTCTCACCGAACAACGACGGTAGCGCAGATGAAGCTTTCCCGATCATCTCATTCCTTCGCAATGCGAAAAAAGTCGAGTATTCGATTCTTGACCGGAATAAAACAACACTTCAGAAGCTTGATATGCAAACGGACGTCGTCAAGAACTACTACGACAGCGGTTCAGAGGACGGCTACACACCAGTCACAAGCGCTGCTTGGGACGGAACGATCAACGGGAAACCGGTCAAAGATGGTCTTTACTACTACAAAGTCAAATCGGTGATCGATTATCCGAACGCAAAATGGCAGACGAATCTCTTCCCAGTCTATGTCGATACGAAAAAGCCAGCAGCTACTGTGAAATGGGATGCTGCGAAATCAACACTTTCATGGACAGCAGGCGACCAAGGAACAGGAGTTGCGTCATACGATATCCTCGTCAATGGCAAAAGTGTCTTAAAGCAACCACTTGCCGCAACAGAAAAAGCGTACACGTTGACGGATCTGCCGGAGCGCGCGAAGATTGCCTTCGTCGTCAAAGACTATGCTGGAAACAGTGTGAAAAAAGACGTCAACACGACAGGCGTTGATAAAGCCGTACCAAATGTTCAAATCGATACACCGGTCGCTCTTGGTCTTGCAACATCAAAAGTCATCAACATCGCGGGTCATGTCTCTGATGAGTCAGGTATCAAATCGTTCAAGATCAACGGAAAAACTGTTAAACTGCGTTTCGATGCAGCCCAACAAAACTATGCGTTCAGCCATGACGTGACGTACACGACAGATGGCGTCAAGTCATTCAAGGTCGAAGCATACGATGGAAAAGGGAATCGTGTGGCGTTCAACCGTCAAGTCATCATCGACACAGAATTACCAACGATTCGCGTCACAGCACCAAAAACCGTCTCAAGTAAAACAAAAACAGCTGAGATGAAGATCGTACTTCGCGATAACTACAGCGAATTACGCTTCGACTTCAATGGTAGCGCGGAATACCGCCGGACGTTCAAAGAACCGTACGTCATGAAAGCCTTCAAAAAGACGATCACGAAAAAAGTGACGCTCAAAAAAGGAAAAAACACGTACAACTTGAAACTGAAGGATCTGGGTGGACAAGTCGTTACGAAAACAGTCGTCATCACGAAAAAATAAGTTAACAAAGAAAAGCCAGGCGGAAATCCGTCTGGCTTTTCTTTGTGTGTCGAAGCGCCTTGAAGGGTTTATGAGACGAGTGGAGCGGGAAATTTAAGAGCAGAAACAATTAGAGGGGGAACGACCATGAATCCGTTTACGACATTAATCGCCTTCATCGTAGGGTGTCTCGTCTTATATCTCGGTATCCGTGACAAAAATGGCTGGCTAATCGGTGTCGCGTTGATACCGCTCGCGATCGTTGCTTATAGTGTCATCTATCTGATCATCCAGGTCAGTGCATAGTCTCTAATGAAAGATGTCTTGTCCGAAGCGACAGGACATCTTTTTTTTGAAAAATCGCACTACAGGTGAAACCGATACAGTAAAATGTAAGTATATTACAGTATAGAAAGGTGGGAGATCATGGAACACGTACATACACAAACGGAAGCATTAGCGACGTTATACGAAGAGATGCACCAAAAGACAAAGACCGGCATATGGGTCATGCTTGCAGCATTTTTAGCACTTAGCAACACACTTGAGAAGCCGGTTTATGCGATGATCGTCCCATTATTGTATTTTGGCTATGACATGCTCGTACAACGCAAGCGGTTCGCGCTTGTCGCGGAATATACATCAGAGGCATCAGCAAAACGGCTCTATCAGGTGCATGTCTTGATCGGGATCTTACAATACGGAGCGCTTGCCGGTTTGATTGTCTGGGCAGCCGATCGCCCGAACATGTCCTTCTTAATCGGTCTGATCATCGTCGTCATTCCGTTTTACTGGATCTGCCGAAAAACGCTAGAGTTCGTCTCACGAAAGATCGATCCAACGTATGTGACGGAAAAAGAAATTCATCAAGCTCGCTAAAGGAGAAGGTACTATGCAAACGGCTCGTGAAGAACGCCTACAAAAACTTGCCCTCGCCTACCGGGACGTTGAATGGCTCGGCACACGCTGGTATTGGAACATGTTTCTATTCATAACAGTCGGTATCTTAATTGAATGGACGGATCTCCCGCTGTTGATTTTGACGATTCCAGCCGTTTTTCTCGCCTCCGATTTTCGCTACCAACTAAAAAAACGAAAAATTTTAGACAGCTACATCTCAAAAGCGCAGGTCCGTCGCCAATTTTTACTCCGCATTGGTAGTCACGTCCTGCTGTACGCCGTCTTGACGGTCGTCATCACCCAGACAATCGAGAGACCGTTCTGGCAGATGCTTCTAGCAATTTTTGCGATTTTAACACCACTTTATTTCATCAGCGAATGGATCATCCGACGTGACGGAGCGCGCGATCCCGATTATATCAGTGACGTTGAGGTAGCCCGCTTCGTCAGACAGAAAGGAACATCGCAATGGAACACCTATTCGAGCGACAAGCACGTCTGAACCTATTGGTACGTCCTGTGCGTTCCGTCGCCTATTTCTTTTTGGTCCCTGGATTGATTTTTGCGGTACCTGCTTGGTTTATGCCGACAATTACATCCGTCTTTCTTCAAATCATGCTCTTTTGTCTTTGCGCGACAGCAGTCTCTCGAGAAATTGTCCGTCTACGGCTCATGAAGTCATATTTAACACCAACTATGTATCAACAAACCGTTCAAAAGGTCGCTCGTCTGACAATCATCGGGTATGTCGTTGCATGGCTGATCGCCGTCGTCATGCTGTCGATTCCAAGTGCTCCTGGTTATTTATTCGTCGTCTTCCTCTTTTGGATTGGTGGGTTTAGTCTTGGTGTCACTCGAATGAATCGGTTAGCCAAACAAATCGATCCAGCCTACGTCTCGATGAGGGAAATCGAACGTGCGTGGTGGAAACGGTAAAGCAAAAAATCCGCATCAATCAGCGAAAGACGCTGTTTGATGCGGATTTTTGATTATTTCTTCAACAAGAGATAGATAAAATAAGGTGCTCCGATCAAGGCGACGACGATTCCAGCTGGCACGCCGTCCGGTCCCGCAATGTTGCGTCCGATCGTATCAGCGAACGCAAGCAACCATCCGCCGAGCAAGAGGGCAATCGGCAAGAAGAACTGATGCCGTGGTCCAACGAGCGCGCGGGCGATATGTGGCGCCATCAGACCGATGAAGGAAATCCCACCCGTGACGGAGACGGCAGCAGCGGCAAGTGCGACGGCTGTCAACAAGAGTTGGATCCGTTCTTTTTCAAGCGCGACGCCGACACCGATTGCGACTGGTTCATTCAAGGCAAGGAGATTGAGTTTATTCGCCTTATAGAACGTTAGCGGAATCAAGACGAGTAACCACGGTAAGAGTGAGTAGACGAAGATCCAGTCCGTCCCCCAGATGTTACCAGCGAGCCACTTAGCGATGAAGTCGACCTTTTCACGACGCGTCGACGAAATCAGAATGACCATGATTCCGGAGAGCGCCATCGAGAAGCCAACACCAGTCAAAATCAAGCGAATCGGTTGCAGTCCTTGCACCCGGTCGTATGAGAATAGATAAATCGCCGTCGCGGTCACGAGCGCACCGAGGAAAGCGGCAATCGGTAACAAGTAAATGAACGATCCGACATCGACCGGGAAGTACAGGAAAAACAAGGCGACGGCGACACCAGCTCCGGTATTGATGCCGATGATACCAGGATCAGCGAGTTCATTGCGCGTGATCCCTTGGAGGATCGAACCGGATAAAGCGAGTGCCATTCCTGCCATGACGGTGATGAGCAGTCGTGGTAAGCGGAGCGAATAGAGGACGAACTCCTCTTTGAACGAGCCGTTTCCAAGTAACGTCGGCAACAAACGATCATAGGATAGGGAAGCAGGTCCGAGACCGATGCTGACGACGAGTGTTGCGATCAATAGTGCCAGTAACGTCCAAAACGTCAGTTGCTGGCGACGACGTAAACGAGATTCCATCATGAGAAAGCACGCCCTCCTTTCCGAACGATCAAGAGGAAGAATGGTAGTCCGAGCATTGAGACGATCGCGATGACCGGAGTCTCGTAGGGAGCATACAATGTCCGACCGATTGTATCGGCAAGTAACATGAACGTCGCACCAAAGATCGCGGTCATTGGCAGGATGAACCGATAGTCCGTCCCGACGATCGCGCGGACGATATGTGGAATCATCAGCCCGATGAACGCCATGTTACCGACGAGTGCAACAGCAGCACCTGCAAGCAGAATGACGACAACATAAAGTACTGCTTTGATCCGCTGGATGTTCTGCCCGAGTCCGAGCGCGACTTCTTCCGATAGACTGAGAATCGTCAATTGTCGGGAGAAGATGAAGGCAATCACAATCCCGATCGCGATGACCGGAGTGATGACTTGCAGTTGTCCCCATGTCGACCCGACGAGTCCACCGGACGTCCATTGTGAGACATCTTGAGCAATCTTGAAGTAGATGCCGATGCCTTCCGCAATCGCATACAGAAAGGCTGAGATTGCAGAACCGGCAAGGACAATCCGGAGTGGCGAAAAACCACCTTTTTTCGAAGCACCGATTCCAAAGACAAGTGCTGCCCCAAGTGCTGCTCCGAAGAAACAAGCAATCATGATACCGAAGTACTCAATTTTCGGGAACAGGACGATGACGAGTGCAAGTGCTGCGTTCGCACCCGCCGTCAGACCGAGCAGACCAGGATCGGCGAGGGGATTGCGTGTCATCGCCTGCATGATGGCACCAGAGACACCGAGTGCCGCTCCGACGAGGATTGCTGCTAATTCCCGTGGCAAGCGGATTTCCTGGACAATTTTTGCTTTTTCATTCAACGGTCCGAACGTCAAGGCGTTCCAGACTTCGCGGATCGTCGTATCGGCAGCGCCGAACGTCATCGCGATCCAGAACATCCCGAAAAAAAGGACAAGACCGAGTGTGATTTTTATGCCGAACGGAATTCGACCAGCTGACATGAATGTCGCCTCCATTTCTGATTCAGGGAGTGAGCCGCAAAAAAAGGAAGGGATCCCGCAGGTTCCCTCCCTTATTTATTATGCACCAAGGAAACTTTTCTTGAAGAACTCGAGTTGACGTTCGAGTGTGAGAGGATCATTGAAGTAGAACTCCTTCGAATCGACTTCGAAGACATGATCGTTTTTGACGGCTGGAATGTTTTTAAACGTATCCGTTTTCGTGAATGAGTTGTCCGCTTCTGCGCTCTTGCTGAAGACGAGGTAGTCGCCTGCATATTCAGGGAGGACTTCTGGTGACAACGCATAGTAACCATCTTTTAATGCCATCTTCGTGACTTTATCCGGCATTTTTAATTTCATTTCTTGATAGAGAATCTCTGTTCCACGACCCCAGTTGTTGCCGAAGACGTAGAGTTGTTTATCGAAACTTTCGATGACAGAAACAGTAGCATCTTCACCGATTTTTGCTTTGATGTCTTTACCGGCAGCAGCGGCACGTGTTTTGAAGTCTTTGACCCAATCGCGTGCTTCCTGTTCTTTGTTGAGCAATTTACCGATTTCGATATGTTGCGTCAAGTAGTCGACTTTTCCGTATGTGTACGTGACCGTCGGAGCGATTTTTTTGATTTTGTCGAGGTTTTTCGTTGTCGAGTAGCCGATGATCAAGTCAGGATCGAGTTCGATGATTTTTTCAACGTTCTCTTCCGAAACTTCCGTGACATCTTTTAGTTTATCGAACTTCGGATTCGCTTTTGACCACGAATCAACACCAACGACAGGAACGCCGAGTGCCATGACGTTGCCGGCAAAACCAGCGAGGACCACGACTCGTTTTGGATGAGCTGGAACTTTAATGTTTCCATTTTCTGATTTATATGTGATCGTTTCGTTTTTCGAACCAGATGCTGCGTCGTCTTTTTTCTCTGTATTGCCACACGCTGCGATGACGAGCGTGAGAATGAGTAGAACCGGTACAAGTAGTTTCTTCATGATTTAATCTCCCTTGATTAAGTTGTAGGTGATACACATCGGCTTGTTCGTCCGCGGATCGCGTCCGATTTCAGCATCGATATGGAATACTTCTTGTAAGACATCTTTTGCGATGACTTCCTCACACGTTCCGGCTTTGACGACTTCGCCGTTTTTCATGGCGATAATATAGTCGGCGAAGCGTGCCGCTTGATTCAAGTCATGCAGGACCATGACGATCGTCCGTCCTTCGGTCCGGTTGAGATATTCGAGCAGTTCGAGCACCTCGAGTTGGTGGGCGAGATCAAGATAAGTCGTCGGTTCATCGAGAAAGATGATATCTGTCTCTTGAGCGAGTGCCATCGCAATCCAGACCCGTTGACGTTGACCACCGGACAGCGCATCGACTGGACGATGTTTGAACGCCATCGTGTCCGTTGCTTCGAGTGCCCAATCGATGATTTCATAATCGTGTTTCGTTAAGCGTCCGAATCCTTTTTGATAAGGAAAACGACCGTATGAGACGAGCTCTGCGACCGTTAGACCGCTTGCACTTTCCGGAGTTTGTGGCAGGATAGCCATCTTCCGAGCAAGCAGCTTCGTGCTTTCCTTCGCGATATCAAGACCATCGAGCAACGCACGTCCCGATTGATGGGGAATGATCCGTGTCATCGCTTTCAGCAAAGTTGATTTGCCGCATCCGTTCGCGCCAATGATCGTTGTGATTTGACGATCGGGAATTTGGACGGACAAGTCTTTGACGATGGGACGATCACCGTAGCCGATATTGATTTCTTCTGTTGCTAGACGTACCATACGCGACGACTCCTTCGTTGTTCTCTCCATTTTTCAATGATAATGATTATCACTATCGTCTCATTAACCATACCAGTCTCATAAAAACGCTGTCAACATTTTTTCTTGTGTTCAAGAGATGTTCACGTTATCATGAGAGAGTGAGAATGATAATCAATAACAATCAAGGATGAGGAGTGAGTGAGATGAGGGAACAGGAGTTGTTCGACGTAACGATCATCGGTGGAGGACCAGCAGGGTTATATTCGACGTTCTATAGTGGTCTTCGAGGTATGAAGACGAAATTGATCGAGTATCAAGCAGAACTCGGAGGAAAACTGCACGTCTATCCGGAAAAGATGATCTGGGACGTCGGTGGACAGCCGCCGATCACTGGTGAAAAACTCATGGCTCAACTCGTCGAACAAGGACTGACATTTCAACCGACTGTTCAATTGAATGAAAAGATCATCTCGATCGCAAAAGACGTCTTCGGTAACTTCGTCTTAGAAGCGGAATCGGGGCAGATTCATTATTCGAAGACGGTCATCGTCGCGGTCGGCGGTGGCATCCTCAATCCACAAAAATTAAAAGTCGAAGGCGCGGAACGTTTCGAAGTGTCAAACTTGAACTATACGGTTAAATCGATTGAACGCTTTAAAGGAAAGACCGTCATCGTCTCAGGTGGTGGGAACTCGGCGATCGATTGGGCAAACGAACTCGAACCGGTCGCGAAAAAGGTCTACGTCACGTATCGGCGAGATTGTTTTTCAGGGCACGAGGCGCAAGTTGATCAACTCGTCAAAAGTTCGGCGGTCTGCCTCCTCAATACGACGATTCACAAATTAATCGCCAGTCCCGATCACCAACGGATCGCGTCGGTTGAATTGATCGACTGTCAAACAGATGAGGTCGTCGAGATTCCAATTGATGAAGTCATCATTAATCATGGGTATGAACAAGATGCGGCGCTACTTGACGCGTGTGACCTCGATATTGCACGGGTCGATGACTTCTACATCGCCGGGAATGCCGCGAGTGAATCGAGTGTACCGGGACTATATGCAGCAGGAGATATTCTTTCGCACGACGGGAAGGTCCATTTGATCTCGGGTGCGTTCCAAGATGCGGCAAACGCCGTCAACCGAGCGAAACGCTTCATTGAGCCGGAAGCGCCAAAAGTGGCGATGGTGTCGTCACACAATGAGGTCTTCAAAAAACGCAATCGTGCGTTGATTGAGGAACGCGTTAATCAACAATCTTAAAAATTATGAGAACGTCCAAAATGCTTGGAAACAAGCGGATTTTGGACGTTTTTTCGTACAGAATTCGGTTTTGTACTATAACAGATGGATTTGACAATGTGCTGTATTTAGGACAAAATTCTATTTATGTTCCACTACATGTAGGATACAAGTAAGACGGATGTATAAGGAGGAAGCGTATGACAACTACGAAACGTAAGCCCATTGGCCTTGCCTGGCAGATTTTAATCGGCTTGATTCTCGGGATCACAGTCGGTGGTGTATTTTATGGGAATCCCCATGTCGCGGAGTGGCTCAAGCCAATCGGTGATATCTTTATCCGGATGATGAAAATGATCGTCGTCCCAATCGTCTTTACGACGATCGTCCTCGGTGTCTCATCGGTCGGTAGTCCGAAGAGTCTCGGACGTCTCGGCGTCAAAACACTGGGTTACTTCACGATCGTGACGATGATCGCCATCTTCACGGGGCTATTTGCAGCCAATCTGATTGAACCAGGTGCTGGCATTAATATGTCGACATTGGATAAAACGGATATCTCATCATATGTCGCAACGGAAGAGACGACAAAAGACGAAGGACTCGTCGAAAAAATCGTCAATATCGTACCGACGAACATTCTCGATGCGATGGTTCGCGGTGATATGCTCGCTATTATTTTCTTCTCAGTCTTATTCGGACTCGGTGTCGGTTTTGCAGGAGAGAAGGGTCAACCGGTCATTCGTTTCTTCGAAGGTGTCGCAGCAGCAATGTTCAATCTCGTCAACATCGTCATGAAGTTCGCACCAATCGGTGTCTTCGCCTTGATTGGTGTGACGGTCTCGACGTTCGGGATTGACTCGCTTGGTTCGTTATTCAAGCTCATCGCGACATTGTATGTCACAGCTCTTCTCTTCATGATCATCGTCTTCGGCGGCATCATGAAGTGGGTTGGTGTTCGGGTCTCAGACTTCGTCCGCGTCTTCAAGGATGAATTGCTCTTGACGTATTCGACAGCCTCTTCAGAAACGGTTCTTCCACGGATCATGGAAAAACTCGAGAAGATGGGAGTGCCGAAATCAATCGTCAGCTTCGTCGTACCGACGGGTTATTCGTTTAACCTCGATGGATCAGCACTCTATCAAGCACTTGCTGCCTTGTTCATCGCACAGATGTACGGGATCGACCTCTCGATCGGGACACAGATTACACTCGTCTTCGTCTTGATGCTGACATCAAAAGGAATGGCTGCCGTTCCAGGCGTTTCCTTCGTTGTATTGCTCGCAACACTTGGTACGGTCGGTATCCCGGCAGAAGGACTTGCCTTCATCGCGGGGATTGACCGAATCATGGATATGATGCGTTCCGTCGTCAACGTTACAGGAAACACGCTCGCTTCACTCGTCATCGCGAAGTGGGAAGGTGTTCTTGATGAAGACCAACTCGATACGTTCATGTCGACAGAAAATAAGAAAGACGACATCCGCAGTGCGTGATTGTCGTAAGTATGGGGAAGGACTGAATCGTCAGTCCTTTCTTTTTTTGTCTCTGAAAATAGATTAAAGTCGATTGTTTTTAAAGAAAACCTCTTATTTTTGATTATAGTTAAAATTATATTGAATATTATTTATTTTATAGTTAATATTATTTATATAATCACATAGGAGAGGCAATAGGATGGAAACGGTAGGAATCGTCATTGGTATTGTCACAGTCTGTATCGTACAATTTTACTTAGCGCGGCGCAGAAGAGTCTTTAGTTTCATCATTCCAGCGATCATTATTGGTCTCGGAATTTACTGGTATTTCGGAACAGGACCACACACGTCGGATCGTGAGTCATTGATCCGAATCGGTACATGTGTTGGATTGTCTATGATGATCTCAATGGCTGAGATGGGTGTCGACTCGCGCCGTAAGCAATTGCAGCGTGAAAAAGAGCGGATGGAGATTCAAGATTTGTAAGAGAAAAGTGAGGGAATACGATGGAACGACAAGACGTGCCCGCTTGGGTACTGGCACTCGAACAGGAGCATCTCGAGTTCATCCGGAAGTTCGTCTTGAGCTCCGGTTCGTTGAAGGATATGGCAGCTGCCTATCAAGTATCCTATCCGACTGTCCGGGCGAAGTTGAACCAGTTGATTGAGCGAATTGATTCGGTGCAACAGGAAGATGTCGAATTCATCAATATGATCAAGAACCTGGTCTTAGATGAACGGTTGAGTCTTGATGTGGCGAAAACGATCATCGATTCTTACCGCAAGGGTCAAGCGAAAGAATAAGCCAAAAAACGAGATTCCCGCCTGACGGAAATCTCGTTTTTTTATTGTTTATCGTTCTTTTTATCCTGTTCCTTCTTGATCATCTTCTTTGCTGCTGAGCGGAAGCGGAAGATCAAGTAAAGACGATAGAAGTCGATTGCGGCGAACAAGGTCAGGAGGATCGTCCAGAAGTTGAAGACCGTTCCTGCCTCGACTGAGTTGTTGTAGGCAAGAAACATGAAAAGAACACCAAAGATGGCATAGAACAATGCCATGAAGTTCGAGCTTTGACGCATGAAAACACGACCTTTCGTAAATTAAGACATCGCGTAGATGGCGAGTACGACGATTCCGTTGTTAAAGACATGAATGGCGATCGGAGCAAGAATCCGGCGCGTCTTGACGAAGACGAGTGAGAAGACGAAACTCATCGCGACATAGATTAAAAATTTGTTGTCTTGGTGGATCAGGGCAAATAAGCCACCCGTCAGGATGAAGCTAAAGAAGAAACCGAGCTTCGATGAGAGATTGCCGAACATGATGTGCCGGAACAAGAACTCTTCCATGATCGGTCCAAGCAAGACGACCATGACTTGCAGGAGCGGGATGACTTGAATCGCTTGAATGATTTGATCCGTATTTTGCGATTTCGCGACATTTTCGATCCCGCCTGCCATCCAGGCATCGATCAAATTGACGCTGATCAAGAGTGCATACAAAAGCGCAATCCCGATCCCGATCCATTTTAGTGTATCCATCGGATCGGTTTGACGTCCTTCTGCCTTCCATTTCTGCCAATCAGGACGCAGACAGTAGTAGGAGACGATGACGGCGACCGTGAAGCCGATCGCGAGCCACCAACCGGCGACGTCAGCAATGACGTTCTTCGGAAGGAAATACTGGAACGAACCCGGAACCAATTGGACGATCAGATAGATGATGATCGGGATGACGTGACGCTTTTGCCACTTCTCCGCCATCAGAAAAGGCAGACTGATTGGATTTTTCATCGTACAGGACACAACTCCTTTGTAATGAAGGTACTGTCCCGATTGTAACAAACAAACGGTCTTGGCGCACGATTGACGATGATTCAAAGGTGTCGATTTCGGGAAAACGGATAAAGGTTCAGGCTTGAATTCAGGAGAGAAAGCGTATAAGATAAAAATATGTTAGCACTCAACGAAAGTGAGTGCTAAAAACAATCATTTTCAAGGAGGATGTTTCGCATGTTAAAACCACTTGGTGATCGCATCGTGATCGAAGTCGTTAAAAAAGAAGAAACAACACTCGGAGGAATCGTTCTTCCTGGGTCAGCGAAAGAAAAACCACAAGAGGGTAAAGTCGTCGCTGTCGGTACTGGCCGTGTGACAGAGCAAGGCGTACGTGTACCACTTGAAGTGAGTGTCGGAGATCACGTCATCTATGCACAATATGCCGGTTCGGAAGTCAAAGTCGACGGCAATGAATACTTAATTTTACGCGAAAGCGATATTTTGGCAGTAGCCGAGTAATTCAGTCAATCATCTATAAGGGGGATTTCAGTCATGGCAAAAGAGATTTTATTCAGTGAAGAAGCACGTCGGGCAATGCTCCGCGGGGTCGACGCATTAGCGGATGCAGTTAAAGTCACAATCGGACCAAAAGGACGCAACGTCGTCCTCGAGCGAAAGTTCGGTTCACCACTCATCACGAATGATGGCGTGACGATCGCGAAAGAAATCGAACTCGAAGATCACTTCGAGAACATGGGTGCAAAACTCGTCGCAGAAGTTGCCTCAAAAACGAATGAAATCGCAGGGGATGGTACGACAACAGCGACAGTCCTCGCACAAGCGATGATTCGGGAAGGTCTCAAAAACGTCACAGCGGGCGCAAACCCGATGGTCATCCGTAAAGGAATCGAAAAAGCAGTCCGTCGTGCTGTCGAAGAGTTGCACACGATTGCAAAACCAATTGAAGGTAAAGAAGCGATCGCCCAAGTCGCAGCGATCTCAGCAGCGGACGAAGAAGTTGGTCAATTGATCGCAGAAGCAATGGAACGTGTCGGTCAAGATGGTGTCATCACGATCGAAGAATCACGCGGCTTCACGACAGAACTCGACGTCGTTGAAGGAATGCAGTTCGACCGTGGTTACGCGTCACCATACATGATCACGGATTCAGACAAGATGGAAGCGGTCCTTGAAAACCCGTACATCCTCGTCACGGACAAAAAAATCTCGAACATCCAAGAGATTCTTCCGGTCCTCGAGCAAGTCGTCCAACAAAACAAACCACTTCTCATTATCGCGGAAGACGTAGAAGGTGAAGCACTCGCGACACTCGTCGTCAACAAACTCCGTGGTACGTTCAACGCGGTAGCAGTTAAAGCACCAGGCTTTGGTGACCGCCGGAAAGCAATGCTTGAGGACATTTCGATCGTCACAGGTGCAGAATTGATCACAGAAGACCTCGGTCTTGATCTGAAAGAAACACAAATCACGCAACTCGGTCGTGCGTCGAAAGTCGTCGTCTCAAAAGACAACACGACGATCGTCGAAGGTCACGGACACGGTGATTCGATCGAAGCACGTGTCGGTACGATCCGTGCGCAAATCGAAGAGACGACAAGTGACTTCGATCGTGAGAAATTACAAGAACGTCTGGCGAAACTCGCAGGTGGCGTAGCGGTCGTCAAAGTCGGAGCAGCAACCGAGACTGAGCTCAAAGAACGTAAGCTCCGGATCGAAGATGCACTCAACGCGACACGCGCAGCAGTCGAAGAAGGCATCGTAGCAGGTGGGGGAACAGCTCTCATTCACGTCACGAAAGCTGTCGAATCGATTCTGTCGGTCTCAACAGGCGACGAAGCAACAGGTGTCAACATCGTTCTTCGTGCACTTGAAGCACCACTTCGTCAAATTGCGGAAAACGCAGGTCAAGAAGGCTCAGTCATCGTCGAGCGTCTCAAGCATGAAGCACCAGGAATGGGCTATAATGCGGCAACGGACGAATATGTCGACATGATCGAGACAGGAATCGTCGACCCAGCGAAAGTAACGCGTTCAGCACTTCAAAACGCGGCGTCCGTCTCAGCGATGTTCTTAACAACAGAAGCAGTCATCGCCGATAAACCAGAACCAGCTGGATCTGCTCCTGCAATGCCTGATATGGGCGGCATGGGTGGAATGGGCGGAATGATGTAAGGCATTTCATCTCTAAGTACCGAATCCTAGTAAATAGGGTTTGGTACTTTTTTTATACTTCATACTTTCAAAATGAGTTGAATAATTATTCTTTTATTTGTAATATTATACTTAATGTTTAAGCGATATACATATATAGAATTAACTAGAAGTGATTGAGGGGAGATTTAACATTTAATCGTCGCCATACGTTCATAGATCAAAAGAGAGATAGGTGTCATCAAATGAATGAAATTTTAAAAGGTATAATAACGTCCGGGACGCTCATTATCGCTATTGGAGCACAAAATGCATTCGTTTTAAAACAAGGCTTATTAAAAAATAATATTTTCTGGGTAGCCTTGGTGTGTTTCTTATGTGATGTGTTACTGATGTGCACGGGCGTATTAGGGGTCGGTACTGTTATTAAAAACAATACGTTTGCGAATGTTGGTCTTGCGATTGTCGGAGGACTATTTCTGCTATTATACGGATTCAAATCTTTTCGAAGTGCGTTTTCATCGTCAAGTGCAATCGATATTTCAACCGATGTTAAAATCATTCCCATTCATAAAACAATTTTAGTTACATTAGCAATTACACTTTTAAATCCACATGTATACCTAGATACGGTCGTTGTCATCGGTGGTATAGCTGGGACTTTGACATTTGATCAAAAAGTCAATTTCTTAATTGGAGCCTTAGTTGCCTCGTTTGTCTGGTTTTTTGGCTTAGGGTATGGATCGAGATGGCTCATTCCTGTATTTAAACAACCAAAAGCGTGGAAAGTATTAGATTTTGGAATAGGATGCTTAATGTTCTGGCTATCGTATCAATTGATTCAGTTTGCTTTAGAAAAAAGTTAAAAAGATCTTTAAAAGACTAAGGAGCAACTGCAAAATATGAAGGACGATGAGATTTTATATTTAGTTGAGCAGATGTCTGAGGAAAAGTACTTCTATCAGGAAGAATCGAAGTGCTATACGAACGAAGGCTCACCATCAGACACCGCTTATGAAAAAGTTCGTCATTTTAGGGACGCGAATATGCTTCCGAGATTGAACACGTTACTCGACAAAGTGAAACAAGCAGAACAAAAACAACATCTTTATTTTATGATTGGAACGATTGGTGAGAATTCGGGAGATGTTCGTGCAGGGATGTTATTGCTTGAGAAACTGGAGCAAGAAACAAAGCCGAGTCTTCTCGAAAGTATCTTAGAAGAAATAGCAAAACAACGATGCATTCATAATACAGAACGAATTGTAAAATACATAGACGATTCTCGGTCGTCTGTTCGAGAGGCTGCGATTCAAGCATTGCGAGTCTGTCGAGATGAGATAGCAGAGGATGCATTAATTCGTTTGATTACGACATCAAATAACTCTTTTGATATCATGAGTGCTAATTTTGTTTTAGCCACGATTGGAACAGAGCGAGCAATTTCTTATTTGATTCCTTTGTTGGACCATTCGCGAGGAGACGTTAGGCATTCGGCTTTAGCTGCACTGAGTGAACTTGGAAATGGATTAGATCTTTCAATATTTTTGCATGGACTAAAAGATCGATCTAGCAATGTGAGAGAGTATGCGTTAGTCGCAATCGAGCAACATGGTGATGAAGTAGCGATTGAACCGGTAATCAAACGTTTACAAATATTATTGAAGCGAACGCGACAGATACAGACAGATGAAGTCCTAATCGCTCTTCGATTTTTATATCGATACCAGCATTCCTCTCAGGCGATTCCTAAATTATTTCATTGGATCATTCAAACAAAAAGAGAACTTTTGTTTGACGAAGAATGGCAATGGATCGAAGACCATTTTACTTTCTACTGATGGGCTCGAGGGTAGGTGGAGATAACGATCAATAAACAAGCCTGACTTCTCACGAGACGTGAAGAAGGTCAGGCTTGTTTATTTTAAGAAAATTAGATGCTCTTTAATTACTCCAGTTCATTCTCCTCAATAATCTTATCCGACAGCTTTAATTGCTTACTCACATCCTTCACTTGATTGCGACAGAACTTCATCTCGACTTTCTTTTCTGTCGATACGTCATAACAGGTGCCTTCGCCTGATGCTTTCGTCAAATCCGCTTCATAGTAATAGTCCTTGTAGCGGAACGAACCATCACGGAAGCCCGTCAGATTCGGTTTGTCGTCGATGAGGGATTGCCCCATCATATAGGATGTTTTGAGATTCAACAAATCAATGATCGTTGGTGCGATATCAATCTGTCCGCCATTCTCTCTCATGACCCGACCGGTTTGCTGGTCGGGTTTTTTGATGAAGAGCGGGATGCGGCGCTCGAGTTCAAAGGCAGCAACGGGAGACGATACATCCGCCTTTTTGCGCATCTCACTGCCTTCATTGACGAGTCCACTATCGTGATCACCATAAAAGATGACGAGGGACTGGTCCCAGAGATCCCGTTGTTTCAACTCGTCGATCATCTTTCCAACACCGGTATCGACGTAATGGACAGTCTGATAATACCGTTTCAACATCGGATCCTTATATCCAGATAGATCAAGCATCTGATCTTCCTTGTCGATCTCATACGGTGTATGACTCGTCAGCGCGACTAAAAACGAGAAGAACGGTTCTTGCAACGTCTCCATGTGATCAATCGATTCGAGGAAGAACTGCTGATCGTTCAGCGCCATTCCGATTTTCTTCTCTTTTGAATAATCTTTTTGGCTGAAGAAGTGCTTAAAACCGATGTTCTTGTAAACATCGTCACGATTCCAAAAACCTTTTTCGTAGGCATGCATCGCTGCCGTATCGTATCCATTTTTCTCAAGTAATGCCGGGAGCGGCTCGAATTCATTCGTCGGATATTGCGTATAGACAGAGCCTGATTTCAATGGATAAAGTGAGGTGTTCGTAATGAACTCGGCGTCCGAAGTTCGTCCTTCATGCGTCTGGTGGTAGAGCGACGAGAAGTAGAGCGATTCCTTCTTCAATTGATTCAGGTTCGGTGTCACTTCCTCATCATTGATGGTTTGGTCGATGACTGAAGCCTGGAATGACTCAAGCTGCACCAGAATGATATTCGGTGTCTGCTTCGGACCGGTTGGATTTGCATTTTCTTTTTGATTGATACGCTGTTGCTCCTGTGCCGTCAGTCCGTCGCCGGGTTGTCCGGTCACGCCTTTAAACACATCCCACCCGTGATAACCCCAAAAGCCAAACAGGTAGTAGTCACGCATATCGGAGATCGTTGCCGTCGGTTGACGCTCTTCCGTTAGCGTCCGGTATGTCAGTAGCGAAGCAGACAAGATAATACCGCTGATTGCGAGTAGCCCAGCTGTCCGGCGTCGTGTTTGCTTCGTCGTCACTTCCGGTCGTTTGCGGAAAACGAAAAGCAGTAGTACGAAAATCAAACTATCGGCGAACAAGAGGAAGTCTTGGGGTACGATCAAGGCAGTGAAGCCGCTACTGACGTCACTCATCTGCGTCATCTGTGAGAGGAGCGAGACGGAGAGGAAGTCCTCGAAGTAACGGTAGTACCACATGTCGGAAGCGAGCAGAAAACTGTGCGCGAGCAGTAGACCGAGCCAAACCCAGCGGCGTTTATTCCACGGAATCAGTAACGTCCAGCTCGACAGGATCAGCATCCCGGCCAGGTTCATGAGTGTTAAATGGAGCGAAAGATCGGTCTTTGTAAAGTAACTAAACAGCATGAACTTCAGCATGCCGAGTAATAAATAAAGGGTGTATCGAATCGCCATGGTCAGTACTCCTTACGTGTGTCGTCACACAGTCTTTACCCTGAATCGAAACGTGTCGAACGCTTGAATGTTTTCTTCAAAAAACATTAGAAGAATGACTGGATATGGAATAAAATAGAATTAATCACTTATTTTTGAAAGGATGTTCTACATAGATGAACTGGAAACATTGGATGGGAAGTGCCGTGCTGATCTACGGTACATGGATGACGCTCTCTGTCACCGCGGATGCTGCACCGTACGACGTCAAAACGAAAGATCAAGCAATCGTTGGATTTTATGATTTAGAGACAAAAGAGACGACGCCTTATCCAAAAGACGTCTCACCGTACATGGAACTACGAGCGACATCAGCCGATAAAACGTTATTCTTGTACCAAGATTATTATGGAGATGAGACTGAAAAGCCTTATTATTTGGTTGATGCGAAGACGGGAGCTTCGGAACTGCTGACGCTTTCAGAAGACAAGAGGTACCTGCGTGTCTTGAATCACGATATGGTGCTAGGGTATACCTCGTTTGATGATATATCAATCTTTATCCGTGAAGGGAATCAATTCGTTACGCGGGATACGTTAGAGGTGACTTCTCAAAATCAGTTGCAGTGGATTGGACCGAATCGCTTCTCGATCCAACGAGAAGACAGTGCCGATTGGTATGATGTAAATCTGGACGGTACATTCTCGAAAGTCCGTTCCGTTGACGTGAAGCGGTTCTCGCCTTTAACCAATGACTGGATCTTAGATGATGAACAGGACACATTGCGTCAAGTCGTGACCAATCAACAAATCACCTTACCGAAAGTCTCACGAGGATATTACGTTGAGGGAGCGTACGAAACGAAAGACGGATTATACGTTCAACTGGTCGATGTTAGTTCGTCAAACGAGTCATCGTTATTCTACTTAGATACGGCGAGTGGGCAACTGACGACACTCGTTGACCATTCAAAGCAATTAGCGAATGAACTGTTAGCGGATGGAAAAGCCATCTACCGGAGCAAGGATCAAGCGACGATGTTATCGTTTGCGTCTTATTTGCGCCAACCGATCGCAATCAATGACTTGACGAAGGATGATACGACGTTGCTCGAAGGAACGGTTCTAGCTCCTAGCGTTGAGCTGACGCGTATAGATGGAACGACAGGTATCGTTGAGCCCAGTAAATTATCGTTCACTGGGAATGTCGAACTGAAAAACGAGCTGTTCACGATCACGACGATTCCGAAACGTTTACCGTATAGTGAGTATCGGACGATATACACGACTGAAACCGGTAAGGTCTTGGAGGACCTGACACGTTATCAATACCAGCGTTATTTAACAGCTCAGGGTTCAGCGATTCCAACCATTAAGGAAGGTACAACATCCTATAGCTTTAACATCAATCAAAGCGATGTTCCGGTGACGGTCTATGGAAAAGATGGCGTCCTCATCGGAAGAGCTGCCTCCGATGAGACAGGACGTGTCCAAATCAACGTGTCGACGAAAAATCTTGTCGGTCAGGTGACGCGTTGGACGTTCGGAAATACACGAGACTTCAATCAAGAAGCATCCGTGAACCGGACCGTCGCAGGTTATGAAGTGCCACGCATTACCCAGTCGAAAAACGATAATTTTAAATTCATTACATACCGCTTAGAAAGTGCCAAAGAAGGCGGTATCTATAAAATCTATGCAGGGAAACGACAAATTCAATCTGTTCCAGCAACGAAAAAGACAGAGATCACAATTCCATATACGAATGACTTAGCGTCATATCGTATTACACGAAGTGGTGAGTATCCTACGAAATCACTCTCTTTGAAAGATAGCGTGATGATTTACAGTAATCTATCCGCACCCCTAACGGATGAACACACGACGGTCGAAGGAATTCTTGATGGAGATGCCGATTACGGAAAGCTGTATATTGATGGGAAATATACGGCATATATCGATCGTAAGAAAACGCAGAGTTTTGCGATTAAGACAAAACCATTGAAGGTTGGACAAGTCGTGACGTTCGTTGCCCGTAAAGGAACACAACTTCAAGTCTCCGGGCAGAAAGTCGTGGCAGCAGCCAATCCAACACTCAAGTCGTATACGACGTCACTCAGTCCGACGAGTACATCATGGAAAGTCAAAGCGACGAAAGGAAAGACGATCGTCGTCACAATCAATAAGAAGCGGTACACGAAACTCGCAACCGGTAAGACACAAACGATGACGTTCCCGAAGCAAAAACGAGGCACTCGGGTCACGGTACACGCGGAGTCGATCAAGCTGCGTAAGAGTAAGACCTTTAGTTTAACCGTTAAATAAGTGAACTGACAGGAATCCTTCAAGGCAGAAAATGTCTTACGGGATTCCTGTTTTGTTTTAAAATGGTCTTTGGTTCAAACGTTTGGTTGAAGAATTGGACAGAATTTCCTCTTGAATTCAAACAATTGACGTTAATTTGCGCAGAAAGCGGGAATAGAAAGCGTGTACGTCCATCGTCCGTCACTGTCTTTTAAAAAAGGAGCGAAGTCATGTCAAACGTGAAACTAGCGGTCATCTATTACAGCGCAACCGGAACGAACCATCAACTTGCCTCATGGGCAAAAGAAGCGGGAGAAGCAGCAGGGGCGGAAGTCCGTCTTGCGAAAATCAAGGAGACAGCCCCAGCAGAAGCGATCGCTTCGAACCCATTGTGGCAAAAGCATGCGGAAGCCACACGTGATATCGAAGAAGCGACACCGGATCTACTCGACTGGGCAGATGCGATTATCTTTAGCGTCCCGACACGTTACGGTCATGTCCCAGGACAATTCCAACAGTTCCTCGACACGACAGGCGGACTGTGGGCACAAGGCAAACTCGTCAATAAAGTCGTCAGTGCGATGTCGTCGGCACAGAATCCGCATGGCGGTCAGGAAGCGACTGTTCTCGCAGTTTATACGACGATGTTCCACTGGGGTGCAATCGTTGCGGCACCAGGTTATTCGGATCCTGTCTTGTTCGCAGCGGGCGGAAATCCATATGGTACATCGGTCACTGTCGACCAAGACGGTAACATGGTTGAATCAGTCGAACCAGCCGTGCGCCATCAAGCGAAACGGACGGTTGAAGTGGCAAGCCGTCTTAACTCATAACATTACCTAATTCAAAAAGCGCCGGAATGCTGATTCGCATTCTGGCGCTTTTTCGTATGCATCATGTGTTTTGTGTCAACGGAAGTTCGACTGTGAACGTCGAGCCTTGTCCTTCGATCGACTCGACATGGATTTCTCCATCATGTCCACGCGCAATTTCGCGACAGATCGAGAGCCCAAGACCAGTACCGCCGATTTGACGGGTGTCCGAATTGTCAACACGATAGAATTTTTGGAACAGGTTACTCATCGCAGAAGCTGGGATCCCGATACCCTCATCTTGAATCGCGACCGTGACACGTGACGCGTGTCGCGTCAGTTGAATATCGATCGTTCCACCAGCTGGTGAGTATTTGATCGCATTGTTGATCAGGTTACTGAATAATTGGCGAATCTTCTTCGCATCCCCTTCGACGATCAATGGTTCGACGTTTCGGAATATTTCAATCGCGTGGGAAGAAGACGACAGACTATGCAACTGTTTCAAATCCCGAATCATCGCGACGATATCGAACGGTGCCATCTCATATTCCTGACGGTTTGCTTCCATCCGTTGCAAGTCGAGGAAGTCATTGATCAACAGCGAGAGACGTTCTGTTTCCGAATGGACCGCTTCGAGATACTTCTTCTGTCGTTTCGGTGGTAGGTCACGCTGAATCATCAGCTCAGTAAAGCCATAGATCGACGAGAGTGGTGTCCGTAGTTCGTGTGAGATCGTCGAGACGAGTTCGTTTTTGATCCGGTCAATCTCGACTTCATTCGTCACGTCACGTAAGACGAGTAGAATCCCGCGGAACTGTCCACCATAATGAATGCTCTCGGAGTACGTCTTGATGAAGCGTCGCTCTTGATCGATCGAGAAGGTGGTTCCTTCACCGATTTCTCGTTTCACGAACGTCTTTTTCAAGTAACGTTCGAATTCCGGTAGTTGGTCGACGCGATGCTTGAGTTGAACGACAGACGGAGTGATGTTCATCAGCCCATTCTCATCGAGACTGTTATCAACCGGATGGTCAAACAGATCTAGCAATGGTCGGTTGATCAACTGGATGTCGCCGTCGGGCTCGATATACACGATCGATTCACGGATCGAGTTCAACAGTCGCGCTGTTTTTTCCCGTTCGCGTTCAATCTCGTCGAACGTCCGCATCCGTAGGAGTGACAACGCTAGCTGACGCGCGAAGGCAGCGAGTTCTTCCTGCTCGTAACGATCAAACCGATCCTGATTACGGGACAAGAAGATATAGGCGATGATCTCATTTTGACTCGGATCAAGAACCGGTGTGACAGCGCGCGCGACTTCATCTTCGAACTGCGTATGCGGTCGTTTGTCTTGTCGCGACTCACGTAATAACGGCTCAATCGTTGGCATCCAATCTTCGACTGTGAGCGGTGTCTGCGGATAAAAGACGATATCGATCACTTTCGTACCATCTTTGAAAATCAAGGCACCTTGCGTCGCATTCGTGATTTCAACCATCTTTTGAATGACGGCAGGATAGGCACTGATGCTATCACGCGACGCAAGTGTCTCCGTCAATTGATTACGTAGCCGTAAATGGGACTCGTTCCGTTGCGTCAGTTTCAACGCATCTTCGAGATTAACGTTCGTCGACATCAATTGGTGTTTGTTTTCAATCAAGGCTGTCGCCATCTGATGGAACGATTTACTCAATTCACCGATCTCGTCAGCACGGTTCAGCGGAATCAACGGTAACGTATGCTCACCACTTGCAAGGAGCTTGCTCTCCTTGCTGAGAAGGTGGATTTGTCGCGTCGTCCGTTCGATGAACGGGCGGACGATCAGCAAGATGACGAGGAACAACACGATCAGGTTGACGAGCCAAATCCACTCAGCGTACTTCGTCTGCGTGACAAGCTGTTCTTTTGCACCGAGTTCTTTCGCGCGGAGACTACTCCGGTAGTTCGTGAACGTACTCTCCATCGTGTTGACACTTTTACGCATCGTTTCACTGTTCGAGGCATTCATCTTGAACTTCCGATTCGGGTCCCGAGGTACTTGTGGCATCATCGCTTTTAGACTCGGCATCTGCAGGAAACGCTCGTCAATCGTGCCCGATTGCTTTGCTTGGACGTATTTAATCAAGCTGGGCATGACGAAATTTGTATAAGAATTATAGAGCGACCGGATATCAGACGCATAGATTTGATCCGCTTTATATAAGCGATTCTTTTCAAACCAAGCCGTCTGTTGTTCGAGTGATGCCTTCTTTTCATCAATCACGTCGAGCACGGCGTCATCTCCGAAGACGATATAGCCCCGCATCTCGTATTGAAGGGACTGCCAATCGTCCCAGAGTTTCGTCGCCCGATCTTCGCGCATGCTGATCGCATCGAGCTCTTGTTTGGCATCCATGACTTGGTGGTTCGTATAAAAATAAGCAGCCAAAGAGGAGACGGATAAGGTAATAAGAATGAGATAAAATGACGACATGATCTGTCGACTGATCTTTTGATTGAACCATTTTCGCATATGGATTATGGATGCTCCTTTGTATATGTGAGTCGAGGGTCGATTAGATGTATTACATTGGAATATTTGTTACCGTAATCGTACATTTTTTAGACGGATAAATATAGTCATAATGTATAAAATATCTTCAAAATAAGAGATTCACGTTCACAAGAAAATAAAGAACGACAAAAAAGCAGGACGAGAGCCTAGTCTCATCCTACTTCGATACCTATTAATGATGTTCAACGACAATCTTTCCAATCGTTTTTCCACTTTCGACGAGACGGTGTGCTTCTTTTAGATTGTCGGCGTTCATGCCGATCAATGTCTGTGTCACCGTCGTCTCGAGCGTATGCTCTTCGATCCATGCTGCGACTTGCGTCAGAATCTCATGTTGGCGAATCATATCATCTGTCGCAAACAGCGGGCGCGTGAACATGAATTCCCAGACGAACGTCGCACTCTTTTGTTGGAGCGCACTTAAATCGAGTTTTTGATTCGTCTCGACGATGCTACAGATTTTCCCTTGCGGTGCGATCACATCGACCATCGTCTCGAAATGTTGGTCCGTCGCATTGAGACAGAAGATATAGTCAACGTATTTGTAACCGAGGGCTTCGAGCTGAGGACGGAATGCGTCGTGGTGATTGATCGTATGATGCGCACCGTGTTCCTTCGCCCAATCAATCGTCTCGTCGCGTGACGCGGTACCGATGACCGTCAATCCAGCGTGATTCGCAAGTTGTGTCGCAATCGAACCGACACCGCCAGCGGCTCCGATGATGAGGATTGTCTTCTTAAGATTCGACTTAGCATCAAACGTCAATCCGAGACGATCGGTCAATGCTTCATAGGCTGTCAGTGTCGTCAACGGGAGAGCAGCCGCTTCACTGAACGTCAACCGTTCCGGTTTTTTAGCGACAATTCGTTCATCGACGAGTTGGAAGTCGCTGTTTGATCCAGGGCGCTGAATTGCACCAGCGTAATACACTTCATCACCGACTTGGAAGAGGGAGGCATCATCGCCAACTTCAACGACGACTCCCGCTGCATCATAACCGATGACCTTCGGGGCGTCTTCGTCTTTCCCGTGGGCACGGACTTTCGTATCGACCGGGTTGACGGAGACAGCTTTGATCTCAACTAAGAGATCGTGTCCTGTTGCTTCTGGTCGTGGTAGTTCCAGATCAATCAGACTATCTTGTTCCGTTAAAGGTAAGTGTCGGTGGAAACCGACAGCGGACATATTCGACATCAACAATCATCCTTTCCAGATAGGAATCGTTTCTCTCCATCTGTTCCACGCCCGCTCGGTCTTAAAACCAGTTGCGAAACTTTGAAAACGGATTCCCCTTCTGTCATCAACGGAAGAATGCTGGATAGATATGGTAGCATATGAGAGTAGCTATCCATTTTCGAGAAGGAGCGATTTTGTATGTATGACGTCATCTCTCTACCGGCAGGAACGACTCAAGTCACGATTGAACGTTACCTCGTCCATGCTCATCCGCACCCCCGTCCGTATCGACCCGCGCGTTTGATTGCCTTACGTCAAAGTGGTGGCGTCATGCATCGACTGTATCGCACGGAGCGGGAAATCGTGCTCTCTCCGCACGAGGCACTCGCCCCACAAGTCCAGCGGCTCTCGTTCTCGCAACAGGAGCGTGTCCTTGCGTATATCGAAGAACGTCGCGCAAGCTTTGGTTTTGATGAAGGGGAGGAATACAAATTTTACTTACTCGAAGTAGCATATGAACTTCGTCACTTACCACGAACGGATCGACCGATTCGGGCACATACGTACTATCAACTGGATGAGCTGTTGTCGGGTCGACCGCTCGTCTTGCGAGCTAGAAGTTAAGAACGCTCCACATGAGATAAAAAAACAGTCCGCCTTTCCTTACGTTCATCGCGAGGAGGGCGGACTGTTTATTAAAGTGCTGGCGTTGGCGTCGGTGTGACACCGGTCTTCGCATAAGTTTGATCGATTGCAGTCCGAATTTCCTTGACGGAGCTACCTTTTTGATAAGCGACGATCGACTGTGCCGCGATATCGAGACACGTACCACACGTAATGCCGTGCGTCGTCCAGGTCGTTGACGTAGCATTCTGTTCTTCGATGAAGCAGTCATAGTTGCTCGTATGACCCGCAGATTCACCACAACCGCAATAACATGGCATCTTCTTCAATAAATCGGGATGTTTAGCGACGGAGCGATAGATTGTTTGAATCGATTGATCCTGCTCATCGAGAAAAGCAGGTAACGTGTCCGGTCCCGCGGTCTTCTCGAGTTGATCATCGGCACCGTGACTGGCATGATCAGCGTGATCTTCGTGATTCGTGTGTTCTGTTTTTGGAGTATCCGTCTGTTCAGCCGTCCCGCATGCAGCGAGCAACAGGCTGAGACTAAGTGGAAGTCCAAAACGATACAGTCGTCTTTGCATAGTCGGCCTCTCTTTCATTGTCTTACCTTCATTATAAGGAAAGTAAAACGATGAAAGCATGACGATTTATTGACGCTTATTTCGTGAGTGCTTGTGTGATCGTCTTGATGTTCGCTTGCATCATACTGTAGTACGTGTCGCCGTCTTTACCCGGTGCTCCGAGCGAGTCGGTGAAAAGTGTGCCAGCGATCGGAACGCCGGTCTCACGAGAGACAGTCTCCATACTCCGCCGGTCGACGCTTGTTTCGACGAATAGGACAGGGATGTCTTGCTCCTTGATCGTATCGACGATCCGGCGGACTTGTGCCGGCGTTCCTTGATTATCTGAGTTGATCTCCCAAATATAATCCGCTTTGACGTCATAGGCAGTTCCGAAGTATTTGAAGGCACCTTCACTCGTGACGAGGTGACGTTCTGCTTTCGGAATGTCGGCAAACTGCTTTTTCGCTTCCTGATCAAGCGTCTGCAGTTGTTTGATGTAAGCCTCGGCATTTTTCTCGTAGTCCGCTTTGTGCTTCGGATCTTCCTTGATCAATGCCTGCTTGACGTTTTCGACGTATTGAATGCCGTTACTCACATCGAGCCACGCGTGCGGATCGGTTTCTGATTCCTTGCCTTTCGTCGTCAGGTACTTTGGTTCGACGCCTTGACTTAAACGATAGACTGGCGCGTCAGACGCGTCTTTGCCAGTCGTTGCCCGAAGTTTGTCGAACCAAGCACCGTCGGCTTCAAGATTCAGACCGTTATAGAAAACGACATCCGCATCCGCCATCGCTTGTACGTCTGCCGGAAGTGGATCATACTCATGCGGATTTGCCCCAATCTTAACCATGCTGTGAACATCAACGTGTTCACGACCAACTTCGCGGGCGAGATCAGCGAGAATTGAATACGTCGCAACGACCTTCAGCTTTCCGTTATCTTCTGCTGGTGTCGAACAAGCAGCAAGCAAGACTGTGCTGAGGAGGACGAACAGGAAAAATTTTAATTTCATACCGTAGACTCCTTTCGTTTCCGGTGACGCATCAGACCGTGACGTGGTGAAAAGATGAAGACGAGTGCGAACAGCGTCGTCGCGACGAGGACGATCGATGCACCAGAGGATAAATTGTAGGTGAAGCTGAAATACAGTCCGACGATGGCGGACAGCGTACCGAAGCCTGCTGCTAGGAACAGCATCCGCGAGAGACGGTTCGTCAGTAAATACGCTGTCGCAGCTGGTGTGATCAGCATCGCAACGACGAGGATGATGCCGACCGTCTGAAGGGAAGCGACGGTGACGAGTGTCAGCAATGTCATCAATCCATAGTGAATCCAGCGTGTCGATAGTCCATAGGCTTGCGCCATTGTCGGGTCAAAGGAACTGATCAGCAACTCTTTGTAGAACAAGAAGATTCCCCCGAGGACGATCAATCCGATGATGACGGTCATCCACATATCGCTCGGACGGACCGCGAGGACGTTGCCGAACAAAATGTGATAGAGATCGCTACTGCTACGTAAGAACGAAATCAGGATGATCCCAAGGGCGAAGGCGGATGTGAAGAGGATGCCGATCGCTGTGTCGTTCTTGATGCGACTGTTCTGGCTAACGAAACCGATTCCAAGTGCCGTCACGAGACCCGTCACGACAGCACCGATCAAGAAGTTGATCCCGAGTAGATAAGAAATCGCGACACCAGGTAAAACGGCGTGCGAGATTGCATCCCCCATCAACGACATCCCGCGAAGGATGATGAAACAGCCGATCACACCACAGATGATGCCGACCATGATGGCGGTGATCATCGCTTTTTGTAAGAACTCATATTGAAGTAATGCCTCGATGAACGTCATCCTTGTCCCTCCTTGCGTCGTTCGAATAGTGGTAAGCCATACGCTGGTTCGAGCCACTCCGGCGTCAAGATATCAGACGGAGGACCGACAGCGATTAGTCGTTTGTTCAACAGCATCAACGTGTCGAAGTAGTCCTCTGCTTTATGCAGATCATGGTGGACGACGACAATCGTCCGCCCTTCGGCTCGGAGTGTCCGTAAGAGTTCGATGATCATCTGCTCACTGGCGACATCGATACCGACGAACGGTTCGTCCAGCAACAGTAGTTCTGCTTCTTGGGCAAGGGCACGCGCCAGAAAGACCCGTTGTTGTTGTCCGCCTGACAGTTCACCGATTTGCCGTTCGGCATGATCGGACATACCGACGCGTTCGAGACATTCCATGGCGAACGCTTTTTGTGCTTTCGATGGTCGTTTGAATAAGCCGAGCTTCGGATAACAGCCCATCAACACGACATCCTGCACACGAACCGGGAAGTCCCAATCAATTGCACTTCGTTGCGGGACGTATGCGACACGTGACCGGACAGCTTCGAGTGGTTGATCGAGTACGCGTAACTGCTCGATCCGAGCGGGAATCAGACCGAGGATGGCTTTTAAGAAAGTGGATTTACCGGCACCATTCGGTCCGATGATACCAATCAGCGAAGCGACCGGAAGACGGACGGATACATCGGCGAGTGCATGTGTATCAAAATAGGAGACCGTGAGTCGGTTAACATCAAGGGCGTACATGAATGCTCACTCCTTTAGTTTTATGGTATAGAGAAGGAAAGTTTCCTTAGGGCAAAAAGTAGATTAAAAATTTTTGATGATTCATTACTAGAGAAAGATTCGGTCTACTAATAATGTTTCCTTAAGGCAAACTTTAAAGCCGTGAGAAACAGTTGTCAACTGTTTTTCGATATCGATCGCGAATCAACTCGTGCTAAGATGAAAAGGCAGAATCGTATGGGGGTGAGGAGATTGCGTCAGACAGCAGAACAACAATGGAAGTGGCTATTGCTCGATGCACTTGCGAAGGAAAAGCGAGAGCAAGCACAGCAAGTCATCGAAGAAGTCTATCCGTATGACATCGCGCAAGTGTATGAAGAATTAGGAGAAGACGATCAAGCACGACTCCTCGATTATCTCGATCACGAACGATTGGCAGATGTGCTTGAGGAGCTCGAAGGAGAGCAACGTCTTGCCGTCTTGCGTCGTTTAGACGTCGAGCGCGCCGGGCATGTCCTCGATTTAATGGAAAACGATGATGTCGCGGATTTACTGGAGGAACTGGGACCAGAAGAAACTGACCGTTTGCTTGGTAGCATGCGGACAGACGAGGCACTGATCGTCCGCAATCTCTTGACGTATCCACCGGAGACGGCAGGGCGTTTGATGACGAACCGGTTCATCTGGGTGGGAGAGGATTTCACGGTCGGTGAGACGGTCGAGAAGATGCGTGACTACATTGAATACTCGGAGACGATCAATTACGTGTACGTCGTCAATCAACTCAGTGAACTCGTCGGTGTCATCTCATACCGGGACGTCATCTTAGCTGAAAATACGGAACGAATCAGCGATGTCATGGAGACGAAGGTGATTCGGGTCGCAGCAGAGACCGATCAGGAAGAGGTCGCGCAATTGTTCGAACGCTATGATCTCGTTTCGCTACCGGTCGTCGAAGGCGATGTTCTCGTCGGATTGATTACGGTCGATGATGCACTCGATGTCTTACGGGAAGAAGCGAATGAAGACATCGAGAAACTCTCAGCATCCGGTAAATCAATTGATTTCGAGACGAAGCCGTGGATTGCTGCAACCCGGCGCTTGCCATGGCTCGTCTTGTTACTGTTCATCGGGCTCGTCTCCGGATCGATCATCAGTCAGTTCGAAGAGACGCTTTCAAAAGTTGTCGCGCTCGCCTTTTTCATGCCAATGATTGCTGGGATGACCGGAAATACCGGTACCCAATCGCTCGCGGTCGTCGTCCGTGGATTGATCACGCGTGAAGTCGATAAGCGGGTCGCGACGCGATTAATCCTACGAGAACTTTGGGTTGGTTTGATCATTGGTGTCATTTGTGGTGTCTTGATTGCTATCATTGCGTACGTCTGGCAAGGAAGTGCCGTCTTAGGTCTTGTCGTCGGCAGCTCACTCGTCATCACGCTGATTTTTGGAACACTGGCTGGAACGATCATTCCGCTCATCTTACATCGCTTAAAGATCGACCCGGCGATTGCGTCCGGACCGCTGATCACGACGTTGAACGATATCTTGTCGCTCCTCGTCTACTTCGGGATCGCGACCGCGTTCATCAGTCGCTTGATGTAAAAAAACCGAACCGATTCGCCTTCTCTTCAAGAGAAAGGGAATTGGTTCGGTTTTTTTCATGCATTCTCATGCGTCGTGCGAATCCAGACCGCCAGTGGACCGATGTCGTCAAAGCCTGCTTCGAGCGCCGTGATCAGGTGATCACCGTATTCGTATCCGACGAGTGGTTGACCGGGGAAGTGTGCGGAGCACAAGCGTGCGATATCATCCCATAAGCGTTCATCAAGATAGTCGGAACTAACGTACATCAATCCGGTCGTCGTTTGGTTCGAGTAGGCGATGCAACTTGCCTGTTGTGCTTCGCAATAGAAAAAGCGGACGTCCGGATGTTGCCATAACGATTCCGGTAACTCCGGTGTCGCTTGGATTGCTTGGAAGCGAGTAAACTGCGTGGCATCCGTGACGACAGACCAATCGACGGGAAGAGCGCGACGATCGAGTATGGCGGGACGGGTCATCCATTCCGCTGTGAACAGGTGACTGAGACCAGCGCTTGAGAAATCATAGCTCGCCGTACAGTCCTTGATGCTGTACACGTCGGTTGCATTAATTCGCTGATGAGGAAGGCGAACCATCAGTTCCGGATAATAACTTGGAACGCTTCCTTTAGCGAGCCAGGTCGATTCGGTTTCTGTCACCTGGCATCCGACTTGTTCACAAACAAGGCGACACCAATCGAAATTGTTTTGGATGGCAGATTGACGCATGCTTGATCCCCCCTTAATCCTCTTCCGGTTGTTTAATCAAAACGTATGACAAGGTAGCAATTAACGTCAAGAACAACCCGCAGCCGATCGTGATATACGCCATCGTGAAGACCTTACCGAGCGTCGTCGTCGGGATGAATGTCGGATGCCCGACCGTACTCAGTGTCGTGATGCAAAAGTAAAGCGCATCGATGACCGAAAGGTTTTCTTCCGTACTGTAGAAGATCGTCCCAGAGACGAGTGTCAACAAACAAAGAATCAGTAGTCCGCGGAAGTAAGACAAGTGAAAGGCGCGGCGCAATCCCTTGAATAGGCGTGAAAAAATCGTCAGTACAGATATCATCGAATCTCTCCTTTAAGATCGGTGCGTCGAGTCCATCGTATCATGAATGAGATAATCATTCTTTCCGGCATGTTTGACACCATCTATCACCTGATCAACCTGTAAGTTCAAGTGAAGAGGCATTTTTCTTGAATGGAGGAAGAACATCCCATAAGTAAGCGAACGTGAATAAGCTGAGCAGTTAGTGTTGCGGATGTGATGGAGTGCGTAAAAATATATCAATCGACATATAGAACATGATGAAGGTCGGAATCAGATAGACGATCGTAAAAAGAAACAAGGATGGCATGCGTTCCGCTCTTCGAGATGATTTTTAGATAGATAGTCTCAGTATAGTGGGCGCAGATTGCTTAGGCGGATTGAAATTTTAAAAAAGGGGAATCAGTCGAGATTCAATGTCAGCCGTCGTATTTTAGCGACACCTTGGAGTCCTGACGGATCATGATGCGTCTTATGGGCGACGAAATGTTCATCGGCTTCCGTCGTCCGGATTCGTAACGGACGTTCGTCACGGTGGACGACCTCGAAGATCACCTCAGCCAGAGCTTCTGCCGATTGGCGGTCGGCATGTCGCGTTCGGTACGTCTGCAAATAAGCCGTGATGATCGGTTTGAAGTCGTCTTCGTGTAAGCCACCCGTCCGTTCAAGTTGATCGAGAACATTTGCGGTAAAGTTCGTCTCGACGGCGGCCGGTTCAATCAGGGTGACGTCGATATTGAAGTACGGTTTATAGTAGGTCGCAAGACTTTCGAACAGCCCTTCGATTGCAAACTTACTGGCACAATACAATTCATTCATCGGTTGACCGACGAGACCACTGACGCTTGAAGTCGCGAGTAAGTGACTACCTTCCGGTGCTTGTTTGAGTAAGGGGAGGCAGGCTTCAATCGTTCGGATGACACCGAAGACATTCGTTTCGAAGAGTTGCTTGATTTCATAACTTGTCGCTTGACCGAGTGCGCGCAGTAAACCATGACCGGCGTTGCAGAATACAACGTCCAGGTGATCGACCTCTTGTTCGATTTGCCGGATGGCTGCCTTCACGCTTGTTTCATCTGTGACATCGAGCGACAAGAAGGTGAGCGTCGGTAACGACACAGTCATCTCACCCGGACTCCGAACACCAGCGTAGACAGACCAGCCGGCTTCCGCAAACCGCTGCGCCGTCGCCAGACCGATACCGGAAGAAGCACCCGTGATCAATATCGTTTGCATATCAATTCCTCCGTTCTGAAAGTAGTTGTCTTCTATTATTTACCCGAATTATCGTCGAATTATTTGCAATAAAATTGCATATAGTAATGAAAAAACTTAATATAAAGAAAAAAGGAGGTAGGAATCGATGGGGCAAATCGAACGGCTGCAACAGATGCGGGAATGGATCAAGACGAGTCCTGAAATTTCGCTGGATCAACTGATGCAGGAGTATCAGATTTCACGAGATACCGCACGTCGTGACGTCATCGTCCTCGAACAAGAAGGGGAGATCATTCGTGTTAAGAATGGATTAGTCCGTGCTGGTGGGACACTTGCATATGAACAGCGGACAGAGAAACCGGAAAAACGGCGGATCGGACAGCGCGCGGCGCGTCACGTCCAAGCGAATGATCGCTTATTGCTCGACGCTGCAACGACGGTATCTGAGATGGCACGGGCACTTCCGCCTTATCCACTACACGTCATCACGAACTCCCTTGACATTGCAGACTATGTCGGAGCTCGCATGGATATTGAGCTGTACGTCACGGGAGGGCGTTTCGACCGGCATGCGCGAAGCTTGAGTGGGATCAAGACGGCAGACGACATCCTGAATTATCAAGTCGATTGTGTTTTTCTTGGAGCATGTGGGTTGACGGAAGAAGGACTTTTTGCGGAACAACTCGAAGAAGCGGTCGTAAAGAAAGCGATGATTCGAAGTGCGACCCGTGTCATCGTCCTCGCGGATCATACGAAATTCAATAAACGCTTTTTGCATAAGGTCTGTGATTGGGGACAAATCGATATGCTCGTCACCGATCAAGTACCAGACGCAACGTGGCAAGAACGACTAGATCATTATCATGTCGATCTCGACGTGACAGAGGAGGAAACAACATGAACTCGATTCAAACGACGCTCGTCGGATTTGGTTTTTCAGCGGTGACGTTTCACGTTCCGTTCTTACAGGCATTACCGGCATTTGAAGTGACGCAAGTCGTCTCGAGTCGACCGGAGCAGGTGGCACAACATTTCAGTGAGGCGACAGTCGTCGCGACACTCGCTGAAGCTTTGCAAGATGAGAATACGGAACTTGTCGTCATCACGACACCAACGGCACTGCATTTCGAAATGGCAAAACAAGCGATCGAAGCAAAAAAGCACGTCTTACTCGAAAAGCCGGCCGTCGTGACGATCGAAGAAGCACTGGCGCTGCAAACGTTAGCAAAACAACACGGGGTTCAAATCGCCGTCTATCAAAACCGTCGCTTTGACGGGGACTTCCTGACACTTGAACAATTGATGGAGATGAACGAAATTGGGGACTGGCAAGTCATTGAGTCACGCTTTGATCGCTATCGCCCGGTTGTTCGGGAGCGCTGGCGGGAACAAGCGGGTGATGGTGCCGGCACCCTGTTTGATCTCGGCTCACACTTACTCGATCAAGCACTTGCCTTGTTTGGAGAACCGGATGCTCTGACGGGCGATGTTTACCTGCAACGTGACGGTGCTGTTGTCGATGACGGTTTCCATGTCACGCTACATTACGGTACGCGGCGTGTCATTCTTCGCTCGGCATCCTTCATCCAAGGACCGACACCGCGTTTTGAGTTCCATGCGACACGCGGCAGTTATATCAAATACGGAATGGATCCACAAGAAGGACGGCTTGCGAAAGGTCATGCTGTCGATGGACAGCTCGGCGAAGATGAAGTGGACTCCTATGGCTATCTCCAGATCGCCGATCAGCCAGTTGAGCGCCTCGCGACACTTCCAGGCAGTTATGCGACGTTTTACGAACAGTTGGCGGAAGGACTTCGCGGTGGACGGGTACCTGTCGATTTACGCGACGCTGAAAAAACAATGCGCTTGATTGAAGCAGTGCGCATCAGCAGTGATGAAGGACGACGCCTCTTACGAAAGGAATGGGATGCATGGAAGATTTGAAAGTACTGCTCGCGGAAGAGGAAGAGCTCGTCCTGACGTCACTGACGAACACGGAAGCGATCGGGATGGGGCATGAGTTGATCGGACGGGCGATGAAGAAAAACTTGTCGATTGCCGTTGAAATCAAACGGAATGGGCAGCGTTTATATTACGCGGCGCTCGATGGTACGGCACCGGATCAAGAAGAGTGGATCCGCCGGAAATCGAACGTCGTCTTGCGACATGGCTATAGCTCGCTGTACATGCGTCGGTATAATGAGAGCAAACATCGCTCGTATCATACGATGTATGCTGTTTCTCCAGCCGATTATGTCGATGCCGGTGGGGCGTTCCCGATCCGGATCGAAGGAGTCGGTGTCGTTGGTACGATTACCGTCTCCGGTCTATCGCAGGAAGCAGATCATCGTCTTGCGACGGAAGCGTTGCGCTTACTTAAGAGACAACAGCTGGAGCAGTGATATAGATACATGAGATGTCCTCACGATGCTCCACCCGCTTTTCTCGGGTCTTGTTCGTCTCTGACAGCACGATAAATTGTGCTTTTTCCTGTCGAAGTCGTGTGGAGAAGTGAGGACACAGAACAAAATAATGGAACCAAAAAAGTCCGAACGGGTGAGAAAGAACTCGTTCGGACTTTTCGTATATGAGGATTGATGGATCTCTGTTGATGGACGTGCAAGACGAAGACTCCTACGAGACAGCGGAATAGGTGAGACCCCGCAGATGCATAAGCGGCGAGGCGGCTCGCCTTCCGCCCGAGGAAAGCGGAGTCTTGCACGGGAATCAACGCTGAAACTTCGGTCACGATGCCATCGAATCAGATGAAGCGGACACGTCTTTGCGTGTGTTCCCGCGATAGACGAAGTAAAGCGCAGCAAGCATCGCAAGCAGACCAAGCAGACGTTTTCCGTCGAGCGGAACGACGACGCCACCGAACGCACCGATGTGGTCGATGACCATACCTGCTGCGAGTTGACCGATGACGGTCGCGATACTAGCTGCCGTGACACCAATCTGCGGAACGGCAAGAATCGTCAGGAATAGATAACTGACGCCGAACAGGACAGCACTTAGTTGCCAACGAGGTGCTTCGAGCAAGAGTAGGACGTTTCCTTGTCCGAAGAAGAGGATGGCTAAAGCGAGAATCAGCATCCCCGTGAAGAAGGTCAGAAACGTACTTTCGAGAGCCCCTGCCTTTTGACTGAAGGCACCATTGATAGATGACTGTGCGCTCAGCATGACGCCACCGAGTAATGTAAAACCGAGTAATAGAATATTCACGAGCGAACCTCCTTAAAAGATAAGAAATAGGGCGACGAGCATCAGAGCAGAAGCCATTAGCTTGTCGCGATTGATCGGACGTTTCGGACTACCAAGCCAACCGTTATGTTCGATGACCATACTAGCGACCATTTGACCGAGAATGACACTGATCATGGCGAGACCGACACCGACGAGCGGGATGCTGATGATCAGGATCGTCAAGTAGATGCTACCGAGTAGACCACCGAGCAAGGTCCATTTCGGTGCGCGGAATGTATAGCCGAGTGAACCCCTTCCGAAGAAGAGGACGATCAATCCGATGATGATCGTACCGGCGAAGAAATTATAAAAGCTACTTTCGAGTTTTCCGACGAAGTTCCCGAGCTCACCATAGATTGCTCCTTCGACACTTAAAGCGATACCCGCAAGTAACGCGAGTGCGTAATACACGATTTTCAACAGAATTCATCCTTTCACGAATCTAAATATCGAGAAATGTCGATATGTAAGGCGAGGAGAACGGATCAAAGTTCTCCTTTGAGGTACGCTGCAAGCTCCTGGATTTTTTCTTCATTTCGCCGGTAATACGTCCATTTGCCGTGACGTTCGGATTCGAGCAATCCGACTTTTTGCAACATCGTAAGATATTGGGAGACGGTCGATTGAGATAAGTTCGCCTTCTCTTGGATATCTCCGACGCAAATGCCTCCCTTGTCCGACAAATTCGTCGCGAGATGGGCCGTCGGCTTATTGAAATGAGTCTCGGGATCCTTGAGCCAGCGTAAGATATCAAGACGTACCTCGTTCGATAATGCCTTGAATAGATCCACTTGATTTGTCATACGCTTAAACTAATCGATGATTCTCGATATGTCAATTCAAGACACTTATGGTTGAACGAATGCATGCTTGAGAAGGCGATGTGTCACTTTAGTTGCTGTATACGGCTCAAAACCGAATCGTTCATAAAAGGTACTGGCATCGTCCGTATAGAGCCAGAGCTCGGAATACGTCAAAAGTGCTTCCGGGATGATTTTCTCAAGTAGTTGCGTACCAACACCGTGGTGTCGTATTTCTGGTAAGACATAGACATGACGAATCCGACCGACGTCGTTCGTGCCGGTTTGTTTCATATACCCCCCGCACGCGATGACGTGTCCGGAAAGAGATAAAGCGACGAACAATGCCTCACCATCCTCTTGGAACGTTTCATTTCGCCGTTCGCGTAGCATCCGTTCGATGAAGGGATAGCCTTCCTGTGTACTCTTTGATAAGATTGGTAACCAGTTGAAGGCATCAAAATCGTTGACCCGTTCGATTGTCATCTCCATCTGTCATTCCTCCTTCTTCTCTCTTGGATATTCCTTTTTCGGGAGCGGGAAAAACACGAATCGAGAATCAATTCGAGCTTTTTTTAAATAGAGACTGGATTTTTAAAAGCCATTTTGCGTATAATGAGAAGTAATGGATTGAACGCAAATGAAAGGAAGTGGCCGTCACAATGAGCCTCAGCCGTTTAAGTAAAGAAGAGATTACTGATCTTTCGCTGATCGAATTCGTCAATGAAATGTTGCAAGAAGCTGGCGAACAGCCAATCACGTTCGATGACATCACGTCAGAAATCGAAAAGTACCATACGTTTACAGATGAAGAAGACAAGTTCGAGAAACTTGCTCAACTCTATACAGACATGAACATCGACGGAAACTTCGTTAACGTCGGAGCGAACCGTTGGTCACTCCGCGCTTGGTATCCGTTTGATAAGTCGGATGAGGATCTCGTCATCGAAGCGCGTCAACGTGGAGAACTTGATGAGTTTGAAGAAGAGTTCAACTATGATGCAGAAGAAGATGAGTTCGAGACGATCGAAGACGATCTCGATACATTCGCGAAGACAGCAGACTATGATTCAGCTGACGACAGCGAAGACGAGGATACGTTCAAAAAAGTCGCAGCCATCGATGATCTCGATGACGATCTCGACGAAGAAGACTTAGAAGACTTCGAAGAAGAAGAGGAAGTCTAAGCACGATCAACTACAACTGTACAGCTGCTATTTCCCTATAGAAATGGCAGTTTTTTCGTTGACGGCTGACGAACGAGCGCGAAAATTTTTCTCTGAAAAATTAGGCTTGACGAAGTTTTCCGAATGACGTAAGTTAGTCATGGGCTTCTTTAAGCAACGTGCTTATTTCAGCAAAAGTGTCTCCTATTATGGGGGCACTTTTGCTTTTTTGTTTTTACCACCTCTGTTTTGTTGAGATGTGAATTAGAGAAGGGAGCAATATTTAACATGACAAAGTATATTTTCGTAACAGGTGGCGTCGTATCGTCACTCGGTAAAGGGATCACCGCTGCATCGCTCGCTCGTCTCTTGAAAAACCGTGGCCTTAACGTCACGATCCAAAAATTTGACCCGTACATCAACATCGACCCGGGTACAATGAGCCCGTACCAACACGGGGAAGTTTTCGTCACAGATGATGGCGCAGAGACGGACCTTGACCTTGGTCACTACGAGCGCTTCATCGACATCAACTTGAGCCAGAACGCAAACGTCACGTCTGGTCGTATTTACTCGACGATCCTCAAGAAGGAACGCCGTGGAGACTACAACGGTGGAACAGTCCAAGTCATTCCGCACATCACGAACGAAATCAAAGACCGTGTCTTCCGTGCTGGAAAAGAAACGGGCGCAGACGTCGTCATCACGGAGATTGGTGGAACAGTAGGGGATATTGAGTCGCTTCCGTTCATCGAAGCCATTCGCCAAGTGAAAAACGATATCGGAAAAGAAAACGTCATGTACGTCCACTGTACGCTCGTTCCGTATCTTGCAGCAGCAGGTGAGCTCAAGACGAAACCGACACAACACAGTGTCAAAGAACTCCGTAGCTATGGTATCCAGCCAGACATCATCGTCTTACGTGCAGAGCACCCAGTCCCACAAGAGATGAAAGATAAAATCGCTCTCTTCTGTGACACACGTCCGGAAGCAGTCATCGAAGCACAAGATGCATCGACGCTCTACGAAGTACCGCTCAACTTGCAACGTCAAGGCATGGACCAACTCGTCTGTGACTACTTCAAGTTCGACACACCAGTTGCTGACATGACGGCTTGGAAACAACTCGTCCACACAGTGACGCACCTCGAGAAGACGACGAAGATCGCACTCGTCGGGAAATACGTCGAATTGCGTGATGCGTACATCTCAGTTGCAGAAGCACTGAAACACGCTGGATTCGCCTTCAACAGTGATATCGAAATCGACTGGATCAACGCAGAAGACGTGACGCGCGAAAACGTCAACGAATTGCTCGGTTCAGCAGACGGAATCCTCGTTCCTGGTGGATTTGGAGAACGCGGAATCGAAGGGAAAATCGAAGCGACACGTTTTGCACGTGAAAACAACGTACCGTTCTTCGGTATCTGCCTCGGTATGCAACTCGCGACAGTTGAATTCGCACGTAACGTACTCAATCTTGAAGGCGCACACTCAGCGGAAATCGACCCAGCGACACCATACCCAATCATTGACTTGTTGCCAGAACAAAAAGACATCGAGGATCTCGGTGGTACACTCCGTCTCGGACTTTACCCATGTAAACTCGAAGATGGAACGAAAGCACGTGCCGCGTATTCAAGCGAGCTCGTCTACGAACGTCACCGTCACCGTTATGAGTTCGGTAACGAATTCCGTGAGCAGTTCGAAGCGAACGGCATGGTCTTCTCAGGTACGAGTCCAGACGGTCGTCTCGTTGAGATCATCGAGATTCCAGAACACAAATGGTTCGTCGCGTGTCAGTTCCACCCAGAATTGATCTCGCGTCCAGAACGTCCACAAGCACTCTTCCATGACTTCATCCAAGCTTCACTGGGTGAATGAAAAGAAAGATAATCAAAGACGCGGTAACCTTCAGCATCTTGAAGGTTACCGCGTCTTTTTTGATTAATTATATTCAGAACTACATATTATAGAAGAAAAGTGTTAATCCCACTCTTCCGTCATCTCTTGTAGTTGCGTCAAGATATGTGTCAAGAGGAACGCGCAAAGGGCAAGACTCGGAAGTCCGTGACGTGAACCGTCCTCTGCCGGAAGCAATCCTTTATTAAACTTCAATGCGAGCGGTGCAATCGAACGCTCGAGCGTTTCTGTCACGTCACTGAGTGTGACGATCGCATAAGGCGTATGCCATGCGTCATAGCGGGCAAGAGAAGCGAGAAGGTCGGAGCGTTCCGTATCTGGCGTAAAGATTAAGACGCGATCGACAGCGTGCAGTGTCTTTCGATCCTTGATTTTCGTAACCCGTTTCATCTGATCCGGACCTTCTGAGAGCATTGGATAGAGTCCTTCACATTCACCGTAAGCGTCGACGTAGACCGTGCCTTCTCCGACGAGCGCCTGTGCGAGCAGACGGACGACATCGAATAGTTCGTCTTCCTGTTTTGCGAGCGTTTGCAATTTTCCGTTGAATTGTGTAGCTAAGATTTTCATCATTTTTCTTCATCCTTTCTGTATTTCTCTCAAGGACAGTATAAAGCAAGTTTTGCTTTAGTGTAGAATGGAAATAACTAGAGGGGGAGTGGCAGAGATGAAAGGCAGATTGTTGATCGTCGAGGATGAGCCGGGAATCCGGAACTTACTTGCACAATTGTTCCGGACAGAAGGGTATGAAACGGACGTCGCCGTCGATGGAGAGGAAGCGATCGTCTATTTACAAGAAGCGGCATATGATTTGCTGTTAATGGATGTAAACATGCCGGGGCGGACCGGGATCGAGGTTTTACGTCATCAGGACCGGATCGGACGACGTGTCCGGACGATTTTAATGACGGCACTCGGTGAAAAAGAAGCGATGGAAGAAGCGAAACGATTAGGGGTCGTCGCCTTCTTCGGGAAGCCATTTGACATCTTCGAATTAAAAAAAGAAGTGACTGTGCAAATTTCTCACGATGTAAGCGGTTAATCCTTCACGTCGCCGTCACAAACCAAAAAACCAAGCGAAATGCTATACGTTCCGATGAATCAGTATGTTATAATCAGTCTGAAATTGCACGAGTTCGTGTAAGCAGCGATCAAAACAGAGGAGGATGTCATTATGCCATTAGTATCTATGACAGACATGTTAAACAAAGCTCTCGAAGGTAAGTATGCAGTAGGTCAATTCAACATCAACAACCTCGAGTGGACACAAGCGATTCTCGGTGCGGCTCAAGAAGAGCAGTCACCAGTTATCCTTGGAGTATCTGAAGGTGCAGCACGCCACATGGGCGGATTCTACACTGTCGTGAAAATGGTTGAAGGTCTCGTACACGACATGAAAATCACAGTTCCAGTCGCAATCCACCTCGACCACGGTTCGAGCGTTGAAAAATGTAAAGAAGCGATCGACGCTGGATTTACATCTGTCATGATCGATGATTCGCACAGCCCGATCGACACAAACATCGAAACAACTAAAGCAGTCGTTGAATACGCTCACGCTAAAGGCGTTTCAGTTGAAGCGGAAGTTGGTACAGTTGGCGGACAAGAAGACGACGTCATCGGTGATGTCATGTACGCGAAACTTGACGAGTGTGTACGCATCGTCAAAGAAACTGGAATCGACACGCTTGCTCCTGCACTCGGTTCTGTTCACGGACCATACAAAGGTGAACCAAACCTCGGATTCAAAGAGATGGAAGAAATCCGTGACGCTACAAACCTCCCACTCGTTCTTCACGGTGGAACTGGAATTCCGACACACGATATCGAAAAAGCGATCTCACTCGGAACTTCAAAAATCAACGTTAACACAGAGAACCAAATCTCATTCGCGAAAGTCGTTCGTGAAGTGTTAGCTGAGAAACCAGAAGCATATGACCCACGCGTATTCATCGCACCAGGTCGTGAAGCAATCAAACAAACTGTCATCGGTAAGATGCGTGAGTTCGGTTCAAGCAACAAAGCTTAATCGACTCCTCTTTAAAGTGCGGTAGACTTCGGTCTACCGTGCTTTTTTCATATCATGTGAACGTGTATTTAATGGAAAACAGTAGGACTTCTCGTGAAAAAAACCTATAATAGAGTCGTAAGCGATTTCAAGGGATGAAAGGGGAACGAGAAAGATGAGATTTTTCATTGACACAGCAAACGTAGAGGACATCAAGAAAGCACATAAAATGGGGATTTTAGATGGTGTCACGACGAATCCATCGCTCGTCGCTAAGGAAGGCGTCGATTTCCATACAAGACTTCGTGAAATCTGTGAAATCGTCGGAGATGTCTCTGTCAGCGCTGAAGTCATCGCGCTTGATGCAGAAGGAATGATTCGCGAAGGGAAGGAACTTGCCCAGATCGCACCGAACATTACGGTTAAGGTTCCGATGACTCCGGCCGGACTCGAAGCGGTCGCAGCACTTTCAAAAGAGAAGATCACGACGAACGTCACATTGATCTTCAATCCGAACCAAGCATTACTCGCAGCCCGTGCTGGTGCGACATACGTATCACCATTCCTCGGTCGTCTAGATGACATCGGCCAAGATGGAATGGGCCTCGTCGAGACGATTGCTCAAATTTTCGTCGTACATGATATTCCGACACAAATCATTGCGGCATCGGTCCGGAACCCGGTTCATGTGACGAACGCTGCTCTTGCGGGCGCCGACATCGCGACGATTCCATTCTCGGTCATCGAGTCACTCACACACCACCCACTCACGACGCAAGGAATTGAAAAGTTCCTCGCGGACTGGGAAAAAACGCAGCAATAATCGTAGCGAAGAGAAAGGTTGATGGAACGTGGACATTTTGCATATCGTAGGGCAACAACGCCTAGAAGGAACCGTATCAATCAGTGGTTCGAAGCAAAGCGCCATTCCGTGTCTTGCTGCAGCTCTACTGACGGATCAGACGGTCGTTCTAGAAGGCGTGCCGGAAATTGGCGACGTCGCGACAATGATCGAGATTTTAGAGACGCTCGGCACGGTCGTGACACGTCAAGGCGATATGGTGACGATTGATCCAAGTCGGGTTGAATCGATGCCGTTAACTGGTGCGGAGACGCGCAAGTTACGCGGATCGATCTACCTTATGAGCGTTCTGGCGGCCAGATTCAAACAAGGAGTCGTCGGTCTGCCTGGGGGTTATGCCATCGGACCACGACCGATTGATTTACACATCAAAGCACTGGAGCGTCTCGGTGTTTCCGTACGTAACGAGCAGGGCGTCCATTACATGCGCGTCGACCGTCTCGTCGGAAACCGAATCTATCTCGATCTTCCGTCATTCGGAGCGACGATCAGTGCTTTACTCGTCGCTGTTTTCGCCGAAGGAACGACTGTCATCGAAAACGCTGCCTATGATCCAGAAGTCATCGACGTCAGTACGATGCTGACGAACATGGGAGCAAATGTCAAAGGGGCAGGAACGGATGAGATTCGAATCAAAGGTGTCTCACGCCTGAGTGGTTGCCGGCATACCTTGATTCCAGACCGGATGGAAGCAGGAACGTTTTTGACGATGGGCGCGGCACTTGGGCGCGTCACCGTCGATAACGTCATTCCGCTCCATCTCGAGAGCGTTATCCAAAAACTCGAGCGGTATGGTGCGTTGATCGAAGTGACAGATGATTCCGTCACGGCGACATTTCATGAGGCGAAGCCGGTCGATATTCGTGTCTTCCACTACGGTGGATTCCCAAGCGATCTACAACCTGTCATCTCGGCAGCGTTGTTGCAAGCGAAAGGAGCGAGTATCGTTGTCGATAAGTTGTACCCGCAACGTTTCCGACATGTACAGGAGTTACGGCGCTTAAACGCCCGAATCACGCATGAAGACGCTTCGATCATCATTCGTGGTGGCGAATCCTTACTCGGTACGGAAATCGAGGCACCAGATCCACGCGGTGGCGCAGCACTTGTCTTGGCGGGACTTCTCGCTTCAGGGGAGACGACATTGCACCACGCGAAAGTGCTTGACCAGAGTTACGAACGATTTGATCAGAAGTTGAAGGAACTAGGCGCCCTCGTATGGCGTGAAACGATTTGACCGATTTGTAACAAGGGAGAGGGGACATACACATGGAGAGAAGTCTATCAATGGAACTTGTACGCGTCACGGAGGCGGCAGCACTTGCCTCTGCACGCTGGATGGGAAAAGGATTGAAGAATGAAGCGGATGATGCGGCAACAAGCGCGATGCGTGATGTCTTCGATACGATTCCGATGAAAGGAACCGTCGTCATCGGGGAAGGCGAGATGGATGAAGCACCGATGCTTTACATTGGAGAAAAGCTAGGAAATGGGTATGGACCACGACTTGACGTCGCTGTCGATCCGCTCGAAGGAACGAATATCGTCGCAAAAGGAACATGGGGCGCACTTGCTGTCCTCGCTGTTGCGGATGCGGGAGATTTACTCCATGCACCGGACATGTACATGGATAAGATTGCAGTTGGTCCAGAAGCAGCAGGACACATCAGTCTGGATGCGACGATTGAAGAAAACATCGCAGCCGTCGCAAAGGCGAAGAACAAGGAAATCGAAGACGTCGTCGTCTCGATCCTTGATCGCGAACGTCATGAAGAAATCATTCAACGGATTCGGGCAACAGGGGCACGGATTCGCTTGATTGGTGACGGTGACGTTGCTGGTGCGATCAATACGGCGTTCCCGCATACAGGGATTGATATCTTGCTCGGTTCAGGTGGCGCACCGGAAGGCGTTCTTGCTGCCGTTGCCTTGAAGTGTCTCGGTGGAGAGCTCCAAGGGCGCTTGTTACCAGCAGACGATGCCGAGATCGAACGTTGTAAGAAGATGGGCATCGAAGATCCATCGAAGATTCTCATGATGGACGATCTCGTCGCAGGAGACGACTGTATCTTTGCTGCGACAGGGGTCACGGACAGTGAGTTGATGAAAGGTGTCCAGTTCACGGCACAAGGCGGTCAGACACACTCTGTCGTCATGCGTGCGAAATCCGGAACGGTTCGTTTCGTTGAAGGCATTCACTCGTTTAAGAAAAAACCGAAGCTTGTCATTAAGTAAAAGAGACGGACTCATACATGAGGACTTGATCGATAAAAAAGAGTTGGTGTTTCGGATAATTTCCGAAACACCAACTCTTTTTGCTATGTTTCTAGGAATCAAGACGTTCATCCTCAACTCCTAGAGGAAAAGGAAATGTGCTAACGTTTTCCGCTTCGTTAAATCGTATGGGAAGATTGCAGTGCCTCCAAATCGCTCGACATGAAATTTCGTTTTGAAGAGCATTGTCTCACGTTTGACGAGCAGGACGTGATTTCATTATCGTACAGATAAGCGAATTCACGACTAAGACCTCTTGAAGCACCTGTGATGAAGACATGCATCCTATTTCCTTCTTATGAATTGAATGAGATGAAAAAAAGCGATCGAGCCAATGCTCAACCGCTTTGAGATGATGAATTAAAGGTAAGATCCTGCGCCGACAAGGCGTGAACCCCAGTACCCTGATTTGAAGCTTGAGTATTTAACGCCACCTGTTTCTGAGTTAACCATGCTTGACTTACTTGTTGCGATCCCGACGTGTTGAATGCCGCTACCGTGTGAGAAGAAGACAAGATCTCCTGGTTGTACGCTTGAAACGCTGACTTTCTTAGAAGAAGAATATTGTGAAGAAGACGTACGTGGCAATGTTTTACCAGCCGCTTTCTTGTAAACGTAGCTTGTGAAACCAGAGCAGTCGAATCCACGAGTCGTCGTTCCGCCCCATACGTATGGTGTACCTTTATGTTTCGCTGCTTCGTTCAGGATTTTCGTCCGTTTAGAAGATGTGCTCGTTGATTTTTTAGCGCTTGAAGATGATTTGTATGTCTTTGTGTATTGTGAGAAGACATAACGTGTTTTACCGCCGTATGAGATTTTTGTCCAGCTGCCTGATTTGCCTTTGTATGTAAAGACTTGACCAGCGTTGACTTTCCCGACGATGCTTGCTTTCGTAGAAGGAGCTGTCCGAACACGAAGACCGTTGTCCGTGATCTTGACTTTCGTGACTGTTGCTGCTTCAACTTTACCTGTACCCACTGATGTGAAACCTGAAACCACTAAGGCTGCTGTCGCGATCGATGCTAGAAAACGTTTCATGTTAAGAATTCCTCCGTTTTAATGTAGTGTGTTGCGTCCGTAAGTTATATGATGAAATCATTAAGTGTGTAATTAAGCAGTGAACCTTACAACTGTGTAAGAATTTTGTCTGCAGGAATATCTTAGCATGCGCGCCCTTAAAAACGTTTTTTCAGTTAGAAGACAAAATAGATGCTTTTGTAACATAACTGAAATAATATCCTTGAATATTACAAAGTAAGAAACGCAAAGGATTGTTGACGACGAATTTAAAAAAATATGATACCTTTAGTTCACGAAAGAAATTACATACCTCCTGATGTATGTATGGAAGTATGCTGAATGCAGTTGAATTTATAAAGAATAGGTGAAAAACATGCCAACAACTGATAAAAAAGATAAATCTGAACGTTCCTATACTTTGGCTCAATTGAGCCAGCTGACATTAAAAGAATTATATGAAATCGCAAAGACGAAGAATGTCCCGCAATATCGGGAAGCCCGTAAGCGTGAGTTGATGTTCAAGATTCTAAAAGCACAGGCGGAATCAACAGGTCTTTATTTCCTCGAAGGGGTACTTGAAGTCATCCCTGGTAATCCACAAATGCAAAACGATGGTGGCTTCGGCTTCCTTCGCCCTATCAATTATTCCCAATCCTCTGAAGATATCTATATCGCCGCTTCTCAAATCCGACGCTTCAATCTACGTAATGGTGATGTCGTCACAGGTAAAGTACGCCCACCGAAGGAAAACGAACGTTTCCAAGGGTTACTTAGTGTGGAAGCCGTCAACGGCGAAGCACCGGATACAGCGCGTAACCGTTTGTTCTTCCCGGCGCTGACACCGATCTATCCGGATCGTTTAATGCGTCTTGAGACAGAGCCGCGTCATTTATCGGTTCGTGTCATGGATATGATTGCACCGGTTGGGTTTGGACAACGCGGTTTGATCGTCGCACCACCAAAAGCAGGGAAGACGTCACTCCTCAAAGAAATCGCGAACTCGATTCAAGAGAATCATCCGGATGTCGAGCTGATCATTCTATTGATCGATGAGCGACCAGAGGAGGTAACTGACATCGAGCGTTCAGTTCCGGGAGCAGACGTCGTCAGTTCAACGTTCGACGAAACACCGGACAACCATGTGCGGATTTCTGAACTTGTCCTTGAACGGGCGATGCGACTTGTCGAACATAAAAAAGATGTCGTCATCTTGATGGATTCGATCACGCGTTTGACTCGTGCGTATAACTTAACAGTGCCGCAAAGCGGACGGACGCTTTCAGGGGGGATTGACCCAGCAGCGTTCCACAAACCAAAACGGTTCTTTGGTGCGGCGCGAAACATCGAACATGGTGGCAGTTTGACAATTCTTGCGACGGCACTCGTCGAGACGGGATCCCGCATGGATGACGTCATCTATGAGGAATTCAAAGGAACAGGAAACATGGAGCTACATCTCGATCGTAAGCTGTCGGAACGCCGAATCTTCCCGGCAATCGACATTCGCAAATCAGGTACGCGGAAGGAAGAACTCTTGCTTCCGAAAGAGCAACTCGATGTGCTCTGGACGATTCGTCGGACGATGAACGAGTCGAACGAGTTCGTCGATACGTTCCTGCGTAAGATTCGCGACACGAAAAATAATGAAGAATTTTTTGCTGAACTTGAGAAAGAAAAGAAGAAGACGGTCCGACGTGCACCTGCTAAACCGCGTACCGTCAAGAAGGAAACGACGACGGAAAAATAACTATTGCGACGCGTAAAAAAATCGTTTAGTATAGGAAGGTAACTTACTCTGGCTCAGCAAATGGACCAGGGCGGAAGGAGAGAAATCAACCATGAAACAAGGAATTCACCCTAACTACAACAAAGTAGTATTTATGGATTCAACGACTGAGTACAAATTCTTAAGCGGTTCTACTCGTTCTTCGAACGAAACGATCACTTGGGAAGATGGTAACGAGTACCCACTCATCCGTGTGGATGTGTCTTCAGACTCGCACCCATTCTACACAGGTCGTCAAAAGTTCAACGCGGCAGATGGTCGTGTCGATCGCTTCAACAAAAAATACGGCCGCAAGTAATTACTTGCCGGTTCTTAAAAAACAGCCTGCCTCCATTACGGAAGCAGGCTGTTTTTGTATAGACTGAATTGCGAACGGTACGTAAGGTACGTCTTTAAGACGAACGAGAAAGCAATCCCGCCGACGATCCCGATCAAGTACGGCATAGCATCTGGATGTGCCAAGATGTAGTCGACGATTTTATGGAACGAGATATGACGACCAACAAAGTAGCCGGCGCCCAAGAACACACTGACCCAAATCAAAGCACCTGTATACGCGTAACTCGCAAAAATGCGAAACGGCATTTTTGAAACACCTGCAAAAAAGGCAGAGAGTTGGCGAAGACCAGGTATGTAGTAACCGATGATCAAGACCGATTTGCCGTAACGACGAAATCCGGCTTCAGCGGAGAGAATGTGTTTTTCTGAGATGCGCATCTTTGGTCCGACGCGATGCAACAGGGGCATGCCGAGTTTTAAGCCCAGCACGTAGCTAATCGTCATTCCAATGCAACTGCCAGCGTAAGCGGCAAGAATCGTACCGAACAGCGGTAGATTGCCTTGATGCATCCAAAAACCGGACAGGACGAGCAAGGTCTCATCAGGAACCGGCAATCCCACGATACCACCTGCGAGAAGGACGGAAAGACCAAGGGCGCCATATTGGTGCAGAATGTCATGTAAGAGATGATGAATCGGGGACACCTTCTTTCGCGAGAATCTTCTTCTTTAGTGTACAGGAAATGGATGAAGGTTGGAATGAAAGGACAAAAATTCTAGGTAAAGAAAAAATGAATTTTGATTTCCGGAAGTCAACCCTTTTTCTCAATACCGTTTCGAGCTATACTCGTTAAAGTGACTATTTTTAGAGGACGGTGTCGGACGATGATGCATGTAATAAATCAGTACGGCTGGATCGAAGTAATTTGTGGCAGTATGTTTTCCGGGAAATCGGAAGAGTTGATTCGTCGTGTCAGACGGGCACAGTACGGCAAACTGCCCGTTCAAGTATTCAAGCCGGCAATCGATGACCGGTACCATGAAGAGCATGTCGTCTCTCACATCGGAAATTCCGTCGTGGCGATTCCAATGGCGACGAGTCGTGATCTCTATGCAGCAGTAGCGCAAGAAACACAAATTGTCGGAATTGATGAAGTTCAATTCTTTGATGATGAGATCGTTCAAGTCATCGAAGCACTTGCGCAAGACGGAAAACGCGTCATTTGTGCAGGACTCGATCAGGATTTCCGGGCAGAGCCATTTGGCAAGATGCCGGAATTACTGGCGCGCGCAGAATTTGTGACAAAACTTCAGGCGATCTGTCTCTCATGTGGCGATCCGGCTTCCCGGACACAACGTTTGATTGATGGAAAACCAGCGAACTATGATGATCCGATCATTTTAGTCGGCGCTTCAGAATCGTATGAGCCACGGTGCCGCCACTGCCATGAAGTGCCAGGAAAGCCGAAGCCGCTCCAAACGATGCAACACCAAAAAGGATAAACAAAAAAGACGAACCGATGATGGTCGTCCTTTGATGTAACAGCTGTTCGCTTCTAAGTGAAGACGAATAGCTGTTTTTTTTATTATCCCGTTTCTTGTGAGAAACGGCTCGAGCGTTCGATGAAACGAATCGTCTCACGCACGATCAAATCCTGATCATGATCGAGGGTCGCGACGTGGTACGAGTTGAGGAGACAGTAGCTTCGTTTATCATTCGTCCCGATATGCTGATGCAGATAATCCGAGCTCGACGGCGGAACGACGTGATCGGTCGCCGAGTAAAGAATCAATGTCGGTAGAAGGATTGATCCAAGGCGTCCTTTCGTCTCATCCATCAAGCGGACGAGTTCGAATGCACAACGACTCGGAACGAGGTCATAGATGATTTCGAAAGCAGACCGTTTGATATCCGGTGCCCCTTCAGGTAGGTATTGTGGACCATCTTCAAACGACAGTGCTTCATAAGACGGAACGGAGAGAGCGGCATTGATCGTAATGATGCCTGAAAATGGAATCCCGTCAGCGGCGAGCGATAGTGCGAGCGTCGCGCCCATTGATTGACCGATGACGAAGACTTGATCGCATGTTTCTTGTAAACGTGCATAGCCGTCTTGCAGGCTCTGCTTCCAACATCGAGCAGTCGATTGTTCGAACTCACGGACGTTCGTCCCGTGACCACGCAAACGTGGAGCATAGACAGTGAATCCTTTAGCAGCAAATGCCTCACCGACATCCCGAACACTTTGCGGGGTCGCATTAAAACCATGACAGATTAAAATGCCGATCGGTCCACCTTGAAGATAAAATGCTTCAGCACCAGTCAATACAGGATAGTTCATCATTACTATTTTTCCTCCATTCGTGAAAAAAACTCGTCAACGTCATTGCTTGGACGCCCACGAGTTTTTCACCGTATCATCCAAAGCCGCGCTTTGCTGGTCGGAGCACCTTACAGATTGCAGGTTGCCGTGAAGTCATAGAGCCAGGTCTCTCGTTCACTCTTGATAAATATCATATTGGAATTGTCGGATTAATCATTGAAACGATGGTAGCACGACCGAAAATGCCTTGTCAAATCGTTCTGGACGAATCGTGATTTGTTCTTTCAGCTAACTCATAACTTATGACTCAATCGATATGCGCCAAATGGATTATTTTTGCAAAGTTGGTTGACTTTTAAAGGTTCGACCCGTAATGTAAAAATTAGTTTTACGACATAAGCAACAACGCAACAACACACATACGAATTTCATACCGCAATACTTATCCAGAGAGGTGGAGGGACTGGCCCTACGAAACCTCGGCAACAGACTCATTATGAGCACTGTGCCAATTCCATCAGACAGATGTCTGAGAGATGAGTGGAGTGGATTCTGCCACTGTGCGGATCCAGGTCTCTTCTTGTTTCTCAAGAAGGGACCTTTTTTGTTGAATGAAGGGGGAAAACGGAATGATTGCATTTCATCAAGTCAAAAAAACGTACGTCACGAAGGATCAGACGATCGCAGCACTCGACGGTGTCGACCTGACGATCGAGAAAGGCGAAATCTTCGGTGTCATCGGCTTTAGCGGTGCCGGGAAAAGTTCATTGCTCCGCTGCGTCAACCTGTTAGAACGACCGACGTCAGGAACAGTGACGGTCGACGGGGAGGATTTAACACAACTATCACCAAAAAAATTACGCCAAGCGAAACAGCGGATCGGGATGATCTTTCAACACTTCAATCTATTGAATGCAAACACGGTCTTTACGAACGTTGCGAAACCACTCGTTCTCGCAGGTATCAAGAAAGACGAGATTCGTCGCCGGGTGACGGAATTACTCGAATTCGTCGATCTCGCGGACAAGGCGGATCATTACCCGGATCAATTATCCGGCGGACAAAAGCAACGTGTCGGCATCGCCCGGGCACTAGCGACGCAACCATCCGTGCTCTTATGTGACGAAGCGACGTCAGCACTCGATCCTCAGACGACACATCATATTCTCCAGTTATTAAAACGCATCAATGCGGAATACGGGATCACCATTCTCTTGATCACCCATGAGATGGGCGTCATCCGGGAGATTTGTGACCGGGTCGCCGTCATCGAAGCTGGGAAGCTGATCGAGTCAGGAACAGTCTTTGATGTCTTTTCGAATCCGCAGACCGAGACAGCGAAAAACTTCGTCCGCTCCGTCATGCATGATGAAATTCCGGCATCAATTCGTCAGTTGATCGAGTCACGGAATGCGCATCCGATCTATAAGATTCATTTTCTCGGACATCACACCGGGCAACCACTCTTATCGCAAGTCGCAAAACGCTTCGACGTCGATGTCAACATCCTGCACGGTAGCATCACGGAGTTACAGGAAACACCGTTCGGTACATTACTTGTTGAACTGATCGGTGAAACAATCGAAGTAAAACGGGCCTTACAGTACATCGATCAGGCACAGGTGACCGTCGAGGAGGTGCTTGCTGATGCTAGTTAACTACAGTGATATCTGGACAGCATTTTTGCAGACGATGACGATGGTGTCAGTGTCGTTATTATTTTCGACTTTGATCGGTTTACCACTCGGCATCCTGCTCGTCGTCACCCGGAAAGGGGCATTGCTCGAGAACGTCCCGCTGTTCACATTCTTCAACAGTATCGTCAATATCTTCCGTTCAATTCCGTTCATCATCTTACTTGTTGCGATCATCCCGTTGACACGGTTGATCGTCCAGACGTCGATCGGAACCGAAGCCGCCATCGTCCCGCTCGTCTTTTACGCCGCACCGTACATGGCGCGTCTGATCGAGAGCTCGTTACTTGAAGTCGATAAAGGCGTCCTTGAGGCAGCAGAAGCGATGGGGGCGACGCCATTCCAAACGATTTTCCGCTTCCTTCTGCCGGAAGCACTCGGTTCACTAATCCTTAATTTAACGATTGCAACAGTCGGCTTGATCGGGGCGTCGGCGATGGCAGGCGCCATCGGTGGTGGCGGTTTGGGTGACTTAGCAATTACGTACGGTTATCAACGGTTCGACACGAAAGTCATGATCATCACGGTCGGGATTCTCGTTATCTTAGTCCAAGGCTTACAGACGACAGGCAACATCGTCGCACGAAAAATCAGAAGACATTAATCAAGGGAGCGATTCAGCCATGAAAAAAGCAGTAGCGATTGGAGCAACATTAACGACGATTTTATTTGCCGGGTGCTCAGCATCAGGAGAAGAAGAAAAGACGATCAAGCTCGGGGTCAGCGGTTCAGACACTCAAGTATGGGATTACGTCGCGAAAAAAGCGGAAAAGGAGGGCATCAAAATCGAGCTCGTCAAGTTCTCCGATTATGTCCAGCCGAACATGGCACTGGCTGAGGGTGAGATCGACGCCAATGCCTTCCAGACGATTTCCTACTTCAACGCCTTCAAGAAGGAACATAAGTTGAAGCTGTCACCGATTGCGACGACCGTCATTGCACCGATGGGCATTTACTCAGATAAATATAAGGACGTCAAAGATATTCCAGTCGGTGGCAAAATCGCTGTTCCGAACGAAGCGACGAACATGGGACGTGCCTTCTTGTTACTACAAGAAGCAGGTTTGATCAAATTACCGGACGACTTCGACGGCAATGGATCGGTCGATAAGATCGTTGAAAATCCGAAGAAACTGAAAATCGTTCCGATCGTCGCTGGACAAACGCCACGCGTCTTACCGGACGTCGCTGCATCGATCATCAATAACGGTATTGCTGTTGACGCAGGACTAAATCCGATCAAGGACTCGATCGTCCATGAGAACGAGACAGCAAAACCATACATCAACATCATCGCGACACGGACGGAAGACAAGAACAAAAAAGAACTGAAAAAGATCGCGTCGCTTTACCAACAAAAAGATGTCGCGGCTTTCATCAAAAAAGAATATAAAGGTAGCTCGATCCCGACGTTCGTTCCACTAAGCGACATCGGCGAATAAATTCTAAAGGAGAGTGGATAGCATGACGACACCAGTACGCACGACATGGGTAGAGACGATTGAACAGGACATCGAACAAAAACGGGAATCGTATCTTGAGACGAGCCACCGGATTCATGCGACGCCGGAAATCGGTAACGAGGAATTCTTTGCTTCGCGGCTACATGCAGAGCGTTTGACGGCAGAAGGCTTTACAGTAGAACTCGGCGTCGCAGGGCACGAGACCGCGTTCTTCGCGAAGAAGTCAAGCGACCGACCTGGCGCGACAATTGCCTTTCTCGCTGAGTACGATGCGTTGCCGGGCATCGGACACGCATGCGGTCATAATATCATCGGAACGACGAGTGTCGCAGCGGCGATCGCGGTCAGCAAAGTGCTTGATGAAGTCGGTGGGAGTGTCGTCGTGCTTGGAACGCCAGCCGAAGAAGGTGGGCCGAACGGAAGTGCGAAAGGCAGTTTCGTCAAACACCAGTTGCTTGAAGGAATCGATGCGGCCTTGATGGTCCATCCGTCCGGACAAACGCGGATCACGGGATCCTCTCTTGCGGTCGATCCGCTCGATTTTGCCTTTACGGGTCGTCCCGCGCACGCAGCGGCGACACCGGAAGAAGGTATCAACGCTCTCGACGCTGTCATTCAGCTCTTCAATGGGATCAACGCCTTACGTCAGCAGTTACCGGACGATGTCCGGATCCACGGGATCATCACGCATGGTGGCGATGCGCCGAACATCATTCCGGAATACGCAAAAGCACGTTTCTTCATTCGGGCGACGACACGGGAACGGCTGAATGCCGTCACGGAGAAAGTCAAAGCGGTCGCGCAAGGTGCGGCACTTGCGACCGGGGCGACGCTTGACGTCATCGCTTTCCAAAATGAAGTCGACAATCTCGTCTTCAACCGGACGTTTGATCGTCTCTTCCAAGAAGAAGCAGAGGCGCTTGGGCAAATCGTGCACCTCGACGAACGACCGGGTCTTGGATCGACGGACGCGGGTAACATCAGTCAAGTCATCCCGACAATCCATCCGTATATCAAGATTGGTCCGGACGATCTCGTCGCGCATACAGAAGCATTCAAAGAAGCCGCCCGTTCAGAAGCGGGGGATGAAGCGTTGATCGCAGGCGCTAAAATCCTCGCACGGACAGCACTTCGCGTCCTCGCTGATGAACGGACACGCGGAGCGATTGCCCAAGAATTCCACGACCGGAAGAACGGGTATTTGTAACCGGAACACAATGACTGGACGCACTGATATCAGGTGCTCCAGTCATTTTTAGTATCCAATAGATCACGAATTGGGGAGGGGTAACAGAAGTGGAACGAAATCATAAAAGAGCCAATACCGAAACATTTGCGCTTTGTTTTCTTGAAAAAGATATGCTAGGCTAAAGTTGTATAACTCAATAATCCAGTTCTTCGGGGTAGGGTGAAAATCCCAACCGGCGGTGATGCGATCGATCGATCGACGAGCCCGCGACCCGTGATGTACGCATCATGGCTGACTTGGTGAGATTCCAGGGCCGACGGTAAAGTCCGGATGGGAGAAGAACGAAACGACGCGATTCAAGCTGTTTTCTGAAAAAATGTTTTCAGGAGATGGTCTCTTTCTGCATGCGAAAAAGCAGAAGGCGAACCGTGTATTTCGTGAACCCTTCTATACAGACGCCCTTTTTTCAAGGGGCGTCTTTTTTATTTGAAAGGAGTGAACGCGATGTCACAGATGATGAGTTATGCCATGCAATTAGCACATATGTTAAACGGACAAACAAGTCCGAATCCAAGTGTCGGCTGTGTCATCGTCAAACAAGGACGCATCATCGGTTTTGGTGCGCACCGGTTTGCCGGTGGTCCGCACGCGGAAGTCGAAGCCTTGCGAATGGCAGGAGAGGCCGCCCGTGGTGCTGATCTCTACGTGACGCTTGAGCCATGCAACCATCATGGTAAGACACCACCATGTACGGAAGCGATTCTACAAGCCGGGATCAAACGGGTTTTCGTCGCAACGGAAGACAAACATGCGATTGTCGCTGGTTCAGGGATCAAACGGCTTCAAGACGCGGGAATCGAAGTCGAAGTCGGCTTGTTACGGCATGAAGCGGAAGTCCTCTACGAGACATTTTGGAAAACGATCGAACGGAAACGTCCGACCGTGACCGTCAAAATCGCTCAGACGATGAACGGGATCGCGGCAACGGGGGAACAGCGCTGGATCACGTCAGAAGAAGCACGCGCGAATGGTCGCGCCCTGCGTGGTCGCCATGATGCGATCCTCGTCGGAAGTGAAACGGTGCTCGTCGATGATCCAGCACTGACTTTACGCGCAGTGTCAGGTATCGAGCCGATTCGAGTAATCGTCGATCGCCGTGGTCGGGTGCCAGAGACCGCGCAAGTCTTTTGCGATGGAAAAAATCCAACGTACTGGCTGACGAGTGTTCCTCGGATAAGTCATGATCAAGTGACGGTGCTCGTCGGTGAATATGAGACGCCGGAAGCGATTCTTAAACGCTTATACGAACAAGACATCCGCAGCGTTTTAATTGAAGGTGGACCGACGATTCAAGCCGCATTCTTTGAAGCAGATCTCGTCGATCGGATTGAAGTCTACCAAGCCCCGTCGATTTTTGAAGGGACTGCCTGGAACGGACGACATGATATCGAAGAACGTTTTCAAATCGATCAGGTTGAAACGGTCGGACCGGATCTCCATCTGACGTACATCCGAAAGGAGGAGACGATATGTTCACCGGATTGATTGAGGAAGTCGGGACCTTAAAACGAAAGATTCCGCGACCGAATGGATTAGCACTTGAAATTGAAGCGCACCGGGTGCTCGAAGGAACGAAGATTGGTGACAGCATCGCCGTCGACGGGATTTGTTTGACGGTCACGTCAATGAGCCCAACCGGTTTTACGGCGGATGCTGTCCATGACACGATTCGTTCGACAGCACTCGGCACGTACCGGGTCGGAAACCCGTTGCAACTCGAACGGGCGATGCCGGCAGACGGTCGGTTCGGTGGACATTTCGTCAGTGGGCACATCGACGGGACGGCACGACTAATCAGTCGGCGACCGGACGGAGAAGCGATGGTGTATACGTTTGATGTCGGATCGTGGCAAAAGTATTGCATTCCAAAAGGATCAATCGCGATCAACGGCACGAGCCTGACCTTGCAACGCGTCACCTCGGAAACGATCTCGATTTCATTGATTCCGCATTCCCGTCAAGTGACGACGTTTGATCGATTGGCAAGCGGCGCAGTCGTCAATATTGAGTGTGACATGATGGCGAAACATCTCTATCATTTCACGCAACATGAGAAACAGACGGACTGGGCAGCATTCTTAGGAGGCGACATGTAATGAACGGATTCGACTTGATTGAAGACGCGATAGAAGATTTGAAGAACGGACGACCGATCATCGTCTGTGATGACGAGGATCGTGAGAATGAGGGCGATCTCGTCATGCTCGCAGAACACGCGACACCAGAAAACATCAACTTCATGATTACGTATGGAAAAGGACTCGTCTGTGTTCCGGTTAGTCCATATGTGGCAGAGCGATTACATCTCTCGCCGATGACGGACAATAATACGGACCCGCACGGTACGGCATTCACGCTCAGCATTGATCATGAAGAAGCGAAGACCGGCATCAGTGCCGAAGAGCGTTCGCTAACGATCCAGCGGATGCTGACGGATGGACCGGAGCGCTTCAAACGACCGGGTCACATCTTCCCGTTGATCGCAAAAGAGGGCGGTGTTCGGGAACGACGCGGACATACGGAAGCAGGTGTTGACCTTGCCCGTCTTGCCGGTAGCGATGAGATTGCCGTCATTTGTGAAATCATCAAGGAAGATGGCACGATGGCACGGGTGGATGATTTGCTTCTCTATAAGGAAGAACACGACTTAAAACTGATCACGATCGAGGCACTCGTCGCGTATCTCGAGCGTCCATTGACGCGGGAAGCGGAAGTGTTGCTTCCGACGACATTCGGAGCTTTCCGGATGGTCGGCTATACGACGCAAGATAAGAAAGAACATGTCGCCGTCTTATCCGGTGAAGCGCACGATGGGATGCTCGTCCGTCTGCACTCGGAATGTCTGACAGGGGATGTCTTCGGTTCGAAACGTTGCGATTGTGGTCCACAACTCGATTCGGCACTTGAGCGAATCGAACGAGAAGGTGGAGCCGTCTTGTATCTACGTCAGGAAGGACGCGGCATCGGTCTGATGGCGAAGTTGAAAGCGTACGAGTTGCAGGAACAAGGACTCGATACAGTCGAAGCGAACCATGCACTCGGTTATCCGACAGACATGCGTGATTATACGGTCGCGGCCAACATGTTGCGTGATCTTGGCGTGACGAAGATTCGCTTGATGACGAACAATCCAGACAAACAACGGGTGCTCGAGCAAGAGGGGATTGAAGTCATCGAACGTGTTCCCCATCAAGTACCCGTTGAACCGGAAAATCAGCGTTATCTGAAAACAAAACAAACGAAACTCGGGCACTGGCTCGATATCCAAGGAGGACACACATCATGATTTACGAAGGTTTCTTAACAGGAGAAGGACTACGCGTCGCAATCGTCGCAGCACGTTTTAATGAATTGATCACATCAAAACTCGTCGGAGGAGCAAACGACGCGTTCCGTCGTCACGGTGTTGCGGCGGATGCTGTCGATACGGCGTGGGTTCCTGGAGCATTTGAAATTCCACTCGTTGCGGAAAAGTTAGCGAAAAGCGGTAAGTATGATGCGGTCATCACACTGGGTGCCGTCATCCGCGGAGCAACATCACACTATGACTATGTCTGTAACGAAGTCGCGAAAGGTGTCGCGAGTGCGTCGCGTGATACAGGCGTACCCATCATCTTCGGTGTCCTGACGACAGATTCGATCGAGCAAGCGGTCGAACGTGCCGGTACGAAAGCTGGAAATAAAGGCTACGAAGCTGCCGTTTCCGCGATTGAGATGGCAAATCTTTTACGCACGATCTAACGAAATAAGGATAGGGTGACGGAAGTTTCCGTCATCCTATTTTTTTGTGGACATTTTGCAGGTGATAAATCAAATTTCAAAAAAAGAATAGTAGATTTGAAATATGAGGATTTGTTTTGAAGAAGAACGGTAATGAGGTAATAAAGAAACTTTGAAACATTTTCCAATGTTTTTCGTAAATCAGGGTAACGCGTATAAAGGAGGAAATGAATATGAAGAAAACAAGGTGGGTAGCAGCTGGGATCGTCGCAGCATCGATTGGACTAGCTGGATGTCAAGATGGGCAGACGGATTCGGGTAGTGGCAGTGGGTCTGGTTCGACGAAGTCGGGGGAACTCTCGAATACGGAATTACTGAATAAAGCGACAGCCGCTCAAAAAGATATTAAATCGTTCCACATGGAGGGGACAGTCAATTCAAAAGCAGGTGAGATGGCAGTAGATCAGAAGGTATCAGCCGATATCATCCAGAAGCCGCTTACGATGCATCAGACGATGACGATGAAAAATCCACAGGACGGTAAGGACATGTCGATCGAGAGCTATATCGTCGACGATAAGATGTATCTATCGCAAAACGGACAATGGCTCGTTCAAGATGTCTCGGAGCTAGGTGATATGGTTGAGGCGATGGAGTCATCGGCATCGACGGATCAAAATCTCAAGCTACTGAAAAAGTACAAAGACAACTGGACCGCCAAAAAAGAGGGTGACGTTTATCAAATCGACGTCAAACTAAAAGGGGACGACCTCAAAGCATTCATGAAGGATTCGCTCGAGCAGACAGGACAGATGGCACAGATGAAAGATGCGATGGACAGCATCGATTACAAGAAAATGAATTACACGATGACGTATGATGCGAAAACATTCTATCCGAAATCACTCGATATGGACATGGTGTTTGCGATTGAAAAAGATACCGAGTTCAATATGAAGAACGAGTCGACGTTCTCAAAATTCAATGAGATCAGCGAAATCAAATTACCTGCGGAAGCAAAAGATGCACAACCGCTCACAGGTGCAGCACAATAAACATCGAATGCAGCACAATAAACATCGAAGTCCCCTCTCTTCCATGAAGATGAGGGGACTTTTTTGAGACTTGGAACTGACGAAGAACTTCTTTTAGTGCTTCCGTCTGTTTTTGACTGACGGAAATCTGTTCGTGCATATCGCGGAATGCTTGAGCGTCATCCTAGTATTGAATCGAGATAGCTTCGAATAAATCATTGTCATTGACGACTTTCGTATCGATGAAGGACAGCACCCCACCGGACGCGGCATTCAAATGTTCGATCGTCTTGAGTGGCAAGTTCGTAGGTTTTGCCTGCAGTTGGCGAAGAGGACCGAAGATCGATTATAAAATCAAGATAATAAAGATTACACTGAACACTCCAATGACAACGATCGTAGTGAACAGGAGGATGTGTGCTGTGTTAACGGTATCCGTGATCGTTGCTCCGTTATTCTTAGCCTATTGATTATTAAATTTCACGATTTCGTCAGTTGTTCCGAGACGGTGAAGTATGAATCACGACTATCTCCTTCATATTATTGAAATGAATAAGTATCAAAATAGTTTCATAAAAAAATAGTTTGACAATTATCAGTAAATTCTGAAAAAATGGTAAAGAACTACATATTTCATAAAGGGAGGTAACACGAATGGGAAATTCATTTAGTGACTGGATCAGTACGGTGTCCAATCTTGTTTGGGGACCACCGTTACTTATTCTGTTGGTCGGTACGGGGATTTACTTGACGATTCGCTTAGGATTCATTCAAATTACCAAACTACCGTATGCGCTGAAGCTCGCGTTTTCAAAGCATCAGGACGATAAGTCGGAAGGCGACATCAGTCACTTTCAAGCATTGATGACGGCACTGGCTGCGACCGTCGGTACGGGGAATATCGTTGGTGTCGCAACCGCCGTCGTCCTCGGCGGACCGGGTGCGATCGTTTGGATGTGGTTGTCCGGTCTATTCGGGATGGCGACGAAGTATGCGGAAGCAATCCTTGCCGTCAAGTACCGTGTCGTTGATGAAAATGGACAGATGGCAGGGGGGCCAATGTATTATCTCGAGCGTGGGCTGAAGCAGAAATGGCTGGGTGTCTTGTTTGCCGCATTCGCTTCAATCGCTGCGTTCGGGATCGGGAACGGGGTCCAGACGAATTCGGTCGCCCTCGCGATGAAATCAACGTTCGATGTGCCACTTTACGTGACGGGGATCGTATTGATGGTACTGACAGGCGTCGTCATTCTTGGTGGGGTCAAATCAATCGGTAAAGTTGTCAGTTTGTTTGTTCCGTTTATGATTTTCTTCTATGTTGGAAGTGGATTACTGATTCTCGTCATGAACTATGACTTGATTCCAGGTGCGATTTCGACGATCTTCAGCAGCACGTTCTCAAGCGAAGCAATTACGGGTGGCGCGATCGGGGCGGCGATTCGTTATGGTGTCGCGCGTGGTGTCTTCTCAAATGAAGCGGGGCTTGGTTCAGCACCGATTGCAGCCGCTGCAGCGAAAACGGACTTCCCAGGACGTCAAGCGCTCGTTTCGATGACGCAGGTGTTTTTAGATACATTGGTCGTCTGTTCGATCACAGGTTTGACGCTCGTCATGGGAGGACAACTTGATACGAAGTTACAAGGCGTTGAATTGACGACAGCAAGCTTCGAGGTCTTCCTCGGTCCTGCCGGAAAATACATCGTCACGATTGGACTCGTCATGTTTGCTTATTCGACTGTTCTTGGCTGGTCGTATTATGGCGAAAAATCAATCTATTATCTATTCGGTCAAAAATCGATCCTCCCATACCGTATCCTGTTCGTCTTAGTCGCCGGAGCGGGTGCGATGACGACGAACTTGAACATGGTCTGGGCGATTTCCGATGTCTTTAATGGATTGATGGCGATTCCGAACTTAATCGGTTTGATTGGATTGTCCGGTGTCGTCATTGCTGAGACACGACTGTTCCGCGAACAGTTGAGACGAGAAGAAGCGAATCGGAAAGTTTCGTAGAACATGCGAAAATGAAAGACTCGGAAGGAACTAGTGCTTAAAAATCATTTTTGAAAACGAATGACTCTGCCACCCTCGCTTTCCCTGACAAAAGCATGTACCATGCTTTCTTTTCCTGTAGGAGTCGAGGAATGGGCATTCACATTCTATATCTATTCAACAAAAGAGAAGATTGGTTTCTAGGGTATCCCTTGGAAACCAACCTTCTCTTTTTTGCGTGTGCTCCGTCTCATTCAATCACTTTTTACGATAAAGCATCAGTGATTCATAAGGTCGTAACGTTAAAGTGTACCCCTCTCTCTGCATCTGCTGATAATTATGAAGCAACACCGTATAGTCCGATCCGTCATGAGGTAACGTAAACGTCGTGTCCGTTCCGTAGAAATTCGAGACGACGAGTAATTCTTCTTCATTCGTTGCGCGTTCGTACGCCCAGAGTGATGGATCGTCCGGTGTCAACAGCCGGTATGAACCGTCCGTGAGCACGTCATACTGTTTGCGGAGTTGAATCAACCGTTTGTAATGATGATAGACCGAATCAGGGTCTGCGACAGCAGCCTCGACATTGATTTGATCGTACGTCGGCGAGACCGGGATCCACGGCTCACTTGTACTAAAGCCACCGTTGACGGCGTCCGACCAAGGCATCGGTGTCCGCGCGTTATCGCGTGATTTTTGACGGATCGCAGCGAGAATTGCTTCTTCCGATACGCCGTTGGTCCGTGCTTCTTGATAGGCACTCAATGTCTCGACATCACGGTAGTCGGACAGATTCGTGAAGTCCGGATTCGGCATTCCGATCTCTTCTCCTTGGTAAATATACGGTGTACCTTGCAAGCCATGAAGCGTTGTCGCGAGCATCTTTGCACTCTCAACACGATACGCGACGTCGTCACCAAACCGGCTGACGACGCGGGGTTGGTCATGGTTACACCAAAAAATCGCGTTCCATGCTTGTCCGTTCATGCCAGTTTGCCAATCGGAGAAAATTTGTTTCAACTGCTTGAAGTCAAACGGTGCAGCCGTCCATTTCTCACCGTTCGGATAATCGACCTTCAAGTGATGGAAGTTGAACGTCATCTTCAGTTCTTGATTTTCGAGCGAAGAATATTGAAGACAATGTTCAAGCGACGTCGACGACATCTCACCGACCGTCAAGAGATCGTGTCCGGCAAAAACGGCTGCGTTCATCTCTTGCAAGTAGTCATGAATGTTTGGTCCGTCCGTATAGTACGCACGTCCGTCTCCCTCGGGATCATTGGGAAGCCCTGGCGTCTTCGAGATCAAGTTAATGACGTCGAGTCGGAAGCCGCTGACCCCTTTATCGCGCCAAAAGCGCATCATCGCGTAAACGTCTTCCCGGAGTCGGGGATTTTCCCAGTTCAGGTCCGCTTGCGTCTTGTCGAACAGGTGCAAGTAATACTTACCAGCTACCTCATCGAATGACCAAGCAGGACCGCCGAACTTCGATACCCAGTCGTTCGGTGTCTCGCGCCAAATGAAGTAGTCATGATAGAGACTGTCCGGATGACGTCCTTCTTCGAACCAAGCGTGTGACGTCGAGCAGTGATTGACGACGATATCCATCATGACCGACAGACCACGTCGTTTTGTTTCTGCGAGTAACGTCTCGAAATCATCCATCGTTCCATACGAGGGATCGATCGCGTAATAGTCACTGACATCATATCCATTATCGTTTTGCGGTGAGGCATAGACCGGCGTCAACCACAGGTAATCGACACCAAGATCCGCCAGATAATCGAGTTTGGCCGTGACCCCACGCAACGTACCGGTCGCTTTGCCCTCCGGACTATAAAAACTCTTCGGATAGATTTGATAAACGGCGGATTTGCGCCAATCGGTTGTCGTGATCATCAGATACACACCTTTCTGAAATTACGCCGCTTTGTTCAGTGCGGCTTTTTTTGCGCGTTTCGTTGAGACATAGTGGAACAGGAACGTACAGGCAATAGGAACGATAATTGCGATTACCATGCCGACAATGAACGACAGGATCGACCCGGGTACGATCGAGATGAAAGCAGGTAAGCCACCGACACCGATTGCAGGAGCAAGGACACCGCTGACTGCGATGAAGGCAGACGCGATTGCTGATCCGACGAGTGCCGCATAAAACGGATATTTGAATCGAAGATTAACCCCGAACATCGCTGGTTCCGTGATCCCAAAGTAAGCGGATAGTGCCGACGTCGACGCCATGTTCTTATCGTTGACGTTTTTCGCGAGGAAGAGCATCGCGAGCGTTGCTGAACCTTGGGCGATGTTCGAGATCGCGATCATCGGCCAGATAAACGTCGTTCCGCTTTGTCCGATCAACTGTAAGTCGACGGCGATGAACATGTGATGCATGCCGGTGATGACGAGCGGTGCGTAGAGTGCACCGAATAATAAGGCACCGAGTAACGGAACAGCTTCGAACGTATTGACGACACCAATCGTGATCCAGTCACCGACTTGACGTGTGACCGGTCCGATGACGGCAAGGGCAAGGAAGCCCGTTAATGTGATCGTCGTAATCGGTACGACGAGTAATTGGATGGCGTTCGGTACGCGTTTTTTGAGCCAGCGTTCAATCGTGCTAAGGACATAAGCGGCTGCGAGCACCGGGAGAATTTGTCCTTGATAGCCGACTTTTTCGATTTCAAACAGACCGAGGATGTTGAACGTCGGAATTTCACCTTTTAAAGCGCTCTGTCCGTAATTCCAAGCGTTTAAGAGATCAGGGTGAACAAGCATTAGACCCATGACGATTCCGAGGATCTCACTTCCACCGAAGCGTTTCGTTGCCGACCAGCCGACGAGTGCCGGGAGGAAGACGAAAGCGGTATTTGCCATCATATTGATCAGGTCCCATAATCCTTGTAGATTCGGATAACGATCAATCATCGTCTTGCTACCGAATTCGATACCGAACAGGTTATTGATCCCCATTAAGAGACCAGCGACGATGATCGCCGGGATGATGGGCATGAAGACGTCGGAAAAGACTTTGATCAACTTTTGGAACGGGTTCATTTTCGCCGCTCCTGACGATTTAACATCTGCAATCGTTGTCGCCTGCAAACCAGTCAGTTGAATGAATTCAGCATAGACCCGGTCGACATCACCAGCACCAATGACGATTTGATAGACGCCTGCGTTCAAGAACGCGCCTTTGACGAGCGGAACTTCAAGTAAGGCTTCTTGGTTGACGAGCTCTTGATTTTTAAGCGTTAAGCGAAGACGGGTGACACAGTGAGCTGCCTGCTCAACGTTCTCCTTGCCTCCGATTTTCTCAATGATTTGCTCTGCAATCTGACGATAGTTTGGTTTCATCTCGATGCTCCTTTTTGGAAGTGACGTACTCGACCACTTTTGAAATGAAAACGTTTTCTTATCTGCGCACACTTATCTTAACTTATCTATATAAGTTGGTCAAGAACTTATATAGATAAGTTGAAATGGTTAAAAAAGAGAGAACCCGTTATGTACGGATTCCCTCATGGATCATCATCTATTCAACGCCGTGCGATATCGGTGAATTGAAATTTATCGAGGCGGTGACGTGATTCCGTTCGTTCGAAATGTTGTCCTTCATAGAAGTACGTATCGTTCGTGACGACGATGACGTGTGTCATGTCGTGAAGATCAAGTCGTTCTTGGTCTTCCCGTGTCGCAGGGCGCGCTTCAATCTTTCGTTTCGCATAGCTGATCTGCCGTCCGAGTGTCTCTTCGATGTAATGATAGATGGACCCTTTAGCAATGTCAGCGGTTAGGTCGGGCACAAGTGCGGTTACGAAATGATTAATGTCACGGATGACGCGTTCGCCATCAATCTGACGAATCCGCTCAATACGGGTTACGTCTGTTCCTTGTGCCACATGCAATAACGAAGCGAGCTCAGGAGAGGCGGAGAGCACTTCGCACGATAGCACATCCGTCTCGACAGCATGTCGACCCATCCGGCGATGCGCCTCCGAAAAGCTGACGATTCCGTTGAACTGAAACTCAATCGCTTCTTGCGACAAAACGAAGACACCCTTTCCTTGGTGTTTGCGAACGAAGCCTTTCTCTTGCAGCGCATCGATCGCTTTTCGGACCGTTCCACGACTCGCCTCGAATTCATGCATCAATTCTGTCTCAGAAGGTAATTTCATGTCAGCTGGAAGCGTTCCTTCTTGAATCCGTTGTGCGAGTTGATGATAAATGGTTAAGTATTTCGGCATACAATCCGTCCTTTGCACTCAAATAGTGCTTTTAGTGTAGCATGGAACGAATACAGGCATCAAAATAGCTCCACCTATGGTCCGGGTACAACCGGAAAACAGATGGAGCGCAAAAGTGTGAAGGGTAGTTAACTAACGAAGGGATGTCGAATACGTCGTACCCTTTTGGAGGACCGCTTGTTTTTCATCGAGTACGTCACTCGTCAAGAGTTCGATTGATGTGACCGGGCGTTCCAAGATGAATCCAAAGTTACCACTATGAGTTTCAGACGGAGCATATGTCTTTGCCAGGGATTCGAGATAGACATCGTCTTCAAGTGTCTTTTCCGCTTCGTCATCCAGTTTGAAATGAGCAACGGGATTAAAGGTGACGGGTGCGTCACTCGTGTTTGTGATCATGACACGTATCTTAATCAGATCAAAGGACTCATCGTGCGTATAACCATGGAAGAAATCGATCATGCCGTAGCTTGGACGGGCGTGAAAGACTTTGATTTCTTCGATCGTCATCTTGATTGGACCAATCTTCCGCGTTTCATTCACTGGTTTGAACTGTTTTAACGTCAGGTCGCCTTTGTCGTCCGTCACGGTTTGATCGATTTTCGTCAGCTGACGATCATCTGGAAGTTGTGGGTTCGGGACATAGGCGCTTGTTTTTTCAAGCAGTACCGGCTGCTCTTGTTTCGCAGACGATGGTTCTTTCGGTGTGTCTTGTGATGCGGAAGTGCTACAACCAGCGAGCACTGTCCCAAGCATCAAAATAGCAAGGATCTGTTTCATGAGACGTCTCCTTATTTCTTCGCCTTCAACAGATCGAAGATGATTTTGGCGTGATCCGTGTTATCGACTTGACCAGCGAATCGGTCTTTCGCAGGACCGAACGCATAGACGGGTACGTCTTCACCCGTATGACCACCTGTCGTCCAGCCCGTATGCGAGCGTTCGTTGAAGATCTCTTCGATGGCATTATCGATGTCGAGTAATGTTTTCGATTCAGCAGCGCGAGAGACGCTGTCGATTTCTTGATCCGTCAAGGCGAGTTTGTCTTGGTCGATGTACTTCATTAACGTTTTCCGTACGTCCGCGCCTTCGACGATTTGCTGCGCCATGAAGTCAGGTGTCTTCTTCGCTGCTTTGATCGGCTCAGCGAACCAGTTGTAAATGCCATCCGCACCAATCGAGTAACCGCCAGTCGAGTGGTCGGCTGTTGCGACGACGAGTGTATGCTTATCCTTCTTCGCGAAAGCGATCGCGGCTTTAAAAGCACGTTCGAAATCTTCCATCTCACTCATCGCACCGACGATATCATTGTCGTGTCCTGCCCAGTCAATTTGACTGCCTTCGACCATCAGGAAGAATCCTTTTTTATTCGAATCAAGTCGCTTGATTGCGGCGTTCGTCATTTGAGCAAGTGACGGGACTGAGTTTTCGCGATCGATTCGTTTAGGTAATCCACCGTCTGCGAACAATCCGAGCACTTGTTTATTTTTATCCGCTTGCAGCTGATTGAGGTCAGTGACATAGCTATAGCCATCTTTCTTGAACGCTTTCGTCAAATCGACGTCTGGACGGACGAAGTTCGATTTCCCACCCCCGAGCATGACATCAATCTTATGTTTGCCGTTCACACGTTCTTTGAAATAGTCATCTGCAATCGCATTCATGTTTTTACGACTTTCGTCATGCGCACCGAATGAGGCAGGTGTTGCATGCGTGATTTCCGATGTCGCGACTAGTCCCGTTGACTTGCCATGTTCTTTGGCCGCCTCTAGGACGGTCTTGACTTCCGATTTATCATTATCGACCGCAATCGCTGCATTGTACGTCTTCACACCAGAGGACATCGCTGTCGCGGCAGAGGCGGAATCGGTGATATTCTCCTTCGCATCTTCCGGATACGTCATCTGTTGACCGACGAGATAGGGATCAAAGGCTGTTTTTTCAGCCGTCGTCGTCGAAGGATCGTTCTTTAAGTAACGGTGTGCAGACGTGTATGAGACACCCATGCCGTCACCAATCAGGAAGATGACGTTCCGGATTTCGGGTGAGTGAGTATGTTTGGCTTTCGCTTCGGCTTCCGGCATCGAAATCATCGTACTCAGGGAAAGGGTCGATAAGGCAAAAATCGGGATCAGACGTTTTAGTTTCATAGGGATTCCTCCTCGAAAGGTAATGGGTTATGGTGCTACGACCTACAAACACAACCTTACGCAGAAAATATGAAATCCATATGGACCGTCTGTAAAGGTTTGTGAAGAAACGATGACAAACGAGTAGCCCTTCTGAAAAATCATCTCAGAAGGGCTACTTGTGTATAGATTAGCGACTCCACCCGATCATCCGACGGTAGGAACTGAACGTCGGCCATGCGAGAATGACGATCGCGAGCCAGTACAGGAACTGGTTCTCGGACGAAATTAGACCAATGATTCCTGCGAGCAGGATCGTCGTGTAGATCGAGAACGTGATGATCAGTGCTGGATGTAGTTTTGGGAAAATGGTGAACCGACCGAGTCGTTCGTTCGCTCCGCGGATATATAGACGGCTACCAAAGAAGAGTAAGGCAATCGTCAAAGCTAAACAGAACAAGACGGGATATGTTAGATTCAGATCGACATTACTTTCGAAAAAGAGTGCGAAGGGTGTCGTGATCGTCATCAGGAAACTTGTCGGCTTGTCTAACTCCTCGTAGGTCACACCGAAACCGAGCAGGGCGACAGCGTAGATGCTGAAATACGTGAAGTAGTTCAAGAACAAGAAGAACGTGCCGAGCAACAGTTGTCCGATGATATCACCAGCGATTGTTCCGGCGAATAAGAAGATCGTCAAAATCGTCACATCAAATAGAAGGAAAAGACCAAAATCTTGGAAGAGTGACGACCACGTGACGTAATCAAACGGATTGATACCGCCGAACGCTTGCAGCAACAACCAGCTGACGAAGAAGCCGATGATCGGAAACAAGATCAGTGTTACGACGCCAATCGCCCATTTGATCCAGAACAACCAGACCTTCGGAAACGGTAACGCGTGCAAAATCAGGCTGCGACCACTCCCGCGCTCGGAACCGAGCATCAGGATCGCGAAGACAGCAATGAGAATCGCTGCGAATCCGGCGAAAAAGGGACTGACGAGTACGGTGTTGAGTAGAGCAGGTTGCTGAGAGGCCTCGTAATTCTCGAACTCATTGATGACGGTATAACTGCCGAACCCATAGCTGAAGATCGCAAGCAGAATGAAACAAGCGAGCGGCCAGATGCCTTGTTTGATATGATAACGGATCAATTGCTTAACCATGTCGTTTCCCTCCAAATGTCCCTAAGAAGTAATCTTCCATCTGCACTGGCAAAGCATCTTTTAACAAGGGGTTCGTCGTTTCAAGATACTGCGCGCCTGCATCGGATAAGACGAGCAATGTCACGACCCGACCTGTTTGGGATAAGACGTGAAGATCAGCATGTGACAATTCCGGAACGTCCTCATAGACGACTTGCCATTTCTGCATGCTGGCTTTGGCGTCGTCGAGTGCCTTTGGTTCACGGACGAGATGCTTTTCGATCGTCATGACACGGTCAGCGAGTGAATCAAGCTCTTCGAGTTGGTGTGAGGCAATCAAGACGGCAGTTTGGCGCTCCGCAAGCAATGATACGAGCTGTTTCAGATAATCTCGTTTGTTGATTCGATCGAGTCCGTCTGTTGGTTCATCCAGTAAGAGGACCGGAGCATTCGTCGCGAACGCAAGTTGAAGAAGGAACAACTGAGCTTGTCCTTTGGATAATGACGTCACGCGACGTCCGCGATCGAGGTTTGACGAACGACAATAGTTTTCGATGTACGTTTTCTCGAAGTTCGGATAGAACGCATTGTAGAAGTTGATCAGTTCGGCGAGTGTCATCTGGCGATAGACGGAAACAGAATCCGGAACGAGGAAAAGGTGCTCGCGTGTCTTCGGGACGTGGTGGATCGACTCGCCATTCCATTCAACTTTTCCGCGCGTTGGCTCAAGAGCACCGACAAGTGTTTTCAGTAATGTCGTTTTTCCGGCACCATTACGCCCGATCAACGCAGTAATCGTTCCTGCTGGTAGAGTAAAGGATGCATTTTCATAAATCATGGTACGGTCAATTTGTTTCGTTAGATGAGAAACGGTCAACATGAGGAATCCTCCCTAATGTGTAAGATGAGTTGATAGAGTTCTTCGTTTGAAATGGAGAGTTCGTCGGCGACGGAACAAAGACGAATGAGTGGATCTTGAATGGCGGCTTTCTTGACTTCATGAAGTGGAATATCTGAGATGAAGGAGCCTTTGCCGCGCATCGTGACGATGAAGTTGCGGCTCTCGAGTTCCTGATAGGCGCGGGAGACAGTGTTCGGATTGACAAGGAGTGTACCAGCAAGTTCACGGACGGATGGCATCTGTTCGCCAGAGCGGAGTAGACCACGGGCAATCGAGCGGATGATTTGAGCGACCAGTTGCTCATAGATCGGTAACGGACTTTTTGGATCGACGGTGAACATTTCTTCACCTCCTTAAGTGTACTAATTCAATTAATACACCAATTATAGGAATTCAAAACCTGTCTGTCAATGCCTCTTTTCAAGAAGACGATGACGCCATCGATCGCAATATTTGCTATACTGACGTCAGAAGAATCGCAGGAAGGATGACCCGAGATGTTGGATCGATTGAGTGCCTTAGAGGACCGTTATGAAAAACTGAATGATATGTTGGCTGATCCAGCCATCATTAATGATACGAATCAATTGCGCGAGGTCTCAAAAGAGCAGTCGCAACTTGCACCGACCGTCGAGACCTATCGCGTCTACCGCGAGAAGATGGAAGCCTATCAAGAGGCACGCCAAATGTTGACGGATCCGGAGATGCGCGACCTTGCGAAGGAAGAAGTCGCGATGCTTGAGCCGGAGATCAAAGAGCTCGAAGCGAAACTGAAAGCCTTACTGCTACCGAAGGACCCGAATGACGACAAGAACGTCATCGTCGAAATCCGCGGCGCAGCGGGAGGAGACGAGGCAGCCTTATTTGCTGGTGATCTCTTTAAGATGTACTCGAAGTTCGCTGAGAAACAGAACTGGAAGATCGAAATCATCGACGCGAGCTATACGGAGCTTGGCGGTTATAAGGAAATTATCTTCATCGTCAAAGGAACGGGTGCCTACTCGAAGTTAAAATACGAGAACGGAGCACATCGTGTCCAACGTGTTCCGTCAACGGAATCCGGCGGACGGATCCATACATCGACCGCAACGGTCGCCGTGTTACCGGAAGCAGAAGACGTTGAAGTCGAAATCCACGATAAGGATGTCAGGGTCGATACGTTCACATCGAGTGGACCGGGCGGGCAGTCCGTCAATACGACACAGTCCGCTGTCCGTGTCACACACGTGCCGACGGGAATCGTCGCCAGTTGTCAGGACGAGAAGTCGCAGATCAAGAACAAGGAAAAAGCGATGAAGGTCTTGCGCGCACGTGTCTACGATAAGATTCAACGCGAGCAGCAGGCGGAGTATGATGAAAAACGGAAGTCGGCTGTCGGTACAGGTGACCGTTCAGAACGGATCCGGACGTATAATTTCGCACAAAACCGAGTGACGGACCACCGAATCGGTTTGACGATCCAGAAGCTCGACCGGATCCTCCAAGGAGAGATGGATGAGGTCATCGATACGCTCGTCATGGAGTATCAAGCACGGGCATCGGAGGCGGCAAACTGATGCGGATCGCAAAACGTCTAAATGAAGCAAAAACGATGATGGAACAAGCAGGACGCGAGGGTTCGAGTGCCGAATGGTTACTCATGCACGTCTTAGAAGTCGACCGGACGGGACTCCTCGTCCGTCTGTCAGATGAATTGACACCGGAGCAGGATTTACGATTCAGTGAATACTTGCTCGCCCATGTTCACGGTGTGCCCGTGCAACATTTAATCGGCTATCAGCCGTTTTATGGACGGAACTTCAGCGTCACACCAGATGTCTTGATTCCGCGACCAGAAACGGAAGAGTTGATCGTCTTCGTGACGGAGCGCCTCAAACGTGAGTCGTTCACCGCGGGACAGATCGTCGACATCGGAACTGGTAGTGGGGCGATCGGAATCACACTCGCGCTCGAACTCGAGCAACCGGTCACGACCGTCGATATTTCACCAGCCGCGATTGCGGTCGCGAAGCAGAATCAAGCGACGCTTGGTGGGGACGTGACGTTTCTCGAAGGGGATCTACTGGCACCACTTGCGGACGATTCCGTGCGGGTGCTCGTCTCGAACCCTCCTTATATTGAGGAAAAAGAATTGCTCAGTGAGGTCGTATTCGACCATGAACCGCATCTCGCTCTGTTTGGTGGAAAAGACGGTCTCGTCTTTTACCGACGTCTCGTCGAGGAGAGCGGACGGGTTCTACGCGACGATTTCCGACTGATTGCGTTTGAAATTGGACACAATCAAGGACCAGAAGTGCAAATGATGTTAAAAGAACGTTATCCAAGTGCGGAAACGGGTATTTTAAAAGATATAAACGGTAAAGACCGTATCGTGTATGCGGAACGAAAGGATTGTACAGCGTGAAGACGGAAATGATTGATTTACAGACAATGGATGAAGCAGTTCGGTTATTGCAGGAAGGAGAGGTCGTGGCGATGCCGACCGAGACCGTCTATGGTCTCGCAGGGGACGCAACGAACGAAGCGGCTGTTCGGCGAATCTTCGCCGCGAAGGGTCGACCTTCCGACAATCCGCTGATTGTCCATGTCGCATCCGTAGAACAGGCACATCAGTTCGTCACGCATATTCCCGATGTTGCAACACGTTTGATGGAGGCGTTTTGGCCAGGAGCCTTGACGATCATCCTCGAATCGAACGGCACCGCATCCACACTCGTCACAGCAGGACTAGATACGATCGGATTACGGATGCCAGATCATCCGCTCGCGCTTCAATTGATTGAAGCGACAGGGCTGGGTCTCGCAGCACCGAGTGCCAACCGTTCTGGAAAACCTTCACCTACGTCATCTGCGCATGTCGCACATGACCTCTCGGGACGCATCGCTGCGATCGTCGATGGAGGGGAGACGGGCATCGGGGTCGAATCGACTGTCATCGATTGTACGATGACGCCACCGGCGATTTTACGACCGGGTGGCGTGACACGCGAACAAGTCGAGGCAATCATCGGTCCTGTCACACTCGATCCTGCCTTATCGATGAAAGATGTTACACCGAAGGCACCCGGGATGAAATATACCCATTATGCGCCGGAAGCGACACTGTCCGTCGTCGAAGGGGATCTTTCATTCTTACAGCAACTCATCGATGATGCACGACAAACCGGACACAAGACGGGCGTTCTCCTGTTCGATGGAGAGGATGTCGACGCAGATGTTTGCTGCTCCCTTGGTAATTCGATGGAGACGGCGGCACAACGTCTTTACGATTGTTTACGGCGATTTGATCAGACGACGGTGGATCAGATTTTTGTACGAGACCTATCAGAAGAAGGGGTGGGGCTTGCGGTCCGCAACCGCCTCCATAAAGCAGCAGGTGGTCGGGTCATTCGCCCTTGAAGAAGGAGGATACGGAGATGAGCACACGTCGCGTTTTATTCATCTGTACAGGAAATACATGCCGTAGCCCGATGGCGATGGCGTTACTACGCTCGAAAGTCGCTGATCAGGAATTCGATGTCCGTTCAGCAGGACTACGTTCGATGCAAGGATTCGATGCGTCCGAGAACGCACTACAAGTGTTACGCGAACGCGGCATCGAACTCGAGCACTATACGCAAGTCTTTGATGATGTACTCGGACGCTGGTCTGACATCATCTTGACGATGACGCGTCAGCACAAGCAGGAAGTCGGTGAACGCTATCCGGAACTGAAGGAACGGACGTTCACCTTGTACGAATATGTGACTGGGCTTGAACGGGATATCAACGATCCGTACGGCGGATCGATGAACGTCTATCGCCAAGTACGTAATGAACTCGAACCCCTCGTCAATCGTCTTGTGTTAAAATTAACGCAGAACGGAAACGGAAGAAAAACTCCGGACACACGGAAGCTTCCGAAAAAACAACCTAAACAAACGGGGGAATAGTAAAGATGAAAGTAGCAATCGGCGCGGATCATGGCGGTTTTAAGTTAAAGGCAGAAATCAACGATCTCTTACAAGAGCTCGGCATCGACTATACGGACTTCGGTACGCATTCGTCCGACTCGATCGATTATCCGGATGTCGCGATTCCAGTCGCGGAGGCAGTCGCGAACGGAGAGTTTGACCGTGGCATCTTGATTTGTGGCACAGGTATTGGGATCGGTATCGCAGCGAACAAGGTCAAGGGCATCCGAGCAGCGCTCGTCCATGATACGTTCAGCGCGAAAGCGACGCGGCAGCACAACAACTCGAACATCTTGACGATGGGCGAACGCGTTATCGGTCCAGGACTAGCTCGTGAGATCGCACAGCTTTGGCTTGAGACGGAATTCGAAGGTGGACGTCATGAGAACCGCGTTTGCAAAATCTCGGATTATGAGGTGAAGTAATGGACGTGACACGCATCCAGCACGATTTAGAAGAAACACTGAACGCTCTGGATGAACGATTTTCCTTAAAAGGAAAATTGCTCGTGATCGGCTGTTCGACGAGTGAAGTGATTGGCAAACAAATCGGCAAGGCAGGTTCACCAGAAGTGGCGGACGCCTTGTTCGATGTCTTCGATGCCTTTCGTCGATCGCATCAAGTCGATCTCGCCTTCCAAGGCTGTGAGCATATCAACCGAGCGCTGACACTTGAGCGGCAAACGGCCGAACGTCTCGGGCTTGATCCGGTGACGGTCGTTCCCGTTCCAGAAGCGGGTGGATCGATGGCGAGTGCTGCGTACCAGCGCTTCTCGGCACCTGTCGTCGTCGAAGCGATTCAGGCTGATGCCGGAATCGATATCGGTGATACATTCATCGGGATGCACTTGAAAGCTGTTGCGATTCCAGTGCGCTTGCCGCATAAGGAAATCGGTGAGGCACACGTGACGGCAGCCGTGACACGACCAAAATTAATCGGTGGGGCACGTGCTAAATACGAATAATTCATGCAAGGGGTTGCGCACCCCTTGCTTTTTTGATGTTGTTTTGGGGGATGCCGGGAAGGAAACATTCGTGTTAAGATAGGTTTATCGAAATGAAATGGGGGAATTCAGATGGAACAAACACCGCTTACGTATCTGAAACAACAAGATGAAGCACTCTTTTCGGCAATGCGCCAGGAACTAGGTCGTCAACGGGATAACATCGAATTGATCGCATCCGAGAACTTCGTCTCGCAAGCTGTCATGGAAGCACAAGGCAGCGTCTTAACGAACAAGTACGCAGAAGGTTACCCGGGTCGTCGTTATTATGGTGGCTGTGAGTATGTCGATCTCGCTGAGAATCTCGCACGCGACCGCGCAAAGGAAATCTTCGGGGCAGAGCACGCGAACGTGCAGCCGCACTCCGGTGCACAAGCGAACATGGCGGTCTACTTCACGATTCTCGAACAGGGCGATACGGTCCTCGGGATGAACCTATCGCACGGTGGCCATCTGACGCACGGTAGTCCCGTCAATTTCTCCGGTGTCCAGTACAACTTCGTGGAATACGGTGTCGATCAAGAGACAGAGATGATTGATTACGACGTCGTCGCGAAATTAGCAGAAGAGCACAAACCAAAATTAATCGTAGCGGGCGCATCGGCGTATCCGCGCGTCATCGACTTCAAGCGGTTCCGTGAAATCGCAGACAGCGTCGGTGCTTACTTGATGGTCGACATGGCACACATCGCTGGACTCGTCGCAGCAGGTCAACATCCGAACCCAGTCGAGCATGCACACTTCGTCACGACGACGACGCATAAGACGTTGCGTGGTCCACGTGGTGGGATGATTCTCTGTAAAGAAGAGCATGCGAAAGCGATTGATAAAGCAATCTTCCCAGGGATCCAAGGTGGTCCACTCATGCATGTCATCGCCGCGAAAGCTGTTGCATTTGGTGAAGCCCTTGCACCAGAGTTCAAGGACTACATCGGTCAAGTCGTCACGAACGCCAAAGTACTCGGTGAGGAATTGACGAATCGTGGACTCCGGATCGTTTCAGGCGGAACAGACAATCACTTGCTCCTCGTTGACTTGCAACCACTCGGTATCACAGGTAAACTCGCCGAGCATGCGCTTGACGAAGCTGGCATTACGGTCAACAAGAACACGATTCCGTTCGACCCAGCGAGCCCGTTCGTCACGAGCGGTATCCGGATCGGAACGGCAGCGATGACATCTCGCGGATTCAAGGAAGCTGAGATGAAAGAAATCGCAGAGTTGATCGAACTCGTGTTGAACCACCCAGAAGAAGCAGACGTTCTCGCACAAGCACGTGAGCGTGTCGTTGCTTTGACAGGTCGTTTCCCACTCTACCCAGAGCGCGGATGATCGTCATCCCCTTCATCCTTTTCATTTTGAGAAGGGGGAAGGGGATTTTTTTGTTTGTCTAAAAAAGGAGGAGTACGATGTATATTCTAGTCGCAGAAGATGATCCTCATATCCAAGCCCTTGTCGTGTCGACGTTACAAGCCGACGGGCATTCCATCCGAGCGACAGCAGACGGAAACGAAGCGCTTGCTTGGATCGAGAAGATGACGTTCGAAGCAGCCGTACTTGATGTCCTGCTCCCCGGACAGACCGGTCTCGTCTTATGCGAGCAATTACGGCAACACGGGGACATCCCGATCTTGATGCTGACGGCACTCGGGGAGCTGACAGATAAACGGGACGGTTTCGCAGCAGGTGCCGATGATTACATCACAAAACCGTTTGATCCGGAAGAATTAGTATTTCGCCTCCACGCTGTGGCTCGGCGCTATCAAAAAGCGGCGCAACCTGTTTTGCATCTTGGAGATGTCACGATCGATAAACGTAGTCAGCTCGTGACGATTCAGTCGACCGAGTGGACACTCCCGCGACGTGAATTCGAATTGTTGCATCAGTTGGCGAGTTTCCCGGGACGGGTCTTCAGCCGCGAGGAATTGATCGAACACGTCTGGGGACTCGATTTCATGGGGGATGACCGGACGATTGATGTTCACATTAAACGCCTCCGTGGACGCTTAAAGGAAACGAATCAGGTGAAGATTGAGACGGTCCGCGGACTCGGATACCGGTTGGAGGTCGACGCATGAGATCCCTCTATACGAAAATCGTCGGACTCGTCTGCGTTGTCTTACTCGTGTCGGCACTACTGGCGCTCCTGATTAGTAATATTGCCTATTATTCCTTTTGGCAGGACAGCTACAGCCAAAAAGTCGAGGAAGCGGTCGAGACGGCGATCGATTATTATGAAACGCACGGGGACGGCAAGACGGAGTCGTTTTACCGGATGTTACAAGCGACCGGCTTTCAACTTTATGTGCGCACGGACGACGCAATCAAGCGTTACGGAAACCCGTTTCGTGATGAAGCGCTCTCGAATCGGGTCGTCGAGCAAGTGAAGAGTGGTCAACCGTATTACGGAATGCGTGAATATCCGTTCCATCTCTTCTTGCTCGGTCTGTTCGATAACGAAGTCATCAATACGTACGGCACGTCGGTCAAGACGGTGCAAGGCACGGACGCGATCTTCGTCCGACCGGACTTGAGTCGTCAGATCCGTGAGTTGCATCTGTTCGTCGGTCTGTTCCTTGGACTGCTTGTCGTGATCAGTTTCCTTTTGCTTGTCTTTTCAATCCGCTATCTCGTTCGTCCGATCCGGCGCCTGACAAAAGCGACGGAACAGATGGCAGACGGTGACTACGGAATCCGCGTCGGAACGAAGGCACGCGATGAAATTGGTGAGCTGTCCCGGCGGTTTGACGAAATGGCAACGGCAGTCGAAGCGTCTGATACGGAACGGCGCCGATTCATTGCGAACGTCTCGCATGAATTCCAGTCGCCGCTGACGACGATTGCTGGTTACGCGGGACAACTCGATGTGACGGGAGAAGACGTCAGGAAACGGACGGTCATCCGTCAAGAGGCGGAGCGAATGTCGGAGCTGACGCGTCAACTGTTGATCTTAGCGAAGCTCGATGAAGGACGACGCTTCAAACGACAAGCACTTAATCTGCGGACGAATCTTGAGGCGACACTCACGACACTTGCCTTCCAGCTGGATGAGCAAGGAATCGCTGTCGCACTCGATGTTCCGACGGTGATACAAATACAAGCGGATGTCAGTGCGTTGGAACATGTCTTCCAAAATGTCATCCGAAACGCTGTCTCGGTCTCAAAAGACGGAGCGACGATCCAGATTCAAGCAGAGGAACAAGCGGATCAGATCATCATCCGAATCAAGGATGAAGGACCAGGCATGACTGATGAACAGATGAAACATGCCTTCGAACGCTTTTATCAAGGCGATGCATCCCGGACGACGCGCGGAACGGGTCTTGGTTTAGCGATTGTCAAAGAGACGATGCGTCAACTCGGCGGGGATGCGAGCTTGTCGTCCGCTTCATCGGGTCTAACCGTAACGTTAACTTTTTTACGCGCGTGACACCTGCGTTCATGTTCCGTTCATATTGCGGCTGTATCATCAATCCTGTAGCGAACATACAGGAGGGATCACATAATGAAACTAGGATGGAAAGAACTCGTCCGGATGAAAGGGCGATTCAGTTGGATGACGATTGTGACGATGTTGCTCGTCTTATTGATCTTGATGATCACCGGTCTTGCAGATGGACTAGCTTATGACAATGGGGCAGCCGTCCGTAATCTGCCGGTCGAACAGTTTGCGCTAAGTAAAGATGCAGAAGGGCAGCTGACCCGTTCATTCTTACAGGCGGATGAGACACCAAAGGGCGCGGAAGCACTCGGTGTCCAGAACATGGTGCTTGAGAAGAAGAATAAAACGAAGGACGACGTAACGGTCTTTGCGTTACCACAGACTACGAAATATGGTCCCAAACAGCTGCAATCGTTGCAAAAAGGGGAGGTACTTGTTGATGCTGCGTATGCGGAGCAACGCGGAACGCGCGTCGGCGATACGATCACGGATTTTCGAACGAAGGAGACGTTCCAGATTGCCGGTACAGTGACGGACGGTCGTTATAGTCATGCACCCGTTCTCTGGATGACGGATGAATCGTGGCAAGCGTGGCAATCGAAAATGGGCACGTCATACGTATCGGCGTACATCGGTCAGTCGTTGCAAACGGATCAAGCGCTCTTTTCGAAACAAACGGTTGTCGAGAACGTTCCGGGTTATGCGGCAGAACAAAACTCCTTTCAGATGATGCGGGTCGCGCTCGTCGTCATCGGAGCATTGATCCTGACAGCCTTCTTCTATATTTTAACGATGCAGAAGATGAAACAGCTTGGTGTCTTAAAGGCCATCGGTATCCGGACACGAACGATGGGTGCGAGTCTGCTCGTTCAAGTCGTCATACTGACGAGTCTTGCCTTTGGTGTCAGCGTCGCCATCACCTATCTGACGAGTCGTTTCCTGCCGCCGGATCTTCCCTTCCGATTTGAATGGTCGACGAGTCTGATGTACGGCGGTATTCTTCTCGTAACGGCGATCCTCGGTGCGCTCGTTCCGTTACGGATGGTCAAGAAACTCGAGGCGGCAGATGCGATGGGAGGAATGAACGGATGATTCGATTAGAACAGATTGAGCAAAGTTATGGTGAGATGACGGTGCTACATGACATTAACTTACAAGCAGAAGCGGGGGAGTTGATTGTTCTCGTCGGACCGAGCGGTAGTGGGAAAAGTACACTGCTCCAGTTGCTTGGATTGTTACAGACACCAACGAATGGTGCCGTCTACTTTGATCATACGTGTGTTAGTGAAGCAGTGGACGAAGAACGCCGTCGCTTACGTCTCGAAGAAGTCGGATTCATCTTTCAAGAATCGCATCTCGTGCCGTTTTTGACGGCAGGTGAGCAACTGGAGCTAGTCGCGAAGGAAGCCGGTCGATCGGTTGACGCGACGGCGGCACTCGCTGTGTTCGGACTCGAGCACCGGAAAGACCATCTGCCGCACGCCTTATCGGGTGGGGAACGTCAACGTGTCGCAATTGCCCGGGCTTTCGTCAATGACCCACGACTTGTACTCGCGGATGAACCGACGGCGAGTCTCGATTACCCAAATGGACGCCGGGTGATGGAGTTATTGCAACAGCAAGCGCATGATGCGAACAAGACCGTCATCGTCATCACCCATGACGAACGGATGCTAGATGTCTGTGACCGGATTTGGCGAATTGAAGACGGACGGATTACGGAAGCGACAGCATCCCGGTCCTATTCTCATAGTTGAACGAGTTTCCCTTTTGTTTTCGTGCCTCAGTGCATGTGAAAACAAAAGGGTTTTTTTGCTGATTCATCAAGAAGATAGGGGAAACGGACCATTTGCGGAAGCGTTATCTTTGATATACTTAACCGTAGTAAAAAAAGATAAGGGTGGAAATAAATGTGAATTTAACAACCTTGATTCAAAGCGAATTACAAGCCATTCAGACTGAACGACTAACGGAATGGTTTACACATAAAAGCCACGAGCGCCGGGAATATCAACGGATGCTCGAAGATTTCAAAGCAATCGTCATCATGCAACAGGCCGGATTTTATGAACAAGCGGATGCTCGTTTTGAACAGTGGAAGACGTTACCGATGCCGGCAGAGGTTTATCGTTACCGCCTAGCGATCGCAGGAAAAGCAGGCGGGAAACGTCTTGTTCAGAAACGGCTAGCATCGTTTCCTATGACCGTTCAGAATCATCCACAGCTGAAAAACTGGAAGCGACTCGGAAAACTAACCCCCTGGTGGCTCGGTGGAGCTGTAGCTGTCGTTTGTCTCGGTCTAATCTGGACACAGTTGGACGACGAATCGGCGACACCCGTCGCGACGAAACAGACAGAGGTCGAGCAACAACTCGCAGCGCTGCAAACAGAAGTCGAACAGTTAAAAGAAAAAAACGAACAGTTGGCAAATGAGCAAGAGAGAGCGAAAGCGATCAAGCCAGAGAAGAAGGAAACAAAAACGGAAACGCAGAAGCCGAAAGTGTCTGCGAAAGAAGCGCTCGAGCAAGGGGTCGCTGCCGTTCAGGCGAAGGACTACAAACGAGCAGACAGTGTCTTGAACGGATCCGTCTTGACGAACAAAGAGACAGCAGGCATGGCACGCTTTTATAAGTTGATTGCGGCCGGAAAGTTGAAGAACACGACACAAGCGGATTACATCGCCTATCGGGAAGATTTTCCGAAGTCCGGTTACATAAGTGATGTCCTTTGGATGCAAGCCGTCTATGAACAAAAATATAAAAAAGGCGACTATCGAGCGACCTTACAAGAACTCGCGAAACAACCGGAAAATGAATGGTCTTATGCGGCAAAAGCGATTCTGTCGGGTAAGAGTACGCTCGGGAATTGACGAAAAAACAGTTCCCAAGCAGTACGCTTATAGAGTACAATGCGAAAAGAGAATGGAGAGGAGATGCAAACAATGAGTAAAGTACATGTATTTGATCACCCATTGATTCAGCACAAGATGACGATCATGCGTAAAGTCGAAACAGGAACGAAACAATTCCGGGAACTTGTCGACGAGGTGGCTTCATTGATGGCATATGAAATCACACGTGACCTTCCACTCACAGATGTCGCGATCGAGACACCGGTCACGAAGACGACGCAGAAGATGATCGAAGGCAAGAAACTCGGGATCGTCCCGATTCTCCGCGCCGGTCTCGGTATGGTCGACGGCATGCTCCGCATGATGCCGAACGTCAAAGTCGGTCACATCGGTTTGTACCGTGATCCGGAGACACTCGAGCCAACGGAATACTACCTCAAGCTCCCAACAGACGTCGCAGAACGTGATTTCGTCGTCGTTGACCCGATGCTTGCGACAGGTGGTTCGGCGGCAGACGCCATCTCCTCCTTAAAGAAACAAGGGGCGAAGAGCATCAAGCTCGCATGTCTCTGTGCAGCACCTGAAGGCGTTAAACGCGTTCAAGAAGAACACCCAGACGTCGACATCTATCTCGCGGCACTCGACGAGAAGTTGAACGACCACGGATACATCGTCCCAGGACTCGGTGATGCAGGAGACCGTCTCTTCGGAACGAAGTAAAAAACAGCAAGATATACGAAAAGACCGCAGACGATGATCTGCGGTCTTTTCGTTGCTATTTCGTAAACTGCGCAAGATTGCTGAAATATGCTTTAATGAAAAAAGGAAAAAAGGAGGAAGTCACCATGCCGATTACAGTCATGCCGATTTTCGGGACACGACCGGAAGCCATCAAGATGGCACCGCTCGTCAACGCCCTAAAGCAACACCCTGCTTTTGATGTTCATGTTACGATCACTGCCCAACACCGCGAGATGCTCGATCAAGTGCTCGATCTGTTTGAGATCGAACCGGATCATGATTTGAATATCATGAAGCAACGTCAAACACTCGTCGACATTACGACGCGTGGTCTTGAAGGACTTGATGCCATCATGAAGGACATCAAACCGGATCTCGTCCTCGTCCATGGGGACACGACGACGACGTTCGTTGGAAGCCTTGCTGCTTATTACAATCAGATCGCGGTCGGTCACGTCGAGGCGGGACTGCGGACCTATAATAAGTACTCTCCGTTCCCGGAAGAGGTCAATCGTCAGTTGACGTCGACGCTCGCGGACTTACATTTCGCTCCGACAGCGCAAGCGGCAGCGAATCTCGCATCCGAAAATCGTCACGCTGGTGTCTACGTCACAGGAAACACGGCGATCGATGCCCTGCAAACGACCGTCCAATCGGATTACGTCCACCCGATGCTCGAGACGGTCGGGGACCGGAAGTTGATCTTGATGACAGCGCACCGTCGTGAGAACCAAGGCGAGAAAATGCACCAAATGTTCCGGGCGATTCGTCGCCTCGTCGATGCGTTCCCGGAGACGCACGTCGTCTATCCGGTCCACCTCAATCCAGTCGTTCAAGAAGCAGCGAAGAAGGTTTTTGAAGGGCATGATCGGATTTCGTTGATTGCTCCACTCGACGTCTTCGATTTTCATAACTTCGCGAGCCGTGCCCATTTGATCTTAACTGACTCGGGTGGCGTACAAGAAGAAGCACCATCACTCGGTGTTCCTGTTCTTGTCTTACGCGATACGACGGAACGTCCGGAAGGGATTACTGCCGGAACGTTGAAGCTTGCCGGAACGGAAGAAGAGACGATCTATCAGATGGCAACAGAACTCTTGACGAACAAAACACTTTATCAGGAGATGGCGCATGCTTCAAACCCGTATGGAGACGGTCACGCGTCCGAACGCATCGTCCAAGCGATTCTGCATCACTTCGGTCAAGGAGAAGCACCGGCACCGTTACTCACGCAATAAAAAACGATCATCCTCGAATCGCTTGCATTCACTTGCTTTCCTCAAGCGAGACGTGAGCCGCGCCTCCTTCGTCTTTAGACGAGGAGTCGGATCTCACTTGTCTCTGACAGCACGAAAACTCGTGCTTTTTCCTGTAGGAGTCGCGTGATGTGAGCGATTCTTTGTTATGTCTTGAATTTCGTGTAATCGCAATAGTTGATTTAGGAGGATAATATCTTTAAATCTTACCATTTCCACTAAAATCAGCCCATTTGTTTAGAAAATGTAAAACCAGATGACCTTGAAACTGGAAGGGAAGCGATGACGATTCAAGCTGTGACGTAGCGCACGATTAAAAAAATGGAAATCGCTGAAATGTATTGTTACAAACAGATGTCAGAGCTGTTTTTATGTCCTGATTAGGAAGCGTTTTCAATTGTGAACGAAAAATGTTTTTTCACAAAATCGACACAAATCAATTTTAGAGGTCTTGTTTCGGTTTAACGGACACGATATAACGTTACTGTTCAACGGTTTTGTTCACCATATGAACAATCTCTTTAACCGTTGATAGCACTACATATTTTCTTCACATCTTCGTGAAATGACTTGCATGTAAGACATCTGTGAAAACCTTATCAATCGTTGATATGTATAGGTTTTTCGGCTCTGTTTTTATTGTGAATTCATTTGACTATGAAAGCTGCTTCATTGTATTCTTGACTAGTATGAAAATCCGCAAATTGTGGGAAAGAAAAAGAACTCACAATTGGGAAAAAAGGGGGTCGTCTCTAGTGCGCCAAAGTGGGCTCGCGAAGAGTATGGTCATGGCCTCGCAAATTTCGACGGCACTGGCTGCACCGATCGTCATTGGCTTTTTGGTTGGGAACTATGGGGAACAACAACAATGGTGGGAAAAAATGGGTGCGACGTTCGCCGTGTTCATCGGGATTTTCATCGGCATTCTTTGCATGATCGCCATGATCAGGCACTTGTTAGGGGAGAAGACATGAACATCATCCTTCAAGATGCGTTGTATCGTGCGTACTTACGATGGTTTGGACTCTTTTACGGGATCCTGGCTGTCCTGCTGCTCATCGGACGCCCGAGTGAATCGGTCATTTATGGACTGGCGCTTGGTGGAACTGGCAGCTTTCTGATCTTGACGCTTCAACGACTCAGCGTCGATCGGATGTATCGTGTAATCGAGACGGGGCGTAAGCCGATGTCTCGTGGGACCGTTTCACGCATGGCGGTCGCGGTACTTTGTGTGATGATCGGTTTGAAATATCAAACTGAATTGTCATTAACTGCGGTGGTAATAGGCCTTCTCGCCGGCCACGTCATACAATTTTGTGAGTTCTTGACTCACGAACTCAAGCGGGAAAAGAGGTGAATAGTCAAATGAACCACGAAATGCCACTTTACGAAATCCCACTCTGGGGTGACTTCGTTCTGTACGGTAGCTGGACGAACTTGATCACAGTATTGATTGCTGCTGCTCTCGTCTTCTTGATTGCCGTGGCCGGTACGCGACGTCTTGTGATGAAGCCAACCGGTGCTCAAAACGTGATGGAGATGTTCCTCGAATTCGTTCGCGGTATCATCAGCAGCACGATGGACTGGAAAACAGGGGGTCGCTTCCTTACGTTCGGAATGACATTATTCCTGTTCATCCTTGTGTCCAACATCATGGGTCTTCCATTCAACGTCGTGACGGGACACTACATTTGGTTCAACTCACCAACTGCAGATCCTTACGTGACACTGGCACTTTCATCTATGGTAGTGGTCATGAGCCATTACTACGGTGTGAAGATGCGCGGCTTCGGTGCTTATGCGAAAACATTCATGACGCCGATGTTTATCATTACCATCATCGAGGAGTTTGCAAACACGTTGACGCTCGGTCTTCGTCTTTACGGAAACATCTTCGCTGGTGAGATCATGATCGGAATCATTCTTTCGATCGGTATCGTCTCTGGTACGAACGATTTCCAATTCCTCGGACCAATCGGCGCGATCATCTCGGGTATCCCGATGTTGATCTGGCAAGGATTCTCACTCTTCATCGGTGGTATCCAAGCGTACATCTTCCTTATCCTGACGATGGTTTACATCGGACATAAGGCAGCGCACGACCATTAATTCGAAGGTAAAGCATCCGCTTTTCCGATAACAGCACGACAAATCAATGAACATACTCTAGGGAGGCAATTTATCATGAATCTTATTGCAACAGCGATCATCATCGGACTCGGCGCACTCGGCGCAGGTATCGGTAACGGTCTTATCGTAAACGGTACAGTATTAGGTCAAGCACGTCAGCCAGAACTCAAAAACGAACTTCGTCAAACAATGTTCATCGGTATCGGTCTTGTTGAGGCACTTCCAATCATCGGTGTAGCGGTCGGTTTCCTTCTTCTCAACTCTTAATCCACGATTAACGAGAACGGACTACATAGGGCGCTATTCGTTCAACGTTTGAGTGAACCGTCACGGGAGCTTAGGCTCCCTTATGTAGATATTGAAGTTGAACCAACCACGAGGGGAGTGTAATCGAATGAATCTAACGTATCTTGCGGCAGAGGGCGTTGCGGAAGCAAGTAAGCCTCTTATCGCCAACATGATCGTCACGATCGTCGTTTTCCTCTTGCTCCTCATCCTCTTGAAGAAATTCGCATGGGGCCCGCTCGTCAACATGATGAAAGCGCGGGAAGAGCATGTGGCTAGCGAGATCAACTCGGCTGAAAAGAGCCGTAAAGACGCTGAAGTCTACGTAGAACAACAACGCGAAGAATTAAACAAGGCGCGTACGGAAGCACGCGACCTTTTAGAAGCATCACGCCGTCAGGCAGAAGCAGAGCAAGCACGTGCGATGGAGCAGGCACGTCTTGAATCCGAAATGAGTAAGGAAGAAGCTCGCCGTGCGATCGAACGTGAACGCGCTGAAGCACAAGCTGCTTTGAAGAACGATGTCGCTCTTCAAGCAATCGCTGCAGCACGCCACGTCATGAAAACACAGCTTGCGACGGACGAGGCCGCTCAAAAGGCACTCGTCGATCAATTCCTTGCTGATACTAAGGGCACGAACTAATGCGTGATCACGTAGCGGGACGCTACGCAAAAGCGCTCTTCGATCTTGCGCTTGAGCACCATGTGCTCGAGCAAGCAGAAGCTGATGTGCGGACGCTCGGCGAAGTGCTCCACGCAACACCAGAGCTCGCTTCGGTTTTAGATAACCCATCGATTTCTGCTGAAGAGCTCAAGCAAGTTCTTCAAACAAGCTTCACTGGCTTCAACTCGATCGTCTTGAACACGTTGCTCGTCATGGTCGAAAACGACCGGGCAGCAGAAATCGTCACGTTACCGGAACACTTCATTGCATTGTTGAATGAACACCGCAATGTCGCGACGGCAATCGTCACGAGTGCATACAAATTGTCAGACGAGGAACTCACGAAAGTGAAAGAGACGTTTGGCCAAAAATCAGGTAAAACGCTTGAAGTCGAGAACGTCGTCGACACGAGTGTCATCGGAGGACTTCGCGTTCAAATCGGTTACACGACATATGACGGTACGATCGAAACTAAACTAACGCGCCTTGAGCGTGAGCTGTTAAAAGCGTAAGAAAATAGGGGTGAAACGCATGAGCATTAGAGCTGAAGAAATCAGCGCCCTGCTTAAAGCGCGTATCGCGCAGTACGGTTCTACGATGGAAGTGAACGAGACAGGTACGGTCATCCAAATCGGTGATGGTATCGCTCGTGCACACGGACTCGACAACGTCATGTCGGGAGAGCTCGTAGAATTCGCTAACGGCACAATGGGCTTGGCGCAAAACTTAGAAGAAGGCAACGTCGGTATCATCATCCTCGGTGACTACCTTGAAATCAAAGAAGGCGACTCTGTTCGCCGTACGGGCCGCATCATGGAAGTACCAACTGGAGACGCACTCCTCGGACGTGTCGTCAACCCGCTCGGTATGCCAATCGATGGTCTTGGTCCAATCGAAACAGAACACTACAACCCGATCGAGCGTAAGGCGTCTGGCGTCATGGCGCGTAAATCGGTACACGAACCACTTCAGACAGGAATCAAGGCGATCGATGCCCTCGTTCCAATCGGTCGTGGACAGCGTGAGTTGATCATCGGTGACCGTCAGACGGGTAAGACGTCGATCGCAATCGATACGATCATCAACCAAAAAGAAGAAAACATGATCTGTATCTACGTCGCAATCGGACAAAAAGAATCAACAGTCCGTGGCGTCGTCGAGACGCTCCGTAAAAACGGTGCCCTCGATTACACGATCGTCGTTTCGGCAGCGGCTTCACAGCCGGCTCCACTTCTTTACCTCGCACCATTCGCAGGTGTCGCGATGGGTGAACACTTCATGGACCAAGGCAAACACGTTCTTGTCATCTATGATGATCTTTCAAAACAAGCAGCTGCTTACCGTGAGCTTTCACTTCTCTTGAAACGCCCACCAGGCCGCGAAGCTTACCCAGGGGATGTCTTCTACCTCCACTCACGCCTTCTTGAGCGTGCGGCGAAGTTGAACGACGAGCTTGGCGCAGGTAGCTTGACTGCCCTTCCGTTCATCGAGACACAAGCGTCGGATATCTCAGCTTATATCCCGACGAACGTTATCTCGATCACGGATGGTCAAATCTTCCTTCAATCGGATCTCTTCTTCTCAGGTGTCCGTCCCGCGATCAACCCGGGTCTCTCGGTATCGCGTGTAGGTGGTTCGGCTCAAGTAAAAGCGATGAAGAAGGTAGCGGGTACGCTCCGTCTTGACCTCGCATCTTACCGTGAGCTTGAAGCATTCGCTCAGTTCGGATCTGACCTTGATAAAGCGACTCAGTCGAAGCTTAACCGTGGTGAGCGGACAGTTGAAGTCTTGAAACAAGACTTGAACCAACCCCTTACTGTCGATAAGCAAGTCATCATCATCTATGCCTTGACTCGTGGTCACCTTGATGATGTTGCTGTAACGGATATTCGTCGTTTTGAAAAGGAACTCAACCTCTGGCTCGATCAAAACCGCAAACAACTTTGCGATGAGATCCGTAAGACAGGTAACCTTCCAGCAGACGAAGAGATCGTAGCAGCAATCTCAGAATTTAAGAAAACGTTCCAAGCGACGGTCTAATCCGGCGGAACGCTCTTGATACTAACAAGGTGGTGAATCGAAATGGCATCGTTGCGCGAGATACAAACGCGGATCAACTCGACGAAAAGTACGAAACAGATCACGAAAGCGATGAACATGGTTTCGGCGTCGAAACTGAACCGCGCTCAAGCACATAGCGCGAAGTTCCAACCTTACATGCTGAAAATGCAAGAGGTACTCGGAACCATTGCGAATGGCACGACAGGTGCGAGCCATCCGATGCTCGAGAAACGTCCCGTCAAAAAGACAGGATATATCGTCATCACATCGGATCGCGGCTTAGCTGGTGCATATAACGCCAACGTGCTGCGTGAAGTCTACCGGGAAATCAAAGAAAAGCATACTACGGACAGTTACGTTCTCTTCGTGGTCGGTAAAGTCGGTGTCCAGTTCTTCCGTTCGCGCGGAATCACGGTCACGGATGCGATCACAGGTTTGAACGATTCTCCTTCGTATGTCGACGTCGCTGAGATCGTGAAGCGTACAGTGAGTGCGTTCACGGTCGGCGAAATCGACGAGCTCAAGCTGTGCTACAACCACTTCCTATCTGTCATCAGCCAGGAAGTGAAAGTCGAAACCCTTCTCCCACTCGGAGAAATCGAAGCTTCATCTTCGACGACTTATGAGTACGAGCCAAGCGAGGAACAAATCCTTGCTGAACTCCTCCCGCGTTATGCGGAGAGCTTGATCTTCGGTGCGCTTCTTGACGCGAAAGTAGCAGAACATGCGTCACGTATGACAGCAATGCAAAGTGCGACAGATAACGCAGATGACTTGATCGGTCGATTGACTCTCGTCTACAACCGAGCTCGACAAGCTGCGATCACGCAAGAAATCACAGAGATCGTCAGTGGGGCTGCTGCGCAGCAGTAATCCCGACTGGCGTAACGATAGGTAGGAGGAAACACGATGAACGAACTCGGTTTAAAAGGCCGCGTCGTCGCGGTCATGGGACCTGTCATCGACGTTAAGTTCGAAGGACACTTACCGAACATCTACAACGCGCTTCGTATTCAATATACGCCGCAAACTGTAGAAGAAGTGGCTATCGACTTGACGCTTGAGGTCGCCCTGCACCTTGGTGACGACGTCGTCCGTACCATTGCGATGGACTCTACGGATGGAGTACGCCGTGGAATGGAAGTACTCGATACGAATGCTCCAATCTCGGTACCCGTCGGAGAAGCGACACTTGGTCGCGTCTTCAACGTACTCGGTAACCCAATTGATGAAAAAGAAATCGCTGCTGACGTGGAACGTCTTCCGATCCACAAAAAAGCACCGACTTTCGATAACCTTTCAACGAAAGTTGAAATCCTCGAGACTGGAATCAAAGTCGTCGACTTGCTCGCTCCTTACATCAAGGGTGGTAAGATCGGTCTCTTCGGTGGTGCCGGTGTAGGTAAGACCGTCCTCATCCAGGAATTGATCAACAACATCGCGCAAGAGCACAGCGGTATCTCGGTATTCGCAGGTGTTGGTGAGCGGACGCGTGAAGGAAATGACTTATTCCACGAGATGACGGATTCAGGCGTTATCAAACAAACAGCGATGGTCTTCGGTCAGATGAACGAACCACCGGGTGCACGTCTCCGTGTTGCCTTGACTGGTTTGACGATGGCAGAATACTTCCGTGATGAGCAAGGACAAGACGTTCTTCTCTTCGTTGATAACATCTTCCGTTACACACAAGCGGGTTCTGAGGTATCGGCCCTTCTCGGTCGTATGCCATCTGCCGTTGGTTACCAGCCGACACTCGCAACAGAGATGGGTATGCTCCAAGAGCGAATCACATCAACAAACAAAGGTTCGGTTACATCGATCCAAGCGGTTTATGTACCAGCCGATGACTATACTGACCCGGCTCCTGCAACGACGTTTGCTCACTTAGATGCAACGACGAACCTTGAGCGCCGTCTCTCTGAGATGGGGATCTATCCTGCCGTGGATCCACTTGCATCGACATCACGCGCCCTTTCACCGGAAATCGTCGGCGAAGAGCACTACGGTGTTGCACGTCAAGTTCAGGAAACACTTCAGCGTTATAAAGAACTTCAAGATATCATCGCGATCCTCGGTATGGACGAGTTGTCAGAAGACGACAAATTGACTGTACACCGTGCGCGTCGTATCCAGTTCTTCTTGTCGCAGAACTTCCACGTAGCTGAGCAGTTCACAGGACAAAAAGGATCGTACGTCCCAGTTAAGGACACGATCCGCGGCTTCAAAGAAATCCTCGAAGGTAAACACGATGATCTAACGGAAGAAGCATTCCGTCTCGTCGGTCCGATCGAAGATGCGATTGAAAAAGCGAAGGCGCTTGTCTAAGTGACAAAGCATAAGGGGGACTTGAGATGAACACACTTCATGTCAATATCGTCACCCCGGATGGCGAAGTGTATGATGGCGATATCCGTATGGTCGTTGCGAAGACGATTTCTGGTGAGATCGGGGTTCTCCCGCACCACGTCCCACTCGTGACACCACTCGATATCAGCATCTTGAAGTTGCGCCACGAAGATGGCGGACGCACGTTGATCGCTATCAGCGGTGGCTTTATGGAAGTGCGCCAGGATACTGTAACGGTTCTTGCGGAAACTGCGGAGCAAGCAGACAAGGTCGACTATGACCGTGCTGCAGCTGCGAAGGTTCGTGCAGAACGTCGTCTCCAGGACACGAAATTATCAGAACTCGAATTCAAACGTGCTGAACTTTCACTGAAACGAGCAGTTAACCGTCTCAGCTTGAAAGACTACGGTCGCGATTGATTCGACCAAAGACCCGAATTCCTTTGCGGAATCGGGTCTTTTTTTTGTACGATACGTCAATGATTTTTCTAAAGACAAACGTTTTCGCAAGAGGGAGAACGATACAGGTTTAAAACGCCGTAAAAATGTAAAAGTACATTATATGCCTCGTCTTCACAATTTCTTCAACATTTTTTCTTTGGAAGACTAAATTTATCTTCAATAAATATATTTTATACGCTAAAATTAATTCAGCGTGTTCTTTTTTGTTTGCGCAATCATTCATTTTATGAAATCATAGTAAAGTTGGAGAAACTATGAAGAAGAGGTGCAACGAAAGTGACATCTATTGGTGTGAGTGCGTTAGTTAGTATGCTGGTCTACATCGTAGCGATTCTACTCGCTTGGTGGTCCTTATTACCAGTCAAATGGGAGAAAATCCTGCAACATCCTAAAGGACCGCATGCGGTAGCCTTGCGAACGATTCTAGCCATTGCACTCGGATCGATCGTCGCTCGCTTTTTATTGGATTATGCCGGTTTTGCACAGCGTCTTCAGTTTTTAATTGGGTGAACTTGTAACTGCATTGTAAACCCTGAAATGGTAATTTGTTTTAACATGGAACAGGACACTGCTCTTTCAATGAAGGAACACAGTCATTTAGCAATCATCTAACATTACAATCGAAACGTCGTATTGGCTTTGGAGTAAGAGATCAACTATAGGGAAGTTTCTTTTCTAACATTCGTTGAATTCCAACTATGATCCTCACCAATCACGAATTGAACATACTAGAACAGAAACGAAGCAGAGGAGTAGGGAGAATGGAAAAAATCGTTGTCCGTGGCGGACGTAAATTAGCTGGAACAGTCAAAGTAGAAGGTGCAAAGAACGCGGTCTTAAAAACACTCGTCGCGACATTGCTTGCATCAGAGGGCCAATCGGTTCTTCAAAACGTACCACGTCTAGCAGACGTCTATACAATCAATAACGTCTTACGCAACTTGAATGCGGAAGTCGAGTTCGACGCTGAAGCAAATACGGTGACGGTCAATGCCGAACCGAATCTTAAAGATGAAGCGCCACTCGAATACGTCCGTAAGATGCGGGCTTCGATCCTCGTCATGGGTCCATTACTTGCACGTCTCGGTCGCGCACGTGTTGCGATGCCAGGTGGCTGTGCGATTGGTTCACGTCCAATCGATCTTCACCTAAAAGGCTTCGAAGCGATGGGCGCGAAGACGATCATCGGAAATGGATTCGTTGAAGCACATGTTGACGGTCGTCTCAAAGGTGCGAAAATCTACCTCGACTTCCCATCAGTCGGTGCGACAGAAAACATCATGATGGCTGCGACACTCGCAGAAGGAACGACAGTGATTGAGAACGTCGCAAAAGAACCAGAAATCGTTGATCTTGCGAACTTCTTGAACGCAATGGGCGCAAAAGTCCGCGGTGCAGGTACAGAAACGATCCGCATCGAAGGCGTCGAGAAGTTACATGGTGCAACACACTACGTCATTCCGGACCGGATTGAAGCAGGTACGTTCATGATCGCAGCAGCAATCACAGAAGGTGACGTCGAAGTCATCGGTGCAGAACGTGAACACCTTCGTCCACTCATCTCGAAGATGGAAGAGATGGGCGTTAAGATCACGGATACAGAAGAAGGTCTCCGTGTCGTCGGTCCAGCGAAACTCGAAGCAGTCGACGTCAAGACAATGCCACACCCAGGGTTCCCGACAGATGTTCAAGCACAAATGATGGCACTTGTTCTCAAAGCAGGTGGCACATCGGTCATTACGGAAACAGTCTTCGAGAACCGCTTCATGCACGTCGAAGAATTCCGTCGCATGAACGCGGATATCAAAATCGAAGGTCGTTCATCGATCATCAATGGCGGCGTTCAATTACAAGGCGCAGAAGTGCTTTCAACAGATCTTCGCTCAGGTGCGGCACTCGTCACAGCAGGATTGATTGCTGAAGGCGAAACACGCGTTGGCGCACTTCACCACATCGACCGTGGATACGTCGACTTCCACTTGAAGTTACAAGCACTTGGTGCAGACGTAGAACGTGTGACAGAAGAAGCGGCAGTCGTTGAAGAAACAGCTGCAACAAAACTTTAAGCACTCATTCAAGAGCATTCTCTCGTTTTCGGGGGAATGCTCTTTTTGTCTTCTTTTTAAAAAGATGACAATGAAATCAGAAAAGCCGAAAAAGAAAGTCGTTTCACGATGGGGCATATGCTAGAATTGAAAGGTATGTATACATAAATGGGTTAGACGTCCAAACGACGTTCTATATTTTGGAAGAATAGCCAGTGGGTAAAGGAGAGCACACGAGATGTTTTCAAGAGATATCGGAATCGACTTAGGGACGGCGAATGTCGTCATTCATGTAAAAGGTAGAGGCATTGTCCTCGATGAGCCATCGGTCGTCGCGATCGATAAGGCGACAGGCAAGATTCATGCGGTAGGGACAGAAGCACACTTGATGGTGGGCCGAACACCGGGAAACATTGTGGCCATTCGACCGCTTCAAGACGGCGTCATTGCTGATTTCGAAATGACAGAAGCGATGCTACGCCATTTCATCGATAAGATTGAGGTCCGTAAGATGTTCGGTGGAGTCCGCATGTTGATTTGTACACCAGCAAGCATCACGACGGTCGAAGCAAAAGCGATTCGCCAAGCTGGTGAAAAATCAGGCGCGAAGACGGTCTTCCTCGAAGTCGAGCCGAAGGTCGCAGCAGTCGGTGCCGGTATGGACATTTGGATGCCAGCAGGGCACATGGTCATTGATATCGGTGGCGGAACGACGGATGTTGCCGTCCTTTCAATGGGTGATATCGTTTGTGGTGAAACGATTAAAGTCGCAGGTGACCGGTTTGATCACGACATCATCCGCTCGATCAAGGATACGCATAAGTTGATCATCGGGGAACGAACAGCGCAAGCTGTCAAGACGACGGTCGCGACGGTCTCAGAAGACGGACGTCGTGAACAGATGGATATTCGCGGACGTAATCTCGTGACAGGCTTACCGCACAACATTACGGTGACATCAGAAGAGATGCACGATGCACTTGCAGAAGCAGCAATGGAGATCGTCGAAGCAACGAAGCGTGTGCTCGAGAAGACACCACCAGAGCTTGCAGCGGACATCATCGACCGTGGCATCATCCTGACGGGTGGGGGCGCACTTCTTGACGGAATCGACCAGTTACTTGCAAAAGAACTCGGCCTACCGGTTCTGATTGCAGAAGATCCGATGTTATGTGTCGCACGCGGTACAGGGATCATGCTCGACAATCTTGGGAAGTAAGAGCGTGTCAGCGTAAAAGATATGATTTTTCGTAAAAATTCATTCCTATAACGACCGTCTTGTCCTTCTCGCTTACCTATCCCTGACGAAAGTGCTACTTGCACTTTCTTTTCCTGCAGGAGTCGGGAATGGACACGTTCGTTCGATATGAATCAAACCAATAGGGAGTCCAGTTTCCGAAGTACGTATCGGAAACTGGACTCCCCTTGTTTTAAACATAATGCTTAGTCCATAATGTCATGGTACTAAATGATTATGTGCCTCCTTGTGCTTCATCCGACTCCTACAGGAAAAAGTGCAAATTTTTGCGCTGTCAGAGACAAACAAGACCCAGGTTCACTGTTATACGAACAGTGAAGACTGGCTTGTGTCTCGCCTGAGGAAAGCGGATAAAAAGCAAAGGGGCATAAAGATGACTTACTGCGTACTACGCATGAAAGCCTGGTACGCTTCAAAATCGTGATAGACAATGGCACTTGGTGGCAACGAACTTGCCATCGTCTGATTAACGAGCTGATTCAGCTGCGTCCGTGTTTTGCCGTAGAACGTAATGTCTGGTGTTTCCGGAAGCTCCGTGAATTCGATGGCATACGATAAACGATATCCGTTACTCGCCGCATACAGTGCATCCGTCATCGTGATGGCGCCAAGTCCGTTACCGCCACCGTAAGCGGTCCGGTAACTCATCAATGTGACTTCGTCAGCGAGATCCATTGCCCACTCGCTGAGGGAACGCCCGCCTGCATCCTGTACGGTGTGGAACCAGAACGGGAGGAACAGTTGCAGCGGTAATCCTTCAGCAGATGCTTTTTCGCGGAAGGCGAGTAAGATGCGTTCGTAGGAGGCGATGACTCCTGGCTGGTCCGTCTCCCATTCCGGTAAGGCGTACGGTTCGAGATCGACACTGATACCGTCCGGATGACTGATCGTCTCCTGCTGATAGGTCGAGATCCAGGCTAACGGATCCTCGACGTTCGGTCGAGCTGTCGTTCCTTCGTTTGTAATCCAGCGCGGCTGTCCGAACAGAAAGTAGACTTCGATTCCGACAGCATGCGCTTTTTCAACGAATGTTCGGTAGAGAGTACGGTCACCCTCGACAGCGACATGCAGATAGACACGTTTCATCTGTCTGTTTGCCAGCTGATTGATCTTCGTTGAAATGGAGTTGGCCTCTGGGATGGACCAGATGACCGTGTGACGAGTGACGGAAACGGCAGCTGAACTCTTGAGTGGTAGTCCGAATTGAAGCAACGATAGGCAGACTACGCTAATCAAAAAGCGTTTCATTTCAATTTCACTCCTTCGTGTGGATTACCTTACTATCGGTCGTTGCGCATTCACTTATATGCATCAAAGGTCCTGTTCTACACTTTGACAGTTCAAATCCTAGACATTTCACATTGTGAAGTGTATATTGAAAGTTGTTATATTGAAACGAATTGTCAAATAAAAGGAAGTGATGCCACAATGCCATTGTGGAAAAGAAATTTAGTAGTCGTCTGGTTCGGTAGTTTTTTGACTGCCGCCGCTCTTAGTCTCGTTTTACCGTTTTTGCCCTTATTCATTGAAGAGCTCGGTGTCGACGGCCGACAAGATATTACGACGTGGTCCGGGATCGCCTTTGGTGCTACCTTCCTCGTCGCTGCGATCGTCTCACCGATTTGGGGACGTCTTGCCGATCGAAAAGGGCGTAAGCTCATGCTACTCCGAGCAAGTCTTGGTATGTCGATCGTCATGTTCTTGATCAGTTTCGTCCAAGATGTGTATCAACTTGTGTTCTTACGTCTTGTCATGGGAGCCGTCTCCGGATTCATCTCAGCCGGAATTACAATGGTTGCTTCCCAAACCCCAAAAGAGAAAAGTGGCTGGGCGCTCGGCACCCTGTCGACCGGTGGGATTGCCGGTGGATTGCTAGGACCTCTCATTGGAGGATTCCTCGCCGACGTTGTTGGGCTTCGACCCGTTTTTCTCTTTACGAGCGTTCCGCTCTTCATCACCTTCCTCGTGACCTACTTCTTCGTCAAAGAAGAATTTGTCCCACTGGAAGTCAAAAAGATGGCGTCTGCGAAAGAAATCATCCAGTCACTTCGCCATCCGGAACTCATTTTAAGCCTTTTCTTGACGACGTTCCTGATTCAGTTCGCGGCACAATCGATTAGTCCGATTCTGTCGCTGTATGTTCGGGAACTCAGTCCCGGTACAGAACGTCTTGCGTTACTATCCGGTATTGTCGCGTCAGCACCTGGGATTGCAGCCTTGATTGCGGCGCAACGACTCGGTCGTCTATCCGATAAGATTGGCGCTGAGCGTGTCTTATTCTTTGCGTTACTCGTCTTTGCAGCTTTCTTGATTCCGCAAGCATTCGTCACGGATACAAGTCAATTGATCGTCTTACGGATGGGAATCGGTTTTGCGACAGCAGCACTACTGCCATCTGTCCAAACCTTGTTACGGAAGAATACGCCAGCGAACGCATCGGGACGGATCTTTGGGTATAACCAGTCCGCGCAGTTCATGGGGAACTTCCTCGGACCACTCGCAGGTGGACAGATTGCCGGTCACTTTGGTTTTGAAGCGCTGTTCCTCTTTACTGGCTTGATCGTCATCACGAATGCGGTGCTAGAGCGAACACAAACGGCTGTTTTAAAGAAAAATCCGAATAACTAATGAGAAGCTTCCATTTCCTAGACTGTGTTTGGGGAACGGAAGCTTTTTTTCATAGGATTCACCTTAAGTATCTTTAAATTATTATCTAAAGTATAACAAAATTTGTAAATTTTTAATATACAAGCTATTAAAAAGTGGCTTATGGAATTTAGGTAGGTCTTTCGATGCATCTCTGCTGAATATTACCGTTTTGTTCAAAAAAGCTCATAATTCCTCTTCGGTCGACCGATATACTGAAAGGAAAGAATTGAACATGAAGTCAATGAGGAGATGAACGCATGCTACGAGGAATGTACACGGCGTCGAATGCGATGCAGGCATTACAACGTCAACAGGAAATGCTCAGTAACAACTTGGCGAATGCGCGGACGCCGGGCTTCCGCGCTGATCAAGCGTCACTCCGGACGTTTCCGGAGATGCTGATCCAGCAGACAGCAAACAATGAACGGACGGGTGTGCGAGGAGTCGCGACGGTCGGGAAACTCGCGACCGGTGTCTTCATGCAGGCAGCGACCCCGAACTTCACGCAAGGTTCGATCACGGAGACAGGCAATGCGACCGATCTACAAATCAGTTCACTTGAAGGAGCACCGCTGTTCACGATTCGTCACCGGGATCCGTTGACAGGAGAGGAAGAGACGCTTTATACGACGAACGGACAGTTCGCCGTCGGACAAGACGGGCTACTCCGGACGACAGAAAATGATCTCGTTCTTGATACGAACGGACAACCACTCGACGTCGTTAACGAGGACTTCAAAGTCGACGCGGACGGAGCCGTCACGGATGGAAATGGTCAAGCGATCGGAAACCTTGGTCTCGTCGTAACAGATCAACCGGAGACGCTCGAACGGACAGGAAATGGTCTATTCCGGTCAACCAATCCATTGAATGCCGGAAACGTCCGAGTCGATCAAGGTGTACTCGAACTCGGAAATGTCGAGATTGAACAGACGATGGCGGAGATGAATGCTGGTCTGCGTCAGTTCGAAGCCAATCAAAAAGTCATTCAAGCGTACGACCGGACAGCGGAAAAAGCTGTTTCCGAAATCGGACGCGTTCGCTAATAGGAGGATATGATGCAATCAATCTATACATCCGCAAGTACGATGGGACAATTGCAAAAACAGCTTGATACGACCGGGCAAAACCTTGCCAATGTGGATACGAACGGCTATAAACGGCGGGATGCTCAGTTCAATGAACTGCTCGTCCGTAACATCAATAACCAAGCGACAGGCTTCACACCAGGTCCCTTGACGACGCCAGAGGGTCTTCGACTCGGCGTTGGTGGTTATGTCGCGAACGAAGCGACACGTTTTGGCGTCGGAACATTCCGGACGACGGATCGAAAACTCGATGCGGCACTCGGAAACCCGCACCATTTCTTCGGTGTCATCGATACGGATGGCGTGACGAAGTTTACGCGGGAAGGAAACTTCCAGTTGTCGCCGCAAGCGAACGGACAAGTTCTGTTGACGGACGATGCCGGGCGCTCCGTCATCAACCAGGCGAATGATCCAATCGTCTTACCGGCGAACGCGACCGAGATTGAACTGAACAAGGACGGCAACATCACCGGCATCTTAAACGGGGATCGTCGTGTCCTCGCTCGAGTGGGTGTCGCGAACATCCCGAACTACGGAGAGCTGACGGAAGTCGGGGGTGGCTTGTTCACAGCAACCGGACAATACCAGAATGCGACAGGGAATCCGTTGACGGTCGGTCGGCTTGAGACATCGAACGTCGATATGGCGCTTGAGATGACGAACTTGACGCAACTCCAGCGGGCGTATCAGTTTAACTCGAAAGCGTTGATGACGAGTGATCAGATGATGGGGATCGTCACGTCACTGAAATAAAACATCACAAAAGGGTGATGCTTCTCGCAAGAGAGGTATCACCCTTTTCATTATTTTTCCTGTAACGCAAGATAGATCGCAGCCATGTCCGCGTCGCCGTAAGCGGGTTTCGCATCAGTGTAGCTAGCGTCCGTTGCTTGCGCAAGGGGTAGCTCAAGCTTTTGTCGTCTCGCTTCTGCCGTGATGAGTCCAAGATCCTTTGCCATCAGACGGAGCGGGAAAGCAGACGGGAAGTCGTTCTTCCGGTACATGTCACGTTTACCGCTGAAGAGGGGAGTGTTCATCCCGGAAGCACTGATCATCTGGATCAGCTTCTCTTTTTCGAGCCCGGCACCTTCTCCGAGCAGTAATGTCTCCGCGACCCCTTGACCGACGACAGCGAGCAATAAATTGACGGCGAGTTTCGCCGCACTGCCTGAGCCATGTGGTCCAAAATGAATCGTTTCCTTACCAAGTAGGTCAAGATACGGCTGACAAGTCGCGACGACGTTCACGTCACCACCGGCAAGCAGGACGAGCTGACCGTTTTCTGCGACCGGAACGGAGCCCGAGACAGGCGATTCTAGATACGTTCCGTCATTCTTTTCGACGAGACGAGCCATCTCCTTCGTTTCTTCTGGGGAGATTGTACTTAAGTTAACGATCGTCTTACCGGTGAGGTTCTCTTGGATACTTTCGAGAACGGACGCGACGGCAGGTCCGTCCGCTAACATGACGAAGAGAATGTCGCTCTGACGTACTACGTCCTGTACTTCTTTGACAGCTGTTGCTCCTAATTCTGTCAACGGAGCAGTCTTTTCATACGTCCGATTATAGACGAGCAAATCATGACCGCCATCAATTAAACGTTTTGCCATCGGTACACCCATATGTCCTAAGCCAATCCATCCGAGTTGCATGTCGATTCCTCCTTATCATGATGCGCTTTTGACTATACCCCGCGCTTCGCCAAATCTAACGAAAAAAAGACCGTCCACATGATGTGAACGGTCGCGTGATTAATCTTCATACGTGAGGATGGTCGAGATGACGGCGATCGGGAAACGAATCGTAAAGGTCGATCCGACACCAACGACAGATTCGACATCAATCGTTCCGTTGTGGTGCTTGACGATCTCCTTACAGATTGATAGACCAAGACCGGTTCCGCCAATTTTGCGTGTCTCGGAGTTATCGACACGATAGAACTTATCGAACAATTTTGGAAGGGCATCTTGCGGAATCCCGATGCCTTCATCTTGGATACGGATTTGAGCGAAACCAAGTTCATTTGTAATCCGTATCAAGACTGTACCACCGCTCGGCGAGTACTTGACGGCGTTGCTGAGCAGGTTGTTCAGCAACTGTTTCATCTTTTCCGCATCCCCGTCAATCATGATCGGTCCACGGGCCTCAAAATCAATCGTATGCGTCTCATGCGAGACATCATAGAACTCGATCAAGTCCTGAGCAAGTTCGACGACATCAAACGTCGTCATCTCATACCGGTGTTCACTCGACTCCATGCGCTGGACGTCGAGGAAGTCGTTGACGAGTGTCGTCAGGCGACCGGTCTCGGAGTGGATCGTTTGGAGGTACTTCCGTTGCCGTTCCTCCTCGAACCGTTTGTTGAGCATCAGCTCCGTGAAGCCATAGATCGAAGAGAGCGGTGTCCGTAACTCATGCGAGACGGTCGAGACGAACTCTTCCTTCATCCGCTCGGCTTCCGTTTCTTTCGTCACGTCGCGGAGAACGAGCATCGTACCGACCCACAGGCCATCGACCTCGATTTTCTCAGCGTAGATCTGGATGTAAGTACTATGCTTGCGGATCGAGACGATCAAGCTGTCTTTCGGTAAATCGAGTTCGACGATCTGTTCAATGTAACGTTCGAACGCTGCCGGTTCGTCAATGATGTCAGCGAGTGCCTGCATCGCTTGTTCGAAGGCAGAGCGTTCTTCGTCTTCGAACGTTGTCGGGACTTCCGGAAACAACGTCATGAGGGGTTCGTTGACGAGCAACTCATCCGTCTCATGTTCGATGTAGACGACAGCTTCCCGAATCGAGTTCAATAGTTGCGTCGTCTTGTTCTTCTCGCGAATCATTTCTTCATAGATCCCCATCCGTAGGAGGGAGAGCGACAATTGATGCGAGAACGACAAGATGTCGCTCATCTGCTCGGTCGTGAAGGCATCACGATAACGAACGAGATAGATGCAGGCGATCATATGCTCTTTTGACGGATCAAGGACCGGAACCGCGACTTCATACATATAGTACGGGTACGGAAGCGGGCTTTCGTGCGCTACCTGTTTCGATGAGTGCACAGGACGCTTCAGAAGACGTGCCCGGTGCAGGAGTGACTGATCATCAGAGACGAGGCGACCGACCATCTCTTCTGTCATCCCGTAATCGATCGTCGAGCGGACTTCCTGTTGATCGAGGAACAAGAGGGCGCCGATTTCAGAATGCGTGATCGAGACGAGTTTCTCGATGATTTCCGGATAAGCCGTCAACGTCTCACGAGAAGCAAGCGTCTCAGTCAGTTCGTTACGATACTTGAGGTGTTGTTCACTACGAAGCGTGATATCAAGTGCTTCTTCGAGTTCTTCCTGCTGCGCTTGCAATTCTTCTTGCTGCGCGACGAGTTCTTCCTGTTGCGCTTGGAGTTCTTCGTTCTTCGCAAGCATATGGACCTTGTTATCCGCAATCGACGCTGCCATCTGATTGAACGATGCCGTTAGCGTATGCAATTCGTCCTTACGTTTCGGTAACGGAATTGCTTGAATGTCTTCCCCTGATGCAAGTAGAGCACTGTCGTGGGATAGCGTATTAACCTGTTTCGTGACGCGACTGATGAACGGACGCACGAGAGATAAGAGGACGAGAATCAAGACGACGAGATTCGACAGCCAGATGAACTGCGCGACACGCATCTCGCTTAAGAGATCGTTTTTCGCGTCCACTTCCTTCTTTTCGATCAACGTCAGATAATCTGAAAGCAACGTATCAATCCGTGTCATGTCGACGTCTGCTTCTGATAAGCTGACCGATCCGCGTAACGTCCCATTTTTGGTGAACAAGTCTTTCCCGTTGGAAAGAGCAGCGAGCGTGTCAGGAGTCACAAAGTCTTCATTGATCTTCCCGTCCTTTTTTCCTTCGACGTATTCGTTGAGAAGTGGAAGCGATGTGCCGAAATAATCGTCATAAATGCGACGAGTCGCTGTCGCATATTCTTTCCCTTGCTCATAAATTGCATACTTTTCGAACCACGTCGTCAGACGATTGATTTCCTGCTGATTCGTCTTCACCTGATCAAGTGTTTCCTGTGAACCAGTCAATAAGTAAGATTTGACGTTACTTTGCGCGACGGTCCATTCGTTCGCGAGTGCATTCGCATTCGTCCGCCGTTCACGTAAATCATCAAATGTTGCATTGGCTTGATCGATCTTCTGTTCCGTATAGAAATAGACGATCGCAGACGTGATGCTAAGAGCGACGAACACCATATAGAAGGCGAACATCAATTGACGACCGATGGTACGATTAATCCATTTCACTGGGGTATCCTCCGTATTCTGTTTTACATGTATGAAAAAGATTGCTTAAATGCCGAATATATTCATCTTACGTAGTTTTAAAGGTCTCGGCAAATTTGAATCTGCAAAAACCACTAAAACAAATATATCATATATTTGTTAATTGATATTAAATGATACATTTTTTAAGAATAAGGATTAAGAAGCAATGTTTTAAGGAAAAACCATAGAAGATATTGAACTTCATCATTTTAAGTAGGGAAGTGGTCAGATGCAAAAAATGTTTGAAAATAAATGGTATCGATTCGCATGGTGGGTCATGACATTGCTCATCATCGTCTGGATTGGCGATCATGTTACGTTCCTGTTCCGACCGATCGCAATTCTGCTTCAAATGGTCGTACCACCCCTTGCAATCGCTGGGATTCTCTACTATGTCCTGTTGCCAATCGTCGAGTTGCTCGAGAAAAAGATGAAGCGGCGACCTGCTGTCTTAATCGTGCTCGTCGGTTTAATCGGTATTTTAACGACACTCGGCTTCATCTTTGGTCCGATGTTGTCGGAGCAGGTCACGCAGTTCGTCAATTCGATACCGACGCTCGCGACACAGTTCCAGCGCCAATTGATTGACGTCCGGGATCAACTCGAAAACAGTGCAGCCTTTTCACGCTTCCTATCAGGACCAGATAACTTGTTCAATAAGTTCTCAGGGAACATCTCGGAATACGCATCGACGTTCCTGAAGAACATCGGTACGGGTGTCGGTGGGTTCGTCAGTGTCCTGACGACAGCGGTCGTGACGATCATCATCATTCCAATCATGTTGATCTATATGCTGCTTGACGGTGATAAGCTTAAAGGCAATCTCGTTAAGCTGATGCCGTATGAGTACCATAAGGAAACGCAAAAAATCCTCGGGGACGTCCACGTGACGATCATGAGCTACATCCGCGGGCAAGTCATCGTCAGTATTGGTGTCGGGATCATCGCCTATATCGGATATCTCATCATCGGAATCGATTATGCGTTGTTACTCGCCTTATTTGCGACGCTGACGAATATTATTCCGTTTCTCGGTCCGGTCCTCGGTGTCATTCCAGCACTGATCGTCGGGTTCATCCAGGATCCGATCCTTGCGATTTATGCGATCATCGTCATGACGGTCGCGCAACAGATCGATTCGCACATCATGTCACCACTCGTGCAAGGGAAGACACTCGATGTCCATCCGTTGACGATCATCATCGTCTTGCTTGTCGCGGGGAACATCGCTGGTTTCTTCGGAGTCTTGCTAGGTGTACCGTTCTACGCTGTCATGAAGGTCGTCATTCTAAACATCCGTCGTCTCTATCACCTCCGATCGCAGAAGAAGATGGTCATCACGGAGGAAGAAAAGACGTTCGATACGATCATCACTGAGCGCGATTGAGTTTTGAAATTCATGTAAAAGTGCGTCATACTGAAGAGGTAGCTAAGAGAAGGGGGCAAGAATCAGATGGATTCACGTCATACCGAAGAACAAGCCGATCTACTGGCGTTACAAAAATTTCAACACAACTTCGAGAACAGTTTGAAGTCGAGCATCATTTATCTCTTGCGTGATGGAGCGTTGACGATCGGGGAACTCGAGCAACGAATTGATCAGTCACACGGGCAAATCCTCGAGCAACTGCAGGAGCTGATTGAAGACGGACTCGTCATCCAGCAGATGTCTGAAAAAGTGCATGGACTGGCCTATTATTTGACGGCACCGGCAGAAGACCTCGTTCGACAATTCACGGAATCGATCCGGTGGAGTAAACAGCACATCCGATATTAAACAGCAGGATTCTAGACCTCCGAGCAGCTGCTCAGAGGTCTTTTTTTACGTTTTTTGAAGCGATACTCCTATAAAAATGACATACGAGTAAAGAACCAGATCAAAACAAGGCGATGCATGTCTTCTTCAATGCTTCTGAACGAACGAGCGAACGAACTTGAAGAGTAGTAGATAAAAGTAAAGCAGGAACCAAATCATCCGTTGGTTCCTGCTCTGCTATCATTTTTGGACGGCGCTGAACGCATCCTCTGATTCGATTCCGGCTTTACTGACTGCCGTGATGACGAAACGACCTGTTGCATCTTTAGGGAGCGGGAATGCTTTACGCTCGATTGATTCCGTTGTACCGAGTTTTTTGCGTTTTCCGTCCTTCTCTTGATAGATGTTGTATTTGACGACATCCTCATCTGTTGAGGCATACCAGTTGATGAATCCACCGCTAACCCGAATATTCGTCACAGGTTTTGGTGGTGTCTTGACGGGATCTGATGCCTTTTCGTCTAATTCCGTGAAAACGACGAGGCGGTTATCATACGTTCCTTGATTCTGATCGTATGTTCCGATACACGTGATTAAGTTCAAATTCCGCGTATCAGCTGGACCAAAGATTTTCTTCAGTGGTGCTTTTAAGTGATCGTACTGGATGAGCTCTTTGACACGAAAGACGAGCATACGCCCGGAAGCGTCCGTCACTTCGACCGGATCGCCCTTTTTTAGTTCATGCAGTTTATAGAAGATAGCTGGACCGGTCTTCGTATCGGTATGCCCGTCAATGACGGCGTTCCCGACATCACCTGGACGGGGACCGAACTTATACCAGCCGGCTTGTTGTTCATTTTTAGGTGTTGCCATGGCGCCGTCTTGATCGAGTCCGACTTGTTCGACCTTCGTCTTGATGTCGTGTTTCGGAATGAAGAGTTGTTTTGGGAGCTCGACCTCTGTGGTCGAGAGATCTTTGAACTCCTTCTTAAAGATTTCTGACGGCTTGAGCGGATCTTCCTTCGTCTCGGAAGAGGCCGCGGATTCTGTTTTGGGATCACCTTGCGTGATGTTCGATGTGTCCGGCTTTGATTGACCGAACAAGAGGAACAGCAATGTTCCGACCGATGCGACCATCAAGAGGATGCTCGCCGGTAATAACCAACGTTTCATGTGCGCGTAGCTCCTTTCCGAGAGAAGGTGTTCCCTCTATGTAAAAAAACAGGATAGCGGATCGCTATCCTGTTATGGAGTATACCCAATTTCTTAGGCGTTTTGACGTTTACGTGCGAGGACAAGACCAACTGCTCCAAGTGCAAGACCGAATACTGCGATCGCACCAGTTGTTGCAGCTGTGTTGTTGCTATCGCTCATACCACCGTTACCTGTGTTCGGCATTGATCCTGGAGTACCATCCATGAACTTCTCTGGTGATTGTTTGACGATGGCATCACCGAGGTTAGCTCCTACGCCGTACATGTAAGCGTAAGACTCACGGAATGTGTCGACAGAACCTTTGTAGTCGCCTTCCACATACTGCATGAATGTATCTTGGACGTACGTCTCGTGACCGGATACGGCTTCTTGTGCTGCTTTTGTTGGAAGGTTTTCTTCTGTAGCCGCACCAAGGAATGCACCGAAGTCGTTCGAGAACATTTTGAGCATATCTTGCGCGTCACCCATCAATTTCTTGTCGTCGTTGACGGCTGCTGTGACAAGGTTCGCTTGGGCTTCGATGTGATTTTTCGTCCAAACTTGTTCGAATTGATCGGCACCGGCTTGACCGTAGATTGATTTGATGGCTGCTTTGAAGTCAGCTGTGTGCATGTCTTCAGCCCAGTTTGCTGCATCGTAGTCTTTCGCTTGGTCAACGCCAGCAGTCATGCTGAGGTTTGCAAGAGCAACGTGTTCAGCGGCGAGGCTGTTGAGTGTTGAACGGAGATCTGCTGCTTTTGAGTCAGCTTTCGTGTTGTCGAATTTCTCAGGCATCTGTGTTGTGATCGCAACAGAGAGTGCTTTTGAGATGTCATACATACGGCTGTATCCTTCTCGGAACGTGTTGTACGATCCTTCGTAGTCACCCGCTGCGTATTGTTGGAAAGTCTTGTAGACGTCTGCCTCATGAGCACGAAGGACTTCTTCAGCTGCTGCTTTCGGGAGTTTACCTTCCGTTGCTGTATCGAGGAAGCTTGAGAGATCTTGTACGAACTCTTCTGTTTCTTTCTTCGAAGCGTTGATACCGTCTTGGTCGTCCGCTTTTACGGCTTTTACGAGGTCAGTCGTATATTTGTTGTGAGCAACGAAGATCTTCTCGAATTGTTTCGCGCCTTCATCACCATAGACAGAAGCGATTGCTGGTGTCATGTCGAGTGCGTTTTGTTTAAGTGCTGCTTCGTAGTACTGTGCGTCTTTTGAACCGTCATATTGTTTCTTCATGTCCATGACGGCAAGAACGAAGTGCTCAGAGAGTAATTGATCGAGTGTGGCACGAAGGTCAGCGGCTTTCGTTTTGACCGTGACGTTTTTCGGTGCATCTTGTTTCATGTCTTCTCCGCCACCGGAAGCGAATGCTGCCGTTCCTGGTAGTACGAGTGCTGCTGCCATTGCTGATGCTGCGAATTTTTTCGTGTGTTTCATCTGAAATCATTCCTCTCATTTTTTGGTTTATTTGGTAGGTGTTTCTTGCCTGTTCTGAATAGCTTACGCATCACTGGTCGATTTGGATTGCATGAAGTTTTATTTTTTTCAAAAGACTGTTGAAGTGATGTTTCATGCCATCCGGTGGACCGTTGCTGCGTCGTTCTGGAAAGCTTACGCTGAGCCGTTCATTTTGGATTTAAAAAAATCGTAAAAACCCGCAGATCGTGGGAAACTGTTTTTCTGCTTCCTTATATACACAAACTAAAATTTTTTAGAGAAATTGCCTGTCTGGTCGTGTTACACTAATTGCGGAACACGTTTTGTAGCGAATTTGGAACTATTTAATACCAGGTACTAATATGCTATACTGTTCTCAGACTGAATCAATGAAAGGTGATCAAGATGGTACAAAACCAAACAGGCACGGATCAGCCAACGCGTGAACGCCTGAAGAAGCAACAGCCTTCGAACCAGGAAACCGGCAATCCAGAGCACGAATCAGAGCGACGTCTTCGTGCGTACTCGACACGCCGAGTTCCGATCATCGTACGCGTACTGATCGTTCTCGTTCTCATCGTCGTAGCACTGATCGTCGGCGCAATGGTGGGTTATGCGACGTTTGGTGGTGGCGAGGCAATGGATGTGTTAAAGCTCGACACATGGACCCGCATCACCGATTTTTGGATGAAATCTTAATTTTAATCAGTGATGGGAGCTGTCGAATATGTATACAATCGAACAAATCAAGGAAGTCATTCCGCACCGGTATCCGTTTTTACTCGTTGACCGCATTTTAGAAGTCGAAGAGGGCAAACGTGCCGTTGGAATCAAGAACGTGACGGCGAACGAAGAATTCTTCAATGGCCATTTCCCAGAATACAATGTCATGCCTGGCGTCTTGATCGTCGAAGCACTCGCACAAGTCGGTGCCTTCGCTGTGCTGAAGATGGAAGAAAACCAAGGGAAGCTCGCCTTCTTCGCAGGAATTGAAGGATGCCGCTTCAAACGTCAAGTCGTTCCCGGGGATCAGCTCCGCCTCGAAGTCGAATTGACGAAGGTCCGTGGACCAATCGGTAAAGGTCGTGCCACAGCCACAGTCGATGGGGAAGTCGCCTGTGTCGCTGAACTGACGTTTGCTATGAAGTGAAGCCAACATGAAACGCTGGCTGATCCCTCTCGCGATTTCCTTACTTGTCATTCCGGGTTGTCAGCGCGCGGAACAAGCGAAGACCGCTTCCCCGACGGTCATCGTGGATCCCGTCAAGCGTGCCGGACAGACCGAGAACATTTCCGCTCAAGTCACGCTGACGGAAAATGACCGGATGCGTCTCGTCATCCGGACAGCGAATGATATTCGGCTCGATGACCAACAGGTCGATATCCGCCTCGATGTCGCCAATCAATCAATTCCGTTTCCGTTCGTCTCCTTCCAAGCGAAGAAGATGGGGGAAATCCGGACCTATACGTCCGATACGACGATTGAAAAAGAAGTCTTCGATGACCAGCGTCTTCCGGTCCTCATCATTGATGCAGGAGCAGGACGTGGGATCGAGATTCCGCTTGAGATCGTTAAATAAGACAGCAGGGTGAGCGTTTTGCTCCAGATGCTGTCTTATTTTTGTTTTGTTTCAAGTCATCAGGGTAATCAAAACCTATACAAAGGAGGAATCGATATGGATCACGCAGTACAGCAACGACTGACGGATTGTATTCTCGCTTGTAATCATTGTTTTGATGCCTGCCTGAATGAAGAACATGTCGGACATATGGCAGATTGTATTCGACTCGACCGCGATTGTGCCGATATTTGTAGCTTATTACTACAAGCGATCGCTCGAAACAGCGCAAATGTCGCAGTCCTTGCAAAAGCATGTCAGGAGATATGCGAAGCATGTGCCGCTGAGTGTAGTAAACATGATCATGACCATTGCCAAGCTTGTGCGAAAGCGTGTACGGAATGCGCGCAAGCATGTAGTCAGCTTGTGTAAAGAGGTCGACTCAAAAAAGAATGACGCGTCTTTTCACGCCCTTTCCTCAGGAGAGACACAAACCCGTTTTCCTGCTTCATTCAAGCATGAAAGCGGGTCTTATTTGTCTCTGACAGCGTATAATGCGCTTTTTCCTGTAGAGTAGCGTGTGACGCGTCATTCTTTTTTTACGTGATAAGGGTGGCGGATCATCATTCTGCCACCCTTATCTTTGTAGAGGACGACATATGAGTCAGCCCCTTTTTTAATATAAAAAAATAGAATAAATTAAAGATTTTTTATGGTTATTTTTGGCGGATTTGTTTACTATTTAGGGAGGTAATATTAAATCACGATAGGAGTATACATACACTTATGAAAAAACTTAGCTTACTTTTGATGGCACTCGTTGTTGCATTTGGTCTGAAGTTACCGGTCTATGCGGAAACAGTCGAGTGGGACGTCACAGGAACGGGCACAGGTCCGTATACGTTGACGTTTGAAGGCACAGGCATCGTCGATATCACGTCTGAGACGGCACTTGTCTTTGAAGACGGCGTAACAGGAAAAGACGTCAACATCGAAGAGACACCGGTCGTGACGTTTACGGCAGAGACGGCACCTGTCGTCAAGGTCGTCTCAGCAGATGGACAGCGGACGGTTCTCGTCCAGTTCGGTAAAGTCGTTACACCAGATGAGCCGACGACAGACGAACGGACGACAGAGACACCAAAGACGGATGAGCCAGTCACAGAAAATCCAGCGACAGACGAACCCGTCAAGGAAGAACCAACACCGGAAGAGCCTGTGAAAGAAGACCCGGTCAAGGAAGAGCCGACATCGGAAGAACCAACGACCGAAAAACCGGAGACAGGTGATGACGCGACACCGACACCAGTCGAAACACCGACGACGGCAACGATCGAAGGAACGATCTGGTACGATGAGAACGAGGACGGGATCCGTCAAGAGAAGGAAACACGTCTCGATGATATCCTCGTCTCTTTGATGAATCGGAACGAAGATGTCATCGATGAAGCCTACACGAAGAACGGCACATACAGCTTCAAGAATTTGAAGCCAGGAACGTATGAAGTGGAAGTCGACGGATATGATATGGGTTACTACTTCTATTCCAAGCAAAACGTCGGTGACGATCGGACGATCGATTCCGATGTCGACGAAGACATGGGAACGAAAAAAGTCCGTCTCGTCGCAGGACAAACGGAAGTGATCGATGCTGGTCTCTACGGCGACGAAGAGCTTGACGGTATGTTCGAGCATTGGTTAGCTGTCGTCAACTTCTTTGATGCGAACGGCAACCAAAAGCCAGATTATGACGAAGGAACAGTTCCTGCGACATATACGGTGACGGATTCAATCACAGGAAAAGACGTCTATCAAGAGAAGATTTCGAAAGATGACTTAATGATGATCCAGCTCGATCCAGGTACATACACAGTCAAGACGGAAGTCGCAGAAGGCTATACGGTCAAAGCGATACACCATCTTGACATGGATGACTTAATGATGGATATGGATGAAGAGATGTATGAAGAATATGAGTCATTCGCTCAGCAAGCAAAAGCGATGAAATTGATGGCGAACGATGAAGAAGCCTTGACGCCAGAAGAACAAGAAATGGTGGATGAGTTGTTAAAGTACTTTGAGCGGAAATCACCGGAAGCGGGTGTGACGATCGAAGAAGGTAGCTTCGGTACGATCTTGCTCGCAGAAATTGCGAAAGTAGAACCGGTCGCGAAGCCGACGCCAACACCAACACCAACGTCAACAAAAACGCCAGTCAAAGCAGTCGATGCTGCGGCAAAACAGTCGACGACAACAGCAACGGGAACATTACCACAAGCTGGGGAAGACAAGCCATTCCCATATGCAGCAACAGGAGCAGGTCTTGCTGTCGTAGGTCTTTGGTTACTCGTTCGTCGTGGAGCTTAATCATTACAGGGGGACCTTCTCCAAGGAGGTCTCTTTTTTGATGTGTGTATTCTTTGACACACACGCACACATGTGTGTATAGTAAAGGTATTACTAAAAGGAAAGAGGGATGACGATGTTAACGACAAAACAAATTAGTGAATTGTTACGCGTCTCAGAAGAAACGGTTCGTCGTTGGATCCGGACAGGTGAATTACATGCCGAACAGGACGGAAAAGGGTATCTCGTCGATGAGTTAGCGCTGAAACGTCTCGTTGATCAGAAGTCACAAATTCCAGGCACAGCGATGAATAAGATTCTCCCGCTCATCCAAGACATGTTCGGACCGGAAGCAGCACAGTTTGCGAAATCGAACCTGTTCGATCCGCTCCGTCAATCGATGGAACAGGCACCCCCGAAACCGGAAGCGTCGACAGAGTCACTTGCGGAAGAACTCGATCGCCTGAAACGGAAAAAACGTCGTCTTGAACTCGAGCATGAACTGAAGTTACTAGAGATTGAAGAAAAAATCGCAGCGATTGAACGGAAATTCCAGTCGTAAAGACAAAAAGTGATGTCCCCTATATAGGAGACATCGCTTTTTTCGTTTCGCTACAAGAAAAACCCACTTCACGAGGCGGAAGGGGTTTTGTCGTTTGCGTGTTTCTTTTTACGTTTCCAGTACCAGTAGGCAAGTCCCAGTCCAATCGGGATTGCGACCAGGTACGGATTGGCTTCGATGAAGCCGATCATCTCAAAGAGCGCGAACCATCCACTGAGTAAACCGAGGATGAGTAAAATCGTCCGTAGTGCTTCGGGAAGCTTGCGGATCCGATACGCAATGAGACAGACGAGGCAAAAGATAATGATAGCCACGAGCATTCCTCCCATTCCCGTAATCCAGTATAGCGTATTCGGAAAGCTTTTTCGATGCACAAATCTTCTCCTCTCCCGTATAGTGGAGACAGAGAAACTATCGAAGGGCGTGATGGAATGCAACTGACAGTGATTGGAACAGGATATGTCGGTCTTGTGACGGCCATTGGACTAGCTGAAAATGGACATAACGTGACATGTGTCGACTTGAACGTTGATCGGATGGCCCAACTGACACGAGGAATCCCACCGATTAAGGAAGAGGGAATCGAAGAAGCGTTAATCGCGAATCAACATCGAATGACGTTCACGACGGAATATCCAGTCGCAAAGACATATCTTGTCGCTGTCGGAACACCAGAGAAAGCGGACGGCAGTTGCGACTTATCGGCGGTAGAAGCTGTTGTCGCCCATATTGAACGAATCGCGCCAAGTGCAGCTGTCGTCATTAAATCGACAGTGCCACCTGGTACGACGATGCAACTAGCGATGCAGTATCCGACGTTACGCTTTGCAATGGTGCCTGAATTTTTACGGGAGGGCACAGCACTCGCTGATATGCGAAAGCCTCACCGTGTCGTCATTGGAACGAATGATGAAGACTTATCAAACGAACTTGCGACACTATTTGCGACGACCGCTCCTCTTGTCGCAGTCGATCCGACGACGGCAGAGTTGACGAAGTATGCAGCGAATAGTTTTTTAGCAGTGAAAATCAGTTTTATCAATGAAATCGCGCGACTAGCAGATGTAGTTGGTGCTGATGTCTCTGATGTCGCAAAAGGCATCGGTCTTGATCCACGGATTGGCTCCTCGTTCTTACGGGCTGGAGCTGGATATGGCGGATCTTGTTTCCCGAAAGACATCGCAGCACTCACGACGCTCGCTCGTCAGCATGATCAGCAACTTCACGTCATCGAAGCAGCTGATAAGACAAATGAAGCACAACTGGACTATGTGTTACAAAAAATCCAACCGCGGACAGGAATGCGCGTGGCGCTACTCGGTCTCGCCTTTAAACCAGGAACGGATGACTTACGTGATGCGCCGGCATTACGACTAGCGACACGTCTTGAGCAATTCGGTGTCATCGTAACCGGATATGACCCTGTTGCCCGGACGCTACTCGACCAAAAGCAAACGGTCGAAGAGGCGTTACAGGACGCAGATGTTGCCGTCATCATGACGGAGTGGGAAGAACTCCGTCTTATCACACCAGAGCAGTTCATTCGTCAGATGCGTCAGCCACGTGTCGTCGATGGACGTAACTGTTGGTCGTTTATGGATCATCCGGGTGGTGTTCAATACGAAAGTATTGGACGCCCTTCTAAATCATTTTCGAACAATCGTACCATTTGACCTGTCATGATAGGTGAGACCCACGCGGACTCACCTATTTTTTTGATGAAAAGGAGCAGACGAATGGTCATTGATTATTTCGCAGTCTTACCGAGTGGTAAAAAAGGAGCGCTAGAGCCGCACTGTCTGACGCAAGGTACCTGGTATCAGCGTATCAATGAGGAGTTGTTCCGGGCGATTCATTACGGAGCGGGCATCATCCGGATACGAGATAAGGGAGCGGAGCTGCGGATTCCGATTGAGTTTGGATTCGGTTATGTCCTCCAGTACTTGCGCCAGTTTACGGAAGCGGAGCGACAGGACGGACGAAAGCGTCATGTCTTGCAACGTCAACTTGATTGGATTGGTCGTGGATTACCGATTGAACTCAAACGACGTGGATCAAAAATCGAGATGTGGGCCGATGATGTGCATCGCTTGCATCGTGAATCATTTCTTCGAGCAATTGAAAAAGCACATCATTTTATTTCTTAAAAATAAATAGTTTTTTGATTCACATCAATTTTCCTCTATATTCCACATAATTCCATCTAATCCGGGTATTAGTAAGAAAGACCTAGAGGGAGGAACGATGATGCGAACATGGATAGCGGGAAGCCTAGCACTTGGTTTGATCTTTAGTACAGTACCGGTCAATGCGATCGAGAAAAAAGAGGCGATTCGTCCTGCGACATTGGCGAAAGCAAAAGAAATACCAGCCTTCTCGAAACAAGCGGGGAGCGCCTTAACAGGACGATTTGATTCAAAAGGATTAGCAGTCTGGTATTTTGACGCGAAGGATTTTGTCGCGAAAGGTACACACTTCGAGTTCGAGCTTGATTACAACACGTACGGGACGATGTTCGCGAGCAAAGCGGACGCTGAAGCGGGACGGGTCTACAATCGCTATTACCAAGTCACGGATGATACGCTCTACTTCCCGCTCAGTTGGAGTGGACGACAGTACTTAGTGCTCGAAGGATACCCGGGCGACCGCTACTCCGTTCCTGCCTATATCTCACGTTACGAACCCATCGAGGAATCGATGACGGCAGCCGTTCAATCGGTTAAACCGGCACTGCTCGTGCAGACGCGCCCTGGTGCGATGCGAGCGCAAGCCTTCGGCGCCTTAAAAGTAGAGTCGGTCGCGTCAGAGCTTCGAATCGAGCGACTCGTCTATGCTTCCTATGCGGAAGCGAAAGCAGCGCAACAGAAATTCGAACGCTCATCAGCTGTCGCGTTCGCGGAGTTCGATGCACCAATTCAAGCATTCGGCGTCGATGCCTATCAGAAATATCAATGGTCGCTGCAGAATACGGGGCAAAAGAAAGGTCTCAAAGGGGCGGATATCGGTTTCGTCGCCATGCAAAAACGGATCAAAGGTAAAAAGTTATCTGCAACCAAAGTCGCAGTCCTTGATTCTGGTATCAATCCGAGTTACGCCGACTTCGCGGGCAAAATCCGGATGGATCTCGGCTATGATTTCATCAATGGCGATAAGAGCGCCTGGGATGATAACGGACATGGTTCACATGTGGCGGGAATCATTGCGGCGGGTGGAAATAACACATACGGGATGACAGGCATCAATCCGATGGCGACGTTGATTCCGATCAAGGTCCTCGATGACTCAGGCGCTGGTTCAGTGTCAGGACTCGTCAAAGGCATTCAGCATGCGACGAAACAAGGTGCCCGGGTCATCAACATGAGTCTCGGTGGCAATTCCTCTTCGAAATCAATCGAATCGGCATTAGCAGCAGCGGTGAAAAAGAACATCTTGATCGTTGCGGCATCCGGGAACGAAGGACGTGGAACGATTGCTTATCCGGCTCGTTCGAAATATGTCTTGTCGGTCGGGGCGACAGGACGAAAAGATACGAAAGCCTCGTTTTCGAACTACGGAACGGGACTCGACCTTGTCGCACCGAGTGTCTCGATTCCAAGCTACTTCGCGGATGGGGAGTTGTTATATGGAAGCGGAACCTCAATGGCGACGCCACACGTCGCTGGTGTCGCGAGTCTCTTGATCAGTTTGAAGCCGTCTTTGAAGGCAAGCAGTGTCGAAAGCATCCTTAAGAAATCGGCAAAAGATCTTGGGAAAAAAGGCTATGATACGAGCTATGGTGCTGGTCGGTTGAACGCCGATAGCGCCGTCAAACTGATTCCTTAAATCATTAAAGAAGTCCTGTGCTGACAGGGCTTCTTTTTTTCGGTCCATTCATTGATTGATGGAGGTAAAAAGAACTATAAAAATCAATTTTTTCCATTATAATGAAAAAGGATACATGAATGAAGGAGTGAAATCATATGAAAAAGATCATCGTCAGCGCTCTCCTCGTGAGTGCATTTAGTACATATACGTTGGATACAACGGAAGCGGCGACAACGGCTAAAAAAGTACCAGCCATCGAAGCGAAAACGAAAAAAGGCTATATCAAAGGGAAGTTCGATGCAAGTGGGAAAGCGTTGTTCTATTTCGATACCAAAACCTATCTTGCCGGCGGAACACACTTGAAGTTCGCCTTCGATGCTTCAAAAAAAGCGACGGTCTATACGTCGCAGACCGAATACAAACAAAAAGACCCGTATGCACGCTACGCGAATAGTAAAAAGACACTCTTTTTCCCACTGACGTGGAGTGGGCGACAATACATCGAAGTGACAGGGACGAAGAACAAAGCGTTTACGATTCCCTATAAACTTGAACGGCTCGAACCCATTCGGGAATACGCCACAAAATCAACGACGACCGGACAAGCGACGAGTCTCGTCGTTCGTCTGAACGGGGCGACGAAAGCGAGTACGTTATCACAGACGTCGCGCGCGAGTCATCACGAAACGATCGACAATACCTTACGACTTGAGAAGTTCTCCTACAACAGCTTCATTCAAGCCGTAGCTGCGAAACGACAACTCGAACAAACGAAGGGTGTCCGGTACGTCGAACTCGATCAATCGATGAAGTTACTCAGTACGGATCCCTTCCAGTCCGTCCAGTGGGCGTTAAAAAATACCGGACAACGTGGTGGTGTTAAGGGAGCAGACATCGGTTATCAAGCGATGGTCAAGCGGATTGCGAATAAGTCACGTTCGACTGTCCGTGTAGCGGTCGTCGATACGGGCATCAATCCAACCTATGCAGATTTCGCTGGACGCGTCCGGATGGATCTCGGATACGATTTCGTTCATAAGCGCCAGCTCGCTTATGACGATCATGGACACGGTACACACGTCGCCGGTGTCATTGCCGCAGCATCGAACAATGGTTACGGGATGACGGGAATCAATGATCGGGCGAGCATCATTCCGATTAAAGTCATCTCACGCAATAACTACGCTTCGAACTCGAATATCGCGAAAGGCATTCTGTTTGCCGTAAAACAAAAGGCGAAAGTCATCAACTTAAGTCTTGGCGGTGGCGGTGTTTCCTTAGCGATTGAAGATGCTTTAGCGGAAGCACGTAAGAAAGGAATCTTCGTCGCAGCAGCAACTGGCAATGAAGGCGCACCAAAACTGTCCTATCCGGCACGCTCGAAATATGCTTTCTCAGTCGGGGCGACGAATCGATTCGATAAACGAGCATCGTTCTCGAACTACGGCGAAGGACTGGATCTCGTCGCACCAGGGCAAGACATCGCGAGTTACTTACAAGACGGCGAATCCATCTTCTGGAGCGGCACATCGATGGCGACACCGCATGTCGCAGGCGTCGCGAGTGTCCTCTATAGCTTGAAGCCGAGTATCAAAGTGACGGACGTCGAATCGATTCTTCGTAAGTCAGCGAAGGACCTCGGCAAAAAAGGCCGTGATACGAAGTACGGATACGGTCGCTTGAATGCTGAACGTGCCGTTCAGCTCGTGAAATAAAGAAAGTAGGTCGAACGATGAAACGAATTTTATGTGTCCTTCTGATTGGTGTCCTCTGTATAAGCGGGACACTCGAAGGACAGGCAGCATCAAAGGAAGCACTGCAGATCAAACAAGAGTACAAACCACTCAAGTTCGGTATGACGCTGACGGAAGTCGCAAAGACGATATACGGAAAAGAGTACCGGAAATACATCAAGAAACAAAATGGTAGAGTCATCTTTACGAAAAAACCGGGAACGACCGATAACGAACAAGGGTATCGGTCCCTCGGATACGTACTTGATCGCCCCTCCAAAAACCTTCCGACGACAACACTACTTGAATTTAGTACGAAACAGCACCAGAAGACGTATTACCTGACACAAAAAGCGCTGTACTACCAAGCCGATACGGAAAGTGGGTTGTATGAAAATAGCCGGACACTTATGAAGCCGGCATCATTACGCCAAGGGATGACGGAGAAACAACTCGATCAAATCGTATCCGGCAAAAAGCTCGGACAGGTATCGATGTATTGGAGTTGGAACGTTTCGTCCGTCATTAAAGAAAGTCCGATGAAAAATGGGCGCTATAAAATCTATCAATTTCATCGACCACATTCGAAAAAGATCGAAGTCGTTACCTTGTCCTATAACACACAGAAAAAGCGATATGAGGTGGATACAGAAATCGGGATTTCATTGAAATACGAAAAATGAATAAGGATGATTCATGGAGTCATCGAGGAGAGTAGGAAACAGGTATGAAACGCATTATGATAGTGTCACTCTGTTTAGTACTGTTGCTTGGTCTGTTTGTTCCAGGAACAGTATCCGCAGCAACAAAAGCAGAAACGCTTGCGACGTCACAGTACAAGGACTTGAAAAATGGAATGACGATGCAACAAGTCGCGCAAGTCCTGTATGGCAAGTCGTATCAGAGACACCTGAAGAAAAGAAACGGATCGACTGTTCTTAAACTTCCAATCAACTTCGAAGGGGATGAAGAAGGACATAAGCAATTGATCCATGTCCTCTCCGATTCGACAACAACACATCCCCCGACTGAACTGGTCTTACAATTTATGACGAAACAGAAGAGTACAAAGTATCGCTTAGTGACGAAAGGCTTGTTCATCGAACGGAAGACGAAGACAGGGTATCGCGAAAGTACACGATCGCTCGTCAAAGGTGCCGCGCTTCAGAACGGGATGACGGAAAAAGAGCTCGATGCGAAATTGACGGGGAAGGGTCTTGGCAACTGGACGATGCTCGGTCACATGGATACGGCGTCTGCTTATACGCTAGATGAACAAAAACGAGGATTTGCTGAAGTGTCTCGGATCAAGGAATACGTCTTTAAATCGACGACGAACAAGTGGAAACATGTCGAGTTGACGTATAACGAACAAGCGAAAACCTACGAAATCAGTGACATGCGGACGATTAAGGCGAAGAACTAAAGCACGTGCAACAGAAAGTGAGTGAAATGGATGCAGAAGTGGAACGTCAAACGATGGCTTCTCATGGTACTGATCGCAATAGTTTGCCTCAATCCAGTAACGGCGGGTGCGGCAACGAAAGCTGAGACGATCGCGACAAAACAATATCGTGCTTTAAAACCGGGGATGACAGTGGAGCAAGTCGCCAAAATCCTCTATGGCAAGGCGTACAAAAAGCAGTTGAAGATGAAAAACGGTTCACAAGTCTTACGATTGAACACAGAAATCGAGATGGAGGAATGGGATCGGAACGTCCTTCTCTATGATCTCGTGAATCGAAAAGTGGAATTCCCGTCAGCAATCGGTGTCCTGATGTTCATGACGGAGACTGGTGGGACAAAGTATCGACTGACGATGAAACAAATGGAGTTCAAGCGTGACTCAGCAGCCGGATTCCGGACGAGTGATCGCAAACTGATCAAAGGTGCGAAAATCAAGAATGGGATGACGGAACAACAAGTCGATCGACTACTGACGGGGAAAGGACTCGGAGCATTCGGGACACTTGGTCAAGTCGATACGACATCCGTTCTTCGGAAAAATGAAGTCAAAGCAGGGAAAGCGACGATTATTCATACGAAATCATACGTTTTTCCGACAGCAACGAATCAATGGCAGTATGTCTTTTTCATCTATGACGCCAAAAAGAAAACGTATCGTGTCGAAAGTCACGATCGGTATTAAAAAGGAGCTTGGAATATGAACACGACATTCATGAAAATCACGGTGGCGACAATCATCGCGGGATCAACACTCTTTAGTGGAAGCTGCGACGAAAGTCGAAACAGCGGCTACGAATCAATACACGGCATTAAAAGTGGGTATGACGATGGAGCAAGTCGCGAAAGTCTTATACGGCAAGGGCTACAAAAAGCAACTGACAACAAAAAGCGGATCACAAGTATTGAAGGCAAAAGAAGAGTTTAAGGACGTTGAAGATAAACGCAAGGAAATCTATTACGAAATCTACGATCAGAAGGCAAAGATTCCTCCGACCTTGATGTCGCTCGGTTTTATGACGAAAAAGAACGACTCGGTTTATCGTCTAATCTCGAAACAAGTCGAAATGGGGCGGAATACATATTCCGAATACCGCGAGAGTACACGGAAATTAAACGCAGGATCTAAAATCAAGACGGGAATGACGGAGAAACAACTCGATGGTGTACTTTCAGGTTCGGGTCTTGGCGAGTGGACAGGAATCGATGCGATCGACTGGACATCCATCCAATCGAAGCAGGAACTCGACTATGGGCTCGGAATCAAGTCACTCTCTAAAACGTATGTCTTCCCGACTTCGACAAAACAGCGTAAGCTCGTCATCTTAAACTATGACTATGAAAAGAAAACGTATAAAGTTGCGAGCCAAACCTCTCTTTAAATAACGCAAGAGCTTATCATTTGGGTAAGCTCTTTTTTTCATCTTTTCCCGTTTTTGACAAATTACGAAAAAAAATCGTTATAATGGGTTATAAGTTTGTATAATAAATCCGATAGTTTGTACGAAGAAGCAAAGTAAAGAAGGGAATGGATACAGTTGGAACGAGTAAAGAAAAAACGTAAGGTGAAAAAACGCTGGACACCGTTAAAGATTATGCTATTGATTGCATTAGTCCTCGTCGTCGGTATCGGCGGATTCATCGGCTATACATATTACCAAGTCGACCAGACAATCAAAAAAATTCAGGCACCGGTCAAGAATACGGGAGATAAAATCGTCGAAGAGCAAAAACCGGTCTCGGTTTTGTTACTCGGTGTTGATCAACGACCGGGCGAGCGGGGACGCAGTGACTCGATCATGATCATGACACTAAACCCGACACGAAACGAAAGCCGCTTGATCAGTATTCCCCGGGACACGAAGGTCGATATCGTCGGTCATGGGACGAATGATAAAATCAACCATGCCTACTCATTCGGTGGACCGGAAATGGCGATCAAGACGGTCGAGAAGTTCCTTGATATCCCGATTAACTACTACGCGGAAATCAATATGGAAGGGTTCACGTCGTTAGTTGATGCAGTTGGTGGTGTGACGGTATATAATGATTTAAATTTTGATTACGAAGGTCACAAGTTTAGTGTCGGTAAAGTAAACTTAGATGGAGATACTGCCTTAAAATACACTCGTATGCGTTATGATGATCCACGTGGTGATTTCGGTAGACAAATGCGTCAACGTCAAGTAATTGAACAAGTCGCAAGCAAGTTATCAGAAGACGTATCTATCAGCAACTTTAATGCGATCATGGACGTCGTCGGCAAAAATGCCCAGACGAACGTTTCGTTCAAACCGATGCGGACGCTTGCCTTTGATTACATGGATGCCTTCCGGAACCAGAAGAACTTGAAGCTTGAAGGAACGGGCGGCAAAGAAGGCGACGGGATTTATTACTGGCACCCGACGGACGATTCACTGAAAGAAACACAAACGGCATTACGCTATTCGCTTGATCTAGAATAATAAAAATGCACCGAATCCGTGAAGGGTCCGGTGCATTTTTGATTAGAATGATTGTTCTGTAAGGCGGATGCGACTGACTGTACCATCTTTTTCGAATCGCTGTAGGTAATATGAATTACTCGTGATGAGACCTGTCGTATCCGTCTCGAGTTGCAAGGGTGCGAGAGTGGCCAACTGATCATTTGTGATCGATGTGTCTGTCCAATCGATTGCAACAACCTGATTTTGTTCAAGAATGAAAAAATGTGTATCGTAGAAAAGGTAAGAATGTACGTCATCCCGATATGTGCGGTTCGGTGGACCAAAAGAAGCCGTAAGATCTTCACTTGATTTTCCCATTAGATCCGTGACATCTCCTTCGACGAATTGAGTATTTACGTTATCCGTTACCCATGAAAGCAAAGCTTCATCGGTAATCGGATCACCCGTTAACTTCGTTGTCGTTTCTGCTGTTTTGACATAACCGGATAGTTGATCCGTAACGTCGACTTGAGTTTTACCATCTAGTTTCTTCACAATAGAATACTGATCCCCAAAATCTGCTTCATACAAGACTGTCGTCATGCTCTCGTCTGTATAAATGTTACTGTTTCGTTGGTTGATATATAGTGTTGTTGCTTCTTCTTCTTCTTCTTCTGGAGTCGTTTTTTCTTTTTTCTTCTGTTTCGTCTCGGATTTATTGACGGTAACGGGTTTTTCGAAAGTTGATTCGGGAGTCGACTTCGACGCTACGAAATAATTCGAATACACGTATGTACCGACAGCGCCCAGTAAGAAGCAAAGTAGTAGTAAGGCGAGCCATCCCCAAGGAAGCTTCTTTTTTGAATGAGGTGCACTTGATTCATCAAGCTTTCGCCGAGAGGATGTTTCGCGATAACTTCTTGATAGCACAGGTAGTGTTTCTTCCTCTTCGACCGGTAAAGGTCCATCTTCATCAAGCAGTGGTCGAGAGACAAGAAGTGCTAAAAAGTCAGCGAGTTCGTCATGATGCTTCCCTTGTAAAAAAGCATTCCATTCCGCGACTGTGACAGTATCTTCCTTGAATGGAACCAAAGGTGGATTACCTGTTAATCGGATTAGTGTATCAGTTAACGATTCGGTTGAAGAAAGACTTGATTGAACCCGTTGATGCAAGCGGGAGATGTCTTCTTGCGAATGAGAAGTATAGTACTGGAGTACTTGTAGTGAACGATGCATAAAGCGATTCCTCCTGTGTGTGGATGCGGAAATGAATGAAAATAATGACAATCCACTTTTCATTATACGCAAACTTATAAAAAAACATATGGAATTTTTTAAAAAAAATCAACCAATTCCCATTTATTTGTTATACTAATTTCTAGTTGATGAAAATCGCCAGTGAATTAGAAGAATAAAGGAGAATTATCAAGCCATGAATGAAACGATTAGTTTACAAGAGTTGTTTTCGGTTTTACGAAAATCGTTTTGGCGTATCCTTACGCTAACGATCGTTGCTGCACTCATCTCGTTTGCAGTCAGTAGTTTTTTGATCGCTCCGACGTATCAAGCAGATATCCAAATCCTTGTTACGCCGAAGAAACAGGAAAATCAAGTCATCGATGCTTCACAAGTCCAGTCATCTGTCACTTTAGTCAATACTTATCGAGTTATCATTAAAAGTCCTGCTATCTTAGAAAAGGTTCAAAAAGAAGTAACAAATGCTCCGACTAACTTAAAGGCATTGAATAATATGATTACGGTCGAAAGTGAACAAAACTCTCAGGTCATCAATGTCTCCGTTCAAAGTACGGATGCGGCATTGGCATCGAATATCGCCAACTCGATTGCGAACGTCTTCAGTGAGGACATTCCTGAGTTGATGAACGTCGACAACGTTAAAGTCCTCTCGGCATCTGGTATTCCAACGACACCGGTCAGCCCGAATATTCTGTTGAACACGGCAATTGCTGCGGTCGTCGGATTTTTACTTGGAGTAGGTCTTGCGTTCCTGCGTGAAGTACTCGATCGTCGCATCCGGACCGAAGAGCAGGTGCAACAAATTCTTGATCTTCCGGTTCTAGGAAGTATCCCGGATATCGACAGTAAAATTTTCAAGTCTTCGACAAAAAAGGCAAGTAAGCGAGAGGTGGTCAAACAATATGGCTAAGAAAAACAACAAGATGAACAAAGATGCACGAAAGCTGATCACCGTTACACAGCCGAAGTCACCTGTAGCCGAACAATACCGGACAATCCGGACGAACATCGAGTTCATGGCCGTCGACCAGGAAATTCAAGCGATTCTTGTCACATCTGCGACGCAAAGTGAAGGGAAGTCAACGACTGCTTCGAACTTAGCGGTCGCTTATGCCCAGCAAGGTAAAAAAGTTCTGATCATCGATACCGATATGCGACGTCCGACCGTTCATTACACTTTCAAGGTGGCGAACGGATTAGGACTTTCCAGTCTATTGACGCGACAGGCAGAAAAAGACAAGGCAATCCTACCAACGAAAATCGAAAACCTGTCCATTTTGACAGCAGGACCGATTCCGCCAAACCCAGCTGAATTATTATCGTCACGAGCGATGGAACATCTCGTTTCACAGCTTCGGGAAGAGTTCGAAGTCATCATCTTCGATGCACCACCATTATTACAGGTTGCCGATAGCCGGATCACATCGAAGCTGACGGATGGCGTCGTCCTGGTCGTCGGATGTACGACGTCGGATCGCCAACGTGTCCTGAAAGCAAAAGAACAACTGGAACTGGCCGAAGCGAAAATTCTTGGCGTCGTGTTGAACCGTCGCGAACTGACGGATGACTCGGCATATCAATACTATTATTCCTATGAGTGAGGGAACTGATCATGATTGACGTACATTGTCATATACTACCTCTTGTCGACGATGGTCCTGCCAGCATTGAACACGCACTTCAACTCGCAGAGCAAGCAGTCGAAGAGGGGATTACGCGAATCATCGCCACGCCGCATCTATATCATCCTCAATTCGAGACAGAAGAGGTCGATGTCAAGTTGACTGTCAACGAGTTCAATGTGTTGTTGAATCAACGTAATATTCCGTTAACGGTTTATCCTGGTCATGAGATTCGATTGATTGGTGAATTAATGGAGGAGCTCGAGGCGGGGAAAGCATTACCTCTCTCAGGTTCCCGCTACTTGTTGATTGAGTTTCCATCGACCGGTATCCCGTCGTATGCTCGACAAGTATTCGCAGAATTAATTTCAGATGGTTTTGTGCCGATCGTTGCGCACCCGGAGAAAAACAAAGCAATCATTCAAAACCCATCTTTATTATTTGAACTTGTTTCTAACGGCGCAATCAGCCAAGTGACATGTGCGAGCTTAGTCGGAAAGTATGGGAAAGACGTCCAACGTTTTGCTGTTGCGCTGCTCGAAAACGGACTCGCTCATCTTGTTGCTTCAGATGCCCATCATATTGAGAAGCGCCCGTTTTACTGGAAACAATGTCAAACATATCTCGAGAAGATGCTGGATGAGTGGCTATTTGAGGAAATCTATGAAAACAATGAAGCGGTATTCCTGAATCAGATGGTTACCATCAATCCACCCAGTCCAATCGAAAAAAATTGGAAGGGACAGTGGAAGTGAAACTAAGAGTGATGAAGAACAGAGAAGAGAGTGAAATAACACTCTCTTTTTTTATGTTAACGTTTACATTATGAATAAATGGAAAAGTTTATGGAAATTTTCAATAGGTATATGGTATCTTAAATTACATAAAGATTGGAATACTAATAATAAATTGGTATCGAATTATTCGATAGATGGGAGTTTTTTTCATGATTAAAGTAAAAAAGGCAGTTATTCCAGCGGCAGGACTAGGAACGCGATTTTTACCTGCAACGAAAGCAATGCCAAAAGAGATGTTACCAATCGTTGATAAACCGACGATTCAATATATTATCGAAGAAGCAATTGAATCCGGTATTGAAGATATCTTGATTATTACAGGTAAAGGAAAACGAGCAATTGAAGATCATTTTGATTCTGTTCCTGAGCTTGAGGCGAATCTAATTTCTAAAAATAAATCAGAATTATTATATCTGGTCGAAGCAACGACGAACATCAATATCCATTTCATTCGACAATCCAAGCCAAAAGGTCTCGGAGACGCAATCCTTCAAGCGAAAGCATTCATCGGTAACGAACCGTTCGTTGTCATGCTTGGTGATGATATCGTCCAAGCCGATATTCCATGTACACGTCAATTAATTGAACAATATGAAATCACGAATAGTTCAATCATCGGAGTACAGCCTGTCGCGGATGAGGATACGCAACGTTACGGTATTGTCGATCCGAGCACGAGTATCACAAATAAACTACATAAGGTGAAGTCGTTTGTTGAAAAACCTGCACCAGGTACAGCGCCATCTAATCTAGCAATTCTCGGACGTTACTTGTTGACTCCTGAAATCTTTAAGTACTTAGAAACGCAGGAAGAAGGTTCGGGTGGGGAGATTCAATTGACGGATGCGATCACGCGTTTGAATGAAATGCAACGAGTATTTGCTTATGAATTCGATGGAAAACGCTATGATGTAGGAGAAAAATTAGGATTTATACGTACTACTCTAGAATTTGCTTTAGCCAGAAAAGATTTAGGAGAAGATGTTAAGTTGATTATGGAAGAATTATTACAAAAACAAATTGTAGAAGCCAAGTAATAGGAGGGTTCGTAATTGAATCAAGTTGATGAGACTAGCGTAACTTTGATTACTGATATAGAAAATGAGCAACATATCAGAAATGACTTATCCCATAATAAAGATAACTTACGATATTTAATATCTAAAAGAATATTTGATATTATGTTTTCTATTTTTGCAATAGTGTTATTAGGAATCGCTATCGTTATAATATATTTATTACTAAAATCAAGTGATCCAAAAGGAAAAGTGTTTTTTTCTCAAAAAAGGTTCGGTCTTAACAGCAAAAGATTTAAAATGTTTAAGTTTCGTTCTATGGTTTCTGATGCTGAACTTAAATTAAAAAGCAACACAGAATTATATGAAAAATATCTTATGAATAACTATAAACTGGATCCAGAAGAAGACCCTAGAATGACAAAAATGGGCAGGTTCTTACGTAAATATAGTATTGATGAAATTCCACAGTTTTTTAATGTACTTAAGGGAGAAATGTCAATTGTAGGACCAAGACCAATTGTCGATGAAGAATTATTTAAAGAATATGGGAAAGATAGTTCATTATTTTTGTCTGTAAAACCTGGTATCACTGGTTATTGGCAGGCTAACGGAAGAAGCAACGTTGGTTATCCAGAAAGAAAAGCAATGGAATTGTTTTATATTAGAAATAAATCTATGAAAATGGATATCTTAATTATTTTCAAAACAATAAAGAGTATTTTGTTAAAAGAAGGAGCATATTAAAAATGTGTAAAGAAGCACAACCAAAAAAATATGACTATTTAGTAGTAGGTGCAGGAATATTTGGATCAATTTTTGCATATGAAGCTAAAAAAAGAGGAAAAAAAAGCCTCGTAATTGATAAGCGAAATCATGTTGCAGGAAACATGTATACAGAAAATATTGAAGGAATAAATGTACATAGATATGGCGCTCATATTTTTCACACAAATTCTAAAGATGTATGGGATTATATCAATCAATTTGCTGAATTTAACAGATACACAAATGCGCCGGTAGCGATTTATAAAAATGAACTGTATAATTTACCATTCAATATGAACACATTCAATAAGATGTGGGGCGTAACAACCCCAGCGCAAGCAAAAGAAAAAATCGAACAAGAAAGAAAAAAATCAAACATTGAAAAACCAAATAATTTAGAAGAACAAGCTATTTCTTTGGTAGGGAAAGACATCTATGAGAAATTGATCAAAGGATATACTGAGAAACAGTGGGGTAGAGACGCAAAAGACTTACCATCATTTATTATTAATCGATTACCTGTGAGATTTACCTACGATAACAACTACTTCAATGATAAATACCAAGGTATTCCTATTGGCGGTTATACACAAATTATAGAGAAAATGTTACTAGATGTTGAAGTAGAATTAAATGTCGACTATTTTGATCATCGTGAACATTACGATAATATCGCAGAAAAAATTGTATTCACTGGAATGATTGATGAGTATTACGAATACAAATATGGTGTTTTAGATTATCGTAGTTTGAAATTTGAACATGAAGAATTAAATGTTTCGAACTATCAAGGAAATGCTGTCGTTAACTATACAGAACGAGAAATTCCATATACAAGAATTATTGAACATAAACACTTTGAGTACGGTGAACAAGAACATACTGTAATCACAAAAGAATATCCAGCATCATGGGCTAAAGGTGACGAGCCATATTATCCTATCAATAATAATAAAAACAATGAGCTATATCGAAAATATAAAGAGCTTGCTGATCAAGAAGAGACCGTTATTTTTGGTGGTAGACTAGCAGAATATAAATATTATGACATGCATCAAGTGATTGCAGCAGCACTTAATAAAGTAAACAAGGAGTTTAAGAACTAAAATTATGAAAACAGAAATTTATGTAGCAACTCATAAAGAATATAAAATGCCGAATAGTAGCATATATATTCCGATTCATGTAGGGAAAAAAAATAGTCAAAAAGATTTTGGATATATTGGTGATGATATTGGTGAAAATATTTCCGAGAAAAACAGTACATATTGCGAGCTTACTGCATTGTACTGGCTTTGGAAAAATAGTAATGCAGATGTGGTAGGCTTAGTGCATTATAGAAGACTTTTCACAGACAAAAAAGATAATATTTTGAATGGATTAGAAATTAAAACTATTTTGAATAAATTCGATATGATTGTTGCGAAAAAAAGAAACTATTATATAGAAACAGTGGAAAGTCATTATTCAAATGCACATTTTAAAAATGATTTAATTTTACTGAGAGGAACTTTAGAAGAAAAAGATCAAGTTTACTTTGATAAACTTATGAAAGAAAGAAAGTTACATCTATACAATATGTTTATTTGTAAAAAAGATTTATTAAATGAATATTGCGAATGGCTATTTCCTATTTTAGAAAAACTAGAGGTAAGAATAGATACAACAGCTTATGACTCGTATCAAAAAAGAGTAATCGGTTTTTTAGCAGAAAGATTATTAAATATATGGCTTATGAAAAAATCTGAATCAATTGATATTATTGAAAATAAAGTAACTAATCTTGAAAAAGAAAATAAAATCAAAAAAGGGTTTAACTTAGTTTTAAGAAAGTACAAAACTACTAAAGTCAAATAAAAGGAATTTTTAAATGTTGAAAAAAGTAAAAATAATTGACCTAGTATTAATCTTTTTTACAATTGTAATGTTTGCATATGTGACATTAAAAACAAGTTACTTATTCCATACATTGTTTTTATTTGTGTACGTGTTTTACTTGCTTTGGTTGTTTAGTAACTATAAAAAATTTTTTTTGATATTTATTTTTATGATTTTGTATATGACATCAAATATATTTGGTGTATATGTAATTGAAATTAATAAAAATATGTATTTAAATGAACTTGCTAAGTTCTCTTCAAACAATAATTCAATATTCTTACTTATTATTTATCATGTTATATTTTCTGAAGTTTTAAGATTTTTATATTTAAAATACGAATTTAAACACACCAAGATAGATTTAAAAAATAAAATTAATTCGATGAAACTTATAAGAATAGTTTCAATATTTGTTTTTATAGTTGTAATGATTTTATACATTAACGTAGTTCAAAGACCATATTTTTTATTAGGGTTAGATAGATTTTTTTATGAAGAATATTATTTGAATAGTTATATAGTAAAAATAAATAACCTCATTTTTTATTTTCTTCCTGTAATAACTTGTTTAATTCTTTATAAAAGAAATAAATACGATTTATGGATTGGATATAGTACTATTGGAATTTTTTCTCTGTACTTAATTTGGATTGGTCATAAATTTTCTATGTTATTGATTATAGGGTATTTTGTACTTCTAGGATTAAATTTTTTAATTAATGATAAAGCCATAAATAAATACTTAGGACGATTTTTTTTAGTCATAACAAGTTTGCTAATACTAGTAATGGTTCAAAGCAACGTAGTATACGATAGAAATAAAGAAGAAAATTTAGATTATTTAAATGCTCGTTTAGCGCAACAAGGACAACTTTGGTGGGCTCTTTATGGAAAAGAGAATCAACAAAAAACATTAACTAAAGATTTGAGTGACGAGACAAGAACGTTTTACAGAATAGAAGATAATGAAAATGATTTAATAAATTCTGGGATGTACAAAATAATGAGAGAAGTAACGCCCGAAAATATTTTTTTGCAAAAAGTTTTCATTAAAAAAAGTAGGTACGCTTATTCAACTCCAGCATCTCTATACTTTTACTTTGGGGCTATTGGAGCTTTAATATTTTCAGCTCTATCAGCATTAGTTTATTTCGTCATAGTAAAAACTTTAATGAATGCTGTTTTAAATCGTCAATTATTTACAATGATAGTAAGCGGAAGAATGTTATTTATAAGTCATTTTGTTTTAATGCAATCTGATTTCAACAAATTATTTTCAATAGAAGTACTTTTTATAATATTTTTCTTTTCTATAAAGTATTTAATAAATCTAAGAAAAAAAATGATCTGGGGTATTGTGAATGTCTAAGGCTTCAAAGAGAAAAGTATATATGTGTTCGACACCTTATCATTTATTATACGCTCTTGTAAAAGAAATTAATGAGGAAGATGAAGTATGTATTTATTTGTCATCATATGACCATAAAATTATGGATTACTATGAGAATGTGTTGACTAATTCATCGTTTAAAAAAATTACTTTTTTTACAAGACGAAGAAAAAAAATAGAGGATTATCTATTTTTAGGATTCATAAAAGATAGGTTTGAATACAAAAAGTTATTCCGTAAGAATTCAATAGATGAATTAGTTATATTTCCTTGGAATATAAATACTTTATACATTCATGTTAACTATTTTTTTAAAAAGAATAGCAATATAAGTTTTATTGAGGATGGAATTACAGCTCATCAAATACAACCTAAAAATCTCTATTTTTCTATTTTGAAAAAGTATATTTATCGAATCTCCGATTATAAAAATTATAAAAAAGTTAATAAATTAGTTGTTAATGATATTACTAAATATGATGAAAAAACATTTGGACTTTGTAAAATATATGAGGAGTCTTTCGAAGATATTTTTAATTCAATTTCGAATGAAGACAAAAGAATGATTTTAAGCTTTTTTAGTAAAGAAATTACTTATGAAAAAGATATAAAAAAAGAATTTATTAAGAAAAGTATAATTATACTAACACAGCCACTTTCTGAAGATGGATACGAGAAAGAAGATAGTAAAAAAGAAATGTATGATCAAATCGCTAATGAATATATTGAAATGGATTATTTAGTATATTTCAAAAAACATCCTAGAGATTTAAGTGAATATGATATTGAAAAGGATGAAAGAGTAATTATACTAAATAAATTTCTTCCATCTGAACTATTAGCTGTAAGCGGTATAGAATTTGACATTGCATTAGGTATATGCACAAGCGCAATCGATAACATAAATGCAAATAGAAAAATAAATTTAAAACCGAATTATTTTTATGGTCGGTAAAGAGGAGTATTTTTATGAAGAATACAATAAATTTAAATAACTTGACAATTGGAATCAAACATGCTCCAGTAGTAATCGCTGAAATTGGTATCAATCACGAAGGCGACTTAAATGTAGCTAAACAAATGGTTGATGCAGCATACAAAGCAGGTGCTGAAATCGTAAAACACCAAACTCATGTTGTAGAAGATGAAATGAGCGCAGCTGCTAAAAACGTGATTCCAGGCAACACAGATGTATCCATTTATGAAGTAATGGAACGTTGCGCATTAAATGAAGAAGATGAAACTGAACTCAAACGCTATGTAGAAGAAAAGGGAATGATTTTCATCAGTACACCGTTTTCTCGTGCGGCAGCTGATCGTTTAGAACGTATGAATGTACAAGCTTATAAAATTGGCTCAGGTGAGTGTAATAACTATCCGTTAATTGAACATGTGGCTTCATTCGGTAAACCGATGATTGTATCAACAGGAATGAATGATATTGAAAGTATTAAAAAAACAGTAGCCATTTTAGAAAAATACAACGTCGAATATGCATTATTACACTGTACGAATGTGTATCCTACACCACCACATTTAGTTCGATTAGGTGGAATGCAGGAACTTCAAGAGAAATTCCCGAATGCAGTCATCGGTCTCTCAGATCACACTGTCAATAACAATGCGTGTTTAGCAGCAGTAGCACTGGGTGCTTCGATTTTAGAACGACACTTTACAGATTCGATGGATCGTCCTGGTCCTGATATCGTTTGTTCAATGGATCCAAAAAGCTTAACCGAATTAATTGAAGGAAGCCGTGAAATCTTCCAAATGCGTGGTGGGAAAAAAGAAGCAGCAGCTGAAGAGCAAGTAACAATCGACTTTGCTTTTTCCACGGTTGTGGCTATCTCTGATATTGAAGAAGGGGAGGCTTTCACAAAAGATAATATTTGGGTAAAACGTCCTGGAACAGGTGAAATTAAAGCGGAACACTATAATGATATCCTTGGAAAAATAGCAACTCGTAAAATTTCGAAAGAGGATCATATTAACTGGAATGATTTAAAATAATGAATTCCAAAAAGCTTTTAGCGTCTGGAGCTATATATACGGTTAGCAATATTTTTGTCAAAGGTATTAATTTTTTGACAATACCTATTTTTGCAGCGATTATGACTCAAGAAGCATTTGGAGGATTTTCTCTTTATGCTTCTTGGGTTGCAATTTTTTCAATAGTTATAGGACTTCAGACAAATAGTGTATTAAACATAGGAAAGCGCGATTATCCGAATGAGTATAAGCATTATTTAAATACCGCCCTATCCATATCTACTATATTTTTCTTCGTAGTGTTTTGGTTAATTTTTATTTTTAAAAATTATTTAGCAAATATATTGAATTTTTCTCCTAATATAATCTTAGTGTTATTTATTCAAAGTTATTTGTCATATATCTTTGTTTTTATCAATTCTTATTTTGTATTTGAAGAGAAACCAAAATCTTATTCTATAGTCGCATTTGTATACACACTTTTTAATGTGTTGCTTTCATTAATTTTAGTATTGAATTTCGAAAATGATCAAATTATTGCTAGAATTTATGGAATGTTTATCCCTTCTGCTATACTGACAGTGATGTTTTACTTCACTATATATAGTAAAACAAGAGTTTTGTTAGAAAGAAAATTTGCAGCAGAAATTTTTATTTTGTCATTTCCAATTATTTTGCATGGATTGGGCAATCAAATTCTAATGCAATTAGATCGGATTATGATTTCAGATTTTTTAGGTTTAAAGGCGAATGCCCTTTATAGTTTTGGTTACAACGTAGCATTAATATTAAATGTAATCTGGTCTAGTTTAAATAGCGCTTGGGTACCATGGTATTTCGAACAAGATCGTTTAGGGAATTTTGAAAAAATAAAAGAATTTGCTAAGAACTATACCTATATATTTACGTTCATTACTATAATGTTTTTATTTGTCTCACCTGAAGTAGTTCAATTAATGGGGAATGAAATATATGAGAAAAGTAAAAACTTTGTACCTTGGATAATATCTTCCTATTTTTTGGTATTTCTCTACAGTTTTCCAGTTAACGTCGAATTTTTAAAGAAAAATACTAAATTAATTCCTATTGGAACTTTATTAGCAGGAGTAAGTAATTATTTTTTGAATTTATTCATGATTCCTGTTTACGGTATTATGGGAGCAGCACTTGCCACCTTGTTCTCATACATTCTTTTATTTGTATTTCACTATGTATTAGTAAAGATTATTTACAAATATAATGATATACATATTGGGATTTTAGGAGGAAGCTTTATATTTATCATTTTCAATACGATTTTGTGCGTTTATTTAATCGAAAATATTTTAATGAGATATATTCTACTTTTACTATATTTTCTAGTAGCAGCAATTTGGTATAAAAAAATTAAAACTAAGGGGATATTTAATTGAAAAAGATAGTCTTTTTAACAGGTACACGAGCAGATTATGGAAAACTAAAATCCCTTATGAAAAAAATAAAACAACATAACGGCTATGAGCTTAGTATTTTCGTGACAGGAATGCATATGCTCTCAAAATATGGATCAACTCATATAGAAATCGAAAAAGATGGCTTTTCAGAAAGTATCTATAAATTCATTAATCAACATGAGGGTGTTGGGATGGACACTGTTTTAAGCAATACAATCATGGGTTTCGGTAATTATATAAAGGAAGTAAAACCGGATTTAATCATCATTCACGGGGATCGCGTAGAAGCATTAGCTGGTGCAACGGTTGGTGCATTGAATAATGTAAAAGTATTGCATATTGAAGGTGGGGAAGTGTCAGGGACGATTGATGAGTCTATTCGTCATGCAGTCACTAAATTTTCTCATCTTCACCTTGTGTCTAATGAACAGGCTAAAAATCGAGTAATTCAATTAGGAGAACCAGAGGAATCTATTCATATTTTTGGTTCTCCAGATTTAGATGTTATGTTCTCGAATAATCTACCTGAATTGAAAGACGTAAAAAATCATTATGACATACCTTTTGAAGAATATGCTGTCGTAATGTACCATTCCGTCACAACTGAAGTTGATTTGCTGAGTAATAAGATCAAAGAGTTTGTAGACGCACTAGTCGAATCTAATAAGAACTATATTGTTATCTATCCAAACAATGATGAAGGTAGTTCGATTATTTTAAATGAGTATGCTCGATTAAATTGTAATGATCAGTTTAAGATATTCCCTTCTATACGTTTTGAGTCATTTTTGACATTGTTAAAAAACGCAGAGTTCATTATTGGAAATTCTAGTGCAGGAATTCGTGAAGCGAGCGCATATGGAGTTCCATCTATTGACGTAGGAACTCGTCAAAGTGGTAGATACGAAAATATCAATACCATAATTTCTACGCATGAAGAAAAAGATATGTTACTCAATTCAATTAACAAAACATCGATAATTGAAAGATTGCCGATTTCACACTATGGAAGTGGAAATAGTGCAGATATATTTATTGAAATTTTAGAGAACGGTCATATTTGGGAATCAGAACAACAGAAAAAATTTGTCACGATAGACCTATAAAAGGAGGGATTTAAATGTATCAAGGAAAACGGATTTTAGCTGTCATTCCTGCTAGAGGTGGCAGCAAAGGAATTCCTAAAAAAAATCTAAAAATTGTTCAAGGGAAAAAACTTATTGAATATACATTAGACGCTGTTATCGCCTCAAAGTATGTTGATCATATTTTTGTATCTACTGATGATAGAGAAATCGCTGAAGTTGCCGCCTCTAATGGAATCAATGTTCCTGAGCTAAGACCTGCGCACCTAGCAACCGATAAATCTAAAACGATTGATACGATAATTCATACACTTGAATATCTTGATACTAATAAAAATGAGCAATTTGATTATGTTATCCTTCTGCAACCTACACAGCCATTAAGAACAGATCGGCATATTAATGAATCTATTGAATTGATTATAGATAAAAATTGGGATTCTCTAATAGGAGTATCTCCAGTGAAAGACCACCCTTCACTTATTAGAAGTATTTCCAATGAAATCGTCGAGCCTTTAATCCAGCAAACGAGCACTATAAGAAGGCAGGATTTTAAAGCATATTTTAAAGTGAACGGTGCTATTTATATTAATAAGATTGATGATGATTTCAATCTTAATACAAGTCTTAATGATAATAAATATGCCTACATAATGAGTGATTATGAGGATATCGATATTGATGAGATAAAAGACTTAGAACTATTTGATTTCGCATTAACAAATTGTAAAAAAAATTAAAATAGGGAGGCGTTTTTTTGATTTTAGTTGTGGGTGGAGCAGGTTACATCGGAAGTCATGTTGTAAAAAAACTGTTGGATAACGGAAAAGATGTAGTTGTGTTAGATAATTTAACAACTGGACATCGGAAATCAATTGATGCTAGAGCAGATTTTTTTGAAGGTGATATTGGTTCTAAAAAGAATTTAGATGAATTATTCTTGAAATACGACATTGAATCTGTCATGCACTTTGCTGCAAGTAGTCTAGTAGGAGAATCGGTAAAAAATCCTGCTAAATATTATGAGAACAATGTTTCCAATACTCTAACTCTATTGACTAAAATGATGGAGTATAATGTAAAGAATTTTATTTTTTCATCGACAGCCGCTACTTATGGATTAACAGAAGATGAACTGATTACAGAGGAAACAACATTAAATCCAATCAATCCTTATGGGCGTTCAAAATTAATGATAGAACAAATCGTTCAAGATTTTCATGTGGCCTATCAATTAAATTATGTGATATTGAGATATTTCAATGCTGCAGGTGCTGATCCTTCTGGAATAATTGGTGAAAATCATGATCCAGAAACCCACTTAATTCCACTGGTGCTGAAAAATCTATTAGGTGAAAGAGAGAGTATTACAATATTTGGAGAAGATTATGATACTTTCGACGGTACTTGTATCAGAGATTATATTCACGTTAATGATTTAGCTGAAGCACATATATTATCTTTAGAAGCACTTTTAGCAAACCGTTTTAAATCAAAAGTGTATAATTTAGGAAATGGAAACGGATATTCAGTCAAAGAAATTGTAGATATGTGTGAAAGAGTTTCTTCTAGGAAAGCTAATGTATTGATAGGGGATAGAAGAAGCGGTGATCCTTCTAAATTAGTTGCCGATGCTACCATAATCAAAAAAGAACTGAACTGGAAACCTGTGTTTAATTTAGAAAAGATAATTGAACATGCTTGGAATTATCATTCTCAAAATCAAGAAATGATAAAACAGTAAGGTAAATATTAAGCAGTTGCTTAGGGCAGAATAGGAGTGCAAACTTGTGCGACGTAAACGTACATAGTTTTGCACTCCTTTTGTGAAAGAATATCAGCACTCTTAAATTCATCCTAGAATTTAAGTTGTAAACAAGAACATTGAAGAGAAGAAATACTAATAAAACTCGAAATCGATTATATACACTTTTGAAGCAATCATAAATCGTATTTCATTGATAAGATTGCGAAAGAGTTATCTGAACTAGCGTACTACTAAAAAATATGATGATGAATCTTTAGAAAGTAGTACTTCATAATGGAGCATGATGTATGTCATCTGTCGGGATGAAATAATGGAGAACTTTTTAAAGGAATATTCGTTAATGGAAAAAAATCTACGAGTCAACAAAAAGTAAACGAGATTTTATGTACATATGGATTTGAAAGGTCCGTTGTCGACGTCGAATTCTACTTAATATCGACAAAGAGAAAAAATACTTTTAAAAAAATTACAAAAAGGTAGTTTGATATTTTATTCTATTTCAATAGCGTAAGCACTGCTTCACTCTGTTTCATGGATTGGCTTAGCATCGCTTGTGCGCTTTGAAGAAGAACCTGATTTTGTGATAATGACATGGCTTCCTTTGGAATGTCGGCATCCCCGATTCGCGATTCAGACATCGTTAAGTTAAGGTGATAATTCTCAGAATAACGTAACGCATGTTCTAGCCTGTTCGTGTAAGCACCGTATATCGTACGACGGCGAGATATCAACTCCCTTGCCTGATCAATCTGCTCTAATGTCTTCATTGCAGAGGCGTGGTCTTCTACTTGGATTTCGTTCAGACCAATTGCATCGGAGCGGCAATCATATAAATCAACACGTAGTAACTGACCCGCATTTGGTCCGATTTGTAAATCAATCGGTTCGAGTGCTTTTTCGATCAGTTCTGCATCTTTAACGATAGCATCTGTCAGACCAGGTGAAATGTTTTCAGCGACGTCTGCAGCTGTTTGTGGTTTGTAGATTTGATTGACGAATGAGTAGGCATCATCTGCTTGAAACTGATTTTCTGCAGAGGGATCTCCGCCATAAAAATCAACTCCGAATAAGTACGATTGAATATTATTTGAAGCGAGTGTTTGGGTAACGGTATCTCGTGTCGCACGACTCGAAGCTTCATCGTATGTATCTGTCAGAATGACGAAGATTTTTTTACTGTTCGAGCGGTATCCCAAATCCTTTGCTTTCTCACCAGTTGGTGCGAAATCGACTAATTGATCATACACATTGATTGATCCCCCACGACTTTGATGATGCGTCTCGATGTATGAAGTGACTTGTTTTGAATCGTGATTAAGAGCAGAGTAGGTTCCTGGTTTGCTCATGTTGACACTAACTGTTCCGATGTTGACGTTTCCATACTGTGATAAATTTTCTGCGAACGAAGAAATACCAGCATTGACGAGTGAAATTTCTTCTGCCATCGTTCCAGAGTCATCGATGAAGAACACGATATCAATTGCTGTTGATTGACTCTCTCCAGGAGTGAATTCTGTAGGAGGACTCAGAACTTTTTTTGTGTTGAACTCGGTATTATTTGCGATGTCGTCGATCGATGACTTGATGGCATCGAGTTCGTTTTGAATCATTCGTCGATCATCTGCAGTCAAGGTACCCGTCGATGCTTGTAACGTCAATTCACGCATACGAGCTAAATTAGGATCAATGATTAATCCCATTCCTGACTCAGCTGTATCTAGTAAGGACAGTCCGTCTTGAATATTTCGCTTGACGGTTTCAAGACCACGGATTTGAGCTTTCATCATTTCAGAGATTGCTTTTCCTGCAGCATTGTCTGATGCTCGATTTATTTTAAGACCGGACGCCAGTCTTTCCATTGAAGTGCGAACTTTGGTGTTCGAATGAGTCAGATTATTATAGATTTTAATAGAATTGTTTATGTTCAAATTAGCGGGTACTAAAAGTACCTCCACACCCTTTCAAAGTAAATTCATTATGTATAAATAATAACATTAATGTATTTATTTGTTTTGGTTAATTTTAACTTAATTCTAAATAATCTAATAAGCTCTTAATTTGATTAAAACTGTTTATTCATTGTTAATTAAAGAAATTAATGCGTATGAAATGATTAAAATAAAGAATAATTAAGTTGAAAAGGTTATAATTAATGTAAAAAATGTATTAAAATGTTAATAATAATGTTATAATCGGATGAGTTAATGTAAAAATATAATATAGAAAGAGATGAAGAAATGAAAAAATTCTTAAAGATTGTGTTGATTTCTGTTTTAGTATTTATTGTTTTGCTAATTCTTTTAGTAGCATGTAGCGACTCAGATTCATCGGGAAGCAGTATCAACAGTGAGGTTAAAGAAAAAGGTGTATTGAAAAAAGAAGATTATGACAAAATCTACACAGACCCTGAAAAATATAAAGGGTACAAAGTTAAGCTAACTGGACAGGTCTTCTCAGAGCCAGAAAAAGACGACGAAGGGGTCTATTTCCAAATGTTTGGGGATCCTGAAAACTCAGAAAAAAATACAATGGTAGCCAGTAAAGACACTTCTTTAAAACTAAAAGGTGATCAATACGTTGAGGTAGAAGGAATTATTGTAGATGAGTTCGAAGGTGAAAATGCTTTTGGGGGAGAGGTGACAGCTGCTGCAGTAAAAGCTAGCAAAGTAAAAGTTATCGACTTCATTACAGCAACATCTCCTACCCAAAAAACAATTGATGTGGGCAAGACAATTGATCAGCAAGGATTAGTTGTTCAAGTTCAAAAGGTTGAATTAGCTAAAAACCAAACTAGAGTATTTGTTAAAATTACAAATAATTCAAAGATGGATGCCTCATTTTATTCATCTGAATCAAAATTAATTGTTAACAATAAGCAATTAGAAACAGAATATTTAGATAGTGAAGAATCAGGTCTTCAAGAAGTTCAATCTGAAATGCTACCGAATATTGAGAACGAAGGTGTTCTGATTTATCCTGCGCTTCCAATTGATGCGAAACAAGTTAAGTTATCAATTGATGCATCAACAGAAGACTATGATGTAGAATTTCAACCTTATACATTTGATGTAACACTAAAGTGAAATAATATTAGGTATTAATATTTTAAGCCTCGAACTAGAGACACTAGACAAAATAGTGTTCATGTTCGAGGTTTAATTTTGTATAAATGTACGTAGATTTGTAATGTATTAAAAGTAAGAGTTAGTTAATGCATTAGTACATTATTCAATGACAAATATCTTTTAGTAATGACAATGGGAACTATCTAATTTTAAAAGCTTATTCTATTGAAGGACTGCATTCAAACGTTTCGAAATAAACAAAAAAAACACTTCAATTAATTTGTTTTGTAATAAAAGGAAACGGTTAATTTTTGTGGGACGGTTTGTCAAATTAAGTGCAACACTTCTTCTGTGAAGACCTCGTATGCAGTTTTCCAGTTGAGACATTTTCGCGATCTCCCATTGATCCAGGCGAGCGCTTGAGCGAGTTCAGTACGACTGACCTTTCCGAAATCTGTCCCCTTCGGGAAAAATTCACGGAGAAGACCATTGGCGTCCTCGTTACTCCCGCGCTGCCAAGAAGAATACGGATCCGCAAAATACATCGGTACGCCTAACGTGTCACAAATTCGTCCATGACAACTAAACTCTTTTCCACGATCTGTCGTCGCAGTTTGGAACGTTCCCAACGGGAAGTAAAGGTGCAATGCTTGAATCGCAGACTCCATCGATTGAGCGGACCGATCTTCCATCGGTACAGCGAGATAGAAGCGGCTCTTTCGCTCGACGAACGTTGCGACACAGGCTTTAGATTTCCCTCTACCCGAGACAACAGTATCCAGCTCCCAATGTCCGAACGTTTGGCGCGCTTTGACGTCAGCCGGACGTTTACTTATCGGGAGTCCGACGTTGAAGCGACCATGCGTCTCACGTGGTTTCTGACGCTTTCCTTTTTGTCGGAGGAGTCCAGAATCGGCCTCGACGAGGCCCATATAAATCCAACGATAAATGGTCTTGAACGAGAGTCCTTCGTCTTGGAATAATCGTCCGGCAATCTGTTCAGGGGACCAGGTCTCTCGTAATTTTTCGAGGATGCGAATTCCTTTTTCGATCGTAAACTTTGTCCATGCACCGCACTTCTTTTTCCGCTCCACATAACGCTTGTCGGCATGGGAAGAATCATAGTGAGGATTTCGTTTCAATTCTCGTGAAATCGTAGAAGGTTGACGCCCTAGGCGTCCAGCAATCTTTCGGATAGAAAAACCTAGCTCGAGATATGTCTCTATTTTGACTCTTTCTGATGTGGTAAGATGAACATAGCTCATAACGAATTCTCCGTTGAATTTTGTGTGGTAACTCTATTCTACACGAGGCCGTTATAGGTTTTTTTGTGTTTTCAGTTAGGTGTTGCACTTAATATTACAATTCGTCAATTAAAAAAACATCTTGAAGCGAATTCATATAATACCAATCAAATCATTGAAGATTCTTTTTCGAGTAAAAAAGATATTCAACAAGCAATTAATAATTTATACGTAGGGATGAACCAAGACATAAAATCGTTGTTGATGCTTGATTAATTTATCTGCACACATAGTAAAGCACCTGAATCGATTGATTCAGGTGCTTTACTTATTCTCAGAGAGATGAGCGATTTAGTGATTATCAAAATTGCTTCGCTGCGAGGCTATGACTAAAAAATTAGGCGCTTCCGCTCGATCGTAATAAATTTAAATATCCAAACAGATCCTCTTCTTTTAACGGTCGACTAAAATAATAGCCCTGGAAATAATCACACCTTCTTGCGCGAGCCAATCTGCCTGCTCCGACATTTCTACTCCTTCAATTAACACATCCATCTCGAGATTATGTCCAAGTTGAATCATCGATTGGACGATCGCCTGTTGATTCTTACCGTCAAATAACGAACTGATAAATGAACGGTCAATCTTCAATAACTGAATCGGTAATGAACGAAGTTGTTTAAAGGATGAGTAACCGGTACCGAAGTCGTCGAGGGAAACACGAATACCGAGTTCTTGCAGTCGCGCTAATTTTTCATAGGTCGCTGTCTCATAGGATAAAGCGGCAGACTCTGTGATTTCGAGCTCCAGGTATGCGGGATTCATTCTTGTCTCTGCGAGAATCGTTTCGACGCGACGTAAGAACTTTTGACTTGCGAACTGAAGTGGCGAGACGTTAACAGCAATCGAGAATGGTCCCGGTGTTTGGTCTTGCCACGCGACCCAGCGTAGACAAGCGGTACGTAGCACCCAGTCACCTAAGGCGTGAATCGCCCCGGTATTTTCAGCAACGGGAATGAATTCGGCCGGTGAGACGAAACCAAGCTCATCATGTGTCCAGCGTGCCAACACTTCAACACCGGTCATTCGTTCCGTAACTACTTCGATCTTTGGTTGATAGACGAGTTCGAAGGATTCTGCTTCGAGTGCCTCCGTCATGAATTTTTCAATCTGGACGGTTCGTAAGATATCGTTTCGATTCTCGACCTTGAATTCCTTGATCGTGTTTTGCGCTTCAGTAAACGAAGCGTGTAGTGCCAGTTTTGCATACTCGATCAGTTCTTCCGCTGTTGTGGCGTCTTCCGGGTAATGACTAATCCCTGCTCGCATCGCCAGCGTAATGACCGTTCCATCGATATCGAATGGTTGCGATAAGGCAGTGTAGCACTTCTCGGCTTTTTGTTTCGCCAGCTGACTCCGTTCATCACTAAGAAGGACGAGGAACTCAGACGAATCAAGGCGTGCTAGGACATCACGCGCGTGAATCGTCGCTTGTAGACGTTCTGCGATCTGTAGCAACAGACTCTCAACGCCTTTATGTCCGAGCATATCACTCAGCGAACGCCAACGATCCATACTGAGCGCAAGACACGAAATCGGAATTCCTTGTCTAATCTGTTCTTCGATGAAGAGCGTGATTTTGTCTCGATTCGGTAAATCCGTCAATCGGTCATGAAAGGCAAGGTGTTCGAGTTGCTGCTGGGACGAGACTTGATCGGTGACGTTGCGGAAGAACCACAATGTCTGATTCAAGTTCTCGCCTTTTAGCGGATGATTGACGACTTCAAGGATACGTTCGTCGACGTGTAGCATCTGTTTCGTATGATCGGGCACATCAAGACGTAACGTCGCGTCATGTTCCGTTAAGTAGGGATGGCGTTCCGGGAAAAAATCATGGAACAGCGAATTTGCATATTGGATTAAACCATCAGAATTCGTTGTCACGACACCATCTTCAGTTGATTCAAGAATCGTCGCTTGGATGAAGTCACGTTTACGTAACTGGAGGTCAAACAAGACGGAAGCGAAGAAGACGATGAACAAAATGAGCGTGACGATTGACACAAGTGTCAACAGCATCGCCGGTTCGATGATTTGATCACTCGTGAACGATGGAATCATCTGAAACTCTAAACCGAGCATACCGACGTGATGCATCCCGGAGATCGCAATACCCATGATGAGAGCAAAGAAGACTTTCGTTTGCACCAGCATCTGTTGCTTTGCGTAACGCGAAAAGAAACCGATCCAGAGTGCGGTCCAGGAAGCAGCAATCGCAATCAAGATCGAGAGCAACACATATCCTGTATGATACTGCAGAGTCATCCCCTGTAAAGCAGAAATCTCGACATAATGCATGCCAGCAATCGCACTGCCCATCAAGAAGCCGCCGAGAACGAATGATTCACGGGACATGCGACGGGCGACGAGATAAAAGCCGAGAATACATCCCGTCATCGCGATGAGGACCGACAGAAAGACGAGCGGGAACGAGTAGGTCGCATCCTTCAAGGTACCGCGCCCAAGCATCGCGACGAAATGCATCGACCAGATACCGAGACCCAAAATCGATCCACCAGCAATCAACCAAAGATGTTTCGAACGATCGGTCGCCATCTTGACGCGTCCCGCGAGTTCAATTGCGATATAGGCGGATGTTGCGGCAATCAGATAAGATAACGTGACGAGTAAAAAATCAGTATGAGCATGCATCGTATGGTTTGGCATGATGGATGGAGTCACCTCGGCAGAGTGGAATGTTTGATCGAATGGTAAAGGTGTAATCTAGATATCCTTTTTCATTCAATCATATACATTTTTTTCAAATAACATCTGCAGGTGAGGAAAAATCAAAGCATATTGATTATAGGTGGAGACCGACGAGGATTTTATGATCCATTAATTTCGTATACTGGAGCGTATGGAAAAATGGATTTCCGAAGTCGCATGGTTGAAGATGGACATGAATCATGTGATAACTGTAAGACAAGTTTGGGTTTGCCTTTAGCAGATTCAAAATTGTCTGTTCTTGGGACGCTGGGCTGATGTCATAGATATGAAACGAGATGATGTTATGACGGATGCGAAATGGGGCAATCGTGAGGGTGAACGGTTTATGGTGGGCGAATCGCTGTTCTGTCGAGACGGTCGATCCTTTAATCACGAGCTCATGCGGGGTGATGCGTAGTTTCGGGTGCCAGAAGTCTTTGAATTCGATAGCGATGATGTCGCGTAAGTCTTCTTCCGTCACATACATCGTGACGAGAATATCTGACGGATTGCCAAGATAGTCGTTGTCCGTATTCATATGTAAGCTCCTTTATCGATTAGTGGATGGAATCAATGTGCTGTCGTTCAGGGTAAAGAAAGGTATGTCTGTTCTCCTGCTCTACAGAAAGTAGACTCAATACGATTGTAACTTTTTTCCTTATTTTTGTTTTTCGTTCATTGATTGTTTAGGGAAAGCGATTCTTGATATTTCATCGAAAATCAATCGTGTACTCCGTCAGCTGTCACGTCATTCCCTACAAAAAAGGAGGAACCATCCATGACACACTATGACTATCTCGATCAGTATCTGTTGACGCATTCGAAATATGCGGCGCATACGATTAAGGCGTACCGGAGCGACCTTCGGCAAATGAGAAGTCATCGCGTCTATTGGTCGGTTGCATCCTTACAGCGTTATTTTCACTGGATGAAGGCATGCTATAAACCATCGACGATTTTGCGACGCTACCATGTCTTGCGTCGGCTTGGTAATGTTCTCGTCGAGCAGAAACGCATCAAAAAGAATCCGATGATCGAGATCCGTCCGATTGTCCACCAACGTTTGCATGATGAGACGTATCACGATAGTGAAGAGTTGATTCCGGTAATCCGGCAGATTCAAAATCCAACTTATCGCCTCTTCTTCGAGGTGCTCAGTCAAACGGGCCTCCGCTTCATGGAGGCCCGTTTGTTGACGGTACAGGATTTTAATGTGGTGACGAATGAACTGTACATTCGTCACGGAAAAGGCGGGCGGACACGGACCGTTCCAATCGGAGAGACTCTTTGCGAAAAGATTAGTCTGTTTCTAGTAGGGCGCACAACCGGCTATTTGTTTCAGTCCGTCACGGGACGGAAGATCAATGAACATGCGGTGAGAAAAGCACTTCGCGAGATCGGATTTACGTCCTTAAAGCGTCACGTCCGTCCGCATATGTTACGGATCGCCTATGCGACGTATCTCTATCAGCGGGCAGGATTGAAGTTGCTCGATATAAAGCGTCTGCTTGGTCACGCCAGCATCTCAACGACGGAAGGATACATCCGCAGCCAGACGAATCACGTCCGGGACGTTCTTAATCGTCTGTCCGCTTGAGTCGATTGACTGACGTATGGGCAATGTCGTGCGACGGTAGGACGTAGTGCTGGGTTGTCCGGACATCGCTATGAACGAGTAAGCGCATGATCGTTAGAATATCCGTCTGATGTACGTGATAAAGCGTCGTCGCAAACGTGACCCGGATATCATGCGGCCGCAGGATCCGTCCAAGACATCGTTCACTTGCTTCTTTTAGGACACGGCGAAACTTTGCTGGATTAACCGGTCGTCCGCTGTCTTCACAAAACAGCGGCAGGGAATCAGGACGAATCGTCTCGATGTAACGCGTCAGGACATCACGTAATGCATGATGCAACGGGACCTGACGTGATTGATCACCTTTACCGCTCCGGACGAACAACTGATCGCGCGCAAAGTCGACATCTGCGAGCTGTAAGTCACGGGCTTCCGAAAACCGCAGACCCGTGTGTAAGAGAAGAAAGCTAAAGGCATAGACAGTCTCGTCACGAATCGTCTCGAGGACACGATGGACGTCGTCGTACGTGAAGGCTAGTCGCCGGTAGGGTGCGGGAACCGGTTTTTTGACGCGAGCCAACGGATTCGTCTGAAGCGAACGTTCAGCGACGAGTTGATCGAACAGGATGGAGAGCGCATGTAGTCGTCGTGCGGCAGTTGCTGGAGCATACGTGTCGCGTAGGAGCTTACTATAGCGTTGCAGCGACGGAACATCAATCCGTTCGACATGGCGACAGAGATGTCGTACGTCGGAGCGATAGGCTTTTTTCGTCAAGGGACGATAGTCCGCCTGTTCGATGATCGCGAGTAAGCGTTCTTGATAATAGGTCATCATCCGAGGAGGAACTGGACTTTCTGCCGGAGTTCCGACTTTAATGAACGGAGTCGCGCCGGGGAATAACCGAGCGTCTCTTCCGTGCCGTGCATCAAGGCTTCGAGAAACGTGTACTCTTTATTCGACAAATCCCGTTTGAGTTCACTGAGGAGATAATGAAAGGAGACGTTCGAGGTCCGAGGGAGTTCTGGCATCGTCTCGACCGCGACTTCAGTCGCAAGCGTCCGGTTACGGGTCGCTAAGTAGTCGAGCATCGCGCCTTTCGCCCGGATCCGGGCGAAGGTGACGGTCATGACCTTTCCTTCTTCGATTGATTTCCAAAGTCGGAGTAGGGCAGCTTGCCGGCATTCATCATGTTCGTTCGGGTGGATCGAGAGGCGGGACAGGAGGGAGTTGACGAGGGGCATCCAGTTACGTAGTAAGTCGTTCATGGGTATCCGTTTCTTCAGATATGCATATCTGTTATGTATTCCGCGGTAGTTTTAGTATAAGTAGAGTTATCCGCTGGGCGCAACGCTCCATTTCTTCAATCATGCCAACGGTTTCTTTAACTTTTAAGTAGCGTAAGTGATGCAATTCCTCGCCAATCTACTAGTTCTCTTCAGTTAAACCCGCATTCTAAAGCGAATGTCTTCAGGATAACTCTACTTATCCGCTAGGGTGTTCGGAATAATCCAGCGTCAAAGTTCCAGCGAAAATGATTTTCTTGATTAAAAAGAGAAGTATCTCAACTTCAAGCAAGAAGGTACCTACTAATTAATTAGAGCTTCTTTTTAAAACTATACGATTCACGCATGTTTTCGCATCGTTTAGGGAACTTTTAACATGTCGACCTATCGTGTTTTCCGAAAGGAGTTTTATGATGTCTGACTTATCCGGATTTCCGTCATCTTATTGGAAGGAAAGTACACCTGCCACTTCTTATCCCCCTTTGGATCAAGATGCGAAGCATGATGTCGTCATCATCGGGGCTGGTATTGCTGGACTTGTCACGGCTATGCAACTGACTGAACGAGGATATGATGTCGCCGTGATCGAAGCAGGTGACGTCGCTGCTGGCACGACGGGTTATACGACGGCAAAAGTTTCCTCGCAGCACGGTTTAATTTACGACACGTTAATCAAAACGGTCGGTGAAGAATCAGCGCGACTGTATTATGAAGCAAATGAAGAAGCAATCACGTTTTTACGTCATCAGGTGGAACGACTCGACATTGGGTGTGAACTTGAAACGCAGGACGCGTATCTCTACGCTGCGACATCAAAAGAGCAAGCGATGGAACGAGAAATCCGTGCTTATGAACGTTTAGGATTGAACGGTGGCGAGGCGACGGAAGAGGTTCGAAGTAAGTTGCCGTACGATGTCAAACGTGCTGTCGTCTTGCGCGATCAAGCGCAGTTCCATCCCGTCAAATATCTTCAAGGACTCGCCCGACAAATCGTCCACCAAGGGGGTGCCTTATACGAACGGACACGTGCTGTATCGCTCGAATCGAACCGGACGCCGACAGTCATCCTAGAGAACGGTCACCGGATTGAGGCGAAGAAGGTCGTCATCGCGACCCATTTTCCGTTTCATGACTTCAAAGGCTTGTACTTCTCAAAACTTGAAGTCCATCGCTCGTATATCGTATCGGGTCAGGTCGATGAGACGTTTCCGGACGGGATGTTCATGAGTGCCGATCAACCGAGTCGTTCTCTGCGTCACACACGGACAGAAGACGGTCGTCTGCTTGGACTGTTCGGAGGCGAGAATCATCTATCTGGTCACGAGACAGAGACGATGCAGCGGTATCAGCATCTTGCGGATTTTGCAAAGCATGAATTCCACGTCGAATCGTTCGGACAGTTCTGGTCAGCACAAGACTTAATCACGCTCGACAAAATCCCCTACATCGGACAGATGACGCCAAATGATCCGAACGTGTTCGTCGCGACCGGTTTTGCGAAGTGGGGGATGACGAACGGTATCGCGGCCGGACTGTTGCTCAGCGACTTATTGACGGGAACACCAAACCGTTTTCGGCATCTGTTCGATCCGAACCGTTCAAAGCTAAAAACGAAGGATGCGACGCAGTTCGTCAAGAACAATGCGGACGTCGCGATCGAACTGGTTAAAGGAAAGCTGACGAAAGCGCGTCGCAGTGCCGACGAGTTACAACCGGACGAAGGTGGACTCGTCAACCATCACGGCAAGACGGTCGGCGGTTACCGGGATCCGGAAGGAAAGCTTCATCTCGTCTCGACGACCTGTACCCACATGGGGTGTGATACGAAATGGAATGAGGCGGAACGATCGTGGGATTGCCCGTGTCATGGTTCACGATTTGGTCCGACAGGAGAGGTGCTAGAAGGACCAGCCGTCAACCCACTCAAATCGATCGAGTAAGCAGAGACGCCTGTCTCTGCTTTTTTAATTTTAAAAATAAACCGTGGACGATTTATGATATGTGATATAATTACCTGGTAACAAAAATATTTTAGCGCTAAACAATTAGAGTGCCGCTTTTGAATCGTGTTGTAGAGGCACCGTCACGACCACCGCTCACTGGTTTCATATTTTAGTTTCACTATTTTACTTAGCGTCGTGAACGCTGAAACAACCCGAGGAGGAAGCACCACTATGAGTAAAGAAAAGATTGCCCAGCTGCGCAAACATGTATCGCCGTTTGAGAAGGCAGACATCAAAGCCAGCGTCCGGCAGATGATTAACACGATCCTGCCATTTCTCGTCCTATGGTTTCTGGCATATGAGGCCCTGAAACTATCTGTGTTTCTCGCGATCCCGTTGGCGATCCTCGCTGCAGGATTCGTCGTCCGAATGTTCATCATCTTCCATGATTGTACCCATGGATCATTCTTCAAAAATAAGAAGGCGAACGCTATCGTCGGGACGATAACGGGGATTTTGACGTTATTCCCGTATGAGAAATGGAAACGGGAGCACTCGATCCACCACGCATCGAGTGGGAATCTCGACAAACGCGGTGTCGGTGACATCTGGGTCATGACGATTGAAGAGTATATCGAAGCATCACGTTTCACACGTCTCAAGTATCGTCTGTACCGGAATCCACTTGTCATGTTTGGTCTTGGACCACTCTTGTTGATTCTTGTCTCGAGCCGCTTCAACCGGAAGGATGCTCGCAAAAAAGAACGCATCAACACACATGTCATCAATGCGTCGCTCGTCGTCTTGTACGGTATCTTGATCTACTTCATCGGCTGGCAAGCCTTCCTGATCATCCAAGGCACGACAATGTTCACAGCAGGCGTCCTTGGAATCTGGTTATTCTATGTTCAACATACGTTCGAAGACTCGTACTTCGAGGATGAGAGTGAATGGGATTACGTCAAGGCAGCGATCGAAGGCAGTTCGTATTACGAGTTGCCGAAGGTCTTGCAATGGGTGACGGGAAACATCGGCTTCCATCATGTTCACCATCTCAGCCCACGCGTTCCGAACTATCATCTCGAAAAAGCGCATGTCTCGACGCCACCGCTTCAGAAGGCGACGAAGATCGGTCTCTTCTCGAGTCTGAAGTCGCTTCGTTATAAGCTATACGACGCGAAGAACAGAACGTTCGTGACGTTCCAAGACATCAAACATCTCTTACGTGAACCAAAGACGTCATCGTTGTAAGTAGTGCACCTTATCCATGCGGATGGGGTGTTTTTGTTGTATGAGTTGTAAAAGAGGGAATGAACAGAAAATGAAAGCATCGTATGTCCGTCTTTTGGCGTATGTTCACGACGATCATCCATGATAGGATGTACAAATAGAAAGGAGAGTGCATGATGCGCCGGATACCCATTGCTGCTTATGTAGGAGGAGCCATCTTACTTTCCTTATTCGTCTTCAGTTCGATGACGTACCAGCAACAATCCTTGATTCCGTTTTTGACGCGACATATCCCGCTCGATTGGGTTTATGTGTTCTCCTTCGTATCGTTCCATTACGAAGTGCCGATCAGCGTCGCGTCGCTTGGACCTGCAGCGTTCCTCGAATTTTTCATTCGAAAGGGAATGCACGCCGGCTTATTCTTCATTTTTGGGATCAGTATCGTTCATTTCTTGCGTGGGCGAGGCTATGCGGCATTACCAGCTGCCTTCTTTGCCTTCACGACGGCGATGACGGTTGGTGTCTTGGATGAGTTCCATCAATTGTTGACGGGCGGACGAACGCCACTCGTTGGAGATGTACTGATCGATGGAAGTGGTGCCTTGATTGGAATCGTCCTGTATACCGGGATACGTCTTTATTTAAAAGCTGATTGGATTGTGCGAGAACAAGAACAACAGCGTGCATGAAAATACCCCATCGTCTCAATCATATGACTGAAGCGATGGGGTATTTTAGTGATTAGAATCGTTGTATCCATTCAATCTTATACTGAGTCCGTCCGAATTTTTTTCATAACAGGTTATCGGCTTTTTTTTCGAGCTGCCGTGTGATCGCCTGCTCGGATGTTGAGTCGATCCGTATTAATGATTTCATCTCCGCGTAATACATGATACTGGACTGTATAATCCTTTTTCTTTAAAGTGAATACCGACAAGGAAATTACCTCCTATAATATTCTTTATTTTGGTCATTATATGGTATTAAAATCATTTATGCAATTTTTAAAAGTGGCTTTCTTCGTACCTGTCATACCTAGTCAAGAGTATTTAGTTGGCTGAAATATATATTATTAAAATGTTTAGATATGTATATGCTGATAAATTAATGGAAAACGATTAAAATAGAATTCTAAAAAATTTTTAATCGTATAAAAAAGAACATGAAAAAAATTTGTTAGTAAAAAGATAAATGAAAAATATAATTTTTTTAAAATTATTTTGTTGAGTAAGGAAAGAATTCCCTTGGAACTTCAATGGAATAACCAGTAAGATTAATAAGAATGAAAAAAAGAATGAATCAAGTGATAGATGAGGGAGATGACATATGGAACAAGGAACGAATGAACGAATCGATTCCGCGCACCGGATCAGGCAAGCGGTGACACATAAAGAAACTGCTTATTTCAGTTTGTTATTAGGAATCGCCATTTTGACAGTGGGCGGCATCATTGGGTTAGTGTTTGAAACAGGCGAGAGAGGTATTTATGCCATGTTCGCGCTAGTCATCCTATTGTTAATGCTTTGGATACGTCAGTGGCGACGGGTATCCCGAATTCGAAGTGAAGGGGTTCGCTTGAGTGCGGAGCAGTTTCCAGAGTTGTTCATAAAAATCGGTCTACATACAGAACAATTGCAGTTGTGGCGGGTTCCAGAAGTCTACTTCCAGAACGATATAGAACGACCACACGTCATCGGTTTATTCCAAAAGTATCTGATTGTCCTTCCGACGTCGTATTTGGAATTGACAGAGGCACGGCGGTTTCAAATACTGCTAGAACTCGCACGGATCAAACGAAATCATCAGGAAAAGCAAATTTTGCTTTGGGTCGGGAGCTGGGTTCCGTTTTTACGTCCAGCGTATACACGCGCATGTGAACGAACCCGGTATCAGATGGTCCTACCATTTGTTTCGACCGAACATGCGCGACAAGCCATATTTGAGAATGTGCTCGGACCAACACTTCTCGCGACGACGGATATCGAGGTCTATATGGCAGAAAAGCACCAGCAACGAACGTTTTCCGTCTTATTGTATGAGAAGCTAAGGACCAATCTATCGATGCTGGAACGGCTTCATTTGACAGGTGACCCGCTCGAGCAAACTCGTCCTGTCCTGCGTTATAGTCAAGGAATCGTCATTGGCATGAGCATTCTGACGGCTATGTTCTTCGTCGGTGCAGGGGCAGATGTTCTGCTTAACGAAGACGGAACACAAAAAGCAGCCAGTAATGACACAGCGACGGCAAAGACGAACGATCAGGATTTAAACGAGACGGAGTTAATGGCAGCAATTCAAAAAGGGAAGCTAGAGGATATTCATCGTCTGATTCCGGAAAGTGATATGAAAGCGGTCGATGCCGATGGAGATACAGCGTTGCATTATCTCGGTTACCGAAAGTCGAGCAAAGGGCTCGAATCGATCTTCAAGGAACTGCTTGCAGCAGGAAGCGATGTCGATGCTGTCAATGAATTTGGAGAGCGACCGTTCATTACGGCCGTCTTCAGCAATAACGATGAACTCGTCGATTTGTATTTGAAGCGAGGCGAGAAAATCAATCAGCAAGATGACGACAAGTTCACGCCGCTTCATCATGCTGTCGAGGGTGAGGGAAAACAGACGGTCAAGCTGTTACTCGAACGCGGTGCCGATCCGTCAATCAAAAATGCGGATGGCTTCACACCACTGATGATGGCGCAGGAATATGAACTCGATGAACTCGTTGATCTGTTGAAACAACACTCAGCGCAGACGTTATGAAACGAAATGTTGGAATCTTATACTAAATTGAAGATTAATACTAACGAATGCAAAAACGGCTTAATCCTCTCAATGACAGGATCAAGCCGTTTTCACGTATATCGGGTTTTATTTTAGTAAGCTTAAAAGCCGTAAGTTGAAATATTCATTACTATTTGAGTTACTGGACATCTCAAAAACTGTCTTAAAGAACAGCAGGATTCATTATCGAATCTTTTTCTATGAGGAAGTATATTAACATGACAAAAGTTTCTACTTATTTTGTAGTTGTTGAAATGTTAACGATTCGTCCTTCAATCTTGTAATTAACTTCTTTGAGTGATGCTGCGTAATCTCGAAGGTTTTCCCAGTCTGATAAACCAAGATCAGTAACACGTCCTTCTTTATATGCTGTTGCGAACGGTGTAAGACCATCTCCACCTTTTGCTGTGAAAGCATTCGTTGCAATCATGTAAGACTTAGCGAGGTCAATCGTTTCGAATGTTCCATTGTTATTGACCTGCATTTTCGTAACGCGTGAACCCTTTGCTTTTGTAGCATCATATTCGAACTTCATTCCTGCTACTTGAAGGAATCCACCATTCTCAATTGGTGCGACTCCAACACTGATTTCAAGAAGATCCTTAATTTCTTGTCCAGTCATTTTTGCTATCGCCAAAGTGTTCCCGAATGGGAGCGTTGTCAATACTTCTCCGACTGTCAATGGACCTGCATCGATAGCAGCACGAATGCCACCACCATTTTGCATTGCGATCACTGTATGGTTATTGTATTCTTTTGCTTTTTTTAGCATACCGTCAGTAATGAAGTTACCGAGTGCTGTCTCGCTATTTCGAACACTAACTGTTCCGCGAGGATTTGGTAAGGCATTTACGATGTTCGCACCGACTTCTTCATTTTTTAGTTCCGCAATCTGATCAGCATACGGTTTGAGGATTTCAGCAGCGCGCGCATCTTCTACTGCTTTTGACACATCAATCAATGAACCGTTATATGCTGTCAGTTTTCCTTGATAATCAAAAGTGACATCGAGATTTCCTAGGAAATCACCATACTGGTAGGCCTGAGTAATGATAGTAGGCTCAGTCTTTCCGGGAACAACTGTCTCGTCGACAACTACAGGCTTTTCAAGTTTCGTATGAGAATGACCACCGATGATGACGTCGATACCATCGACGTTACGAGCAAGCAATTGATCATTATCGACCGCTTCATTATCATCGAATCCGATGTGAGTCAAAGCGATAATTTTATTTGCGCCTCGTTTTTCTAAATCTCTTACAGCTTTTTTAGCGCTAGCAATATAATTCGCAAATGTGACTGTTCCAGCACTTGAGATTTCTGCTGTCTCTTCAGTCGTCAATCCAAAGAAACCGATTTTCTCATTTTTATATTGTTTAATGATACCAGGATAGATTTGTCCATTTTTTGGGTTAGACTTGTAGGAATCTGATTGAAGGTTTGAAAGTAATTCGTTTTTACTAAAATCAACATTTGATGTTATGAAAGGGAAGTTAGCTTTGGTAACGAAATCTCGTAGAGCTTGATGATTATCTTGGCTACCAAGATCGAATTCGTGATTACCAAAAGTCATAAGATCATACTGCATGTAATTCATAAGTTCTAAATCAGCTTGACCTTTAAATTTATTAAAGTAAAGGGAGCCCGAAAAGACATCGCCTGCATCTAATAATAAAGATGGAATTCCTTTCTTTTGAGAATCCAAACGCAATTCGTTAATGACAGTTGCTCGTTTTGGTGCCTTGTCTAGATTCGCATGTGTATCATTTGTATGCATTAAATGAAGCGAAAAAGAAGGTTTTTGCTTTTCTTCTTTTTCTTTTGGAGAGGCAAACACATTAATCGGTTGATTGATTAAAATTGTGGACGAGACTAAAGATAAGACAACTGCATTTGAGAATAAAACTTTTGAATTCTTCATGATAGACCCCCTATGAAATATGATGATTAGTGTAGAAGTCAACGTGCAATCAGCGACCCCTATTTAATACTATAAATCTTTTTTTAGTATTTTGGTTTAAAATTAAGGTAAAAATTTTAAAAACAAATCGAATATATAATAACGCTTACAAAATTGATTTTTATTTTTAAATATACATCTTAAAATATGAATAACAGGTAATTTATTACGATAAATTCCGATTTATTAGTGGTTTATAATTACTAAAAATTGTATAATTTGATTAATGATAAAGTTCGAATGAAAAGGGGCATCGCTGGATGAATGATAAGGTTCGAGGAGGCGTTCTTGTCGGCATTATTTTTGTGATTACGGTTCTCCTCGTATGGGGACTCGCTTCTCCACCGACGACGATCGAATTTCCACATTTTAATCATGCTTAAAGGAAACAAACTAGGAGATGACCGGTGGTTACCCGCCGGTTTTTTCGTGTCTGAAAAACTACAGTTTGGTGTCGGTTCGTCCAATACATTGACACGCTTTTTCCCGATGGCTAGAATTGATTAAGTGTATATAGGAAGTATTGCTTCTATCATGCACGAGTAAACGAAGAAGGAGGCGAGTCAGAATCGACCGGGCAAGGTCCCGTTCACGCGGAGGGAGCGTTCGTTTGAGCAATCGCGGACGGCATCCGTCTTTTTTGAGTGGAATCAACGAATATGAAAATAAAATACATGTATCATGAATCGGAAGGAACTTACACTTATGCTGAAAGAAATGAGAAGTATCATCCGGGAACAGGTCGATAATTTCCCCCTGATTCGCCGGTTGGCGCGATATGAAATCAAATCAGCGCATGCAGAGCAACGCCTTGGTCTTTTATGGGAGCTCCTCAATCCCGGTCTCCAAATTTTCATCTACTGGTTCGTCTTCGGAGTTGGTCTGCGCGGAAATAAAGACGTCGATGGAAACATTCCATTCATCGTCTGGCTCCTTTGCGGGATCGTCGTCTGGTTCTTCATCAACGATGCGTTGCTTCGGGGGTCGAATTCGATCAACAGCCGTCTCGCGATGGTAACGAAGATGCGTTTCCCGATGAGTGCGATTCCATCGTATGTCATCTTGTCACGGATGTATCAACATTTTGCGATGCTTGCCATCGTCATCGTCGTCATCATTGCAAACGGCATCCCGATCACATGGAAACTGCTTCAATTGCCGTATTATATGATTGCCACATACATTTTCGTCTATGCCTTTTCGCTTTGTTTTTCGACACTCGTCACACTCGTCAAGGACATCCAGCTCTTCTTGCAATCGATGATGCGGATGCTCTTTTATATGACACCGATCCTTTGGAACATCGAGCGGTTCCCGGACGTCTTGCATGGTGTCCTCCGCTTGAATCCAGTCTACTATCTCGTCGAGGGATACCGGGCGAGCTTGCTTGGCGGACATTGGGTCTGGCAAGAATGGCCAACGGGTCTGTACTTCTGGAGTATCACGCTCCTCTTATTCTCAGCCGGAACGTTTTTGCACATCAAGTTCCGTAAATCATTCACTGAGCTCGTTTAAGGGAAGGAAATCGCCATGTCTATGATTAAACTCGACCATGTCACGAAACGCTTCGACATGGTCACGACTACGAAAGAAAAATTCAAGCTCTTGTTCAAAAATCAAAGCAAGAGCGTTAAAACATTTACAGCTTTACGCGATATCTCACTTGAAATCGGAAAAGGAGAAGTCGTCGGTCTCGTCGGAATCAACGGTTCGGGTAAATCGACGCTCTCGAACCTGATTTCAGGGATTATCTACGCGAACGAGGGTAACGTCGCGATCAACGGAGAAGTCGCGATCATCGCCGTCTCCCAAGGATTAAAAAACGTGCTGACAGGACGTGAGAACATTCGTCTGAAGTGTCTCTTGCTTGGGATGGACGACGCTGAAATCGAACGTCGGATGCCCGGGATCATTGATTTCGCGGATATCGGGGACTTCATTGATCAGCCAATCAAGAAATACTCGAGTGGGATGAAGTCACGACTTGGCTTCGCGATTGCCGTTAATGTCGACGCAGACATCCTGATCGTCGATGAAGCCTTATCAGTCGGTGACCAAACCTTCTATAACCGTTGTATCGATAAGATGAACGAGTTCAAGGACGAAGGCAAGACGATCATCTTCGTCAGTCACTCGCTCTCACAAATCAAGAGTTTCTGTGAGCGGGTCGTCTGGCTCGAATACGGTCAAGTCCGCCTCGACGGCACGACAAAAGACGTTTTACCGGAATACAAGAAGTTCCTCGCGGAGTATAAGAAATGGTCAAAAGAGGAACAACATCAATACCGCCGCGATCGCTTGAAGGAACAAGCAGCGAATGCGCGGTCCGGTAAAGAAAACGTCGATGCCGACGTCAACGTGAAACATCCTGGCTGGATTTTATCTGGTCTCGGGTTGCTCGCGATTGCAGCAGGTAGTTTGATGGTCATCGACGAGACACCGTCTTTGACGAATCTTAGCGACGCAATCATGAAGTTCTTCTAACGTTTTACCAGATGCCTCTGTGCATCTGGTTTTTTTGTGCCCAAAGAGTAGGAATCCTGAAACGGAGTGGAGAAAACTAGTAAGTGAGAGAAGAAATATCGGAAGAGTATGCGAATTCATCAAAAAAAAACGGAGTCGAAGACTCCGCTTTCATCAGGTTTGTGAGCGATCCATATACGTTTTGACGCGTGGTGCTTCATATGTGGCGAAGCGTTCTAAGAGACGATCCGGATCCGATTCGACGATCAGCATCGCTCGGTGTTCGGGAATCAAGAATCCTTGACGTTCCATCGTGTCGAACAGGGCAATCAAGGGGTCATAGTACCCGTCAATGTTGAGTACACCGCACGGTTTTTCATGCAGACCGAGTTGGGCCCACGTGAAGACTTCGAAAAACTCTTCCATCGTTCCGGGTCCGCCAGGAAGAATAATGAAGCCATCGGCAAGCTCTGACATCTTTGCTTTCCGCTCGTGCATCGAGTGGACGAGATGCAATTCAGTCAGTCCTGGGTGTGCTAATTCCTTTTCTTGTAGAAAGTGGGGGAGGACACCGATCGCTTGACCTTGAGCTGCAAGCGTAGCGTCCGCGACAGCTCCCATCGTTCCAACGCGGGAACCGCCGTATACGAGTCCGATGTCGCGTGCGGCGAGCGCTTGACCAAGCATGCCCGCTGCCTCGCGAAAGACGGAATGCGCACCATCTTTAGAACCACAAAATACTGCAAGTCTATTCATGAACAGAACCTCCTTTGTTATTGTCACCATAGCATATTCGGTGAGCGGACGGCAGAGGAGACCAGGAAGGAGATCGGTATGCGACCACGTACGATCGTTTGGCTCGTCCTAATTATCGCAGCAATCAATTTAGGACTTGGGATATGGATGCCGGATACGTCGACTCGGACGACAATTAGTTCGATACTACTAGGTGTGATTGTCGTACTCGGTATATTTTATGTCATCGCGTTACGACAATCCTCAAAATAAAAAGAGCTGGTTCGACTCGTGTGAGTTGGACGAGCTCTCTTTTTATCTGTCACGAAATTTTATCATAGTTAAATATTCAGAAAAATCTATTTTCATACACAAATTCGACATATTGATGGATGAATTGTAAAAAACACACAGGAATCAGGACATATGACTCGTGTCAAAAGTAATGGAAAGAGAAAATAATGTGTAAAATACCATAATTATTCGTATTCGAATATTCAGAGGGGGTCTAAGGTTATATGATGTTGTTACGAAGCCATACGAAAAATAATAGGAGGTTATTTAAATGAACTTGAAAAAGAAATTAGTCGTAGCAAGCACAAGTGCTTTATTAGTATTAGGACTTGGTGTAACGGTATCAAATAACACTACACAAGTTGCGAAGGATCTTCTCCCAGGAGAGTACTCAGTGAAAAATCTCGCGAAAGACCTTCTTCCAGGAGAATATTCAGTGAAAAATCTCGCGAAAGACCTTCTTCCAGGAGAATATTCAGTGAAAAATCTCGCGAAAGACCTTCTTCCAGGAGAGTATTCAGTGAAGAATCTTGCGAAAGACCTTCTTCCAGGAGAGTATTCAGTAAAGAACGTCGCTGGTAATAAAGACCTTCTCCCAGGAGAGTATGTTCAAGCACGCTAAGAATAACTTTAAAAAGGCTATACTTTATTATTCGTGATTAATATTTGTTTGTATTCACTCATTCCTAAAATATCAAATAATGTATATGCCTTTGAATAGGCTTCTTTACAAGATGGGTTTAAAGGATCGAGCATTTCTAAAGCATAAGCCTTTTGATAATATAATTGCCCTAAAAGAGACATGTCTTTAAAACGAAGACTTAAGTAAATTCCATCTTCAATGTACTTTAAAGCTTCTTTATTTTTTTTCATAGCAACTAATACTTTGGAGACGTTGTAAAGGAGTCGTATTTTTTCAACAAGCAATTCATCACTATCGTAGCTTAAAGAAAGTAAATCTTCATATGCTTTAAAACCGTGGTTTAGATTATCGTTTTCATAATACATCGTAGCAATCGCAGACTTTATACGAAAAATCATTCTCGGTGAATAGAAAAACTTAATACATTTTTCGGACAACCTTTGAAGTTCAACTACACACGTTCGATAATCAATTTTTCCTATTTTAACAGCGCTCAAGTGCATGTAGTAAGAATATAATGCCGCTAGCTCACTGTTAGGATTAATTAATTCCATTTGCTTCTTAGATAATTTGTATATTTCCGTGTGATCATTATTTTGAAATTTTGTTAAGAGTTCATCGTCGATAATCCGAAGAGACTCTACAGAGCTATGTTCGCTAAGGAAAATCGTCATAGGCACTTGTAATCGACGTGATAACGCATAAAGCAACTCGACCGTTGGCGAATGGGTGCCACTCTCGATCTTACTGATCTCAGCTTGACTGCAAATTCCGTTTGCTAAATCTTTTTGTGTCAGATTATGTTTCTTTCGCAGTCGGCGTAATGCTAAGCCGATTTGCGGTGACATGAATTGATCCATCGGCTCCTCGTCCTTTCGTGAAGATTGAACTGGTACAGGGTACCAATTTCTATTATAGAAGCGAATGGAACGGGATACCACTGATTTACTTGATTTCGTATCAATGTTTCAACGACCATCTCACTTGATTCAGAAAGGGGTACAACCATGACACTCATTTTAAAAGAAACGCGACGTAACATGACTTCATGCGCTTGGTGTCTTAATCCTGCTACCGTCGCCGTCGCCCCCCTCGCTCATCGGGAAATGGACCGGACTAATACGAAACCAAAAGCAACTATCAAATCGGCTTAATACACACAAAAAGGACTTCATTCGGATCGTAGAGAATGAAGCCCTTTTTTCAATCACTTGACGTGAAAGGAGAGAGGACATGATCGGATTATCACTTTTATCGGAACAAGACGGTTGGTTGCAACGTTCCTTGCCATCCATCGCGATGCAGACTTTTTGTGAGACACACCGTATTTCAATCGATGCCTTTGATTATGATACGCATACGTTTCATGATTTACTCGATTACATGGATTTTCAGGAATATGAGCACTATGTCTTCGTCCTCCAAGGAGAAGGAGAGCGTACGTTGCGTCTCGTTGCCTATTTGCAACACGAGATGCTACACGTCCAGTTTCATTTGATCCGGCAGAACGGGGAGGTTCTGTTTGGTCAACCGGATTTCCTGAACGGTCTCTTCTTACCGCAGGAAGAGATACCGGTTCCGGCATCCGTTCCGGCTGTTCATCATGCTCTCCTTTCGTTGATGACGGGTGTCTATCCGGCATCCGTGCCACACCATCCGCAACCGCTGCGTCATGTCTACATCGAGGACAGCTCATTGTTGGACCGGATTCCAGTAGACAGTTTTCAAGTGATGACGATCAATAGTGTCATCTATTTTGATCATCCGATGCGGCACGATCTGCCGATCATCGAGCTGATGAGTCGGACCCCGATTTTGTTGACATTCTCAGATCGTTTATCTCCGTCACTTGCGTCACAGCTGACGGTCTTATCTCGCGACGCACTTGCCGAGCGGTTACAAGACTGGCAGCAAACGGGGCGCATTCAAAACGATCAAACGATGGGGATTCTCGATTATGCGACAGTAAGCGGATTATGCGTCTCGCATCGCCTGTTCTTTTTTGCGGACGGGATTTACGCTGATCGACAAAAAACGATTCAGTTGAGTGCGGATATTTCAAGCGATATTGAATGTCTTCGAGAACAGCAACTTCAACCGGAGGCGCTCGCGTCGCAAACGGAACTGGAGTTGTTTCCGTTGTTGTATCAACTGGCAGGATCGTTTCAAGGGACGAGCCGTTTCATCACCCCTTACTCGGATCTTGAATTACCCCGGACGTCTGGACGGATTGGACCGTTAACACTAATCGGCATTCAAAATGAGGAAGGGTGTTTTGCGTTCGATCGAACGACGTTACGCCTGTTCGAGACGAACGAAGCATTCCTCTGGATTTTAGAAGCGGATCAAAAGGAACAATTCGACGTGTTGCCAGAGCGACTCGGCGCAAACTATGCGGAAGCGATTCAGCATTACAAGGAGTTGATGTATCATGGGTGAGATCTTATTTGGTCCGTTTTTGCGTAAAGGTAGCTACTCCCGCGTCCAAGTGCTCGATCATGTACAGCGAGATGAACGATTTGGTCGATTGTACCAAGAAGCACAACAGTTAAATGAAGTCGATGAGTTGATGCTCTATCGACGTTATCTACAAAAAGGAGAGCAGATCCTATTTTACGGAACGTTTGATCCATCCCTGTTTAATCTTTTGTCGGACGAGGGGTATGACCTTTATCTGATTGAACCGGAAGCTTCGCGGACGAAACAGATCGCGGAGAAGTATCAGCATAAGGTTTATGGATGGAGTCATGACGTGACGGACGTCGTCGGACCTGAGTATTTTGACCGGATCATCTTACCGGGAACGACGATTTTACGTTATACGCGTGGGGAACTGCTGTTGTTCTTCCGCAACATCCGTCAGTTGCTACGACCGAGCGGACGCTTGCTTGTGTCCTTGTATCACATCGATCATCTGAAATCAATTGTCCATCCGATTGCGACACGACGCTTTCAAAAGACATTACTTTTCTATGGCTATCACATCGATGGGGAGCGTCTTTTGTTCAACGCTTATCTCAAATCCGGACAAGAGGAAAAAGTCAGTTATGCGGTCGAATATCTATACGAACCAAAAACGCTGTTTGAATTTGCGACGTTATCGCGTTATCATGGACAATTTCTATATGAAGGAAAGACAATGATGGTATTGGAGTTCGAAAAACAATAAGTACAAAATATAATGTAATAATAAAATAAAAAATATATGTAATATATTGGTTTGAATAGGTCTAAAGACTGGGTAATGAGATACAGTAGTTTCCTTTGCACGATTCAAAGTACATCATAAGAAAGAGGAGCCGGATGTATCATGGAAAATCAGAGCGGAAGTACCTTTCAACAAAGTTGTCTATCGTTCATTGAGACCTTGTTTCCAGACGAACCTTTTCATTTCTTAGAAGAATCGAAAGCGATGGACGCCTTTGGTTATCCCGGTCGTCAATTGTTTTTCTCTTCATCTGCCCGTACTTTGAAATTCACTGTACTCGAGCAGGCGCATAAGCATTACGCACGTGTATTCGTATCCGAGAAAACAAGCGAAAATACGTTTTTTCGTCAGTTATTAGAAGCAACATATGACGACAATCAATTATACATCGATCATATCGTCCAAACAGAATAAAAAAAGAGATCAAAATCAGCTGATTTTGATCTCTTTTTTACGCTTCGATAGAAGAAAGACCCCGCTTTAATGCTTGATCAATGGACGTTGCCATCTCATCCCGGACAGGTGATGAGACGAGTCGACCATCAAAATAGATTTCCTTCGATAGACTGAGATGAACCAGTAAATCTTCAAGAATGAGCTTTAGATCAAGCGGTTGCGATGGTTCAAGCGCTTGTTGCATGAATTCACTCAATGAAGGATGCTGAACATACTTCGGATCGATGAGATCAATGATCGTCGTGTCTAAAGCAAGAGCCAATCGTTCCAAAACTTGAGCAGAAGGAATGCGCTGACCACGTTCGTAAGCGGAAATGTCCGTTGCTGATTCACCACACCGTTCACCTAAAAATTTTTGAGTATACTTGTGTTGTTTGCGCAATTGCATGATTTTTTTACCTAGTGCACGATTCATGGCACTCCACTCCTATTCTTCAGCTCATTCTTTATAGTACTAATTAACCACTTTCATTATAAAAGAAACCTGATAAATGTAAAATATCGTTTTTCAAGGAAACTAAAAAAATGAACTGGGTTAAAATAGAAATTGATTTTCGGAGAAAATCGCCTATCGTTTCTGTCCGTGCTATTCTAAAGTGATATCACATAAGGGAGTGTCTTCATGAAAAAAATCACCTGGTCCGGCTATGTCGTCTTTGCCGTCCTATTGATCCTCTTCATCTCAAGTTCGATGCCCTATCAGGAGCAATCGATCAAACCTGGTCTATCTCGCTATATCCCATTAGGATTCGTCGATCATCTGCGATTCATCTCCTTCTCGTATCATGGAGAAGTCAGTGTAGCGGCGCTCGGACGCAGTGGATTCATTGAATTTTTCATTCGTAAAGCAGCGCACGTCTCGACGTTTCTCGTATTAGGTATCGGCTTGATTGATTTGACGCGTCGTCGTTTGACACCGGGTCTTGCCGTCTTGTTCGCTTACTCATTAGCAATCACCATCGCTGTGTTTGATGAGTTTCATCAAATTTTAACGGGTGACCGGACTGGTCTCGTCCAAGATGTGCTACTCGATGGAACCGGAGCATTGATCGGAATCGGATGTTATCTGCTCGTTCGTAGGAAAAAAGTACAGCGCCAAGCAGGAAGTCTTTCTTTCTGGCACGAAAAGAAAAGGCATCACTTTTAACGAAGGAGATTGCCACTATGAAGACTTCCCATTTGTTGATGACAAGCGTCGGTCGCCGGACGAAACTGGTCGAGTACTTCGTCCGTGAGATGTCGGACGGTCGCGTCAGTACTGCGGATTGTAATCCACTTGCACCGGGTCTTTATATGACGGAACGTCATCATCTTGTTCCGCGCATCGACGCACCGGGGTATATCGATCATCTACTGAAGTTGTGTCAGCGGGAAGGCGTAACGGTGCTGTTGTCATTGATCGATCCCGAATTGGAGTTGCTCGCAGCGGCAACAGAACGATTTGAAGCGATCGGTGTCACGGTCCTTGTCTCACCGATGGATGCGTGCCAGTTATGCTTTGATAAATACGCTATGTATACGTATTGTGTCACGGAAGGGATTGCCCATGCACGAACATATACGACACTCGACGCATTTAAAAATGCGCTCGCGCAAGGGGAAGTCGCATTTCCAGTCTTCGTAAAACCACGTAACGGCAGTGCTAGTCTTCATGTCCAGGTTGTCTCCTCCCTTCAGGTCGTCGAAGGATTGTTCGCTGTCCATCCGAATTTATTGATTCAGGAATACTTAAGAGGACAAGAACTTGGCGTTGATGTGTATGTCGATTGGCTGACGCATGAAGTGACGGATATCTTCATTAAGGAGAAACTCGTCATGCGCGCAGGAGAAACGGATAAGAGTCGCTCCGTCAAACGCGACGACGTCTTTGAATTGATTGAGCAGGTATTAGCGGGAACTCGTCTCGTCGGTCCACTAGATTTTGATCTGTTCGATGTTGACGGAACGCTCTACTTATCGGAAATCAATCCACGATTTGGTGGGGGGTATCTTCATGCCTATGAATGTGGGGTCAATTTTCCGAAAGCGATCCGAAACAATCTCCACGGGCAACGCAATCCTCGACGAATCGGGGCGTATACGGAAGACATCTATTTGTTGAAGCACGATACGGTGACACTATTGCCGGCATCTCTACTTGAGCAGATCGAAAAATCATGATACGCACGAAAAAGGAGTGATCCGGTAACATACCGGGTCACTCTTTTTTAGATGGAAGAAAAGGATTAGGAAAGAGAAACGCGTGCACGCTTGAGGCATTGCACGGCGGAGGTCCAGCTGCCGAAGAGGGCGTTGATCGTCGAGGTGCTCGGAACCGAGCGACCTTCTGCCCATTTTCGGTAATGGATGATGCTGAGAGAAGGTAATTCTTCTTGTGCCTGCCGCAGTGCTTCAAGGACGTCTTCTTCGACCCATTTCCGGCGAGGTGGAGCGATGTCAAGGCAAGCGAGAGCATCTGCCCACGAACCATATTTACGGGCAATCGTCGCGACTGTCGGATGTCCATTTTCCTGTGCCCAAATCGCATACGTCTGTGTTGTCAGACGCGAAAGGACATCGGAAGCTTCAAGTAAAGCAGTGATGATCCGTTCTTCCGTCATCGAGATGGAGCGTGTCATCTCGATCTGTGCTTCTTCAAGCGCACGTGACCAAGAACCGAAACGTAAGTTGATCAGCGTCAAGGATGGTCCGTGTTTGGCTTTTGCCCACTCCCGGTAGCTATTACTATGGAAGGGATGTAAACGTGTCGATGCTTCCTTGATGAAAGTAAGAATCTCTTCATCTGAAAAATACGGACGAATTGATGAGAGACCAGCAGCTTGGAGTGCTTCACGCCAAGAGCCGAATACATTGATGATCGTCGTGATCGATGGAATGTCTTTTCCGACCGACCAGCGCGCATATGTCTTTGCGTCGAGAGAGGGATATTCGATACTAGCTTCGATCAGGCTATCGATGACTTGTTGTTCTGTCCATTTCTTCATGATGTCATACCCCTTTCGTGTAGGTGCGTCTAGGTGTGGGTACTGTCGTGAGGTGGAAGTCGACGAAGCGACGCATAAGCAAGAAGGCTGAGCCAAATGAAATAAAATCCACTCGGTCTGACGAGAACACTTTCCGTGAATTGGAGTAACCCGAGCCAGCTGGCTAGCAAGAGCGCGAGGAAAGCGAGATCCGTCGTCTGAATGCGAAGCAGTCGATAAAACAGATACAGAAAGACTGCACCGTACAGCAGACAACCAATGAGACCGAATTCGTAGAGAAACGTGATCGGTGTGCTGTGAAATGTATAAAGAATCCGTTCCCCGAGTTGTTCCTGCAGTCCACGCGGGGCACTTCCAATCCCGTGACCGAACCAGAGCGCGTCAGCGGAAGCGTGCCATCCTGCTTGCCAAAGCGTAAATCGTCCGTTAAGACTGAGCAGACGGGGAAGCAGACCTTGAAATGCGAAGACGGCACATAAGATCAGGCTTCCTGTCACATAACAGGCAGCTACCTGCATCCGGCGTCTCGTTCCCGGAACCATTCGAATACTCGTCAAGAGTGCCAGGAGGACGAAGGAGTAGATTCCTGTCTGCGAACCGCTCCTTAGCAAAGCAATGACGATCAGGAGTAAGAAAACAGCGTGCAGAAGACTTTGCCAACGTGGAAACTGTCGCAGTAGATAGACCCAAGCAAGCAGTCCTCCCGGAACGAGCCACGCTGCGAACGTATTCGGATTGTTCATCAGTCCAGCAAGGCGAAGGAATGAACCTTGCTCTCCGACATACAGCTGAGGAAACGACAAAGGACCGATTCGAAGCCATTGTAGGTTTTCGACCGGAACATACTCTGTGCCAAACGAGACGATGAGTGCGTAGGAAGCGAGAAAGACGGCTTGTCCGTAAAGGAAGTAATACAGAAGACGATGCCATTGATCGATCGATGTACGTGAGAGCGAAGAGACGATGCCGACGAAAAGCCAAGTCGAAATGAGGTAAAGCGAAGCAAGGACACGATCCGTATTCGCGTTAAAAAAGAAAAATACAATATGAAATGTCAGATAAATCAGAAAAATAAATCCGATTTGATGTCCAGTTGTGCGATTGACGCGATAGAACGGTCGTAAGATGAACCAACAGACGCTGAACAGAACGATGTAGGCAGGAAGCAACCAAAGTGACCACTGTTTAGGTAACACTTCGTCCGTAAAGGATAGAGGACGAATCCAAGCATCGAGCATGATCCAAATGACTAGGATGGATAAGGCAAACGATGTGGGTATATTGACTGATTTTAACATGATTTCTAAAGACTATCCACCCTTCATATAGGACTTATTACCGATTCAAATACTTTTTAATCGTCAAATTTGTATTTACCCTCATATTTTAAAAAATCATGCATACCAATGAAAAAATATTAAGAAAAACGCAATCATTTTTTCGTGAATCGCGTTTTTTTTGTGACATGAATTCCTGCTGTGAACTCGCGTCACGCAAACGAGATAGCTACCGAAAAAAATATAATCATTTTCACCAAGCTCTAATTGTTTTGGAATTCGATTGGAAATAAGGTGTAGACATAACCAATGTCCATCCATTCGGTCAAGCTAGAAAGAGGTGAACAACAGTGAGCTCGATGCATCAAAGAAAAACCTTTGGAGATCATCTGACGACACTCCGACGCGGCTGGTGGCTACTGGCACTCTTCACGATGCTCTTCGCAGGTGCCGGATATGCACTCAGCACGTATGTCATTCCGAAGACATATGAAGCGACGGCCTACATCCTCGTCGTTCCTCAAGCAAACGCAGAGGCGACATCGACGCCGACACTCGTCAGTACCTATCAAGATATCTTGCGAAGCCCAGAGGTCGTCGATCAGGTCGCCCAAAAGATGAACGTCACCGACAAGCGATTATTCGATTTGACGGATCGTCTGACGGTCTCGAGCAATCTCGATTCGCAAGTCATCGCCTTATCCATCACGGATCGTTCAGCGGAGCAGGCAGCCATTCAGGCAAATACGATGACGGAAGTCTTCCAGGATTATCTCCCGCAACTGATTAACACGAGTAAGACGGAAGTCTTCTCCAGTGCACGAATTCCAACAAAGCCCGTATCCCCGAACATTTTGATGAATACGGGAATCGGTGGTGTCCTTGGTTTAATGCTCGGACTCCTGATCGTCTATTCGCGCTCGTTAAGCAAAAAAGAAGTGACACGTGAAGCGACCGACAGTTATCCGAAAGTCATTCCCCGGACGCACTCATGAGAGAGGAGAGGAGACACCATCATGCAGCATTCCCCGCTTACCCCGTATCGTCGGCAGTTGAAGATTGGACTCCTTCGCCTGATCGACGCCGGAGTCATCGCACTCGCAACCGTAGTAACGTTCTACTTCTTTAATCCGCTCCATCTCACCGTCAATTTCGAGTTACAGGATGCGCTCGAAATCGCACTCATCCAGTGGATTGCCCTCACCTTCGTCGCTCATTGGATGCGTTTCTATCAAATCATCTGGCGCTACGCGAGTTTACGTGATCTCGCCGTTCTCCTCGTCGTCGTCCTTGCCAGCAGTTTCGTTTTACTTGGTCTTGAATATGCGTTGTTCGACTTTGCGGTCGAACGGGCGATCTTCTTGCAGACAGGACTCGTCTTGAACGGTGTCTTATTCGTCCGGTTGTTGATTCGTGGCCGTAGTCTCAGACTCGTTCCGGAGCATAAGACGCTCGGCAAACGGACGCTAATCATCGGTGCCGGAGCTTCCGGACAGATGATCACGAAAGAACTGAAACAAAAGAAATCGCATATCTTAAACGTCGTCGGATTACTCGATGACTCGCTTGAACTACGCGGGATGCGAATTCACGGTGTTCCTGTCATCGGAGCGATCGAGCAACTTGAATGCATCATCGAGGAACAAAAGATTGAAGCGGTCGTCCTCGCGATCCCGTCCTTATCGTATCCGCGACGAATCGAACTGTTGAATCGAATTAAACAGACGCAAGTCGAGGCGCATACGTTACCGATGCTCGTCGAGCTCGCTTCCGGTAAGGTCTCGATTCAACAAATCCGTGAAGTCTCAATCGCTGATTTACTCGGACGGGAACCAGTCGAGCTTGATATCACGGAAATCGAACGAAGCGTGCATGGAGCGACGGTCCTTGTCACCGGTGCCGGTGGATCAATCGGTTCCGAGATTTGCCGGCAACTGATTCGTTTTCGTCCTGAACGACTTGTTCTTCTTGGACACGGTGAAAACAGTATCTACCTGATTCGCCGGGAACTCGAGTGTCTCAGTCAGGATATCCAGTTCGAATCCGTCATCGCCGATGTACAGGACAGTGACCGGATGCTTGAAGTCATGCGACGCTTCGAACCGGACCTCGTCTATCATGCGGCAGCCCATAAGCACGTCCCGCTGATGGAGGATAATCCGAGCGAAGCCGTCAAGAATAATATCTACGGAACACGTAACGTCGCCCGAGCAGCAGAAGCGGCTGGAGTCAAACGCTTCGTCATGATCTCGACCGATAAGGCAGTCAACCCGACGAGCGTGATGGGCGCGACGAAACGAATCGCTGAGATGGTCATCCAACAGATGGCAAGAAATAGCGAAACGACGTTCGCCGTCGTCCGGTTCGGCAACGTCCTCGGAAGCCGCGGTTCCGTCATCCCACTTTTCAAGGAACAAATCGCGAAAGGTGGACCGATCACGATCACCGATCCCCGGATGACACGTTACTTCATGACGATTCCGGAAGCGAGTCGTCTCGTCATTCAAGCGAGTGTCCTCGCAAAAGGTGGCGAAGTGTTCGTCCTCGATATGGGTGAACCGGTCCACATCACGACACTTGCGAAAAACTTGATTCACTTGAGTGGATTTACGGAAGAACAGATCCCGATCGTCTACAGCGGGATTCGAAAAGGGGAGAAACTCTACGAGGAACTGCTCGCTCGTGATGAGGTGCATGACGAACTCGTCTTCGATAAGATCCTCGTCGGAAAGACACGCCCCTTCGGCTCCGTCGATCCGTACTTGCGTGAGATCGCCCAAGCGCTCGATCGGGACGATACACTTCGCCAGTATTTATTAGAAGCGACGAACGAAACCGATGCCGATCCAGTCGCACCGACGATGCGGATCGCTCGTAAATAGAGAGGGGGGGAGAACGATGAAAACGGTTCGGCTGTCTCGCTTCAATCTCATCTTCATTGCAGATACAGCATATTCGTTACATCAATGGATGATTTTGACGCTCCTGATCAAATGGAGTACGCCGCTCAATATCGGCTACTTCAATTACGCCCTTGCCATCACCGCACCAATCGTCATGTTCTGTTGGCTGAATGCCAGTACGATCCTGACGGCAGAACGGGCTGGACTGACGAACTTCTGGCTCTTCATCAAGACCCGTTTTTCGCTCCTCTCGGCAGGTGTGTTCGTCCTCCTTGGTGTCTATTATTTCTTCGGTGAAGCGAACATCTTACTGCTGACGTTACTCGTCTATCTCAATAAATACATGGAGTCGTTCGCTGATCTCGGATACGGCTTCTTACAGGGACACACTGCCTTCAAGGAAGTCGCCATTTCGAAGATTTGCCGCAGTCTCTTGAACGTCTCAGGCGCAGCACTCGTCCTCTTTACGACCCATTCGATCCAGGGATTCGTCATCGCCTTGATCACTGGGAACTTGATCATGTTACTCGTCTACGATCTCCCGACGATTCGCCGGGTCGGTCGTGGTTTTGACAATCAAGCGCTCGACTTACGATATCGATCCGGTAAGGAGCTGTTCCTTAAAGCAATGCCACTCGGGTTCGTCGCTCTCCTGATCGCCTTGAACGCAAACATCCCACGATTATTCGTTGGACATGCGATTGGAACGGAAGAGCTCGGATATTATGCAAGCATTGCCTATCTACTCGTACTCGGTAGTCTGTTCATCCACTCTTTGATTGCTGTCTTATTGCCGAACTTCTCGTCAGAGACTGGAGAACGCCAAAGTTTACCGGAACTGCGCAAGCTGACATGGTCGATGTTACTGATGACGAACGTCGTCGGGATCCTCCTGATTCTTGGAGCAATCTTCTTCGGAAAGTGGGGTTTGACGATTTTCTACAATGCGTCGTTCGTCAAATATCATCTGATTTTCGTCTTGATGATGGTCGCGTCGTTGTTCTTCTATAATTCGACCGTCATTCAAGCACTACTGACCGGCTTCCAGCAGTTTCGAATCCAGACACTCTCGATCTTCGGCAGTGTCGTCGTCAATCTCGTCGCTTGTAGCCTCTTGATTCCGTTGTACGGACTATACGGAGCGACGATTGCATACACACTTTGCGCAGTCACTCAGATCGTCCTACTGTTACCCGCGCTCTATCGCTCCTTGTATCCACGAAACGTCGCCCTCGTCGTCGAACAAAGCAGTTAAGGAGGGAAGAAGATGCGACCAATTCTCTTACTCATCGTCATTGAAGCGCTCGTTTGTCAATTCGCCCGGTCGCTCTTCCCGGACACGTACGTGACCGCCTTGCTGCTCATCAACTCGGTGTTGTTTCTCTATTACCTACTCCGCCAAGCCGAGACGACGCCGCTCTATCTTGTCTTCATCACCGCTTTCTTCGTCCGATTGGTTTTGATGTTCATCGATCTCGAACTGTTCCGCTTACCACCGCACAGTGGGGACGATACGGAAGCCTTTCATCTCGAAGGTGTCCAAATCTTCACCGACCCGTCGACCTTCAATGATGTCGTCCGCGGCACCTATTCCAAGTTTCTCGGAATCTTCTATCTGATGTTCGGACCGGAACGAATCCTAGCTCAGTTCTTCAACGTCATCCTCGGCGTCGTCGCCGTCGTCATTCTAGCAAAGACGTTACAGCGGTTACGTTTACCAGAACGATACGTCTTCGGTGCAACACTCATCTTCGCGTTCTTCCCGCAAGGATTGTTGCTCTCACCGATTCTCTTACGGGATCAGATCGTCGCTCTTGGTATCGTCTATACGCTTTATTACATGGTCCGCTGGACGGAAGAGAAGTCCAGCAGACATATGGTTCTCGCGTATCTCGGCTACTTCGTCAGTACGATGTTCCACTCCGGTCTTGCCGTTGGAATCGTCGTCTTACTCGTCTACTTCTCGTTTTATAGCCATGAGACACGACACATGGACTTTGAACCGACGAAGGTACAGCGACTGATCTTCCAAGTGCTCGTCGTCGGCTTTATCGTCTACAGCTTCCAGGACGTCTTGTTCGCGAAGTTCACCCACGTCTCGGAAAACGGACAGTTGTTCAGCGGGATGAGCTACGATCGCGGCGGCTCCGCTTACTTGAATGGATTGACGGTGACAGGTCCAGGCGACATGATTCTCTACTCACCGATCCGGATGATCTACTTCCTGTTCTCACCATTCCCGTGGCAGTGGTCGAGTGTCATGAACATCCTGATTTTCTTCCTCGACGCCGTCTTCTATTTCATCGGTTGTTTTGCCATCGTTCGGTCGTTCAAACTGATTCGTCAGCATCCGTTCGGCAGCGTCCTCTTCTTCTTTTTCCTTCTTTTTGCACTCAACGCGTTGATCTTCGGTCTTGGAACCGGCAACGTCGGAACGGCCATCCGACACCGGTATAAGTTGTTCCCGATGTTACTCATCGTCTACACAACCGTTCACTACATGCGCCTGCAAGCGCGCCACTACTTCGAGGAGGTCGAACACCGTGCCGAATAAAACGATCTTAATCACTGGTATCGCAGGCTTCATTGGATTTCATGCCGCACGCCGTTTCATCCGGGAGGGTTACCGGGTCATCGGACTCGATGAAGTGAACGACTATTACGACCCGACGTTAAAAGAAGCCCGGCTCGCTGAACTCGGCACGAATTATACATTTTACCGGGTCTCACTCGAAGAGACGGAAGTCGTCGCGCGAATCTTTGAACAAGAATCAATTGATCTCGTTCTCCACCTGGCAGCGCAGGCAGGCGTACGCTATAGCATCGACCGACCCGATGTCTACATGACATCAAACATCGTCGGTTTTCTCTCGATTCTAGAAGCCTGTCGCCATCATCCCGTCGAGCAGTTGATCTACGCTTCATCGAGTTCCGTCTATGGATCGAATACGAAGATGCCGTTCGCGACGACGGACGCCGTCGATCATCCGCTAAGTCTTTACGCCGCCTCGAAAAAAGCAAACGAATTGATGGCACACACCTATAGCAGCCTTTACGGCATCAAGACGACAGGGCTTCGCTTCTTTAGCGTCTACGGTCCATGGGGGCGCCCGGATATGGCACTGTTCAAGTTCACAGAGGCAATTGCGAAGGGCGAACCAATCGATCTCTACAACTACGGCGAGATGGGACGAGACTTCACCTACGTCGACGATATCATCGAAAGCATCTATCGTCTGTTCCAGACTGAACCGGAAGTCGACGCGACGTTTGACGCGTCAAATCCCTTACCGGATCGTAGCAACGTCCCGTATCGCGTCTACAACATCGGTAGTCATAGCCCGATTCGCTTAAGTGAATTCGTCGCCTTGATTGAACGACGCCTCGGTAAGACGGCGATCAAGAACGGGATGCCGTTACAGCCGGGTGACGTCCCGGAAAGTTTCGCCGATGTCTCCTCACTATTCGAGACAATCGGCTACCGACCACAGACGACGGTCGAAGCTGGTGTCCATGCATTCATCGACTGGTACGAGAGCCATTACTTGATGAAGGAGGAAATCCAAGATGGCGCTTAAAGAGAATATCTACTATCGCTCTCCAATCTTCATCCAAAATTGGCTGACCTCGTTATACGGTCGGAAGTTGATGCAAGAACGCTACGGTCGCTTCTATGAGCAAAAGATGAAGGAGCTCCGGATGAAGGACCGGACGCGGGATTACCAAGCGGAACAACTCGACCGTCTGAATGCGTTCCTTGCCTTCGCCGTGGCGCATACACCGTATTACAGACAACTCTTTCACGAACATGACATCCAGTTACCGTTTACGTCACTCGAGCAGCTGAAGACGATTCCGATCCTTGAAAAAGAGACGCTTCGCCAAAACAATGATGCGTTCATGTCCCGTGTCGATGCGCCGGTTCGCGGACGGACGGGAGGGACGAGCGGAAAGTCACTCCAAGTCGCCTTCATGCGAGAAGATGTACAGGAACGGATGGCCCATCTTGATTACTTCAAGGAACTCCACGGTTTCAAGGCCGGAATGCGCCGGGCAAGCTTCACCGGTCGGACGCTGACAGCCGTCGATCAAACGAAACCGATCTTCTGGCGGATGAATCGACCACTCAATCAATTGTTACTCTCGATTTTTCATATGAAAGAAGAGAACTTCCCAGCCTATATTGAAGAGCTGAATCGTTTTCAACCACGCGCACTCGACGGAACACCGACGGCGATGGTCGAAATCGCCCGTTATATGCTGAAGCACCACATTCAACTGGATATCCCGCTGATCGCCATCTTCCCGACATCCGAAACGGTGACGGAGGAGATGCGCTCCATCCTCGAGGAAGCATTCGGTGTCCCGGTCTTTGATCAATACGGTTCCTCGGAAGGAGCACCAATCATCTCGGAGTGCCGCCATCATAAACTGCATCTGCACCACGAAACTGGCATCATCGAACCGTATGGAGAGGACGGAGAAGTCGTCGTCACCTGTTTTACGACACGCGGCACACCGCTGATTCGTTACCGGATCGGTGACCGGATGACACTCAGTGACGAGACATGCGGCTGCGGATTAAATGGTCCCGTCATCGCCTCGATCGATGGTCGGGGAACGAGCTACATCGTCAGCGAGAAGCGTGGCAAAGTCTTCGAAGGAGACATCACGACGATTGCCCGGGAGCTACCGAACTCAGTTCTACGACTCCAAGTCGAACAGCATGCGCTTAATTATGTGACACTCCGCTATATTCCGGATGCGAAACGTTTCCAACCGAAGCACGAACAGATTCTCTTGAACGAGATGCGCAAGTTACTCGGCTCCGACATGAAAATCGTCCTCGAACCAGTCGAACACGTCAAACAAGAGCCAAACGGAAAAACGTTGATCGTCAAACAGTCGATGAAATAGGAGGAACCCAACATGAACAAGGCAGTCAAACACATCGTAGATACGACAGCAGCCCATACTGGTGCACTTCCCATTGCCAACCGTTCGATTGCCGTCGTCGGACTCGGCTACGTCGGACTTCCCGTTGCCGTTGCGTTCGGTGAAAAGACGGGCGTGATCGGCTTTGACATCAAGGAACAACGAATCCAAGAACTTCAAGAAGGCATCGACGCGACACTCGAACTGAGTCCCTTCACGTTGAAGAACGCAACCGTCGATTATGTCTCAGATCCATCGGCACTGCAGGCGAGCGACTTCATCATCATCGCCGTTCCGACCCCGATCAATGCACAGAACCAGCCGGACCTGACACCACTCTTACGGGCGTCGCACCTCGTGGGTCGCCAACTCAATAGAGGCGACATCGTCGTCTACGAGTCGACCGTCTACCCTGGAGCTACGGAAGAAGATTGTATCCCGGTTCTTGAAGAAGCGTCCGGCTTATGCGCTGGTGTCGACTTCTTCGTCGGCTACTCACCGGAGCGAATCAACCCGGGTGACCATGAGCACACGTTTAAAACGATTAAAAAAATCGTCTCCGCCCAAGATGAACAGACACTGGATATCGTCGCGGAAGTTTATGAAGCCGTCGTCGAAGCCGGTGTCCACCGTGCCTCATCGATCAAGGTCGCGGAAGCAGCAAAAATCATTGAAAACACACAACGCGACCTCAACATCGCCTTGATGAACGAACTCGCAATCATCTTCGACCGGATGAACATCGATACGCTCGAAGTCCTCGAAGCAGCCGGTACGAAATGGAACTTCCTCCCGTTCCGTCCGGGTCTCGTCGGCGGTCACTGTATCGGTGTCGATCCGTTCTATCTGACGATGAAGGCGGAGTCACTTGGCTACCATCCGGAAGTCATCCTTGCCGGTCGCCGGATCAACGATACGATGGGGCGTTTCATCGCCACAGCGCTCGTTAAGAACTTGATCAAACAGAACATGCCGGTGCTCGGTGCCCGGGTCACCATTCTTGGATTATCGTTCAAAGAAAACGTCAGCGACATCCGCAACTCGAAAGTTGCGAACCTCGTTCATGAAATCGAAGAGTTCGGAATCGACGTCCAAGTGACGGACCGACTCGTCGAAAAGAGTGAGGCAAAACGTGAGTACGGGATCGACTTACTCGAGATGAGTGAACTCAAACCAGCCGACGTCGTCATCTTTGCCGTCTCACACGAAGAATACGTTGAAGGTGGTTGGAATCTGGCACAACACTTACTAAAGGTCGGTCGCGGCATCGTCGTCGACATCAAAGGCATGTTGCCACGAGCAGAACAACCGGAGGGGGTCCGCGTATGGCGCCTCTAAAAATCCTTCAAGTCTGTGCTCTCGATACGACGGCAGAGACGATGTTGCAGCCGCTCTTACTCGCTTTGCAAAATGCGGGGCACGACGTCGGCATCGCCTGTGCCGACACGGGTGCCTCGGTGAAACTGGCAGCAAAGGGATTCCGGATGCATGACATTCCGATCGAGCGGCGAATCGACTGGACGAGTAACTGGCGGACGATCCGTGAAATCACGCGAATCTTGAAAGAGGATGGTTACGACGCCGTCCATGTCCACACACCAGTCGCCGCTGCCCTTGGACGGGTCGCCGCCAAACGTGCCGGGACGAAGCATATCGTCTATACGGCACACGGTTTTTACTTCCACGAGAAGATGGGGCGGATGACGTATCAGCTAACGTATTCGGTCGAAAAGTGGTTGGCACGTCTCGCGACCGATTATCTGCTCCTTCAAAGCGAGGAAGATTATCAACTCGCCCAGCGCAAACGCTTTAAAGCGAATACCCGGCTGATGCATCTCGGAAATGGAATCGACTTGACCCGCTTCTACCCACGACCACGTGAAGCCGGAGCGCCGTTTACGTTCTTATTCATCGGTCGGATCGTCGAAGAGAAAGGAATTCTCGAACTGCTCGATGCATTCGAGGATGTCGTCTATCGTCACCCGGAAGCCCGTCTCGTCATTGCCGGTGAGATGATGGCAAGCGAGCGCGATCAGACGACGAAACACTTATTCTTACGGCGGATCCGCGAGATTCCAAACGTCGACTACCTTGGATTCGTCGAAGACGTACCGGGTTTGTTCCAACAAGTCGATGCCTTCGTCTTACCGTCGCATCGTGAAGGCGTACCACGATCAATCATCGAAGCGATGGCGAGCGCAAAACCGGTCATCGCGACAAACATCCGCGGCTGTCGTGAGGAAGTCGTCGAGGGGAAGACAGGCTATCTCATCGAAGTCCGCGATATCACGAAGCTTGCCAAACGGATGAACACACTCGTCGAACATCCTGACCGTGCCAACGAGATGGGACGGAACGGATTTGACCGTGCCATGAAACATTTCAACGAAGCCGACGTCATCAAACGACAACTTGATCTCTTTTCAGCTATGTAAAAGGAGGACGTCATCATGAAACGCACATTCGACTTCACGGTTAGTCTTATCGCTATCTTGATCCTGATTCCCGTCTACGCCCTCGTCGCCTTAGTCATCTATACGAAGCTCGGTCGTCCGATTTTCTTCAATCAAGTCCGCCCAGGTTACAAGGGGGAGTTGTTCAAAATCTACAAATTCCGCACGATGACGAACGAAATGGATGCTGAGGGAAAACTTCTCCCGGATGCAGACCGGATTCCCGCATCACTCGAGTGGATTCGTCGCTTAAGCCTTGATGAGATTCCGCAGTTCTTTAACATCCTTCGCGGACAGATGAGCTTCGTCGGGCCGCGTCCGTTGCTCGTCAGCTACCTGAACCACTATACGAAGGAGCAGATGACACGGCATGATGTCCTTCCTGGTCTGACGGGCTGGGCGCAGATTCATGGACGGAACGCGACGACGTGGCAACAACGACTCGAGCAAGATCAATGGTACGCAGCGAATCAGACATTCCGACTCGATCTCTACATTTTGATCAAGACGTTCAAAATGGTCATCTCGTCAGAAGGGAACTCGACGGCTCATCAGACTGGGATGGGTGAGTTCAAGGGTCTCGACGGAGGTGTTCCCCATGATGTCGTTAAGCGATGAACGGTTAATCCGGGATCCGCGCGAATGGGATGCACTCGTTGCGACCTATCAGCTCGATTGTTACTACGAACATGCTTACTTCGAACTCGCGAAGGAACACGACGAGATTCCTGAGTTATTTTATTATCCGACGGAGTTTGGGACGTTGATCTATCCGTACTTGCGGCGACGGATTCCAGGCACACTCTTTGAAGATATCACGACACCTTACGGCTACGGTGGTCCTTCCTTCAAAGGCATCTGGTCACTCGATCAGATTCGCGAAGCGCGCGAGCGATTCGAACGCTATTGCAATGAGACGGGAATCGTCACAGAGACGGTTCGCTTCCATCCACTCTTGCACAATCAAGAACTGGGTCAATACTGGTGTCATCAAACGGAGATCCTACAGCCGACCGTGACACTCGAACTAACGGACCCGTTCGAGATGATCGAAAACGACTTTTCGCAAATGACGCGACGCAACATCCGGAAGGCACGTCGCGAAGGCGTGACGATTCGTCTGGGACGCCCGGAAGAATACCGGGACTTCGCGCGTCTCTATCAGATGACGATGGACAAACATCAAGCCGATGCCCGGTATTACTTTGATCAGACCTACTTCGATCACTTCGCGGACGGACGAATCAAAAATGTCCTGTTGCTTGCTGAACATGACGGACGGATCATCGCCGGATGTATCGTCTTGACTGGTCGCCAGTTCGCGCATTATCATCTCGGTGCTTCCGATCCCACGTCGTTAGCACTTCGACCCAACCATCTATTATTCGCGGAGATGATTCGTTGGGCAAAACAAGCCGGTTTTCAAGCGCTTCATCTCGGTGGAGGCACGACACGATCGAATACGGATAGCTTGCTTGCCTACAAACGATCCTTTAGTGCGAATCAAACGTTTTTTGGACTCGGTACGTCGATTCTTGATGCCACGATCTATGAGCGTCTAACGCGACAATTCGAACGACAACATCCGGAAACTCAAATGGGTCACTGGTTCCCGCTCTACCGAACACCGATTCGTCATCTGTCATCTCGAAGGGAGGAAACATCATGAAACACATCCCACTCTCCATCCCGCATTTAAGTGGTCAAGAAGCCCGTTATGTCACCGAGGCACTCGAGACGAACTGGGTCGCCCCTCTTGGACCAAATGTCGATGCCTTTGAACGAGATATGCAAGCGTACACGGGTGCTAGTGCAACGCTTGCGACGAGCAGTGGGACAGCAGCGATTCATCTGGCGCTCGCGACACTTGGTGTCACGACGGGGGATGATGTCTTCTGTCAGTCCTTGACGTTCATTGCCTCGACGAATCCGATTCGGTATGTCGGAGCGCGACCTGTATTGATCGACTCGGAAGAAGAGACCTGGAACATGTCGCCCGTCGCACTCCGTCGGGCCTTGATCCAGGCGGCAACGCGTGGTCGACTTCCGAAGGCTGTCATCGTCGTTCATCTGTACGGTGTCGCCGCGCAAATCGAGGAGATTGCTGCGATCTGTGAAGAGTACGATGTTCCGTTGATCGAGGATGCTGCAGAATCACTCGGGACTCGTGTCAACGGGCGGATGACCGGAACGTTCGGAACGTTCGGTATCTATTCGTTCAATGGCAACAAAATCATCACGACGTCAGGCGGCGGAATGCTCGTCGCAAATGATCCGGCTCTGATCGAACGTGCCTTTTATCTCGGAACACAGGCGCGACAGCAGGTCTTGCATTATGAACATACGGAAGTCGGCTACAATTACCGGATGAGTAATGTCGCTGCTGGGATCGGACGGGGACAGCTTGAGGTTCTCGATCAACGCGTCGATGCACGGCGGAAAATTTTTGATCGCTACGACCGTGCCTTTGCCCCGGACAGCGTCACGTCGCAAGTCGAACAGCCTGGAACGTTCGCCAACCGCTGGCTCAGTGCCTTTCTTTTACCGGGTGGTCAAGCGCAACGCGATGCGATGATTCAGACACTGCAACAAGCGAATGTCGAGTCTCGCCCGGTCTGGAAACCGATGCACTTACAACCCGTCTATCGCGACGTACCATTCGTCACAGCAGAAGGGGTTGACGTCAGCCGTCGCTTGTTTGAAGACGGTATCTGTCTTCCGTCTGCTTCACAAATGACGTTCACTGAACAAGCCGTCGTCATCCGAAACGTTCGTCATGCTTTACAGACGACCGTACGCCGGAACGTCCAGTCATGAATATATGGGAAGGGGACATCGTCATGCGCGATATGGAGGAAGCGATCCACGCACTCCGTCTCGCTGCGAACGGGAAGAATGAATTGACGGCCAATACCTATTTCCGCTGGCAACTCCACACCACTCATCCAAGCGTCGCGGAAATCCTGATGCTGTTTGGATCGTGGCAAATCGCCTTGGAACGAGCAGGCATCGGGCATGCCCGCTTGACGTTCACGAAATCGGAAATCATTGACGCCTTGCGTCAGGCACGGGAGGAACTCCATCCTTTCACGAGTGCGACGTACCGCGAATGGGCACAACAGAAACAAGCACCAAGCCTGACGGATATCGTCCATCAATTCAACTCGTGGCAGCAGGCATTGTCAGAAGCGGATATCTTAAAGGAACGCGTCCAGGAAATGGAACAACGGATCATCGAGTCATTACTGGAAGCGCAAGGGGTCTTGCCGGTCTTGACGAGTCAGACCTACACGAAGTGGGCGGCTGGTCAAAATCGTCCGACTGTCGCAACGATTGCCCGCCGGTACGGCTCTTGGTCAAACGCACTTGAAATCATTGGGATCGAATTCCCGCGTAAACGCTGGCGGGAAGAAGAAGTGCTCGAAGTACTTGCTGAAGCCGCACAAGAGACGGAGCATCTGACGATCGCAAGTTATCAACGGTTCAGTATCGGACGTGATGCGCCAAGCATCGGAGTCATCACTGCCTTGTTCGGTAGCTGGCGCAATGCTTTACTGGTACTCGAAGCACAACGACCGTCCTGAATTGAAATTGAAGAAAAGGAGAATGGGTGATGAAGAAATGGAAATGGATCGTACTGACACTTACGGGGATTTGCCTGCTCCTTCTCTTTAGTTCAGGCGGATATGTGTATCATAAAGCGAGTCAGACGCTCAAAGAAGTCCAGGTACCGGTCAAAGCAAGCGTTGAGACGGAAAAAGCCGTTGAGCAGAAAAAAGGACTCTCGTTTCTCTTACTCGGCGTCGATCAACGAAAAAATGAGACAGGACGGAGTGATACGATCATCGTCGTGACGATTGATCCGAAAACGAATACCAGTCAGATGATCAGCATCCCGCGCGACTTAAAGACAGACATCATCGGCAATGGTTCGAATGATAAAATCAACCATGCCTATGCCTTCGGTGGTCCACAGATGGCGCTTGATACGGTCAGTCATCTGTTAAAGATTCGAATCGACTATTTCGCTGAGATCAATCTAGCGGGTTTTACGGATCTCGTCAATGCGGTGGATGGGGTCAGAGTCAAGAACGATATCAATTTTTCGTACTATGAGATGCAGTTCCCAAAAGGAGAACTATCATTGAACGGGAAGGAAGCACTCGCCTATGCCCGTATGCGGCACGATGATCCACGTGGGGACTTCGGACGACAAATCCGCCAACGGCAAGTCGTTCAGGCAGTCGCCGATAAGATGACAGAAGACTTCTCGATTCGTCGTTTCAACGCTATCCTCGATGCCCTCGGGAAAAACGTCAAGACGAACGTACCATTTTCCGTTGCCCGGACGGTCGCGACGGACTACCGGGATGCCTTACGCAACGTCAAGACCTTGTCGTTTGACGGATCAGGAGGCATCGAATCGGACGGCATCTATTACTGGCATCCGACGGATAAGTCGTTAAAAGAAGTTCAAGCTCAACTGCAGGAAGCGCTCAAATGATTGGAATGGAGAGGAAATTGCGATATCAGGACTGATTGATAACGAAACGAACGCTACTCTCATCCGCGCTTTCCTCAGGCGGGAAATCAGCCGCGGCAACCAACATTTCATGCTGTTTGCCGGGTCTGATTCATCCCTGACGAAAGTACCAATGGCACTTTCTTTTCCTGTAGGAGTCGCGGATGAACGATAGCGTTCTCCATCAATCAAAAAAGATGCCCATCTCCGATTCATAACTGGAAATAGACATCTTTTTTGATGAATCGATTAGCATGTCACGACGAGCGGATCGTCCGAAGCATCGAGAATTTCATCATCGTATAGAGGAAATAGACAACAGTCAGAACGGCAGCCCCACTCCATAACCATTGATATGCGGAACTAAAGTAGCCGAATCGAAGACCGATCAATGCCGGTACGATCAACGTCAACCAGCTTAATACGAGGGCAACGCGGGCAGTGATCGCATCAATCGGGCGATTCATTCCCATCCCGAGGAAAAACAGGCTCCAGAGCAATACCCAGAACAACCATGTCACCCCGCCGATGATGTCTGCTGTCGTGAAGCTGACAAATGCATAAAATAAAGCGGCGATCGCAACGAACAAGGAAAACCAACCGACACCGCTTCCGTCGAGGTTAAATAAGAACGTGATCCCGACATAAACATACGTAAAGGCAAACAAATAAATACTCGCGTACCCGAACGTCAACGCTGGATCACCTGCAGCACCGATGACAAGATACGTTGCGATGAACGTTTGCAGTAGACCCGTGATGAGACTGAAGACACCAGCGCTACGGAGATCGACTTTTCCAAACAAGGTCAAACTATTTAAAAAGAGCGCAACGCCCCCAAATAATAAACTGACATTTCCCACGTAAAAACTCTCCTTCATTAAGACGTCAGACGTCTGATTCTAATTTCAACTCTAAGATGAATTCGTTTTCAGCGCAAGTATAATTTGAAGGAAAAAGAAAACAGTCTGGCTCCCGAAACGGAAAACCAGACTGTTGATGAGTCGATTATTGATTTAAGACGGAGCGAAGTGTCGTCTCGGTTTGGGACAACGTTCCTTTCAGTGTGACGAGACCATATCGTGTCGATCCTTTTTTGATGAAGAAGACACGTGTGTAACCAGATTCCGGTGTGTAACCAGTCTTGCTCGCATAAACACGTGTATCTCCTGGAAGCGACGTATTCGTATGATACCACGTCAATGTCCGTGCATACGGTCCTTTAACGGTCGTCTGATACGACTTGCGTCCACTGATCGTCATGAGCGTGCTGTACTTCGCATATGTATTCGCGAGTTTTTGCATATCAGCAGCTGTCGTGTAATGACTTGGATGATAGAAACCGTGTGGGTTCATGAAATGGCTCGCACTCATTCCGATTGAACGGGCGCGGTTATTCATGTACGAGACGAACTTCGATTCAGAACCAGCTGTCCGGACGGCGATCGCTTTTGCTGCATCGTTGCCAGAGCGGATCAGCATCCCGTTCAAGAGTTGGCGCATCGTCACTTTGTCGCCAACACGGAAACCCGCTACGCTACTGCCAGCAGGGACAGATAACATCGCAGACGTCAGGGTGAACGTTTGATCGAGTGTGCCTTTACGCACTGCTTCGTCATAAGCGACGATCCCCGTCAATAGTTTCGTTGTACTCGCTGGGTAACGGCGAACGAAACTTTCTTTCGTCAATTGATAACTTGACGATCCAAGCTTAAAATACCGCATCGACGCAACAGGATAACTACCACTCGATGGTTTTGGACTGCTCGTCGTCACTTTTCTAGCGACTTGGTTCGACACATAGTAGTAATTGGTCGTACCTTTGACCTTATACCAACCGTTCGAATACGAAACCGCATTGAACTTCGAGTTGTAAGGTGCGAGTCGCTTGATATTCTTTGACGATGCCGTGCTTGGGGATGTTCGGACGTTCGCTCCAGCTTTCGAGTAGACGACGATTTTGTACGTCTTCACTGAACTACTTGATACTTTTTGAGCGACCTGGTTCGATAGATAACGATATGTACCTCCGTCCTTGATCTTGTACCAGCCATTCGTATACGAGACGGCTGTGAATTTTGCCTTGTACGCAGCACGTCTTACAATCGTTGCGGACGAGGCGGTACTCGGCTTCGAGCGGATGTTCGCTCCAATTGTCGAAGTGACGACGACTTGGTAACTGGCTGCCTGAGCCGGAATGGCGGGAAGACACAAAGCGAACAATAATAAGAGCGTAAGACTAGTACGGAGCAAGCGCTTCATAAAAACTCATTCCCTCCTTGTTCAAATATGGTTTTATCATAAAACAAAAAAAGGAAATTCACTTCTTTTCAAAAAAAGGAATTTGATGCCTGTAAAGGGCTGTTTCTCATCTTTTCGTGTCAATTAACGTATCATAGGGAATATAAGCAACAGTCGAAAAGGAGGAGTTCATATGAAATTAGCCGTCATTGGCTTAGGGGATATCGCTCAAAAAGCCTATTTACCGGTCTATGCTGAACGATCTGATATCGAGGTATATTTGATTTCACGAGATGAAGAGAAAGCAAAACGATTGCAAGCAGACTATCGCTTTGCGGGGACATACGCGACGTTTACTGATGCTGTACAGGAAGGAATCGACGCGGTCATGATCCATTCAGCGACCGTCGTCCATGCCGAGCAAGCGCGACAAGCGCTAGAAGCAGGAATCGCCGTCTACGTTGATAAACCAGTCTCGATGGAAATCGAAGAGATTCGTGAACTGACTCGTCTGTCAGAGGAGAAACAGTTACCGTTCATCACGGGATTCAATCGACGCTTCGCTTCAGCGCATCAGCGCTTACTTGAAGTAAATGATCCGAATCTCGTCCTCATGCAAAAGAATCGGACGTCGTTCATCGAAGACGCCAAGCCATTTCTGTTCGATGATTTCATCCATGTCGCGGACACGCTTCGCTTTTTGACGGGACGTGGTGAGATTGAAGACTTACACGTCAAGAGTAAGCAAGACGAAAGCGGGCTACATCACGTGACGATTCAATTCGTCTCAAACGGCATCACGGCAATCGGTGTCATGAACCGCGATAACGGTATGACGGAAGAACGCGTCGAAGTGATGGGACCGGAGGAAAAACGGGTCGCAACCGACGTGACGACACTCGATCAATTGACGAAGCAAGGAACGCTCCGGTATCCGCTCGATAACTGGGAAGCGACATTAAAGCGACGCGGGTTCGTCGATATGTTAGACGCGTTCCTTCGAACGATCAAGGGGGAATCGTCCGAATCGGTCGTAGCGTCTGATAGCCTCGCGACACATGAATTATGCCAACAGGTGTATGAACACGTTCAAGCTGCGCGCTGAGTAGGAATCGTCAAAAATGCCGCTTCACTCGAGGATATTCTCTCAAGTGGAGCGGCATTTTAGCGTTTACTTCTTTGATAGTTGTTTGAGTTGATAAATCCGCTTACCGCTCGGTCCTTCGAACGTCACACGAAGTGTCGAGCGGGCGAAGCGGTAACTGACTTGTCCTTCGGATAAGTTAATACGAGCAGAGAAATCCGGTTCAAAACGAATGATCTCTTCGTCGTTTCGCAGTGCGTCCGGGAGACCGAACTGCTCAAAGCGAATCATCGCGATGAATGTGTCCTGCTCGTCAAAAGACACATGAATACGTCCGGTTCCGTCGAACGGCTCGTCTTCGAGTATACTTCGTTCGACTTCATACGTACCTTCGAACTGTTTGACTTGCTTCAACATCTCTTTTGCACTGAGGGCAATGGCTTCTGCCCTTTTTCGAACAGGATGATCTGTTGTGAGTTGAAGACGTTCGATTGCTTCCGCTGTTTTTAAGACATCACGCAGTTGATAACCAGCAAGCTGTCGTTCAAGCTGAACCATCAGCTGAGCAGCCGGTTCATCGATATCTTGTTCCGATCGTTCGACGGCACGGGTGTAGGTTTGCTGCTCGAGCTGTTCTTGAATCCTAGATGTTTCTGGCGAACACGCCATCAGAAGACAAAGAGGCAGACAAAGGAGCACTCGTTTCATGAAGTCACCTCCGTTCGATTAACATCAATGATTTGAAGATGATCCGTATGCACTTTCAGACGATAATGGACGCGATACGTCACAGGTTCTGAACCGTTTGCTGTCGCAATTTGGTACGTTTCTTGTGTACGTAAATGATACGTAACTCCCTTTGACGTGAATTTTTGGAATGTCACGGCGAGAACACTTGGAGCGACAGGGGCATCAACGGCATTCGTTATACGATGGAGATGCTTGAACTCTGATTCAAAGACGTTCAAAGTCGTGAACTGGATCGCAGAAAACGTCTCGATGGAATCGTATTTCTTCGAGAATGTCGCAAGCTCCGGAATCGTCCGAGTATATTGACGGACGAAGCGAAGGACATCATAGGACGTTGGAGGACGGTCTTTCGAGTACGTTTGATTGTACGCTGTTTGTTCATCGGACCATTCCGAAAGCGCGAGTGCTTCGACACTAGATGTCGGACCCGCTTCAGGGGAAACGGGATCTTGTAGCGAATACCACAGGAAACCGGCTCCTCCGACGAGAAAGAGCAAAAGGCAGGTACTGATGAGCCAAGTCCGTGAAGTGGACGAAGTGGGTGGTTCGGCGAGTTGTTCTTTCTTGATAACAGGATGTTGGCAATGCGAACAAGTCGTATCGTGTTGACGAAGTGGTGTTCCACATAACGAACAGCGTTCCATGGGATAAGACCTCCTGTGTATGTAAAATGAAATGTCAGATAAGGGAATGGTAATTTGAAATTAGTATCATCGTAACATTAATTGGAAACGCAATCAAAACTTGATATGAGATTTTTGAAGGGAGAGCTTACAGATGGAACGTCACTTGATTTTAATGGATGCGTTCAAAGGTAGTATTTCTTCGAAGGAGGCAGCAGAAGCCGTCACGTCTGGAATACTGGCACATGATCCAACCGCGATCATCGATTCCTCACCTGTCGCGGACGGTGGGGAAGGAACGCTTGAAGTCTATCTCGCGCTTGGATATGAGGAAAAGACGACCATGACGATTGATCTAGCAGGTCGTCCGTGTGAAGTACAGTATGCCGTAAAAGATTCAGACGCCGTCATCGAAGTCGCGCGTATTTGTGGACTGCCGATGCGACAAAGCGGAGATAATCCTGTTCGAGTGAATACGCGTGGCGTCGGGCGTTTGATGGAACAGTTACGCAATCAAGGAATAACACGTATTCGACTGGCGTTAGGGGGGACAGGTACGACGGATGGGGGACTTGGTTTACTCGCGGAAGTCGGTTGTCGTCTTCAAGATGCCTCGGGTAAGCCGATTTTGTTTTGTACAAATCCGTTACTTGAGACGCAAGCCATTCATTGTTCAACGTATCCGGTTCAGCTGGAAGCCCTCGTAGATGTGACAGCTCCCTATCATGGTCTAGATGGTCCGGCTTATCTGTTTGGTCCACAAAAAGGACTGCTTCCGGATGACATCATAAAACTCGATCAACAACTCAAACAGATTGGAAAGTTACTTGGATTAGAGGGCGTCAAAGGAGCAGGGGCAGCCGGCGGACTCGGTGGAGCCGTGTATGCGCTTGGTGGACAGATAGTTCCGGGCGCATCGATGATCTTGCGACACCTTCGTGTAGCAGAGCGGATGCAACAAGCGGATTATGTCTGGACAGGGGAAGGACGGGTCGACCGTCAAAGTCAAATCGGTAAATTGCCAGGTGAGGTCACGCGGATGGCGAGAACAGCTGGCGTTCCTTGTCTGATCCTTGCAGGAATCGTCGAAGAAAACATCCCGCAGGCACTTGATTGTCGATCGATTCATGTCGATCAGAAGATCACCCTCGACCCGGAACAGACGAAAACGCGTATACAGGAGCAAACACGTAAATGGCTCGAGGAACTTTCACTGAAACAGGGATGAAGTCGGAAAAGTTTGGGTAAATAACTGTATATTGCCATACTTTTAGAGAAAGTAGGTCATCCTATGATCAATCAATCGATCCAATTATCGTTTCGCCAAGTCCGAGCGCTTGTCGAACATACTTTGCTGTTATTCAAAGAGCTCGATCAACAATTAGCGAATCGTGGATACGAACCAGTCCTACCGGATGTCGTTCAAACGGAACATGGTTTGAGCATCCATCAGACGAAAGAGAGTGCGGAGTCACTCGTTCCACATTTCCTGACGCGGACGTATGTCCGACAACAGGAAAAAACGAACCAACATGGATTGCTGATCTCTGTTCAATATACGCATCCTCTCCATGAACGATTCGATCCCATCGTCCTCGTCGGCGATGTGACATTCAAGCAGGTGAAGCATGCCCACAAAATCTTGAGTGAGAAACCGTGGCTCCTGAAGTATGCTGCCTTTGAATCGACGATTGCGCAAGAGTTCGTCGCCGATGGTACACGATACACGACGCAACCGATTGAAGAAATCGAAGAGCTGATCGTCTGGGGGCATCCGTTCACGGAAATGCGCGATATCGATGATGTCAAACGATTGGCGGAAGAGATGATCAGTCGTCATCTTGAGCCAGGAACAACATAAAAATAAGCTTCCGTTCCTTCAAGGGAGAAGGAGGGAAGCTTACCTTTTAGACTTGAACGAGCAATCGTTCGATCGCTGCCGTCAAATCCGTTGGATTCGTTTTTGGAGAGAACCGCGTCACTTCTCCATCACGAGTCACGAGGAATTTCGTGAAATTCCACTCGATGTCTGTTGTACCGTCCGTCGTCGGTGCTTGTGCTTTCAGTTCTTCGAATAACGGATGTGCTTGCTCACCGTTGACATCGATTTTTGAGAAGACGGGGAACGTCACGCCGTAGTTGACTTGGCAGAACGACTGAATCTCCTCGTCCGTTCCGGGGTCTTGGTTCGCGAACTGATTACATGGGAAACCAAGTACGGTCAATCCTTGCGAACGATAGTCTTGATGCAATTGCTCGAGTCCTTCGAACTGTGGCGTCAAGCCGCATTTACTGGCTGTATTGACGATCAGCCATGCTTGAGCTGGGTAGTCACTTAAGGATGCCGACGTTCCGTCGACGCGTTGAAATGAATGATCTTGTAACATATCAATTCCCCCTTTTTAAGTACTTCTCTAGTGTAACAAATCCGTTTTCCTGTCGTCTGCTATCATTACTTGCGTGATGACAGAAACATCACAATCAAGTATCAACGACGCATTTGATGTCAATCTTTGTTACGATGAAAAGGAATATGGAAGGAAAGGAGAGATGCCACATGAGAAAAATGTTGAAACAATCGCGGTTCGTCATGATCGCGACGCTTTGTCTCGTCCTCGTCGGAAGTTGTATTACCTTATTGACGCTTGGATTCGAACGCGATATTGTGATTCTTGTTTCTGGAGTGGTTGCCCTATGGGTGACGATGCTAGCTCCTTTGACGGTCCATGCCAAAATGAATCAGCAATCATAATTCTGATTTGCTTATGAAACCGCAGAGCGATTCGATCTAAAAAGGAGCTCCTCCATTTTAGATGAAAGAATCGATTTCTGTGGTTTTTTTTCTTCTATAGCATAGAGTCAAAAAACACTATTTTTCGAAAGTAAGTCATTAAAAAATCAGACTATTTTTTTTTCATTTTTTCTATTTACAACCTTAAAAAATCGGAGTAATATCCATCTCATCAACGAACACTAACATGTTAATGCTTCGATCTCAAAGTACGCCGAATTCATGATTGAAGCGGGGGACCCAATCGTCACGACACGTGACACGGGGTGAATCCTTTCCGAACGGGAAAGGTAGGGCAAAATCCTAGGTATGCCCGAATCCGACAGCTAACCTCGCAGGCGTTTTTAGGAGGGAACGACTCTTTTTCAGTATGCCAAGTTATAAAGGCGATGCTGGGGCCGTTTTTCGCCTCACATCGTCTTTTTGTCGTGCTTAATTGTAAAAATATTGAATAATATGGGGGTAATTTCATAATGGGAGAACTATGGAGTATCGTACTGCTCGTCTTCTTCTTCGGTACGACGTTCGGAATGATTCGACTGATCGAACGTGTCCAGTGGAGAGCAGGTGACCGGAAATGACGTGGTTTTTACTAGCAATGGGATGTCTCGTCTTTTTGTATCTCGGTTATTGTCTGATCTATCCGGAAAAATTCTAATCGCATAGGGAGAAAAGAAAAACATGTGGACTCAATTCCTGATCCAATTTTGGATCCTACTCGTCATTGCACTTTGTGCAGCGGTCTTGCTCGGTCGCTACATCGGGATGTACTTTGCACCAATCGCAGATCGTCGGGTCGATACAATCGGTAAGGTCGAACGACGCCTTCTATCGTTACTCGGTGTCGATGAAAAGAAACAAGATCAATCGTGGGTCGGCTATTCAAAAAGTCTATTAGTCGTCAATCTACTGTTTTTCATCGGTGGGTATTTGTTGCTTCGCTTTCAAGGAAGTCTACCGCTCAATCCGAACGGCGCCGCTAATCTTGACTGGTCGACAGCGCTCCATACGACGATCAGCTTCATGACGAACACCGATCAACAACACTATTCGGGTGAAGCTTTATCGTATCTCTCACAAACGTTCGTCCTCGGAACGATGTTATTCGTTGCACCGACGATGGCATTCACGGTCTGTATCGCTGTCATCCGTGGTCTTGCGAATAAACCGCTCGGTAACTTCTACGCCGACTTCGTTCGCTTCATCTTCCGCATCCTGCTTCCGATTTCATTGTTCTTCGGGATGTTGATGATTTTACTCGGCGTACCACAGACGTTTAGTGGCGCAATCAGCGTCACGACGCTTGAAGGGGCGAAGCAGTTGATTTACCGTGGACCGGTCGCAGCGTTTGAGGTCATCAAACAGCTTGGTAACAACGGCGGTGGTTTCTTCGGAGCAAACGGTGCCCATCCGTTTGAGAACCCGAACCAGTTCGTTAACTTCATCCAGATGTTCTTAATGTTATTGATTCCGATGTCACTTCCTGTCGCGTATGGAAAAATCATCGGTTCTGCGAAACAAGGACGTCTTTTCCTTGGCGTCATGACGATTTTGTTCGTCATGATGACATTCGGCATGGCAGGTAGCTTATTTGCGAACCCGACCGCGCACGGTCAGGAATTACGCTTCGGTCAAGTCGGTACAGCGCTCTATAGCTCGATTACGACAGCAGCCGAGACGGGTGCCGTCAACGCGATGCATGACTCGCTTCATCCGCTTGCTGGTTTGATTCAGCTCGGCAACATGATGCTGAACGTCGTGTACGGCGGTGCCGGCGCTGGATTCTTGAATGTCTTGCTTTATGCTTTCGTCGCAGTCTTCCTGACAGGTCTCTTGATCGGTCGGACACCAACGTACCTTGGTAAGAAAATCGAGACGTTCGAAGTGAAGATGATCGCTATCGCACTTCTTGTGCCACCATTCTTGATTCTCGTCGGAACGGCAATCTCCATGTACGTTGCACCAGGCGTCGCTGGCATCTCGAATCCAGGCTATCACGGGCTATCACAAGTCTTGTACGAATTCACGTCGGCGACAGCCAATAATGGTTCTGGATTTGAAGGGCTCGGGGACGCGAATGTCTACTGGAACGTCTCGACATCGTTTGCGTTATTTTTCGGACGTTACATCCCATTGATTTTAATGCTTGCGATCGTTGGTTCGCTGAAGGCGAAGCCATCCGTGCCGCAAGATGAGTTTTCATTCAAAACAGACACACCACTCTTCGGAACAGTCTTCCTCGGTACGGTCGTACTCGTCGGTGCATTGACATTCTTGCCAGTGCTCGTACTTGGACCGGTCGCGGACTGGCTGACGATGTGAACAGGAGATAAAAGCATATGATGGAACGTATCATGCATCCGACGTCCGACGAACACCAACCGAATGGGCAGCCGGAACACCAATCCAAATCAGCAATCAACGGCTCGATTGTCCGCCAGGCGACAATGGACGCCTTTAAAAAAATGAATCCCGTCAACATGATCAAACAACCAATCATGTTCGTCGTCTGGATCGGTTGTTTGCTCGCAATCGGCTATACGATCTTCATTGATGAGATGCGTGGTTTTAACTTGACGGTCAGCATCATACTCTTCTTGACGGTCTTGTTCGCGAACTTCGCAGAATCGATCGCCGAAGGACGCGGGAAAGCACAAGCAGACTCGCTAAAAGCGTCGAAAGCGGACGTCATGGCTCGTAAACGTGTCGGACAATTGATTGAGAGTGTCTCGTCCGCGACACTCCGGAAAGGCGACATCGTCTTCGTCCGGGCCGGTGAATATGTACCAGGTGACGGTGAAATCATCAAAGGTCTTGCTTCAATTGATGAATCGGCGATCACAGGGGAATCGGCACCAGTCATCAAGGAAGCGGGGGGTGATTTCTCGTCGGTCATCGGTGGAACACTCGTCGTTAGTGATGAGATTGAAGTCCGAATCACGAGTAATCCAGGGGAATCGTTCCTCGATCAGATGATTGCGCTTGTCGAAGGCGCAAGCCGTCAAAAGACACCGAACGAGCTCGCTTTATCAACACTGTTGACGAGCTTGACATTGATTTTCTTACTCGTCGTCATGACGTTACCAGTCTTTACGAACTATCTTGGATTCAATCTTTCTGGTCCAATCTTGATCGCGTTACTCGTCTGTTTGATTCCGACGACGATCGGTGGTTTGCTGTCCGCGATCGGCATCGCCGGGATGGACCGTGTCACCCGTTTTAACGTCATCGCGATGAGCGGGAAGGCGGTCGAAGCAGCAGGGGATATCCAAACGATCATCTTAGATAAAACGGGAACGATCACGTTCGGGAACCGGATGGCGTCAGAGATCACGCCGGTCGGTGGACGCTCTGTCGAGCAAGCATTCGAAGGGGCGATCATCGCTTCTTTAGCCGATGAGACACCGGAAGGACGATCCGTCTTAGAACTCGCAGAACTACGAGACATGCCAGTCGAGCGCCAGTGGTTAGATGGCGCAGAAATCATTCCGTTTCGTGCGGAAACACGGATGTCAGGTCTTGATTTGACGGATGGTCGCCGGGTGCGTAAAGGAGCGGGACAAGCGATCCAAGAATGGGTGACAGAACAAAGTGGAACGATTCCGAATGATTTGCAAGAAACGATCGATTCCGTCTCACGCTTAGGTGGAACCCCACTTGTCGTTGCGATGGATGCGACGATTCTTGGAGTCATCTACTTGAAAGACACCGTCAAACCAGGAATGCGGGAACGGTTTGATCGGTTGCGTGAGATGGGGATCAAAACGATCATGTGTACCGGCGACAACCCGTTGACGGCAGCAACGATCGCTCGCGAAGCAGGCGTTGATGACTTCGTCGCCGAATGTAAACCGGAAGATAAAATCCGTGTCATCCAGCAAGAACAAGCAGCCGGTCACCTCGTCGCGATGACAGGAGACGGTACGAATGATGCACCAGCGCTCGCTCAAGCGGACGTGGGTCTAGCGATGAACAGTGGGACACAAGCCGCGAAAGAAGCAGCGAACATGATCGATCTTGATTCGAACCCAACGAAGATCATCGAAGTCGTCGAAATCGGAAAGCAGCTCTTGATGACACGGGGAGCGTTGACGACGTTCTCGATTGCAAACGATGTCGCAAAATATTTTGCGATCATCCCGGCGATGTTCATGGTCGCGATTCCGCAAATGGAAGTACTCAACATCATGCGACTCGATTCCCCGACGACAGCGATTTTGTCGGCTCTAATCTTCAACGCGATCATCATTCCGATGCTGATCCCGCTCGCGATGAAAGGTGTCTCGTATAAACCGATGACAGCCGATCAATTGCTCGGGCGTAACTTACTCATCTACGGTCTTGGTGGTGTCATCGTACCGTTCATCGGGATTAAAATCATCGATGTCTTGCTTGCAAGCATCCTTTAAGGAGAAAACGAATCATGAAACAAGCCATTCGTGTGACGATCTTCATCACAGCATTATGCGGGATCGTCTTTCCCGCCTTGTTGACGCTGTTTGGTCAGATTCTCGTACCGGATAAAGCAGCCGGTTCACTCGTACAGGAAAACGGAAAATTCATTGGATCGGAATTGATTGCCCAACCGTTCACGTCGAAACAGTATTTTCACGGACGTCCATCAGCGGTCGATCAATTAGCGGGATCATCTGCTGGGGATAACTTGGCAGCATCGAACCCGGAGCTTGGTACGAAGATAGCGGCATTGCAGAAACAGAATCGAGAGGACGGCGCTTCGCTTCCGGACGATGCCCTCGTGACATCCGGTTCTGGTTTCGATCCGCACATCTCAGTCGCTTATGCTTTGGATCAAGCGAAGCGTATCGCAACCGCACGCGACCTATCGCGTGACGAGGTACACAAGCTAATCACGAAAGAAGCCGGGACGCATGATTACGTCAATGTCCTCCTTTTGAACCTAGCACTTGATCGGAGCAAGTCATGACACGGGGAAAGCTGAAGCTTTATATCGGCTCAGCTCCTGGTGTCGGAAAAACGTATAAGATGCTTGCCGATGCACGAACCTTGACGCTTGAAGGCAAGGATGTCGTCATCGGTTTGATCGAGACGCACGGTCGAAAAGAGACGGCGGAGATGGTCGGACAGCTCGAACAAGTCCCGTTACTTGAAGTCGTCTATAAAGAGAAAGTGTTTCCTGAGGTGAACGTGGACGCGATCATTGCCCGTCACCCGGATATTGTCCTGATCGATGAACTGGCGCATACGAATGCTCCCGGATCAGAACGGAAAAAACGCTATCAAGATGTCGCGGCACTCCTTGACGCCGGGATCAACGTTTACTCGGCCGTCAACATCCAGCACTTCGAAAGCTTACTCTTTAAAGTCAAAGAAGTGACGGGTGTCGAGGTCCGGGAGCGAATCCCGGATCCATTTCTCGGAGAGGCTGATGAGATCTTACTCGTCGACGTGACGCCGCAAACGTTACGGGAGAGACTCGAGCAAGGGAAAATCTACAAGAAAGAAAAGATTGAACAGAGTCTGAATTCGTTTTTCTCGCTTCAGAATCTCGCGAGCTTACGGGAGTTATCGTTACGACAAGTCGCGGACGAAGTCGACGATCAAGTCTATCAATCACGTTTGTTGATTGAAAAAGACCCGGCGACATTACAAGAACGGATTCTCGTCTGCATCCAGCTTAATGATAACGCGCGAAAGTTGATCTATCGCGGATTTCGCATGGCAAGTCGATTAAAGGCGGAACTGTATGTTCTGACGATTTTACCGGCAGCGGAAAATCAATTGAATGCGAAACAGAAGGAAGTGCTTGCGATGGTGCGGGAGAGTGGTGCCTTGTTCGGAGCAGAAGTGCTGATCCGGATTCAAGGCGAACGTTCGATTGCTCAAGCGATTACCGCCGCTGCCAAACATCATCGCATCACGCAAATCGTCCTCGGTCAATCCGCGCGGACCCGCTGGCAGGAAATCCGACGCGGATCGATCATCAATGAAATCATGCGTCATGTCCGCGGAATCGATATCCAAATCGTCGCCGATGACATGGAACGCTAGGGGAGCCCTTCCGCGTAAATGCAGGGGTTTTCTTCGCAATATCATCAGTCTATCGTTTCATAAGACGAACGAGTCAGTTGGTCATCCTCCCTTTCCGCAGGCGGGAGGTAAGCTGCGACATCCTCGCATTTCATGCGGTCTACCGGGTCTTACCTATCCCTGTCGAAAGCGTCGAGCGCGCTTTCTTTTCCTGCAGGAGTTGAGGATGATCCTGCTCGTTCGCTACTAATGAAAAAGGAAAGACCGTTCCGGTGGGATCACCAGAACGGTCTTTCCTTTTTTTGATGTTGGAACACATTCATTGATTTAAAGACGTTGGTTCATCGTCTCCTTAACGAGCGAAGACTGGAATATCAAAGACAGCTGTGTAGCTATCCATCTGTTGATAGAGTGAATAGATCCGAGACGTCTGTTTGACAGTCCATCCCATGTCCGATGCGTACTGATGGCTCCCAGGACGCATCGGGCTCCAACGCATCTTGTAGAGCGTGTTCTGTCCGTAGACATTATGAATGTACTTCGTGCTGATGAATTCAGCACCACCGACGATTGCCGCTTCCGGTGTGAACCATCCCATTTCATAGGCATATTTGGCACCTTTATTGACTGCATCACCATCGACAGCCCCGATACCATACATGTTGTAGACTTTACGTCCATTCCATGTCACACCCATTGCCAGTTTTGATTGACCATTACCTGTCTCAAGTAAAGCGTGTGAGATTAAGTAAGCTTCGTTGACACCATATTTTTGACCGGCATCGATGAACGCTTGCCCACAACTGCCCTTGCTACATGTATTGAAAATCCCTACCCCTTTGGTCACATTTGCTAATAACTTATCGAGTGTAGCAGCTGTTGCGCCTGTTGTTTTCGAGAGATCGAGAAACTGATAGAACGCAGAAGAGTTGCGGTCGACTTTCAACGGATCAGCTGCATCACGGACGTCTGTTTCCAGTGCATTCAACCATTGGATCGTCGAATATCTTACTACACCGTATTTGTCTTTACTATAGACACGTGGATACGTCGTATAGAAGCCGCTGACTGATTGATAAACTTTAATCATCTGACTAGGTTTAAACTGACCGTAGATGTGCGTTGCCGTCGAAGCGCCAGAGCGGATGTTAAGTGGTGTCGTCGCTGTGACTGTAGCGAGTGTTCCGTTGACCGGATCGAGTGAACCACCGAGACGTACATATCCGGTACTGACATACATCAATTTATCCTTGTATATGTCTGTTTGTGGTGGTGGGTTCAACTTCATCTGGGCGTTGATGAAGCTATCAAACGTATATGGTGTCGCAATAGAATTATAGACGTTCAGTTTCGTAGAAGCTGGAATAAATCCTCCTTTATACGCATATCCACTTTTCCCGTCATATGAAATCTTATACCAGGCACCGATTTGACCGGAGACGGTAACGACGATATTTTTCGGAATCGTCTTGATGACGTTGTAGGAACTACCAACATAAGAACGGAGCGCTACATCCGACGTGGCTTTCATATACAATTTATTTTTTGCTTCGTACTTGATCGATGATGTATTTTGTCCGGTACGGATATAACCCGTTTTGCCATCAATCGTCACTTTGTGCCATGACGTGTTCGTGTAGGACGTGATCAAAGCAGAGGTGTAATAGACATTCCCGAGCGCGAGTGTCGTGATATTCGATGTTTGATCGTCCGGTGCTTGTTTGACGACGAGCGATTGATTCGCCAAGAAACGCGCACCCGTAATTTTTTTTGTTTCCGTGTACGGTGTCAGTGTTGATTTCAAGACATAGCCGTTTTTCCCAGCGTAGCTGATCTTTAACCACTGATCGAGACTGCCTGTTACTTGAACGACGGCTGCTTTTGGCAGCTTCGTCACTGTCGCATAGGCTGAACCGGCATCCGACTGGAGTGTCGTATCCGTCGTTGCTTGATAACGGTGATTATTAACGCTCTCATAGGTGACCGGTGAACCTTGATTGATTTGAACGTAGCCGGTCTTCCCATCGACTGTCAGGCGATGCCATTGCTCCGAACGACCAGTCGTAATGACTTGATTCGTCGTATAAACGTCTCCAGAAGAAAGGCGAACGACAGTTTCTGCTGTCGCTTGATGTGATGCTTTTACTTCGACGGTACGTCCAAGGCGATAATAAGAAGAAGGAATCGATTGCGTCATGACTTTTTCCTTGGCGTAACGTGAAGCGATATAACCCGTCTTCCCGCTGTACGTCACACGATACCAGTCATCAATCATTCCAGTGACGGTGATGCTTGTACCGGAAGGGATCGTTTTAACGGTTGCGTAAGTGTTTCCGGCATACGAGCGAAGTGGAGTCGAAGTCGTCGTCTGCATGACGATCCGGTCCGATTGGTACTGCACGCTCTTGCCTTGGTTGACTGGGATGTAGCCTGTCTTTCCATCTTTGCTGACACGATGCCATTGCTGTCCGTTTGACGTGATGAGCTGTGTCGTGTAATAGATATCACCGCTCTGCAAAGTTGCAAGTGTCGAGGCTTTTGCATCCGGTGAAGATTTGATGGAAACCGCTTTTTTTAGTTCGAAGCGTGCCGCTGCAATTTTTAGCTTCGTTGCAAGCGTCGTAAACGTATTCGATGCGGCATAGCCGGTTTTACCGTTATAACTGACACGGTACCAGTTTCCGATCCGTCCGGAAATTTTGATGACCGTATTGCTCGGGATTGTTTGTACTGCAGCATACGATGAACCCGCATAGGAACGAATCGCCGTCGATGCTGTCGTTTTTAAAGAGAGGTTCGATTCAGTTTCGTACGTAATCGGTGTTGCTTGATTCGCTAATACGAAGCCGATTTTGCCTTCCTTCGATACTTGATGCCATGTTTCGCCGAGCGGATTCGTCACACGTGTTTTCGTGTAGTAGACGTTTCCAGCACTCAGTGTCGCAAGTGCTTCTCCATTCGCAGTAGGTGTCGTTTTGATGACGAGTGGTGATGTCAACAAGAAGCGTGAAGACGGAAGCTTTGTTTTTTCTGTGTATTCTGCCAACGTAGCGGATAAGACATACCCTGTCTTTCCGGCATATGTGACTTGATGATAGATTGCCGTCTTAGCATTCGAGGTGACGACCGTACCTTTTGGTAGACTCGCTAGACTTTGTTTTGCCTCGGCTTGACTGTAAAGTGGTGTCACACTTTTTGTCTGATACCGTGTTTGTGGAATTAATGTCACATTTTGCTTTTCAGAAGAGGCGAACGCATCTTGATGCATGTAGCCTGTCTTCCCGTCGTACTGGATACTGACCCATTTTTCGATCCGACCGACGACTTTGACGTCTTTTCCAGATGGAATGGTCTGAACTTTGGGATAACCTGTTCCAGCGTACTGACGCAAGATGTAAGCATCGATCGTATTTAACGTCGTGTTCGTCACCTTTTTATACGCGACCGCTTTTGCGCCAGCTGCGACATAGCCTGTCTTGCCGTCATATTTGACGCGGTACCATGTCTCGCCATATGGATTCGTCACACGTTGTGACGTGTAGTACACATCCTCTTCGTTCAACGTGCCGATCGTCGTTGCAGTATCCACTGCTGTCTTTTTGATCGGTGTCTTTTTGAGGACGAGGTAGCGCTGTCCTGAAACGGTTTGTTTCTTTTCATACAGCGTGAGGTATTTCGACGCGACATATCCCGTTTTTCCAGCATATGTGACCCTTTTGAACGAGCCAGAAGCATACGTGGATGAAACGACAGTTCCGGTCTTGATCGTTAACAAGCGTTTCCGAGAAGATGCCGTCTTATCGTACAGATAACTATCGGTAGACAGACGGTAGGTCGTCGCTTTCGTCGTTGCTGCTTCAGCCATCGGAAGAGATGTCAAAACGATGCTAAAAACGATGAGAAAGCTTGCGAACACCTTCAAGGTCTTCGAGAATGATGTCGTGTTCAAAGTATCTTTCCTCCTAGTAGATATTCGTCCGGATGGACGGAATCGGCTTCTAGGATGTCTAAGTCTAAGTTGTAAAATCTATTGCCTATCCTTACTATCGACAATATCGGATTTTTATGAACAAAAGATTGAATAATTTTGAAAAAAGGGGTCTGGTTTTTTGAAAAACCCTCCTGTTTTTTTAAACAAGAGGGGATATGGTTAGATATTGAGACGTGCGAGGATTTCCGTTAAACGCGTCGTCGGACGTTCGCAGGAAAAATCATGACAGAGATAAGCCGTTGGTGCGTCTGGTTCTGGATACTCCGCAAGCAGTGGGACGTGCGGAAGAAGGTCGCGCTTCGTACCGATCAACAAAGCAACTTCCGGTAAGCGTAACTGTTGCAGTTGCTTGATTTCGAGCGGGATGTCTACTTCTTCCGGAAGCAAGATAATCAATTCCTTCGGTTCCATCTGCCGGTAGGTGAAGGTACTGACAAGTGAGGCGAATCCGGTCGGTTGTTGCTCGACTTCCTCTATTAAGGTTGCGAGAGCCCGTTCAGCACTCTCTTGATAAACGAGACGACCAGTAAGACGACTGAGCGTGAAAAGGGCGTTCAAGGCAACGCTATTTCCGGCAGGTGTGACGGCATCATACAGATCGAGTGGACGAACAAGTAGTTTGTCGGAGCGTGACGACGTCAGATAAAAATAACCATCTGCTGTCTGGAACTGGTCCTGCAGCACATCTGCAAATGCTAAAGCTTCCTTTAGATGGAGAGCATGGTGTGTAGACTGGAATAGTTCAAGATGTGCATCAATCATGTACGCATAGTCATCGAGGAAACCGTGACCGGTTGCTTGTCCATCGCGGTAATGGACTGCAAGATGCTGTTCAGTACGAACGAATCGTTCGAGGGACGTCATTGCACGCGTTGCGACATGCGTATAATGCGGTTCGCCAAGGACACGGCCGGCTTTAGCGAACGTCGAAATCATCATCGCATTCCACGATGTCAACCGTTTATCATCACGGAATGGACGCATGCGTTCATTTCGCGCACGAAGAAGAATTTGGCGCTCGTGTTCGAGTTGCGACGCTGTTTCAGCAAGCGATAAGTGAATAGAACGTGCGAATGCCTCGAGTGTTCGTCCTGTCCGGTAAAAGACGTTCCGTCCCTCAAAGTTTCCCGATGATGAAGCATGATAGAAGCGGGGGAACAGCGCGTTTGGTCCGAGCAAGTCGGTCAGCTCACGCTCCGTGAACGTATAAAAATGTCCTTCGCCCCCTTCGCTATCTGCATCCAGTGCAGCATAAAAGGTGCCGTCCGGTGCGGTCAATTCCTGTTCTACAAACGTCAGCACTTCTTCTGCATAGCGACGGAAGCGAGTTTGACCCGATGCTTGATACGTTTCGATGCATAGGGTCGCAAACCAGGCATTGTCATAGAGCATCTTCTCGAAATGAGGAATTTCCCACTTGGCATTGACCGTGTAGCGGAATAGACCGTAGCCGACTTGATCCGTCATCCCGCCGTCACGCATCGCGATCAGCGATCGCATGACCATATGAAGTGCCGTCTCGTCTTCCGCGAACTGATAATAATCGAGCAAGAAACGGAGCAGGGCAGGCGACGGGAACTTCGGCGCCTCTCCGAATCCGCCATGTTGACGATCAAATTGTCGCATCGCTTGATCGAAAGTGTCATGAATGATCGATTCATCCCAAGTACGGGTAGACGTCGCAGGCTGCAATACGTCGCGAAGCGTCTGCGACATATTCTGACCGACTTGTGCGATTTTCTCTGGTGAACGGCGGAATTGTTCGCTGAGCTGGAGTGTCACTTGACGAAAACTCGGACGATTGAACTGAGGCGTTTTTGGAAAATACGTGCCGATATAAAATGGCTGTTGATCCGCTGTCATGAAGACGCTCAGCGGCCAGCCGCCTTGTCCGTTCATGACTTGAGCAGCCGTCATGTACAAATGATCGATGTCGGGACGTTCTTCTCGGTCGACTTTGATCGAGATATAGCGTTCATTTAAGAGTCGTGCCGTTTCTTCATCTTCGAAACTTTCGTGTGCCAGCACATGGCACCAGTGGCACGTCGAATACCCGATTGATAAAAAGATTGGCTTGCCAGTCTCACGCGCGGCAGTGAAGGCATCCTCACCCCAGGGGTACCAATCGACAGGGTGGTGGGCATGTTGCAATAGATAGGGACTCGTTTCATGGATAAGTCGATTCGACATGATGGATTTCCCTCGTTTCTTCTATAGTAATGAGTCCTCTTCACGATACTCGGCTTTTGTAGCAGGTGCAACTCTGGTTCCAAGACGAGGGAAAACGATTTTCTAAAAGAAAGATTGACTTTATAAAAGAAAGTATGATAAATTAATATAAGTCATGAATCGGGGATGATCACTCATGTGAGAATCTTCAATCCATATCATACAATTAAATCGACAGGTCAGGATTTTTAGACCGCTACTGACAAATGAGTCAGACATAAGTCATCGCTTTTATTTTGTCCTTCTTCATACTACGGGAAGAAGTCGACCCAGCAAGATAAACCTTCCAATCGATACTTTTCCGCTCATTCCCGAGCTATTTCTAAAAATCCCAGTATCATGCGTCCGTTGCAGACGCATCACGATTCTTGCTAAAATGCTTGATTCAGCTGGCGCGGCCAAGGAGCCGTAACAACGAAAGAGAGGTAGGGCTTTCGTCGTTTCAGGTGTTTTGATCACCTGTAATCCTCGATTCTCATGACAACCAAAAACAACGACACGCTGATGAGGCGTTTTTTTTATGCCTTTTTTCGGGTAAAGCGGAAAGAAGGGGGTGACGACATGCCATGGAATGAGAACAACTATCCGGATTCATTCAAGAACTTTGATCCACCGCTTCGAAAAAAAGCGATTGAGATCGCGAACGCTTTGTTAGAAGAAGGGTATGAAGAGGGACGCGCTATTCCGATTGCGACATCACAAGCTGAAAAATGGTACGAAAGTCACAAAGACGAACAATAAAATATTGTAAGCGATACCATTTCTTTCATTTACGAAGGATGGTATCTTTTTTTACGGAAAATATACACTCTTTTGAATATAATCTGATATTATAAAGAAGTGTCAGAAAATTCAATAGGGGGTCACATCATGAAATACGGCAGTACGTTTGGAAAGTGGGCATTGGCCGGAGTATTGACTGCAGGAATCCTTCCACAAGCGGGTCTTGTCGGGGCAGAAGGCGAAGGCGTCATCTTGTCTGAATACATAGAAGGAACAAGTAACAACAAAGCAATCGAGCTATACAATGGATCGGGGCAAATCATTGATTTAGCAGACTATACACTCGTTCAATACACGAACGGTGGACCATCTGAGTCCAAAATCACATTATCGGGGAAAGTAGATCCAGGTAAAACATTCGTTATCGCGAATTCAAGTGCGAATGCAGACATCAAAGCAAAAGCGCAAATGACGACGGGTTCGTTGAACTTCAACGGAAATGATCCGGTTGCATTAAAAAAGGGCGACGTTGTCCTTGATATCATCGGACCGATCGGTTCATCCGTTGATTTCGCAAAAGACACGACACTTGTTCGGAAATCAGGTGTTACATCAGGTGTTAAGACGTATGAACCATCACAGTGGACGAGCTTTCCTGTCGATACACTGACGAATCTCGGTAGCCATCAGACGGAAGCCGGCGATATTCTCGTTGCACCAACGGCTACTCCAGTCGGTGAGGTCGAGCGTGGGGATCAAGTGACACTGTCAGGTGAAGGAACGATCCATTATACAGTTGATGGTACGACACCGACTGTTGACAGTCCGGTTTACACATCACCGATTACGATCAATGACGAAGTGACGATTCAAGCGGTTGCTGTCAAGGACGGGAAAACGTCAGCTGTCTCGACATTCAAGTACTATATTGCACCACCAATCACTAAAATCAGCAGTATCCAAGGCGTCGCGCACACATCATCATACGCAGATCAACTCGTCCGGACGACGGGTGTCGTCACGTATGTCGTTGATGCGAACAACTTCTACATGCAGGATCCAAATCCGGATAACGACAGCCGGACATCAGAAGGTATTCTCGTCTACGCGAAAAACCACGGTGCTGCCGTTGGACAAAAGGTCGCGACGACAGGTTACGTCAAGGAATGGATCCTTGGCGGATACAGCGATAAATTCGATACGGATCTAGCCGTTACGGAAATCAGTACGGTCAATCTCGTAAAGGGTGCGCTCAACGAAGGGTTACCAGCGAGTATCGTCCTTGGTGATAAAGGCGTCTTGATTCCGACTCAAGTCGTTGATAACGATTCTTTCGCTCAGTTTGACCCGAAAGAAGATGCGATCGATTTATACGAAAGCTTAGAAGGCATGCGTGTTGCTTTACCGAACGCGATCGTCACAGGACCACAAGCGAACCGGACGATCCCAGTTCGTACACAAACAGACACAAACAAGGTCTACACGAAACGTGGCACACCGATTCTGACGAAGGACAACGTCAATCCGGAGCGCTTGTTCGTGGAGATGGGAAGTTCATCGTATCGTGCGAAAGCCGGAGACATATTCGATGGAACGATTGAGGGTGTCATGAGCTACAACTATTCGGCTTACAAAGTACTCGCAAAAGCAGCAGACCTTCCGAAACTCGTTACGAGCGAAGCGGAACGTCAACCGACGAACATCGAAACGGGTGAATCACGCCTGACTGTCGCTTCATACAACGTCGAGAACTTCGCGTCGACAGCGGATGCTGGAAAAGTTGATCGTGTCTCGGAAGGCATCGCGACATTCCTGAAGACACCAGACATCGTTGGTTTGACAGAGATGCAGGATAACGACGGCGCAACAGATAGCGGCACAGTCGACGCTTCGAAATCATTTGAGACATTGATCGCAGCGATCGAAGCAAAAACAGGTGTCCGGTATGCGTATACGGACATCGCACCAGAAGATAAAAAGGACGGCGGGCAACCAGGCGGAAACATCCGTGTCGGGTTCCTCTACAATCCAGCGCGTGTATCACTCGCACCAGGAGAAAAAGGTGGAGCGACGGAAGCCGTGGCAGTTGAAAATGGCAAGCTGACGAAAAACCCGGGTCGCATTCAGCCGACGGATCCGAACTTCGCGAGTTCGCGGAAACCGCTCGTCGCGGAATTCCTCTTCAATGGTGATTCATATCATGTCATCGTCAACCACTTCAACTCAAAAGGTGGCGATGGAGCTGACTTCGGTAAAAACCAACCGGTCGTTCGTAAGAGTGAAGTCCAGCGTCATGCGATTGCGAACATCGTCCAAAACTTCGTTTCTGAATTGAAGACGGAAGTCAAAGATTCGAATGTCGTCGTTCTTGGTGACCTCAACGACTTCCAGTTCTCAGAAACGTTAGACATCCTGAAAGGGAAAAATCTCTGGAACACAGTCGATGATCTTCCAAAATCTGAGCGTTACTCGTACGTCTACAACGGAAATGCGCAAGTACTCGACCATATCTTAATTTCGAATAACTTGAAGTCGTATACATCGTCGGATATCGTCAACATCAACTCGGATTACATGGAAGCAGACGGTAGCGCGAGTGACCACGATCCAGCGATCATCTCGATTCAAGGTGCACAAACGGCAGTACCGGTCAAAGGAACGGCAGAAGTCGGTATCTGGCGTGCTGTTCAAAAAGGAAAACACATCTTCATTGAACGTAAATTGGGTCGCAACTGGGATAAAGCCAGTGAAACACACGCCGATCAACAAGGTGAATTGCTCGCACTTCGCGTGTCACAAGGGCGTCCATACATTCAAGTGAAGACAATCAAAGGCAAAACGATCTGGCTTGAATTGTCGAACAAATACAAACTAGCTGAAACAACGAAATACCAATAAAATCAAAAAAAAGCGGACTTAGCGGTCCGCTTTTTTGCGTGCTGGGATAAAGAGTAAAAGAAGTGAGAGTGTACTGATCGAGAGTGTGGAAATTAAGGCAACGGGTAACGGGATGGCACGGAACATATACGTGAAGTGAATGATGATCAATAATAGAATAATAGCGAGACCAGGAATGAATTGTTTTGAGAGCAACATACCGGAACCTGGAACGAGTATTTCAAATCCAAGTCGTTGATTGAGACGAACATCTTCGTGGGCATTGGCTAAGCTAAAGGATACAGTCAAGGCGACAAGAATCATCCAGCCGGAGAATAAGTATTGTTGAATGGGTAAAAAGGCAATGGATTCATAAATGAAATACAGTAAAACCATAGGTCAGCTCCTTCATATCATTATGTTATTTGGAAATGCATTGAAAGTTTGGCTTGCGAATTTTAATAATACCGAGTCAAGATTCGGAGAGCAACTAAAATTCGCTGAGAATGAAATAAAAGAATGTTCACACATTTTAAGAAAAGGGGAATATACTTTAGTCTCTGTACTAAATGTTTTCAAGAATCGTTTAAAAGAAAGCATTTCACTAAAGGAAGAGCGTTCTCATGAAATGTGTCAGGTTTGTGGACAGAAGATGTGATTTAGACAAATGAGAGTCAATGACTGTTCGGGGGAAACAATTTCTTTTAAAATAAAGGTAATGAGATTAAAGGAGGCGAAACGACGACATGAAAAAATGGTTGATCATCGGAGTAGCAGCGATAGCCTTTTTCAGCTACGAAAACATTCCAATGGAACAGGCAGAAGCCGATTACCCGAAAAGTGGCGGCAAGCTGATTGATCGATATAGCAGTGAGTATCCCGGATATGACTGGGAAGTCAGACGGACTTCAACGGAAGAATTCGTCGCCTTAACGAAGGATGGTAAGGACTACGGAAAATATCGTTTCAAAAACGGTGTGACGACACAAGGTGCAGTATTGAATAAGGATACGGAATCCTCTTTGAAGAAAAAGGGTTGGACCGCAGTGAAATCCTATCGTAAAGGCAACACAAACTACATGCTGAATCTGGACCATGCCGCCGTTTATGAGAAGAAAGGCAACTATGTGACGTACTTCTTCGATCAACATGACGGCAATAAAGTCAAAGCGACACTTGCGATTCCGAAAGACGTCGAAGCGAAGAAAAAAGGCTTCTACGGTACATCGTCAAATGCGCTACGGACGACGGATGAGAAATTGATGCTTCGCTTGATGAACTGGGAACGCGCTGACTATAAGTTGAATCCGTTAGCACCGTACACAGCATTGAAGCCGGTCACCCGTGGTCACAGCGAAAACATGGCGAAACATAATTTCTTCTCGCATACAGATCCACAAGGTCGTGATCCGTTCGACCGGATGAAACGCGGGGGAATCACGTTCAGCTATGCTGGTGAAAACCTCTCGATGGGGTATCCGAACGTCTTTGCCGCGCATTGGGGTCTAATGAATTCACAAGGACACCGAGAAAATATTTTGAAAAAAGAGTACAAGCAAGCCGATGTCGGTGTGGCATTCCGAGACAATGCACCGTACTTCACGATTAATTTCCGAACACCTTAAGTATGTAAAAAAGAGGATGACATTTCACGATGTCGTTCTCTTTTTCATGAGATTGTTTGTTTTATACTAAAGGCAGGAGGTGGGGCGATTGGAAATCCGTCGATTGAATCCAGAAGATGCAGTACTCTATAAAGCATTGCGATTAGAAGCATTACAGAATCATCCGGAAGCGTTCGGCTCCGATTATGAAGCGGAAAAAGATCGACCGGTCGACCAGTATGCTACGCGATTTCAGAGCGAACAGGCAGCGACGTTCGGTGCCTTTCATGAAGCGCAACTCGTTGGGGTCGTCACCGTTGTCTGCTCCGAGCTAGACAAGATGCGACATCGAGCCAATTTATTTGCGATGTACGTCACTCCAAGCATCAGAAAACAGCAGGTCGGACAGCAATTGGTACAAGAGGCATTACGGGCATTAGAGGAACGTCCTTGGATCGAGCAGGTTCATCTCTCGGTCGTTCGGACGAATGAAGCCGCTAAAGCCTTGTATCGGTCGCTTGGCTTCGAATCGTACGCGATTGAACCGCGGGCGTTGAAAATCGATGGTACCTATCATGATGAAGAACTCATGTGGTATCGGTTCTAACACAAAACGACCGAAATTCAATGAGAGATGATCTCTTTTGAATTCCGGTCTTTTTTAAAATCAGTTTGCCCAATTTGGTTTGCTGAAACCTTTGAATGATTTTTCGATGACTGTGTTGAATGCATCGGATTCGACAGCTGTCTTCAGGTCTTTTGCGACTTGTGAGTCTGCATCTTTCGTTTGGACAGCAATGAGGTTCCGGTATTGCTCGTCCATCGTCTCAAGTGCTAACGCATCGAGTAAATCGAATTTCGCAGCAAGCGCGAAGTTCCCTGGAACTGCTGAGACATCAACGCTTTCGATGGCACGTGGCAGTTGCGCTGCTTCAAGCGGCTTGATGACGAGTTTCTTCGGATTTTTGACGATATCTTTCTCTGAGACGGTCAGTGGATCGACATCTGGCTTCAGTTCGATCCAGCCTTGTTCTGCCAAGAGGTTCAGCGCGCGTGCCTGGTTCGTTGGATCGTTCGGTGTCGCGACTTCAGCGCCTGTCTTGACGTCGTCAAGTGTCTTCGCCGTTTTACTATACAGTCCCATCGGTGCCGTCGGGACTGTGATGAGTCCTTTAAGGTCGAGCTTCTTTTCTTTAGAGAACGTCTTCAGGTAAATCGAGTGTTGGAATAAGTTAGCATCGATATTGCCACTACCGAGTGCGATGTTTGGTTGGATATAATCGCTGAATTCGACGATTTCGACTTTATAGCCTTTCTTTTCGAGTTGCGGTTGAATCGCTTGTTTGACCATGTCGCTATAAGGACCGCTTGTCGCCCCAATCTTGATCGTCTTGTCTTTTTCATCAGCGCTGCTGTCTCCGCATCCTGCGAGGATTCCTGCACCGAGTAAGGCTGTCGCTAAAAAGGCATATCGTTTTTTCATGATTCAACTCTCCCTTTATATGTATGATTAGCGCTTGTCTGTTTTTCGCGCTAGTTGATTGCCGAGTGCTTGAATGCTCTGGACGATGACGATGAGGACGACGATCGTCACGATCATGATGAGATTATCGTAGCGATAGTAACCGAAACGGATCGCGAGGTCACCGACACCTCCACCGCCGACGATACCAGCCATCGCCGAGAAGCCGATTAAGCTGATCGTCGTTAATGTGATGCCCTGAATGATGCCAGGGAGTGCTTCCGGTAAGAGGACACTGACGATGATCCGTAATGGTTTCGCTCCGCAGGCTTCCGCTGCTTCGATCAGACCAGGTGGAATTTCACGGAGTGATGTTTCGACGAGGCGCGCGAGAAACGGAATCGCTGCGACACTAAGGCTGACGGACGCTGCCGTCGGACCAATCGTATTATCAAGCAAGAACTTCGTTAATGGAATGAGGGCAACAAGCAAGATGATGAACGGCAAGGACCGGACGATGTTGACGACGAAGTCAAGGACACGTCGGATGGCAATGTTTTGAAAGAATAAACCGCGGTCGGTGACGAACAGGAGAATCCCGAGTGGAATCCCGACGACCAATGCGAAGGCAAGCGAAATGCCAACCATCCACGCCGTCTCACCAAGTGCCTTCAACAACTCGGGTAACATCGTTTGTATACGATCAAGCCACATCCTGAATCACCTCGAGTGTATGAAGTTCCGCCGCAAGCCAGTCGAGGGCAGGTGCGATTTGATCGGAGGATCCCGTCAAGCTGACGATTAAGACACCAAAAGCGACGTCTTGGATGTAATCGACTTTTCCGTGCAGGATGCTGACCGAGATATCGTATCGACGGATGGCTTCCGATAACGTACTTTCACCGGTCTTCTCGCCCGTGAACTGCAGGCGGATGATCTTTCCCGGTGTCGCTTGCAAGATGCGTTCCGGTAGCTCGATCTGGAGTGCCGTGTCGACGTAATGTTGTGTCACCGGATGTTTGGCTTGACTGAACAAATCGTATGTAGAGGCGACTTCGACGACTTCCCCTTGCGACATGACCGCGACACGATGGCAAATCTGTTTGACGACATCGATCTCATGCGTGATGAGGACTATCGTCAATCCGAGTCGTTCATTCAAATCTTTCAACAAATCTAAAATCTGCAGCGTCGTGACCGGATCAAGGGCAGAGGTCGCTTCGTCACATAACAAGACGGTTGGATCATTCGCGAGTGCCCGGGCAATCCCAACGCGCTGTTTTTGTCCGCCGCTCAACTGACTCGGGAAGTTCGTTTCGAATCCTTCGAGTCCGACGAGTGAGACGAGTTCACGGATCCGTTCCGGAAAATCTGCTCGTTTGACGCCAGCAGCCTTCAGTGCGAAAGCAATGTTATCTGCGACATTACGCGACTGGATCAATTGGAAATGCTGAAAGATCATTCCTGTCCGCAAACGAAGTTGACGCAAATCTGCTTTTGACATCCCACCGAGCGAGACACCGTCGACCTTGACCGTTCCTTGTGTCGGATGCTCGAGACCGTTGATCAGACGAAGTAACGTACTCTTACCGGCACCGGATTCACCGATGATCCCAAAGATTTCTCCTTTTTGAATCGTCAAATCGACATCCCGTAATGCGAAAATCGGGGTCCGGTCTCGGACGAACCGTTTCGTAATCTGTTTGAATTCAATCATTTGCTCATCTCCTTGTACAAAAAAAGTCGCTTTTTCCTAGTAGCAGAGCAACCAGAAAAAAGCGACGAAAGTGTAAGATTTCGTAACTTATCTCTCAGAATGAATCCATTCTGTAGGATGTGGCACCGTTCCTGATAGGTGGTTGCCGGACGTCGTTGGGCCTAATCCCTCGGTCGCTCTCGATAAGTAGTTATGCTGTTGGGATTTACTTTAACGGAAATGATTCCCATCTGTCAAATATTTTTTCAGAATTATTCCGCAACGGGTGTCCGGAACAGGTTGAGCGTTCCGATTCGGTCGACGGCCTCCTCTAGCCGTTCGACGTCAGCAATTAAGCTGATCCGCACGTAGCCTTCGCCGTATTCGCCGAAGAATGATCCAGGGGTAACGGCGACGTGTGCTTCGTCAAGCAGATGATCCGTGAAGCTTTGGGACGTGTATCCTTCCGGCACGGGGAGCCAGACGAAGAAGGAACCGCCCGGTCGTGGTCCGCTCCAACCGATTGCATCGAGTTTCGCGAACAATGCATCGCGTCGTGTTTCGTATAAGCTACTTAACTCACGGACACATGTTTGGTCACTCGTCAGGGCAACGGTCGCTGCATGTTGGATCGGTGTGAAGGCACTGACGTAGAGATGTTCCTGATACGTCTCGATGCTTGAGATGACGGACGGATTTCCGATCGCGAAAGCGATTCGGAAGCCAGACATGTTGAAGCGTTTCGAGAGTGAGAACAACTCGATTCCGACATCTTTCGCCCCTTCCGTCTGCAAGAAGCTTCGTGTGGGACCATCAAAGCTGATGCCACCGTAGGCTAAATCATGGACGACACAAATATCATGGGCATCCGCGAAGGCAACTGTCTGTTCGAAGGCTTCTGCTGTCGCTGTCGCACCTGTCGGATTACTCGGGTAATTGAGGAACAACATCCGGGCGCGCTCGACATCTGTCGTATCAAGTAAATCGTAATCCGGCAGGAAGTTATTTTTCTCAAGCAATGGAAGCGTAATCGGGTAAGCACCAGCAAGTGCTGCTCCAGACAGGTAATCCGGGTACCCCGGATCCGGGACGATGACACCTTCTCCAGGATTGACGATCGTTTGTGGTAAGGCGACGATTCCGGCTTTACTACCGAGAAGAATTGCGACCTCGGTTGCCGGATCGATCGTGACGCCGAATTCGTTCGCATAAAAGCTCGCGACGGCTTGCTTTAAAAAATCATGTCCACGAAATGGTGGATATTGAAGGTTTGTTGGCTCATCGATCGCCTGTTTCAAGGCGTCGAGAATATGTACGGGCGTCGTTTGATCGGGTGTTCCTTGACCAAGGGTAATGACATCATGTCCGGCAGCTTTCACAGCACCGATTCGGTTCGCAAGTTCTGCGAAAACGGGAGCAGGAAGCCGATCGATGGCGATGGATGGAGCGAAATGTTTCATGGATGTGTGCCTCCTTAGTAGTATTGTCGTCAAGGATAACGAATATTCAGTCAAAAGAAAAGAACTTTTTTGAGATTCAAAAAAATCGTCCAATAAACAGGTACAGATATGTGGAGCGGGAATAGAGAGTAGGGAGAGGAGTGAGGAGATGAAGCGAGCTAGCTGGAAAGAAGCAGTCGTCTATCAAGTCTATTGGCGCAGTTTTAAGGATTCGAATGGGGACGGCATCGGTGATTTGCGAGGTGTCATCGACAAGCTAGATTACATCGCATCGCTTGGTGTCGATATCGTCTGGTTAAATCCATGTTACCGTTCTCCAGACATCGATAATGGCTATGATATTGCCGATTATTACACGATCATGGACAAGGCGGGGACGATGGGCGATCTACAAGAGTTGATCACAGCGGCTCACGCACGCGGCTTAAAGATAATTCTTGATTTGGTCGTCAATCATACGAGTGACCAGCATGACTGGTTCCGTCAGTCGCGGGACCGAATCCACGACAAGGATGATTGGTACATCTGGAAAGATGGAACGAAAGAGACGCCTCCGAACAATTGGCGGTCGTACTTTGCGCCGAGCCCGTGGACGTGGAGTGAAGAGCGCGAACAATATTATTTCCATTCCTTTGCGAAAGAGCAACCGGACTTAAACTGGGAACAACCGGCTGTCCGGCAAGCGATCTACGACATGATGAACTGGTGGATCGCTCAAGGGATTGACGGTTTCCGGATGGACGTCATCAACTTGATCAAAAAACGTTCGCTTGAGGATGTCGTCAATCCGTTTGATCTATCGTATCTCGGGAATCAACCAGGTGTGCACGACTTCCTTCAGGAAATGCATGCGAACGTCCTTGCCGGGAAAGACTTGTTCACGGTCGGTGAGATTCCGTTCGTCGGTCCAGAAGACGGTCTGTTATATGTCAGTGAAGAACGTGAAGAACTTCGAACGCTGTTTCACTTCGAAATCGCGGACGACATGGAGGCGATGGATCTTTTACGTTTCAAGGAAATTCAGAAACGATGGTATGACGTCTTGTATCCGTTAGGCGTCAATTCACAGTTTCTCAACAACCACGATCATACGCGACAAGTGACCCGCTTCGGCAGTGAACGATACCGAGTCGAGAGTGCGAAACTACTCGGTTTGATGTTGCATACATTACCTGGCATTCCATACGTGTATCAAGGAGAAGAGATTGGGATGACGGGGATTCGCTTCTCGGATCCGTCGCTCTATCAAGACGTCGCCTTTCGCAATCGATATGAAGAGCGCGTCGCTGGCGGCGAGGATCCGGAGGTCGTACTCTCGTCAATGCAGTTACTCGCACGCGATAACTCCCGCACGCCGATGCAGTGGGACGGTACGCACGCGGCAGGCTTTACGAGTGGGAAACCGTGGTTAGCGGTCAATCCGAATTACACGGACATCAACGTCGCACAAGCAGAAGCCGATCCATCATCCGTACTTGCCTTCTACCGAGCATTGATTCAGATGCGAAAGGATCATCCAATTATGGTCTATGGTACGTATCGCGACTTAGCTCTTCATGATCCGTATCTCTACATCTATGAGCGGGAACTAGAAGGAGAAGTGTGGCGGATCGTTCTCAACGTGCATGACGAACCGATGCAAACTGCCTTCGTTTTATCACAAGATAAGTTGCTTGTGTCGAACTATCCAGATATCTCGGATGAACTACGTCCTTATGAAGCACGTGTATATCGATATACTGTTACAGAACAGAATTGAATTGCTGGACGAAAAAACATCCGCGACGTGTCAGGAACGCGTCGCGGATGTTTTTTCGTGTGTTATTTGAAAGGTGACGATTTTTTCGTCTGTAAGACTTGCGTGAATCGATCGACGGCTTGGCGCATCTCGTAACTTGGTCCAAGGATGAGGGGACCATGTCCGACGGCAAGAATATCCGGAGACAGTTCCGTTAATTGATCGGCGGAGCGAAGAGCAACGTCCGGATCCCATGTCGCAAGTGCTGGGAACGGAAATTGCCAACGGACGTCACCGGAGACAGCGAGTCCCCCTTGTGTCTGAAAGGCATCTCCGGCGATTAGCATCCGACTACCTTCATGCCAAAGAGAAATCGAACCAGGTGTATGACCTGGCGAGGCGATGACGCTGAGGCTACCGACTTGTTGACCACTTTCGAGCAATCGATCTGGACGTGTTTTGATGTTTTTCGGAATACCGCCTTTTAAGGGGGTCGTTTCGCCTTCGCGTAGCGTCTCGTCCCCACTGAGCAATGCGGCATCACGGTAACTGATGCAGACTTGAGCGAGAGGAAAGGCATTCGCAAGGAAGTCGAGCGAGCCGACATGATCGGCATGTGCGTGTGTCAGGATAATTGCGCCGAGCGGTTTTTCTTGCTTTCGAATATAGTGATAAAGCGCCTTTGCGTTGATTCCGAGTCCGGCGTCAATCAATGTCAAACTGTCTGCTTCTTCAAACAGGTAGCAATTGACCGGGAAAAAGGATGGGGTCGTCTGCAATTGGTGTAAACGTTCGATGATCGTGACACGCATCGGCTTCACTCCTTCAAAAAGTAAATAGACTTCTTCTTTAGTATCGTCTGTTTTTGAATAGGCGTCTAGACGGATTATGTGTAAAAAGAGGCACCATCTATTACTAGATGATCCCTCCCTTGCTAATTATTCAAATGTCACAGCGAAGACAGCACCGGCATGTGGTGCATCATCTCCGTTGGCAGCTGTCGTAACGAGTAAGCGATCTTCGTAAAAAATCGGACATGTCGGATTCGAGACAGGGAAGTCGACATGATCCAGTTTTTCGCCCGTCGTAAGATTCCAACGTGTGATACATGATCCGGCGTAATGTGCAATCCAAGCATGACCTTCAGCATCCTTCGTCATACCATCCGGGAATCCTTCTTCCTCTTCGAGATCAACGGCGACGCGTTTATTCGAAAGTGGGGCATCGGGAGCGTAGTCGAAGGCATAGACTTTTTTCGTTGGTGTATCGATATGATAGAGCGTCTTGCCATCTTCTGACCAGACGAGTCCATTGGAGTTCGTCAAGTCTTCGTGTAAAACATCGATGGAACCGTCATGACGCAGACGGAACAGTCCAGCTGTTTTACCGTCTTCTTCATTAATGCTACCAGCGACATATTGTCCGGTCGGATCGAGCTTACCATCGTTCATCCGATCAGAATCCGGTAATGACAATTGATGTTCGAGAGACAGATGTCCTTCCTTAAGATCGAACGTGCCAAAGCCATGTGCTGATGTGACACGCAATAAGTCCGGAGCGTCCGTCAAGGCAATCGATGTAATAGCGCTTGGCAACGTATATGGTTTAAGTGCTTCTGTAACAAGATCATATGAAAAGAGCAGTTGATTCGGAATATCGACGAAATAAAAGCGTTTTGTTTTTGCGTCGTAAACAGGGGATTCACCTGTCTTGCAGGTGATATCAATGAATAGGGAAACGGTCATGAGTACTCTTCCTCCTAAGCGGACGGCTCTACATGCTGTCCAAGTAATAACAATTTAGTATACCTGTTTTGATACGCAATCAAACCTAAGTCAAGGTGTACACTCGCAACGACTTTGGGAAAAGAAACGTTAAAAAAATAGCCTGCTTCCAAAGCAGACTATCGGTATGAACGTGACGTCAGCGGCTTTTCACCAGTAGGTTGACCGCTTCCTTCACGAGTTCTTCTGTTTGTCCATCGCCGTTTTGTTCTGCTTCCTTGACACACTCGATCAAATTCGAGCTAACGACGACGCCGATCGTCCGGTCAATCGCAGAACGGGCAGCGGAGAGCTGGGTGATGACATCGCGGCAATCTTGCCCTTCTTCCATCATCCGTAAAATACCTCGTAGCTGTCCTTCAATCCGACTAACACGGTTTTTCATCTTCCGATCATAATCCATCTTTATTCCTCCGATTCCCGTTGACCTGATGTCATGTAGTATCTTTATGCTATGCCCATTACGGTATCGCTGTCAATTCAGCAGAATTTTAAGCTATACTTTTAATAGAATGAGGGAATATGGATGTGGTGAAGTTTTTTACTTAGAAAATGGATGAAATCGAAAACGATTTGGTGTCAGCTTGCGTATACTATATGATAGGGCTGACGTCAGAAGGAGGAGAAGGATGCACACTCAATCCGATGAATCGCTTTATCATCTGATGCGTAGCGGTGACGAGCAAGCTCTCGAGACATTATACGATAAGTACGAGAGGTTATTGTTTTCATTCGCCCATCGCTTTACGAATAATGACCGGTTGTCCGAAGAAGTCATACAGGAAGTATGGATGAAGATTTGGAATGGTCGTGTTGATTTTGATACACAAAAAGGAAAGTTTTCATCGTGGATTTTAACGATTACACGTAACGCGGCACTCGATTGTCTCCGTCGTGAAAAACGACAACCGACGATCGAAGTCGAAGAGCGGGATGGTGGATACGACGAGCCGGTCGAGCGGACGGTCATGCAGCGGGAAACGGCTGCTGAAGTACGCGGCGCGGTCAGTGAATTGAAGCCAGAACAGCAAGAGCTGATCGAACTCGTTTACTTCCAGGGGATGACGCAACAACAGATTTCAGAGCAGCTCGATTTACCTCTTGGAACGGTCAAGACGCGAATCAGGAGCGCGATTCAAGCATTACGAAAACGAATGGATGGGAGGGAACGAGATGGAAGAACGTTGTCATGACTTAATCGATTATTTTAATGGAACATTATCCGCAGCTGATCGCGACGCGTTCGAAGCGCATCTTGCGACGTGCGAAGAATGTCGTGAAGCGCTTTTAGAAATGGAAGAACTCATGCTTCCCATCGCTGAATCGCTTCCGGAGCGACCCGTTCCTGCAGGTATGAAAGCACGAATTCTTGGAGAAGTCCTTGGTTCAGCAGAGGCAGCGTCTCCGAAGGAAGCACCGATGACTACTCCGGTAGACATTAAACAAGCACGTCAGCAACAAACGAAGAAGAAGAGTGTGCCACTCGGTTGGTTGATGAGTATCGCCGCTGCCTTGATTCTCTCGCTTGGTGCGAATGCCTACTTCCTGTCACAGGAAGAGAGCACAGATACACCAGAGACGTTAGCCATGGATGAGATCAAAGGGATGGGGAACTTTGAAAGTACCGAGTCCATTAAAGGATCGAGCATGATTTTCACGCAAAACGATAAATCGTATATGCTCGTTCAACTGAAAGATTTACCACCGCTTCAAAAAGGTCAGCTCTATCAATTGTGGACGCTCGAAGGAGAGACACCTACTGCGAACGGTGTCATCGAAAAAGATGGAGAGGCAGCAGCTGTCTTCCCGCTTAAAGGAGACGGAAAAGTTGATGCCGTCGCCATCACGGTCGAACCCGAACCGGATTTAGAAAAACCGACGGGTGAAATCGTCGCATCGGTAGCACTCTAAAAATGATGTTTAACGGATCCGTCTCGAGCGGATCCGTTTTTGTGTAAGATGTCGAGTGGATTAGGTAAAAAAGTGATGGAATGATAAGAAATCAAACGAATTTCTAAATTTCACTGAAAAAAAGAGTCAGAGCAGACGATAGTTAGGAGAATGACATTTCATAAGGAGAGACCTCATACAATGAATGAATGGATCATCTTAACGAAACACTACGAAGTGACATTAGTCGTGGTATCGGTGCTCGTTGCCATCCTCGGCTCATATGGTTCACTGGAGTTAAATCGTCGTCTAGCGAAAGCGACTTCCTTAAAGAAGCGTGCCTTGTTCCTCTCGTCGTTGACGATGGGGTTATCGATCTGGGGAATGCATTTCGTCGGGATGGGGGCATTCGCTCTGTCCGTCACGGTTCGCTATGATTGGTTTTTAATGTTCTTATCCGTCATTCCCGCTATTTTGGCTGCTTTCATTGCCTTTCATTTGTTGTACTCGTCGACGATTACGCGAAAGAAGGTCATTTTAGCAGGATCCCTGATGGGGAGCGGAATCGCTACGATGCATTACCTTGGCATGATGGCGATGGAGTTCGGTGGAGCCGTTCGGTATGAGAAGAGTTTATTTTTTTTATCCGTCCTGATTGCAGTCACTGTCGCCTATATCGCCTTGCTACTGCTTCATCGCTTGAGACATGTCGCTAAGAAACGGATCTTGATTCCCATCGCAGTCGTGATGGGGTTTGCCATCTCTTCGATGCATTATGTCGGAATGCTCGGCACATCGTTCTGTATTCCAGCCTCAGATGCCGGACTTATCGGTGATGCTCCAATCACGTCGAACATCTTGAATGAAGTCGCGATACCGGTCTTCTTGATTCTCGTGTTGATTGCAGGTCTCTACATTCACCTCGAACGTCGTGCACTGCAGATGATGGCGTATACCGATCATCTGACGGGATTACACAACCGACGATGGCTCGATCATCACATGACAAAAGTCGATGCCCAGTATGGTCGTGCTAAGCAGGAGATGGCGATGGCGTTACTTGATCTTGATGGATACAAATGGGTCAATGACACATTCGGATTCGATAAGGGAGATGCGGTCATCCGCCAATTCGCAGAACGGATGTTACAGACGTTGAAGGAAGATGAAGCGTGTATTCGTTATAACGGGACGCAGTTCTTCCTCATCAAACGTGTCTCACAAGAAGACATGACAGATGTCTTCGAACAAATTTTAGACGATGTACGTCTTCCGATTGATCTCGAAGATCAACCGGTTCATTTGACAGCAACGATGGGCGTCATCCTCCCGAATGCGAAGGAATCACTTGAGATGCGAATCGGTCAGATGGAGAGTGCGCTTCGGGCTGGCAAAAATGAGGGACGTGATCGCTTCATCGTGTATGATGACTCACTACACTCGGATCGTAGAGAGCAATTGATTGTCGGATCCTTACGCCGGGCGATGACGGATTTCAAGGAGTTCGCCCTCGTCTATCAACCGAAGATCGCCCTTGCGACGGGAAAAGTTGATCAAGCGGAAGTCTTGATCCGCTGGAATCATCCGAAGTTTGGTTTCATCTCACCGGCGGAGTTCATCCCGCTTGCAGAAAAATACAGTTTGATTCACCGTTTAACTGAGTGGGTACTCAAAGAGACCGTCGCCCAGATGGAGATTTGGAAGAAGGAAGATTATTTCATTCGCCAAGTCTCGGTGAACTTATCGGCGATGCATTTCCGGTCCGAGTCACACAACTTAATGATTAAGGAAATCGTCCACCATTCATTGAAGAATGGGAGCGAACTACAGCTACAGCTTGAAATCACGGAAACATCCGTCATGGAGAACCTCGACCGGGCAATGATGATGCTCGGTGAACTGAAACAACTCAGTCTGACGATTGCACTTGATGATTTCGGAACGGGTCTATCATCATTGACACACCTGAAGCATCTCCCGATTGATATCCTGAAGATCGATAAATCGTTCATCGATGAAGTCCCGCATGACGAACGCGGAACGGCAATCACGGAAATGATCATCCAGCTTGCGAAGAGTCTCGGGATCGAAGTCGTCGCGGAAGGCGTCGAGACACTCGAACAGCATCTTTTCCTGAAACGTCTCGGTTGTGATTATGGACAAGGTTATTATTACAGTAAGCCGATGCATGTGAAGGATCTGAATCAGCGGACGATTGAAGAGACCGTTCTAAATGTCGGATAAAGCAATCCAAACACGACTTTCGTTCGTATACTAGATAAGCATGCGAGGATGATGCATGCGACGTCTGGGGGGACGCAAAGCGCTGGATTTTCTCACCAGCTTGTGCACGACGCAGACAGACATCTAGTACATTCAATCATACTCAGACCATCCAAGCTTTTAACGTAGCACCTGTCTGTTCGAACACAAACAAAGGCAACTTCCATCGCGGAAGTTGCCTTTTTCGTCTGTGCTTATGAACGAACTGTCAGGACACAGCCTGTTTGATCCGTAACGAGCACGTTCGTATTGAAGTATTGTCCATCGCTTTTAAGGATTAACGCTTTTTTCTCCGCGTTGTAATCGAGCGTCATGTCTTGATCGAGGAAATGACTCGACCATCGTTTGACAAGAACGGGTCCGACATTCGAGTCGATCGTCATGTCTTCCGGTGTCGCTTCATCGACGAGACGAATACTGAAAATACCAGAGTTTCCGCAACCGCAACCTTCTGTATCGTAGTAGAGGTGTAGTTGACCGGATACTTCACCGCGTAATTGATTGATTCGTTCCTGAGCAGATGATGTAAATGTGATGTTCATGGTCATTCACTCCTTTTCTCTAGTATACGCCGTTCGAATGAGAAAGGAACGTCACTTGCTCACGCTGACTCGACGGCGCATCCGTACAAGAAGGAAGATATACCCGGCTAACAATAAGACGACGCTACCGAGAACCGCCGTATCGACGAGACCGTTATCCGACTCGAAATTGATTGCGATGTACGCCCAGACGAAGACGAGCGGATAAATCGGATCGCGGTTTGCGAACATGAAGAGAAGGGCGACGATGACACCGACGACCAGCATAATCATCGTCCAACCGGCATCTCCGATTCCAAGCCACGACGTCACGCCCTCTGCGTTGATCGTTAGGAAGATGTCGGCGATCGTTGCGACCGATACCCAGCCGAGATAAAGCGAGAAAGGTAGCTTGAAGCGTAAGCCTTTCGTCTCGCGGTCGATTTTCGAGTAGATGACGATCAATGACAGCAAGAGACCAACGATGACGACGACAGAGACGACGAACAATTCGAAGGTGAATGAGACAATCCAGCCAGCATTGAATAAACAGCTGATCAGGAACCATGGTCCGATTTTTTTCGCCAGTTCATGTTCCTTGAATTTTGGGATCGTTTGGAGAATCAACCAAATGAGTAAAATCGTATAGATCAATCCCCAAATCGAGAACGCATAACCAGCCGGTTTGAATAACGTAAAGATGGAGTCAGAAATCCGTCCTGTCTTTCCACCATCGAGGGCGTTCACAGCAATCGTAAAGATGAAGCCGACCCAGTTAAGCCAAATCCATTTATTTTTCAAACAAAAAACCTCCTTTATTCTCTAAAGAAGGTTTACCCAAAAATCATTTTCATTAGTCATCATGGTCGACGCGTCGGGTTCAAAAAGGACATGCCGATGGCGGGGTTTCCGGTATGTGAACCGAGAACCGGCGTTAAATCATCGATTCGGACCCGGACGTCGAACTGTGCTTCGAGTCGATTTTTCCAATCGAGCGCCAGTTCATACGCTGTCGCGTGGAACAACGAGATGTCCGTCACTTGACCGCGCTCGAGAATCAAAACAAGGTGATCAAAAATCTTTGAATGGGCTTTCTTGAACGTCCGAACGGTTTGGTATGGAACGATCTTTCCTTCTTCGAAGTGGAACAACGGACGCAGTTGCAACAAGTTACCGACGAATGCCTTCGTCGAGGAGATCCGTCCACCGGCTTGCAATTGATCGAGGTTCGCGACAGTGAATTCGATATGGTGGTCGAAACGACGCTCCAGAATGATCTGTTCGACGGATTCAATCGAATGTCCCGCTTCGACGAGCTCGATTGCCTCTGCTAAGAGCTGACCAGCCGGATAAATCCCACAACGAGAATCAATCGCGATCAAGCGGAAGCCGGCAATTTCTGCGCCTTGGACGGACGCGTTATACGTTCCGCTCAGTTCACTCGACAGGTGGATAGCAAAACCGATGTCGTAATCTTCTTTTAGTCGTTCGTAGTGTTCGGTAAAACTACCGATGGAAGGTTGACTCGTCGTCACTTTATGTTTTGCATCAATCCAGCTATAGACGGTTTCCGCATTTACATCGACCCCATCGATGAAACTTTCGCCATCCTTCATGACGAGTAAAGGGACAACCGAGAGATCGTCGCGCTTTGCGATCGTATCCGGTAAAATCGTCGTACTATCAGTGATCCAAGCAATCCGCATTACAAGTTCCTCCTCAAATTAGTACCTGATAATAATTGTAGGTGTAAGCGTTCTCGCTGTCAAATGAACATTAAAAAATATCAAACGTTTTAGTTGATTAAATAATGAAATACGCTATAATCGGTACGTGATTAGTAAACTTTTAGTCATCTTATACTAAACTAAGCCGATGAGAGGAGGACGTCGATTGTACTCAATCGGACAAAAAATCAAGAACCTCCGTCTTCAAAAGGGATTGACGCAAGAGGAACTCGGGGAAAGAACAGACCTGAGTAAAGGGTACATCTCGCAACTCGAACGGGAAATCAGTTCCCCATCGATCGAGACATTGTTTCATCTCCTTGAAGTCCTTGGCATCTCACCGAAGGATTTCTTTGATGAGGACGCACTCAATCAAAAAGTCGTCTATGGAGAAGAAGATGTCACAACATATGCGGACGAAGAACAAGGGTATCATGTCACATGGCTCATCCCGGAATCAAATGAAAAAGAGATGGAACCGGTCCTGCTGACACTTGCGCCAGGGGGAGCCTTCAAGACGTATGAACCGTCGGGAGCGGAGACATTTGTCTATGTGCTCGCGGGGAACGTCACGTTGACGCTCGGACGTCAGTCTTTTTTAGCGAAGCAAGGGGAGACACTTTACTATAAGGCTTCAGAAATTCATCAATTACGCAATGAGTCAATGCAAGAGACAAAGGTCCTTGTGACCGCAACCGACTCATACCTATAAAGGAGGAACTAGATTGGCAGATACTACGATCATTCAATTCAAGGACGTCACGAAACGTTATGACGATCAGACCGTTCTTGATCAAGTCAGCTTTGAAATCGAACGCGGAAAGTTCTATACGTTACTCGGACCATCGGGTTGCGGGAAAACGACGATCTTACGACTTATCGCCGGTTTTTCGGAAGCGACAGAGGGAGACATTATCTTCGACGGGAAACGGATCAATGATGTGCCGGCGAATAAACGTCAAGTTAATACCGTTTTCCAAGATTACGCACTGTTCCCACACTTAAATGTCTTCGAAAACATTGCTTTTGGTCTTCGGATCAAGAAGGTGAAGGAAGCGGAAATTGCACAACGTGTGACCGATGCATTGAAGTTCGTCAACTTGTCAGGTTATGAGAAACGGGAAATCACCGAGATGTCGGGTGGACAACGGCAGCGTGTCGCGATTGCCCGGGCAATCGTCAATGAACCGGAAGTCATCTTGCTCGATGAGCCGCTATCAGCACTCGACTTGAAATTGCGGACAGAGATGCAATATGAGCTCCGCGACTTACAACGTCGTCTTGGGATCACGTTCATCTTCGTCACACACGACCAAGAAGAGGCACTCGCGATGTCAGATGAAATCTTCGTTCTCAATCACGGCGTCATTCAACAATCGGGAACGCCGACAGATATTTATGATGAACCGATCAACCGCTTCGTTGCGGACTTCATCGGCGAGTCGAATATCATTCCTGGACGTATGATCGAAGATTATCGAGTTTGGTTCGCAGAAAAAGAATTCGAATGTGTTGACCGCGGTCTTGAGCTGAACGAACCGGTCGAAATCGTCATTCGTCCCGAGGATCTTGAAATTACGAATGTGACACAAGGAAAACTAAAGGTTACGGTCGACTCACAGTTGTTCCGTGGGGTGCACTATGAGATCGCCTGTATGGATGAAGTCGGAAACGAATGGCTCGTCCACAGTACGAAAAAAGCGACGGTTGGTGAACAAATCGGTCTGACGTTTGATCCGGAAGCGATTCACGTCATGCGATTGAACGAGACGGAAGAAGAATTTGATAAGCGTCTGGAATCCTACGACGGGGTGTTATGATGCAGAAATCACGTAACTGGTATCTCATCCCGTATCTATTCTGGATCGCCTTATTCGTCATCGCACCAATTGTGCTCGTCGTCTATTATTCGTTCCTTGATCTTGATGGCAATTTCTCATTTGAGAACTACCGGAACTTCTTCACATCGACGTATCTAACGATGACGCTTAGTTCGTTCTGGTATGCCTTTTTGATCACCTTGTTTTCACTCTTGATCGGTTATCCGACGGCTTATTTGCTGACGAAGACGAAACATAAACAACTTTGGCTGTTGCTCGTCATCTTGCCGACGTGGATCAACTTATTGTTGAAAACCTACGCCTTCATCGGATTATTCAGTACGTATGGTCTCGCAAATCAAACGCTTGAAGCGATCGGAATCGGACGGAAGCAAATCTTGTTTACCGATTTCAGTTTTGTCTTCGTCTCGGTTTACATTTTCATTCCGTTCATGATCCTACCGATCTTTAACGCGATAGAAAAACTGAGTCCATCGCTCGTCTTCGCGGCACGTGATCTCGGAGCTTCAAATTTCACGACATTCCGTCGTGTCGTCTTTCCGTTGACACTTGACGGTGTGAAATCAGGCTGTCAGCTTGTCTTCATTCCGGCATTGTCACTGTTCATGATCACGCGTTTGATTGCCGGGAACCGCGTCATTACGCTCGGTACGGCGATTGAACAGCAATTCCTCGTGACACAGAACTGGGGCATGGGCGCTACGATTGCCGTCTTCCTCATCATCGCGATGGCAATCATCCTTGCCTTGACAAGTACGAAACGGAAGAAAGGAGCGACGACTTGATGAAACGTCTGAAACTAGCAAATCTTTATTTGATCGGTGTCTTCATCATTTTGTATGCTCCGATTTTTTATCTCGCATTCTATTCGTTCAACAGCGCTGATAACATGACGAACTTCGATTCGTTCACGTGGGATTGGTATAAGGAAGTCTTCCAAGATTCACGCTTGTTGATCATCGTCTTGAACACACTCGTCATCGCGTTGTTGTCAGCTGCAATCTCGACGATTCTCGGAGTATTCGGAGCGATCGGGATCCAGGCGGTCCGCAAGAAACGTGTCGAGACGTCGTTGTTGACGCTCAACAGTATCTTGATCGTCAGCCCCGATGTCATCATCGGAGCATCGTTTTTGATCTTCTTTACGATGCTTGGAATCCAGCTTGGCTTTACGTCAGTCTTACTCTCTCATATCGCATTTTCGGTACCGATCGTCGTCATTCTCGTCTTGCCGAAATTACAGGAGATGAGTCCAACGCTCGTCGATGCGGCGCGTGACTTAGGCGCGAGTCGCTGGGATGTCTTAACGAAGGTCGTCCTGCCGTACATCACACCCGGTATCTTTGCTGGATTCTTTACAGCATTGACGTATTCACTTGACGATTTTGCGGTGACATTTTTCGTAACAGGAAACGGCTTTACGACATTATCTGTCGAAATCTACTCACTTGCCCGCCAAGGGATTTCGATGAAGATCAATGCGTTGTCGACCGTCATCTTCTTGTTTACATTCCTGCTCGTCATCGGCTACTACTTCTTGAACCAACGAGCTGCTACGAAGCTTTCGCGACCGGAGGTGAAATGACCGTTGAAAAAATTGATTCAATTATTCGTCGCGATTTTCTTGATCTCGGGTGTCATCCTATTCACCTTGAATCAGTTAAACGAGACACAAGGGTATTCAGGTAAGAATGTCTTGAACATTTATAACTGGGGCGATTATATCGATCCGGCACTGATCAAACAGTTTGAAAAAGAGAGTGGCATCAAGGTCGTCTATCAGACATTCGACTCGAACGAAGCGATGTTGACGAAAATCGAACAGGGAGGAACGACGTATGATATCGCCGTCCCATCCGACTATGCGATCGCAAAGATGATCGATGAGAAGCTCGTCCTGCCGATTGATCATCAAAAAATCCCGAATCTCAAAAATATCGATTCACGTTTCTTGGATCTATCCTTTGATCCGAAAAATAAATATTCGATTCCGTATTTCTGGGGAACGGTCGGTATCGTCTACAACAAAGACTTGATCGGAAAAAAACCAACGAGCTGGAAGGATCTATGGGATCCGAAGCTGAAGAACCAGATTCTACTTGCCGATGGTGCGCGTGAAGTAATAGGTATGAGTTTGAACAGTCTCGGTTATTCCTTGAATGAGACGGATGAGTCGAAGCTACAGGAAGCAAAAGCGAACCTGATGCGTTTGACGCCAAATGTCAAAGCGATTGTCGGGGACGAAATCAAGTTATTGCTTGCGAACGAAGAAGCAGGACTTGGTGTCGTCTGGTCTGGAGATGCGAACGAGATCATGAGTGAAAACGACAAACTTGACTATGTCATTCCAAAAGAAGGCTCGAACGTCTGGTTCGATAATATCGTCATTCCAAAGACAGCTAAAAACGTCAAGGGAGCACATCAGTTCATCAACTTCATGTTACGCCCAGATATTTCAGCGAAAAATGCGGACTACGTCGGTTATTCGACACCGAACAAAGAAGGCTTAAAGTTACTCGACAAGTCGGTTCGGACAGATAAACGATTCTATCCTGATAAACAAGTCACTGATACGCTTGAAGTCTATGAGAACCTCGGGAAGAAGATGCTCGCGCATTACAATGAGTTGTTCTTAGAGTTTAAGATGCATAAGAAATGAGGAAAAACCTAGTGCTAGGGGGCACTAGGTTCTTTTTTTATTTCTCTTCATAAAAATAAATATAAGTTCCCAAAAAAAAACTGTAAAAACTGAATAATTTTTTGAAATAGGGGAATCAGTTTATTATCAACGCCTTTTTACAGGCACCGGGGAGGACATCATCATGAAACAAGTTCTAGGAATCATCTTAACTGCCGCTCTCACTGTCAGCATCGTGTCAGGCACTTCATATAAACAGCAACCGGTCGAGGCATCAAAACAATCAGACGTCAAATGGCTTCAAGAAATTCAAACACAAGCGAAACAAGCGCGCTCACTCGATGGAAAAGTCGTACTTGAAAAAACGACACTTGCACAAGTACATAAAGCGTACAAAGGGGAAAAGAACTCCAATTGGTGTCAAAGTGGAAATGGTCTTGCTTCAGCAGATCGCTCCCTTCATTACTGTTCAACGTATGGCGTGAAGGACACAAAAGCTAAAGTTAGCGCCATCGTCTATGATCCAAAGCAAATCAAACGGACGGTGACGGTCAAAGAAGCTAAAAAAGCATATCCGACAGCGAAACTCGATAAAACATTCAACGTCATGACTGTTTCCTCGAAACAGGTCAACATTTATCTAAATTTAAATTCCGACCGTACACAAGTCATGTCAATTCTAGTAAAATATAACTAACGAAAAAGGATGACCGATTCGGCCATCCTTTTTATTTAATCGTTTTATAGAGTGGTACGAGATGCGAATAGGTATTTCGAATCATTTCGAGTAATTCTTCGCGTGACAGTTGATGAACTTGTTCTGCCGGAATATGGCGACCGACAAGGAACTCTGCTTTTTTGACGTCGTGGAAACGTTGTAACCCTTTTTGAAGATCCGTCGTGTGAACAGGAACCGCGTCTTTTTTCATATGGTCATAAGAAACAACGAAATCATCCGGAAGAGTCGTCAGCAGTTCCGTATGCTGTAACAGTTTTGATGCATATTGTTGTTTGTTCGGTAACTCATAAATATAAGCGAGCCAAATGAACAAGTGATCATCAAATAGACCGATTTGAAAGTGCGGATGTTTTTTATATCCACGTTTATCGGGTGAGAATGCCATCCATGTATCTTTCGGAGGATTGACCTTCCGCCGAGCATGTTGCGCGATGTGGACATGGACATCTTCTGCTGTTGCGACCGTCAAGTCAGGTGCGACTTCTTGACCGATGTCGCGGAAGATAGGCTGAATCCGTTCACGAATCGCCTTCATCCGGGGTTCTAATCCATCAATCTGAAATGTATCAAATGCATGTTGCGTGAATGTGTTTGTCATGAAAAATATCACCTCACATTAATTGTATCAAAGGATACTATCGAAGTTCGACATTTTGCTTGAAAAGTAGAATAATGGACATGTCGATTTCCAGTAATATACAACTACATACTTAAGAGGAAGGGGAATGTTTTGTGCGTCGTTTTCAACAATATCTCCTCCGAAGCTGGGTCGTTTTTTTCGTAATCGTCATTGGCATCGATCTTTTTGCGAAGTCAAAGGATTATAATCTCAGCATCGATTTGTTTACGTTCTTATTGATTGCCGTCTTGTCGACGATTTTCGTCATCGATCCTGTCCGTCGTCGTCATATGAGTTTTACCTTTCATTTTGGATTTGTTCTCTTTACGTTTTTATCATACGGTTTGTTATCAGCGATTTTCGTCGGTCAACTGACGATGCTCATCTATCAGTTGCGGACGATCCATACGCCGATCGGACGTCGTCGGATGTTGCACAACTATCCGTTTAATGTCGCGCTCGAGTTGTTTCTGATCGTGCCAGCAGGTCTTGCCTATAATGCCCTAGGTGGAACACACGGAGACGCATTCCTGTTGACAGAAAACATCGTTCCGTTACTAGCGATGGTCGCGATCCTTTGGATCGTACTCTTGTTACAATACCAGTTATCTCGATTTCTTCTCGGAGAAAACATTCCGAGTGACGTCATGTTCCAGCTCTTACGTTTTGAAGCAGTCGTCATCACGGCAGAACTGTTATATGGGATCTTCAGTACACTCGTAGTCCAAGGGAATGGGAATAGTGGACTCGTCATGGCAGCATTTGCATTGTTCATCATCAAACGAGCACTCGGGAGTTCGGTCGAAGCGTCTGATCGTATCGAACATTGGGAGCAGATCGAGCGATTGAAAGAAGCAGCTTGGAAGGACGGCGATGCACAGTTCATCATCGAGCGATATCTGCGACAGCTCAATCAATTCGTCAAACCGGATATCGCTTGGATTAAGTTTGATTTTGAAGAAGGCAAGCAGACTGTCTACTATTCGTTGAAGGATGGACGAAAGTTAAAAGCAGATCATGTCGAAGGACGAATCATTGAAGATATCATCGAAAAAGAAGAAGTCCTTCTTTACGGCATGCAACAGGAATGGGATATTCGTCTGTACGATTGTCTGCCAGAAGAAACACAATCTGTCCTCTTCATCCAACCGGAGGCGACGGAGACGATTAACTGCTCCTTATTCCTTGCGTCCCATGCGAGTGGAGAGTTCACGAAGGATTTCGGATACGAGTTATACCGCGCTTTACGTGTTCTATCATGGGCCGTTGAACGAGCGCACGAGCGAGAGCGGTTATTGACGGATAGTCGAACAGATGCGATGACAAAATTGCCAAACTATCGTGCGCTACAAGAGTGGGGGGATCGTCGTATTAAACAACGCGATCTGTATCCGTTCTCTGCATTGATGATTGATTTGGATCACTTTAAACAAATCAATGATACGTATGGTCATGAAGTCGGAGATGTCGTTTTATTTGAAGTCGCGAAGTTATTGATGCAAGCAACACGTATCACGGATCTCGTTGCGCGTTACGGGGGAGAGGAATTCGTCATCTTGCTACCAAATACGGATCTTGATTCCGCACAAATCGTTGCAGAACGGATTCGTGAGACGTTACATGCGCATCCTATTTTAGTTGAAGGTCACACCCTTCAGATCACAGCAAGTATCGGAATCGATACGTTAAAGGAACTTGGGGATCTCGCGAGTCTGATTCGAAATGCGGACCGGGCGATGTACGTCGGTGCCAAGTTCCAAGGACGCGATCGTGTCGCATCGTATCAGGAGTGGAAAGAGAAGGTCATTTAAAGAAGCGAATAGAAGGTGGCGGATGCGTCACCTTCTTTTTTGATGTAAAAAATCCTTCCAGTTCAAATGAACGAGAAGGATTGAAGAAGGTATAAGTTCATTGGGCTTGTTGTTTACTAAGGCGAATCTCGTTTTCGATCGCATGGATCGCGGCTGACCAAGACCCATAGCGATGAAGTAAGGCTTTCGTCGATGGTTTGTTGTTTCGCTTTGCCCATTCTCGATATGCTTCAAAGGAGAGGGAGAAGCCAACTTCTTCGATTGCTTGACGCAGGGAAGCAGCAAGTTCAGCTTTTGAATAGGTGACACTTGCTTCAAGTCCTGCTGCGGTACAGGCGTCATGCCATGAACCGAACATCTTGACGATATGATAGTGACTCGGGGCATGATGGACGGATTTACGCCACATTTGATACTTTTTGAGCGTGATCGTCGAGCCGACGTCTTGTGCATACCGTTCGAATGACTTTAAGATCTCGTCTTTCGTGTATTTAGGTGCACGCTCAAGTTCCTCCGGCTGTTGATCGACATTCCACTCGTATCCAGCAGCAGATAAGGCTTCTGGCCATGAACCGAATTGACGAATGATGTTTTCTGGCTGAGGCCAGTCATTCACGAGAGCATAACGGCGATAGACAGTGCGGCGTGGACGATCCTGGATGAGTTCACCGACCGCGCGGATGGCTTCAATCATCTCAAGTTGCTCTTCTGTATAACTCTGTTGACTCGTAAGTACACGTTGCTTCATGAGTGAGTCCTCCTTCCTAGTTCGATGTAATATTGAGGCAAAAGTCCTCTGTATTAGATATATCGGTACATTTCCATTAATTATGAATAATTCCCGCAAAATATTGTAAATAAAGTGAATCGGATTCTTTGCTTAGTATAAATGGAAGTCATGGAAATGAAAACAGAATGACACGAAATTTTAATTCTATTCAGAAAAATAGGACAAACGGCTCATATGGAAAAAAAGACCAGACACGCTCGTCAGCGAATCTGGTCTTCGGATATAACTTATTTTCCTTCAATGGAAGCCCATTTGTACGAAGTATCCGCACCAACTTTGTGGTTGACGACTCCTTTGACATACGGTTTACGTAGGAAGGATGCTCCACGTTGGTACATGACTGAGATGGCTTGATCATCCTCAAGGAGTGTTTTCTCAGCATCTTTCAGTGACTGCCAACGTTTTGCTGCATCGACTTCTTTTTGAGCCGATTTGATGAGTGAATCATACTTATCGCTTGTGTACTTACCACGGTTGTATGGTCCACCTGTTACCCACATATCGAGGAACGTCATCGGATCCTGATAGTCAGGTCCCCATCCTGCGAATGACAGTTCGAACTCACCTTTTGATTCAAGATCCAATTTGTTCTTGAACGGTTGTTGTTTGATCGTGACTTCAAGACCTGGAAGGTTTTTCTCCCACTCGCCTTTGAGGTACTCAGAGATTTTCTTCGAGTTGTCATCATCGTACGAAAGAAGCTCGAGTTTCACTGATTTCTTACCGACTTCTTTGAGACCTTTTTCGAACGATGCTTTGGCTGAAGAAGCGTCGTATGACCCGAAGCCTTCGTTGCCGTCACGGAAGTCTTTACCGTCTGGACCTTTTGCGAAGTCTTTTGGTACATAGTAGTACGCAGGGATCGAACCGTTGTTCAAGAGGACTTTCGCCATCTGCGCTTTATCGTATCCCGAATCGATCGCTTTACGGATATCCTTGTTTTTCAAGAGTTCATTCTTGAAGTTCATTTGGATGTAGTACATTGACGCATCAAGACGCGTATCGAACTCTTTGCTATCTTTGTACTGATCAACGAACTCACTCGTCAGACCGACTTGGTCGACATCACCTTTTTCGTAAAGGTTGACGCTCGTTGAGACTTCCTTAACGATCTTGAAGTTGATGTCATCGAGCTTGACGTTGTCTTTATCCCAGTACTGGTCGTTCTTCTTAAAGCTCCAGCCGACTTCCGTCTTCCAATCCGAGAGGGTGAATGGTCCGTTGTAGAGGAATGTATCCGGCTTCGTCGCAAAGTTTTTCCCTTGTTTTTCGACGAATTCTTGCTTGAGCGGCATGAATGAACCAAAACCAGTCAATGATTTGAAGTATTCAGCCGGTTGCGTCAACTTGACTTCGAGTGTTTTGTCGTCGACCGCTTTAACTGCAACGTCATCTGCTTTCCCTTTACCCGTGTTGTACGCTTCCGCACCGTCGATGATATACATGATATACGCATATTGCGAACCGCTCTTCGGATCGAGGACGCGTTTCCACGCATATTCGAAGTCTTTTGCTGTGACATCGCTGCCATCCGACCATTTTGAATCACGAAGTTTGAACGTGTATGTAAGTCCATCTTCCGAAACATCCACACTCTCAGCAACACCTGGTGTTGCTTCTTGTTTGTCGTCAAGACGGAACAGACCTTCTTGAACGTTGTTCAATACCGTGAAGGATACAGAGTCCGTTGCGACTGTCGGGCTAAGAGCCGGAATGTCTGAACCGCTCGTTAAGTTCAAGACTTGTTTGTCTGAAGTTTTGTCGCCTGATGTCGAGCCGCCTTCTTTTTTACCTTCATCTGTCGTCGAACATGCCGCAAGACTTGATCCAGCGATTGTCAGTGCTCCGACGAGTGCGAGTGCCTTTTTCTTCTTCATAAAGTAAATCCCTCCCAAAAGAAATAGATATATATGGTGAAACGAAAAGAACCGATAGGATAGCGATCCGGTGTCCGACTAAAAATAAGAGGGGTCATCGCCTTTTATTCTTAAGCTATGGAAAGCACCGGATCAACTTGTTATCAATAATAAATACAATATTCAGAAAAATCAATAGAATATTTTCAGATTATTTCAAAATCATTAAATTTGTGTGTGATACCAACGTTTTCTTACATGAAATTATTTTTATGTAAGGATAAAATTAGGAATATTAATAATCTGCACATACAAAAAGAACCAGTTGAATGATTCAACTGGTTCTTCGAATTATTTCTGTTCTTGTACGTATTGAAGTGCTTCTGCGACGTGATCTTTTACTTTCACACTACGCCATTCCTTGACGATTTCACCGGATTCATCGATTAAGAAAGTCGAGCGTACGATTCCATAATATTCCTTACCGTAGTTCTTCTTTAATTGCCAGACGCCATATTGTTCACAGACTTCGTGATCGACATCTGATAACAATTGAAACGGTAATTCGTATTTCGCGATAAAGTTCTGATGACGCTTCTGGCTATCGGCGGAGACGCCGAGAATGACGGTGTTGTTCTCTTCAAAAGCTTGCGTCGCATCTCGGAAATCACATGCCTCGGTCGTACAACCCGGCGTTGAATCCTTTGGATAGAAATAAAGTACGACTTTTTTTCCGCGATAATCCTCAAGGGAGATTGGTTCTCCTTGTGCATTTGGAAGGGTGAATGTTGGTGCTTGCATGAAAAACTCCTCCTTATCCTAATTCCATGTTTAATTGATCCGCATATTTTTCAAGCTTCTTTTGAAGGCTTTCTTTTAACGGATCGAGTGCGATCAAGTACTTCTCATAATCCGTACCGGCTTTCGCTGTCTTCATGAGGAGAGGCTGTTCTTCCTCATACCAATCCGCATAGTCTTGATAGTAATCAACAAGCGTCTCAGGGTTTCCTTCATTCTTCAGCGCCTCACCGTAAATCATCAGAATGTTACTGTTCATCTCAAGCGCCATATAATCCGTTTGCGCATTGACGCGAGAGAAGACGGCATCCTGTTCTTTTTCATCCGTTTTCCCGATTTCGTCTGCTGCTTTCGCATTGACACCATACTCATCGGCGTTAAACCCAGTGAACAGATCACCAAGCGTCGAGAAGACGGCCGGGTCGAACGTCGTCGGTGTCAGGACGATCTTCCACTCATCGTCTTTCTTCAATAACAGCTTCGATCCGCGGTTCGGGAGAATGGATCCCTTCGCATCCTTGAATTCATGGATGATATAAGCGACGTCACCCTTTTGGAACGACCTGACGATTTTACCAGGAATGACGTTCAAGTTCTTCGCACCAACGGCGAGGGGTTCAAGTTGTTTTGCGTCACCTGTATATTCAATCGATGCGAGGTCTTTCGCATCTGCTCGTCCCGATTGACCGAGCGTTTTTTCATAGGTTTGATAGATATCGAGAACGGCTTGTTCAGCCTTCTGTTGTTTCGTTTCCGTCGTCTTCGGGGATTTGGTATTTGTAGAAGACGGGGAATCGTTTCCGCAACCGACGAGTACGAGACTGGTCGCAAGCAGCACTACGAGCGATCGTTTCATTCGAATTCCTCCTAGATGGGTGTTCCTTGATGATTTCATAGCTAATCTTGTCTCTACCATACAGGAAATTCGCTTTTTTGAGTAGGATATCGGTACACTAAACGAAAGGGGAGTGATAGATATGAAAATTCATATTACAGACGAGGCATTGCAATACTTTAAAAATGAGATGGAAGCACAATCGGGCGATACGATTCGCTTTTTCGCAAAATATGGTGGATCAACGGATTTAACGCAAGGTTTCTCCGTCGGCGTTCATATGGAAGAAGTCGAACGGGCAGCGGTCGAGGAAGTCGTCGACGGTATTCATTTCGTCGTATCTGACCAAGATGACTGGTTATTCCAAGGACAAGACGTCAAAGTCTCGATCGAAAACGAAGAGATTGTTTTTTCACAAGCGAAGGAATGATAGAGGAACGAGGAGAGACCGAATCGGTCGCTCCTTTATTTTTTTGACTAGAATAATTGTAAGCGGACTCATGCTTCTGTACAATGGAGAATGTAAGCGATTTAAAGTAGAGATTAAAGGGGGAATAGAGATGATTCCGTACAAACACGAACCATTCACGGACTTCTCACAAGAAGCAAACAAGAAAGCGTTCGAAGAGGCACTTGCACTCGTCACGCAAGAACTCGGCAAAGATTATCCGCTCGTCATCGGTGGAAAACATGTGACGACGGAAGATAAAATCGTCTCCGTCAATCCGGCCAACAAAGAAGAGATCGTCGGACGTGTCTCAAAAGCGACACAGGAACATGCAGAAGAAGCGATGCAAGCAGCAGTCACAGCCTTCGAAACATGGAAATTCGTCAATCCGTCTGTACGTGCGGACGTCCTATTCAAAGCAGCGAACATCATCCGTAAGCGGAAGCATGAGTTCTCTGCCTACCTCGTCAAAGAAGCAGGGAAGCCTTGGAATGAAGCGGATGCGGATACAGCAGAAGCAATCGACTTCCTCGAATACTACGCACGTCAGATGCTCGTCTTAAAAGACGGTAAGAAAGTCGAGAGTCGTCCAGGCGAATACAACCGTTACGATTACATTCCACTCGGTGTCGGTGTCATCATCTCACCATGGAACTTCCCACTCGCGATCATGGCTGGAACAGCCGTCGCAGCAATCGTGGCAGGGAACCCGATCCTCTTGAAACCAGCATCGACGACACCGGTCGTCGCAGCGAAATTCGTTGAAGTGATGGAGCAAGCTGGTCTTCCGGCAGGCGTCTTGAACTTCGTACCCGGTTCAGGAGCAGAAGTCGGCGACTACCTCGTCGATCACCCAAAAACACGTTTCATCAGCTTCACGGGATCACGTGATGTCGGTCTTCGCATCAATGAGCGAGCATCAAAACTGAACGAAGGTCAAATCTGGCTCAAACGTGTCATCGCGGAAATGGGCGGAAAAGATACGATGGTCATCGATGAGTCGGCTGACCTCGATTACGCAGCGGACATGATCACGAAAGCGGCATTCGGATTCTCAGGTCAAAAATGTTCAGCTTGTTCACGTGTCGTCGCACTCGACTCTGTCTATGACGAGTTGCTCGAAAAAGTCGTCGCGAACACAAACAAACTCAGCATCGGTAACCCGACGGATGTCTCAAACAATGTCGGACCAGTCATCGATGCAGCAGCCTTCAAGAAAATCACGTCGTACTTCGACGTCGCAAAAGAAGAAGGACGCATCGTCGCAGGTGGTACGGCTGACGATTCAACAGGATTCTTCGTCTCACCGACAGTCGTCGCGGACGTTCAACCAACGGATCGTTTGATGCAAGAAGAAATCTTCGGACCAGTTGTCGCCTTCACGAAAGCGAAAGATTTCAAAGAAGCAATCGATATCGCAAACAACACGGAATACGGATTGACAGGTGCTGTCATCACGCAAGACCGGACGAATCAAGAGTACGCACGTGCGAACTTCCACGTCGGTAACCTCTACTTCAACCGGGGTTGCACAGGCGCAATCGTTGGCTACCAACCATTTGGTGGGTTCAACATGTCAGGTACGGATTCGAAAGCGGGCGGACCGGATTACTTGACTTTACATCTTCAAGCAAAAACTACTTCAGAAATGTTCTGAAATGGTGTTTAATAGATGAAACGGGTGTGCGACCTGCACACCCGTTTTTCTTATATCACGGAAAAAGGGGGAGCAAGGATGAACGGAATGTGGTTCGCGATTTTGCTATATCTCGGCCTGATGGTCGCACTTGGCGTCATTGCGTATTATCGGACGAAGAACATGAATGACTATATGCTTGGAGGACGTACGATCGGTCCCGTCGTCACGGCGCTCTCTGCAGGAGCAAGTGACATGAGTGGGTGGCTGTTGATGGGTTTACCGGGTGCGATGTATGCAACTGGTCTGTCCAGTGGATGGATTGTCGTCGGATTATTACTTGGCGCTTATGCCAACTGGTTACTCGTCGCGCCTCGTCTGCGTGCGTATACGGCACATGCAGGGGATGCAATCACGATTCCCGATTACTTTGAAAAACGATTCCACGATAAAAGTGGTGTTTTGCGTACCGTTTCAGCTGGAGTTATTTTAATATTCTTTATAATGTATGCATCAAGTGGTTTTGTCGCAGGTGGTCGTTTATTCGAAGCTGTCTTTGGTCTTGAATATACAACAGGTCTTTGGATTCTCGCAGGCGTCGTCATTGCGTATGTCTTCCTCGGTGGTTTCCTTGCCGTCAGTTGGACGGACGTCGTGCAAGGGATGATCATGGTCATCGCATTGCTGATCGTACCAGCTGTCGCGCTGACTTTAAGTGGTGGGATTAATGATACACTGGAGACGATCCGGTCGACAGGCGGCTCGAAACTGGAACTGTTCAAAGGGACGACGACGATCGGTATCATCTCGCTTCTCGCGTGGGGACTCGGCTATTTTGGACAGCCGCATATCATCGTTCGTTTCATGGCGATTCGTAACTTACATGAGATGAAGTCGGCGCGTCGTGTCGGGATGATTTGGATGACGTTCTCGATCGTTGGTGCAATGGTGACGGGCTTGATCGGATATGCCTATTACACGCAACAAAGTGCGGGATTAAAAAATCCAGAGAATGTCTTCATTCAATTATCACGTGACCTTTTCCCAGGGTTCATTACAGGGTTGTTGCTTGCAGCCTTACTTGCTGCGATCATGTCGACGATTTCGACGCAGCTGCTCGTTTCTTCAAGTGCGGCAACGAATGATTTCTATCACCGTTTCTTTAAACGTGATGCTTCAGACCGTGAATTGATGTTGATGGGGCGTGCTATGGTTCTTGTCGTAGCGCTTCTTGCGATTCTCTTATCGTTCGGAGCACAGAAGTCGATCTTAACACTCGTCGGATACGCGTGGGCTGGTTTTGGTTCAGCATTCGGTCCGGTCGTGCTGTTCAGCTTACTGTGGCGCCGGATGAACAAGACGGGAGCACTCGCTTCAATGATCACGGGATCCGTCGTTGTCATTGCTTGGATTCTCATTAACCAGAATGTTGAGGGATTACCATCGTACATTTCGGAAATGTATGAGATGATTCCAGCATTCATCGCTTCGACGATCGCGCTCGTTATCGGTAGTCTCGTGACGAAGGAACCGAGTCAAGCGATCTATGATGAGTTCGATCAAGTACAAGCGCAACTAAAAGGTGCAGAGCCTGAGCGGAAAATCGTCTAAATAACGGAAAGGGGTGTTTCCTGAGTAAAGGAGACACTCCTTTTTTTGTTTACTTGATACGTTATTATTTACCATAAACATATTTGTTGCGCTTACGCAAAATGAGCGTATAATAAAAACAAAAAAGTGAGGTGAATGAGATGGTGACACAGCCACTTACACAAGACGTACCCAAAAAACGGACATATATCGGACCGGCGTTCGTTGCTGCCGTCGCGTACCTCGATCCGGGAAACTTTGCAACGAACATGACAGCAGGTGCTCAATATGGCTATTTACTGCTCTGGGTCATCGTTGCCTCGAACTTGATGGCCGTCGTCATTCAGTTCCTATCAGCCAAACTTGGAATCGTCAGCAATCTTAGTTTAGCGGAGGTGATTCGAGAAGAGTTATCGCCGGTCTATCGCTTCTTTTACTGGGTACAAGCGGAACTCGTCGCAATGGCGACCGATCTCGCGGAGTTCGTCGGAGCCGCACTCGGATTTCATTTACTGTTTGCGATCGACTTACGCATGGCGGCGCTGTTGACGGCAGTCTTATCATTCGTCATCCTCGGATTCGAGCAAAAGGGACTTCGACATTTCGAAGCCGTCATCGCGGTGCTTGTTTTAATCATCGCTGCCGCTTTTGCAATTGAAGTGTTTGAAGTCCATCCGGTCTTTCGCGATCTATCGGCAGGATTGGTACCGGGATTTGAGGGTACGTCGAGCATCGTGCTTGCTGCCGGGATGCTCGGAGCAACTGTCATGCCACATGCGATCTATCTCCATTCCGATTTAACGAAGCGACGGATGGGACATGTTGCAAACAAAATACCGCTGTTACGAATCCAACGCTTCGATATTTGGGGAGCGATGCTGATCGCCGGAGCGGTCAACGGAGCAATGCTCGTCATCGCGGCCAGTGTATTTTACGGTACGAAATATCAAGCTGGTTCACTTGAAGCGATCTATGAGGGACTTCATGTCACGCTTGGTGGCATCGCGCCGTATCTGTTTGCAATTGCCTTACTCGTTTCAGGTCTTGCATCATCGAGTGTCGGTACGATGTCAGGTGACGCGATCATGCGCGGATTCCTCCATCTTCAATTGCCGTTGTTCGTTCGACGGACTGTGACGATGTTACCGGCGATTTTGTTGCTCTTCTCCGGTTTTGATCCGACACGAGCACTTGTCCTGAGTCAGGTCGCTTTATCGTTCGGGATTCCGTTCGCGCTAATCCCTTTGATTCGGGCGACAGCGAGTGAACGGTACATGGGGGAATATCGAAACAGTCATTTCATGAACGCGTTGGCATGGATCATCGTCTCGATCGTCATCGTCTTCAATATCTATTTACTCTTTGATGTCTTAGTATGAATATTCAGTATTTTTGTTTCGTCTGATTTAAACCGGGTATTTCATAACTAGAAGCTTTCCGCCCGGAAGCTTTGCTACCCCTATAAGGACGATGGTGCGGACCTCCCCCCGATGCACCATCGTCTTTTTTGTCTGGACAAAAAGTGCTATGATTAGAAATAGTGTAAAATATATCGCAAAAGTTCCGGAGGTGGAATGACATGGCAAAGATTAATGAGGAGCAAGTCCGCCACGTGGCGCATTTGGCACGCCTTGCCGTGACAGATGAAGAAGTAGCACAATTCACAGGACAACTCGAGAAGATTCTTGGGTTCGCTGAACAATTAAATGAACTCGATACGACAGGCGTCGAACCGACGACTCATGTCCTCGATTTAAAGAACGTCCTACGTAAGGACGAAGTACGTCCATCACTTCCGCGTACGGAAGTAGAACGACTCGCACCCGATTGGGAAGACGGACAAGTCCGCGTCCCAGCGGTGTTCGAATAAGGAGGAAATGACCCGATGTCACTTTTTGAACATGGTGTCAAAACATTACACACACTCATTCAGGATGGCGAAGTCAAAGCTTCTGAACTCGTCAAGGAATCCTTTGATCAAATCGACCGCGTCGACGGAAAAATCGGTGCGTTTCTCTCATTGAATGAAGAAGCGTTCGAGCAAGCGAAACGAATGGATGATGTCGCGAAACACGAAGCGAACCCACTGTTTGGTCTTCCAATCGGCGTCAAGGATAACATCGTCACGAAAGGAATGACGACGACATGTGGTTCGAAATTCCTTGAGAACTTCGTACCAGCACATGATGCGACGGTCGTCGAGCGTCTGCATGAAGCAGGGGCAATCACAATCGGGAAGTTGAACATGGATGAGTTCGCAATGGGTTCTTCAAACGAGAACTCAGCGTACAAACCGGTTCGCAATCCATGGAATACAAAACACGTTCCAGGCGGTTCTTCGGGTGGTTCAGCAGCTGCTGTCGCAGCAGGCGAAGTCTTGTTCAGCCTCGGTTCGGATACAGGTGGTTCGATTCGTCAACCGGCTGCCTATTGTGGTGTCGTTGGGTTGAAACCGACTTACGGTCTCGTCTCACGTTTTGGTCTCGTTGCGTTCGCGTCGTCCCTTGACCAAATTGGTCCGTTGACACGAACAGTCGAAGATAACGCGTATCTTTTGAGCGCGATCGCAGGACACTGTGAGATGGATTCGACGTCTGCGAACGTTGCAGCAATGGATTATACACAAGCGTTGACTGGTGATATCAAAGGTTTGAAGATCGCTGTTCCGAAAGAATACTTCGGCGAGGGTGTCAGTGAAGGCGTCAAAGCCAACATCCGTGAAGCGATCCAAAAACTCGAAGCACTCGGTGCAACGGTTGACGAAGTCTCACTTCCGAACTCGAAATATGCGCTTGCGACGTACTACTTACTCGCTTCATCAGAAGCATCTTCGAACCTCGCACGCTTTGACGGCATTCGTTACGGTGTCCGCGCGGAAGCGGACGCACTTGAAGATGTCTTCAAGTATTCCCGTTCACAAGGATTCGGAGACGAAGTCAAACGCCGGATCATGCTCGGAACGTATGCACTCAGCTCTGGTTACTACGATGCCTACTATAAAAAAGCACAACAAGCTCGGACGTTAATCAAAAAAGATTTCGAAGATGTCCTTGCGAACTATGACGTCATCATCGGACCAACAGCACCGACACCAGCATTCGAACTCGGTGCACAGCTCGATGACCCGGTCACGATGTATGCGAATGACATCTTGACGATTCCGATTAACTTAGCAGGTGTCCCAGCGATCTCGGTTCCAGCTGGATTCGTCGACGGTCTTCCGGTCGGCTTACAAATCATTGGAAAACATTTCGATGAGGCGACGATCTATCGCGCTGCGCATGCGTTTGAGCTTGCGACAGGTGGATTCGCGCTTCCGAAGTTATAAGGAGCGAATGTATCATGAACTTTGAAACGATCATCGGGATCGAGGTCCACGCCGAACTGAGCACGAACACGAAGATGTTCTGTGGTTGTGCGCGGGAATATGGCGCAGAGACGAACACGAAAACGTGTCCGATTTGTCTTGGACACCCGGGCGTCTTGCCGAAAATCAACGAAAAAGCCGTCGAACTCGCCGTTCGTGCAGCGATGGCACTCAACTGCCAAGTAGCTGATCAAACAAAATTCGACCGGAAGAACTATTTCTATCCGGATACGCCAAAAGCGTATCAAATCTCGCAGTTTGATCAACCAATCGGCTTTGATGGCTACATCGATGCGGAAGTCGATGGCGAAACGAAACGCTTCCGAATCGAACGTGTCCATCTGGAAGAAGATGCCGGTAAGATGAACCACACGGGTGCCAACCACTCGGTCGTCGACTTCAACCGGACAGGCGCACCGCTAATTGAGATCGTCAGTGAAGCGGATATGCGTTCACCGAAAGACGCGGTCGCCTACCTCGAACGTCTCAAAGAAGTCTTGCAATATGCAGGCGTCTCAGACGTCAAGATGGAAGAGGGGTCACTCCGTTGCGACTGTAACATCTCGGTGCGTCCATACGGACAAGAGAAGTTCGGTACGAAAACAGAGCTCAAGAACTTAAACTCATTCGGAAACGTCTTAAAAGGGCTTGAGTTTGAAGAAGATCGTCACCGTAAACTATTGCTTGCGGGTGGTGTGATGCGTCAAGAAACACTCCGTTTCGATGAGACGAAAAAACAAACCGTCCTCATGCGTGTCAAGGAAGGGGCGTCGGACTATCGTTACTTCCCAGAGCCTGACCTCGTCAAGCTCGTACTGGATCATGATTGGAAAGAAGCGATTCGTGCCGGTATCCCGGAACTTCCAGATGCACGCCGTGTTCGTTACCAAGAAGAACTCGGTCTTTCAGCGTATGACGCGAAACAATTGACGGTCACACGTGAAATGGCAGAGTACTTCGAAGCGACACTTGCAGCTGGTGCAGAGCCAAAAGCAGCAGCCAACTGGACAGTCGGTGAGATCCAAGGTCACTTGAATAAATCGACGGAAACGTTCGAAACAGTCAAGATGACACCAGCGCGTTTGGCAGAGATGATCGACTTGATCGCAAGCGGCACGATTTCTTCGAAAATCGCCAAACAAGTCTTCACGGCAGTCATCGAAGAAGGTGTCGAGCCGCGTGCATACGTTGAAGCAAACGGTCTTGCACAAATTTCGGATGAAGGATTGTTGCGTGGTCTCATCGTCGAGATGTTCGAAGCGAACCCAGCCGTCGTCGAGGAGTTACTCGGTGGACGTGATCGGAAGAAAGGCTTCGTCATCGGTCAGATCATGAAGAAAACAAAAGGAATGGCAAACCCTGCTCTCCTTGATCAACTCTTCTACGAAGAGCTCGAAAAACTGAAATAAGTTCCACTTAAGATGGCGTCTGTCTCTCCCTCGCTGAGGTGAAGAAACGGACGCTGTCTTTTTTGGCTTTGTAATGTCTCGAGAGTTCATGTAGAATAAAACAGTTATGTATCAAATGAACGGTTGAGTCAAAAAGGAGAAAATCTTATGAGACCTAGAGCGCGCGTGATTTATAACCCGACTTCCGGGAAAGAGATGGTTAAACGAAACTTACCGTATATCCTCGACCGACTCGAAGCAGCGGGTTATGAGACATCTGTTTACTCGACGAAAGCGGTCGGCGATGCGACGTATGAAGCAGCACGAGCATGCGAAGCAGACTTTGATCTTGTCGTCGCTGCAGGCGGCGATGGTACGTTGAATGAAGTGATCAGCGGAATGGCAGCTTATAGCAAACGTCCAAAGCTTGGTGTACTACCTGTTGGAACGACGAATGACTTTGGTCGAGCGATGCGTATTCCGTTGACGATCGAAGGGGCGATGGATGTCATCTGCACAGGACATACGATGCCGGTCGATATCGGTAAGATCGAAGGGTCGACAGGCGTCCATTACTTCATCAACATCGCTGGTGGCGGCATCATGACAGAACTGTCGTACGAAGTGCCTTCAAAGCTGAAGACGGCACTTGGACAGCTCGCGTACTATGTCAAAGGGATGGAGAAACTTCCGCAAATCCGGCCAACATATGTCGAACTGGAGCATGAAAAGGGTATATTCAAAGGAGAAGTCATGTTGTTCTTGACATCCAATACGAACTCTGTCGGTGGATTCGAGAAGTTGTCACCGAACGCGTCACTTAACGATGGTCGGTTTGATCTCTTCATCCTGAAGAAATGTAACCTCGTCGAATTAATTCGTGTCATGCGTCTTGCCTTGAAAGGGGATCATTTCTCGGACCCTTGCATCGAGCATGTCACGACCTCATTCGTCCGTATGAAGAACACATCAGAGATGAGTTTGAACATTGATGGTGAGTTTGGCGGCATCTGCGAAGGCGAGATGACGAATCTTCGCTCTCATTTCGAAGTCATGACACCAAAGTTCCGGATCGAAGAAATGGAACAGATTAATACACAACTACAAGAAGCAGAAATGAACCTCGCGTGAAGCGAGGTTTTTAAGGAGGATATTCATGATTCCAGTACAAAAGAACGATGAACACGTCGTCGAGATCGTCGACCTGACACATGAAGGATCAGGGGTCGCGCGCATCGATGGATATACGGTCTTCATCCCAGGCGCATTGCCGACGGAGCAGGTCAAGATCAAGATCACGAAAACGACGAAGTCTTACGGATTCGGTCGCATCATCCGTCAAAAGACGAAGAGTGCCGATCGTGTCGAGCCACCTTGCCCAGTTTACAACCAGTGTGGCGGTTGCCAATTGCAACATTTGTCATACGACGCAGAACTCAAGTTCAAGCACAACCGCGTTCGTGACGCTTTCGCGCGCCTAGCAGGCCTCGAGATTCCGGTCCACGAGACGATGGGTATGGAAGATCCATGGGGTTACCGCAACAAGGCACAAGTACCGGTCGCGTTCCAATCGAACAAATTGATGGCTGGCTTCTATCAAAAACGGAGCCACCGGATCATCGATATGGACTACTGCTTGATCCAAAACAAAGAAAACGATGAAGCTGTCCAAGCGGTTCGTAAAGTCCTCGCTGACTTAAAAGTCCCAGCATACGACGAGAAGAAAAAAGCAGGTGTCATTCGTCATATCATGGCACGTCATGGCTACCATACGAACGAGTTGATGGTCGTTCTCGTCACGAAGGTCAAACAACTTCGCGGTATCGATAAAATCGTCGAAGGGATCTTAAAGGCGTTACCGAACGTCACTTCGATCCAGCACAACATCAACCCGGATGATACGAACGTCATTCTTGGGAAAAAGAACGTCGTCTTGTACGGACCGTCCGTCATTCGCGATCAAATCGCTGGTTTGACATATGAGATCTCACCGCATTCGTTCTTCCAAGTCAACCCGTTGCAAACAGAGAAACTCTACGCGAAAGCGCTCGAGTATGCTCAGTTGACAGGAGAGGAGACAGTCGTTGATGCATACTGTGGAATCGGTTCGATTTCATTGTCACTCGCAAAACAAGCGAAGCACGTCTACGGTATCGAAATCGTACCGCAAGCAATCGATGACGCACGCCGGAACGCACAAGCGAACGGTATCGAGAACGTGACATTCGAGTACGGTGCAGCTGAGAAGGTCATGCCAGCACTCGTCAAAGCCGGTATCCAACCGGACGTCATCGTCGTCGACCCACCACGTAAAGGCTGTGACGAAGAGTTCTTACGTGCTGCAGCAGATGTCGCACCGAAGCGGATCGTCTACGTCTCATGTAATGCGTCGACACAAGCACGTGACGCGAAGTTGTTGGCGGAGCTCGGTTATACACTCGTTGAAGTGACACCGGTCGATATGTTCCCGCATACGACACACGTTGAGAGCGTTGCCTTGTTCGTCCGTAACTAAATCGCTTTGAATGCCTCTTTCCATTAAGGAAGGAGGCTTTTTTGTCTTTACGCTTAGCAATCAATGGGTAGGAACAAAAAATGAGAAACGGCTTTATTAAGCCATTTCTCATTTTGATAATCGTCATTCTGTTTCTGTTGTTTCATCCTCAATCGTTGACCGTGCTGTGTTCGGGAACAATTCAGCAAGAACACGTTCACTTGCCGTGCCGTCATCCAAGCTACAGAACCGTTCGAGGAAGCGATCATATTTTTCTTGGTAAGCGACAGACTTCGTATCAATCTGTTCGATATAATCGATGACTTGATCCGTTTCTTTTAGGAGTGGTCCCGGAACGACTGCTTCGAAATCGAAGTAGAATCCACGTAACGTCGATGCATATTTCTCTAAGTCATACGTAAAGAAGATCATCGGACGTTGTAAGTGCGCATAATCGAAGAAGACAGACGAATAGTCGGTGATTAGCACGTCACTGACTAAATACAACTCTGCGATATCACCGTATGACGACACGTCATAGGCAAATCCTTCATGTCCACTGATGTCCATGTTTTGTGCAATCAAGTAATGCATCCGGAGTAAGACGACGTAGTCGTCACCGAGTCGGGCTTGCATCTCGTTCAAGTCGAGTTGGAGATCAAAGCGGTATTTTCCACGCGCAATGAACTCGTCATCCCGCCATGTCGGTGCGTACAAAACGACTTTCTTGTCGGCTGGAATATCCAGACGCGCTTTGATTTCGCTGATCAAACCAGCTTGATCGTCCGCATACAAGAGATCGTTTCGCGGATAACCTGTCTCAAGCATCGTATTTTGGAAACCGAACGCACTCTTGAAGATTTCGCTCGAATAAGCATTCGGAGAAATCAAGTAGTTCCACTCCTGTGCTTGATTGTAGAAGTTCCGCTTATAGCGTGTCGCATTCGTTCCCGCCATATGGACTTCTTCCATGTCGAGACCTAATCGTTTTAAAGGAGTACCGTGCCATGTCTGGAGATAGATTGTTTCTTCGCGTTTTTTCAAGCTCAGTGGCTGACGCGTGTTGAAGACCCAGTACTTGGCACGTGCCATTGCTTGGTAGTACGCGAAGCTGTTTTTGAGCACCCAGTTCGGACAAGCTTCCTTGACGTCATCTGAAGGTTCTTTCGAGAAAATCCAGACGAGTTCAAGTTCTGGGCGTTGTTCTTTTAATTTCAGGTAAAGCGCCTTTGGATTATCAGAATAGCTCCGACCGAGGAAACTCTCAAATAAGACGAGGTTCTCTTTGACCGGCATCTTTTGGAACAGGCGATAGAGCATCAGACCGTTCTTGATCTTTTTACGTCGTGCCGTCCGTAGCGTTCGTTTTGTCTTCACGGCAGTGATGTATGAACGGAACATGAAGTAGGAACCCGTCGACCATGCTTGTAGATACTTACTTCGTGTCTTCGTCCGTCTTAAATCGTAAGCGACGTGACGGAATACATCTGCCTGCTGACTTTTTGACGTGCTTCGTTCAAGCAACGCACGACCACGTTTTGAGATGAATCGTTTGTACCATGTATTCAAGAACTTTTGAACAGTGTTATCCATCGTATGCGCAGATAACATACCATAGATCCGTGAGATATCAGTCAATGTCGTGATATCGCGTGCTTGATAGAGTGATTGTCCCTCGAGTGGTGTACTGCGTGAGTTTCGACCGTAGACGACATAACTGACCGATGTCAGGTTCGTCAGTTTCGCGATAATCGTATGCGCGATGATCGTATCAGCAAACCATCGTGTCTCAAGAACCGGCAAATCGCTCAGCAAGTCCTTTTTGATCATCCAGCCGTGAATCGTCGTCAAATGACGCGAATTGAATTTCGTGCGAGTGTAGAAGAAATAACGATCATCATCGATCGGCATAAGCCATTTTTTCTTGTTGTAGACAGGTGAGACTTTACCGATGATGACTTCACCGCGTGATTTCTCATAGGCTTTGATATACGTATAGAGCGCACGTGGTGCGAGGATATCATCACTGTCGAGGAATGTGACGTAGTCACCTGTCGCGACTTCAAGACCGCGACGGCGTGCAGCATATGTTCCTTGATGTGCTTGTTCCAAGATCGTACAAGTCGGATAGAGGGAGCGAAGCTCATCGATGTATGGGCTTGGTCCATCAAAGACGACGATGATTTCTACCGGAATAGACACCTTCTGATCAAGAACGGATTGAATGGCTGTCTTCGTTTGTGATTCGGTTTGATAGACAGGAATGATGACACTAATTGAGTTCATGTTGATTCTCCTTTTTTGTTGAAAGAATCCGCTCAAGACGGATTCACGAAAATAGTTCCTGTTGAATAGGATATCACAAAACGAAAAAAAGGCACGATTCTCTTAAAATTCACTTCGTTGTCGATAATGTGTCGGGGTCTCACCGGTCGTCTGCTTGAAGGCTTGACTGAAGTGGCTTTGACTCGAGAAGTGTAACTTGTTCGAGATCGTCAGCAAGGAATCGTCCGAAGAACGCAAGAGGCGCTTCGCTTCCCGGATCCGTTCCCGGATAACGTAGCGGGCGAGCGGTAGACCGGTCTCATCTTTGAATAGGACGGACAGATAGTTAGACGAGACATGGATGGCTTGACTGATCGACGAGACGGACAAAGGTTCATAGAGGTGTTGCTGAATATAACGAATGGCTGCCAACACATGTGGCGAATGACGTAATGCTTGGAGCTCCTTGACGGCTTCGGCAAACGAAACGGTAATCCGGACATGCCGATTCCGGAGCTCAGCGATACTCGTCGCCGCTTCAATCGTCTCAATCATCCGGTCGCTGAGTGAGAATGCCTCATCCGGTTCCAGTCCGCCGCGAATCGCAGCACGCGCGCTTAAGAGGACAGTCCCGAGCAACAGATTCTTTTCTGCACGTAAGGGCTGATGACGGGCGAGTGTTCCGAACTCGCCATAGGCCGGCAGGGAATAGGTCGTAGCGAGGCGCTCACTTTGACCGGTCGCGATCCAATCAATGATTTGTTGTTCCCGTTGCCAGGCTTTTCGATACGCCGTGACGCCTGTATGGGAAGGGGCGTCTGCGACGAGAGGGATTTCGGCTTCCTGAATATCAGACTGTTGTTCGATCTCGCGCTTCGGTAGAGCTTCCCCGTGTAACAAGCGATACATCAAGTGAGCACAGTCAATCAGTCGATTCTCCGTCGTACGTGGTAAGGCTTTATAGAACTGATGGTAGGCTTCATCTTGGATGTGTGCCCGAAAAAGAGCCGATTGTAGTAAAACCGGACCGATTCGGTACATTCCTTGTTCCGGAACATCTAAAAAGAGGTAAGCTGTACCATCTTTCAGGGTATAGAGTAGAGGAGTCTTTTTTAGTACTGGCCATTCGTTCTCAATCAGTAAGGTTCCCGGATGAGATGGAGCTTCTGGACGTAACGACAGCGGAGTACCGTGATGATCTCGGTACGTGACGAAAAAACCAGTCATCCCGTAGAGGTGCTCTGCGATTTGCGTCAAGTCAGACGTCGACAAGCGATTCATGACACGACTCCTTTCGAAATATAGTGGATTGCTTCTAGTGTATGTCCTCTTTCGCGGATAGTCGAGAACGAAACAATGAAAAACGAAGCCTTTCAAAAAAGACTTCGCTGAAAAATCATTCGGATGAAGACGAAGGAACCTTTAAATCCGAATCATGTCGTTCCTCGTCAAGTGATGCGACAGCTGCTTCCTCATACAAGACGGATTCTTCCGAATGTATGACCTCTTCAACGGAGTCGTGAACCAATGTTTCCGTATCGTCGAGTTGGAAATCAAGCGTCAGTTGATGGAGATTACCAGCAATCTTTGCAAGATGCGTAGCGGCAGACGTCACGGATTCGAGTGTTGCGTTCGTTTCTTGAATGCTCGCACTACTCGTCTCAAGACCTGCGGCATTCTCTTCCGTCAAAGCGAGAATCGTCCCCATGGCGTCTGAGACTTCTTCCGTCGCTTGCGTCAACGTATGGATGTCACCGGTCAGTTCTTCTGTCCGGCGTGAGACATGTTGGACGGAACCCGCGATTTGCTCGAAATCGTCACCGGTCGTCTTGACGGAATCAAGCGATCGTTTCAAATCATCCATGACATGGTGCATCGCACCCATCGCGGTCTGTGTCTCGTCTTGGATATGATCGAGGAGTTGTTTGATTTGCTTCGCAGAAGCGTCACTCTCTTCCGCAAGCTTTCGGACTTCACTCGCAACGACAGCGAATCCGCGTCCTTGTTCGCCAACGCGTGCTGCTTCAATGGCGGCATTCAAGGCGAGCAAGTTCGTCTGACTCGAGATTGCTTGTAGTGTGCCAAGGACTTTGGCAATCTCATCCGATCGTTTACCGAGGAAGTCGGACGTATTTTGGATTTCCTGTTCGAGTGAGACGGAATGATCAAGTAAATCGGCGATCGTCTGTTTCGTTACATCACTTCCGCGAACGGCTGCGGAAGCGACGGTCGAGACTTCCGATAATGTCGTTGACGCGACGTGTTGCATGGCCGTCGACCGTTCCTTGACGCCATGAACGGCATGGGACGAGCGCTCTGCTTGTTTCGTCTGTGTTTCACCAGCCGCCGCGATCTCTTCCATCGTTCGTCCGATTTGCAGAGAAGCTGTTTGGACGTGCGTTGCATTCGTGGAGAGTTCGGCAGATGCATCCCGGACGGTCGTCGCTGAAGTCGTCAAAGCGAGAATTGTTTGACGTAGTCGAGCCCGCATCGCGTCAAAGTTCTCGGTGAGATCCGTCAACTCGTCTTGGATGAAACGTGTCGGACGCTTTGGCGTCCGTAAATCACCAGAGGCGATGGCAAGTGCTTCTTGACGGAGTGTTGATAAAGGACGATTGATTGATCGACCAATCAACCAAGCAATCAACGTGGCTAAGGCGATCGCGACGACGAAGTTGATCAACGATTGACTGAGCATTTCTTCTTTCGGTGCATACAAGGAAGCATAGTCAAGAACGACAGCTAACTTAAAGCCTGTTTTTGACGAGGTCTGCCAGATGACGACGGATTTTGTACCGGCGACGTCCATGATGTTCGAACCCGACTCTTGTTCCATCATTGCTTTAGGAGCAGAGAAATAAGGTTTTCCGTCTTCTTTCATCTGCGTTACGTTTTTGAAGAAATAATTTTTATTCGGATGGGTGACAATCTTCCCATTTTGGGTATAGCTGAAGACGAATCCTTTTTGTCCGATTTCAATCCGCTTCATGTCTTCTGCTAGGCGATCGATACTTTTATAGATGGATAAGACACCTTTGATATTCGCCTGTGCATCTAGTGTTGCTTTTGAGAAGCCGATGATGGATAGTTTCGTTGCCGCATCATAATGCGGTTCACTCATGATGACGGTGCTAGAGTTATCGAGTGCTTGTTTGTACCAGTCTTCCTTGCGTGGATCGTACCCAGGTGCTGCCGCTTGTTTTGGCCAGTTGAGATAACCACCAGCGGTATCCGCATACTGAATGAAGGAGTTTTCGATTTTCGATGAACCGTACTTTTCTAGGACGCTATAGATATCGCTCGCTTTTTGCGTCGGAGGAGTAGCCGGATCGGGTTGTTTCGTTTGATCCGTGTAGTTCGGTAAAGCGCCGTCCGCTCGGTTGAACGGAAGACCTGCGAGTAAGGTCGTATCCTTTTTCGTATCATCAATGATTCGTGTAAAGGATTGTTCGAGTTGCTTCAAAGCGGTTTGTGACGTCGAGTCTACAAGCTGATCGACGGTTTGGCTCGTCTGATCATAAGAAAACCAGGTCGAGGCACCGAGAGTGAGAGCGGGCAATAAAATAAGCCCGATGAACAGGCGACGCGTGATCGGGAGGCGCATATGTATTCTCCTAACTAAATAGTCTTTAAATTCTGTCTACTTGGAATATCGGAATAGTATGACCAAATATGAAGGAATTATGTAGAGATTTTCATCATTTGAGAAATGAATCGGAGCAGGGTTCATGATAAAATGAAAAGGGTGTCACAGAGTGGCTAGGGAGGAACAGAAATGAATATTGCTTTTTTCTTATTACCTAAAGATGAGGTGAAATATTTAGATCCTGAGTCAACGGTCAGACAAGCACTAGAAAAGATGAAACATCATCGTTTTACGTCAGTCCCACTCGTTGATAATAAAGGGAAATACGCAGGAACGCTGACAGAAGGCGATGTCTTGTGGGCGCTCGAAGCAAATCTCGAGCATGCCGATTATGACCATGTCTTGCAGACACGTTTAACCGATATCAAACAACGCGTCCGTTATAAACCGGTCTCGATCACAGCGCAAATGGAAGAGATGATTGAAGTCATCACGGATCAAAATTTCGTACCCGTCATCGATGACGGAAGACATTTCATCGGGATTATCCGACGACGTGACATCATCGATTATTTTGCTAAAAAAGTAGCGCGTGAGAACGTCAGTTATTAAAAAAGAATAAAACTAGTAAAAAAAGCACTTATTTTCGCAGAAATGTGGGAAGACGTGCTTTTTATTGACCCAAAACGACTTCAGGAATCAGTATGAGACGACGATATAGAAACATAATGACAATTTAGGGAGGACGATGTGTTGCGACGTTTATCACCAGTCTTCATCGTAGAAGCTTTTCGAAGACGCTCCTACTATAAAACGTTCTCATGGATGATTGCGATCATCGGGTTATTAGCATTGATCGTCGCATGTCAACATTTGATGAAAACACTCGAAGAAGGTTATCGCTTCAAAGCATCAGGAAAAACGATTGCTGAAGTGACACCATTTAATCATGCTGAACAAGAAGTGACACGCTATTATTTTTCATCATTGAATGAGGACACGGATGTTCTACAAGCGTCCAAACAATCCGATCGTGCATTGGAACAACTAACCGATCGTCTACCGAACATGAAAGCGACTGGGTCGGCACAGGGAGAAGTCTTGGCGGAAGTCAAGAAGCTTCAACGGCAAGGATATGAATCGAACCATCGCTTCTTCACGACGATGACGAATTTCAAGAGTGAAATCATCTTCAATCAACTCGTACTGAGCAAAGAGACAGGATCTTATTATAATGTCTTCTCCAATTTGATTCTGATGGAGGAACAACTTGGGAAATCAGCTGAAATCTTAAAAGATGCCCGTCAAAAGGAAGAACCGAGCTCGATTGATCGATTACGGATTCAGCAGATGCGGATTGATTTACCGATACGCCAGGCATCACTCATCAAATCATTGTATGATGTGATTCCTCTTCAGGACGATACGGGACGGCAAGATGTCGCAACAATGCGGGAACAGATGGCTGCCTATACACAAACGCTCGATGATCTATTACGTGCTCCAAAAGTCGAGACCTACGCTGCTTTGGCAGGACAAGCGGAAGAATATGAATCGAGTATGTATCGTCTGTACGATCAAGAACTCAACCAAGTCGCACAAGAAATGCAGGATCGAGGCCATCACATCATTCGCAATGCCTGGCTTCTCTTTGGTGCAACCAGTGTCTTAATTCTTGGACTGTTGATTTTGACCTTATCGTTATTACGCGCCTTTCGCCAAGATCTATCCTTACTGAAAGGAGAAGCGAATACCTTTGCAGAAGACCGCCGGCAATCCGGTTATGACGTACCGGAGCGAAATGATTTTCAACCTGTCGTCCAAGCGTTTCGGACGATGACGGCCATCATCGCCGGGTTGCTCGATCATAATGATGCCAAAACAAAAGAAATCAAGCAGAAAAAAGCGGAAATCGAGTCGCTCTTTTCACAAAATACAGATCCGATTCTTGCGATGTCATCTGACTATACGATTGTGAACGGAAACGAACGCTTTCGACAATTGACGAAAGCGACGGCCGGATGGACGATCGAAGAACTGATCCATCCGGCTGATTTGAATCGGATGCGGCGAGCGTTGAAGCAATCATTGGAAGGCCATAGTCAAACGATTCGTTGCAAGATGTTGTTCGATGAAGAAATCTTAAACATGTTCGTCAACATCGTCCATGTCGCAAACAAAGAAGACGATACAGGCGTTGCACTTTACTTATCCTGTCATGATGAAACGGATCAGTTCCGGCGCGAAGAACGGATCACACAACTCGCACTCTTTGACATGTTGACGGGACTGTTGAACCGAAATGGCTTTGAACAAAAGATGGCAGATGCGTTGAAAGCACCTCAGCCGGGAGAACTCGTCACCATCAGCGTTCGACAATTCCGGCGGATCAACGATATTTACGGACATGGTGCAGGCGATCAGATTTTGAAAGATCTCGCCAATCGACTCAAACATCATTTCATCGGAACGGGACAAGCCGCACGAATCGGGGGAGACGAATTCGCCGTGTTGGTTGCACAACAGGATATCGTTGATTACGAGAAATTGAAGCAAGTCATCGAACACGTCTATGAGATCGATGGAGAGTATGTCAATGTCAGCATCAGTATGAGTATGGTGCGGTACCCCGATGATGCAGTAGCCGTCACGTCCTTATTATCTTCGGTTGATATCGCGATGCAGCATGCGAAGCAACAGACAGAAGGCGGACCGGTCTGGTTCGAATCCTGGATGAGTGCCGAGTATCTCGAATCCGTCGTCCTCGAAGGAGAACTGCGGGACGCGATCGAAAAGAACGAGCTACAATTGTTCTATCAACCACAAATCAATCTCGCGACCGGTCAGGTCGATGGTTGTGAAGCGCTCCTGCGCTGGTTCCACCCTGAACGGGGGATGATCAGTCCGGCGATCTTCATTCCGATTGCCGAACGATCGATGTTGATTGAAGAGATCGGGATGTGGGTCGTTGCCGAAACGGTCCGACAAGTCGAAGAGTGGAAGGATACGGAACTCGGAGTACTACGCGTCTCAGCGAACTTATCCGTCAAAGAACTCGTCTCCGGTCGGATCGTCGATTATCTGACTGATGTCCGAGAAGTTCATCCGGGAATCGAACAACGGATGGAACTTGAAATTACGGAATCATTCGGTGTCTTTTCAGACACACGCGTGTTTGATGCGTTACAGAAGTTGCATCAGATGGGGTATCGTCTTGCGATTGATGACTTTGGTACGGGGTATTCTTCCTTGTCGTACTTGAGTCGCTTGCCAATTCAGCGACTGAAAATTGACCGTTCGTTCATCAGTGGTCCGGATGCATGCTCGAACGCACCGCTCATCGAGACGATCATCAAGCTCGCACATACGCTGAAGTATGACGTCGTCGCTGAAGGAATCGAAGAACTTGAACAAGCTGATCATTTGCGAGTGCTTGACTGTGAGTATGCGCAAGGATTCTATTATTCAAGACCGATTCCAGCCGACGAGTTTCGAGTCTGGTACGTGAAGTACCATCAAAAGTTTCTATCTGAATGAAATTAGTCTATTATGATTCATGAGTTTAATATGTATGTGTCTTAAAATGAAAAAAGGTGAGTTTCCAGTCCGGAAAGTCACCTTTTTTCATTCGATAAATAGAGAACGTGAATGTTCACCCTCGACTCCTACAGGAAAAGAAAGCACGATTTTCGCTTTCGTCAGGGCTAGATAAGACCCGACAGACCGCATGAAATGCGAGGTGGCGCGGCTTATCACCCGCCTGTGGAAAGCGGGGATGACAGAAACGTTCGTTGTAAGCGTGAACTTTATATTGATGAAAATAATTATTAAACGCGATCGAGTACGAGGTCGTCTGCTTGTTCGAGATACGCTTTGACCGGTGCGACCGCTGCTTCAACCGTACCTGGTGCAAACGGAGACTTTAATCCAGCGCGCTCGACGAGCGTGAGGAAGCTTTCCGATCCACCGGCACGACAGAGATCGAGATATGATGTCCAAGCCGCTTCCCGGTCCTGTTCCATCCAAGCATAGAACTGGAAGGCACAGACTTGAGCGAGCGTGTAATCGATGTAGTAGAAGGGACTTCCGAAGACGTGCCCTTGCTGATGCCACCAGGCACCTGAATCGAGATAATCATTCGCTTCGTAATCACGATGCGGCAAATATTTCTTCTCGATCGTCCGCCATGCTTCGCGACGCTCAGCTGGTGTCAATTCCGGTTGGTTGTAGATGACGTGCTGGAACTCATCAATCGCAACGCCGTATGGAAGGAACGTGACGCTTCCTGCGAGGTGATTGAATTTGTATTTCGCCGTCTCTTCACCGAAGAATTCTTCCATCCATGGATAAGCAAAGAACTCCATCGACATGGAGTGAATCTCGCACGCTTCATACGTCGGGAAGGCACTCTCTGGAGCAGTCAGGTGACGGCTCTCATAGACTTGGAACGCATGTCCGACTTCGTGTGTCAGGACATCGATGTCGCCTGCCGTTCCATTGAAGTTCGAGAAGATGAACGGGAGTTTTTCGTCTGCGATGTAGGTACAATACCCACCGCCCGCTTTTCCAGGCTTCGCCGTTAAATCGAGTGCTTCCCGGTCGAGCATGTAGTTGAAGAACTCGTTCGTCTCCGGTGACATCTCCGCATACATCTTTTTGCCGCCTTCGATGATGAATGACTCTTCGCCTTTAGGTGTCGCGTTCCCAGACTTGAAGGCGAATCCTTCATCGTAGTAGTATAAGTGATCGACACCGATGCGTCGTTGCTGGCGTTCTTTAAGTTGTGTCGCGAGCGGGACGATCGTTTCAAGGATCTGTTCGCGATATTGTTCAACCATCGATTGATTGTAATCGACGCGAAGCATCCGTGCGTATCCGAGTTCGACGAACGATGGGAAACCGAGTGTCTTTGCGATGTCTGTCCGGATACGAACGAGTTTATCGTAAATTGTATCGATCGTTTCCCCTTGCTCTTTTAAGTAGCCATAGCGGGCTTCTGAAGCTGCTTTACGAACAGCCCGGTCTGGTGATTGGAGGTAAGGACCGAACTGCGATAAGTTAAGCGTCTTCCCGTCAAACTCGATTTGAGCAGAAGACATCAGTTTCGTATATTCGCTTGAGAGACGGTTCTCTTCTTGGAGCTTTGGAATGATCTCTTCCGAAAACGTCTTTAAGCTCGCTTCCGCGATTAGGAATAACTGTTTGCCTTGCGTCCGTTCGAGTTCATTGCGAAGCGGATGCGTCGTCAACGCTTGATAATAGCTTGAGACATATCCCTGATAGATCGCGCTTGCTTCATCAAAGAACCCTTGTTCCATCTCATAGAACGTATCGCGTGTATCAATCGTATGACGGATTTCGACGAGCTGGCTTGCCGTTTCAAATTGATTTCTGAGGGTATTAATCTCAGTGATGGCTGCGTTTGCTTCATCTACCTGTGTGGCTTCCGTTAGTCGAGCGATTGCTTGATTCATCGATGTTTCAAGCAAAGCAAGATCAGGACGGACATATGTAATTTCTGAAAATGGCAACATGTAAGCGCCTCCTTTTGATTTCTAACTATTATCACACAAAAATACTTGCAAAACCAGAGGGACAAACGTATGCTTTTTGTGAGAACGTGAGCGAGCTGTCTAACAGCTTACTCCTATAAAAAATCGAAACTTCCATTCGGAAGAAAAACGATCGAGAAAGTAGAGGGATAGTATCATGGGATTCTTAAAAAAATTGTTTGGTGGTAACGACGCAGGAAACACGAAAATTGCTTCTGCACTTACAGGTAAAATCGTCAACATCGAGAACGTACCCGATCAAGTTTTCTCTCAAAAAATGATGGGCGACGGTGTCGCGATCGAGCCAACAGAAGGTAAAGTCGTCTCGCCGATCAACGCAACGGTTGAAACGATTTTCCCGACAAAACACGCAATCGGTCTAAAAGGTGAAGATGGTCTTGAACTCTTGATCCACGTTGGTCTTGATACAGTTAACCTCAAAGGCGAAGGCTTCACGGCTCACGTCCAGTCAGGTGATAAAGTCAAAGCAGGAGACGTACTCGTCGAGTTCGATCTCGAGTACATCCGTGCAAACGCACCATCGACGATCACACCGATCATCGTGACGAATCACGATCAATTCACGCTTTCAGCTGTACCAGCTGAAGGAACTTCTGTTGTCGCAGGCGACACAGAGCTCTTCAAAGCAACACATAAATAAGGTACGACACGCCTCCATCCCTCACGGATGGGGGCTTTTTTGATGTCTCCTCCCTTGTCTTACCGTTTTGTAAGAGAAGTGAAAGTAAAGTCCATTTTGAGAAAAGCATGGAAGGACTAGACTGAGTGTAACGAATCAAACACAGGAGGCATTACAGATGAAAGCAATCTTACGAGCAGAACAGATCACAAAAACCTATCAAACGAAAACGGCACGCCACGAAGCACTACGTCCGACGACGCTCAGTGTCCATGAAGGGGAATTCGTCAGTATCATGGGACCGTCCGGTGCCGGGAAATCGACGTTGCTTAATCTGCTGTCGACGATCGATCAGCCGACGGACGGATCGATTTTAATCAATGGAGCAGACGTGACGGCGATGAAGGAAAAACAATTGGCACGTTTCCGCCGGGAACAACTTGGCTTCATCTTCCAGGATTTCAATCTCCTCGATACAATGACGGTCCGGGAAAACATTGCCTTACCACTCTCACTCGCGAACGTCGATAAAAAGATGATCTTAGAGCGTGTCGATCGTGTGGCGCATCAACTCGGTATCCAGGACCTACTCGATAAACGTCCGGTCGAACTATCGGGAGGACAAAAACAACGGACGGCTGCCGCCCGTGCGATCATTCATGATCCGTCACTCATCTTAGCGGATGAACCGACCGGTGCGCTTGATTCAAAGTCAGCGACAGGATTGCTTGAAGCGATGCAGTCACTAAACGACGAAGGCGCGACGATTTTAATGGTGACACACGACCCGATGACGGCGTCTTATGCAGAACGAATTCTGTTCGTCAAGGATGGAGAGCTGTTCAAGGAAGTCCATCGCTTCGGTTCACAGAAGGATTTTTTCGAGCAGATCATGGAAGTCCAACGCGAACTCGGAGGTGCCGTCCGTGAGTTTGTCTAAACTGGCGTTTCAAAATCTAAAAAACATCCGTCAAAACGTGATGTACCTCGGTGCGGTCACGTTCGCGATTCTCATTTACTACACGTTCCTCGCGATTCGATCAAACGAAGCGATGCTTCAGGCGAATGAATTGTACGGAAAATTAGGAACGGTCTTTACTGGAGCGAGTGTTATTCTAGCACTTTTCTCTGCTATCTTCATCTGGTATTCAAGTGACTTCTTCTTACGCCGCCGTAAGCGGGAAATCGGTCTCTACGCGTTGCTCGGTTTAGAGCGGGGACAGATCGCCCGACTGATCTTCCTTGAGACGATGGGGTATGGAGTGATTGGCCTGATCCTCGGGATTGCGATCGGAACAGTCGCATCGAAATATTTCGTACAGTTGCTGGCTTCCGTCATGGCGATGCAAGTCGATGCGACCTTTACGATCAGCGGAGCTTCCGTCGTGCAGACGATCGGCGTCTTCCTTTTGATTTTCCTGATCATTGCCTTACGTTCAGCCCGGACGATCTATCGTTTTACATTGATTGAATTGTTCAAGGCAGAGCAACAAGCGGAATCCCTTCCGAAAGTCCATCCGATCCTAGCCGTGCTTTCGGTCGTTTTGATTGGTATCGGTTACTATTTGACGGGACAACCGTTGATGGATCACTTTACGATTGTCGCACCGCTCTTGATGCTGTGTGTGATCCTCGGGACATTTGGAACGATGAGTTACTTCACGATCTTCTTATTACGCCTCTTAAGTAATCAAGCGCGACATTTCAAAGGAACGAATTTGATTCTGCACGGACAATTGCTGTCACGAATCAAATCGAACGCTGTCATGCTGTCGACGATCACGGTCATTACTGCCGTGACATTGACGACAGTCGGTACAGCGACATCGATCTATTACTTCATCGATCAGACTGTCGAGGAGCAAGTCCCGTACAGTCTGTCGATTGCGAGTAAACAAGCGGAAGCGGAACAGCTGATTGCAAAGTCCGACCAGAAGATCGACAGCCGGACGATGGTCAACGTCAAGAACGTCGATCACAAGATGACTGAGCTTCCGAACCCGCTGACGTTCACACGCTATTATCAAACCTATGCTTACGAAGATCAGCCAGGGCAATTCAGTTACGTCAATTACTCGGATTACGTGAAGCTTGCGAAAGCAAACGGTCAAACGGTCATTAAAGAACCAAAACGAGGCGAAGCAATCGTCCTTGAAACATTTAAAGGAAACGATTTGTTGAAGATGAAAGTCAAATCGCCGGTCGGTGTCAAAATCAAGGATGTCCATGAGTCCTTTCGCATCACCGCTGCGACGAATCTACCGATCGCTCAACTTTATGAGAAACAGCGGCTTGCCCTCGTCGTAAACGACGATGCGTTTGCAAAGATGCCGGAAAAAGGTTTTACGCTGACGAATTATCAGTTTTCGGATGAACGTCATGACGATGGACTGATAAAGCAATTAACGCAACTGTATGGAAAACAAGCGGATACAGAGATGGCAGCGTACTATCCGGTCTATACGATGACGACGGCAACGACCGGTTTGCTTGCGTTTGCTGCCGGCTTCCTCGGTCTCGTCTTCTTGCTTGCGACAGGTTCAATCATCTACTTTAAGATGCTCGCGGAAGCAGAAGAATCGAAACAACGGTTTGCGATCATTCAAAAGATTGGTGTCGATGAAAAGGAACAAACGGGTATCATCCGTCGCCTCGTCGGATTCGTCTTCTCTTTACCGTATGTACTCGGACTCGTTCATAGTCTAGTTGCGATGCAAGTCCTGCAGAAACTGTTGAACTACAATATCGTCCGTCCGACATTACTTGCGATTGTTTGCTATACGATCGTCTATCTGATCTACTATATCGTCACGGTTCGGGCTTACCGCCGCATCGTGACGGGATGAACTAAATACGGATACACAGAACTGGAAACGGAATAATCGTTTCCAGTCCTTTTTGAGTTCGTTATGATAGAAACAGAAGGAGTTGACGTGAACGATGCATACGATTTTATTAGTCGAAGATGATGTGAAGATCGCGACATTATTAAAGGAACTACTCGAACGTTATGATTTTAAGGTCGTCGTCGAAGATGGACGAGGGGATGTCATCGCGATCTACGAGGAAACGAATCCTGATGTCATTTTATTAGACGTTAATTTACCGAAGTTCGACGGTTTCTATTGGTGTCGGCAATTACGGATGAAGACACGGGCACCGATTCTCTTTATCTCGGCACGTGTCGGCGAGATGGATCAAGTCATGGCGCTCGAATATGGTGCTGATGACTATATCGTCAAACCGTTCCAAGGAGCGGTCGTCATCGCGAAGATTAAAAGTCAGATTCGCCGGGCGTATGGCACGTTGTCGAACGAGGCGGATGAGCGGACGGTGACGAAAGAGGGTGTCACACTGTACTTAGACCGTTATATCGTCGAGTACGGGGAACAGTCGATCGAGCTGTCGAAAAAAGAAGGGCTGATCCTTGAGATGCTGCTGACGGCAAGTCCACGAATCGTTAGTCGGGGTGACTTACTCGAACGGATTTGGGATGACGAAGCGTTTGTCGATGAGAATACATTGAATGTAAATATCACCCGTGTCCGTAAGCGACTTGCAGAAATCGGAGTTGCTGGTCTAGAGACGGTTCGAGGTGTCGGCTATAAACTGGTTCTTGAGCCATGAAGCTTTTTTTACGGCACGTGATACCGGGTACCATCTTCTTTACCGGACAGATGCTCATTTTATACGCTATTTTATGGCTCTACGACCTCTATCGTCCGTCAGCATTTTTTTACATCGTCCTCTTGAACAGCATCGGTCTCTTGATTTATCTCAGCTATCGTTTCTTCAGCATGCTTCCGCTGTTACGACGGATGCAACAACCGGTCCAGTCAGTCGCAGAACCGATTCGTAGTGATAGCGAAGAACCGATTTCCGTTGCCGTCGAACAATTTTTAGAGCGGCAACAGACATTGTTTCGCAATAGCCTGTTTGCTGAGCGACGAAAAGAAAAGGAACGACATCGGTATGTCGATCAATGGATTCATCAGATGAAGACACCATTATCTGTCATCGAACTGATCCTCGAACATCCAGGGGAACACTATCAAGCGGATTTACGTCAAGAGGTTGATCGGTTACGCAGTGGACTCGATCAGATGCTCTATTCGTCACGCTTAGAAGCAATCGAGACAGATTTGAAGGCGGAACGACTGGTATTGAAGCCGCTCGTGACGAGCATCATCAATCAAGAAAAACGATTGTTCGTCAAAAACCAGGTCTACCCGAAACTCGACATCGCCGAGGACGTGTATGTCTATACGGATGCAAAGTGGTTTCGTTTCCTCGTCTTACAGCTCGTGACGAACGCGATCAAGTATACAACGGGGCATGGTCGAGAAGTCGTTCTGACGGCAGAGGTGACAAAGGGGCAGGTCGTCTTGTCGATTCAAGACGATGGTGTCGGAATTCCGAAACGAGATGTTCCGCGTGTCTTTAATGCGTTCTTCACGGGTGAGAATGGGCGCCGCTACGGGGAATCGACCGGGATGGGCTTGTATTTCGTCCAACAAGTTTGCTTGAAGCTCGGGCACGAGATCGAACTCGAGAGTGAAGAAGGTGTCGGCACGACATGCCGGATTCGATTAGTAGGAGGTCGCGCACATGATTGAAGTCAAACAATTGGGGAAGGTCTATCCTGGAAAGGTGACGGAGCAACCGTTGACCGATTTGAACTTTCGGGTGGAGGAAGGTGAGATGGTTGCCGTCATGGGACCGTCCGGTAGTGGCAAATCGACACTGATCAACTTGCTTGCGACACTTGACGAACCGAGCTGGGGATCGATTCTGATCGATGGCGTCGATACAGCGACGTTCAAGCGAAAAGAGATGACACGTTTCCGGCGCGAGACGCTCGGGATCATCTTTCAGGAATTCAATCTACTCGACTCGTTGACACTCGGTGAAAACATGCTCGTTCCGTTGATGCTGTCGGGGAAAAAGGCGAAGCTCGCGCGGGAAGAGATGGAAGAGTTGGCACGTCGTCTACAGATTGACGATCTGCTCGATAAACAGGTCGATGAGGTAAGTGGCGGACAACGACAACGAACGGCAATCGGTCGTGCCTTGATCCATACCCCGCGTCTGATACTCGCGGATGAACCAACCGGAGCACTCGATTTCCAATCGACGAAACATGTCATGGACGTCCTAGCCGAGTTGAATGCGACCGGGATGACGATGGTCATCGTGACGCATGATCCGCAAGTCGCGTCGTACTGTAATCATGTCTTGTTTCTCAAAGACGGTAGCATTCAGACGGAATTATTCCGTGATGAGCCACGACGTATCTTTTTCCAACGGGTCATCGAATCATTATCGTTATTAGGAGGGGATGAGCATCAATTATCTGCAATACGCCCTACGTAACATCCGCCGCTATCAGCGGTTGTACTACGGTTACGCCTTGACAATTATTATCGCGATGACAATCGTGACGAGTTATTGGAACTTGTTGACGAATAGATCGTTCCAAAATGTCGCCAAGGTATTGAGTCAATTGAACCAGGTCATCGAGCTGACGATTTTCTTCGTTTTCACCGCGGAGCTGATCATCTTACTCTTTAGTATCCTGTTCATTTATTCGACGACGTACACGATGCTTGAGCACCGTAAGAATGATTTGCGGACGATGCGAACACTCGGCAGTGGACTGTCCCATTTCTTGAAGTACTTTTTGATTGAAGTCTTGATCGTCGGTGGATTTGCGATTACGGCTGGACTGGTGCTTGGAAACGTCTTGACGAAGATGTTATTACTTTCTGTCGTTAAGGTCATGTTCTTGCCACCGATTGAATTCGAGTTATCATTTTATGCAATCCTCGCCTTGATTGGTGGTGCCCTCATCGTCTTACTGACGGCAACCGTTCTCGCAATCTATCGCTTTCGTCCCGACCGACCGGTTCGATTACGGTCTCCGTTTCGACGACGGATCTGGATTCTGATACAAGTCATTGCTTTGTTGACTCTGATCTACGGGTATACGCTCGCATTCATTCGGATGTACGAATTTTACATCGTATTTCCCCTCGTCATCTTCATCGGATCGTTCTTCATTTGCCGGTATGTCTTACCGTGGTTGACCCAATTATACCGTCCTCGTCGTCTGTCGCTTCGGAAGCTGATCGTCTCGGAAATCGCCAATCAACTTCGTACGAATAGTACGTTGATTGCTCTCGGAACGATTTTGACGTCGTGTGCGCTGACAGCAGTCGGTCTCGTTTTCTTATTTCAATTGGTCGGACTCGATTTATCGTCACAAAACCAATTCGGTCTCGTCTATTATGAAGAGTCCGCTCAGCCGACGAAACGATTGAAGGATATCAAGCAGACGATGACCAAGGCGTTCCCGGATCGCTACCAGCAAGATATTCAAGTGAAGGCAGATGGAACACGGGTGCTCTTGCCGATTTCAGCGTACAACAAGATGATGCGTCAACTGCATTTTCAGGAGCGGACAGCGACCGGTCGACAGAGTTTCTTCGTACCGGCACGTCCAGTACAACTGGAAGAGAACACGCCGACGATGAAAAAAGCGAAACAGGCGATGGAAAAAGCCGACTTTGAATTGCTTCCCGCTGCTTCCCATGATTTAGTCTTCGGTTACAACTACCGGATCGAGACGATGTTTGTCGTCAGTGATGCCGTCTTTCAAACACTGAAGCAACCTGTCCGTCAAATCGTCGTCTTTGATACGCCAGCCTATCATGATTACGGAACAAAGGACTGGGAACAGTGGATGAAGATTGTCCGCAACATCCAGTCTGCAGCAAAGCTAGATGGAAAACAGTCGGTTCCTTATCAGTTGATCAATGAGACGGAGGATGAGATCGACGGCATCCGGATCGTGCGCCTCGTCACGTTCGTCGTCATCCTCCTGACGATCTGGTTGTTCGTCATCAATGCAAGTTTCCTGCATGTGTGGATGCAGATGACAGCGGAACAAGAACAAAAACGAATGAAGACATTGTTTGCGTTAGGGTTCGATTCCGGGAATATCCGCCGTTACTTGCTCATGAAGTATGGTGCGGTCTTACTCATTCCGTACCTGATCTCGGTTTTTCATGCTTTCTTATTGTTCCAAGTCGTCGTGACCCGAGCCGGACTACAGGTCGGATCATTCCTCAACTTAGCCGCATTTTGGATCAGTATCGTCACGATCGGATACTTTTTAAGTGTCCTACCGATTTGGTTACGCTACCCACGCCATCTGTTCCGGAATTCATCCAAAAGTTCGATGTATCCGACATCGGATTCAAGGGTATGATGATACCATAGGAACAAGGGAGGGAATCGTATGCTAAACCATTCACCATATCGGGGTTACGGTGACCGGATCCGTATCTTACGAGAGCGTGCCGGGATTACGATCGAACAATTGGCTGACCGCCTCGGTGTCGCACCGTATTTCATCCGTCGGACGGAACTCAGCGAAGTCTATCCAACTAAACCCTACATCGAAGCATTAGCGGACGTCTTGAACATCGATGCCAGTTATTTGGCACGGCATATCTGGACGGGAGAGTCGTTAAAGTTCATCATGCAACAGAACACACCGCTCGAAGAGATGAAGCTTGCTTATGAACAGACGCTCGGACAAGACGGAACGTGGGTCGAGGAACAGCTCGAGGAGCGAATGCGTCTATTTGATTTAATGTATGATGAGGATGTCAAACGGATCGAGCAGACGATGAGTGCCACTGAGCAACGGATCTTTCATGAGCTCGTCGAAGCCGTCATGGAAGCAGGAGAGTTGCAACGCGATCAAGCTGAAGAGACGTATGAGTTATTTGAGGATAAATTACCATCGATGATGCAACTGGATGAATACCTCGATCGTATGACGGACGGGATTTCTTTGTCCAGTTCGACTTATTATGCGGATTATAGCGACCGGAAAAGCCGCTCTCGTTATCACCGAAAATGAAAAAAAGTCGCTATCTTCTGATTGACGTTCAGAAGACAGCGACTTTTTTATTGACGTTGTGGCATCGGACGTGGACGACGCGTCTTTTGACGTGTCCGACCGATGATGAAACCGATGATCGCATTCGCAATGACGAGTACCCAACCGACATAGCCGAAATTGAGAGTTAAGCTACCGAGCATCGCTTGCCACTTGAAAATCATCATCACATCACCACGCAAGACGAATCGCGCGAGACAGACAAGTAAGACAGTCAATCCGGCGATGAAGACACCAACCCAGCTACCGTATAAACGGGAAGACTGGCGGCGCACCGCGACGAAGGACCAGCAAAAGAGGCTAGAGACGAACGCCATGCCTCCGTAGGCAATGACGAGTTCCCATGTCGCACTCGCTTGCGGGAATTTCGTGAACATGACAAGTGACGAGACCATGGCAGCAGCTGTGAAAAGGATCGCTGCCCAAAAACGAGACCGCATAACGTAGTTCCTCCTAAAGGCTTTTTCTCACCTAACGATAGCGGAAACGATTCGTCTTGTAAACTGTTACCGGCGTCCGCTTAAGATCCGGCGTAATTGTTTAAGCGGATTCGATCCGTAGAACAGAACACCACCACGGTAGAATTTCGTTCCGACAAATAAGGCGAGCGAAATGCTGATCAGCATTAAAATGAGGGAAATCGAAACTTGCCATAGCGGTACATCGGTCAACATGACACGCAAGAACATGACCATCGGTGTAAAGAACGGAACGAATGACAAGACGACGACGGCTTGATTCGTTGGTGCGTTCAGACTGAACATTGAAATCATGAAGGCAGCGACGATTAACAAGATGACCGGTAACGTCACTTGCTGCGCATCCTCGACCCGACTGACGAGCGAACCGAGTGCTGCAAGTAACGTGGCATATAGGAAGTATCCAAGCAAGAAGAAGACGAACAGATAAATGATTGTTCGGGCACTTAAGGAATCGAGTGATAACTGATTGAATAAACTGCTACTTTGAGCACTGTAGTAGCCGACACCGACGAGAATCGACAATTGTACGAGACTGACGGTAGCGATTGAAAGAATCTTCGCGAGCATGTGCTGGATCGGACTCGCCGCAGAGATCAGCAACTCCATGACCCGTGATGATTTTTCATTCGCGATTTCCGTGACGATCATTCCACCGTAGATCGCGATCGTGAAGTACATCAAAAACAACAATACATAAACGAGCGCGGAGGCAGCAAAGAGTTCGTCTTCACTTTTTCCACCTGTCGACGTCAACTCTTGTTTGACGGGAACGGGTTTAGCGAGTGACGCAAGAACGTTCGGGTCAATCTTCGCATCCGTGATGACCGCTTGATCACGGACTTGTTTGACGACCGTCGCGACTTGTGTCTGTAACTCGGATTCAGGACTAGCACTAACGAGCGTCACGTCATAAGAATCTTGGACAATCGCTACGACGTCAAACGTGCCTCGATCGACCGCTTTACGTGCTTCTGCGACCGTATACTCCTTCGGTGTGATGTCTGAGGTGACACCAGCCTTTTTCAAGGCAGGGCGAAGGTCTGTCGATAATTCACTGACGAGGGCGACTTTCGGATCGTCACCCGAGAACCAGTCGAGAATCCGTTCGATATTGCCGAAGCCGACGAGAAACAGGACCATCAGAACAGTTGAGATCAAAAAGCTTTTGGCACGTAGTTTCTGTAATAGATTGAAGCGATATAAAGTCAGGAATTTACGGTTCATAACGTTTTCCGACCTCCTCGATGAAGATATCCTGCAAGGATAATTGATCCCAGACGAAACGATCAACATGGTGTCCTTCACTGACGATATGTTGGAGAAGTTGGTCAGCGGTTTCTTTTGAAGAAACTTGGACGACATGTCCATTATTGTCCGACTCAACTTGAAGGACACCCGGTAAGCTATCCCATAGGAGTGGTGGGGCATCCGTCGTCAAGAGGACACGGGTCTTCCCATAGCTCGCCTTGATATCAGGAAGATAACCAGCGACGACGGGCTTACCATGATCGAGAATCGCAACATGCTCGCAGAGTTCTTCGACATGATCCATTCGGTGACTCGAGAAGACGATCGTCGTTCCATCGACGGTCAATTTTTTAACGGCACGTTTTAATTGTTCCGCATTGACTGGATCGAGTCCGCTAAATGGTTCATCTAAAATCAGCAGTTCAGGTTTATGTAGGACGGCGGAGATCAACTGGATTTTTTGTTGGTTTCCTTTTGAGAGTTGTTCGACACGCATTTTTTCATATTGAGGAATTTGGAAATACTCGAGCCATTCGGTCAGTGCTCGTTTTGCATCCTTCCGTTTCATATCTCGGAGTTCAGCAAGAAATAAGAGTTGTTCGTCGACTCGGACTTTCGGATACAATCCGCGTTCTTCCGGAAGATATCCAATCTTTGAAGTCGGAATGCGTTCTCCGTTCCATGTGATCGAACCTTCGGTCGGTTGGAGTAGACCGAGTAGCATCCGGAACGTCGTTGTCTTGCCGGCACCGTTCGCACCAAGCAAACCAAAGATTTGTCCGCGTGGCACTTCGATCGTCAACGCATCAACGGCAGTGAAATCGCCGAAACGCTTCGTGATGTGTTTGATTTCTAACATAAGAACCTCCTTATAAAGATGTCTGTTGCACGACAAGTGTACCATTGTTACATAGTGTCCTACGGTCAAAATTGGGTAAAGGTTCCAGGGAAAATGGAAACAAGTCTAATTAGTTTACTTTTTGTTCATTAGTTACTATTATTGTGTTAACAGTAACGATTGAAGGAGGGACCTATTCTATGAAAACGCAAGGTATCCATCACATCTCAGCAATGGTCGGCGATCCTCAAGAAAATCTTGATTTTTACGGGACGATTCTCGGACTACGGTTCGTCAAAAAAACGGTCAACTTCGATGATCCAGGGACGTACCATTTTTACTTTGGAAACGAGTCTGGTGCACCCGGAACGATCATCACGTTCTTCCCATTTAAAGGCATGGCGAGAGGACAGGTCGGTGCCGGACAGGTCGGAACGACAGCTTACGCGATTCCGGTCGGTGCATCGGATTTCTGGAAAGCACGGCTGACGCAAAAGAACGTCTCGTTTGAAGAAACAGTTCGTTTCGGAGAGCAACAGATCGCGTTCGAAGATCCACATGGTCTTCAAATCGAGCTCGTCGAACGCAAGGCGGGACGAGGCAGTCACTATGAAATCGACGGTGTCACGCGTGACGTCGCCATCAAAGGATTTGCGGGAGCGACATTACTGTCGCGAGATCCATCAGACACAGCCAAATTACTGACCGATACATTGGGGCTCACCCTCAGTAAACGGACGGAGACCGTTGACCGGTACATTGCGGAAGGGGAGTTTGGAAATGTCATTGATGTCGTCCATGGTCAGATGCCGGTTGGTCGTCCGGGTACGGGAACCGTTCACCACATCGCCTGGCGCGCAACCGATCAAGAGGAACAACTCGACTGGATGAAGGCGATCAACGCGTTCGGTTTGCAGACGACTGAAGTAAAAGATCGCAATTACTTTACGTCGATCTATTTCCATGACCGTGGACGCATCCTCCATGAAATCGCAACTGACAATCCAGGGTTCGCGATCGATGAAGACTTCGAGATGCTTGGAGAAGGCTTGAAGTTGCCGGAACAATTTGAAGCGCATCGCACCGCGATCACGAATCACGTAACACCTATTACAGTACCGAAGGGGAGACTCATATGATTCATTTATATCAAGCGCCAAAAACAATGGATGCACCGATCTTTTTACTCTTACACGGCACAGGCGGAACGGAACAAGACCTCATTGGACTCGTCTCGCTGCTTGATCCGGAAGCCGGTTACTTGTCCGTCCGTGGAGAAGTCTCGGAAAACGGGATGCCACGTTTCTTCAAACGGCTCGCAGAAGGCGTCTTCGATGAAGAAGATCTCGCTTTACGGACAGCACGATTGATTCAATTTTTACAGGAACAAGCAGCGGAACGTGACTTCGCACTCGATCGCCTGATTCCAGTCGGTTATTCGAACGGGGCCAACATCGCAGCGAACATGTTGTTTGAAGAAGCACTATTTAAACAAGCCATCTTACTGCATCCGATGGTACCACGTCGCGGTGTGACGTTACCGGACTTATCAAATGTTCGTGTGTTCATCGGCGCCGGTAGTAATGATCCAATCTGTCCCGCTCAGGAAACAGAAGAGTTGTCAGCACTCTTGAAGGAGGCTGGTGCATCAGTCGATGTCACATGGTCGAACTACGGACACCAACTTGTCATGCCGACGATCGAAGCAGCAACCGATTGGTTAAAACACTAAAAAAGGACTGTCCCATCTGCTTCTCTTCTAGAAGGTAATGGGGCAGTCCTCTTTTCGCTTCAAGCGGGATGATCACTTTTTGGACGGGAGTAGACGATGAGCACGCCACGCTCGACAAGCTGAAGGGCAAGGATCTGTTTCACTTCTTCCGATGCCTTCGTCTGAGCGAGCTGCCGGTAAAGTAGGCGAAGTTCACGACGCATCGTCTTACGGATCAGCCACATGCTATCGATCGTCGTGCACCAACTGGTCACGGTCTCATGTCCGATATAATACTGGGTCTGACGTTCAAGATAATGAATCCACCACTCGTCACGCGCCATTTTTAGTACGATACCTGTGAGCCCAAGTACAAGGATCGCGAGGGGAATGCTTTCATATAAGGGAAGACGACCAAGAACGGTACCAACATTCGTGACGAGGGCAAGCATCACCCATCCTATGCATCCGATGACAAGCCAATATCCAAAGTTGAGAGTACTTCGATGTCGTAACGTCACTTTCGGCGTAAGCAATGAAGTGGCCATCAGAAACACCTCCTTGTTAAATAATCGAATTTTCTGACAATTTATAGTTGTCCTTCTACTATAGTTACTTTTTCCCGAATCGTCTAGTCATTAGACATGGAAAATGTGTTTCTTTCTTGACGAAATTCGTGTACGCTAAATGTAGAAGTGAGCGGTTACATAAAGGAGGATATGAAGAAATGATGGATCAGGTTATCTGGATCGCTGTCGGAATCGTTGCTGTTGCTGTTTTCTCAGCATCAAGCGTTGCAGCTTATATGGGTGTTAAAAACCAAGAAGACTAAGAATCGAAAAACGGCGCATCCCGATTGCCGGGATGAGCCGTTTTTTAATGCGCCATCGCTTATTTGTTTGCTGTTATGTTTGTTTGCAACGCATAAGGTTTTAAGGCATCACTCCAGCGCAGGTAACCCCCACCGACGAGGTGTAATCCATCATACGTCAAGCGATTCTGAAGATACCCTTGTTTGTTCGTCAAAACAGGTCTCAAGTCGACGAATGGGATTTTAAGCGATTGAGCGAGATTTTGTAAATTTCGGTTCAACGCTTCGACATCACGATTGATTCGGACAGAGTCCGAATATTTTGGAGCCACAGGAACGGTTGACTGGAGGATGACGTCGATGTTATTTTTTCGAAGTGTCGTCACGATCGTCGTCATGTTCTCGGTAATTTGTGGAATCGGCGTATAGTGACGGATGTCATTGATGCCACCCATCAAGAAGACGCGTTTTGGTTTCATCTCGAGAATCAGGTCGAGGCGAGTCAAAAAGCCTTCTGTCGTATCGCCAGGAATCCCGAAATTAATGATTGTCGGATCCTCCATCAAGATGCGCCAATCGGCAAAATTCGTCATCGAGTCACCTAACATGACAGCGTTCGCTGATTTTGGGTATTGATAAGTATGGAATAGACTATTCAAACGGACATAGTTCGGGTTCTTATCGTATTGGAATGTCGTGACTGGAGTCGTACTCTTTGCAGGTAAGACGCTTCCGAAGGTTTCGAGCGGTTTACGTCCCAGTAACAATGCAAGGAGAACGACGTTCAAGACGATGGATAGAATCAGGAGTGTCTTTTTCATAAACATTCGTTCCTTTCGAGGGAGTATAAGGGGTAGTGTAACATGAATCGGAATCCTTGGTTTGATAATATCAAAGGTTTTCTTGTCATTTTCGTCGTCATCGGTCACATGCTGACGGATTTACGGTTTGATTATGACGGAAAGTTGCTCGAGACGGTCTATCTATTAATTTACTCGTTTCATATGCCATTATTCATTATCTTAAGCGGTTATTTCTTCCGCGAAAATAAATACTTACGCGTCATCCAATTATTTGCCGTCTATTGTGTCTGGCAAATTTTAATTGGTTCTTGGGCGACACTTGGAGAAGGACTACCACTGTTGTCCGGGGAAAATATCGGAACACATCTACTACGTCCGTATTGGGCACTTTGGTATCTGTTCGTTATGGTCGTCTGGTATATCGTAACGCCGTATGTCGTCCGCTTGCGAGGATATGTCTGGTTTGGTCTCGCGTTCGCTTTGTTATATGGGTTCGAGCTTGAGAACACGGGCTTCTTAGCACTTCGCAAGTTGATCATGTTCTATCCGTATTTCTTACTCGGGAACTATCTATCGGAGCACGAGTTCATCCGGATTTTCGAGATGCCGAAGAATTTCAAGCGGCGGATGAACGTCCGTTTGATTGGTGGTATCACGTTCGCAGCCGTCATGGGCTTCCTGTTATTCGAAGCATGGCGTGATACGCCGAAAGAAATCGTTGACTTTGCAAATGCGTTCAAGCATCGTTTCCCATATGTCGAACAATATGATAGTGACGCGTGGGTTGGTGTACTCAAGCATAGCGTCATCTACCTCTTATCGATTGCGGCTTCGCTCGGTTTCATGATGTTAATTCCAATGCGTCGTTTGCCGCTCATCACGCGAGCTGGGGAACTCAGTCTCTATGTCTACTTGCTTCACGTCTTCTTCGTCATGGCGTGGCGCCAATACGTAACGGATGCGTTCGTTCCGCAAGCATGGCTTGCCTTACTGATCATGATTGGCGTCGCCTTACTAATCGTTGGCATCATCATACACCCGCTCGTCGTCCGTGTCCTCCGTCCTTTGATTGAGATCGACATTCGTCCGATCGTCGAGAAGCGGGAAGACCTTTCAAAATAAAGCGGAATGCATTACACTTTAGATAGATGGATTACTAGACGAAGGGCGTGGAAGGTATGTCATATAATTTAAATAATGCGGATGGTGTCGTGAACGTCTCGCAACAAGTCATCGAGGTCATCGCAGGTGTAGCCGTTCAAGAAACGGAAGGCATCGCCTTTACAGCAGATGATTCGAAACTGCAGGAAAAACAGATGGTCAAACTCGTAAAAGTCGAAGATGTCGGTGGCGACATCACGGTCAGTCTGTCCGTGCATATCAAATACGGCATGTCGATCATCAAGACAGCTGGAAAAGTCCAAGAACGGATCGCACAAGACATGGAAAACATGCTCGCGTTCCAACCCAAAGCAATCAACGTCCGCGTCATCGGACTCTTAAAAGGATAAGCAAAACGTCTCGGCATCTTGTGTGCCGAGACGTTTTTTTAGGAAGAAGGTGGGAGATAGCGAAGTCCGAGAGCATCGACGTGCGGGGCAGTGCAGGAAAAACGGAGACGGATCGCTTGTTGACTATAAGCGGGTAAGGAGAGTCCGGGATGGGTGACATCTGCGATTGGCGTTTCGTCATCCATTAGTTCAAGTGTTAGCGCCTCGAGTGTCAGCGTCTGATCGCTCGCATTACGGACGAGAACGATTGCTGTCACAGTGTCTAGCTCGCGCGTGATTGAAACTGGTAAGAGGGACCAACCGTCTGCGGGTGGTGTCGGATGCGAATAAGCGACTTGGCGGATCATCCGTTGCTCGAGTTCCGTGGAGTCGTCTTCGATGAAGAGCTCCGTCAGAGTCTCGCTTGAGAAGACGAGTTGTAGCGGCTCCGTCAACTGTTCGAGGTCGACGAAACATTCGTCTTCTTCAAACGTCAACCAGAGCGGTAACGTCGCCATCGGAAGGATGACCGGGACCTCCTCGATACTGAGAACTTTACGAGCAACAAGTTCATCACCGGATAAAGCAAGGACGACGAGGTCATTCAGGTGGAACGACCGAGACAACGTGTTTTGGAACAAGGCGATGACATGAAGCGGACGGTGTGATAAGACTTGAAACAGATGGATTGCCATCTGATTGGCTTCTAGATCAGGCAGTTGTTTCACGACGTGACGAAAGACGTATTCATCTTCCTTGACGATCGGCATGTCCTCCGTGAAGTAGAGCGGGGGACGGAACACTTCATTCGACGTGTGCATGGTGCAGTTCTCCTTCGCTATCGTGTGTCTGTTCGGCGCGGCAGATGCCTGAAAGGACCTGTTTCTCGAAACTTGCAATGGCATATTCAAAATAATCCATGCCTTCCCGTTCGAAGATGCGGACCGGTTGTTCTTGTCCGTAACTGCGGAGATGAATCCCTTCTTTTAAAGTGTTCATCGCCGTCAGGTGGCGCGTCCATTGCTCGTCCAGTGCAAGGAGGATGAAACGTTTGACGGTCTCTTTTTCAGCTGTGACATGGGCAACAAGTAGGGCTTCGGTTTCAGCAATCAGCGGCTCGAGTTGTCGTTTCATCTCGTCGATCGTCTCCAGTCGTTTTAACGTGACTGGTTGATGTAACAGTTGCTCGAGTTCTGTCATGACGAGAGCCAGTGGCCATTCTTCTGGAACGAGATCGTCAGAGAGTGTTTGGTCGAGGATCGACGGCAAGACACGTCCTGCAAATGGCTGAACGATATCCTCGAGTGACGTCGCATCAACGATTCTGTTCCGGAGATGATAGATCGCTTGCCGTTGTTCACTGATGACTTCTTCGAGCTGAACGAGTTCATCCCGAACACTTCGGTTGACAGATTCACATGTCGACTGAGCGAACTGCAATAGATCCCGGACGTCACGCGAAGTGAGCGGACCGGCAGTATTTCGTACTTTTTGTTGCACACGCTCGAGGCGATCGCGCGCGAAACGGCGTGGCAGTTCATCTTCGAGCGAAAGATAAAACTGCGTCAATCCAGGATCACCCTGGCGACCTGCCCGACCACGCAACTGGTTGTCGATCCGGATCGATTCATGGCGTTCGGTACCGATGACGAACAAGCCGCCTTGTTGTCGTGCCGCTTCATCGAGTAAAATATCCGTTCCGCGACCTGCCATATTGGTCGCGATCGTGATTCGACCAGCTTGTCCGGCAGCCGCAATGATCCGGACTTCCTGATCGACGGTTTTAGCGTTCAGGATCTCGTAGGTGAGTCCGTGCGCATCAAGTGTCTTCGCGACGCGCAAGGACTGTTCAATCGATGAAGTCCCGATCAAAACCGGTCGTTCCGTGACGTGTGCCGATTTTGTTGCTAGCGCGATGGCTTCTAGCTTTTCGTCGCGTGTTGCAAAGACGACGTCCTCTGCATCGATCCGAATTTTCGGGCGGTTCGATGGAATCGTCACGACGTCCATGCCGTATGTCTTTTGAAATTCTTCCCGTGACGTCGCCGCCGTACCGGTCATTCCAGCTACCTGATGATAGAGACGGAAGTAATGTTGGATCGTAATTTGGGCGGTCGTCCGGTTCTCTTCCGTGACCGGAACCTCTTCTTTTGCTTCGAGGGCTTGGTGTAAACCATCGGATAGACTGCGTCCTTCCATCAGACGACCTGTGAAGAGGTCGACGAGCGCGATTTTTTGATCCTTGATGATATAATCGACATCTCGTTTGAGAACGACATGGGCACGTAAGGCTTGAATGACGTAATGGAAGAGGACGGAATGCTCGGCGGCAAACAGATGATCAATCGCAAACGCCTCTTCGATTGTTTCGATGCCATGATCGGTCAAGGCGACGGCTTTGATTTCTTCATCAAACGTATAATCCCGCTCGTCTTCAAACGTCTGGACGACATGACGGACGAGTTGTTGTAATCCTTCGTGGACACTGTCTCGTTCCGCCATGATGAGTGGCGTTTTCGCTTCATCGATTAAAATGCTATCGACTTCGTCGATTAAGGCGAAGTGCAGGGGACGTTGCAGACGTTCCGTCGGCTCCATGATCAGATGATCCCGCAGGTAATCGAATCCGAATTCAGTCCCGACACCGTATGTAATATCTGCTGCGTAGGCAATCCGTTTTTCCTCAAACGTTGCTTCAGCGGAATTGATTCCGACCTGCAATCCTAAAAAACGGTGGATCTGACCGATTTGTTCAGCATCGCGTCGTGCTAGATACTCATTGACGGTAATGACGTGAACGCCTTTTCCATATAACGCTTGGGTGAAGCTCGCGAGTGAAGCGACGAGCGTCTTTCCTTCACCTGTCGCCATTTCGGCGATTTGTCCTTCCAGTAGTGCGAGTCCGCCCATGAGCTGCACATCGTAGTGTCGTAAGCCGAGCGTCCGTTTACTCGCTTCTCGAACAAGCGCAAACGCCATTGGTGAGATTGCATCAATCCGTTCTCCGTTTCGTAGCCGTTCCCGCAACGAAATCGTCAACTCCCGTAACGCTTCATCAGATGTTTGCTCCATTTCTCGTTCTAAGCTATTGATCGTCGTTACGATTTTTTCATAACGATGAACTCTTCGACTTTGATCATTCAACAACTGTTTAACACGTTGAAACATCTTCGTCACTCCCTCATATGCTATGAAGTCATTATAGCAGTTAAAAATTGTAAAACGAATAGTAAAAAAAGAAATAAGTAAAACATTCCCTTAAAATTGAAAGCGTTATCAAAAAGAAGGTATCTCAGCTTTAAAAACAAAGAATCAGAAATATTTGATAACGCTTGCAAAGAGTCGAGAGAACCAGTAAAATTATTCATGAGGCAAGTGCAATCGTTTGCGCAAAGTCATTCGATTTCTTGCCTTGCATGGACGATGGAAGAAAGGATGGATGTCGGATGGCACCAACGATCGAAGCGGTCATTTTTGATTTAGACGGCGTAATTACCGATACAGCAGAGTATCACTACTTAGCGTGGAAACAATTAGGAGAGGATTTGGATATCCCGTTCGACCGGGAATTTAATGAGACATTAAAGGGTGTCAGCCGGATGGATTCACTCGAGCGTATCCTTGCGCTCGGCGGAAAACAAAACGCTTTTTCAGAGGACGAGAAGCTAGCACTCGCCGCTAAGAAAAATGAACACTATGTCACATTGATCCAGCACATCTCTGAACAGGATCTTCTTCCTGGAATCACTGCATTCCTCGATGAAATCCGAAACGCTGGGCTGAAAATCGGAATGGCGTCCGCCTCTAAAAATGCGCTGATGGTCGTTGAGGCATTAAAGGTTCGACACTATTTCGATGACATCGTAGACGCTGCGACTGTTGCACAATCGAAACCACACCCTGAAGTGTTTCTCCGTGCTGCAGAAGCACTCGACGTCGAACCGAGTCGTTGCATCGGTGTAGAAGATGCGACGGCTGGCATTACTGCTATCCACGCTGCCGGCATGTATGCCGTCGGAGTCGGACCGGAGTCGGCACTCCATGAGGCAGACTATCGTGTCGATTCGACAGATTTGCTTTCCCTTGAGCAAATCCTCGCTAGTCGCTCCCTTGTCTGAACCATTCCCTGATGGTGAAGGACATTCCTTGAAAGTTATGTATTTAAAAAGGATCGCTTCCCTGAGCGATCCTTTTTAATATGTGGTTGATTTAAAGCGAAGCGAGGATTCCGTCCGCGATTGCTTGCGCGTAGCGGGATTGATATGTCGGATTCGTAAGTTTCGCACGATCCGAACTGTTCGAGAGGAAACCGAGTTCTGCTAGAATCGATGGCGCTTGTGTGCCGCGAATGACAGCATAGTTCGCATAGTGAACGCTTCGGTTACGCATGCCAGCATACGAGACGAGACGTTGCTGAACGTTCTGAGCGAGGTTGATCGAAGAAGCACCCTTATAGTAGAAGGTCTCTGCTCCATATGCCTGTTCACTCGTTGAAGCATTGATATGAACACTGACGAAAGCAGTCGTCGCATGACTGTTCGCAAGGGCGCTCCGTTCTCCAAGTGACGGGTAGTAATCGTTTGTATAACGTGACATCGTCACATCGACTTTTCCGGCAAGACGTTCAGCGACTTGTTTCGTGACTGCAAGAACGATGTCACGTTCCGTAACGCCGTAACGAACCGCGCCTGCGTCATGTCCACCATGACCTGGGTCAAGGACAAGCAATGGACGGTTTGATGGTGCCGGTTGGAACAGTGTCAGATACGTCGCATCGACATAACCGCTTTGACCACTTGCTGTCCGGACGGCGACGAAGCCTTTCGTTTGATGCCGCGGATTCGTGACGACGACAGGGGTCCCCCGACCGAGACGGGCGATTTGACCACTGAGCGTTGAAGTATTCGCACGAAGAGCGACACTGTTACCGGACGAGATCAAGACATACATCTTCGAACCACTGTAGTCAACGTTTCCAGTCGTCGAGGCAGGGACGGAAGCCCCTTTCTTCAAGTATGTCCCCATGACATAACCTGTCTTCCCTTGGTACTGCACCGTATGCCAGTTCGATTTAACGGCGAGGGAGCTGACTGCTGTTCCACTCGGAATCGTTGTAAGTACTTTCCCGGACGTCGAAGGGGACGAACGGAAGTTCAAGCGATCGGTCGTCGTATAGACCGTGGTCTTAGCTGGTGCAGCTACTTTCTTCAAATAAGAACCCGAAACATAACCAATCTTGTTCGCATAGGTCACTTTATACCAATTTCCGCTTTTAAAACTCGATTGTACGCCTGTCCCTTTAGGAATCGTCAACAAGCGATTAGAAGACGTCGTTGCCGCACTACGTAAGGACAACGCATCGGTCGTCTTATAGGACGTCTTCGTAAAGGACGTACCACTCTCAATCTTTTTCAGGTAAGATCCCGTCACATAACCCGTCTTTCCTTTATATGACAACTTATACCAAGAGCCTTTACGGTAGTTTGACGTGACGTTCGTCGTCTTCGGGATCGTCAGTAGTTTCTTCGAAGAGGTCGAATTCGAACTACGTAAATTCAAAGCATCCGTCGTCTGATACGAAGTTTTCGTAAAGGTTGTGCCGGTCGCAGCCGATACAGTAGAAGTAGAAGCGAAGCAACCGGATACCAACGAAAGTACTAAAGCGGTCTGAAATGTTTTAGGTAATTTGCCCATTAAATTTCCAGTCTCCTTTTCGTTAAAATAAGAAAGATATATCTTGTATTAATAGAACTTAAGTATTATTAAAATAGTTAAATCTCGAAATTATATGTTCCGTTTTCATTCCTTTCTGTTAATATGAAGTGTAGCCAATTTATCGGTAAGGATATGAAAATATTACAGGATAATTAAATAATTAAAGAAATTATATATTATCGAGGCAAATTATAGTTTAACATATTTCAAAATACATACAATTGAAACACAACTGAAACATTAATGTATAAAATAGGAAAGAGGGGCAAGGAATGGGGAACAGTGAACACATCTACCGCGAACTAATGGAAATCGAAGAGGAATACCGTCGTCTGCAACGACGCGCCGAGTATTTGATCTCGGAATTAAGCCGTGGAACGGGAGAACATTCGCAAGAAATCGCCGTTACGCATGAGCGTCCGTTAAAGCAACGTCGCGTCAATCAACGGTATCCACTAGAAGTCTACGTGCACCAAATCAGTGATTTAATGCGCGAGCGTGAATCGATGACAGCACGTGATATTCAAATGGAACTCGAGTTACGTTATCGTCACCAAATCAGCAATATCTATCAATTGATGGCGAAAGTCGAACAGGCAAACCCTGCCATTAAGAAAGTCGGACGCGGTATCTATACATATGATCCAGCTGCTGAAGTACCGATCTTCATGTAAGAGCCGCTCGTCGGCTCTTTTTTTTTATGATATAATTCGCGCAGGAGCGTGATGTTACTATGTTATGGACTGCGTCCATCGTCTGTTTTATCGCCGCCTTACTGATCACACCCGTCGTGAAACGCTTTGCGATTGCAGTCGGTGCCGTTGACAGTCCAGACGCGCGAAAAGTACATGTCCGAATCATGCCGCGACTTGGCGGACTTGCGATCTATATCGCGTTCATGATCGGTTATTTTATCTTACAACCTTCGAGTCCGTATGCGACGCATATTCTAGTCGGCGGATTCGTTATTATTTTGACAGGTGCCTTTGATGATCGATTCCAGCTCAATGCCCGTTTAAAGCTGATGGGGCAAATCGTTGCCGCCGTCATTGTCCTCAACGGTGGGATTCGGATCGAGTTCATCAATCTACCGTTCGACCAACAATTATATCTCGGGTGGTGGAGTGTTCCGTTGACGTTCCTTTGGGTCATCGGGATCACGAACGCCGTCAACTTGATTGATGGATTAGATGGTTTAGCAGCCGGTGTCTCAAGTATCGTCTTGTTGACATTGATCAGTCTTGCCGTCATCCAAGGAAACGTCTACGTGACGATCGTCGCGATTCTCTTATTGATGAGTACGTTCGGCTTCTTGTTCCATAACTTTTACCCAGCGAAGATTTTCATGGGCGATACGGGTGCTTTGTTCCTCGGGTATATGCTCGGTGTGTTGTCGTTACTTGGATTCAAGAACGTGACGCTGTTCTCACTTGCCGTCCCGGTCATTTTGCTTGGTATCCCGATTTCCGATACGTTATTTGCGATCGTCCGCCGGGTGTTGCAAGGAAAACCGCCATTCGCACCGGACAAAGCTCATTTGCATCACCGGTTACTTGATCTTGGCTTTACAATGCGACAAGCGGTCCTTGTCATCTATGGACTCTGTGCAATTTTTGGGATGACGGCAGTTCTCTTTTCTCAGACGAACTCACTTGGGGCACTTGTCTCCCTCGTCATGTTACTGCTTGTCCTCGATATTTTAGTCGAGTCGCTTGGTTTGCTCGGTGAACGCTATCGTCCATTATTGAATTTGTTGGAACGTTTTACATCGAGATAGCGTATGATAAAGACCGCTCAGAAAATGAGCGGTCTTTTTTTAGGAAGGAAGTGTTAGGTTGGAACAACAGTTGAATCAACGCATCGTTTATTTAGATGTGTTACGGGGTTTTGCATTATGCGGAATCCTATTCGTCAATATGCCAAGTTTTCTTGGAGATCGATCACATGCGATGATGGGAGAAGCGGACCAATGGATTCGTCTGTTTTTTGACCTTTTCATCCAGACGAAATTCTATACGCTGTTTAGTGTCTTGTTCGGAGCAGGATTCTATTTGTTCATCCAGCGTTTGCGACAAAAAGGATTATCGAAGATGATTTTTGCGCGTCGTCTAGGGATTCTTTTTCTCATTGGATCAGTACATTTATGCTTGTGGCAGGGCGATATTTTACATACGTATGCGTTGACTGGTTTCATCTTGTTATTATTTACGAAAGCGAAGCCGATTACGAAAATGTTAGTTGCAGTCGTCGGTCAAGTGTATACTTTCCTGATTTACATATCGATTTACCAATATGCTAACGAATTCGGAGATGAATCGAGTATCGAAGAGAATGATTTCCTGCAATCGTTGGTCGCTTCCCGGGATATTGTCGGCTTCATTCACGATGAGATAACCGTTCAACTACCGCAATCCTTTCTGAACACCGGTATCATATGGCCGCAAATTCTGTCGCTGTTCTTAATCGGGGCGTTGTTGATGGAACGTTTCAGCACACGACCGCCGACGAATCGTTTTCTCTGGTGGACGTTCGGAATCAGCCTGTTGCTGACGGTGCCATCATTCGTAGGAATCATTCATTCACATATGGACGTACCAGACGGTTCATCTAATCTCTTTTATGTCTGGTTATCAGGTCGGACGCTTGCTATCACCTATGCTTGTGCTGTCGCATTACTCGTCCGTGCTGGACGAATGCGGTGGTTTGCTGGACTGGGACGGATGGCATTGACGAACTATTTAATGCACACACTCGTCTTTACATGTTTCATCTTCCTGAGCGGTCAGTTTGAAACGACGCCTTTATGGCAAGGTCTGTTACTTGTATTCCTGATTTTGATTACGCAAGGTATCGCATCAAACAGATATCTAAAGCATCATGCACAAGGTCCCATGGAGAAATTGTGGCGAAAGGGAACATACGGGAAGAAAAATCATTGAAGTTCACGAGAACTTAACAATTTTTATGTAAAATGAAAGATGGAGGTGAAACATGCATCGTTTAATCGAAATCTTTCTAGTGTCGTTTAAGCTCGGATGGACGTCGTTCGGTGGTCCGGTCGCCCATCTCGGGTATTTTTATGAAGAATATGTCAAACGGAAAAAATGGATCGACGAGAAAGCCTATGCTGACTTAGTCGCGCTCTGTCAATTCTTACCCGGTCCAGCCTCGAGTCAGGTTGGAATGGGCATCGGACTGATCCGTGGTGGGGTAGCAGGAGCAATTATTTCCTTCATCGGCTTCACGTTGCCGTCGAGTATCGCCTTGATTCTGTTCGCGCTTCTTGCGACACGGTTCGACGTTGCAGAAGCTGGATTCATTCATGGTTTGAAGCTCGTGGCAGTTGCGATTGTCGCTGACGCCGTTCTGGGTATGGGAATGAAGCTTGCGACAGGTGCCAAACGCCTGACCTTGATGTTACTGGCGCTCGCAGGCGTGCTCTTGATTGCCCATCCATTGGTGCAAGTCGGAGTTTTACTACTCGCAGGTCTTATTGCCTTCTTCTGGTTCAAAGAAGGAACGAAGACAGGTGGTTCGTTGTCAATTCGCGTACCACGAATGTTTAGCGTCATCGCACTCGTCTTGTTTTTCGTCTTACTCACCATCACACCGTTTCTCGCTCAAGCGACAACTGGAACCATCCAGCTGACGAGTATCATGTACAGTGCCGGAGCTCTCGTCTTTGGTGGCGGGCACGTCGTCTTGCCGTTTCTTGAGCAATCGCTCGTACCTGGACTCATGAATACGGATACGTTCCTTGCCGGATATGCAGCGGCACAAGCGGTACCAGGACCTCTCTTCACATTCGCGACGTATCTCGGTACGATCATCTCTGGTATTTCTGGAGGCATCCTTGCGACGCTTGCGATTTTCTTACCCGGTTTCTTACTCGTCATCGGTGTTTTGCCGTACTGGGATCGCATCCGAAAAAATCAGTCGGTTGGTCGGATGTTGATCGGGGTCAACGCTGCCGTCGTCGGTATCTTACTCGCGGCATTGTACGATCCGATTTTTACATCGAGTATTAAAAGTGGACTCGACTTCTTGATGGCTTTCGGATTATTTTGTCTGTTACGTTTTTACAAGCAGTCACCGCTTCGTATTGTTCTGATCGGTGCAGTGCTCGGGTTTCTTTTCTTCTAATAACAAAGCAGCAGCGGACATTTGTCCACTGCTGCTTTGTTATTAGACGTCACATGCGCGTCAAGAAGACGAGTTCAATCTCATCGCGGAATACGCGTTGAACTTCTGTGAAGCCGAAGCGAGCATAAAGAGCGAGCGCGGGAAGATTACGCGCGCCAGTCATGACATGTTTTGCGTGACTGTGTTCGAATAGATGTTGCAACAAGGATTGTGCAATCCCTTGCCGAAAGTATGCCGGATCAACGACGAGACGGGTGATTGTCAAATTGTCAACCGTGACGGCACCAGTGATGTTATCGTCGATAATATAAACAAAACCAGTCGGTGCCTCTATGTTGATGTCATTAATCGTTTCGCGTAATGGCGGGAAATCAGCAGTTTCGAGTAATCGTGCTTCAATCTGATAAGCGCGGCGCTGAACATCTAATAGTGACGTATGATCAGTTGGTTGAAGTGACCGAATCATCTGCAGCCTCCGTCGTCGTGCTGTCCGTTGTCTCATCAGTCGGTAGATTGAGCTGTTCCTTCAACGTCGTTTTTGCATCCGCAAGTGAAGTCGGATCAAGTTGGTAGTAGTAGACGCCGTTGATTTTCGTATCCGTTCCTTTTAAATCAATCCGGTTGATCGAACCGATTTTTTTGATGAATGGTTGCAATTGGAATGCTTCCGTCAACGACATGTTCGTTTTGAAGTTATCACCGGTCGCATCCATCAGACTGTTCAATTTCGTGATGGAACCGAATGAGGTAGATTGATCGACGATCGCTTCGACGATTTGTTGTTGGCGTTTTGTTCGACCGATATCACCTTCAGGATCTTGATAACGCATTCGGGCATAAGCGAGTGCTTCCTCCCCGTTCAACGTTTGTTTCCCCGGCTCCAATTTGACGCCATTGCGCTTATCGGATGAGTCGAGCGTATCGATTGGTAATTTGACGTCGACATCGATGCCACCTAAGGCGTCAACGATCGCGACGACACCGTTGAAGTTGATCGAGGCATAATAGTCGATGGGGATATCAAGTAATGTCTCGACGGTTTCAATCGTTGAATCGATGCCACCGAAGGCATAGGAATGGTTGATCTTATCTTCATAACCAACCGAAGGAATCTGGACAAGTGAATCACGAGGAATACTGACCATATCGACCGTCTGATCATTCTTGTTGAATGTCGCGACGATCATCGTGTCAGCACGTGAGGAGGTATCGCCAGGTCGTTCATCCGTTCCGACAAGCAAGACAGAAAAGTGGTCTTTCGTCAAATCAATCGCAGCTTTTCGTTTCTCAGACTTGTCCCCACGAGCTAAATCGACTTTTGAGTCGTTTGCGGTCTGAAATGTCTTGTACGCGACATACGCGAAGGTCGCCCCTCCGCCAATAAGCACGATAAGAAAACTGATCACGAACACTTTGAACCAAGAACGTTTTTTCTTTATCTTTTTTTTATTGCTTCGGGTTCGCTCTTCCACGTTCATTAACCCCTAACTTTATCTGAATTTTTGAAAAACTTTAAAATTCTTTACAATCAGTATAGCAGTTCAAGAAATAATGTCACGTTCGAGGTAGCGTGTAGAGCCGCTTGACAACTCAGCTTGACCATTCGTCATATTCGTCATCCAGTCGAGAAAATCCAGAACATCGGCTGTCTTGACGAGGACGTCGATCTGGACTTGATCGAGGTAATGGATCTGATCAATTGGATGGACGCTTGCCCGCAGTTCGTTCTCGAGTTTTCCAAGCCATGTATAATCGACGGTGACGGAGACGACAGTATGTTCGATCCGTTCGACGACGCCGACTGCGTTCAGTGCTTCAGAAACGCTCGAACCATAAGCGCGGATCAATCCACCGCCACCCAGCTTGATACCGCCGAAATATCGTGTCACGACAACGACCGTATCGCGTAAGTCTCGCTTTTTCAATACTTCAAGCATTGGAACACCGGCCGTTCCGCTCGGTTCACCGTCATCATTCGCTTTTTGGATCTCATTGCGTTCACCGATGACGTAGGCGGAACAATTATGGTTCGCATCGTGGTGTTTTTTTTTCAGCTCGGAAATGAACGCCTGGGCTTGTTCTTCCGTCGTTGCACGCGCTAAATAGGTAATGAATCGTGACTTTTGGATAATGATTTCGTGGAAACCGTTTTCTTTTACTGTATAATAATTAGATAATGTCATAATCAAAAATGTCCTCCTCGTTAACTAGTTCTTTCTAGCATAACGACGTTCCAAGAGAGAGACAACCGTAGACGACTGGCAAGGAATGGAGGGAGTACCATGACGAATGAGATGAGGGAGCGGCTATCCTTGAATGATATCGTACAGAACATCATCGGCGTCGTAGAAGAGAGTCGGGAAGAAATCGTCCGGATTACGGAAAGTTCTCGCGAACAGTATGCCGAAATTCAGCAAGAACTACGCGACCTGAAGATTCGGGTGCACGACTATATAAAAGAAGCAGAACGACTTGAACGGCACATCAAGGATGCGAAGGCGCGACTCGTCGTCGTCAGTAAGAACTTCGACAGCTACTCGGAACAGGATGTCCGGTCGGCCTATGAGACTGCAAACGCGTTGCAGCTCGAATCGTTCATCAATCAACGAGACGAGATGAATTGCCGAAAACGACGTGATGAGCTCGAGCGCCGACTGATTCAGCTCGATGAGACGATAGAACGAGCAGATCAATTGATTGGACGTGTCTCGGTCGTCTTGAACTTCTTGACGGACGATATGCAGATGATGAATGAAAAATATGAAAAGGCGATGCAAAAGCAGGAGATGGGTCTAAAAGTCTTCCAGTCCGCCGAAAATGAACGCCGCCGGCTGTCGCGCGATATGCATGATGGTCCGGCACAGACGCTTGCCCATGTCTTGATCCGGGCAGATTTGATTGAAAAGATTCACCAGCACAATGGGGCAGAGGCAGCTTTTGAAGAGATTCACCGTTTACGGACGTTGATTCGGGATGGGCTTGCTGATATCCGTCGTATCATTTATGATTTACGTCCGATGACGCTTGACGATCTCGGATTCGTTCCGACGCTCGAACGCTATCTTCGTCATATTCAAGAAATTTCGAATATTCCGGTTCACTTTAACTATCTCGGAGGCGGTGAACGAATCGATTCGACGTATGAAGTCGCCGTTTTCCGGATCGTGCAAGAAGCCGTTCAAAATGCAGTTAAGCATTCCAAAGCGAGTGACATTCGTATTATCATAGAACAATATCAACATTCCGTACGAATCCATGTAAAGGATAATGGCGTTGGATTTGATTTTGATTCCATCGTCGCGTCGTGTGACGAGTCATTCGGACTCGTCGGTATGCGTGAACGGATCGAATTGATCGATGGTGAATTCGAAATCGAGACGCAACCCGGAAAAGGTACGGTCATCAAGGTAAAGATTCCGATCGAGGAATCCGAAGCGAGAGGGGAAACACTGTGAACAACGAGCAAGTGAAAGTAGTCATCGTCGACGATCATCAGTTATTCCGCGAAGGCGTTAAACGAATTCTTGATTTCGAAGAAGAGTTCGTCGTCGTAGCGGAGGGGGAAAGTGGAGCGGAAGTCATCTCGCTCGTCGAAACCCACCAACCGGATATCGTCTTAATGGATATCAACATGCCGCAAGTCAATGGTGTCGAAGCAACAAAACGTCTGATGGAAGTCTATCCGGACGTCCGTGTCATCATCTTATCGATTCATGATGATGAGACATATGTCATGCATGCACTTGGTGCAGGCGCGGTCGGTTATCTCTTAAAAGAAATGGCAACCGATGAGCTCGTCAATGCGATTCGTTCCGTATACCGCGAAGGTGGCTACGTCCATCCGAAGGTCACACCGAACTTGTTACAGGAATATCGTCGTTTGATGAAGATGAAACAAACGATGGCATCACAGCCTGTTGAAAAACGAGTCGCGGAAGCACCGCTCCACGTTCTAACACGTCGCGAATGCGAAGTCTTACAGTTACTGGCGGACGGCTTCTCAAACCGCGCGATCAGCGATACATTATACATCAGTGAAAAGACGGTTAAGAACCACGTCTCATCGATCCTTCGGAAGATGAATGTACCGGACCGTACTGGTGCCGTCGTCGAATCAATCCGCCGTGGATGGGTCGTCGTCTAACATCTCGAAAGACAGGAGCCGGGGCTCCCGTCTTTCTTTTTTTATCCAAGGAAAAATGCTACACTTAAAAACGATTGTGGCGTGTCACATTCGGCAGCGTCACGACGGAACTATAAAAGCGAGGAAATTCACGGATGAGCCAGATTGTGATCTTAACGGATAGCACAGCCTATCTGCCAACTACCTATTGTGAAGAACATCAAGTGCACGTCGCACCACTTAGTGTCATCTTCGACGGTGACGCCTATCGAGAAGGGTTTGACATCTCAGTAGCTGAATTTTATAAACGCATCCAGACGGGCAGCCTCCCGACGACATCACAACCGAACATCGGTGATCTCGTTGCGTCGTTCGAGCAATTGCCGGAAGGAACGGATATCATCGGTATCACACTATCGAGTGGGATCAGTGGAACGTATCAAGCGTTACATACGATCAACATGATGGTGGAGCATGTCAACGTTCATCCAATCGATTCACGTATTTCCTGTATGCCGCAAGCGTTTCTCGTCCAAGAAGCCGTTCGTTTGCGAGATGCAGGAGCGACGGCAGAGACGATCGTTAATCGTCTGGAGACATTAAAAAAACAGATTCGAGCCTACTTCGTCGTCGACGATCTAGCCCACCTTCAGCGTGGTGGACGTTTGAGTGTCACACAGGCATTCGTCGGCTCGTTTCTGAAGATAAAACCGGTCCTTCACTTCATCGACGGGAAAATCGTTCCGTTCGAAAAAATCCGGACGTTCAAGCGAGCGGTCAATCGAATCGAGGAAATGATGAAGGAAGACATCAAAGGGGACGGAGCAGGATATGTCATCGGTGTCATCCATGCGGAGGATTCTATGAAAGCAGAAGCAGAAATTGCCGAACTAACGGCACTTTTCCCGCAGGCGCGCATCGAGATGAGCTTCTTCGGACCCGTCATCGGGACACACCTCGGACCTGGTGCAATTGGGATCACGTGGTATCATGCAGCGGAATGAACAACATAACCGATAAAACAGATGAGCAACAGGAATTCTCTTACATTGAGAATACCTGTTGCTTTTGTTTTGTCAAAATCCTCGATTTTCATGAATGATTCTACTTACGAGGACTTTTAGAGGCATAATGTACGCTATTCTCTTAAATTGACTGAGGAAAAAAGCGATGGAGCAGGAACGTATGCGGACAAGGAGATACCAGGCATATGCGAGAAAGGAACGTCACAGAAAGGAGAGGTCATGATGATGGATCTTCGAGGACGACTCGTACCTGCTGAATGGATAGATACACCAAACGAAACATATCGATACATGCCAGCCGTGACATGGCGTTGTCAACGGTGTGGCGCACTACCAGTACGAGGTGCCTGTACATGTGGAACAGCCTGTTATTATTGTCGAAAATGTCTCGCTTATGGCAAATTGCGAAGCTGCGGGAGGCTCGTGACGGATTTGGAGGCGCTTGATCCAGTGATCCCGTCGCAACACGGACCATTGTTGTTGACGCCGGCGCAACTGCGCATCGCACAAGCAATCCAGCAGACCGTCTTGCGTCCGAAACGACTTCTTGTCCATGCCGTGTGTGGTGCCGGAAAAACGCCGATGCTCTTTCCAGGAATCGCCGACGCCCTTACAAACGGACGACGTGTTCTTGTCGCAGCACCTCGGGCAGATGTCGTCCGGGAATTGACAGGGCATTTGAAGCGAGCATTCGCAAATACGTCCATTGTCTCTTTATACGGTGGTTCGTCGGAGCGTCTCGAGTTAGGTGACATCACGGTCAGTACGACACACCAATTGATTCATTACCGGCATTGTTTCGATGTCGTCTTCTTGGATGAGGTCGATGCCTTCCCTTACCGGATGGACCGGACGTTGCACCGGTACGTCAAACGAGCGATGACGAAAGACGCTGCCTTGATTTTATTAAGCGCCACCCCTTCGTTTTGGCATCGACGCTTTCCGATAGTCCGACTGATGCGGCGCTATCACGGGTATCCGTTACCGGTACCAAAGCTCGTCGTACCTTATACCGAACAGATCGTATTCGATTGGTTGGCGCGTCATGCTGCTGTACCACGGCTCGTGTTCGTCTCGCGTATTGCGGAGCTTGAGCGATGGCAGAGCCGATTCGCAGATGCAGGCTATACCGTCGAGACGGTCCATGCCGCGGATTCAGAACGAGTCGAGAAGGTCCGACACTTTCGACAGTCGACAGGAATCTTACTGACAACGACGATTCTAGAGCGGGGTGTGACGATCGAAAACGTCCAGGTTGCGATTCTTGATGCCGATCAAGGATTCAGTACGGCAGCCTTGATTCAAATCAGCGGACGTGTCGGACGATCGTCGGCGTATCCGGATGGTGACATTTTATTTTGCGCCAATGACCGAAGTGATGCGATGTATGAAGCGATCCATCACATTAAAAAAGCGAATGCCGTGCAACCATGAATCGATGTTTATTCTGTCAAGAGGTCTATCTACCTAGTTGGGAACTCGGAAATCTCTGGACTAGGCAAGTGACCTGTCCGACCTGTAAAATAAAGTTTGTAAAAAGAGGGGAATGCGTCGATTGTGGAAAGCCGGGTTCGCCATGCTGTTCAGATTGTACGGCGTGGCGGCAGCAAGGGCTGCCCCTCCAGACGACACCTCTTTATCTGTACAATGATGCAGCCAAGGAATTCATGCGTCGGTTCAAGTTTCTCGGAGATACTGCGTTGCTTGAGATGTTTACCGATGACTTGAAGAAGGTAAAAATCAAACAAGCTGTTCTTGTTCCGATACCGTTAAGCACCGAGCGTCTCGCAGACCGTCGTTTCAATCAAGCGGAGTTGATCGCACGCCAGATGCGTGGGAAGATCGCGCCGTATTTGAGTCGTTTGGAGGGTCCTGCCCAAAGTAAGGCAGGACGACAGGCTCGGCTTGCGCGAAGTAATCCGTTTTGCGTGACAAATGACGTCAAAGGGAAGAACATTGTGCTCGTCGATGACGTCTACACGACAGGTGTGACTCTTCGGCAGGCAATGTTTCGACTGAAGGAGGCAGGCGCAAAAGAAATTTCTGCTGTAACTTTATTTCGAAGTGTTTAAGAAAGCGACAATCCTGCCGATACTCTATATGAGGTGAAAGAAATGGATGTCATCAATTGTAAATCTTGCGGAAAGTTAGTCGTGCGTCAATCTTCAGAACTGTGTATTGATTGCATACGAAAGGATCATACGGATTTTGAGAAGGTGCGCGAATTTCTGCGAGAACGACGAAAAATCCGGACTTCACCTAAAGATGTCGAGATCGGAACGGGTGTCAGTCGAGATACCGTCTTCCGTTACATCAAGGAAGGGCGCTTATTGATCTCCGAGATTTCCCAAATGGAAATCATGTGTGAGAATTGCGGGAAGCCCTCCCGTGAAGGCACGATTTGTGCCGCATGTCGTGATCGTTTACGACGTGACCTCGCCCAGGCGATGCTTGACTCTTCTGACTCTTCGAAACCAAGGACGTATCGGACTTGAACTAAGAATCTTGTAGTCTAGAAAGCAGGTGTTCACATGCGAATTGATTCTACGAAATGGGTGAACATGCCCAAAACGTACGAAAGAACTCAATCAGTAGAAGGAACAAAAAACCAACGCACGAACCGTCCGGACGAAGTCAGTATCTCAACAGAAGCGCGCGCGCGTTTTAATGAGACACAGACGTCACGGACTGAAAAGATTGAATCCCTCAAGCAGGCGATCCAGGATGGAACCTATAAACCGGACGCGAAAAAAATCGCGGAACGTTTCTTGAACCTGTAAGCGGAACATCGTAGAAAATGGAGGCGACTCGGGGCACGGATGCGCGGGTCGTTTTTTATATGAATAGAACCTTTTTTAATTCGGAAGGAGAAACCGAATGCAACTCATCAATCAACTCAACGAGGCGCATGCTCATTTACTTGCGCTCGCAGAAGAAAAGAAGCACGTCTTGATTGCAAACGACATGCGTCGTTTGTCTGAAATCGTTAAAGAAGAACCGGTACATATCAAGCGGATTGAAGCATTAGAGCAAGAGCGACTTGCACTGATGGGGAGCGTGACGATGACGGAATGGATCGCGACGCATCCGGAAGATATCGACTCACTCCGGACATTGTTGCAGACGATCGGTCAGTTGCGGCAGCTGAATGCACAGAACGCAGAGCTGCTCGAGCAATCGTTGCACTATTTGGATTGGCATCTCCAACTCTTGATTCCAGAAGCAGACGACTTCACATATGGTCAGTCCGCACTGAACCAGACACACTTTAACCGAAACGCGTAAGGAGGAATACGGATGGGATCGACTTTCATGGGGCTTGAGACAGGACGTCGGGCATTAACGACGAACCAGTGGGCCCTGCAATCGACTGGAAATAACATTGCGAACGCCGGTACGGAAGGATTCTCTCGTCAGCGTCTCGTCATGGGAACAACAGAACAGCTTTCGATATCGCTTGGATCTGGCCGAAATGGTCAAGTCGGAACGGGTGTCCGCGGAGAAATGATCGAGCGGATTCGTGACATCATGCTCGATAAGCAATACCGGGATGAAGTGACGAAAGTTTCCTATTACGGCACGAAGGAAGCGGCTTTCGGACGGATGGAAGATATCATCAATGAACCGTCGGATACGGGTCTTGCGAAGGCATTCGACGGATTCTGGGAATCACTTCAGACTTTGTCGACGAATCCGCAGGACTCGGGTGCGCGCAGTGTCGTCCGGCAAAAAGCAGAGACGCTCGCACAGACCTTCAATTACATGTCGAAGGCAATCAATCAGGTCAAATCAGACTTAAAAAGTGAAATCGATGTCTCGACGAAAAAAGTCAATGATCTCTTGCAAAAAATCCATAACATCAATACGGAAATCCATGTCGTCGAACCGCTCGGTACCTTGCCGAACGCGCTCTATGATGAACGTGATCGCTACTTTGATGAACTTGCTCAATATGTCGATTTCGAAAAAGTGACGGTAGACGCTCAGGCGATCGAAACAGGGAAGATGGGGAATGCGTTACGCAATGCAGAAGGACGTATTGACGTCAACATCAAGTTTCCGAATGGGGACAAGCTGCTTGCGGTCGACTCCGACTTACCGAAAGCAGGGACACTAACCTTCACGACGAACGATCAAGGACTATACACAGGCTTCAAATCGGAGACACAAACCTACACGTTCGATCAGCTAGGCGGTTTCTCAACAGGTCGTTTGACAGGATTGATCGAGATGTACGGGCAAGAACGAAACGGTCAAGCTGTCGGGGAATACGTCAAGATGGAGAGTCAACTTGATGAGATGGCGAAGACCTTCGCCGATGCGTTCAACGCCGCGCACGCGACGAACTTGAAAAAAGACGGGACAGCGGGATCGAATGCGTTCTTTGCTTCGACAAGTGGCGACATCACGGCAGCAACGATTTCTGTCGGTAAGGAGATCAAAGCGAGTCTCGATAACATTGCGACGTCGACGGATGGAAACATCGGGGACAGTCAAGGAGCGCTGAAACTAGCGAAAATGAAGACGGCAAGCATTACGTTTACGAAGTCGGACACGACGACGACGATCGGCTCGTTCTATCAAAACGTCATCGGCAACATGGCAGTTTCGACCGAACAAGTCGCGCGCCTCGGGAAGAGTGCCGCTGTCTTGATGGAGAGTGCGGATCAACGCCGTATGTCGATGTCTGCCGTCTCGATCGATGAAGAGATGACGATGATGATTCAGTATCAACACGCTTATAATGCGGCAGCACGAAATATTACGACCGTCGATGAGATGCTCGATAAAATCATCAACGGTATGGGACTCGTAGGACGGTGATGAATAGATGAGAGTAACACAAACGATGTTGACGAAAACGAATATCGGGCACTTATCCTCTAGCTATCAGCGCTTGAGCACGCTTCAAGAGCAATTGATCAGCGGGAAGAAAATTCAGCGTCCATCCGATGATCCGGTCGTCGCGATGCAGGGCGTGCGTTACCGGACGGAAGTACGAGAAGTCGAACAGTTCAAGAAAAATGCCAGTGAAGCAACGGGCTGGATGGACTTGACGGATTCGGCCCTTAACGAAGTCACGTCGGCGATGAGCCGGATTCGTGAGTTGACGACACAGGCGGCGACGGATACGTATGATGCGACACAGCGTAAAGCGATCCAGAGCGAGGTCGGTCAATTGATCGAACACATCGGGACGCTCGCGAATACGAAATACAATGAAAAAGGGATCTTCAACGGGACGAAGACGGATACGGAATTCGTCTCGATGGACGGATTGCGTGATTACTTAGCAAGTGCTTCAGGTCCTGTTGACGGTGTCTTCACGGATGGGGATCCGACGGGCAAGGAGACGGAATCAATTCAATATGAAATCTCTTCCGGTATCGAAGTCCAAGTCAACATCTCGCCACTTAGCGTCTTTGGACCGGGAACGTTCCAGACATTGAAAAAAGTCTACGATGCCCTAGGGACGAATGCTGACAATAATGGAGCTGCTTTATCCGGTATGTTGAAGGATATCGATGAGATGGTGAACGGCACGGTCGAGACGCGTGCGGATCTCGGGGCACGGGTTAACCGGATGGATTTGAACACATCACGGCTCGAGGATCAGGAAATCATCGCAAAGACGGTCATGTCGGATAACGAAGACATCGAGGCGGAAAAAGTCATCATGGAACTGAAGTCGTACGAAACGTTACACCGAGCGGCTCTAAGCGCCGGAGCACGAATCATTCAACCGACGTTACTCGATTTTCTACGATAAGGGGTGAAGGCAGATGAATCTTCCACATCTTGAAATGCGTCAGACGGCAGCACGAATCGGGATGAATATCACACGTCCGCAAATCGAGCAGAAGCAGACACCTGCCTCCCTTTCGATTGAACAGCCCCGCGGGGAACTGTCGATTGAAACCGTCGCGGCACGTCTTGAGATCGATTCGACACAAGCCTGGATCGAGATGGGGCGTGTTCCTGCGCTCGAGTCCGTTCGGCAGTACGCTGCCTACGGTCGACAAAAGGGACAGGAAGCGGTCGCGCAGAGAGCATCGGAAGGGGATCAACTGATGCGGATCGAGCAAGGTGGGGGAACGGTCGCGCGGATTGCAAAAACTAACGACACACCGCCTGCCGAAGTGACGACACTCGGATTCATCCCGCGGAGTCTTGATCGGGTCAAGACGACTTTTACACCAGCGGAAGTCCGATTGAGCTACACCGCGAATCGTCCGAAGATCGATGTCGAAACGCATCAACCGGAGCTGACCGTAAAAGACGGACAGGTCGAGATTTTCTTACAAGAACAAAATCAATTGAATATGTGGCCGGTTGGTGGCATATTCGACGGGGAAGGATAACGACATGCAAATCGAAACCGATTTTTTTGGAACTATCACGATTGACGAGACGGAAATCATTACTTTCGCGTCCGAATTACCGGGTTTTCCGGACGCGAAGCGCTTCATCCTGCTCCCGTTCGGAGAGGGCGTACCGTTCTGGTCGTTTCAATCGATTGATCAGCCGGAGTGTGCGTTCGTCGTGACGAACCCGTTCTGGATTGATCCGGAATACGTCTTCGAGTTACCGGACGCAGCAAAAGAACAGCTCGGGATTGAGGATACGGCGCAAGTCGCTGTCTATACGACGGTCACGTTACGAGATCCGTTCACGGCGTCGACGACGAACTTACGGGCACCCTTCGTCATGGAGACGAAACAACGACTCGCGAAACAAATCATCTTAGACGATACCTATACGAATCGTCATCTGATCGGCAGCCTGACGGAAGTAGGTGGTCGCTGATGCTCGTACTCAAACGAAAGACGGGAGAAGCGATTCAAATTGGTGACGACATTGAACTGACAATTCTTGCGATTGAAGGCGATCAAATCAAGCTCGGTATCAAGGCACCGCGACAGGTCGACATCCACCGGAAGGAAGTCTACTTGTCGATCCAAGAAGAGAACACGGAAGCCTCCCGTAGCACAGGGTTGATCGGACAACTTTTGAAACAACAGGAAAAATGATTCCATTTGAATGTCATCGGAACGTATTTTTCTTGTGAACGATACGCTTCAAACGAGGATGAAAAGACTCCCTTTGCCTGAATCTATCGCAAAGGGAGTCTTTCTTATCATGAAACGAATGCTGAAACGCGTTGAATCGTGTATAGTAATGGAGAGAAAAGAAACCTTTTGAGCCAAAGAGGGAGTTGTCAGGAATGAATGAGACGAAGCAGCTGAAAAAAGACGCGAACCGAGTATTGAAAGCGACGAGTCGCACCTTCTATATCCCGATTAGTCGACTATCGCAAGACTTACAGGAAGCGGTCGGTGCTGCTTATCTATGCATGCGCGCCATCGATGAGATTGAAGATCATGAAGACTTGGCGACGGACGTCAAGACGATGTTGCTCCGGGAGACGGCATTGTTGATGCGGGGCACATTTTCTGCTACCGCCTATCTTGAATTGATTGCGCCGTATACGGCACATCTACCAGAAGTGACGCTCCGTTTACCGGAGTGGATCGCCTATTGTCCGGCTGCGATTCGTCCGAAAGTGCTCGATTCGACGGCTGAGATGGCAGAAGGCATGGCGGTCTGGGCTGAGCGTGACTGGACGGTCGAGACGGAAGCGGATCTCGATGAGTACACGTATTATGTCGCTGGACTCGTCGGTGTCATGTTATCCGACATCTGGTACTGGAAGGCTGGTATCGTCACCGATAAACAGCAAGCGATCGGATTCGGTCGTGGTTTGCAAGCCGTCAACATCCTTCGTAACCAACAGGAAGATGCGGAGCGTGGTGTCGGCTACTTCCCACCTGGTTGGACGACGGATACGATGTTCGCCTATGCGCGTGAGAACCTTGCAGAAGCCGATGCGTACCTTGCGTCCATTCCGAAGGAGACGACGATTTATGAATTCTGTCACATTCCACTTGCACTCGCACATGGAACGCTGGATGCCCTTGCAAAAGGGAAAGAAAAACTGAGTCGTCCGGAAGTCTTGAAGATCGTCGGCGCCGCCGTACTAAAACGATAAGCACAAACGAACAGCCGCCCGTTTCCATCAAGGAAGTGGGCGGCTGTTTTTAACGTAATAGATAAAAAGCGAGTCCAATCAAGGCAGAACCCGTCCAAATCAAAGCGACCGTCCGTCCATAGGGAAAACGATAACCGACGCGACGGGAGACGAGTAGTCCGATCGTCATCACCGTCAACGCGACAAACCAGGTCAAGAACACAGATAGCTGTTGCATGTGTCTCTCCTTCCATCAATGCAAGTCAGACAGATAGGTCAACACTTTATCTTCATACGCCTTCCGGTCATGCGCGTATGACTGGACGTGTCCGCCGTTTTCCGTCACGTAGAGTTCCGAGCGCGGAGCAGCTTTTTGGATCTTCATGCTTTCCGTGACGGGAATCGCATCATCATCCTTCCCGTGAATCAACAGAATCGGGTACTCGATGCGCCGGACCGCTTCGACCGGTTTGACTCGTTCTGGATTAAGACCTGTCAACGGTGGCGTGATTTCAAGGATGATCGGTGTGAACGGGAAGTTCGGTAACCCGCTCCAGACGGGCAGGTTCGTTGCGAGATAATTCTCGAGATCGCTGAACGGGCTGTCGGCGATAACACCGACGACATCCGCTTTCGGTGCCGTTACGAGTGATGTCGCTGCGCCCATCGAGATACCATAGAGGACGACCGGTTTTGAAGAACGTGACTTCGCGTAACGAACAGCTGTCAGTAGATCATCTTGTTCCTTGGCACCAACCGTAACGCGTTTCCCGTCCGATTCACCCGATCCTCGGAAATCGAACGTCAAGACGTTGTATCCGGCATCGTGAAACTTCTTAAATAGCGAGAAGACAGGAACATCATCTTGTTCCCGGTTCTTGCCATAGCCGTGAGCGAAAACGATCGTCAACTTCGCATCTTCGCTTGGCATCCACCAGCCAGACAAACGTGTCCGGTCTTTATAAGAACGGAAGGTGACATCTTCATAGTCAAGTCCTTCTGCTTTTTTGGGTGTCGTCGTCAAGGCTTCGCGTTCCGGTTGCGTCAACGATGATCCGACATAACCGGAAATCCCGATGACAACGATGACAGCGAGCGTCACGATGACGATCACGCCGCCGATGATTTTCTTACGATGTTTTTTCCACACCCGCGTTCCTTCCCTTCGTTCGGTTAATGGATATCTTTTTTCTTAAAGCGACCGCCATGGACATCATGGATGTTGCCGATCGCAATAAAGGCTTGTTCATCGAAGTCACGAACGATGTCCTTCAGTTTAGATTCTTCGAGCCGACTGATGACACAAAAAATGACTTTTTTGCCGTCACCGGTAAAGGCACCTTCCCCGTTTAAGTACGTCATGCTTCGACCAAGTCGGTCCATGATCGCAAGACCGATCTCTTCGTAATTCTCCGAAATGATCCAGACACTCTTCGATTGATCGAGTCCGTCGATGACGACGTCAATCGTCTTGAAGGCGACGAAATAGGTGATCAACGAGTACATCGCTCGGTCCCAACCGAAAACAAATCCAGCAGCACCGAGAATGAAGACGTTGAAGAACATGACGATCTCACCGACTGAAAACGGTGTCGAGCGGCTGAAAGAGACAGCAAGAATCTCAGTTCCGTCGAGTGATCCACTCGAACGGATGACGATCCCGACGCCGATTCCGAGAATTAAGCCACCGAAAACGGTCGCGAGCAGATCAATGCTCGTCAAGGGACCGATGTGTTCGAGGAGTTTCGTTGCGATGGCCATGACGAAGATCGCATATAACGTCGACAGGGCAAACGTCTTTCCGATCTGCTTATAGCCGAAAAAGATGAACGGGATGTTCAAGAAGAACAGCCACAAAGCGAGCGTCGTATCTGTCAGCTTTGAGCCGATGATCGAGATTCCGACGATCCCGCCATCGATGATGTTATTTGGAACAAGGAATCCTTTCAGTCCAAGTGCGAAGATGATGGCACCGATTGTTAGCATCAGTAATCGTCGAAAAAGCTGACCTTTCGTAGAGCGACGATGATGTTTCGTAGGTAATGGTGACTGCATGCCATTCCTCCCTTCTATAGTAAAACGCTTTAGGATTACTATAACAAAAAAGCACGAAGACGTGTGTGAACGTCTTCGTGGAGAGGTCAAGGGCGATAACGTAACGACTGGAAGAAACGCATGATCTGTTCTGCTTCGATCGGATTCGTATATTCACCGATGTATTGATGATCTTGTTGTCCGGTGATCGTCACCGTACAGGAGACGAGTTGAACTCCTTCACTCAAGCGAATCTCAAACGTTGCGTCCGACAACGGTAACAACGTCTTTGACGAAAAATAGAGTGCCCGCGTACTCGTTTGATGCGCTTCAATGTCTGAGAAGGGCAGTTCGAACGACTGGGCATGATGTGTCAGCATGCGAACTTTCCCAGAAACGGAAAAACGGGGAATGGTATCGCTCGACAAGGAACAGGCTTCGATCGGATACAAAATCTCCCGCAGGAGGAACAATTCCAGGACGTCCGCTGGAACCGGGCGACTGAATAGATAGCCTTGGATACTCGGACAATTGAGCGTCCGGAACGTATCGAGCTGACGGAGCGTCTCGATGCCTTCTGCGACGACGGTCAGATTGAACTCACCTGCCATATAGAGAATGCTTTTGACGATTGCTTGGGCTTTAGCGTCATCCGTGATGTGGGTCGCGAACTGCCGATCGATCTTGATGACGTCGATCGGATACCTTTGCAGGTAGACCATTGAGGAATAGCCTTTCCCGAAGTCGTCGAGTGCGATCCGAACACCCATCCGGCTGACGTATTCGAGTGTCCGACTCGTCATCGGATCATCCATGATTAAAGCCGCTTCCGTGATTTCAAGTTCGAGTAACTCAGGCGCGAGATCGTACGTCGACAGCATCCGCTCTATATGGTGTTCGAAGCCGGGGATCAAGAATCGTTTCGGTGAGACGTTGACGGAAATTGGAACAAGATCTGCTCCGGTCGCCTTCCAGTCTTGCATCGAACGACACGCCGTCTCGACGACCCAGTCTCCGATTGCGACATGTAAGGCACTCTCTTCGGCAAGCGGAATGAAATCGTTCGGTGGAATTCGTCCCCATTCCGGGTGTTGCCAGCGAATCAACGCTTCTAAACCGACAATCTTTCCTGTCCAGCTGTCGACTTTCGGTTGATATTCGAGGAACAGTTGATCATGTTCGATCGCGTAATGTAAGTCCTGCTCGAGCCGGTAGCGCCGGTAATAATCGATATCGAGATTCGATGCGTAGTGGTGTATCGTACTGTGATTTTCACGACGCGATCGTCGTAAGGCGGTATAGGAATGCTTTAACAATTCGACGGCGTCCGTACTGTCTTCCGGATAGCGACTGACCCCAACGGAAATACGAGCGAACAAGGCATATGGTTCGATCGAGATCGGTGTTTCCGATAGATCGAGTAGTGCCTCGGCGCATGCCGTCACATCCTGTTTATCGCTTGTCGGTACGAGCAGGGCATACTCATCACCACCAAGATGTCCGAGGAACGTTCCATCTGACTTTGTTTGTTGTAATAAGGCAGCCGTTCCTTGTAGCCACTGATCACCGGAGCCGTGTCCGAAGGCATTATTGATCTCAGCGATGCGGTTGAAGGAGACGGTCAGGACGAAGAACGGTTGGTCCTTCTCTTGCCATGCGTCGATTGTCCCGATCAGCGCTTGCCGGTTCGGCAGATGCGTCACAGCGTCACGCAAAGCGAGCTGCCGCAATCGTTCCTCGTACGCTTTTTGAAGCGTGATATCATGCATGATGCTATTCGTATAGGCAATCGTACCGTCCAGTTGGAAGACAGGGATCTGTTGATCCTCAATCCATTTGACGCGACCATCCGGGAAGTGAAGGCGGTACTGGATCGTATCAGCCTGACCGTCCACCAATCGTCCGATGAATTGTTTCATTGCAACATGATCGCGCGCGTCTAGTCGTTCGTACAACCACTCGCGACTAAGGATTAAATTCTCTGGCAATTCTTCGAAGATATGCAGAAATCCTTGTGAGTGAAACAGGATTCGTCCCGAGAACAAGTCGATTTGTGAGATCGCGGCATTGACGGCTTCGTAGATTTCACGTGCCTGTGCCCGTTCCGTGACGAGTTGACGCCGCGCCTCGTCGACTTCTGATAAGTCATAGAGGACGACCGACAGATGATTTGGATGATGCGGACGATGAAAGGCCTTCAAGCGTAACAGTTGATAGTTATCGTCAGCCGTCAGCAGGGAGACTTCCATTTCAAAACGTTCTTTTTCACCCGCAATCAAACGTTCCATCTCGAACCGGAGCGGATCGAAGTCACGTGGATGAATCCGACTAAATAACTGTTCTTGATCAAGCGTCGTCGCGTCGACTTCTGAAAGACCTAAAAAATGCAACAAAGCGGGAGAAAACTCGATCATTTGTGTGTGGATATCAAAGTGGAAGATGACGAGTTCAGGAATCTGTTCCGTCAGTTCAAGTTGGGAGCGAATGGACGAGACATCTTCTTCGAGTTGTTTCTCACGTGTGATATCACGTGCGATCCCGTAAACGCCGATGACTTGTTCGTCTTGTTCGATCGGCATGTTCGTAATTTTTAAGGTAACCCGGTGTTGATCGGCATGAAGTCCTTGTGCCGTATAATGAACGGTCTCACCATGTAGCGCACGATTGAAAAAGGATGTCACCGCTTCGACTTGATCAGGTGGATTGAAGACGGCAAAGTGTTCATAGAGCGTCTCAGCGGAATAGCCGAGCATGTCCGGCAATTGTTCGTTGAAATAGATGATTGTTCCAGAGGCATCAAATAAAAAAATTGCATCTGTCTGTTGTTGAAAGAAGGCTTCCGCCGTTTCCGGACGGGATACTTCAAGTCCACCGATATAGAGTGGGGCTGTGTCGGATTGACGAATCCGATTCATCGCTTCATGAAAAGCCATCCACGTCACCTCCTTACGATACTAACGTTCTCTCTACTAGTATCGGGTGTAGGAAATGGAAATTGCAACATTCGTTCAAGGAATAGACTTATTTTTCAAAAAAGTGAACCAGTATATGAAATTCATGATTAAAAGACAATTGTCCTAAAGTGAACAAAAAAAGCCGAAGCTCTGATGAAAGAGCCTCGGTCTAATCTTTAAATCGCTAAATCGACGGATGTAGCACTCGCATTCGGATCCGCATCCGGTCCTTGATCCGGTGCGCCAGGCATGTCACCATCCGGTCCAGGTCCGTGTCCTCGACCATGACCACCATCGCGTGCTGGTCCTTTCTTGAGATCAGCGTAGCTTGAGACCGCATCTGCGCGCGACTGGATGTGTTCCTTGATTTGTTTCGCTTGTTTGTCTGTCAGCTTGCCATCTTTGACTTGTTGATCAATCGCAGCAGTTTGTGCTGTCAGGACGGCTTTCTCGAAATCGGCGTAAGCAATCTTGTTCGCTTCCGCAAATTCAGGCAATGATTGATCCGCTGCTTTGAATTTCGCCTCATCGAGTCCGAGTGCTTTTAGAATCGCTGATGTCGCGTCGCCGAAGACACCACCTGGTCCATGGTCACCGCGCTTATCGTGTTCACCGCGATCCGGAAGATCATCATAGCTCTTCGCGTCCTTGTATTCCTCTGTCAGACGAGACTTGATTTCTGTTGCTTGTTTTTTCGTCATCTTCCCGTCTTTGACGAGTTGATTGAGTTCACTCGTCTGCGCTGCAAGCAACGCTTTTTTGTAGTCAGCGAACTTGATCGATTGTGCCTTCGCATAAGCAGCGAGCGATTGATTCGCTGCATCGAATTTCGACTGACTCAGTCCGAGTGCTTTCAGGACGTCAGCAATCAACGATTCGTTGAAGAAACTAGGTCCACCGTGACGACCGATCGGCATCCTCTCTTTTAACTCATCATAGCTTTTAACGCCACTGAAGCGTTCCGTTTGGCGCTTCAACATGTCGTCTGCTTGCGTTTGTGTTAAGTCACCGGATTTAACGAGACTAGTGAGCTGTTCCTTCGCTGCTGCGAGTTCTGCCTTTTTATAATCAGCGAACGAGATGCCTTTTGCTTTTGCGAGATCGGCGATTGATTGTCCTTTCTCCCGGGCAGCATCTGCCTCAGTTTGTGTCAGGTTCAATTTTTTCAAGAGTAACGTCATGTCGTGTTTTTTCATACCTTCGAAGTGGTGCCCGTGTTTCGCTTGTTTTGTCGTGCTCGAGTCGTCGTTCGTCGCAGCATATGCTGATGCGCCTCCGACGGTTAATGCGCTAATTGTCAATGCAGTGATCCATTGTTTTTTAAATGTCATGGGATGATCACTCCTTTCACCTTTTATGGTAGAGGGTCACGAAAGAGAAGTTGTGAGGAAGTTGCAAAGAAACTGCGAAGAAAGGCAAATGCGGGCAAAAAGACGCTACACTAGTAGTGGAGGGATGGCCATGAACGTACTATTGATTGAAGATGAACAAAAATTAGCGCAGGTGACGGCACGTTTCCTCCGTCACCATGCGTATGAGGTAACGATTGCTGGTTCGTTAGCAGAGGCGAAACAGTGCTTAACGACAACGTTTGACGCTGTCTTAATCGACGTCCGCTTGCCGGACGGTGACGGTTGGTCGCTCGTGCCAAGTATCAAATCACAAGTTCAGCCGCCGGTCGTCTTCATGATGACCTCGCGTGGGGAGGCAGATGATCGTGTCTTCGGACTCGAACTCGGTGCCGATGATTATCTCGTCAAACCGGTCGTCCTGAAGGAGCTGACGATCCGGCTCGAACGGGCATTGAAAGTCCGGCCGGTCGCCCGCCATGCGTTCGGTGAATTGACGATCGATGAGAAGGGACGCCAAGTCAAATTGGGAGAACAGGCAGTCAGTCTCGCAAAGATGGAATTCGAACTGTTGCTCTACTTCATCGAACATCTCGGGGAGGCACTGAGCCGGGATCAGATTCTTGACGACGTCTGGGGTTACGCATTTGGAGGCGATACCCGGACGGTCGACACGCACGTCAAACAATTGCGCGATAAGCTACCCGTCATTAGACAACAATTGAAGACGGTGCACCGGGTCGGCTATCGATTGGAGGCGATTGAATGAAACGACGTCCTTTGATGCGTAAGTTCTTATACGCTGTCGTCGGTCCGCTGCTCGTGATGGGGGTCCTCAGTTTCGTCTTGACGGCGTTCCTTGTCAATCGGTTTGCAGAAGGCGAACGGTACGATCAACTCGCGCGGGAAGCGAACATCATCAAACAAGCGCTTGAAGCTGACACGCCGATTCCGCGTGACATTCAAGGGTTTTTGACGACCGATGGATTGACGCAACGGATCGGTGCGCGCGGACCGGCGGGACGGTTACCACTTCTCGACGATCTTAAGAAAGAAGATGTCATCGAAGTGCAAGACGAACGGTTATTGACGTATCAGCTGAACGTTGATGGAACGCGGATCACGACGGTGCGACAAGCGCCGCTAGCGAGTAGCGCTCTCGACGGTGTCTATGTCGCGATCGGACTCGCGTTACTTGTGACCCTGTTGCTGGCATCCTTACTCGCGTACTATATGGCACGGCACCTGACACGACCGATCGTGACGCTTCGATCCGTCGCTCAAAAGATTGGTGCTGGTGAAACGGACGTCGTCCTGCCAGCCCGACCGAAGGATGAAGTCGGGGAGTTGATCGACGCGGTCGATGAGATGCAGACACAACTCAAACAAAAGGATCATCTGCAAAAGACGTTCATCGCCGGTATCACCCATGACTTGCGGACGCCACTCGCAATCATTCGAAACGAGACCGAGGCGCTCGCAGCAGGTGTTATTCCTGTTGCCGAACTGCCCGACGTGACGACGAGTATCATCGAGGAGACGGATCGACTCGGTCATCTGATTGACGAGACGTTACTTTATTCGAAGCTTGCCGGTGGACGGATGCCGCTTGAAAAGACGGATGTGGCACTTGATGAACTCGTGCTTGCGACAGTCGAACGCCTGCGTGGGACGTTCACGCAGGCAGGACTGACGCTGGCGACGGAGCTGCAACCGGTTAGGCAATCACTTGATTCACGGATGTTCGAACGTGTCCTGATCAACTTCTTGATGAACGCCCGTTTTGCTTCACCAGTCGGAGGAACGGTCACGGTTCGCTTAACGGATGACGAATTGACGGTCGAGGATGAAGGAGCGGGTGTCCGAGCAGAAGACCGGGCAACGATCTGGAACGTCTACGTCAAACAAGAAGGCAGTGCCGGACATGGACTTGGTCTTGCGATCAGTCGGATGATTCTCGATAGTCATCAATTTGACTACGGTGTCCGCGACCGAAGTGGTGGCGGAGCGGTCTTCTACGTTCGATTTTGATGGGATAGAATGGTAGGGGATTCTGACGAACGATTCCGTCATCCTTGCTTTCTACAGGCGGGAGTAAGCCGCGGCATCTTGCACTCCGTACCATCTGCCGGGTCTTACTAGTTCCTGACGAAAGTGCTATTGGCACTTTCTTTTCCTGTAGGAGTCGCGGATGAGCTACTTCGTTCTGAAATAGGGACACGAAAAAGGAGAACAGTTTCCGTATCACACAGAAACTGTTCTCCTATTAATGTTGGTAGAAGTTAAAGATCATTCGCCTTCGTTCGCATGAACAAGACTTGGTTTGACGAGCGTATAGAACTCATCGCTCATCCCGACACGGCTTCCCATTTGACAAGCGAGTTCGAGTGTTTCTTTATAGAAATTCGCGACAAGATCGTGGTTCTTGATGTGCTCATCCTGCATCGCCTTTTTGACCCCGAGGACGACTTTTTCGATTTGCTCATCGGCATCATTGCGGACTGGGACGACGTTCTCTGGAAGATCGACTTCCTTATCGTGTCCGTTGAAGCGGAACGATGCCCCGAATCCGAGGTGCTCGAGGAAGAAGTGCGGTAACAGTTTACTAGCGAAGAACTGATGCCATTCTGTCTCTTTCATTGCTTCCATGTCACGCTTGAACGACGTCGTTGCGAGTGCATAACGATCGTGTGTATCCTTCATGAACTTCTCGAGGATCGGAACCTGCATTGCAAACGCATTCTTGAGCAAGTTATCGAGCTGTTCTTGCGTTAATTGTTCTTGTTCAGTCATCGCTTTAACCCCATTTCGTTTCGTTATCCTTATCGTAAGAAATTTAGACAATTCCGTCAAATCTTTTTCGAGAATAGAGTTTACCTATTTCGCAAAAGGGAATTCATTACTATCGATCATTTTAAGGGGGAGTCAGTATGAAACGAATCGCAATGACAGGAGTCTTACTCGGAGCATGTCTGACTCCGGTGACGGGTTTTGCTGCAAGTAACGTGACATATAACAAAGGAGTCGTCGCGAACAAGACGTTCGGCTATACGGTCAAGACGACGGACGCGTTGAAAAAGGCGATTCAACAAGATAAAGTCGAGCTCGTCAAGAACAAGACGGTTAAATCGAAATACGGTGTCGTCACGCGGAGTGGTACGTTCGCGTTATACTATAAAGTTAGGGGCGCGGATCAGTTACTCGTTAACTTAAACTACGAGCCGAAGAAGCTCTCGAAAAAACAGTTCGACCGTGAAATCGGATATGGTACATATCTCGGGACGAAAGGTAGCAAAACGTACTACTACGTCTTACCGACGGAGGCCGTCAAAGGCGCTGTCGGCAAAAAAACGATCGAGAACTTGATCGTCAAGGACGTCCCGCAGATGATGAAGACATTCAAACTGCAATGAGCACTAGCTTTTGCTAGTGCTTCTTTTATTCGTTCGGTATAGTTGAAAATGAGGTGAGTGAATTATGGAATGGAACGTCACAGACGTCAAACAAACAACAGATGTATTACAACTCGAAAAATGTGTCAACGATCACGATGGCATTGAATTAAAGGTCGCAGCCGATTGGGTCGGCGAGAATGATTTTGCAATCTATGATGGCGAGCAACTCGTCGGGTACTTACAAGCGTTCGCGTACTTACCGACGGAATGGGAATTGAATGTCTTTGTCGATCCGGATTACCGGAAACAGGGCATCTTCACGGCACTCGTTGAAGCGGCACGCGCGCGTGCTACGGAAGCAGGCGTTGAAGCATTCACGTTCGTCATTGATGACGCAAGTAAATCAGGTCAAGCCGTCCTTGAAGGGTTAGGGGCAGAGTACCGGATGACGGAGTACAACATGATCTTGAAAAAGGCGCAGTTGTTCTTAAAAGCCGATCCGGATTTCGAATTACGCGAAGCGACAGCGGACGACCGCCCGTTCATCGTCGAGACGCTCGGCAAATCGTTCGGTAACACGGACGAAGAAGCGGAGTCAATCTATCAAGCGATTGAATCCGACGACCGGATCACTTTCATCGGCGTCGCCAATGGCAAGCCGGTCGGTGTCATCCGTGCCTATCTCGCTTCCGATACACAAGCGAGCATCCATGCGTTCGCGGTTCGTCCGGAAGCACAAGGCAATGGTTACGGTAAGAAGATGCTGAAGCTGATGGTTCAAGCGTTGTTCCGGACAGGTCGGACACAACTGGAGCTCGACGTCGAAACGGATAACGACCGGGCACTCGATCTTTATAAAGAAGCAGGATTCGTCGTCCATCGTGGTTATCAGTTCCATGTGTTGGCGGTTTAATTGAAGCAAGCATCATGACTTTTCGGCTCGCAAAAGTCGAGTGGACGTGTGATGCCTCATCGAAGAACGGTCTCCGGATCGTTCTTTTTTTGTGATGATTAATACAGAAACTAAACAAAAACGTTGGAACCTTTTCTGCAATCCGTCGTATACTAAACATATGGAAAAAAAGAGGAGGCGACGTCATGGAGAGTCGACAGGATTCATTGCGGACGTTGAAGTGGGTATCAGGTGGAATGGAAGCGGTGCTCGGGATTCCGCTTTTAGGTGGTTCAATCGTCATTTTCTCAGGTTATAATGCCCTGTGGTTGATGCTTGCGTTCCACATCGTTGTCGTCGTACTGACGGCACGTGCTGGAAATGTCTCAAAAGGGAACATCGTCGGGATCGTCGCATCAACGGTCGGTGTCATTCCCGTCGTCGGGATGTTCTTACACATGGCAGCAGCGATCACGATTTTGGTCGATGCAACACTCAATAACCGCATCGTTACACGAACACATGTCAAACACGTCGAACCGATTCAACCACGACCGGTCCGTCGGGAACAAGAAAAACAAGAAGACCACCCGTTCTGAGTTTTTTTCGTTGACAGCGAAAAACAAGCCGTGTAAAGTAAACAACAAGTTAAGCCATATCAATTACATCGACGACGCGGAGTAAGTATCGTCAACACTGCCGACCAAGCGAGTCAGGAATGGTGAGAGCCTGACACGGTAAGCTGAACGAGAATGGACCGCTGAGAGCCTGTTGAACCTTCGAGTAGACAGGACGGTTGCCCCCGTTACCGGGCTAGCTGGTTGTTGGACCAGCGACAAGTGGAGACGATTTTCGTCTCAATCAGAGGTGGCACCGCGCGGATACAGGCGTCCTCTATGCATTAGCTGTTAGCTATGCATGGAGGACGCCTTTTGTTGTACGTCAAATGCCGAATCATCCAACGCTCATCACATTTCTCAGGAGGCACTACACATGAAAAAGACATTGATCGCAGCGGCGAGCACGGCAGTTTTACTCGCAGGATGTGCAACGACAGAACCAGCAGAAGATAAACAAGTGGACAATAAGGTCCTGCATACGATGGAGAGTTACGATCTCTTGTCGGTTGACCCGGCAGATGCCATCACATCAAACATCTTCAACCAAATCTACGAAGGACTCTATCGCTTCGACGCGAACAACGAACTTGTTCCGGCGGCAGCGAAATCACATAGTGTGTCTGAAGACGGAAAAGTCTATACGTTCAAGCTTGACCCGAATGCGAAATGGTCAGACGGAAAGCCCGTCACAGCAGAGAACTTCCGTTATGCATTCGAGCGTGTCATCAAAACGAACTCACCGTTCGCTTACTTGCTCGAGCCGGTCGAAAAAACGACAGCGGTCGACGACGAGACGCTCCGGATCGAATTGAAACGTCCGACGCCATACTTCCTCAGCATGACGACGTTCGGCACATATATGCCAGTCCGGGAAGATATCGTCAAAGCAGAAGGCGACCAGTTCGGAACGGATCCAAAGACGAACGTTTACAACGGACCATTCACATTCAAGAAGTATCAAGCCGAGCAAGGCTATACGCTCGCGAAGAACGCTGAATACGCAGACCGGAAGAACGTCAAGATCGACGAAGTCGACGTTAAAATCATCAAGGATCCGATGCTTGCGATCAACTTGTTTGAGTCCGGTGAACTAGATGTCGCGCCACTCAACTCGGAGAACGTCGTGACGTACAAGGATCAAAAAGAGTACAACACGTTCAGCGATTCGCGGATGTTCTTCATTCGGATGAACGAAAAGACAGATGCTTTGAAAGATAAAGAAACACGCCAAGCGATCGACGCGGCATATGATAAAAAAGCGATGACGGAAACGTTGCTTGGAAACGGATCACTGCCAGCGGACTACATCGTACCGCAAGAACTTGATCCGAAATACGATAGTGCGCGTCAAATCGAATCATCATATGATGTAGCAGCGGCAAACAAAGTGCTGGCGAAGCAAAATCTTGAGTTGACGATGTTGATCGAAGATGACGATGTCTCAAAAAAAATCGGGGAGTACATCCAAGGCGCGTTGAAGAAGCAGAATGTCGACGTTAAACTGTTGTCACTTCCGAAGAAAGAACGTCTCGCCCGTGAAGAACGAGGGGACTACGACCTGTCACTCGCGAGCTGGGCTCCGGACTATCAGGATGCAACGACATACCTGAACTTGTTCACGACCGGTAACCCGTTCAACATGATGGATTATTCGAACAAACAGTATGACCGTCTCTTGAAGCAGGCTGAAAGTGAACTCGATCAAGACAAACGTCTCGCCTTACTCAGTAAAGCGGAAAGCTTGTTGCTCGACGATCAAGCGATCTCACCGGTCTACCAACGGAAGAATGCCTTCTTGCAAAACACGGAAGTCAAAAATCTCGCACGACACAATGTCGGTACGGATATCTCATATAAGTATGTTGAGATTGAGCGGAAATAAGAAAAAGAGAGTGATGGAAGATTTGATCCATCACTCTTTTTGATGTGTTTTTGTCAGTTCACTGGGAATCGTTTTTGAAAATCGGGTCAACTGACTTAAAACGGTTACAAAAGAAACCGATAGAGAGGACGGTGAAAGAAGATACAGGAAAGGGAGTTTCGGTTATGCGTAAATTACGAAGCAACTTGAAGGTACGGTTATTCTTTTGGGTCTTGGCGATCTCAGTCATCACGAGCGGCATCTCAGCTCAGCTCGTGCTCTATCTCCACCGTGGACTTGATGTCGCGGATACGAACGCCATCTGGTTCGGAGCAGGGATTGGCTTATTGTTATCGTTGATTGGAACGTCGTTGACACAATTAATCCTACGTCAACCGATCAAAGCGATCGAAAAAGCAACAGAAACGGCACGTGAAGTCGCAAACGGCAACTTCAACGTCGATTTCGAGGAAGCGAAGCGCGGAGATGAAGTCGACCAACTGATGCACGAACTCGAAGTCATGGTTCTACATATCCGCAAACAGGCGACGCAGATGGGGAGCTCGAGCGATAAGCTGACAGCGTCCGCGCAAGAAATCGCAGCAGCAGTCCAAGAAGGCAATGCGTCAGGGGAGAGTATTCGTTCAGCGATGGCAGAGCTGTCAGCGAAGATGAACGAGAACGTCGATCAAGCGTACTTGTCGATGGATGCCCTTGGTGCCGTTAAACGGACGATGGATGAAGTCGCAAAAGAGATGAACGAAGCCTTGAAATCAGCGACGGTCATGCAGACAGAAGCCCAAAACGGAAAAACACTCGCAACAGATTCTGTTGAAGCGATGCATATGATTTCGAAGAAGATGGAGCAGTCAGCAACACTGAACGGTCGCTTGACGGATATGACAGGCGAGATCTCGCGGATTACGGATGTCATCAGTGACATTTCAGCACAGACGAACTTACTCAGTTTGAATGCATCGATTGAAGCGGCACGAGCAGGTGAAGCAGGACGTGGATTTGCGGTCGTCGCAGCAGAAGTCAAAAAACTCGCAGAACAAACAGCGACATCCGCAAAAGAAATCACGGATTTGATTTCTGGCGTCAAACGTCTCGTCAACGATACAGCGAACGCGATGACGGATGTTCAGAGTGAAGTCGCGACAGGTGTCGGACTCGTAGAACAAGCAGGATCATCGTTTGAAGAGATTCATCATTCGACGGAGAATGTCTATTCACGCGTTAAATCGGTTGATCAACTTGTGGTCAAATCGGATCAAGAAATTGATCAAGTTGGCTTAACGACAGCAAATATCCTTGCAATGGTCGAGGAAGCATCGAAACACGCAGAACAAGTTTTGCAAGCATCAAGCCATCAGGCGGCATCGCTCGGGGAAGTCAACGGAGCGATGGAAGAGCTCGTTGCAGTTGCTGAACAATTACAAGAGGAGACAGGTGCAACGCGTTTCTAAACTATTAGAAAATCGTACGTCCGACATGGATGTACGATTTTTTTTGCATTTTTTTGAAGAAAGTTGTTAAACATTTCGAGTGGACGACGATATATAGAGTGGAGGCAGTCATAGACTTCATCCACCGTGTCGCCCTTGGGCCGGCCAGGGGGCACATCTCGGAGAAGACGGATCTTCAAAGAGACAAAAAATTGATCCTATGGAGGGAAATTACAATGATTATCAATCACAACATTACTGCTCTCAACACTCATCGTCAACTAGGAGCGGCAACAAATGCTCAATCAAAATCGATGGAAAAGCTCGCCTCTGGTTTACGTATTAACCGTGCAGGCGACGACGCTGCGGGTCTTGCAATTTCTGAAAAAATGCGTGGACAAATTCGTGGATTAGATATGGCTTCTAAAAACTCACAAGATGGTATCTCTATGATTCAGACTGCTGAAGGTGCTTTAAATGAGGTACATGACATTTTACAACGTCAGCGTGAGCTTGCAGTACAGTCATCTTCTGACACAAACGTTGCTGCGGATAGAACTGCATTAAAAGATGAGTTTGACCAATTAACTACAGAAGTAGCAAGAATTTCATCTACTACACAGTTCAATACTCAAAATCTTTTGGATAAAACGGCTGGAACAGCTGGTGTTGTTAAACTACACATTGGCGCAAACAAAGACCAGGTGTTTGATTTAAAATTAGATACGGCTGGTATTGATTTAACAGCAGTTAATACAGCTTTAGCCGCTGCAGATATTAGTACTCAAACAAAATCGGAATCTGCAATTGCTACATTAGATTCCCAAATTGCATCAGTATCTTCAGGTCGTAGTTATTTGGGTGCAGCACAAAATCGTTTAGAACACACAATTAAAAATCTACAAACTTCTTCTGAAAATTTATCAGCTGCAGAATCGCGTGTTCGGGACGTTGATATGGCAAAAGAGATGATGAACCAAACTAAAAACTCAATACTTGCTCAAGCTGCACAAGCTATGTTAGCTCAAGCAAATCAGCAGCCACAAGGTGTTTTACAATTACTTCGTTAAACACAAAATGAATATATTAGATAAATACAAATAGGGAGGCGAACCTCCCTATTTGTATTTAAATAAATATATTCATTTTACAAAAAAAGGAGATTTTAATCATGGATAATACACTAGCTCCAGATTACTATAAAGAGTTCTCTTGTATAGGATCTTTATGTGAAGACACTTGTTGTGCAGGATGGAATGTACCAATTGATAAAAAAACGTTCAAAAAATACAAAAAACTTCCTAAAAAAAATAAAATTAATAGTGGTGTTGAAAAAAATTTATCTAGTAACACAGAAGCGGATTTCGGTTATGTCAAAATGAAAGGAAATAGTTGTACCTTTTTAACTGAAGATAAATTGTGTGGTGTACAACTTGATTTAGGTGAACAATATTTAAGTAACACTTGTTCAATGTACCCACGTCGATTTAATTCTATAAATAATACTGTTGAAAAATCAATGACTGTTTCTTGTCCTGAAGCTGCAAGAAAAATACTACTCAATCCAGAAGGGATAAAATTTGAAAAGATAAAAGGTGATAGAACTGATAATAAGTTAATTTCATCTAATATAAAAACAAACATAAAATCAATTTATAGTTGGCAAGATTTATTCGAAGAATATAGATATTCTACAGTATATATATTACAAAAAAGAGAATATACAATTGAAGAAAGATTGATTTTAGTTGGAATGCTAATGCAAGAGATTGAAGAAAATATAGATAATCAAAATATTCATAAAATACCAAGTTTTATTGGTGTATTTTTGAATATGGTTGATAGTTTAGAGATAAAAAATGATTTAAATAACATTGATAAAAGAGAAGACTTGCAATTGAAATTATTCAGAGAATTACTAGTGTTGAGATTATCTGCTGATATATCTTCTAAAAGATATCTTGAATGCTCTAGCGAAACGCAAAAGGGATTATTACTAGAAAATGGTGTATCTGAAGAAGTTGTTATAAAAAATTATAAAAATAAATTTAATGAGATATATAAACCTTTTATAAATAAAAACTCACACATATTAGAAAACTATTTAGTTAACTATGTTTTCAAAAATTGTTTTCCAATGGATGCTGAAAAACCATATGAAAGTTTTGTTAAATTGACCACACATTTTCTTTTGATAAAAAATCATTTGATAGGCATGGGGGCATTTCATAATAAAATTGATGAAGATATGACTATTAAATTAATTCAATCACTTTCAAAAACATTTGAACATAACACTTTTTATTTTATTGATGTACTAAAGAAAATGAGAGATTCAGACATGATTAAATTTCAATATGTAACGCTTTTAATAAAAAATTAACTATATCAATTGAGGTGGAGGAAAAATGTCTCTTGAGATTAATAAAAATTTATCGAGCGTTATCAGTTTAAATAATAATTTTTCTAATACAAACGTTAATAGTATAGAAAAAGAAAATGAGCCAAAGAACCAAGTGAAATTAAATTCATCAGGAGATAATGAATTAGAGGATTTTATAAAAGTAGCTAATATAAAGTTAGAAAAACAACATACAGATTTGAGATTTGTAAAGCACGAAAAATTAAATGAATACTATATTCAATTAGTTGATTTTGATAATAATGTAATTCAAGAAATTCCAAGTAAAAAAGAATTGGACTTTTTTGCCGAATTTATGGAATTTAATCAATTAATAAATAAAAAAATATAGATAAAGAGGTGGCTATAATGACCTCAATTCGTTTGAGTGGTCTAGCAAGTGGTATTGACACAGAGGCGATGATAAAAAAACTAATGCAAGCTGAGCGTTTACCCGTTGATCGACTTTCTCAAAAAAAGCAGATACTAACTTGGGAGCGAGATGCGTACCGTGAAATAAATCGTTCTTTACTTGAATTTCGAACAGCAGCAAGCGATATGCTGTTATCTAAGAACTATCAATCAAAGACAGTCATGAGCTCGAATCCGACTGCATTGACGGTAACGGCAAGTCCGGGAGCACCGGCCGGTAGTGTAACGATTGATAAGATTGAGCAACTTGCGAGTGCTGCATCGGTAACACTCGTTGCAGCAAGCGGAAAAAAGAGTGCTGCGACACTCGAAGAAAGTGGATTGTTCACGAAGGACGCGGACGGGAAAATTAATGTGCAGATCAATACCTTCGATGCGACAGGTCAAGCGGTGACGGAGACGTTGAAGCTTGACGCAACACAAAAGATTTCTGACTTAACAGCAGCAATCAATGGTAAAACAAGTCTCGGGATGAACGCCGTCTTCAATGATTTGACGGGGAAACTTGTCTTAACGAAAACGAGTACCGGTAATTTAAATCCCGCAGGTGTCGATATCTCCATCTTCGATGCTTCGAATAATACCGCAAAGATCAATTCGCAGGATGGAACGTTCGGTCGTGAAGGACAGAACGCGAAATACACGATTGGTGGACAACAACTCGAACAAACGACGAATACGTTCACTCAGAACGGTCTGACAATCACTTTAAATAACGTCACGACGACAACGACGACTATTAATACGACGCTTGATACACAAAAAAACTTTGAATCAATCAAGAATTTCGTCGATAAATATAACGACGTCATCGATAAGATGAACAAAAAGATTCGTGAAGAGAAATATCGCGAATATCAACCGTTGACGGATGCGCAACGTAAAGAATTGAGTGAAGACGAAGTAAAAAAATGGGAAGAAAAAGCGATGAGTGGGATTCTGAAGAACGATAGCTACTTGCAAGATGGACTTAATCAGTTCCGTAGTGTGATTTCGTCGAAAATTGATACGGGTTACTCATATACGTCAGGTACGGATACGATCCAACTCCAGTACATGTCGCAAATTGGTATCACTTCAACGAGTGAATTTCGTGACGGCGGGAAGTTGAAAATCGATGAAGCGAAACTGAAGAAGATGCTTGAAGAACAGCCGGAAGGCATCTATAAATTGTTTACAGCTGACGCCCCGGAACCGACGAAAGATGCCCAAGGAAATACGATTCCGAATTCCAATGGACTAGATGGGTTTGTCCGACAAATTCAAGGCTTCGCAACGACGCTTCGCGATAAGATTTCTGGAGTCGCCGGGCGTGACGGAGCGATTGCGACGACCTATCGACTTGGAAAATCACTAGCTGATCTCGATAAGAGTATGCTGTCATGGGAAGACAAGCTAAAACGAAAAGAAGACAGTTACTATCGGCGATTCGCGGCAATGGAACAGGCGATGAATCAAGCAAACAGTCAGTCGGCGACGCTTGCTGGTTATCTTGGACAAGGACAATAAAAAGGAGGAAACGCGATGAACCCTTATGCGACGTATCAGACGAACTCGGTAACGACGGCGTTACCTCAAGATTTAACGTTGATGTTATACGAAGGATTGATCAAATTCTCGATGCTTGCAAAACGAGCAATTGAGCAGAAGATGATCGAACAAAAAAATACGAATATCCAAAAAGCGCAAGCGATCATTACGGAATTGCAATTAACGCTCAATCAATCGATTGCCCTATCAAAAGACTTGAACAGTCTTTATGACTATATGCAAACACGCTTGATTGATGCTAACGTCAAAAATGATTTGGTTGCAATCGACGAAGTCATCGGTTTTGCCGAAGAATTCCGCGAGACGTGGAAAGAAGCGATGAAACTCGCGCGGCAACGATGAGTCCGCTCGATCCGCTTCGCTTGAAGACAAAACGACTGATTGAATTACTTGATCAAACGCCGAATGAAGAGACGTATGACGAATGGATTGAGAAAATTCAAGGTCTGCTGAACGAACGGGAAGCATTCATCGCGGCGCATTCGAATCTGCTTGCTGGTGCCAATCAAGCCGTCATTCAAGAACTCGTCGCTGATAGTCGGAAAATCGACTTGAAATTATCAGCGGAAACGGCTAAATTAGGGGTACAAATCAGTCAGTTGCGTCAGACGCAAACGAGTCGTAAATCGTACATCGATCCGTACGAGGAAGTCGATCATAGTTTTTCACCGTATTTTGATTCTCGTCAGTAACTTTCTTGTGTGAGGGAGGGGTCTTTCGTGACCAAGCGGGAAGACAAGAAGCGTCCCGTACCGCAGCCGTATTTCCAATCGGACGGCTCGTACGATCAGTTCATTGAACCGGACGTCGAATCGGAATCATGGGAAGAGTTCGAACGCCCTGTCTCCGATGCACCAGATGCCTATGAAGAAGAAAAATATCGTCGTGAGTCGTAAGCTCATGAAAAATGCCCTGTCCATTTGTTTGGACGGGGCATTTTGCCGTTCATTTAAAGCGATACGCGTTCTTCTCTTCCTGCTTGACGGTGTACATCGCTTCGTCAGCGCGAATCAATAATAGACTCGTCGTCCGTCCATCTTCAGGATAACGGGCAATTCCGATTGACGGCGTAACCTGCATCGCCGTTGCGTCAAAGAAGAACGGATCGTTCAAGCGAAGGAGGACGTTCTCAGCGTAGGTGATCGTCTCCGCACGGCTGCGAGCGAGGAAAACGATGAACTCGTCACCACCGAGGCGTGCCGCTAAATCATCCTGCGTTAAATCAAGCTGCAAGCGACGTGCTGTTTCCTGCAAGACGTAGTCTCCGGCGTCATGCCAGTAGTGGTCATTGATTTGCTTAAAGCCGTCGAGGTCGATGAATAGAAGTGATCCTTCGGTTAAGGTTGCGAGCTGTGCTCCAAGATGATCCTCGAAGTAACGACGATTCGGGAGTGCTGTTAAGGCGTCGTGATAGCCTAGCTCTTGAAGCCACTTTTCTTGCGATAAGGCTTCCGTCAAATCGGACAGGATGACGTACAAATCCGCTTCACCCGGAATCGGAATCAACGTCACTTCGAACGTCCGTCCGTCGACGGGGCGCATTAGCAATTGTTTTTCACCAGTCTCAAGCTTTAGGAATGCCGCAATCAACTGATGCACTAAGGCATCGGGAACATATCCGTGCGGGAAGTAACGTTCCGCTGCCGGATTCATCGCTTTCTCATGCCCATTGCCGTCGAAACGAATGATCGGTTGTGGGTGGGCGAGGAACAGGCGGCGATACTCTTCCTTCCTTAGTTCGAGTTGCGTTGTATGGCGGTCGATCCGGTGTGTCAAATCGACTTCGAACGTCTCGAGTTCCGTTAGTAACTGGCGATTGAGACGTTCAGAGAAAAATTGCCGGAACATAAACAACGAGAACAAGATGATTAGCGTCGGGAAGTAAACATCCTGCGCCATCGGGAGGAATGTGATGCCCGTCAACAGAACGAGCAGACTGATGTACGGCAAATACGGTCTTCCGAGCCGATCGCGTGCCGGGTGTTTCGGTGGCACGTCCTTGAAGTAGACAGCTAGCTCCAACAAACTGACCGCATAAAGCGGGAAGAAGCAAGCAGCGAACGTCAACTCACCACGAACGAAGAACGTATAATAACCGAAGTTCGCCAAGATGAATAGCATCATCGCCAGAATCAGTCGTCTGTGTGCCGATCCACGAAGTCCTGTCGCATACAAAATCAAAAAGAAGAACAACTGCGCAATGAAACTGATCGCGTAGCCAAGCATGGCGACGAATTCGATGTCAGAGCGGGCGAACGTTGGTAAGTGTCGTAGGATGACCGTATAACCAAAGACGAAGACCATCCCGAATAAGAGTACACCATCAATATAGAGTAGCCGTGCATGACGAATCGAAGACCAGTCGATTAATCGGGCAAAGGAGATGGCGGTCAGAACCAGAAAGGCGGTCAGTGTCAAATTGGCAACAGAGTCGACTTCCGGCGGGTGCGGGAAGAAGGTCAGGATAAAGTTGATCCAAAGACCACTTGCGAATAAGAGAATCGCGATGCCGACCGAGCGTTCCGGGTGCTTCGGGAAGAACCAACGCCTGGCTTGAATCGCGACGAACGTCACAGCAAGTAGCGTCGCAAGAACAGCGACCAGCGGAACGAACGCTGTTCCGCTGACAAGTACCATCAGCCCATAGGTGATCAGTAAATAAAGAATCGGTAACGTCGGTCGCATTGCGGACCTCCTTTCCTGAAACAGTGTGTTGGCTCTTTTCGACGAGCGGTGAAAAAAATTCTTGTTGCGTCTATTGACGAACAAGGATCAGTCCTGCTCTTGCACCCATTCCCAGTGAGTCCGTGCGTCATTTTTGATTTTATCGGTCGCCGTTTGACTTTGGAACAAACGGCTGTACCATAAACGGGCATGTTCTTTGTCTTTTGTCACAGCATATAAATCAGCAATCCGAAGCCATAGAACATCTTCTGGAATACCACTTTCTTTAACGGATGTGTAATTTTCGTAAAGCGAGACATACTTCTCAATCGCTCGGCTCGCCCAAAGTTGTTCTTCGTCTTGTTGACCGGTCAAGCGGTACAACCAGGACAGACGAACGCCGAGCATCGCTTGGATTGCTGGCTTTTGCTCCGTCACTTGAGCCGTGTAGAGACAGAGTTTATAGAGCTGGATTGCCTGTTCGATCGTCCGCTCCGTGCTAGCGAACGGTAAGACAGGCAGCGTCGGCAGGATATGATCTTGCAGGGTCGCCCGAACGTCCGGCGACAACTTTCCAAACGACTCATGGAAGAAGAACCGACAATGGTTACACTGGACCGGTTCATAAAGATAGACGTTGACACCTTGATGGCGGATGAAGCCATCAAAGTCGGTCGAGGCAACACGGATATGTCGCGACAGGACACGTTTCGTCTCGGTCGTTTTCAAGCAATAGGGGCAGGTACATTTTTTAAGATATAAGGCTGGCATGTAGGAGAACTCCTCTAATTTGAATTAAACGAAGACGTTGACGAGCATTCCTTTGATCTCGCCGACTTGGTCGAGGATATCGAGTCGGCGAGATTCGCCAGAGATGACCGTATCCGTCAACTGAAGGAGTTTTGCGTCGACTTGCTCGACGACTTTATAAATCTTCGTCCGACCACGACGATTAAAGCCGCGCTTCTCTTCGAGTTGTTGTGATTGGTCGAGGGCATCTTTTAAGAAGTCCTTGATCTTTTCTTTGTAGCTCTCGAGATGTTCGATCGTCTGACTCTCAGCTAGCAATTGACCGTGTTCTTCGACGAGCGCGAGCTTCTGTTGCAGGCGCTCGTAACCTTTGTGGTCCCGTTTCTCCTGCATCAAGGTAGAGAACGTCGTCGATGCCTCGACTTCACGGGGACCGCCTTTTAAGGACTGGAGTCGTTGCGTTTCTTGGATGCGGCGGATATCCATCAGGTTTGCCTCCTTAGTTGAGTAATTGTAAGACGCCTTGCGGTAGGGCGTTTGCTTGAGCAATCATCGCCATCCCGGATTGGTTAAGGATATTGTACTTCGCATATTCCATCATCTCACGCGCCATATCGGTGTCGCGAATTCGTGATTCCGACGCCGTCAAGTTTTCGACGCTGACACTGAGGACGGACGACGTTGCTTCGAATCGGTTCTGGATCGCCCCGAGTTGTGCCCGTTGTAAAGACACCTTATCAATTGCTTTTGTATATTGACTAATTACCTTATTTGCGTCAGCGCTTGTCATGACACTTAGTGCATATTCAGTGACGTTAGGGTTAAGAGGTGGGACGTCAACATTTGGTTTTGTTTTAGTACTTATCCCGAGTGCTGATGATCTCATATCCGCAATTGTAATCGAAATCCCTTCGTTTGCCCCCGCGTTTGTCTGGATGAATATTGCATTATTAGTATTCTTGAATTTCCCACTTAATAATTCTTTTCCATTGAATTGCGTCGTTTTTGAGATACGTGAAACTTCATTTGTAAGAGCCGTTATCTCACTTTGGATAGCTAATCGGTCTTCTTTTGCAAGTGTTTCGTTCCCAGCTTGAACGGCCAGTTCCCGCATCCGTTGCAACAGGTTGTGCGTCTCACTCAAACCACCTTCAGCCGTTTGGATCATTGAGACGCCATCGAGGACGTTCTGTTCCGCTTTATCAAGTGCCTTCAAGCGATTGCGCATTTTCTCTGAAATCGCGAGACCGGCTGCATCATCCGCGCCCCGGTTGATTTTCTGACCGCTCGACAGTTTATCCATCGTCGTCTTGACGTTCGTCTGGTTGATGCTGAGGTTGCGGTAAGCCTTCAAGGCTTGGACGTTATTCGTGATTCTCATTCGTATTCCATCCCTTCGTATCGTTGATGATGTGCGGCGCGCACGAGTGGTCGATCGACGGTCTGTGCCGCTTGCCAGGTGACGCGTAAGTCTTCTACCAGTTCGAGTAGCTCGTCGAGAACGGCTGGTGTCATATAGACCTGTAACGTTTGCTCAGCAAGATAGTGGTAGAGCGCGTCCAGTTGTGCCGTGATGATGCCACCGTCGTCGTGTAACCCCGCCTGCAATTTGTCGAGTAACTGATAGGCTTTTTGTAAGCGTTCGTTGACCTCGTCAAAGCGATTCGTATCACGTGCGAGAATGGCGCGATCGTATTGAAGGACGAGTCCCGTCAACATCACTTCCGTCAGCTGTTGCGGGGTCATCGCGTAGAGTTCTTGTTCTGTCATGTTTGTCGTACTTTCGCATTGTCGAGTTCTTCGATCAGTAAGAGCAGTTCTGCCATCACGTCGTATAGTTGCGGGGGAATTGCTGTCCCGAGATCAAGATCGAGTAAGTGACCGAGCAGTGACGTATCGTGTTCGATCGCGACCCCGTTCGCCCGTGCTTCTTGCAGGATTCGATCGGCGGCTTGACCACTAGCCCGAGCGACGACGACCGGTGCTTGACCGGATGCTTCATCGTAGCGAAGGACGGCAGCAGTCTTGCGTCCGGTTAAGTCGATTTTCTGATACATATTGGTCTCTCCTTTTAGATACGGTAGTCATAGCCACGTGGTGTTTCGTCTTGCTTGACGGTCTCCGTCACTTGCTCGCGCGTGAACGGACGGAACTGGATCCGGACGTCTTGGTAACCAGTCGCTTGTAAGGCATCCGTCGTTCGGTCGAGGAACGGTGTTGCCAGTTGCTCAAGGACCGGATGATCGTTTTCGATCGTGATCTGCATCTTTCGGTTGACGGTCTCGACCCGGACACCGATCTCCCCGAGGCGTGGCGTATTGAGCTGGACGTACAACGTGTTGTTTTCCCAGTCGATCACTTCGTCCGGCCGTTTATTTTGTAAGTGGACGTGTAGTCCCGCCGTTGCTTCGACGAGTTGGACCGGTAGCGCTAGCAAAATTTGGTTCAACTGTTGCTGACTGTCCGGTTTATTAACTTGCTGTTGTGCTGCAAGGAACGTCTGCAATTTGGCAGCTTCCGGATTTGCTGCCGGCGTACTCAGTTTCAGTTCCGCCGTCTGGAGCTGAAGCGTCTTTTGGACGGTCTCCTGCAAGAGACGTGGACTGTTCTGTTGCGGCTCATATGGAACGGCTTTTGTTGCGGTCTGTGCTGGTAACGATGGCGCTTGTGGCAGTAGTCCCTGCATCTCCGGTAAGTAAGTCGGACGAACGTTTGCTGGCGCATAGCGGAAGGCTTCAAACGCAACCCGGACTTCCTGTAAGACGGCTTTTGCCTCTGTTCCACGTCCGAGTAACGCCAGTTCCGCACCCCGTTCGAGTTTCGATAAAAAGTGGACTAGCTGTTTTTCATCCTTCATCGAGGTATGTAACAAAGCATCCGTTTGCTGGAAGACTTGTTTTAAGCGTTGCGCCGTACTCTCGATGACGGCGACCATCTGGACCGGACGTGTCTCGACGAGTGGTTCAATCTGGCGAAGTTGGGAGACGATCGTTCGCTGTTGGCTCTTGAAATCATTCGTGATCTCAGCAAGCCGTGGTGTCACTTCGCGGACGAGCGTCAAGGCAGAGCGGACCGGTGCCGGTTGCCCTGTTACTGGTTCCGATTGACTTGCCCGTGCCGTCAGACCGATCAATTGCTCACGAACGCTCGTCTTCGGCTCGAGTGGCGCTTGCGGGAAATAGGGCGCCAGTTGTTTACGGACCGTCTCGATCTCGCCTTGTTCGAGCGTTGCGACGAGTACCGGGCGTTTCTCTGCTGGTACGTGTTCAATGTATTGCCGGATATGCAGAGATGACGCTGTCTCGATATCGCGTTGCGTCGGTAGCGTCACACGGGCGACATCAAGCGCAACGGCTTTTTCAAACGTCGGCTGCTCCTTTAAGGCGTCCCGTTCCGGCAGGACGTCCGGATAGTCTTCCGTCGTCGCAAGGAGACTTGCGATCAAGACGTCGGCGTCAACGGGCAGTGCTGTATCCGGTCGCGATACGAGTTCGAGTGCTAAGTCCTTGTACGTTCCTTGCAGTGCCGTCACGAGCTGGGCGACGATTTCCGGTGTCTGTGGCAATTGACCGCTTGCGAGTAACTTCGCGACGGCTTGCTTCAGTTCAGCCGGTACACCTTCAAGCAAAGCGGGATTGACATTTGATGGAACAGACAGGACAGGTGGCGTTTCCGCATCATCTGGTGTCGCTGGTGTCAGTTGTTCAATCAGGTAACCTTCTGCTGTCTGTCCTTTGACCTTGAACTGGAAATCACCTGTCGGAACGTCGCCTGTGAAGGTCATCTCGATCTTATCCTGACCGACCTGGACGAGAGCCGTATGCGGACCAGTCTGCTCAAGGACCGTTCCTTTATAGGTCTTCGTCTCCGAAAGCGGCGTCTGACCAGGGGATTGTGCCGGACGTGCCGGATTCAATTGGATGTTCATCGAGAAGCCTCCTTGTTTTTTAAAACTGTCATCTCATTATATATCGGCAGAAACCAAAAAGGATTGAGCGAATTCATCGCCCAACCCTGATTTTTTTACGGTTACTCTTTAAGATTTGATTGCATTAAAGCGTTCCTCTAATGTCATCGCGTTCAATTGTTGATAACGAGCCATCAGCTCGCCAGTTGCTTTCATTTGGTTGCGGACGATGTAAGGAGAGGCGTTTACGGGAAGGATCATGCCATTACGAGTCTTGAGCTTCGTCTGTCCGTCTTCCTCGATGACTTCGGACATGTGGCTCCAAGCGTACCACTCGCAATCATCACGTTTCGGTGATTTGGTTGGGAAAAACACGAGGCCGAGTGCCGGTTCAATGACGACGGGGACTTTTCCTTTTACGGATGCGACACGTTTTGCTGTCACGATGCGTTCCTCGATGGAACTGTTGTATTGCCTGCAGGAAAGCTGCAGTAGTTGATAAGGCCGAAGCGGGGTCATGATGGTCGAGCCATCCTCGAGTACGATGATGGATTGCTTCATCATGTCGTAGCACGGGAGAATCGCCACCGTTCGTTTCGTGATTCGATACTTTTCGTCATTATGGAATGGTCGCATTCGACTACATCCTCCTTAAGATAGGACAATGGATAAAATAGGTAATTACTAACGATATAATACAATAATACAACTGTCATGACAATGTCATTTTTTAAAACATACAGCAATAAATAGGGGTATTGTTTTTTTTAAAATTAGAATTCAAATTAATCAGAATTTTTAATTGTCAATAATTCCTTCTTTTGATAGACTAAGCCGTAGAGAGCTTGCTCTCGAACTCTGGTTTGCGAAGGGAACGTGAATTCGAATGGAACAAGGTAAAGTAAAATGGTTTAATGCTGAAAAAGGTTATGGATTCATCGAAACGTCTGACGCGAAAGACGTATTCGTACACTTCTCAGCGATTCAAGTCGATGGTTATAAATCACTTGAAGAAGGCGAAGAAGTGGAATTTGAAATCGTTGAAGGCGATCGTGGTCCACAAGCTGCGAACGTTTCAAAGATCTAATCCAATAGCAGCCGCCACCGTTTTTAGGCTATTCGCCTAAAAGCGGTTTTTGTTTTGAGTTCGAATAAAACGGGTATATACGTTAACATCAACATGCTTCAATATTATCGTACGCTAAGAACAGTAGCGAACGTTCATGAGAATGTCATTGTTCTCATGGTCTTCCTTCACTTATCGTGCTATAATAAAAACGAACCAAAGAATTTCGAATATTCAGAAGGGAACGACTGGAGCATCTCGAATTCATAGGTTCAACCGGTTACTTAAGGAGGAGTTTACATGATCTACAACATTCGCGGTGAAAACTTGGACGTCACAGATGCTCTCAAGGATTACGTCGAGAAAAAGCTTGAAAAGTTAACTCGTTATTTTACAACTCCTACGGAAGCGCAAACGGCTTATGTCAATCTCAAAGTCAACAATGAGAAGCAAAAAGTCGAAGTGACGATTCCAATGCCAAACCTCTTGCTCCGTGCTGAGGATGTCAATGGCGATATGTATGCAGCAATCGACCTCGTCGTCGATAAGCTCGAACGTCAGATCCGGAAACACAAAACGAAATTGAACCGGAGAGGGCGCGCTAAAGAAGGCGGCATCGGAGAGTACTTCAAAACGCTCGAAGGACCGGAAGCGGAAGCGCCAGTCTATGAAGAGGACGAGGCAGAACTCGAACTCGTTCGGACGAAGCGTTTCACACTCAAACCAATGGACACGGAAGAAGCGATTCTTCAGATGGACATGCTCGGACACGCATTCTTCGTCTTCTCAGACGCAGAAACGGGCAACACGAACGTCGTCTACCGTCGTAAGGATGGTCGTTACGGTTTGATTGAACCAGAATAATGAATGCAACAGGGATTCGCTCTTACGGGCGAGTCCCTTTTTGATATGATGGAAAACTATTTCTAAACAAGGTACGTTTGCTCTACGACAAAAGACCGAGACCGCTGCTCGGTCCGCTTGTTGAAATTTGACGTTGTATTCGGTACACTGAATAAAGGAAAAATCTCGGAATTCTGTTCGTTCAAAGAATCGTTCGAAGTAAGGGGACTGTAAGGCATGGCTAATTTTCTAAAAGAATTATTTGCACCAACGAAACGTGTCCTGAAGAAAGCCGAAAAAGCAGCAGACGCTGTGGAAGCGCTCGAGACACAAATCGGTGCGTTATCGGATCAAGAACTGGAAGGGAAAGTCGTTGAATTCCGTGAGCGTCTCGCTAACGGAGAAGACTTAGATGATATTTTACCGGAAGCCTTCGCGGTCTGTCGCGAAGTGTCAACACGCGTTCTCGGCATGCGCCACTACCGCGTTCAGTTGATTGGTGGATATGTCCTGCACAATGGGGATATCGCCGAAATGAAGACCGGGGAAGGTAAGACGCTCGTCGCAACACTCCCTGTCTATTTGAATGCTCTCGCAGGCAACGGCGTACACGTCGTTACCGTCAACGAATATCTCGCAAAACGTGACCGTGACATCATGGAGCCGCTTTATGCAGCACTTGGTCTCTCGGTCGGCTTGAATCTCTCAAGCATGTCGCGTCAAGAAAAACAAGCAGCATACAGCTGTGACATCACGTACGGAACGAACAACGAGTTCGGTTTCGATTACTTGCGTGATAACATGGTCCTCTACAAAGAAGACCGCGTTCAACGTCCACTCAGTTATGCCGTCGTCGATGAAGTCGACTCGATTCTCGTCGATGAAGCGCGGACTCCGCTCATCATCTCTGGATCGGCCGAAAAATCGACAGCGCTCTATTCACAAGCCGATGCGTTCGCGAAAATCATGAAGGCAGAGGAAGACTACACGGTCGACATCAAGACGAAAAGTGTCCTGTTGACGGAGCAAGGAATCGACCGTGCTGAAAAATACTTCGGCATTGATAACTTGTTTGGTCTCGAACACGTCGCGCTCAACCATCACTTAAGCCTCGCGCTGCGGGCGAACGCCGTCATGCATCGCGACGTCGACTATATGGTTCGTGAAGACGAAGTCATGATCATCGACCAATTCACGGGTCGTGTCATGGAAGGTCGTCGTTATTCGGAAGGTCTGCACCAAGCGATCGAAGCGAAGGAAGGCGTCGAGATTCAACGCGAATCGATGACCCTTGCGACGATCACGTACCAAAACTTCTTCCGGATGTATACGAAGCTTGCCGGAATGACCGGTACAGCGAAGACGGAGGAAGAAGAGTTCCGTAACATCTACAACATGCACGTCGTACCGGTGCCGACGAACAAACCGGTCGTCCGAAACGATATGCCGGACTTGATCTTCAAGACGATGAACGGGAAGTTTGCTGCTGTCGCAGACGAAATCGAACGTGCCCACCGTGAAGGACAACCAGTCCTCGTCGGTACGGTTGCCGTCGAGACGTCGGAGTTGCTGAGTAATATCCTCAAAAAACGTGGCATCCGTCACGAAGTCTTGAACGCGAAGAACCATGCACGTGAAGCGGAAATCATCGAGAACGCGGGTCAAGCGAACTCGGTCACGATCGCAACGAACATGGCCGGTCGTGGTACCGACATTAAGCTCGGTCAAGGTGTCTTAGAAAAAGGTGGTCTCTACATCCTTGGGACAGAACGTCACGAATCACGCCGTATCGATAACCAGCTCCGTGGTCGTGCCGGTCGTCAAGGAGACCCGGGGGCATCACAATTCTATCTCTCACTTGAAGATGAATTGATGCGTCGCTTTGGTTCTGATTCGCTGCAGTCGATGATGGATCGTCTCGGAATGGATGATTCGCAACCGATCGAGAGCCGGATGGTGTCTCGTGCCGTTGAATCGGCTCAAAAACGCGTCGAAGGAAATAACTTTGATGCGCGAAAACAAGTCCTCGGCTACGATAACGTCATGGCGGATCAACGGAAAGTCATGTACGCGGACCGGGCAGCGATTCTCGACGCTGGTTCCGTGTCAGATATCGTCCGTCCGATGATCGAGCAGACGATCGAAGCAGGCGTCCATCAGTACACGCCGGTCGAGTTCGTACCGGAAGAATGGAGCATCGGTGCACTTGCGGAGTGGGCAAACCAGACACTTGCAATCGAAGAGAAAGTCACGGAAAGCGACCTCTTCGGAAAAGAACGCGAAGAGATCATCGAGTTGCTCAAAGAGCGCACATTCGCGCACTACGAGCACAAACGGTCAGAAGTCCCAGCAGAAGCATTCGATGAGTTCGAAAAAGTCATCGTTCTACGTGCCGTCGACCAACACTGGATGAACCACATCGATCAGATGGATCAACTCCGTGAAGGGATTCACCTTCGGGCATACGGTCAAAACGACCCGCTCCGTGAATACCAATCAGAAGGTTCGATGATGTTTGATGCGATGAACGCTGCGATCGCAGAAGAAGTGACACAATTCGTCCTTCGTGCGGATCTCGACCCGAACCTCAAACGCGAAAAAGTCGTCCAAGACGAAGTCGCGGTTTCTGGTAAGGAAGACAAAGCGGTCAAGAAAAAACCGGTCCGGAAAAATCCAAACGACCAAATCGGACGCAATGATCCGTGCTGGTGTGGATCCGGTAAGAAATATAAGAACTGTCACGGCCGTCAGGCGTAAGTGATGAATCGACTGAAAGAGAGGCAGGAGATTCCTGCCTCTTTTCACGGAAAGAGAAGGTGGATTACATGGAATTAGCAGAAATTCGCAACACCGCCGAGTGGATGGAAAAAAAACTCGACGAATATAAGGCATCACTCGACCTTGAGTCGAAGATTGCTCGGATTGAAGAACTCGAAAACGAGATGACGTACCCGGACTTCTGGAACAACCAGGAATCGGCACAAAAAGTCATCGATGAGTCGAACGGCTTAAAAGCGATGGTCGACAAGTATAAAGAACTCGAAGCAGGTCACGAGAACGTCGCCTTGACGTATGAATTGATCAAGGAAGAGCCGGATGTGGATCTTCAAGAAGAGCTCGAGTCAGAACTCGGCGATCTCAAGAAGAAGTTCGAAGACTTCGAATTACAAATCCTCTTGAACGGGGAATATGACGCAAACAACGCGATTCTTGAGTTACACCCAGGTGCGGGTGGTACTGAGTCACAAGACTGGGCATCGATGTTACTGCGTATGTACCAACGTTTCTGCGATAAGCAGGGCTGGAAAGTCGAAACGATGGACTACCAACCGGGTGATGAAGCAGGTGTCAAATCGGTCACGCTTCGTATTCAAGGGCACAATGCCTATGGGTACTTGAAAGCCGAAAAAGGGATCCATCGTCTTGTCCGGATCTCACCGTTTGACTCGTCAGGCCGTCGTCATACATCATTCGTCTCGTGTGACGTCATGCCGGAATTCAACGATGACATCGATATCGAAGTCCGCACGGAAGACTTGCGGATCGATACGTACCGTGCTTCTGGTGCCGGTGGTCAGCACATCAATACGACGGACTCCGCTGTCCGGATCACCCACGTTCCGACAGGCGTCGTCGTCTCTTGTCAACAAGAACGGTCGCAGATCAAGAACCGTGAAGCGGCGATGAAGATGTTGAAAGCGAAACTCTATCAACGCGAAATCGAAGAGCAACAAAAGAAACTCGACGAAATCCGTGGTGAAAAATCGGATATCGCGTGGGGTAGCCAAATCCGTTCGTACGTCTTCCACCCATACAGCATGGTCAAGGATCACCGGACGAACTATGAAGTCGGGAACACGCAAGGGGCAATGGATGGTGACATCATGGGCTTCATCGATGCGTACCTCCGTCTCATGAATATGTAAGACAACCAACCAGTCGGACGATGTTCGACTGGTTTTTTGACCGTCAAAGGGGGAAGCGTGATGAAGAAGCAAAGTCGGGTCAACAAACAGGCGTGGGAATACCGAGCATATGAATTTTGGGAGAAACGCGATGGGACACCAGCCAAATATGCTGCACGTATTAAACAAGATCCAGCCGCATGCCTGAAGAAGCATCGACATGATCTCGAAGACGTCGCGGGGAAGGCGATTGCGAATATTTGTGGTTCAAACGGACGCAAGGCGGTTCCGTTAGCGTTACTCGGGGCAGACGTCACTGTGTTCGATATCTCAGAGGAGAATGCCAAGTATGCGCTTGAACTGGCGCACCATGCTGAGACAAGAATCACGTATGTCGTCGGTGATCTCTATGCGATCGATCTTGAACGATATCGCGATACCTTTGATATTCTTTACTTAGAAGGCGGGATTTTGCATTATTTTGCTGATCTCAAGCGTTTTTTACAGATTCTCTTTGCAATCTTGCAACCTGGTGGACAGCTGATCCTTAGCGATTTTCATCCGGTCGGACGCTGGATCGATGCTGATTTGAAGTATACACCACGCTACTTCGATCAAGCCTTGCAAGCGGGTGACTTGGCGTATAAGACGCACTTTACGAATGAGGAGCAAGTCGATTTTCCAGACGTTTCTGTCCGCTATTTTACATTGAGTGAGATCTTAAACGGGATTCTTCAAACACGTTTCATATTAGAACGATTCGACGAGCATCGTGGCTGGAATGGTGAGAACATCCCGTCCGAGTTCACGCTCCTCGCAACCAAACCATTTGAAGGGAGCAATAACTAATGATCATACGTAAAGAAGGCTTTAAGGACGCAACGGGAATCCGGCTCATCCATGAAGCGGCATTCGAACAACCAAACGAAGCGAATCTCGTTGATGCGTTACGCGAGGAAGAAGCCGCGCAACCAGTCTTCGGTCGCGTCGCCGTGACTGATAAAGGAGAAATCGTTGGTCATGTCCTCTTGAGCCGGATCCATATCGATGACATCCCGTCGCTTGCCTTAGCGCCGGTCGGTGTCCTGCCCGCTTGGCAACGAAAGGGTATCGGCTCTGAATTGATCCGTCAAGTGATTGAGGATGCGCGGGACGCCGGTGAATCTCACATTGTCGTCCTCGGTCACGACAGCTATTATCCGCAGTTCGGCTTTGAACGGGCGATTGACTACGGTATCAAGCCGCCGTTCCCCATTCCGCCGGAGGTCTTTCTCGTTCTTGCACTCGAACGGAGTGGGTTACGTGGTGTCAGCGGCATCGTCCGTTACAGTCCACCCTTTAGTGCGGTATAAAGGGAACACTGTGAGTTGTTCCGCCTGTCTAGTCGTTGTCTGACTTTTCCGCTAAAATGAAACACGAGAATCAATTGATAAGGGGAAATGGAATGTCATGACATCGACACGTCAGGAAGTCGTGCGCGATTATGCGTATTTGTTAATCGGGTCCTTGTTCGTCGCAAGTGCCTTTAGTTTATTTTTAGCACCGAACCAACTCGCCTCGGGAGGGGTCAGTGGCTTATCGATCGTCTTGAACGATTTGTTCGGAATTTCGCCAGGATTGTTCCAACTCGTCGCGAACGTCGTCTTGCTTGCGATCGGTTGGATGATCCTCGGGATGGGCTTTGGGGTCAAATCACTCGTCGGGTCGATCTTCTTACCGGTCGTCATCCTCGTATATGAGCGGTTCGATGTTCCGGCTGCGACAATGAATCCGATGCTTGCTGCAATCTTCGGTGGTGCCGGGGTCGGGATTGGACTCGGTCTGATCTTCCGGGGGCGAGCGTCGACCGGAGGAATGGATTTGATTGCGCAAATCCTGCATCGTTTCACGAAATTGCCACTTCATCTGTGTATCGCCTTGCTTGACGGCACGATCGTCATCAGTGCGGCGACGATCTTCTCGCTGGAGATTGGGCTGTATGCACTCGTCGCTTTGTTCATCACGATCAAGATGATCGACGTCGTCCAGCTCGGAATCACGAACGACAAACTTGCCTACATCATCTCCGATCAACGGGAAGCGTTAGTGAAGGAAATCTTCGAGACGCTCGATCGCGGGGCGACGGAGATCGAGGCAGCGGGAGCGTTCACGCGGACACGCAAACCAATGCTAATGGTCGTCGTTCGTCAAGGAGAAATCACGACGCTCAAAGAAATCGTCAAACACATCGATCCATCGGCATTCCTCGTCGTCAGTGAAGCCCATGAGGTGCTCGGACTCGGGTTTACAGACGATAAACGCTACCGTAATGTGCCGTAATCGTTCTTAAAACGTGAAGTTTTTGTGAAATCACGCTTAACTCATCCGGATAACGGTTATACTCTAACTAGGTCAGTAGCGTTTATGTAGATACTTACAAGAGGGGGATATCCGGATGAAGCTGAAAAACTTGTTACTCGCGTTAGGCTTAGGAACGACACTTGCGCTCGCGGCATGTGGTGGTAGTGACGATTCGAGTTCTGATGATTCATCGTCAGGCACGAAGGATGAGTCAACGATGAACGATGATTCGTCGAAGACACAATCCGGTGTAGATGCTGAGAAAATCTTCGCCAACAACTGTGCAACGTGTCATGGTAAAAACCTTGAAGGAAACGTCGGACCGAACTTGACGAAGGTTGGCTCGAAATATTCTTCAGAAGAGATTCAAAAAATCATCAAGAACGGGAAAGGGCAAATGCCTGCTGGTATCCTGAAAGATGATAAAGAAATCATGGCTGTTGCCGACTGGCTCGCTGCTAAAAAATGATTATGGGATATGATGGGGTACGAGATGACACACACGACATGTGTTCGTCATTCGTGCCTCTTTTTTATGGTATAATCGCCTGAAATGACATTTGATTGTAATGTGCGTTCAATTTTGTCCCTGTTATAATGGTGGTCGGTAGGTTTTTGGACCTATTCATTCAGCATCAGTAAATAAGTAAGGATGTGAAGTACGTGATCAAGATGCAACGAATCAGTAAGATTTATCCGAACGGCGTCACGGCACTCCGTGAGGTCGATTTGACGATCAATCAAGGCGAATTCGTCTATATCGTCGGTCCGTCGGGTGCGGGTAAATCAACATTCATGAAAATGATGTACCGCGAAGAGAAACCAACGAGCGGTTCATTTTTGTTTAAAGGAATCGAAGTCGGTAAGTTGAAGAACCGTCAAATCCCCGAACTTCGTCGCCAAATCGGCGTCATCTTCCAAGATTTTAAATTACTCCCGTCACTGACGGTTTATGAAAATGTCGCCTTTGCGCTAGAAGTCGTAGGGGAAGACAAAGCACAAATCCGGAAGAAAGTACTCGAAGTACTCGATCTCGTTAAGCTCAAGCATAAAGAGCGCAACTATCCGGACGAATTATCTGGGGGCGAACAACAACGGATCTCGATCGCGAGAGCCATCGTCAACCGTCCGTCACTCGTCATCGCCGATGAGCCGACTGGAAACCTGGACCCGGATACAGCATGGGAGATCATGGAAGTATTCGAAGAGATTTATCGCCGTGGGACAACGGTCGTAATGGCGACACACAACCGGGACATCGTTAACAAGATGCGTCATCGTGTCTTAGCGATCGATGGAGGAAAAATCGTCCGAGACGAAGAGAAAGGAATGTACGGCTATGAAGTTTAATGGATTCCGTCATTTACGGGAAGGGGCAAAAGGTCTCGTCCGGAACGGCTGGATGACATTCGCTTCTGTCAGTGCCGTTACCGTCACGTTACTTCTCGTAGGAATATTCGCGATGCTCATGTTCAACGTCAACAAGATTTCCGATAACGTCGAAAAAGACGTTGAAATCCAAGTGTTCGTCGAACGAGAAGCAGACCAGTCGAAGATCGATTCAGTAGGTGATTCCCTCAAGCAGATGCCGGGCGTCAACTCTGTTCGTTACAGTTCGAAAGAAGAAGAACTAGACCGCTTCAAGAAGCAACTTGGCGAAGGTTCCCAAGCCTATCAGTCGGTTGAAAAAGACAATCCGCTTCACGACCGATATATCGTCAAAGCTACCTCACCAAAAGAGACAGAAACACTTGCAAATTCCATCAAAAAAATGGAAAATGTAGATAGTGTCGAATACGGTAAGGACTATGTTAAAAAGATGTTTAACTTCCTTGAAGGAGTTCGGATCGGTGGAATCATTCTGATCGTCGGATTGACGTTCATGGCGATGTTCCTCATTTCGAACACGATTAAAGTCACGATCTTCTCCCGTCGCCGGGAAATCGAGATCATGCGCCTCGTCGGAGCGAAAAACGGATTCATCCGTGCGCCATTCTTCGTCGAAGGATTATTGATGGGCATATTAGGTGCCATCATCCCGATCGTCGTCGTCTACTTCGGTTACGAAGTCTCCTACAATGCGATCCAACCCCAACTTTCTACCGTGAATGCGGGAATATTCTCGTTGATTCCACCAGGTGAATTGTCGGCACAAGTCGTCTTAATCCTGCTCGGACTCGGTGCATTCATCGGTGTATGGGGATCAACGACATCACTCGGTCGTTTCTTGAAGATTTAAATCAGTTACCCAAAAATAAAATAGAGGAGAGATGCTTCTCATGAAAGTCCGATTCTATTCTGCCGTCCTGAGCTTAGCTTTGATTGGAACTAGTGTGTCCGTTGATGCCACGTCGAAAGAAGATTTGCTGAAGGAACAACAGGAGGTCGAAAGCCGTCTGAAAGAGACGGAACGATTACAGAATCAGACATCAGAGAAGTTGATCTTGACGAAACAGGAGCGTAAGGAAGCCCGTGCGCAACTGAATGAAGTCAACAGCCGTTTGGATGATTTAGCGCTTAAGATAGCCGATCAACAAGCGGCTGTTGCTGCATCTAAAGAACAATTGCGTCTGACGGAAGCAGCGATTTCCGAGACGCTCAAGGAACTGCATCAACAAGAAGAGTTGCTTGGAAGCCGATTGCGTGCCGTCCAACAAAAAGGAGACGTCAAATACATCGAGGTCTTGCTCGACGCAAAAGACTTTGGTGATTTGATTTCGCGCTTCAGTACGGTCAGTGAGATCATCAAACAAGATGATCATGTCTTACAAGCTTACAAGGGGAACGTCAAACAACTGAGCGAACAACGGTCGGAACAAGCACTATTGCTTGAAAGCATGAAACGGGAACAACGGAAGTTGCTCGTGCTCCAGACACGAATCATTGCAGAATCTGAGCTCAAGCGAAAGCTTGTCGTCCAGTTGAACACGAAGGTCAAGGAACTGCAACAAGAGCAGTTCTCTAAAGCCGAGGAAGCAGAAATTCTCGCGGATCAGCGCCGTCTGATTCAAAACGAATTGATCGCCCTGCAGGAAGCCGAACGGAAAGCAAAAGAAGAAGCGAAACGGAAAGCGGCAGAAGCGGCGCGGGTAGCAGAAGCAAAACGTCAAGCGGAAGCGGCAGAAGCGGCACGTGCGGCAGAGGCAAAAAAGAAAAAATCCGATGCTCCAAGTGCGGAACCGACCATTCCTGAAGTCGAGTCACCGACTGCGACGCCGGAGCAACCGGCAGATGCCGTGACGAGTCGCCCGTTCCATTTACCGGTTCAAGGATATGTCTCGTCGCCGTTCGGTCCCCGGAACAATCCGTTGACAGGAAAGCCGGAGATTCATAAAGGGATTGATCTCGTAAATGCAAAAGGAACACCGATCCATGCGGCGGCAGGTGGTATCGTTCTACGTGCCGGTAGTGCAACAGGTTACGGGAACGTCGTCATGGTGACGCATTTGATTGATGGACAGGTCTATACGACCGTCTATGCACATCTCGATTCGATCAGCGTCTCCGCCGGTCAAACAGTCATGCCGGGTAAGACGGTCGGCACATTAGGTACAACGGGCTGGTCGACAGGTCCGCATTTGCATTTCGAATTGCATAAGGGAGAGTGGGCAGTCGGACAACCGAATGCAGTTGACCCAGCACCGTACATCTTTTGACATCCCACAGAATACTGAAAAGATAGGGTAACCTATCTTTTTTTGCTATACTGAAAAAAATAATGCGTTTTTAATGGAAGTGGGGAATCAAGCGTGAAAAAATCTACAACAGCAGTGATTGCGGTCAGTACCTTCGGGCTTGGTTTAGGGGCAGGCGCCGTCGGGATGCTAGCGGCTGGCGGAACGGATTCTGTCTCGACGTCATCGTCGTCGGCGAATGCGACGGGTGATTGGAAAAAAATCGACCAGGTCCGGCAGATGATCGAACAAAATTATCTAAAAGACGTGACAGATAAAGAGTTACTCGATGGTGCGTTATCTGGCATGACAGAAGTGCTTAACGATCCATATTCCGTTTATATGGATGAGTCGGAAACGGCATCGTTTAATACGAATCTGTCGTCTTCGTTTGAAGGGATTGGTGCGACGCTTGAACAAAAAGGTGAGTCGATCGTCATCGTCTCGCCGATCAAAGGATCACCTGCTGAAAAAGCTGGTATCAAACCAGGTGACGTCATCCTAGAAATCGATGGTAAGTCGACAAAAGGGCAAAAGACGGATCAAGCCGTTAAAAAAATTCGTGGTGAAAAAGGAACGAATGTCGTCCTGACGATTCAGCGTAGCGGACAAGACGCGATGGAGATCACGATTAAACGCGATACGATTCCAATCGAGACGGTCTATACGTCAACGGAGAATGTCAACGGCAAGAAGATCGGTGTCTTACAAGTAACACAGTTCTCGGAACCGACAGCAGAAGAGTTCGAGAAGGGGTTGACGAAACTCGAGAGTCAGAACATTGATGGACTCGTCATCGATGTACGCGGAAATCCGGGTGGTCTTTTGACGGCTGTCTCGAAAATGATCGCTCCGTTCATTCCGAAAGACGTGCCGATTTATCAAGTCGAGAACAATAAAGGTGAGCGCCAGCAGGAATTCGGGAAGGCAGACGAGAAGAAACCATATAACATCGTCGTCTTAGAAGACGGCGGATCGGCCTCAGCGTCCGAGATCCTTGCAGCCGGACTGAAGGAAGGAGCTGGCGCCGAAGTCGTCGGTACGAAGTCGTTCGGGAAAGGGATCGTCCAAAGTGCGTATGATTTGAAGGACGGTAGCGACCTGAAGTTAACGACGAACAAATGGCTGACACCAGACGGGAACTGGATCCACAAAAAAGGGGTCAAGCCGACGGTCGAAGTCAAACAACCGGCGTACTTCAACGTCACGAAAATTTTGACTGATCAAAAGTCACTCGCTGTCGGCGATTACGGAAAATCAGTCGAGAATGCCCACCTTGTCCTCGAAGCGATCGGTTATAAGCCAAAAGGACAGGACGGCTATTTCGGTGACACGATGAAACAAGCTGTCGAGGCTTTGCAAAAGGATGCGAAACTTGACGTCACTGGAAAAATCGATCAGCAGACAGCGGGTGAGATGGAGACGCGTCTCCTGAAGAAACTCCAGGACGATAAGAATGACGTCCAGCGGAAAAAAGCACTCGAGGTCGCTGCTCAATAATAAGGAATGGAAAGAGGTCTGAATGCGCGTGGAATTACTCGATGAAATTGGTTGGACCGCGATTAGTCTCATCGCCAGTCCGACCTTGTGGTTAGCACTCCTTGTCAGTTGGGTCATCGGCATTCGGCGTGTCAAACGGGAACGCGGACTGTTTCGCTCCCGGACACACGGTAAACGAAGCGATGTCCTCGAAACACTTTTACCAGGCCTACTCGTTGGTCTCGTCTTGTCCGTCGTCAGCGGATGGCTCGGATTGACAGTGACACCGCAGTACGCTCTACTGTTGCTTGGACTTTCGAGCGTCCTGCTGTTGATTGGTGTCGTTCGTTTGAACCTGCCACTCTGGCCGATCGTCTTGCTTGGACTGACCGGCTGGTTCGTGATGGATTCACGTCTTGATCCGGTTCGAGCGGTTGAGCCAAAGATGATTTTATTGCTTGCGACGTTGACGCTCGTCGCGGAATGTCTACTCGTCTGGTGGCGCGGGCAGCGGCGTCTGTCACCGTCACTCGTCGTCTCAAAGCGCGGTCGCTTCATCGGTGGGCTGTCGGCAAATAAGCTTTGGCTGTTACCTCTACTTGTTTTCGTTCCGGGCGACGTGCTCGAGACGTGGTGGCCACGCTACAGCTTCCCGGAACTCGTTCCGGTCGTTCTCTGGTTACCGATCGGTTTCAGTTTCCTCTTTACAGGTAAGCTGCCGAAAGAATTGATGCGTCCGCTCGTTCAAGGACGTTTGATCACGAGTCTTGTTGCAGTTTTATTGACGGTTCTTGCGTACGTGACTGGTCAAGCTGAATGGCTCTACGGAATCGTCTTGTTGCTCGTCCTGCACATTTTGTTGCACCAGCGGGTCAAACGCTTGAACCGGGCGCAAACGCCGTTGTTCCTCAATGGAACGCGTGGTGCCGTCATCCTTGGGACACTTCCCGATAAACCGGCTGCTGAGATGGGCTTGATTCCAGGTGAAGCGATCTATAAAGTCAATGGTGAAAAGGTCGATTCGGAAGCATCGTTCTATGAAGCCATCCAAAAACACAAACCGTATCTGCGTCTTGAAGTCATGAACCATAACGGAGACATCCGTTTTGCGCAACGTGCCTTTTATGAACAAGATCATCATGAGCTCGGTATCCTCTTCGTCAACGAACCGGTCCACGGTCGGACGAAGGTACGCTCTTTGCATTAAACTAGTACATCCCTGTCACGGAACAGCCGTGACAGGGATTTTTTTGTCGGCAGAAAAATCGAAGATCAGCACTCGAAGTAAAAAGAAACTTTTGCATTTTCGAAAAAAAGGGTAACTTCCTAAAAGGAGCACTTCATAATCGAATGTTTGTTCGTAAAGTGATACAATAGAAATAGATTTTTTAACGTGATGAGGGGGAAGCAAACGATGGATTTTGAACTCGTTTCACCATTTGAACCAGGCGGTGATCAGCCGACGGCGATCGAAAAATTGGTGACTGGGCTAAAACAAGGCGAACGACATCAGACGTTGCTTGGGGCGACCGGTACCGGGAAGACGTTCACGGTCTCGAACGTCATCAAGGAAATCAAGAAACCGACACTCGTCCTTGCCCATAACAAAACACTAGCGGGACAACTCTACTCGGAGTTCAAGGAATTCTTCCCGAACAACGCGGTCGAATACTTCGTTAGTTTTTATGATTATTACCAACCGGAAGCGTACGTTCCGTCGACGGATACGTTCATTGAGAAGGACTCTTCGATCAACGATGAGATCGATAAGTTGCGTCACTCGGCAACGTCCGCCTTGTTTGAACGAGAAGACGTCTTGATCGTTGCGTCTGTCTCGTGTATCTATGGTCTCGGTAACCCGGAAGAGTACAACAACCACGTCTTGTCACTGCGTGTCGGCAATGAGATGGGGCGAAACGAGATGCTCCGTCGTCTAATCGACATTCAGTATGAGCGAAACGACATTGACTTCCAGCGCGGACGGTTCCGCGTCCGAGGAGATGTCGTTGAAATTTTCCCGGCGTCACGCGACGAACAGTGTGTCCGGATTGAGTTCTTCGGTGACGAGATTGAACGGATCCGTGACATGGATCCGCTGACAGGTGAGATCGTCGCGGACCGCGAGCACATCTCGATCTTCCCGGCGTCCCACTTCGTGACGGGGGATACCCGTCTACAGAAAGCGATCGCGAACATCGAGAAGGAACTTGAAGTGCAGCTTGCGAAGTTACGTGAAGACAATCAGTTGCTTGAAGCGCAACGGCTCGAACAACGGACGAACTACGATCTTGAGATGATGCGTGAGATGGGCTATTGTTCCGGAATCGAGAACTACTCGCGTCACTTGAACTTGATGCCGGAAGGGGCAACACCGTATACATTGCTCGATTACTTCCCGAAGGACTTTTTACTCGTTGCCGATGAGTCACACGTCACATTGCCACAAATTCGCGGGATGTATAACGGGGACCAGGCACGGAAACAAGTCCTCGTCGATCACGGTTTCCGTCTTCCGTCGGCAAAAGACAACCGTCCGTTACGGTTCGAGGAGTTCGAGGAAAAAGTCAGTCAGGCGATCTATATCTCGGCGACACCAGGACCGTATGAACTCGAACATTCGAAAGAGATGGTCGAGCAAATCATCCGTCCGACCGGTCTCGTTGATCCAACGATCGAGATTCATCCGATCACAGGACAAATCGATTACTTGATGGATAACATCCGTGACCGGGTCGCGAAGAACGAACGTGTTCTCGTCACGACACTGACGAAGAAGATGGCAGAAGATTTGACCGATTACTTGAAAGAGAATGGCGTCAAGGTCAACTACATGCACTCGGAGATCAAGACGCTGGAACGGATTGAAATCATACGTGACTTGAGGCTCGGGAAATACGATGTCCTCGTCGGGATCAACTTGTTACGAGAAGGACTCGATATTCCGGAAGTCTCACTCGTGACGATTCTTGATGCTGATAAGGAAGGGTTCCTCCGGTCGGACCGTTCGCTGATTCAAACGATTGGTCGGGCGGCTCGGAACTCGGAAGGACACGTCATCTTGTTTGCTGATAAAGTCACCGATTCGATGCAACGGGCGATCGATGAGACGGAACGTCGTCGCGCGATCCAGATGGCGTTCAACGAAGAACATGGCATCACGCCGCAGACGATCAAAAAGGATGTCCGTGGTGTTATCAGTACGACGATCGAGAGCGACGATACCGTCGAAAAACTCGAGAAGTTCAACAAACTTAAAAAACCGGAGCGCGAAACGTTGCTTGAACAGCTCGACCAAGAGATGCGTCAAGCGGCGAAGGACATGCAGTTCGAGCGAGCTGCCGAGCTCCGCGATCTCATATTAGAATTGAAAGCAGGTGCCTAAGTTGGGAGAAAAGAAGAATCAGATTATCATCAAAGGCGCTCGCGTCAATAATCTACAAAACATCGATGTCGAAATCCCTCGCGATCAGCTCGTCGTCTTGACGGGCTTGTCTGGATCGGGGAAATCGTCGCTTGCCTTCGATACGATTTATGCTGAAGGACAACGTCGTTATGTCGAAAGTTTGTCTGCCTATGCTCGTCAATTCCTCGGACAAATGGATAAACCAGATGTCGATACGATTGAAGGACTGAGTCCGGCAATTTCGATCGATCAAAAGACGACGAGTAAAAACCCACGTTCGACGGTCGGAACGGTCACAGAGATTTATGACTACTTGCGTCTGTTATACGCACGGATCGGGAAGCCGATCTGTCCGAATCACGGAATCGAGATTTCGAGCCAGACGATTAGTCAGATGGTTGACCAAGTGATGGAACAACCAGAGCGGACGCGTCTGCAAATTCTCGCGCCAATCGTTTCCGGACGCAAAGGAACGCACGTCAAGGTGCTCGACGATTTGAAGAAGGAAGGTTTCGTCCGCGTCCGTGTCAACGGAGAGACGATGGATCTCGCCGAAGAGATCACGCTTGAGAAAAACAAGAAACACTCGATCGAAGTCGTCGTCGACCGTGTCGTCGTGCGACCAGACGTCGAAGCCCGTCTTGCGGACTCACTTGAGACTGCACTTCGCCTCGCGGATGGTCGGGTCATCGTCGATACGATGGACGGCAACGAACTATTGTTCAGTGAACATCATGCTTGTCCAATTTGTGGCTTCTCAATCGGCGAACTCGAACCACGGATGTTCTCGTTCAACTCACCGTTTGGTGCTTGTACGTCATGTGATGGTCTCGGAACGAAGCTTGAGGTCGATGTTGATCTCGTCGTGCCGCATCCCGATAAGTCATTGAACGAAGGGGCAATCGTGGCGTGGGAACCAACGAGCTCGCAGTATTATCCACAATTGCTCAAAGCGGTGTGTGACCACTTTAAAATCGATATGGATACACCGTTCGAACAATTGTCAGAAGAACATCGCGAAACGATCTTGAACGGAAACACGAAGGAAGAGATTCACTTCCGTTATGAGAATGACTTCGGGATGGTCCGAAATACGAACCTCTACTTCGAAGGAGTTCTCAATAACTTACAACGTCGCTTCAAGGAGACGTCGTCTGATTATATCCGGGAACAGATGGAAGGCTACATGGCGAAGAAGGCGTGTCCGACGTGTAAAGGACATCGCTTGAAACGGGAATCGCTCGCCGTCAAAGTATCCGATCACCATATCGGTGAAGTGACGAAGATGTCTGTTAAACAAGCGGTCATGTTCTTCGACGAACTACCGGAGAAATTAAGTGAGAAGGATCAGACGATTTCGCGGATGATCGTCCGTGAGATTCATGAACGGGCGTCGTTCCTTGAGAACGTCGGTCTCGATTACCTGACGATCTCACGCGCAGCGGGGACATTATCCGGTGGGGAAGCGCAACGGATTCGTCTTGCGACACAAATCGGTTCGCGTCTGACGGGCGTCCTCTACGTTCTGGATGAACCATCGATCGGCTTACACCAACGCGATAATGATCGTCTGATCAATACGCTGAAGGCGATGCGTGATCTCGGCAATACGCTGATCGTCGTCGAACACGATGAAGATACGATGATGGCAGCCGACTACTTGATCGATATCGGACCAGGTGCCGGGGATCATGGTGGATTCGTCACAGCAGCCGGAAAACCGGAAGAGTTGATGCAGGATGCGAACTCGTTGACCGGTCAATATTTGTCCGGGAAGAAGTTCATTCCTGTTCCGTCGACACGCAAAGAGCCAGACGGTCGGATGCTCCATATCCACAAAGCATCGGAAAACAATCTGAAGAACGTCGATGTCGACATTCCGCTTGGTCTGTTCGTCGCTGTCACTGGTGTCTCGGGATCCGGGAAATCGACGTTGATCAATGAAATTCTTTATAAGACGATTGCGCACGAGATGAACCGGGCGAAAGAAAAACCGGGTGCCCATAAAGGGATCACCGGTCTGGATCAAATCGATAAGGTCATCGATATCGATCAGTCACCAATCGGTCGGACACCACGTTCGAACCCAGCGACATATACCGGTGTCTTCGATGATATCCGTGACGTCTTTGCTTCGACGAACGAAGCGAAACTCCGTGGTTACAAAAAAGGACGTTTCAGTTTCAACATCAAGGGTGGACGCTGTGAAGCGTGTCGTGGCGACGGGATCATCAAGATCGAGATGCACTTCTTACCGGACGTCTATGTCCCGTGTGAAGTCTGTCACGGTAAACGTTATAACCGCGAAACACTGGAAGTGAAATATAAAGGCAAAACGATTGCCGACGTGCTTGAGATGACGGTTGAAGATGCACTCGCCTTCTTCGAGAACATTCCGAAAATCACGCGGAAACTGCAGACGATCGCTGACGTCGGTCTGACGTACATGCGTCTCGGTCAACCCGCGACGGAACTGTCCGGCGGGGAAGCACAACGTGTTAAACTGGCATCCGAGCTGCATAAACGCTCGACTGGGAAGACGATCTATATTCTCGATGAGCCGACGACGGGACTCCACGTCCATGATATCGCGCGTCTGTTGAAAGTCTTACAACGTCTCGTCGACAATGGTGATACGGTGCTCGTCATCGAACACAACTTGGATGTCATCAAGACGGCCGACTATTTGATTGATCTCGGACCTGAAGGGGGCGACGGTGGCGGAACGATCGTTGCTGCCGGGACACCGGAACAGATCGCTGAAGTTGAAGCATCTTATACGGGACGATACCTCGCGCCTGTCCTTGAACGCGACGCGGCACGAATTGAATCGTGAAACTTTTGTGGATGAGGATTCGTAGGAAGGAACTAAGGGAACTTAAACGAAAGTATCATGTAACACACGTTTGAGGTTCAAGAATAGGAGGGAACGGTTCATGAAGCAAGATATGCGTCAATTGATATTGGAGCAAGTCAAAGAAGGAAAGTTAACGATTGATGAGGCACTCGATAAACTCGAGCGGCTCGAAGCGATCGACGAACGTGCAACTTCTGCCAGTGAACATAAGTACGTCGATGAACCAGAACAATATGATCGGGTCGACCAGTATTCTGTCGATTCACTGACGACGAAAGTCATGTCAGCGTTCGATAATCTCGTCAGCCGGATCAAGGACAGTGATCTTTCGCTTAATCAGGCGTCCGGTCCGAACGTCACCTACGTCAAACAATTCCCGTTCAGCGGTGAGACGGTTCACATCGATCTGTTCAATGCGAACTTGGTCGTCGAACCGAGTGATCTCGAAGAATGCGAATTGACGGTGACAGGACGTCCGCTCCGCCGCCAACAGGTGACGGAAGAACAGGCGCTTGAGCAACTTCAAGCCGCTGTGCAACACGCGGTATCGGCGAACACACTCTCGATCCGTTTGAAGGATAAGAGTGTCCGTGCGACAGTCCATCTGAAAGTACCACGCCGTCATTACGAGTCATTCGTCTTACAGACGTTGAACGGTGAGATTTCGTTATCGTCACTCGATACGACGTCCGCTCAACTGATGACGGCGAACGGTCGGGTCAACATCCGTGACCTCTTCAGTGAAGATGTCAAAGTATCGACAGCGAACGGCTCGATCGAAATCGAAGAGTCGGAGTTGAAGGTCTTGAAAGCGAAGACAGCCAACGGTCAAATCATCACGACTGGTGTCTTCGAACGTTCAGAATTGAAAACAGCGAACGGAAACGTACGTTGCGAGCTGAAGACAGCGCAAAATGCGAAAGTCAAAGCCTCGTCACTTGCTGGAAGCATCGCCTTGATGTTGCCGCATGGCGCTGAAGTCTACGGAGAACTTGAGACGAACTTCGGTGGTCTCAACTGCAATCTTGACGATATGGAATTGATTCGGGATCAAAAAGAGATCGTCAACCGGAAACTCCATTTCGTCTCAGGGCGCGGTCGTTCACCTAAAATTGAGGTCGAAGCGGATACGAAGACTGGTACGATTTCAGTCACGCACGGTGTTCACCTCAGTCCACAAGCGTTATAAGCATACTCGGCGCAACTTCTTGAAAAAGAGGTTGCGCTTTTCTTATGACATCGTATCCGCTGTGCGTGCTTTCCTCAGGTGAGACACGAGCCGCGGCTACGTCGTTCTAGGAACGAGTAGCTGGGTCTCGTTTGTCTCTGACAGCGCGGATGACCGCGCTTTTTCCTGTAGGAGTCACAGATGCGGAACGACTTCGTCTGCACATGTAAAAACACCCATCCTCATAAGAAAATGGGTGTAGCTACATCAATAATCGTAATCCTGATCCATCATCGGTTCATCGAAGTTCATGTTCTCGATATTATTCATATCGTAACCGAACGAGAGTAAGGCGATGACACCGATAATCGCGAGGAAAATCGATACGAGGATCAGACCGATGCCGAGCCAACTCTTTCCGCGTGCCCGATTCCAATAGAAGATGATCGCGAGGACGTAAGAGATGAAAGACCCACTGATGAAGATCCCGATAATGGAAATAATGAAGAATAAAAGGGCTGTTTGATCTTGATTCCGGGAGTAGGCTTTCCACATATCGATCAGCGAAATCACGAGATATACGAAACCAGCGATTGCGAGGACCCCAAATAAAATAAGTACTAAAACGAACCAAATGCCGCCACCTGACATCATGGCAAAACCTCCTTCAAAATATTAACTCTTTATTCCATTCCCAAGAAATCATGCTTCTAATCCAATTCCATGAACCGAATAAAAATATGGTACAATACTTCAAGTGAAAGGGGCTGACGAAGCGTGCAACCAAAAGTGCGAACAGCTGAAATCGTAAAACAATTCAATCTCCACATCGTCACGGGAGAAGAAGGCTTACATCGCCCGATTCTAACGGCTGATTTGTGCCGACCTGGCCTTGTGCTTGCCGGTTATTATGCTTATTACCCGGCAGAACGTCTTCAAATTCTCGGAAAAACAGAATTGACGTTCTTCAATAATTTAACGTACGAGGAACAACGTGAACGAGCGAACGTCCTCTGTACAGATGAAACACCTGGTATTTTGATCACACGTGGATTTGAAGTGCCGGAAGCGATCATCCAAGCTGCGGACGAGACGAACGTGCCACTGTTGACGACAAAAGGGCATACGACATCGGTCGAGTCACAGATCACGAACTTCCTCGAAGCGGAACTCGCGCCAACGACGGCAATGCATGGTGTCCTTGTTGATATCTATGGTGTCGGCGTCTTTATTAAAGGAGCAAGTGGTGTCGGTAAATCAGAAACAGCACTCGAACTCGTCAAGCGGGGTCATCGTCTGGTCGCAGATGACTCGGTCGAGATTCGTCAAACGGGTGACGGGATTCTCGTCGGAACGGCACCGAAGTTGATTCAACATCTGCTTGAGATTCGTGGAATCGGGATCATCGACGTGATGACGTTGTTTGGTGCAGGTGCTGTTCGCTCGCACAAGAAGATCAGCCTCGTCTGTAACCTCGAGATTTGGGATCAATCGAAAGTCTATGACCGCGTTGGTCTGGATCAAGAGACGCTTCAAATCATCGATACGGAAATCCCGTTCTTGACGATTCCGGTTCGTCCCGGACGAAATCTCGCCGTCATTATTGAGGTGGCAGCGATGAACTATCGCCTGAAAAACATGGGCATTAATACAGCAGAAGAATTCGCGGGACGTCTCGCGCAAGCAATTGAAGATGGGAATGGTGGTCTTTGATGGGAACTCTAGCCTCTGTACAACCAACGTTTGATCGCGTCGCAATCAATCTCGGACCTGTACCGATTTACTGGTACGGGATCGTCATCGCACTCGGTGCGGTCGTCGGCCTGTTGATCGCGATCTTCGAATCGAAGCGGATCGGCTTCAATGAAGAGTATGCGGTCGATGTCGTCATCTGGTCGATTCCGATCAGTATCATCTGTGCCCGGATTTACTACGTCGCGTTCGAGTGGGACTACTACAGTCAGCATCTCGATCAAATCATCAACATCCGCCAAGGTGGAATCGCAATCCACGGCGCAATCATCGGCGCGATTTTGACGGTCATCATCTATACACGTAAGAAAAAGATCTCGTTCTGGCAGATCGCTGATATTCTGGCACCGTCGCTCTTGTTCGGTCAAGCCGTCGGACGCTGGGGCAACTTCTTCAACCAAGAAGCACACGGCGGCGAGACGACGTGGTCGTACTTACAAGATACGTTGCACTTACCAAACTGGATCGTCAATCAGATGTACATCGACGGGACGTACTACTTACCGACATTCCTCTATGAAAGCATCTGGAACATCATTGGTGTCATTCTATTAATCGTCTGGCGGATGAAGTTCAACCCACGTCGTGGATATGTCTTCCTCGGTTATTTGATTTGGTATTCGATCGGACGCTACTTTATCGAAGGACTCCGGACGGATAGTCTGATGGCTGACGGACTGCGGACGGCGCAAGTCGTCTCGATTTGTTTAGTCATCTTCGGTGTGATCATGCTCGTCATTCGTCGCAATGCCGTTCGTTACTTGGACGGTTCAAAAAAGGAGGCGAAGTAATCGATGATTCGCACACTTTTGTTTGACTTAGATGGAACGTTGATTGATACGAATCCATTGATCTTAAAAAGCTTTGAGCATACGCTCAGTTACTATTACTCCGACCGGACGTTCACGGAAGCAGAACTGCTTCCGTTCATCGGTCCGACGCTTGAAAAGTCATTCTCAGCGATGAATACGGAACAGTGGAAAGAGATGGTTGCTTTTTACCGGAGCTACAACATTGCCATGCATGACGCGCTTGTACTCGAGTATCCAGGTGTGCTTGACGGATTACGCCGTTTGCATGAAGCAGGCTATAAGATGGCGGTCGTGACGTCGAAGAGTCGTCGTGTCGCCTTACGCGGGATCGAGTTATTCGGATTGACGTCACTCTTTGACGCTGTCATCGCAGCGGACGACGTAACGGAAGAAAAACCAGCCGTCGAGCCGTTTGAGAAAGCGATGCAGTTACTTGGATCAACACCAGACGAGACGATCATGGTCGGTGACAACGATACGGACATCCTTGGGGGCAAGAACGCAGGAGTGAAGACAGTCGCGGTCGGTTGGGCGATCAAAGGACGCGCGTACTTAGAAGCTCTCGAGCCGGACATCATCATTGATTCGATGGACCATCTTGCTGCTTGGCTGGAGGAACGAAATGGCACGGCGAACTGATCGGTTTCAGGTCGGAACGACGAATCCACTCTGGCATATGTACCGAACGGTGTCGTTCTTTAAAGTGATGTGGTGCTTTACGATCGTCACGATTGGTCGGTTTGCCCCGTCGTTACGCTTTAAGAACGCGCTCTACCGGACGTGCCTCCGAATGAAGATCGGGGAGAAGACGGCACTTGCCTTGATGGTGATGCCAGACACGATGTTCCCGGAGCGAATCACGATTGGTGACAATACGATCATCGGCTTCAATACGACGATCCTCTGTCATGAATATTTGACGACGGAGTATCGTTTAGGTGACGTCGTCATCGGAAGCAACGTCTTGATCGGTGCGAACGTGACGATCCTACCGGGCGTGACGATCGGAGATGGTGCCGTCGTTGGTGCCGGATCGGTCGTTCACCGGGACATCGCTCCGAACGAACGCGTCTCGAGTCAGCCGCTTCGCCGGCACGAAATGTGACAAAACTGTGAGAAGGAAGAAGGAAAAAAGATGACGCACATCCGCTTTACGTATAAGACAGGAAAGTATTTCGGAAGATTATTCGCCGAACGTCCACAAGGTCTCGTCGTTGAGGTACTGGCTGTCGAAAAGCATCCGGTTCAAGGAGATCTTCATCAACCGAACCAAGTCGATGTCCCGCTGTTTCATATCCGGACCGCCTTGCATAAGCACGAAAAGATCACGGTTTCGCCCGCAGTCGTTTATGCATATGACGGAGAGATTCCCGATTATGCTACGAGCTTACGGCAGGCATATGACAAGGACGTGGCACGTCTTGAAGGACTGAATCCAGAGACGGATGCTTTTGTACGAAAATGCTTAGAGAATTACAAAGAACTGGAATCGATTTATGCAAAACGCTGGGGATGAACTCCGGCGTTTTTTTCTGTTGCATGCCTTCTAGAGATAGGGTATTCTTGTGTCTGCAACTACGAAACCAGTTTACTATTTATGGGGGCTTGAATCATGATGGAATTAACCAAATACAAAGCAGACCCCTTTGCGATAACAGCGCGCCAAGCGGAACTTTTTTATTTCCGCGGACGGAAGGCGCACCGGGAAGGGCGACTGGATGAAGCCGTCTATCATTTAGATGAGGCGACGACACTTCAGCCAGCGGACATCCGTTATTTGCTCCGTTATGCCCGTGTCTTATTCGAGACAGGAGAAATCAATCATGCGAATGATGTCTTGAAACAAGTACGCGCACTCGACGCATCAAATACGGAAGCACTCTTTTATTTAGCGAATAACTACGCACACGTCTCACTTTATGAAGAAGCGCGACAGCATGCGATGGAATATTTAGAGCAAGCACCAAACGGTAAACACGCGGAGGCATCGGCCGCACTCGTGGAACTGATTGATCTCGAACAAGAGATGGAAGACGACGAAGAGGACGAATTGATTCGTCTGCACGGTCAAGCACAACGCCAGATCGATAAAGGGATGCTGTTCGCGGCACAGGAGACGTTGACTGGACTGATTGCCCAGTACCCGACGTTCTGGCCTGCCTACAACAACCTCGCGATCGTCGAGTTCTATTTAGGAGAGAATGATCAGGCATTCGCTTCCCTCGAACGGGTCCTTGAAGGAAACCCGGGGAATTTGCATGCCCTCTGTAACACGCTCGTCTTGCTACACGAGATGGGACAGGACGAAGAGGCGCATCGTCTCTCTCGTCAGCTCGAACACGTCCGTTCCGTGCACCTTGAGACACGTTATAAGGTCGCATCAACACTTGCGATCATCGGACGGTACGATATCGCCTATGAAGAGTTGAAATTACTCGAGCGTCGCGGGTACCGAGGAGATCCCCTCTTTGGGCACTGGTTATCGATTTCTGCTTATAAGACAGGACATGTCGAAGAGGCAGCCGCTTTCTTAAAGTCAGACGAAGCACAAGCGTTAAAGGAAGAAACGGATACGTATGACATCCGCCACAACCTACAGTTTCGCTCGGCACTCATCCAAGCGTTGAAGACGGAAGATGACGTCTCGCGCATCTTCACGGCACTTCTTCTTGGCAAGCTGAACGATGCCGAAGCACGGCTTGCATTGTCGATGATGCCAGAAGTAACGGACCGAGAAGACGTCCTGTTACTGACGGAACAGATTGTCATCGAGATGGAAGGACGGACCGATGTCGTGGATGAACGCATTCACCGGGCATTGCAGACGATCCGTCTTGCAGAACGATTCGTTTCAGACGAAGAACGGATGAGTCTTGAAGGGGACTTTTATGAGCGCTTCGCACAGCTCGTCTTAAGTGGAGAATCGTTCGATTCAATTGAAGCATCCGCGGCATCACTGCTTTACCTGTTCCATGATTTACGAGACGGAATGTTGATCGAGGAATGCGCATCGCTCGTCGATTGTTCGTTCGATCATGTCGCGTCAATGATCCGGACACATGAACGGATGCTGGCACCGCTGCAAGCAAAGTGTTAGACGTTTAGGGGATTCTCACCTATACTCAAACTACAACGATTACGATAAATGGGGTGGAATCATGGCGGAAACAGAACAAAAAATTTATGACGTCATCATCATCGGGGCAGGTCCTGCTGGGATGACAGCCGCACTTTATGCATCACGTGCGAACCTTTCGACATTGATGATCGAACGCGGGATTCCGGGCGGTCAGATGGCGAACACAGAAGATATCGAGAACTACCCAGGATACGATAGCATCCTCGGACCAGATCTCTCACAAAAAATGTTCGACCACTCGAAAGCATTCGGCGCAGAATATGCGTACGGAGATGTTCGAAGCATCGAAGACGGTAAAGCATACAAAACGATTCATGCACACAACAAAGATTACTACGCACGGGCAATCATCATCGCGTCTGGTGCACAATATAAAAAAATCGGCGTACCCGGAGAAGAAGAGCTCGGCGGTCGCGGTGTCTCGTATTGTGCCGTTTGTGATGGTGCGTTCTTCAAAGAAAAAGAACTCTTCGTCATCGGTGGCGGGGACTCTGCGGTAGAAGAAGGTGTCTACTTGACACGTTTCGCGAAAAAAGTCACGATCGTTCACCGTCGTGACGAGCTTCGCGCTCAAAAAATTCTTCAAAAACGTGCGTTCGACAACCCGAAAATTGACTTCATCTGGAACCATACAGTCAAACAGATCAACGAACAAGACGGGAAAGTCGGCGGCATCGAGCTAATCAATACAAAAACAGCTGACGTGACGACGCATCCGATTGATGGTGTCTTCATCTACATCGGAATGAACCCAATCACTGGGTACGTCCAAGATCTCGGTATTTTAAACGACCAAGGCTACGTCGTGACGAACGAAGCGATGGAAACGAACATCAAAGGTATCTTTGCTGCTGGTGACGTTCGTGAAAAAACATTGCGCCAAGTCGTTACAGCAACGAACGATGGTTCGATTGCAGCGCAAAATGCACAGCATTTCATTGAAGCGTTGCTTGAAGAATTACAAGAATCCTCACACGCATAATATCGAACCAGTTTCACTGAAGGAGACTTCAGTGAAGCTGGCTCTTTTTTTATGATATACTGAAAAAGAAGCGAAAAAATACACACGGAACTGTTGTCTGGAGGGCGAAAAGATGGAACAGAATCAACCGCAACTTGTCATCATCACGGGTATGAGTGGGGCTGGGAAGACTGTCGCAATGAACAGCTTTGAGGACTTAGGCTATTTTTGTGTCGACAATCTACCCCCGACGTTACTGCCGCATCTCATCGAAGTCATTGGACAAGTGCGTCCTAAAATCGCCGTTGCCATCGATACCCGCGCGCGTGATTTCATCGACAGCTTTTTTGTCGTCTATGAGGATTTAAAGAAAACGGACTTACAAATCCGGATGCTGTACCTTGATGCACGAAACGATGTCCTTGTCCGCCGTTACAAGGAATCGCGTCGTTCGCATCCACTTGCACCGACGGATTCACCATTGATTGGAATCGAACGTGAACGGACGTTGCTCGAAGGATTCCGCGATAAAGCACAGATGCTGATTGATACGAGTGACATCAAGCCGCTTGCACTGAAAGAACGTCTCTTAAAGGAGTTCACGGAAGGCACACGGATTCCGTTCACGGTCAACGTCATGTCGTTCGGCTTTAAACATGGCTTACCGCTTGATGCGGATCTTGTCTTTGACCTGCGCTTCTTACCGAACCCGTTCTACATTCCAGAGTTGCGTCCAAAAACTGGACTTGACGAGGAAGTGGCATCGTACGTCATGCAATGGCCGGAAGCAAAGCTGTTCTATAAAAAACTCGTCGACCTGCTCGAATTCCTGATTCCGCAATACGAGCGGGAAGGGAAGTCGCAACTCGTCATCGCCCTCGGTTGTACAGGTGGGAAACATCGCTCAATCACGTTTGCAGAAGCGATCAGTAAAGAATTTGCGACGCAGTATCATATTGAGACGAATCACCGGGATTATGTGTATGCGAAGGGGGAGAAGTGATGAAATGGGAACGTAAAGTCGTCGCTGTCGGTGGTGGAACAGGACTATCGACGCTTCTTCGTGGACTGAAACATTACCCGCTTGACATCACAGCCATCGTCACCGTTGCTGATGACGGGGGCAGTTCTGGTCGTTTGCGGACGGAATTCAATATGTTGCCGCCGGGCGATATCCGAAACGTCATCGTCTCCTTATCGAAGTCAGAGACATTGATGGACCGGATCATGCAGTACCGGTTCGAGACCGGGGAAGGACTGCATGGTCATTCACTCGGAAATCTGATGTTGACGGCAGCAACCCAACTTTGTAACGGTTCGTTCGTTGAAGCGATCGGTGTCATGGGGCAACTGTTGAACGCGGAAGGAAAAGTCTATCCGGCGACGGAACGGACGATCACGCTCTGTGCCGAGTTTGAGGACGGAACGATCGTCAAAGGCGAGTCGTTGATTCCGAAGGTCGGTAAGAAGATTGAACGGATTTTCCTTGAAGAACAAGATGTCCGTCCAGTACCGGAAGCGATTCAGGCGATTCTTGATGCCGATGTTATCGTCCTTGGTCCGGGCAGTCTCTATACGAGTATCATCCCGAACGTTCTGATCGACGAAATCCGGGAAGCAATCCAGCAATCGCTAGCTCCGGTCGTCTATATCTGTAACGTCATGACGCAACCCGGTGAGACGACGGCGTTCACAGCCAATGAACATTTAGCGGCACTCGAACGCTTCCTCGGACAAGGCGTCGTCGATACGATCATCGTCAACAACGAATCGATCGATGCGAGTTACCTGAAGAAATATCAAAAGGATCACGCTGACATCGTCACCTATAATGAAAAACAATTCGAGTTAGCAGGCGTTGAAGTGCTAGCAGACGATATCGTCGATTACAATCATCACTTCATCCGTCATGACTCAGATGCCGTCGCAAGCCTCGTCATGCGAAAAGTGTTGTCGATTCGACGGATGCGTCAACTCGAAGGAAAGGAGGAGCTGACATGAGCTTTGCCTCAGAAGTCAAAAAAGAATTAACGCAGATTCCGATTACCGATCACGAGATGAAGGCGGAACTCGCGGCGCTCGCCCGGATGAACGGTGCGATCTCGTTCGGTCTCGGACGTGGTCTGACACTCGACATCTCGACCGAGAATGCCTCGATTGCTCGTCGGATCTACTCGCTTTTGAAAAAAGCATACGGGGTCCATCTCGATCTGCTCGTGCGGAAAAAAATGCGTCTGAAAAAGAATAATGTCTACATCGTCCGCGTCAAACAACAGGCGGATAAGATTTTACAAGACCTCGGGATTTTAGGAGAAGGGTTCACGATGATTCGTTCCATCAGTGACACGATCCTAAACGATGAACGAAAAGCACGCGCGTATTTACGAGGGGCGTTCCTCGCCGGGGGTTCGCTCAACAATCCGGCGACGTCGTCGTACCACTTGGAGATCTTCAGCTTATATGAAGAACATAATGCGGCGCTCCGTGGTCTATCAAACGTCTTTGATTTGAACGCGAAGGCGATCGAACGGAAAAAGGGACACATTCTCTATATTAAAGAGAGCGAAAAGATTTCCGATTTCCTTAAGCTTGTCGATGCGACCCAATCGATGCTACGGTTCGAGGACGTGCGGATCTTAAAAGATATGCGTAACTCGGTCAACCGTCTCGTCAACTGTGAGACGGCGAACCTTAACAAGACGGTTGGCGCAGCATTACGCCAAGTCGAAAATATTAAGTTCCTCGAGCGAACGGTCGGACTCGATGTCTTACCGGATAAGTTGAAGGAGATCGCGATCTTGCGCGTGACACATCAAGACGTCACGTTGCAAGAGCTTGGTGAGATGGTCGAAAGCGGCTCCATCTCAAAATCAGGGATCAATCACCGGTTGCGGAAGATTGATCAAATCGCTGAAAAAGTACGAAATGGCGAGTCGATGACAGGGGCCATATAAGAGGGTCGCTTGCGGGATGAACCATAGTCTACTATAATATATAGTCGATGCAACTAAATGTTCGAATTAAGGAGTTTTTGAAATGGCTAACGAAAAGAAACGTATTTCGCTGACAGTCGATGCGAAGTTTGATGAAGTGTTAACAAAAAAAGCAAAAGCAATCGGTGTACCGAAAAGCACACTCGTTGCGTTCGCAACATCTTTATTCCTGAAACAATTACAAGCAGAAGAAGAGCTTTCGCCACATGCGAACGCGATCTACTCGCTGATTCGTGAAAACCACGATATCGTTTCAGACATCACAGACTTGATCGACTGATCATCGCCCTCTCGTTCTATAAGGAACGGGAGGTTTTTTGTATGTAACGATAACCGACAAGGCTTCGATTTTCTATGGATACAAAAAAGTGCCTCCCGAAGGAGACACTCTGGATGACTTATGCGCGTTCCATGACGCGGTCGATGAGACCGTAATCAGCAGCAGCTTGTGCTGACATGAAGTTGTCACGCTCTGTATCGCGTTCGATGACTTCAAGTGGTTGTCCTGTGTTTTCAGCCATGATTTTGTTGAGGTGCTCACGCATTTTGATGATACGCTCCGCATGGATTTTGATATCCGATGCTTGACCTTGTGTACCACCGAGTGGTTGGTGAATCATGATTTCAGCGTTTGGTAACGCGAAACGTTTTCCTTTTGCGCCTGCTTGTAGCAAGAACGCACCCATCGATGCTGCCATACCGATACAAATTGTTGAAACTTGTGGCTTGATGAAGTTCATTGTATCGTAAATCGCCATACCGGCAGTGATCGAACCACCTGGGCTGTTGATGTAAAGCGAGATTTCTTTATCTGGATCTTCTGCTGCTAAGAACAGAAGTTGGGCAACGACTGAGTTGGCGACGTTGTCGTCAATCGCGCTCCCGAGAAGAATGATGCGGTCTTTTAGCAAACGTGAGTAGATATCGTAAGCACGTTCCCCGCGGTTTGTTTGTTCGATGACTGTTGGAATTAACATAGTCTTTGCCTCCTTATAGTTGGTATGTAGCTTCCTATTCGACTTATCCTTATCATAATCCTTTGGTCAATATTGGTCAAAAGATACGATGCGACTTTTAGGTATTTTTCCATTACAAGGGCAAACGAAACATATCAGTATAGAAAAAAGGCAATGCCATTGCTGGCATTGCCTTGTAGTTGAATAAATGGTACACCCGGAGAGATTCGAACTCCCGACACCTGGTACCGGAAACCAGTGCTCTATCCCCTGAGCTACGGGTGCATCTGATGTACTGAACAATTAATAGTATAGCGACATTTTTTCAGAAAAGCAATAGGAAAGGATGACTTTTCTTTTCTCTAGCGACTCAAAAGGGGTTCAGAGCATGTTTTTCAAAACGTTTCTTCTATAATAAGAAGTGAGGGAGGGGAATCGATGGATCAACGCCAGGAACAAACGCAACAGATGACGTTATCGGCGTCACAACAGTATCAGTTACATGTACTTGAGCAACCAGCGGCAGAACTCGAGGAGGAATGGCGGCGGTTGAAACGACGATTGCACCGCCATTACCCGAATCAGGTTTCGTTAGAGGCCGAGCAGATGGCAGGACATTTGGCATCCTATGAAGACGAGCTTCTTGCACAAATACGTTTAGAATCAGTCAGACAGGAAATAGGATATATGGCGGAACAACTCATCGTGTATTTAGAAGCGGACGGTTTATTGCGGACATCGGACGAGGAGCTCGCTGCATCCTTCTCGACCGATGTCGCAACGATTACAGAAGCACGGACACTCTTACAACAATGTGAACCAGTCGGCATCGCTGCCCGCTCGGAGCGCGAGTGCCAATGGTTACAGGCGATCGAGCTAGACGACGCAGAATTGATCGGACTAACGGATCGGTTACGACATGAACCGGCGAGTCAAGTGTTCGCGCAGTTCAGTGAACAGGATCGAGCACGGTTGCGAAAACGATTGACGCGCCTGAGCCGGACACCGGATTTTCCTAAAGAAGAACGACCGGTCATGGCAGAAGCACGGATTCACCTGTTAGATGGAAAACTTCAGATCGACTGGATGACACTCGACATGGATCAGAAGTGGCTCGGATTAAAAGAGGCAACGCCTTTTTTGCGCGCGTACGAACGACGTCGCGTTACGATGCATGCCATCCTCTCGGTCTTGCTTGAGCGACAAGAACGCTGGTTCAAGGGAGAACTGCATCTTGAGCCACTGACGAAAAAACAAGTCGCTGAGGCGACGGGGCATCATCCGTCAACGATTGGTCGAGCGATTGTTGCGAAGTATGTCGAGACGATTCATGGTCTCGTTGCTTTAGAAGACTTGTTCGTCTCACGGACGACAACCGGAGATTCGAGTTTTTTAATTAAACGGCGGATCGCCGAATACATTCAACATAGCGATCGTCCGTTAAGTGATCAGCAATTGACGGATCGTCTGCAAGCAGACGGTCTGACAGTCGCGCGACGGACGGTTGCGAAATATCGGGCAGCACTTGGTTTAACGAAAAAAACGATGCAGCAAAGGAAGGCGCAATCAGAATGGGATTAAAACGACACAGACACTTAACACTCTATTCACGTCCGGGATGTACGCTATGTGAAGAAGCCGCCATCTTACTCGACTTCGTACTCGATGAGTTTCCGGAATGGACATTCGAGGAAGTCAACATCGATCAGGATGAAGCGCTCAGTCTACGGTTCTTATATGAAATTCCGGTCGTCATGCATGACGAGGAAATCTGGAGTTATGGCAAATTTGATACGGAAACGATAAGAAACCGCTTACTTCAAAAAACTTGAGAAACGAGACTTGCAAGGCGAGAAATGGACTGTTATGATAACGGTGTACCAAGTGGGACACGTTATGACATGCGGGACAGAAAGCGTCCAGCTACTTGAGAGGAGAGGGAAATACATGATTCGGCAGTTAGTCCAGATCCAAAAACGAATCGTGCCTGATCTGATCGAAGAAATGCAGACACGCTACGACATCCTTCATTACGTACGACTGATGCAACCGATCGGACGACGTACGCTTGCGACAAGCCTTGGCTTGACGGAACGCGTCTTACGTCGGGAAGTCGACTTCTTGAAGCAGCAAGACCTCCTAGAGGTCGCGACGCAAGGGATGTCCTTGACGGATGAAGGACGAAATGTTCTTCGCAGCATGCACAGCATCATGGGAGAACTCGCAGGGATCTCAGACATGGCGAAAGCCTTAAAAGAGAGACTTGGAGTACGGGACGTTGTCATCGTACCGGGTGATTCCGATGAAACCTTCTGGGTACAACGAGACATGGGGCGGGCGACCGTCGCACGACTCAAACGAGAGCTTTCTTCAGACCATCACAATACGATTGCTGTCACAGGCGGTACGACGATGGCTTCCGTCGCGGCGATGATGTCGCCAGACAAGGAACACCGTCCGATGACGTTCGTTCCGGCACGCGGAGGACTGGGAGAAACGCTCGAACTACAAGCGAACACAGTATGCTCACGGATGGCGTCACGCGCTCAAAGTGATTATCATCTGCTTCACATCCCCGACATGGTCAGTACAGAGACGTTCGTCAAGATGATTGAAGAGCCGAGCATAAAAAATGTGCTTCAAATGATTAAAGGTGCTTCAATCGTGGTACATGGAATTGGTGAGGCGAAAACGATGGCAAAACGTCGTCGCGCGTCTGAGGATCTCCTGACCCGACTGGAACATGAACAGGCAGTAGCGGAAGCATTCGGATATTACTTCGACCGAGACGGGAACATCGTGCACCGGGTCAAGACGGTTGGTCTCCAATTGGCTGACTTGAAGCAAGTCGAACACGTCATCGTCGTCGCAGGTGGTCATTCGAAGGCAGAAGCGATCAACGCCTATGTGAAACAGTCGCCTGACATCATCCTGATCACGGATGAAGGCGCAGCAGCTTCGATTTTGAAAGGGTAACCCCCTTTTGAATAATAGATAACTCGCTTTACATTAAAAGGAGGAAAATTATCATGGCAGTAAAAGTTGGTATTAACGGATTTGGACGTATCGGACGTTTGGCACTTCGTAAAATTCTTCAATTCGATGGAATCGAAGTAGTCGCGATCAACGACCTTACAGACACTAAAATGCTTGCACACCTTCTCAAATATGATACGACTCAAGGTCGTTTCGACGGCGAAGTTGAAGTACACGACGGTTACTTCCTCGTCAACGGTAAAGAAATCAAAACACTTGCTAACCGCAACCCAGAAGAACTCCCATGGGGCGAGCTCGGTGTTGACATCGTTCTCGAATGTACTGGTTTCTTCACAGACAAAGAAAAAGCTGAGCTTCACTTGAAAGCTGGCGCTAAAAAAGTCGTTATCTCTGCACCTGCAACTGGCGACATGAAAACAGTCGTCTTCAACACGAACCACGAAATCCTTGACGGAACTGAAACAGTTATCTCTGGTGCTTCTTGTACTACTAACTGTCTCGCGCCAATGGCTAAAGTTCTCCAAGATCAGTTCGGAATCGTTGAAGGTCTCATGACTACGATCCACGCTTACACTGGTGACCAAAACACACTCGACGCTCCACACCCTAAAGGTGACTTCCGTCGTGCACGTGCGGCAGCAGCAAACATCGTTCCTAACTCAACTGGTGCTGCAAAAGCAATCGGTCTCGTTCTTCCAGAACTTCAAGGTAAACTTGACGGATCTGCACAACGTGTACCAGTCGCTACAGGTTCACTCACTGAGCTCGTAACTGTACTCGACAAAAAAGTTTCTGTAGAAGAAATCAACGCAGCAATGAAAGCAGCTGCTAACGAGTCTTACGGTTACACTGAAGACGAAATCGTTTCTTCTGACATCGTTGGTATCTCTTACGGATCACTCTTCGATGCAACACAAACTAAAGTCATGACAGTCGGCGACAAACAACTCGTTAAAACAGTTGCTTGGTATGACAACGAAATGTCTTACACTAGCCAACTCGTTCGTACACTCAAACACTTCGCAGAAATCGCTAAGTAATTCGAGCAATTAAATAGCAATTGAATAAGAGCGGAAACGATATCAGTCTCCGCTCTTATTGCGGAAAAAAGCGGGAGGGGCATTCGCCCCTCACTATACGTAAGAGACGGAGGACGAATGTATGAATAAGAAATCGATTCGCGACATCGATGTACAAGGAAAACGCGTATTTACACGCGTGGATTTCAACGTACCGTTGGAAGACGGTAAAATCACAGATGACACAAGGATCCGTGCTGCACTCCCAACGATCAAACACTTGATCGATGGCGGAGCAAAAGTCATTCTCGCTAGCCACATGGGTCGTCCAAAAGGCGAAAAGAATCCTGAGTTCTCACTTGCACCAGTCGTAGCACGCCTCAGCGAATTGCTTGGTAAAGACATCAAGCTCGTTGAAGAAGCATACGGTCCAGTTGCAGAAGAAGCAGTCAGCAAACTCGAAAACGGCGATGTCGTCGTCTTAGAGAACGTTCGCTTCTACCCTGGTGAAACGAAAAATGACGAAGAGCTCGCTAAAGGATTCGCGAAACTCGCTGACGTCTTCGTCAACGACGCGTTCGGCGCAGCACACCGTGCACACGCATCGACAGAAGGTATCGCACACCATGTCGACACTGCAGTTGCAGGTCTTCTCATCGAAAAAGAACTTCAAGTTCTCGGTAAAGCTCTTTCTAACCCGGATCGCCCGTTCACGGCAATCATCGGTGGTTCGAAAGTAGCGGATAAAATCGGTGTCATCGATCACTTACTCGACATCGTCGATACGTTGATCATCGGTGGCGGCTTATCGTACACGTTCCTCACAGCTCGTGGTATCGAAGTCGGTACTTCACTTCTTGAGGTCGATAAAATCGACCAAGCGAAGGAATTCATGAAAAAAGCAGAAGAAAAAGGCGTTAAGTTCCTCATGCCAATCGACTGTGTCATCACGAAGGAATTCGGAGAAGAAACATATGTCGGACCACGTGATATCACAGAGATCCCAGCAGATCACATGTCACTTGATATCGGTCCAAAAACGGTTGAACTCTATGCAGAGGCAATCAAGAACTCGAAACTCGTCGTCTGGAACGGACCGATGGGCGTATTCGAACTCGATAAATACGCAAACGGTACAAAAGGTGTCGCGCAAGCTCTTGCGGACAGTGATGCGTACTCAATCATCGGCGGTGGCGACTCAGCTGCTGCGGCAGAGAAATTCGGTCTTGCTGACAAAATGAGCCACATCTCTACAGGTGGTGGAGCAAGTCTCGAATTCATGGAAGGGAAAGCTCTTCCTGGTGTCGAAGCGCTAAACGACAAGTAATCTAAGTTCACAAGGGAGTGTTTCTCAATGCGTAAACCAATTATCGCAGGTAACTGGAAGATGAATCTGACGCTCAAGGATGCAGTCGCATTCGTTGAGGAAGTCAAAGGAGCTGTACCTGCTTCGACGACAGTCGACGCAGCTGTGTGTGCGCCAGCAGTATTCTTGGCACACTTGACAGAAGCAGCAGCTGGTACGGATCTTAAGATCGGTGCTCAAAACATGTACGACAAAGAGAGCGGTGCGTTCACTGGTGAAATCAGCCCGCTCATGCTCAAAGAACTCGACGTGACGTACGTCATCCTCGGTCACTCTGAGCGTCGTGAGTACTTCGGTGAAACAGATGCGTTCATCAACAGCAAAGCGAAAAAAGCGTTCGAGCACGGTCTCGTTCCAATCGTTTGTGTAGGTGAAACACTGGAAGAGCGTGAAGGCGGCAAGTTCGAAGACGTCATCCGCGAACAGACAGCAAACAGCCTTAAAGGTCTTACTGTCGACCAAGTGAAAAATCTCGTCGTCGCTTACGAGCCTGTCTGGGCAATCGGAACAGGTAAATCAGCGACAGAACAAGATGCACAAGATTCTTGTAAATTCGTCCGTGACGTCGTTGCAGCTGAATTTGGTGCTGAAGCAGCAGAAGCTGTCCGCATCCAATACGGTGGTAGCGTCAAACCGGAAAACATCAAAGAATATATGGCTCAACCAGACATCGACGGCGCGCTCGTCGGCGGTGCAAGTCTTGAGACAGGATCGTTCCTCAAACTGTTGGAGGCGATTTAAATGAAAAAACGTCCAGTCGCACTAATCATCCTTGATGGTTTTGGTATGCGTGACGAGGAGTTCGGAAATGCCGTTACGGCGGCAAACAAACCGAACTTCGATCGTTACTGGGGTCAATACCCGCATACGTTGTTGAATGCGAAAGGCGAATACGTCGGTTTGCCTGATGGTCAAATGGGGAACTCAGAAGTGGGTCACCTCAACATCGGTGCTGGTCGCGTCGTCTATCAATCGCTATCCCGAATCAACAACGCGATCAAGGATCGCTCGTTTTTCTCGCGCCAAGCGATGAACGATGCGGCAGGTCACGTGAAGAAATACGGTTCAGCGCTTCATATCTTCGGTTTGGTCTCTGACGGTGGAATTCACAGTCACATCAACCACTTGTATGCCGTGCTTGAATTCGCGAAACTTCACGAAATCGAAAAAGTCTACCTCCATGCTTTCACGGACGGTCGTGACTGCGACCCACAATCGGGTGCTGGTTTCCTCCGTGACGCGCAAGCGAAGATGGACGAATTGAATGTTGGACAATTCGCGAGTATCTCTGGTCGCTACTATGCGATGGACCGCGATAACCGTTGGGAACGCGTCAAGAAAGTCTATGACGTCATCACGTTCGGTGAAGGTCCAACGACGAAGGATCCAATCGGCATGGTCGAAGCTTCGTACAAACAAGACGTAACGGATGAGTTCATCGAACCAACTGTTGTCGTGCAGGAAGACGGTACGCCAGTCGCACCGATCCACGATAACGATGCGATCGTATTCTTCAACTATCGTCCTGACCGTGCGATTCAGCTTTCAAAAGTCTACAAAGAGAAAAAAGGCTTCGACGGATTCGAACTTCCGGATAACGCACCGAAGAACCTGCTACTCGTCTCGATGACGAAGTACTCGGATGCGCTTGATACGGACATCGTATTCCCGCCTGAAGACATCAAGAATACGCTGGGTGAGACATTGTCAAAACAAGGTCTCAAACAGCTACGCATCGCGGAAACGGAAAAGTATCCGCACGTCACGTTCTTCTTCAACGGACAACGTGAAGAACCATACGAAGGGGAAGATCGGATCTTGATCCCTTCACCAAAAGTCGCGACATACGACTTGAAACCAGAGATGAGCGTCTATGAAGTCACAGATGCGCTCGTTGATGCAATCAACTCGGACAAACACGACGCCATCATCCTCAACTTCGCTAACCCGGATATGGTCGGTCACTCGGGTATGCTCGAGCCGACGAAAAAGGCGATCGAAGCAGTCGATGAATGTCTTGGGAAAGTCGTTGACTTGATTCTCAGCAAAGGCGGCGCGGCAGTCATCACGGCTGACCACGGAAACGCGGATAAAGTCCTCAATGCAGACGGCAGTAAGATGACGGCGCATACGACAGAACCCGTTCCATGTATCGTGACGGTCGAGGACGTTGAACTCCTTGAACCACTCACAGGTGCACTCGCTGACCTCGCACCAACGGTCCTTGATCTCCTCGGAGCGGACCAACCAGCAGAGATGACTGGTAAATCGATCGTATTGAAGAAATAATCCCGTCGATCGAAAGAATTACACCACATATTTCTTACACACAAAAGGAGCGAATTTAAATGTCAATGATTACAGAGATTTACGCACGCGAGATTCTTGATTCACGCGGTAACCCAACAGTAGAAGTAGAAGTTTATACAGAAGATGGCGGTTTCGGTCGCGCACTCGTACCATCAGGTGCATCAACTGGTGAGCACGAAGCAGTCGAACTCCGTGATGGCGACAAAGCACGTTACCTCGGAAAAGGTGTTTTGAAAGCTGTTGACAACGTCAACGAAAAAATCGCACCAGAAATCATCGGTTACGATGTCTTCGACCAAACTGGAATCGACAAAAAAATGATCGATCTCGACGGTACGAAAAACAAAGGTAACTTCGGCGCTAACGCAATCCTTGGTGTTTCTATGGCTGCTGCACGTGCTGCTGCAGATGAGCTTGGTCTTCCACTTTACACGTACCTCGGTGGATTCAACGCGAAAACATTACCAACACCAATGATGAACATCATCAACGGTGGATCACACGCAGACAACAACGTGGACTTCCAAGAGTTCATGATCATGCCTGTCGGTGCTCCAACATTCAAAGAAGCACTTCGTATGGGTGCTGAAATCTTCCACGCGTTGAAATCAGTTCTTAGCGGAATGGGTCTTAACACAGCAGTTGGTGACGAGGGTGGATTCGCTCCAAACTTGAAATCAAACGAAGAAGCAATCACAGTTATCCTTGAAGCAATCGAAAAAGCTGGCTACAAAGCAGGCGAAGATGTTTACCTTGCAATGGACGTCGCTTCTTCTGAGTTCTACGATAAAGCAGCTGGAAAATACAACCTCGCTGGCGAAGGCAAAGTCCTTTCAACAGAAGAGCTTGTTGAATTCTACGCACAACTCGTTGACAAATACCCAATCATCTCAATCGAAGATGGTTGTGACGAAAACGACTGGGATGGTCACAAACTTCTTACAGATCGTATCGGACACAAAGTCCAACTCGTTGGGGATGACTTGTTCGTAACAAACACTGAGAAACTTGCTGAAGGTATCGAAAAAGGCATCGCTAACTCGATCCTCATCAAAGTTAACCAAATCGGTACGTTGACTGAAACATTCGACGCAATCGAAATGGCTAAAAAAGCTGGTTACACAGCTGTCGTTTCTCACCGTTCTGGTGAAACTGAAGATTCAACGATCGCTGACATCGCTGTTGCGACAAACGCTGGTCAAATCAAAACGGGTTCACTTTCACGTACAGACCGTATCGCGAAATACAACCAACTTCTCCGCATCGAAGACATGCTTTCAGACGTTGCTGTCTACGACGGAATCAAATCATTCTACAACCTCAAGAAGTAATTTCAGGTTGATCGTTTGAATAAGCTATAAGCAAAACCTCCTATTCGTGTGATACGTACACACGGATAGGAGGTTTTTATATCAAGCAATGTCAAACATGAAAATCGCTTTTGTCATCAAAACTATGATGAACTGTCAAAAAATTGATTCATCTGAGTAGATGACTAAAATGTTATACTCATAAATAAGTGCAAATTAAATAGTTATAGGGATTAATTACATCTTGCTCGATGCAGATGAAAATACGTCTAAAGGAGACAGGATCATGTTAAATTCAGATTTAGATATCCGTTTAGAACCACGCATTCAAGAGTTATATCGACTACACAAGGAGCGTTCAGCCAACATCGACTGGAGCTACCACGAATTCATTCCGTGGGATAAGGCGATGTCGTTCAAACGCGTTCCTTGGGATGAAAGCCAAGTCACGCTTCCGGAAGGTGTCATCGTCGCAATCGAGACGGCATTACTGACAGAGGTCAACTTACCGTGGTATACGTCGCACTTAGACTATACGTTCAAGAACTCGATGGAAGTCATCAATGACTTCGTCCGGACATGGACAGCAGAAGAAGATCAGCACTCGAACTTACTCGAGACGTATTTACTCGTCACGCGAAACGTCAATCCAATGCGACTTCATCAATTAAGAAGACGCGTCGTTGAGAACGGCTGGTTCCCGGACTTCACGAACCCGCTAGCAACGATGGCGTATACGTCACTGCAAGAGTTAGCGACACTCGTCTTTTATAATAACGTAGCGAAGATCGCAGGGGCACATGACAAGGACTTAGCAACGCTACTCCGTCGTCTAGCGAAGGACGAAGCGCTCCATTATGCGTTCTACCGTGACACGGTCAAAGCACACCTAGAGCTTGACCCGAACTTCATCGTCTTCTTCGAAGACGTCATCATCAACTTCTCGATGCCAGGTGCTGTCATGCCGGACTTCACGGAACGGATGAAGACGATTGCTGTTGATACGAACTATGGACCACTCCAATACTTCGACCAAGTATTAGACGTCGTCGTCAAATTCTGGGGCATCGCTGATTTAGAACCGACAAGCGAAGAAGCGAAACAATCACAAGCGAACATCATGAAATATCATGGACGTTTGAAACGCATCAAGGAACGTCAAGAACGTCAAGTCGAAAAAGCGAAAATCGACGTCTCAGGAGGCAAGTGAACATGAAGTGTGAAATCTGTGGAACTGAAACGAACAACCAAGTCAGTTACTTGGAACTCGATACATGGGAATTCAATTCATTGAACAAAGAAGCAAAAGACTTCTATCCGATCTGTTTTGATTGCTTCGACAAGCATACGAACCAGTTCATCGATCAGGAAATGGATCTCGAGTTACGAAAAAAACGTTCGCAAATGATCAACAAAGAAGTAGAAGCTGAAATCGAAGCGATTCTTGAGGTTGAGAATTAAGTTGTCTTTACCATACGTGAAGGGAAGCAAAACCGGTAGTGCTTTGGCGCTATCGGTTTTTTATTATCACTAAAAAAAGCAGTTATCTCTTGCTTCACATGTTTTGTGAAAGAAGAAATAGCTGCTTTTAACATGAAGTCAGTCTTCAATAAATGTAACGAGATAATGATGGGCAGAATGAAGCGGTGCACGGGTCACGAAAAAGTCCGGGAGATCGACATCGATTCCCAATTCGCGCAGTGTATCGGGATCCAAACATTCCTGAATCAAACGTTTGATGTCTTGTAACAGTTCATCGTGCAAGTTCGCTTCCTTCGGAAAGGCACGTTTCGCGTCATCGCGCAACAATAGCACGATCGGTGGTAGACCTCGTAAGAGATCGACCTGAAGGGGCTGCTGATGACGTTCGAAATAATCATTCAGACAACTGACGACCCTCATCGAGTGTTCTTCTTTCATCCGATCCCAACTCTCTGTATGTGACTGTAACTCTCTAGCTATTCCCTAATTGAAGCGAGGATATGCATGGAAACTGGAAATCAAGTATTACGAGGACGCTGTTCGGGGTAGAACTAGAGGGAAGGGGGAATCGACATGCTATTTCGGTTTTTGGTTTTAGGGCTTGATACGTCGATTGGTGACATCCCGTTGCGCCTCATCTATTTTACGGAACTCATACTATTCATCGGTTTGTATCAAATCACGAGCCGGTTTTCGCGTCAGAGTCTGATTTTTGGAACGGCACTCGGAATTGGTGGACTGATTGCCATCTTACCCGGTGCGCTCTATATCATCCGTTATAATCCGGAGGATGCCGTCATCGATGTCACGTTCCTATTGATTTATTTGTTTGAGCCGCTGGCAATCGTTGCGTTCGTTGTTGCTTTGATTCGGCGTTTGTTCGTGGAGCGAAAAAGAGCCGGGAAAGCAAAAAGATGAAAGACTTGTCAGCTAGACTCCGATTGTTCATTGATTTCCGTCCAAGACGTCGCTTTCCGCGGGCGGAAGGCAAGCCTCCTCGTCGCGTGTGCTCCTGCGGGGTCTTGCCTATTCCGCTCTTCCCGCAGGAGTCTCCGTCTTTTCCGAAAATCAACAATCTAACGTGCTACTGAGAGGACAAGAAATACACCGTAAGATGGCGTGACGCTGTATTGCGGTGTATTTGCGTATGCATCCAAATACTTTCTTTCAATAGTGTAAGGAAGAGTAACTGGAAGAATATTCTATAATAGAGGGAGAGCGAAATTAGATCTTAGTTAATTTCGTAAGATCCCGTTGATTATAGGAGTGACTTTCATGTATAAAATATTGTTCGGATTGTCCGTTTTAAACAGTGTCTACATTATGAATAACTTTTTTACATATTCGGATAGTTTTCTCAATGCGCCACTAGGCGTAACAACAGTAATCGCTATCACATTAATGTTTCTAAACGATAGCGTCAAAAAAGATAAACCGTCGTTGTACACGAAAGCGACGGATGGATTAGGATTCATTAATATTCTGATTGGTCTCTCGCTGATCGTCTTTATTTAAGGATGATTCAGAACGTTCAAATGCATGATTATACGGAATTACCGTAAGTCTGACGCCGTGTCAGGCTTCTTTTTTATGTTTCAATTCAAGAGCTCGAAAAAAATAAAATATATTTTAGATAAAAAAGATTGATGTGTAACCGGTTACACAATATGATGATTCTTGTAAGCGTTATCAAAAGAAAGAGGTGGCGAAACATGTCGACCATCCGGGAAGTAGCGAAAGCGGCCCATGTCTCCGTCGCGACGGTCTCACGCGTCATGAACGAAAAGGGTTATGTCAGTGAGAAATCGCGTAAGGCGGTGCTTCAGGCAATCAAACAATTGGACTATCGACCGAACCGAGTCGCGCGATCGTTGTTCCAAAAACGGTCCGGACTGATCGGATTGATCGTTCCAGACATCACGAACCCGTTCTTCCCACAACTCGCACGAGCTGTGGAAGATATGGCACATCAACATGGTTTTCAGGTCATTTTGTGTAACACAGACGAACAGTTTCAGAAAGAACGCGAATATATCAAGTCACTCGAGGCGATGCATGTCGACGGATTGATCATCACGACGAACTACTCGAACAATCCGAACTATGAAGAACTCGAAGTGCCGGTCGTAGCGTTAGACCGCGTGTTACAAGGAGCGATTCCGACGGTGACGTCAAACGGATACGAAGGCGGGAAAAAGGCAGCTTCGTTCTTACTTGCTTCTGGTGCGACGGAGCTAGCAGTCATCAGCGGTCCCTCGAAACTCCCGACGATCAAGAAACGCCGGGACGGCTTTGAGGAAGTCGCCGGAACCCATCTCGTCGCAAGCATCGAGTCACCGTTCCACTTTCAAGGAGCGCTCGATGCTGCGAACTATCTCTTTGATCACTATCACTGCAACGGCATTTTTGCCGCGAGCGATGTCATCGCTGCAGCAACGGTACAAGTCGCTGCAGAGCGCGGGATCACGATTCCGGACGAACTACAAGTCATCGGCTATGACGGAATCGAACTCGGTCAAATGATTTCACCACCGTTGACGACGATTGCGCAGCCAATCTATCAAATGGGAGAACTAGCCGCGAAACTCCTGATTCAACGGATTGAAGGCACACCGATTGCCGCCGTTCATCATGAGTTGACGGTTGAGATCATCGAACGGGAAACGACGAAACGGAAGGATGAGGAAGCATGAAACAAATCAGTGTCATCGGCAGTATCTCGATGGATCTCGTCGTTGAAAGTAAACGCCGCCCAGGCGCAGGAGAAACGGTCATCGGGGATGCCTTTCATACCGTACCGGGTGGAAAAGGTGCAAACCAAGCGGTGGCAGTCGCGCGTCTCGGCAGTATCGTCGAAATGATCGGTTGCGTCGGCAGTGATGCGAACGGTGAAGCCATCCGCGAAAACTTCAAGACGCAAGGGGTGCAGACGACGCACTTGCAAACGATTGAAGGCGAACGTACGGGAACTGCACATATCACGCTTGCTGAAGGCGACAACTCGATCGTCGTCGTTCAGTCTGCCAATCAACATGTGAAGTTTGCAGATAACGCACTCGCACCGATTCTCGCAGACAGTAAAATCATCTTACTCCAGCTCGAGATTCCAATCGAAACGGTCGAGACCGTGGCTCGCGAAGCACATGCAGCCGGCATTCCAGTCGTATTGAATCCAGCACCCGCGATGTCACTCAGTCCGGAATTGATTGAACACGTGACGTACTTAACGCCAAACGAACATGAATGTGGCTTGATCTTCGGACAAGACCAGCCGATCGAACATTGGCTGATGGAATACCCGAATAAACTGATCGTAACCGAAGGCAGTCGCGGGGCACGCTTCTACGACGGAGAGTCGATCGTGACGATTCCAGCAATCGAGACGACGGTCGTCGATACGACAGGAGCAGGGGATACGTTCAATGGCGCCTTAGCCGTCGCGTTAACGGAAGGACAACCGCTCGTCGAGGCGATTCGTTTCGCGAACCGGGCAGCCGGCTTATCCATTCGCGCGCTTGGCGCTCAAGGCGGCATGCCGACACGGGAACAGATGGAGGGAGACGCATGAAGAAACACGGTATCTTAAACAGTCATATTAGCAAAGTTCTGACCGATCTCGGTCATACCGATACGATCGTCATCGCCGATTGCGGCTTACCGATTCCAGATGGGGTCGCACGAATTGATTTAGCACTGGAGCTCGGCACACCATCATTCCTCGACGTCGTCCGTGTCGTCGCCAGTGACATAGCGATTGAACAGCTGACACTGGCAACAGAGATCAAGGAAGCGAATCCGGACGTCCTCGAGCAACTCGAAGCCATGCAGATCGAGACGACATTTGTCTCGCATGAGGAGTTCAAGAAACAGACACAGCAGGCGAAGGTCATCATCCGGACCGGAGAAGCGACACCGTACGCTAATGTCATCTTCCATTCCGGCGTAATCTTTTAAGGGGGTCATGCGATGCGTATCGAGATGACAGGTATCAAAAAAGCATTCGGTCCCGTCCCTGTCCTCAAAGGTGTCGACTTCGAACTCGCTGCGGGTGAGATCCATGCCTTGATGGGAGAGAACGGTGCCGGGAAATCGACGCTGATGAAGATTTTGACCGGTGTCCATAAAGCGGACGCAGGTACAATCCGCGTCGATGGACAGGACGTCGAGTATAAGAATCCGAAGCTTGCCGAAGAAGCGGGGATCGCCTTCATCCACCAGGAGCTGAACATCCTCCCGGATTTGACGGTGACGGAGAACTTGTTCCTCGGACGGGAGTTAAAGTCACGCTTCGGGATTCTCAAGCAAGGGGAGATGAAGCGGCAGGCAGAACGAGAACTCGCCGAATTGAACGTCTTCATGGACGTCGATCAACTCGCCCGGACGTTATCGGTCGGTCAGCAACAGATGATCGAAATCGCAAAAGCTCTGATGACGGACGCGAAGGTCATCATCATGGATGAACCGACAGCCGCACTGACAGAGCGGGAAATTCGTGCCCTGTTCAGCGTCGCGACGGCACTACGCAACCAAGGTGTCTCGATCGTCTATATCTCGCACCGGATGGAGGAAATCTTCGAGCTCTGCGACCGGATCACGGTCTTACGGGACGGGATCTCCGTCTCGACGCACGCAATTCCTGAGACATCGTTCGAACAGATCGTCCGGGAGATGGTCGGTCGTGAGATGGGCGAACGGTATCCGGATCGTAATGTGTCGATCGGCGCGACCGTCCTTGAGGTCAAACAGGCGAGCGGGAAACGATTCGACGATGTCTCGTTCTCCGTCAAAGCAGGCGAAATCATCGGCTTCTCGGGTTTGATGGGTGCCGGGCGGACGGAAGTCATGCGTGGACTGTTCGGTGTCGATCGTCTGAAAGAAGGAACGATCGAATTGAACGGACAATCGCTGAAAATCAAGACACCATATGATGCGATTCGCCAGGGCATCGGCTTTTTGACCGAGGACCGCAAAGGCGAAGGATTGTTCCTCGACTTTTCACTGCGTGAGAACATCTCGCTGCCGACGATCCGTTCGTTATCCAGCTCTGGTGTCATCAAGGATCAGGCAGAACGCGATTTCGCAGAAGGATACTTGAAGTCGCTCTCGGTCCGGCACAGCTCGATGGACCAGCCGGCGAAGTCACTGTCCGGTGGGAACCAACAGAAGGTCGTCCTCGCGAAGTGGCTCGGGACACAACCGAAAGTCTTGATCCTCGACGAACCGACACGTGGTGTCGACGTCGGGGCGAAGAAAGAGATTTACCTCATCATGAACGAACTCGCTGCGGCGGGTGTCGCGATCATCATGGTCAGCTCGGACCTCCCGGAGATTCTCGGGATGAGTGACCGGGTCTACGTCATGCGTGAAGGCAAGATGAGCGGCATGTTGACACGACAGGAAGCGACGCAAGAAAGCATCATGACACTTGCGACAGGAGGACAATGATATGGAATTGATGCAAGGCAAGGTAACGGAAGCAAAACCGAGACGTCTTGGGATCGGACAAAAGCTTGGACCACTCGCAGGATTGTTCGCGATCGTCCTCGTCGTCTCGATCATGGAACCGGACTTTTTAACACTGAATAATTTATTTAACATCTTACGGCAAGTCTCGATTAATGCCTTGATTGCCTTCGGGATGACGTTCGTCATTCTGACAGGTGGGATTGATCTATCAGTTGGCTCGATTCTCGCCCTCTCGTCCGCCTTCGTCGCGGGTCTGATGACGGACGGAACGTCAGCGTTGATTGCTGTTCTAGCTGGTCTGATCGTCGGAGCCGTCATGGGTGCGTTGAACGGGATGGTCATCTCGCTCGGGAAAGTCGCACCATTCATCGCAACACTTGCGACGATGACGATTTTCCGAGGCTTGACGCTCGTCTATACGGACGGGAAGCCGATCACTGGACTTAGCCAGGGTGGCTGGTTCGAACTGTTCGGACGCGGCTACTTCTGGATCTTCCCAGTACCGGTCCTAACGATGTTGCTTGCCTTCGCGGTTCTCTACTTCATCTTGAAGAAGACGACGTTCGGTCGCTATACGTATGCGATTGGTGGCAACGAAGAAGCAGCGAAGTTGATGGGGATTCAAGTCAATAAAGTCAAAATCATGATTTACTCACTCTCAGGCTTGATGGCAGCACTTGCCGGAATCATCCTGACGTCTCGTCTGAACTCGGCGCAGCCGACGGCGGGGACATCGTACGAACTCGACGCCATCGCAGCGGTCGTCCTTGGTGGGACGAGCCTCTCAGGTGGTCGTGGCTGGATTGTCGGTACCTTGATTGGTGCCTTGATCATCGGAACACTGAACAATGGTCTCAACTTGCTTGGTGTCTCCTCGTTCTTCCAACTCGTCGTCAAAGGTTTAGTCATTTTGTTCGCGGTACTCGCGGACCGGAAACAAGCAGCATAACCCACACTCAAAAAGGAGGATCTACAGATGAAAAAACTACTTGCAGTCGTCATGATGGCATTAATGGTCTTCGCAGCCGCCTGTTCGACGGAACAGCCGGGCAGCAGCAACGGTGATACGAAGAAAAAGACGAAGGACTTCAAGATTGGTCTTTCGATTTCAACCCTCAACAACCCATTCTTCGTCTCGTTAAAAGAAGGGGCAGAACAAGAAGCAAAAGCACAGGGCGCAACACTTCAAGTCGCGGATGCACAAGATGATGCAGCAAAACAAGCAAGCGATATCGAAGACATGGTTCAAAAGAAAGTCGATCTCATCTTGATCAACCCAACGGATTCAGCAGCAGTCGGTGCAGCCGTCCAAACAGCGAACGATGCGAACATCCCCGTCATCACAGTTGACCGGAACGCAGAAGCAGGTGACGTTGTCGCACACATCGCGTCGGATAACGTCGCGGGTGGGAAACAAGCAGGTGAGTACATGATCGAACTCGTCGGCGATAAAGCAAAAGTCGTTGAACTCGAAGGGATTCCAGGAGCATCCGCAACACGCGACCGTGGTAAAGGGTTCCATGAAGCAGTCGATGGTAAACTCGACGTCGTCGCAAAACAAGCAGCAAACTTCGACCGGGCAAAAGGCTTGTCGGTCATGGAGAACATCCTTCAGAACAACAAAGACATCAAAGCCGTCTTCGCTCACAATGATGAAATGGCACTCGGTGCGGTCGAAGCGTTAAAAGCAGCGGGTCTGAACGATGTTAAAGTCATCGGCTTCGATGCAACGGATGATGCCGTCAAAGCCGTCAAAGACGGAAAAATGGCAGGAACGATCGCTCAAAAACCGACTGAGATCGGGAAGATGGGTGTCGAGACAGCCATCAAGCACTTAAAAGGTGAAACAGTCGAGAAGAACATCCCAGTCGATCTCGAATTGATCAAACAATAAGGAGACGAGACACCTGAGTCGACGATTCAGGTGTCTCTTTTCGTCAGGCAGGAAAAAGTTCCTAAATCTATTCCTTGTTCCCGTACTTGTTTTTCTCTATAATGAAAGAAGCGTATATTACTGAAGGAGGATCATCGATGATCATTCATAACGTGGCTCTTGTCGGCCTCATCGTCGTTTCCGTTCTTCTCATCATCGTCGTTCTATTGATGTCGGGTCGTACGACCGGACTCGGAGCATTGACGGGTGGAGCAGAACAATTATTTGGTCGCCAAAAAGCTCGTGGCTTGGATGCGGTCCTAAATCGTGTGGCGTCTATCTTAGGAGCATTACTCTTCATCTTGGCGTTACTCGTCGCTTTTTATAAGTGAGCATTGAAACGACAGCCGTATGATCGCGCTGTCGTTTTTTGTATTTCTCGATATTCAATTTTTCCGGATATGGGGTATAGAGTTAGAGGGGGAATCATTTTATGAAAATCACTTTACCGAAACCATTCTTTTTCGAAGCCGGCCCACGCGCCGTTTTACTATTACACGGATTCACTGGATCGAGCGCGGATGTCCGCATCCTCGGTCGCTATCTCCAAAAGCAGGGCTATACGTCCCTCGCACCACAATATAAAGGGCACGCTGCCCCACCCGAAGAGCTGACGAAGACCGGGCCAGCCGACTGGTGGCAGGATGTCCTTGCCGGATATCAGGAACTCGTCGATAAAGGTTATGACGAAATCGCCGTTTGCGGACTGTCGCTCGGTGGCGTCATGTCGCTGAAGTTATCGATGAACCGTCCGGTCAAAGCGGTCATCCCGATGTGTGCACCCGCCTACATCAAAAGTGAAGAAGTCATGTATGCAGGAGTCACCGAGTACGCACGAGAATTCAAGAAGCGAGAAGGCAAATCGCAAGAAGAGATCGACCACGAGATGGCGTCCTTCGAACCGATGCCGACCTTGAAGGACTTACAGGAACTGCTGCGCGAGACACGTGATTCGCTTGAAGACGTCTACGCACCAACGCTCGTCGTCCAAGCGCGCAATGATCACATGATTAACACCGACTCTGCGAACATCATCCATGATGGAGTCAGTGCCTTCCAAAAAGAGCTGATCTGGTATGAGAACTCAGGTCACGTCATTACGCTCGACAAAGAAAAAGACCAGCTCCACTCTGACATCTTGGACTTCTTGGAGTCATTGAACTGGAGCAAGTAACTGGAGGTGTCACGTTGGAATTACGTGAACGAATACTAACGGTCATCACGACGGAAGAACGTCCGTTGTCGATTGATCAATTAACGAAAAAACTAGAACTAGCGGATACGGAAGCATTCAAGGAATTGATCCGGACGCTAAACGCGATGGAAGACGAAGCGTTGATCGCCCGGACACGCTCGAACAAGTACGGAACGCTCGCGCAAATCGGTCAAGTCGCAGGGAAGATTTCCGTCCACCAACGTGGGTTCGGTTTCGTTTCACCGGAAGATGGTTCTGAAGGCGACATCTTCTTACCGGCACCGGAACTGAAGAACGTCTATAACGGCGACCGTGTCCTCGTCAAAGTGTTTGCCGAGTCAAACGGCGGCGACCGTCGTGAAGGGAAACTGCTCAAGATTCTCTCACGCGGACCAGCCGATTTCGTCGGGACGTTCGTCAGTCCAAAAGGACGAATCGAATCGATCGCTTATATCGAACCGGATGATACGAAGCTGACGTTCTTACCGGTCGTCGCAAACGACGATACGCTCGGTGCCGTCGATGGACATAAAGTCCTCGCCCGGATCACGAAGTATCCCGATGGTCGCTACGCCGGAACGGCGAAAGTCTTGAAAATCATCGGTCACAAGAATGACCCAGGCGTCGACATCTTGTCGATCGTCCATAAGCATGGGATCAACGTCGACTTCTCACCGGAAGCGATTGCTGAGGCGAATGCTGTACCGGATCAAATCGATGAGAAGGATTTAGTTGGACGTGTCGATCTACGAAATGAATTGACGGTCACGATTGACGGGGCAGATGCTAAAGACCTTGATGATGCGGTTCACGTTAAAAAATTAGCGAACGGCAACTTCGAGCTTGGTGTCCACATCGCTGACGTTTCGCATTACGTCAAAGAAGATTCAGCACTCGATGAAGAAGCGCGTGAGCGCGGAACGAGTGTTTATCTTGTCGACCGTGTCATCCCGATGATCCCGCACCGTCTATCGAACGGGATCTGCTCGCTCAATCCGCACGTTGATCGTCTGACGCTCAGCTGTATCATGGAAATCGATGCGAACGGTGCTGTCGTCAACCACGAGATCTTCCAGAGTGTCATCAAGACGACAGAACGGATGACGTACACGGACGTCCGGAAAATCATTGAGCGCGAAGACGAAGAAGTGATCGCGAAGTACCAAGATCTCGTCGAGTACTTCGACAAGATGGCGGAACTCGCAGCAATTCTCCGCGAACGCCGCTCACGTCGTGGTGCGATCAACTTTGACTTCCCAGAAGCAAAGGTCCTCGTCAACGAAGAAGGCAAGACGAGCGAGATCATCCTCCGGGAACGGTCAGTCGCCGAGAAGCTGATCGAAGAGTTCATGCTCGCAGCAAACGAAACGGTCGCCGAGCACATTCAGCGTCAAAAACTGCCGTTCATGTACCGGATTCACGATGAGCCAAAAGCAGAACGTCTCGATACGTTCTTCAAGTTCATCGGTAACTTCGGCATCAACGTCGAACGCAAGGGTGAGTCAGTTGCACCGAAGACGTTGCAATCGATCCTCAACGCCGTCGAAGGTGAGCCGGAAGAAGCCGTCGTCAGTACGGTCATGCTCCGTTCGCTCCAACAAGCGAAATATGATATCGAACCGATTGGTCACTTCGGTCTGTCGACGGACTACTACACGCACTTCACGTCACCGATTCGTCGTTACCCAGACTTAATGGTCCACCGTCTGTTGCGTGAATATGTCATCTACAACGACAAATCACAAAAGACGCAAGACCGTTACTCAGAGATCCTACCGGAAATCGCTGATCATTCGTCGAAACGCGAGCGTCGCGCTGTTGATGCGGAACGGGAAACGAACGCGTTGAAGAAAGCCGAGTATATGGAGCAACATATCGGTGAGACATTTGAAGGCGTCGTCAGTGGTGTCACGAACTTCGGGATGTTCGTCGAATTGCCGAACACGATCGAAGGACTCGTCCACATTCAAGCGATGACGGATGACTTTTACCGCTACGATGAAGCGAACTATCAGCTGATCGGTGAGCGGACGAAACAACAGTTCCGAATCGGCGATGTCGTCGAGATCAAAGTCACGAACGTCAACATCGATGAACGGACGATTGACTTCAGCGTCGTCGGGATGCCAGAACGGCAACCGAAGAAACGGTTCGAGTCGAAAACGATCCGTTCAAGTGGCGGACGTCCGGGACAAAAACGTGACGACAAGAAGAAAGACGATCGTCGCGGCAAGAAACGGTCAGGTAAGAGCGACCAAAGCAAGGGAAAAGGATTCTCGTTAAAGAATAAGAAAGATAAACCGCCATTCCATAAGGCGGTCTCGAATAAGAAACGGAAGCGCAAATAAGCGCTTCCGCATCAGAAATGTGGTGAACGAACATGCCAAAGGGAACAGATTCGAAAGTCTTAGCGAATAACAAACGGGCCTCGTTCGATTATGCGATCGAGGATACGATTGAAGCCGGTCTCGTCTTGACGGGAACGGAAATCAAATCGGTTCGTAAGGGAAAGATCAGCATCGGGGACGCGTTCGTCCGATTCGACGGGGGAGAAGCAATTCTCTGGAACTCGAACATCGCCCACTTCGAACAGGGAAACCGCTACAACCATGAGCAGCTCCGCCCACGGAAACTGTTGCTGCACAAGAAACAGATCGCAAACTTGATTGGGGCGGTCTCACGGGACGGCTATACGATCGTACCGCTGAAGGTCTACATCAAGAACGGTTACGCGAAATGCTTGATCGGGCTCGGACGCGGGAAGAAGAAATTCGATAAACGTGACGATCTCAAGAAGAAGGATGCGAAGCGCGATATCGACCGGGCATTACGCGATAAGCAAAAGTATTGAACCCGTAACACTTTTCTGCTAGAATATTAGTATTCGGAAAGCCCCAATTTATTATCTTGGGGACGTTACGGATTCGACGGGGGTAGTTCGGTCTTCTGTGGCGTGTCGAGGGGTCGGCCTCGTTAAAACGCACCAGCCATAACTGGCAAAACTAACACACAACTCGCAGCAGCGTAATAGCAACTGCGGATCCTAGCAGCTGTCGCCTGGTCGGCTGATTTCTAGGGTCTCACTTTAAACAGGCTACGCTTGGACCCTTCCGTCTGGAGGGAAAGAGAAGAGATGGAATCAGACTGGTCGGACGGACGCCTGTCAATTGGCAGCCTGACGACGAGATCCCAATAAATTGACTACACACGTAGAAGCTTAAGTATACGATGCCTTCGGACGTGGGTTCGACTCCCACCGTCTCCATACCCTGAAATCGTAAAGATTTAAAAAAAAGTGCTATTACTCTTTTTGAATTTGAGTTTTTAGCACTTTTTTTCTGTATTTTTCACAATTATATCGATTAAATAAGTTTAATAAGGAATCAAACGTTCTCTTTTTGGAATTAGAAGATTAATATGATTACGCTAAAAATAAGCCAAAGTGAGGGAAAAAATTGAACTATGCTCTAATTGTAGGAATTGAGGAATACTATCAATTATCCTCTACATTATATGCTGATAATGATGCGGAAAAATTTAATGAAATATTATTAAATACAATGGATTTTGAAACTAAAATTTTAATTAATAGTGATGCTACTTTTTTAAATATCAATGTTCAATTTCAAAAAATAATAGATAAAATTAAAGAAGGTGATAAGTTTTATTTTTTCTTTGCTGGCCACGGAATCAACATTAATGGAAAACCAAGGATAACTTGTTTTGATACCTATAACCATAATACTGAAGATTTAGAAAATACCACTATATCTATTGAGAGTATGCTTGGAAAAATTGAACATAGAAAATGTAACCAAAGTATATTTTTTATTGATGCTTGTGAAAGCACTATTTCTTTTGAAGGAAGAAGCCTAAGGTCCAGTAAGCTTTCTTTAGATGATTTAGAACAATTACAAAAAAAATCTGAATACACTTATGTTTACAGTGCAGCAGCTGTCAACGGTGTAGCATCAGTGATGGAAGATGGTAAAATCAAAAATGGGATATTCACCCATTTTTTATTAAAAGCATTTAGTGGAGAAGTTGAAAAAGCGCTAAATGAGCACAAAAAACTGACTAGTACATCTCTTTCAAACTACTTGACATATGAAATTGATAATTATTGTTCAAATATATCACATAAACAAGTTGCTTATTCTTGGGGGAAATCACAAAATGAATTTTTGATTTTTGACTTTTCTAATAAAAAATCAAAAGAAAAACCATTGAATATTAATGATATATATTTTGGTGTAATTGATGCGGATAATGAATATACAAAAGATATAGAAGCTTTTAAAAATAATTATTACGATCTAAATAAAACAGCAGAAAAAATTATTGAAGATAGAACCAAATTTATCGTATTAGGTAAAAAGGGAACTGGAAAGACTTATATAGGGAAATTTTTAGAAATCGAATCAGAAATTACGAAGAATGTAAAAACTAAGTATGTTAATTTTCAATCATTTGACTATATAAAATTCGACGGAATAAAAGATACTCAAGCCGATTCCTATGAAAAGTACTCAATTGGATGGGAATGGATAATTTGCATGCATGTAAGTAAATTGATTATAGATAAACTATCAACAGAAAAAAATGCTGAAAATGACGAAGCTTTAGAAAGTTTAAAATTGTTATACACAGATCTTTTAGGCGAAGGTAATCCTACCTTTAGAAAATTAATAAAAAGTAACCTTAAAAGAGGAATAGAAATCAATCCAGAACTTGAAAAATATATTGGTAAAAATTATAGAAAGAAAAATTCTCATTATAAACTACAAGATATCGTTGAACTGATTTTTGTTCTGTTTTCTAAAATTAATTTTATAAAAGATAGTCAATATTTATTGGTATTAGATGGTTTAGATGAAAAAATAAAAAATGATGAGAAGTATAAGGACTCTTTAAATGGATTACTATGGACTGCTTCTAGATTGAATAATGAATTTAACGATGATAATTTACCCATTAAAGTGGTAATTTTTTTAAGGAATAATGTTTATGAATTTGTTTCAGGAGCTAACGTCAATAAGTTGAATTTCGCAAATACGCTACAACTAACTTGGAATAGTGATTTACAAAATAAATATAATTTTCCTTTAGCAGATTTTATCAATCGGAGGATTTCCAATTCTTTAGCATATGAAATCTCTAGGGATGAAAATCCTTTAAAATTAATTTTACCGTTTGAAGTTGAATTTAAAAATAAGAATAAGTATAGCCAAAAAGATGCATGGGGATGGATATTAGATTTTACAACTTATAAACCTAGAGATGTAATCCAATTTTTTAATAGTTGCCAAAAATTATGTGAGGATAATAACCAAACGCTAGATGCAAAAATACTATGGGCTGCACTCAAAGAGTATTCAGGTTATTTAGTAAGAGAGTTTAAAGACGAACTGTTTGGATTTTATACAGATGAACAAATAAAAGAATTATTTAATACGATTCTTCCTAAAATGGGGAAATCTAAAAAGTCATTTATTGAAATGAAGACTCTTATTAATCGCAGTACATACTGCAACGATTTAAAATCAGAAGACTTACTAAATAATTTGTATAGTATTGGACTGCTAGGTGTCTTTGAATCAGATTTTGCACATTGGTCTTATAGAACAAAAACACTTAAATTTTTTGCTCCAGAAAATTGCAAATATCAATTACATTCAGGTGTATGGAAAGCATTGGCAATTTGGTAAGAGCTTAAGTTTTATATATTTTTAAAATATAATTTAATACTCTTTTTAAAAAAATGTATGAGAATTTATTAGTGAAATAGATTATATAATCATACATTATTTTAAGAAACGGAGCTGACACCTATGATACGACGAGCCACTCTAATGGACGGAAAAGCCTTATCGGACTTGATGCGACGCATTGATCGGGAAACGAAATATATGTTGTATGAGCCGGAAGAACGCGTCCTGTCAACGGAACAGGCGGAGGCGTTCATCGAGAAGTTCGGTCAGGCTGCGAACTCGGACATCTTCGTCGTGGATGTCGACGAGCAACTCGTCGGTTATGTGCTCGTCGTTGGTGGTGAACCGAGTCGGATTCGTCACCGGGCAAACCTCGTCATCGGCTTGCTTGACGCCTACACGGGTCGTGGACTCGGTGCAGGTCTACTTGAAGCGGTGGATGCCTTTGCGATTGAAGCAGGACTCATCCGACTCGAGTTGACGGTTCGCAAGGATAACTTGCGGGCAATCGAGCTCTATCATAAGTTTGGCTTTAACATCGAAGGAACACGCATCGCGTCACTCTTCATCGATGGGGAATACGTTGATGAACTGGCGATGTCGAAGATTTATACGACGGAAGAATCCTAAAAAAAAGATGCTCCGTGGGCTTATCTCTGAATAGAGACGAGACCATGAGCATCTTTTTTATGGTGATATTTTTTGTTGTTCGAAGTCGATCTCCAGAACATTTTTCGCATAATCCTTACCCCAATCATACATCGCATCTAAAATCGGCATTAAGCTATGTCCGTGTGGCGTCAACGAATATTCGACCTTCGGTGGTACGACCGGGTAGACTTCCCGGTGAATGATGTGGTGGTCTTCAAGTTCCCGCAGTTGATTGACGAGCATCCGTTGCGTGATCCCGGGCATTAGACTTTTCAGTTCCCCGAAGCGTTTCGTGCCTTCCTTACCTAAGTGCCAAAGAATGAGCATCTTCCATTTCCCCCCGATGATCGAAAGGGTCAATTCCTTCTCACAGTTAAACTGACGATCTTCAAAATGTGGCATCGATCCACCTCCTGCTCCAGTATAGTCTTTCTTCCGGTCGACAGTATACTTTTCCGCACTATGTATGAAAAACCGCACTATGTAAATTAAAAGTGCGTACTTCTCAAGAATGCTCCTGCGGATTATATTTAGTCCTGTTCCTTCTTGAACGTCTGAAGGAAGTGTCAGGTACAACAATACAGAGAAGGATGGGAGAGATACAAAATGAAATTACAACTCGCAATTGATTTAGTCGATACAGCAGGTGCAATCGCTTTAGTCAAAGAAATCGGGGAAAACAATTTAGATATCGTTGAGATCGGCACACCGGTCGTCATCAACGAAGGGCTCCGCGCCGTCAAAGAAATGAAAGCCGCATTCCCGAACTTAACGGTCCTCGCTGACTTGAAAATCATGGACGCTGCTGGCTACGAAGTCAGCCAAGCTGTCGCACACGGTGCTGACATCGTGACGATCCTTGGTGCAGCGGAAGACATGTCAATCAAAGGGGCAGTCGAAGAAGCGAAAAAATCAGGTAAACAGATTCTCGTCGACATGATTGCCGTGAAAGATATCGCAACACGTGCGAAAGAACTTGATGCGTTAGGCGTCGACTACATCTGTGTCCACACAGGTTACGATCTCCAAGCGGTCGGTCAAAACTCGTTCGAGGATCTTGCGACAATCAAGTCGGTTGTGACAAATGCAAAAACAGCTGTTGCGGGTGGCATCAAGATGGAGACGTTACCGGAAGTCATCGCTGCACGTCCTGATCTGATCATCGTCGGTGGTGGGATCACAGGACAAGATGATAAACAAGAAACAGCGTCAACGATGCACCGGATGCTACAAGAGGCGTAAATGACACACATTCAAACGATTATCGAAGAGCTGACTTCGACGGTCGAAGCAATCGATGCGACCGAGACAAAAGAACTGGCAGACGCTGTGCTTCAAGCGAACCGAATCTTTCTTGCAGGAGCTGGTCGTTCCGGCTTGATGGGGAAAGCGTTCGTCATGCGGCTAATGCACATGGGACTCGACGCTTATGTCGTCGGTGAGACGGTCACAGCGAACTTGCGCGACGGTGACTTGTTGATCGTCGGTTCCGGATCGGGTGAGACGAAAACGTTGGTACCAATCGTCGAGAAAGCACAGCAACTTGGTGGAACGGTTGCCGTCGTCACGATCAATCCGACGTCGACGTTAGCACGATTAGCCGACTTGGTCGTCCAATTGCCTGGAGTTCCGAAAGAACAAACGGCATCAGCGGACGAGACGGTTCAACCGATGGGCTCGTTGTTCGAACAGACGATGTTGTTGTTCTATGATGGCTTGATTCTGCAGATCATGGAAGACAAACAGCTCGATTCGCAAACGATGTACGGGAAACATGCCAACTTAGAATGAAACATGCGAAACAGATTAGTTCTTTTCTTCAAATAGAAGGGGGCTAGTCTGTTTTTGTCTGTAGATTTTTCGCGTATGAATGCGTATTAATCAGAAATTCTCCTTTCCTTCTTTTCATAATTTTCTTAAAGACTTAGTCCCGCAACGTGAGATACTCAAAGAAAGGAAAAAAGAGGAAAAGGAGATTGTCATGCGATTTCAACGGATTGGTGTAATCAGTGCTTTACTCGCTGCAAGTATCTTGACCGGTTGTGCAGAACCGGACCAAATTCCGCCTTTGAATCAGCTTAGGTCACACTGGTTCGAGGATAATACTGCTGAAGATGTAAATAATCCCGATGCCATCGTGCAACGCATTAAAGCGAAGGACTTTTCAGAACAGGATTCGTTTGAAGCGGATTTCCGTCGTCACGTGACGTTTTACTTTAAAGATGGAACAAAAGCGCACCCGACTGAAGTTGATATCTGGAGCAGTATCGTTGTCGGAAATCATGCTTACGTGACGCTGCATTATCCAAAAGGAGCAGATCGTCTTGCTGTACTAGAGTATACCAAGCAAGAGAAGAACTGGATGTTAGGAGGCGTCTCTTATGACGACGTTCAAAATATTAAGAAGAGTAGTTCTGCTCGCGGCTTGAATTTACCGTTCTCGACATTCCAAGCGATTATGAGTAGTTCGACTCCTAATGGGGACGATAGTGTTTGGTTCTTCCACACGAAGTCCCAAACGATTCTTCTAACCGTTGTTCCGAAGCAAGACGTTCAAGGCGAGGACTGGAAGGAAACGACACTTGCGAACGGACAGACGGCTTATTTCGAGCAGAAACAAGGGAGAGCGAACCTCTATTACGTCGAGGACAACCAAATCGTCCTCCTGTCTGGTAACGTGTCGCTAGCACAATTAAAAAAATTAGCACGATCGATTGCTCCTGTCGAAGCTGCTGATTTTCCATATTCCTAAACAAAAAAATCCGGACGCTGCGGCATCCGGATTTTTGTTTTACCATTTGAAATCGAAATCAGCACCGACATCTTTTGCGAGATGGGCATCTGATCCATAGACGAGCGGAATCGATAACGACTGCGTGACTTGCAAGAGTTCCGGGTAAGGATAGGAAAGACCGCATAACGGCTTACGGAGTCCTGCCGTGTTGACGTCGAGTGTGAAGTTCGCCTGACGGATTTTCCGTAACGTGTCGTCGAGGTTCGTTGGGTTCGACTCAAGCGGATAGGCTTGGATGAACTTCGTCGGTAACGTTAAGTGACCGAGGCGCTTCGGCTGGTGTGCACCGAGGTCCGTCATGACGAGGGCTTGGATGCCTTCATAATAGCGTTCGTGTACCGCCGTGACGCTTCCGAGTTTCGTGACGATCTCACCGAAGCTTTCCTTGCTGAAGTCGACGCCGTAATATTGCTCATCGATGTATAAGTAATGCAGTGAAAGAATGCCGTCGGTTAAGACGTCAGCGTAGCGGGCAATGATGTCACGCGTACCGTCGACATGCCCTTCCCAGTAGTCGAACTCCATCCCGATCCGGATATCAATCTGATTCTTGTATGTCTCGCGGAGTTGTGTCAATTCCTTCAGGTAGGCATCGGCTGTCGCGAACGACATTCCGGAATCGTTATTCGGTGCGGGGTCCGTCAGACCTTCAGGTAGGGGGGCGTGTTCCGTGAAGCTGATCCGTTCTAAGCCTTGCTCTAACGCCCGCTCGATGTAGGCTTCGAGTGGATCCTTCGTACCGTGTGGACAATATGGACTGTGGACGTGACCGTCCCATTTCAATAATTGCATGATAAACCCTCCGATTTTTTAGAATTGGCAAGCAAAGCGATTGACAATGTGCCCGAAACGCGGTATCTTATCGTTAAATAATTTAGCGTGGTACAGTGATAATAAGATAAAGGAGTGGGAGTATGCAATCATTTTCTACGATTCGACTCAAGGATGGAGCGACGGACTACGTCGGTGCCTCGGCAACGCGGCTCCAGCAGGTCATCCGTCAGCTCGAAGATGGACTCGAACAATCTAACTATACCCGATTAATCACCCCCTTAATTGAGGAAATCGGTGGACGGGAACAGATTCGGATGGATTTTACGACTAGTGTCGCGCGTGCACTCAGCGAACGTGGTCGAGAACAATATAAACGTGTCTTCTACAGTGGCTCCGTCTTTCAACCGGAAGAGAAGTTCCAAGTCGGATTCGAGGAACGGGGACAAATCGCAGAAGTCGAAGCAATCCAACTCGGGGTCCGACTCGTCGAGGAACTGACAGGAAAAGAAGTCACCCTCTCAATTGGTGATGCTGGTCTAATCGAGCATTTGATCGAGACACGTGTCGGTGATCACCACTTACGCGACCAAGTGACGCAGATGCTCCGTTTACGTAACGTCATCGAACTGAAGCGGATCGCGGGTCAACTGGATGATGCTTTACTCGCGAAACTTCCTTTATTATTCGGACGCGAAGGAGCAGAGACGATCTTACCGTACGTTGACGAAACACGACTCAATGCCGTGCTTGATCTCGCGGAAGCCGTCAATGCCGATCTCGACTTCGGTCAAATGGGCTTACAGACGTACTATGACGGGATCACGATTCACGGTTTCATCGAAGGTGTGACGGAACCCGTCCTCGTCGGTGGACGCTACGACCGGCTCTATGAACAATTCGGACAAGAACAACAGGCGTTCGGCATCGGATTCTCGGTCGAACGGTTGGCGGAGGTGCTCTAAATGCGAATCGGAATTACGAAAGGACGGCTGTCGAAAGCGACAGAACGTTATCTGAAAGAAGCTGGCGTCGAGACATGGGGAGCCATTGAACGCGAACTAATCGTCAAACGAGGCGAGCACGAATTCGTCTTCATGAAAGGATCGGATTTGATCCCGTATGTTGCCCAAGGCGTTCTCGATGTCGCGATCACCGGCAGTGATATCCTACTGGAATCAGATCAAGAACTATCGGAACTCGCGGAATTACCGTTCGGTGTCTGCCGGATGTCCGTCTGTGCAAAGGAACCGTTGCAATTCGAAGGCGGACGCCGCGTCCGGATTGCGACGAAGTATCCGGTCATCGCAAAACGCTACTTCAGCGAACTCGGTGTCGACGTCGACATCGTACCGTTGAACGGATCCGTTGAACTAGCACCGTTACTTGGTCTTGCTGACGCAATCGTCGATATCGTCGAGACAGGTGAGACGTTACGGGCGAACGGACTAAATGAATACGAAAAAATCATCGATATCAGCGCTCGATTCTTTACGAGCGAATGGACGTTAAAACGGAAGCGGGTGGAAGTCATCCGCTTGCTCGAGCAATTGACAGAAGGAGTGACACGATCATGACACCGACAAAACCATTCAGCATCGATCGCGACACGGAGCTCGCGGTCCGCGCGATTCTCGAACGCGTCGCAACAGACGGTGACGCTGCTGTCCGCGATTACACGAACCAATTCGATCAGGTCGATCTCGAAGATTTCCGTCTCAGTGAAACACGGATCACACAAGCCTTCGAACAGGCAGACGCCAACTTGATTGACTCGTTGAAGTTGATGGCGACACGACTCGTCGAGTGGCACGAACAAGAACTACCGTCTGACATCGAACTCGTCGAAGCAGACGTGACACGACGCCAACGGTTCGTTCCCGTTGATTCGGTCGGGATCTACGTACCGGGTGGTGCAGCAAGTTATCCATCGACGGTCTTGATGAACGCGATTCCAGCGAAAGTTGCCGGAGTCGAACGCGTCGTCATGGTGACACCGATGACGAACTTAAGTGATGAGGTTCTCGTTGCGGCACGCATCGCTGGTGTGACAGAAATCTATACGATTGGTGGAGCACAAGCGGTCGCCGCGCTGACATTTGGAACAGAAAGCATCCAAGCCGTTGACTTGATCGTCGGACCCGGAAACCGCTTCGTTGCTGAAGCAAAACGCCAAGTCTACGGGATTGTTGGCATCGACTCGGTTGCCGGTCCATCGGAAGTTGTCGTCATCGCGGACGAAACAGCGCATCCGGACCGGATCGCAGCCGACCTCCTTGCGCAAGCCGAACACGACCGTGACGCTGTCGCGATCGCCTTCGTGCCAACGGAAGAGATGAAACAAGCGGTGGATGCAGAAATCGAGCGGCGCTTACAGCAATTGCCGCGTCAAGAGATTGCCCGTCGTGCGATGGAAAACGGTGGCGTCTTCGTCGCTCCACTTGAGAAAGCGATCGAAGAAGCGAACCGTCTCGCAGCGGAACACTTGGAACTTGCCGTTGCCAATCCACAAGAGGTCGTCAAGTCGATCCGTCACGCTGGGATGATCTTCCTCGGTCACGAGACACCGGAAACGCTCGGCGATTACGTCGCTGGAACGAACCACGTCTTACCGACATCCGGAACAGCTCGTTTTGCGTCTGGATTATCAGCGCGGACGTTCCTGCGTCACCAGACGATGCTCGAAGCCACACGCGCAGGCGTACAACGTCTCGCGAACGCAGCGAAGACCGTTGCCCGGGTCGAAGGACTCGAAGCACACGCACAAGCCATCGAAGTGAGGGAAGACTAATGCGATTACACCAAAACGAACGATTCACGACCCACAGTCCAGTCGGGATCGAAGCGATTCAAGAATTGATTGCAACGTTCCCTTTAAATGAATATCCTGTCGAGATCATCGATCAAGTCAAGGCGTCGTACGCGACGTACGCTGGTGTCCGTCCGACGCAACTCGTCGCCGGGAACGGCTCGGATGAGCTGATCGGCTACTTATGTGCCCGCTACGGCGGACCAGGGATGCCGGTCATCGCCTCGGAACCGGACTTCGTCATGTACCAGTTCTACGCTGACCGGGCACGGGCACCGTTTGAACGCGTACCGTTACTCGACGAGATGGCACTTGACGTCGACGGATTGATCGCAGCTCCTGGTGAGATCATCTTCTTGAGTCACCCGCACAATCCGTCCGGTGTCCTCCGGAAGGAAGCGGACATCCGTCGCTTGCTCGACAGTGGCAAATACGTCGTTATCGATGAGGCGTACATCGACTTCGCGCTCGAACAGTCGATGCTTCATTTACTAGAGGAATATCCGAAAGCGATCATCTTACGGACGCTCTCAAAAGCGTTCGGACTCGCATCGCTTCGACTTGGTTTTGTCATCGCGAGCGAACAAATCATTGAAGAAATCGAACAGATTAAATCACCGTACAACGTCTCTGGTCTATCAGCAGCTGTCGGCATCGCCATCATGGCAGAACCGGAACTCGATCGGGTCTTAGAAGAAACGTATGCGAGCCGTGAAGCGATCGAGCGGATTCTCGCGCCAATCGGCAAGACGTATCCGAGTGCAGCGAACTTCGTCTATGTCGAGTATCCGGAAGCCGAACGTTTTATGCAGCGTTGTGCTGACGCTGGATTACGGATCCGCTTGTTTGACCAAGCATTCCGTGTCAGTTGTGGATCACCAGAAGCGATGCAAGTATTAGAAACGTGTGTAGAGGAGGAATTACGATGCGGCGTGGCGCAAGCGAACGAGTAAGTGCAGAATCAGACATCAAGGTTGAGGTCGATCTCGCAGGAGGTCCCGTTGAAATCAAGACCGGTGTCGGGTTCTTTGATCATATGCTGACGTTATTTGCCTTTCAGGCCCGGATCGGTCTGAAGGTGACAGCAAAAGGTGATACGTGGATCGATGCGCACCACACGGTCGAAGATACAGCGATCGTCCTCGGGGCAGCGTTGACGGAAGCGCTCGGCGATAAAGCCGGGATTGAACGCTACGGCGAAGCCCGTGTACCGATGGATGAGACACTCGCGTCGGTCGTGCTCGATTTCAGCGGTCGTCCGTTCACGGTCTTCCGTGCTAGTTTCAAGAATCCGAAGCTCGGTGACTTTGATACGGAACTCGCAGAAGAGTTCTTCCAAGGCTTATCACGGAGTGCCCGGATGACGATTCATGCTGAAGTCTTATATGGTTCGAACACACACCACATGATCGAAGGGTTGTTCAAAGCACTCGGTCGGGCCGTCCGTCAGGCCATTGCCGTGACGAGCGAAGGCGTACCGTCTACGAAAGGGTTGATTGATCAATGATAGCAATCGTCGATTATGGCGTCGGGAATATCGCGAATGTCGAGCGGGCGTTAAAGGAGCTCGGCGAAGCAGTCATCGTCACGAGTGACACGGAGTTGCTCGACCAAGCGGAAGCACTCGTCTTACCGGGTGTCGGTGCTTATGCACCAGCAATGGAGCGCCTGAAGGAAACGGGACTCGTCGACTTCTTAAAAGAACAAGCGGAAAAGAAACCGTTTCTTGGGATTTGCCTCGGGATGCAACTGCTCTTTGAATCGAGTGACGAAGATGGACTGACAGAAGGACTCGGAATTTTACCAGGAACGATTGAAAAACTACCGAGTGACGTCCGCTTGCCGCACATGGGTTGGCACCAGCTGACGAACCACGGCGAAGCGGTCTATTTCGTCCACTCGTACGGCGCTGTTTGTGACCCAGAATGGATCGTCGACGCGGTTGAATACGGACGTCTTGTTCCAGCGATCGTTCAAAAAGGACAAGTCACCGGGATGCAGTTCCACCCAGAGAAGAGTGGCGAAGTCGGACTGAAACTACTGAAGGAATGGAGAGAGACGACATGCAACTCTACCCAGCAATCGATTTAATGAGCGGACAGGCCGTACGCCTGAAGCAAGGAGATTTTGACCAACAGACATTCTTCGGTGATGCGTTGACGATTGCGAAGCGCTTCAAGGAAGATGGGGCGACAGCGATCCACTTGATCGATCTTGATGGCGCGAAAGCCGGCGAACCGTTGCACTTGAACTTGATCGCCGACATCAAAAAGGAGACCGGTTTGTTCGTCGAAGCGGGTGGTGGTGTCCGTAACATCGAGACCGTCGAAGCATACGTCGGTGCCGGAATCGACCGGATTCTCGTCGGTACGGTTGCCCTTGAAGACGAGGCGTTACTCGAACAGATGATTGCCCTCGCTGGTGATAAACTGGCTGTTGCCTTGGATGCAAAAGAAGGCATCGTTCAAACACGCGGCTGGCTCGAAGCGAGCGGTTGGACGCTTGAAGAGGCGATGACACACTTGATCGGTAAAGGCATCAAGACGTTCCTTTATACAGATATTTCGCGTGACGGAATGATGATGGGACCGGACGTTGATGGACTCGATCGTTTAAAACGGGAAGGGGTCGAATTGATTGCTTCCGGTGGTGTGACGACAGTCGATGACGTCGCGCGCCTCAAAGAAATCGGGATGGACGGAGCGGTCGTCGGTCGGGCGTTACTCGACGGATCACTCGCCTTAAAAGAGGTGTTACGCGTATGTTGATGAAGCGGATCATTCCCTGTCTTGACGTCAAGGAAGGACGTGTCGTCAAAGGGGTCAAATTCCAAAACTTACGTGATCTTGGTGACCCGGTCGCCGTCGCGAAATACTATTACGAGCAAGGGGCGGACGAACTCGTTCTGCTCGATATCTCAGCAACACAAGAAGGGCGCGAGACGATGCTTGATATCGTCGAACGCGTCGCGGAAGTCATCTATATGCCGTTTACGGTCGGTGGCGGAATCAAGACGATCGAAGACGCGAAACGCTTGATTCGTGCTGGTGCTGACAAAGTCTCACTGAACTCGTCGGCGCTTCAAAATCCACAACTGATTCAAGAAGTCAGCCGCCTGTTCGGTGTCCAAGCGACAGTCGTCGCAATCGATGCGAAACAGACCGGCGACTCGTGGGGTGTCTTCTCACACGGTGGCACACAACCCGTCGGACGTGACGCAATCGAGTGGGCACAGGAAGCCGTTGCCCTGGGTGCCGGTGAATTACTCGTCACTTCAATGGACGCTGACGGAACAAAAGACGGCTATGATCTCGCCTTGATTCGTCGTTTGCGTGAAGTCGTCAACGTGCCGATCATCGCTTCTGGTGGGGTCGGAACACTCGATCACTTGGCGGAAGGTTTGGAAGCGGGCGCTGACGCAGCCCTTGCTGCTTCAATCTTCCATGAAGCGACATACACGATGCCGGAAACGAAAGCCTACCTCAAAGAACGGGGAGTCGAAGTCCGATGACGACATTGAATTTTTCAAAAGGACTCGTCGCTGCCGTCGTCGTCGACGAGCAGACGAACGATGTCTTGATGGTCGGCTTCATGGACCAAGCGGCGTATGATAAGACGCTTGCGACCGGTCTCGTCACCTTCTTCTCGCGGACGAAGAATCGTCTCTGGACGAAAGGGGAGACGAGCGGGAACACGCTTGAACTCAAACGGATGTGGATTGACTGTGATCAAGATAGTCTCTTGATCACGGTCAAAGCGAATGGTCCGACATGCCATACAGGAAATCGTAGTTGTTTCTATACGGAAGTGGAGGTGCCCGATGTTATACGAACTGGAACAGACGGTCAAAGCGAAGATTGAGGCGAAAGAAGCAGAATCCTATACGAACTATTTGATTGCTTCTGGATATGAGAAGATCGCGAAGAAGTTCGGCGAAGAGGCATTTGAAGTCGTTCTCGCTGGTAACGATACGTTAGCAGAAGAGACAGCAGACTTGCTGTATCACTTAACGGTCTTGCTCGCTGAGCGCGGTGTCTCATTCAAAGAAGTCGAAGCCGTCCTTAACGAACGTCACGGTACAAAATCGACGTTCAAGGATCGCCCGGATATTGAACAATGGTAAACGACATCCACATCGCAAAGGCGGTGTGGATTTTTGTATAAGCGGGAAAAGACAAACAGATGACGATTGTCATCAAATCGACAGAATCTTTCGATAGGCACGCTGTCGCTTCAGAGCGTATAATCAAAGTGTTAGTCTTGTGTCATTAGAAAGTAGGTGTTCGGTTGGTTACCAAAAAAGAACTTAAGCAAACGATCAAGCAACAATCGAAAGAAACGATCGAAGAGCTACTCGCAAAAGGTGACTCCTTAAAAGAGGAGATCGCCAGTGCCATTACACACGGATTGGGTGTCATTTTCAGTATCGTCGCGCTCGTGATGTTGATCCTGCAGGCGACGAAATCCGGCAGCGCTTGGAACGTCACTGCTGTCAGTATCTTCGGGGCAACGATGATTCTCCTTTATCTGTTCTCGACCTTGATGCATTCGCTGATGCATACGAAAGCAAACAAGGTTCTACAAATTTTAGATCATGCTGGCATCTATTTGTTGATTGCCGGTAGTTATACACCGTTCGCTTTAATCACACTCCGTGGTCCGCTCGGCTGGACATTGCTCGGAATCGTCTGGGGTGTCGGAACGCTCGGCATCATCTGGAAGCTTTATTCGACCGGTAAATATGTCTGGATCTCGAATGCGTCTTATCTGATCCTCGGCTGGTGTTGTCTGTTTGCGATCAAGCCAATCTATGAAGCACTTGGATTACAAGGATTCTTACTGCTCCTCGGTGGTGGACTTGCGTACTCGCTCGGCGTCATCTTTTACGTCTGGGCACGCTTGCCGTATAACCACGCGATTTGGCATCTGTTCGTCCTTGCTGGTAGTGTGTTGATCTTCCTGTCGATTTTCTATTACGTTGCTCCAGCGACGATGTCATGAAGAAACTACGGCTCCGGGACTGGCTCCCGATCACGCTGTATTTTATGTTTGGACTTGGATTGCTCCTGTATTTCCGGATGTCGGGAATGTTGGAGCAATTCGACATTCAAGCATTATCGGATTGGGTACGGAATCAAGGTCTGACAGGGATGTTGCTCTATGTGCTCGCTTATACCGTCCGACCACTCGTCTTTTTTCCGGCGAGTCTTTTGACCGTCTTTGGCGGCTATACGTACGGTCCGTGGCTCGGGACATTACTTGATGTTATTGGTGCCGGTACGGGTGGATTACTCAGCTTTTGGATCGCCCGGTTGCTCGGTCGCCGTGGAGTTGAGAAGTTGATCGGGAAAGGGAAGCTGAACGTACTCGACGAACGGATTGCAACGAACGGCTTTCTCGTCGTCTTGATCGTCCGGTTGATTCCGCTGTTTCCGTTTGACGCGATCAGCTACGCGTCCGGATTATCAAAAATCCGCTTTAAACAGTTCGCCATCGCGAACTATATCGGGATCATTCCCGGTGCGTTCGTTTACAACAATATCGGCTCAAGCCTTCGTGATCCGTTCTCGTGGCAGTTCTTCCTCGCGATCGGTCTGTATGTCTTATTCTTTGCCGTGGGACTTGTCGCACAACAGATTCTCAAAAATAAACAAAAGAAAGAGCGTATGTAAGCGCTTTATGTCATAATATAAAGGCAGAGATGTGAACCGATACGGTAAAACAGCCTAGCATTTATTTAGGGGGAATCATGAGTGATGGAAAAAGTACTACGGGATGGTTTTATCTTCTTATCGCAAAACAAGACATTGAACGGTCTCGCCAAGCGATACGGGCTTAAATTCGGAGCAAGTCGCTTCGTGGCAGGGGATTCATTGGAAGCATCAAAACGGGCGATCCAGGAATTGAACGCAAAAGGATTATGCGTCACGATGGACCATTTAGGGGAGTTCATCTCGACGGTAGCGGAAGCAGAGATGATGACACAAGAATGTATTCGTGCGGTTGAGATGATTGCGGAAGAAAAATTAGACTCGCAACTCTCGTTGAAACTGACATCACTCGGACTTGATATCTCGGACGACTTGATTCGTTCGAACATGGAACGGATTTTAACACGGGCAAAAGAACTCGGTGTCTTCGTCACGATCGACATGGAAGATGAGCCACGTTGTGAAAAAACGATTCAACTGTTTGAAGAATTGCGCCAATCTTTCGATAACATCGGTACGGTCATTCAGTCATACCTCTACCGGTCGGAAGATGATATCAAACGCGTCGGTCGCTTCGAGACGAATCTCCGGATCGTTAAAGGGGCATATAAAGAGCCGGCAACGGTGGCGTTCCCAGAAAAAGAAGACGTCGATCACAACTACATCAAGCTCGTGAAGTTACAATTATCACTCGGAAACTATGCTGCCGTCGCAACACATGACGATGCGATGATCGAGCAAGTCATCCGTTACGCTAAAGAAAACGGGATTGAAAAAGACCAGTTCGAATTCCAGATGTTGTTCGGCATCCGGGTTGAGCGTCAACTCGAACTCGTCAAACAAGGCTATAAAGTCCGTGTCTACGTTCCTTATGGACGTGACTGGTACGGTTACTTCATGCGCCGCTTAGCAGAACGACCGGCAAACGTTGCCTTCGTTCTCAAAGGAATGGTCAAAGGATAAGAAGAGAAGGCGATGCAACGCTGCATCGTCTTTTTTGAATTTAGAAGGGAGAGAACAAAATGGCTCGAACGGAACAACAGCTAAAAGAACTGCTACAACAAGACGCGAGTGTAACACCTGCGTTACTCGATGAGTTGCTTCTACATATCGGTTCGACGGATTCTGAGTTGCGGGATGGATTGGTCTATCCGCAGTTAGCGACCTACATCGCATCAGAGTCATTTACGATAGAAGACACCAATCGAATTTTCGATTTTATTTTAAGTGGGCATGGATTGATGTATAGAATGGGAACAGCGGACACAACAGCTGTCCTGACGCGATCATTTTCAGCATTAGCACTCGCTGAATTGTTAGTGATGGACAAAACCCGACACTTATTGACGCAAAGTCAGCTGGATCGGCTGTCGACTTACTTACAAACCTATTTGGAGCAAGAAAAGGATGTCCGTGGATTCATTGATGGAATGGGGTGGGCACACAGCATAGCACATATCGCAGATGTCTATGCGGTTTGGTTTACGCACCCAGCGAGTCGTCCACAGGAGGAGCTCGGAGCGATTGATGCGATGATTCGTCAGTTGATCCGATCCGATTATCTCTATGTCGATGAAGAAGCGGACCGGATGGTGACGGCGTGGTTGCAAGCTTGTCGTCATGGACTGTCGGAAGATATCCTATTGCAACGAATCGAACGTAATATTAAGGAGTGGCTTGAGAGTGACGTGACATGGGGAGATGCGGAGTGGACGACGTATCGTAACGTTAAACAGATGCTACAGACACTCTATTTCCGACTGAAATGGGAAGAGCAATCGGGTCTTGTCTTGGTTGAAGAGTGGTTGCGACAGGTACATCAGCGAACGCACGGAGAATGATTAGTCATAGTGTGACGGACGTCCCCAGCATCCTCAGACGGGAAGTATGTTCTTAAATGAAAGGGCGATTTTATTATGCATTTAGAAGTTAAAAGCTTTATTGAAATTCCTCCAGAAAAAGAAGAACTAGATAGTAATCAAGAATACCCAGGCTTTATAAAGATGACCGATTTAAAAGACACCGATGTATTTAATTATGCATTTGGCCGAGCTGACGGATATCCTTCTGGAAAAGTTGTTTTTTGTATAGATGGTGAACCACTTCCCTTTAACGCACATGTAAGTGAGCTATACATGTTTTGGCACTCTTTAATAAAAAGTATATCAACAAGTGAATTCTACGATACCGAAAAATCAAACTGGTCTCTGCCATATGAGAGCGAGGAAGTCTCTTCTCACTTTATCATTCGATTTTTCTATCAAAAAAAAGTAGTAGAACTTTCTTATAAAAATCAAATCTTGGCTACTTTCCCACTAGATATGTATAAAAAGGCAGTCCTACAAGGATTTTTAGATTTTATGTGGCATACGAATTTAGAGTTTGAAACGATTGTTTATGATTCGCTAGGTGAAGAAATTGATTATGCTTTGATGAGAGAAGACACTGGAGATGATTTATATACGTGCCGCTACATTTTCTTACAATTCATGAAAGAAATCTATCGGCAAAAGAAATTTGATGTAAGTACTCTTATTGATTTCGATTTTAAGGTAAGTCGTTCTTTTTCTCGTTTGAAATATGACTTGGAGGATTGAAGCTGTAAAAAGTACTTTTTAAAATACTAAGCGAATTTTTCTTAAGTGGACGATCTTGAGTCACAATACTCATTACGGATACTCGTGTGATGAAGACAGCGTGGCTTGCAGTTTCGAACTGGATGAACTAAGTAAAAATGGTCTCTTACCGCCTGGTGAGAGACCGTTTATTATATTTAAGCTACCTCACATGTCTTCACCCGACTCCTACAGGAAAAAGCGCGACGTTTCATCTCGCGCTGTCAGAGACAAACAAGACCCGGATTCATCATCCGAAGGGTGAAGAAGACTGGCTTGTGTCTCGCCTGAGGAAAGCGGGTGAGAAGACAGTGAGGAGACTCCTTTTACTTCTTGAGATCAATTAATTAGGTTCCACGATATTTCCTAACAATAGCATACCCGCGAATATAAGGATGATAAGGAACACGGCAGTCTGTGGATGAAATCGTTTTTCTTGATACCGTCTAAAAAGTCGCTTTCCGAGTTCAGGTACAACCATGAAGAAAACCATAAACAATAAGAAAAATTGCCATCGCTCCAAAATATTAAGAGCCTCAATGTAATAGATAAAAACGATACCTAGAGCGATCAAAATAAAAGTATAAAAAGTACTATATGACATATTTATCTCTCCCTCACAGCCGTCGTCTGAAAAGCAAATAAACACGAGAAAGCATGTGCTTGATCAAGTAGACGATGCCCCGTCATGACGGCTCCTTCCTTTTGGATGACTGCTTCATCGAACAACGTCCAGCCACACTCTTTTGCTAGCTGCAGTAATTCCCACGGCATCATCGTATTTCCCATCGCGACTTCTTCGCCATAGAGACGACGGTAGGCGAGTTGTCGAGGTGCTGCTGTCGGACCGAGTAGGCTGATGACGACAAGCGGGGCGACGCGTTCGATTTCTTGTAGCACTTGAACGGGACGTGTCGACCATTCGAGTGAGTTAACGGCGAGGACGACATCAAACGCATGATCAGCGAACGGTAACACTTCGCCAGTCCCGACGATGAATGTCTGCTCGGGTGATTTTTCACGGGCGATCCGGATCATCTCATCTGAGACATCAAGTCCGACTGTCTGAAAGTCCGGTGTCAGTAAGCGACAGGCTGCACCATCACCGCAACCGAGATCAAGCAAACGACCACCGGTGATCGTTTTTCGTAAGAACGGCAAAACGGTTTTTCGGCTGCCGTTCGTCCACATATCGTCAGCGCGATCCGCCCAGTCGGCGGCTTTTTGATTCCATACATGCTCGGTTTGACTCATTTTCAACCACTCCTTTTTATCAGTCTAACAGGAAAATTTGTCCATTGACTGATTTTTTATTGCTACTGAATCATTATTCATTTATGATGAAGATGTAGAAGAAGCACACCAAAGTCGTTCGGCTTCTTTTTTTGTCAGTATAATGAATGGTTATTCATTCAATTTAAAATCAGGGGGTATATCATGGCGAGTCAAATCGGTCAGCCGACCACAATCCAGTTGACGAAACACATCCAATTCGCCGTCATCATCGGTTCAGGGGTGATGGGTGCAGGCATCGCGGCACATCTTGCGAATGCTGGCATACGGACATTGATGCTTGATATCGTACCAAAAGAACTTACGGCACAAGAAGAGAAGCAGGGCTTGACGCTGAGTGATCCGCGCGTCCGCTCCCGCATCGCGCGCGATAACCGCGAAAAACTCTTGAAACAAAATCCAGCACCACTCGCGTCGAAAAAATTGATCGATTTCATCGAGGTCGGAAACTTAGAAGACGACTTAGAGCGTCTGAAGGAAGCGGACTGGATCGTTGAAGTCGTCGTCGAACGACTCGACGTCAAACAGCAATTGTTCGCAACGATCGAACCGTTCATTCGGGAAGACGCAATCGTCAGTTCGAACACATCCGGCATCTCGATTGAAGCGATGCGCAAAGGGCGCTCGGAATCGTTCAACCGTCGTTTCCTCGGGACACACTTCTTTAACCCACCACGTTATCTGAAGTTGCTTGAGTTGATTCCAACGTCAGACACGGATCCGAGTGTCGTCGACTTTATGAAACAATTCGCAGAGGAACGACTCGGGAAAGGCGTCGTCATTGCGAAGGATACACCGAACTTCATCGGCAACCGAATCGGGACATACGGTCTCCTCGTGACGATGGATGAGATGAAAAAAGGTGGCTATTCGATCGGGGAGGTCGATTCGGTCACAGGTCCATTACTTGGTCGCCCAGGGTCAGCGACGTTCCGGACACTCGACGTCGTCGGCATCGACACGTTCGTCCACGTTGCAAACAACGTCTATGACTTGTTGCCAGGAGGCGAAGAGAAGGAGACGTTCGCGGTTCCGACTGAGATGCGTCGCCTTGTCGAACAAGGAGCACTCGGTGCGAAGACGGGTCAAGGCTTCTATAAGAAAGTCGGAAAACAGATCCTTGAACTTGATCTCGAGACATTCGAGTACGTCGAAAAGAAAGCGCTTACTGAACCGTCAATTGGACAAGCCAAAGCACTTCCGGGCGCAAAAAACAAACTGAAAGCCGTCGTCTTCGCACAAGATCGTGTCGGCGCCTTACTCTGGCCGATCCACGCGAAAACATTGCTCTACTCGGCTCAGCTGACTGGAGAAATCGCAGACGACATCAAAGCGATCGATGAAGCGATGAAATGGGGCTTCGGTTGGAAGATGGGACCGTTCGAGACATGGGACGCACTTGGTGTCGAGAAAACGGTCGTGAAGATGAAACAAGACGGTTACGCGGTACCAGCATGGGTCGATGAGATGCTCGCAGCAGGAAAAACGAGTTTCTATGATGCGTCCGGTCGTCATTATGACACAACGACACAAGACTACGTCGGAGCAACGGTCAATCCGAAGGAAATCCGCCTCCGTGATGTCCGGAAGTCAAACGGTGTTTTACTAGAGAACAACGGAGCGCGCTTGCTTGATATCGGTGACGATGTCGCAGTCCTCGAGTTCACATCGAAGAGCAATGCAATCGGTGTCGACATCATGCAGATGATCGAACAGTCAGTCGATCTCGTTGAGAAAAACCACCGTGGTCTTGTCATCGCGAACGATGGCAAGAACTTCTGTGTCGGTGCGAACCTAGCGATGATGCTGATGGAAGCGGAAGATGAGAACTGGTTCGAACTCGACTGGATCATCAACAAGTTCCAACAATCGATTCAAAAGATTCGTTACGCATCGCGTCCGATCGTCGCTGCTCCACAAGGGATGACGCTTGGTGGCGGTACAGAAATCTCGCTTCCGGCAGCTCGCCTGCAAGCTGGTCTTGAAACGTACATGGGTCTCGTCGAAGTCGGTGTCGGTCTAATTCCAGGAGGCGGCGGAAACGTCAATACGTACCGTCGACTGTTAGAAAACACACCAGACGGACTCGTTAATATCGAGAAAGCAGCACAAAAAACGTTCGAAAACGTCGCGATGGCAAAAGTCTCAAAATCAGCCTTTGAAGCACGCGAACTCGGATATGTCCGCTCCGTTGATCAGATCTCGATGAACCGAGATCACTTGACGTATGATGCGAAACAACTCGTCCTTGAACTGGACCGGACCGGCTACACGGCACCAGCGAAAGCGAAGATTCCAGTCGTCGGTCGTGCTGGTAAAGCGACGCTGGAACTCGCGACACGCGAAATGTTCTACGGCGGCTATATCTCGGAACACGATTTGAAAATCGCTAGTAAACTCGCACACGTCATCGCCGGCGGAAACGTCGCCTTCGGTAGCCACGTCGATGAACAATATATGCTCGACATCGAACGGGAAGCATTCTTGAGCCTGATCGGTGAGATGAAGACACAACAACGGATGCAGCACATGCTCGTTAAAGGCAAGCCGCTTCGTAACTGAGGACTGGGGGGATTCGGATGAAGGAAGCAGTAATCGTCGCCGGTGCACGAACACCGGTCGGAAAAGCAAAAAAGGGCGCATTCAAATCGATGCGCTCGGATGAATTAGCAGGCATCGCCATCCAAGAAACGTTGAAACGGTCCGGTTACACGGGAGCGGTCGATGACGTCATTCTCGGATGTGCCTTACCGGAAGCAGAGCAGGGGATGAACATTGCCCGTTACGCTTCAGTCCTCGGTGGTTTATCCCATGAGGTACCGGCAATAACGATCAACCGGTATTGTTCAAGTGGACTACAATCGATCGCTGACGCGGCGATGAAGATCATGACAGGGCAAGCAACTGCGGTTGTCGCTGGTGGACTTGAATCGATGAGTCAAGTTCCGATGCCAGGTCACGTCGTCCGACCTAATCCGTCGATCGTCGACACGGCACCGGAATACTACATGAGCATGGGGCACACAGCGGAGCAAGTCGCTGCGACCTACAATGTCTCACGGGAAGATCAAGATGCGTTTGCGTTGAAGAGTCACCAAAAAGCAGCGGCAGCTATCGCAGCTGGTAAGTTTGCTGACGAAATCGTCCCGGTAACGGTGACGGAACAATTCGTCAATAATGAACTGAAAATCGAAGAGAAGACATTCATCGTCGAACACGATGAAGGCGTTCGTCCGGATTCGTCACCGGAAGGTCTTGCAAAACTTCGCCCAGCGTTCCGCCTCGGCGGTAGCGTCACAGCAGGGAACTCTTCGCAGACGTCAGACGGTGCGGCTGCTGTCCTCGTCATGGAACGGGAAGAAGCAGAACGCCAAGGGTTACCGATTCTCGGAAAGTTCAAGTCGTTTGCGGTCGGTGGTGTCCGTCCGGAAGTGATGGGAATCGGACCAGTCGTCGCGATTCCGAAAGCACTTGAACTCGCAGGCATCACGCTTGAAGACGTCGGATTGATCGAGTTGAACGAAGCGTTCGCATCGCAGTCACTCGGTGTCATCCGCGAGCTTGGATTAAACGAAGACATCGTCAACGTCAACGGTGGAGCGATCGCCCTCGGTCACCCACTCGGTTGTACAGGAACAAAACTCACATTGACGCTCTTGCATGAAATGAAACGTCGGAATGTCCAGTATGGTGTCGTCTCGATGTGTATCGGTGGCGGAATGGGCGCAGCAGGCGTATTCGAACTAGTTGAAGGAGGAACAGGACAATGAGCCAAACGACAAACGAATTAATCAAAGGTGGCAGTTTCGTATTAGATGAGTTAGCGCCAGAACGTCTCTTCACACCAGAGGATTTCTCGGAAGAACACAAAATGGTCGGTGACATGACAGCGAAGTTCGTCGAAGATCGTGTCGTTCCTGTCCTTGACCGGATCGAAAAACACGAGTTCGAATTATCAGTCGGTCTCCTCCGTGAAGCAGGCGAGCTTGGTCTACTCGGTGCAGACGTTCCGGAAGCATACGGCGGCTATCAGATGGATAAGATTTCGTCTTCAATCATTACGGAAAAGTTCGCACGTGGCCGTTCATTCGCCCTCAGCTACGGCGCACACGTCGGAATCGGTTCGTTGCCGATCGTCTTCTTCGGAAACGAAGAGCAAAAGCAGAAATACCTGCCGAAACTCGCTTCAGGGGAGTGGATTGCTTCGTACGCATTGACGGAGCCGGGCTCTGGTTCGGATGCTCTCGGTGCCAAAACGACAGCTGTCTTGAATGAAGCCGGCACGCACTACATCTTGAACGGTGAAAAACAATGGATCACGAACGCTGGTTTCGCAAGCTTGTTCGTCGTCTACGCAAAAATCGACGGTGACAAGTTCACAGCCTTCCTCGTCGAAGGATCGTATCCAGGTGTCTCGACAGGTGTCGAGGAGCAGAAGATGGGGATCAAAGGGTCATCGACACGGACATTGATCTTACAAGATGCAGAAGTACCAGTCGATAACGTCCTTGGTGAAATTGGACGCGGCCACGTCATCGCCTTCAACATCTTGAACGTCGGTCGTTATAAATTAGCTGTTGGTGCTGTCGGTTCATCGAAACGGGCGATTGATCTCGCAGTCCAGTACTCAAATGAACGTAAGCAGTTCAAAACACCAATCAGCTCGTTCCCATTGATTCAAGAAAAACTCGCGACGATGGCAGCACAGACGTATGCGATGGAAAGCTCAGTCTACCGGACAGGTGGTTTGTTCCAAGATAGTCTTGATCAGCTGTCGGAAGAAGAGAGCAAAGACGGTAAGAAAATCGCCGATGCTATCGCGGAGTATGCGATTGAATGCTCGATGAACAAAGTCTTTGCTTCGGAAACATTTGATTATGTCATCGATGAAGCGGTTCAGATTCACGGTGGTTACGGCTTCATGGCAGAATACGAAGTCGAGAACATGTACCGCGATTCACGGATCAACCGGATCTTTGAAGGAACGAACGAGATCAACCGTCTCCTCGTACCAGGAACATTGCTGAAGAAAGCGATGAAAGGCGAGTTACCATTGCTTGCGGAAGCACAGCGTCTGCAACAAGAAGTGATGAGCTTCATGCCGACTGACATCGGAACAGCGCCACTCGATCGCGAACGTCACTTACTCGCGATGATGAAGAAAATCTTCTTATTGACTGCCGGAACAGCGGTCCAGAAATACCAGGACAAACTTCAAGGCGAGCAAGAGATCTTAGCGAACACAGCCGACATCATGAGTGCAATCTATGCGCTTGAGTCAGCGATCGTCCGGACGGACAAAGCGATTGCCGATAAAGGCATCGAGAAGAGCGAACTGAAAGTCCGTTATACGGAAGTCTTCGCGCAACAAGCATTCGAAGCTGTCGAGCGTGACGCGAAAGAGACTCTCTACGCGGCAGCAAGCGGCGACGAACTCCGGATGTTGCTCTCGGCACTCAAAAAATTCAGCCGTTATCAGCCGATCAACGTCATCGGTACGAAACGCGTCATCGCAAAACGCCTCATCGAATCAAACAAATATACGGTCTAAGTCAGGTTTACCGCTTCGCCTTTGCAGGGAAAATCTCTGTAAAGGCGAAGTTTTTGGTTGAGGAGGGAAAACGAGATGCGCCAAGAATTGGTTGAACTGCAATTTGCGATTGCCTACTATCAATCCCTTGAACGTTTGTCGCCAGAAGAATGGAATCTGCCGCTTGCCCTGAACAAGTGGACTGTCCTTGAGTGCGTCAGCCACCTCTATTTATGGGACCGGTTTTATTATGATCATGCCATCTCGAAGTTACCGGACGAACCGCTGACACTCGTCGAGACGGATTTCGATCAGTTCAATCGATTGGCGGTCGAGTATGCGCATCATATCGATCCGCTTGCCTTACTGAAGAAAGCGATCAGTGTCCGGCGTGATATCGTCGATCACCTCAATCGTCTGTCTGATGAGCAATTTGCGGCGACCTATGAGAATTTCCGACCGCAAGAATTCGTCGAGTCGTTCGTCGCCCATGACGCCCATCATCAAGATCAGATCGACGGGGCGCTCGCACGCTTGAAGCAGAAGTGATCCATCTGCTACTCTTGGAAGTGAGGTGATGAACATGACAACAACAGTCACGATGTACGGCTACCCGAAATGTAGTACGTGCGTCAAAGCAAAAAAAGCACTCGAACAACACGGTGTCGAAGTCGATTACAAACATATCGTCGAGGAGACACCATCTGCTGCAACGATTCAGGAACTTCATCAAAAGAGTGGAGAGCCACTGAAGAAATTCTTCAACACGAGCGGTCAATCGTATCGTTCGCAAGGCATCAAGGACAAACTCCCTGAGTTATCAGAAGACGAGCAATACAAGTTGCTCGCAAGTGACGGCATGTTACTGAAGCGACCGATCGTTACAGACGGAAAAGACGTCACGATCGGCTTCAAGGAAGAAATGTATCAAGGAAAATGGTATTAAGTTCAGAGTCGATTTTGGTATACTGAACACGTTAGTCCAAATTAGTCCACAGGGGGAATCGGAAATGAGTCAAGTAAAAGACAACTTACGCTATTCGGAAGAACATGAATGGGTCGAAGTATCAGGAAACAAGGCGCGTATCGGAATCACGGATTTCGCGCAACACGAACTCGGGGATATCGTCTTCGTCGAATTGCCTGAAGTCGGGGATACGATCTCAGCAAACGAGCCATTCGGTTCAGTCGAGTCGGTCAAGACAGTCTCGGAATTATACGCACCGATCTCTGGTAAAGTCGTTGCCATCAACGAAAACCTTTCGGATTCCCCAGAACTCGTCAACGAGTCACCATTCGAAGGCGCTTGGATGGTCGACATCGAAATCGAAGATGCTTCACAAGTCGAGGCATTGATGGACGCTGCAGCGTACAAATCGATGATCAACGAGTAATACTTAACGAAAAGAGAGTGAACGAGGCGCTTGCGTTTCGTCCGCTCTCTTTTTTTTGTATACTGACGACAGATACCACGAAGAAAGGAGCGACCGTCATGCAAGAAGTCACGACCGTCCCGGAAAACGGGCTATTGTATGTCTATGCACCGATGTGCGGGACATGCGCTATCGCGGAACGAATGCTCGATATCGTCGAAGCGACGGAATCAGGTCAATCGATTCAGAAGGCGAACGGGAATTTCATTCCGGATTTCTTAGAAGAAGCCCGTGTCATGAGTGTTCCTGCGTTGTTGCGAATTGAAGAAAACCAAGTCGTAGAGCGACTTTATGCTTTCCAGTCTGTCCAAAACGTCTTTGCTTTCTGTCAAGAACGGTAAGAAAAGTCCGATTGGATTTTTCTTTTTGTTAAATTGTCGGAATATTTACAATAATCCGTTGACAACGCAGAAATATGAATGGTATATTCATAACAACTTCTAGAAATGCATTATAGGAAGTCTAGCAGAGATGATCGTTCAATACGATTCAAGTCCTGAACCCTTTCTCCCATCCTAAGCCGGTGTATTGTTTCCCCTTAAGTCGTCCCCCAAAGACGAAGCGGTGCAATGAACGGGTGGTGGATCGAAAGGACCGATCAGGAAGTGAACGTAAGCTGGCGATCATGTCGAACAGGCGCCGTCCTCCACGCGGAAGAGCGAACAATTCCGAATGGAGCTGGGTTTTCCTTCGTAGCATTTCTAACCACATTATTCGTGTTGTCGGTTCGCCGGCAACGCCTTTTTTTTGTTTTCTGGAAGTTTTTCGAGCCGGTCGCTTGCCAGGATAGAATCTCCTTGCTACAATGCGAATAAGGAAAATTACTTTAATTCATATCCGATTACTCGGAATTAACTGGTGAGATGGAGGACGACAAGGCATGACAGTACGTTTTATGGATGTTTTCACAGAATGGGCATCAACGTATGACGAGACAGTAACCGGACATGATCCGGAGTATAAAGAGGTTTTTCGTCGATACGATGAGATTTTGGATACAGTTGCGGATAAAGCGCAGTCGCCGGTCATTGAATTCGGAGCAGGCACAGGGAACCTGACACAACGTCTTCTGGCACGTCACGACGCCGTACTCGCCGTCGAACCAAGTCCGGAGATGCGGGCAATCCTGACGGAAAAGATTCCGTCACTTGATGTACAAGACGGTCACTTCCTCTCGTTCGAGGCGAAGGAAGCACGCAGTTTTGTTTCGACGTATGCGTTTCATCATCTAACAGATGAGGAAAAGGGAGAAGCAATCGAACTGATGGCATCACATTTACCGGCAGACGGAAAAATCGTCTACGCGGATACGATGTTCGTCTCAGAAGAGGCACGCCTGCAAACGATCCGTGAAGCACGTGCTCAAGGGTTTGATGCGTTAGCGGAAGATCTCGAACGCGAGTTTTACCCGTTGATTCCAGTCATGGAAGAATTGTTTACATCACGAGGATTCACTGTTAAATTTATACAATACAATCACTTCGTCTGGCTCGTAGAAGCCGAGAAAATGGGGGAATAAATCATGGCACTTCAAAAAATGAACGTCGAAAGCTTTAACCTGGATCATACGAAAGTCAAAGCACCTTACATCCGCGTCGCAGGATATAAAGAAGGTAAAGTCGACCAAGTCGTCAAATACGATATCCGTTTCACACAACCAAACGTTGAGCAAATGCCGATGCGTGCGATGCACACACTCGAGCACTTACTTGCTGAAAACATCCGTAACTACTCGGATGATGTCATCGATGTCTCGCCGATGGGATGCCAAACAGGTTTCTATATGGCGATGATGAACTTCGACTCGGTCGAAAAAATGAGCGAACTCGTTGAGAAGACGTTGAAAGACGTCCTCGCAGCAGAAGAGATTCCAGCGCAAAACGAAGTCCAATGTGGATTTGCGAGCGCACATGACCTCAAAGGAGCGAAGCACTATGCCGAGAAAATGCTTGCCGGTCGTGATGAATGGGACATCGTCTTCGGATGATCGCGAACAACGTCCGCGACCTCGTCGGAAACACACCACTCTACGAGATCACTTCATTCGATTTGCCTGCTGGTACGCGCATTTTGGCGAAGCTCGAATGGATGAACCCTGGGGGCAGCGTCAAAGACCGCCTTGGCATTCAACTCGTTGATGCAGCAATCGAAAACGGACATGTGACACCAGGCGGTACGATCATCGAGCCGACAGCCGGGAATACCGGCATCGGCTTGGCGCTCGCCGCTAAAAAATACGATCTCCAAGTCATCTGTGTCGTTCCGGAAAAATTCAGTCAGGAAAAGCAGACGTTGATGCGGGCACTCGGCGCAACCGTCGTCAACACGCCGACTGAACTCGATATGCAAGGGGCCATCGACCGGGCAAAAGAACTCGGTCAGGAAATTCCGAATAGTTACGTTCCGTTACAATTCGAAAACGAAGAGAACCCAGTCACGTATCAGCGGACACTCGGTCCTGAGCTGATTGCGGACTTACCGCATATCGACTGGTTCGTTGCCGGTTGTGGTTCAGGTGGTACGTTCGCCGGAACAGCGGACTTCTTAAAACAACGTCTCGGTACAAAAGCAGCAATCGTCGAACCGGAAGGCTCCGTCTTGAACGGTGGTCCAGCCGGTCCGCATAAGACAGAAGGTATCGGTACAGCGAAATGGCCAAGCCTCGTTCCGCATGAACTCGTTGATGAGATTCATACGATTTCTGACCGTGATGCATTTGACGCGGTTCATACACTCGCTGCTCGCGAAGGATTACTCGTCGGTAGCTCAGCAGGGGCAGCGCTCGTTGCTGCGCTTGATATCGCAAAGCGTCACCCCGGCAGTACGATCGTCACCGTCTTCGCAGACAGTGCCGAACGCTATTTAAGCCAACAAATCTTTGAAAAGGTGGACGAAACTCATGCGTAAGAAGACAGCATTGATTCATGGAGGAACAGGTGTCGATCGGGCAACAGGAGCCGTTACACCTCCAATCTATCAAACAAGCACATACAAGCAAGATAAAATCGGTCAACTTAAGGACGGATACGAATACTCACGGACAGCGAACCCGACACGGACGAGCATCGAACGATTGATTGCGGATCTTGAAGGCGGCGCACGTGGTTTTGCGTTCGGTTCTGGGATGGCAGCGATTCATGCCGTCTTCCACTTGCTTGAGTCTGGCGACCACATCGTCATGACAGATGATGTCTACGGTGGTACGTTCCGCTTGATGCAACGCGTCTTACCGAAGTTCAACATTCAAGTGACATTCGTCGATACGACGGACCTTGCAGCAACGGAAGCAGCGATCCAAGACAACACGAAGATCGTCTACGTCGAAACACCGACGAACCCGTTGTTGAAAGTAACGGACATCGCAGCGATCGCAACGATCGCCAAACGTCACGATCTTAAACTCGTCGTCGACAACACGTTCGCGACACCATATCATCAACAACCACTCGCGCTCGGTGCAGACATCGTCTTGCACAGTGCGACGAAATACATCGGCGGACACTCGGACGTCGTCGCTGGACTTGTCGTCGTCAAAGATGATGCGCTCGGCGAAGAGATGCACTTCATCCAAAACTCGACAGGCGGCGTGCTTGGACCGCAAGACAGCTTCTTGCTCGTCCGTGGTCTTCGTACACTCGGTATCCGGATGGATGCGATCGAAGAGACAGCCCATGATCTCGTTGCGTTCTTGCAAGCGCAAGACATCGTCTCGAACATCTTCTACCCAGGACTTGCATCGCATCCTGGTCACGACATCCAAGCGAAACAAGCGACTGGATTTGGTGGGATGATCAGCTTTGATGTCGGTTCAGCAGCGAACGCAGAAAAACTCGTCGAGGCGACACATTTCTTCACACTTGCTGAGAGTCTTGGTGCCGTCGAGAGCCTGATTTCGGTTCCGGCACGGATGACGCACGCGTCGATCCCAGCAGAACGTCGCGCAGAACTCGGCATCACGGACGGTCTCGTCCGGATTTCAGTTGGACTTGAGGATGCGGAGGATTTGAAAGAAGACTTAACGCGTGCTTTCACGTTCCTCGAAAAAGTTTCTGAAAAAACTGTTTGACAACAAAAATAACCCCTGCTAATATTCAGAATATATTCTACAAACTTAATACCGAAACTCTTATCAAGAGTGGTGGAGGGACTGGCCCGATGAAACCCGGCAACCGCGGATCTAATCCGAAGTGGTGCTAATTCCAGCAGACAAAAGTCTGGGAGATGAGAGCAAATGGTTTTGTGTACTGAAAAGTGCGCGCGTTTGCTCTAAAACGCGCGCACTTTTTTTATTTTAGGAGGGACAGTTGTGATTCGTTTACAAGACGTAGGAAAGATTTATCGCTCAAAGCGCGGAGCGGTCGAAGCCGTCGCGAATGTCGATCTGACAATCGAGCGCGGTGAAATTTTTGGAATAATCGGTTATTCCGGAGCAGGGAAATCGACCTTGATCCGATTGCTGAATATGCTTGAGGCACCGACGAGTGGTTCGATCCAAATCGATGGTGTCGAAATGACATCGCTGAAACCTAGAGAATTACGGGGCGTCCGCAAGAATGTCTCGATGGTCTTCCAGCACTTCAACTTACTTTGGTCACGAACAGTTGAAGAGAACATCATGTTCCCACTCGAACTTGGTGGCTTTCCGAAGGCACGCCGCAAGGAACGGGTCGCGGAACTGATCCAACTCGTTGGTTTGGATGGACGCGAAAAAGCCTATCCGTCGCAATTATCCGGTGGTCAAAAGCAACGTGTCGGTATCGCTCGGGCACTGGCATCGAACCCGGACGTTCTCTTATGTGACGAGGCAACAAGTGCACTCGATCCGAAGACGACGGACTCGATTCTTGAGTTACTCGTCGACATCAATGAAAAATTGAAACTGACGATCGTCTTGATCACACACGAGATGCACGTCATTCAAAAAATCTGTCACCGGGTCGCCGTCATGGAGGCCGGTAAAATCGTCGAACAAGGACCGGTCGCAGAAGTCTTCCGTCATCCGAAGCAAGCGATGACGAAGGAATTCGTCAAACAATTGACGTCGCCATCGGAAAACGAGTTGACGTTCGCGAAACTCCGCGAACGCTACCCAACCGGAAAAATCGTTCAGTTGACATTCGTCGGATCGACGGCGGAAAGTCCGATCCTCGCGGAAGTCATGAAGGATTCACCCGTCCTGTTCAATATCATCGGCGGAAACGTCGGTCAATCACAGGAAGGGGCGCTCGGTACGCTGTTCATTCAGTTAATCGGGGAAACAGAAGCAACACAAGCGGTCATCACGAAGCTTCAAGCCAGTGATGTTGAAGTGGAGGTGGATCACCGATGATTTCATTCTTTGACAACCTAGACTGGGACATGGTGTGGGAAGCGACAGGCAGTACGATCTATATGACGGCAGTCGCTGGTCTTTCGACATTCGTTCTCGGTTTGATCATTGGTTTATTATTGTTTGCGACAAATGAAGAATTGTTGTTCAAAAATCGGGCGTTTTATTCGATCTTGAGCTTGATCGTTAACGTCTTCCGTTCGATTCCGTTCATCATCTTACTGATCTTATTGATTCCATTTACGAAAGCAGTCGTCGGTTCGTTCCTCGGACCAACAGCAGCATTACCGGCACTGATTTTAGGAGCCGCACCGTTCTACGGTCGGATGGTTGAACTCGCACTTCGCGAAGTCGATAAAGGTGTCATCGAGGCAGCTGAATCGATGGGCGCGACGAAGTTCCAAATCATCTACAAAGTCTTAATCCCAGAAGCATTGCCTGCTATCGTTTCTGGTATCACGGTTACACTCGTTGCACTTGTCGGTTACACGGCAATGGCCGGAGTAGTCGGCGGAGGTGGACTCGGGGACATGGCCTTCATCGAAGGATTCCAGCGTTCTCAAAACGATGTCATCGTCATTGCGACACTCTTAATCTTAGCAATCGTCTTCGTCATCCAAATCATTGGGGACTTACTGATCCGAGCAATCGATAAACGTTAATTCAAATTTTATTCATATTGGAGGAATCATTCATGAAAGTTTGGAAAAAATTCGTAGGTACTGCCGCTGTATCCGTTTTAGCAATCAGTCTTGCTGCTTGTGGCGAAAAATCATCAGGAAGCGACAACAAGACACTCGTCATCGGTGCTTCAAACGTACCGCACGCTGAGATTCTCGAGCACGTTAAAAAGGAATATGAAGCAAAAGGCTACAAACTTGAAATCAAGAAATTCCAAGATTATGTGCTTCCGAACAAAGCGCTCGCTGAAAAAGAACTCGACGCGAACTACTTCCAGCATGTGCCGTATCTCGAGCAACAAGAGAAAGAAAACAAATCGTATAAGTTTGCGAACGCAGGTGGCGTCCACGTTGAACCACTCGGTATCTATTCGAAGAAATACAAGTCACTCGATAAGTTGCCAAACGGTGCAACGATCTTAACGAGCTCAAACGTCGCGGAACGCGGTCGAGTCTTGACGTTCCTTCAAAACGAAGGATTAATCAAACTCAAAGACGGTAAAACGACAGACGCGCAACTCGGTGACATCGCGGAGAACCCGAAGAAACTCAAGTTCAAGACGAACATCGAAGCATCGCTTCTTCCGCAAGCTTACAAAAACAATGAAGGCGACGCAGTCCTCATCAACACGAACTATGCGATCGATAACGGTTTGAACCCGTTGAAAGACGCGATCGCGTCAGAAGATGAGTCTTCACCATACGTCAACATCATCGTTACACGTGATGGTGATGAAAAAGACAAGCGTGTCACAGCACTTCTTGACGTTCTACACGAAAAGAAAAACCAAGATTGGATTCTCGACAAGTACAAAGGTGCGGTCGTTCCAGTCAGCAAATAAGTTCACCGAAGCCGGCATCCTTCCTATATAATGGAAGGATGCTTTTCATTTGTCTGAAACAGGGGTTAGGGGGAATCATATGCAACGCATACGTCAACTGCATCCGTTGACACTCGGGGTCTTGTTCGGGACGTTTTTCTCACGTCTCGGAACGTTCATTACGATGCCGTTTTTCGCTATCTACATGACGACCGTTCTGAAGTTTGATCCGGTCGATGTCGGCTGGGTTCTCAGTATTTCGGCGATCGCCAGTCTCGTTATGAGTTTCATCGGCGGTACATTGTCGGACCGGTATGGTCGCCGGACGATGATGCTTGCCGGAACGATCGGGTTCGCGATCGTCTTCATCGCACTCGCGCAAGTCGAGACGTTCTGGGCATTCTTCATCCTCAGTGCCTTGAACGGAGTCTGTCGTTCGATTTTCGAACCATCCGCTCGTGCCTTGATCAGTGATACGACGGACGAAGCAAATCGGTTATTCGTCTTCAACATTCGTTACGCGATGATCAACATCGCAGCTGCGATCGGACCAGGAATTGCCTTACTGCTGAGTGCGGGGAATACGTCCGCAACGTTTTACATCACGGCGTTCGTCTATATGGCATACGGGGTGATGATTGGATTCTTATTTAAACGTCATCCAATCACTGAGACACATGGTGGCAAGAAGGTCTCATTCGGAGCGACGGTTCGTCTGTTGCGGACGGATATCGCCTTTACGCTGGCACTCGCCGGCATCATCTTCGGGGTCTTCGGCTACAGTCAGTTCAATTCGACCTTGCCGCAATTCTTGACTGAGACGTCACTCCTTGAAGGCGGGAAGACACTCTATGCGATCTTAATCACGATCAATGCGATCACCGTCTTGATCGTGCAGTATCCGATCATGAAGTTCGGCGTCAAGACGTCACCGCTCGTTTCGATCACGACCGGGATTGCGACTGTTGCGATCGGACTGTTCGTCATGGGGAATGCAAACGCGATCTGGTGGATGATCGTCGCGATGTTCATCTTCACGTGCGGGGAAGTGATGATGTTCACGATGACCGACATCTTGACTGATCGCTTTGCGAAGCCGGAATTAAGGGGCAGTTATTTCGGGGCAATGGGCTTGACGTCGATCGGACAATCAATCGGTCCAATTGCCGGCGGACATTTATTAAGTTTATATGGAGCGGACCGTCCGTTACCGATTTTCGGGATTTTAGCGGGCTTGACATTATTCGGAATACCACTGCTCCTACTGTCACAACGGATTCATCAGACTTCGACGATCGAGGAACTGGAGGAACCGGTGAAACTTTCGAATGATTCTCAACAAAACGCATGATTTTGAGAAAAAACAACGAGCGATGACGCTTGAATAATACGCCATGTTTCTTTAAGATTAGAATGATACTAAATTAGTAACGCTCGTGTTCTGAATCGTCAGTCACGAAATGAATAGATGGAGGGATTCTAACATGAAGGCTTCACACTTGAAGATTGAAGATCTACACGTCGCGATCGACGGCAAGGAAATCTTGAAAGGCGTCAACTTGGAAATCAAAGGCGGGGAAATCCACGCGGTCATGGGACCAAACGGGACAGGTAAATCAACACTCGCATCAGCATTGATGGGTCACCCATCGTACGAAGTGACATCTGGTTCAGTCACACTCGACGGCGAAGACGTCCTCGACATGGAAGTCGATGAACGCGCACAAGCAGGTATGTTCCTCGCAATGCAGTACCCAAGCGAAATCAGTGGTGTTACGAACTCAGACTTCCTTCGTTCAGCGATCAACTCGCGTCGTGAAGAAGGCGATGAAATCTCACTCATGAAATTCATCCGTGAACTTGATTCACAAATGGGTCTTCTCGAGATGCCTTCAGAAATGGCACACCGTTACCTCAACGAAGGTTTCTCTGGTGGAGAAAAGAAACGTAACGAAATTCTTCAGATGATGATGCTTAAACCAGCAATCGCGATTCTCGATGAAATCGATTCAGGTCTTGATATCGATGCACTTAAAGTCGTTGCAAAAGGTGTCAACGAAATGCGCTCACCTGAATTCGGCTGCTTGATCATCACGCACTATCAACGTCTCTTGAACTATATCGAGCCAGACTTCATCCACATCATGATGGGCGGAAAAATCGTCATGTCTGGCGGTAAAGAACTCGCACACCGTCTCGAAGCAGAAGGTTATGACTGGGTTAAAAAAGAACTCGGCATCGAAGACGTCGAAATCGAAACAAAAGCGTAAGACGAGGGAGGAAGCATGATGACTGTAGAACTGAATCTTGCAGTAAATCGCGAGGCAGTGGCAGAACGTGCGACTCGCTTAGGGGAACCATCTTGGATGGTCGCAAAGCGTCAAGACGCGCTTGATCTTGCCCCAACGCTCGCATTGCCAAAAGTAGAAAAAATCAAGATCGAAGGCTGGAACTTCACAGAAGGTACGACGGAACTTGAAACCGTCACTGGTCTTTCTTCAGATATCGAAGCATTGATCGGCGAAAACCGTGATCACATGCTCGTCACGCGTAACGGACAACTCGTCCACGCGCAAAACAGTGAAGCGGCGAACGGCGTCATCTTCACGACGCTCGAAGACGCATTAAAACAACACCCGGAACTCGTCGAGAAGTACTTCATGACTGAAGGTGTTCAAGTCAACGAAGATCGTCTTGCGGCATTAAACGCAGCACTTCGTAACGGCGGTACGTTCCTTTATGTACCAAAAGGCGTCAAGCTGTCTGTACCGATGCAAGCAATCTACACGCTTGAGCAATCAGGCGCTGCCCTTTACCATCACGCAATCATCGTTGCAGATGCTGACAGCGAATTGACGTATATCGAAAACTTCGTCTCTTACGGTGACGAAGCGCATAACGTCAACGTCGTCACAGAAGTATTCGTCGAAGACAACGCAAAAGTTCTCTTTGGTGGTGTAGATACACTATCTAAGGGTGCCATCACGTATATGAACCGTCGCGGTGTCGTCAAACAAGGCGCGAAGCTCGAATGGGCACTCGGTCACATGAATGACGGTCACACGGTCACAGAAACAAAAACACACCTCGTCGGAAACGATTCGTTCTCAGATACGAAAGCCGTTACGGTCGGTCGTGGAGAGCAAAAACAAAACTTCAACGTCCGTACGGACCATTTCGGTAAAGGATCAGAAGGTTTCATCTTGATCCACGGTGTCCAAAAAGACGCAGCAACATCAATCTTCAACGGAACGTCGATGATCCATCACGGCGCTTCGAAATCAAACGGCGTTCAAACGGAACGTGTCCTCATGTTGTCGGAAAAGGCACGTGGTGATGCAAACCCAATCCTCTTAATCGATGAGGATGACGTCATGGCAGGACACGCGGCATCTGTCGGTCGTGTCGATGAATTACAACTCTACTACTTGATGAGCCGTGGTCTTTCACGGAAGGAAGCAGAACGCCTCGTCGTTCACGGTTTCCTCCAGCCAGTCGTCTCGGAACTTGCGATTGACTCGGTGAAAGAACGTCTCGTTCAAGTCATCGAAGGGAAAGTAAACTAATATGGGAATCGATGCATCCATCCGCAATCAGTTTCCGATCCTCGACCAACAGGTCAACGACCGGAAACTCGTCTATCTCGATAGTGCGGCCTCGTCGCAGAAGCCGCTCGTCGTCATCAATGCGATTGACGACTACTATAAGACGATTCATTCGAATGTGCACCGTGGCGTCCATACGCTCGGAACACGAGCGACGGATGCGTACGAAGGTGCGCGTGAGAACGTTCGTCGTTTCATCCAGGCGCAACACCATGAAGAAATTATCTTTACCCGCGGCACGACGACGGCGATCAACATCGTCGCGTCAAGCTACGGCATGGAGCATGTCGAAGAAGGCGACGAGATCGTCGTCACGTACCTCGAACACCATGCGAATCTCATTCCGTGGCAACAAGTCGCTAAACGCAAAAAAGCGAAGTTGAAATACGTTGATTTGACAGCAGATGGTCGCGTAACGGTCGAAGCGGTCGAAGCACAACTGTCCGACCGGACGAAAATCGTCGCGATGGCACACGTCTCGAATGTTCTCGGTACAATCAATCCGATCAAAGAAGTCGCTCGTCTTGCGCACGCTCGTGGTGCCGTCATGGTCGTCGATGCTGCGCAAAGTGCACCACACCAACGGATTAATGTCACGGATCTCGACTGTGACTTCCTCGCTTTCTCCGCACACAAGATGTGTGGTCCGACAGGCGTTGGTGTTCTTTACGGGAAAAAGGCATTACTCAATGCGATGGAACCGGTCGAATTCGGTGGTGAGATGATTGATTACGTTGGTCTTGAAGAGTCGACGTTCAAACCGTCTCCATATCGTTTCGAAGCGGGTACACCGATCATCGCGGGTGCCGTTGGTTTATCGGCAGCGATTGATTTCTTAGAAGAGATTGGTCTAGAGAACGTCGAAGCACACGAACGTGAACTCGCGCAGTATGCGATGGCACAAATGCGTGACATCGACGGACTCACGATTTACGGTCCGGAAGAACGCGTTGGACTCGTCACGTTCAATCTCGGTGATGTCCATGCACATGACGTCGCAACCGTCCTTGATATGCAGGGAATCGCGGTTCGCGCCGGTCACCACTGTGCACAACCATTGATGCGTTGGCTCGGAGCGAGCTCGACGGCTCGCGCTAGCTTCTATCTCTACAACACGAAAGAAGAGGTTGACGCACTCGTGACAGGACTTCGCCAAACGAAGGAGTATTTCAGTCATGGATTTTAACAATCTCGATCACTTGTATCGTCAAGTGATCATGGATCACTATAAAACTCCCCGAAATCGCGGTGCGATCGAGGGGGGCGTCACGATCGACATGAACAATCCGACGTGCGGCGACACGATTCGTCTCCAGCTCGCGATTGAAGACGATGTCGTCCGTGATGCGAAATTTGACGGGGAGGGCTGCTCGATCAGCATGGCGTCTGCTTCAATGATGACGCAACTCGTCAAAGGTAAGACTATCGAAGAAGCCTTACGACTCGCGGATATCTTTTCGGACATGGTCCAAGGAAAAGACTATGACGACGAATCGTTCGACCTCGGGGACGTCGAGGCACTCTCGGGTGTCACGAAATTCCCGGCACGCATCAAATGTGCGACACTTGCCTGGAAGGCGCTCGAACGCGGCGTAGAAGAAGGGAAGTAAACTTCGGTCACAAGCAAGTAAGAGGAGGAAATGAACATGGCAAAGAACATGCCGGAAATTGGCGATTACAAATATGGTTTCCACGATCGCGATATCTCGATCTTCCGTTCTGGACGTGGCTTGACGACTGAAGTCGTCGAAACGATCTCGAAAATGAAGGAAGAACCACAATGGATGCTTGATTTCCGTTTGAAATCACTCAAGATCTTCAACGAACAAGCAATGCCAGCGTGGGGTGGCGATCTCTCAGAATTGAACTTCGACGATATCACGTACTACGTTAAGCCGTCTGAACGTGCAGAGAAATCGTGGGATGAAGTACCGGAAGAAATCAAACGTACGTTTGACAAACTCGGTATCCCAGAAGCAGAGCAAAAATACTTGGCAGGTGTCTCGGCTCAGTACGAGTCAGAGGTTGTCTACCACAACATGAAAGAAGACCTCGAAGAAATCGGTGTCGTCTTCAAAGATACAGATACAGCCTTAAAAGAAAACGAAGATATCTTCCGTGAGTACTTCGGAAAATTGATTCCGCCAACAGACAACAAGTTCGCAGCCTTGAACACAGCGGTCTGGTCAGGTGGATCGTTCATCTACGTACCAAAAGGCGTTAAAGTCGACACGCCGCTTCAAGCCTACTTCCGGATCAACTCGGAAAACATGGGTCAATTCGAGCGGACGTTGATCATCGTTGATGACGAAGCATCGGTTCATTACGTCGAAGGATGTACAGCACCGGTCTACACGACGAACTCGCTTCACTCAGCGGTCGTTGAGATTTTCATCAACAAAAACGCTTACTGCCGTTATACAACGATCCAAAACTGGGCGAACAACGTCTACAACCTCGTTACGAAGCGTGCGATCTGTGAAGCTGGCGCAACGATGGAATGGGTCGATGGTAACATCGGTTCGAAACTGACGATGAAATACCCAGCCGTCATCCTCAAAGGTGAAGGTTCACGTGGTATGACATTGTCAATCGCAATTGCAGGTAAAGGTCAACACCAAGATGCGGGTGCGAAGATGATTCACTTAGCACCGAACACATCGTCGACGATCGTCTCGAAGTCGATCTCAAAACACGGTGGTAAAGTCACGTACCGCGGTATCGTTCACTTCGGACGTAAAGCGACAGGTGCACGTTCGAACATCGAATGTGATACGCTCATCATGGATAACCAATCGACGTCGGATACGATTCCGTACAACGAAATCCTCAACGATAACATTTCGCTCGAGCACGAAGCGAAAGTCTCGAAGGTCTCGGAAGAGCAATTGTTCTACCTCATGAGCCGCGGGATCTCACAAGAGGAAGCAACGGAAATGATCGTCATGGGCTTCATCGAGCCGTTCACAAAAGAACTTCCAATGGAATATGCGGTCGAAATGAACCGTCTCATCAAGTTCGAGATGGAAGGTTCAATCGGATAATTCGTCTTACTCTCTCATCTGCGGATGAGGGAGTTTTTTCATGGTTGGAGGAAAACGGGTATAGGAGGGAAAAAGGAGGGGTTACTATGCGTGACATCGTTTATTCCTTTCAAGTCTCACTTGACGGTTATATCGAGGATGCGTCAGGCAGCATCGATTTCGCTTCACCGGATGCGGAACTGCATCAATACTTTAATGATTATGAGAGAGCGTTCGATACCCATGTCTATGGACGTCGTTTGTATGAAATGATGCAGTACTGGGAGACAGCGGATCAAGAAGACGAGCCGATCATCGTTGAGTATGCGAAAACGTGGCAGGCGCTTGAGAAGATCGTTTTCTCGCGAACGCTCGACGCTGTCGAAGGAAAAGCGCGTCTAGCGACCACGTCGCTTGCCGAGGAACTTCAAGCACTAAAAGCCTTACCTGGCAAACAGATTGCGATCGGGGGAGCGACGCTTGCTGCTGAAGCGATTGATCTTGGACTCGTCGATCGCTATCATGTTGTGATCTATCCTGTTCTACTCGGAGATGGGAAACGAATGTTTCCAATGTTTGATCAATCACAAGCGCTACGGTTAGTCGAGACACACGTCTTTAAATCGGGATGTATCGCGTTAGCTTACGAAAAAATCTAGTCTTTATAAAAAGAGTCTCTTATTTCAAAAGAGATTCTTTTTTTGTGACATTCAATAAAATTTGGATATTTTCATTTAATATGGGAGAAAATAGATTATAATAACTTTTGTAAAAAATCTATAAAACTGATTAAGGTGTGAAAAAATGAAATTTTATCAGGAAATTCCAGTCATTCGATCGATTGCGGCAATTTTGGTCGTCGCTGTCCATGTCATCGCTGGTCTCTATTATTCTCAAGGAGAATTTACAAACGAGGCAATCGGTTATATCAACCAGTTTGCTCGAATCGGTACGCCGATTTTTGCCATCATCAGTGCTTTTCTATTGATGTCGATGGTCCAGCGCAAAGGATTTAATCTTGGAACATTCGTTAAATCGCGTTTTTCTAAAATTTTCATCCCTTATCTGATTTGGAGTACCGTCTATCTCGTGTATCGTTTTCATGTAGAAGATAGTTTGAAGCCGGGTGTGCCGTTATCGGAGTACTTCCTTTATGGAACGGTGAACTTCCATTTGTACTTCATTTTGACTGTGCTTCAGTTTTATGTCGTCTTTCCATTTCTCGTAAGATTCAAGAAAGGAACCATGCTACTTGTTGCAACTGTGGTTGCGATGGGCGTCAACTATTTCTGGCTGACGTCAGGAAGCTTAACGACGAATAATGACTTCCTCAATCAAGTCGTCAACAGTCGCTCTTTTTTACTCAACTGGATCGCGTATTTCATGATGGGAATTACATACGCTGTTTATTATGAAGAAATACAACAGATTCTAAAACGTCACCGGACGATCTTGTTGCTCATCAGTGGATTGATTTTAGTTGATATTTGGGTCAGTATTGATTTGAACCGAATTTATACTTCTACGAATCTTGCGAACCTCGTGTATATCCCGTTCGTTCTTGTCGTTTTGAATTATGCTTTTCAATATGTGCAGAGAGATGCGACAGCAATGCGACTCTTTCAAACGATTGGAACACATTCGATGGGGATCTATCTGATTCATCCGCTCGTCATCCGCGGAATCGGTCGAACGGATCTCTTTGCTTACTTCGACTCTGCGAGTATGTTCGTTTGTGCGATGATCGTCACGCTTGCAGCTTCGATTTCTGTATCGTATGTCATTAGTCTATTGCCCTACGGTAACTATATCGTTCCGGTACCGAAACGAAGAGCGCCTGCTCCAAAAATTGTTGAGGCACAGGCTTCTGCTTCATAATGAAAATCGTTAACTAGACATCCTTTTTCTTCCTGCATGAGCAGGGGGGAGAGGGATGTCTTTTTTCTGAAAAAGAGTGTTTGCTCAGGAAGCATCGAAGAAGAAATCCTGGATTCTGCTATGCTATGATGAATAGGTAGAATAGAACACGCGAGGGGGAAGAGAGCATGATATATATCGGTGTCACGGGCTGGGGAGATCATGATAGTCTCTACTTGACCCCGCAAGATCGAAAAGAAAAACTAGCTGCCTATGCTGGGCATTTTCCAGCAGTTGAGGTCGACTCGACATTCTATGCGATTCAACCAGAACGAAACTATGAGAAATGGGTATCTGAAACACCGGACGGTTTCCGCTTCATCGTTAAGGTCCACCGGGCGATGAGTGGGCACGACCGGGAAAATAAAGATCCGCTCGGACCAATTTTTGAACAATATATCACGTCGATTGAACCGATGCGAAAGAGTGGAAAAATTGCGGCAATCCTTGTCCAACTTCCACCATGGTTCGATGTCAGTAAATTGCATTTGGAATACTTGCAAACGATCCGAAAATCGCTTGCTGGACTGCCTGTTGCGATCGAATTCCGAAATCCATCGTGGTACTCGGAAGCCTATCGTGAGCGGACGCTGCGTTTTTTGAAGGAACATCAGTTCATCCATACGATTTGTGATGAACCGCAGACGGAAGATGGTTCCGTACCATTCGTACCTGTCGTGACGCAGGAGACGGCATTCATTCGATTACATGGACGAAACAAGGCCGGTTGGTTAAAGAAACCGGGTCAAAGTAGTGACGATTGGCGAAAAGTCCGCTGTCTCTATCGTTACTCAGAAGATGAGCTACAGGAACTTGCAAGTCACGTCCGCGACGTTGCAGCGGAAGCAAAGGATGTCTATGTCTTTTTCAATAACAACTCAGCAGGAGATGCTGCCCCGAATGCGAAACGATTAATCGAAATTCTTGATCTCGACTATGAACTCGCGCCGCGACAAATCTCTTTGTTTTAAATCATCAAGGGGGGCTTCTGCATGAAGTTACACATCATTCACTATAATGATTTGCACTCACACTTCGACATGTGGCCTCGCTACATGTCATTCGTCAAGGAACACCGGACGTATGATTCGCTTGTTTTTGATTTAGGCGATCATGCTGACCGTGTCGATCCAGCGACGGAAGCGACAAAAGGAAAAATTAATACGCATTTATTGAACGCGTTGATGCCGACTGCTGTGACGATCGGAAACAATGAAGGGATTACGTTTCCGCACGACTGGTTAGCAGACCTCTATACGGAAGCAGACTTTCCAGTCCTTGTCTCGAATTTAGAAGCACCATTCGCCAAGCAAGGTGTCATTCATGAGTTACCGACGGGAAAAGTCGGTGTTTTTGGTCTGACGGCACCTTATATTGAACTATACGGATTACTCGGTTGGACGATCGAAGAACCATTTGACGTCGCGGCGCGCGAGATTGAACGTTTGCGCCAGGAAGTCGACGTCCTGATTTGTTTAAGTCACCTCGGATTTTATCAGGATGAAGAACTTGCGATGCGCTTTCCAGAACTTGATTTAATCATCGGTGCGCATACGCATCATGTCCTCGATGATGGTGTCGTCAAGAACGGTGTCTTAATCACGCAAGCCGGAAAACACGGTCAGTATGCGGGTGAGATTTATATGAATACGGATACGGGTGAGAAAGAAGCAGTACTTCATTCCCTACACGATTACGTTGAGGATGAGGCAACAGCGAAATTACTCGATCGAGAACAATATCTGGCGGAACAACAGATGAAGGAACCGATTGGCGAGACAGCGGGTCTAGCCAATGATTGGTTCAGTGAGTCGCCGTTTTCACAGTTGCTCGTCGAGACGATGCGCGACTGGTGTGAGGCAGATATCGCTTGTGTACCAGCCGGTATTCTGCTCGGGTCGCTTCCACCAGGTCCCGTCTCTGCCTTTGATTTACATCGACTCTGTCCACATCCGATCAATCCTTGTAAAGTCACGATGACAGGAATGGAATTACAAACATTCCTCGATGAAGTCAACACAGAACAGTTCGAGCACTTAAAGGTTCGTGGTCTTGGATTCCGAGGAAAGTTGATGGGACGGATGCATTATGCTGGTTTGGCGGATCATCAACCGCTTGAGCTAACACGCGATTATTCTGTCGTCTTGCCGGATATGTTTACGTTCGGTCCATTATTCCCGGCCATCAAAGAGATGCCAAAAGAATATTTCATGCCTGAATTGTTGCGTGATTTGTTGTTTGAACGCTTATCGGAGAAGTCGGAATATAATGAATTGCATGTTCGCAAACCCTGATTGTTTGTTATACTAAAGCAGACTTAATTGACTTTTTGGGGATGAAGGGGGAAGCGAAACCATGGGACGCGGAGAAATCCAACGTAAACCGGAATGGTTGAAAATCAAGCTGAATACGAATGAGACCTACACAGAATTAAAGAGTATGATGCGCGAGAAAAAGCTACATACTGTCTGTGAGGAAGCAAAGTGTCCGAATATCCACGAGTGTTGGGCGGTACGCCGGACGGCGACGTTCATGATCCTCGGAAGTATCTGTACACGTGCGTGCCGTTTTTGCGCCGTGACGACAGGACGTCCGAACGAACTCGATCTCGAAGAACCAAAACGTGTCGCGGAATCGGTCCGTTTGATGAACCTGAAGCACGCGGTCATCACAGCGGTCGCACGCGATGATCTGAATGATTTCGGAGCAGGCGTTTACGCTGAGACGGTTCGTGAAGTTCGTCGGATGAACCCGGAGACATCAATCGAAGTCTTACCTTCAGACATGGGTGGGAATTTCGAAGCTCTGAAAACATTGATTGACGCACAACCAGACATTATGAACCATAACATCGAGACGGTTCGCCGTCTGACACCAACTGTTCGTGCAAAAGCCACATACGACCGGACGCTTGAATTCCTTCGTCGTTCGAAGGAGCTCGCACCTGAAATTCCAACGAAGTCGAGCTTGATGCTTGGTCTTGGTGAGACATGGGAAGAGATTCTCGAAACGATGGATGATCTTCGCGCAAACAACGTCGACATCATGACGATCGGTCAGTATCTCCAACCGACGAAAAAGCACCTCGACGTCATCAAGTACTATACACCGCAAGAATTCGCTGAACTGAAACAGATTGCGCTTGGTAAAGGCTTCTCACACTGTGAAGCTGGTCCACTCGTTCGTTCATCGTATCATGCAGATGAGCAAGTCAACGCAGCGAAAAAGAATAAAACAGCACTTCCGATCGACTAACGATCAACGACCGTTCGAGCAGCTGACTCGGACGGTTTTTCGTCTGTCAGGAGAAATGGAATATGCTATGATAAGAACAGCAGGAGGTGGGAATAATGATACAAGTCAATCGGGAACGTTATGAAGTCGTCGAAGAGAAACGGGAAGGCTTTAATGAAGAAGCCTTCATCGGTCGTTTCAGCGATGTCCTTGAAAAATATGATTATATCGTGGGCGACTGGGGGCACGGTCAATTACGACTACGTGGCTTCTATGAGGATCAACACGAGAAAGCGACATTCGATACGAAGATTTCGCATGTGGCTGATTATCTCTACGAATACTGTAACTTCGGATGTGCCTATTTCATCGTCAAGAAGGTCGGATTGGTAGAAGGAGAAGAAGCACCACCTCGCTTCGACGGTTCTTCATCCAATACGTTGAAGTTGAAACGGAAGTTCGCACCTGCACCAGACAAGACGGAAGGCGAGTAATCAAACTGTCATACAGAAAAGCGTTTTTATTGGAAGGAATTCGGCTATTACTATAAGTATCACGTACCTATAGGAGGAATCATCCATGCGAATCGTTGGAATTTACTCATCCGTACCAGAAGTCGTCAGTGCCGTGCACGATCTCCGTGTTGCGGGTGTCGTCTCGACTGATTTAAAAGTCTTAGCACACGACAAATACGATCTCGAACAAATCGAGGAATTGGCGGATCTAAACAACCAACAGACATCCACGCGTCTATCGCAGGAAGATCATCGTAATCTATGGCAGGAAATTAAGAGTATCTTCAAAAAAGATGAATCGGTCTCTCATGGAGATGCCATCCACGGAAGTGGCTTGACGAAGGAAGACGTCGATCGTGCGAATCATGCAGTCGAAAGTGGTCAGTTCGTGTTACTTGTCGGTGATGAAGCGGATCAGCATTCAGAGCGCCGTGCTCATGACGAGTCAGATAATACGAATGTCTTTAGCGGACCGAACACACTAAATGAACGAAACGATCGTCTCTTATAAGACAAAAAAGCCTTCGTCCGCGACGAAGGCTTTTTTCATAGACCGATATAAGCGCGAAGATACATTTCAAGTTCCGTTGCCGCATCGTCTTCGACGTCAAACGCCGTTGCGATGTAGCCGGGTTCATCGAAATCATCCGCGCCGATGATTGCATACCGATTCGATAAGAGATTCAAGACGAGAATCTTACCGTAAAAATGTTCCGAATGCGTGATGGCGAGATCAAAGCGACTTGCTTCGCCAATCCAACTGACGAAGCGTGTCTTTGTTTGTTCGACATCATCGTATAAAAAATCACGTTCTTCCATCATTCAGCTTCCCTCATTTCCCTAACGTCTGTTTCAGATTAAAGGGTTTGGGGGACTTTTTGCAAGTATGGTTTACGCGATAAGCTATGCTCGGCGATCACTTTTCGGATTGTCCGTGTTTTCGAACGCATGACGAGAGATGTCGTTTCAACGATATCATCCGTCAAGAACTTCACGCCATCGAGCATTTCGCCTGTCGTGACGCCTGTTGCTGCGAAGATGCAGTCGTCGCTTTTGATCAGGTCGTCGAGCGTTAAGAGTTGAAGTGGATCCGCTAGACCCATTCGGATGACGCGAGCTGTTTCTTCTTCGTTCAATGGATGTAAGCGTGCTTGCATATCGCCACCCATCGCTTTGACGGCAGCAGCCGTGATGACACCTTCAGGCGCACCGCCTGTTCCGATGAAGATATCGATTCCTGTCGCAGGAGAAAGTGGTGCGATTCCAGCTGAGACATCACCGTCTTCAAACAGACGGACGCGTGCGCCCATCCGCATCGCTGCTTCGCGGAAATGATCATGACGTGGACGGTCTTGTATGATGACCGTGACGTCCTCGATCCGTTTATTGTTGTATTGTGCTGCCTTTTCGATGATGACTTCAAGCGGGTCGTCGAGTGAGACGTGCCCTTTCAAGTTCGGTCCGACTGTTAATTTATCCATATACATATCGGGTGCGTGGAGCAGGGCGCCTTGATCGGCGACGGCGATGACGACCATCGCATTGCCAAGTCCTTTAGCGACGATGTTCGTTCCTTCGAGCGGATCGACGGCGATATCAACGATTGGACCGTTCGCTGTTCCGACACGTTCGCCGATGAAGAGCATCGGTGCTTCGTCGAGCTCGCCTTCACCGATGACGACTGTTCCGTTCATGTTGACCGTGTTCAAGACTTCGCGCATCGCAGTCGTTGCTGCGTCATCCGCTTCATTTTTCTTACCGCGACCAATCCATTGAGCAGAAGCTAGTGCTGCTGCTTCCGTAGCGCGTACGATTTCCAGTGCGAGTTCCCGTTCCATGTATATAACCTCCACGTCACCAATGTGACATACTATTTTCAGCAAAAATCTAAATTGAGGATAACACATTGGGGAATGTGATGCAAATGACCTTTCTGCTTTTCAGGATTGCTGGATAACGATAAAATGGAGAATGTGAGGGGGAATGAAGATGTATTTCGTCAATCGTCAAAAAATCGAAGAGACGGTCGTCTGTTATGAGACAGCACTTCGACAAAGTAAGGAAATTACGGGGGATCCGGTGACGACGGCACTGGCTATGGAGCGGATCGGTTTTTTAGTCATCGAGAGTGTCATCGATATCGGAAACAGTATGATTGATGGATTCATCATGCGGGATCCGGGAAGTTATGAAGATATCATCCTCATCCTAGAAGATGAGAAGGTGATTGATAGACCGCTTGCGACGAGTCTGAAAAAGCTCGTTGCGTTACGTACGTTGATCGTCCGGTCATTCACACAGTCGAGTATGGCGGAGATTCGGGCGATACTTGAGACAGAGGAAGCAGAACTACGTCGTTTTCCGGAAGCGATTCGCCGGTATATCGAGACAGAACTCGGACCGGTGTCTGCATTTTTACCAAACGAGGAGTGAGTCAGGATGAAGGCAAAAGGCTATTTATTTGATTTAGATGGAACGATGTATAACGGAACGGAACCGGTAAAAGAAGCGGTCGATTTCGTCAATCGTCTGCAAGCAGAGGGCATTCCGTACTTGTTCGTGACGAATAACGCGTCGATGACGGCAGAAGCCGTGGCAGAGAAACTACGCGGGATGGGTGTTCATTCCGATGCGAAACACGTTTTGACGAGTGCGATGGCGACTGGTCGTTATATTGCTGACCTGTCACCAAAAGCGCGCGTCTATGCGATCGGAGAAACAGGACTGATCGACGCGCTTGAACGAGAAGGGTTAGACGTCGTCGCAACCGAAGCGGCAGATTACGTCGTTATTGGACTCGATCGTCAAATCACGTACGAAAAACTCGCTGTTGGTGCACTTGCGATTCGTGCCGGTGCCCGGTTTATTTCAACGAACGGTGATATCGCGATTCCGACCGAACGTGGTTTCCTGCCAGGTAATGGTGCTTTGACGTCCGTCCTGCGCGTGACGACGGAGAAGGAACCGTTCTTCATCGGTAAACCAGAACCAGTCATGGTCGATATCGCGACAGAAATGATTGGTCTGTCAAAAGAAGACGTCATCATGGTCGGAGACAACTACCATACGGACATTCTTTTCGGGATCAATGGAGGTATCCGGACGATGCACGTCAATTCTGGCGTCCATACACCAGTCTTCATTCAAGGGCAGGATCGTCAACCGACATACATGGTTGATACGTTAGCTGAATGGATTCTATGAATCAAAAAATCCCGAACGAGAATTCGTTCGGGATTTCATGTATTAGAAGACTTGTTCGACTTCGACGACGCCAGCGACTTCTTCAAGAAGGGCACGTTCGATACCGGCCTTCAATGTGATTGTTGAACTTGGGCAGCTACCACAAGCTCCCATCAAACGGAGTTTTACGATTCCGTCTTCTACATCTACGAGTTCAACGTCTCCTCCATCACGAAGAAGGAACGGACGCAATTTTTCAAGAACTTCATTCACTTGATCAAACATTTCCATGCGTAAACACATCCTTTCGTATATTTTCATTGTAACAGGGTTGAAAAATGTTCTCAATCTGGAAAACTTGTATACTAAAGAGGAGTGAATTGAAAAGGGGGACTTCAAGATGGAAATCACGGTTTACGGAACAGCGGTCACCTGTCCGAGTTGTGTCGGGGCACCTAGCTCGGAAGAGACATTCAGTTGGCTACAAGCCGTCCTCGGGCGGAAATATGAGCAAGCGATGACGCTTCGCTATGTTGATTTCGAGACAGCAACATCAGATCAATGGACGGAAGCGCTGAAAGAGGATGTCTATTTTTATCCACTGATCGTGCTCGATGATGAGATGATTGATGAGGGGTACGTCAAACTCAAGACGATCACAGCGGCAATCGATGCGAAGCTGAATCAGGCGGGATGAACGAAAAAGAGGTATCCCAAAGCTTGGGACACCTCTTTTGCTCATTTAATCTTTTTGTGTTTCCATAAGACACCGGACTTCAAGAGACGTGGGACTTTCCCCGTCAGTGCTTGTTTGCCCATGACGATTCCGAAACCATCTGATTTTCCGAGTGAACCGAGCATCCCGCGCAGTTTAATTTCTGGCAGCTTCGGTAATTTCTTTCCTTGCCACTTGGCTTGTAAGACATCGACGACTTGTTCTGCCTGATGTTCTGCGAGTTGACCACTTGGTGCATACGGTAGACTTGCACAATCACCGATGACGAAGACGTTATCGTATTCCGGTACGTGATGATGTTCCGTCAATTTGATCCGACCGCCACTATCCGCAGCAAAGCCGAGATCGCGTACAACTTTGACCGGCTGCGTACCAGCTGTCCAAATCGTTAAGTCGGATGGATACGTATCGTCGCCGTTTCGCACATCGTCCGCTGTGACGAGCGTGACATTCGAGTTGTTGATGACTTCAACGTCATGTTCCTCGAACCATTCCTGAACGTAAGACGAGACTTTATCGGATAAGAACGACAAGACGGATGGACCGCGGTCGAATAGACGAATCGTCAAATCCTTCCGGCTCTCATGTAGTTCACTGGCGAGTTCGACACCAGATAGACCAGCACCGACGATCGAGACAACGGATTCCGGTGACAGACCATAAATCGCTTGTTGTGTCTTCCGTGATTCTTCTAGTGTCTGGATGCTGTATGTAAATTCTTGAGCACCCGGAATGTTGTGGTATTTATCCTCGCAACCGAGGGCGATGATTAAGTCATCATAGAATAATTCTGATCCGTCCTGCAGATGGACTGTATTCGTCTCTGGTGAGATTTTGATGACATGTCCATATTTATAGGTAAGATGTTTCCCCTCCGGAAATTCAATCCGGACATCCCGATCTGATAATGTACCTGCTGCGAGTGCGTAGTATTCCGTTTTGAGTGCGTGGTACGGTAGACGGTCGACGAGCGTGACGGCAACTTCCTCGTCCTTGAATCGCTCACAAATCCGCATTCCACCATAACCTCCGCCGAGTACGATCAATTGCTTCATAACGTAAAATCCCCCTTAGTTCCCCTAAATCAGTCTGACCTTGTATAATACGACATGAGGCAGGTCGTTTCCTGCTTGAAGGAGGAAAAAAAGTGAATCCGATTATTGAATTTTGTATTAGTAACTTAGCGGCTGGTACACAGGTCGTCATGGAGCAACTTGAACGTGACCCGAATGTTGACGTCGTCGAATACGGTTGCCTCGGTTATTGCGGGATTTGTTCGCTTGACCATTTTTGTCTCGTAGATGGTGAGACCGTCGTAGGTGAAACGCCGGAAGAGTTGCTTGAAAAGATTTACCTGAAAATCGAAGAGAATGAGCTGTGAGCATGGACAGCCAAAAAATCCCCTCGTTCGTCTGAACGAGGGGATTCGTGTCCGTCAGCGGGCGCAGCTTTTCGGATCAGGCAGATTGTTGGCGGCGCATCATCCATGGGCGTAGTTTCAAGAACAATGGAATGAAGAGTGCCGAGATGAACAAAGCCTTGATAACGTTAAACGGTAAGATACCGGCAGTGATCGCTGTCCATTTGACAGCTGGATCCGCCATGTAATCCATACCGAGGAACCATGCATACGCTGGAAGGATCAAGATATAGTTGAGGATCGCAAGACCGAGTGCCATCGTGATCGTACCAGCGACGAGACCAGTTGCGAGACCTTGTGTTGATTTCTTTTTGTGGTAGAACCAGCTGACAGGTAGTACGAATGCGACGCCTGCAGCGAAGTTCGCGAATTCTCCGACCGGAACACCACTTCCGCGGAAGATGTAGTATAACACGTTCTTCAATGCTTCGACGATGACACCTGCGACCGGTGAGAACATGATCGCTGCGACAAGAGCAGGAACATCACTGAAGTCGATCTTCAGATAGTTTGGTAAGAACGGTAGTGGAAAATTGATAAGCATAAGAACAAATGAGATTGAACCTAACATTGACAGAGTGACCATTTTTTGTGTGCGTTTCATACGAGTATTGTCTCCTTTTGCTCGTTCCTCTCGATGAAGTATTGGCATGACTGCGACCATAAAGAAACCCCTATTGATCAGATCAACAGGGGAGAAGTCCGCATTAAATAAACCTAATCGATTATTGCAAAATCAATCAAATTCAAACTCATGCCGCCATCTTCTCCCATCCAGACTGTACTGTCGGCTCCTGAATTACACAGAATCAGCAAATAGCGCCCTATTCGCTCGCGGGCTTCAACTTAAAGAGAGTTGTTTACCGCCGGTCGGGAATTTCACCCTGCCCTGAAGATGGAACGATTATTTTATTGTACATACCATTTATACAACGAATTCAAGATAGTTTCAAGCAACTAGGTTTCGATTCGCTCAGAAGTTGCGTATACTAAAGAAAAGGAAGGTGATGACATGATCCATTTAACGGAGGCAGCAGCGCTACAAGTCCAGGACATGATGGCGCAGGCACCAGCAGATGAACGAAATCTTCGGATGCTCGTCCAAGGTGGTGGATGTAGTGGTCTGTCGTACGGAATGGGATTCGATCAACAAAAAGAAACGGATCTCGTTTTTGAACAGCACGGCGTGACCGTCATCGTGGACGAAAAGGATTATCCGGTCGTCAAAGGACTGGAAATCGATTATAAACAGTCAATGCTTGGTGGCGGATTCACGATCACGAATCCGAATGCCATCGCAACGTGTGGTTGCGGAACATCATTCCGGACAGCAACGAATGCCGGGACACCAGGTGGCTGTTAATGAATCCAATCGTGGACATCGTCCACGATTTTTTTGTTGCTCTCATACAGGAGACTTGTTGAGTTTACTCGAAATATTACAGAGAGTGAATGCTACTACGAATAGGGAGGGCTTCAGGATGAGAAAAGTATTGATCTTCGGGGGAACACGCTATTTCGGACGACGCTTAGCAATTCGTTTAGCCGATTCGGGGGATGATGTGACGATCGTCACACGCGGTGAGCATACTCCACCAGTCGCGAAGGGCTTGACATTTTTCAAAGGAGACCGGACGTCAAGTAGTACGATGAAGGATTTAAGCCAACAGCACTGGGATGTCATCTATGACAACATTTGCTTCACGCCGTATCAAGCAAAGCTCGCGATCGACGCGTTTGAAGGAAAAGTCGGACGCTATGTGTTGACGTCGACGATGTCTGTTTATGAAGACGGTGGTGCGAATATCACGGAACGTGCCTACAATCCGTTTCCCGGGAAATATGATCTTGAGAAGGAACATGGTTATGGCGAAGGAAAGCGCCAAGCGGAGAGTTATTTCTTCCAACGCGCGACCTTCCCTGTCGTTGCCGTTCGTTTTCCTGTTGTCCTCGGACCAGACGATTATACGGAACGACTTGTCTTCCATATCAAACGCGCGCTTGACGGTCGTCCGATTATCGCTGAAAACAACTATGCGAAGATGGGCTACATCTCAAGTTACGAAGCCGCTGCCTTTCTTGAATGGTGTGGTCGTTCGGAATTGACAGGACCGATCAACGCTGCGAGTGACGGCGTCCTATCGATTCAAGACCTGATGGATAAAATCGACCGTATTGCGGGAACGACGAGCCAAATCGTCGCAAAAGGAGAGGATGAATCGCCGCTTGCACCGGAACGCGATTTCTATATGGATACGACAGCTGCGAAAGAAGCGGGCTATCTGTTCCAACATATCGATGACTGGCTCGATCGTTTGATTGAAGAGGAGGTGCGCAATCACCAATGATGCAGTTGATGAAACCAACTCTTGCGTGGGAAACGGAGTACCGCGCCTTTTTAGAAGACTGGCGAGAGTCAGGCGAAACGATCGTACCGGAAGCGGTCGGGGATACGTATGAACCGCTCGCTACCTATTTCGCGGAGCTTAAAGAAATGGAAACGACAGTCAGAGAAGGTCTTGTCACGCATTCGACGTACTGGATGGTCGATGGACAGCGAATCGTCGGCGCGTTAAACTTCCGGCATGACTTGACGGAGAACTTGAAGTTGTACGGCGGACATATCGGATACGGCATCCGACCATCCGAGCGTCAGAAAGGATATGCGACGACCGGTCTTCGATTGGCGCTTGAAGAAGCACGTCAGCGTGGACTCGGTCAAGTGCTATTGACGTGTGGTGTTGATAATCTCGCATCACGTCGTGTCATCTTAGCGAACGGCGGACAGGAAATCGAACCGACTGTTCGCAATGGACGCGAGACACGTCGCTTCATTATCCCGTTATGAGAATTCGTGAAGCACGTCTTGAAGATGCGTCGACCATTGCGCGCGTTCATATTGATGCCTGGCGGGAGACGTATCAAGGGATCATCCCTGATTCTTATTTAGCACAGTTGTCTTACGAGAAACGGACGAAACAATGGGAGCAGGCGTTAATCGATCAGCGTGTGTATGTTGTGGAGTTAGAAGACGAAGTCGTTGGCTTCGCGCAAGGTGGACCAAGTCGAAGGGATGCGCGTGAAGGAGAACTCTACGCGATTTATGTTTTGCGAGCTTCTCAAGGGCAGGGGCTCGGGAAGGCATTGTTTCAACGTATCATCGAGGACTTGGCGGAATACGAGGCAATGCAGGTTTCTGTCTTGCGGGATAATCCGGCGTGCCAGTTTTACGAGCGGTTCGGCGGTCAGCTCTTCGAAGAATCGATGATTGAGCGTGGTGGGGTAGAACTCGTGCAGCGGGTTTACCGGATGCCTGTTAAAAGATCATTCGTATGAAATCGGACGTTTCAACATCTTCGCTTTCCTCAGGCGGGATGTAAGCCGCGCCAGTTCCCATTCCATGTGATCTGTCGGGTCTTCCTTATCCCTGACGGAAGCACACATCGTGCTTCCTTTTCCTGTAGGAGTCAAAGATGTTTGGTCACGTCCTAGGTGTGATTCCATCAAAATAAGAGGTCGGACTCCGGTATGTTATCCAGAATTCGACCTCTTATTTGTTTGCAGCCATTCATTTATCTCAAGAATGGTTCGTTACTTTTTCGAACAGACTCGTCGAGTGTTGCGGGTGACGAGCCGATGGATCGACAAGAAGTTTCGCCTGGTTGACGGCAATCGGTGCTTCACCGAAGCCTGTTGCGATCAATTTGACGCGTCCTTCGTAAGTCGCAATATCTCCACAAGCGAAGACGCCTGGAATCGCAGTCTCCATCTTCGAGTTGACGCGAATCGAATTGCGTTCGAACTCGACTTCCCATTCTTTGAGCGGCCCAAGTGACGAGACGAAACCAAAGTTGCAGACGACATCGTCAGCAGCAACGACGACGACTTCGCCACTTTCAGCATGTTTGAACGTCATCGTCTCGATGTGCGTCTCACCTGTGACCGATTCGAGCGTATACGGCGTCATGACGTTAACGGATGAGTCATGTAATAGTTCGACCGAATGTTCATGGGCACGGAACTTATCGCGACGGTGGACGAGCGTGACAGATTTCGCAATCGGTTCAAGCATCAATGACCAGTCGACTGCTGAATCGCCACCACCAAGCAGGACGACTTGACGATCCTTGAAACGTTCCATGTCGTTGACGAAATAGTGCAAGTTTGTTTCCTCGAAGCGTTCCGCGTCCGCGACACCGAGTGGGCGCGCAGCGAACGAACCGTTCCCTGCTGTCAAGATGACGGTCTTCGTATAATGCTCGCCTTTGTTCGTGACGAGGCGGATGATCCCATCATCCATCCGTTCATAAGCGATGACTGTCTCACCGAGCACATACGTCGGATCAAATTCATTCGCTTGTTCAAGTAGCCGATCGACTAGTTCCTGCGCTTTTACTTTTGGAAAACCGGCGATATCGTATATATATTTTTCAGGATAAAGCGTAGCGAGTTGACCACCTAATTGAGGTAGACTCTCGATGACCTTCGTCTTCATCTGGCGCATTCCTGAATAAAACGCGGTGAACAGTCCGACCGGACCGCCGCCGATGATCGTGACATCATATGGTTGGTACATCTGATTCCCTCCTAGCATTGGATAGGTCTATTATATAGGAAGTAGGGGGTTCAGGTGCAAGTACGGAACATCTCACATTTTTTTAAAGGAAATTACATTTTTCTTTTGCAATCATTCTTAAAAAGTGTTTCAATAGGCTTATAGACATGTGAACATTATTTGAACAAAGTTTTTGAACATTCGTCTGTAATTGAATGTGAAGAAAATCACAACAAAACTACGATTCGTAAGGAGTATCAGAACATGAACACACCTAACATTGTTATTCTTGGAGCGGGCTACGGTGGATTGATCACAGCAGTCAACCTTCAAAAGAAACTCGGCGTCGATCAAGCGAACATCACGTTGATTAATAAACACGACTATCATTACCAAACAACTTGGTTGCATGAACCAGCTGCAGGTACGATGTCTGCGGAGCAAGCACGCATCTACATCAATGATGTCATCAACCCGTCACGCGTCAAACTTGTCAAAGGTATCGTTGAGAAAGTCGACACGGCTGCTAAAACAGTTCTTTTACAAGATGGCGGAACAGTTCCTTACGATTACGTCGTCGTTGCTCTCGGTGGTGTTCCTGAAACATTCGGTATCAAAGGATTGAAGGAACACGCATTAACGATCAGCTCGTTGAACAGCGTCCGTAAAATCAAGGAACATATCGATTACTCATTCGCACAGTACAAAACAACAGGATCACAAGATCGTTCACTCTTGACGATCGTCGTCGGTGGTGCTGGATTCACAGGAATCGAGTTCATGGGTGAGCTCGTCAACCGTATTCCAGAACTGTGCAAACAATATGATATCCCACGCGAACTCGTTCGTGTCGTTAACATCGAGGCAGCGCCAACAGTCCTTCCAGGATTCGATGCTGATCTCGTCAACTACGCACACAAATGGCTTGAGCGCCAAGGCGTCGAGTTCAAACTCGGTAACGGCATCAAGGAATGTGGACCAGGAAGCGTCACGTTCGGTCCGCTTCAAGGCGACACGACTGAAACGATCGAAGCAAGTACGATCATCTGGACAGGTGGCGTCAGCGGTAACCCTGTCGTTGCAGCATCTGGTTTCGAAGCGATGCGTAACCGTGTCGTCGTCGAAGAAGATCTTCGTGTTCCAGGACACGATAACGTCTTCATGATCGGTGACTGTTCAGCAGTCATGGATCCAAGTTCGAACCGTCCGTACCCACCAACTGCACAAATCGCGACACAACAAGCACACAAAGTCGCTGAGAACATCGCAGCACTCATCGCGGGTCGTCAAACATCGACGTTCACGTACGAGAACAAAGGAACGGTTGCTTCACTTGGTCATAAAGATGGTATCGGCATGGTCTTCGGCAAGAAGATTTACGGTCGTAACGCATCATTCATGAAAAAAGTCATCGACAACAAACACTTCTTTGAACTGAAAAAACTTGGTCTTGCGATCAAAAAAGGGAAGTTCTAAGTTCACGTTTTAGGCAAATGTACACTCGTGCATTTGCCTTTTTTGTCGGTTATACTAGAAGAGATTCAAAGGGGGAACAGTATGCATATCATTCAAGCCGTGATCGGGAGTGTGCTTTATCTCGTCATGTTCTTTAGTATCGGATTCATTTTAAACATGTTGTTACGGAGTACATGGGTGATGCTCGTACTCTATCCGATCATCCTCATCATGATGATCGATAACCAATCTACGCTCGAATACTTCACGAATGCGCGTGAAGCGATTCCGAATCTTGGGGACCGGATTGCTGGACTGCAGGCAGCGGATATCACGATGTTCGCAGCTGGGTTTGCTGGAATCATCATCGCCGGTCTATCGATTCGCTTCTTGCGTAAGAGCGGTTACCAAATGTTTTAAAGTCTACTTGAGTAAGTAGGCTTTTTTCGTGCTTGAAAAACCGTTATAATAAAAACAATGTCTTTAAATAAATGTGTAAGAGCAGATTGGGTTGAGAGCGAATGGATAAACAAATGTACCACGTTATCAAGGTATTGAATAATAATGTCGTCATTTGTTCAACTGGTGCGAATCAGGAAGTCATTATCCTCGCGAAAGGGATTGGCTTCGGTCGGAAGCCAGGCGATCAACTGACAGATCTCGACAAGTTGGAAAAAGTCTACACGTTGAAGGATAAAGAAGAACAGGATCAATATAAGGCGCTCGTCGGTCACCTCGATGAAAATTTCATCGCGTTGATGAATGAAATCGTTTCAATGATCGAGACACGGTTTGGAAAAAAAGTCGATGAACATATCCATATCGGATTAACGGATCATTTGACGTTTACGTTCAAACGACTGGAACAAGGAATGGAAGTCACCAATCCGTTTCTTGCCGAAACGGAAGCCTTGTATCCGGAAGAGTACGCACTTGCAGAAGAAATCGTCGAGTTCATCAGTGCCGAGATGAATTTTTACCTGCCTCCAGCCGAGATAGGATTCATTGCACTTCATATTCATTCTGCGACGAACTTCAAAGACGTACTTGAAGTTAACCGCCATCATCAGCTCGTCGGTTTAATTGCTAGTCATATCGAACAGCGACTGGAGATTAAAATCGACCGAAAATCGCTTGATTACAAGCGTCTGATTCGGCATCTTCGTTCAGCGATTGAAAGGGTTTCCAATGGGGAGTATCTAGAGGCTCCAGAAAAAGTAGAAAAGCTATTGCGTGAAGAATATCCGCTATGCTATGATACTGCTTGGGAGCTGATGTCCATCATGGAACGTCAGTTGAAGAAAGCGGTACCGCGCGGTGAGGCGACGTATCTTACGATGCATCTGCAACGCTTAGTGCAGTACGATTCAGGTAAATGACCGCACGGACTACGTGTTACTGATACGATCAGGCATGAGTGGGATGTCGGGCAAGAAGCTTTATTTCCGTTATGCAACGGGATAAGTCTATTGTCTACAATCCGCTCGTGCCTGATTTTTTTCTGTAAAAAAACGGTCAGATGTCTGACTTTTTTCGTCTCAATCATTGGCATTATTCATCATACTTCGCTCTTAACAGGAAAAGGAGGAAACACACATGTTTAAACAGATTTTTGCTGTTCTTCAACGTGTCGGTAAAGCGTTGATGCTTCCTGTAGCGATTTTGCCAGCTGCCGGTATCCTACTCGGATTCGGTAACGCGATGCAAAATCCGAACTTGACGTCAAAACTCGAGTTCTTAAAAAATGATGCAATCATCAAGGTTGCAAAATTGATGGAAGCAGCTGGGGATATCATCTTCGGTAACTTAGCACTCTTATTCGCGGTCGGTGTCGCGATTGGTCTTGCAGGGGACGGCGCAGCCGGACTTGCGGCAATCGTCGGATTCTTGATCATGAACAAAACAATGAGCGTATGGCTCGGCGTTACACCTGAAATGGTTGCTAACGGTCAAGGATATGCAAACGTACTCGGTATCCCAACACTTCAAACTGGGGTATTCGGTGGTATCATCATAGGTCTAATCGCAGCTTGGGCGTACGGGAAGTATCATAATCTCGAATTGCCACAGTTCCTTGGATTCTTTGCTGGTAAACGTTTCGTTCCAATCGTCACAGCAGTTGTTTCATTGGTTGCAGGTCTCGTTCTCGTATTCGTCTGGCCGTTCGCGCAAGATGGATTGAACACGTTCTCTCACTTCATGATGGAGAAAAACCCAACACTCGCAGCATTCGTCTTCGGTCTCATCGAACGTTCGTTGATTCCATTCGGTCTTCACCATATCTTCTATGCACCATTCTGGTTCGAATTCGGTTCGTATAAGAATGCAGCAGGAACAGTCGTTCATGGTGACCAAGCGATCTTCTTCGCACAATTGAAAGACAACGCAAAATTAACAGCTGGTACGTTCATGACTGGTAAATTCCCGTTCATGATGTTCGGTCTTCCAGCAGCAGCACTCGCAATGTACCACGAAGCTCGCCCAGAGCGTCGTGCAGTCGTTGGTGGTCTTCTTGGATCAGCAGCACTTACAGCATTCTTGACAGGTATCACAGAGCCAATCGAATTCGCGTTCTTATTCGTAGCTCCAATCTTGTTCGCAGTTCACGCAGTTTTCGCAGGTCTTTCGTTCATGACAATGCAATTGTTGAACGTTAAGATCGGTATGACATTCTCTGGTGGTTTGATCGACTTCCTTCTCTTCGGTGTTCTTCCAGGACGCACGCAGTGGTGGCTTGTCATCGTCGTCGGTCTTGCACTTTCTGTCATCTACTATGTTGGATTCCGTTTCGCAATCCGCAAATTCAACCTGAAAACTCCAGGTCGTGAAGATGCAGTTCAAGAGACTTCATCTGCTCAAGGTTCTGAACTTGCTGAAGGTATCCTCGACGCACTCGGTTCAGAGTCGAACATCAAACACTTGGATGCATGTATCACACGTCTTCGTGTTGAAGTTCTCGACAAATCGAAAGTCAACAAAGATGAGTTGAAAAAATTAGGTGCTGCTGGTGTCCTTGAAGTTGGTAACAACGTCCAAGCGATCTATGGACCGAAATCAGACAACATCAAGTCTGAGATTCAAGCTGTCATCGCGTCACGTAAACAAGAAAAAACAGTCTAATGTTTTTTAAGATGAGTCCTTCTGCGGAAGGGCTCATTTTTTTTTCGAAATCGTTTAGAATCGTTTTGCACTAGAATATTTTAGGGTATGAATTAAGTAGTTTGTTTAAAAAAAGGAGGGAATATGCGCATGTGGAAAAACGTGTTTGGTGTCTTACAGCGGATCGGTAAGGCCCTGATGTTACCGGTAGCGATTTTGCCGGCAGCGGGGTTATTGCTTGCGTTCGGGACAGCGTTTCAAAACCCGAACTTAACACAATATTTACCGTTTCTGGAGAACGATTCGCTTGTCGTCATCTGGCGAGTCATGCAGGATGCGGGTGACATCATCTTTGCGAACCTCGGATTATTGTTCGCTGTAGGGGTCGCAATTGGCCTTGCGAACGGAGAAGGGGTCGCCGGCTTAGCAGCCATCGTTGGTTTCCTGATCATGAACAAGGTCATCAGTTCATTCTTGCAGATTACACCAGAAAAAATCACAGAAGCACAAAAGGCGAGTGATTTGTCGTATGCGACGGTCCTTGGGATACCGACCTTGCAAATGGGGGTATTCGGGGGGATCATTGCCGGTTTGATAGCAGCGTACAGTTATAATAAATTCTTTAAAATCAAACTGCCTGATTTCCTTGGATTCTTTGCAGGTAAACGTTTCGTTCCGATTGCGACCGCCTTGTTCAGTCTTGTCGCAGGTTTTGCTTTGTCATATATTTGGCCACCGATCGGAACAGGCATCAATACGTTCTCCAAAACAATCATCGAAGCGAACGAACCGTTGTCTGCCTTCATCTTTGGACTCGTCGAACGTTCATTGATTCCGTTCGGTCTTCACCATATTTGGTACTCAAGCTTTTGGTTCCAATTCGGTGAATATACGGATAAAGCAGGAACGATCATCAATGGGGACCAGCGAATCTTCTTTGCACAATTAAAGGACGGTGTACCATTTACAGCAGGGACATATATGACTGGGAAATATCCATTCATGATGTTCGGTCTGCCGGCAGCCTGTCTTGCAATGTACCATACTGTCGCAAAAGATCGTCGAAAAGCTGTTGAAGGTCTTTACTTCTCAGCTGCATTGACGTCTTTCCTAACTGGGATCACGGAGCCAGTCGAGTTCTCATTCGTATTCGTTGCACCGCTTTTGTTCGCTGTGCACGCTGTTTTTGCAGGTCTATCGTTCATGATTATGGACTTGCTAAACGTTAAGATTGGGATGACGTTCTCCGGCGGATTGATTGACTACACGTTGTTCGGGATTTTACCGAATCGCACTTCGTGGTGGCTTGTCATTCCAGTCGGTCTCGTTTTCGCCGTCATTTATTACTTCGGTTTCCGTTTCGTCATCACGAAATTCGATCTGAAGATTCCAGGACGTGAAGCGATTAAAGAAGGTGCTGCGACATCGACGGCACAAGCAGGTGATCTTCCGTATGAAATCCTGCAGGCGTTTGGTGGTCCATCGAACATCAAGCACCTCGATGCCTGTATCACGCGTCTTCGGATTACCGTCAATGATAAATCAGGTGTCAACAAGGATCGCTTGAAAGAGCTCGGTGCTGCCGGTGTCCTTGAAGTCGGAGATAACGTCCAGGCAATCTTTGGACCGAAATCCGATGGGATCAAGTCAGAAATGGCAGATATCATGAAAGATCCAAATTACAAACCGAAAGAGACACCGGAAGCTGATCCGATTCCACAAGTTCCAACAGGAGATGAAGCGCGAACTTCTGGATCGGGTACAACCGATACGGGACCACTCGCTGGAGATCGTGGGGGTGCTTATGTGCCTGAAGATGGATACGTCGCACCACTGAGCGGTATCATTCGTTCTCTGGATGATGTACCGGATCAAGTATTCTCCGGTCGTATGATGGGTGACGGATATGCGATCGAACCGACGGAAGGATATGTCGTCTCTCCCGTCTCTGGTGAGATCACAACCTTCTTCCCGACGAAACACGCAATCGGTATTCTTGCAGATAACGGAGATGAGATCTTAATTCACATTGGTATTGATACAGTGTCACTTGAAGGAAAAGGATTTGAGGCATTAGCGAAAGCTGGAGATCGTGTCGAATCGGGGACACCACTTCTCAATGTCGATCTCGAGCAAGTACGACCACTCGTGCCATCGTTACTGACACCGATCATCGTCACGAACATTGGCGATCGAAAAGTCGACGTCGATGTTGGACAGACGGTCGAAGCCGGAGAAGCGATTTCGTATCGTGTAGAGTAAAGGAAGAAAAGCGACGGATCGTCACGAACGATCCGTCTTTTTTATGTGAAAATATCATAAAGCATATTTGATAGTGAGATTTTGCACATATGATGATACAATGAGTTAGCTAATTTTTTAGAAATGAGGTGCGTCGATGTCTTCGACTACAACAAAAACGAATACGACACCTGTCGTCATCGGATTATTGATTGGTATTTTAGTCGCAGCGATGGATAACACGATCGTTGCGACGGCGATGCCGACGATCGTCAGTGAACTGAATGGGTTTGATCAGTACGCTTGGGTCACGTCGGCTTACATGATCGCAACCGTTGCCGGGATGCCGATCTTCGGTAAATTGAGTGACATGTATGGAAGAAAACGCTTCTTCCTCTTTGGGATGCTCATCTTCATGATTGGTAGTATCTTGTGTGGAATGGCAGACTCAATCATTGAATTGTCTGCGTATCGTGCCTTGCAAGGGCTTGGTGGCGGTGCGTTGATGCCGATCGCCTTTACGATTATTTTTGATATCTTCCCACCGGAGAAACGTGGGAAAGTCAGTGGATTGTTCGGAGCGGTCTTCGGGATTTCGAGTATCTTCGGACCGTTGCTTGGTGCCGTATTGACGGATTCCCTCGACTGGCGCTGGGTATTTTATATCAACATCCCACTCGGATTGATTGCCCTTGGTCTCGTGACGGTCTTCTATCAGGAATCACCAGTTCACCGGACACAGAAAATCGACTACGTCGGTGCCTTTACGCTTGTTGCAGGATTGGTTTTATTCTTACTCGCGCTCGAAATGGGTGGGAAAGAGTATGCATGGTCTTCACCACAAATTCTTGGTCTGTTCGGAGCAGCACTCGTCGCGTTCGTTGCCTTCGCATTCGCTGAACGCCGTGCCGCGGATCCAGTTATTACATTCAGTCTGTTCCGTCGTCGTTTATTTGCGGCAACACAAGGCGTTGCGTTCTTTTATGGATTCGTCTTCATCTCGGCGAGTGTGTTCATTCCAATCTTCGTTCAAGGTGTCTTTGGTGGCAGTGCGACGAACTCCGGTCTGATCCTGATGCCGATGTTGATTGCCTCGGTCATCTCGGCGCAGCTCGGTGGCCAGTTGCCGAATAAGTTTGGTTTCCGAAATGTCATGATCGTCTCGGCTGTCTTTTTCCTACTCGGTGTGTATCTCCTCAGTACAATGACGCTTGAGACATCGCGTACAGCAGTAACGATCTATATGATCATTCTTGGGTTCGGTGTTGGCTTTAGCTTCTCGTTGTTGAACCTAGCAAGCATCAATGGTATCGAGATGCAACGTCGTGGTGCTGCGACGTCGATGGGATCGACATTCCGGACGATCGGGATGACGCTTGGTGTCACGGTCCTCGGCATCATTCAATCACGGACGTTCACATCGGCTGTAGCGGATCGATTGCCGCAAGGTGGAGCGCCGTCGGGTGGGCAGTTCCCGACGGCAGCTGCGTTTGCGAAGATGCCACCAGAAGTCGCGACAGCAATCAAGACATCGCTTGCAGAATCCATCTCTACCGTCTATTTCTGGGCCTTGATTCCAGCAGTACTCGGTGTCATCTTTATCTTCTTAATGGGGAACGAGCGTCCGATTTTATCGGAACAAGCGACCCCAGCGAAGAAAAAACAAGCTCAATAATCAGGTTTCAACAACGCCTTCTTTCTTATTAAAAGAGGGCGTTGTTTTTTTGTTAATCGGCATAAAAAAAGACGAACCTGGATTACTCCAGATTCGTCTAACAGAAATTATTTTTTGATATCGAATGTCGTGCTGAGGAAGTCGACGACTTCTTCTGCTGTATCCATATCAAGCACTTGCTCGACGATTGCTTCACATTCTGACTTGTTGAGGCGTGTCATCAAGCTACGTGCGCGAAGGACAGATGAAGCAGACATCGAGAACTCATCAAGACCAAGCCCAAGAAGGATTGGGAGTGCCAATTCTTCTCCTGCCATCTCACCACACATGCCGACCCATTTGCCTGCTTTGTGTGCTTCTGTGATGACGTTGTTCAAGAGGTTCAAGATCGCTGGGTTGAACGGCTGGTAAAGGTATGATACTTTTTCGTTCATCCGGTCTGCTGCCATCGTGTATTGAATCAAATCGTTCGTTCCGACAGAGAAGAAGTCGACTTCTTTTGCGAACTGACGAGCCATGACCGCAGTTGCTGGGATCTCGACCATCATACCGACTTCGATGTCTTCTGATACAGTGACACCTTCACCTTGGAGATTTGCTTTCTCTTCAAGGAGAAGTGCTTTTGCAGCACGGAACTCTTCGATTGTTGCGATCATTGGGAACATGACAGCGAGTTTACCGTATGCACTTGCACGAAGAAGTGCGCGCAATTGTGTACGGAACAAGTCTGTTTGATCGAGACAGAGACGGATCGCACGGTAACCGAGGAACGGGTTCATCTCGTGTGGGAGATCAAGGTACGACAATTCTTTGTCGCCACCGATATCGAGCGTCCGAATGACGACTTTTTTATCGCCCATTGACTCGAGAACTGTTTTGTATGCTGTGAACTGCTCGTCTTCCGTTGGGAATGTCTCTGCATCCATGTAGAGGAATTCTGTACGGTAGAGACCGACAGCTTCTGCTCCGTTTTCAAGCACGCCTTTGACATCGTTTGGTGTACCGATGTTTGCAGCGAGCTCGACGTGGTGACCGTCAGCCGTCATTGTTTTTTCGTTCTTGAGTTTTTTCCACTCTTCTTTTTGTGCGATGTATGCTGCACGTTTTGCTTCATACTCAGCGACTTGCTCTTCACTTGGGTTGACGATGACATCACCTTCCGCACCGTCAAGGATGAGAAGATCGCCGTGTTTAACGTCCGTCAAGACAACTTTTGTTCCGACGACTGCTGGGATTTCGAGTGAACGTGACATAATGGCAGAGTGCGATGTCCGGCCACCAATGTTCGTTGCGAAACCTTTAGCATACTTACGATTCAATTGTGCCGTATCTGAAGGAGTCAAGTCTTCCGCGATGATAATGACTTCTTCGTTAATTTGAGCTGGAGTGACGAACGTGATACCGAGAAGGTGAGCCATCGTCCGTTTCGTGACGTCGCGGACGTCCGCTGCACGTTCACGCATGTATTCGTTATCCATTGATTCGAAAATCATGACCATCATGTTCGCGACTTCATCGAGTGCTTTCGCAGCATTTGCTTGCTCGTCCTCGATTTTTGCGTTCACCTGACTAACGATTTCCGGATCTTCTAGGATTAGAAGGTGAGCCGAGAAGATCTCCGCTTTATCTGGACCTAATTCTTTTAAGGTATTTTCACGAATGACTTCGAGTTCCGTCTTCGATTTTGCGATCGCTGCTTGGAAACGTTCTTTTTCCGCAGCCGCATCCTCGATTTTGTGCGATGGAATCTCAAAGACCGGTGTTTCCATCACGAATGCCTTTGCAATCGCGATCCCTGCAGAAGCGCCAATTCCTTTGATGTGTTGTGCCATGTGCATTACCCTCTTTTCAGTAAGTTTTTTTAACGCGACGACTTCGTTTCTTAGCTATCTATAGATACCCATAAACGCCTCTCTCTTAACGAGCCTTCTGCGCACTCTCCCTTGAATGAAAACGTAGACATTTCCCGGAACAGCAAACGCATCGTTTCTTGAAGTGTCTCAATATTTCACCTGTTTAATCCTATCATATTGTGAAACGGGCAACAATTGTTTGAAACCAAGCATTTCGACAAATTGGCAAACAAGAATCATGTAAGCGTTTGCGATTCGTTGAGAGGCTATCAGTTGGAAAATGACTGAAAACACTTCATACTAATAGGTATTAGATAAAGGGGGAATTTTTATGCAAACGAATCAACCCGTAGACGTACTGATCGTCGGGATATCAGGGAATCAACCGCTTGATGAACGATTACAAGCACTGTATGGTGACAAACTAGAAGAGTGGGTCCGTCAAGGTGATATCTCAACGAAACGGGGAGAACTTCGTCTGTTGCCGACGTTATCGGGAGACGTCGCACGTGTGCTGTTCGTCGGACTTGGGAAAGTCGATCAACTCTCGCAAGACAATTTACGACGTTTGCTCGGAAAAGCCGCACAACATGTCAAAGCACGCCGCTTAGAACAGGTGACAGTCGACGCGACGACGTTTCCAGGTCAACCGGTCGAACTGATTGCTGAGACATTCACCCTCGCTACATATGAGGTCAAACATTATAAAACATCTCCTTCTAAAGCGTACACGCTTCATCTGACGGTCTTACCTTCTGAAGACGAGGCAGTGCGTCGCGGAACAGCCTTAGGGGAAGCAACGAACTTGGCGCGACGTCTCGTAACGATGCCGGGAAATCTTTTGACGGCACCAGCGCTTGCGGACGAAGCACGCTTCATCGCGGAGCGTCATGGACATGATCTCCGAATCATCGATAAGGAAGAGATGGAAGCACTTGGCATGGGTGCCTTGCTTGCCGTCAATCAAGGATCGGTCATTCCGCCGAAATTGATCGTCCTTGAATACAAAGGCTCAGTAGAAGCACCGATTGCTGTCGTCGGAAAAGGTGTCACGTTTGATACAGGTGGTTATTCGATCAAACCAAAAGACGGGATCGTCGGGATGAAAGGAGATATGGGAGGCGCAGCAGCAGTTCTTGGTCTGTTTGAAGCACTCGGTCAACTCAAACCTGATGTTCACGTCATTGGCGTCATTCCGGCAACGGATAACATGATTTCTGGGGATGCCTTCAAACCGGATGATGTCATCACATCGATGGCAGGAAAAACGATTGAAGTCTTGAACACGGATGCAGAAGGACGACTTGTCCTCGCAGATGCAGTCACGTACGTGAAAGAGTACCAGCCAAAAGCCATCATCGACCTCGCAACATTGACAGGTGGTGTCCTTGTCGCCCTTGGAACAGAAATCACAGGTGCGTTGACGAATGATGCGTCACTTTACGAACGCTTTGAACAGGTGACGAAAGAGACGAACGAGATGGTTTGGCAAATGCCATATGTCGATGCGTTCATAAAACAAGTCCGCCGCTCAGATGTCGCAGATTTGAATAACTCACCGGGACGCATGGGACACATGATCTTCGGTGGTGCGTTCGTCGGGGAATTCGTCGGCGACACACCATGGTTGCACCTCGATATCGCGGGAACATCGGAACAGAATCAAGCGTCTGAGATTGGTCCAAAAGGAGCAACGGGTGTCATGGTTCGTAGTCTGTATCGATTCGTCGAGCAAGAAAAATGAGACGTTGGAATCTACTCGGCGTCTTGTTGACGATTCTTACCGTCGTCTGGTACTTGGATGCACGAGATCGTCTATCGCTCGGTCTTGCGACATTTATCGGTATCTTCACGGTCTTATCACTACTGCGTTCTTTCCGGGAGAAGACGAATGCACGTCATCGGGATTGATGCGGCAAAGGCAGGATGGGTCGTCGTCAGGTACGAAAATGAGACGTACTCAGGATCAATCGAACCGACGCTTGGACAGATCCCGCCAGCCGACCGAATTTGGATCGATATGCCGATCGGTTTGATGGAAGGACGACGCGAAACAGATCAGCTGTTGCGACAGGAACTACGCCCCGGACGAACGAGTAGTGTCTTTAATACACCATTTCTCAGTGCGTTGACAACATCAAGTTATATGGAAGCAAATGATTTAGCGAAACAACATGCTGGTATCGGACTTTCGAAACAAGCGTGGTATCTATTACCGAAAATCCGAGAAGTCCGTCATGCGTATCGATCTGAAATGATTGAATCACATCCAGAAGTCTGCTTTGCACGCCTCGCCGGTCATCCGGCACGTTTTTCTAAGAAAACAAGGGAAGGCATCGCGGAACGAATCGAATTACTTGAACAATATGATTGTCCCCCGTTATGGGAACAGCGTCAGCCGAACGTCGCGATTGATGATTGGCTTGATGCTTGTCTGCTTGCGACCGGTGCACGTTTTCCATGCGATTACTTGCCAGCAAGTCAACCAGTGGACACGGAAGGGTATCCTTTATATGCCGCTGTACCCAAAAAATCACCCTCACCGAAATGGTGTGGGTGATCCTTTCACGAAGTCCCAGATATAATGGAAAATCTGTGCATTGTAGAGTGCTTTTAAGATGACGGCAATCAATGGTCCAAGGATTAACCCGAAGACGCCGAAGAATTTGATACCGACGAACAACGCAATCAATGCCGTAATCGGTTGAATGCCGATGTTATCGCCGACGATCTTCGGTTCCATGATGTTGCGCTGGAGAATGACGATGGCGTACAAAATGCCAAGACCAATCGCAAGCGTCGTATCTCCAGTAATCACCGAGTAGGCGATCCAAGGCAGGAAGACGGAACCAGTACCGAGATACGGTAAGATGTCGAAGAAGGCAGCGATGAAAGCAACTGCGAATGGATGATCGACACCAATGATGAACAAACCAATCAAGACGATGAAAAACGTGATCGTGATCAACGTGAGCTGCGCTTTAAGATAGCCAAATAAGGCAGATCGTAAGCTCAAGAAGACCGACTCGACACGAGCGAACCAAGGAAGCATCTCGTAGCGCTTCAATCGCATTTCGTACTGGTGCCAATCCTTCGCGATAAAGAACCAAGCGAGTAAGACGATGACGAAAATCAACGCAATCGATGGCAAAGTCGCAAGAACAGATTGAAGCATCATCGCAACACTTTTTGAGCCTTCTCCAATCGCACTCGCAAGCGAACTACCGAGCGATTGAATACTGTTTTGGACCGTATTCTGTTGGGATGGTTCTAATGAACGTAATGCTTCGGACGCATCGTTCCAAATCGGTGCCAGTTTTTCGTTATATAGCTTTTGGAAATACAGACTCAACTCCTGGATTTGTGCCGGTAATTGATTGGCGACAAATACGAGACCGCGAATCAACTGCATGATGATCAAGGCAAGCGAACCGATCAATAAACCACTGATCAAAATGATGGACAACAACGCACCCCATCCACGATTGATCCGTAACCGCTTTTGAAAGAAATCGACGAGCGGACGGCTGAAAAGAGCAAGCAGAAACGCAAAGACAAACGGGTACAAAATGGACGAGAGGCGGATGAGTAACCATCCAACAGCTACGAAGGCGAAGATCACCGTCAAGAACCGGGCCATTTGCCAAAGACGTTCAGTCGACACAAGCAACACCTCTTACTGGATTATGTAGAATTGATATCATCATATCATGTTTAGGTAGGGAACGAGTCATTCAAAAGGAGGAGAAAGCGATGCGTAAAAGAGAAATCGGATTATTTGCTGCATTGATTGCTGCGACATCCGTTGGAATCCGAGAATGGAAGAAAAATCAGGCGTTTGCCAAACGTGTCAAACAAGAGACGGAGGCGCAAGTACGTCAAGCAATCGTGGAGGATCAGACAGATGGAACAGATGAAGATACTGCAACAAAAGGTTGATGCGACGATTCGTTCACTCGGAGGTTATTTTCGACCGCTATCTGGTCTCGCACGCTTGACAGAAGAAATCGGTGAAGTCGGCGAAGCACTCGAACAAAGAGATCAAGAAGCTCTTCGTTCAGAACTTGTCGACGTTTTGATGATCTCGACGTGTCTTGCCAATCAATACGTGACGGATCTTGCGGTGCAACATGAGACACTCGGAACGGTAAACGATGATCAGGATGGTTCCTTTTATCGACTTGTGCATGAAGCTGGTCAAGTCGCACGCGTCATGAATGGATACGAAGGGGATAAACCGCCTAAAGCGAAGGATACAATTGTTCCAATCGGTCATTCCATCGCACGTCTGCAACGGGAATTATTTCGTTTAGCACGACCACTTCAACTCGATTTACTGTCGGAAATCGATCGGACGAATGAAAAGAATCTCAAGCGGGATAAAACACGCTTTGCCTTGACACGTGATCCCATTACCGAAAAAACGATTGATCACTTCCGGAGTGCGACAGGAAGTGAGGCACGTCTCTGGGGAGCCCCTGCGTACGAAGAGGATCAAACGCTAAAGGAGAATATGGAGACGGCACTTCCTTCGCTCCGGCGTTTCCTACGTTGTGCAACGATTGAAGGAATCGAGGCGTTCGTCTTCGAAGCACCGATGGAACGCTCGCGTAGTCTAGTTGAAGTCAAAGAGCTGGCGGATGAAATGGGACGTTTGATCAAGGAACGGACACCGCTTGACTTTAAGGACTCACCGTATCGGTTGGAAGTCTTTGCGCCACAACTCGGTCCAGTCTCGCCGTATCATGCGGAAGACGACTATCGGATGTTTCTTGTTTTCTATGTCGATTAAAAATAAGCCGCCTGCTCGTTTGAGCAAGCGGCTTATTTTTAGTGTGAATGAGACGATGTTGTCTCATCCTGAGTCTGCCATTTTTTCATGAAGCGCTGAATGCGCGCGATGGCTTCTTGCAGTTGTTCGATTGAACTCGCGTAACTTGCTCGGACATAGCCTTCACCGCTTGCTCCGAAGACGGATCCTGGAACGACGGCGACGCGCTCAGCGAGCAACAATTGCTCGGCGAACTGCTCACTCGTCAGCCCGGTATGACCAATGTACGGAAAAGCATAAAAGGCACCGCCTGGTAAGTGCGTCGGGAGACCCGCATCGTTTAACGCCTTGACGAAGTAATTCCGGCGTTGGCGATAACTTGTCACCATATCAGGGACCGTCTTATGACGAGAACGGAGCGCTTCAATTCCTGCAAACTGGACGAGTGTTGGTGCACACATCATTCCATATTGGTGGACCTTCAGCATCGATTGCGTGATCGCAGGTGGTGCGCAAGTGAAGCCAAGCCGCCAGCCCGTCATCGCGAAGGCTTTCGAGAAACCATTGATGATGATTGTCCGCTCCCGCATACCAGGAAGGGTCGCAAAACAAATCGCTTCCGTTTCGTAGGATAGCTCCGCATAGATTTCATCACTGATGACATATAAATCATGCTTTTGAACAAGTAACGCGAGGTCCGCTAATTGATCGCGTGTCATCGTCGAGCCTGTCGGATTCGATGGGAAACAGAAAATGATTGCTTTCGTTTTGTCCGTCAGCAACTGTTCGATCGTTTCCGGTTGAATCGCAAAACCGTCTTCTGCGTGACATGCAGCGGCGACAGGAATTCCTCCAGCAAGTTCGATCAAGGGTGCATATGAAACGAACGCCGGTTCAACGACGATGACTTCATCTCCCGGATTGATCAAACTACGAAACGCAAGGTCAAGTCCTTCCGAAGCTCCGGTCGTGACGATGATTTCTTCCGTCGTCGAATAGGAGATGGCGAACTTTTCTTGCATGTAAAGCGCGATTTCCTGACGTAACTCGAGTAAACCGGCGTTAGCACTGTATGCAGTGTAGCCCTGTTCAAGTGCTGCAAAGCCTGCTTCTCGGACGTTCCATGGCGTGACGAAATCGGGTTCACCGACACCAAGTGAGATGACATCTTCCATCGATCCGGCTAAATCAAAGAAACGACGAATGCCGGATGGGGCTAGCTGTTCGACACGTGTTGATAAAGATTTCATGGAGACACCTTCAATCGTTTGTCGTCATCATCCTGACTGAAGAGAACGCCATCGTGCTTATACGTCTTTAAGCGGAAATGGGTCGTCGTCGAGATGACGGAGTCGAGTGTTGATAATTTTTCAGAAACGAATTGAGACACTTCTTGTAGCGATTTGCCATCAAGTACGACTTGTAAGTCATATGCGCCTGACATCAGATACAGGGACGTCACTTCCGGGAAACGATGGATCCGCTCTGCGACTTCATCAAAGCCGCGTCCCCGTTTTGGTGTGACTTTGACATCGATGAAAGCTGTCACGCCGTGATGGGCATGAATCTTTTGCCAGTCAATGACGGCGGTATAGCCGAGTAGGACACCGTCACGTTTGAATGTTTCGATCGAAGCTGCTACTTCTGACGCTTCCCAATCGAGCATCTGCGCAAGTAAGTTTACGTCCATCGGACCATTTTGTGTTAATAGTGCTAATAATTCGAGTTGTTTTTCGGTGTACATGGAATCACTCACTTTCTGTCAATTGACCATTGAAGGTACGGCGTGTCTGTCGCAATCGTGCGCGTCGTTCTTCCTGAACAATATGGAAGTTCTTCATTTCACGTGTCGGAAGTTGATGTTTTTCGACCAGGCGGTCAAAATAGACGCGTCGCGTTGCGTCTTGTCGTGCCGACTCATGATTGCCGGACGGGTTGAAGGCGTACAGGACGGTTGCTCGTGCCGGATGTAACACTAAATGATCCTTACCGACGCGTAAAATCCAGTCCCAGTCCCAGTAGTTGAAGACGTCTTCATCAAACAGACCGAGTTGATCGTGGAGCGATTTACGGTAGAGCGATCCGGACGGAATGTACGTCGAGTCTTCTCGGATCGTCTCCGGATCATACGGGTACGCGAACGGTTCGGAATGGAGTGCAATCCGGTGACCGTCTTCCCAGCGATACGTAAAGAGCTCCGCGTCCGTATACGTTAGATCCGCGCCGGCTTCGAGATCACCGACTGCCTCTTCGAGATGACTCGGTAATAAGAGGTCATCGTCATCATGAAGTAAGATATACCGACCGGAAGCGAGCATGACACCGTGATTTCGAGCACGGACGTGATGATTTTCAGGTAACTCGACATATGTGATCTGCAGACGATCCTGATAGGCAGAGGTCACTGCTGAGACATCGTCGCCATTATTGTTTAGGACGATGACATCGAAGTCCTGATAGTGTTGACGTGTCAACGCTTCTAGCGCTTCTGCTAGTTCGCGAGGACGATTGTATGTCGGGATGATGATGGATACGGTTGGCATCAGCGATCGCTCCTTGAACAAAGACACCTGTTCAGGAACAGGTGTCTTCTTGTTTTTTTACATGTTTGCTTCGATACGTGGTAGCAGCTCATTCCATTCTGCTTCTGGTTCTTTCGTGACCGTCACGAAGTCGCCGTAAGCGAATAGATTATCAATGCCATCGATAGCAATCAAAGATGCGAGCAACGTATCTTCCGGTGTATCTTCTTTTTTGACACTCGTACTTTTCGCACCGAAGCGCTGTTCCTCGAGCGTGATTTTGACGGAATTCGGGTTTGGTGTGTAATCGACTTGCATAGGTAAGCTCCTTTCAACGTACATACGTATATGCCATATGTCATCTTTTCATGATAGTTGGATTCAATCCTTCTTCCTCCAAACGGAAGATCGGTACGTTCAGTATATCAGAAAATTCGAAGAGAATATTTTTCTTCTGATAGGAGAAATGACTCATCTTTATTTTAAGGGTTCGCGTGAACTTATAATATGTTTTGCTCGCTATCTCAATATATCTCAAAAGGCGTCATGATGCCTTTTTCAAATTGTTTGACCTGAATTTCAAAGCAAGGGGTTATTTTTTTAGATTTCAGTGATAACCTATATCTTGTACATTAACAGGTTTAAAAACGTCTAAAACGTCTATATATAGAGTGATACTTGTAGAGTTCTTTCTATATGTAGGACGTCTTTTTTTAGTTTAGCGTATTTCATCGTGTAATGCGAACCTGTTTAACGATAGAGAATGGGAGTGGTTCATAGTGGCATCTCCACTGAATACAGCACGCATCTTTAAGGGTGCAATGACAATAGAAGACGTATATGTCGTGATTCGACAAGCGACGGAAACGTATCCGGAACTTGATATCGACCGCTATACAGAACGTGCCATCCGAGCGCTTGAAGGGAAGTCCTTACAAGCAGATCAAGTCTATGAACTGTTAACGATGCATGCACTCGATATGTTGAAGGCAGAAGAGCCGAACTGGACATTCGTAGCGACAGCGACTTACTTAAATCGGTTATATCTAGAAGCGGGTGAAAACCGCGGATATGCAGCGGAAGAACGATATGGTTCGCTGTATACATTGATTGAAAAGCTGACAGAAATCGGTATCTTCACGAAACATTTACTGGATGCGTATTCGAAAGAAGACATCAACGAACTGTCGGCAACGATTGATCCTTCCCGCGACCACCTGTTCACATACATTGGCCTTCGGACACTGGCAGACCGGTATCTTGCACGTGATCACGTCAAAAATTTGTACGAGCTACCGCAAGAACGATTCATGGTCATCGCGATGACGCTGATGCAGAACGAACCGAAGGAACGTCGTTTAGAACTCGTCAAAGAAGCCTACTGGGCATTGTCGAACCTCTACATGACGGTCGCGACACCGACGCTTTCGAACGCCGGTAAATCATATGGTCAACTCTCATCATGCTTCATCGATACAGTCGATGATTCGCTACGCGGCATCTATGACTCGAACACGGATGTAGCGACACTTTCTAAGGGTGGCGGCGGAATCGGTGTCTACATGGGGAAAATTCGCTCACGTGGATCAGACATCAAAGGCTTTAAAGGTGTTTCAAGTGGTGTCATCCCATGGATGAAACAATTGAACAATACGGCAGTCAGCGTCGATCAGCTCGGTATGCGCCAAGGATCAATCGCCGTGTATCTTGACATCTGGCATAAGGACATCCTCGAGTTCTTAGATGCGAAGCTCAACAATGGGGACGAGCGACTTCGGACACATGACTTGTTCACGGGCGTTAACTTACCAGACCGCTTCATGCGTGCTGTAGAAGCACGAGAAGACTGGCACCTGTTTGACCCACACGAAATTCGGACGATTATGGGCTTCAGCCTTGAAGATTATTTCGATGAGACAGAACAAGGCGGTAGCTTCACGGAACGATACGAAGCATGTGTCAACGAACCGCGTCTCAGCAAAAAAACAGTCCCAGCGATTGATCTCGTCAAACGCTACATGCGTTCGCAACTTGAGACAGGGACGCCATACATGTTCTTCCGTGACGCCGTTAACCGTGCGAATCCGAATAAACATGCAGGCATGATCTATTCATCAAACCTGTGCTCGGAAATCATGCAAAACATGAGTCCGACGACCGTGACAGAAGAATATACAGAAGACGGTAAAATCATCGTCACGAAGACACCAGGTGACTTCGTCGTCTGTAACTTATCATCGATTGCGCTTGCACGTGCGGTTCGTTCAGATGTTCTCGAACGATTGATTCCGATTCAAATGCGGATGCTTGATAACGTCATCGACTTGAATACGATCGATGTTCCGCAAGCACAATTGACGAATCAAAAATACCGTGCCGTTGGTCTTGGAACATTCGGTTGGCATCATCTGCTCGCGCTCGAAGGTATCCGTTGGGAATCGGTCGAAGCGGTGCAATACGCAGACCGTCTCTACGAGAAAATCGCTTACTTGACGATCGATGCGTCGATGCAACTTGCGAAAGAGAAAGGCGCGTACCGTCTCTTTGAAGGTTCAGAATGGCAAACAGGAGAGTACATCAAACGTCGCCACTACAAAACGACGGATGAACTCGATTGGGATCGTCTCCAAGCCGACATCACGGCGCACGGGATGCGGAACGCTTACTTGATGGCAGTCGCACCGAACTCATCGACGGCGATCATTGCGGGAAGTACGGCATCGATTGATCCAATCTATAAAAAAGTCTACTCAGAAGAGAAGAAAAACTATAAGATCCCAGTTACCGTTCCGGATTTAACACCGGAAACGAACTGGTTCTATAAATCAGCGTTTGAGATTGACCAGTTATGGAGCATTCGTCAAAATGCTTCGCGTCAGCGTCACATCGACCAAGCGATCAGCTTTAACCTGTACGTGAAAAATAACGTCAAAGCAAAAGAATTACTCGAGATGCACATGGAAGCATGGCAACTTGGGATGAAGACGATCTACTACACGCGTTCGACGACGGTTGAGATCGACGAATGTGAATCGTGTTCATCATAAGATAAGGAGGACGATATCATGAAGGCAGCAATCGTATATGCGTCATTGAGTGGAAACACGGAGGAGGTGGCAGAACTCGTCGCGAAGACGTGTTCTGAGATGGGAATCGAGCCGACGATGTTGTTTGCGGACGAAGTGACGACGTATCAGTTAATGCCTTATGATATCGTCTATTTTGGTTCGTATACGTGGGGAGATGGGCAATTACCCGACGATATGCGCGACTGTCTTAGAACGGTTTTGAAGGAGAGCACGCATGCGATTCCGCAGGCAGCTGTTTTTGGAACAGGGGATAAGATGTTCGTCAAATATTGTCGCGCCGTCGATGAGATGGCGTATCACCTCTCGAAATTCGGGGTCCCGCTTGCCGGAGAACTGTTGAAAATCGAACAGTCACCACGCAATCGCCCGCATCTCGTCAAGGAATGGACAAGACGGACCATTCTTCAATTACAGCAAGAAGGAGTCGAAGCACATGGAACAGCTACAAAAAATCAAACTGCTTGATGCACGTCATCCAAATCGCGCGACAGCGATCATCGGTGGCGAAACAAGTGCCATCGTCAACTGGAACGACATTGCGTATCCACAGTTTTATTCGATCTACAAACAACTGTTATCGAACTTTTGGATTCCAGATGAGATTTCAATGTCAAAAGACATGCAACAATGGAATCAATTGAGTGAACGGGAACAAGATGCATTCAAACGAATCATTGGGCTACTCTCGATCCTTGACTCGGTTCAGACACGCTACATCTTAGAATCAGCGATGTTCACATCAGACTCATCCGTTCATGCGATTCTCGCCATCATCGCGCAACAGGAAGTCGTTCATAATCAATCGTATAGCTACGTCTTATCCAGCTTAGTTCCATTGGCTGAACAAAACCGGATTTTCGATATCGCAAAAGACGATGATATGGTCATGAAGCGTAATGCATTCATTCTTGATTTATACGAAGATTTCCAAAATGACCGGACACCAGAGAACTTCGCGAAATCACTCGTTGCTTCAATCGTTCTTGAAGGGATCAACTTCTATTCTGGCTTTGCTTTCTTCTATAATCTAGCGCGCCATCAGAAGATGGTCGGAACATCGACGATGATCAGCTATATTCAACGTGATGAATTGCAACACTCGTACTTCATCAGCCAATTGTTACGTGCTGTCTTGTCGGAGCATCCGGAAATTGATGCCGATGGCTCATTCACACAATTCGTATATGACACGTTCAAGCGTGCCGTTGATCTTGAAATCGAGTGGAGCGAATACGTCTTACGTGATCTAGACGGACTTGACGTCAGTGAGATGCGTGACTATGTTAAATATCTCGCGAACAAACGCCTTCGCGTCATCGGTTTGTCGGATCTCTATGAAGGGCACGACGAAGACGTCATGCCATGGATTCGGGCGTATTCAGATGATTCGATGAACGCGACGAAATCAGACTTCTTCGAACAAAAATCACGTTCATATGCGAAAGTAACGGATGCGAATGGATTCGATGACCTGTAAGGATTAATTAGATCAATTGATGATTGCTTCTACTCTATATTTCCTTTACGCTAGGACAGGTGAGGTTCTGCTCGACTCCTGCGGAAAAACAAGTCGTCATGACCCTGGAAGATGCGACGCATCTGAAGCGGCATGAGGGCTTGTCCGCGGAAAGCGAGCAGACCGAGACTGTCTGTTTTTATTAGAGCGTTTTGAAAGTCGCTCACATCACTTTTCGGTATCTGTTTTTTAGGTCAATTGAGTAAAAGAACAAAAAAAGGGCCGAACTCGGAAAGTTCGGCAGAATCAGGGGGAATACTTGAAGTCTTGCTACTAAAATGTTCCCTTGTGAAATAAAAAATAAACAAATTCCAAAAATATTTTTTACGATACAAGAAAAGTGTGTTATTATAAGTTGATGAATTTAGTTAGGGAGTGTATACATTATGGCAAACTTTGAAAAAGACCAAGTCGTTACTGGTAAAGTAACTGGTATTCAAAACTTCGGTGCTTTCGTAGCACTTGACGAGCAAACACAAGGTCTCGTCCACATTTCAGAAATCTCACACGATTACGTAAAAGACATCAACGATTACGTAAAAGTTGGCGATGAAGTAACTGTTAAAGTTCTCGACATCGACGAAGCTAACAAAAAAATGAAGCTTTCGATCAAAGCAACTCAGGAAGCTCCAAAACGTGAAGCACGCGCGAAAGGTCCACGCAAAAACGCTGGACGTCGCGATGCAGGTCCTGCTTTCAAACAAGAAGAAGCACCTGGATTCAACGTTCTTAAAGGTAAATTGGAAGAATGGATTGAAAAATCAAACTTCCAAAAATAAGCCACATGAGAGAATCGACATCGGTCGGTTCTCTTTTTTTTTGCGATTGTTACATACAATAAGCATTAAATTAGATGCGAAAGGGGAATGTGTGGATAATGTAAGGTGTTCATTACTTATTGAGGAGGCAACACAGATGGAAAACTTTGAATATCGCAATCCAACAAGACTTATTTTTGGTGACGGTCAAGTCAGCCAACTGAAACCACAACTCGAAGCACTCGGTGCGAAGAAAGTCATGCTCGTCTTTGGCGGTGGAAGTATTAAACGTAACGGCGTCTACGATGATGTCACACGTGAACTCAATGCGGCAGGAATCGAGTACGTCGAATGCGACGGTGTCGAACCGAACCCGCGCATCGAAACTGCAGAACGCGGAATAAAAATTGCACGTGAAGCAGGCGTTGACGCATTACTTGCACTTGGTGGCGGTTCTGTCATCGACTGCACGAAATTGATCGCAGCAGGTATCCCGTATGAAGGCGAAGCATGGGATCTCGTCATCGGTAAAGCGACACCCAAAACAGTCATCCCATTCGGAACAGTCTTGACGCTTGCAGCAACAGGTTCTGAGATGAACTCAGGATCGGTCATCACGAACTGGAAAACACAAGAGAAATATGGTTGGGGTAGTCCGCTTACGTACCCAACATTCTCAATTCTTGATCCAAAATACACAGTCAGCGTACCGAAAGATCAAACGATCTACGGTATCGTCGATATGATGAGTCACTGTCTCGAACAATACTTCCATCCTGCACATGCACCGGTTCAAGAACGCATGACAGAAGGTGTCATGAAAGCAGTCGTCGAAGCAGCACCAAAACTCGTTAACGATCTCGAAAACGTGGAACTTCGTGGAACGATTCTCTTCGCTGGTACGATGGCGCTCAACGGTGTTCTTCAAATGGGAGCACGCGGCGACTGGGCATCACACAACATCGAACATGCTGTCTCGGCTGTTCATGACATCCCACATGCAGGTGGACTCGCCATTCTCTTCCCGAACTGGATGCGCCACGTACTCGACGAATCAAACGCACATCGTTTCGTCACACTCGGTGAGAACGTCTTTAACGTCGACACGGAAGGTAAATCAGAGATGGAAGCAGCACATGCGACAATCGACGCGATTAGTGCTTTCTGGACATCACTCGGCGCACCAAACCGTCTTGCGGATTACGACATCAAAGAAGATACAGTCGATTCAATCGTCAAGTCAGCAATGACTCGCGGCGACTTCGGAAACTTCAAATCACTCGGAAACGAGGATGTTCGTCAAATCGTGACAGCTGCCCTATAACAACTCGTAACATTTGCTAATCTTTTCACAAAAGACTTGAACGACCTTCCTTCTTGCGTTTTAATGAAAAGGAAGGTCGCATTTCGTTGCGAATGAATAAGGAGGACGATGGCATGTCAACAGTACGTTTTGATTATTCGAAAGCCCTACAATTCGTAGGTCAACATGAAGTAGAACACATGACGGAGACCGTAAAGACGCTCCACCATGCGATTCATGCAGGAACAGGTGCAGGAAGTGATTTCTTAGGATGGGTAGATCTTCCGACGAACTACGATCAAGCGGAGTTTGCACGTATCCAAGCGTCTGCAGAAAAAATCAAGTCGGATTCTGATGTGTTGCTAGTCGTCGGAATCGGCGGTTCGTATCTCGGTGCACGTGCGGCAATCGAGATGCTCGGACACTCATTCCATAACTTGTTATCAAAAGACGAGCGTAAAGCACCACAAATCATCTATGCAGGGCATAATATCTCATCAACGTATCTGCATGATTTATTTGAAGTACTTGAAGGAAAAGATGTATCGGTCAACATTATCTCGAAATCAGGTACGACGACAGAACCAGCAATCTCGTTCCGTCTCTTGAAAGCATTCATGGAAGAAAAGTACGGTAAAGCAGAAGCGAAACACCGGATTTACGCAACAACGGACAAAGCCCGCGGTGCATTAAAAACACTCGCAGATTCTGAAGGATACGAAACATTCGTTATTCCAGATGATGTCGGCGGACGTTTCTCTGTGTTAACGCCAGTTGGTCTATTACCGATCGCAGCAGCAGGAATTTCGATCGAAGAGTTAATGCAAGGGGCACGTGACGCACAAGAGCGCTACGCGAGCGAAAACTTAGCTGACAACGAAGCGTACCAATACGCAGTCGTCCGAAATGCATTGTATGCGAAAGGGAAAACGATCGAGCTACTCGTCAACTACGAACCAGCACTTCATTACGTATCAGAGTGGTGGAAGCAATTGTACGGCGAATCTGAAGGAAAAGACTTCAAAGGGATTTTCCCAGCAGCAGTTGATTTCTCGACCGATCTTCATTCAATGGGACAATATGTCCAAGAAGGTCGTCGTGATCTGTTTGAGACAGTCATTAAAGTCGGACAAGCGCGTCACGCGTTGACGATTGAAGAAGACGCTCAGGACCTTGATGGATTGAACTTCCTCGCAGGACAGTCGATTCAGTTCGTCAACGATAAGGCAGCAGAAGGCACATTGCTTGCGCACACGGACGGACAAGTTCCGAACCTGACAGTCGAACTTCCAGAGATGACACCGTATCACCTCGGATTCCTGTTCTACTTCTTCGAAAAAGCATGTGCGATGAGTGGTTACCTCCTTGGAGTAAATCCATTCGATCAGCCAGGCGTCGAAGCGTACAAGAAAAATATGTTCGCTCTTCTTGGAAAACCAGGATTCGAAGCAGAAAAAGCAGAACTCGAAGCACGTTTGAAGTAATACAAAACGACAGTCGATTGTTCCTTAGTGGAACATCGGCTGTTTTTTTTACGTTCACGAGATGAGGACGAGTAATCATTTTCCAGATTTATAGGCAATCCTAGCGTTTTCACTTTTAGAATACCCGTGAAACAGGTAAAGTGAAGTTAGAAGAAGAAATGAGGTGCACGTACGTGATTACATTCTTGGATTATTATCAAAATCAAGTGGAGTTAAGTTTTGAGGACCATCCGTTCTCGGATCGCCCTCTACATGTGTGGGTCATTGCCGTGTACGAAGGGAAATGGTTGCTGACCCATCATAAGCAACGCGGATATGAATTTCCGGGTGGGAAGGTTGAACCGGGTGAAACGGCAGAAGAGGCCGCACGTCGTGAAGTGATGGAAGAGACAGGCGGAAAAATCGATTCCTTGAAGTACATCGGGCAATATCGTGTTGCCGGAAAAGGGGATACGATCATTAAAAATATCTACTTCGCGCAAATCGAATCGCTGTCATCCCATTTGGCTGTAGATGAAACAGATGGTGCTTTTCTGTTCGAGGAACTCCCTGATCGTCTCGATACGAACCGACAATACAGTTTCATGATGAAGGACCGCGTCCTTCCGGAGACACTCCGTGTACTTAGCGAACGCCGATTGGTTTGAACTTCCGCGGCAAGGTCCGTTTCGGACGTTTCGGATGTTCTATACGACGACAGACGGGGAGCGCGTCGGTGCCTATATCGTACTTCCGCAAGTCGCGAACGGACAGGGGATTCTCTACTTGCGAGGTGGCACACGATCTATCGGAATGGTTCGACCGACACGGCTGCTCGCGTTCGCGCAGGCTGGTTTTTTCGTCATGGCACCTTTCTATCGGGGAAACTTAGGCGGAACAGGAAAAGAAGATTTCGGACATCGGGATGTCGAAGACGCATGCAGTGCTTTCGATTGGTTGCAACAACGTGTCTCGCATGTTCATGCATTCGGATTTTCTCGTGGGGGGCAAATGGCATTACTCCTGGCTCATCATCGTCCAGTTTCGCGGACGGTGTCGTGGGCAGGCGTGACCGAGTTGACATGGACCTACGAGGAGCAGAAGACGATGCAAAAAATGTTGCGTCGCTATACGGGGGGGACACCAGACACCGTACCTGAGGCGTATAAGGTGCGCTCGCCGCTTCATGTCGCTCCTCAAGGTGAAGTATTATTGATTCACGGTGCGTATGATGAGAACGTTCGTTTACGACATGCGACGGCTTATGCTGCACGTCATCCCGACCAAACCCTGCTTCAGACTTATGCGTATGCACATCAGTTCCCGATCCATGAAAAATTACGTGTGACGCGTGATATTTTGACTTGGTTCGAGACAGGCATTTGGAACCGATATGATACATGATTCAAGCAATACGACGTTTGTCGTATTGCTTTTTGTATTTTGGAAGATGAAGCATAGAGATTGAAAAAACAGACCATTGATACATTGTAAAAAACAATAATCTCCTAAAAAGTAAACTTTGATATAATAGAAACCATCTGAGGACAATGGAGGGGGCAGGAGAACGATGGATATCCTATTAGCACGTCAACCCATCGTTAATCGAGTTGGATCAATTGATGCATTTGAATTATTGTATCGTTCGATTGAACAAATGACTATTTTTGATGGGGATTTAGCGACGATGGATGTATTGACGAATACACTCGTCCATATGGGGGTGGAACATGTCGCGGAAGGAAAAAAACTTTTCGTCAACTTTACGTCAGATTTGTTGAAAAGTGATCTGATTCATTATTTAGATCCTAACCGATTCGTCATTGAAATTTTAGAGACAGTTGATATTGATACTGAAATGTTGTCGGTTCTGCATAGTTGGAAAGAAGCAGGCTTCACATTAGCACTAGATGATTTTGTGACAGATTTACTTCGACAGCACGGAGCGGAATTGTTTGCGTTGATCGATTTAATTAAAATCGACATCGAGGCAATTTCCCCTCGCGAGCAAAGTGCCATTTTGCATATCGTTCGACGTAATTATCCTCATATTAAGATGCTTGCTGAACGTGTCGAGACGCACGAGGATCATACACGTTGTCTTGATATGGGGTATGACTGGTTCCAAGGCTATTTTTATGCTAAACCGATGCTGATGAAAGGGAAAGCTGTTCCACCACAATTGCCGGTGTTGTTAAAGATGCTGAAGTGGCTTGATACGGATGAGAAGTACGATGAAGTCATTGATGAAATCGAAGCCAATCCGTATATCAGCATCCAGGTATTACAACTAATCAATTCTCCGGGAGTGGGATTACGCAATACAGTTAGTTCCGTTCGTCAAGCGATCTCACTACTTGGCTTCGCTCAACTTAAAAGCTGGATTTCGTTGATTGTCTTACGTGAAATGAAGCTCGCAAGTCCTTATGAATGGTCGAATGAGTTGCTGCGTTCTTCCTTACATTGCGCAAAGCTCTGTGAGTTGTTTGCAACAGAAACAAGGACGCTGCAACAAGAGAGTGCCTATATGATCGGCTTGTTATCGCATATCGATGCGTTATTGTCCGTTGATATTGACGACATCATCGATCAATTGCCAATCGAGGATTCCTTGAAGATTGTCCTCCAAGGAAAAGACCATCCGTTCCGGGATTGTCTAGTGCTTGCGATCAGCGCAGATCGCGGTGATTTCGAACAGTTCGAATTGCTCAGTCAACGGTTAGGTGTATCACTTCCGCGAGCATATGCGTTACTGACGGAAAGTCAGGAGTGGCTTATGCAAAAAGAGGTGCATCTTCAAGAAGAGACAGATGCCATTCTATAAAAAAAAGAGCCCTGAGGCTCTTTTTTTTATAGACATGGACCTGCTGACTTGATCGCATCCGTCGCACTTTCGAAACGAAGGAAATTATGTTGGAATTTCTCAGCAAGCGAACGCGCTTGTGTGTTGTATTCGTCAGGATTTGACCAGACGCGTACCGGATTGAGTAATTCACTTGGAACACCAGGAACTTCAAGTGGCATATGAAGTCCGAAGATTGGGTGCTCTTCTGTTGGAATCGCTGCAAGTGTTCCGTTGACGGCAGCGTTGACCATCGTCCGTGTATACGATAGCTTCATTCGACTACCTGTCCCGTAAGCACCGCCTGTCCAGCCTGTGTTGACGAGATAAACGGTCACACCGTGACGATCAATCAGTTCTCCGAGCATCGTCGCATACTTTTCAGGTATCAGTGGAAGAAATGGTGAACCGAAGCATGTCGAGAACGTTGCTTCCGGTTCCGTGATACCACGCTCTGTTCCAGCAAGTTTTGATGTATAACCTGATAGGAAATGATACATCGCTTGTTCTTTCGTCAATTTACTGATCGGAGGCAAGACGCCATACGCATCAGCCGTCAAGAAGACAATCGTCTTCGGATGACCAGCCCGTGATGGAACAGCGATGTTATCGATCGCTGTGATCGGATAAGCAGCACGTGTATTTTCTGTCAACGATGTGTCATCGTAATCAGGATGACGAGATTCATCGAGCACGACGTTTTCAAGGACAGTTCCGAAACGGATCGCATCAAAAATTTGCGGTTCTTTTTCGCGTGACAGATTGACCGTCTTCGCATAACATCCACCTTCAATGTTGAAGACGCCGTCATGCGACCAACCATGCTCATCGTCACCGATCAATTGACGGCTATCGTCTGCTGACAGGGTGGTCTTACCAGTACCGGATAGACCGAAGAACAAGGCGACGTCGCCTTCGTGTCCGACGTTTGCTGAACAGTGCATCGAAAGGACATTTTCTTGTGGTAAGAGGTAGTTCATGACGGAAAAAATCGATTTTTTGATTTCGCCCGCATATTCGGTTCCGCCGATCAAGACGATCCGGTGTTCAAACGACATGGCGATGAATGTCTCGGAATTCGTTCCGTCAACGGTAGGATCTGCTTTGAAATGTGGCGCGTAGACGACCGTGAACGGTTCGAAGGCAGCCACTTCAGGATACTCGCGTAAAAAGAGTTGTTTGGCAAACAGGTTATGCCAAGCGTATTGTGTGAGCACACGAACCGGAAGGGTGAAGTGCGTATCTGCCCCAGCAGCAGCTTCTGTGTAGTAGAGCTGATCGGCTTCGTTCATGTAACGAAGAACCTTTTGTAACAATTGTTCAAATTTGTCTCCATCCATCGGTTGGTTAACATGACCCCAATCAATGTGAGACTCGCAGGAAGAATCACGGACGATGAACTTATCTTTTGGTGAACGACCTGTAAATTTCCCCGTTTCTACAGATAGTGCGCCGTTCTCAGCAAGGACACCTTCTTCGTTTCGAATCGCATGTTCGACAAGTTCAGCAACAGATAGTTGTTTGAACACATGCTCTTTCTTGAGTAGTTCTTCGATATTCAGGACCGTCATCGGCATCCTGACCCCACCTTTCCCCTACGTTGGTTTTGGCTCACTGCATTTAGTATGACACATTCATTATATATGACATACTAAAGGGAGCGCAATCATTTTCTAGTGCTGATTTCTATTTATCTGGAAACGCTTTCAGCATTAATAGTTTAACATCTCTTTTAAAAAGTTTCGACTAGAATTTGAAACCTTGCTTGACAGAGTAGGTACAACTTTATATCATGTAATTCGTAACGGATACTCTTATTCTGAGCAGGTGGAGGGAACAAGGCCCGAAGAAACCCGGCAACCGTCCTACATTAATTCATATATTAATGAGGGAAAAGGTGCTCTCCTGAAGCGAAGTAAACACTTCGAACGATAAGAGGGTAAAGGAAGAACGCACAACCTTTCCCTGACCATTTTTTGGACTTGGAAAGGTTTTTTTCATTTTACCGTCCCACTCAACTAGGGGAAATGAGTACACCGTCAAATTCTTTTTTGGGAGGGTCATACATGACAAACCTTAATCGCCGACTATTCACGTCGGAGTCAGTCACTGAAGGTCATCCAGATAAAATCTGTGACCAAATTTCGGATTCAATCCTCGATGCGATTCTTGCAGCGGATCCAAACGCACGTGTTGCGGCAGAAACTTCTGTTACAACAGGTCTCGTTCTCGTTGCAGGTGAGATCACGACATCCACTTACGTCGACATTCCAAAAGTCGTTCGTGAAACGATTCGTGAAATCGGCTACACACGCGCGAAATACGGTTTCGATGCGGATACATGTGCTGTATTGACATCGATCGATGAGCAATCAGCAGATATCGCTCTTGGTGTCGACCAAGCGCTTGAAGCACGTGAAGGTAGCATGTCTGATGCAGAAATCGATGCAATCGGTGCAGGAGACCAAGGTCTTATGTTCGGTTACGCAACGAAAGAAACACCAGAACTCATGCCACTTCCAATTTCGCTTTCGCACCGTCTCGCACGCCGTTTGGCAGAAGTGCGTAAAAACGGTCAACTCGACTACCTTCGTCCGGACGGAAAAACACAAGTCACGGTCGAATACAACGAGAACAACGAGCCGGTTCGTGTCGATACGATCGTCATCTCGACACAACATGCGGAAGAAGTTACGCTTGAGCAAATCCAAGCTGATTTGAAAGAACACGTCATCACACCGGTCATCCCGGCTGAATACATCGACGCAGCAACGAAATTCTTCATCAACCCAACTGGTCGTTTCGTCATTGGCGGACCACAAGGAGATGCTGGATTGACTGGTCGCAAGATCATCGTTGATACGTATGGTGGATACGCACGCCACGGCGGTGGAGCATTCTCAGGTAAAGATCCAACAAAAGTCGACCGTTCAGCTGCATACGCAGCACGTTACGTCGCGAAGAACCTCGTTGCTGCAGGTCTTGCAGACAAAGCAGAAGTTCAACTTGCGTACGCAATCGGTGTCGCGCACCCTGTATCAATCGCAGTTGATACATTCGGCACAGGAAAACTTCCTGAAGCACAACTCGTCGAATTGGTTGCTGAAAACTTCGATCTTCGTCCGGCTGGAATCATCAACATGCTTGATCTCCGTCGTCCGATCTATCGTCAAACAGCTGCATACGGTCACTTCGGTCGTACAGATGTTGAGCTTCCATGGGAGCAAACAGATAAAGCAGCAGTTCTTGAAGAACAAGCAAAACGTTTCGCATAATCAAAAAGTCCGGAAATCCTACGTGGGTTTTCGGGCTTTTTTGTTTCCGCGGAACTTTGCAGGAAACGAATGTTTTTTCTAGAAAAGGGTAAAAGTACATGAGTCGATTTGTATGAGTATAAAGGGGGGTTCCGATTATGGAAATACGCGAAGCTATTCCAGCTGATGCAGGACGTATTCATGACATTGCTATCACATCTTGGTTGGATACGTATGAAGAAATCTATTCCGAACGTTCGAAAGCGCATTTCGTGCAGGAGGCGTATCCGCAAGAAGAAGTCGTTCGTGCGATCCGGACGGCGGAAGAAGCACGGGGAGAGTATTTTTATGTCGGAATCATCGACGAGGAAATCGTCGGTTTCATTCATGCTGTTGATGTCGAAGGAACATGGGAGATCATTCGGCTTTACGTCTTGCCGGAATATCAGCAAAACGGAATCGGAAGACGTCTGATTCGTGAACTCGAACGACAAGGAGCCGTCCCACTCGAAGTCTACGTGGAAGCACGTAACTATAAAGCGCGTCAATTCCTGACCTCATTTGGTTTTGAAGAACTTAGTGAGATGACGGAAGAAGTATTTGGGCAAGCGGAATCAGTCGTTCGTCTTCGCCATGTTGCCTCGTGAAATCCGTCTCGGGACGGTTTCGTTTGCGTTTGAAATAAGGTATCGTGAAAAGGAAGTATGAAGTGAAGAGGTGAGTTTGTGGTTGAACAACCAACAGGAATCATCGTATTAGTCTATCCGTTACAACTGCGTGCCCGTCCGAGTGAAGCTTTGATTCGAGTACTCGAAAGAGAGTATGAAGTGCTACTCGTCGACGCACCACGTCGCATTTCGTTTGAAGAGCACGGTCAACTGTTAAAAGAAGCATTACGCGAAGCAGGAAAACGAAAGCTACCGATTCATATCATCGCCTGTAGCATGGGGGCACTCGTCGTCAATCGTCTGTTGCAAGAATATGAACTACCAGTCGCAAGTCTTGCGTTCGTTTCACCATTGTTTGATTGGCATCCGTCGAAACAACTCGGAGGTGTCAAACAAGTCTTCGCGAGTGCGTTTGATCGTTTCCGTCCCGATGCGCCACTCGGTACGTTGCCGTTTGGTCAAAGTACGGAAGATACCGTTCGCATCGGTGAACTGACGTATGCGCAGTACCGGGAAATCGAAGAAGAGATCGTCGTACATGACGAGGAACGAAAAAAACTGCCTCGTGTAAACTTGGCTTGTTTTTATGCACCAGACGATCAGTTCGCAGACGTCAAACTGACACTCGAAGTATGTCGGAAAATGGGTGGCGATCAGATTTACTTACAACGTCTACACGGTTTCCCGCATTTCAGCTTTGAACGGTTGAATACACGGTTTGCGGAAAAATTATTGTTGTTTTTTAAATTAGTCGAAGAATGAAAAAAGTGATGGTTTCCATAGCGGAAGCCATCACTTCTTTATTTCTACTGTCAGCGCACTTTTTTCTCGATCGCGATGATGAACGGTGGATGATTCTGTTGATTCAAGAAGCGGTACTGAAGAACGGCATAACCTTGCTGATCAAGGGCTGTGACGTAATCGAGGACAGCATCGCGTTCCCGTTTTCCTTCAAGATGACCGTGATAGACGACAAGGACGACAAGACCACCAGGTGCAAGTACCGGGAGGAGAGCGTCGAGTGCTTCAAGCGTCTCTTCACCTGTCGTCGTGATCGATTTATCACTTCCAGGCAAGTATCCGAGATTGAAGACGCCGGCACGAACAGGCCGTCGTTCGTCCGAAAGACGCGCACCAACATGGATGTGACTTTCGTGATAAAGATCGACGCGTTCTAACATTCCGGCTTCGTCGAGACGTCGTGTCGATTCCTCGATGGCTTGAGCTTGGACGTCGAACGCAAGGACTCTACCTTCTGGACCGACGCATTCTGCTAAGAACTGTGTATCATGTCCATTTCCGGCAGTCATATCGACGACGCAGTCACCAGGTTCGATGACGGACTCCAGTAATTGTTTCGTATAAGGTAGTACACGGGCAAGTGACATGGCATAGACTCCTGTTCCTATGGGCTGTTTTTCTCTTTATACATGATCATCGTATGTATGATTCCTCCTGCATTATACCATCTTTTGAGTCATTGACGAAAAGTGAAGTGGCTTGACAGGCGGGGGAGGGATTGCGTAAAGTGGCAAGGTTGAGAATGAAATAGGAGGACCAAAGGTATGCCAAAATTACCAAAAGCGGTCTGGATCCTCGTCCTTGCGATGGCCATCAATACGACGGGATCCTCTTTTTTATGGCCGTTCAATACATTATATATTCATGAATATTTAGGGGAGTCGATGACAAAAGCCGGAATGGCGTTATTCGTCAACTCAGCCTTAGCAATCGTTGGGAACTACTTAGGCGGAAAAGCGTTTGACCGACTCGGCGGAAAGAAGACGCTTGTCATCAGTGTCATCGGACTTGTCCTGTCTTCCGTCGGCTTGTTGCTATTTCATCAGACGTATATTGGATACGTCGCGATGCTTGGATTGATTGGATTCGTCGGTGGGATGGTTTTCCCAACGATCTACGCAATGACGGGCGTCATCTGGCCGGAAGGCGGACGCCGCGCCTTTAATGCGATCTATGTCGCGCAAAACGTCGGTGTAGCCCTCGGGACAGCTGTTAGTGGTCAAATTGCTGCTTTTTCGATTCAGTACATCTTCATCGCCAATCTCGTTCTCTATATCGTCTTTGCCATCATTTTGTTTGTCGGTTTGTCCTGGATTCAGGCGCCAGCGCGGATGCATGCGGCACATGACGAGATCGAAACGACACGCACACCACTTTCGCGCGGATCCGCACGGACGATGTTGCTCGTTTCGATCGGTTATGCCTTACTTTGGTTCGTTTATGTGCAATGGCAAGGGACCTTTGCTGTCCATACGAAATCGCTCGGTGTCACGATTTCCGAGTACTCGATTCTTTGGACAATCAATGGAGCGCTTATCGTGTTCGCACAACCTTTATTAACACCAATTCTTCGTTGGTTTGGAGATGATTTGAAACGCCAACTGATGACCGGGACAGGCATCTTCCTTCTCTCTTATCTGATTGTTCCGTTTGCAGGCGGCTTCAAGATGTTCCTCGTGGCGATGATCATTCTGACAATCGGTGAGATGTTCATCTGGCCAGCGGTTCCTGCAATGGCGGCGCGACTTGCGCCAATCGGAAAAGAAGGAGAATTCCAAGGATACGTTAATATCGCTGCTTCAGCAGGGCGGATGATCAGTCCGACAGTTGGAGGTTTGATCTACGATTTATCAGGTATGTCAGCAGTTTTCTTGACCTTAATTGGATTGATCCTGTTAGCAGGAGTTGTTTTCCTTCGTGCTATTCCTAAAACCACATCATGAGCTTTATCTTGTGAGACAGCGGACAATAGATCAGCTGTCTTTTGTTACATCATTCGTTCGAAAATTATAAAACAAACATTTAATAATATGGAATATTTCGGCAAAGAAACGGGTACTTTCTAATCAAGAACTTGAAAAGAAAGGTCATATGAACGTTGCTTCTTTTTGACTGGAGGTGCACGGATGGAAAGGTGTCAATTCATCACAGATGCCGCAACTTGGACGACACACGTACAGAAACAGCCTCTTGATATCTTCTATAGTCACCAATACGTCACGCTCAACGCTAGACCGTCTGAGCAAGCGGTATTATTTCTTTATGAAGGTCATGCAGGAACACTGTTTTATCCTTTTTTGAAGCGTCGTATTTTTGATACGCCTTATTCAGATCTCATTACCCCGTACGGCTATGGCGGACCGGAAATCATCGGTCGACTGACTGCGTCCGAGATCCAGCAGGCTCGTTTATCCTTTGAGAGGTGGGCGGAGCAAGAATCGATCGTCTCGGAAATGATCCGCTTTAATCCATTAACAGGTAATGAACGGTTTATGCAGGACTGGACAAAAGTTTCCTTCATCCGTCATACGACGAGTATTGATTTGCGTCCTTCACTTGAAGATATCATGCAGACATTTCATAAGAAGACGAGAAGCATGATTCGTAAATCGCTTGCTTCACCCTTAACCGTCAGAACAGGAACACGGGACGATCTACCTGTTTTTTTAGCGTTGTATCATGAAACGATGGACCGGAAGAATGCCTCGGCTCATTATTATTTTACCGCGACGTATTTTGAGCAATTGATGGAGACGAACCCACTTTGTGAGCCCTTATTACTGATGGCGGAAATCGACGGAAAAGCGGTTGGGGGATACTTCGTATTGCTTGGAAAAGAATACGCCCACGGTCATTTGATCGGCTGTAAGCGGGATGAAGCGAAGATGTTCCCGAATCAGCGACTTGAGTACGAAGCAATTCTTCAGGCAAAAGCACGGGGACTCGTCGAACAACATCTTGGGGGCGGGTATCAAGAACGGGATAGTCTTTTTGAGAGTAAATGCCGTTACACTGGATATCGACTATTTGAGTATCATCAAGGAAAATCCATCCTGCAGCCATCACTATATGATTTGCTCTGCGTACGATACGGATCAAATGCTGATTCCGATTATTTTCCGGCGTATCGACAAGCTGGTATTCAGGTGGCAACTAGTTAAATAGATAATGAGAGTATGAAAACGACTACATCGTGTAGTCGTTTTTTTGATATGCTGAAGTCAGGATCGATCAATAAAGGGGGAGTTATCGTGAAAAAACGCGGTCTGATTTTTGATATGGACGGGGTTATCTTAGATAGTGAGATTCGCTACTTTGAAGTGCATCAACAGATGTTCAAAAGGTTATCGATTCCGCTTGATCCGGTTCAGTATGCGACGTTCATGGGAAAAACAGGAGATGAAATGTGGGAAGAACTCGTCGCCCAGCATCAGCTGAAAGAAACAGCTAGTGCGTTGCTTGAGGAAGAACATCGCTTGTTTCAAATTCATGCAAAGCCGGAGGAGTGTGGATTAAAAAAAGGCGTCACACAAGTCATCGAACAAGCGGCGACTCTTGGTTACGATATCGGCATTGCTTCTTCGAGTTCACTTCAGAAAATCGAACGTGTCATCCGTCATTATGGGCTTCCGATCACGCACTACGTCAGTGGAGAAGAAGTCATCCGTTCGAAACCGGATCCCGCGATTTTTCGACTTGCGGCAGAGCGGATTGGACACGCACCCGAGAACTGTCTTGTCATTGAAGACGCTGCGAACGGGATGATTGGTGCGAAAGCAGCAGGCATGGAAGTGATTGCGCTTCTTGATGACCGGATGCCAACGCAACGCTTAGAGCAAGCGGATCATGTCGCGCAATCACACGCAGAAATCGAGGAAATTTTACGGAAGCGTTGACGCTTGAGGAAGAAACAGATTACACTAGAAAAAGATAGTCAAATGCATGGAACTGAAGTAGTAGGGGAAAGGTGCCGTCAAGAGAGCTGGTGGAAGGTGCGAACCAGTCGGTAACAACCGTGAACTCGTCAGGGAGCACGATTCGTGAAGTCGTAGTAGCGAATCCGGTCTTTCACACCGTTATCCGTGAATCAAGCGGTCTGTCATAGACAGACAACGTGGGTGGTACCGCGGAAGCCAAACCGGTCTTTCGTCCCTTTTCTTAGGGGCGGAAGACCGGTTTTTTTAGATTAGAGGAGGAAAAGACATGCCGTACAATCATCGCGAAATTGAACCGAAATGGCAGGCGCGTTGGGATCAAGACAACGCCTTCGTCACGACAGAAGATCCAGAAAAAGAAGGGTTCTATGCCCTTGATATGTTCCCGTATCCGTCAGGTGCTGGACTCCATGTTGGTCATCCGGAAGGTTACACAGCAACGGATATCCTCGCACGGATGAAGCGGATGCAAGGATACAATGTCCTTCACCCAATGGGATGGGATGCGTTCGGATTACCAGCAGAACAATACGCGCTCGATACAGGAAACGATCCACGCGAATTCACAGCGAAAAACATCGAGACGTTCAAGCGTCAGCTTAAAGAACTTGGATTCTCGTATGACTGGGATCGTGAAATCAACACAACGGATCCAAAATACTACAAATGGACGCAGTGGATCTTTACGAAGTTGTATGAAAAAGGACTTGCCTTCGTAGACGAAGTCGCAGTCAACTGGTGCCCGGCACTTGGAACTGTCCTTGCGAATGAAGAGGTCATCGACGGATTATCCGAACGCGGAAATCATCCGGTTGTGCGTGTTCCGATGCGTCAATGGGTCTTGAAAATCACGGAATATGCGGATCGCCTTCTTGAAGATCTGGATGATCTCGATTGGCCGGATTCTGTCAAAGAGATGCAACGCAACTGGATCGGGAAATCTGAGGGTGCTGAGATTGATTTCACGATTGATGGACATAAAAAACAAGTCACGGTCTTTACGACACGTCCGGACACGATCTTCGGTGCGACGTATCTAGTACTTGCACCGGAGCATCCATTCGTAGCTGACATCACGACAGCGGATCACAAGGAAGCCGTCGATGCGTACATTTCGCAAGTCCAAACGAAGTCAGATCTCGAGCGAACGGATTTAGCGAAGGAAAAAACGGGTGTCTTCACGGGTGCTTTTGCGGTCAATCCGATCTCAGGCGATCGTCTTCCAATCTGGATCGCTGATTACGTCCTTGCTTCTTACGGAACAGGTGCGATCATGGCTGTTCCAGGACACGATGAGCGCGACCACGAATTCGCGAAACAATTCGACTTACCGATCGTTGAAGTCGTCGCGGGTGGAAATGTCGACGAAGCAGCCTACACAGGAGAGGGCGAACACGTCAACTCGCATATGCTTGATGGACTTGGGAAACAAGAAGCAATCGAGACGATGATCGCTGAACTCGAAACGAACCAAGTCGGTCGTAAAAAAATCACGTATCGACTCCGAGACTGGTTGTTCAGTCGTCAACGGTATTGGGGCGAGCCGATTCCAGTCGTTCATATGGAAGATGGTTCAATGAAAACACTCAATCAAGAGGAATTACCGCTTGAACTTCCAATCATTCCAGAAATCAAACCGTCTGGTACGGGCGAATCACCACTTGCGCTTGCTGAAGACTGGTTGGATTACACAGATCCTGAAACAGGAATGAAAGGCCGTCGCGAGACGAATACGATGCCACAATGGGGCGGAAGCTGCTGGTACTACCTTCGTTTCATCGATCCACACAATGAAGAAGCGATTGCGGATCCAGAAAAATTAAAATACTGGCTTCCAGTCGATATTTATATCGGTGGGGCAGAGCATGCTGTTCTTCATTTGTTGTATGCACGGTTCTGGCATAAAGTCTTGTATGATGCAGGCGTCGTACCAACAAAAGAACCATTCCAGAAGTTATACAACCAAGGAATGATCCTTGGAGAGAACAACGAGAAAATGTCAAAATCTCGCGGTAACGTCATCAACCCAGATGAAATCGTCAAGTCGCATGGTGCTGATACGTTACGTTTATACGAAATGTTCATGGGACCACTCGATGCATCGGTTGCCTGGTCTGAGAACGGTCTTGACGGAGCGCGTCGTTTCCTCGATCGCGTTTGGCGCTTGTTCGAACGGACAGCAGACATTCAAGACGTCACGGAAGTCGATGCTGACTTCGAACGGACATACCACCAGACCGTCAAGAAGGTCACGGAAGACTTCGCGAACATTCAGTTCAACACCGGGATTTCGCAACTCATGGTCTTCGTCAACGAAGCGAATAAACAGCCGGTTCTCCCGCGTCACTTCCTTCGTGGATTCATTCAATTGTTAACACCAGTCGCACCGCACCTTGGTGAAGAACTGTGGGAACAACTTGGCTTTGAAGAGACATTGACGTATGCGGCATGGCCAACATTCGATGAATCAAAACTTGTCAGCGATACGATGGAATTCGTCATTCAAGTGAACGGTAAAGTTCGCTCGAAAATCGAAATCAACATCGATGCGACAAAAGAAGAAATCGAAGCACTTGCCTTTGCTGATGAAAAGACACAAGAATGGATTGGCGACAAGACGGTTCGGAAAGTCATCGTCGTACCGAAAAAATTGATCAATATCGTGGCGAACTAAGCCATAACCCCTTTCATTCACTTGATGCGAATGGAAGGGGTTTCTTCATTTCCGTCGCAAGTCCGCTTTTTTTTTGAACGTCCTTCTGCTACACTGAATCAGAAACCGAGAAAGAAAGGCGATTATCATCAATGAAACGATCTTATATAGTCTATACAACGATTTTTGCTGTCGTTTCGGGGTTGATTCTTTGTATACTGCTCGTCTTCTCGAAGCCAGAGACGTTGTCACGTATTCAGGAAACGTTCGCGAAAATCGAGACGCAATCGAAGCATCAGGCAGCTGTCAAACAGGTGCCACCGAAAACGCCTTCAGCCATTCCGAATCCAGAAGAACCGTTAATTAAAAATGTTCAACAGATGTTATATGATGATTCCATAGGTTCGTACCTCGTCGTAACAGAGGACTACCGTTTCTTTGAAATCAGTGGAACTGGAGAACGTATCAATGCGACGTTTCAGTTGGAAGAAGGGAAACTCTTATTGTCTGGTCTTGACGGGATGACACTCGTTGATGGAGAGACAGTCGCTTTATTGACGTCGAATCAAATTCTAGTCACGATTAAACGAAAAGATGGCGTCTGGAGTGAAGAAAAACGCGAAAAAGTACAAGGGACGACGATTCGAGACAGTTTCCATGGTCTTGGATATGATGCGAAGAAAAAAGAATTCTATACAATCAATCAAATTCGCTCGATTGGTCGTGTTGAATTGACTTACTTTGCAATGAAAGAGGACAAAATCAAGATTGATCCAGATGCTTCGGAAAAGAAGAAGCGTGCCTTAAAGAAAAAGCAAAAACCACCGTACTTGTCGATCATCAAACGAGAGAAAATCGAAGCGGCGAGCGGAATGCGAAGTGATGCGAAAAAAGCATTTGAATCCAGATTCCGTCCGATTGGTCTTGCAGAACGGCAAGGTCGGATCTATACGTTAGACTCAGAAGCACTTTATCTTTATTCGATTGATCAGAAAGAGAAAACGATTACGGGGGAGACAGCGAGTCCGAAAGTGTATGGATCAAAAGGAATCTTTGTACAAGATAATGAATTGTTCGCCTTAGTCGTCACGGATAAATTCTCAAGTCGATCGTTCACACCGATTGACTGATGTAGAAAAAAGACCCGATTTCTCTGATTAACAGAGACAAATCGGGTCTTTTTTGTATTAAGAGACAGTGTCACGTGCCATCTCTGCAGCGTGACTACCGGCACAATGACCCGTCACGAACGCAGCTGTGATATTGTATCCACCTGTATAGCCATGGATATCAAGAATTTCGCCAGCGAAGAATAATCGCTCCGCCTTTTTCGACATCATCGTTTTGGGATCAATCTCTTTAATCGAGACACCGCCACCAGTGACGAAGGCCTTATCGAAATCGAGCGTTCCTGTTGCTTTGAGTGGGAATCGTTTCAATTGTTGCAGGAAGTCCGTCCAGTCCTGTTTCTTTACTTGTGTACAAACTTCATCGCCAAAGCCGATTCGAGCGAACAGGAGTTCAAGCAATCGTTCTGGTACAAAACCACGAAGGGCATTCCGAACCGATTTCTTCGGATTTGCCGCAAGTGCTGCCTGGAAGCGTTCTGTTAATGCACCAAGCGACTCATCCGGGAAGAGATCGATCGATAGATGAACGATCGTCTCTTTCGATCGTTTGCGCTCTTTGATCGTATATTGGCTACACCGTAAAGCGATCGGACCACTTAAACCGAAGTGTGTGAACAGTAGATCACCCGTATGTGTCTTGATTGCTTTGTCCTTTTTACCGTGAACCGTTAAGGCAACGTCACGCAACGACAGTCCTTGTAATGTTTTTTTATGAATGAACGTATCACCTAACAAAATCGGGACTTCCGTTGGGAAAAGTTCCGTGATCGTATGACCAGCTTTTTCAGCCCACGGATAGCCGTCACCCGTCGAACCCGTGTGCGGAACAGATTGTCCGCCGACCGCTACGATACAACTTTTTGCTTCAAGACGCATGCCGTTTTCTAAGATGACAGCTGCAAAAGAACCATCTGGATGGAAGTCGAGCGTAGCGACTTGCGCGTCTGTTTGAATCTCGGCGCCATGTGCACGGATTTGATCGATCAATACACGAACGACGTCTGCCGCCTTATCCGAGACCGGGAACATCCGACCGTTATCCTCTTCTTTGAGTGCGACACCAAATCCTTCGAACAAATCGATGATCGATTCATTATTAAATTGAGAAAAGGCGCTATAAAGGAAACGTCCGTTTCCTGGAATCGACTGGACGAGCTCATCGAGTGGCTTTCGGTTCGTGACGTTACACCGTCCGCCGCCAGAGATTGCGAGCTTTCGTCCTAATTTATTTCCTTTATCGAGCAGGAGCGTCCGGGCTCCGGCTTGTAAAGAGGCGAGCGTCGCCATCAAACCGCTTGGTCCGCCTCCGATTACGATTACATCGTACATAAGGTCACCTCATTCATAGAATTCTGCTTGTTTCACTTTAGCAGAAGTTGCGACTGTAAACAAACCGTCTCTTTCAATTCAAGATAGACAGCGGTATAATGATTTGCAATTGTGTACGAGAGAACTTGTATAATGAGACAGTCACGATTAGAGTGTCGATTTAAAAATTAGAAAGCGTGAGGGATGTTACCATGTCCACAGTCAGTAATAAGCAGTCTACTTCTTCCGGCAATGCAGGATTCGTTCGTGGAACGATGCTCCTGTCCGGTGCGTCACTGATTTCCCGCGCACTGGGTTTGATTTATCTCTTTCCGTTTCAGTTCATGGTCGGTGCGACAGGTATCATGTTTTATACGTATGCCTATAACTATTACACGATCATGATTGGTGTCGCGACAGCGGGGATTCCTGTTGCCGTCTCAAAATTCGTCGCCAAATACAATGCGTTAGGAGAATATGATACGAGTGAACGATTGTATCGATCTGGTCTAAAGATCATGTCCTTGACCGGGGTTGTTTCTTTTCTTGCCTTATTCTTCCTTGCACCGTATTTAGCGCACCGGGCCATTCCGGGCGGTGACGTCGATTCAGCCTCATACGTCGATGCCGTCACGATGACGATTCGAGGGGTTAGTTTTGCGTTACTCTTGATTCCACCGATGAGTATGACGCGTGGATATTTCCAAGGATATCAATCGATGGGTCCAACTGCGATTTCGCAAATCCTAGAACAAATCGTTCGGATCATCTTCTTGCTTGCAGGAGTCAGCATCGCCATCTATTTATTTGATTCTGGGGTTGCATGGGCAGCGACGATTGCAACATTTAGCGCCTTTATTGGCGCAATTGGAAGTATAGCCGTGCTGATTTATTACTTCCGCAAGCGTGCCAGTGGTTTACAGGAACTACGCGCTACACAAACCGTCCGTTCGCCGGATCGCCCGTTAACGGATTTGTATAAAGAGTTGTTAGCATATGCGATTCCAATCGTCATGGTTGGAGTTTCGACGCCGCTTTATCAAGTCATCGATCAGAACACGATGAATGCCGCGTTACAAAGTATCGGTTATACACTCGAAGCTGCTGGAAATGCGACGGCCTATCTGATTGCGGATAGTCATAAGATCGTCTTGATTCCGGTCTCTGTCGCAACGGGCTTATCTTTGTCTGCGACGCCACTATTGACAGCCTCATTTACGCAGGGGGATATGCGAAAGGTACGGGCTCAAATTTCACAGATCTATCAACTCGTATTCTTTATTACGATTCCAGCTGTCGTCGGTATGATTCTCCTCAGTGAAGAAACGTTCCACGTCCTGTTCCCGAAAGATCAGGCAGCATGGGTCTATCTGTTGAGTTATGCACCAAGTGCCTTGTTCCTTGCCCTTTATTCAGTCACGGCAGCGGTCCTTCAAGGGATTAACCGTCAGTACTTTACGATCATCGCAACACTTGCTGGATTACTTGCGAAGTATCTCTTGAATGCACCGTTGATTCATTTGACGGGTGATGGAACAGGTGCTGGATATGCGACGATCATCGGCTATCTCGTTGCGACCGGTTTGATGTTCTTCCGGATCACACAAACGGTGAAGTTCCCATTCAGTACGGTCTTACGCCGGACGTCGTTGATCTTGATCATCAGCGCCTTGATGGGAGCGGGTGTCGCGCTCGTCAAGTGGGGAATGGTATCCATCTTGCCAGAGACGACATGGGCGTCTCTATTGATTCTGATCGTAGGTGCAGCAGTCGGAATCGTGATTTTTGCAGGACTCTCGATTTGGAGTGGCTTAGCAGAAGTCGTATTAGGACGTAAAATTTCATTGAAACGAGGACGAGGTCATGCGTCTAGATAAATTGTTATCCAACATGGGAGCAGGCTCCCGAAAAGAAGTGAAGCTGCTGCTGAAGGCAGGGGCGATTCAAGTCGATGGAGAGATCGTGCGTGATCCGAAACAACATGTCGATGTCGAGACGCAACAGGTTCTGATGTATGGGGAACCGGTTACGTATCAAAAATACATCTACTTGATGATGAATAAACCACCGGGTGTCATTAGTGCAACAGAAGATAAACGAGATGAGACCGTCATTGATCTGTTGTTTGAAGACGTGACGTATTTCAAACCGTTCCCGGTCGGACGACTCGATAAAGATACAGAGGGTCTATTGCTGTTGACGAATGATGGGTCGTTTAATCACGCTTTAATGTCTCCAAAGAAACACGTCGAAAAAACGTATTACGCAGAAGTGACAGGTGTCTTGACGCAAGAAGACATCGAAGCGGTTGCGGCAGGCGTCACGTTAGAAGACGGCTACCGAGCAAAGCCGGGAAAACTTGTCATCTTATCGACGACAGAAACGGACTCGACGCTTGAATTGACGATCACGGAAGGGAAGTTCCATCAAGTCAAACGGATGATGCTTGCGCTCGGGAAAGAGGTCACGTTCTTGAAACGGCGCTCGATTGGCCGCTTGGAACTCGATCCGGCACTTGCGCTCGGAGATTATCGTGAACTGACGCCAGCGGAACTGTCTTTGTTTGAGTGGCAACCTGAATAAGCAAAACGAAAAGGCGGTGGAATGAGCGTACATTCCATCGCCTTTTGTTATGGGTTTCGATTATTGATTACGCAATGCTTCTGCGATTGGATAAGGACCACTGAGTACTTCGAATACACGAGATTGTGTCGGATGATCGATCAAGTGAACGAATAATGCTGCGATATCATCACGCGACACCTTACGATCTTCGTATGAATCGAAATGCTCTTTCGTTTCGACAGTGCCTGCCGGGTCGTCATAGCTGAGTGGACCAGGACGTACGATCGTATAATTGAGTCCGCTTTCCTGGAGGTGTGCGTCTGCTGTTGCTTTAGATTCGAGATATACTCTCAATTCACCTTTTGGTTCTTCGGTACCTACTGAACTGAGCATCAGGAAACGATCGATACCGTTGGCTTTTGCTGCATCGATGACTTTAATTGCGCCTTCTTGATCGACGGCGCGCGTCAATTCGTCTGATGCGCCACCAGCACCCGCTGCAAAGATGACGACGTCCGCATTACTGATGACACCACTGACATCCTTCGTCAAATCCCCAAGTCTGACTTCAGATGCACCGAGTGCAATCAAATCGTTGATTTGATTTTCTTCTCGTACGACCGCGATTGCTTGATGATCACCTTGTTTAGCGATCAATTCGACCATCTTGCGTCCGGTCGTTCCGTTTGCTCCAATGATTAAAATATTCATTCTTCTCAACTCCTTCTCCCAATAGCTATACCCCACGTTTTAAAAAAGATAACAAAAAAAGACGCGAAGAATCGCGTCATCGAAAGATATACATAGTGAAACAGTGGATCAACCCGCTTGCTTTTGTTTCTTGCTCGACGTCCATGTACCGCGTCGAGGGCTCACAATGAGATTGTTGTATTCGAGCACGTTCAAATCCCGCTGAACGGTCCTTGAAGTGATGCCAAACTCTTCAACCAACTCTGCTGTCGTAGTAGCTCCGTTCTCTTGGATGTAGAGATAAATCGATTTAATCCGGGTCAACATACGGTCTGTAGAATCTTTCATTGGTATAACCACTCCCCCAATGGATAGAATAGTGTTCTAAAGCTTCGGGTGACAAAAGACAATGCAATATCCAGTTGTTTCGCCTTTAGTATAACGTTTTGATGTTAAATTGCAAGTGATTTAACCGAACGTTTGCATAAAAAACATATTCAAACAGATTGTAAAGTCGATAATTGGAGTTTTAATGTCTTTGAATGTTCGTTATTTCAACAAATAAAAAAGAAAACAGAATTTGGATGTTCGTATCTGAACGAATATTCGCTATACTAGAAAGGTGTATAAGGAAACGAATTCAACCCAGAATGAAGGAGCGAAATCAGATGGTGAATTGGAAAGAAGAAGTACTCGCGCGTCGCAAGGACTTATTAGAGGATTTAAAAGAACTACTGCGGATTCCGAGTATACTTGATGAATCAACAATCGAAGAAGGCGCGCCGTTTGGCCAAGAAGTCAAACGAGCCCTTGATTGGATGCTCGCGACAGGGGAACGAGACGGATTCAAGACAAAAAATGTTGATGGATACGCCGGACATTTGGAATATGGTCAAGGGGAAGAGTTACTCGGTATTCTTTGTCACTTAGACGTCGTACCAGCTGGTGGCGATCACTGGACATACGGTCCGTTTAACCCAACGCTTGTCGATGGGAAGCTGTATGCGCGCGGTGCAATCGATGATAAAGGACCGACGATGGCAGCTTATTATGCCTTGAAGATCGTCAAAGAACTCGGATTACCGCTCTCAAAACGTATTCGTTTGATTGCTGGAGGAGATGAAGAGAGTGAATGGCGTTGTGTGAATCATTACTTCAAACATGAAGAGATGCCGACTCTCGGTTTTGCACCAGATGCCGACTTCCCGATCATCAATGCGGAAAAAGGACTGTATGATGGGTTATTGATGCAAGGGAAACCAGCGCAAGCATCTGATACAGGCTACCATCTCGTTCGTTTTGAAGGCGGCGAACGTCCGAACATGGTTCCGGGTCATGCCCAAGCACTTCTTCGTGTCGTCGAATTGGGGACGCTTGAAACGGATTTCCATACGTATCTTGAAGAACAAGGCTTGTCTGGGACGGTCAAGCAAGAAACGGAAGGTCTCGTTCTTGATGTGAACGGTGTCGCAGCCCATGCCATGGAGCCGGATAACGGTAAAAATGCTGCCTTACATTTAGCACGTTTCCTCAATACGCTTCACTTGGATTATAACGGTCGTCGTTATATTCAGCTTGTCACGCACATGTTCCGTGATTCTCGCGGTGTAGCGATTGGTGTCGCTGCTTCAGACGAGACAGGTGACTTAACGATCAACGGTGGTGTATTCCGGTATGCAGAAGAGCAAGGAACAGCGTCGATCAACATCCGTTATCCTTATTCAGCAGACTTCACGGAACGCTTGCAAATCCTCAAGGAAGCGGCAGCGGGATATGGCTTCGAGTTACAGACTCGAACACATATGACACCACACCATGTCGATCCGGATCATGAATTGATTCAGACACTGAGTGCCGTGTATGAACGTCATACGAACCAACCAGCTGATCTGATTGCTATCGGTGGTGGTACATATGCACGTTCGTTGACGGCAGGGGTCGCATTTGGACCAGTCTTCCCAGGTGGTCCTGAAGTTGCCCACCAAGTCGATGAATATGTTGATTTTGAAGAACTCTTGCTTGCTGTCGCGATTTATGCAGAAGCAATTTATGAACTCGCAAAATAATGACTGATGATCCCCCGCATCGTGAAGATGGGGGGATTGCTTCTTGAAAGGAAGTTCCGTGTGAAAAATCGTCAAACCTATCATTTCCAAGCGTTATATTTCTTTATTTTCTTTGGACAAGGTGCACTCATTCCGTATCTTGCGCTTTATTTCTCAAGCGATGCGTTCGGTCTGTCCGCTTCAGAGATTGGTACAATCGTTGCGATCGGACCGATTCTCTCTATTTTCTTACAGCCCGTTTGGGGCATCGCGGCAGATCGACTCGGAAAGCCGAAACGTCTCTTACTCGTTGCCATGCTCGCCGCTGGAGTATTTACATTAAGTTACTTACTGACGTCCGCTTATCTACTTTTACTGTTGATTTCATGTGTCTGGGCATTATTCCAGTGCGCGCATATTCCACTCGTTGATACATTAGCGATCGAATATACACGAAAACGTAAGGTAGATTATGGCGCCTTGCGTCTTTTTGGATCAGCTGGTTTTGCTTTAGCCGTCTTCATCCTTGGACAAATCACTGAGGAGGGCGGACTTGGTCTGATTTTTTATGCGACCGGTGCAGCGTGGGTTCTTGGTTTTCTTGTGTTGATCGGTATTGAAGAAACGGGGAACGTACACATTTCACATCAACAACAGGTACCGTTGAAACAACTCTTTTCGAATCGACGCTTCTTGTTATTCTTAGCGGGAGGGAGTTTGATCTTCGGACCGATCTTCGCCAATAACTATTACTTTGGCAGCTACGTCACGATTCGTGGAGAGACAACCGCGCTCGTCGGGACCTTGTTCTTCGTCGCCGTTCTGTGCGAAATCCCGTTCATGCGCATCGCTTCGCGTCTATTGTTACGATTCGGATCGATTCCAGTTCTTGTCTTCATTTCCTTGCTGTCAGCTGCTCGTACGGCGATGATCGCATTAGAGCTTCCGATCGTCATGCTTTGGGTATTGTCTGCGATGCAAGGAATGATCGTCGGATTGTTGATCCCTGTTGCATTAGACTATGTTCGGTCACTCGTTCCAGAGACGATGGTCGCAACAGCTGTCAGTACATATATGGCAACGACGACAGGGCTAGCGACAGCGCTGTTTAACTTGATGAGTGGGTTTGTGCTAGACCAAAGTACAATCTATACCGTCTTTTGGGTATATACAATTAGCAGTATTCTTGGTGCCGTCTTGTACAGTGTCAGTGGTCGAATGAAGGAGTGAAGATACGATGAGACAGGAACGACACTTTTTCGTTGCCTTACCGATTCCTTCTGAAGATTTAGCAAATATCGCTAATCGTTTATCTCTATCTGATTACTTTCGAAATGTCTATACGTTAGAAGAGTACCATTTGACGCTTCGTTTTTTTGGTCCATTGGATGAAAAAGAACAACAATCGTGGAAACAGCAACTGCAGGAGATTGCGCGCACGATCGAACCTTTCGTACTTCGATTGGATCGTCTAATTACCTTTGGACAAAACGAGCGACCACGTGTCGTCGGATTCGGAACAGAAGCAGAGGAATTGTTTCGATTAGTGCGTCTGATTGATCCAAGTGCGACTAAACCATTCGTTCCGCATGTCACGATCGCGAAGAAGTGGCGCACGGAGGCGGAAGAATGGACGATGAATCCGATACAACCGGTGGAATGGACTGTTCGTGAACTTATTCTGTTTGAAGTACGACCAGGCGTTTCGCCGCGATATGAACCGGTTTACCGGATTCATCTAGGTAAAGAGGAATGAGGTGATCCCCATCGCAATCTTGATGAAACTATATGACTTAGATAGTCGATTTGAAAAAAATCCGCTTGAGATGACAAAACGGTTCGGTGAACATCAGGCACTTGATTACGCTCATGTCTATCGTAGATGGGAGGCTGGAGAATTATTTCCCGGGGAAACGCTCATCCGTCCGAAGAAGTGGTGGCAAGTGATGAAAAAAAGCGAAGTCATTCAACTTCCGGGTAAACAATTATCTCGAAGAGCGTTTGATAAATGGTACAAAAAACGTCTCGAGTTACAAAAATTATTAAACGTCACTGGTGGAGCGGGCGAAGAGGACATTTGGCGGATTCCGTTAAAACGTCATTTAGATTTTTATCAGATGTTACACCTCTTGAATGAACAGTATGCAATGTTTTATCGAGCCGTCATTCAATATCAAGTCGGGGAAGTCGAATTGAGTCCGTTCGTCGTCGGTCCATCCGCGATTTATATCATGGAATGGCTTGACGGTGACGAAAGTATCTATCATATCCGGCGAGATAAGTTGTGGCGGGAACAACCGTTCAAGGCATCCGCAAAACAAATTTTGAATCCGAACATCGGTTTAAAGCGGACGGAAGATATTCTACGAGTCATACTTGGGCGAGATTATGTCTTGCCGATCGAACGAGTCATTTTAGCACCTTCAGGTTATTTTGATCAGATTCCAAAAGAGACGACGACGACTTACGTCAATAAAGTCGAGTTTCCAAACTGGCTGCAACGAATGAATGCAAGTGCGCCGCATACAAAAGCGTTTCAGATGCGGGTGTGTGAAAAAATCCTAAAAGAGACCGTATCGATCCCGTTTCAAATGGCAATTCTAAGTGAAGGGCAGTCACGAATTCAAGAGTAGGGGAGGAAGCGACGGCATTGTCGTTGCGAAAGACATGACGAACCAAGAGGTGGTAATACCGGTGATCCGGGCAGAGTTCTCATCGTTTCGAAGCATCCGAGTCGAGATCGAAGGCAATCCGTCAATCCACTGGTCGCTTGAATGTGATGGGAAACCGCTTGAAATTCAACAGACCGAAATGCATCGAGAGGAACAGTTCGTGATTTATGAGTTAACGGTTCTTGAACCAGTCGAGTTAGAATGCCGCTATGAGGTGTTCGGAGCAGGCAGGTCAATCCGTGTCGTTCCTGATCGATTAGTTCGGACGGAAGCGTTCGAGCGAAAGTACCGTTACGAAGAGAAGCTCGGTGTCTGGGAAGAAGACGATACGTATCATTTTGCTGTCTGGTCGCCTGTCGCAGAGCAAATCGTGTGTATCGTATACGATCAAGATGAACAGGTACTCGGAAGACACAAGATGGAGCGACAAGAGCAAGGTACCTATCACCTTCGACTTGGGCAAGAATCAGCAGAACGATGGTACCGCTATGAAGTGACGACGTACGTTGGCACACATGAAGTCGTCGATCCATACGCTCATGCGATATCGGAGAACGGTCGTTACGGTGTCATCGCCGACGTTGAACAGACGATTTCCGAGTGGTTTCCCAAGCGAGTCGCGCGTCCTCTGTTCGTCAAACCGTCGGACGCTGTCATCTATGAAGCAAATATTCGCGATTTTACGATTGATCGTTCCGCTGGTTCAAGTCATCCGGGACAATATGCAGGGGTGGCGGAACGTGGAACAGTTTCTTCTCGTGGACATGCGACAGGTCTTGATTATCTTCTTGATCTCGGGATTACGCATCTGCAGCTGTTACCGGTCCACTTCTTCGAAACGACCGATGAACGAACAAGGTCGCCATATAACTGGGGATACGATCCGATGCTTTGGTTCGGATTAGCTGGGAGCTACGCGAGTTCGGTCGCACCGCTCGTTCGCGTCCGAGAATACGCGGATATGGTGGAGCGACTCCATGAAGCAGGGATTCGTGTTACGTTCGATGTCGTCATGAACCACGTTTTTGTTCGGGAGCGTTCCTCTCTTGAACAGCTCGTTCCGGGTTATTATTTCCGTTACGAAGTAGACGGCACGCTCTCAAACGGAACGGGTGTTGGAAACGATACCGCATCCGAGCGATTCATGATGCGTCGACTCATCGTTGATTGCTTGACGTACTTTGCTCGTGTCTACCGCATTGATGCGTTTCGATTTGATTTAATGGGCATTCATGACATTGAGACGATGAATGAAGTACGTGCAGCACTCGATGCGATTGATCCTACGATTCTTGTGTATGGAGAGGGCTGGGATCTTGCGACGGCATTGCCGGAACGATTCAAAGCAATGAGCGCCTCGGCTGCGCAAATGCCGCGAATCGCTCATTTTAATGACGTGTTCCGTGATGCCTTGAAAGGATCGACGTTCAGTGCATACGATCGAGGATTCGTTGCCGGAGACGGATGGAAAGAAGGAGAGGTCCGAAACGGGATTGCGGGTAGTGTTCATATCGATAACCAAACGTATGGACGTTTTCCGGAACCGACGTATTCGATCAACTATGTCGAGGCGCACGATAACCATACGCTGTACGACAAATTGAAGATCTCCTGTCCGGAAGCGGACGAACTTCAGTTATTACGGATGAGTCGATTAGCTCAAACGATCGCTTTGCTTGCGCAAGGCATTCCGTTTCTGCATGCGGGTCAAGAGTTCTTGCGTACGAAACAAGGTGTCGAAAACAGTTATAATGCATCGGACGAAATCAACCGAATGGACTGGGAACGCCGGGATGATCATTTCTCACTCGTTACGTATATCAAGACGATTTTACAAATTCGCAGAATGCATGGCGGATTCCGTCTACACCGGGCGAATCAGGTTCGAGAACTGCTTCGTTTCATCAACTTACGTCCGGGTGTCATCGCCTACGAAGTCGAAGCGATCCATTCGTACGATGCGTGGCAACGCACGCTCGTTGTCTACAATACGACGCACGAAATCGTGGAAGTCGCACTCGATCACTCGCGCTGGAATGTACATGTCCAAGGGGATGATGCCTCGGTCGACCCGCTTCTGAAAGGTGTCGATAGGATTCAAGTCCTTCCGTTGTCAACGACGATTGCGACGTGTTAAGATAAGCATTGTGCCTTAGGCAAATCTACTAAAAAAGTTGAGCGGATTATAATGGAAATAGATATTTTAGATGCGCTTGGCGAAGGCTGGACCCTTACGCCAGCAGGTGGAATCACAGGAGAAGCGTACATCGCTTCAACCGGACAATCAAAATTGTTCTTAAAACGAAATTCATCGCCGTTCTTGGCGATTTTATCCGCGGACGGAATCGTCCCGAAATTATTATGGACGAAACGAATCTATAGCGGGGATGTCATCAGTGCGCAACAATTCATTGAAGGCGACGAGTTGGAGCCGGAAATGATGGAACGTCCGGAAGTGGCGCGTTTGCTTGGGAAAATCCATGATTCGAAGGAATTGCTGTTCATGCTACAACAGCTTGACCAACGTCCGATCGAGCCTGATGAGTTATTGCGCCAATGTCACTTATATTTTCAACCAGAAGACTTAGAGAATCCAGAATTGGTAGAACTTGCGATGGATTATCTCGAACGAAATCTGGAGCAAGTAAGAACGGATGAACAAGTCGTCTGTCATTCAGATCTAAATCATAATAATTGGTTGACGGGAGCGGACGGTCAACTCTACCTGAACGACTGGGATGATGCGATCATTGCCGACCGTGCGTATGACCTCGGGATGATGTTATACAGTTATGTCGATGAAGCGGCTTGGCCCGAATGGTTTGAGCATTATGGTCATCCGTTGACGAATGATCTGAAACAACGAATGCATTGGTATGTCGTAGCGCAAGCTGTATTATCCTTGTATTGGTATGAAGATATGCGTCATCCGGATGTCGAGGACAGCTATCATTTTCTAGAACAGTTACTTGAATACTCGAACGACTAAAAAGCGTGTCATTCCGAAAAGGAACGACACGCTTTTTTGATTAACCTTCTGCGATTTTAATCTCTTTTTCAATATCATGACTTTCAAGATCCGCCGACCGATACGCTTCAGTCGTTGGTAAACGTAAATCAAGCTGCGGTTTTTCTTCGAATGTGACGGTGACGTTCTTGACCGTGTAGTCAAAGACATGGCCTCCGCCCGCGCGTTCAGCATCGATGAAATGAAGATGATATCCAGCGACGGCGATACCGTGACCAAACCGTGGTGTGTAGTAACCGGCGAGTGTTCCTTCCGTTTGTTCGAAAGTACGCGCGCTTTGAGAGGCGACAGCTTCCGTGATTGGAACGAACGGTTTCTCTTGACGTGCGACGGTACGTGTCTGCACCTCTGTGAACGTTCCATCAATTCGAACGGCATAAAAACTATTGATCGTCGGTAGTTGTTCATTCAACCAGTGTTCGAATTCCGATTTTGACATCTCTTCTGTCACGGAGAGCGTTTGCTCTGGCACGAAACGGGTCAATGTCGCAAACGGCGTTGTCGTCTCAGGCTGAAGTGGTCGAGCGCTACCGTCTGAACGGAGCTGGTAGAACTGACCATCAAAACCAATCATCTCACCATCCAAGTGGTCGAACGTTCCGATACCAAAATTTCGTTGATCAATAACGGACGCGTATGTGACTTCACTCTCGAATACTCCGTCGAGTAGTGCCATCATCGTTGAAATCTGGACGAGCGTTTTATCGTGTGTCATGTGAATCCTCCTCAGTTCAATTGATCGAGATGAACTTGTTCTCCGAGCGCGATGTTGTCGCGATAATCAATCGGAACATCGACGATGACTGGTCCTTCTGTCGCGAGTGCTTCATCCATGATTGCGGCTAGTTCAGATGGATGATTGACGCGTAATCCTTTTGCTCCGAAACTCTCAGCATATTTGACGAGATCGACGTCACCAAATGACGTACCGGATTTCCGTTTGTATTTCATCTCTTGTTGGAACGCGACCATGTCGAATCCGCTATCACGCCATACGAAGTGGACAAGTGGTGAGTTCAAACGAACAGCTGTCTCAAGTTCCATTGCCGAGAAGAGGAATCCACCATCACCTGAAATCGAGACGGCCTTCTTACCAGGACGTACGAGTGTTGCTGCGATTGCCCAAGGAAGCGCGACACCAAGCGTTTGCATCCCATTACTAAAGAGAAGGTGACGTGGTTCGTACGAACGGAAATGACGTGCCATCCAAATATAGTGAGAACCAACGTCGACTGTGACCGTGACATCATCTGCAATTTTTTCACGTAACGTCTTCATGAAATAGAGTGGGTGCGTCAACGGAGAATCCGCGACAGGAGGAACATCGCGATCGACAAGACGTTGATGTAATCCTTCAAGGAATTGAGCTGAACTTTCAGGTAATGTGAGTGGTTGCAGGCGCTCGGCGATTGCATCGACCGTTTTCGCCATATCACCGACAAGCTCGCGGTCTGGGCGATAGAAGTGGTCAATTTCAGCACGCATTTGATCAATATGGACAAGCGTCCGGTCGTGCGTCGGTTGGTTCCAGAATTTCGGATCATAGCCAATTGGGTCATAGCCGATCGAGAGGACGAGATCCGCTTCTGCGAGCAGTGCATCTCCCGGTTGGTTACGGAATAGTCCGACGCGTCCATAGAAATTCGATTCAAGCTCACGTGATAATGTGCCGGCCGCTTGGAACGTCTGGACGACAGGAATCGAGACGTGTTTGAGCAGGGAACGAATCGCATGTACGACGTCCGGCTGACTCGCACGCATACCGAGCAACAAGACAGGTAGCTTCGCATCTTGGATCAAACGAGCTGTTTCTTCAACCCAAGCTTCTGGTGCAACACCGAGCTTCGGTGCTTCAACCGCACGGAATGCCGTGACGTTCGCTTCGCTCAATCCGACGTCTTGCGGGATACTAACGAAAGCAGCCCCAGATGTCGTTTCCGCTGTTCGGAAAGCATTGGACAGTACTTCTGGAATATTATCGGCATCTTGCACTTCTGCACTGAAGTTCGTAATCGGTGTAAAGAGTGCCTGATTGTCCATGGACTGATGTGTTCGTTTTAAGCGGTCTGCTCGTGTAACGGCTCCGGCGATTGCGACAACTGGGTCACCTTCAGAGTTTGCTGTCACAAGACCTGTCGCTAAGTTTGATGCGCCTGGGCCAGATGTTACAAGTACAACGCCTGGTTTGTCTGTCAAGCGACCAATGGCTTGAGCCATGAATGCAGCATTTTGTTCGTGACGTGCAACGATGAGTTCAGGTCCCCGATCCTGTAACACATTGAAGACGGAATCAATTTTGGCGCCAGGAATACCAAAAATGTAATCTACACCCTGTTCGATGAGTGAATCGACGACTAAGTCTGCACCTGTTTTCTTCTGTACTAGTTCTTTTGAATCACTGTTTTTATTTTCGTTCATTACAATTCTCCTTTTTACCAACGTTTTTTGGTGTTCGATAGCTGTAATAAATAATCTGTTTCGAAAAAAGTATACATCTGTTTCATGGTAAATCCAACCTAAATTCGTTTAGAGAATAAAAAAAGTACCTTGTGTACGATTACACAAGGTACAGAGATTGCGCTTATTCAACGTCGACTTTTCCGAAAGTCGCCCAGACGAATAAGGCACAGATGCCCATGACGAGAACGATGGGGGAGCCCCAAGCAATCAAGAAGTCTTCCATGGTATAGCCCTCCTTTTTAGTTCTTACGTACCTTTAGTGTAGTAGATTGCTCACTGTTTCTCAAGTGACGAACTGCTGAACATTCTTCAATCGGGATTGAAGAAGTTCTTATATAATTACCCGAATCATGATAAACTTATCTGCGGATAATTTAAGTTTGGAAAGGATGAACGATAGTGCGTTTACGACATAAACCATGGGCACAGGATTATATGAAGGAACAATCCTCGATCTATATAGCAGAACCAGCATCCCTGAAAGGAAACTGGGCGACAGAGTTTAAAAATGATAATCCGATCTACATCGAAGTGGGTTCAGGAAAAGGAGCCTTCATTACAGGGATGGCAAACCAACATCCGGAGATCAACTTCATCGCGATTGAACTTTTTGAGAGCGTAGCAGTGACGATCGTTCAAAAATTAGTAGAGGCTCCACAAGCAAATGTTCGCGTCTTGACGGTCGATGCGAAAGATTTACGTGATTACTTCGAAAAAGGTGAAGTAGCGCGCGTTTATTTGAACTTCTCGGATCCATGGCCGAAGACACGTCATGCGAAACGTCGTTTGACGTATAAAACGTTCCTCTCAACGTATGAAGATATCTTACCTGCGAAAGGACAAATCCATTTCAAGACTGACAATCGAAAGTTGTTTGAATCGAGTCTGATGACGATGTCGGCATACGGTATGCGTTTTGACTGGATGTCGCTTGATCTACATGCGAATGAACCGGAGGATAACGTCCGGACAGAGTATGAAGAGCGCTTTTCTTCAATGGGTCAACCAATTTATCGGATGGAAGCAACATACCAAAATTAATTTAGACAAAAAGTTTTCTTATTTTCCTGGTATTTCTTTCACACTTTTTTCTTATTAATTGGTACAATGTTGTTGACTGAAGAACTTGTACTTATAGGTAAAGGGGGAATTTGGGGATGTGGCAGAAAAGCTTAGCCTTCGTAACGGCGCTCTTTCTCGCGTTAAGTATCGGTCAATCGGTACTTGCTGCGGTTGATACCTCAGAAATGACAAAAGCATTAAATGAGGAATTACCAACGACGCATTACGATTATAAAAAAGGTTCGGTCAAAATCGAGGATCCGAAGACGTTCACGAACGGAAAAGGAGAAGAAGTCATTGGCGGAATCGCTGTCATCAAGACAGTTCGTGACGGCATCTTCATCACAATCAAACGTGAAATTCACTTCTTCAATGCCGATAGCGGTAAATTGTTGACAAATGCCGACGCTGCAAAAGTTGATGGCGTAAAAGAATACATCGACAGCAACTCGGATAATCTTCATCAAAAAGTCGTTTACTGGTTACCGGTACTCTTGATGTTGTTGATCATCGCTGTACCAGCGATCGTCTTATACATCGTCGTACCACGTTTGTACTCTACTTCGGAATACATGAATCCGATTTATGAGCGCAACGATAACCCGCGCTAATCAAAAAAGCCTCTACCCGTTTGGGTAGAGGCTTTTTTTTATGCTAACAACACAAAGATGAAAGCGAGTATGGCGGGTAATCCTTGTTTAAGTAAAATGGAACGATTAGCCGTCAAGGCGCCATAGAGTGCGGCGATGATCACACAAGCTAAAAAGAACAGTTGGACAGCAATATCTTCACGGATCAGACCAAACAGAAGACCAGCAGCTAAAAATCCATTGTAGAGACCTTGATTGGCAAAAAGCGTCTGGATTTGCTTAGATGCGACCGCTTCATCCGTCAGTCCGAATGTACGTCGTGCCGCCTTAGAGGATAAAAAGAACATTTCAAGAGCCATGATATAAAAGTGCTCTAAGGAAACAAGTAAAACGAAGATAGTAGCAAGAATGGACATGAATCATACCTCCTTTATAGGAACGTGAAAAAAAGACCGTACTTCATCGATTGAAGCACGGTCTTCTGATTAAGCGTATTCGAGTAATGCGCCAGTTTCGGCATCGACTGTGAATTGATACGTTTTTTCGTCATCACCTTCAAGGACCGAGATGCCACCTTTATAGCTTTGGTAGTCACGTGACTCATATGCGTAAGCCTCCGGTGTTGCAGAGATCCATGCACCTTGGACACGTCCTTTTGCTGAAAATGTGCGTTTCGTGATTTCGAGCGCTTCTTCGGCAGAAAGTTGTTTATTGTCAACGGCCTTCTTCACTGCGAAAGCGGCGACGACAGCTGCTGCCAATCCGATAATCCAATAGCGTTTTTTCATTAAAATTCCCCTCCTTACAGGTTCTATTCCTACTGTACCAAATAATTCGTTCAGAGAGAAACAAAAGGTTAAGTGATTGAAGCAATTTTTTGTATAATGGGTAACAGGAGGCGATACATATGAATGAAAAAACGAGAGAGTTATTTCGAACACTGACGGAATTAAATGGGGCACCAGGGTTTGAACACGAGGTGCGTCAGTTCGTTCGCGAACGCATTACACCTGTCACGGACGAGATCGTTACAGATGGACTGGGTTCGATTTTCGGGAAGCGAACAGGGGATGCGACAGGACCGAAAGTCATGGTTGCCGGACACATGGACGAAGTGGCATTCATGGTGACGCAAATCACGAAGAATGGGATGTTACGGATCCAACCGCTCGGTGGTTGGTGGAGTCAAGTATTGCTTGCCCAACGGTTCTCGATCTGTACAGACAACGGTATCATCCCTGGTGTCATCGCGTCGATTCCACCACACTTATTAACAGAAGAAGTACGCAATAAGCCAATGGCAATCAAAGACATGTTCATCGATATCGGTGCGGATTCAAAAGAAGAAGCGGAATCGTTTGGTGTACGTCCGGGTATTCCGGCAGTACCATTTTTCCCGTTCACACCGATGGCGAATCCGAAGAAAATCATGGCGAAAGCATGGGATAACCGCTATGGTGTCGGAATGGCAATCGAATTGTTGGAGGAGACGACAGCAGCGGATCATCCGAACATTTTGTTCTCTGGTGCAACGGTTCAAGAAGAAGTCGGATTGCGCGGTGCCCAAACAGCGACGACGCTTATCGATCCTGATGTGGCGTTCGTCGTCGATGCGTCTCCTGCCAATGATGCGTCAGGAGACAAAACGGAATTTGGTCAACTCGGACAAGGACCATTACTCCGTATTAAAGACAGCGTCATGATTCTTTCGAAAGAGATGACGGATTATGTCCTTGATACGGCAGAATCGAACAAGATTCCGTATCAATACTACGTCGGTGCAGGTGGAACGGACGGCGGTGTCATCCATCGCTCGAACAATGGTATTCCAACAACAGTCGTTGGTTTACCGGCACGTTATATCCATACGCACGCATCGATCATGCATACAGATGATTATGATGCGGCGAAGGAATTGCTACGAAAACTCGTCACGAATCTTGATACGACGACGCTGGCAACATTGCAAGTCAAGTAAATAACGAACGGGGAGGACCATCCTCATGAAATAGACGGCGGACTTATAATCCGTCGTCTATTTTATTGTAGTGAGAACATAATGATGTTGATTGTCTTGTCAGCTGGAAAAACAGCCTAGTCGAATCGAAAGTGGATTTGGTATAATGATACGCGATGTTGAGTAAAGGACGTGACAAGATGTTCAAGCAAAAGGGAATTTCACTTAGCCCTAAAGTATATTTCATCACTGTATTAAGTTATATGGCGCTTGGTTTATTCAGTTCGCTGATCATGGGCTTGATTGTTCAAACAATCGGAGAAGGGTTGGTAGATCGTGGTATCGAAGCAAGGTTTCTTATTCAATTAGGCGAGCAGGCGATTGCTCTGACGGGACCAGCGATCGGTGTCGCCGTAGCGTTTGCGCTTGAAGCACCGCCACTCATCTTATTTGCAGCAGTTGCGGTTGGAGCATTTGGATATGAAGCTGGCGGACCGGCAGGTAGTTACATTGCGACGCTACTTGCAACAGAAATCGGAAAACTCGTGTCAAAGATGACGCGACTCGATATTCTGTTGACGCCGTTCGTCACGTTGCTAGTTGGATTCGTTGCTGGACGTTATGCCGGGAAATGGATTGGAAAAGGCATGACCGATCTGGGTGAAATAATTCGCTGGGGGACGGAACGCGAACCGTTGTTCATGGGTATCTTCATTGCTACTGTGATGGGACTTGCATTGACAGCGCCAATTTCAAGTGCCGCACTTGGAATCATGCTTGGATTGGATGGACTTGCTGCGGGTGCTGCGACGATCGGCTGTGCCGCTCAAATGATTGGTTTTGGTGTCATCAGTTATCGTGATAACGGAATCGGGGGCGTCATCGCACAAAGTATCGGCACATCGATGCTCCAAGTCGGAAACATCATCCGCAATCCTTGGATTCTCATTCCGCCTACGATCGCAGGTGCTATCCTAGCGCCATTCGCGACTGTTCTGTTGATGCTTGAGAGCAACCCAGAAGGCTCAGGCATGGGGACGAGTGGTTTTGTTGGTCCATTGATGTTGTTGAAGACGATGGGGTTTGAAATGGAATACTATGTAGCCGTCATCGTATTATGTTTTATTGCGCCTGGCATCATCAGTTATCTCATCTATCGGTTATTACTTCGACTCGGTCGGATTCAAGATGGTGACTTGAAAATCGAATATTAAGTACAAAAAGCTGATTCTAAAGAATGTGTCTGTTTGACCGAATGGTGGATAAACAAGGACATGCCTTTTGAATCAGCTTTTTTTCATTTCATAAAGAGAATCCGAATGAACTCGAATAAAAACTCGTGAAGAAGATGTAAAGATAAACGAGATAGAGGGGTATCAAGTAACGCATGCGCACGACAGGTAATTTCCGAGCAAGTCGTTTTCCGAGTGCTTCGAGTAGAATGATGACCGCGAAACCGACAACTAAATATAAAAAGATTTCGGGTAAGCTCCGTTCGGAATCAATGAAGGAATAGCCGTAACGTAAACAACTCGTCATGCCGATGAAGCCGACGAAGCGTTCGAACGGATGTTTGATTGGTTGATCTGCCATAGTGAAGTCCTTTCAAGGTGTTTTCTAGTTGCAGTATAGCAAACCGAGCACAAAAACGCACAGTCACATTTGAATATGCTATGATGAGGGCAATGACTTCTAGGGAAATTAAAGGAGGAAACCATCATGAAAACATTACAATCCAAACAAGAATTCGATACAGCAAAACAAGGCAAGGCCGTCTTTTTATTCTCAGCAAACTGGTGCCCGGATTGTCGCTTTTTAGATCCGTTCATGCCGGAAATCGAGCAGACGTTTGACGCGTTCGAATTTTACTATGTCGATCGCGACGATCACATTGAAATTGCCCAGGAAATGGACATCTTCGGAATTCCAAGTTTTGTCGCGTTCCGAGATGGTGAAGAAACAGGGCGTTATGTCGGCAAAGAGCGGAAGACACCAGAACAAGTGACAGCATTTTTAGAAACGGTTTAAGAAAAAAGCGAGCGCTGACTCGCTTTTTTTCATGATAGAAAGGATGAAATCAAGTGGAACTACAACAAATCCGAAGAATGATGACACAAACATTCGAAGAAGAAGGTTATACAACGTATTTCGATCGTGAAAAGTCCGTGTTACGAATTGAGCGGAAGCATGATAAATCAGGCGTTGATGTCGGATTGAACCCGCTCGTCGCAAAAGCAAAACGAAGAGGTGTCATCGCAGTCGAAGAGACGATCGAATACATCCGTGCTGTACTCGGACAAACGGATCAAATTTCACTCGTTGGACAAGAACAGAAAATATTCCCTGTCATTCGGGCTAAATCGTTTGCTGATACGACAAAAGAAGGAAAAACGCTTGTCAGCACACCACATACTGGTGAGACGAAAATCATGTACGCACTTGATTTAGGGGCGACATATCGTTTGATTGACGAGGAGTTATTGGCATCTGCAGAATGGACGGCTGAACAGCTGTCGGAAGCTGCACGTTTTAACCTGAAATCGCTCGATGCGCCATTTAAACAAGATGAAGTAGCGGGGAACATCTTTTATTTCTTGAGTCTTGGAGACGGATATGAGGCGAGTCGTGTCTTGAACAAGACATTGTTAGCTGATTACGCGGCGCGAATCGAAGGGGAATTCGCTGTTGGTATTCCACACCAGGATGTCTTGATTTTTGCCGATATCCGCAATGACGCTGGATATGATGTCTTACAACAACTCATGTTTGATTTCTTCTCGAACGGTCGTGTACCTGTTACGGCATTGCCATTCTTATATGAAGATGGCAATCTTGAGCCGGTCTTCGTCCTTGCGAAAAACAAGCAGCCGAAAGAGTAAAGAATCTGATACAATAGGCATTGTGAGAAAGACGGAAGGGAGTCATGGATTGAATGAATGTGTTTTATAATAAAGAGGGCGTCGGTGACGTCTTAATGATCATTTTAGAAGACGCACCACGTGCGGAAGTGACGGCGACTCGTGAAGGAGACGTAGCAACAATCAAGCATGGTGATCGTATTGTTGGTTACAACTTGTTTGAGGCGTCGAATACATTTACGATCGAGTCACAAGGACCGGTTGAATTGACGGAAGAATTGGCAGCACGCATCCAAAAGGAACTTGCAAACCGAGATATCGAATTGTCACTCGAACAAGTTGACTATTCTCCGAAATTCGTTGTCGGGTTTGTTGCTTCTTGTGAGAAGCATCCGGATGCTGACAAATTATCGGTCTGTCAGGTAGAGGTGGATAACGGAACTTTACAAATCGTTTGTGGAGCGCCGAATGTAGCAGCGGGTCAAAAGGTCATCGTCGCTAAACCGGGTGCGGTCATGCCGTCTGGGTTAATCATTCGTCCTTCAGCATTACGTGGCGTACCGTCAAGTGGTATGCTCTGTTCAGCGCGTGAGCTCGGACTTGCCAATGCGCCACAAGAAAAAGGGATTCTTGTACTTGATGATACATCAGCAGTAGGGGAAGCATTCTCAATCGGTCGATGATTCGACCGATTTTTTAACAAGATGGAGGGGTGAACGTATGAGTAATCGTTATGAACAGTCACTAAAGGAGCAGGCTGCCCGAATTCGTCGAGAGCTTGCGGGGGAACGTGAGACAAAGCCGGTAGAGCGTCCGAAAAAAGAGGAGCGCGAAGACCGCTTCGTTTTAACAGATGTTCCTTCACCGATTTATGGATTCCAACGTCCGAAACAATCTGTATCTGAAACGGTAGAAGCTGCGGAAGAAACAAAAACCGTTGAACAGGTTTCAGATGCAGATGAACAGGGAATTACTGATGAGGTTACTTTGACGGAGCAGGAGGCTGTTGCGCCGGAAGAAGTTGTCTTAGACAATGCAGAAGCAGATGCTGGATTTGTACCGGTGACGGACGTTGAATTACTTGTACCGGAACCTGAAGCCAATCAAGATCACGTAAGCGAAGTCGAATTGCCGACCGTACCTGAAACAGAAGAAATGGTTGTAAAAGAGCGGGTAGGTGAAGCGCCTTCTACACGTGAAACCGTAGAAGAGCAAACTGTTCCGATGGATACATCGAGCGAGGGACTTCTTGATGATCAAGAAGCAGAGAAGCAACAATCGGAAGAAGTCACTTCGATTTTGGATCCATCTGTTGCTGAAGCGGAAGCAGTAGCACCCGTTCAGTCGGAAGTGAAAAAGCCGGTTGGACCGCCTGTCAATGTCGTTATGACGACAAAAGACTTGATGGCGATGTATCGTGCGCGTCGAGAGCAAAATAATTTACATGGTAAAAAATAAATCGGTTTGCTATAATGGTACAGGTTTTGTACCCGAGCCCGATGGTACGGACCGGAACGTGAATTGGAGGGCTTTTATATGACAAAGTATCATTTTGTTGGAATCAAAGGAACAGGGATGAGTGCGCTCGCCCAAGTACTACATGAGATGAATCATGAGGTACAAGGTTCAGACATCGAAAAGCACATTTTTACTGAAGACGCGTTACGGGCTAAGGGAATTCCATTCTTCCCGTTCAATGCGGATAACATCAAAGAAGATTATGTCATCATCCAGGGGAATGCCTTTGGAGATGATCATCCAGAAATCGCACGGGCAAATGAACTTGGTTTAACGATCCATCATTATTACGATTTCTTAGGACACTTAGCAAATGAATATCGTTCGGTCGCCATTACAGGCTCACACGGAAAAACGTCGACGACAGGTTTGCTTTCACACGTCTTGAGCGGTATTACACCGACAGCCTTCTTGATCGGAGACGGAACAGGGGCAGGAGTAGAAGATGCGAAGGCATTCGTCTTCGAGGCATGTGAATACAAACGTCACTTCTTATATTACAAGCCGGATTACGCTATCATGACGAACATCGACTTCGATCATTCGGATTATTTCACGGGAATCGATGATGTCGTTTCGGCTTTTCAAGAGATGGCGATGCAGGTCAAGCAAGCAATCGTTGCTTGTGGAGATGACGAACATCTTCAAAACATTCAAGCGAATGTACCTGTTCTTTATTATGGATTCGGAGAAAACAATGATTTCCGAGCTGAAAATGCGACATCAACGCCAGACGGCACATCGTTTGATGTCTATTTACGTGATGATTTCTATGGCACGTTCCTGATTCCAGGATTCGGTCGTCATCATGTCTTGAATGCATTATCGGTCATTGCGATCTGTCAGTACGAAGGATTGAGTAAAGAAGACGTTGCTGAACGTTTAGCAACATTCGGTGGAGTGAAACGCCGCTTCAGTGAGTCAGAATTTGGCACACAAATCCTAGTAGACGACTACGCACACCATCCAAAAGAAATCAGCGCAACGATCGAGTCGGCACGGAAGAAATATCCGGATCGTGAAGTCATCGCGATTTTCCAACCGCATACGTACACACGCTTGAAATCATTCATGGATGATTTTGCGACATCTTTACGTGAAGCAGATGCGACATATCTATGTGAAATCTTTGGTTCAGCACGTGAGCAGGAAGGGCAAGTTCGAGTCGAAGATTTGCAGGAGAAAATTCCGCAAGCTTCTATTCTGACGCGCGACAACGTTTCTGTCCTACGTCAGCATGAAAATGCTGTGCTTTTATTCATGGGAGCGGGCGACATTCAAACGTATCAGCATCAATATCAAAGTGTAAAATAAGTGAGAACCAAAAGTGTCACTCGATTAGAGTGGCATTTTTTTGTCGCAAATTTGAATTGTGATAGTAAAATCAAAAAACTGATAGGGAAAATCTAAAATAGGATTGCATCTTGAAATAAAGTTTGAAATAGTGTGTATGTGTTGAAGTTATTATAGAGAGGAAAGACACCATGGGACAGATTTTACTCATCTTATTGCTCCAGTTGATTTACGTTCCTGTTTTGACATTGCGGACGATCATGCTTGTTAAAGGACGGACCGTCATTGCCGGACTCTTTGGGACGGTCGAAACATTGATTTACATTTTTGCACTAGGAATCGTGTTCCAAGACTTAACGACACTTGGTATGGTCGTTTATGCACTCGGATTCGGACTTGGTATACTCATTGGTGGATATGTCGAACGAAAACTAGCCATCGGTTACAATATGATCCAAGTACACACACAAGAATTTCCGGCAGAACTCATTCAAGTCATCCGTGATAATGGTTTCGGTGTGACGCATTATCAAGGACAAGGTCGAGACGGTGTTCGTTACCGATTAGATGTCCTTGCGGCACGAACACGTATGAAAGTGCTCCGTAACCTCGTCGAGGAGTATGAACCGAAAGCATTTCTCGTTGCCTTCGATTCCGTCGACTTCAAAGGCGGATATATGCTAAAGGGATTAAAACGTCCGCGATAATCCAATCTTCCTGAAAATGATGTTTATCCTTTGTTATTTAAGGATAAAGATGAATTAGAACGTCATTTGAAATCAGGAAAGGGGAATATCAGATGATCAGTAATCATGCAAAATCAGCTTTGAATCAACAGGTCGCAAACTATGGGGTCCTATTCGTTAAGCTCCACAACTACCATTGGTATATTAAAGGTCCAGACTTCTTGACGCTTCACGAGAAGCTTGAAGAACTCTATACATGGGTGTCTGAGCAGTATGATGTCGTTGCGGAACGTCTCTTGATGAATAACGGGACACCTTCAGCGACGCTAAAAGAATATTTAGAACAAACGACACTCGAAGAAGCAAAATCAGGTTTGTCAGCAGATGAGATGATCGATTCGGTCATTAAAGACTTCCAACAAGTCCGAAAAGAGATGCTTGATGCGATTGAACATCTTGAGGCACAAGACGTAACAGTGGAAGATGACCTGCTTGGTCAAGCGAAGGAAATCGAAAAACAAATTTGGATGCTTCGTGCGACATTGAAAAAATAAGATATAGAAAACGGATGCCCCTGTCCTATGAAGGACGAGCCATCCGCTTTTTCTTATTTCAGGTTTTCAGGATTAAGGACTTCGAGTTCAGGAAGGACGAAACGACCGTCTTTACGGATCAATACGTCGTCAAACCAGATCTCCCCACCACCGTAATCAGGGCGTTGGATATTGACGAGATCCCAGTGAACGGATGAATCATTACCGTTGTAGGCTTCTTCGTAAGCTTGACCCGGCGTGAAGTGGAAGCTGCCATCGATTTTCTCATCGAACAGAATATCCTTCATTGGATGCTGGATAAAGGGATTGACGCCAATCGCAAATTCACCGACGAAACGAGAACCCGCATCTGTATCGAAGACTTGGTTGATACGATCCGTATCGTTCGCCGTCGCTTCGACAATTTTACCGTCTTTGAACGTCAGTTTGACGTTTTCAAACGTGAATCCTTGATACGGAGATGGTGTGTTATATGAGATGACACCGTTGACGGAATCTTTAACGGGTGCCGTAAAGACTTCACCGTCCGGAATATTGGCATTTCCGGCACATTTGATTGCTGGGATGTCTTTGATCGAGAACGAAAGGTCCGTTCCTGGTCCGACGAGACGAACACGATCCGTCCGGTTCATCAAATCGACGAGCGGTTCCATCGCTTGTCCCATTTTTTCGTAATCAAGCGTACAGACATCGAAGTAAAAGTCTTCGAATGCTTCTGTCGATTGATTGGCAAGTTGAGCCATCGATGCTGTCGGGAAGCGAAGGACGACCCATTTCGTTCCTTTGACGCGATCCTGTGTATGCATCTTACCAATCGTTTGACCGTACAATTTCATTTGTTCAGCTGGTACATCCGATAGTTCATTGATATTATCACCAGCTCGTAATCCGATGTATGCATCCATTGCCTGCATCTGCTTACGTTCGATGTCTGCCATCAATTGGAGTTGCTCTTCTGAAGCATTTCGGTATAATTTTCGTAGGATACGATTATCCTTAAGTAAGACGAACGGATGACCGCCAGCCGCGTAGGCAGCTTCTACGAGTGCTTCGACTAGTTCACGTTCGATACCGAAATTTTCAATCAATACTTTTTCACCAGGTTCAAGGGCAACCGAATAGTTGATCAGATTCGTTGCCAGTTGAGTAAGACGTGGGTCACGCATGAAATTTCCCCCTCGAAATGGATGATGTAGGTTTCAATTATCATTGTAACGGAAATAAACCATTTGGAGTAGCAGGAACGACTTGCTACATGTCGAACTAATAACAAAAGACTACGCAAAAAATTGGAGGCAAGAACCATGGAAATCACATTAGGCGGAATCGCCGGATTAGTCGCTGCGATCGCATTCGTAGTACTCGTCATTTTCCTTGCCCGTGTACTAAGTGCTGCAAGTAAGACGCTGAACAATGTAGCCAACACGACAGCAGGACTTGAACGTCAATTGGACGGTATCATGATGGAGACGACAGCGTTGTTACATAAGACGAATCGTCTTGTCGATACGATTGAAGAAAAAACCGAGTTGCTTGCACCTGTTGCAAACTCGATCGAAGAGCTTGGTACGTCCTTGAATAAAGTAACAGATTCTGTCCGGACGGTATCCGATACGGTCGCTGGTGCGGCAGATACGAATAAAGACCAGATTGCACAAGCAGTCCGTTGGGGCTCAGTCGCTGTAGAATTATTCAAAAAAAATAAACCGGCAGAAACAACAGTTTCAAATCATACGACAGCAACGACGACAGTCGAGAAAAAACCACGTCGTCGATTCCGGAAAAAAGCAGAGACACCGGTTACACCGGAAGTCGTATCCGTCCCGGACGTCGAAAGCATTCCAGATGAGTTGAAAGGAGATCGTAAATCATGACGAAACAACACCCATATCAAACACAAGATTCTTCTAAAGGAGGAGGTTTCCTCGCGGGAATCATCGTTGGTGGATTGATTGGTGCCGCGGCAGCTCTCCTTTCTAGTCCGAAATCAGGTCGTGAGATGCGCGACTTAATCGACGAGCGTACTGCTCCTGCACGTCAACGTTTGACGGAACAGACGCAAGTTGTTCGCGAAAAAGCAGAACCACTCGTAGGAGAATGGATTCAACTGGCAAAAGACAAAGCAGCACCTGTCATTGAAAAAGCGAAGAATAATTCGACGGTTCAAGAAGCGGCACAATACGCTGGTTTTGAGAAGGATCAGGCAAGTATCGATGCAGCTCTCGCAGAAGCAGAACAGCTTGTACGTGACATCGAGCGTGAAATTGGGGACGAAGTCGATGGCGCATCCGTGGCAGAAGAAATCGATACGGAAACGGTCGTTGATCTTTCAGAGCTACGGGAACAGTTGGCGGAAGAGCAAGAGGAAGACAATGACCCACAATCTGATGTGAATCATAAGAAATAAGAAGTGAATACGGAGCTCTCATCATGAGGGCTCTTTTTCTATGTTTTTTATAGAGAAAACGCAGAAAAAATTATATGAAAAAACGTAATTTATTTTCATATTTTAAGAAATCATGCAGCTTCTTTATGTACAACATGGAAAGAGTTCGTTATAATTAGTTGCTATTACGAGCTATATGCTGATTAGGGAGTGGTAGGACATGGATCAACACGCAGAATTAAAAAGATTACGGGATGAACTCGATTTAGTGAATGCAGAATTATTGGAATTGATGAACCGACGTGGTCAAATTGCTGTCGAAATCGGAAAAGTCAAACGAGCACAAGGGCTTGACCGTTACGACCCTGTTCGGGAACGTCAAATGCTCGAATCAATTGCTGCTAATAACCATGGACCTTTTGAAACAGGACGCCTTCAGCATGTATTTAAAGAAATTTTCAAAGCTTCTCTTGAATTACAAGGAGAAGATCGGACTCGGAAATTACTCGTATCACGGAAACAAAAACCGACGAACACGATCATCCGAATCGGAGATGCTGTCATCGGAGATGGTTCTCAACAATTGATTGCTGGACCATGTGCGGTCGAGAGCGAGGAACAAGTATTCGAAGTCGCGGAACAACTCGCGAAACACGGCGTGAAGTTCATGCGAGGTGGAGCGTACAAACCACGCACATCACCTTACGACTTCCAAGGTCTTGGACTCGAGGGTCTAAAAATGTTGAAAAAAGCAGCGGACGCGCACGGTTTGCATGTCATCACTGAAATCATGACGCCGAGTGCGGTTGAATCTGCTTTACCATATGTCGACATTATCCAGGTTGGCGCACGCAACATGCAAAACTTCGATTTACTAAAAGAAGTCGGTCGTACAAATAAGCCGGTTCTTTTAAAACGAGGACTTGCTGCAACACTCGAGGAGTTCATGTACGCGGCTGAGTACATCATGGCAAGTGGTAACGATCAAGTCATTTTGTGTGAGCGCGGCATTCGGACATATGAACGTGCAACACGGAACACGCTTGATATCTCAGCAGTTCCAATTCTGAAGCAAGAGACACATCTTCCTGTCATGGTCGATGTGACGCATTCGACAGGACGGAAGGATCTACTGTTGCCAACAGCGAAAGCGGCTTACGCGATCGGTGCTGATGCTGTCATGGTTGAAGTCCATCCGTTTCCGGCACTCGCACTATCTGATGCGAACCAACAACTTGATTTCCAAGAATTCGATACGTTCGTCGAAAACTTGACGACTACCTTTCCGGCACTAAACGTTCAATGATTTTCGAAAAAGGGTGACCTAAAGCGAATGAAAACGTTTTACAATGAAGGAAGAATGGGAAAAGAAAACTATCTTTTCCTGTCTTCCTTTCGTGTTGCCTAAAAATGAAAACGAAATGAAAACACTTGAGATGGATCATACTAAAGGAGGAATTTGTTTTGAATAGTAATATTACGATTTATGACGTCGCACGAGAGGCGGCTGTCTCGATGGCGACCGTATCGCGTGTCGTCAACGGGAATCCGAACGTTAAACCATCCACACGAAAGAAGGTCCAAGATGCAATCGAACAATTGGGTTACCGCCCAAACGCTGTTGCTCGTGGACTTGCAAGTAAAAAAACGACGACTGTCGGTGTCATCGTACCCGATATCTCGAACATCTTTTTTGCGGATTTAGCACGGGGGATCGAAGATGTTGCGACGATGTATAAATATAACATCATTCTGTGTAACTCCGACCAAAATCGGGAAAAAGAAATCCATTTGCTCAATACATTACTTGGAAAACAGGTTGATGGGATCATCTTCATGGGTGGGCGTCTACATGAGGATCTCGTTCGTGAATTCAAGACATCACCTGTGCCCATCGTTCTCGCTGCGACACTAAATCAAGATTATGACCTTCCTGCCGTCAACATCGATTACGAAAGTGCTGCACATGACGCCGTCAAATCATTGATTGACCGTGGACATGAACGGATCGGGTTCATCACTGGTCCACTTGAACAGCAAATCAATGGTGAAAAGAAATTTGCTGGTTATCGTCGGGCGCTCGAAGAGGCAAATCTTCCGTTCAGCGAACAAAACGTCGTCCTTGGAAACTATACGTATGATTCAGGAATGAAGGCGATGAACCAGTTGCTTGAACTTGGAGAAGATTGCCCACGTGCGATTTTTGCTGGAACAGATGAGATGGCTCTTGGTGTCATCCATGCCTTACAAGATGCCGGACACCGTGTTCCAGAAGACTTCGAAGTCATCGGACACGATAATACACGTCTTGCGACGATGATTCGTCCGAAACTGACGACTGTCGTTCAGCCGATGTATGATATTGGAGCAGTCTCGATGCGTCTTTTGACGAAGATTTTGAACAAAGAAGAAATCGAAACGAACGATGTCACGTTACCACACCGAATCGAACAAAGGGATTCGACACGCCCTTAATCGAAAAAGCGTCTCTTCTCTCAAGCAAGCTGCTTGAAAAAAGAGACGCTTTTTCATTTTGTGACGGTGATGAGTTCATCTTGGTGATGGTGGAGTTGATCATTTTCGACGTGCAGACGCACCGTCGTCTGACCGGGGGCGTTCAATGTGACTTTTCCGCTGTATGCATCACCTTTTTTAGTTAATGGAACATAATTATGTTTTTCAATACCGGTTTCAATGACTTCGACTTGAACGTTCGCCTTTAATGGTTTTCCATCGAGAAAAACGTGAAAGGAGACAGGGAGGTCAGCACCAGCCTTTACTTTCGTCGCACCCATATAATGGACAGACAGACCATCGACGGCTTCGTGTTCATGCGATGCTTCCTCTTTTTCATGTGAATGATCCATGACGACAAAAGAGATCTTATCCATGTGATGGAGTCCTTTTTTATCATTAATATGATAGAGACCTTCGTATTCACCTTCAGCAAGTTTGGCTTCTGCTTGATAGAAACCTGTCTTTTTCAAGGTTGCTTTGAATTTTTGATGTGCCCCATCTTGTTTTCCAGCTTTCCAAACTTCAAACGTCACGTCCTCAAGGTTGACGGGCTTTTTCTTTTCGACCGCGGATGCTTTAAAGACGACGGCATCTTCATCCATTGTCTTTGCTGGGATATCGACAGTGACGTCGACGGTCGGTTTTCCGGCCCCTTGCATGTTATCGTGATCCATTGCCTGCTTTTCATTCCCACACCCTGCAAGTACGATCCCTGTCGACAGAATGAGACCGGAGTAAAGCCATGCCTTTTTCATGATGATTCCCCCAACTATTCGTTTACTAAGTAAAAATTCCATATTTAGTATAGCAACAAGATGTGAACTCCGAACGAAATAAATGTGAAGATAAAAAGTCAATTAATCAGCGGAATAGGGGGAAATCGCTGTCAGTTGTTTTTTACGTTCATCGTTTACGAATGGCCAAATCAATCGTTTGACGGTCTCCCAATTTTTTTCTTCAATTTCAGGACGTCTTGGAATTGCGGGATAAAGTGGTGACGGATCATGCCAGTGCGTGGGTGGCGCTATTTCCTGTCCGCCCCATCGTTCTTGCCATGCAATTGGAATTTCCCCGTGAAAAGGATCTTGTCCTGTCATGGCAGCAAAAACCTGACTCCACGCGCGAGGAACGACACGATACCAATCATAACCACCGCCGCCTAAAGCAACGATTTTTCCATCTGTATACTTTTCTGCCGCAGCCACAGCGATTTGAGGAATCTTTTCATAACTTTTCATCGTTAAGGACAGATGCGTCAATGGGTCAAGCACGTGCGCATCAGCGCCATTTTGTGTGATGATGAGATCCGGTTGAAACAACTCGCATGCTTCAAAGAGTGCCGTCTCATAAGCAAGTAAAAACGAATCGTCTTCCGTAAAAGCATCCAGTGGTACATTCCAGCTAAAACCGTATCCTTCTTCAGATCCTCTCTCCGTTACCATCCCCGTTCCTGGAAATAAGTAGCGACCCGTTTCATGGAGAGATAGTGTCATGACATCATTTCGATTATAAAAGGCCCATTGCACACCATCCCCGTGGTGAGCATCCGTATCGACATAAAGGATTTTACAGTGATATTTTTCAATCATCGCCGCCATGGCGACAGCCGTATCGTTATAGACACAAAACCCTGAAGCACGTCCGCGGAACCCGTGATGTAATCCACCGCCGATATGAAAGGTGCGTTTATACTGACCAGATAAGACGAGGTCACATGCTTCAATCGTTCCGCCGACAAGGAGGGAAGCACCCGAATGCATGTCTTGAAACAAGGGAGTATCTTCCGTACCAAGACCGTACATCTGTGCCTTGAGTGGTGATAATACTCCGGTTCCGGCTGCTTTGACAGCAGCAATATAATCCTGATCATGAACGAGTGCCAATTCTTCATCGGTCGCATGACGTGGGGCGATACAAGGGATGTCATCTAATTGATGCATCGATTCAAGCAAGGAAACGGTTAATTCGAGACGGATTGGGTTAAATGGGTGGGTCTCGGAAAATCGATAGGTTGCTTCTTCAGGACTATACAGATAAGCAAAATCCTTCATCTGCTCACATCCGGTCCAAGTACATCGAATCCTTCTTTGCGTAACTTCTCGATGATCCGAATTGGATTCATCGTCTGAACACGAAACGCAACAATCCGGACATACGGATCGTCTGTTGGATACACGAGTACATTTAAAATATTAATATTCGTTTTAGCAAGCAGTGCGGAAATCTTCGCTAATGTACCTGCTGTATTCTCGACACGGATCTCGATTTGGGAACTTGGTTCGAGTGCACCCGTCAACTGAACGAATGTTCGTAACAGATCCGTTTCCGTGACGATACCGACAAGACGTCGACCGCGGACGATTGGCAAGCAGGATAAGTGATATTCATAAAACAGCACAGCCGCATCTTCTAGAAAATCAAGCGGATGGGCCGTGACAGGGCTTTCGATCATAATGCTTGAAACGGGATACTGTAGGTCTTGTTTTGCTGTGCCCGGATGAAAGATGCTACTCGCGCTTTGAATTTCCTTTAGTCCGACAAGACCGACGAGTTCATGACGGGCATTAACGACGAGAATATGACGAATCTGATGACGTTGCATGAGTTCAACCGCATGCGCGATGGAATTCGTCGGTTGCATCGTGATGCACGTAGTATTCATGATTTGTTCGATTAACATGACGATTCCTCCTCGAGCTCAGTCATACATGAAGCGTCTTCTCAAGCGTAGCGCATCAAAATGAGCGACTACTTCAGGTGAGACGTGTTTTCCGATACGTGCCATCAGGCAGTTAGCAGGGTGGGAGGCGATTTCCGGATCATCGGTCGGGAAAAAGACAAGACCACCATGATTCATCATCTTCTCCATGATCTTCCGGTAATCCCACACTGATAGTCCACTCCCTTTTAAGTCCCAATGCCAATAATATTCAGTCGTTAGAATTAAATAATGTTCCATGGCAGGATCTAGCATGGAGATTTCAAGCAATTTTTTACCAATCTGTTGTCCGCGGAACCGAGAGGAGACTTCAATCGCCCCGAGTTCCAAGATGTACGGATTGTTTCCCTCACTCCATGTTTCATAGGGATCAGGATATAAGTAAGTCACATAACCGATGATTTCCGTTCCTTGACGAGCGACGATGATCCGTCCTTCTTCAAGGTCCGCAATCTCAACGAGCGCTTGATGTTGTTCAGCGGGTGGACGAAAAGCCGTTAACCCTGAATCGAGTGTATACGTTGCTAGTGTTTGACTCGGTACGGGACCTTCGATGTCAACAGGACCGAGTGATGTTTCATGCGTCCGATGATTGAATTGTTTTTCAAACATGTAAGCGTCACCACCTTCCTATTCATTATAGACGAAAGCGCTTGAGTAAAGAGAGGGATTTTTTAACAAATTGACGGCAAATGGATTGAACTGACGGATAACTAGCTTATAATAAAGAGGAAAACATAGAAGGGGAGGAACGAGACATGAAAGTTTTGAAAGCGCTTCCGGGGAAGCATTGGTTAGCAGAGTATGATGAAACGAACACGTACGATTGGAAAGATGCTGAGCAGTACTTTTCATGGGCGACAACGGGGAAAGTCAACATGGCCTATGAAGCAATCGACCGCCACGCAGAAGGCGAGCGGGCGAACAAGGATGCGCTGATCTATTTCGATGGAATGACGGAACAACGATTCACCTATGCAGACATGAAACGATTGACGAATAAAGCGGCAAACGTATTAGTCGATGCAGGAGTCAAAACGGGTGACCGGATTTTCATCTTCATGCCACGCTCACCAGAACTGTACTTTGCCCTACTTGGTGCACTGAAAGTAGGGGCGATCGTCGGTCCGTTGTTTGAAGCATTCATGGAACAAGCTGTTCGTGATCGTTTAGTTGATTCTGAAGCGAAACTACTCGTGACAACGAAAGCGTTGCTCCCGCGTGTTCCAGTTGGGGAACTGGAATCACTTGAAAAAGTAGTACTCGTTGATGAAGGCGTTGAAGAATCAGAAACATTACTTGATTTCCGAAAAGCGTTCAAGCAAGCATCCGATGTATTCGAACCGGTCTGGTTGGATCGTGAAGACGGATTGATCTTGCACTATACTTCAGGATCGACAGGGAAGCCAAAAGGTGTCCTTCATGTTCAAAATGCGATGATTCAGCATTTAATGACAGGACGTTGGGTACTCGATCTACAAGAAGACGATGTCTACTGGTGCACGGCTGATCCAGGGTGGGTCACAGGAACAAGTTACGGTATCTTCGCACCGTTCTTAAATGGGGCAACGAACGTCGTTGTCGGTGGACGTTTCAATCCAGATTTCTGGTATAGTGTTATCGAGAAGTATAACGTAACGGTCTGGTATAGCGCGCCAACTGCTTTCCGGATGTTAATGGGAGCGGGGGCGGACGTCGCGAATCACCATGATCTTTCAAGTCTTCGTCATGTGTTGTCTGTCGGAGAACCATTGAATCCAGAAGTTATTCGTTGGGGAAAAGAAGCATTTGACCAACGCATTCATGATACATGGTGGATGACAGAAACGGGCGCGATGATGATTTGTAACTACAAGTCGATGGACATTAAACCGGGATCGATGGGGAAACCAATTCCAGGAACCCAAGCTGCGATCATTGATGATCAAGGAAACGAGTTACCACCGTTCCGGATGGGTAACCTTGCATTGAAAACACCGTGGCCATCGATGATGCGTCAAATTTGGAACAATCCACAAAAATATGAATCCTATTTCTTTAAAGGATGGTATGTGTCAGGCGATTCTGCCTATATGGACGATGAAGGCTATTTCTGGTTCCAGGGGCGTGTTGATGACGTCATCATGACGGCTGGAGAACGGGTCGGTCCGTTTGAAGTTGAAAGCCGTCTCGTTGAGCACCCAGCAGTCGCGGAAGCTGGAGTCATCGGGAAACCAGACCCGGTGCGAGGCGAAATCATTAAGGCATTCATTGCCTTACGTGATGGTTATGAGCCAACGGATGAATTAAAACAAGAAATCCAAGCATTCGTCAAGGAAGGTCTAGCTGCTCACGCGGCCCCAAGAGAAATTGATTTCCGAGATAAGTTGCCGAAGACACGAAGTGGTAAAATCATGCGCCGTGTCCTGAAAGCATGGGAGTTGAACTTGGAAACGGGCGATTTATCGACGATGGAGGATTGAATATGAAAAAAGGATGAATCACCGAAACAGGTGATTCATCCTTTTTGTTAGTTTTCAGAAGCAGCATCTTTTTTCTTTTCATCTTGTTTCTTTTGTTGCTCTTGCTGTTTCTTTTGTTGCTCTTGCTGTTTCTTCGCATCTGCCTCTTTTTTCTTAGCGTCCGCTTCAGCTTTCTTTTTTGCATCGGCTTCGGCTTTTGCGTCGGCTTTTGCTTTTGCATCAGCTTCAGCTTTTGCATCGGCAGCACGTTTTGCGTCATCTGCTGCTTTTTTCTTTGCCTCAGCATCTGCTTTTTCTTTAGCTTGATCTTGTTGTTTTTGTTGATCTTCTTTCTTCTGTGCGTCTGCCTCTTTTTTCTTTTCTTCTACTTCTTTCTGTTTCTTCGCTTCGGCTTTTTTCTTTGCTTCTTCGGCTTTTTTCTTCTTATCTTCTTCTTTGAAGCGACCACTGTTTTGGAAGTCATTTGCTGTTACAGAAGATGGTTGCGTGAAGCGGGCGCCAGATTTGAAGTAACTGCTGTTCGCACCATACGATGCATTCGCCATCTGTGACCAGAGCGTCTGCGTACGTTGGTAGTACGTTGACGGACCGATGAGTGAGTTGTTCTGGTCGTGTCCTGTCCAGACGGCAAGGGTTACACCAGGAGTAGAACCAACAAGATAAGAGTCTTTGACATCGTTGGTCGTACCCGTCTTACCGGCCCAATCTCCCGGTACGTTCAATCTAGCTTTAGCGAACGTCGCTGTACCTTTCGTGAAGACACCACGCATCATATCAAGTGTCAGGTAAGCTGTTCGTGGTTCATAGATCCGTTTTTTCTTCGGTTTTGCTTTATAGATATCTTTTCCGTCTTTCGTGATTTTCGAGATGATGTACGGTTGGACGAATTCACCATAGTTGGCAAGTGTCGCGTAAGCACCTGCGAGTTCGACAGGTGTGATTTCCATCGTTCCGAGTGCCGCAGAAGGGGCATAACGGATCGCATCAGGTACTTCAACTCCCATATCGACGAGTTTTTGAATCGAATTCGACATGTTCATCTTCTCGTAAATCTTAACGGCCGGTACGTTCAATGATAGTTCTAATGCCGTACGAACCGTTACATTACCACGGTAACGTCCACCTTCGTTCTTGATCGGACGGTCGCCAGGTTGACGTGGTACAGTCTGGTAGTAGTACTCTTCATCATTAACGGTAGACCCTGGTGTGATCAAGCGATTTTCAATCCCGTTCGAGTAAACGAGGATTGGTTTTGCCGTTGACCCGATTTGACGTTTGGCTTGGAATGCCCGGTTGAAATCGTCAGCTTTTCCATCCATATACCGTCCGCCGACGAATCCGAGGATACGTCCCGTTTCATTTTGAACCATGACTGCTGCTGTTTCTTCTGGATCCTGTTTCGAAACGCTTTTTTTCGTTTTTGGATCGACGACTTGTTTGTATTGCATGCTTCCTGGGAAGTTCGCACTGTTCTTCGCAGGTTGTTGCATCGCTTCATGAATTTTTTTATCAAGTGTCAAGTGAACTTTGTAGCCGCCTTGGCGCAGTGCAACAAGTGCTTGATCTTGATAGTTGGCACGCACTTCTGCCAGTTCAGACGGTTTCACTTCATCTTCTTTCACGCCATCTTGTTTCATCAGATACTTCGTCATGATTTTCGTTGCTTCACGTTCGGCTAAATCGTAGACATACGGATACGTATCACGAGAACGTTTTGATTGTTTCGCGAAATCTTTCGTAATATCATGCTTGATTGCTTTTTCGTACTGTTCCTTCGTGATGTTTTTCGCGACATACATCCGCTTCAATACTGTTTTCATCCGGTTGACGCTTGGCGTCAAGTCCTTTTTGACGACGCCACCTTGAAGGTAAGGGGTGTAGTAATAAGGGTTTTTAGGAATCCCAGCGAGAAAAGCTGCTTGTGGTAACGTCAGTTTTTTCGCGGATTTGTTGAAAACTCCTTGTGATGCAGCCTCGATCCCCGCGATATTACGACCGAGTGAATTGCGACCGAATGAGACGACATTCAAATACGCTTGTAAAATTTCATCTTTTGACATCGCGTTTTCAAGGCGCAATGCTAAAAGAATTTCTTTCGCTTTCCGTTCGAATGAGACTTCGTTCGTCAAGATTTGGTTTTTGATTAATTGTTGTGTTAGCGTACTTCCGCCTGTGCGCGACGCAGAATTCGTTAGTTCTTGTAGAACTGCTCGTAATGTCGCTTTTGGAACGACACCATCGTGTTGATAGAAGTCTACATCTTCCGTTGATAAAAGCGCATCGATCAAGTAAGGAGAAATCTTCTTGATATCGACAGGCTGACGTTCTTCATCTGTTGAGATGTTCGTCAGCTTTTCACCACTTCCCCAATAAATTTGGCTTGTGACGGCATAGCTGTTGACTTGTTGTTTCATCTCAGTCAATGGTGGTGCTTTTGTGTCCTTGACGAGCGAAGCGAAATAGCCGCCCGCTGCACCAACAGAAAAACTACCGACGAGTAAGACAGCTATGATGAGGAACAAAATGATGTTCCATGAAACATCATATGTGATATTTGACCAGTGCCGAACGGCTTTCGTCCGGGGATGATTCCAAAACTTGAACCAGTTCTCGCGCATAAATGATCTCCTTTGCATCTTAAACTTAGGTGTAAATTAATATTAAATCACAGATAGACGTATTATACCATAAATCTACTAATGAAATCGGACTTGACAGCGGATTCGCCTTCGACGTATCATGAAACCATCTTATTTTCGTATATTGCGCTAAACCATGATCGGAATATAGTAGTAAGTCACTCCCTGTGACAGAGACCTAGTGGTGCTGCGAACTAGGACACAGTGAACTTACGAATTACGCTTCCAGGAGTTTCTTGAGAAATCAAGCGGTCCGTCCCGTTATCGACGAACCAAGTGGTCCTTTTACACAAAAGGACAATTAGGGTGGTACCACGGAATATTCCGTCCCTTCGTTTTAGACGAAGGGACGGTTTTTTTTGTTAATAGTGAACTTTAGGAGGAGAAACAATGACGTTATTAGAGGATTTAGAATTTCGCGGGTTAATTAACCAAATGACAGATGAAGAAGGGCTGAAAACATTACTCGAGAATCCGACGACGCTTTACACAGGCTTCGATCCAACAGCAGATTCACTTCACATCGGACACTTGTTGCCGATTTTAGTCTTAAAAAGATTCCAACAAGCGGGTCACCATGTCGTAGGTCTCGTTGGAGGGGCAACTGGGATGATTGGGGATCCGAGTGGTCGTGCAACGGAACGGTCATTGAACACATCGGATATCGTCGAAGAGTTCGCGAATCGGATTAAAGATCAACTGTCACGTTTCTTACCACTTGAAGGTGAAAATCCGGTCACGATCGCCAATAACTTAGACTGGACGAAAGATTTGACAATCATCGATTTCTTACGTGATATCGGAAAACACTTCCCGGTCAGCTACATGCTTGCGAAGGACTCTGTTGATTCACGTCTTCAAAACGGTATCTCATTCACTGAGTTCTCATACATGTTACTTCAATCGTTTGACTTCTTGAAACTTTACGAAGACAAAGGATGCCGTCTTCAAGTAGGAGGTAGTGATCAGTGGGGGAACATCACAGCAGGAATGGAGCTGATTCGTCGTGCTGGTCATGAAGAAAAAGCATTCGGATTGACAGTACCGCTCGTTACGAAAGCGGATGGTCAGAAATTCGGTAAGACAGCTGGCGGTGCGGTCTGGTTAGATGCTGATAAAACGTCACCGTACGAGTTCTACCAGTTCTGGTTCAATGTAGACGATCTCGACGTCATCAAGTTCTTGAAATACTTCACGTTCTTGACGCACGAAGAACTCGATGCACTTGCAGAAGAAGTCAAGGCAGCACCAGAGAAGCGCGTCGCACAACGTCGTCTTGCAGAAGAAATGACGGTTCTCGTCCACGGTGAAGAAGGTCTGACACAAGCACAACGTATTACGACGGCACTCTTTAGCGGAGATATTAAATCGTTGCAAGTCGAAGATATCGAAGATGCCTTCAAAGGCATGCCACGCTTTACACTCGGCGAATCAAACAACCTCGTCGACGTGCTCGTTGAGGCGAAGATTAGTCCGTCAAAACGTCAGGCACGTGAAGACGTCACGAACGGTGCGATCTACCTCAACGGAGAACGCGAGCAAGACTTAACGAAAGAAATCACTGAATCAGATGCAATCGGTCGCTTTACGATCGTACGTCGCGGAAAGAAAAAATACTTCGTCGTCGAGCATGCTTGATGATAAACGAAACGCTCCCTGCACATAGATGCAGAGAGCGTTTTTTAAGCTGTCCGGAATAAGCGAAGTGGCAACAAGCGAACGGCGATCGTCGTGGCAATGACGGCTTTGATCGTATCCCATAAGACGAAAGGATAGTTGATCGCAAAAGCATCTTTGAACGACAGATCGAGTACAGCCATCAGACCGAATGTTCCGAGCAAGTAGACTAAACCAAGTCCGAAGACGATCATCCCGATGAAGAGGGGGACGAAACGACGTGTTTTTTCAGCGATGAGACCGATGAAGAATCCGGCAATCGGAAAGGCAATCAAATACCCGACAGTTGGTCCGACGAATGGAGCAAGTCCACCTTTTCCGCCGAGAACAGGGAGACCAGCAGCTGCGAGCAATAAGAAGATCAAGACAGCAAGTCCACCGCGTTTTCCACCGAGAATGGCACTGACCGTCATGATTGCGAGCATCTGAAGTGTGATCGGAACGGCGCCGACCAGTTGGATCTGCGGCAAAGAGCTAACGGCTGCGATGATGGCAGCACCAAGGGCGATGAACGTTAAATCTCTTGTTTTCATGAATAAAGTCCTCTTTTCTATTTGTGTTAACTATGTATGTTTATAGGTTAACACAAATAAATAATTGGCGTCACTCTTTTTTTAAGACCAGGTATACATTTTCATGATATGTACAAAAAAAGCACCCACCGAAGTGAGTGCTGGAACAATCGATTAACGTGAGTAGTACTCGACGACGAGTTGTTCTTGGATTTGATCGTTCAATTCAGAACGCTCAGGAAGACGGACGAACGTTCCTTCGAGCTTCTCAGCATCGAAAGTAACGAAGTCTTTAGTTGCTGGAGCAACTTCGAGTGCTTCTTTGATAACGACAAAGTTCTTCGATTTTTCGCGAACTGAGATCGTTTGACCTGGTTTCACGCGGAACGACGGGATGTCGACGCGAGCGCCATCAACTTGGATGTGACCGTGGTTGACGAGCTGACGAGCAGCACGACGTGTACGAGCCATACCCATACGGTAAACGACGTTATCAAGACGTGTTTCAAGTAAGAACATGAAGTTCTCACCGTGAATACCAGGCATTTTGCCAGCATCGTTGAACATACGGTTGAATTGGCGTTCGTTTACTCCGTACATGTGACGAAGCGTTTGCTTCGCTTGAAGTTGAAGACCGTACTCAGACATTTTACGACGGCTGTTACCGTGTTGTCCTGGAGCGTACGGACGTTTTGCGATTTCTTTTCCTGTTTCAGTAAGTGAGATACCGAGACGACGTGAAAGTTTCCAAGCTGGACCTGTATAGCGAGCCATAATAAGACTCCTCCTTAGTGTTCGTTATTATTTGCATAAAAATAATAACGCCATCAAACCCACGTTACGCCCATTTCATGATGTGGCACCCTCGCTTGATAGCAAAGTTACACGATGCCCCTCCGGTTATTCACCGAGTCATGAAATGTGATACGTAAGCGATTTGACCGCTATCGTTATCATTTCTGCACTTTTACAAGTATACGGTGTGGACAATCGACTGTCAATCAGAATTACAGATGACGAAGTAGTGTCGTACAGAATGCTTCTAAACCAGCTTGGTCGACTTCATCGAAACGGTTGAATTCTGGGCTGTCGATATCGAGGACGCCGATCGTTTGTCCGTCTTTGACGAGTGGAATGACGATTTCAGAATTCGATGCCGCGTCACATGCGATATGACCTGGGAATTGGTGAACGTCTTCGATCCGTTGTGTCGTTTGTTCTGCTGCGGACGTTCCGCAAACACCACGACCGAATGGAATACGGACGCATGCTGGAAGTCCTTGGAATGGTCCGAGGACGAGTTGGTTTTGCTCGGTATCCGTCAAATAGAAGCCGACCCAGTTGATACGGTCGAGGAATTGGTTGAGTAACGCGCTCGCATTCGATAAGTTCGCGACTTGATTGTCTTCTCCCATTAATAACGCATCGAGTTGTTTTGACAGCATGTCATATTGTTTCGTCCGGTCACCTTCATATGTCTTTGTTTCGAACATAATAAAATTCCTCCCGTGAAAAGCGTATTTTTTTTAGTTTAACGAGTTTTCGTGTAGCTGACAAACAATTGATTTTTGGACAAAGGATTCAAAACAGCGGAAGAAATCAGGAAAAGCCTCTGTAAATCTATGCAAAACGGTTGCGCTATACTATTATAAGGATAAGATTATTGCGATTTAGAGAAAATCTAAAGTCGTACGACAGAGTGGAGGTCGTGACAAATGTGGGCATGGGTGATCGGAGTCATCGTCATCGTATTACTCGTCATGCTATTCAGCATGATCAGTCGAAAAAAATACTACACGAAAATCGATGAACTTGATATGCGCAAACAAGGCATCGTCAGTGCATCGATTCCAAAGGAGTTGCAGGACTTAAAGCAACTACCGATGGCGGGTGAGACGGAGACGAAGTTCAGCTCCTGGCATCAAGCGTGGGAAGAGTTGTTAACGGTCCACGTCGCCCAAATCGATGAAACCCTTTACCGAGCGGAAGAAGCGCTCGATAAATACCGGTTCATCGCCGTCAAGAATGACCTTGAAGTAACGGAACAATTGATTGCGGAACTCGAAGGATTGATCGATGAGATGCTCGTCGAGATGTCGACGTTCAAAACGAATCAATCGGTTCTAGCAGAGTTGAAAGCGCAAGGGGAAGCTGATTCTGGGCAAGTTCGGAAATCGTTATTGATCCAAGCGAACTCATTCGGTCCGGCGCTCGCGCGTCTGGAAGAACGAAGTGAACAAATCAACGCGCACTGGAATGAGATGTGTCAATACGAAGCTTCGGGTGAAGTGACGAAGGCTTACGAAACAAGCTTGTTGCTTGAGCAAGAAGTAGCGACGACGCGTCAGCTTGTTGAACTCGTGCCGAAACAATGGAAGATTCTCGCACATGAATTGCGTCAACGGATTGATCAGCTCGGAGCGGGTTATAAGGAAATGTCGTTAGATGGGTATCCGCTTGAACCACTCGGTCTTCAATCCGAGATCAAACGGTTCGAGGAACAACGTCTGAGCCTTTCTGAAAAAATCGAGATGCTTGAAGTCGATGGTTTAGAAGAAGCGATTCAACAGTTATCAGCCGACGTTGATCAAATGTATGATACGTTCCGTCGTGAAGTTGATGCACGTCATCAAGTGAAAAAAGAAAATCAATCCTTGAAACAAAAAGCATTACGGATGCGCGAACGGATTCATCAATTGGCGCAAGAGTTCAGTATTTTACGTGAAAAGTATGAAATCTCAGCAGATCTTGGAATTCACTACGAAACGATCCAGCGTGACGAAGAGCTACTGTTTGAAGCAGCAAAAGATCTCGATGAGTCGATTGCTGGGAAAATCATTCCGTTCAGTATGCTCGAAGATCAAATGCGCGATGCGATTCGCTTAGAGGAACAGTTGATGATTCAGTACGAACGCTTTACGGTCGAACTTCAAGCGCTTCGAAAAGAAGAGACAGAAGTGCGCGAACGGATCGTCGAATGGCGTCATCAGCTCTCGCAAACACGTCTTCGTCTGAAACGACTTGGATTACCGAACTTACCAACGGAAGTTGAAGAAGCACTACGTAATGCGAACCGTTCGCTACAGACGCTTGAGACACGGCTCGAAGAGTTACCGTTTAATGTCCGATCGATCGTTGCACAAAGTCAAGACGTCCAAGAAACGTTTAAACATGTGCAAGAACGGTTAGATACATTAGTGTTCGAAGTCACGTATGCCGAACGGCTCGTCCAGTATGCGAACCGATACCGTCGCCACGACAATGAGATACATATGTCGCTGACGATCGCGGAAACGAAGTTCTTAGCGGGAGACTATGAACGTACGATCGTCTTAGCGGAACGTGTCCTAAATGAATACGATCCGGACGCGATCGAACGCATTAAACGATCGTGTGCACCAGAGGAAACGTTGCACGTTTAAATCAGGATCGACAATTCAGGGTGACCGTCATGGTCACCCTATTTTTGTAAAAAGAGGAGTGAGTAGAATGGGAACACTATACGTAAACGGATTGATTCGAACGATGGCACATGAAGAGGACGTCCATTCAGCGATGTTCGTCGAGAAGACGCGGATCATCGCAATGGGGGAGGAAGGAAAACTACGTCGACGTTTCGGTAGACGTATTGATCAGATTCAAGACTTGAACGGAAAAGCTGTTTATCCAGCCTTCACAGACGCACATATTCATCTGATTGGTTACGGGGAAGCGATCAACCGTGTCGATGCCTCGCGTTATACGACGCTTGAAGCATTAGGACAAGCTTTCCTCAAGGCAGAACCAATCAATGGGATTCACGTGGCGGAAGGATATGACGAAACGAAACTTGACCGTGCGCCGACAAAAGCATGGCTGAATCAGTTGTTCCCGGACGCTCCTGCCTTATTAAAACGGACAGACCGGCATACCGCACTTGTCAACGATGTTTTATTCCAACAGCTCGGCTATAAAGCATCGACTGTCATCGATGGTGGAAAGATCGGCTTATCGGATAACGGCGAAGCTGACGGATTTTTGTACGATGCGGCGCTTGAACCTTTGTATGCGTTACAAGCTGGAAACTTAGAGCGAAACAAATCGTCACTCCGATCAGCAATCAAGAGTTTGTATCAATACGGCATCATTGCGGCACACACAGAAGATTTATCGTATCACGGAGATGTCGCGGAAATCCTCCAAGCATATAAAGAAGTGACAGAAGAGACAGGCTTCCATACACATCTACTCGTTCATCATCTTGTCATCGATGAGTTCGTGCAACAGCAACCAATTTTGCCATCAACGATGTCAATTGGTGCGATGAAACTATTCGTCGACGGCGCACTCGGAGGACGGACAGCTCTTCTCGGTCGTGGTTATTCTGATGATCCGACGACACGTGGTATCGAAGTGCATACACCAGAACAACTCGAACAACTCGTCAAGCGTGCACGTAGTTACGGGTTTACAGTTGCGGCACATGTCATCGGTGATTTAGCGATTGAACGATTCGTACAGGTGCTCGAGAAATATCCAGCACCAAAAGGCAAGCGGGATCGGATCATTCATGCGACGGTCGTTCGACCAGAAACGCTTGCACGAATTCGGAAGTTACCGGTCTTGATTGACGTTCAACCGGTCTTTTTACTGGATGACGCAGACTTTATCGTCGATCGACTCGGATTGAACCGCTTAGACTGGAGTTATCGTTTACGTTCGTTAGCTGAGACCGGCGCATTATTATGCGGTGGGGCAGATGCGCCGATCTCTGACCCCGATGTCCGGCGTTCCCTGTATGCAGCGACGGAAGGAACAGCGGGACGTGTCAATAAGGCGAATGAGACGTTATCGATGTACGAAGCCTTGTTACTCTTTACGAAAAATCCACATCTCGCGACCGAGACACATGGACGCAAAGGATTACTCCTACCAGGATACGATGCCGATTTCGTCATCTTTGAAGAAGACTTCTATCGCTTGCGTGGTGAAGCCATCTTGAATAACCGTTTAGTGGAGACTGTCCAAGCTGGTAAAATCGTCTATCAGGCAGAAGCAACCTTAGTTTGATGTTGCTTCTGTATAGTGCGAAATAGCTTCTGAATAAAAAGAAGATAGTCCAGGTGCATACGCATCGTAATAAGCGCGAAACCGTTCGTCGGACACGTACATCTGACCGAGTGACTCAAAAATAGATAACTCACATGGGTAATAGTACGTATCGATGAAGTCATGTTGTTCCTTGACGACCTGTTGAACGTCCGGATCAGATGCCGCACGTCCGTCGCGGTAAAGGATCGTCAAGCGTTGATCGAGTTGTTTGTGCATGGCGCTAAGTCTTTCTTTCTCATTTGGGGTACGTTGTTTTTGTCTTTTTGCACTGATTCGATATGCGTCGGTGTCACCGTAGTGTTGTTGGACTTCATCTGCATGTTGTTTTTCGTGCATGACGATCTCTTCGTGACGTAAACCGCGGAATAATTGTTCATCTTTCATGGGGAGTTCTCCTATTAAAGTGAGTAATGTTTGTTCAGCGAGTTGAGCGAGCATCTGATAATGCGAAGCTTTTTCTTGAAGTAGTACAATTTGTTTTTTCAATATCGTGTGATGACTGGAGTCAGATTGTGTAAGTAATCTTTGGATTTCTGACAGCGGAAAATCAAGAGAGCGATAGAGAAGGATTTGTTGTAAACGTAAAAGATCCTCACTGCTATAATATCGGTGACCGGCATCGTTGCGCTTTGGCACAAGGAGACCGAACGTCTCATAATGATAAAGCGTTCGTTTTGTGACGCCGGTAAGTTTGGCGATTTCCTGAGTGGAATACATCATCTGTGTACCTCCTTTGATTGGAGTATAAGGGGTGACGTAACGGAAGACGCAATAAAAAAATCTGCCCTGAGGAGGCAGATTTTTTTATTGTCATAAGAATGAGCGTTGAATCTTATGCCAAAATGTATTGTTCGTCAATTTGACGGTTTTAAGTTCTTTTTCAGAGAGCTGGATATCGACTGAATCCGTTCGTGTCAGGCTGAGTGCTTCGTTATCCATCCCGATGATCGGATAATCGTTTCCGTCCTCAATGATGCGTAACGAGAGTTTCCGTCCGCGGTTCAATAGGAAAGCAGAACCGAGTGTCCGGTACCGGTTATTGTTAACGGAAGCGATCTCGCTGACTTGAAGACAGTGGATCAATGGATCGACGATCGCACCAGAAAGTGACTTGTTATAAGCCGTAGATCCCGTCGGTGTTGAGATGACCATTCCATCCCCGCGGAATGTCTCAAACAGGAAGTCATCGATATAGACTTCGATTGCGAGTGATTTGATGATGCTCGACTTTACGGAACATTCGTTCAGACAGAGCATTGGTGGTCCACCGTTGATGGATGCTTCAAGTAGTGGATAACGACGTACTTCGATTTCGCCATCCGAGACACGATTGCCCGTCTCTTTAAAGATTGCTTCGACCGCAGAAAGATCATTGATATCAAAGTCACAGTAGAACGAGTTTGGTCCTTCAGCGAATCCGACATAGATCGCATCATCACGGAAACCTGTGAAGCGTGCCGCTTGCAAGAAAGCCCCATCTCCACCAATCGAGACGATGATGTTTGCTTGTCGATGATCTTGGACGACATTCAGTCCGTATCGTGTACCGACATCAATCAACTTTCGCACCTGCGTCTCGTGTCTTTGTGTATTTCGGTAGTACAGGTAGACATTATTTCGAGCCATGGTCAATTCCCCCTTGAAAGCGTTTCATGAACTCTTTTATTATACCTGTTTTTTAGAAAGACGGGTACTGAAGTCCATCAATTATGGCAGAATACTTGCCATCTTCGCAGATCATTCCTATAGTTAAATAGAAAATACAGTATATCCAATCAGGGGAAAAGGGGAATTCATATGGCAACGTTTAAAGGAAATCCAATCACACTTCAAGGTACAGCGGTTCAAGTCGGACAAACAGCACCGGACTTTCAAGTGTTAGCTAACGACTTATCGCCCGTAACACGTGATACATACCAAGGTGTTCGAATCATCAGTGTCGTCCCATCAATCGATACAGGGGTATGCGATGCGCAGACTCGTAAATTTAACGAAGAAGCAGCTAAAATCGAAGGTGTGACGGTCATGACGATCTCAAACGACCTTCCGTTCGCGCAACGTCGTTGGTGTGCGTCAAGTGGTCTTGATCAAGTCGTGACATTGTCTGATCACCGTGATCTTTCATTCGGTACACAGTACGGCGTGGCAATCGAAGAATTACGTCTGCTTGCTCGCTCTGTCTTCGTCTTAGATTCGAACAACGAAATCACGTATGTCGAATACCTCGAAGAATCAACGGATGAGGTAAATTTCGAAGCTGCACTCGCTGCAGCACGTGAAGCGAAGTAAGAATGGTTTACAAACGACGCTGAAGCGTTACAATGGAACTAATGATAGAAACGGCTCCCGCTCTACGGGGGGCCGTTTCGTTTTGGAGAGGATGACGTACATGGAGCCGTTAGAAAAGTTATATAAGGAATTAACACGTCAAACAAAACAAATCGAACGTGATCTTGATATGCCTTACCTAGAAGCGTTGACGACTGTGATTGACCGGTTGAACGATCGCCATACTGAAAATGTAGACAAAGAGGTCATTCGAAAGGCAGTATCGCTTGCTATTTTAGAAGGGATGAAACAAGCGCAACCGAACCATTTGCCGACGCCAGACAGCGTCGCTTTGTTTGCTGGTTATCTAATCGGGAAATTGGTAGGTAAGGAGGACATCCGACTACTTGAATTAGGAAGTGGAACAGGTGGTATGTTACACGCTGTCTTGAGTCAGCTTTCGACGGGCACATCTGCTGAAGCAGTTGAGGTAGATGAGACGTTAATTCGTTTATCGGCAGCGGTAACGGAATTACTCGACTATCCTGTTACGTATACGCATCAAGATGCGTTACGACCTTTGTTGCTAGATCCAGTTGATCTTGCGATGGCTGATCTCCCAGTCGGTTATTATCCGGATGAAGAGGCTGCTGCTTCTTACATCTTGAAACGAGATGAGGGTATGAGCTATAGTCATTTCTTATTGATCGAACAAGCGATGCAATACGTCAAACCAGGTGGGTTCGGTGTTTTTGTCATTCCGAACGGTTTGTTCCAGCATGATACGGAAGGCAAGTTGAAACAATACTTCGAATCAAAAGCGCACGTCATCGGTATTTTGCAGTTGCCGCTCACGATGTTCAAACAAGAACAGGCAGCAAAAAGTTATTTGATCGTCCGTAATCATTTAGCCGGTATGAAGATGCCAAAACAAGCGTTACTTGCTGAACTACCATCTTTCACAGATGCCCGTGCGTTTGGTGGTATGGTGAAACAGATTGATGAATGGATTAACACAGAATTAAAATGAATTACGCAAAGTGATTGAAATCTGTCGTTAATTTGACTATTCTAGTTGTAGAACAGAAATAGAAGAAAACCTAAACAGATGTGAATGTTCATTGGATTCAAATGGAAAAGGGGAAAAATCATGGCAAAAATTATGGCGGTAAACGCAGGTAGTTCGTCTTTGAAGTTCCAATTGCTCGAAATGCCGAACGAAACGATGATTGCAGTCGGACTCGTTGAACGTGTCGGTAAAGACGATGCAATCTTTACGATTAAATATGGTGAAGGACAAAAGTATACAGATGTCCTCCCGCTTGCAACACATAAAGAAGCAGTCGAGTTATCCCTCGAAAAATTAATGGAGTTCGGAATCATCTCGTCTTACGATGAGATTAAAGGTGTCGGACATCGTGTTCTTCATGGTAAAGAAAAATATGCAGACTCTGTATTGATCACGGATGAAGTCATGCAAGATATCGAGTCGTATACAGAACTCGGACCACTTCACATTCCACCAAACTTGATCGGAATCCGGGCATTCCAAGCATTGCTTCCGGAAGTGCCGCAAGTGGCGGTCTTCGATACGGCGTTCCATCAAACGATGCCAGAAGAAAACTTCCTTTACAGCTTACCGTATGATTACTACACAGAATACGGTATCCGTAAATATGGTTTCCACGGTACGAGCCACAAATATGTTACGGAACGTGCATCTGAATTACTCGGTCGTCCATTAAAAGACCTTCGTTTGATCTCATGTCACTTAGGTAGCGGAGCATCAATCGCAGCAGTTTCGGGTGGCGAATCAATCGATACGACGATGGGCTTCACACCGCTTGAAGGGATCACGATGGGAACACGTTCTGGTTCACTCGACCCAGCTTTGATTCCATTCTTGATGGAGAAAACAGGGAAAACAGCGGAAGAAGTCTTGAACGTCATGAACAAAGAGTCTGGAATCTACGGACTCTCAGGTCTTTCAAGTGACTTGCGTGACGTCCAAACGGCTGCGAAGGAAGGAAACCACCGTTCAGAGATGGCACTCCGTATCTTCGCGAACCGTATCCACGGATACATCGGGCAATATGCTGCTGAGATGAATGGTGTTGACGCCATTATCTTCACAGCTGGTGTTGGGGAAAACTCAGATTCAATCCGTGAGCGTGTCCTACGTGGTCTCGAATTCATGGGCGTTTACTGGGATCCATCACTCAACAATGGAGCTCATGGAGAAGAACTCTTCATTAACTACCCACACTCACCAGTCAAAGTCATTATCATTCCAACGAATGAAGAATTGATGATCGCACGCGATACAGTTCGTGTTGGTGGATTGGTTGCTCAAAACGCATAATTTTTAAAAAGGACTGAATCGTTAATACGACGATTTAGTCCTTTTTTTGATGAAATCCCAGAAAAGTGATACGCGAACGTATGATCTATTGTTACGACGTTTGTCATACAACGAAAAAAGAAGCGTCATCATCGTAAAAATAAACCTAAAAAAGGGTCATTTCTTAAAAAAATGAGTCTTTTGTAACATAACGGTAATAGTACAGACATATTTTTGTGGTCTATATGTAACGGCACTACTTGCTTTTGTCATGTATATTAATCTCAGTTAACAAACACGAAACAATGATGGAGGAGAAAATACATGATGAAACGAATGCTCGCAAGTGTTTTAACGGTCGTGTTAGCACTCAGTTCGTTCGCAGGTCTTCAAGCAGAGGCTGCAACTAAGAAAAGCGTCAAGTCAACAGTCGATAGCCTAGTCATTCGTCAAAAAGCTACTACTTCTTCGAAGAAACTCGGTCTTCTATATAAGAACCAAACGTTATCATACAAAGCAAAAACAGGGAACTGGTACAAAGTAAGCTACAAAGGTAAGACGGCTTATCTTAGCGCGAGCTACTCGAAGGTCGTGACGTCAAGCGGATCAAAAAAACAATCTACGGGCGGTTGGAAAACAGTCACGAACGTGAGTGCGACAGCTTATACACCGTATGATCCAGGCAGTGGCAACCTGACAGCAATCGGTTGGAACATCAAAAGCTCGAAAAAGAAAGTCGTAGCTGTTGATCCACGTGTCATTCCACTTCGTTCGACAGTCAAAGTGTATTACAAAGGGAAGTTGAAAGGGACATATACAGCTGCTGATACTGGCGGTGCCATCAAAGGTAAGAAGATGGATATCCTTTACTACTCTCGTTCAGAAGCATTCAACTGGGGTCGTCGTACCGTTACAGTAAAATACAAATGATTTCAAACCATCGGACATTGGTTCGATGGTTTTTTGTTTAAGCAGGTCGTCAAAAAGCCTCTCTTCCTTTGAGATGAAGGGAGAGAGGCTTTTGTTTGATAGAAGAGTGGTTCATAAACGAACGATCAAGACGTCACATTTTGCGTAACGCGTAATGCTTTCAGAGACACTACCGATGAAGAAACGCTCAACAGCGTTTAAGCCGGTCGCGCCACAGATGATTAAATCAGCATCGTGATTAGGAGCAAGTTTTTTGGCAATCGTGACTTTTGGAGAACCGTATTCAATTGCAACTTCGACTTCCTGTACACCGCGATCTTGAGCGGTCTTGACATATTCGTCTAGCAATTCCTTCGCGTAAGATTCAGCACGTTCCGTGATAGTACGGTCATATGCTTCTACTGTTGCGAACGTCCGTGTATCAATGACGTGTGCGATGATCAATTTTGCATCATTTCGCAATGAAACATCGATTGCCGTCTCGAAGGCACGTTCTGCCTCTTTTGAGCCATCTACTGCTACAAGTACATTATGATAGACGATTGCCATGATGAATCCATCCCTTCGTAATCGATATGATGAGTACACCCTAATTATACCATTCTCTTACTGGAAGCGGACGAAACATTCAACGAGTTCTAAAAATTGTCCTACCTTTCCATTCCATCGTAAGATGGAGTCAGTGAAAGGGGGCGATGCCAAGATGAGGCACGCGTTAATTACAGCAGGTACAAAAGGACTGGGAGAACGAGTAACACGCCAGTTATTGGAAGAAGGATGGAAAGTAACGGCGTTCCATCGTTCCGAACCCGAGTTTACACATCCGAATCTTGTGACGATTCAAGCAGACGTGACGAACCAAGAAGAAGTGGAACACGCAGCTCAACAAGCAATTAACGAGCAAGGTCGGATTGATGCGTTGATACTTAATGCAGGACCATATATATTCGAGCGGAAAGCATTAGTAGATTATAGCGATCAAGAATGGAATGAAGTCATTACCGGGAATCTGACCGCTAGTTTCTGGTTGTTACGTCAAGTATTACCCGTCATGCGTAAGCAAGCCTATGGTCGAATCATCACGTATGGTTTTCCGGAAAGTGCGACAGCGCCAGGATGGGTGTGCCGGGCAGCGTTCGCTGCTGCTAAAAGCGGGATGGTGAGTTTGACGAAGAGTGTGGCGCTTGAAGAGGCAGAGCACGGCATTACGGTCAACATGGTCAATCCGGGGAACATCGTCGGTGATAACAAGACGAAACGGATTTCCGAAGCAGAGCAAGATGAAGAAACACCGGTCGGAAGAACGGGTGTCGGGGAAGATATCGCTCGCGCCATCTCCTTCTTACTCGCAGAAGAATCAAGTATGATCACAGGTGCGATTCTTGATGTGACAGGGGGCGTCAATGTCGTCCATCAATCCCGTAAGTAAATAAAAAACACCTAATCCATCGCTTGGATTAGGTGTTTTTACTGATTTAAGATGATGGAATCGATTGAAGGTGTTTTGGTGTGCGAGTTAACGCAACCGGACCTTCCGCAGTAAGATGGATATCATCTTCGATCCGGACGCCGCCGACTCCGGGAACATAGATACCTGGTTCGAGCGTGTAGACGATACCAGCTTCAGCCGTCAGTAAGTTGTTTGAAGCGAGGGACGGGAATTCGTGAACCTCGATTCCGAGTCCGTGACCGACGCGATGTGTGAAGTACTGACCGTAACCAGCCTCTGTGATGACGTCGCGGGCTGCTTTATCCAACGAGCCGAGTATCGTACCGATCTGACTCGCTTTTGTCGCGGCTTCAAGTGCTTGGCGGACCGTTTCATAGATTTTAGTCTGTTCTTCGCTTGCCTGACCATAAATGAAGGTCCGTGTAATGTCTGAACAGTAGCCTTTCCAAATGACACCGAGATCGAATAGGACGAAATCGCCTTCTTGGATGACGCGGTCACCTGGGACACCGTGTGGATCAGCACTGTTTGCACCAAATAGGACAAGCGTATCGAACGACATCTCGCGGACGCCTTTTTTCTTCATTTCATATTCGATTTCCGCAATGACTTCGATTTCCGTGATACCTGGACGGATCGCTTGTTTACCGATTTCGATCGCTTCATCCGCAAGTGCTGCTGCTTCTTGAAGGATAGCAATTTCTTCCGGTGTTTTCTTCAAGCGAAGCGCTTGTAAGGACTCACCAATATCAAGAATGGCTGCATTTTCAAGATGTGAGCTCAGTTCTTGATATCGACTAAACGTCATATGTTCACCTTCAATACCGATCCGATTGTTCGAATGTTCAAATGTCTTGAATAATTCAGCTAAACGATCGAATGGATTTTCATGATCCTCATACGTGACGACGTCTCCTTCCCAAGGACTCGCTGCAACGATACTTGCTTCGAGTGCCGGACAGAATAATACATGTTTGCCGGTTACATCAACGAGGACTGCCATGACACGTTCGTGTGGTTCTGCGTAGACTCCTGAAAAGTAAAAGACATTCGCCTTTGAAGTAATGACGGCTAAATCGATTCCTTGTTCTTTCAAGAAAGCACTAATGTAATTTGTACGTTCGCTCATATGTGACTCCACCTCTCTACTCATTTTCTACATAAGTATACCATCGTCCGATTCGAAAAACATTTCTCGTAAATCAGACTAGTACACGTTTTCATCTTTGGAGTAGTACAGTATAATGACAGGAGAGTAGAAAAAAGGAAAAGAAGGGATACAGTATGCCTACGAAACACGAACAGATCATTCGACATATCGAAGATCTTGATGTCGGAACGAAGATTTCCGTCCGACAAATCGCGAAGGACTTGACCGTATCCGAAGGAACGGCCTATCGCGCCATCAAGGAAGCGGAGAATCTTGGGTTCGTCTCGACGATCGAACGAGTCGGAACGATTCGAATCAAAAAGAAACAAAAAGAAAATATTGAGAAGCTGACATTCGCGGAGGTCGTGAATATCGTCGATGGTCAAGTTCTCGGTGGAAGAAACGGATTACACAAGACATTGACGAAATTCGTCATTGGCGCAATGAAGCTTGAAGCGATGATGCGTTACATCGATGTCGACAGTCTCGTCATCATCGGGAACCGTGAAAAAGCACACGAACTTGTGCTTGAAGCAGGGGCCGCTGTATTGATCACCGGTGGATTTGATACAACGGAGGATGCAAAACGATTGGCGGATGAGATGGAGTTACCCATCATTTCGACGTCATACGATACATTTACGGTCGCAACGATGATCAACCGAGCAATTTATGATCGATTGATCAAAAAAGAAATCTTACTCGTCTCGGATATCTTGATCCCTTTACATGATACGTTCTATTTACAGACGACGGATCCGATTTCACGTTGGCACGAGTTGAACGAACAGACAAAACACAATCGTTATCCTGTCATCGATGAACAAATGAAGGTCGTCGGTGTCGTGACGGCGAAGGACATCATTGACCGTCCACATGACTGGGCTGTTGAAAAAGTCATGACGCGGCATCCAATTACGGTCGGCATTCGAACGAGTGTCACGAATTCTGCGCATCAGATGGTATGGGAAGGCATCGAAATGTTACCGGTCATTGACCAGTATGGGCGATTGCTTGGGATCATTAGCCGTCAAGATGTCCTCAAGGCGTTGCAACTGGCGAATCGCCAGCCGCAGGTCGGGGAGACATTCGATGATCTGATCACAGGGCAGATTAAAGCGGCAGAGGACGAACGGGGACCGTACTTATCCCTTGAGGTTTCTCCACAAATGACGAATTTCATGGGGACTGCTTCAAGTGGTGTATTGACGACGCTTCTCGTCGAAGGGGCGACGCGAATGTTGCGTCACATGAAGAAAGGTGACCTTGTCATTGAAAACGTCAGCATCTATTTCATTAAACCTGTTCAGATCGAGAGCACGGTAACGATCCGGGCCAATGTCTTTGACGTTGGTCGGAAATTCGGGAAAGTCGATGTCGAAATGTATCAAGGTACACAAATCGTTGCGAAAGCACTCGTGACTTCGCAACTCATCGATCGTTAAGTGAATACAAAAAGAACCGAAGTCTATTGACTTCGGTTCCTCTGAATCTCGCTCAGGATTGCTCCATCTCACGGACGACATATGGATAAATCTTTTTGTAACGGATGAATCCAGCGATGAATGAAGCAACACCGACGACGATTAAAATAGAACAGACCACTTTTCCGACGAGTGTCGTTAATCCGTTCCCGGAAACGAACTGATTGACGGCGAATAGGATGACGAACAGACTCAACCAAATGCTCGCTTGTGTATTGAACAAGTATTTTCGGTTCGTGCTTTTCGTATGGAACGCGCGGCGTTTTGCTAACAAATACCCACCAAGCGAGAAAACGATGAGGGCGATGAGGATGAATTGCATGTTAAAAGGACCTCCTTTTTGTCTTCATCTAGTATCATATCAAGATTAGAGGAGCTGTGCACAGTGAAAGAGCAAATCAAACAAATGATTGAAGCTGCAAATACGATCATCATTCATCGTCATGAACGACCGGATCCCGATGCACTCGGTAGTCAGTTCGGCTTACAATTGACATTGCAACACCAGTTTCCTGAAAAAACAGTCTTGTCGGCAGGTGAGATGGCGACATCATTGTCATTTATGGGGAAGCTCGATCAGGTAGAAGACGAGTTATACAAAGAGGCGTTAGTCGTGATTTTGGATACGGCGAATCAAGCGCGGATTGACGGGAAGGTCGCGATGACAGGAAAAGACGTCATTAAAATCGACCATCATCCCGATGAGGATCCATACGCGTCAGTGCAACTCGTCGATACGACGATGAGTTCGACATCGGAACTGCTCGTTCATCTATTGAATGAATGGGGATACGACATTCCGGCATCAGCTGCTATTCAATTCTATGCGGGAATCGTCGGTGACACGGGACGTTTTCAATTCCGTGGTACGACGAAACGAACCTTTGAAGTCGCGGGGCAATTGATTGATGCAGGGATTGATACAGATTGGTTGTATCGGAATATGTACCAAACAGAACTGGCGGCGCTTCATCTACAAGGATATGTTCTTCAACATATTCAGTTAACGGATCAAGGTGTCGGTTATGTCGTTTTGACACAGAATACATTGAAGCAATTTGGAGCAACGGTCGAACAAGCATCGTTACTCGTCAATAGTTTTGCCGGTTTACAAGGAATGAAGTGCTGGGCGCTGTTCCTCGAAACGGATATGGAAGTTCGCGTCCGAATTCGCTCGAAGGGTCCGGTCATCAATGAAGTAGCAAAAGAATTCAATGGCGGTGGACATCCAATGGCGTCTGGTGCGACGATTGAACAGTTAAGTGAAGTCGAACGTGTCGTTAATCGTCTGAATGAGGTCGCTGCGAACTTCCAGTTTTAAATGGAAAAAAGGCTGCTCGGTCTCATTCCTCTCGTGAGGAAGCGGAGCGAACAGCCTTTTTATGCTTATTTCGTTTTTGTTTCTTCTTGCGGAATGAACCATACGCCACGATCTGTGTGGTCTTCAATGACATTCAGTTGAAGTTCAGCGACCGACTTGCGAATCTTCTCAGCGATTTCTTCCGTTTCAGTAAAAGCAGTAACACCTAACTTTAGTTGTTCAACCTTTTCACGTGCGATTTGACTACGATTCAAAATCATGAGAAATGCTCCTTCCGTACCCGTCATGATATTTCTATACTTATTGTAGCGAATAATAAATCAGATGGCGAGTACTTGAGTTAGTTAGATATGAATGTTCTGAAAACTTTTTAAGCTTTCATCAGAAGAGAGAGGAGAATAGAAGATGCACTTAAATGTCCGGACACAATATAGTCCCTTACAAAGTTTGATTCGAATCGAGACGTACCTCGATGAGCTTGTTCATCGTCAGCTTGGACGAGCGATCATCTGTGAAACGACATTAACCGGAGTTCCGGCATTCATCGAGGCGTGTCAGCGTCGACAGTTACAACCGGTCATTGGCTGGGAGCAGCGAATCGAGGAAGAAGACTGTTGTATCTTGTGGTTTGCTTTTTCTTCTGATGGCTTACGGCAATTGTACCGATTAGCTAGTGAACAACCGGTTATTGAAGCCTCATCGCTCATTGCGGTGCTCGTTCCGCTTCGTCAGGCATCGGAAGATATGACACGTCTACGTCGTTCCGTCGTGCAGTGGATGGGACACGTTCAAGGGGCGCGTACATATATGGGAGTGACTTCGAGTCGCTCGACGGTCGAGCGAGAGAGTCGCATGCGTTATCGGGAAGTAGCCGCATCACTCGGTGTAGAGACAATCCCGGTCGATCCTGTCCGTTATCTTCATCGAGCTGAAGCCCCAGCTTATCAAGCAATACGTGCGATCCGTGAAGCAACGACGTTCCAAGATCAAAAAACAGATCGTCTGATGCATTTAAAGACTCGAGAAGAGTTACTCGAAGACTTTACGGAGCGAGAAATCACGATGGCTGAGCAATTTGCCGCGACATCTGAACGCTTAGAATTACCGTTCCAGCAACGTCCATTACCACGCGTCGCAGAAGATTCGAATGCGATGCTGCGGACGCATGCTGAAGAAGGATTACTGGCACACGGTCATGAAAGTAAAGAGGCGGAGGAACGTCTCGCCTATGAACTGTCCATCATCGAACAAACCGGATTTGCTGATTATTTCTTGATCGTCGAGGAACTTATTCGACGAGCAAAGGCGAAAGGCATTCATGTTGGACCTGGTCGTGGGTCGGCAGCAGGCTCTCTCGTTAGTTATGCGCTTGGAATCACGACGGTTGATCCGTTGAAATATGGATTACTCTTTGAGCGGTTTTTGAATCCAGAGCGGATTTCGATGCCGGATATCGATATTGATATCGAAGATGAACGACGCGAAGAGGTATTAGAAGATCTCGTAATGCGTTATGGAAAAGACCATGTCGCCCAAATCGGAACATTATCAACGCTTGGTGCCAAAGCTGCTCTGCGAGATGTCGGACGAACGCTGGAGTTTTCAAAAGATGAACTGGATGCTGCAGTCAAACAACTTGGGAAATCGACGACGTTACAAGGAATCGAACAAAATAAACAGACGTATCGCTGGTTCTCTGGAAGTGAAAAACGTCGACAACTCTTACAGCTAGCGCAAGCAGTCGAAGGTCTCCCGCGACAACGTTCGGTTCACGCAGCCGGCGTCGTCATCGGGTCAGAGAATCTCGTCGAGACGACACCCTTAGAGACAGGACCGAACGAGCGATACGTGACGCAGTTCCTGATGCAAGCATTAGAACGTCAAGGATTACTGAAGATTGACTTGCTGGGACTGCGCAATCTTAGTCGTTTGCGTCGGATGGAAGAATTGATTCGAAGAGAACACCCCTCTTTTACGCTCTCGCAAATTCCAGAAGAAGATCGTGCGACGTTCCAAGTCTTTGCCCGCGCTGAGACGGATGATATCTTCCAATTCGAATCACCAGGCATGAAACAAACATTGCGAGAAGTGAAACCGAATCGATTTGAAGATTTGGTCGCCACGATGTCGCTCTATCGTCCAGGACCGATGAAATTCATTGATCTGTACGCAAAACGAAAAGCCGGTCAACCTTATCAGATGGTACATCCTGTATTAGAAGAGGTGCTGGCGTCGACATATGGCATCATCGTCTACCAAGAGCAAGTCATGGAAATCACACGGCGAGTGGCTGGTTTTACGCTTGCTCAAGCAGATATATTACGACGTGCGATTTCCAAGAAGAGTACGGATTCACTCGAACAGGAACGTCTCCATTTTTTAGAAGGTGCACGAACGAATGGATTCGATGATACAGTAGCACATTCACTTTATGAACAAATCGAACGTTTTGCCGGATATGGATTTAACCGAAGTCATGCAGTCGCCTACTCAAAGATTAGTTATGCCCTTGGGTATATCAAAGCGCATTTCCCGCAAATTTTCTTTCTCGTTTCGGTGGAACAACCAGAACGCCTCGTCCGGTTGATGCGCGAACGACGTCTCCCTGTCCTATCACCGGACGTCTGGATTTCCGATTATCGTTCTTCACTAGAGGGAAAGGGGATTCGACTTGGAATCCATGTGATTAAAGGTATTTCCGAGCGAGAGTTCGAACGGTTAAAAGAAGCGTCGAAGCACACGGCGACGATCGCCGATCTATTGACTCATGTCGGATGGGGTAAAAAGGAACGAACAAAAATCGAATTACTACTTTATAGTGGCGCATTAGACCGAGCGACGCACGGCGATCGTGGACTCGCTGAACAAGAGGTGCTCGAGTACTTCACGGAATCATCGAATACCTTATTACCGGACGAACTGGCAATCCTCGGGAAACGACGGACACAGAAGTCATCGAAACGAAGCGATTCCGACTGGGCACGCCTGGAACGAGATGCACTCGGATTCTGGTTAACGTATTCTCCTTTGACGACAGCGATGAAAGCACCGGTCGAATCTGCTTATTTTCATGATCTTAGTGTCGGAGCAGACACGCATTATTTAATCTGCTATATTGATCAAATCCGAGAATTCAAGACGAAACGCGGTCAAGAGATGGCGGTCATTCAAGCGGTCGATGGGTATTCAAATGAAGAAGTCGTCGTATTCCCAAGTCAGTATGAGCGGTTCCGTCGTTCTCTTTATTTAGGGAATGTCTTATTGATCGAATTGAAGGTTCAAGATCGTGAAGGGGAGCGCCAATTCATTTTGGAACGGCTCCGGCCACTCGGACAAGATGTATTGTTCGTCAAGCTAACATCAAAAAATGAGCTAGCCACACTCGAACAATTGTTAGAAGCTGCGCCAGGCGATATTCCAGTCGTCGTTCGCTACGCTGATTCACGCGAGACGAAATCGTTACCGCCGCTTTATGCGGTTCGGCATGATGAGGAATTATTAGCTCGTCTACGTATGCAGTTTGGTGAAGATCATGTTGTCCTGAAAAATGTGCCTCGCTCAAACTAGTAGTAGGTAATAAGATTTGTTATAATAAAGGGTAATTGGTCTGACCAATGCCACCGATTAAAGCAACCGACTGAAGGGTCAGAAAGGTGGTGCCGTATCGATATGGAGAAGAAACGAAATGCGTTTGAAGCCAATATCGCGGCGATTAAATTGATGATCGAACAAGATGGATTAGTTCCAGGAGACCGAATCCCATCGGAACGGGAACTGGCAGAACGACTATCCATCAGCCGACCGTCCGTACGAGAAGCATTACGGACGCTCGCTTATTTAGGCATCGTCGAGACACGGCACGGAGGCGGAAGCTTTCTGTTAAACCGTGACGATCATACCTATATTCAAATCATCGCTCAATTCTTAGTGACTGGCGATTCGAAGTTCGAAGACTTGGCAGGAACGCTCCGCTTGCTTGAGCAAGCAGCGCTCGCGCAGCTGGATGACCTTTCGGTGCTTGCACCAGTCGTTGCATCCGATGCAGCGTTTCGTGAGACGTTGATTCAGACGGTCGATAACGATCTGTTTGAACGAATCTGGCGACAAGTCAATGCCTTCCATAAAAGCTTCGGTCAAGGGGAACTCTATACGCAAGTGGAACGGGAACAACTCTTGAACCGCCCATAGATGACAAGGGGGAACTGAACGTGCAAGCATTTTTTCGAAAACCTAAAAAGTTCGTCACGTTGACTTCAAAGGAGCAACGTGTCGATGTGCCTGTTGGCTTAATGACAAAATGTCCGAAATGTAAATTGATCCAATATACGAAACAACTAGAAGCGAACCTACGCGTCTGTTCATGTGGATATCATCATCCATTGACTGCGCAAGAACGTTTTACGCAATTATTTGATGAAGGTTCGGTAACATATTTTGATCTGCCAGCAGTTCAAGCGGATCCCCTCGGATTTGAGGACTATCCGGAAAAATTAAAAGGAGATCAAGTCAGAACGGGTCTTAAGGAAGCGATCGTCTGTGGCGTCGGGAATGTGAATGGTCACCCACTCGTCGCTTGTGTCATGGATGCGCGATTCCGGATGGGCTCGATGGGAGCTGCCGTTGGTGCTGCAATTTCTGAAGCTGTTCGTTACGCGACGAAACATCGTCTACCTGTCACGATATTCTCTGCTTCAGGTGGGGCACGGATGCAAGAAGGAATGGTCAGTCTCATGCAGATGGCGAAATCGAGTCTCTTTTTAAAACAGCATTCAGATGCAGGGTTACTCTATATTTCTTGTATGACCCATCCGACAACCGGTGGTGTATCAGCAAGTTTTGCGATGCTCGGTGATTTCAACATTGCTGAACCGGGTGCGTTGATTGGATTTGCGGGTCGTCGGATCATCGAACAGACGATTCGTGAAAAACTACCGGAAGATTTCCAAACAGCAGAATTCTTATTGCAAGCAGGTCAACTGGACGATGTCGTATCACGACACGATCTGAAGACGTACTATACGCGAATCTTAAAGCTACATGCGGAGGGAACGAACCATGCAACCATTTGACCAACCAGTCATCGCGTTACGCGAAAAAATTCTTGAGCTTCATGACATGGCGGAAACGCAAGGACTTGACTTCAAGGAAGAACTGCAACTTCTTGAAGAACGCCTTCATCGGTTAGAACTCGATATTTACGGGAATATGAAAGCGTGGAATCGTGTTCAGTTGGCACGTCATCCAGAACGTCCAACGACACTCGATTACATTGAATCGATTTGTGAAGATTTCATCGAACTGCACGGTGATCGTCATGGGTATGATGATGCAGCAATCGTCGGTGGAATCGGAACGCTAAATGGTCGTCCCGTGACGATCATCGGTCATCAACGCGGAAAAGATACAAAAGAGAACATTCGTCGTAACTTCGGAATGCCACATCCAGAAGGGTACCGGAAAGCACTGCGTCTCATGCAACAAGCGGAAAAATTCAACCGACCGATCATTACGTTCATTGACACGAAAGGAGCATATCCAGGACGTGCGGCAGAAGAACGCGGTCAAAGTGAAGCCATCGCGAAAAACTTGTTTGAGATGGCTGGGATGACTGTGCCAATCATCTCGATTGTCATTGGTGAAGGCGGTTCAGGTGGTGCTTTAGGAATCGGCGTTTGTGATCAACTCTTGATGCTTGAGAACTCGACGTATTCCGTTATCTCTCCTGAAGGTGCTGCAGCATTATTGTGGAAAGATGCGAGTCTTGCGGAAAAGGCTGCAGAATCGATGAAAATCACAGCACCTGATTTGTTACGCCTTGGAATCGCGGATGCTATCATTCCTGAAGTCATCGGAGGAGCACATCTTGATGTGTCATTACAGGCGGATAAATTAAAATCTGTCTTGGTACAGAAGCTCGAAACTTTGGTTCATCTGACCAAGGAAGAGCTCCTCGATCAACGGACCGAAAAATATCACCAAATTGGCACATAAGCACCATGTAATCGCTATCATGATTGATATTCCTCATTTCCGGAATTGATGATGAAAAAGATAGTGAAAGTTTATGCAATCTGCCCTGTTGTAAAACAAGAAAACAACGTGCTATTTTAGATTCAGATTAATGGAGAGGTGATTAACGTGAGTTTAAAACGGATTGCTGTCTTAACGAGTGGCGGCGATGCACCAGGTATGAACGCCGCGGTGCGTGCTGTCACGCGTAAAGCGATTTTTCATGGCTTAGAAGTATTCGGTGTCTACAACGGGTATCAAGGATTAATCAACGGGGACATCGTCCAGTTGAACCTTGGATCAGTCGGTGACATCATTCAACGAGGTGGAACGTTCCTACGTTCAGCACGTTGCCCTGAGTTCCGTACAGAAGAAGGACGAGCAAAAGCGGTCGTCAATCTTAAGAAATTTGAAATTGATGCACTCGTCGTCGTAGGCGGAGACGGGTCGTATCGTGGTGCCCAAAAATTGACTGGACTTGGCTTCCCGACAATTGGACTTCCAGGTACGATCGATAACGATATTCCTGGAACGGACTATACGATCGGTTTTGATACAGCGCTCAATACGGCGCTTGAAGCGATCGACAAAATCCGTGATACAGCATCGTCGCATGAGCGGACGTATGTCATTGAAGTCATGGGACGCGATGCGGGTGATATCGCATTATATGCAGGACTTGCTGGTGGAGCAGAATCGATTCTTGTTCCTGAACGTCCTGAAGATTTAAAAGAAGTCCTCGATCGCATTCAAAGTGGTGTCAACCGCGGTAAGAAACACTCGATCGTCATCGTCGCTGAAGGTGCAGGTCGTGCTCAGGACGTGGGAGACGCTATCGCAAAAGAAACAGGTCTCGATACACGCGTCACGGTTCTTGGTCACGTTCAACGTGGTGGAGCACCGACGGCAGCGGACCGTGTACTTGCAAGTCGGATGGGGGCACATGCCATCGAAATCCTACTTCAAGGAAAACAAGGACGTGTCGTAGGTGTACGTGGTGGCAAGATGATTGATCTCGATATCGATGAGGCACTCGACGCAAACAAACATGAGCTGGATCTTGAAATCCTTGAGCTTTCAAAACAGCTTTCGATTTAACGAACGTCGATAGGATTGGAATGGGCAAGAGAACTTGGCCAAACACCGTAGGAGGTTTATGGAATATGCGCAGAACTAAAATTGTATGTACGATCGGACCGGCGTCAGAAAAACGACTCCCAGAAATGATCGAAGCAGGTATGAACGTCGCTCGTTTGAACTTCTCACACGGCGATTATGAAGAACACGGTGCACGAATCACAGATATCCGTCGTGCAGCAAAAGAAGCAAACAAAATCGTTACGATTCTTCTTGATACGAAAGGTCCAGAAATCCGGACGCATACGTTCGAAGAGGGAAAAGCACTTCTCGTACGTGGACAAGAAGTCATCGTCGTCAGTGGTGACGCAAACGAAATCGTCGGAACAAAAGATAAGTTCTCTGTTACGTATGAAGGACTTTATGATGACGTCGAAGTTGGTTCGATGATCATGCTTGATGATGGTCTCATCGGTCTTCGTGTCGTTGAAAAACTTCCAAACCGTGAACTTCGTTGCTCTATCGAAAACGAAGGTGTCATCAAAACGAAAAAAGGTGTCAACTTGCCAAACGTGAAGGTTAACCTTCCTGCTTTGACAGATAAAGACGTAGCTGATATCGAATTCGGAATCAAGAGCGATGTCGACTTAATCGCACCATCATTCGTACGCCGTGCGTCTGACGTCGTTGCGATTCGCCAATTGCTTGAGAAAAACAATGCGACTCACATCAAAATCTTCCCGAAAATCGAGAACCAAGAAGGCGTCGATAACATCGAAGAAATTCTCGCGATTTCAGACGGTTTGATGGTAGCGCGTGGCGACCTCGGTATCGAGATCCCGACAGAGGACGTAACACCAACTCAAAAAGACTTGATCAAGCTTTGTAATGACTTTGGTAAACCGGTCATCACAGCAACACAAATGCTTGATTCAATGCAACGTTTCCCACGTCCAACACGTGCTGAAGCATCAGACGTTGCGAACGCGATTCTTGATGGTACGGATGCAATCATGCTTTCAGGTGAGACAGCAGCAGGGGACTACCCGATTGAATCTGTCAAAATGATGCACTCGATCGCAAAACGTACAGAAAAAATGCTCGACTACAAACTATTGTTGAAAGATCGTCAAACTCGCAGTGAGCACACAGTAACGGATGCGATCGCTCAAGCCGTTACGCACACAGCAATCAACTTGGATGCAAAAGCAATCTTGACACCGACACAATCGGGCTACACAGCATCACGTATCTCGAAATACCGTCCGGAGCCGAACATCGTCGCTGTTACACCAAGCGCACGTGTCGCACGTCAGTTAAACATCGTATGGGGTGTGTATCCAATCGTCGTCGATCATCTCTCAGACAACACGGATGATATGTTGACACTTGCTGCAGATACAGCGAAAGATGCTGGTTTTGTTACAGACGGTGACCTCGTCGTCATCTCGGCTGGTATCCCTGCTTTGACTGCTGGTACAACGAACATGCTAAAAGTTCACATCGTTGGTAAAGAGATCGCAAACGGTCGCGGAATCGGCGAACGTGGTGTTGTTGGTGAAGTCGTCATCGCAAACAATGCTGAAGAAGCGAATGCGAAAGCGAAACCAGGCATGATCCTCGTTACGAACTCAACAGATCGTGACATGATGCCTGCAATCGAATTGGCTGCAGCAATGATCACAGTAGATGGTGGATTGACTAGCCATGCTGGTATCGTTGGACCATCACTCGGTAAACCGGTCATCGTTGGTGTTGAAAATGCATTGACAGTCTTCAAAGACGGTCAAATGATCTCAATCGATCCATTGACAGGTAAACTGTATAACGCATAATTCATTCATGACGGACGTGACTTAGGTCATGTCCGTCTTTTTTTCATGAGGAGGACGTATGGAAGCTTATCTATTTTTGATTGCCCTCGTCTTCATCGGGGTCATCGCACAAAATAAATCATTGATCATCGCTGCTGCTTTCCTGTTGATCGTCAAGGCGATCGGACTAGATGGTCGATTATTTCCATCCTTGCAGGCAAAAGGAATCACGTGGGGTGTCACATTGATTACGGCTGCGATTCTCGTACCGATCGCAGCAGGGGATATCGGATTTAAGGAACTTATTCAAAGTATTCGGGGGCATATCGGCATCATCTCATTTTTATCAGGAATCTTCGTTGCGATCGTCGCGGCACATGGTGTTGGTCTGATGAAAGAAGACCCACTTGTCACGACGGCATTGCTTGCCGGAACGATTCTCGCAGTTGGACTCTTCCGGGGAGTACCCGTTGGTCCGCTAATTGGTGCTGGGATCGCTGCGCTTGTCATCGGAATGTGGGATATCATCGCAAAAACGTTCACGGGATGAGCAGGATCAGCAAAGAATACGAATTAATTTTTTGATAATAGTATGCAAGTTCATTCACTTTTTGGGTAATTTTGTTTATACTAAGAACAGAAACAAGATGGTCTATTCAAGAGTACAGCGGTACAAGCATGGGGAACGACTCTTGAGTGGACGTCTTTTTTTCAATACGGAAATGAAAGCGTTTTAAATTTCTGGGGAAAAAAAGGGGGATTATTGTCATGACTCAAACTAAAGGTTTAGAAGGAATCGTCGCGACGACATCGAAAATCAGTTCGATCATCGATGGTCAATTGACGTACGGCGGTTATACAATTGATGATTTGGCGGAGCACGCCTCATTTGAGGAAGTCGTCTTCTTATTATGGAACGACCGTCTACCAAAAGAAGAGGAATTGAAGCAACTGTCGGAAGCACTCATTTCCGAAGCACCAGTTGCGACTGCCGTTCTCGAGACGATGAAGGCAGCACCAAAGTCGGCGAATGCGATGGCAATGATTCGAACAGCGCTCTCTCAACTCGCGCTTTACGATGAAACATCAGAAGATATGTCGACAGAGGCGAATTACGCTAAAGCCATCAAATTACAAGCGCAAATCGCAACACTTGTTACGGCTTACGCGCGTATTAAAAAAGGGCAGGAACCAATCGCACCTAAAACAGGTCTTTCTTACGCTGCAAACTTCCTGTTCATGTTGACAGGCGAAGAGCCGACAGAAGTGGCTGAAAAAGCGTTCAACCAAGCGCTTGTTCTTCATGCAGACCATGAGTTGAACGCTTCGACATTCACGGCACGTGTTTGTGTTGCGACACTCTCTGACGTCTACTCAGGTGTGACAGCAGCGATGGGTGCATTAAAAGGACCTCTTCACGGTGGAGCGAATGAAGCCGTCATGAAGATGCTGTTAGAAATTGATTCGGTTGAAAAGGTTGACGAGTATGTTCATAATAAACTTGAGAACAAGCAAAAAATCATGGGCTTTGGTCACCGTGTCTACAAGGACGGCGATCCACGTGCGAAGCACCTTCAGGAAATGAGTCGTCAGCTGACTGCTCAAATCGGGGAACCGAAATGGTATGAGATGTCAGTTAAGATTGACGAGATCGTCCAGTCGGAAAAAGGATTGAAACCAAACGTTGATTTCTATTCCGCTTCTACGTACCATGCACTTGGACTTGATACAGAACTTTTCACTCCAATCTTTGCAGTAAGTCGAATGTCAGGTTGGTTGGCGCACATTTTAGAGCAGTATAGCGATAACCGTCTGATTCGTCCACGTGCAGACTACACGGGTGAAACGCACCGGACATATGTGTCCATCGAAGAACGTTAAAAGGACGGAGAGGAGTAATCCTCTCCTGATTTTTGATGTAGATTACAATTACTTAAGGGGGATTTTTAGACATGGCTACACTTCAAGGCGAAAACATCACAGTAACGAACGGTACACTTCAAGTTCCAAATGCTCCAATCATTCCATTCATCATTGGTGACGGAACAGGACCTGACATCTGGAATGCTGCGGTACGCGTATTTGATGCAGCAGTTGAAAAAGCCTATAACGGTGAGAAGAAGATTGAATGGAAAGAAGTCTATGCTGGCGAAAAAGCATTCAACAAAACAGGCAACTGGTTACCAGAAGAGACACTCGATCTCATCCGTGAGCACATCATCGCAATCAAAGGACCACTTACGACACCAGTCGGCGGCGGTATTCGCTCATTGAACGTTGCATTACGTCAAGAGCTTGATTTGTACACATGCCTTCGCCCAGTTCGTTACTTCACAGGTGTTCCTTCACCGGTTAAACGCCCAGAAGATACAGATATGGTCATCTTCCGTGAAAATACTGAAGACATCTACGCAGGAATCGAATATGCAGAAGGTAGCGAAGGCGTTGCAAAACTGCTTGAATTCCTTCAAAACGAAATGGGTGTCAACAAAATTCGCTTCCCTGAGACATCTGGTCTTGGAATCAAACCGATTTCAAAAGAGGGAACAGAACGCCTCGTTCGTGCAGCTATCGAATACGCACTTGAGCACAAGCGCGCTTCGTTGACACTCGTTCACAAAGGAAACATTATGAAGTTCACTGAAGGAGCTTTCAAAAACTGGGGTTATGAGCTTGCTGAGCGTGAATACGCAGAGCACGTCTTCACTTGGAACCAGTACGATCGTATCAAAGAAGAAGAGGGAACTGAGGCTGCGAACAAAGCACAAGCAGACGCTGAAGCTGCTGGTAAGTTAATCGTAAAAGACTCAATCGCTGATATCTTCTTACAACAAATCTTGACTCGTCCAAAAGAGTTCGATGTCGTTGCGACAATGAACTTGAACGGTGACTACATCTCGGATGCACTTGCTGCACAAGTGGGTGGTATCGGAATCGCACCTGGAGCAAACATCAACTACATGACTGGTCACGCGATTTTTGAAGCAACTCACGGTACAGCACCAAAATACGCTGGACTTGATAAAGTAAACCCATCATCTGTCATCTTGTCAGGCGAAATGATGTTCCGTCACCTCGGTTGGAACGAAGCAGCAGATCTCATCATCAAATCGATGGAAACATCGATCGAAGCAAAAGTCGTCACATACGACTTCGCACGTCTCATGGATGGTGCGACTGAAGTGAAGTGTTCTGAATTCGCGGACGAACTCATCAAAAACATGTAATCCGATCAGGAGGAATGAGTCGATGAACAGACGGAAGAAGATCGCAGTCATAGGAAGTGGCTTTACGGGCGCGACGACGGCACTTTACCTTGCCCAGCAAGAGTTAGGTGATATCGTCCTCGTCGACCGACCAGAGCAAGAAAATCCGACGAAAGGAAAGGCGCTTGATATGCAAGAAGCAGCGCCGATCCTCGGATTTGATGTTTCGGTAAAAGGGACATCGGATTATGCAGATATCAAGGACGCAGACATCGTCGTCATCACTGCCGGCATTGCTCGAAAGCCGGGCATGAGCCGCGAAGACCTTGTCAGCACGAATGCTGCCGTCATGACAGCTGTGACGAAGGAAATCGTCGCGCATGCACCAGAATCGATCATCATCGTTTTGACGAACCCGGTCGATGCGATGACGTATACGGTCTATCAAGCATCTGGTTTTCCGAAGGAACGTGTCATCGGTCAGTCCGGAGTCCTCGACACGGCGCGTTTCCGGACATTTCTAGCAGAAGAACTCAATGTTTCTGTGAAGGACGTATCAGGGTTCGTGCTCGGTGGACACGGAGATGATATGGTACCGCTACTGCGCTATTCTCAAGCAGGAGGAATTCCGATTGAGAAGCTCATATCGAAAGAACGACTCGATGCGATCGTTGACCGGACCCGTAAAGGGGGCGGTGAAATCGTTCAGTTACTCGGAAACGGTTCCGCTTATTACGCGCCAGCAGCGGCAATTGCTCAGATGGTCGAAGCGATTTTGAAGGATCAGCGACGTATTCTTCCGGCAATCGCTTATCTCGAAGGCGAATACGGATACAACGATATGTACTTTGGTGTACCGGTCATTCTTGGTGGGAACGGTGTCGAGCACGTCTACGAACTCGAGCTGACTGTCGATGAACAAGAAGCATTGAACCGCTCTGCGTCTACCGTCCGTTCGGTACTCGACTTATTAAAATCCTGAATCTAAAAAAAGACGAACCTGTCACTTTCGACAGGTTCGTCTTTTTCGTCTCGTTACAGTAGGTGTTGCGAGTTTTGACAATGCGGACAGGTCAGCCGATCACATCAAACGATAGATTGTTCGAGAAGACCATTTTTGAGACAAACGGTGCATCGGGCCATGATATAAGCTTCTTTTATATATAAATGTGTAAAGTAAAATGGTTAGTTCACACCATGTTATCCATGTAGTATAAAAGTTCCAATTTTAAAAAACATGTAGAATAAATGCTTGTATTAGGGTAAGGACAAAGGTACGTCATTTTATTCCACTAAGGGGGATTTTACATGCGCGCCGTAACGTACCAAGGAACAAAAGATGTTCAAGTCAAACAAGTACAGGATCCATCGATTGATAAAAACGATGACATCATCGTAAAGATCACCTCGACTGCAATTTGTGGTTCGGATCTACACATTTATCAAGGGAATATGCCGGCTCACAAAGACTATGTCATTGGTCATGAACCGATGGGCATCGTTGAAGAAGTTGGACCAGGAGTGACGAAGGTCAAACGGGGAGACCGCGTCGTGTTACCGTTTAACGTTGCTTGCGGTCACTGTTTCTTTTGCGAACATGATATGGAAAGTCAATGTGATAACTCAAACGGAAATCCGCATGTCGATACAGGTGGATATTTTGGTTTTACAGAAGAGTTTGGTGGACATCCCGGTGGTCAGGCGGAATATTTAAAAGTACCATTTGGAAATTTCATGCCGCTCGTAATTCCTGAATCGTGTGAACTAGAAGATGAAGCGTTGTTGTTCTTATCTGACGTTTTACCTACAGCATATTGGAGTGTCCTGCATGCTGGTGTGAAAAAAGGGGACACGGTCGTCGTACTCGGATCGGGACCTGTCGGACTGATGACACAAAAATTCGCATGGATGCAAGGTGCGAAACGGGTCATTGCGGTGGATGATCAAGTCTATCGATTAAATCACGCCAAAGTGACGAATAAAGTCGAGACCGTGAATTTTTCAGATCATGCAGAAAGTGGTGCCTACATCAAAGAATTGACGCAAGGTGGGGCAGATGTCGTGATTGATTGCGTCGGTCTTGATGGGAAGATGTCACCTGTTGAAAAAATCGAACAAAAGATTGGTTTGCAAGGGGGAACGTTGAGTGCCATTGATATTGCGAAGGATGCTGTCCGGAAGTTTGGTACCGTACAGTTGACGGGTGTCTATGCGAAAAAATATAATCAATTTCCACTCGGCGACTTTTTCACTCGGAATATCACACTGAAAATGGGACAAGCACCCGTCGTCCATTTGATGCCGGAACTGTTCCAGAAAATCATCAATAAGGAATTTGATCCGACGGACATCGTGACGCATCGAGTGGCACTCGATGATGCTGCTGCAGCCTATCAAACCTTCAATGATCGAACAGATGGATGCATCAAGGTCGTTCTAAAACCATAAGTCACTTCACATGCAAACAACCCATCCAAAATCGGATGGGTTGTTTGCATTAAAAGAAGAAAACTGGCCACAAGATACCGACAGCTAAACCGAGTAAGAGACCAACGAATACTTGAAACTCAGTGTGACCGACGAGTTCATTCAGAAGAGGGGTCTCATGACGAATTCCCTTAAAATAATCATTGAGTAATTTTGCCTGAACACCAACAGCTTGTCTGACACCCGTCGCGTCATACATGATGATTGTGGCAAATATGGCAGCTAGTGCGAAGAGCGAAGATGAGAAGCCTTCCTGAAAACCGATGACCACGGCTAACGCGACGACAGTCGAGCTATGTGAACTAGGCATACCACCGGAAGCAAACATGATCTCCAGGTCGAACTTTCTGGTCCGTACCAAACTCGTAACAAGCTTCGCTGCTTGAGCGATGAACCATGCCGTGATGGCTGCAAAAAGGGGATGATTCCATTCCATACATTCTACCTCCTACGATTGACGATATGTATTGATTCCCCGTTTTTATCGCTTTTACACGAATGATCAAGAGGGATTCATCGTCTCCTTTAAAGATTATGTAAAGAAACAGCAGAAAGATTTGTGATTTTCCAGTAAAAGTCGGTAAGATGAAGACAGACGAAGCGGATTCCACGGAATTCCTCATTCGAAAGAACGAAACTTGAGGGGGATGCAAGGTTTGAAAGATAAAATTATCGTGGTAGATGATGAATTGTCGATTGCAACACTATTGAAGTTTAATTTAGAGCAGGCTGGTTTTGTCGTCGAAACGGCACATGATGGAATGTCAGGTTTGAAATTAGCGGAAAAACAAGATGCCGCACTGATCGTACTGGATCTCATGTTGCCGGAACTCGATGGTCTGGAAGTATGTAAACGACTACGTCAACAGAAAATCAATACACCGATCTTGATGCTGACGGCAAAGGATGATGAGTTTGATAAGGTGCTCGGTCTAGAACTCGGTGCGGACGATTACCTGACAAAACCGTTTAGCCCACGCGAAGTCGTTGCCCGTGTAAAAGCGATTTTACGACGGATGAGTCATCAGACAGCATCCCCGGATGAGGTCACGGACGGAACGATTCTGATTGGTGACGTCAAAATCGTTCCGGATAACTACGAAGCTTTCAAAGCAGAAGAACGTCTTGAACTTACTCCTAAGGAATTTGAATTGCTCGTATATCTCGCTAAAAATAAAGGACGTGTCTTGACACGAGATCAACTGTTATCCGCGATTTGGAATTATGATTTCGTCGGCGATACGCGTATCGTGGATGTGCATATCAGTCACGTCCGTGAAAAAATCGAACCGAATACGAAAAAACCGATTTATATCAAAACGATTCGCGGTCTCGGGTATAAGATGGAGGAGCCGAAACCAGAATGAGTAAGTATCGGAAACGGTTCATCTTTAAAATGATTTCTTTCATTAGTTTGGTGCTTGTTGCACTCGGTTTTCTACTTGGACAATCATTTAAGGAATTCTATGTTCAAAATGAAAAAGAAAAATTGATGGATGAAACCTCGCTTGTCGAGACGATCCTACAAGGGCGCGAAGTTTCTGATATGGCACAGTACGTGAATCAATTGTATGCCGAATCCAATTTTGACATGATCTTATTTAACGGACGTGGGGAAATCATCGCAGGTACCCCTGTTGATGTCACGAAACTGAAAGTAGCAACGCTCAATTTCTCAGCGATTCCCAAAGATGGCACGTTTGAATCGAAGACGGATGACAGTGTCGTCCAGTTCACGAAGCCTGTTCCAACAGCAGATGGTGGAGAAGTGTACGTCAGTTTCATTCGTTATGCTAAAGATTTGAATATTATCTATTCACGGATTTGGACGGTCATTTTCTTCTCACTCCTTGCTTCGCTCGTAATCATCTTTTTGACAATCTATCGTTCAACGAAACGGTTCCTACGACCAATCGCGGAGGCGACCGATGTGTTGCACGAACTGTCACATGGGAATTACAAGTCACGCGTCTACGAGTTAGCGGCACCAGATGAATCACGTGATTTAGGACGCTCGATCAATCTCCTCGCACGAAATCTAGAGAATGCATCATCCGGTGAAGCGATGCAACGGGCACGACTCGAATCCTTGATCGAATACATGGGAGCCGGTCTCATGCTGATTGATGAAAAGGGTTATGTACTACTTGTTAACCGTACCTATCGGGAGATGTTCCATATTCACGAACCATCTAGTGGAAAATTATATTACCGCGTACTTCCGAACGAAAAGATGAGTCAGGTGATTGAAGATGTCTACCTGACAGAAAAACCGAATCGCAAACAATCGAGTGTCCGTTTCGGCATCAACAGTCGGACGTTTATGGTCAGTGCCGCACCGATTTTTGATAAGAACGGTCGCGTGCAAGGAACGACCGTTGTCTTCAACGATATTACGGAAATTAAAAAGCTGGAACAGATGCGCAAAGACTTCGTTGCGAATGTCAGCCACGAATTAAAAACACCACTGACGTCCATCAAGGGGTTTGCAGAAACGTTACTCGATGGTGCGCAAGATGTTCCGGAAATCCGGGAACAATTTTTGCGGATCATTCATGATGAATCAGAACGAATGCAGACATTGGTCGAAGACTTGCTCGAACTATCGCGACTGGAACAAGACAACTATCAGCTTGAAACAGCAATCGTTGATGTGACGAGTCTCGTTCGCGAAACCGCTGAGCTGTTGCATCGACGAGCAGCGGAAAAAGAGATGATGATTCATATCGAAACGGAAGAGGAAGTCTTCATCCGGGCAGATTTGAATCGGTTGAAACAAGTCGTAGTCAACTTAGTTGCGAATGCGTTGAACTACACCCCGAACGGTGGTAACGTCTGGATTCAACTCGAGGACGGAGAAGAGTCTGTCCAACTCATCATCAAAGATGATGGGATTGGTATTCATCCGAAGGAGACGCAGCGTATCTTCGAACGGTTCTATCGTGTCGATAAGGCGCGAAGCCGTAATTCAGGTGGAACGGGTCTCGGGCTGGCCATTGTTAAACACATCGTTGATCTTCACCATGGGGAAATTGATGTCGAATCGGCGGAGCAACAAGGAACGACGTTTACGATTCGTTTACCAAAACATGGCTGAATTTCACAGTGGATTCACAATTCCTTAATAGATGTATCTTATGATGAAAGTACCTTCTTCATCATCTGTATGGCGACTGGATCAGCTCCCATGTCGTCATGCCCTTGGCGGTTGACTCTCCGTGAGTCAATCGTCTTTTTTTGGTCATTTTTAGCGAACAAATGTGTGCAGAGTGATACAATAGGGACAGAAAATCGATTAAAGGGGCGTAGATGATGGAAAATAAATTGTTATTGATTGATGGGAACTCATTGACTTATCGGGCGTTTTTCGCTTTACCACCAATGACGGACGCGCAAGGACGAAATACGAACGCAGCCTATGGCTTTACGATGATGTTATTGAAGTTGCTTGAAGAAGAGCAACCGACACATATGCTCGTTGCCTTTGATGCTTCGAGTGAAACATTCCGTCACGATGTCTATCAGGAGTATAAAGGAAGTCGGGAAAAAACACCGTCCGAACTACGAGAACAATTCCCGATCGTCCGAGACATCTGTGAAGCACTCGGTATTCAAATGATGGAACTCCATCGCTATGAGGCAGATGATTTGATTGGTACGCTCGCACGGACAATGCCAACGGATCGGACGCGGATTGTCACAGGAGACAAAGATTTACTTCAACTTGTCACGGATAAGGTCGAAGTCTTGATCACGAAGCGTGGGATCACGGACGTCCAGTGCATGACAGAGGAACTGTTTGCTGAGACGTATGGTGGTCTAAAGCCGATTCAAATGATTGATTTGAAGGGGTTGATGGGTGATAAATCGGATAATATTCCAGGGATTCCTGGGATTGGTGAAAAGACGGCTGTTAAATTGATTTCGGCATACGGTTCTGTTGAAGGACTGTACGAACATGTCGAGGATTTAAAAGGGAAGCAGAAAGAAAAAGTCATCGCGAACGAAGAGCTCGCACGACTGTCGAAAGAACTCGCGACAATCAAGGTGGATGTCCCGCTCGAGACGACGCTAGATGATTTGCAAATTCGCAATGTCGATACCCAAGTTCCTTATTCATTGTTCCAGTCACTTGGCTTCAAGTCATTGACGAATCGATTCGCCCCTGTCGTCAAAGAAGAGGATAAAGAACAATTAAACGTCGTGACGATCACTTCACTTCCTAAAGACGTCACGGATGCCGTATTGATTGCAGAACAGCTTCGAGAAGATTACATGGAAGAAGACATCATTGGATTTGCGATAGCAACGCCTGACACGATCTATGTTGCTGCTCCGACGCTCGTCGAGGATCCAGCATTCCGTCAATGGATCGAGTCGGAACATCAAAAGATTTGTCTCGATGCGAAACAAGTCGCATTTGCATTGCGTAAACACGCCTTGACATTGAACGGGTACGAAGATCTGTTATTAGCAGGCTATTTGTTAAACTTAAGTGGCGGTACAACACTCGCTTCGATCGCTGGTCATTATGCATTAATGGCGCCGAATGAGGAAGCAGTACTCGGTAAGGGGGCGAAACGTCTCGCGCCAGAAGATGAAGCTCTTCATCCTTATTTAGCTGAGAAAGCACGGATGGTTGAATTGCTGTTCCCAAAAGTCCGAGAAGAACTGAAGGCGAATCAACAATATGAGTTATATGAAACGTTAGAGCGTCCACTATCAGGTGTCCTCGCTGAGATGGAATGGACTGGGATTCGCGTAGACGTCGCGACGCTCCAAGAGATGCAAGCGGATCTTGCTGGGCGTTTAACAGAACTTGAGACATTGGTCTTTGAAGCAGCAGGTGAGTCGTTCAATATTAATTCTCCGAAACAACTCGGTGTAATTTTGTTTGAAAAACTCGAACTCCCTGCCTTTAAGAAAACAAAGACGGGCTACTCGACTGCCGCAGATGTCCTTGAAAAACTGCGTCCGCTGCACCCAGTCATCGATCACATCATGCTTTACCGAGAACTGCAAAAGTTGCAGTCGACGTATGTTGAAGGATTGCAAAAAGTCATCAAGGAAGATGGAAAAATCCATACTCGTTTTGCTCAGACAATCGCTCAAACAGGTCGTTTAAGTTCGGTCAATCCGAACCTTCAGAATATCCCGATCCGGATTGAAGAAGGACGGAAGATTCGAAAAGCCTTCGTTCCGAGTCAAACAGGCTGGTCATTGTACGCTGCTGATTATTCACAAATCGAATTACGTGTCATGGCCGATATGTCGCAGGATCAGACGCTTGTCGATGCGTTCCTCCATGATGAGGATATTCATACTCAAACGGCAAGTAGTGTCTTCGGTGTCGAACCGGAAGATGTCACAGGAAACATGCGGCGTCAGGCGAAAGCCGTCAACTTTGGAATCATTTACGGAATCAGCGATTATGGATTGTCTCAAAACTTGAACATCACACGCAAAGAAGCGCAATCATTCATCGATCGTTATTTCGAGTTGTTCCCGCAAATCAAACAGTTCATGGATACAGCAATCGAGACGGCACGAGCAAATGGATTCGTCGAAACGTTGATGAACCGTCGCCGCAATATTCCGGATATCAATTCGAAAAACTTTAACTTACGTGGTTTTGCTGAACGTACTGCGATCAATACACCGATTCAAGGTTCGGCTGCAGATATCATTAAAAAAGCAATGCTTGATGTTCATGCTGCTTTGAAAGCATCTAATCTGAAGGCACGCTTGTTATTACAAGTACACGATGAATTGATTTTTGAAGCACCAGACGAAGAACTCGACGCTTTACAAGCACTTGTCAAACAAGCGATGGAGCAGACCGTCGAACTATCCGTACCGCTACGCGTCGATGGGGGCGCAGGGCATACGTGGTACGAAACGAAGTAAGCAAGGAGGAATAGATGTGCCTGAATTACCTGAAGTCGAGACCGTTCGCCGCAGTTTAGAACGTTCGGTCTCTGGAAAGACAGTCTCTTCCGTCAAAGTCTACCATCCGAAAATGATTCGGGGGATGGAAGTGGCGCCATTTGCAGATGCCTTACATCAAGAAAGGATCGAACGCGTCGAACGTCGCGGAAAGTTCCTGCTCTTTGATTTTGATCGTTTTTATCTCGTCAGCCATTTGCGGATGGAAGGAAAGTACTTCCCATATCCACAACCGGTTGAACGGGATAAACATACGCATGTCGTCTTCCGTTTCACGGATGGTTCGGAACTTCACTATAATGATGTTCGGAAGTTCGGAACGATGGAATTACGTGATAAGCAAACAGCGATGCAGACTGCTCCACTGGCACAACTGGAGCGTGAACCATTTGATCCGGAATTTACAGCAGAAGTGTTAGCGGAGAATTTAATTCGTAAAAAGAGAAGTCCAATCAAAACGGCACTGCTCGACCAGTCCATCTTCCTTGGTCTCGGTAACATCTATGTCGATGAGACTCTTCATGCTGCACGCGTCCACCCGTTGACGAAAGCCGGCGCCTTGACACTCGACGATATCTCACGCATTCATCAAGCCGGTGTCAACGTTTTACGACAAGCGGTGGAAGCAGGGGGAAGTACGATCCGGAGTTATGTCTCGCCGTCAGGAAAAGGTGAATTCCAGCTTCAACTTGCGGTATATGGTCAAAAAGGGGAACCGTGTCCTCGTTGTGGTACAGCCATCGAAAAAATCAAAGTCGGTGGACGGGGAACACATTTCTGTCCGACGTGCCAACAGGTTGCCTTATGAGAGTCGGTCTGACAGGGAGTATCGCAACCGGTAAAAGTACGGTTTCTAGCTATTTAAAACAAAAAGGAATAGCGGTCATCGATGCGGATCTCATTGCGCGAGAAGTCGTTGAGCCGGGAGGGCGAGCATATGATGCAGTCCAACTGGCATTCCCAGAGGCGTTTGAAAAAGGACGTCTTGTCCGTCCAAAGCTCGGACAAATCATTTTTCAAGATAGTGAAAAAAGACAACAATTGAATCAGTTGATGCACCCGAGTATTCGACAACAGATGCTCGAAGCAGCAGATGCCTATGAACGTTCAGGACATTCTCTCGTCGTATTTGATATTCCGTTACTGCTAGAAGGGGATTGGCGAAACCTGTTCGAACGCGTCGTTGTCGTCTATTGCCCAGAAGATATGCAGTTAAGAAGATTGATGCAACGTAATGATTTATCAGAAGCAGAAGCGTATGCACGTATCCATGCGCAACTCGGCATCGAACAGAAAAAAGAGCTTGCAGATGATGTATTCTTCAATGACGGTAGTATTGATTCGTTATACCAACAAATCGATGAGTGGTTAAGTCGGTATGGTGATTGATGCAAATGATGACAAGTTATGAAAAACATGAAGTGAGAGAAGTTTCCATCTTCTCTCACTTTTTTTAGAGAACATAATGAAATCGCTTACATTTCATGATATAGTTCTATCTGTAAACGGAGGTACATCCGTCACATTGAAGGGGGATCCGCACATGGGAGTCAAGGTGGCAGTCAATGGTTTTGGTCGAATTGGTCGAATGGTCTTTCGACGTCTGATCGCTGAGGGGAAAAGCGAAGTCGTAGCAATTAATGCGAGTTATCCAGTCGAAACACTCGCGCATTTAATCAAGTATGATACGGTACACGGAAAATTCAATTATCCGGTCGACATCATCGATGGGGCGTTGATGGTTGACGGAAAAGAGATTCAAATCGTCAGTGAACGCAATCCTGAGCTATTGCCGTGGGGGGAACTCGGCATCGATATCGTCGTCGAAGCAACAGGGAAGTTCAATTCGGATACGGGCGCTGCGAAGCATTTAGTGGCAGGAGCAAAAAAGGTCGTCATCACGGCACCTGCTAAAGGGGATGTTCGGACGATCGTCATGGGTGTCAATGATGACATGTATGATCATGAAACGGATGATATCGTTTCGAACGCATCGTGTACGACGAACTGTCTCGCACCTGTCGTTCAAGTCATCGACCGTGCATTCGGAATCGAATCCGGTCTCGTCACGACGGTTCATGCGTTTACGAACGATCAAAATAACATTGATAACCCGCATAAGGATTTACGGCGCGCCCGGGCATGCGGCTCATCGATCATTCCGACGTCGACAGGCGCGGCAAAGGCGATTGCGCTCGTCTTGCCACATTTGGAAGGGAAATTAAATGGACTCGCGCTTCGTGTTCCGACACCGAACGTATCACTCGTCGATCTCGTCGTCGAAGTCAGTCGGGATACGACGGTCGCTGAAGTGAACGAAGCCTTCACGAAAGCAGCGGACGGTGCGCTTGATGGCATTCTCGGAATGACGATGGAACCGCTCGTCTCAATCGACTTTAACGGAGAAGAACGTTCGACGGTCGTCGACGGGCTCTCGACGATGGTCATGGGTGGTCGTCAGGTGAAGGTCCTCGCTTGGTACGATAATGAGTGGGGTTACTCATGCCGCGTCGTCGATCTCGTACACCTCGTCTCGGCACACTTAGAGGCGATGGGAACCGTTGAAAAAGAACTTGAATTGAATTAATTATAACGGGCAGATCCCAGCAATGACGGGGGCTGTCCCGTTTTTTTTCTTAAAATATATTAATTTTTGAAATTTATCCTTGTGTATCTTTTTGATACTCGCTATAATTCAAATCGTGAACTTCAATCGGTCTGGCAATCGCAGCTTAAAGGGTTAGGACCTCTCTGGACTAACTTTCCCCCGTGGGTGCGAACGACTCAGGCGCAAAGTAAGTGATCAACTACTTTGAAGACCATTGAATGTAGGGGGGATCCACAAATGGATACTATGGGAAGACACATTATTGCAGAACTTTGGGATTGTAATCCTGAAAAATTGAACGACATGGAATTCGTTGAACGACTTTTCGTTGACGCAGCACTTCAAGCAGGTGCAGAAGTACGAGAAGTAGCATTCCACAAGTTTGCACCACACGGCGTCAGTGGCGTCGTCATTATCTCTGAATCGCACTTAACGATTCACAGTTTCCCAGAGCACGGGTATGCATCGGTTGATGTCTTTACTTGTGGGGATCGGATCGATCCAGCCATCGCAGCGAACTACATTGCTGAAAAGCTCGATGCGAAAATCCGTGAAAATGTCGAAATTCCACGTGGTATGGGACCTGTTCAAGTTCCAGCGGCTACTGTCCAGCACGTCAACTGACAATACACACGAATTCGTCAAGCCCTCGTCGTTCAGACGAGGGCTTTTTAATATGTCTGACGTCTGTTATTCTTAATAGTAGAAGAAACAAAGAAAAGAGGATGACCATGGGACTGAAGGAACGTTTGCAAAAACAGCTAGAGACATCCGATACACATAAAAACGAAAACCTACGCACACACTACTACGCAGCAACTGTGGAGATGTTATTTGCTGGTTTAGAAAATATCTTAAAGCAAGATGGCGGAACGGTTCGTCGTGTTGACGCGGAACGTGGAGAACTCGCTTTTACCTTAAAAGAAGTCGATGGACTTGCGACAGTCATCATGGTGGCAGGCGGACGTACTGCCGTCGATCTCTTCTTACACCGTGAAAGTCTTCTCGGACCTGATCTCGAGAAACAAATTGAGCGAATCTATGCATCACTTGATGCAGGGTATCGATTAAAGATGATTGGAACAAAAGAAATCACGTGAACGGAGGTACGGCATGCGCTGTCCAGCCTGTAATTTTAACGGAACAAAAGTACTGGATTCAAGACCAGTCCAGGATTTCGGTTCGATTCGAAGAAGACGTGAATGTGAGTCTTGTGGCTATCGTTTTACGACATTCGAAATGGTCGAGCAGACCCCTTTAATCATCGTAAAGAAAGACGGAACGCGTGACGAGTTCAATCGCGAGAAAATTCTACGTGGATTAGTGCGTGCCTGTGAAAAACGACCGATTTCGATTGAACAGCTAGAAACAGTCGTCAGTCGGGTCGAAAAGGCATTACGAGCGACAGCTCAGCATGAGATTCCAAGTGAGCAGGTCGGACGTCTCGTATTAAATGAACTAGCATCCGTTGACGAAGTGGCATATGTCCGCTTTGCGAGTGTTTATAAACAATTTAAGGACATCAATGTCTTTTTCCAAGAGCTCTCTGAACTGATGGAGCGACATCAGGAAAATGACCGTGAGAATTGAACGTGATATAAGAGAGGTCGTCTGTCCGGTCAGCGCACCTCTCTTTTTCTCCCTAAGGAAAGGACGAGTCAGATGGTAGAACGTGAACTTTCCGGTACCGACCTTTGCTTAGTGATGAGCAATGGTGTCGTCGACCGTGAAGCTTATCAATCTTTATATTATTTATACCAGCCGATTATCGGTGTTAAAGCGCTTGGGCTCTATCAAACGTTTTGGAGTGAGATGATCCCAGGGAAAACGAAATCCCAGTATATTTCCCATGCGGAACTCGGAACACTACTCGGGTTTTCCGTCGATGAGTTCAAGGAAGAGTTATTTAAGCTAGAAGGGATCGGGTTGATTCGAACGTTCGAAGCGCGCCAAGCCGCTTATCGTTACATTTATCAAATCCGGGTTCCGCTTGCGCCGAACACCTTCTTGAATGACGGGGTGTTATCGAGTCTGCTGTTCTATCGCGTCGGTGAAATCCGGTTCCGGTCGTTACAGCATCGTTTTCGGACGGAGCCGCTTCCGAAGAACATCGTTGATCGGACGGTTCGATTTGATCAAGTGTTCGACGTAAAAGCTGGTCTTGCTTCCGCTCATCAGCCGAAAGCTTATGCGAAACAGGAACGTGCGGTATATGAATTCGACTATTCGTTTGATCTAGAAGAGATGAAGCGACAGACCGATCGTTTCCTGCCACGAACATTTTACTCAAAGGCAATCGATCATCTGCTCGTGAAGCTTGCTTACGTCACGCAGTCGAATGAAGCATTGATGGCGGAACTGTTGAATGCCCGTTTCCGTCACGAAGCGTACTTGCCGATGACCGATGCTGAGAAGCAAGAACGCTGCAAACAGATGATGTTGTCAGCAAAACAAAAACTCAGCCGGGAGAAAAAAGCGAAGGTCGCCTCACTAGACACGATCGAGGTCGGAGACATCGAAGCGACGGAGACGATGGAAAGCACCCATCCGAAGCATTATGTAGCGAAGTTGCGAAAGGTCAAAGCGTTGTCTGAACGGGATGAAGAATTGATCCAACAATTGATCATCGATTATGAGATGTCGTCTGGGATCGTCAATGCTGCGTACTACTATGCGCTCGTCATCAAAAAAGATAATCGCTTCAGCAAGAACTTCCTCTTATCGATCGTTGATGATTGGAAACAGAAGGGATACGTGACGGCATCCGAGGCACTAGCGAAGACGCAGGAGCAGGATGAGTTGATTTCAAAAAAGCAGGAGCAAAAACAAGAACGTGCGCGTCAAACTGTTGGTGGTCGCCGGGGACGGACAAGCAACACGAATGGCGGTCCGAATCCGAAGTGGTTGCAAGAAGAGAAAGCAAAACAGCAGCAGTACGAAGCCTCTAAAAAAGCGAGTTTCGAAGCAGATGTTCCAGATGATGAAGAAATGGAACGAATCTTACGAGAACTGAAGGGGAACTAAAGGAGTCGAGACATGGAACATATCCAATCATCTATCGAAAAAATATTAAGTCGACCGGACGTCGCAGAATCGGTTCGAGCGATTCAACAACGAGTGTTGTCTCATCCAGGTGTCGTCATGTTCTTGCGGACACATCCGGAAATCGATCAACGGATGATCGAGCGGGGCATGCTCAAATTGAATGAATATGCGGAACAGATGGACGGAAATCGACTGATTGAAAGTAAGGCAGTCATCGAAGGGTACCAGCCGATCCTGCACGTCGAAAAAGGACAGATCGTCGTCTCGTATGAGAAGTCGCAAGCGTTAAAAGACCGAGAGGATGAACGTGCGCTTGAGAAGAAATTTAAGAGCCTGTTCCTGCCGGATGAAGTCCGCGATGCGAACTTCAGTGATTTTGACTTGTCGACGACGGACCGTAAGCTTGCCTTACGTGCGGCGTCTCAGTTCCTCAATCATCTCCGCTCGAAGGAGACGGTAAAGGGATTGTACCTTCATGGTAGCTTTGGTGTCGGGAAAACATACCTTTTGGCTGCGATCGGGAATGCTTTGAAAAAAGAACGGATTGCAACGATTCTTGTCCATGCCCCGGGGTTTGTCGCTGAAGCGAAACGGAGGATTCGGTCTGACTCGTTTGATACATTCCTCGAAGGATTTCAAACGATTCCAGTCTTGTTGATTGACGATATCGGTGCTGAATCGATCAGTCCGTGGGTACGGGATGAATTGTTCGGGATCATTTTGCAGTATCGCATGATGCATCGTCTGCCGACATTATTCAGCTCGAACTTATCTTATGATGAACTCGAACTCCATTTCGGAATCACAAATGATCAAGGCGATAAATTAAAGGCTGCACGACTGATGGAACGAATCCGGACGACGACGCAACCAATCGAGTTCCTTGGTGAAAATCGACGTCGCTACTAATTTTCCTTGTCAAGGAAGCAACGGATTCGTTATACTAATGACACGTCAATAGACGATGCAACGATTGAGGATATGGAGTATGAAATGAACCAAACTAGCGAGAGAAGAACGGTGGAAGCTTCTCATGGCATCATTCATGTCTTTACTCCCTCATAGCACGAACGGGGCTAATCCGTTTGCGCCTCACGCCCGTTAACGCGTGTTCGAGCCGAACCAGTGCATGGTCCGGGAACGAGGGTGGTACCACGAGATTAAGACTCGTCCCTTTTTAGGGATGAGTCTTTTTTATTTTGTAAAAGGGGGAAACAGTCATGTCAAACATCGCACTTACATTTCCAGACGGCGCCGTAAAGGAATTTGCAGCCGGCACGACAGCTGAAGAAGTGGCAGCTTCGATCAGCCCAGGTCTTCGTAAAAAAGCCTTTGCTGCTAAATTGAACGGGCACGCCATCGATTACCGTCGTCCAATCGAAGAGGACGGTACAATTGAATTGATCATGCCGGATTCAGAAGAAGGGCTCGACTTGATTCGTCACTCATCAGCTCATTTGATGGCACAAGCCATCAAACGTCTGTATCCGGATGAAACGATTCATCTTGGAATTGGACCGACAATCGAGAATGGTTTTTACTATGACATCGATATGGAACGTCGTCTGACAGAAGAGGACCTTCCAGAAATCGAGAAGATGATGAATAAAATCGCCGGTGAAAACTTGCCGATCGAACGAGAAGTCGTCTCGCGTGACGAGGCACTCGCCATCTATAAAGAACTCAATGATCCGTTGAAGATTGAATTGATCGAGTCGATTCCTGCTGATCAGGATTTGACGATTTACCGTCAAGGCGAATTCTTCGATCTCTGCCGTGGACCACACGTTCCAGCGACAGCGAAGCTACAAGTCTTCAAATTGATGAGCATTGCTGGTGCTTACTGGCGTGGTGATTCGAAAAACAAGATGTTACAACGGATTTACGGTACAGCATGGGCAACAAAAGATCAGTTGAAACAACACCTCCACTTCCTCGCTGAAGCAAAAGAACGGGATCACCGGAAACTCGGGAAGGAACTTGGTTTATTCTTCACTTCTCAAGAAGTCGGTCAAGGACTTCCGATGTGGTTACCAAAAGGAGCAGCGATCCGTCGGACAGTCGAGCGTTATATCGTCGATAAAGAACTCGAACTTGGGTATGAGCACGTCTATACACCGGTCCTCGGTTCAGTCGATTTATACAAGACATCGGGGCACTGGGATCACTATCAAGATGACATGTTCCCGAAAATGGAGATGGACAATGAAGAACTTGTTCTTCGCCCGATGAACTGTCCACACCATATGATGGTCTATAAGAACGAACCACGTTCGTACCGTGATTTACCACTTCGTGTCGCGGAGCTTGGTGGCATGCACCGTTACGAAATGTCCGGTGCCTTGACTGGTCTTCAACGTGTTCGTTACATGGTTCTTAACGATGGACATACGTTCGTCCGTCCTGACCAAATGAAAGATGAGTTTAAAGCCATCGTTCATCTCATTCAAGAAGTCTATGCTGATTTCGGGATCACAGATTACAAGTTCCGTCTTTCATACCGTGACCCAGCGGACAAAGAGAAGTACTTCGACAACGATGCGATCTGGGAAATGGCGCAACGTGAGTTGAAAGAAACAATGGATGAGCTCGAACTCGAATACTTCGAAGCAGAAGGCGAAGCCGCATTCTACGGACCAAAGCTTGACGTTCAAGTTCGGACAGCGCTTGGTAAAGATGAGACGCTCTCAACAGTCCAACTCGACTTCCTCTTACCAGAGCGATTCGAATTGACATACAAAGGGAACGATGGACAAGATCACCGTCCAGTCGTCTTACACCGAGGTGTCGTATCAACGATGGAACGATTCGTTGCTTACTTGATCGAAGAATACAAAGGCGCATTCCCAACATGGCTCGCACCCGTTCAGGTGAAATTGATTCCGGTTTCTGGTGTTCATGAAGACTATGCTCGTGAAATCAAAGCGATCCTGTTGAAAAAGGGAATCCGCGTCGAAACAGATTTCCGTGACGAGAAACTCGGTTATCGTATTCGTGAAGCACAAGTCAATAAAGTACCGGTCATGCTCGTTTTAGGTGACAAAGAAGTTGAATCACGCGAAGTCAACATTCGTCGTTACGGTTCAAAAGACTCGAGTAATGCATCACTCGAACAATTCATTGCAGATTTAGAGCAAGAAATCGCAAATCGTTCAAAATAATTCATGTATATAAAAACAATCCGCCCTGCTGATGTAGGGCGGATTGTTTTTGTGATGGGATGCTTGAAAGAAACCAATTTCATACCGATGAAACAGGTAGAACATCCAACTGAATCTATCTAAAATGACCAAATGTCATTTTTCCTTTAATTGGATAAATGATATAATAAACCTTCAGTGGATGAAATGTTTTGAAGAATGGGAAGGAAGTTACAGATTGAAGAAAACAACTCTCGCTGTATTCATCGCTTCTTCACTTTTAATCGGTATTCATCCGAGCGAAGCGAAGGCGACAACGATTAAAAAAACATACCGGATTACACCAAAAACAGAAGCGATTGACCCAGCAATCCGTAAATATACGACCTATAATGCAAAGACACGCAATCATTATACGATGCGTTCTTATTTGGAACGACTTGAAAAAGAAGGGGGAGGCACCCTCGTTCTAACAAAGGGAACGTATCTGTCCCCGTTACGTGTTGGTATCCCGTCCAATACGACGGTGATCCTAGAGGATGGTGTCATCATCAAAAAGACGACAGAGACAGGGACGACAAAGATTAGTTCGACGACGAGTGTCTTTGATTTCGTTGCGCCATCTGTTTTACGTCTGAATAAAAAAGTTGGCAAATATAACGGTTCCCAGAATGTTAAACTCGTCGGTAAGGGGAATGCACAGATCGACTTGAATCAATATGCGCGTGGTTCGGCTTTCGCTATTGCCCATAATCAAAATTTGTACATCGGCGGTATTACGGTACGGAATCAAAAGGGTTCACATGCGATGGAACTTGATGCAACGAAGAAGGCAGTCATCGAAAACATGAAATTCGTCGATGCCGTCATGATACCGAATACAGGTCCGAATGAATCGATTAATCTCGATACCCCAGATCCAATCACGAAGGGTTTCAACTGGAAGTGGTCGAATCAAGATGGCACTCCAAATGAAGATATCACGATTCGCAATAACTTATTCCGTAACATCAATGTGGCAATCGGCACACATCAATACACGGAAAACAAATTACACACGAATGTCCGGATTGAAAAAAACACGATTGACGGAACGAAGGATTATGCGATTTCGATGATGAACTGGGAGAATCCAACGGTCCGCTACAATACGATCCGAAACGTGCATCGAGCAGATGGAAAAGCGATGACGATTCTCGGTAGAGGAGTTGTCGGAGGGACAATTCGCTACAATCGATTGGAAGACGCGGATCGCGCGATTCAAATGCAACCGTTCCAAAGTAACGGCTATGCTCCAATCTATAATACGTTTACAGCAGATCAAAAACGTTACATGCAACAAAATACGGTCAAGCAGGTTGGACTCGACCAAATCGTCTTATTCAAAAAACTGAACGAGTTCACGTATAAAACGGCAGAGCGTTACGATTTTATTCCATACTAAGACACAAACAAGCACCCAAGACTAGTGTCGAGGGTGCTCGTTTTGCGTTATGAACGCATTTGTTGCAGGAACGGTTCGATATTGACTTGAAGCGCTTCTGATAGCTTCTGACCGAGTGATGCATCAGCACGATAGAAGTTACAGATTGCGAGCAGGACCGTATTTTCATGACGGACTTGCTGAAGGTCGTTGACGAGGTTCTTCAGAAGAGCTGCTTGCTCTTCTTCTGTCAGACGACGGTATACTTCTCCGGCTTGACCAAAGTTATTCGTCTTCTCGATTTCGAGACGACCGTGTTTATCATCAAGCAACGGTTGATTTTCTTCCGTATACTCGGGTGTTTCTTTTGGTTCTTCTTGATAACGGTTCGGTTCGTAGTTGACCGGACTCGTTTGCTGACCGACCGGCATTGCACCGTCACGTTGGTAGTTGTTCACTTGTGCAAACGGACAGTTGATTGGAAGTTGTTGATAATTCGTGCCAATACGGTAGCGTTGTGTATCTGAGTAAGAGAACAAGCGACCTTGTAGTAACTTATCTTCAGATGGCAACATCCCTGGAATCAAGACACCTGGGTTGAATCCGACAGATTCCGTTTCAGCGAAATAGTTGTCGACGTTCTTATTCAAAGTCATCGTACCGACGTGTTGGAACGGAATGACATCCTCAAACCAATCTTTTGTCGCGTCGAGCGGATCGAAATCGAACTGATCGACGTCAGCCGGATCAAGTACCTGTACGAACAGATCCCATTCCGGGTAATCGCCATCTTCAATCGCTTGGAACGTATCGTTTGAAGCATGGTTGAAATCTTTTCCTTGAATCTCTGTTGCTTCTTCAGCTGAGAGATTATGAACACCAGCTTTTGGTACCCAGCGTAGTTTCACATAAACCGTATTACCGTGTGCATTCACCCATTTGAACGAGTGAACGGAAGAACCACGCATTTTACGGTAGCTTGCAGGAATACCCTCATCCGTGAAAAGATGCATGAGCATGTTCGTCGATTCCGGACGAAGTGTCATGAAGTCCCAGTAACGGTCAGGATCTTGAATATTCGTGCGTGGATCTGGTTTGAGAGAATGGACCATATCCGGGAATTTCATGGCGTCACGAATGAAGAAGACAGGAAGGTTGTTCCCGACGAAATCCCAGTTTCCTTCTTCTGTATAGAACTTGACAGAGAATCCACGTGGATCGCGGAGCGTCTCTGGAGAATGCGTGCCGTGAATAACAGTCGAGAAGCGGGCGAAAACAGGAACTTCTGTCCCTTCTTCTTGTAAAAACGCAGCTTTCGTGTACTTTTTCATCGAATTTTTGACAGTGAAGACACCGTGAGCACCAAAGCCACGAGCATGTACGACGCGCTCAGGTACACGTTCCCGATCGAAATGGGCCATCTTTTCAATTAATTGATAGTCTTCTAATAAAGTTGGTCCGCGACGTCCAGCCGTACGTGAATTCTGGTTGTCTCCGATTGGTACACCTTGATTGGTCGTTAATCGTTTTTCAGTCATCTGTTATTCTCCCCTTTATGTAAGATTAAATTAATTATAAAACAATAATCATTCTAAATAAACAGTTTTGCTTGCGAATGTTCTGAATCTTTTTTCATGTTATGAATGTACCCGTGAAAAACAGGTTAGAAACTTCTTGCTTATCCGTAAAAGGATTGCTATTATAATCAAGTATGTGAGCAACGTTCTGTAAGAACATAGAAAGCGGCTTGACATCACGGGAAAACAAGTGCTATGATAGCAAAGTGAAATGACAACAAAGCAGAAGCATCCCGCTTCTCACCATGTATGATAACTCGTACTGGTTCATCATGAAGATACGCAATGTATAGCAAATGCTGTGCCTTGGCGTTCCTTATGAGTGTGGGCGGGAAAAACTGCCGACGCTTTTTTTATAGCGTTTTCTATCATTCATTTTTCGTGCAATGCACGATGGAGGTGCTAACCATTAGCAAAGATCTGTTAATCAATGAAAGCATCCGTGCCCGGGAAGTTCGTCTTATCGGAGCGGATGGTGCTCAACTAGGTGTCCAATCACGCAACGAAGCGCTACGTCTCGCAGAGGAAGCGGAACTTGACCTCGTCATGGTCGCTCCACAAGCGACACCGCCAGTTTGTAAGATCATGGACTATGGTAAATACCGTTTCGAGATGCAAAAGAAGGACAAAGAAACTCGGAAGAATCAGAAAGTGATTCAGATGAAAGAAGTTCGTCTTAGCCCGACGATCGAGGAGAACGACTTCCAAACGAAATTCCGTAATGCGAAGAAATTCTTGGAGAATGGTAACAAAGTGAAAGCGAGTATTCGTTTCCGCGGTCGTGCCATCACTCACTCGGAAATCGGTAGACGCGTTCTCGAACGCCTCGCAACGGATTTAAGTGAGTTCGGTGTTGTGGAACAGAGACCGAAGATGGAAGGACGCAGCATGTTCCTCGTGCTTGCTCCTAAGAAAGAAGACTAATCGAATCGAAGTAGGAGGGAATCTCTCATGCCTAAAATGAAATCGCACCGCGGTGCTTCTAAACGTTTCAAACGTACTGCTTCTGGCAAATTGAAACGTGGTCGTGCTTACACAAGCCACTTGTTCGGTAACAAATCAACAAAAGCGAAACGTAAATTACGTAAAGCTAGCATGGTATCTACGGGTGACTTCAAACGCATCCGTCACATGATCGCGAAGTAATTTATCCAATCGTATACAGATTTAGGAGGGAATTTATATGCCACGCGTAAAAGGCGGATATACGACTCGTCAACGTCGTAAAAAACAACTCAAATTAGCTAAGGGCTACTACGGCTCGAAACATACACTCTTCAAGGTTGCGAAACAGCAAGTCATGAAATCTCTCATGTACGCTTACCGTGACCGTCGTCAAAAGAAACGTGACTTCCGTCGCCTCTGGATCACTCGGATCAATGCGGCAGCACGTATCAACGGTCTTTCTTACAGCCGCATGATGCATGGTCTTAAATTAGCAGGTATCGACGTTAACCGTAAGATGCTCGCTGACCTCGCAGTTACAGATGCAACTGCATTTGCTTCACTTGCTGACACAGCAAAAGCAAAATTGAACGCTTAAGTTCTACAATTCGTCGGGGAATTTAATTCTCCGACGTTTTTTTCGATTTAATGATAAAATAAGAAGGCACGTCGATGAGACGGTCATATGATTTTTTTAGATAGAAGGAGAATTAAAGATGGATTGGTTGACACTTTTTGAGATGCAAGAACAGTTGGATAAACGGATTCAGTCAGAACATCAATTAACAGGCAATCAATTCGACGAGCGTCTGCTTGCCTTATTGGTCGAACTCGGTGAACTTGCGAACGAGACACGTTGCTTTAAGTTCTGGTCGAACAAGGGACCATCCGCTCAAGTCACAATTCTTGAGGAATATGTCGATGGCGTCCATTTTCTACTCTCACTAGGTCTAGCGCTTGAGTACAAGAAGAGTCATTTTACAGAAGGTGACTTCTATTTGACAGCAACAGATGCTTTTTTAGACGTCTATAACAAAACGAACGTCTTTGCGATCTCGCGGACGGAACAAAGTTATGATGTTCTGATTGGTGCATACCTTGCATTAGGTGCTACACTAGGCTTTACACAGGATATGATTTTCAAGGCTTACATTTCTAAAAATGAAGCAAACCATGTGCGACAAGACAACGGTTACTAAGGAGGAAATCAGATGAACGAACAATTACATATGCTAAAACGTCTCACGGACGCAACAGGTGTACCGGGAAACGAAAAAGAAGTCCGGAGCCTCATGCGTGAATATTTAGAACCTCATGCAGAAGCATTCCACCAGGATGGTCTCGGTAGTCTGTTTGCTGAACATAAAGGCGCAGGCGAAGATGCACCACGTGTATTGATTGCTGGTCACATGGATGAAGTCGGATTCATGGTCACGAAGATCGATGAAAAAGGATTCCTTCGTTTCCAACCACTCGGCGGTTGGTGGGGTCAAGTCCTCTTGGCACAGCGTATGAACATTGTAACGTCATCTGGTGAAGTCATTCCAGGCGTAATCGGTGCAAAACCACCTCATGTTTTACCACCGGAAGCGCGCAATAAGCCGGTCGACATTAAAGATATGTTCATCGATATCGGTGCTTCATCAAAAGAAGAAGTCGACGGTTGGGGAATTCGTCCGGGTGATACGGTCGTTCCACATTGCGAATTTACTGTGATGAAAAATGAGAACTTCTTGATGGCAAAAGCGTGGGACAACCGGATTGGTTGTGCCATCGCAATCGAAGCAATCAAACGCTTAAAAGCAGACGGTCATCCGAACACGATTTTCGCAGGAGCGACTGTTCAGGAAGAAGTCGGGTTACGTGGGGCTCAAACCGTCGCACACCTGCTGAAACCATCAATCGCCTTTGCAGTCGATACAGGTATCCCAGGTGATACGCCAGGAATGACCGATCGTGAAGCATTGTCTAAATTAGGTGAAGGCGTTCAAGTCATCATGTTCGATGCAACGATGATCGCACATCGTGGATTGATCGATTTCGTGACGAAAGTCGCAACAGAAGAAAATATCAAGTATCAACTGGACTTAACGCCAGGTGGCGGAACGGATGCAGCAAAATTCCATTTGTCTAATACAGGTGTTCCATCACTTGCATTGACTGTACCGATCCGTTACTTGCACACGAACGTCTCAATCATGCATAAAGCCGATTTCGAGGCAGCCGTCGATTTAGTCGTTGCTGTCACAAAACGTCTTGATGCGGAGACCGTCCAAGCGATCTACGAGGGGTAATAAAATAATGAAGCACATCGCATCAGCAAAGAACGAAATCGTTAAACAATGGAAAAAACTCTTAACGAAAAAAGGACGTCTGCAGACGAACCGTTTCTTGATCGAAGGAGAACATCTGATTGAAGAAGCTGTTCGCGCTGGAATCGTCAAGGAATTGATCGTGCGTGAATCGTACCAAGTACCAGGTTCTTGGAAAAGAAATGCCGATGTCTTTACGATCGATGAAGCCGTCATCAAAGTACTGGCTGAGACGGAAACGTCGCAAGGCATCTTCGCTGTCTGTGAGATGAAACAAGCTTCGGCACAATTAGAACGAGGACGCTACTTGTTGCTCGATCGTCTACAAGATCCAGGGAACGTCGGGACGATGATTCGGACAGCTGACGCAGCTGGATTCGATGGTGTCGTCGTCGGACCGGGAACAGTTGACGTCTATAACGGAAAAGTCATCCGTGCGACGCAAGGATCGCTGTTCCACCTACCTGTCATCGCAATGCCGCTCGAAGAGGCAGTCAATGCACTGCACGAGCAAGGAATTGCGGTAATCGGCACGGCGTTAGAAGGAGCGACGTCTTATCAAACGATCGCACCGATGGATGCACTCGGTTTGATCATCGGGAACGAAGCACAAGGCGTTGCGCCAGAATTGCTCTCTTATTGTGATGAGCGTGCTTACATCCCGATTCGTGGTAAGGCAGAGTCATTGAATGCAGCAGTAGCAGCAGGCATTTTGCTCTATCATTTTGCAAGCGTGGATTGAAACCGACAAGCGTTCATGCTAAAGTGAACATCAGGAATACATCATGGACGTTGATGGAACAGAGTACGTTAGGGAACGATTCAATCAGGGAGAAGCGGTCGTAGACTGAAAACTGCTTCGTGAATCTGCTAACCGAATTCACTCCGGAGTCGCACGAGAGATCGTGACGGGATGCGCCCGTTATCGCGCAATTGGAGGACTTTTCGATTGAAAAGTCAAACAAGGGTGGTACCACGGTGTTTACATCGTCCCTTCGGCATTTGCCGGAGGGACGTTTTTTTATATCTTCAACTAAAGGAGTGGGAAAGATGCGCGAGCAATTAGAAGCGTTACGCGATGAAGCGTTGACATTAGTCGATCAGGCAACAACACAAAAAGATCTCAATGACGTTCGAGTCAAGTATCTCGGGAAAAAGGGACCAATTACGGAAGTATTACGAGGAATGGGAAAGTTATCAGCGGAAGAACGACCAGTCGTCGGTGAGATCGCGAATACGGTTCGTCAAGCGATCCAAGAGCAACTCGAACAACGTCTGACAGCTGTTAAACAGCAGGAGATGGATGCGAAACTGGCAGCGGAAGCGATTGACGTCACATTACCAGGACGTCCGAAAAAGGTCGGTCATGCGCACCTCTTGCAACAGGTGTCAGATGAGATCGAAGACATCTTCGTCGGACTCGGTTATACGATTGCGGAAGGTCCAGAAGTCGAGCAAGATCTTTTCAACTTCGAGATGTTGAATCTGCCGAAGGATCACCCAGCACGTGATATGCAAGATTCATTCTACATCACGGAAGAAATCTTGATGCGAACGCATACGTCGCCGGTCCAAGCACGGACGATGCTCGCTTCTAAAGGTGAACCGATCCGCATTCTTTGCCCAGGTAAAGTCTATCGTCGAGACGAAGATGATGCGACGCACTCGCATCAATTCATGCAAGTCGAAGGACTAGTCGTCGGAGAATCGATTTCGATGGCAGACTTAAAAGGAACGCTTGAAGCCTTCGCGAAGCAGATGTTCGGTGAAGCACGTGAAGTCCGCTTACGTCCAAGTTTCTTCCCGTTCACGGAGCCGTCCGTCGAAGTCGACGTTTCGTGTTTCAAATGTGGCGGTAAAGGATGCAACATCTGTAAACAGACGGGTTGGATTGAAATTCTAGGTGCTGGAATGGTTCATCCTCACGTTCTCGAAATGGCCGAATATGATAGCACGAAAATGTCAGGTTTTGCATTCGGAATGGGCATCGAACGGATTGCCATGTTGAAATACGGTGTCGATGATATTCGCCACTTCTATACGAATGACGTTCGCTTCAGCGAACAGTTTTAAGGGGGAACGCAGATGTTAGTCTCAAAACAATGGTTGAACGAATATGTGGATGTCAGTCATACATCAGGACAAGACCTGGCTGATTTGATTACTAAGAGTGGAATCGAAGTCGAAGGCGTCGATGTCCGGGATGAAGCGTTAAACAACATCGTCGTCGGACGTGTGTTAACGAAAGAAAAACATCCAGAAGCAGATAAATTAAACGTTACGACAGTTGACATCGGACAAGACGAACCAGTTCAAATCGTTTGTGGTGCACCGAACGTCGAAGCAGGACAAGATGTCATCGTCGCGCGTGTCGGAGCTCGCTTGCCAGGGATTAAAATTAAACGTGCCAAATTGCGCGGTGTCGTCTCGGAAGGGATGATCTGTTCACTCGAAGAACTCGGATTCGAAAAAAAATATATCCGAGAAGATGAGCAGGACGGGATCCATACGTTCCGTGAACCAGTCACACCAGGACAAGACGTCTTGGAATTACTCGGTCTTCGCGACGAAATCCTCGAACTTGGCTTAACACCGAACCGTTCGGACTGTCTCAGCATGTATGGTGTCGCACACGAAGTGGCCGCGCTTTATGACACGACACCGACTTTCCCGGTCGTTGAAGTCAAAGAAGCAGAGCCAGCGACGACAGTAGAAGTGACGCTTGATTCAGAAGACTGCTCGTTCTACGCGGCACGAGAAATCCAAGGGGTGACGATTCAAGAATCACCGACTTGGTTAAAAAACCGCTTGATCGCGAACGGCATTCGTCCGATCAACAACGTCGTCGACGTCACGAACTTCGTTTTACTTGAAACAGGTCAGCCGCTTCATTCATTTGATGCCGAAAAACTCGGGAAACAAATCGTCGTGCGTCAAGCACGTGCAGGGGAGTCATTCACGACGCTCGACGAAGTCGAGCGGACACTTGATTCTTCGATGCTCGTCATCACAGACGGTGAACGCCCGGTCGCGCTTGCTGGAGTCATGGGTGGAGCAAATACCGAAGTGGACGGAAATACGACATCGATCATTTTAGAGTCTGCTTATTTCGCACCGATTTCTGTCCGGAAGACGAGCCGTGTTCTTGGACTCCGTTCTGACTCGAGTGCGCGTTTTGAAAAAGGTGTCGACCCACGTCGTGTCTTGTTAGCACTCGATCGTGCTGCAGCTTTGATTGCTGAACTTTCGGGTGGAACGGTTCAAGCCGGTGTCGCTCAAGCCGGAACGCTCGAGCTTGACGATCATTTGATTGAAGCGAGTGTCTCGTACATCAATCATCGTCTTGGTATGGAAATTGAAGGAACGGTCATGCAAACGTTACTCGAACGTCTTGGTCTCGGTGTTGAATTATCGGGGGATGCCTTGACTGTCAGCGTACCGACTCGCCGCCAAGATTTGAAAATTCCGGCTGATTTAGCGGAAGAGGTCGCACGTCTCTATGGATATGATGCACTGACTTCAAGCTTACCGTCTGAAGCGAGCCGTGGTTTCTTACCGAAACGGAACATCCATCGTCGTCATTTACGTCGGACATTGCAGGGAGCGGGTCTCTCACAAGCGATCACGTATTCATTGACGAGCGAGCAACGCGCGATGCAATTCAATGAACGGGAAGATCTGCATCCAGTCAAACTGGCGATGCCAATCAGTGAAGCACGTTCGACATTGCGGACATCACTCATTCCGGGACTCCTTGAAGTCGCACAACATAACGTCGCTCGACAGCATGCAGATGTCGCATTCTATGAACTCGGTAGTGTTTATCTACAACGAGATGCTTCACTTGAGACACTTCCAATCGAACAAGAAATGATTGGTGGCGTCGCAGTTGGTGTATCAGAACAACACCGTGCTCATGGCACACTTGTTAAAACAGATTTCTTCGTCATGAAAGGAATCGTCGAGACACTCGCTTCTGCAGTCGGTATCACGTTGACGTTTGAGGCAGCGAGCATTCCATCGATGCACCCAGGGCGGACGGCACGTATTCTGCTTGATGGAGAAGCAATCGGATTCGTCGGTCAAGTGCATCCTGGTCTGTCAAAAGAACAGTATGGTCTAAAAGAAGTGTACGTCTTCGAGTTAGAGGCAATGGCATTGCGTTCGAAGGAAGAACAGGTCTACTCGGAAATCTCACGTTTCCCATCGATGACACGTGACTTAGCAATCGTCGTTGAGCGATCAGTGACGGCACAATCAATCGTCGATGTCATGACGGAGGCGGCCGGTCCACTTCTACAGGCAATCGAATTATTCGATGTCTATACGGGAGAGAACGTTGGAGAACATAAAAAATCGTTCGCCTTCTCTCTTCGTTACCAAAACAAAGAACGGACGCTCGTCGACGAAGAGATTACGACAGCGCAACAGCGAGTCGTTGATGCAGTGAAAGAAACTTTCAATGCGGAACTTCGTGCATAATCAGAATGAAAAAAACAGCCGCTTTCCTCTTAGAGGAAGGTGGCTGTTTTCGTTTGACGAGATAGATTTAAGAAGCTAGTTCTTCTGCTTCAGATGATGTAGCTTGTCGTTTCGTAAAGATAAAGTACAGTAGACCACTTACGAGAACGATTAGACTACAGGATAAGAACATATTCGAATAGCCGATACCGCTTGCGACTGTGGCGAGAATCAAGGCACCGATTCCGAAGCCCGTGTCGTAAGCAAGGAAAAAGGTCGAGATGGCTTTCCCTTTCTGTGCGGGAGGTGCGAAATTCAAGAGAACGGTTTGAAGACCCGGGAAGATAGACGCCGAACCGACACCAATGATGACGGCAGCAGTCAATAAACCGGCAAAAGAAGGATACATGCCGAGAATGACAAAGCCAATCATATAAAGAACAAACGATGGCAATAACACGAATGCGGCACCCCGCTGGTCGAACAGTTTTCCGGCAATTGGTCGAATCCCGACCATTCCAAGAGCAACTAACGCATAAAAATAAGAAGCATATGCCACATGTCCGATCGAGTCCGTATACAGTGAAATGAACGCTGAAGTACTAGAAATTGCAACGCCTGCCAAAAGGGTCGCTACTAACAAAAGTGGACGCGATAAAAAGAGAGACTGGCTTAAACGAAATGCGGATGTGCTTGGAATATGTTGGCTTGTTAGTGGCAAACGCATCATTAACAATAAGGCGATGATGGCTAGGGCAGCAACCGTGACGAAATAAAGAGCAAAGGCTTTTTCTTGAATAAAGGTTAGACCGATGACAGGACCAAGAACGGATGCCAAGTTCATCGATAGTACAAAATATCCCATACCTTCGCCTTGACGTGTTTTTGGGATCAATGTCGTGACAGCGAGACTGATTGAAGAAGACAACATCCCAAAACTAAAACCATGAATGATACGGATGATGATCAAATAGAAGAATGATTCCAGTGGTAGGACGAGCAGGTAACAAATGCTCATCATTGTAAAGAGAGTCGCAGAGATCATCAAGACGCGCTTCAAATCGTAACGATCCAACCAGTGACCAATCAATGGACGAGAACAGACCGTTGCCAGGATGAAGCTAGTCACAATCCATCCGAGTGCTGAAGCAGAGACTGGAAACTGCTTAGCAGCCAGTAAAGGCAGTGAGGCATTGAGTAGGTAAAACGTGATGAAGAGCAATAGATTGATGACCAACGTCATGACGTAATGACGTGAAAATAATCGAGTGGTCATGAGGATTCCTCCTGTCGATGTAGAGTGAGTAAGTGTGTCATCCATTCACCGAGTTGTTGCTGATCGGTAAGGGGGAAGGTGGCAAGTAATCGTTGATGTGTCTCTTGGACAGCAGCGTCGATTTGGTCGAACCGTTCGATGGCTAAAGGTGTCAACGAGACGAAGTGTGTTCGTCCTTCTTTCGTTCGAGTGATGAATCCGAGTGTCTCAAGACGTGAAACGGTTTTTGTCACAGCTGGTTTTTCGATGATCAAATAATGTGCCAATTGAACTTGTGAAACAGGTTGTAATAACGCAACTGCTTTCAATAGCGCCCATTGACCCGTATGTAAGGAATATGGAGCTAAGGTAGCATCAACTTCTCGTTTGACGAGACGTGATACTTTGGATAATTGTCCGAGGACATCTTCTTGGGTATAAAGCATTTTTATTTCTCCTTTAGTTAACTAGTTAACCTTAAGAGTGTATCAAAGCTGGGTGAGAGGTGCAAGATGAAAAAACTTCTTGCATGTATTAACAGGAATGAGGTTCTTAAATGAAAAAGATTAAGCAATGCTCGAACGGGGTATGTTCCGTAAAAGGGTATTTGTTCAACTTAAAACATCGAGTGCTTACTCTTACGATAAGTTGACTGTACTATTTGGACATAGAGAGAAGAAAGGAAGAGTACATCATGAATCGACTAGCGAAGCTTCTGACTGAATTATTGCCAATTCCTATAAATGAAGCAATCAATCCATTGATCACGAATATCGCCACCGATTCACGTCAAATCAAACCGAATGGACTGTTTATTTGTATCAACGGTTACACCGTTGATGGTCACGATTATATCAATCAAGCAATCAAAAATGGAGCTGTGGCAATTTTGGCTGAACGGCCGTTTCCCAACTGTCCAGTTCCTATCATCATCGTATCGGATACAAAACGACTTGCGGGTCAAGTCGCGAATCGCTTTTATAACCAACCGAGTCAAAAAATGCGTGTTTATGGTGTAACAGGAACGAACGGAAAAACGACGACAACGAAATTAGCGTACGATCTCTTTCGGGCGACTGGTGTGAAAGCCGGCATGATCAGCACGGTCGGTGCACGGATCGATGAAGAATTCATCGAGACGCCAAATACGACGCCCGAAGCGATCATTCTGCATCGATTATTGTTCGAGATGGTTGAACAAGGCGTGACGGATTGTATTATTGAAGTGTCTTCTCATGCGCTCGCTGAAGGGAGAGTCGAGGGAGTTTCCTTCCATTCGGCAGCCTTTACGAATTTATCGCATGATCATCTTGATTATCATCATTCGATGGAAGAGTACGCCAAGACGAAAGCTTTGTTATTTCAACAAGTTGCTGCGTCAAACGGACAGACCATCGTCTTAAATCGAGAAGACGGTTGGAGTCGTGTCATGCGAGATGCCGCACCTTTGCAACCAGTTATTTGGTATACGACGCAACCACACCGGACGTCACAAATCGCAGTCGAATGGCTGACCGACACCATCAATGTCCGGATCGATGAGACGACGACACGTGTACCGACAGCTTTACTTGGTGAATTCAATGCGGCGAATTTAGCGGCAGCAATGGGATTATTGCGGGCAGGCAATGCCAATCTGTATGCACTGATTCGTCATATTCCAGAACTGGAGTTACCGAAAGGACGACTTGAACGACTGGAATGGACTTCTTGCGAAATCTATCTCGATTATGCGCATACCCCAGATGGTCTAGAAAAATGTTTACAGGCACTTACTTATATAGGCGAGTCGCTATCGATTGTCTTGAGTGCAGCTGGAGAGCGTGACCGATCAAAACGAGCGGAGATGGGACGAATCGCAAGTAAATATTGCGAACATATCATAGCAACTGTTCATGATGCGAGATCAGAGGCTCCGAATCAGATCATCGATGAGTTAATTGTTGATGTTCCGAAAGAGCGGTTAATTGGGTGTCACACGTCTCGTCATGAAGCACTCGTACAAGCCGCGCATCTCGCACATCGAGGGCAACGCGTCGTCATTGTCGGAAAAGGGCATGATGAGGTGGAACGAATCGGAACTAAAACGATTCCATTTAATGAAAAACATATACTGCTTGCGGAACTAGAACGGCTGTCTAAAGGAGAATCCGTCATTTAAAAACCGACCATTCCGCAAGGGTCATGGTCGGTTTCGTTTCGTAGCTAATTGTTGTGCCTTTTTTGTATTCGCAAAATGAGCTTTCGTCCAGTCACGCAGTTTGTCAGAGCCATAACGTAAAATCAGTGAAGCTGCGACTTGGTCAACCTTGGCGCCAGCACCTTTAGGAATGACGACACCTGTTGACTCACTTAACTTGTCCATTTCCTTAAGAAAAATCGCACGAGCGATGATGGATGAAGCAGCGACGGCAACATGAAGTTGTTCCGCTTTAGTCGAGAAGTAGACATTTTCTCGAACAGGATTCACGACACCAGATAGGTGTTTATAATAGACACTTTTTTCGGCGAACTGATCAATTAAAATCGCTTCTGGTTTCGTCTCCAGTTGGTCAAGAAGCCGCTCGATTACATCATTATGCATCAGGGCAGTCATCTTTCCTTGAGTCATCGACCGTTGCATCTGATTGTATTCTGGATTATGTAGAATACGATATGTGTACGGAATGACAGCATGGAGATCGCGAGCAATTCGACGAATCTCGATATCGTTCAAATGTTTGGAGTCTCGGACACCGAGTTCGTGAAGAAGTGCGATCTGCTTTCGATCAACAAAGGAAGCGGCGACGACGAGTGGACCAAAGAAATCGCCTTTCCCGACTTCGTCACTACCAACGACGGACCATTCCGAAAAACCATTCGGTAACGTTGAAACAAGTGGTTCTTTCGACTTAGTCGGCGAAGCCGTACCGAAACGTGTAGCGATAGCTTCGGCTTGCGGTCCTTGAAACATCACTTTTCCAGAATTATAAATCGTGATGACACAACCAGGAATCTTAGCAGCAAAACGGGCATACGGAGGAGACTTCGTCTCGTTCTGTTTGAAGTTCTGTATGACTAAGTCCTGTTTTTCTTTAGATAAGCGTAAAACGGTCGTTCCCATAGGCTAACCTCCCTTTCCGGGATTAAGCATACCATCCTTAAGACCGATGGGGGACTTCTTTTCCTAAAACGAAAATGATGGTACTATATGAAAGAAGCAAAGTATGAGGAGGACAGAAAAATGGCTGATTCAGAAGGGTTGAACCGGACGACGATTCATATCGCAGGCAATGATTATACGATTGTCGGAACGGAGTCGCCAGAACACGTACGCGAAGTGGGTCTCCTCGTAGATACGAAGATTCGAGAAATCCGAGAACAAGCACCACAACTCGACGTTCGTCAAATCGCCGTCCTAGCGGCGCTTAATATTGGTAGTGATTATGTAAAAATTAAAAAGAATTTGGGTGAACTATAAACTATGATTTCTCTCGTTATCTTATTACTTCTCGCCTTAGGTGTCATGACAGGGGTCCGAAGGGGAGTTGTGTTGCAGGCCGGTCATTTGCTCAGCCTGATCATTTCCTTCATCGTTGCACTGTCGTTCTATGAGGAACTGGCTACGAAATTCCGATTGTGGGTACCATATCCGTCTACACTGGATGATGCGGGAATCGATTTGACGATGTTCGCGATTCCAAGTTCAGCACGACTCGATGAGGTGTTCTACAAAGCCTTTTGGTTCGTCGTCCTGTTCTTCGGTACAAAAATCATCTTATCGATCTTATTGTCGATGTTTGATTCGTTGACGAATGTCCCGATTCTAAAACAAGTCAAAGGGTTATTAGGTGGCGTCTTTGGTTTCATCGAGATGTACATCTTCATCTTCCTGCTCTTGTTCTTAGCGGCATTCGTTCCAATCCAATCGATACAGGATGCGATCGCGGACTCGAGTTTAGCAAGCTTCATTATCCAGCACACCCCGCTTCTTGCGAACTGGCTGATGGATCAAGTTGGATTGATAAAATAAACAGGCTCCCACGATTGGGAGCTTTTTTTGAGGGGAGAACTGCACATGCGTACGATTCAAGATGCGATGCGTCATTTGGAACGGATATCGGTCTACCTAGAGGTCAAAGGGGAAAATCCATTTAAGATTAATGCTTTTCGGAAAGCAGCAAGTATTCTCGAAGCATCCGATGCTGACTTCATGGCGATCGAGGATTTCACGACGATGAAGGGGATCGGGAAAGGAACGGCTGCTGTTCTAGAGGAATATCGGGAAACGGGAACGAGCACGGCACTGACAGAACTCGAACAAGAAGTGCCAGAAGGATTGATCGCCTTATTGAAGATTCCGGGTCTTGGTGGAAAAAAGCTCGCTAAACTGCATGAAGTCGGCGTCATTGATGCAGATTCCTTTGCAGAGAAATTAGCAGATGGTACAGTCGAAGCGATGCCTGGATTCGGCAAGAAGACGGTCGAGAAGTACGTTAAAGCACTTGAAACGTTTGAAACACGACCGGAGCGATTACCATACGGTGTCATGCGAAAGATCGTCGCTGAATTGAATCAGACACTTGCATCGTTTGAGGCAATCATTCGTTTTGAAGTTGGAGGAAGTTTCCGTCGAGCAGAAGAGACGTGTAAGGACCTTGATTTCATTCTCTCAACGGATGAACCGGAACGAATCAAGGAGCAGCTTCTAGAACTGTCGCTCATCGATGAAGTCATCGCAGCTGGCAGCACGAAAGTATCGCTCATCTTAAAACGAGACGTTCATTATATCGCGGTTGATTTTCGAATCGTGGATGATGCGGCGTATGCATCCACATTACATCACTTTACGGGTTCGAAGGATCACAACGTCCGGATGCGCCAACTCGCAAAAGAGCGAGGAGAGAGTATTTCTGAATATGGTGTCGAGACCGAGCAAGGATTAGTGCAACCGAACACAGAAGAAGAATTGTTTGCGCGATATGATTTACCGTTCATCGCGCCTGAATTACGAGCGGGACGTCATGAATTCGAGCAAGATTTATCACGTCTCTTGACGGAACAAGATATTCAAGCCGATGTGCATATGCATACGACATGGTCAGATGGTACGTTGTCTGTTGCAGAACTAGTCGATGCCTGTGCTGCACGCGGATATACATGGATGGCGATCACGGATCATAGTAAATATATGAAATTCGTCAATGGATTAACGGAAGAACGTCTGCGTGCACAACGTATTGAAATCGAAGCGGCACGCGAGAAACATCCCGATATGACAATTTTATGTGGTGTCGAGATGGATATCTTGCCCGATGGATCACTTGATTATGAAGATGAATTCTTAAAAGAAATGGACTATGTCATCGCCTCGATCCACTCGAAGTTCGATCAGACGGAAGAAGAGATCATGCAGCGGCTCGAGAATGCTTGTCGTAATCCTTATGTTTCCTTGATTGCTCATCCGACGGGACGAATCATTGGAAGACGAGAAGGATACGCCGTCAATGTCGATCGATTGATCGAACTAGCAGCGGAGACAGGAACAGCGCTTGAGATGAACGCGAATCCAGCACGTTTTGATTTAACGGCAAGTTCGCTTGCGAAAGCGAAGGCTGCCGGCGTGAAGATTTTAATTAATACGGATACACACCGACCAGAAATGTTAGAAGATATGAAACTTGGAGTCCTCCATGCTCGTAAAGCTTATTTGGAGGCGTCTGATGTCATCAATACGTGGTCTGCTGAAGAAGCACTCGAATTCTTCGGTCGAAAACGTTTAGGAGTGGATTAAATGAATGCCAACGCATTACGCGTTTTAGAATATGAGAAGTTAAAAGAAAACATGCTCGCCTTCACGGCTAGTTCACTCGGAGCACAGTTCGTCCGGGCAATGCGTCCGGCGGAAGACTTCGAGCAGGTCAAGGAACTGTTAGCTGTCACGACGGAAGCAACGACGGTCTACCGGTTGCGTGACCGTTATCCGTTCGGTGGATTGACGGACGTCCGAAGTGAAGTCAAACGGGCAGAGATTGGCTCTGTCCTCTCGACGAGTGAACTTCTAGCCGTCGCAGACGTCGTCTACTCGGGACGTCAAGTGAAGGCGTTCCAAGAACGGCTACACGAAGACCATGCGGATCTACGATTACCGCGCCTTGATAGTCGAATCGAGCAAATCACGAAGCTCGTCGAGATCGAACAGGGGATTCGCCATGCCATCGACGATCAAGGGACTGTCCAAGACTCAGCGAGTGATAAATTACGAGCGTTACGCAGTCAGTTACGCTCGCTCGAAGGACAAGTTCGTTCAAAAATCGATAACGTCTTACGTAGTAAAGCGAAGATGCTGTCTGACGCCATCGTGACGATGCGAAACGATCGTTATTGTGTACCGGTCAAACAAGAATACCGTCAAGCGTTCGGCGGAATCGTCCACGATCAGTCGGCTTCTGGAGCAACGTTGTTCATCGAACCGCAAGCTGTCGTCTCTGCGAACAACGAAATTCAAGAAGCGCGTTTGAAAGAACGGGCGGAAATCGAACGAATTCTTGCACAACTATCGGCACTTGTCGGTAGCGTTGGTGATTCGCTACGCATCAATCTGGATGTACTAGCAGAACTTGATTTCATCATGGCAAAAGCATTATACGGTCATCAGATTGGAGCGGTCGAGCCACGCTTGAACGAAAACCGCCATATCATTCTGAAGGAAGCACGGCATCCGTTCATCCCGAAAGAGGAAGTCGTACCAATTACCGTATCACTGGGTGGGGATTTTACGTCACTCGTCATCACCGGTCCGAACACCGGCGGTAAAACAGTTACCTTAAAGACGATCGGTCTTTTGCAATTGATGGTGCAATCGGGACTATACGTGCCAGCTGCAGATGAGACGGAGCTCAGTGTCTTTGATGCGATTTATGCCGATATCGGGGATGAACAGTCGATTGAACAAAACTTATCGACGTTTAGTTCACACATGACGAACATCGTCTCAATGATGGAAAAAATCGATTTTATGAGTCTAGTACTGTTCGATGAGTTAGGTGCGGGAACGGATCCGACAGAAGGGGCTGCCCTAGCAATCGCGATTCTTGATGAAGTGAAGCGACGCGGAGCACGTGTGGCAGCGACGACGCACTATTCAGAATTAAAAGCGTACGGCTATAACCGAGAAGGGGTCGTCAATGCGTCAATGGAATTCGATGTCGAATCACTAAGTCCGACCTATCGCTTACTCATCGGTGTACCTGGACGCTCGAATGCGTTCGAGATTTCAAAACGTCTTGGACTCGAAGACCGGATCATCGATGCGGCACGTGGTCAGATCGGTAGCGACGCACAGTCTGTCGAGACGATGATCGAACGATTAGAAGAAGCGAAACAGCGGGCTGAAACGTTAGAGGCACAGTTGTTAGAAGAGAAAAAACGACTTGTCGAAGAGAGAGAGCAGTTCGAGCAAGAACAAGCTGAGATCCAGGAAGAGAAAAACGAAATTCTGGCAAAAGCGGAAGAAAAAGCAACACGTGCGGTCGAACGCGCTCAAAAAGAAGCAGAAGGCGTCATCAAACGTCTGAAGGAATTACGAGACGCTGGTGCCGTCAAAGAGCATGAACTGATCGAGGCGCGGAAGCGACTCGAAGACGCGAAGCCGAGTCTGCAAGAGAAGCGGATAGCTAAAGTAAAAGCAAAATACGACCAAACGCCGCGATTCGATAAAGGCGAAGAAGTTAAAGTCACGACCTTCAATCAAAAAGGCTACATTATCAACCAACAGGCGAACGGCGAGTATACCGTCCAAGTCGGCATCATGAAGGTGAACGTCAAACCGGAAGATCTCGCGAAGGTTGGCAGTACACCAAAACGTCCACAAACGAAAGGGCGCTCTGGTGGAACGAGTGTGACGAAACAATCGACACCTTCGGCTGAACTGGATTTACGTGGCGTGCGTGTCGAAGAAGGGTTGTCGAAGCTCGAACGCTTCATGGACCAAGCCTTGTTATCGAACTACGACCACATCCGTGTCATTCATGGCTTGGGTACGGGAGCGATGCGACAAGGTGTCCAAGAATTCTTGAAAGGTCATCGTCACGTCAAAGGTCACCGGTTAGGTGGTCAAGGTGAAGGCGGACACGGTGTGACGATCATCGAACTGAAATGAGGAAAGCAAGATGAACATTTTTGAGAACGTCTATGTCTATACGACAGCGCTCTATTCGGTCGCGGGATTACTGATCATTTTGGGGCTTGCACTTTTTGAGTTGACAACCCGGTATAAAAACTGGGAACATATCAAGAGTGGCAACATCGCCGTTGCGTTAGCAACAGGTGGAAAAATCATCGGACTCGCCAATATCGTTCATTTCGCTGTTCAAGGGGAAGAACGGGTCGGGTCGATATTTCTTGAAAGTGCCTTTGGCTTCTTATTGTTGATATCGACATATTGGATCTTTGAATTCCTGACACCGAATTTGCCGGTAGACCGTGAAATCGAGAATGGCAACATTGCTGTCGGTATCATTTCATGCGCTTTATCGATCGGCATGTCCTACGTCATCGGATCAGCGTTAGTGGGGTGAATCCGTGTTAGAACGTTTAGCGAAAATCATGTTCGGGGTTTCGATCGCCTTTTTGGTTGTCGGTATCCTCTGGATTGTATTTAATTAAAAGAACCGGTCTTACCGTGTGATCATTCCGTACTGACATCGTTTCAGTACGGAATTTTTATTGAGCCACGCCTAATCAAAAAAGGAGGAACGCATATGAACGTACGAAAAACATCAACAACGACAGAAACGAGACGCCGTGCTTTCGAGGCGATGCAATTGATCTCTTGGAAGGACATCTTCTGGGTTATCATCGGGTCGTCGATTCTCGCCTTTGGAATCAACTACTTTACGATTCCAAATGATCTCTCAGAAGGTGGATTGATTGGGATCACGGTCATTTTCTACTATCTTTACGGTTGGGATACGGGACTTGTCTCCTTACTTGCGAACGCTTTGCTGTTCGTTGTCGGTTATCGATTCCTTAGCCGGAAGACGATGCTTTACTCAGTCATCTCAGTCGCCGTTACATCGTTTGTCCTCTCTTCGACAGCAAACCTTGCGACATCATCGGATAGCCGTTTGATTGGTACGGTCTATGCGGGTATTTTGATTGGTGTCGGAATCGGACTCGTCATTCGTGCGGGAGGAACGACGGGCGGTGGTGTCATTATCGCTCGACTGATGAATAAATACTTGAATCTCAGTATCGCAGTCTCGATGTTCATCATCGATGTCGCCGTTGTCGGTGCGTCAGGTTTTCTATTTGGAGAAGAGACGATGCTGTACACGTTAATTGCGATTATCATCGGTTCGTATTTGATTGATCTCGTCAGCGAAGGATTGAATGTCCGCGAAGCGGTCACGATCATTAGCCATCGCCAAGAAGAAATCGCGACGATTCTGACGGAGACGCTCGGACGTAGCGCAACTGTCATCCACAGTCATGGTCATTTCACGAAACAAAAGAATGACATGTTGTATATGATCGTCGATAAACGACAACTGGCACCGTTGAAACAAATCGTCGAAGCAGCGGATCCCCGCGCCTTCGTCGTCATTCATAAAGTGCGAGAAGTCATCGGGGAAGGATTCACATATCCCTCCCGGTAATATGGATTCAAAAGTAGCACCTCTCTTTTTCGGAAATCGAGAAAGGGAGGTGCTGCTTTTTTAGTATTAAAATTTTGATTGAAATAACCAAAAAAACAAGCAGATTCAATTTCTTTTTTTGGATTTTACTGGCATGTCGAATTCAAATCAACGTATAATGAAAATGAATAGTAATTCATTATCAGGGAGGGAAACGTATGGAATCCGTTTGGTTATCTGATTATCCAAAGCAAGTACCCGTATCGATTGATTACCGAGAAATACCTCTTTATCAGGCACTTGATGAGGCAGCGACTGATTTTCCAGAACAACGTGCCTTAAGTTTCTTAGGGAAACGTATGACGTTTCGCGAAGTGTGCGACGAAGCACATGCACTCGGAAGTTTACTTCAAGAGCATGGCCTCAAAAAAGGAGATCGTGTCGGACTGATGTTACCGAACTGTCCCCAGTATATGATCAGTTATTATGCTGTCCTCTATGCTGGTGGAATCGTCGTGCAGGTGAATCCGCTCTATACGGACCGTGAACTCGAACAGATCCTCATCGATTCAGGTGCACATCTGCTCGTAACCCTCGACCTACTTTATCCGAAAGCATCTCGCGTCAAAGCGGCGACGGCACTCAAAACGGTCGTGACAACAAGCATCGCGGATTATCTTCCCTTCCCTAAAAATAAACTGTATCCCATTAAAGCACGGAAAGATAACAACATCGTCATCGATACGACGGGTTCGATTCCATTTTTATCGCTACGTGGTTATGAACCGATTACACCGGTTGCGATTCAACCGAAAGAAGATGTCGCGGTTCTTCAATATACGGGTGGAACGACAGGTGCTCCAAAAGGTGTCATGCTGACGCACTATAACCTGAGTGCGAATGTCGAGCAAATCGACAAATGGTTTTATAAATATGAGCGGGGAGATGGACGAAAACTGTTAGCTGTCGTTCCGTATTTCCATGTCTATGGCATGACATGTAACCTCAATTTCGGTATTTTTAATGCCTATGAGCAAATCATCGTTCCAAAATTCGACATCGAACAAGTATTGAAAATGATTCATAAGGAAAAACCAAATCTGTTCCCTGGTGCACCGACGATGTATGTCGGTCTGTTGAACCATCCGAAGCTAAAGAAATATGATCTGTCTTCAATCGAAGCTTGTATTTCAGGTTCAGCTCCACTGCCGGTCGAAGTCCAGGAAAAATTCGAAGCATTAACGGGCGGACGAATCGTTGAAGGATATGGTTTGTCTGAGACGAGTCCGGTGACTCATACGAACTGTATCTGGGATCGCCGGATTCCTGGAACGGTTGGTATTCCGGTACCCGATACGCAAGCGAAAATCGTCCAAGCGGATGGAGAGACACCCGCAACTCCTGGTGAGATCGGTGAGATCATCGTCACAGGTCCGCAAGTCATGAAAGGATACTGGAAACGACCAGAAGAGACGCAAGCTGTTCTTCGAAACGGTTGGTTGCACACGGGAGACCTTGGCTATATCGGCGAAGATCATTACTTCCGGATCGTTGATCGGAAAAAGGATTTAATCATTGCTTCCGGATTTAATATTTATCCACGTGAAGTCGAAGAAATCTTGTACGAGCATCCGGCCGTCAAGGAAGCCGTCGTGATCGGTGTTCCGGATGCCTATCGTGGAGAGACCGTCAAGGCGTTCATCGTCGTCAAGGATGAGATGACGGTCACAGAAGAAGAGCTTGATCAATTCTGTCGTAAACAGTTAGCGTCATTTAAAGTGCCAAAGCAGTACGAATTCCGACAAGAGTTACCGAAGACGTTCGTCGGGAAGATTCTCCGTCGTGTTCTTGTTGAAGAAGAACGTGCCAAACAACTCGAAGAAAGCAGTTGACAGGACAAAATGGCATGATAGAATAAATATGAATGAACCATCATTCATTTTATGCGTTAGGAGATAGTGGAATGAAACGAACAATGTCAAAGAGTGACCGCATCATTGATGCCGCCGTAAAAGTCATCGCTAAAAACGGCTACCATGGAGCGAAGGTGACCGCCATCGCAAAGGAAGCCGGTGTTGCGGATGGAACGATCTATCTGTACTTCAAGAATAAAGAACACCTGCTGATTTCGCTATTCCAAGCGAAAATGGGAAGCTTCATCGAGTATTCCGAAGGACAAATCGCGAATCACACGTCAGCGACAGAACAATTGGCCGCATTGATCGAGGCACATCTTGAGCAATTATCCGTTGATTATGATTTGGCTGTCGTCACGCAAATCGAGCTACGTCAATCCAATCAAGACATGCGCCAAAACATTGCCGCCGTCTTGAAACCGTACCTGCATCTGATTGACCGTGTCATCAAGCACGGGATGACGACAGGCGAGTTTTCAAACGAACTCGATTATCGATTAGCGCGTCAGATGATCTTCGGAACAATCGATGAGGTCGTGACGAGCTGGATGGCAAGTGGATTCAAATATGAGTTGCTTGAGACACGCGACGGGATCCATCGGATGTTGATCAAAGGGCTGAGTTAAGCCCTTTTCATGACAACAATTATGTAAGCGGATACAAAGAATGATGGTGAATAGACGATAAGGGGGAGCATGAGATGGAAATCTATGTACTGTTGAAACGCACATTCGATACGGAAGAAGCAATCCAACTCGAAAATGGTCAAATCGATGAGGATGGGGCTGAGTTCATCATTAACCCATATGATGAATATGCGGTAGAAGAGGCGATTCGTGTCCGTGATGCACAAGGGGGAACTGTGACGATCGTGACGGTCGGTCCGGAAGACGCGGACAAAGAATTACGAACAGCACTCGCAATGGGAGCGGATCAAGCAGTACGCATCTCGATTGAGGATGACATCGAAGAGGCGGATCATTTCACGATTTCTGAAGTACTTGCTGGTTATTTAAAAGAACAGACAGTCGATCTTATCATCGCTGGAAACGTCGCAGTTGATGGCGGAAGTGGTCAAGTGGCACCACGCGTCGCAGAATTGCTCGATATTCCTTACGTGACGACGATCACGAAACTCGAACTCGACGGCACGAAGGCTGTCGTGACACGTGACGCTGAAGGGGATACAGAAACGATTGAAACAACACTTCCGTTACTCGTGACTGCGCAGCAAGGACTGAATGAGCCACGCTATCCAAGTCTTCCGGGGATCATGAAAGCGAAAAAGAAGCCGCTTGAAGAACTCGAACTCGATGATCTTGAACTCGATGAAGATGAACTCGCACCACGTCTAGAGACGATTGAACGTTTCTTACCACCGAACAAAGCAGCCGGTAAGATTCTCGAAGGTGAACTAAACGAGCAAGTCGCGCAGCTCGCATCATTATTACGTAACGAAGCAAAAGTGGTCTAAGGGGGAGAAACGAATGACAAAAGCATTAGTACTCGCAGAATCACGGGATGGTAGTTTACGGAATGTGTCGTTTGAGGCAATCGCAGCAGCGCGACGTGTCGCGGATGAAGTCATCGCGGTCCTGATTGGACACGATGTCGCAAAGGATGCCGACGCATTAGCATCACGCGGAGCGGACCAAGTCCTCGTCGTCGAGGATGAGCGTCTTCTACACTACACGCCAGACGGTTATGGACAAGTCTTCCTCGAGTTGATGAACCGGACGTCACCCGACGTGCTCGTCTTCGGTCATACGTCGCTCGGTAAGGATTTATCACCGAAGATCGCGGCAAAACTGCAAGCCGGTCTAATCAGTGATGTGACGGCGATTGAAGGGGAAGGCGCGGAAGCAACTTTCATCCGACCGATCTACTCAGGGAAAGCATTCGAGAAAGTCAAAGTCGCAGAAGGCAAGACACTCTTTACGGTCCGTCCGAATAACATCGATCCGCTCGAAACGGGGAGTTCACAAGGAACGGTCGAGTCGGTTACGGTTGAACTGAAGGATTTACGGACGATCGTCGCAGACATCGTACGCAAAGCAACAGGCGGCGTTGATTTGTCAGAGGCAAAAGTCATCGTCGCAGGTGGACGAGGCGTCAAGAGTTCGGACGGCTTCGCACCGTTACAAGAACTAGCAGATGTCCTCGGAGGAGCAGTGGGTGCTTCGCGTGGTGCTTGTGATGCGGATTACTGCGACTATGCGCTTCAAATCGGTCAGACAGGTAAAGTCGTTACACCGGATCTTTATATCGCGTGTGGGATCTCGGGTGCGATCCAACACTTAGCGGGGATGTCGAATGCCAAAGTGATTGTTGCGATCAATAAGGACCCGGAAGCGAACATCTTCTCTGTCGCGGACTATGGCATCGTCGGAGATTTGTTCGATGTCGTGCCACTATTGACAGCTGAATTCAAAAAAATGCTTGTTCACGGATGAGTGAATGTACCGGTGCCATGCAGATGGTACCGGTTATTTTTTACGAATTCTTCACGTGAGCAGTTTCGTTTGTTGGAAGAGACTGCTATGATATACTCGAATCAATAAAGAGATCACCCATTTTTTTAACGGGTTGATCTACTCATTAGGAGGTTATGATCAATGGCAATCGTACACGCAACTAGCCAATCATTTAAAGAAGAAACACAAGAAGGACTCGTCCTTGTTGATTTTTGGGCAACATGGTGTGGACCATGTCGTATGCTCGCACCAGTTCTTGAAGAACTCGATGCTGACATGCAAGATGTAAAAATCGTTAAAGTTGACGTAGATGCAAACCCAGAAGTAGCTGGAGCATTCCAAGTTCAAAGTATCCCGACACTCGTTCTCTTCAAAGATGGACAACCTGTCAACAAAACAATGGGCTTCATGCCAAAAGACGCACTTAAAGAATTCGTTGAAACATCTAACTAATTCTTTCCTGCATATCAAAACAGACCGTTCTGCACAGGCAGAACGGTCTGTTTTTTTAGATTACATAGGTGTGCAAAGTTCGATGAGGTGACCATCCGGATCAAGCACGTACGCAACGACTTGCCCCCATGGTTTTTCAACAGGCGTGAGTACGGTCTTGTATCCGGCAGCTTCCACCTTTTGAAAAAGCGTAGGGACGTCATCCGTGACGAAACCAATCTCTAACGTCTGCTGCGCTTTTCCGCTTGGGATCGTGTAATCCGGAATCAACCGTTGCACGTCTTCACGAGTATTGAAGGCAAGTGTTGTCTGACCGGTCTCGAACTCAATGTAGCTTCCGTGCTCCGCTTTGACGGATAAGCCAAGAACGTCTCGATAGAATGTCAGCGTCCGTGCAGTGTCTTCAACGTATAAAATCGTATAGCCGTATTGAATCATCAAAAAGCCTCCTATCAATCCTCGAATAACGAAGCAATGTCTGAAGCAGGTGTCGGGTAAGCAAATCCAGTCTGTTGCATCGAAGTACTAGGGATCCGGTGTTGCATCGCAAACGAGAAATAGTTTGCGAGTTCCGCCGCATTGACACCAATGAAGTGTGCGCCTAGTACTTGATCATCTTCCCCCACGAGCACTTTCGCCCGAGCAAAATTATCCTTGATGCGTGCGTTCGTTTGCCAAGAGGACGTATCAATCAAACGACCACGGTACGGAATACCTGCTTTTTTTAAGGAAACTTCCGTTTCACCGACGAGGGCAAGGTTCGGCGCAGTGAATACGACGCTAGGTACAGGGAGCAGTTCCAGTTTCCGGTTATTCCCTTCGAGCATGTTATCGGCAGCGAGTCGTCCTTCGGTTCCAGCAAACGGCGTCAACGCGGGATTCCCGCTGACAGCGACATCTCCTGCGGCATAGATATGTTCGACAGAAGACTGCAGGTACGCATTGACATGGATTCCTTTTTCATTATGGGAAACACCGATTTCTTCGAGTCCGAGTTGGTCGATACTTGCGACACGTCCAGTCGCATTTAAGACGACGTCCGTCTTCAACACGTCACCGTTCGATAAACGAAGTGATTCCTCTTCGTAAGCGACGACCTCTGCTTCTTTGATGATCGAGATGCCAAGTGCTTGCGTAGCATCGAGTAAGACATCGACGAGTTCACTCTCGAATTGTTTTAAGGGGTTAGAACGTAAGACAATCGTGACGTCTGCACCAGCAATCCGAGCAAGATGCGCGAACTCGAACGAGATGTACCCGCCACCAATACAGACGAGTCGACGTGGGAGGTCTTTTAGTTCCAAAAACTCATTACTCGTTATAAAACGTTCACTACCGGGTACAGATAACTCGCGAGGGCGTAAACCAGTTGCGATCAGGAATTGTTTCCCTTCGATTTCTTCTTCACCAATTTGGAGACGGTGTGAAGAGACGAAGCGGGGTTCGCCGTGGAAATAGTCGATGTCCGTCTCCTCGTATCGTTTTCGTGTTTGTTCCGGAATGGCACGCGTGTATTCATTCTTGCGCTCCATCAACTGGCGCCAATCGATTGAAATTAATCCCTTTACGCCATATCCGAGCAAGCGCTCGACCGCATCCTTCGTCTCACTACCCGTCAGCAGAATTTTTTTAGCGTCACACCCACGTTGGGCACATGTGCCCCCTGGCGTGAAATTTTCAACGATGGCAACACGTAGTCCTTTTTCAGCAAATTTATAAGCCGCTTGATTTCCAGCGGAACCTGTTCCAATCACAATGCAATCATATGTACGCATTTTTCATCCTCCGTATGTCATAATCAATGTATGGTATTTACCCGAACGAATAAAACTAAAAACGGTGAAAGGAGACATTTATTTGGGACATCAAGAACATATCAAAGCGAAATTATCCCTTTTGCCCGATGAGCCGGGATGTTATCTACACAAAAATGAATTTGGTGAAGTCATTTATGTCGGAAAAGCAAAAAATCTCAAGAACCGTGTCCGTTCCTATTTCACAGGAGCACATGATATCAAGACGGAACGCCTCGTTGCGGAAGTTCGTGATTTTGAATACATTATTACAGCGAGTGAACTAGAAGCGTTATTGCTTGAGATGACGCTTATTAAGAAACATGATCCGAAGTACAATATCATGTTGAAGGATGACAAATCCTATCCTTATCTGAAGATTACGAATGAGACATATCCGCGCTTGATTACGACGCGTAAGTTGAAGAAGGATGGCGGACATTATTTTGGTCCTTACCCGAATGCATATGCAGCGAACGAAACGAAACGTCTGTTAGATCGTTTATATCCGCTACGCAAATGCCAGCCGATGCCGAAGAAGCTCTGTCTGTATTACCATATCGGTCAGTGTCTCGGTCCATGCGAAATCCCGAATCTCGAGTCGGAACAAAAAGCGCTCGTTTCGGAAATTCGACGTTTTTTGTCCGGAGACACGAAGGAACTCGTCGAAAGCTTGAAGCACAAGATGGCGGAAGCAGCTGAGACGATGGAATTCGAGCGTGCCGGAGAATTACGGGATCAGGTCCGAGCCATTGAGTCGATCATGAACAAGCAAAACATGATTACAGCAGATTTGACATCACGCGATGTATTCGGGATCCACGTTGATAAAGGCTGGATGTGTGTCCAAGTCTTCTTCCTCCGCGGCGGAAAGATGATTGAACGTGATGTCTCGCTCTTCCCAATCTACGGAACACCAGCAGAGGAACTCGAGAGTTTCATCGTCCAGTTCTATGAGAAGAACATCAAACCAAGTGAACTGTATGTACCACCACTCGTTAACCAACTTCTGCTCAAAGAGGCGCTCTCGATCAAAATTCATGTTCCGGTCCGAGGATCAAAACGGAAATTACTTGATTTAGCAACGAAAAATGCTGAAAACGCGATTTCGGAACGTTTCGAACTACTCGCGCGGGATGAGAAACGGACCGTTCAGGCAGTAGAAGAACTCGCTGATGCAATCAATGTTCATCCATTGTCCCGAATCGAGATCATCGATAATGCGAACATCCAAGGAGCGGATGCCGTTTCAGCGCTCGTCGTCTTTGAAGACGGTAAACCACTGAAAAAAGAATACCGGAAGTTCAAGATTCGGACGGTTCAAGGACCGGATGACTATGAATCGATGCGGGAAATCGTTCGTCGGCGTTATCGACGCTTGTTACTTGAGGGAGCGCGCCTTCCGGATCTCGTCCTGATTGATGGAGGAGTCGGACAGTTGAATGCTGCTTTAGAAGTCATTCAAGATGAACTCGGCCTATCCCTGCCGGTCGGCTCATTAAAAAAAGATGACAAACACCGGACGAGTCAGTTGTTGTTTGGAGAAGATGCGCGATTGATCGAACTCAGCCCTCGCTCAAGTGCATTTTATTTACTTCAGCGTATGCAAGATGAGGTCCACCGATTCGCGATCACATTCCACCGCTCGCTTCGTTCGAAAGGGATGACCCGTTCCTTGCTCGATGAGATACCAGGAGTCGGACCAAAACGACGCCAACAGCTGATCCGTCATTTCGGGTCGATGCGTAGTCTAAGACGTGCGACGATCGAACAGTTGGCTGAGGCAGGATTGCCTGTGAAATTAGCGGAAACCGTTGCTGAGTATTTAAGCCAAGCGAATGAAGAATGAAAAAAGGCCGTCCTCGTGAAGAGAGCGGCTTTTTTTTATGGCATTAGTTGTTGATGTACTTCTCGTAGTACGAACCGAAATCACGCTGGTTCCACTGATGGTAGTGACCTTGAAGCCACTCGAAGGATTGTTCAGACAACTCCTTGAATGTTTGCGGAACATTCATGTCGCCTTGGCGAAGACCACCGAGAATCGTGACCGAATGATTTAATGAGCTATTCGCGAACTCGAGCATCTTTTGTCCTTCGTATTGTTTTTCAGCGATGGCAAGTAATGTCTTATACAGATCCTTTACATGCTCCAGTTGTTTTTTATCAACGTCGATCGAATAATGTTTGCCACCAATCTCGAACTTGATCTCGACATCGAGGTCGACTGTTCCGGCCGTTTCGAACATGACGTGGCGAATTGGATAATGTGCATATGGATAGCGGTAGAGTACACGTTTTGAACTGACAGCACTTTCTCCATCAAGGTGAATCAAGGCTAAGTTCGTAAAGCAATACTCGTCAGATTTGGACTTGATCAAGAAATAGATTTTTTCGCCGTCTTCATGTAAAACATAATCGTCAGCGGCTGCCTTGTCGAAATCATCAGGATGAATGACTTGTCCGATATCACTGAATCCCGTTAAATCTGCTGCTAGTTTTTTGAACATGTAAAGTTCCTCCTCGCAATTTGTGTACGCATGATTTTACGATCACTTGCTACAAAAAGTTTCATGAATCTATTTCGATGTTGAAAATAAAGATTCCTGTCACATTCTATGTAAAGTTCGACCGATTGGTTCGAGTGGATCTTTTGGATCGATTTGGACCGTGATTTGAACAAACTCTTTACTCGTCTCAGCATATCCTTCCGCAACACATCCGTTAAAACGAGAAAACTGTTCAGCGAGGAAACCGGCTTCGAGTTGAAAGTAGCCTTGTGGCCGTTCATCTCTCGTCGTATCAGGAGGAGACAGTACGAACGAGATGACCGTTCCTTTACGTTTCTTGATTTCGAGCATTCCCCAACCGGCTTGTTCAAAGAATGAGGCCAATTCAGATTCATCCACGACAGGGAATTGACGCGCGAGACGTTTACCTGCCCAGTAGATGACTTGCCGATAATCCGATCCTAGAAGATCGGTTAACACATAATCCCGGATCAGTTCGATTCCGAAAAGTGGTGTTTGGTTTGGTGTAACATCCATCATGATTCACTCCTATCTGCCAACCATTATACCGAGATGATTCTAGCAGGTCATTGTTTTCCTGAAAAAATTTGCAGTTAAATGCAACGGCTCGGGTTGTCTTCTAAAAAGGACAGGAGTAGAATAAGTGATGAAAAGACGAATTTCCTTATGAAAGCGCTTTTCTACCAAAATGCGCCAACGGTTGATTGGCAAACAAAAGGGGGGATTTGGATGGCGAATCATCGTGATTTCGTGAGTCGTAAAATACACTCACTGCTCGGCGTCATTCCAATCGGGTTATTTTTACTTTCGCACTTAACGACGAACTACTTCATCGTACGTGGTGAGGAAGACTTCAATAAGGCCGCGGAATTTGTGGGGAGCGTTCCGTATCGATTGTTCTTAGAGATCTTTGTCATCTTCATTCCAATCATCTTGCATGGTGTCTACGGTGTTTACATCGCATTCACGGGTTCTGCGAACACAGGACGATATACATATTTCCGGAACTGGATGTATGTCTTGCAACGGTTTAGCGGAGTGTTCCTCGTCGTGTTCATCACATGGCACGTTTGGGAGACTCGGATTGCCGCTGCGATGGGAACAGAAGTTGATGCGAGCATGATGCAGAACATCGTCGATAACGGATTCATGTTAGCGTTCTATATCGTCGGGATCTTGGCAACGACATTCCACCTCGCGAACGGACTATGGACGTTCTGTATTACTTGGGGAATCACGCAGTCACCAGCATCTCAACGGGCGATGTCTTACGTGGCAGCACTCGTATTCATCGGTTTATCGTTTGTAGGCGTACGCTCGATCTTAACGTTTGCAGGCGTGTTGTAAGGAAAGGGGAACTGACAACATGGCGAACAAGAATCTTGTCATCATCGGCGGAGGGCTTGCCGGTCTGATGGCTACGATAAAAGCAGCAGAGCAAGGCGTACCAGTTAAGTTATTCTCACTCGTACCCGTCAAACGCTCACACTCTGTTTGTGCACAAGGTGGCATCAACGGAGCAGTCAATACGAAAGGGGAAGGGGATTCACCATATCAGCATTTCGATGACACGGTATACGGTGGAGACTTCCTCGCAAATCAACCACCTGTTCAAAAAATGGCGGAAGCAGCACCGAAGATCATCCATATGTTCGACCGCATGGGTGTCATGTTCAACCGGACACCGGAAGGGTTACTCGACTTCCGACGCTTCGGAGGAACGTTGCATCACCGGACGGCATACGCTGGAGCGACGACGGGGCAACAGTTATTGTACGCATTAGATGAACAGGTTCGTAAGTTCGAAGCGCAAGGTTTGGTAGAAAAATATGAAGGATGGGAATTCCTTCGTGCCATCATCGATGACAATGGCATCTGTCGTGGAGCGGTTTGTCAAAACCTCCGGACGATGGAAATCGAGGCATTTGCCGCGGATTCTGTCATCCTCGCGACAGGTGGTCCTGGGGTCATCTTCGGAAAATCGACGAACTCGGTTATCAACACAGGACAAGCGGCAGCAGCTGTCTATCGTCAAGGTGCGATCTATGCGAACGGTGAGTTCATCCAGATTCACCCGACAGCGATTCCTGGGGATGATAAATTACGTCTCATGAGTGAATCAGCACGTGGTGAGGGCGGTCGCGTCTGGACGTATAAAGACGGTAAACCTTGGTACTTCCTTGAAGAGAAATATCCGGCATACGGAAACCTTGTCCCACGAGATATCGCGACACGCGAGATTTTTGACGTCTGTGTCAATCAAAAACTCGGCGTCAACGGGGAGAACATGGTTTATCTTGATCTATCACATAAAGACGCAAAAGAACTCGACGTCAAACTCGGTGGGATCCTTGAAATCTACGAAAAGTTCGTCGGTGATGATCCACGAAAAGTACCGATGAAGATTTTCCCGGCTGTTCACTATTCAATGGGTGGACTATGGGTCGACTACGATCAGATGACGAATATTCCTGGACTATTTGCAGCAGGCGAATGTGATTATTCGATGCACGGAGGAAACCGTCTCGGAGCGAATTCACTTCTTTCTGCGGTATATGGCGGAATGGTCGCCGGACCGTCAGCGATCGCGTATATGAATGAACTTGAGACATCGGTTCATGAGATGAGCGAAGACGTCGTCGAAGCGCATAAGATCGAAGAAATCAATCGTTTTAACGATATCTTATCGATGGAAGGTACAGAAAACGCGTATCAGATCCACCGTGAACTTGGAGAAATCATGACGGATAATGTCACGGTCGTCCGTTATAACGATAAGCTCGAAGAGACACTCACGAAAATCAAGGAACTTCGTGATCGGTTCACGCGCATTTCGGCAACGGACACAGCGCGTTGGAGTAACCAAGGAGCGTCGTTCATCCGTCAGCTCGATCACATGCTCGACCTAGCCGAAGCAATTACGCTCGGTGCCTTAAAACGTGACGAGAGTCGCGGGGCGCACTACAAACCGGACTTCCCGGAACGTAATGATGAACAGTTCTTGAAGACAACGATGGCTCGTTATACGAATGGTCATCCAGAAATCTTCTATGAAGATGTCGACACGTCGTTGATTCCACCGCGGAAACGCGACTACAGTAAGAAGTCGAAGAAAGAGGTGAAAGCATAATGGCGACACCACTCGAATCATCTACTACGCAAAAATCGGTTCAATTCATCGTTCAACGTCAAGATGGACCTGATGGTAAACCGTATGATGAAGCGTTTGAAATTCCGTACCGTCCGAACATGAACGTCATCTCTGCTTTAATGGAGATTCGTCGTAATCCTGTGAATGCAGCCGGTGAAAAAACGACACCGATCAACTGGGATATGGGTTGTCTAGAGGAAGTATGTGGCGCTTGTTCCATGGTCATCAACGGTACACCACGTCAATCGTGTACGGCACTCGTCGATAAACTCGAACAACCGATCCGCCTTCAACCGATGCAGACATTCCCAATCGTTCGTGACCTTCAAGTCGACCGTCAGCGCATGTTTGATGCGTTGAAAAAGGTTAAAGCATGGGTTCCGATCGATGGAACGTACGACTTAGGTCCAGGACCACGGATGCCAGAGAACAAACGTCAATGGGCGTATGAGTTATCGAAATGTATGACATGTGGCGTGTGTCTCGAAGCATGTCCGAACGTCAACGATCGTTCGACGTTCATCGGACCAGCATCGATCTCGCAAGTTCGTCTATTCAACTCGCATCCAACAGGTGCCTTCCATAAGGAAGAACGTCTTGAAGCGTTGATGGAAGATGGCGGGATCATGCAGTGCGGTAATGCTCAAAACTGTGTCGAGGTTTGTCCGAAAGGCATTCCGCTGACGACTTCGATCGCAGCGATGAACCGTCAGACGACACTTCACTCATTCAAGAAGTTCTTCGGTAGTGACGAAGGACGGACAGGTGAAGCAGTTAGTTCATAAGTTATTAAAGAAGGAGCCTGCTCCTTCTTTTTTCATTCAGACAGGAGGAACCGATTGTGCGCGTACCAGCTTATATTCCAGAACTCGAATCATGGCTTGAACAAATGAAACATGGAACACGACTCGACGTCGCTGTTCGTTTTGCAGAGACGGATGCCTATGGTCATATGAATAACCGGGTACCATTCGTCTATTTCGAGGACGTTCGGACATTGATGTTAGAGGAGACCGGATACTCGCTTGCAGAAGACGGGATCATCGTCGTTGCGGATGCCCAGTGTAATTACATTCGCCAAGTGTATCCACGGACACGTCTCGCCGTCTATGCGTACCCAGTACATGTCGGAAGTGCATCGTGTGACGTCCATTATGCGGCATTTGATGAGCAGGGTGAACTGATGTTCACAGGACGGACATCGATGGTACAAATCAATCGTGCCGGGAAAGCATTCCCATGGAGTGAGACATATAAAAATTCCTTGCAGAATCGATTCGAATCCGTTATCATTTGATAATGAGTTCACATATTCGAAAACGACTCACTAGTACGTTATTAGTGAAGGGAGATTTCTTAATCATGGAAAAAACATTCAAAGTCATCGCGGATTCAGGCATTCACGCTCGTCCCGCTACTCAGCTCGTCAACACAGCATCTAAATTCCAATCAGACATCAACTTGGAATACAACGGAAAGACTGTCAACTTGAAGTCAATCATGGGTGTTCTTTCACTCGGAATCGCGAAAGATTCAGATATCAAAATCGTTGCAAACGGTGACGATGCTTCTGAAGCAATCACGACTCTTTCAGATATGCTGACTAGCGAAGGTCTTGCTCAGTAATCCTGTAATCGTACATTCTCGGACGCCGGTCTTGCACCGTCGTCCTTTTTTGTTACCATAAGATTGAGAGAAAGAGGTGGAGAAGAGTGAATCGAGCGATTGGAGTACTGGATTCCGGAGTCGGTGGATTGACGGTCGCACGTGAATTGATGCGACAGTTGCCCCATGAGCGAATCATCTATGTCGGGGATACACTACGTTGTCCGTATGGTCCGCGTCCAGAAGAAGAGATTCGTGAGTTTACGTGGGAGATGATTGATTATCTCGTACAACAAGATGTGAAATTGATCGTGATCGCCTGTAATACAGCTACGGCTGTCGTCTTAAAAGAAGCGCGAGAACGTTTAAATATACCTGTCATCGGTGTCATCGATCCGGGTGCCCGTGCAGCAGTCAAGGTGACACGTACGAAACGAATCGGTGTCATCGGAACGAAGATGACGATTACAAGTAATTCCTACGAGAAGGCGTTACGACATGTCGAAGGACAAGTCGTCGTTGAATCGTTAGCGTGCCCGCCATTCGTTCCGCTCGTCGAGTCGATGCAGACGGATGGCGCATACGTCGAACGTGTCGTTGCGAATACGCTACGACCTTTAATGAATTACGATATGGATACACTAATACTCGGGTGCACCCATTATCCGCTCTTAGCAGATGTCATTGGACGGGTCATCGGACCAGGCGTTCAACTCATCTCTTCAGGAGATGAAACCGCACTCGAAGTAGCAGCACTACTTGACTACAATACGATTTCAGCAGATGTGACACAAACACCAGAACATCGTTATTACGCGACAGGCGATATCCGCTCATTCGACCAAATTGCAACGGACTGGCTCGATCAGCCCATTCATGCGGAGCGCATCGTCCTTGGAACGGAGGAAGATTAAATGCGGACAGACCAACGAACGGCGGACGATCTCCGTCCAGTACAGTTATCAGTTGACATCAATAAACACGCGGAAGGTTCGATTTTGATTGAACTGGGTGATACGAAAGTCCTCTGCACGGCGACCGTCGAGGAAAGGGTACCACCATTTCTACGTGGAAAACGCCAAGGCTGGATCAATGCGGAATATTCGATGTTACCGCGGGCAACCGCTCAGCGGACTGCACGAGAAGCCGTTCGCGGCAAACAGACGGGGCGGACGATGGAAATCCAACGTCTCATTAGCCGATCGCTTCGGGCGGTCGTCGATTTAGAAAAACTTGGTGAACGGACGATCTGGATCGATTGTGACGTCATTCAAGCTGATGGCGGAACACGAACAGCATCGATCACCGGTGGATTTTTAGCACTCGTTCGAGCTATCGATCAACTGATTCAAGCGGGAAAACTGACCGATACACCAATCAAAGAGGGCATCGCCGCCATCTCAGTTGGAATCGTCGAATCGAATGCCTTACTTGATTTATGCTACGAAGAGGATGCTGCAGCTGAAGTCGACTTCAATCTCGTCATGACCTCATCCGGTAAAATCGTCGAGATGCAAGCAACAGGAGAAGAGTCGACCTTTTCCCGTCAAGAGATGCTCGAAATGCTCGAACTTGGGGAAAAAGGTATTAAGGAACTGATTGAAGCCGGTCGCGAGGCACTCGGTGTTTCGTGGTGGTATGTAGGAGAAGAAGTGGGGGAACATAAATGAAAGTCATCGTCGCAACACATAACGCTGGTAAAGTGAAGGAACTCGAAAGCATGCTTGGGCGTCTCGGCTATACAGTCGAGTCGTTACTCGATCATGCGGATGCTAAAGAAACGGATGAGACAGGTGAAACATTCGAGGAGAATGCACTCTTAAAAGCAACAGAAGCAGCAGCCTACTTTGGTCACGCAGTACTTGCTGACGATTCAGGTCTTGAAGTCGATGCTTTAGATGGCGCTCCAGGTGTCTACTCGGCACGCTTCGCGGGTCTTGAAAAGTCGGATGCAGCGAACAACGCTCTACTACTTGAAAAGTTAGAAGGTGTTCCGGAAGAGGAGCGGACGGCACGCTTCGTTTGTGTACTCGCGCTAGCAAAACCAACAGGCGAAACATTGACGGTACGCGGAACAATGGAAGGGCGAATCGGTTTTGAAGCAACGGGATCGAACGGTTTCGGTTATGACCCATTGTTCGTCACGGCAAGTGGACAAACGGCTGCTGAGTTGACGAAAGAAGAAAAAGCGATGATCAGTCATCGTGGCAATGCATTGCGCAAGCTCGAACAGGACTTAACTACTTTCCTAGGAGTGTGATGAAAATGAGAGCGTTGATCGTTAGTGATAGCCATGGACTAGAACAAGAACTGCTTACGATATTCGAACGGCATCAGGACGTGGATTTGGCTTTTCATTGTGGAGACTCTCAATTGACGCGCGACATTGAATCGTTATATCCATATCGTGTTGTACGGGGGAACTGTGATTATGGACACGATTTCCCGGAAGAAGTCACGTCGGAAATGGACGAGCATAAGGTCCTCTGTGTCCACGGACATCGTCAGGACGTCAAATATAGCCTAGATGTCTTGCAACATCATGCGAACGAAAAGCAAGCTGATATCGTTTTGTATGGTCATTCTCATGTTGCGAAGGCGGAGTATCGGGATGGTGTGTTATTCATCAATCCAGGATCGATTCGGATGCCACGCCATCGTCCAGACAAGACGTATGCGATTCTTGAAGTAGAACAAGACCGCTATTCTGTCGATTTTCTTGACGTGAACGGGGATCGCGTCAATGCACTTCACCTCGACGGAACATTTTTGTAATAAAATAAATGCAATCTTTGTAATGCGATTGACACGAAAGAATTGTTCTAGTATAGTTTATTCGTGTTGACACGTCCCAATAGCTCAGCAGGATAGAGCAACGGCCTTCTAAGCCGTCGGTCGGGGGTTCGAATCCCTCTTGGGACGCTATAATTAAAATAGAGACTGCCCTTACGAGGGCGGTCTCTTTTTTTTATTTCAATTTTTGTTTATAATTAAGGTATCATGAACTCGAAAGGGATGAAAGCGATGTGGAAGAAAGTTGGTACAGTCCTGTTACTCAGTACGTTTCTTGTAGGGTGTAGTGAGATTTCAAATACAGTTGATGATGCAAAACAACAGGTCAACGATGTGAAAAATAGTGTCGATTATGCTGGAGAACTTCAAGGGATTGCGAAAGATACGGCACAAGTCACGTCCGACTTATCTTCTTCTTTGAATGAAGCGGCTGCGAAAGCACGCGAATCCACGAATCCGGAGCAAGCGCTCGACCAACAAGTCGAAAAGTTAAAGGAAAACGGAACGATTGATCAGTTCAATCAAGAGCTGGACCAAATCGACCAACGATTGGCGGGACTTGAAAATCCACCGCAAGAGTTACAAAATTTAAGTGCAAAGCTCGAGCAGTTCGTGAATCAATCAGAAGATATCACACGACTTCTTGAAACAGACGTCTCTCTCGATACATTAAATCGTCTTGGCATCGAACAAGCAGGGAAATTACAAGAGGCAATCACGAACTGGACATCATTGCTTGATCCATTCACAAACTGAACAGTGAATTAAAAGGAGTGTCGGAAAATGGGGACATCCCGCTGGATGGAACACGAATTAGAAGCGGAACGAGTGCGCATCCTCCGTTTGCCCGCATCTGAACAGGAACGGCTGGTCAAGGAATTAGAGACTGACCAATTGACAGGAGAAGACGTATTATACCGACTCTATGTCATTCAACCGCTATTACTACATGACCGTGAACGATACGAAACTGTAGCAGAACGTTTTCTTGAAGTCGAGGGTGTGGAGCAAGTGCTCGCACTCTTTCTTTATGAACTCGGAGAACGGTATCCAATGAAGCTCGCTCTACGCTCGGCGTCACCGTATCTGCCGTATGGACTTGCGCTTCGGTTAGACGAGATCAAACAGCGGATGACGGTGCGAGAGCAAAAGACGACACCGGTTCAAAAAAACAATGTTACTCAGAGTACTGTAACTTCCGGAACGGCGTTGATGCATGTGTTGCAACATGGAAGCTGGGTCGAACAAATGCGCCATTTGGCTGGTGCTGAATTCGAACGGACACCTGCGCTCTTTGACTACATCACACACAAGTATCTTCGTGCTCAGGATACAGAACATCAAAGCCTACTCGTCATCGATCAGTTATTAGGAAGTGTGATTGAGCATCTGTCCTATCCGGCAGACATTTATGTGCCACATTTAGATGTACACTGGACGATCTCGACGCGTCAAGATTTAGAAGAAGTGCTGATTGCGCATCAACAGGAACAACAAGCGTTACTCGCATCGATGCATACATTAGAAAAAATGGATCCTTTTCGAGCCTTGCTCGTCTTACGTTCGGACCAGTTGATTCATCTTGAAGAACGAGAAGCAATCGGGTCGGATATGGAGAAGTGGCTTCTCGCATGCGAAGAACTAGCCGGTCTGTCGTTTGAAAAAGAAGAGCCGGAACGTGACTTGAGTCCGCTAGCGAAGCGATTATATCAGGGGGTGCATATCCTCTATCCGGAAGTCATCGCATTCGAGCAGATTTACTTCGATTGAGACATCTGGAAACGATTCGTTCAACAGTGGTAATCGTCAGAACGATTGTGCTATAATGTGACTTGTTGTACACACATGTACGCTAATTGACAATTTTGGAGGGACTCAGCATGACTGCAAAATGGGAAAAACAATCAGGTAGCCTCGGCGTCCTCACGTATGAAGCGCCTGCTGAAGCATTTGATAAAGCGGTAGACCAAGCGTTCAAGAAAGTCGTTAAGACTTTGAACACACCAGGTTTCCGTAAAGGAAAAATGCCACGCGCAATGTTCAACAAAATGTACGGTGAAGAAGCACTGTACCAAGATGCACTCGATATCCTTTATAAGGACACAATCGAAGGTGCAGTCGTCGAATCAGGAATCGAGCCAATCGCGCTTGAAAACATCGACGTTGAAACACTCGAAAAAGGCAAGCCAGTCGAATTCAAAATCACGTTCGTCATCGAGCCAGAAGCTACACTCGGTGAGTACAAAGGTCTTGAGTACACAGCAGTTGAAACGAACGTTACTGACGATGACGTCGACGCTGAACTCAAAACATTGCAAGAACGCGGTGCAGAACTCGTCGTTAAAGAAGATGGCGTCATCGAGAATGGCGATACAGTCGTATTCGACTTCGCAGGTTTCGATGGGGAAAACCAATTCGACGGCGGAACTGCTGAGAACTACTCACTCGTCATCGGTTCTGGAAACTTCATTCCTGGATTCGAAGAGCAAATGATCGGTTTAAAAACTGGCGAGCAAAAAGATCTTGAAGTGACATTCCCAGAGGAATACCACGAAGCATCACTCGCTGGAAAACCAGTTACATTCAAAGTAACAATCCATGAAGTCAAAGCGCAAGAGCTCCCTGAATTGACAGATGAGTTCGCAAAAGAGATGGATGAAGAAGTTTCTTCACTCGACGAGTTGAAAACAAAAATCCGTACGCGTCTCGAAAACACACGCAAACAAGAAGCTGATGCTTCAATGCGCGATGAGTTAGTCGAAGCGGCTACGAAAAACGCGACAGTTGATCTTCCAGAAGTCATGGTCGAAAACGAAGTCGAGCGTATGGTTCAAGAGTTCACACAACGTATTCAATCACAAGGCATCGACCTCAACATGTACTTCCAGTTGACTGGAACGACAGAAGAGGCAATGCGTTCTGAAATGAAAGAGCAAGCGGAAGAGCGCGTTAAGGCACGTCTCGTCCTTAAGCAAATCGTTGCTGACGAAAAAATCGAAGTAACAGATGAGGAAACTCAAACTGAACTTCAATCAATGTCAGAACTCTACAACATCCCTGCAGATCAACTTGAAACGATGCTTGCACCACAAGGTGGTCTTGAAACGCTTAAAGGCGATCTTCAATTCCGTAAAGCTATCGATGTTCTCGTCGACAACGCAAAAGCAAAATAAGCCATTTCATGGTTTTCGATCGACTTCAAGCCCAATTTCTGGTCTTGGAGTCGATTTTTTTGTACGATAGGTCAAACAAGGACAAACAATCCTTGGTTCAGGACATCAAACTGTAAATCGTTCGTCCAGGATTTGAAAGACTTTCCTTGTTCATGCTACAATCATAAATAGTAAAACGTGAGACGGGATGCTACAGGCGTCCATACAATTTCCACGTTAAAGGGGTGGACCTTTATGTTTAAATTCAACGAAGAAAAAGGTCAGCTAAAATGTTCTTTCTGTGGAAAGACACAAGAACAAGTACGCAAACTTGTTGCTGGACCTGGCGTTTACATTTGCGACGAGTGTATCGAACTCTGCAATGAAATCGTAGAGGAAGAACTCGGTACAGAAGAAGAAGTCGAGCTGAAGAATGTTCCAAAACCGCATGAAATTCGTACGACACTTGACGATTATGTCATCGGTCAAGAAAAAGCGAAAAAATCGTTATCTGTAGCGATGTATAATCACTACAAACGAATCAATGCTGGTGGTCGCGCAGATGATGTCGAGCTCTCAAAATCAAACATCGTCATGATCGGTCCAACAGGTAGCGGTAAGACACTTCTTGCCCAAACGATGGCACGTATCTTAAACGTACCGTTTGCGATTGCAGATGCAACAAGTTTGACGGAAGCCGGTTATGTCGGTGAAGACGTCGAGAACATCCTGTTGAAACTCATCCAAGCAGCGGACTATGATGTCGAGAAGGCTGAAAAAGGAATCATCTACATTGATGAGATCGATAAGATCGCTCGTAAATCAGAAAATCCGTCAATCACACGTGATGTTTCTGGTGAGGGTGTTCAACAAGCCTTGCTGAAGATTTTGGAAGGAACTGTTGCAAGTGTACCGCCACAAGGTGGACGCAAACATCCGCATCAAGAATTCATCCAAATCGATACGACGAACATCTTGTTCATCGTTGGTGGAGCATTCGATGGTATCGATCAGTCGATCAAACGTCGTCTCGGTAAAAAAGTCATCGGCTTCGGAAACGATTCAGAGAACCGTAACCTCACACAAAAAGAAATTCTAGCAGCCGCATTGCCAGAAGATCTTCAAAAGTTTGGTTTGATTCCTGAGTTCATCGGTCGTTTGCCAGTCATGGCAACACTCGAGCCACTCGATGAAGAGGCACTCGTTCAAATCTTGACGAAACCGAAAAACGCCCTCGTGAAACAATATAAGAAAATGCTTCAACTTGATGATGTCGAACTCGACTTCACGGAAGATGCACTTCTTGAGATTGCGAAGCTCGCAATCGAACGTAAAACAGGTGCGCGTGGTCTTCGTTCAATCATCGAAGAAACTATGCTAGATATCATGTTCGAAATTCCATCGCGTGAAGACATCGCGAAAGTCATCATTACAGCAGAAACGTTGACTGGTAAGCGCGGTCCAACGCTTGAGTTGAAAGATGGTACAATTGAACATGGGAAAGAAAAAGAAACGGCGTAACACCGTGACAAATCGGCTCGGAGGCTACTTGTACGCCTTTCCGAGTCTTTTTGTTTAGGAGGAATTCGAATGAAGAAAAAACAATATCCACTTTTACCATTACGCGGTGTCGTCGCGTATCCGTTGATCGGATTGACGATTGATGTCGGGCGTCCGGTATCCTTAAAAGCCTTACTTGCATCAAAGGAACACGAGATCGATCTCGTCGTCGTCACACAACGTGATCCAGAAGCAGAGCCGTCTGTCGACGGGTTGCATCAGGTCGGTACACTTGTTCAAATCGCGAAGATGAGTGAACTTGGGAATGATACAGTTCGTGTTCGTGTTATCGGGAAGGAACGCGTCCGGATTGAAAACGTTGAGGAGACGGACGAAGGATATCAAGCAGTCATCGAACCAATCGAGAAGATGGACATCAAAGGGGCGAAACAAGAAGCGCTCGTTCGTCTAATTAAAGAACAGTTCGGTCAACTCGTCTCTCGTATCAAAGGCATCGGAACAGATGAGCGTCGTCGGTTCGAGACCTATGAACGTCTCGACTCATTGACGGACTATATCACGTCGAAGTTACCGATCGATATCTCGAAGAAACAGGAGTTCCTCGAACAACAGGATCCGGTCGAACGGGGATTGATGTTGCTTGACGTCATGAAACATGAATATGAAGTCGTCGAACTCGAACGTGAGATGCGTGAACGGACGAAGAAGACGATTGAACAATCGCAACGCGAGTATTACTTGCGGGAACAATTGAAGACGATTCAACAAGAACTCGGTGGCGAGTCGGCATCCGTTGAAAGCGATGCGACGAAATACCGGGAGCAACTGTCCATGCTTGATTTACCGGAAACGACGGTTGCGAACGTCGAGAAGGAAATCAGTCGTTTAGCTGTCGTACCGGCGACAAGTCCCGAACATGGTGTCATCCGCAACTATCTCGAATGGTTCTTCTCGTTACCATGGAATGAGGCAACCGATGATTTCTTGAACGTTTCAGCTGCTTCGGAACAGCTTGAAAAGGATCATTACGGTCTAGAAAAGGTCAAAGAACGAATTCTTGAGTATCTCGCCGTTCGTCAATTGACGGATTCGCTACGTGGTCCGATTCTTTGTTTATCAGGTCCTCCAGGAGTCGGTAAAACGTCGCTTGCTCGCTCCATCGCAACAGCACTTGAACGGAAGTTTGTCCGCGTCTCACTTGGTGGCGTACGCGATGAAGCGGAGATCCGTGGACATCGCCGGACGTATATCGGTGCGATGCCAGGTCGAATCATCCGCGGTTTAAAACAAGCAGGAACGAATAACCCGGTCTTCTTACTGGATGAGATTGATAAGATGTCAAATGACTTCCGTGGTGACCCATCGTCCGCGATGCTTGAAGTTCTTGATCCGGAACAAAACAACAGCTTCTCCGATCACTACATCGAAGAACCGTTCGATTTATCAAATGTCCTCTTCATTGCGACAGCAAATGATGTCTCGAACATCCCAGGACCGTTGCTCGACCGAATGGAACTGATTCAAATTGGTGGCTATACGGAACAAGAGAAGACGGAAATTGCCGTTCGTCATCTATTATCGAAACAACTTGCTGAACACGGTCTAAAAAAGAGTCAATTGACGGTCAAAGCAGACGCGCTAGAAGAAGTCGTTCGTCGTTATACACGAGAAGCGGGTGTCCGGAATCTTGAACGTGTCCTCGGCTCACTTTGCCGGAAAGCAGCAAAACAAATCGCGATGGGTGAGAAGAAGCGGGTGACGGTGACGAAGCGTAATCTAGATGATTTCTTAGGTAAACCGATCTACCGTTATGGTCAAGGTGAGCTAGAAGATATGATTGGCGCAGTGACTGGTTTAGCGTATACTGCTTTTGGGGGCGATACGTTGACGATCGAAGTCAGTCTTGCTCCGGGTAAAGGGAAACTGCAGTTAACCGGGAAACTCGGTGACGTCATGCAAGAGTCCGCTCAGACTGCGTACAGCTTCGTCCGAGCAAATGCGACATCCCTTGGCATCGAACCGAACTTCTACGAAACGCAAGACATCCACATCCACGTCCCTGAAGGTGCTGTACCAAAAGATGGTCCATCTGCTGGTATTACACTGGCAACAGCACTGATTTCCGCCTTGACGAAGCGTCCGGTTCGCCGGGACGTCGGGATGACAGGTGAAATCACACTACGTGGACGGGTCTTACCGATCGGTGGACTAAAGGAAAAGTCACTCGCAGCACATCGTGCGGGCTTGACGACCGTTCTTCTACCGCAAGATAATACGCGGGACATCGATGATATCCCGGAAAGCGTCCGCGCAGGAATGGAATTCATTCCGGTTGCGACGATGGAGCAAGTGCTCGAACATGCATTAAAAGGAGAGTAACATGAAAATTTATAAAGCTGATTTTATTACGAGTGGTGTTAATCCGGAGCATTATCCGGAGCCATTGTTGCCAGAAGTGGCACTCGCAGGGCGATCGAATGTCGGAAAGTCCTCTTTCATCAATAAACTGGTTCAGCGAAAAGCACTCGCGCGGACATCTTCGAAACCAGGTAAAACGCAAACTTTGAACTTCTTTAACATCAATGATGAAGTCATGTTCGTCGATGTACCGGGTTACGGGTATGCGAAAGTCTCGAAGACGGAGCGTGAAGCGTGGGGCAAGATGATGGAGAAGTACTTCACACAACGTGAAATCCTCAAAGGTGTCGTACAGCTCGTCGACATCCGACATGATCCGTCTGCGGATGACGTGACGATGTACGATTTCTTGAAGTATTACGATCTACCGGTCATCGTCGTTGCAACAAAACTCGATAAAATCAAAAAGAGTCAACGTGATAAACATATCGCGGCAATCAAACGTAAATTGCAATTTGATGGTCAAGATACCTTAATTCCTTTCTCGTCTGAGACAGGAGAAGGCGTCGATGCCGCATGGGAAGCGATTTATCGTCTTCTGTAAAAAACGAAACGTTTTGTTCTCCTACAATAGGAGAGCAGGACGTTTTTTTATGAGGGTTAAAGTAATCTAAAAATAGTATCTAATTATTTCCTTACAACATTTTTGATTTCCATTATATGAACATCATTTGATTCACGTTACAATGATAGGAACAAATTGTTCTAGTGGGAGGCTATGCCAATATGAGGCGTTATAAATGGACGTTCGCAATCGTCGTCTTACTCATTCTGACACCATTTGCCATTTGGTTCTTGAAGCAGGAAAAGACATTAAACATTGCGCTATTTGATTACACGAACGGAACGGAAGAGCGAGAGCATGCCGGAACGACGTGGTTATTGAATCACTTAAAGATCCGAAATACGCAAGGGCAAGATTATACGTATTCGGACTACATCAACCGTTATGATGGTACACAAGGTAAAAAAATGTTACAACAAGCCTCTAAAGCAGATGTGCTGTTGTTTACGGATACGTACGGAAAATCATATGACGTCAACGGGAAAAAAGAACATCGTGGTGGCTTGACGACAGAAGACGTCGAGCTCGCAACTGAAGCGATTTCGCAAGGGAAAACCGTCGTGGCGGAATTTAATACAGCAGCAAGTCCGACGTCAGTCGAGCGGTCCAATGCGTTTCGACAATTATTCGGGACGGCTTGGACAGGATGGATCGGTCGATTTTTCCCAGATTTAACAAAACTGCAAGGTCTTGAGAAAAACGTCGTAGCTCAATTAAAAACACAAGCGAAAGAAAAAGAGTTCAAACTATCAGGTCCGGGTTATGTTTTTATTAATGATTCGACCGAAAAAGCTTTTTTCGTCAATGATGACACTCCTTTACTTTACAAGTGGGATCAAAATAAGGGGAATGCAAAAGATGAGGTCCGTTATAACTACTGGTTCGAGATTCTTGAACTAGATGGTGGGAAACAACAAGCGCATTTCTCTTGGAGCCCTTCGAAACAGACACAAGCAATGCTTCGAAAATACCAGTTGCCGCTTGAGTTTCCAGCGTATGTCACGCAAGGAAGTGGTCACTATTTTGCTGGTGATTATACGGACGTCGCGGATATCCCACGTTATTATCGATACAGTGGTCTCGATTGGTTCCGCAAACAGTTCATCCTCGATAGTGCGGAAAGTGAATCGGCGTTCTTCTGGAAGATTTACGCCCCGACGCTGACGCGGATTCTTGAGGATACGAAACGGATCTCGACACAAACTGCGAAGGTCAAACCACTTTCACAAACGAAGGTCGGTAACCAAGAGTTGCGGACCCGAGCTCGTGAAGGACAGGACACACTTGAGATGTATCAAGATGGTGAATGGAAGCCGTACTTCGTTAAGGGTGTCAACATTGGACTTGGTCGACCAGGTGCATTTCCCGGGGAACATGCCATCAGCCGAAACGAATATGATCGTTGGTTGAAGGAAATCGGAGCGATGGGGGTCAATACGATTCGTGTGTACACGTTGCACCCTCCTGCTTTTTACGATGCATTAAAAGCTTACAACGAACAGGCGAAACAACCGATTTATCTCATGCAAGGCATGTGGGTCGAAGAGAAGCCGTTCGAGGAACTAAAAAATGCATTCGATCCAAAGTTCATGAAGATGACAGATACGGAAGCAAAACGAATGGTTGATGTCATTCATGGAAACGCAGTCGTTAAAGAAGTTGTTGGTCATGCTTCCGGAACATACACTTCAGACGTCTCGCAATACGTTTCAGCATTCGTCTTCGGAATCGAATGGTTACCGGAAGCTGTCGTTGAAACAAATAAAAAGAACAAAGGGACACGTTTCGAAGGACAATACGTAACGACGACGAAAGAAGCGTCTCCTTTCGAATCGTGGTTAGCAGGTCGGATGGATACGGCGACTGCACACGAAATCAAAGAGTACGGTACAACACGACCAATCGGTTCGACGAACTGGCCGACGACGGATCCGTTGAAACACCCAAAAGAGATTGAGGAAGAACAGGACCTCGTCTCCATTGATTTCAATCACTTAAAAGCAACGAAGGATTTCCCGGGTGGCTTGTTCGCGTCTTACCACATCTATCCGTACTATCCTTCGTTCATCAAGGAAGAGTACAGTCAAAAAACGGACAAAGGATCTGAATCGTATGCCCGTTACTTGAAGAAGATGAAGGATTATCATGATATGCCGCTACTTGTATCAGAATTCGGAATTCCGAGTTCTCGCGGGAAGACGCACCTCGGACCAAATGGTTTCGATCAAGGGCATGTCAGTGAGAAGAAACAAGGCGAACTCGTCGCACAACTCTATCAAGACATTAAAGACGTCAAAACAGCCGGTGGACTCGTCTTCATCTGGCAAGATGAATGGTTCAAGCGGACGTGGAACACGATGGATTATGATGATGCCAATACGCGTCCCCGTTGGTCGAATGTCCAGACGAGCGAACAACATTTCGGTATGCTTGGTTTCCTGCGTTCAGATATCGTCATTGACGGGAAATTGGATGATTGGAAAGGGTATGCACCAGTCGCTGAAAATAAGGATCAAGCGATATATATGACATCCGACGAAGCCTATCTCTATTTGCGTATCGACCGGAAAAAAGCAGAGCCGACGACACTTGCGCTATCGACGAAACCAAACGATGGGAATACGAAAGTCGGTCCGTTGATGCTTGATGAAGGAGCGGAATATCGCCTGACGATCGATCAGAAGGCGCGCATCGATGTCGATGCTCGTTATGATATCTTCCGTTATCACTATGGTCTGAAGATGCCGTTTGAGATGGTAAAACCACCGTCTGATCAAAAAGACAGCGGTAAGTTCGTTCCAATTTATCAAATGCTCGATTATGCAAGACGCGACCCGGTGACGAAAAAAATCGTCAAACCAGCCGTCAAGTGGGACACGGGTGTTCTACATGAAGGAGAACCAGACGATATCTTGACAGATATCTCAGATATCACGAAACCAACCGTAGAGCTCCGTATTCCATGGATGGTCTTGAATATGCGAGACCCTAGTAAACATGAAATCATCGGTGACTTCTGGAAAGATGGATTAGAAGCGAAGATGATTACGGAAGGAATCGAAGTCACAGGTCAAGTCGGTGAGACACGTATCCCTGAAAAAGATCGTGGTTTCTACAACTGGGCAGAGTGGACGAATCCGCAACAGCGAGAAGAACTGAAACCTGTCTATCGGACGATGAAAAAAGCATTCACTGAGGGAGGAAACTAAATGCGACGTGAAGAGATGTGGAAATTAATCAATCAGTCGTTTGAATCAACAAGTCAAGATCGTGAGGTCAGTTCGACGATTGAATGGACGGAAGAAACCGTCCGGCAATCGTCGACGAATACCTTGTTCGTGCACACAGTCGGACAAATGCCGGAGGCGGTCAACGGATTGATTGAAGAGGGATGGTGCGTGCGGACGGACATTTCTTATGCCGATGTCGTTCTCGCAAGCGAACCTGTCATCGAGGAACGAATTCCCGTCGTGTATTTTAATACGGAGACCTCTTTCTATGGTTTAGAAAATGCGCGAGAAATTCTACCGGCGACACTATCGCGGGAGCTTGTCCTTGACCGGCTAGCGCGTTATAAAAAAATCCATCATATCGCGGATGTCGTCGTCGTAACGGAAGATCCGCATATCCGTCGGATGATGGAACGGGAACTGACGGAACGCTTCGAACGGTTCGTAACATTCGAACGAGCAGAGACATTCCTTGACGAGTACGTAGCATCCCGTCCGTACTTACTCGTGTTTACGTCAGCATTACCACGAGCAGATGGGCTGGAATTACTACTGCGAGCAAAACATCAGAGTGTCGCACCGTTCCAATCGATGATGATTTCGATGTACAACCGTGAACGCGATCATGTTCTTGCGATTGACCGAGGTGTTGATTACATTATGACCCTTCCGTTAAAAATCGAAGAATTCCGCGCGTGGATCCGAAAAGTTGAGGATGGCCGATGATGCAGGCGATTCTAGTATTTATCGTTGTACTCGTTTTCTTACAAGGTGGAGCATTGGTCTATCTCGTCGTTCAAAAACGAAAACGTGCCAACCGCGAGCATGCCCGTAGCGATTGGCAACTTGTCTTTCGAGATGACATCTACGACTATGCGACAGGTGAACGTCAGGACATGCCGACGGTTCAAAAAGGAAACGAGGATTTAGCTGAGCTTGAACTCTTCGCACTATCCAACTTAACAGCAACACCGGCACATCTCGAACGAGTGCAAGCTTTTGTCGCTGCTAATATGCATGCCTATTACGAACAACAATTGAAGCATCGCCGGATTGACCGTCGCTTGAACGCTTATGAGGCCGTCTCTCAATTCCGTTTGGTAGCAGTCGCACCGATGATTCATGCGCGTTGGGGAAACACGATTGAAAAAGAAGAGAGCGATGTCATCGTTCGGACCCTCGTCTCACTATCACCGCAAGATGCGATCGCCATCGCCAAGCAAGAAAATGGGATTAGTTTCTTCGGTGCGATTCTTGCGGTCGGTCGTAGTCAAGACTTAGAGGAATGGGTGGCTGCGTTTGAAGAATTGACACTGTCCTTTAAGTTAGCGATCCTTCAGTTGATCTTTGATCGCGATGAGACACGTTATATCGCACTCGTTCGTGACAAGACGACAGATGAAAATCCGGAAATCCGAAAACGTGCTCTTCGTGCGCTCACGCGAATCGGGCTTGAGGAGGACTGGAAGTTATATGTGCCTTACTTGGAAGAAGAATCAAGTTGGGTTGAGCAAATGCTTGCCCTTCGTTTCCTAGAACATGTCGTTCCAGCCGATGCGATACCAGCGATCTTACCGTTTGTCGGTAGTCGATCGTGGTGGGTCCGGACGGCTGCCTTTGATGCGCTGCTTGCTTGTGGCGGGATCGAACAATTGGCGAAGGTATCAAGTACACACCCCGACCGCTATGCGCGTCAAAAAGCTACAGAACGGTTGGCAAAGGAGATGAAACATCATGTCGTCTGAGACAATCCAAGCCATTATTGAAGTCCTTTCATGGACAGTGTTGATTTATATGTTACTCGTCATCGTGTTCTATTCGATGCTTTACCTGATTTCAGCTCAAATGGTGCGACGGCAACGCTTCCGTCGGAAAGAGAGCTCTTACTTGCCACTGATGCGCTCTCTCTATACACGGCCGGTCAGTATCCTTGTACCAGCGTACAATGAGGAATATACGATCGTCTCGAGTGTCCAAGCTTTGCTAGCACTTGACTATCCGGAGCATGAAGTCATCGTCATCAATGATGGTTCAAAGGACGGAACGATGGACGAATTGTTCCGATCGTATGAGCTGGAGAAGGAAATCCGCTATCCGAGGATTCTAATTGGTTCGAAGCCGGTCAAACAAGTCTACCGTTCGCGGATCGATAGTCGTTTGATCGTTATCGATAAAGAGAATGGTGGAAAGGCGGATGCCTTGAATGCCGGTATCGACCATTCCAGTTATCCGTATTTCTGCTCGCTTGACGCGGATTCGATTTTAGAGCGGGATGCCCTATTAAAAGTCATGAAACCGATCGTCGAGTCCGACGAAGAGGTCGTCGCGACATGTGGTTCAATCTTCCTCGTCAATGGCTGTACGATTGAAGGTGGCGAAATCGTCGAGATTCGGACACCAAAACAACGGATTGTCTTGATGCAGATGATTGAATATTTCCGAGCATTCTTATTTGGTCGCCTTGGACTTAGCCGTTTCAACATCTTATTGATTGTCTCTGGTGCGTTCGGTCTGTTCCAAAAGAACATTGTTGTCCAAGCAGGTGGATATAAGGAAGGACTTGTCGGTGAGGATATGGAACTTGTCGTTCGTTTGCACCGGTATATGAAAGAAAACAAGCTTGATAAACGCATCGAGTACGTTCCGGCACCAGTCTGCTGGACGCAAGCTCCGGAGTCAATGGAAGTGTTGCGGTCGCAACGGACACGTTGGCACCGTGGGCTAGCTGAGACACTCTGGACCCATAAGCGCATGATCGGTAATCCGAAGTATGGTTCTGTTGGTGGCGTTTCGATGCTATATTTCTTTTTGATTGAATTACTCGGACCTATCGTTGAACTGATGGGATATTTCATTATTCCGCTCAACCTGCTCGTCGGGACGCTTAACTTTGAATTTGGTATCGTCTTATTGGTCGTCGCTTTACTCTATGGTTCCTTATTATCAGCAGGTGCCGTATTATTGGAAGAGTGGACGATGCACCGATTCAAGAATGTCAAAGAATTGATTCGGTTGTATTTATGGTCCTTGACCGAGTCGTTCTGGTACCGTCCGATTTTAGTCTTCTTCAAACTAGGGGGATTGATTCAATTCTTGACTGGTCGAGGAAACTGGGGACAGATGGAGCGCCAACGCCTCGAAGACGTCACCGAGGAAAAAGTCGGCTGACGAATAGGTATGAGGAGGATATGCTAGGTGGATTTGTTACGAAACAAATGGTTTAAAGCATTAATTTGGGTATTAGTGATTTTTCTTGTCATCTGGGTCGGTACAAAGATCTCATTTTTATTCCAGCCGATAAAAGTCATGCTGGCATTGATCTTCCCACCGCTCATTATTGCGGGTATTTTCTATTACTTCACGCTTGGGATCGTAGATGCGTTGCAAAAACGAGTCAAGAAACGTGGTCTTGCCGTGTTGATCGTTTTACTTGGTTTCATCACGATCCTGACGATCGCTGTCGCTTCAATCGGACCGATCTTAGTTGAGCAGGTGACCGATTTTGCAACGAGCATTCCGACGCTCGTCATCGAATTGCGTGATCAAACGTTAAATTTACGCGATCAGCTGATGGACAATCGTTTTATCTCGACCTGGGTACATGAGAATACAGATTTATTTGATAAGTGGACGAATGAAGCGACATCGTATGTCGGTACCGTCTTCAAGTCCGTCTCGACGTCCGTTGGAACGATTTTCGGTGTCATCTCTTCGACGGTCTTAATCATCGTCTTAGTGCCGTTCATCTTAGTGTATATGTTGCTTGACGGGTATAAATTCCCTGACTCCGTCGTGAAATTGTTACCGCGTAGCTACGAAACGGAAACGCGTAAAATTCTGCACGACATGCACGTGACAGTGAAGCATTACGTCAACGGACAGGTCATCGTCTCAATCTGCGTCGGTGTGATGTCCTTGATCGGCTTTTTCATTGCTGACATTCAATATGCGTTATTACTTGCCTTATTCTGTACGGTGACGAACATCATCCCGTATCTTGGACCTTACATCGGTGCCGTTCCGGCAGTCATTGTCGGATTCATTGATGATCCGATCAAAGCGGTCTATGCGATCATCACGATCGTCGTCGCGCAACAAATCGAATCGAACTTGATTTCTCCTTACGTTCAAGGAAAAACACTCAAGGTCCATCCCCTGACGATCATCATCGTTTTGCTCGTTGCCGGGAAAATCGGTGGCATCATCGGTGTCATCTTGGCAGTTCCGACCTATGCGGTCTCAAAAGTCGTCATTCAGAACATCGCTCGGATTTATCGTTTACGTCAGCAACGTCTCAACGTACCGGACGTGACGGTATCACCTGAATCGTTGAAGTAAAGTGTAACCCTCTGCTCTTTTTAGGAGCAGAGGGTTTGTGATTTTTACGGGAGAGGGATAAGGTAGAAGAAGAGAAAAAATGAAGAAGATTTCACAACTTCGACTCATTTTAGTTTATAAATTGATTGGAATCTTTTTTATAATGGTTATAATGTAGGATAGAGAACGAAAAGATAGATCGGAACGAAATCTTTGGACGTAAGGGGTAGAGCGCATGCATATCGTAGTGGTCGGCTTGAATAACAAAACAGCGCCTGTATCAATACGCGAACAAGTCTCATTTGGGGAGCATGAGATGAAGGGAGCGGTCGTCGCATTGCGCGATGAAAAAAGTATCTTTGAAAGTGTCATCGTCTCGACATGTAACCGGACGGAACTGTACGTCGTGACGGATCAGCCACATACAGGACGGTATTATACAAAACGTTTCCTTGCAAACTGGTTTGGTTTGACGATGGAAGAGCTCGAGCCGTATCTCTTCATCCATGAAGGATTCGATGCGATGAAACATCTGTTCCGCGTGACAAGTGGTCTTGATTCAATGATCGTCGGTGAAACGCAAATCCTTGGTCAGGTCAAGACAAGCTTCTTCATGGCACAGAAGCTTGAAACGACAGGAACGGTCTTTAACAAACTCTTCAAAGAAGCGGTCACGCTCGCCAAACGGGCTCACGCAGAAACTGGAATCGGTGAAAATGCCGTTTCTGTCAGTGCTGCTGCCGTCACGCTTGCCGAACAGTTACTCGGATCGCTTGAAGATAAATCGATTGTCGTCATCGGTGCGGGAGAAACTGGCGAATTGACGACGCTCAACTTATATGAAGCAGGAGCTCGTGACATCACGGTCTTTAACCGGACGCTCGCCAAAGCAGAAGAGGTCGCGAATCGGTTCGAAGGATCAGCGCATTCGATTAATGAAATGCAGTGCGGTTTGCTTCGGGCAGACATCGTCATCTCTTCAACAGGTGCAAAACGTGCCATCATCAAACGGGAAGACATCGCAGCAGCACAGCTGTTCCGTCACGATCGTCCATTCTTGTTGATTGACATCGCAGTACCGCGCGACATCGAACCGACCGTTGGTGACTTGCCAGGCGTTCATTTATATGATGTCGATGATCTGACATCGATCGTCCAGCAAAACATGGCGGAACGGATGAAGGAAGCGGCGAAAATCGAACAACGAATCGAAGCGGCAATCGCTGAGTTCGAAGGGTGGATGACGACACTTGGTGTCGTGCCGATCATCACGGAATTACGAGACCAAGCACTGCGGATTCAACAAGAGACAATGCAAAGCTTGGAACGGAAATTACCGGAGATGTCAAAACGTGAAAAAACCGTCATTGGTAAACACATGAAATCCATCATCAATCAATTGTTGCGTGAACCGCTATCTTACATCAAAGATGCGGCAGCGAAACCGGATGCTGATGAGCGGATTGCGCAGTTCATGGATACGTTCGCATTAAACGAAGACTTGTTTGATGGGCTCGAAGATGAAATCGTGACGTCAGAAGAGACGACACCTTCAGCAAAAGCTGTGAACCGGTGAACAAAGTACGATTTGTGTTACAATAGAAAATGCATGGGGCGGACTTGTGCCGCCCCTTTATTATTGTACAGGGGGATTTTAGCATGCGAAAAATCATTGTTGGATCGCGAAGCTCGAAGCTAGCGATGACACAGACGAAATGGGTCATTGACCAGTTGAAACAAGCCGGCGCGCCGTATGAGTTCGAAATCAAGAACATCATCACAAAAGGAGACCGCATTTTGGATGTGACGCTCTCAAAGGTCGGTGGTAAAGGGTTATTCGTAAAAGAGATCGAACAGCAGATGATTGACGAAGAAATCGATTTTGCTGTTCACAGCATGAAGGATTTACCGTCTGAACTACCGGATGGTCTCATCATCGGTGCCACACCGGCACGTGTCGATGCGCGTGATGCCTTGATCACGAAAACAGGAGAAGGTCTTGCTTCCTTGCCAGAAGGTGCGGTTGTCGGCACGAGCAGCTTACGTCGTGGATCACAATTGCTAAAACTCCGCCCTGATTTAAAAATCGAATCGATTCGCGGGAACATCGATACACGACTTGATAAATTAAAAAATGGTCCGTTTGACGGGATTCTGCTTGCAGCAGCTGGTTTAAAACGGATGGGTTGGTCTGAAGATGTCGTATCGGAATATCTTTCAACAGAAGACATGATTCCAGCTGTCGGTCAAGGAATCCTCGGTATCGAATGTCGCGAACATGATCAAGAAGTACGTGATCTCCTACACCTGATCCATGATCAGATGACAGAAAAAGTGGCATACGCAGAACGCGCTTTCCTAGCAGCCATCGAAGGTAGCTGTCACGTTCCTGTCGGTGGATTCGCGACGATTAACGAAGACATGTCAACGACACTTGTCGGATTCATCGGATCCGTCGATGGGGAGCAAATTCTAATCGAGCGCGAATCAGGTCTTGACCCGATGCATCTCGGTCAAGACGTTGCCGAACGTCTGCTTGCTTCGGGCGGTCGTGAGATTCTCGCAACACTTCCGGATGACTTGTAAGCAGGTATTGTTCACGGGAAGTCGACCACCGACGAACGAGCAGATGGCGCGACTGCGTGACGTCGCAATCGAGTCGGTGCATTATCCGGTCATTGAAACGCGACCTGTTTCGTTTACGTTGCCGAAGGGAATTGATTGGCTCATCGTGACGAGTCCGAATGGCGTCCACCGGGTTGCTGATGCATTGCCTGAATTAGCAGAAACGCGTATTGCGGTCGTTGGACGAAAGACAGCAGATGCACTTGCGAAGTATGGTCGAACAGCCGACTTTTGTCCGTCAACCTTTACAGGAGACGCACTCGTCGCAGAACTGGGACCATACTTGTCTGACGGCGATCATATCGTTTTTGCGCGAGGGAACCGATCGCGGCAAGCACCGGTCGATCAGTTACGAAAACTGAATCGATATACGATCGAGGATATCATCACCTATGAAACCGTCACCCGTCGACTACCTGAAGCTCTTATCAGAAATGCCACCTATATTGGACTGCAGAGTCCTTCCGCTGTCGAAGCGATTGCTCCGCTAGACCTGAAGACGACCTTCATCGTCATCGGGACGATCACGGAGCAAGCAGCAAAAGCAGCCGGACTTCAACCGATTCATGTCGCCCGTGAATTCACGGTGGACGGCATGATTGATCGTATCATTGAGGAGGAATCAGCATGAACACATTAGAATACGCACGTCACCGTCGTTTACGTCATACCGCATCACTCCGGTCACTCGTCCGCGAGAACCAGTTGCATAAATCGGATTTGATTTATCCGATTTTCGTTGCTGAAGGCGAAGATATCAAACGCGAAGTCAGCTCGATGCCTGGCGTCTTCAACTTATCACTCGATCATCTGACGGCTGAGATTGAAGAAGTCGTCGCACTCGGAATCGAATCTGTCATCTTATTCGGTGTCCCGCACGACCACTTAAAAGACGAGCAAGGATCAGGTGCGTTTCACGATCACGGGATCGTTCAAGAGGCAACACGTCTCGTCAAAAAAGTTGCTCCGCAGCTAACGGTCATTGCCGACACATGCTTATGTGAATATACGTCGACAGGTCACTGTGGAATCGTCGCTGACGGAACGGTCGATAATGATGCGTCATTACCGCTTCACGTCAAAACAGCCATCTCACAAGCTCAGGCGGGTGCCGATGTCATCGCTCCATCATCAATGATGGACGGATTCGTCGCAGCGATTCGTCAAGGGTTGGACGAGAACGGCTTCAGCCATATTCCGGTCATGAGCTATGGCGTTAAATATGCATCTGCTTATTATGGTCCATTCCGTGACGCGGCAAACTCGGCACCAGGAGAAGGCGACCGGAAAGGCTACCAAATGGACCCAGCAAACCGTCGCGAAGCGTTCCGAGAAGCAACAGCGGACGTCGATCAAGGAGCTGACTTCATGATCGTCAAACCTGCGCTTGCGTTCATGGACATCATTCGTGATGTGCGCGAGCGGATTGATCTACCAATCGTTGCGTATAACGTATCGGGTGAGTATGCGATGGTCAAAGCTGCAGCCCTGAACGGCTGGATCGACGAAGAACGAATCGTCCTTGAGACGATGCTTGGCTTTAAACGAGCAGGAGCTGATTTAATTATCACCTATTTCGCAAAAGACATTTGTCGTTACCTGGAGGGGTCGAAATGAGCTTAATTAACCAGAACTCAAAATCAAAAGAAGCGTTCGAGCGGGCACTCCCGCTCATGCCGGGTGGTGTCAACAGCCCAGTCCGTGCTTATAAATCGGTCGGGATGACACCAATTTTCGCAGATCATGCGAAAGGATCAAAGCTCTATGATATCGACGGAAAAGAGTATATCGATTACGTCCTGTCATGGGGACCGATGATTCTCGGTCATGCCGATCCAATCGTCACATCAGCGATTCAAGAACAAGCGACGCGTGGCTGGAGTTACGGGACACCAACAGAAATCGAATCAGCGATGGCGGAAGTCGTCATCAGTCGTGTACCGTCGGTCGAAGTCGTCCGGATGGTCAATTCGGGTACAGAAGCGACGATGGCTGCCCTTCGTCTCGCACGCGGCTATACAGGTCGGACAAAAATCTTGAAGTTCGAAGGCTGTTACCACGGTCATGGGGACTCACTCTTGATTAAAGCAGGTTCAGGTGTCGCGACACTTGGACTACCGGATTCACCAGGCGTTCCAGCGCAAATTGCGAGCATGACACTGACGGTTCCTTACAACGATTTGGATGCTGTCCGGATCGCGTTTGAAAAACACGGCGACGATATCGCTGGTGTCATCGTCGAACCGGCTGCTGGGAACATGGGCTTCGTGCCACCAGAACCAGGATTCCTTGAAGGCTTACGGGAAATCACATCAGAAAACGGTGCGTTATTAATTTTTGACGAAGTCATGACCGGTTTCCGTGTCGGATTCCACTGTGCGCAAGGACACTTCGGTGTCACGCCGGATATCACGTGTCTCGGTAAAGTCATCGGCGGCGGAATGCCAGTCGGTGCTTATGGCGGACGTCGTGACATCATGGAACAGATCGCACCACAAGGTCCAATTTATCAAGCAGGTACGTTATCCGGGAACCCACTTGCGATGGCAGCGGGTCTAGCGACACTGACGCAATTGAAACCCGAGCACTATGAAGAGTTCGACCGGAAAGCGAGCCGTCTGTCTGAAGGCTACCTGAATGCTGCGGCGAAATATAACATTCCACTGACGACGAACCGTGCGGGTGCGATGTTTGGTGTCTTCTTCACGGATGAACGTGTCACGAACTTCGAAAAAGCGAAAACATCGAACCTTGAGATGTTCCGTTCGTATTATCAAAAGATGGCGGCGCGTGGTGTCTTCTTACCACCATCACAATTCGAAGGTCTCTTCCTCTCGATTGCCCATACGGACGAAGATATCGAACAGACGATTGAAGCCGTCGAATTGACGTTCAAGGAACTCCAAGTTGAGTTCGATCGTTAAGCAGTTCTTGACGATTGATTGAACTCTCGGCTAAAATGAATAAAGAAGAAAATGGCAACAGCGATGACGGGAAGAGTAATCCTGTATTCGTACCGGCGTAGAGAACACATCCTTGGCTGAAAGATGTGACGGACGAACAGGAGGAAGGTCACCCCACGAGCTGGTATCGTGAGTCTTACGAGCGATATCCGTCCTCCACACGTTACGTGGCTCGAGGGCATCCGATGTTGGATGAACTAAGGTGGTACCGCGGAAAAAAGCAACGGCTTTCTTTCGTCCTTAGCATAGGACGAGAGAAGCCGTTTTTATTATGGACAAAAAGGGAGCGATCAGGATGCAGGAATTATCAATGCCAACGAAATATGATCCGCAGGCAACGGAAGAAAAATGGCACGACTTTTGGTTAAAGGGAGAGTACTTTAAAGCTGATCAAGATCCGGAGAAAGAGCCGTACACGATTGTCATTCCACCACCGAACGTCACAGGTAAATTACACCTTGGTCACGCTTGGGACACAACATTACAAGACATGCTGACGCGGATGAAACGGATGCAAGGGTTCGACGTCCTGTATCTACCGGGAATGGACCATGCTGGTATTGCGACGCAAGCAAAAGTCGAACAAAAACTGCGAGCAGAAGGGAAATCACGTCTTGAAATGGGTCGTGAGAAATTCCTCGAGCAATCTTGGGCATGGAAAGAAGAGTATGCGTCAACGATCCGTGCACAATGGGCAAAACTCGGTCTTGGACTCGATTACTCGCGTGAACGCTTCACGCTCGACGAAGGGTTGTCGGAAGCAGTTCAAGAAGTCTTCGTTAAACTTTACGAAAAAGGCTTGATCTATCGTGGCGAATACATCGTTAACTGGGACCCAGCGACGAAAACAGCGATCTCGGATATCGAAGTCATCTACAAGGATATCGAAGGGGCGTTTTACCACCTCAGCTATCCACTGACGGACGGTTCAGGTCATGTTGAACTAGCGACGACACGTCCTGAGACGATGCTTGGTGATACAGCGATTGCCGTGAACCCGAAGGATGAGCGTTACGCTCACCTCGTCGGAAAAACGATCACGTTACCAATTGTTGGTCGCGAGATTCCGATTGTTGCGGATGAATATGTCGACATGGAGTTCGGTACAGGTGTCGTGAAGATTACACCTGCACACGACCCGAACGACTTCGAAGTCGGTAACCGCCACGAATTACCACGTGTCCTCGTCATGAATGAAGATGGAACGATGAACGAGAATGCAGGTAAATACGAAGGCATGGATCGTTTCGAATGCCGGAAACAAATCGTTGAAGATTTAAAAGCAGAAGGTGTTCTAATCAAAATCGAACCACACTTGCACTCTGTTGGTCACTCGGAACGTTCAGATGCAATCGTCGAGCCGTATCTCTCATTACAATGGTTCGTCAAAATGGAACCACTCGCGCAAAAAGCACTCGAGGAACAACAAGGACCAGACAAGGTCAACTTCGTTCCACAACGCTTTGAAAACACATATGTACGCTGGATGGAAAATATCCGTGACTGGTGTGTTAGCCGTCAACTATGGTGGGGACATCGCATTCCGGCTTGGTACCATAAAGAAACAGGCGAAGTATACGTTGGCAAGGAAGCACCAGCAGACCTCGAGAACTGGGAGCAAGACAACGATGTTCTCGATACATGGTTCTCTTCAGCCCTTTGGCCGTTCTCAACGATGGGTTGGCCGAATACGGACGCAGCGGATTATCAGAAATACTTCCCGACATCGACACTGGTTACGGGATACGACATCATCGCCTTCTGGGTATCACGGATGATCTTCCAATCGTATGAATTCACGGGACAACGTCCATTCCAAGACGTCTTGATCCACGGATTGATTCGTGATTCGGAAGGACGCAAAATGTCGAAATCCCTCGGAAACGGGATTGATCCGATGGATGTCATCGAGAAATACGGTGCTGATTCACTGCGTTGGTTCTTAACGACTGGATCGACACCAGGCAACGACCTCCGCTTCTACTGGGAAAAGATTGAAGCAACGTGGAACTTCTCGAACAAACTATGGAACGCAAGCCGTTTTGCCTTGATGAACATGGACGGTCTAACGTTTGATCAGATCGATTTGACAGGCGAGAAATCACTCGCAGATAAGTGGATCCTGACACGTTTACAGACAACGATCGATGACGTGACACGTCTATCGGATAAATATGAGTTTGGTGAAGCAGGACGTATTCTCTATCACTTCATCTGGGAAGACTTCTGTAACTGGTATATCGAGATGGCGAAGTTGCCGCTCAACGGAGAAGACGAAGCAGCGAAACAAACGACGCGTTCGGTTCTTGCCTATACACTCGACCGGATCATGCGCTTAATGCATCCGTTCATGCCGTTCATCACGGAAGAAATCTGGCAACACTTACCGCATGAAGGTGAGACGATCACACGTGCCGCATGGCCGACACGCGAGGCGTCACTCGACTTCCCGGAAGCTGTTCCAGCATTTGAAGCGGTTCAGAACGTCATCCGTTCGGTTCGTAACATCCGCGCGGAAGTGAACGCACCGATGTCGAAACAGATCCAACTGTTCATCTCGACGAATGACGCACGTGTTCAAGATGACTTGTCGTCAAATAGCTCGTACTTGCAAAAGTTCACGAACGCGTCTGAACTCCGGATTGAAGAGCAGATGCCAGCGCCAGAAAAAGCGATGAGTGCGATCGTAACGGGAGCAGAATTGTTCATCCCGCTCGCAGACTTGATCAACATCGAGGAAGAAATCGCGCGCTTGAATAAAGAACTCGTCAAGTATACGAAAGAAGTCGAACGGGTCGAGAAAAAACTCAACAACCCTGGCTTCGTCGGCAAAGCACCAGCACATGTCATTGATGAAGAAAAAGCGAAGGCACTTGATTATACGGAAAAACGTCAAGCTGTCGAAGCACGCATCAACGAACTCTCACACTAATTACAGCAGTGGCTCAAGTCTCCTTGAGCCACTTTTTTTAAAGGAGCGAACAGCATGAGGACGCGAGAAGATGTATTGGATTGGTTATCGAGCTTACTAGCATTCGGCGTCAAACCAGGTCTTGAACGGATGCAGGCGATGTTACTGGAATTACAGATTGACCCGGACGCGATTCCGACGATTCATGTCGCCGGAACGAACGGAAAAGGATCGACGGTCGCGTTCTTGCGTGAGATGGGGGTTGCGGAAGGATTACAAATCGGGACATTCACGTCACCGTACATCATTCAGTTTGAGGAACGGATCATGTTGAATGGGGTACCGATCGCAGAAGACGACCTCGTTGCAGCTGCAATTGCTGTTCAGACTGCTATAAAGCACATCGATCCGGCACTCGGTACAGTCACTGAGTTCGAAGCATTGACGGGACTTGCTTTCTATTATTTTGATCAGATCCGTCCGGATTTCGTCATCTATGAGGTCGGTCTCGGTGGACTGTATGACTCAACGAACGTCTTCAAAAAGCCGGTCGCAGCAATCATCACGTCAATCGGTCACGATCATCAAGCGATTCTCGGAGATACGCTCCAAGAGATCGCCTTACAGAAGTTCGGCATCATCAAACAAGGGACACCGGTCATCGCCGGAAAACTGCAAGAAGAACTGACGGTGCCGTTGATGGCATATTGCGGTGACCGGAATGCGACATTGAAATGGAGCCAGGAAGCAATCATCCGTTACCGGTTAAAGGAAACCGGGACCTGGGCGACGTACGACGGGATTCCAGAGACCCGCTTAGGTCTTGAAGGCCATCATCAAGTTCATAATGCGGCGAACGCCGTCATTTGTGCGCGACGTCTCGGATGGTCGAAAGCGGCGATCCGAAAAGGGCTACGAGAAGCGAAACATCCAGGTCGATTTGAAACCATCTCACGCAAACCACGAATCATTCTCGATGGTGCGCATAATCCGGAAGGCATCACGGCACTCGTTGAACGGTTAAAGGAAGAATCAAAACCTGTGACGTTGCTCTGTTCGATTTTGCGTGACAAAGACCGGTCGGCGATGCTTGCTCAGCTAAGCAATGTTACACCAGATATTTACGAGACGACATTCGATTTCCCGCGAGCAAGGACACTCGATGAGTTAAAACAAGACGGGGCTAATGTAACGACGGTCGAAGAGTTCTTCGATCAATTAGAGATGGACCGGACATACGTCGTGACGGGATCACTTTATTTCATCAGTGAAGTGCGTCATTATTACGCTTCCGTTTTTACAAAATAGGGAAAATCCTGATTCTCTCGTTATAATGAAATGGGGGAGTATAGTCCCATATTTCAATGATACGATGAGGAGACGATAAATGATGAAACAGTGGGTCCGTCTAGCCTTAGCTACCTTACTGATTTTTTCAAGTTTTACGTATATACAGGAGCCACATTCAAAAGCCGCAACGGGTGAAAAGTTTAAGATTTTAGAGATTCGCGATGAATGGTCAATAACAAATCGAATTAATCCGAATGCAGACATCACTTCGCCATTAACCGGACTTGATTCAGCGCGTTTTGATGTTAAGAAGATGACCGTCAAGGAACTTAACGCCTCACGTTTTCCGTTAGATGGAGCGTTTGATGCAATCGTTTTTGATCCTTCAATCAATAGTAATGATCAAGAGAAATATTCGATTAAATTATCTGAGTTTGATAAAAGAAATCATAATACAAGTAAAATCGAAAATGATATTACACGACTAAAAAGTAATGAAATCCTCAATGCATATGTTCGAAAAGGACTACCAGTGTATCTGCATAAAGATATCTTCACGCATGATCAAAGTAATTTCTCAAAGGTCTTGAAGAACTATGTGTCGACGCAAGCAACTGTTTCTTACGAAAATATCAATGATGTCATTAACTCATTGAAGCAAAAAATCAATGTGCGTCCCCGTATCTCGAATGTGACAGTAAAACAAGCAGGTAACACATTGTCGTCTATCGGTTCGATAGCGGTTCCGAATCGACCAATTGAGTTTAGTTATACTCTTGATCAGTCGATAACTGATACTACAGCGACACTTTATATCGATTTTGACAGTAATGATCAGTTCGACGAATCAGAAAAAGTTGATGAATTACCAGCCGCAGCTAACGGGAAACTTACCTATACATTTGACGTTCCGAGTTATACAGGACCACGACAGTGGATGATTCGAATCAATAAAAGCAATGGATTGTCAGACTATAAGACAGGTAGTTTTTTAATGAAAGATCAATTAGCTGAAGCAAAGGTACTTCAGGTTCTTGGAACGAGAGGAACTGGTTCTCTTCTAGATAATCTAAAAGGAGAAAATTTAAGTAAAAATGATTTTTATAATTTTAATTTAAATGTCATAGATTCAGCTAAATTTTCGAGTGAAGTAACTTCAAAAGATTTAAATGCTTCATATGATATGTTGATTTTCGGATTCCAAGATTCTTATGGTACTGCTAGTCTTACTGACCTGGCATTTGATAAAGTTAAGTCATTTACGAATACGGGACAGGGACTCATGTTGACACACGATACCATCTTTAGATCAAATGTAAAAAATGCGCCAACTCGCTGGGAAGCAGACTACGCTACAGCATCGGGTCAAACCTACTATACAAATATGGGGTTTGCAGCACCTAAAAAATCCACGAAAGCCATTCGACAAAATGAAGGGCAAATGACATCATTTCCTTTTGCGTTAGACAATGAGATTTCGATTGCGCAAACACACAATCAATATTTTGCTCTTGATTTAGAACAACCGGATTTAATACCTTGGTATAATATCAAGGAAACAGAAGCAGATACGGAGACTGGTAGGACGGTAGGAGATGCTCGAAATCACTACTATATGTACACCAAGGGAAACATCACATATTCAGGTGCTGGACATACCTCTTCTTTTACAAATGTAGGGGAGCAGAATCTATTTACCAACACGATGTATCGTGCCTTTATCGGCGCGAATCATAAACCTTTAATCAAAAGTCTTTTACCATATGACAAATCAAGTTATCTTGAAAATGAGCCTTTAGCAATCTCATACCAAATAAACGACTACGATCTACAAGATCGTGAGTTGAAGACGCGCATCTATATTGATGATGAGAAAGTGTTTGAAAACAATAAGTTGAAAAACAACTCATTCGTAAGTCAATCGTTTGAATCGAAACTTAAAGGAAAAACGAGCGTGACGATCCGAATTGAAGCAGAAGATCAACGGGGAGCAAAAACGATTGAGACACGGACCATCCAAGTCGTGCGTCCGGCTGCATCCGCACCATTCGTCCTGTCCCGTTCGATTGATCCAGCAACGATTCCAAAAGGGGAAACAGCCGATATCACCTATACCGTCAAAATGTCTCCGATGATGCAAAAGGATGCCATCGGAAACAATGGATACATCATGGGTCAGTTCTCGGTGACGATGGAAAATATTCTGTTCAACGAACAATTCCCGAGTAACCTTGAAATCTTATCGGCGACGGGGCTGACTGGGACGAATATTACCGGTCAGACGATCAAAGGAAATCTTCCGGACATCGAATATGATGAGGCAATTGAAGGCGTTCATAAAGGGGAATGGATCGCGAATCAATCGGAAGTGACGTTTACTGTCAAAGTACGTGCGAAAGATGCCGCAGGAGTTCATTTACTTGATAAAAAAGACAACACGTTGACATCAATAAAAAATATATATCGTGATAAAAAGAATGGGAAAGATAAATCGACGACCGTCGCAAATGATCCACAGGCTTTTCCGACGATTGGTTATGCACTGACACCATCCTTTGCGACAAGTGTGAAGATTCCCTCCGTTAAGATGGATATCACGACACCATCTTATAAAGTCTTGCCAGAAATTAATCCTTCAGGCAGTCAATATGGCGCATTAAAATGGTCGATTGTGGATTCGGAAATCGCATCGATTGATGAAGCTGGTGTCATCAAACCGAAAAAAGTCGGGACGACACAGATTAAACTCATCGTACCAGTCGGAAACGGAAAAGAGTTGACAGCGACTTCAGAACTCGTCATCAATGATGTATTTGGAGGATTAACCGTTCAAAATATACCGGATACATTATATGTGGGAGAGACAAAATCAATGTCCGGAATTGCTTCGATGGTATCGGGACGAAACACACCGATTCAATGGATCGTAATGAACGATTCTCGTGTGACGACGAATGGCTTAACTAAAAATACGTTGGAGCTGACAGGAAAGACGCCAGGAATGGTCACGGTTAAAGCGGTTGTACCTGCAACAGCCGGAAGCTCAACTTATCTTGCTCAGTCACAAGAGTACACGATCCAAGTCAAGTTACCGGAACTATCGGTCTCCCCAAATAATCTGGAACTGTGGGTCGGATCAAATCAAGACGTGACAGCGACGTTTAAACCAAGCTATCTATTACCATTTACGACTTCGACTGTAAGTGGTGCGATTGAGTTGAAACAGACGGCGTCAGGTTATACGATCACAGGTAAATCCGGTACACCAAATGGACCGGTCGAAGCGTTACTCACATTGACAGATTTCCCGGATACAGTCGCGAAGACGCTCGTACGGGTACGCGAGAATCCAATCAATCTGACAGCTGATGATATCGCGATGACGATGAAAGATGATAAGAAATCACCGGTTCTGCGCTGGTTCCCAGTGACGGCGACGGAGCGATTCTATCGCTTGGAAGTCCTTCAAGGTAAGGAATACGTCAAAATTGATGCAACAGGGCAAGCATTGCAACCGTTGCGTCCAGGTGTGGCACGTATCAAGGTAACGGCATTAAAAGAGAATAAAGAGGTGCTCGAAGTCGTGAAAGATAATCAAAAAACACCACTAACGACGACATTTAAGGTAACAATTGGTTCTGAATCAGGAACATCAGACTTGGATGGAGATGTTTACTAAGAAGTGGGGACGCGAGATATGAAACGCAAACGAATCATTGCCGTCCTCTTGATTTTAATTATCATTGGAATCGGGGGGGCGGTATACGTCATAAAAGCGAATCAACACGCAGCACTTGAACAAGGACTACGTTCGGAAAAGCCAGAACGACTTGCTACAGCGTTAAAGGATGCCTCTTTATCGACAAAGGAGAAAAATCATTACATTCGTCGATTCCAAGAAACACTCGCCTTTGACAAGGCGAAGCTTCTCCTTGACGAACAGACCGTCCAAAATAAAGCGAACTGGTTTTATGCAGCGCAATTCACACCGCGTAGTACGGTAGCTGAATGGTTGGCACAAGGTGCAAAAATCAGTCAACTGAATGCGCAAGGTCAGTCGGTCCTTCATGTCGCGACAAGTGTGAATCGATCGATTGATGTCTATACGCTTCTCGTGAAAAAAGCTTCAAAAAAAGAAATCAATCGGATCGATGACTTCGGACATACACCACTCTTTTATGCCACACTGGATCAAAACGATGCAGCGATTAAACTGTTATTGCAAGCAGGAGCTGATCCGAATCGTGGGAAAGAGCAACCAGTCTATGAAACAATTAAACAAAATCGAAAAGATTTATATGTGATGTTACAACAGAATGGTGCAACGGTAGAAAAGAACAAGGTGAAAAAGCTTGTTAAACAATACCGAGCAACGAAATTTTAATTAAAAAAAGAGTCGTTCGTCGCTGACGAATGACTCTTTTTCATGCTCCTTATGGTTGAATACGTTTTGGTGTTTCAACATACAATTGGACGGCTCGGTTGAGTGGAAGTAGTGCAGTAGGGTTTTTCAATACTGTCGCATCATACGCCATGCGTAGACGGGAAGCTTCAAAGTCAGATGATTTGTTAGCGACCATCAGTTTTTCGAGTTCTCTTATGTTTGCAGGAAACGCATTTTCTGGTAAATCTAATTTTCCACGATAGGCGTTGACTTCGAGTTGTCCTTTCGTAAAGATTCCTCCACGTACATTCATTGTTGAACCTACTGAATAAATCGTATTTTTTTGATCGTCGTCACTATACAGAAAAGCATTTAAATCAGGTATAGTCGTCTGAGGCGTTGAGAATTTATTGACTCGGTTAATGACAAGATTTCCTTTACTGAGTAAAATCAATGTATTTTGTTTAGCAGTCGAAGTCAGCCCTTGGATGTTTGCGTCATCCAGACGGCTTGTTCCAGTCGCATAAATCGTTGTTGCAAATCCAACATTTCCTCGAATCAGTAAGTTGCCAAGAACGACGAGAGGACGCTTGATCTCGAGCGGCTGTGTCAATGGATTCAAGGAAGAAATCGTTAAATTGCCGTTAATGATTAAAGGTTCGAGTGTTTCTTGAACAAGATCATCTGTCAATGTCACAGTATTGCCTGTGTTCAATGCTGGACTGATCATTTGTCGCTTCGTATCAAGTTCTGTTAAAAATGGTCCCTTTAATATAGATTGTGGAATTGAAGAATTTTTTAATGCAGAAGCCACTTGCGTAAAAGGCGTATTCACTGGTAATTTCAAGAAATCGTTCAACGCATAGTCGAAATCGAACGGAACTAATGTTTCTTTCGTTGATACTAGCTCCGTTGCACCTTTCGGATCAAAAATCGTTTTATCACACACGAGGTAATCCCTACACTTCAATAATGGCTGAGTCTTCTCTTGGAAAACGCGTACCTGACCTGCGATGTAGGGAAGTGCTTTAGTATTAGTGAAGGTACCATCCTCATTATTGTATTTGAATATCGGGGTCGCAGTTGCTTGCAGGGCGTTGCGGGAAAAAATATTACCTTCGATCAAGGGAGCACCATTTAAGATGACTTGATCATCTGAGCCTAACGTATAGTACAAAAAACTAGGAATGGCAGATAAATAGACACGTTGTCGATACGTTTTTTTTATTGTCGGCTGGTCGCCTTTTTGTTTTGAAACTGTCGCTGTTAAATCAAACGCTTTGACCCGGACGTTTGATGCGGTTTCATTCAGCTTGACGGTCACGTTCGGAACAATTGATTTTAAGGGTAAAACGATAGAATTATCGAGATTCTCAAACAATGCTTGAGAAGAAGTCGTTGGTGAAGTCCCGGTCGTCTTAGAGACGATGTTTTGCAGGGAGGCGACTGCTAAATCAAGATCATTTTGTGTCGTCGTCTCGACATCGATATCTGTCTCACGGATTTCAGTTAAGCGATTCGACTGTAAGCTGATACCGATTGTCGCAACAGCGAGAACGGACAGGACTGTTAAAGTCACAAGAACGAAAAGTAATGTATAGCCTTCTTCGGATTTACGCATACCGTGTTCCTTTCTGAGTTAAAATCCAATCGTACTCGTGAAGGTCTGAACTTCCTCATGATCTGTCGATTGAATTGTAGTTGTAATCGTTAAAATACCGTGAATGACGTAGCGACCCGGATACGTTCCTGATGTAATGGTTTGATACTCCGGACTCGATAACTTGAAAGTCTGTAGTAATTCAGTTTGGTCGTCGATTGACTGTGTCGCTGATTCATACGTTAGTTCGGTACTGTCCAATGTTTGTTCTGCGAATGTATAACGGACTGGTCTCGCTTTCTCTTCTGAAGAAGATGATTCTTCTGTTGCGTCAAAAGGTTCGAATCCACTGGCGCGTTCAAGTAATCCAGTATCGGCGTTCAAGACAGGAAGTGATCTTTTATAAAACGATAATTGTTTTGCTTCATCGACCCGAATTGCATCAAATCCACTGATTTCATTTAAGATGATACCGACTCGACTATCAGCTTCACTGCGTAGTTCACTGATGATCCCAGTTGCCCGAAAGCTTTTCGTACCCGAAATGAATACGGTCAAAATGACCGCACTAAAGATCGAGGCAATGACGATCGCAACAAGCAATTCGACAAGTGAGAATCCATCATTTTGTTGTCGGAAAACTTTGATTGAGCGTCGCATTCGTAATCGATCCTTTCAATGACGTAATCGGTTCAGATGTACCTTCTATATAGACGAATACATGTAAGTCAAGAAGATTTGGATTAACGACTCCTTCTATTTTCCGAGGTGTCACACTGTATTTGACGTCAAAGGCAATATTATTGATTTCAGGATTAGTAAAGATTGATGTACATATAGCCGATAGTCCACAAGAAGGAGACGTGGGCTCGGGAATGACATAGTTTCCATTTAGATAAGTGGCTTTGTCTGCTTGTGTAGATAGAGAACTAAAAGCGAATGGTTCGTCACGTGTCGCTTCTAAAGCTTCTCGCTTGATATAAGATGTTGCATTTTTTGCCAGATAATTCGCGAACGTCAACTCTGTACTGTCACGCGAAGCAGCTAGTGACTGAGAAAAAATACTGATAAGAGATACCGATATGATAGATAAAATCGTGATACTGACTAGTACTTCGATTAGCGAAAAACCGCCTTGCTCGCGATGCATGGATTCACCTCTACTTCATGATAGATGAGAATGAAAGGTCCTCAATGATTTTTCTAGAAAATCAAAAACAGCACCTATTCACAGATCATGAAAGGATTTGTCAGGATAGGACTTATGTTTCATCATAATATTCATTATAATGGAAATACTAGGCACCTGAAATGATTAAATTCATACAGAAAGGAAACAGATGATGATTAATCCAAAGCGTTTTGTTATACATACACTCTTATTACTTGTACTTGTAGCCCTGATTTACGTACCATCGTTTGCCTTGATTTCCTTTACCGGTAAAGCAACGGCACCTACGACATTTTCTGAGACAGCACGTATTGGATCGGTTCCAGTCAGTGGCATGGATCGAAAGGAAGCACAATCGAAAGTCGAGAAAGCGATTACGGAGTGGACGAAGAAAACGCCGCTGTCAACTGGAACAGGAGAAGAGACGACACCGATTCCAACAGAAGTCGTGAAAATCAACGCTGATGACTCTGTAAAAAAAGCTTCTTTGAAAAAAGGCGGAGACTTGATGGTTGCGGTAGACGAAGCGGCGCTTGAGAACTTTCTGGCGTCACAGCCGATCAGTTACTCGGATGAGCAACGCCTTGCTTTTAAGACATGGTTAATTGATACGAGTAAAACGTTACAGGAAGGGAACTTTGATCCTGCTCAATCGGAAGCTGCAGTCGATCCGGCAGGTGAGGTCGTATCGACAGTATCATTCTCGACGCGGTCTGCCGCTGAAGAACAGATGATCACGGCGATGATGAATGTGGAGATCAAGCCGGGACAATTAATGAATGTCAAGACGTACGGTATGGATGCGGTCGCGGGATCATATGTTGGCAGTAAGTTATACGAACTGTTCGCAAAGACTCCATTTGAAATCGTCGAACGGATGCCACATACGTCATTACCAGACGACATCACACTAGGATATGACGTCAAAATTGATGAGAAAACAGATTTTGCCGTTCGTAATACACAAGCATCGATCTATCGTGTCGTTGCGACACAAAACGGAAGTGATGTCACACTTGAATTGCAAGGCACGCCGTTCAAAGAAACGGTTACGACCGTCCTTGAAGGCGAAAAATCGATTCCGTTCCGGACGATTACACGTTATTCTGCAACGCTTACGGCAGGAACGACAAATGATACTCAAGCGGGAGAGGACGGAAAGTCAATCGAAGTCTATCGCGTGACGAAGACGACTCAAGGTGAGAAAAAGCAGTTATTATCCCTTGATTTCTATGCAGCAATCCCAGCAATCATCACAAAGAGTAGTCAAGAAGAACAAGCACCTGTCGTCGTACCTGAACCGGAAGACGACACGAACTCTGATGATTCGACGGATACGAATGATTCCAATGATTCAACGAATACAGATGAGACAGACGATCAAACGACGGATGAACCGCAGACGGACGGAGTTGAGACACCGGATACACCAACGTCTCCGACAAGTCCGACGACACCCGACACACCGGATAGTAATGAAACGGGTGACCCTGCTTCACCAGTAGAAGGTGAAACAACAGGGGAACCTGTCGGATAAGAAGGAGGAGAAGAGATGAACTGGACGACGATAGCAATTGAACTCGGTATCATTATCGGTCTAGCGACGATCATCTGTGGACTGATGTTTGCGGTGACGATTCCTTATGTGACGACGGTGACGACGAAAGCGATTTTATCTGTTGCGGCGATTTTGATCGTGACGTTGATCTATTTCAGTATTCAACTCGACTGGATCACGAACCCACTCGTTCTCACGGGGATTGTCGTCTTATGTCTGTTGACGGCAGTCGTGACAAGTGTAGTTGATGAAAAACATCAAAAACCGGATGTGTTAGAGGAAGAAGAAACATGGCACGCGGAAGGATGACTCGTTAAATGGCAATGAAACGAAAACGTTTAGGGGAAATGTTGATCGAAGAAAGCCTTGTGACAGAACAGCAAGTCGAAGAGGCGTTGACGGTCAAACGATCGACCGAAAAACTCGGCGATGCACTGCTTCGACTCGGGCACTTGACGGAACAACAACTATTAGAAGCACTGCACCATCAATTGAAGATTCCGATCATCCAGCTATACAACTATCCAGTTGACGTAGCTGTCACGAAACTAATTTCAAAAGACTTGGCACAGCGGCACACGCTCGTTCCGGTTTATCGGGAAGGAAACCGTTTATTTATTGCCATGGCAGACCCAATGGATTTAATCGCGATCGATGATTTACGTATGCAGACCGGTTTATCGATTGATGTCGGAATCGCGACACGTGACGAAATCAGACGAACGATCCTGAAGTATTATGACATTGATTCGTCGTTACGGGAGCTACTAGAATCCGATGACATGATGGAGTCGGATCAATCTCGTGATGTCGTAACGCGTGAAGATGCACCCATCATCCGACTCGTCAATCAAATTCTAGAGAACGCGATTGCCCAGCGTGCATCGGATATTCATATGGATCCGCAGGAAACTTCGATGACGATCCGAATCCGGATTGATGGAGAGTTGCGGACGGAGAACAATTATCCGAAACAGATTCAAAGCATTTTGACGACGCGGATCAAAGTCATGAGTGAACTTGATATCACCGAGTCACGCTTACCACAGGATGGACGGATTAAATATGTCTTTAACGGGTTACCGTATGATTTCCGTGTCTCGACCTTGCCGACGGTTTACGGTGAAAAGGTCGTTATCCGGATTCTTGACAGCTCCAACTCGAACATCTCGATTTCAAAAATCGGTTTTAGTTCGCGAAACGAGTCACAGTTCCGGGAGATGCTGAAGCGACCGAACGGGATTATCTTGATCACCGGTCCGACTGGGTCCGGGAAATCGTCGACATTGTATGCCGCGTTAAATGAGTTGAATGACGAGTCACGCAACATCATCACTGTTGAAGATCCGGTCGAGTATCAAGTCGATGGAATCAACCAAGTTCAAGTCAACGCGAAGATTGGGTTGACGTTTGCGAGTGGTCTTCGCTCGATTCTTCGTCAGGATCCGAACGTCGTCATGGTCGGGGAAATTCGAGATATCGAGACGGCTGAGATTTCGATTCGCGCCTCGCTGACAGGACACTTGGTTCTTTCGACCTTGCACACGAACTCTGCCGTTAGCTCGATCACGCGATTGATTGACATGGGAGTCGAACCGTTCCTCGTAGCCGCTTCAATCAGTGGATTGATTGCTCAACGACTCGTTCGCCGTGTCTGTCGCGATTGTGGCGAAGTCCATCCGATTTCAACACGAGAGCAAGAGTTATTTGATCAAGAAGGAATCGAAGCGACAACGGTCATGCGTGGACGTGGTTGCTCGTCTTGTAACATGACGGGGTACCGCGGACGGGTTGCGATTCAAGAAGTCATCATGATTGATGAAGTGTTACGCCGAATGATCATGAATCAATCGACGGAAAGTGACATCACAGCGTACGTTAAGGAGCAAGGACAACGATTCCTACTTGCAGATGGTCTATCAAAAGTCGCGGACGGTATTACGACGACAGAAGAGATTTTACGGACGGTGATTTCAGAATGAACAGTACGATGGAACGGGCACAAATCGAAGATATTTTACGCTCCTCAAAAGAACGAGGAGCGTCAGATGTTCACTTGACGGCGGGATCACCGCCCGTCTTTCGGATCAACGGGACGTTGACACCTTTTGGGACGGAGAAGATGAAACCAATCATCATTGATGGATTTGTACAGTCATTGATCACGGAAGAGATGTATCAACAGCTAAAACAGGACCGGGATATCGATTTTTCGTTCGGTGTGACCGGTGTCGCTCGGTACCGGGTAAACTGCTTTTATCAACGGGGTGCTTTGTCAATGGCGTTTCGGACGATTCCGACTGAGGTACCAACGCTTGAGCAATTAGCGTTGCCTCCTGTTTTAAAACGATTCTTAACAAAACCACACGGCTTGATTCTCGTCACGGGTCCGACTGGTTCTGGAAAATCGACAACGCTTGCAGCGATGATCAATGAAATCAATCAGACGATGTATAAACGGATCATTACGCTCGAAGATCCGATTGAATACTTACATAGTCATCATAAAAGCCTGATCGATCAGCGAGAAATCGGGATCGATGCGCCACGCTTTGCAACCGGCTTACGTTCAGCGCTCCGTCAAGATCCAGATGTCATTTTGCTTGGGGAGATGCGGGACCTTGAGACGATTGCGACCGCCGTGACGGCAGCGGAGACGGGTCACCTCGTCTTTGCAACGGTCCATACGTCGACGGCTGCCTCAACGGTTAGCCGAATCATCGATGTTTTCCCGTCAGAGCAACAAGATCAGATTCGAGCTCAACTGGCGAACGTCCTTGCGGGTGTCATCTCGCAACGCTTGATGCCGCGTTCGGATGGAACAGGTCGCGTCGCAGCCCTCGAAATCATGGTCGATACACCAGCTGTCTCGAACTTGATTCGGACCGGTAAGGAATATCAGATTCAATCCGTCCTGCAGACGGGTAAACAATACGGCATGCAGACGATGCAGATGGCATTGCAGGATCTCGTCAGTCGGGGATTGATTCCGGCTTCTGCTGCATCACCGTACATATCGGGGTGAACACATGGCAGTATTCATTTATGAAGGTCGGACGATGGCCGGCAAACGAAAGAAAGGCAAGATTACAGCACTGACGAAACGAGAAGCCGCAGAACGGTTGCGGACGGATCAGATTGCTGTGACTTCGCTTCAAAAGCAAGAGTCGAAAGGATTAAACACCGAGATTACGTTTCTCAGTGCAAAACCGAAAATTGAACATCTCGTCATGTATGCCCGTCAGTTCGCGACACTTGTGCGGTCCGGTGTCTCAATCGTCAAGGCGACGGAAATTCTGCGGAAGCAGACGGAGTCGAAACCACTCGAACGGGCGCTCGTTGAGGTCGAAGATGACTTACGGAGTGGGATTCAGTTTTCACAAGCGATTGAAAAACACCCACGGGTCTTTGATACATTCTTCGTCAGCATGGCGATGGCGGGAGAGGCAAGTGGGAATCTCGAGGAAGCACTTGATAACATCGTCACCCAACTTGAAAAACAATATGAAATCAAACGGAAAGTCATCTCGGCATTGATCTACCCAGCGGTCGTTTCACTCGTTGCCGTGGGGGTAGTCGTCTTCTTGATGATGAACGTCGTACCAACGTTTGCATCGATCTTTGATCAGCTTGGTAGTGAGTTGCCTTTGATCACGAAGCTCGTCGTCGCCGTATCGGATTTCTTCGTCGCGTACTGGTGGGTCATGTTGTTAATTGCTTTTGGATTAATTGGATTACTGTACTTTAATTTAAAAAACGAACGCCAACGACTATTTTTCGATCGCTTTTTATTAATTATTCCCGTTTTTGGTCCCCTGATCCAAAAGTCGCAGATTGCCTTGATGACCCGGGGGCTGTCCGTCCTGCTTAATGCTTCCGTCCCAATTTTAGCCTCACTCGACATCACGGAGCGAATCGTCACGAATCGGATCATCCGGAAAGGGATTGCGGGCGCCAACGAAGCGATGGCACGTGGCATTCCAATGCACGAACCACTTGAGAAAAACAAATATTTTCCACCTCTCGTCACGCAGATGATTGCGATCGGGGAAGAGTCAGGACGTCTTGATACGATGCTGACAGAAGTCGCGAACTTCTATGAGACAGAAGTCGAGACGACGACAGACCGTTTAAAGTCAATTATTGAGCCACTCTTGATCGTTGTCTTAGCAGCAATCGTTGGTGTCATCGTCATTGCCGTCGTCGTACCGATGTTTAAAATTTACTCGGATATACAAGCGAGTTGACAATTGTAAAAACATTTACCTGATGTGAAAAAAAGACATATTCTACAAAAAATATGGTGCTACTATAATAGTATTCATCTGGATAGTATTACCTACTAACCAAGAACAGTGAAAAAGTACTAGGGAGGCATAAAGAAAATGGTAGAACGTTTAAAAGAAATCTGGTTAGATGCAAAACAAATGCGCGATGAGCGTGGATTGACGTTGATCGAGTTACTCGTCGTCGTCGTTATCTTAGGAATCATTGCAGCAATCGCTGTCGTCGCAATCGGTGGTTTGATTGAGAACTCACGTAAAGATGCCGTTGTTTCGGATGCGAAGCAATTAGTTGCAGCAGCAAAACTTTATACATCTGCAAATCCGATGCAACCGGGTCAACAGATTAAACTTGGTATCAAAGATGGTGGCGACCCAATTCCATCTAAAGATTCTGAAGATGCAAAGGCTAATGAAGATACACTAGATAAGTACATTGATGAAATGAAAGATTCTTTGAACTCAGATGCAGCATATGCTTCTTCATATGTAGTTGTAACTGAAAAACAAGGTAAGTTTACTTATGCAGTTACTCTTTTAAGTGCTAAAAAAGGAAATACGTACTTTACTGGTGCTAAGCCAGGAGATTTAAAACGAGCTGGAGTTACAGTAGAATAATCCTTACCCCCTCCTCGGGGGTTTTTTTCTGAACTTTTTTGAAAGGGAGGTCGTGTCATGACGATCGTCTTCACGGTTTATTTTTTCTTGTTAGGCTTACTCATCACGTCGTTTACGAACGTCGTCGGTCTGCGCGTCCCGGTCGGGGAGTCGATCGTTCATCCGCGCTCCCATTGTCCGACATGTGGGCATGTCCTAGGACCGCTTGAACTGACACCGGTACTCGGTTACGCAGTACTTGGTGGGAAGTGCCGCTCTTGCGGACAATCAATTTCAATCAAGTATCCAGCGCTTGAATTACTCGGAGGGATTCTCTACGCCTATGCCTTTTGGCAGTTCGGCTGGTCGATGGAACTGGCGTTGACGCTCGTCCTGACGAGCTTGCTGTTTATCCTAACGATGTCGGACTTAGCCTACATGCTGATTCCGAATAAAATTTTACTTATCTTTTTGCCAATTGCCTTGATTGTGCGCTACCTTTCTCCACTCGAAAACTGGTATAATCCAATTATTGGTGGAATCGTCGGGTTCGTTCTATTATTCGTCATCTTTCTTGCTTCCCGTCGTGGTATGGGGGCAGGGGATGTCAAACTGTTCGGACTGCTTGGAATCTTCCTTGGACCGCTTCACGTCGTCATTGCCTTGTTCGTCTCGGCATTCGTTGGTTCCGTTCTTGGCTTAACATTACTTGGACTCGGACGCGTGAAGCGGAAACAACCCATTCCCTTCGTTCCGTCGATTGCTGTCGGAACATTACTGACATATTATTTTGCGGATGATTGGGTATCGTGGTACCTCGATTTACTGCTTTAAGAAAGGAAGAACGTACATATGGCGCAACGGCGTAAAGGGACTTATATCTACTTTAATTTTACCGATGTCGCAATCTTCGGTGCGGTCGTCAAAAAAGGCGTCATCAAGCGCCGGGCAGTCGTCGCGCTGCCGCCAGGAACACTTCAAGGAGGCTGGTTACAGCCGGAAGCCTCGCTTGATTTCATCTTTGACGGGTTACTGACGAAACTGAAAGTACCGCGTGGTTCGCAAGCGGTGCTCGCGCTCGATGGTTCACTCGTTCTCGCCCGGAAACTTGATATTCCGGAGACGATCGAGACGAATCAAATCCGTGGCTATTTGTTTATGGAGATCGGACATAGTATCGTCTTACCGTTTGAAGAACCATATTTTGATTACACGGTTCTTGAAGAAGACGGCAAGCGGGAAATCATGCTCTATGCCGCCCCAAACGAAGCGCTAAAGCAATACACGCAACTGTTCAAACAAAAGCATTTGCGACTGGTTGCTGCTGAACCTCAACCGCTTGCAACCTACTTCGGGATTGAATCTCATCACCCAGTTACAACAGAAGCCGATACTTTATTGATCTGGAATGCGAATGCGACGAATCACCAGCTGATCATTATCGAAGATCACGTGCCACGTCTGATTCGCTCGGTCGACACGTTTGCGGCTGACGCGTGGGATGTTGATGTCATCGATGATCAATTGCATTATCGTTACCGCTCGGATGATCCGACGGTCGAACTCGTCTTAGATGAGATGTTGCTCGAGTTCTCGCGTGTACTCGATTTCTATCGTTTTTCGCTCGCGCGCGAAGGACGAGAGATCACGAATGTCGTCCTTGCCGGGGACTTCCCATTCCGTGATGAACTGGCAACACGTTTCCGGTCGAACTTTGATTTAAGTCTCGATGAAATTCCAGATATGATGACGATTGACGGACAGTCAATTCCACGAGCGTACTTACCGCTCGCTGGTCTTGCTTCACCGCGAAAAGACCGCATCAACTTATTACCGGAAAACGACGAAGCACCGAAATATCCGCTTGTCGCTTCACTCATTCTGTTGTTGTTCGGCGGACTCGCTGGTGGTTATCTCTACTGGCAAACCGATCAATTCGCGGATCGCGTCGAATCGACGAACGATCAAATCCAGATCGTCCGTCAGTTGCAGTCGGAATCGGATCAATCGGCAAAGCAGGAAGTCGCGCAACTCAAACAGACAGTCGAAGGACTCGAGACGACGCCACGTCCTGCCGTACCGACGCTTGAACGGATTACCCGTTATCTCCCGGAACGCGGTTATATTCTTCAATTCGCGTATGGGGCAGACCATGCCGTGACGATGACGACCCAATTCGAGACGCTTGATGAACTGAACGATTTTTATCGTGAATTGTTGACGGATAAAGTCTTCTCAGGAACGAACCTTGCGAGTGTGACGACACGGACGATGAATGAAAAGGCAGACGTCGTCACGACGACGACGGTTGATCCGACGACCGGGCAAGAAATTCCGACGACGGAAATCACACCGTCGGATGATGCGAAATCTGAAGAACCACGTTATATCGGACAATTTTCATTGAACGTTAACCCGACGGAAGTCGTCAAAGGCGAAACGAACGAAGCTGATCCGGCAGTACCAAAAGAAGATCAGCCGTCTGAATCGGAAACGGATAGCTCGACGGAAGCGAATCCTTCAACCGATCCGACGACGGAGACGACTGATCCGAATGTAACGACTGAAATCGAGGAGGTGCCGGACAATTGAAACGTTATAGTAGCTTCATCCTCCTCGGTCTAACGATCTTGATCGTTCTCGGTGCGGTCGGTTACTTCGGTTATACGACCTATACGACACACCAAACGTTGCAAGAAAAAGAAGCGACGTTGAAACGGGAACAGATGGTGCTCGAGCAAGCGAAAGCGAACGAACAGAAAGTCGACGTCGCTGAGTCGAGCTTCCTGCAACAAAAAGTCCCGGTGACGGCAGCGAACGATGACGTCATCGATGCGATTAACGCGTCGAGTCAGATTGCGGGTGTCAAAGTCCAGTCGATCACGTTTGGTCAGGCGACCACAACGCCAACGCCACAGTCACCGGTGACATCAACGCCTGCCGTTGACGGAGCAATGGCGACGGAGTCTGATCAAGATCAAGCGACAACAGCTGCGGCGACAGGAACGACCACAGCGAATGCGACGCCACTTCCGGCGTCATTGACGGTTGAAGCCCCGTCGTATCTTGAATTGATGGCATTCTTAAAACAAATCGAGCGGACGGATCGAATCACGGTCTTACGCCAAATCCAGTTATCGGGACCGGAAGAACCGGGTCCGAGTAGTGGGACGGTCTTGCTTGAGGATGAGATGCTTTCATTCACAGTCGAGATCGAATCGTATTATCGTCCGGACCTGACGAAGTTGACGCCGGATAAACAAACGCCACTCGAGGAGAAGACGCCGAAGTCGGATCCATTTGTCGATGTGACAGGAAATTAAAAGAAAACAAGCGGTTCCTATGCTGTTAGGGACCGCTTGTTTTTTGTTAGACTATTCGATGACTCGAATTATGCGATTCGAAATTAATGGGAAAGAACGTGATACTGATGATAACGCAACCACACTTGATTCTCGCCTCAGCTTCACCGCGCCGGACAGAGCTCCTGCAACAAATCGGAATCGCTCACGCAGTCGTACCGGCGAATGTCGTTGAAGAAGCGCCTTACCCGATGTCCCCGCATGAATACGTCCGTCATCTATCGCAAAAGAAAGCGCGAGCGATTACGACAGACGGTGTCATTCTGGCAGCTGATACAGTCGTTGCAATTGACGATATGATTCTCGAGAAGCCAGCAGATAGGGGAGAGGCACGGGCGATGCTCGCGCGTCTATCGGGACGCGCACATGAAGTCGTGACAGGAGTAACGATTCGCTTTGGTGAGAAGGAAGAGACATTCGACGTGACGACACATGTTCGTTTTGGTGCATTGCCAAACGAATGGATTGAAGGGTATATCGCGACGACCGAGCCCTATGATAAAGCGGGTGGGTATGGTATTCAAGCGATGGGTGGTCTGTTCGTCGAAGCGATCGAGGGCGATTACTATAATGTTGTCGGATTGCCAATCCACGAAATCACGAAACGTCTCGCGTCCTTTGCGATCAAGCCGATGTTTGCGTAATCCTGAAACAGAGAGGTCGGATGCTGTGATTGAATGGCCGAAGGATATGGTTCAGTTGAAAGGCTTAGCACAAGCGACGACAGTCGAGTTGTTGGCATGTCTTGTCCGAAGCGGAACGCGCGACCGGACACCGCTCGAAATCGCGGAAGAATTACTGCACATCTATCCTTCATTGATTGAACTCGAGGCAGCTGGAGTCGGTGGACTCGAGAAAGCACCAGGTGTCGGAAAGGCAAAGGCGTTGCAAATCATGGCTGGACTGGAACTCGGTCGTCGTCTCGTCACGGAACCGAAGTGGGTTCGACCGACGATCCGTTCACCGGAAGACGCCGCGGAGCTGTTGTTAGAAGAAATGCGCCTCTATCAACAGGAACATTTCATCTGCCTGTATTTGAATACGAAAAATGAGGTTGTCTCGAAAAAGACGTTATTCATTGGAGGATTGAACACGTCAATCGTCCACCCGCGAGACGTCTTCCGGGAAGCGATTCGCTGCTCGGCTGCGAACTTCATTGCCGTCCATAATCATCCGTCCGGTGATCCAACGCCAAGTCGTGAAGATATCGAGGTATCCGAGCGACTTGTTGAGGCAGGACGACTCATTGGAATCAGTTGTCTTGACCACATCATCATCGGGCATGGACAATTTATTAGTATGAAACAGCGCGGATTTATGTAAGAATAACGTCTGAAGGGAAAGTTTCGTTTCTTTCCGTCAGACGTTTTTTTGTGTGTTTTCTAAGGCGAACTGTAAACAAGCTGTAACGTTTTAACGCTTTCCAATGAAGGCTTTTCCGTTATAATTAGTGAAGTGTATTCTCAGAGAGGGGTTTTTTGAATAATGTTTGGATCATTCAGCCGTGAAATCGGCATTGACTTAGGTACGGCTAACACGCTCGTGTATGTAAAGGGGCAAGGAATCGTCGTCCGTGAACCGTCCGTCGTTGCTTTCCGTACGGATACAGGGAAAATTGAGGCAGTTGGTAATGCAGCAAAAAACATGATCGGTCGTACGCCGGGTAACGTGACTGCACGACGCCCGATGAAAGACGGGGTTATCGCGGATTATGAAACAACCGCTACGATGATCAAATATTTCATGGATCAAGCTTCAAAGAAAAAAGGCTTGTTCTCTTCTAAGACGAACGTCATGATCTGTGTACCAAGTGGTATTACATCGGTCGAAAAACGTGCGGTTGAAGATGCAGCGAAACTTGCGGGTGCGCGTGAAGCATACACGATCGAAGAACCATTCGCAGCAGCAATCGGTGCAGGTCTTCCGGTTTCAGAACCAACAGGCTCGATGGTCGTCGACATCGGTGGTGGTACGACAGAAGTTGCTGTCATCTCACTCGGTGGTATCGTCACAAGCCAATCGATCCGTGTCGGTGGTGATGAGATGGATGAGTCTATCATTCGTTACATCAAATCGAAATACAACTTGATGATTGGGGAACGGACAGCTGAGACGTTGAAAATGACGATCGGTTATGCTCGCATCGATGAAGAATCAGAGAACGAAACGATGGAAATCCGTGGACGCGACCTCGTCACAGGTCTTCCGAAACAGATCGAAGTCACAAGTGCTGAAATTTGTGACGCACTTTCAGATACGGTCGAAGCGATTCTTGCAGGTGTTAAGCACACGCTTGAGCAGACACCTCCTGAATTATCAGCAGACGTCATGGACCGCGGTATCGTCCTGACAGGTGGTGGGGCGCTCTTGAAGAACCTTGATGCTGTCATCGAAGACGAAACACGTATTTTGACACTCGTTGCAGAAAACGCACTTGATTGTGTCGCAATCGGTACAGGAAAATCACTCGAGATGATGAATGTCCTTCGTTCGAAATCAGGCATCTCGCAAAAAAGATAAGGACGGGATGAGCGATGAAGCGATTTTTAAATAATCGAAAACTGCTCATCACACTCCTTAGTTTTCTCCTTTTGGTGATCTTAATCGGGATTTCGCTGCAAGGGCGTAACCAATCCCACTGGTATCAAAGCTTCGTGCGTGATACCGTGGGCGTCGGTCAACGCCTTTTCGCGACACCGATTGGCTGGATTGATGATACGGTCACTTCGATTAAAGAAGTGCGTGACGTGTACAAAGAAAATGAACACTTGAAATCACGATTGAACGACTATGCCGGCAATGCCGTTAAAGTCCGTGATCTTGAGCGTGAGAATAAAGAATTAAAAGACATGCTCGACCTCAAAGGTTCGATTCGCGACTATAAACTGTTACCGGCAGAGATGATCGGGCGGACATCGTCCGAATGGCAACGGTTCGTGACGATTAACATCGGCGAACAAAAAGGGGTCAAACCGAACATGGCCGTCGTAACAGCAGATGGATTGATCGGTCGCGTCATCCAGGCGAGCGCTTATACGTCCCTTGTGCAGTTGATGTCGGATACGAGTCGGACGAATAACGTTTCGGCAACGGCAGACGACACGAAAGGAAAAGGAGTCTTCGGAACGATTGAAGGCTTCGATGAAGAGACGAAACTACTCAAGTTCACGAAAATTCCGAACGACGCGAAGCTGAAAAAAGGGCAGACCGTCACGACGTCCGGTCTTGGTGGAAAGTATCCGAGCGGGATCGTCATCGGAAAAATCGAAGAAGTGAAATCCGATCAGTATGGGGCTTCGAAAATCGCATACGTCAAACCGGCAGCAGACTTCGAACAGTTCGGTCATGTCTTCGTGATTGAACGCGAAGCGAAGGAACCTTTCGCTGAGACCGATAAGGGAGGGGACACTCGTGAATAACGTTAAGTTGTTTTTCGCCGTGTTCCTTCTTTTTATCTTAGAAGGAACGTTGTTCGCGGGACCGCTTGGAGATGGTTCGCCGTATGTCATTCATACGACCTTGATCGGTCTGATGTTCCTCGGTCGGTACGGGAAGCTTGAACAAGCACTCGGATTCGGACTCGTTTTCGGATTGCTCTATGATTTCGTGTACTCGGATATTATCGGAATTTACTTATTTGCGTTATCCGCCATTCCGCTTTTTAGTAGCTTCGTGCTAAAATATGTAAAGGAGAACGTATTGACGATTCTCGTCACGTTCACGTTCAGTGCCATTTTGTATGAACTCGATATATATTTCTTCACGGCTTCGGTCGTTGGTGTCGGGGTTTCCTTCCAAGAACTCGCGACACAGATCATTCCAAGGAGTTTGGTTGCCCAGTTGATCGGGATCATCATCCTGTATTATCCGATGACCCGACTCGTGCAGTCGACCCTTGACGAGAAAAGAGGATGAGTCATGATTGAGCGTAAACGTTATGTAACGATGAAAGGCCATCGTGGTGGCCTCGCCGTCTATGTGAATGAAAGGTGCAGTGTGGATGAATTTCTTGACGATTTAGAGTTGACGCTTGCGGACAAATCCGTCGAGAACGGACGCGCCGTACCCATCACCTTCTTCTTCGGTCGACGTTATGTCGATGAAGGGGTGTTGACGGCCGTCGAATCTATCGTCGCGCGACATGATTCCTTCTCTTTCAAAGGCTATGACAGTGAATGCATCACGAAAGACGAGGCAAAAGCCTTGTACGGAGAGCGGACGTTCCATTATTTTGGTGGCACGGCACGCAGTGGGCACGTATTAGATGTTGAAGGTTCGATCGTCATCATCGGAGATATCAATCCGGGGGCGGTCGTACATGCGACAGGAAGTATCTATTGTCTCGGAGCTTTGCGTGGTACCGTTCATGCAGGTAAAGGTGGTAATACGGAAGCAGTCATCGCTGCAAGTGTGTTGCAACCGAAATGGGTCGCGGTCGCTGGAACCGTCCATGAGGAGCCGGATGACGCACCGATTCCTGCTCTCGATATGGGCTGTGCATTTTTAGGCGAAGACGGGGTGGAATTCTCCCGCCTTCAAACCGTTCCGCTTGCGCGGATGGATCAGTTTGCGATTGATAGTGAAAGAGGGTGACGGATATGGAACAAGTGAAAGAACAGGTACATATGGAGGCGAAGACGAATATGGGACGCGCCATCGTCGTCACATCCGGTAAAGGCGGCGTCGGTAAGACAACGACGACGGCGAACATCGGAACAGCACTTGCATTGATGGGGCATTCGGTTTGTCTCGTCGATACAGATATCGGGTTACGCAATCTGGATATCGTGCTTGGTCTCGATAACCGGAGTATCTATAACATCGTTGATGTCGTAACGGGACAATGTAAATTGCACCAAGCGCTCGTCCGCGATAAGCGTTTTGAAGAGATGTATCTGTTGCCTGCTGCTCAATCAAAGGATAAGTCCTCCGTCACACCCGAACAGGTGAAGGCAATCATCGACACGCTGAAACTTGAATACGATTTTGTATTGATTGACTGCCCGGCAGGAATCGAACAAGGATTCATGAATGCGATTGCTGGAGCGGATGAAGCTGTCGTCGTAACGACACCGGAAAAAGCAGCCGTCCAAGATGCGGACCGGATCATTGGGATGCTCGAACGCTCAGAACGAAACATCGTTCCAAAACTCGTCATCAATCGGGTGCGTTCGCACATGATGGCATCAGGTGATATGCTCGATATCGATGAGATTATGCGTATTCTTTCAATCGATCTGCTTGGTCTGATCATAGATGATGAAGAAGTCATCGCCGCTTCGCACCGCGGTGTGCCTGTGACGATGAATCCGGATAATCGGGCTGGACTCGGCTACCGGAACATCGCCCGCCGGATTCTCGGAGAATCCGTGCCACTGCTTGATTTAAATGAACAACCGCAAAAAGGTTTCTTCGTCAAATTGAAGAAGATGCTTGGGATGAAATAAGAATGGGAAATTAGACTAGGACGACATCGTCGCGCCTAGTCTAATTTTTTTGGAGGGATCAGTATGCGATGGATTAGTGAACAGACCGCTTCACTCGAACGATTGGCGTTGGTCGAAGGCGGTCGATTGATTGAATATCATGAACGGATGCGTGACGAGATCCGGGTCGGAACGTTCGTTTATGCCAAGGTCGACCGGTTGCATCCGACGCTCGGAGCAGCCTTTTTGATCGCGACTGACGGTACGCCGCTTTACTTACCGCTTAATGAAACGGTGGAAGCACTTCGTCGCTATCCGGACGTGCCAACAATCGGACAAGCCGTCCAGGTCGGGCAGACATTGCTCGTTCAGGTCGTCAAGGAAGGGGTCGCACCGAAGCAACACAAGGTGACGCAGAACATCACTTATGGTGGACGTTATCTTGTCTATTTCCCGTACGGTCGCCGCGTCCGTTTCAGTCGGAAGTTGGATCTCGTCGTCCAGCGTCAACTGGCGGAGCAATTGACGACGACGGAAGAAGAAGGGATTCTTTACCGGACGGAGGCAGCGAAAGCATCAATCGACGAATTGAAACAAGAGTTACAGTCATTACGGATACGGCATAAAGAACTCATGCAGGCGCCGCGTCTTGAGCAAGACGAGGCATTGATCGTCCAGGAAGCGAAGCGACTTCCGCATGTCACCGATGCGCTCGTCATGACGCGTCAGGAAAAAGAACGACTCGAATTACTCGGTCTGTCTGTTGAACGATCGCTACGAAAAGGGCGCTTACCTGAGATGGAAGCCATTGATGGGGCAATCGAAAAAGCGATGCAACGGGTCGTCTGGCTCGACGGAGGAGCGTATCTCTTGATTGAAGAAGTCGAGACGATGACTGTCATCGACGTCAACAGTGGGAAGACGATCTCGGTCAAAGAACAAAAGCGGACGTTTGATCAAATCAATGAAGCGGCTGCCGTCGAAGTTATGCGACAATTACGGTTACGTAATATCAGCGGAATGATTGCAATCGATTTTTTACGTGGCTCAAGTAAAGGTCAGACACGGGTGACCCAACTTCTCAAAGAACGAGCCGCACTCGAGACGAAACAAATCGAAGTGTATGGATTTACGAAGATGGGCTTATGCGAACTGACGCGACAACGACACGGAAAATCATTGCAGGAACGATCGCAGGAATCCGGTCAATGGACACGATTAAGCGTCTATCGGTTGATTGAACCGAAATTGCTTGAGATTGCGACCTATGCGGAAGCGGTCGTGATTCGCGCGCCGCGTCACTTGTTACAAGACGAATTCATCTCTCGCCAACCACTCGAGGTGCACGTGTTAGAAGGCGATCCAGCCGTCCTATTCACTGGGTCGTCACAAGACTGTCTCGATTTCATCAAGCGATCGGAATAATCCTTCAGAACAGCATTGACAAGGTGGAAGAACGTTTGGTATTCTGAATAACGTTAGTTCGTTTGGAAGCACCCAAATGACTACAACCGCACAGACCGGGTTTTAAAGCATCTGCTGCCCGTGATGGCGAGTCTGAGTTCCTAAGAGGAGGTGCACGTAATGTACGCAATTATCAAAACTGGTGGTAAACAAGTCAAAGTCGAAGCTGGCCAAGAAATCTACGTTGAGAAATTAAACGCAGACGTCGACAGCACAGTTGAATTTGGTGAAGTATTGATCCTTGGTGGTGACGATGTTAAAGTCGGCGCTCCACTCGTAGAAGGTGCGAAGGTCGTAGCAACGGTCATCAAACACGCTCGCGCGAAAAAGATCACTGTCTTCAAAATGAAAGCGAAAAAGAACTACCGTCGTAAGCAAGGTCACCGTCAACCTTACACGAAGGTCCGCATCGAGAAAATCGAAGCGTAAGCCATGATACGTGTCAAGATTCGACGAGATGAAGCGGAACTCGTCCGCTCCATCGAAGTGACAGGACATGCCGAGTTCGCAGAACCAGGTCTCGACCTTGTCTGTGCCGGCGTCTCGTCGGTGATCTTCGGGGCATACAATGCCATAGAAGCATTACTCGGGCAGGTCCTGCTCCTTGAAATGGCAGAACAACAAGAAGGTGGCTACTTTTATGTAGAACCGTATGCTGACTTAGCACCGGATGTCAGTGAACGCACCCAATTGTTACTGGAGGCGACTTTGGTCCAGCTTGGTACCATCGCTGAAAGTTACGGTGAGTTTATCCAACTTGAACAAGTATAGGAGGTGGATTCCACATGTTGAAACTTAATCTTCAGTTCTTCGCATCGAAAAAAGGGGTAGGTTCGACAAAGAACGGTCGTGACTCGCAATCGAAACGCCTTGGGGCGAAACGTGCAGACGGTCAAACTGTTTCTGCTGGTTCAATCCTCTACCGTCAACGCGGTACGAAGATTCACCCAGGTATGAACGTCGGACGTGGTGGCGATGATACACTTTTCGCAACTGCAACTGGTGTCGTTCGTTTCGAACGTCTCGGACGCGACAAGAAACAAGTCAGCGTTTACCCAGCATAAGGATCGACGAAGCAGACTCTAGCCACTTTCGAGGGTTAGGGTCTGTTTTTTTTAGGAGGGAACGACCGATGGAGGAACAACAGGTACTTGATCTTTTAAAGACTCTTCGTCACGAGTGGTTGAACCGGATACAACTCGTCCGTTCGTATGGCGCGATCGGAGACGAACAAGCAGTCGAGTCGATCTGTTCGGCGTACCGGGAGCAAGCATCTCGGGAAGGACGTCTAGCGCAAATCGGATTGCCGAAAACCGCACTGGCGTTGCTGCAAGCTGAATGGTCAGGCAAAACTGTGACGTATGATGTCATCGGAGCACCCCACATGGAAGATGAGCGGTTGAAGCAACTCGTCGAAGCAGCCATCACCATGATTGATGTAGGAGTAGGAGAAGTATCCGTGACCTTCCACGAGGGCGTGACCATCGAGATCTATCGGGATCTACTAGATATGTCGCGCCTTAAGGATCTAGTGACGCCGATGGAAATCGAGTCGCAGACGGAAAATGAGTGTGTGATTGAGATTGAAAGTCTTCCGTTTGAGGAAGAGAAGTAAGAGGAGGGATCCGACATGTTTGTCGATCAGGTAAATATTTATGTAAAAGCAGGTGACGGAGGACGTGGACAAGTAGCGTTCCGTCGCGAGAAATACGTTCCGGACGGCGGTCCTGCTGGCGGTGACGGTGGTCACGGAGCTCACGTCGTCCTTGAAGTCGACGAAGGACTTCGGACATTGATGGACTTCCGTTACAAACGTCACTTTAAAGCGGTTCAAGGTGAAAACGGAATGTCAAAAGGGATGCACGGTCGTAAAGCCGAGCATTTAATCGTCAAGGTTCCACCAGGCACGGTCGTCTATGATGATGATACGAACGCGGTTATCGCTGACCTCGTCCATCATGGACAACAAGCGATCGTCGCAAAAGGCGGACGTGGCGGACGTGGAAATACACGTTTTGCGACACCAGCCAACCCGGCACCTGAACACGCGGAAAACGGTGAGCCAGGGGAAGAGAAGTACTTGAAGCTTGAACTGAAGATGCTAGCAGACGTTGGTCTTGTCGGCTTCCCGAGTGTCGGGAAATCAACGATGTTATCTGTCGTTTCAGCAGCACGTCCAAAAATCGGCGCGTATCACTTCACGACGATCACACCGAACATCGGCGTCGTCGAAACGGAAGATAGCCGTAGCTTCGTCATGGCTGACTTGCCAGGATTGATTGAAGGCGCAAGTGAAGGCGTCGGACTCGGTCATCAGTTCCTGCGTCACGTCGAGCGGACGAAAGTGATCGTCCACGTCATCGACATGAGTGGGATGGAAGGACGCGATCCAATCGAAGACTACAACATCATCAATAAAGAACTCGCGGACTATAATCTCCGCTTGACAGAGCGTCCACAAGTCGTCGTCGCGAACAAGATGGATATGCCGGATGCGGCAGAACATCTCGAAGCCTTCAAGGAAGCTTTCCCAGAGCTTGAAGTATTCGAGATTTCAGCAGCAACACGCCAAGGATTACGTGATCTCTTATTCCGAATCGCTGACCTCGTTGATGCGACGCCAGAATTCGGTCTTGAGGAACTCGAAGAGAAAACAGCGACACCACGTGTCGTCTACGGTTATGAAGCACCTGAAGCCGGCTTTACGATTTCGAAAGATGAAGACGACTGCTTCGTCATCAAAGGACCACGAATCGAAAAACTCTTCACGATGACGAACTTCATGCGTGAAGAATCGATTAAACGTTTCGCTCGGACACTGCGTCAAATGGGTGTCGACGAAGAGTTACGTCGTCTTGGTGCAATCGACGGCGATGTCGTTCGAATCCGTGATTTCGAATTTGAATTCGTTGAGTCATCCTTCTAAGCGGTTCATTCCACTAGGAAACGGAGTGTGAAAGCATCGTGGACCCATTGCCCATGATTTCATTCGTTTGGTTAATTCCGATTCTCATCTTATCCGCGTTCTTTTCCTCAGCCGAGACAGCACTCGCGAGTGTCAATCGGTTGCGGTTGTTGCACCAGTCTGAAGCAGGGGACGCGCGTGCGTCCCGTGTGTTTCGGTTGCTTCAACGTTATGAGGAGACATTGACGTCGATTTTGATCGGGAATACGCTCGTCAATGTCGGCTTCATCTTGTTTGGCGGCTGGTGGATCATCCAGTTCGCCGAGACGATCGCAACGCAGACCATTGCCTTTCTTGGGCTGTTCTTTCTGTTGCTGTTGTTTGGAGAATTGATTCCGAAATCGTATGCCCGTGAGCATACGGAACGTTACGTGTTATTGATCGGACGTCCACTGCGCTTCTTCTTACTGTGCTTTCGACCGCTCGTTTTCCTGTTACTCCGCTTACGCCAGTTTGCGCTTCGATTGATTGGAGCCGATCCCAAAGGGCCACTCGTGACCGAACAGGAACTCAAGGCACTCGTCGATATCAGTCAGGAAGAGGGAATTATGGGAATCGCTGAAGCTGAACTTGTCCACCAGGCGGTTGATTTTCAACATGCAACGGTAGAGAATGCTTTGACGCCACGCATGGATATTCAAGCGATCGATATCGATGCGCGGCTCGAAGACATCCTTGCAGAAGTACAAAAAGGCGGCTATTCTCGTCTACCGGTCTATAAGGACTCAATTGATCATGTCATCGGTGTCTTATCGGAACGGGACTTTCTGCGTGCATACGTGAAAAATGGTTCCGTCGATATCCGGGAATGGATTCGACCGGTATCGTTCGTCGTACCACAGACACGATTGATGGATTTATTGCCGGAACTCAAAGTCAAGCAGTCCCATATGGCAGTCGTGCTCGATGAGTTCGGAGGGACGGCAGGTCTGATCACCCTTGAGGATATTTTAGAAGAAATTGTCGGGGAGATTTGGGATGAGCACGATGAATCATTGGAATACACGAAACGGATTGGTCCAGAACAATTCGAATGTCTAGCGGAGTATGACATTGAAGACTTCTGTCAGCAATTTCAATTGACGATGCCGGACACCGATGCCCAGTCACTCGGGGGATGGATCATGGAGGAAAGCGGACAACTGCCGGACGTCGGAACGGCGATGCGTTATGAACGTGTCACGTTGACGGTCTTGCATATCGAGAACCGCCGCGTCCGGAAAGTCTTAGCGACGTTTGATCCTCCCGCTATGATGCCAGAGCTACCGCTTGAATCGATGTAACAATAAAAACCGCTCATTCCTTAGGAATAGGCGGTTTTTTGATGTTCAGACATCGAGTTCCGAGACGAGGATTCCAAGATGGTCAAGTTTTGCGATAGCTGCTTCTAGTGCGTCTTCATGATCCGCTTCAAGCGTATGGATATGGACTCCGTCGGTCAAGCTCGACAGTGGAGTAGCTTGTGTCTCCTCTAGCTGTTCAAGCAGTACACGGACATCTCGGCGGCTTTTTAGCATCAACTCACTTGTAATGAAGCCGTAGACAGGATGCTCGATGATGACATCCCGGATGACGACGCCTTCGTCAACGATGGCATCACATTCATCCTTTAATTGCTCGATGCCGTGGCGACAGACGATCTTGCGGCGTAATTTCGAACCGTCGATTTCAGGGTCATTGATCAAATACCCACGAGCTGTCGCGATGACGGGATATCCTTTTGCTTTTAACAATGATAAATCCTGCACGATCACTTGGCGGCTGACGCCTGCTTGTTTCGCCAGTGCTGTTCCCGTAACAGGTTGTTCACTTTCCTCAATCATACGAAGTAATGATTTCCGGCGTTCTTCTCCGGAGATGCGTTTCCCCATGATGTCTCCTACCTTTCTCCAGTGTCATGAGATCGTGTTCAACACATCAATGCACTGTTCGATTTCTTCGTTCGTCGTGTGTCTTCCAAAACTGAGTCGAATCAATCCATGAGCCGCCGATTCATCGAAGCCGATGGCGCGTAATGTCGCATTCGGACCATTTTCTCCAGCCCGACAGGCACTACCGGCGGAAACGGCGATTCCAGCACGATTCAAGGCGAGCAACGCGTATTGACCGTCCCGTTGTTTCGTATGGATGGCACAGATGGAAGCCAGTTGCGTTGGAGATTCAACGATCAGATAACGAGACGAAGACAATGTTTTTTTTAGCATACCACGAAATACCTGACTGGATGCCTGGATTCCTGGATTTTCTAAGCGCGACGCCTCACAGGCAGCGATGAAGGCGGCAATTCCCGGAACATCGACTGTGCCTGGGCGAATCCCGAACTCATGATGTCCTTCGTAGTAGGGACTAAAGAGCGGTCGTCGCAAATACAAGGCACCTAACCCTTTAGGACCGTAGACTTTATGGCTACTCATCGTGTAAGCGTCAAAGGAGTCGATGGTAATATCATCTTTTAAAAATCCTTGAACCCCATCGCAATGAAACAGAATCCCGCGCGATTGACAATATACTGCAATTCGTTCGACTGGGAACCGAAAACCGGTATCCGAATTGACGTGTTGAATCGAGACGACACCAACCTCGTCCGTACAAGCCGTAACGAATCGATCCCAGTCGAACGTTCCGTCCGGCAGTAGAGAAAAATGACGTGTTTCTTGTGCCCAGCGCGCAAGTGGAAGCAAGACCGAGTCGTGTTCACATCGAAGTGTCAAGACAACTGATTTGTTACTCTGTCGTATCAAGTGTGTCAAAGCGATGTAATTTGCTTCTGAACCGCTTCCTGTAAAGATGATAGATCCTTCTTTTTGAGCTAATTGTTGCATCAGATACTGTCGTGCTCGTTGAAGCAGGCGTTCTGCATCCCCACCGATGTCATGAAGAGAAGAACTGTTGCCGTAGAACGATTGAGCGGCTTGTTGATAATGGTCGAGTGCTTGTGGATGCAGCGGAGTAGTAGCTGCGTAATCGAGATAGATCATGAAAAAATCCTGTCCTTTCGTCTTGTCACTCAGCTAAAAGTATGCCAAACTTATTGTCAAGTCAATAGTAAACATTTAGATATAGAGGTGTAAAACATATGTCTTTACATAAAAGGCTTGAGACGGATGTATTGATCATCGGAACAGGGCTTGCTGCGATTTCGGTCGCCTTGCATCTTCCGCCTGGAACTGAAGCGTTGCTTGTCACAAAAGGCACGCGATTTGAGACCAACTCTGTCCGAGCACAAGGTGGGATTGCTTCTGCTTATGCGGAAGTTGATCATCGTGGTCATTTTGAAGATACGTGTCAGGCGGCAAAAGGGCGCATCAATCCGTCCGCTGTTGATTATGTGACCCGATCAGGAGCCGAGGCAATGGAATTCTTGTTACGACAAGGTGTCCTGTTTGATCAATCCGAGGGAGAGTTCTTGCTCGGTCGAGAAGGTGCGCACCGTTTGCCGCGGATTTATCACTCTGGCGGGGACGAGACTGGCAAACGAATCATGGAGACGTTAATGCCGCGAGTGCCTTTTCCGATTCTTGAGCAGACGTGTATCACGGAATTGATTCAAGTAAATGGACAGGTTGTAGGTGCAGTTGGATATAGCCATGGAGAACCGATCGAGATTGTGGCGCGAGCAACGATTCTCGCTACTGGTGGAGTTGGTGGAATATTCGCGTCGTCGACGAATGATCCATCGATTCAAGGAAATGGGATTGCACTCGCTTTTGAAGCGGGAGCGACGATTCGTGATCTCGGCTATATCCAGCACCATCCGACGGTACTTGTTCATGCAGGTCGCTCAGAAGGTTTGATTACGGAAGCACTACGCGGAGCAGGAGCCATTCTTGTGACGAAAAGCGGGGACCGGATCATGGCAGATCATCCGATGCAAGATTTAGCGGCGCGCGATGAAGTCGCAAAACGAATCCATGAGGTGCGAAAACACGAACCGGTCTATCTCGACACGTCAAAAGTCGTTGATCGAACAAAACGGTTTCCAACGTTTGTCGAAAAATGTGAAAAACTGAACATAAATCCAGATCTCGTTGAAATCGCACCAGGCATTCATTTCTTAATGGGTGGAATCGAGACGGATCTGACAGGGCAGACGAATGTCGAAGGACTTTACGCGGTCGGCGAGACAGCATCGATCGGACTGCACGGTCGAAATCGTCTGGCGTCGAACTCGCTTCTTGAGTGTGTCGTCATGGGGAAAGCAGTAGCAGAACAGCTCAAGTTATTACCTGATTTAAAGCTAGAACGCGTCAAACGACGTCCAGGAACACTTCGTTCCGTAACAGACCGTTTATCGCAGGTCATCGGTGTCGAAATGGATATTAGGCAGGTACAAGAATGTCTGGATGCGTTAAAAGGCTGGGCATTAGAAGAATCCGGACAGGAAGCAGAAGAAAATCGATTACGTTACGTGACAGCATGTCTATTGCTTGAAGGGGCGCGAAGTCGGTTGACAGGAGAGGATGAGAACATTGAACAAGTGGCAGTTACGGCAACAACTGGAGGCATTTTTAATCGAGGACATCGGACAGTGGGATATCACGAGTGAAGGATGTCTGACGGGACAAGAACGCGGAACCGGTCGTTTTTTAGCAAAGGAAGACGGTGTCTTCTGTGGAGGAGACATTATTCGTGAGATGGCGCATCTGTTACAAGTCAACGTGACGATTCATATAGCGGAAGGGACGGTCGTCACGCGAGGAACGCTCCTTGCTGAGTGGTCTGGTTCGTTACAGGATATTTTAAGCGGAGAACGCGTCGCTTTGAACCTTGTGCAACGCTTATCTGGGATTGCGACGCAGACACGTCAAGCGGTCGAGGTAGTAGCAGGACGAATCCGAATCACGGATACACGGAAGACGACTCCTGGATTACGGATGCTAGAAAAACACGCCGTTCGCGTCGGTGGTGGCTATAGTCATCGCGGACGACTCGATGACGCGGTCATGATCAAAGATAACCACATCACGGTCGCGGGATCGATTACGGAAGCGGTGATGCGAGCAAAACGAGTTGCAGGTCATACGACACCAATCGAAGTCGAAGTTGAGACGGAAGCGGAAGTGCTTGAGGCAGTGGCTGCAAAAGTCGACATCATCATGCTCGATAACCGGACACCAGCAGAAATCAAACAGCTCCGGCAATTGATTCCACCACATATCACGGTCGAACTATCCGGCGGGATTACGATAGACACGTTATCAGACTTCGTGGATAGCGGAGCAGACGTCATCTCACTCGGTGCGTTGACGCATTCAGTAACAGCACTTGATATTAGTATGAAAATCGAAGGAGGAAAAAAAGATGTCATTTGATCTATTACGTCACGAAGGGATTCCGGCGTCATACTTACAGCAATCAGAAGCAGAATTGATTGCGATCATCGAAGGGGTCAAAGCACGGATGGGCAGTCGCTTATTCTTACCTGCCCACCACTATCAAAAAGACGAAGTCGTCCAGTTCGCGGATGCGACGGGAGATTCGCTCCAGCTTGCACAAGTCGCGAAGCAGATGATAGAAGCCGAATATACGGTCTTTTGCGGTGTTCACTTTATGGCGGAGACGGCAGATATGTTGACCGATGCGTCACATACGGTCGTTTTGCCTGACATGCGTGCTGGCTGTTCGATGGCAGATATGGCGAATGATATACAAACGGAGCGTGCCTTTACGATCTTGACGGAACGGTTCGGAGATTCGATCTTACCGTTGACGTATGTCAATTCGACAGCAGCCATCAAAGCATTCGTCGGTCGTCACGGTGGGGCGACGGTGACATCATCGAACGCTGTCCAGATGGTCGAGTGGGCGCTTGCTGAACGAGACATCTTATTCTTCCTGCCGGATCAACATCTCGGTCGCAATACGGCACATGCGCTCGGAATTCCGTTAGAGCAGATGGCGATTTGGGATCCGATTCGCGACGAACTCGTTTTTGACGGGGAGGACCAAGACGTCCGCGTCATCTTATGGAAAGGGCACTGCTCGGTGCATGAGAAATTCACAGTCGGTCAAATTGAACAGTTCCGTAAGACGGATCCGGAGCGAAAGATTCTCGTTCACCCGGAATGTTCGCATGAAGTCGTAGTAGCGTCTGATCTCAATGGATCAACTGCGTACATCATTCAACAAATCGAACAGGCTGCTCCTGGAACGAAGTGGGCGATCGGAACAGAGATGAACCTCGTCAATCGACTCGCGACGACTCATCCGGATCTCGACATCGTGTCGCTCAATCCGTTCATGTGTCCATGTCTGACGATGAACCGGATTGACTTGCCGCATTTGGCTTGGGCGCTCGAACAGGTCGAAGCAGGTGAGCCGGTCAACATCATTAAAGTCGACGCAGAGACGACGCGGCATGCCGTATTGGCGCTCGAACGAATGCTTGAGCGTTCGTAAAATAGAGAGTGAGAGCGTGGTCGTGCAAACGATCACGCTTTTTGTCTTCTGATTGAGAGAGCGAACGTATGTATTGATTTTTGCTGAAGAACGCTTTGAAGCCAAACGAAGATGTATGCTACAATAACACGAGAGTTTGTTTAAGGATGGGAGCGTTCCACATTGATAGAATTCGTACGCGGCGAAGTCGCTTATGTCTGTGCGGAATTCGTGACGGTAGAAGTTGGCGGGATTGGCTACAAGATCGTAGCACCGAACCCGTTTTTTTATCGGACCGGAGACGAACAGATCATCGTATATACGTATCACTATGTCCGTGAGGACCAAGAAGTCTTATTTGGATTCCGTTCCCGGCGTGAGCGTGCCTTGTTCACGAAGTTGCTCGGTGTGACAGGGATCGGACCAAAAGGAGCGCTTGCAATCGTCGCATCAGGGAATGTCGATGCGCTTGTTGAAGCGATCGAACAAGAAAAGGAAAGTTATCTCGTCAAGTTCCCAGGTGTCGGCAAAAAGACAGCAAAACAAATGACACTCGACCTAAAAGGAAAGTTAGCAGAGCTCGCGCCAGACTACGTACCGAGCGAAGGCTTGTTCGCACAAGGTAACGCAGAGCTGAACGAAGCCTGTGAAGCTCTGACGGCGCTCGGTTACAGTGATCGAGAAGTCGAAAAAGTCAAAAAAGCGTTGCAGGCAGAAGTCCTGTCAACGGATCAATATGTTAAACGGGCACTCCAGTTGTTATTGAATGTGAGGTGAGGACATGGAAGAGCGCATTTTGTCAGAATCCGCCCATGCGGAAGATCAAGAAGAGTGGAGTCTGCGTCCTCAGACGCTCGAACAATATATCGGGCAGGAGAAAGCAAAAGGAAACTTAAGTGTCTTCATCGAGGCGGCAAAAATTCGTCAGGAAACACTCGATCACGTTCTTCTCTACGGTCCTCCAGGTCTTGGTAAGACGACGCTTGCGACAATCATCGCAAACGAGATGGGGGTCGGCATCAAGACGACAGCCGGTCCTGCGATCGAACGACCAGGTGATCTGGCGGCAATTCTCTCATCACTTGAGCCGGGAGACGTCCTGTTCATAGATGAGATTCATCGGTTGAGTCGATCGATCGAAGAGATTCTATATCCGGCAATGGAAGACTATTGTCTCGATATCGTCATCGGTCAAGGGGAACTCGCGCGTAGCGTTCGGATCGACTTGCCACCATTTACACTCGTCGGTGCGACGACGCGTGCCGGGATGCTGTCGGCACCGCTACGTGATCGTTTTGGCGTGACGCTGAAGCTTGAATATTATACGATGTCAGAGTTGTCTGCCATCGTGACCCGGACATCACGTCTGTTTGGATTCGAAGCGGATCGTCTCGCAGCAGAAGCGATCGCCCTTCGTTCACGCGGAACACCACGTGTCGCGAACCGGTTGTTACGGCGTGTCCGTGACTTCGCTCAAGTTGCTCATCAAACTGAGATCGATGCCTCGCTTGCGACAAGTGCACTTGATCGCTTGCATGTCGATGCGCTCGGACTCGACGATGTCGACCATCGTTTACTACGATCGCTTGCAGAACGGTTTGCCGGTGGTCCGGTCGGTCTTGAGACGATTGCAGCGACAATCGGAGAAGATGCGCAGACGATCGAAGATGTGTATGAACCATATCTGTTACAACAAGGCTTTTTACAACGTACCCCGCGCGGACGTGTCTTAACACCGTTCGCCCGCCAACATTTAGGACTGAAAGAAGGAAATTGAACCAATGGATGTAAACTTATTTGATTTTCATTTACCAGAAGAACAAATTGCTCAAGTGCCATTGCTCGACCGGACGAGTTCGAAATTGATGGTCCTCGACCGGGAGACAGGTGCGATTCAGCATCAACACTTCCATGATATCGTCGACCACTTCCGGGAAGGCGATACACTCGTCATCAACGATACGAAAGTCTTACCAGCACGTCTCTTTGGTGTAAAGGAAGAGACAGGTGGAAAAATCGAATTGTTGCTCTTGAAGCAGACGAGTGACGATGTTTGGGAAACGCTAGCAAAACCAGCAAAACGAGTCAAGCCAGGTACAATTCTGTCGTTTGGTGACGGATTACTCCGTGCTGAGTGTGTCGAAGCACTTGAAGACGGGGGACGGATTCTGAAGTTTTTCTACGACGGGATTTTCTACGAAGTGCTCGATCAACTCGGAACGATGCCATTGCCGCCGTACATTCATGAACAACTGGAAGATCAAGATCGTTACCAGACGGTCTACGCTCGCGAACGCGGGAGCGCCGCTGCACCAACAGCGGGTCTTCACTTCACACCGGAATTGCTCGAAGCGCTTCAAGCGAAAGGTGTCCGGATCGCACCGTTGACGTTACATGTCGGACTTGGCACATTCCGTCCTGTTTCGGTCGACGACGTCGATAGTCACAAGATGCATAGTGAGTACTACGAATTGCCGGAAAGTTCAGCGGCACTGCTACGCGAAACACGGAAACAAGGCGGACGGATCATCGCGGTTGGTACGACGTCGACGCGAACGCTTGAAACGGTCATCCGTGATCACGGTGACTTCGTCGAAGCAACAGGTTGGACAGACATCTTCATTTTCCCAGGTCAGGAAGTCAAAGGGATCGATGGATTGATCACGAACTTCCACTTACCGAAATCAACATTGATCATGCTCGTGTCCGCGTTATCGACACGGGAACACATTCTGCATGCCTACGAAGAAGCTGTCGCGAATGGCTATCGTTTCTTTAGCTTCGGTGATGCGATGTTCTTAACGAGAGAGGAACGAAACTAATGACAAAACACGCGGTAACATACGAACATATCAAAACATGTAAACAATCCGGAGCGCGGTTAGGAATCGTCCATACGCCGCACGGTAGTTTTGAGACACCGGTCTTCATGCCGGTCGGAACACAAGCGACGGTCAAGACGATGGCACCAGAACAAATCAAGGATATGAACGCGAACATCATCCTCGCGAACACGTATCACCTATGGGTGCGTCCTGGACACGATGTCATCAAGGAAGCGGGCGGTCTGCATAAATTCATGAACTGGGATGGCGCGATTCTCACGGATTCAGGTGGCTTCCAAGTCTTCTCACTCGCTGATCTCCGGAATATTTCGGAAGAAGGCGTTCATTTCCGTAACCATTTAAACGGTGACAAACTGTTCTTATCACCGGAAAAAGCAATGGAAATCCAAAACGCACTCGGTTCAGACATCATGATGGCGTTTGATGAGTGCCCACCATATCCTGCTTCTCACGAGTACATGAAAGCATCTGTCGAACGAACAAGCCGCTGGGCAGAACGTTGTCTTGCAGCGCACGAACGTCCGCACGATCAAGCGCTGTTCGGTATCATCCAAGGTGGAGAATATGAAGACTTACGTCGTCAAAGTGCAAAAGACCTCGTTGCGCTTGATTTCCCAGGGTACGCGGTCGGTGGTCTCTCGGTTGGTGAACCGAAAGATGTCATGTACCGAGCACTCGAATTCACGACACCACTCATGCCAGAAGATAAACCACGTTACCTCATGGGCGTCGGTTCGCCGGATGCGTTGATTGAAGGCGCGATTCGCGGAATCGATATGTTCGACTGTGTCTTACCGACACGGATTGCACGCAACGGAACGTTGATGACATCACAAGGACGTCTTGTCGTCCGAAATGCGAAATATGCACGTGATTTCCGTCCACTCGATGAGAAATGTGATTGCTACGCATGTAAGAATTACTCGCGTTCATACATCCATCACTTGATCCGCGCGCAAGAAACGTTTGGGCTTCATCTTTGTTCGACACACAATCTTCACTTCCTCGTCAAGTTGATGGAAGGCGTTCGCCAAGCGATTCGTGAGGATCGTCTGCTTGATTTTAAAGAAGAATTTTTCGAAGAATACGGTTACAATTTACCGAACGCAAAGAATTTCTAACAAATCGTCTGACAAATCAATCCTTTCACGGTATAATGAACGTGATTTGAATGATAAAAGGAGCTGAATATGATGCAACAATTATTGACATTCCTCCCGATGATCTTGATCTTCGTGGTGTTCTATTTCTTGTTGATCCGTCCACAGAACAAACGCCAGAAGCAAGTGCGTCAGATGCAAACTGAACTTTCACGCGGCGATTCGATCGTAACGATCGGTGGTCTTCACGGGGTTGTCCAAAAAGTTGACGACACGACGGTGACATTGAAGTCAGGAAACGCACAATTGACATTCAACCGAAGTGCTGTGGCAGAAGTGACGAAAAAATCAACAACTGTCATGGGCGACGAAACGGTCGAATAAGGTATTGAAAAGACGCTTTCCGGATTCCGGAGCGTCTTTTCTGTTTATATATGAGAAAAACGTTTGCTAAGATTACCATTTCTTTTGTAAGCTAGGGTAGGAGAACAAAGTTGTCTGAAAATATACTGGGAACTAGAGAAAGGACAATGTAGCATGATCAAGAAAGGGAAACTTGCCACATTCTTCATCGTCGTCATCGCGTTGCTCGTGCTAATCGGTACGACATCGTCATGGTTGCTGAAGGATACGAAGCTTGGCCTTGACCTTAAAGGTGGCTTCGAAGTCTTGTATGAAGTACAACCACTGAAAGAAGGAGACGTCATCGACCAAAATGCGATGAGTGCCACATTGACGGCAATTGAGAACCGTGTCAATGTTCTCGGTGTCTCTGAACCGGATATTCGGATCGAAGGTAACAACCGGATTCGTGTTCAACTTGCTGGCGTCAAGGATCAGACGGAAGCGCGTCAAATCCTATCTTCGACGGCACAATTGTCATTCCGTGACATCAACGATAAGTTGTTGCTTGACGGTTCAGACTTAAAAGCTAAAGGAGCAAAAGTCGGATATGATCCGAATACGAATGAACCACTCGTCGAATTGACGATGAAGTCAAAACAGAAATTTTATGAAGTAACTCAAAAAGTCTCACAAATGCAAGCACCGGCGAACCGCCTTGTCATCTGGCTCGATTACGAAAAGGGTGATACGTACGAAAAAGAGATTCAAAAGAAGAATTCGAAAATCGTTTCGGATGCATCGGTCACTCAACCAATCAACTCGGATAAGGCAATCATTTCCGGTGGCGATATCGATGCCGAGTATGGTAAACAATTGTCCTCAATCCTTAACGCAGGAGCACTGCCGGTCAAACTCGAGGAAATCTATTCGACGTCAGTCTCGGCTGCTTTTGGACAGGATGCACTTGATCAGACACTCTTCGCGTCAGCTATCGGTGTAGCTGCTGTCTTCTTGTTCATGCTAGTGTTCTACCGGATCTCTGGATTAGTTTCGATTATTACCTTGTTGTTCTACATCTATCTCGTCATGATCTTCTTTAACGGGATTAATGCCGTCCTTACATTACCGGGGATTGCGGCACTCGTTCTTGGTGTCGGTATGGCGGTCGATGCGAACATCATCACTGCAGAGCGGATCAAGGACGAATTACGAAGCGGCAAATCCGTCTTATCCGCATTTAAAGCCGGAAACCGTCGTTCGTTCGGTACGATTCTTGATGCCAACTTAACGACATTGATTTCTGCTGGTGTCTTGTACTACTTCGGTACAAGCACGGTCAAAGGATTCGCCATCATGTTGATGGTCTCAATCGCTGTCACTTTCGTCACGAATGTCTTTGTCTCACGTTACCTGATGCAACTCCTTGTCAGTAGCCGATGGTTCGATAAGAAGAAATCATGGTTCGGTGTAAAGGAGAGTGAAATCCGTGAGCTTTAATCCTACGAAATTCGATTACGTCAAACATCGCAAAATCTATTTCGCGATCACGATTGCCCTCGTCATCATTTCGGTACTTTTGCTGTCGTTCCGCGGTCTTAACCTTGGGATCGACTTCTCGCAAGGTACACGCGTCGAGATTTCTTCTGAGAATCAAATCAAGGAAGCCGATGTCCGCTCTGTCATTGAAGAGTCAGGCATTGATGCTGCGGAAATCGATGGCATCCAATTTGCTCAAGGTGGAAAACTAGCGAACGTCACGTTCGTTGGGGAATTCAGCCAAGATCAAATCTCTAAAATGAAACAAACGATTGAAACGGAATATAAGAAAGAACCGAGTATCTCGACGGTTTCGGCGCAAGTTGGTCAAGAAATCGCGCGTAACGCGATTTATGCGGTCTTACTCGCGTCACTTGGGATCGTCATCTATGTCTCGTTCCGATTCCAACCGTTATACGGGATTGCGACAGTGCTTGCACTATTGCATGATGCGTTAATGATCGTCGCCTTCTTCTCGTTGTTCCAAATTGAGGTCAACTTGTACTTCATTGCAGCGATCCTGACGATCATCGGGTATTCTGTCAACGATACGATCGTTACGTTCGACAGGGTTCGAGAAAATCTCGGACTTGCCGAAAAAGGGGGACGAAAAGTTTCGTTCGATGAGTTGGCGCATATCGTCAATGAATCGATTCAACAAACAATCGTCCGTTCGATCAACACCGTCGTGACGGTCATCATGACAGCAGCAGCGCTCTACATCTTCGGTAGCGAAGCGATCCGTGGATTCAGTCTTGCCTTGCTTGTCGGGTTGATCATGGGGATGTATTCTTCGATCTTCATCGCCGCGCAACTCTGGCTCGTCATGAAAGGTCGGACACTGGGTCGGACAAAACGTGCTTCTTAAAAGAGTATCCGCATCAGCTATCGCTGGTGCGGATTTTCTATTATAATGGGGAAGTTGATTGGAGGGTTTGAGATGTACCATGCTAAAAAAACATGGCTTGATAAAGTCATCGATTCAGAACAAATCGAACAATTGACGGCGGATGGCACGATCTCACCGCACGTCGCACAACTACTTGTCCAACGGGGATTCACGACTCGTGAAGCAGCCCGTGATTTTTTAGAAACCGATCAAATGGCATTTCATGATCCATTTGCTTTTAAAGACATGCCAAAAGTCGTCGAACGGATTCAACGTGCCGTCAACGAAGGTGAAATGATTTTAATTTACGGTGATTATGACGTCGATGGTGTGAGTTCCGCGGCGATTCTCTGGCACGCCTTGATTGAAATCGGAGGGATGGCAGAGTGTTATATCCCAAACCGATTCACGGAAGGCTATGGACCGAATGAAGCCGCATTTCGCTGGGCAGCGGAAGAAGGGTTTAGTCTCGTCATCACCGTCGACTGTGGGATTTCCGGTATCCACGAAGCAGATGTCCTGAAAGAACTCGGGGTCGATTTAATCATCACCGATCATCACGAAGCAAAAGAAACGTTACCTGATGCCTTTGCCTTGATCCATCCAGGTGTTGATCCAGCGTATCCGTTCTCGAAACTCGCAGGCGCAGGAGTTGCTTTTAAAGTCGCGCATGCTCTCCTTGATCGTGAACCAGTCGAATTACTCGATCTTGCCGTGCTCGGAACGATTGCCGATCTTGTTCCGCTCGTCGGCGAAAACCGCTTGCTTGCGATTCGTGGCATCGAAGCACTGAACGCAAGTGAACGTCCAGGTATCCTTGCGTTACGTGACGTCTGCAGTTTAACTGAGGACGAACTAACGGAAGAGTCGGTCGGATTTGCGTTCGGTCCACGGATCAATGCAGCAGGTCGTCTTGATTCTGCGATGCCAGCGCTCGAGATGTTGCTAGCAGAAAGTAAAGATGAAGCACTTCATCTCGCGAAACAGCTCGACCAACAAAATAAGCAACGTCAAGATATCGTCAAGCAGATTGCGGAAGAAGCAACGGCGCTTGTCGAGGAACGCTTCAAGGATGACCGCGTCCTCGTCGTCGATGCGGCAGACTGGAACCCAGGTGTCGTCGGGATCGTCGCCTCGCGACTTGTTGAAAAATATCATCGCCCCGTCATCATGCTGTGTCATGATGCTGAAAAAGGAACAGCCAAAGGTTCTGGGCGATCGATTCCAGCCTTTGACCTCTTCGCTGAGCTGACGAAGTGTGAAGATATCTTGCCACACTTCGGAGGACATCCAGCTGCGGCTGGGATGACTTTATCTTCTGATGACGTTGAGACGTTACGTCAACGCTTGAATGAACAAGCGAGCACGTTACCGGATGACGCGTTCATCGCGACAATCGATGTCGACCTACGTCTACACGTTAGTGATGTCTCGATTCAGTTGATTGAAGACATTCAGCGACTGGCACCGTTCGGGATGGGAAACCCCGCGCCACGGATCGTCATTGAGCAGGCGAAGATTCGCGATATGAAACGAATCGGTCGTGATCTGACGCATGTCAAGGCACTCCTATCGGACGACGGGAAGGAACTCGATGCAATCGGCTTCGGCTTCGGCGACCTCGTCGATGAAGTTTCAACCTTATCGGAGATTCACTTGATGGGCAGTCTGAACATCAATGAATGGAATGGTTTCCGTAAACCACAATTGATGATTCAAGACGTCGCTGTCGAAGATGTTCAAGTTTTTGATTACCGTGGAGGTAAGCGTCCGCTGAGCGATCTATTCGCCTTACCGCACGAGACGACGACATTCGTCGCCTTTACCGATGAGATGAAGGAGAAATACACTGAACGTTCGTTGAATGGTCCGATTCGACAAAACATCGTCTTTCTTGACCTGCCGGAAGAGGAAGCAGCATTTTATCCATATGTGCAACAGGCAGAGCGGATTTATTGTGCCTTTAAGGATGAAGGCTATTATTTCGAGACGATTCCATCTCGTGAGGACTTCAAACAGTACTTCCAGTATTTTGCGAAATGTCCACGGGATGAGCTCCGGATAGGTCTCGTACGTTTGTCAAAATCGCGAAAATGGACGAAACGATCGATTAACTTTATGCATTCGGTATTCTCGGAACTTGATTTTCTTGTTACAATGGAGGACGGGCTGCCGGGTGTGAACCCAAATGCTGCAAAACGAGATCTGACGGAAGCACCGACGTACCAGCGTCATGAAGCGCGTCAAGAGCTCGAGCAACAATACATTTATTCGTCACTCGCTCAGTTGAAAGAGCGTTTTGATACTTTGGTAGAAGCGGCGAAGCAGGAGGAAAAGACATGGAGTTCAAACAGCATATAAAAGAGGTCGAGAATTGGCCGAAAGAAGGAATCAGTTTCAAGGACATCACATCACTCATGCAAAACGGACCGGCGTATAAACAATCGGTCGATGCGCTCGTTGAGTATGCACGTAGTAAAGGCGCAGATGTCATCGCAGGTCCAGAAGCACGTGGATTCGTCGTTGGTTGCCCAGCAGCTTACGCGATGGAAATCGGATTCGTTCCTGTTCGTAAAGAAGGAAAATTACCGCGCGAGACAGTCCGTGTCGAGTATGGTCTTGAGTACGGAAAAGACGTCTTGACGATGCACGAAGATGCAATCCAACCGGGACAACGCGTCGTCATCCTTGACGATTTGCTTGCGACAGGTGGTACGATTGAAGCAACGATCCAAATGATCGAAAAATTAGGCGGAACAGTTGCCGGAATCGGATTCTTAATTGAACTCGATGGTCTTGGCGGACGTGAGAAACTCGAAGGATATGACATTCTTTCATTGATTCGCTACGAAGACTGAAGACACTATACTCTCTTGGTACTTGATGACCAAGGGGGTATTTCTTTTTATTTTGACATCTTCTCAAGATTTCACGATAATAAGAATTATATATTAGGGATTCCGTTGCAGACGATCCCGGGGACTGGGTGAGGAAAAGGGATGACAAATAAACAAATCGTAAATGTAGAAGACCTTCTCGCTCGATGTGCGGAATACATGACGCAAGTTGAAGTCAAAGACATCGAACGTGCTTACCAATTCGCGAAAGACGAACATGATGGGCAATTCCGCCGTTCAGGGGAACCGTACATCATTCATCCGGTACAAGTTGCCGGTATCTTAGTCGATATTGGTTTGGATGCAACGACGATCGTCGCTGCGCTTCTTCATGATGTCGTCGAAGATACGGACATTACACTCGAAGAATTATCCGAACGATTCGGATCTGACGTTGCGATGCTCGTCGATGGCGTCACGAAACTCGGGAAAATTAAATATAAATCGAAGCGCGAAGAGTTAGCTGAGAACCATCGCAAGATGTTCATCGCGATGGCGGAAGACATTCGTGTCATCTTGATCAAACTGGCTGACCGTTTGCACAATATGCGGACGTTGCAACATATGGTCAAGGAAAAGCAAGTGCAAAAAGCAGAAGAGACGCTTGAAATCTTCGCGCCACTTGCACATCGTCTCGGGATTTCGACGATCAAATGGGAACTCGAGGACATCAGTTTGCGCTACATCAATCCGCAACAATACTACCGGATCGTTTCGATGATGAAACAAAAACGGACGGAACGAGAAGCGCTCGTTAGTTCGGTTATTGAAGAGGTCAATGAAGTACTCGATGATGTACAGATTGCAGCGGAAGTCGATGGACGTCCGAAGCATATCTATTCCATTTATAATAAGATGCAAAACTCGAAAAAAGAGTTCAGTGAAATCTATGATTTGATGGCTGTTCGCATCATTGTTGACTCAATCAAAGATTGTTACGCTGTACTCGGAATCATTCATACGCAGTATAAACCGATGCCGGGACGCTTCAAGGATTATATCGCGATGCCGAAGCCGAACATGTATCAATCGCTGCATACGACGGTCATCGGACCGAAAGGCGAGCCGCTCGAGGTCCAAATTCGGACGCGAGACATGCATTTCATTGCCGAGTACGGGATTGCCGCTCACTGGGCGTATAAAGAAGGTAAGGAACAGGAAGCAAAATCTGGATTTGAGGATAAGATTGCTCACTTCCGAGAGATTTTGGAGTTACAGAAGGACACGGCAGATGCCGAGGAATTCATGGAATCGGTCAAAGTCGACTTCTTCAGTGACATGCTGTACGTCTTCACACCAAAAGGTGACGTCATCGAGTTGCCGAAAGGTTCTGTTCCGATTGATTATGCCTACCGAATTCATACGGAAATTGGTCACCGGACGATCGGAGCGAAAGTCAACGGACGGATGGTACCGATCGACTATAAGCTAAAGACAGGTGACATCATCGAAATCGTCACGTCGAAGCATAGTTATGGTCCAAGTAAGGATTGGCTCAAGATTTGTGTGTCGAGTCAGGCGAAAAATAAAATCCGTCAATGGTTCAAACGTCAGCAACGCGAAGAGAACGTCTCAAAAGGACGGGAACTGATCGAAGCAGAAGTGAAGAAGCTTGGCTTTGAGCCGAAAGAAGTCATCAATGAGAAGACGCTCGAAGACGTGACGCGGAAGTTCAACTTCTCGCAAGAAGAAGACATGTACGCTGCTGTTGGCTATCATGGTCTGACTGCTGCCCAAGTCGCGCATAAATTAACGGAAAAATTACGCAAAGACAAAGAATCCAAAAATCTAGAACTGAACGAAGCAATCAGTGAGATGAAGACGTTCGATCGTCCGAAAAAGGAAAATCCGGAAGGGGTTCGGGTCAAAGGCATCGATAACATGCTCGTTCGCATGAGTCGTTGTTGTAATCCGGTTCCAGGGGACGATATCGTCGGATATATCACGCGCGGGCGTGGCGTCTCAATTCACCGGACGGACTGTTTGAACGTCATTCACGAACAAAATCCGGAACGTCTGCTCGAGGTCGAGTGGGAACATGAAGGTAAAGCCGTCAAGAGTTATAACGTCGAAATCGAAATTTCTGGATTTGACCGGGCAGGATTGTTGAATGATGTCTTGCAGTCGGTATCTGCAACGAATACGAACATCGTCGCTGTCAGTGGGAAGGGCGACGACAGTAAACAAGCCAAAATCACGATGACGATTGCGATCAATAATGTCAATCATCTACAAAAAGTCGTCGATCGAATTAAACAAATCTCTGACGTGTATGCTGTACATCGCGTCATGATGACGTAAGGAGCGGATCCGTCGTGCGAGTTGTATTACAACGAGTCAAAGAAGCAAGTGTCACAGTCGATCAAAAAATCATCGGTCAAATCAAACAAGGATTTCTTTTGCTCGTCGGTGTCACGCACGAAGACACGATTGATCAGGTGAACTGGTTAGCTGATAAAATCGCAGGACTCCGTGTGTTTGAAGATGAGGAAGAACGGATGAATCGCTCGTTACAGGATGTCGACGGTCAGATTCTATCCGTCTCGCAGTTCACGCTGTATGGTGATGTCAAAAAAGGACGTCGTCCAGCCTTCACGGAAGCGGCGAAACCGGATGTTGCCAATGAGTTGTATGAAGCGTTCAATGAACGTCTTCGTGCGCAAGGACTAACGGTCGAGACAGGTCAGTTCGGTGCCATGATGGATATCGCGCTCATTAATGATGGGCCTGTAACGTTGATTCTTGAAAAAGAAGCAAACGCTTGACAGGAACCGAGAGACGAGGCAATATTAGACGTAACCAAATGATTCATACGACCGAAGACGAAGAGGAGTAATCAAGACCTCGTCTGCTTAGAGAGTCGCCCCTTGGCTGAAAGGGCGAACAGACGAACTCGATGAAAGACCCTTCCGAGGTATCTTCCTGAACCGATAGTAGGGAAGGTCGTACGCAGGCGTTAACTGCACCGAGTGGTCAAATGTGATTTGACAACCAGGGTGGTACCACGGGATCTTCAAGTTCTCGTCCCTTTGCGGACGAGAACTTTTTTGTATTCAAAAAAGGAGGAATTTGAGATGAAATTACCACGCGGTACGTTTGATGTCCTTCCAGGAACAGTCGAACGTTGGCAGTACATCGAACAACAATTACGTGAAATTAGTAAGCGTTACAACTATAAGGAAATCCGGACGCCGATTTTTGAGGAGACAGAACTCTTTAAACGTGGCGTTGGTGAGACGACGGATATCGTTCAAAAAGAGATGTTCATGCTTGAGAAACGCGGAAAAGACCAGTTGACGTTACGCCCGGAAGGAACGGCTGCCGTCGTTCGTTCATTCGTGACAAACAAACTGTTCGGTTCACCGAACCAACCAACGAAATTATTCTACATCGGCCCGATGTTCCGTTATGAACGTCCGCAAGCAGGACGTTTCCGTCAGCTCCACCAATACGGAGTTGAAGCACTCGGAAGTGAACAACCGGCCATCGATGCGGAAGTAATCAGTCTCGCGATGAGCATCTACCGTTCATTCGGATTGAAGCATCTTAAACTGGTCATCAACACGCTCGGGGATAACGAAAGTCGCGCCGCACACCGGGCAGCACTCGTCGAACACTTTAAGCCAGTCGTTCACGAATTATGCCAGGACTGTCAAAATCGTCTCGAAACGAATCCACTTCGTGTCCTCGATTGTAAGGTCGACCGCGATCACCCGAGCATGGCAACAGCACCATCGATTCTCGATTACTTAAACCCGGCATCAAAAGCGTACTTCGACGAAGTGTTGCTTCACTTAGATGCACTCGGTATCGAGTACGTCGTTGATCCAACGCTTGTTCGCGGAATCGACTATTACAATCACACGGCGTTCGAAATCATGTCAGAAGCAGAAGGTTTCGGGGCAATCACGACACTATGTGGTGGTGGTCGTTACAACGGTCTCGTCGAACAGATCGGTGGACCGGCAACACCGGGAATCGGATTCGGAATCGGTATCGAGCGTTTATTGATGGCGCTTGAAAATGAGAACGTCTTACCAGCAGTCGACGATCGAATCGATGTCTTCATCGTCGCGCAAGGCAGTGACGAAGTCGAAAAGACAGCGACACGACTCCTACAATTAATGCGTCTTGAAGGACTTGTCGCGGATCGGGATTATCTCGGTCGGAAGTTCAAAGGACAATTTAAGGCAGCAGATCGCTTGAAAGCACGTTACACGGTCATCCTCGGGGATGAAGAAGTCGAGCGTGGTGCAGCTGCCCTCAAAAACATGGCTACAGGGGAACAGACGGACGTTCCGTTATCAGCAGTCGCTGATACGATCGTCGCGAAATTAAAGGAGGAAGCACAATGATCGGACGCACGCATATGAACGGACAGGTGACAGAAGAAGTCATCGGACAACACGTTCAACTTAAAGGATGGGTTCAAAAACGACGTGACTTAGGAGGATTGATCTTCCTTGATCTCCGTGACCGTAGTGGCATCGTCCAAATCGTCTTCCAACCGGAAAACGAGCAGGCACACCGTCTTGCCGAATCGATTCGTTCGGAATATGTCCTCGATATTAAAGGACATGTCATCGCACGTGAGAATCCGAACCCGAACATCCCGACTGGACAAGTCGAGGTCGTCGCGGATGAAGTCGTCATCTTAAACGCAGCGAAGATGACACCGTTTCCGATCAGTGAAGAAGCGGAGCAGACGTCAGAAGATTTACGTCTCAAATACCGTTACCTCGACTTGCGTCGCCCATCGCTCCAAGAGACATTCCGTCTCCGTTCGAAAGCATCGAACATCATGCGGAACTTCCTCGATGAGCAAGACTTCCTGGAAGTCGAGACACCGATCTTAACGAAATCAACGCCAGAAGGCGCACGTGACTATCTCGTCCCAAGCCGGGTTCACCCGGGCGAGTTCTACGCCTTGCCACAATCTCCACAATTGTTCAAACAATTGTTGATGGTGTCTGGTTTTGAGCGGTACTTCCAAATCGCACGTTGTTTCCGTGATGAAGACTTACGGGCAGACCGTCAACCTGAATTCACGCAAGTCGACATCGAGACAAGCTTCATGGACATCGAAGACTTGTATGCCATGATGGAGTCGATGATGACACGCGTCATGAAAGAAACGCTCGGAAAAGATATCGTGACACCATTCCCACGGATGCCGTATGCAGAAGCAATGAGCCGGTATGGTTCGGATAAACCGGATACACGCTTCGGTCTCGAATTGATCGATGTCGCGGATGCCGTCAAAGGAGCAGGATTCAAAGTATTCGATATGGCACTTGAAGCAGGTGGAGAAGTCAAAGCATTGAACGTCAAAGGTGCAGCTGAACGCTTCTCACGAAAAGACATCGATAAGTTACAAGAATTTACGGCGATTTACGGTGCAAAAGGTCTCGCATGGGTCAAAGTGACAGCGGACGGATTGAATGGTCCAATCGCGAAGTTCTTCGACGAAGAAGCAACCGCTCGCTTGACAGCGGCGACAGATGCGGAAGCAGGCGACTTGTTGTTGTTCGTCGCAGCAAAAGCATCGATCGTAGCAGACAGCTTAGGTGCGCTCCGTCAGAAGTTGGCGAAGGAACTCGACTTAATTGATGAGTCGGTCTTCAACTTCCTTTGGGTGACAGACTTCCCACTTGTCACGTACGAAGAAGAAGATGGTCGTTTCTATGCGAACCACCACCCGTTCACGATGCCGCGTCGTGAGGATCTCGAATTGCTCGAGACGGATCCTGGCAAAGTCCTCGCAGTCGCGTATGACCTCGTCTTAAACGGATATGAGCTCGGCGGTGGATCACAACGGATTTATGAACGGGATATCCAGGAGCGGATGTTCAAGTTGCTTGGCTTCTCAGAAGAAGAAGCAAACGAGCAATTCGGCTTCTTGATGGAAGCATTCGAATACGGAACACCACCACATGCGGGGATCGCACTTGGTCTAGACCGTCTCGTCATGTTACTCGCAGGGCGTTCGAACTTGCGTGATACAATTGCCTTCCCGAAAACAGCATCAGCAAGTGATCTGTTGACGGCAGCACCAAGCCCAGTCTCGGATGCGCAATTGAATGATCTCTCAATTCGTACAGCAGTCAAACAATCTTAAGTCACGACAAGCGAATCTTCCGGTATGGGAGGTTCGCTTGTTTCATGAAGGAGGGCGAACGGATGGAACGACACTTTTTTGAACGGTCTCCAGTTGAAGTCGGACCAGACTTCTTAGGAACACACATCACGGTCGATGAGGTAACGATGCGAATCGTCGAGGTCGAAGCCTATCTCGGTCCTCACGATCAAGCGGCACACTCGTTTTCCGGTAAACCGACGAAACGAACGGCACCGATGTTCGGTCCACCCGGACATTTATATGTTTATTTCACGTATGGTATGCATCACTGTATGAATATCGTTTGTGGACATGAAGGGGAAGGATACGGACTGCTGTTACGAGGTGCCGAAATCATCAGTGGGCACGATCTTGTCGCTGAACGCCGTTTCGGTTGTTCCTACGCAGAATTGACTGCGATTCAACGACGAAATCTCGTCAATGGACCGGCAAAATTATGCCAAGGATTCGGTCTAACGACTGCTGATTCAGGTCAGGATCTTTATCAAGACCGGTTTCGACTCGTTGCCGACCCAGTCGATGCAATCGTCCAGACGACACGCATTGGTATTCCAAATGCTGGAGAAGCGACGGCCTATCCATGGCGTTTTTATGTCGACGCGAGTGAAGGTGTCAGTAAACGTTAAAAAATGGACGCTTCGATCAGGAAGCGTCCATTTTTTATTTAGGATTGTTGATTGATTTTTTAGCTTGTTGTTTTTTATAGAATTTATAAACGATTGGTCCAACCGTCGTTACAAGCGTCACTAATGTTCTGAGTTTACCGCGTTTTGCAGCCATTGATCCATTCACTCCTCTGATTTGTTGTAGTAATCATATTCCACGAAAACAACGTCTTAAAACCTCGTCGGCACATCGATTGGTTTTCTAAGTCCCTTGGTCGGGTCATAGTATAAGAGAAGGGAGCCGATCAATATGGGAGCAGTCGTCTGGTACCGCAATGATTTGCGTGTCGATGATCATGAAGCACTTCGGAGCGCATGCGAAGAACAAGATACGATTCGGGCAGTATACGTTAAAAATCATAAGGAACAGCTGTTTGAAAGAGGCGCACAACAAGCGAAATTCGAAGAAGAGACATTAGCGAATTTAGCTGATCATTTGTCTCAAATCGGAATTGCATTAGATATTTTAGAGGGGAAGGTGAATGAGGCACTTGATTCTTATCTGCAAACGGATGATACAGTCTATTTCCATAAGATGACTGGAACAGAAGAAGCGGCAAGTGAGCAGTATGTCAAAGACAGATATACAGTCCGTTCTTTTGAGACACAGACACTACATCGCCGGGAAGATATCGGAAGTGACGAACTGAAGCGCGTCTTTACAGCGTTTCGAAAACGTGTCGAGGCGAAAGGAACCTTCTACGATCCACTTGATCCACCAACCGGTATTCGATTAATAAGGGAGGAATCAGTCAAAGCGGATCCAGAGATCGCGTTCCCGTTCCGTGGTGGAGAATCAGCGGGGAGAGCACGTCTTCAAGAATACCTGGCTGAGCCTGTATTCACCTATAAAGAAACACGTAACGGTTTTTTACGAAATGATTCTTCGAAGTTATCTGCCTGGCTAGCGAACGGATCGCTGTCACCGCGTCGCGTCATGGCTGAATTGCAGGAAGCCGAGCGAAAAAAGGGAGCAAATGAATCGACGTACTGGTTGTATTTCGAACTGTTATGGCGTGACTTTTTCCATTTAACGATGCGTGAGACAGGAAGTCGTCTGTTTCGATCAAATGGATTAAAGGAAGGGCAATACACGTGGAAGACGGATCAGCTAGCTGTCGAACGTTGGAGAAAAGGAAAGACCGGTGTACCGTTCGTTGATGCCTTTATGAACGAGATTCGCGAGACGGGATGGATGTCGAACCGGGGCAGGCAGATCGTTGCCAGTTATCTCATTCATGAATTAAAACAGGACTGGCGCATCGGAGCACAGTATTTTGAACAACAATTGATTGATCATGACGTCGCTTCGAACTATGGCAACTGGGCATTCATCGCAGGGGTCGGGAATGCGACGCGGACACCACGATTCGATCCCGTGTTTCAGCAACAACGATATGATCCGAACGAAGACTTCACGAAACGTTGGACTTAAAAAAGCATCTTTTTCTGGAGTGGGAAGTAGTTGCATTTCAGAGGGGAGGATGCTATATTAAATGCATCAGATGGGGTTCCTGAATTGTACGAGAGCCGCCTTTTATCTTTGAGCCACTCTTTTTTGATAGGGAGTTTGACGTTCCAACTAGTAGTACATGCCTCGTAACACAGCAGGAGGACGTACGAATAGGAATCGGATAAGACACCCACCTGCACAGCAGGTTCAAAAATAAGGTATCGACACGGCACTTCGGGTCCCATCGTCTTATTATTTTATTGTTTGACACGTCGCATGACGTTTTTTTTTATGATATAATTCCGAGTAAAACAGTATGAGTATTGTGAGGTTATGAGATGTTACATCAATTTTCGCGTAATGAACTAGCAATCGGTAAAACTGGACTTGACGCATTGGCATCCAAGTCTGTCGCTATTCTGGGAATCGGTGGTGTTGGATCGTTCTCGGCAGAAGCGCTTGCCCGTAGTGGTGTAGGTCGTTTGATTCTCGTTGATAAGGATGATATCGACATCACGAACGTCAACCGACAAATTCATGCCTTGCTTCCGACGGTCGGTCAGCCGAAGGTCGATGCGATGGCTGAACGTCTTGCGTTAATCAATCCAGACCTTGAAATCGTTCGTTTAAAGATGTTCTACAATGAAGAAACATTCGAGTCGTTCTTTGAACAGCAGCCGGATTATGTCATCGATGCATCGGACACGGTCTCGTTCAAAATTCACTTGATTCAAGAATGTAAGAAACGTAACATTCCGATCATTTCGAGCATGGGGATGGCGAACAAGATGGATCCGACACGCATCAAGATCGTTGACATCAAAGATACAAGTTATGATCCTCTGGCGAAGGTCATCCGGACGAAACTCCGGAAAGCCGGTATTCATAAAGGCGTTCCTGTTGTCTTTTCCGATGAACCGCCCGTTAAGATCATTGAAGAAGTCCGTCAAGTCGTCGGAAACGATGCCGCTGCGATTCGTAAAGCGAAGATGCCACCGAGTTCGAATGCATTTGTTCCATCTGTCGGTGGACTGATTGCAGCGAGCTACGTCATCAATGAGATTGTCCGTGAAGCTGGCGTGACGATCGAACGCGTTCGTTAAAAAAAAGCGACCTTATGGTCGCTTTTTCTGATGTGTGGCTGTTTGTTTGTTCCAAAAATCGAGTCGAGCCTGCAGTTGTTTTTCAAAACCGCGTGGGCTTGGACGATAAAAGACGGGTTTGGTCCGGGCAAGGTTTTCTGGCCAATAATTCTGTGGCACATAGGCATGTTCGAAGTCGTGCGGATATTGGTAGGTAACGCCATTCCCAAGTGCCGCTGCACCCGGATGATGGGCATCGCGCAAGTGTGGGGGAACAGGTCCACCATCTGAACGACGGACGAGCATCAATGCTTGGTCAATGGCTGAGATGACGGCATTCGATTTCGGTGCTGTCGCGAGATATAGGACCGTTTCAGCAAGCGGGATCCGTGCTTCTGGGAAACCAACGTATTCGCACGCGCGCGCGCAAGCATCGACCATCAATAACGCTTGCGGATCAGATAGACCGATGTCTTCTGCCGCATGGACATAGAGACGACGGACGATGAAACGTGGACTTTCACCGGCTTCAATCATGACGGCGAGCCAGTAGAGCGCGGCGTCGGGATCGGAACCACGAATCGATTTGATGAAGGCGGAGATGACATCATAATGACGATCGCCGTCCTTATCATACTTCAATGCCTTTTGCTGAATCGATTCCTCAGCGACAGCGAGGTCGATCGTGATTTGACCATCGATTTCCGGTGTCGTTAAGACGGCAAGTTCGAGCGCATTCAATAATGCCCTGTAATCGCCATCTGACAACTTGACGTAATGATCGATCGCGTCCTCCGTGATGGTGATCGGATATTTGCCAAGACCACGCTCCGTGTCCTTCAGGGTCCGATCGAGGACGATCCGTAAATCATCTGCCGTCGGGGGTTCAAAACGAAAGACTGTTGCCCGCGATAAGAGAGCGGCGTTGACCTCAAAACTCGGGTTTTCAGTCGTCGCACCGATCAACGTGATCGTACCCGCCTCAAGTGCCGGCAGTAAGGCGTCTTGCTGCATCTTATTGAACCGATGGATCTCATCGAGAAAGAGGATCGTTTTTTGATCCTCGAACTGAAGACGAGCTTCGGCTGCTTTTAAAATCTCACGTAATTGTTCCAGTTTTGCCGTGACCGCATTCAATTGCTCGAATGCTGATTTCGTATAACTGGAAATGACACGTGCGAGGGTCGTCTTACCGGTGCCCGGTGGACCGTAAAAAATGACGGTTCCGAGACGATCGGCTAAGATGGCGCGCCGCAAAAGCGTCGTCTCTCCGATTAGATGGCGTTGTCCGACGATTTCATCCAGATTCTGCGGACGCATCCGATTCGCGAGCGGTCCGGCAGGAGACTGGGATTCAAATAAATGTGCCATACACATACGCTCCTTCCACTTTTAGCTACTACTATACTAGAAAGGATGATCCTTCGCATGATGAAAATCTCAACGAAAGGGCGATATGGTCTGACGATCATGATCGCACTCGCGAAAGAAGCTGAATCAAAACCATTGTCCTTAAAAAAAATCGCCCAGATGTATGATTTATCAGAGCACTACCTCGAGCAATTGATCGCACCACTTCGAAATGGGGGTCTCGTCAAAAGTGTTCGCGGCGCTTATGGCGGGTATAAGCTCGGTCGTGAAGCACAAAGCATTACGGCGGGTGAAATCATCCGCCTGCTTGAAGGACCACTCGTCGTCGTCGAAGTCGATGCTTGTGACGAGGTCACGAAACGCAAACTTTGGGACAAAATCCAACAAGCGGTCGATCAAGTACTCGATTCAACGACACTACAAGACTTAGCGGAAGAAGACGATACAGGATACATGTTCTATATTTGAGAGGTGAATACGAATGAATTACTTTGACCATTCGGCGACGACGCCGATGCGTCCGGAAGTCCTTGAGGCGATGACGCCTTATTTGCTCGAACAGTACGGCAATCCATCAAGTGTCCATGCGGCTGGTCGTTCTGCTCGGGCGGCGATCGACAATGCACGTCGGCAGATCGCACAAGAATTAAATGCGAAACCAACTGAACTGATTTTCACGAGTGGTGGAACGGAGTCGGATAACTACGCCATCTTCGGTGCGGCTGAGGTAGCGCGTGAAAAAGGGCGTCATCTCATTACGACACGGTTTGAGCATCATGCCGTACTCCGTGCGTTCGAAGAGCTTGAAAAGCAAGGCTATGATGTCACATATCTCGATGTACCGTCGTCTGGCGTTGTGTCGTTGACTGCCTTACAAGAAGCAGTTCGGGAAGATACGATACTCGTCTCGATCATGTTCGGCAACAATGAAGTCGGGACGATCCAGCCGATTGCGGCAATTGGTCAATTCTTACGGGAACGCGGTATTTTGTTCCATACGGACGCGGTGCAAGTGTTCGGAAAACAAGCAATTGATGTCGAAGCGTTACAGGTCGATCTTTTATCCGCGTCTGGTCATAAAATCAATGGTCCAAAAGGAATCGGGCTATTATATGTACGGACAGGTGTGAAATTAGCGACGCAGACGTATGGCGGAGAACAGGAACGCAAGCGTCGCGCTGGTACGGAGAACGTACCGGGAATCGTCGGTTTAGCGAAAGCGCTCGAACTGATGATCGCAGAGCGCGATCAACAGCAGGACCACATCAAACAACTGCGTAGCGTTTTGCTAACACGCTTGGATGAAAGTGGCGTCACTTACGAAGTCAACGGTGTTGAAGGATTGCCGAATGTCCTCAATCTTTACTTCCCGCAAATTGAAATCGAACCGTTCTTGATCATGCTTGATATGCGCCAGATGGCTGTATCGAGCGGGAGTGCATGTACGGCAGGATCCGTCGAGCCTTCGCATGTCTTGTCGGCGATGTATGGTGAAGATGAACGGACACGGGCATCGGTTCGGATCAGTTTTGGTCACGGAAATGAGCTCGCGCAAGTCGAACTACTCGCACAAGCCTTGCAAGATGTCGTAAAATCGTTTCAGAATTAACTAAGAGGTGAAATGAATGAATACACGAGCGAAAGCCCCGAGTGAAACGACAGTCGTCGTTGGGATGTCGGGCGGTGTCGATTCGTCTGTGACGGCTCATTTATTAAAAGAGCAAGGCTATAACGTCATCGGGATCTTCATGAAAAACTGGGATGACACGGATGAGAACGGCTTTTGTACGGCGACGGAAGATTATGAAGACGTCATCGCCGTAGCCAATCAAATCGGCATTCCGTATTATGCGGTCAATTTTGAAAAAGAGTACTGGGATAAGGTCTTCACGTACTTCCTCGATGAATATAAACTCGGTCGGACACCGAATCCAGACGTCATGTGTAACAAGGAAATCAAGTTCAAAGCCTTCCTCGATCACGCGATGCGTCTTGGTGCCGATTTCGTCGCGACAGGTCATTATGCACGTGCTGTCTATGAAGATGGAGAACATAAATTGCTTCGTGGTGTCGATGCAAACAAGGATCAAACATATTTCTTGAATCAATTGTCGCAAGAGCAAATCGCGAAGGCGATGTTCCCAATCGGTCACATGGAAAAATCAGAAGTGCGCCGGATCGCAGAAGAAGCGAACCTTGCAACAGCTAAGAAAAAAGACTCGACCGGTATTTGCTTCATTGGCGAGCGGAATTTTAAACAGTTCCTCGGTCAATACCTACCGGCACAACCCGGTGAGATGCGGACGCTTGACGGCAACGTCATGGGTCGTCACGATGGATTGATGTACTATACGATGGGGCAACGCCACGGGCTTGGTATCGGTGGCGACGGAGAACCTTGGTTCGTCGTCGGAAAAAACCTAAAAGAGAACATTCTCTATGTCGATCAAGGATTCCATAACGAATTATTGTATTCGGAAGGATTACTTGCTTCAGATGTCAGTTGGACATCTGAACGTCCAGTCGGTGAGACATTCCGTTGCACAGCGAAATTCCGTTACCGTCAACAAGACACAGCCGTCACGGTTCGTGTCCTTGAAGATGGACTCGATGTTTCGTTTGACGAACGTCAACGGGCGATCACACCAGGACAAGCGGTCGTGTTCTATGATGGAGACATCTGCCTCGGTGGTGCCACAATCGATGCAGCTTATAAAGCAGGCGAACGCCTCGCTTATTTAGCGTAAGGAGCAAAAGAAGATGAACTATAATGAAGTAGGGTTCCGGCATCTAGAAGCTGGAAATTATGAATTAGCAGCGCAAGCTTTTAATGATGCGATCGAAGAAAACCCAAAAGATCCGACGGCGTACGTCAATCTTGGAACATTACTCCAATCGATGAACGACGCTGATCGTGCCCTTCGTTTTTATGACCGGGCACTGATGATTGATAATACGTTTGCGAGTGCCTATTATGCGAAAGGCGCTCTGTTCTTTGCTGCCGATCAACTCGTCGAAGCAGAGGAATCATTGCGCGCAGCGTTATTGTACGGACTTGACGACGCGGATCTCCATTTCATGCTAGGGATGACGTATCAAAAACTCGGTGATCCAGTACGCGGCTTACCTCGTTTACAACGCGCGTCAGAACTAAACGGTGTCGATATCGAGATCTCGTTCCAATACGGACTTGCCTTAGCGCAAAACGAGAAGTTGGAAGAAGCGGTCGAGATGTTCGAGCATGTCTTGATGCTTGACGAAACGCATACAGATGCACGATACAATTATGCGATTGCTCTTGCCTTCCTCGGTCAACAGGAAGCCTGTTATGCAGAACTTGAAGCCGTTCTTGCCTATCAGCCGGAACACGCCCTTGCACGAGATGCAAAAGCGAAGATGGATGCGTTATTAAAACAAGCAGATTGATCTAAAAAAGACGATTCCAGGCGGAGTCGTCTTTTTTGTATGGTATTTAATTCCCGACTTCACGGATGACACGAAGCGGAGGTCCGGAAAAGTCTTCATAGGCTTCATCCATGTTTTTCGTATACAGTTCGATGACGTTATTTTCTGTATCCTTGAAATAAGCGGAATACTCTTTTTGGTTCGAGGTCTCCTGTTCATCCCATTCTCTTAGCTTCACGGTGATTGAAGCTTCCCGAAGCTGATTTAAGGCTTGCTGGAACTCGTCCTTCTCAACGTAAAAGGCACAATGGACATGGACTCCGCCTTCATCGTACAACGTATCCCATTCGGAGACCGGTAAATGTTTAACGGTTCGTTCTTCCATCGTGAAGTCCCGTTTCAGCCAAAGACCGAGTCGGGTGTTGCCGCCAATGTAGAGCCACGTTGCCCAGACCCCATCTTGTTTAGATTGTTCTTTGCTCGGCTCAGCATCCTCAGGTGCCCATTGCTCGACAATCGGAATACCAAGTGTCTCATTCCAAAAGCCAAGGGCGCGATCCATATCCTCGACTTCAAGTACTAATTCACACAATCCTGCAATCGGTAAACGTGCCATCCTTGAACTCCTCCTCTTAACGAAATGTTTCACGGTATCTTTCCCTGATTTAAAATCCGGTAAACGAATGCTATGATGAAAGCAGCGAATGAAAAAGAGAGAAAGAAGGTGGAGTGATGGAGCACCCCCATCAAGTCGTCGGGCGCGTCAAACGTGTGCTCTTTTCTTCTGAAGAGGAAGCACACTCCATTGTACTGGTCGCCGTCAAAGAAAAGAACTTTGAATTAAAAGAGACCGAGCTCGTCATTACGGGTACAGGAGTCGGAATCGAACTCGGAGGGACGTATCAAGCATTCGGTCGTCTCGTTGATCATCCTCGCTTCGGAAAACAACTGAAGGCGGAGCTGATTCGCCGATCGGTTCCGATGACTAAACATGCGACGATCCGCTTCTTGACGAATGGTTCGTTCACCGGCATTGGTCCGAAAACAGCGAAAAATATCGTCGATGCTCTTGGAGAAGACGCAGTGGATCTCATATTAAAGGATGAACGGGTACTGAATCAGGTGCCTGGGTTAAAACAAAAACAAGCAGACATCATATTGAATCGACTCGCGACGCTATACGGTGTCGATCAGTTGATGCTGTTCTTAGCACCGTTTGATGTCACACCGAAGCTGGCGGCAAAGATCTATGCCGCGTACGAGGGCGACGCCATGGCACGGATTCGGGAGAATCCGTATTCCTTGATGTATGAAGTAAACGGGATTGGCTTTAAGACAGCCGATCATATTGCCGCGCACCTCGGACTTGTCGGATTACACCCGGAGCGTGTCGCTGCTTCGATCATGCATATATTAGAACAAGAAGCGGGCGAGGGACATGCCTTCGCGACGGTCGACTCGCTATTGCAACGGGCACCCCGTCTGCTAGGGGAAGATCCGGGAGAGCGGCTAGAACAAGCGATCGAACTATTGCTCGCTGAAGATAAGGTCAAGCTTGAAGAAGGTTGCTTGTATTTACCGACGATCTTTTATGCGGAAGTCCGCGCGGCGAAGGAACTAGCACGCGTCATGGCAAACGGTGCCGAACAAGAAGTCGATGTCGCGACGATCCTTGAAGCAATTGGTCACCTCGAAGAACAGTTCGGCATGGAATATGCCGCGCAACAGCGAGAAGCGATCGAGTTAGCGGTCAAAGCGCCGCTGATGGTCTTGACTGGTGGACCGGGTACCGGTAAGACGACTGTCATCAAGGGAATTTTGCATGCGTTGCAAGAAATTCATGACTGGCCGCTTGAGAAGAGTCGCGTCAAGACAGGGGATGTCTATCCATACGTCCTTGTTGCACCGACGGGACGTGCCGCTAAACGTCTATCGGAAGCAACAGATGTACCGGCGATGACGATTCACCGTCTCTTAAAGTATGATGGAACGAACTTTCAACTGAATGAGGATCAGCCGATCACGGGAAAAGTACTGATCATCGATGAATCGTCGATGATTGATATCTACTTGTTATCGAGTTTGCTTCGCGCCGTCCCGAATGGCATGAAGATCTTGTTCGTCGGTGACCGCGATCAATTGCCATCCGTCGGTCCAGGACAGGTGCTGGCAGACTTGATGGATACGGAAGGAATTCCCGTCGTCCGTTTGAACGTCGTCCATCGTCAAGCAGAAGATTCTTCGATATTGCGTCTTGCGCACGATTTGAAGAACCGGACGACGTCTGCTGATTTGTTATCACCACTTGCGGATCGCCGCTTCTATACTGCGTCTCCGCAAGAGACGTTACGGGGCATCTCGGCCTTCGCGGAAAAAGCACTCGCAAAAGGCTACTCGAAATTCGATGTACAGGTCCTCGCGCCGACTTACCGTGGTCAGGTCGGGATCGACGAATTGAATGTCGCCTTGCAACGCGTCTATAACCCGGAGGAACCGAAGAAACGGGAAGTCAAACAAGGGACGCGGATTTACCGGACCGGGGACAAGATTCTCCAGCTCGTCAACAATGCGGAAGAAAACGTCTATAACGGAGATATCGGCGAAATCGTCAATATCTTCTTCGCTAAAGAGAATGTCGATAAAGTCGATAAAATCATCGCCCGGTTCGATCAGACGGAGGTCGAGTACAACCGGAGTGATTGGGATCAATTCACGCACGCCTATGCGATTACGATCCACAAAGCGCAAGGATCTGAGTTTCCGATCGTCTTGATGCCGGTCTATTTCACGGGGGCGTTCAAACATTCCCGAAATTTAATTTATACGGCAGTTACTCGGGCAAAATCGAGTTTGTTATTATTCGGTGATCCGCGTGCGTTCCATAAAGCGTCGCAAGAAGAGGAACCCCGGCGCCGAACACGATTGATCGAACGACTCGGTGGGGTGACAAAGACTTGACGGATGCTGTTCGATAGGTAATAATCACGATAGATGAATGGACGTAACACGTTGATGGAAGATAAGTAAAAGGAAAACTCGAGTCCAGAGAGAAGTGAGTCTGCTGCAATCACTTTCTCGAGTCCCTTTGAAGCTCCTTCCGGAGTCGGGTGTAAACACCTGCGGGTCATCCCCGTTATCAGATGTTCGAGGTAGGCAATGGATTGCTTACGAACGAGGGTGGTACCACGGAAGCGATGCTTTCGTCCCTTTTCAGGGATGAAAGCATCGCTTTTTTGCGTCCAAATAAAACCAATGGAGGTAACTGTTCATGAAAGCTCTAAAACCATTAACGGGTGCACAAATCCGTCAGATGTATCTTGATTTCTTCCAAAGCAAAGGGCATGCGATCGAACCGAGTGCTTCGCTCGTACCGGTCGAGGATCCATCGCTCTTGTGGATCAACTCGGGTGTTGCAACACTCAAGAAATATTTTGATGGTCGTGTCATTCCTGATAATCCACGTATCGTCAACGCACAAAAATCAATCCGGACGAACGATATCGAAAACGTCGGGAAAACAGCGCGTCACCATACGTTCTTCGAGATGCTCGGAAACTTCTCTGTCGGTGATTACTTCCGTGAAGATGCAATCAAATGGGGTTGGGAACTCTTGACGAGTGATGACTGGTACGGTCTTGACCCAGAACGTCTTTCGGTCACGATTCATCCGGAAGATGACGCAGCGCGTCAAATCTGGCTTGAACTCGGCGTACCGGCTGAGCGGATCATTCCGCTTGAAGATAACTTCTGGGAAATCGGTGAAGGTCCATCTGGTCCGAATACGGAAATCTTCTTCGATCGTGGTCCAGCTTTCGGAGACGATCCGAACGATTCAGAACTTTATCCAGGTGGCGAAAACGAACGCTATCTCGAGATCTGGAATATCGTCTTCAGTCAGTACAACCATGATGGACACGGCAATTACACGGAACTTCCGCGTAAAAACATCGATACTGGGATGGGACTCGAACGGATGGCGTGTGTCATGCAGGACGTGCCGACGAACTTCGATACGGATCTGTTCATGCCGATCATTCATAAGACGGAAGAAATCAGCGGCAAGATCTACCGTGATGATTCGAAACTTGATGTAGCATTCAAAGTCATCGCAGACCACATCCGTACTGTATCATTTGCGATCGGTGATGGTGCTCTTCCTTCGAATGAAGGACGTGGATATGTCCTTCGTCGTTTACTACGCCGTGCGGTTCGTTATGCGAAGATGCTTGGGATCGAACGTCCGTTCATGTATGAACTCGTTGATACGGTTGGAAATGTCATGGTCGACTTCTACCCACAAGTTCCGGAAAAAGCGGACTTCATCAAACGCGTCATTAAAAACGAAGAAGAACGTTTCCATGAGACGCTTCATGACGGTCTTGCAATCTTGAACACGGTCGCTCAGACGTCTAAGGCAAACGGTGAGCACATCATCAGTGGCGAAGATGCGTTCCGTTTGTATGACACGTATGGTTTCCCACTCGAATTGACAGTTGAGTATGCGGAAGATCATCAGATGTCTGTTGATGAAGAAGGCTTCAAACAAGCGATGGATGCACAACGTCAACGGGCACGTGCAGCGCGTGAAGAGAGTGGTTCGATGCAACAGCAATCGGAAGTCCTCTCAACGCTAAAAGATAAGAGTACGTTCGTCGGCTATACCGACCTTAAGGCGGATGCGAAAATCATCGCATTGTTGCATGATGGAGAACGAGTCACAGAAGTCGCTGCTGGTGAAGAAGCACAAGTCATTCTCGACATCACACCGTTCTATGCTGAAAGTGGTGGTGAAGTCGCGGATACAGGAACAATCGAAGGCAAAGACTTTGTTCTTGATGTCAAAGATGTTCAAAAAGCACCAAACGGTCAAAACTTGCATACGGTCATCGTTCGTACAGGGATCGCAACGGAAGCTGCAGACGTCGTTGCAAACGTCGAAGCAGCAGAGCGTAAAGCCGTCACGAAAAACCATACGGCAACACACTTGCTTCATAAAGCATTGAAAGATACGCTCGGAACACACGTCAACCAAGCGGGATCACTCGTTTCTCCAGATCGTCTTCGTTTCGACTTCTCACACTTCGGTGCAGTGACACAAGAAGAGTTGACGAAGATTGAACAAGACGTCAACCAAGCAATCTGGGCATCACTACCGGTTGATATCGAAGAGATGAACATCGCTGATGCAAAAGCAAAAGGCGCAATGGCATTGTTCGGTGAGAAATACGGTGAAACGGTCCGTGTCGTCTCAGCAGGCACATACTCGATCGAGTTGTGTGGCGGAATCCATGTCGGGAACACAGCCGAAATCGGCTTGTTCAAGATCGTCTCAGAGTCTGGGATCGGTGCAGGTACACGCCGAATCGAGGCGGTAACAGGTGCAGGCGCGTATCGTGTGATGAATCAACACTTAGAAACACTCGAACAAGCAGCTGCTGTCTTGAAAACGAAAACGACGGAAGTTCCAGTCCGTATCGAAGCACTGCAACAACAACTTCGTGAGACGGAACGGGCGAACGAATCGTTGCAAGCAAAACTTGCGAACATCGAAGCTGCTTCACTAAAGGACGATGTTGAGGAAATCAACGGCGTACGTGTGCTTGCGAAACGTGTCGATGTCTCAGATATGGATGCCCTTCGCGGTATGATGGATGAGTTGAAGAGCTCACTCGGATCAGCGATCATTGTTCTCGGTAGTGCGCAAGGTGAAAAAGTCAATCTCGTCGCAAGCGTTTCAAAAGATTTAATCGACCAAGGCTATCATGCTGGTAAATTGATCAAGGAAGTCGCAACACGCTGCGGTGGTGGCGGTGGCGGTCGCCCTGACATGGCTCAAGCTGGTGGGAAAGATGCGTCTAAATTAGAAGAAGCACTCGCGTACGCTTCACAATACGTGCAATCACTGGCATAATAGAAACGTAGTGTATATGAAAGAGGTGATGAACGTGAGTCAGATGGATCAAACGATGAAATTCAACTTTCCAGAAGACGATAACAAAGCAGCGACACGGGATGTGTTGTTGACGGTCTATCATGCTTTAGAAGAAAAAGGATATCATCCGATCAACCAAATCGTCGGCTATCTCCTATCTGGAGATCCTGCTTACATTCCTCGTCATAATGACGCACGTAACTTAATTCGTAAGATTGAACGTGACGAATTGCTCGAAGAACTCGTGAAATCTTATTTGGCGGAGAGTGGAAATTCAAAATGAAACGTGCAATGGGACTAGACGTCGGTTCGAAGACGATCGGGGTAGCGGTCAGTGACTTGATGGGCTGGACGGCGCAAGGTGTCGAGACGGTCAAGTGGACGGAACCGGATTACCCAGAAGCCTTCAAACGGCTCGATGTCATCATGGAGACATACAATGTCGAAATCCTAGTCATTGGTCTTCCGAAAAACATGAACGGTTCCATCGGTCCCCGTGCGGAGGCGAGTGAAGCCTTTGCGAAGGAAATCGAACAGCATACTGGGCTTGAAGTCGTCTTCATGGATGAACGGTTGACGACGATGCAAGCAGAACGGATGTTGATCGATGCCGATGTCAGCCGCAAGAAACGAAAACAAGTCATCGATAAGATGGCTGCCGTCATGATCCTGCAATCGTATTTGGATCGGGCGAATCGATGAAGGGGGAGAAACCGATGGCTGAAGAAAAACGTCAGTATCTCTTTCCAGATGAAGAGGGCGGCGAACATCTTTTCGAAGAATGGTACCGTTACTCAAGTGAACGTACAGGAAAAACCTATCTATTTCTTGAAATGATCGGTAACCCTGACGAAGGAGCGGATGATCTAATCATCTGTGAGATCGATGAATATGGAGAAGGCGAAGATGATTTTGAATTGAGCCTGATCGATGAAAATGATGAGCAAACTTGGGATGAACTCGAGCTTGCGTTAAAGGAGCGGATCACTGATGCAACAGAATGAGCCAACACGTTACGTAATTCCGGACGGCGAAGGAAATGATTTCGAATTCGTAGAACGTCTGCGTTATGAAAGCCCACGTTCGAGCAAGACATACATCTTCCTCGAGCCAATCGGAGCAGATTATGACGAAGCAGAAGAAGTCGATATCTTCGTTTACGAACTCGACGAATACGGTGATGGAGACAACGACTTCAACCTCGTACCAATCGACGAAGACGATACAGCGACTTGGGATGAAATCGAAGAAGTCTTTAACACGCTCGAAGATCAGTTAGACTAACCCGACTCATGACAGGTGACGTCGTAAGAGACTTTCTCTTACGGTGTCACCTTGTTTTAAGAGAAGAAGGAGGAACCGATGGAGAACGAATGGAAGCAAAATGCTGAAATCGAAAAAAGGCGACGCCGGACATCACGCCGGATCACGCTGATCATCCTTTCTGTATTGTTTACGATTTTTCTAGTTACCAGTGCGGTCATCTATGTCTTTTTGAAAAATGCGCTTGAACCGGTCGATGAAGCAGCGACGAAATCCGTCAAAGTCGAAATTCCTTTAGGCGCAGGAACGAGTACGATCGCGTCCTTACTAAAGGAAAAAGATTTGATTGCAAACGAGACGATTTTCCGTTATTACGTCCGTTATAAGAATGAATCGTCATTCCAGGCGGGTACATATACCCTGTCACAAGCCATGTCCCCGGATGAAATCATCAATGAATTGAAAACGGGAACGGTCATGAAGGCAGCGGATGTGAAAATCACGTTACCTGAAGGCATCACGATGGATCGTCAAATTGATTTAATCGCGAAAGCGACGAAGTTCAAAGAAGAGACGATTCGTAAAGAATTGACGGATGCGATGTTCATCGATGCCATGATTGAAAAATATCCGATGTTGACGGATGAAGTGAAGAAGAATGGCGTCTTGTACGCACTTGAAGGATATCTCTTCCCAGCAACGTATGAGTTCGATAAAGGAAAAAGCATTGATCAAATCGTCGAGACGATGCTCGACGAGACAGAAAAAGTCTACGATGAAAATGAGGATGCCATTCAAAAGTCAGGCATGACCTTCCATGAAGTGCTCAGTCTCGGTTCAATGGTCGAGCGTGAAGCCGCGACACCGAAGGATCGTCGTGAAATCGCAGGCGTCTTCAAAAACCGTTTAGATGATGGCATGAAACTTCAGTCGGACCCGACGGTTTGGTATGGCACAGGCGAGAATACGGCATTGACGACGCTGAAGGATCTTGAGAATAACTCGAAGTACAATACGTATAAGTACGAAGGAATTCCGATTGGTCCGATTTCAACAGTCAGTAAGGATTCCGTATTAGCTGTCTTGAACCCGAATAAAACAAAATATGTCTATTTCTTCGCCCGTCCACCAAGTGATACACATCCACGAGGACAGATTCTTTACGAAGAGACATATGAAGAACATCAACGAAACGTCGTTAAGTATAAACCGGAATGGGTGGAATACGAAGCGAGTAAAGAGCAATGAGCAACGGGTTGGGTTGAAGCGGAAATGACGCTTCAAGTCAACCTGTTTATGCGGAAGAGGGAGTGAATGGCGTGAAGGATTTCACGACCTATGTCGAATCGATGATTCATCCTCGTGATGCCCTACTAGAAGAAATGGAGCGTTATGCGGAAGAACATCATATACCGATCATCGAGTTGACCGGTTCCGAAGTCTTGTTGTCGCTCCTGCGATTACAGCAACCGAAGTGTATTTTAGAAGTCGGAACAGCAATTGGTTATAGTGCGATCCGGATGGCACATGCGTTACCGGATGCGCGTATTACGACGATCGAACGGAATGCAAAGCGGTATGAAGAAGCAAAAACCTTCATCGCCCGGTCAGATGTGGCGGATCGGATTGACATCATTTTTGGTGATGCAGTAGAATTAGCCGAAACGCTTGAAGACCAGTTTGATGCAGTCTTCATCGATGCAGCTAAAGGACAGTATAAAAAATTCTTTGCGGGATATGGGCGACTCATTCCAGAGGGTGGCGTGCTTTATACGGACAATCTCTTCTTACACGGAGATGTCCTTGAGCCTGACCCGAAGACGTTCGATCGAAGAAGACGTCGGCTCGTGCGTCTTGTCAAAGAATTCACGGTCTGGATGATGGAACAAGAACAATATGATACGACGATTTTTCCGCTCGGTGACGGTGTATCCGTCAGTCGGAAAAAGTCGAAATGATGGAGGAACGAATGACATGCAAAAACCGGTAGTAATAGGCGTAGCGGGCGGAACGGGTTCAGGGAAGACGACGGTGGCACGTTCACTTGTCGATGCGTTCCCAAGCGAATCAATCGTCATGATTGAACAGGACGCATACTATAAAGACCAAAGTGAATTATCAATGGAAGAGCGATATCAGACAAACTATGATCATCCATTTGCTTTCGATAATGGTCTTTTGATCGAACACATTCAAGCGCTCCGCGAAAACATTGCCGTTGAAAAACCGGTATATGATTATGTCGCACATACACGTGCTCAAGAAACGATTCGTCTCGAACCACGTGATGTCATCATCGTAGAAGGAATTTTAGCGCTTGAAGACGAACGGTTACGGGAACTAATGGATATTAAGGTGTTCGTCGATACGGATGCGGACGTTCGCATTCTTCGTCGGATGCAACGTGATATCAACGAACGTGGGCGTTCAATTGATTCTGTCGTTGAGCAGTACACGAATGTCGTCCGTCCGATGCATCTGCAGTTCTGTGAGCCGACAAAACGTTATGCGGATATCATCGTACCAGAGGGCGGCGAAAACCACGTGGCAATCGATTTACTCGTAACGAAAATCCGAGCGATCCTTGATTATCGTTCGGCACTTGATCAAAGAGGATATTGATTCCAAAAAAGATGTGAATATACTATACTAGTGGAATAAAAAGGAGCGTGACAAAAATGGCAGAAAAGCAATACTACATGACGCTTGAAGGTAAAGCGAACATTGAAAATGAATTGAATGAATTGAAGTCAGTCCGCCGGAAAGAAGTCGTCGAGAACATCAAGATTGCCCGTTCGTTCGGTGACCTTTCAGAGAACGCAGAGTATGATTCAGCAAAAGAAGAGCAAGCAATGGTCGAAGGCCGGATTGCTCAACTGGAAGAGATGCTTCGCAACGTTGCCATCATCTCGGAAGAAGAGAAGGATATCTCAGTCGTCGGTATCGGAACGACAGTCACTTTCTTGAGTGTCGAAGACAACGAAGAAGATACGTATACGATCGTTGGTAGTGCCGAAGCAGATCCGTTCACGGGTAAAATTTCGAACGAATCACCAATCGCAAAAAGTTTAATGGGGCACCAAGTCGGAGATCAAGTCTCTGTACCAGCACCAGGCGGCGAATACGCAGTAAAAATTACATCGATCAAATAAAGAACACAGGAGCCGGAGCAATCCGGCTTTCTGTTTGATGGAGGAATGGACCATGCCAATCGCAATCATCGGCGCAATGGAAGAGGAAGTCAACTTATTGCGCAACGAGTTGTCAGAACGTAAAGATACAGTCATTGCAAACTATCATTTTTATGAAGGACTCTTGAATAGCGTTCCTGTCGTCATTTTGAAGTCAGGAATCGGGAAAGTGAACGCTGCGATCGGTACGACATTATTGCTTGACCACTACAAACCAACTGCTGTCATCAATACCGGCTCAGCAGGCGGATTTAAAGAAGGCTTAACGGTTGGGGATGTCGTCGTCTCAACAGAAGTACGTCACCATGACGTAGACGTGACAGCGTTTGGTTACGAATATGGTCAGGTACCTGGAATGCCAGCTGCCTACCAAGCAAATCCAAAGCTCGTAGCAACAGCAGAAGCTGTCATCGAGCGGATGGATGCAATTCGTGTGGTTCATGGATTGATCGCGACAGGTGACTCATTCATCCATGATTCAGAGCGTTCTGCTCAAATTAAGGCGCACTTCCCAGAAGTCGCAGCCGTCGAGATGGAAGCTGCGCCAATCGCACAAGTCTGTCATCAGTTTGGTGTTCCGTTCGTCGTGACACGTTCGATTTCAGATAGCGCTAATGAAGAAGCGTCACTCTCGTTTGATGAATTCCTCGAGATTGCGTCAATCAATTCCGCTAAAATGGTCATGGAAGTCGTTCGGACGTTAGCAGAATGAGGTAGAAGGAAGGGCACGGGAGACCTTGCTCTTCCTTTTTTCTTTGACAAAAGCAAATTAACGCTTTATATTAGTACCAGATACTAATAACAAAAGGGGATGCCTTATGAAGATCGGGATTGTAGGATTAGGAACGTCTTTGCCATCACGTCGCGTAACGAATGATGAGCTAGCAACGACGCTCGACACAAGTGATGAATGGATTCGGACACGAACAGGAATCGGGGCACGACGAATTGCAGCCGATGATGTGGATGTAACAGACTTAGCGACGGAAGCGGCTCAGAAGGCACTCGATGATGCTGGATTGACAGTAGAGGACATCGGTTTGATCGTTGTCGGAACGGCAACAGGACGTGCGTTCCCTTCTACAGCCTGTATCGTCCAAGAGCGCCTCGGAGCACGAGGGGCGACCGCTTTTGATATCAGTGCGGCCTGTAGTGGATTCATTTTCGCATTACAAACAGCTGCAAGCATGTTATCAACAGTCGAAGGAAAACATGCACTTGTCATCGGTGCCGAAAAAATGTCGAGTATCGTTGACTGGTCAGACCGGTCGACAGCGATTTTATTCGGGGATGGTGCAGGAGCGGTCGTCATCGGCCAAACTGAGCAAGATGGATTAAATGCTTTTGAACTCGGAACAGACGGACGTGGAGCCCATCTGTTGTTTAAAGATATCGATGGACCAATCGAGATGAACGGTCGCGAAGTCTTTAAGTTCGCTGTTCGTAAATTACCGGAAATCGTTGAGAAGGTCATTCAAAAAGCAGACAGCACGCTTGAAGATGTCGATATCTTGATTCCGCATCAGGCGAACCTACGCATCATCGATGCAGCGTGTGAACGACTGCATATTCCGCAAGAAAAGGTCATCGTTACGATCGATGAGCATGCGAATACATCTGCTGCTTCGATTCCACTCGCACTCGAAGAAGCACGTAAGCAAGGTCGTCTGACACTAGGTACGAAACTTGTACTTGCTGGCTTCGGTGCCGGATTGACTTGGGGAGCAGCATATATTACTTGGACTAAAGGAGAGAACACATAAGATGATGAGAAAACGCGTTGTAGTCACAGGAATCGGGGCATTGACACCAATCGGGAATGATGCGAATACATTCTGGGATGCATTAAAAGAAGGAACGAACGGAATTCGTCCGATGGAGCGTCTTGATATCGATGAGTATCCAACGAAGGTTACAGGCGAATTACAGAACTTCGATGTCACAGAATTCATTGAGGCGAAAGAAGCACGGAAAATGGATCGCTTCGTTCATTATTCACTTGTCGCAAGCCTGGAAGCTGTAAAAGATGCTGGAATCGACATTAAAGAAATTGCAGAACGTGCTGGGGTCTGGATCGGATCTGGAATCGGTGGCGTTGAGACGATCGAGAAACAAGCGAAAATCTACTTTGAACGTGGACACCGTCGTGTCAGCCCATTCTTCATTCCAATGATGATCCCGAATATGGCAAGCGGTCAGGTATCGATTTATACTGGAGCTAAGGGACCAAATAACTGTTCCGTCACTGCATGTGCTTCAGGAACGAATGCCATCGGAGAAGCACTGCGTGTCATCGAACGTGGTGACGCGGATGTCATGATTGCTGGTGGTGCGGAAGCTCCGATCACGAACTTAGCATTTGCTGGTTTTTGTGCCAACAAAGCGATGTCAACGAACCACGATCCTGAGACGGCAAGCCGTCCATTTGACGAAGGACGTGACGGATTCGTCATGGGAGAAGGAGCAGGAATCTTAATTCTTGAAGAATATGAGCATGCAGTAGCACGTGGTGCAAAAATCTATGCGGAAGTCAGTGGATATGGATTAACAGCTGATGCGTACCACATCACAGCTCCGGATCCAGACGGAGACGGTGGAGCACGCGCGATGGCGATGGCGATTCAAGATGCGGGCATCACTCCGGAGGCAGTCGGATACATCAATGCTCATGGAACGAGTACACCAATGAACGACATCCTTGAAACAAAAGCGATCCACAGTGTCTTCGGTGAACAAGCGAAACAACTCGTCGTCAACTCGACGAAATCGATGATCGGTCACTTACTTGGTGGAGCAGGTGGCGTCGAGGCGATTGCGACGATTAAATCATTACAAGAACAAACAGTTCACCCGACGATTCATCTCAAACAGCCGAGCGAAGGCTGTGATCTCGACTATGTGACAGAAGGTTCACGTCACGTCGAAATGACTTATGCGCTCAGCAACTCGCTTGGGTTCGGTGGACACAACGCATCACTCGTCTTCAAACGGTATGAAGCTTAAGCTCAAGCGACTCCCTTGAAACATCAAGGGGGTCGCTTTTTTGATGAAATTCTGATTCAATAAAGAAATGCGTGTTTGACGCAGAAAGGAGTCGTTTATGGCTAACATCACAAAAAAGACATCGATCATGGCACTGCTCCTATTTTTACTGATTGCACTTAGTGGAATGCTCATATATCGTCTGTCGTCGTCTCAAGAAACTAAAACAAGTAACGAAACAAAAACAGCAAAAGTCGAACTGATTGAATCATCGCTTCCGAAAACGTCAGATATTGCGCTGGCGACAGATAGTCGTTCACAGACACTTTTAGCGCAATTGTATGAAGGCTTATATGTCTTTACTTCCGGAACATCGGTCCGTCGAGGTTTAGCGCAGGATATGTCAGTCTCGAAAGATCGATTGACGTATACGATTCAACTCAAAGAAACGAAGGATGCCAATGGTCAGCCGATTACGGCGCAGCAGTTCGTCGATAGTTTTCGGCGTATCGCTGCTAATCAAACCAATTCACCGTATGGTTTCTTGTTTGAAGTATTTAAAAATGGACGCGCCGTCAATGATGGAAAAATGAAACCAGAGCGTTTAGGGGTCAAAGCCAAAGGGCGCAATCAACTTATCATCACGTTGAATCAGCCGGTTTCGAATCTAAAGGAATTACTTGCGATGTCCGTCTTCTATCCACAACCGGAATCAAAGAAGTGGGAAGAACTTGTTGGAAATGGTGCATTTACACTAGAAAAAATGTCGAAAAGCGGATATACGCTTAAGAAAAATGATCAGTATCATCAGCAAAACGTTGTCACAGTAGCGAAAATAGAAAGCCGTATCATTCCCGATCATCAGACGCAATGGAGTTCGTATGAGAAAAGCAAGGCGGCTATCCTTCCATTACAAGAAAGTGTCGAAACACAAGGTGATCAGGTTTCACGACCGACCTATCAAAAAAAGCGGAGTGGTGTCTTTTATATCGCCTTTAATCAAAAAAATGACACGTTCCGCGATACGACACTCAGAAAGCGGATTGCTCACGCTTTGATGGAAAAAGAATCAGTTCAACTTCCTTTAGGGTATGCAGGTATTCCGACGAATCGATTCGTCGTCACGGATACGAACGTATTGATGTCAGAATCCGTTCAAGAGAAACCTGAAAAATCACAAGAACATAGTAAACAACAAATTGAGATGCTTAATTTTGATGATCCACAAGCAAAACGGATTGGGGAACAACTCGAAACCTATCTTGAGAAACAAATACCTGAAATTAATATCGTTCTTAAGCCGGTTGCGATCGAAGAGAAAATTAATAAAGAACAATCATCACAATATGCGATGACGCTTACTGGCTGGATGCCAGATTATCCAGGACCGCTAGCCTATTTAAATCAGTTCGTCTCAGACAATCCTTTAAATTCGGTAAATTATCAATCCAAGGTATACGACCAGACAGTTGAAAAAGCAAGAAAAGAAAAAGAGATAAAACGAAAACAAGCACTCTATCATCGAGCCGAAGAACGGTTAATCCATCAGGATGCTGTCGTCGTTCCTTTGTATCAGACGACTGAGAAATTATATGTTTCTGATACGATTCAAGGAATTGAAGTACCGATTTATGGACCGGAATACCTACTCCGCTCGATGAAAATTTTAAAATAATCACTTAACTGGGACCATTATTTCTTAAGGTCCCAGTCTTTTTTGAAAAAATATTTAGAAAAATCGGATAAAAGGTTTGCAAAATTATCAGAACATTGTAAACTATTTGTAACGAAGGGTTTGATTCGAATATAGTAATTCTTTTTTTTTCGGTCAAAAACCTGACAGTATCATTTTTTTAGAAACCTAGGGGGGTCATCGTAACATGAAGAAGAAAAGCTTTGCTTTAGCTACATCGGTAGCACTCGTATCAAGTGCGTTCCTCGCAGCTTGTTCGACAACGGATTCAGGCGACAAATCGGGCGACACAGGTTCAAGCAAAAAATCAAATGATCAAACACTTAATTTGATCGAAGGTTCGGATATTCCGACACTCAACCCGACGACTTCAACAGACTCAGTTTCATTTAACGTATTGAACAACACGATGGAAGGTCTTTACCGTCTTGATGACAAGCAGCAGCCGACTCCGGGTATCGCTGAAAGTCACACGGTTTCCGATGACAAATTAACATACACGTTCAAATTACGTGATGCGAAATGGTCTGACGGTACACCAATCACGGCAAAAGACTTTGAATATGCATGGAAAGAAGTTCTTAATCCAGAGAACGCTTCACAGTATGCATATGTCTTCTACAATATCGAAGGTGCAGAAGAGTACAACACGAAGAAAGGTGATCGTGATGCTATCGGCGTTAAAGCAGTCGATGACAAAACGCTCGAAGTTAAACTAAAAGCACCTGCAGATTACTTCCTCGGGCTCACTGGATTCGGACCATTCATGCCGAAATCAGAAGAACTCTCGAAGAAAATCGGGAAAGACTTCGGTTCGACTGCAGACAAATCGCTTTACAACGGACCATTCAAGTTAACAGAATGGACACGTGAGCAAGGCTGGAAAATGGTTAAAAACGATAACTACTGGGATAAAGATGCCGTTAAACTCAAAACGATCAACGTTAAGGTCGTTAAAGAGACAGCGACAGGCGTTAACTTATATGAAAAAGGCGACATCGATCGTACAGGTCTAACTTCTGAGTTCGTTGCCCAGTACAAAGACAATAAAGAGTTCAAAACAAAAGGTGAATCAACGATCTTCTACCTTTACCTCAACACAAAGGTAAAAGCACTTGATAACGAAAAAATCCGTCGCGCAATCGACATGGGTTACAACAAAAAAGGAATCACGGATGTCATCCTTGCAAACGGATCACTTCCAGCGAACTACCTCGTACCAAAAGATTTCGCGAAAGATGCTGACGGAAAAGATTTCCGCGACAAGTATCCGGCATTCAACGAATACAATGCCGACGAAGCGAAAAAACTTTGGAAAGAGGGTCTCAAAGAAATCGGTCAAAAATCGGTTGATCTTGAGCTCTTGAACTATGACAGCGACGACTCGAAAAAAATCGGTGAGTTCTTGAAAGGGGAACTTGAGAAAAACCTTCCAGGTATGAAGGTTACGATCAAGCAACAACCATTCAAAAACAAACTTGATCTTGAAAACAAAGGTGACTTCCAGTTCTCACTCGCAGGCTGGGGTCCTGACTACCAAGATCCAATGACGTTCCTCGATCTCTTCGTCACGGGCGGACCATACAACCGTGGTAAATGGTCGGACAAAGAGTACGATAAACTCATCAAAGATGCACAAACTCAAACAGATGCAGCAAAACGTTGGTCTGAATTACAAGAAGCTGAAAAAATCCTTCTTGATTCAGCAGCAATCTCACCTGTTTATCAGCGTGGACGTGCATTCCTCGTTAAACCATACGTTAAAGGAGTCGTCGAGCATAACTTCGGCGCAGACTTCTCATACAAATGGGCTTCGATTGAAGGAAAATAAGCAAAATAAAAACGGCTTCCGATTTGATTCGGAAGCCTTTTTTTATCTGTGATATATAAAAAAGACCGGGATGCCCCGGTCTTTCGCGTAAAGGACGAATTATTTTTTTACTTTCGCACGTTTCCGTTGTAAGCCCATTGCCTTTTCAATCTTCGCAAGTTTTTTGGCAGCAACTGCTTCTGCGCGATCACGTCCAGCGTCGAGAATTTGATCAAGCTCTTCAGAGTCAATCAATTCATAATAGCGCTGTTGAATCGGTTCGAGTTCCGCAATGATCGCTTCCGCAACATCTGCTTTGAATGTTCCATAATTCGAGCCTTCGTATTTTGCTTCAAGAGCTGGAATCGAGATACCAGCGAGTAGGGAGTAGATCTCAAGTAAATTCGACACACCTGGTTTGTTTTCTCGATCGAATTTTACGATACCTTCTGAGTCCGTGACAGCTGATTTCACTTTTTTACGAATGACATCCGGTGCGTCAAGCATCGAGATGAAGCCTTTCGGATTTTGATCAGATTTCGACATCTTTTTATCTGGCGTCGTCAAACTCATGATCCGGGCACCTGATTCAGCAATGATCGGTTCTGGTAATGTGAACGTCTCATAATAGCGGCTATTAAATCGTTGCGCTAAATCGCGCGTTAACTCAATATGTTGTTTTTGATCGTCACCGACCGGAACGAGTTCCGCGTCGTAGAGTAGGATATCAGCTGCCATGAGTGTCGGGTAGACGAACAACCCTGCACCAATCCGCTCTTTTCCTTGTGATTTATCTTTATATTGCGTCATGCGTTCTAGTTCACCCATACCGGAAAGACATGTCAACATCCAGCCGAGTTGCGCATGCGCTTTAACTTCTGATTGAACGAAAATCGTTGATTTTTCTGGGTTCAGACCACTTGCGATATAAAGAGCAGCAAGGGCGCGTGTATTGTTCATCAGTTCAACACGATCGATATCGACCGTGATCGAATGCAGGTCGACGACGCAATAATATGCATCATGACCATCCTGTAAGTTCACGAAGTGCTTCATGGCACCTAAGTAATTTCCGAGTGTGACCGTTCCGGTTGGTTTGATACCTGAGAAAATCGTTTTCATAATGAAATCCCTCCAAATAATAAAATCAAAATAAAAAACGCCCCTTGAAAATCAAGGGACGAGTCATCGCGTTGCCACCCAAGTTGCTATTTACATAGCCGCTCAATTTGCTGTAATGGGCAAACCCATCTGACTCTACTTGTTTCGAATCAGCCACTCGAAAGTCCATTCACTTAGGCATCACCTGTCCATTTTCAGCACCATGGACTCTCTGAGAGGAGTGGATCTAAGTTACTACTCTTTGTCGTCGTGTTTTCTTGTTTGATTAGCTTGAGTTTATCATACCTTAGGTAAAGCGTCACGTTGATTTCGTTTAAAAATATGAGATGATCAGTGAGACGACGATGAAGATGATACCGCTTGAGACATAGGGTTTCGTCCGTGCTGAAGCACGGCGTTGCTTTTTGCGAAGCACTTCTTCCTCCTCGTCTTCATCTTCGTAATAATCGCCATCAATCTCTCGCAACTTCGCTTCCCGCTGCTTTTTGAATCCAGCTGTCATGCCACGGAAGAAACCGTTAGCAGACATATTCGAGAAGAATCCTACTGCAACTAACAAGAATCCTGCTATGAATAAACCACCAGACAGATGATACAAGATACTGTGTGTCGAATCCGTCATAGTTGCCCAAATCGTGTAAAGCAGAACAAGAATGACCGCAATGATGACCGGTCGGAAATACGTCGATCGCATGAAAATCCCCCTTTGCGTACATAGATACCCTTAGTATACGAAACTTTTAATGCTGTTACGAATCGGTAACAAATGAATGATGCAAAATAGCAAATAGTGTGACTATTCACTTGACGTTAATGCTATTCTCACATAAAATCAATTTATCACTTCGTTTAAGTTTTTGAAACTAGGTCAATGCATTTTGGGGAATACATTGCAGTTTCGACGGGACGTTATTGATGTCATACGCATTATGGCAACTTGAAAATTGAAAAGGAGATGACTTACCGATGAAGAAAAAAACAGTCGGTCTCGCTTTATCAGTCATGCTTGCAGGAAGCGCTGTGCTTGCTGGATGTTCGACAGGTGGTGGAGACAAAGATTCAGGTTCGACAGACGGCAAGAAAAATCTACGCTTAACGGACACTTCGGACATTACGACAGTGGACCCGGCGAAGGCTACGGATGCCGTCGCTTTCAACATGATCGGGAACACGATGGAAGGTCTCTATCGTTTAGACAAAGACGGAAAAGCGATTCCAGCACTTGCAGAAAAAACGGATATCTCAAGCGACAATTTAACGTATACGTTCACACTTCGTGATTCGAAATGGTCAGACGGTACACCCGTCAAAGCACAGGATTTCGAATTCGCATGGAAACGTGCTGCTGATCCAAAAACAGGTTCTAGTTACTCGTACATCTTTGACACGTTAAAAAACGGCTCTGATGTCACGCAAGGTAAAAAGCCTGTTGATGAACTCGGTGTTAAAGCAATCGATGATAAAACGTTAGAAGTAAAACTCGAGCGTCCAGCTCCGTATTTCCTTTCACTGACATCGTTCGGTACGTATACACCAATCAGTGAAGAATTCTACAAGAAAAACGAAAAAGACTTCTCACTAAAACCAGATAAATTGCTTTATAACGGTCCTTTTGTTTGGGAAACTTGGAAAACGGATTCAAAACGTGTCCTGAAGAAAAACGATAACTACTGGGATAAAGATGCTGTCAAACTCGACGAAGTCACAATCAGTGTCGTTAAAGATAATTCAACAGTAGTAAATCTTTATGATTCAAATGATGTCGATTACGCAGTTTTGACTTCAGAGCAAGTTGAAGCTTACAAATCGAAACCTGAATTCAAGACAGCGCTTCGTTCTTCGATCGCTTACTTGAAATTCAATAACGAAGATGCAACGATGAAAGATGTCAATGCCCGTAAAGCAATCGCTCGTGCGATCGATCCAAAAGGTATCACGGATACACTTCTTGCGAACGGTTCGATTCCGACGACAAGCTTCATTCCAAAAGACTTCGTCAAAGATGCATCAGGCAAAGACTACACGAGCGACATCAACTGGTTCGATCGTGACGCGAAAGAAGCAGCAGATCTTTGGAAAAAAGCAAATGGCGATAAAAAGACAACGATTGAATTGCTTTCGTTCGATAGTGAAGATGCGAAAAAAATCGGTGAGTACATGAAAGGTCAAATCGAGAAGAATCTTCCGAATGTCACGGTTTCAATTAAGCAACAGCCGTTCAAGAACAAACTCGATCTTGAAACAAAAGGAGACTACCAAGTTTCTTACTCACTTTGGGGTCCAGATTACCAAGATCCAATGTCTAACCTTTCCATCTTCGAATCAACGAACAGCCAAAATGACGTGAAGTACAAATCAGCTGCGTATGATAAATTATTAAATGCGGCAAACGACGAGTCAGATTTGACGAAGCGTTTGGATTTGTTCAAACAAGCTGAGGCGCAGTTGATTGAAAAAGATCAAGCCATCGCACCAATCTATCAAGCTGGTTCTGCATACTTGAGCCGTCCGTCGGTTAAAGATTTCAACCGTCAATTGTTCGGAGCAGATTTCCAATACAAATATGTTGATGTGAAGTAATCGAGAACGGGAGCGTCCCTAAGTCAGTTCGGGTGCGCTCCTGTTTTATACTACTTTGAATGAACGGAAACTCATTTTTAGCGGAAATGTGAAATTTTCGTAAAAAAGTGGTTCTAATTACTTTGTTAGCAAAGTATAATGGAATCAAACGAAAAATTCTGACTATTGGACGACATTAAAAAAAGCGTCTGATCGAACATCGAATCAAAGCACAATTAAAAAGAATTTTAAATTTTTATAACAAAATTCTTGAATGTTCCGACAATTGTGGGTCATACTGATTTTATTGATGTTTCGAAAAAAACAGAAAATCTTTATAGGGGGTGCCATCTTATGGGCCGTTATTTAGCTCAACGCCTGGTTTACGGCGTATTGACGTTTTTACTCATCGCTTCGTTCACTTTCTTCCTGATGGATCTGCTACCAGGTTCACCATTCCAGAACCAGGAGAAACTTTCTCCTGAACAGTTGAATATCCTTCGGGATAAGTACAATTTGAATGATCCACTACCACAACGCTATGCAGCGTACATGGTTAACTTATTCCAAGGAGACCTTGGTGTATCGTTCAAATATGACAGCCGTCCAGTTACAGATTTAATTTCTGAACGAATTGGACCATCGGCTCAACTTGGAGTTCAAGCACTCGTACTTGGTGTACTCTTAGGTCTCGTACTTGGTGTAGTTGCTGCACTTCGTCACAACACAGTTGTCGACTACGGAGCAATGTTCATCTCGGTTCTCGGGATTTCAGTACCATCTTTCGTATTCGCCTCACTCCTTCAGTATTATGTCGGCGTGAAATGGGGCGCTTTGCCAGTAGCGTTCTGGGAAAGTCCGGCGCATACGATTCTACCAACGATTTCGTTGTCTCTTGGGGTCACCGCCTCGATTGCCCGATTCGTAAGGACGGAAATGCTTGAGGTTACAGGTCAGGATTACGTCACGTTAGCTAAAGCAAAAGGCCTAGATGGTCAATCAATCACTTGGAAACACATGGTTCGGAATGCATTGATTCCTGCTATTACGATTCTTGGACCTATGACTGCTGCATTGATCACAGGTACATTTGTCATCGAAAAAATCTTTGCTGTACCTGGGCTTGGTGAGTTGTTCGTATCGTCAATCACACAAAATGACTATACAGTTATCATGGGTACGACGCTGTTCTTCTCGGCAATCTTCATTCTCATGATTTTAATCGTCGACTTGCTATACGGTGTCGTTGATCCACGGATTCGTTTGGGGGGTAGTAAATAATGGCTGAACAAAATTCAAATGCAAAAGCGGAACAGTTCGATTCATCATTGTTTCAACAAGTTGAGTTCAATGAACAAGCCGGTGAACGAATTGCCGGTAAAAGCTTAAACTTTTGGCAGGATGCTTGGATGCGCTTGCGTAAAAACAAAGCAGCGATCATTTCTCTTGTCTTGATCATCGTGATTGCCATCATGTCATTAGCGGGTCCTGCAATCTCTGGTAAAGATGCTTATACCCAAACAATCACTCAAGCTAAACTTCCACCTAAAGTAACAGGATTAGAGTGGGCTGGCTTTGATGGTATGGCAACACTTGGTGAGACACCAATCGATTTTTATAAACAAAAACAAGTAAAAGAAAATTATTGGTTTGGTACGGACCACCTTGGTCGTGATCTTTGGTCACGTGTCTGGGAAGGGACTAAAATTTCACTCTTCATCGGTTTGATGGCAGCGCTTATTGACGTTCTCGTCGGTGTCACATACGGTGGTATTTCAGCTTATTACGGTGGTCGCGTCGATAATATCATGCAACGGATCGCGGAAATCCTGACAGGGGTACCGAACTTAATCCTGATCATCCTCTTCATCTTGATTCTTGAACCGGGAATCACGACGATCATCCTCGCGATGACGATTACTGGTTGGATCGGGATGAGTCGACTCGTTCGTGGTCAGATCCTGAAACTAAAGAACCAAGAATTCGTTCTCGCAGCACGTACACTTGGTGCTTCTAGCGCACGTTTAGTCTTCAAACATTTGATTCCAAATACCTTGGGTACAATCATCATCTCGCTCATGTTCACGATTCCTGGGGCAATCTTCTTCGAAGCTTTCCTAAGCTTCATCGGTCTTGGGCTTGCACCACCGCAACCGTCGCTTGGTACACTGATCAATGAAGGGTACAAAGAACTTAAGACGTTTCCTTTCTTGCTCGTCGTTCCATCGACAGTGCTCGTACTCCTCATGATCAGCTTCAACATGTTGGCAGATGGATTACGTGATGCGTTCGATCCACGTCTACGTCGCTAACAAATATTAGATTAGAGAGGAGCTCATCCAAAATGGAAACAATCTTGTCAGTCCGCGACCTGAATGTCGCTTTCCATACGTACGCCGGGACGGTTCAAGCCGTCCGCGGAGTATCGTTCGATTTAAAAAAAGGTGAAACACTCGCAATCGTTGGTGAGTCCGGTTCTGGTAAATCGGTTACTTCAAAAGCCATCATGCGTCTGATTCCAAATCCGCCAGGTGAAATCACAAAAGGTGAGATCTTATTCGAAGGTCGCGATTTGGTTAAGCTTTCCGATAAAGAAATGCAAAAAGTACGCGGTCGTGATATCGCAATGATCTTCCAAGATCCAATGACATCACTTAACCCGACAATGACGATCTACAAACAGATTGCCGAAGGTTTAAAACGTCACCAAGGATTGACAGGTGATGCTGCTAAAAAACGTACGCTTGAATTACTGACGCTTGTAGGGATTCCAAACCCAGAAGCACGTCTGAAACAATATCCACACCAATTGTCTGGTGGGATGCGTCAACGGATCGTCATCGCAATCGCACTTGCTTGTAATCCGAAAGTCTTGATTGCCGATGAGCCGACGACAGCACTCGATGTTACGATTCAAGCGCAAATCCTTGAGTTATTGAAAGACATTCAACAAAAAACGGGTACAGCGATCATCTTCATCACGCACGATTTAGGCGTCGTAGCGAACATGGCCGATCGTGTAGCGGTCATGTATGCAGGTAAATTAATTGAGAAGGGTACAGTCGATGAGATTTTCTACGAGCCACGTCATCCATATACTTGGGGACTCCTTGGTTCAATGCCACGTCCATCGGATGACCGTTCACAAGATTTACCGGCGATTCCAGGAACACCACCTAACTTACTTCATCCACCAGTCGGTGACGCGTTTGCACCACGAAATAAATATGCAATGAAGATTGATTTTGAAAAAGAACCTCCTTTCTTCAAAATTACAGATACTCACGAAGCGGCGACATGGTTGCTCCACCCACAAGCACCGTATGTTGAGCCACCACTTGCAATTCGGGATCTGGCGTTGAAATACCGCCCAGATAGCGTATTCGCGAAATCGCTTCTGAAAGGCGGTCTGAAATAATGGAAAACCGTAATAAATTACTTGAAGTAAAAAACTTGAAGCAACACTTCAACATTGGACGCGGACGTGTCGTTAAAGCGGTTGATGGTTTATCATTCGATATCTATGAAGGCGAAGTACTTGGTCTTGTAGGTGAATCGGGTTGTGGTAAATCAACGACTGGTCGCTCAATCATCGGATTGTATGAGGCGACAGACGGCGAAGTCATGTTCAAAGGTGAAAACGTTCATGGTAAAAAGTCGCGTAAAGATAAACTGAAGTTCAACCGTGCGATGCAAATGATTTTCCAAGACCCTTATGCGTCACTCAACCCACGGATGACAGTCGGTGATATCATCGCTGAGGGAATTGATATTCATGGTCTAGCAAAGTCGAAAGACGAGCGGAATAACCGTGTGTACGATTTACTCGAAACAGTTGGTTTGACGAAAGAACATGCGAGCCGTTACCCACACGAGTTCTCGGGTGGTCAGCGTCAACGGATTGGAATCGCGCGTGCGCTTGCTGTAGAACCGGACTTCATCATCGCGGATGAGCCAATCTCGGCACTTGACGTATCGATTCAAGCGCAGGTCGTCAACTTGATGAAAAAACTGCAACGTGATCGTAGTTTGACTTACTTGTTCATCGCCCACGACTTATCGATGGTAAAATATATCTCGGATCGTATCGGTGTTATGTACCAAGGTCACCTCGTTGAACTATGTAGTGCGGATCGCTTATATGAGAATCCGGTCCATGCTTATACGAAATCGCTCTTGTCTGCGATTCCTCTTCCGGATCCAGAGCACGAGCGTACGCGTAAGCGGATCGTTTATGATCGTCCGACGAGTGGACCTGTTGGTAAATCAGATGAAGATTCAAGCATTCCACCACTTCGTGAAATCGAACCAGGTCATTTTGTTTCGATGACGGATGCAGAACTGGAAGCATATCAAGCGCAACTCGTATAATTGTTTAAAACAAAAGGCATTTCCACGTTGATCGTGGAAATGCCTTTTAATTTTCTGATGCAATTCGTGGAAGATGTGCGAAGCGATGAACGACAGAATCAATCGCATCAAGACGGCGCATGGCTTCATCAAAATCGATTTTTTCATAGTGATGTAGTCCGCCTGGTTGTTCTTCCAGCGTATCCGCATCGTGCACAAGTTGTTGAAGTGGTGTCCGGTTGATTGCACCAGGTGGAAGATACGAATCCGTATGCAAGAGAACGGCAAGTGCGATTTCTTTGGCACGAGCTGGTTCTTCACCAAGGCGAATCAAAAGTTTATGAGCGCGTTCAGCCCCTTTAATGGCATGAATATCATTTTGACGATAGAGATCATAGTTCCAAGTGCCATCGGTATACCATTCGTAATGCCCGATGTCATGGAGGAGTGCAGCTTTCGTAGCTGTATCCGCATCTAAACCTCGCTTCGTAGCGAGCGTCAGTGCGCGTTCAGCTACTGAAATCGCATGATTCAAGCCAGAACGGGATAAATATTTTTGAGCGATCGGATGATCGAGAATAGTGACGAGTGTTAATGACATGAATGAAAAACTCCTTCCTGAGCGTTGATATTTCTATACACTCTACAGAAAATTGAAAGAAATTGCAACTATTTTTCATTACTTAATCGACAATCTCACATATTTAATTGCTTAAAGTAGGAATAGATTTTTGATATACGTGGTATAATTACTAATGTAGAAGATGATTATTTTGCTTTCGTAGGTTGTTAGTTCTGTTTCGGACCGATTGGGGTGTCGGAATATGAAAGAACGTGACAAAAAGAAAAAGCTGAAGAAGCGCCTTTTGCGGGATATTTTAGAGAAAAAACTAAAAGAAATGAAACTTCCTAAAGCAAAAGAGACGATTTCTCAGCCATTTGATCACACGCCAGCTTGTTAAAGCCACGTGGTGGCTTTAACAAGCTTTTTTACGAAAAGTTCTTTCATCTTTATAAAAAAGCTAGGTTTTCTGCTTTATTAGATGTAAACTGTCAAGTAATAGAACCATCATCGATATCTATGTATTCACTTAGGTGTTGAATGATGTTAAATCAGGGGGAGGATGTTTTTCAATGGTAACACTCTATACTTCACCAAGTTGTACTTCTTGTCGGAAAGCACGCGCGTGGCTTGAAGAACATGAAATCCCGTTCGTAGAACGTAATATTTTTTCAGAACCATTATCGCTCGATGAAATCAAACAGATTCTTCGAATGACGGAAGATGGAACGGACGAGATTATCTCAACGCGTTCAAAAGTCTTCTCGAAACTCGATGTTTCCGTTGAAAACTTATCGTTGCAGCACCTATACGATTTAATTCAAGAATATCCTGGATTATTGCGTCGTCCGATTTTGATTGACGAAAAACGTCTTCAAGTAGGATATAACGAGGATGAAATCCGTCGATTCTTACCACGCAAGGTGCGTACATTCCAACTTTTGGAAGCACAGCGTCTTGTAAACGAGTAATTTTAAAAAGCACGCTGCTTCGTGAGCAGTGTGCTTTTTGTTACCGATAAAAAAGGTTAAAATAAAGATAACAAAGGAATAGAAATATATCCTTCGGATTCGAAAGTGTGAATCCAAGTCATGTCCTCGTTCGTATTCTAGATAAGGAACGAGAAGAAAGGAGTGGACAGATTGAAAATCGAACGCGTCAATGACAATACGGTCAAGTTCTTCATCACTTATACTGACATCGAACGCCGTGGTTTTGCCCGAGATGAGATTTGGTATAATCGGGAACGGGGAGAACAGTTATTCTGGCAGATGATGGACGAAGCGAATGAAAAAGAGTCCATCTCCTTCGAAGGTCCACTATGGATACAAGTGCAAGCTTTTGAAAAAGGTCTTGAAGTCACTGTAACGATCGCAAAAAATGCAGTCGATGGTGAGCAAGTCGATGAAGACGAACTCGATTCACTTTTACGATCAGCGATGTCTGAGACAGAAGATAAAGATACAGAATTAAGCCAGGATGTCTTATTCGAAACTCATGATTTCGAGCATATCATTGCGCTTAGTCAATATGCGAATGCTCCTGTCTTCGCAGAACTTGAAACAGCGCTTTACCAAAAGGATGGACTGTATCTACTACATGTTCATTTCGAAGATGATGTGAATGTAGAAGCACAAGAAAATGTCATGAGTTTAATTGCCGAATATCTTCATTTCAGCGAACAAACGATTCATCCTGTCGCTGAATATGGAAAACAAATCATTGCTTCAGACGTCTTTGCCTTTATTCGGAAATACTTTCCGAATTAAAGGAACTAAAAGTGCGAGTAAAAGGAGGATCACGAATCGTGATACCTCCTTTTATTCTGACATTAAGTGAGGGTATAACCACCGTCTACGATAAGGGCTTGCCCATTGATGTAACTCGCTTTATTCGAGAGTAAGAAACAAACGACTTCTGCGATTTCAGAAGGTTGTGCAGGTTCGCCACGAAGATGATGCTTCATCGCAAGATCAAACTTATCTTTCCCGCCATATAATGCGTGGCTCAATGATGTGTCGACCGGTCCCGGACAAATGGCATTAAAACGATACTTGCCATGGAAGCGGGCAGCGTATGTCTTTGTCAGTGTCAATAAAGCGCTCTTAGACGATGCATAGGGTAAGAGCATGGCGGGAAACTTGACGTGACCGACGATCGCGCTATTATTGACGATAGAGGCACCTTTTGAGAAACGTTTCGTCGCGAGCTGGATGATTCGTTCAGGGGCATGATAATTCACTTGGAACACTTCTTTTTGTTGATCGGAGATTCTCTCGGGTGCGACGGGTTTTCCAAATGTCCCTGCATTATTAAAAATCCCGTCGATTTCTGGAAAATCTTCGAGTGTTTCTTCAAAGAACCTGTCGATGGCAGAGGAATCAGTCAAGTCGACAGGGAAGAAATATAAACGTCCTTCTCCGCTAGATTCAAGAGAAGCTCCTTTGTCTTGATTACGACCAATGGCAAGAATGGTATGACCTTCTCGAATCAGTTGGAGGGCAGTTGCTTCTCCGATTCCACTTGTTGCACCAGTAATGATATACGTACCCATTTAAACGCTTCCTTTCTGTCATGAGTTCTTAACTACAATTTTTACAACATACATAAAAGGAGGGGGATTCATGCTACGACGTGTACAACTTCTCATGACCCTCATCTTGACCATCGGTTTAATCGCCTTTTTATCCTACTATTGGAGCGTCTATATGGTAGGCTGGCTGTCCATCGTCATCATTTTGGTCGTCATGAGCGTGTTCGTCATCATTTTGCTTGAAAATCGTAACCCAGAACGAACACTCGTCTGGGCACTTGTCATGATGGCACTACCTGTTGTCGGCGTGTTTGTTTATTTTACGTTTGGTCAGAACTACCGCCGGAAACGAATGTTTCGATTGAAAGCAATGCTTGATGAAGAGTCTTATATTAAATACCGTACCCAGTTTAAAACAGCAGTACACCAATCAGTGTTCCAAGAAGGACATTATGGAAAAGTTGTCACACTTATCGATTCGATCAGTCGACTTCCGATTTCGTATAATACACATACAAGAATTTTGACGAATGGTCAGGAGAAATTTCCGATTCTTTTAGAAGAGATTCGTCAAGCACAACATCATATCCATTTGGAATACTATATCGTACGGGATGACGAGCTCGCATTGCAGTTACAGGAAGTATTGATTGAAAAGGCACAACAAGGAATTGAAGTCCGTTTTCTTTATGATGCCGTCGGGTGTTTTTCGACAGATAAGCATTATTTCAAAAAGATGCAGGAGGCAGGTGTTGAAGTTCGGGCATTCTTCCCTGTCGTATTACCGTTCATTTCGAGTAAGTCCAACTACCGAAATCATCGGAAGATCGTTGTCATTGATGGAACAGTTGCTTTTACGGGTGGAATTAACGTTGGGGACGAGTATATCGGTCGCGATCAGCATTTTGGATTTTGGCGTGATACGCATCTTCTTGTACGCGGAGAAGCTGTTTCTGAACTTCAATTGATTTTCCTCCAAGACTGGTACTATATGACGGGGGAACGCCTGTTTACACCGTTTTATATGGAACCACTGGAATATGTCGATGAAGCAACGGGAGGCGTTCAAATCATTGCCAGTGGACCTGATGAGCCACATGAGGCAATGAAGTCACTTTACTTCGGACTCATCACAGAAGCGCGTGAATCTGTTTACATTGCATCTCCATATTTAATACCAGATGAAGATTTGATGACAGCACTAAAGACAGCCGCTATGTCTGGAATTGATGTTCGTATTCTTCTGCCAAGCTTTCCGGATCATAAAATCGTATTTTATGCGAGTCGCTCTTACTTTGATGATTTACTCCAGGCTGGTGTGAAAATCTATGAGTATAACAAAGGATTCATGCATTCGAAAGTCATCGTCGTGGATGACGCCATCGCAACGATTGGAACAGCAAATATGGATTTACGGAGTTTTCATTTGAATTTCGAGGTAAATGCTTTTTTATACGGAACAAATTCGGTTCATCAATTAACACGTGATTTTTATGAGGATTTTAGCCAGTCTACACAAGTTGATGCTGATTTGTTTCATCGTCGTCCATTACGCCGCCGTTTAGTTGAATCAATTTCACGCTTATTCTCACCGCTACTCTAGCAAAAGGGGACGATGCTGATGTTTGAAGCCATTGATGGGTCATGTAAACGCATTCTGATTCATAGGTTTTCTGTCCATGAATTAAAAGCGATGTCCTTACGTTGTCCGTATTGTCTGAAGCCATTGCGCGTCAGGCAGGGACGACGACCACATTTTGCACATATCTCAGCATGTTCAGGAGAAAGTAGCTTACATGTATCTTGGAAACGACGAATTGCAGATTCGTTGATGAATGCAGGCGTTCGCGTCGAGACCGAATGGACGATTGGACAGCGACGCTTCGACCTGTGGATTCCGGAAAAAGAGATTGGGATTGAAATTCAGCGTTCTCCGATGTCGGCAGATGAATGGATTAGACGAGCAAGACTTGATGCGAAACAAGGACAAACGGTTCGTTGGATTGGGTTTCATCCGTCACATGGTGTCACATTTCGTTTACAAGGATGGATGCGTCAAGCCTTCTTAGAAAATGAGTATTTGGACTTGATTGTTGACAATCAAATCCGACGGTTTCGACATCCGCTCCCTTTTGCGAAACATTATGTCTATTGTACCGTTCAATCCCTTTCATTATCCGACTTCCTTTCGACGGAACTTCCGTCATTTCCTCGGAAATTTTCAATGGCTCGATGGCAAGGAATCGTCTTGCGCTATCGACAGCGTCCTTTTTATCCTTCGTTACCTCCACGAATGCTTAAACTTCCATTATATGAGGCAGGGTTTCATCTTCTGAATCTGCCGTCATCGGTCTTTCTTCCGATCAGTCACTTATTATCGTATCCCGTTCATCCTTTTGAGTTTCAAATGGCAGTCTTTTTGCGGTTAAAAGGGGTTTATTCCTCTACTGCTTTAGAACAGGCCGTCTTTCATTTACTTCATCGATTGGATATCCCGTTTGAACGACCGATGATCGATTTACTTATCACGGAATGGTTAGAGCGGATCGAGGAGGCGAATCGGCTGTTTTAGCAGGAGCAATTCGATTGTTTGTCGAAAAGAAAACAGGTATAACTGAATTAAAGGAGTGAGGGAAATGGCAGAAGTATTAACACGTCAAGATGTTGACGTTTCAGAAACTTGGAATCTAGAATCGATTTATGCATCAAACGAAGCGTGGGAAGAAGAATTTGAATCGGTGAAAGCGATGCTTCCATTACTCGTCGAGTATAAGGGTCGTCTTGGACAAAGTGCGGACACACTCTATGAAGGGTTACAGTTACGAGACGAAGTCTCAAGACGTCTTTATAAGCTCTATACATACGCGCACATGCGTTACGACGAAAATACAGCGGATAGCTTCTATCAAGCCATGAACGACCGTGCTCGGACGCTTGCGTCACAAATCGGAGCCACACTTGCTTTCATGACACCGGAATTGTTAGCTGTACCTGAAACAACGATAGAAGCGTATCTTAATGAGAATGTAGACCTTGCGATGTACCGTCATGCATTTGATGAGTTGAACCAAGAACGCGAGCATGTGTTGACGGAAGCGGAAGAAGCGATTCTAGCGAAGGCGGGAGAAGTTCTCGGTCAATCCGGTACGACATTCGGTATGCTGAATAATGCAGATTTGACATTCCCGAAAATTAAGGGGGAAGACGGGGAAGAGACGGAATTGACACATGGTCGTTTCATCACATTCCTTGAATCATCTGATCGTTCGGTGCGTGAAGCCGCATTTAAAGCGATGTACGGAACGTATTCGAAATACACGAATACGCTCGCCTCAACTCTTGCTGGGTCAGTTAAGAAAGACAACTTCTATGCAGATGTTCGGAAGTTCCCTTCGGCACGCGCGGCAGCCTTACATGGTAATGCAATCCCTGAATCCGTTTATGATGGGTTGGTTGAAGCGGTACATGAGCACTTACCATTGCTTCATCGCTATGTTGCCTTACGTAAACGGGTCCTCGGTCTTGATGAGTTACACATGTACGATATGTATACCCCCCTCGTTTCTGAGGTCGAGATGAAGGTCTCTTATGAAGAAGCGAAACAATTGATGGTCGAAGGGCTCGCGCCGCTTGGAGCAGAATATAAACATATTCTCGAAGAAGGGTTGTCTGAGCGCTGGGTTGATGTCCGGGAAACGCGTGGTAAACGGAGTGGAGCATACTCTTCTGGTGCTTACGATACACAACCATTCATTTTGATGAACTGGCAAGATAACATCAATAATCTTTTTACGCTCGCACATGAATTCGGACATTCGGTTCATAGCTACTACACGCGGAAATCTCAACCATATCCATATGGCGATTATTCAATCTTCGTCGCTGAAGTCGCTTCAACGACAAATGAAGCGTTGTTAAACGACTATCTATTGAAGAAAGTGACGGATCGTAAAGAAAAACTTTATCTATTAAACAATCAACTTGAAACATTCCGCGGTACATTGTTCCGACAAACGATGTTCGCTGAGTTCGAACATGCGATTCATGATGCGGCGCGTCTTGGACAATCGTTGACACCAGAATTCTTGACGTCAACGTATTATGCCTTGAATCAAAAATACTTCGGAGAAGAGATTGTATTAGATGAAGAGATTGGTTTGGAGTGGGCTCGGATTCCACACTTCTATTACAATTACTATGTCTATCAGTATGCAACAGGCATTTCGGCGGCGGCTGCTTTGACGGATCAAATCCTAGAAGAAGGACAACCGGCTGTAGAACGTTACATCAATAATTTCTTAAAAGCGGGATCAAGCGATTATCCAATCGAAGTACTAAAAGCTGCTGGTGTTGATATGACAACAAAAGCACCAGTTGAAGCAGCACTTCGTCAATTTGAACGAGTCCTAGATGAATTCGAAGCGTTATTAGCAGAGTGACATCTTTGTGACAAAGTGAACAAAGAGTGGAAAAGAAAAAAGACTCACGGTATACTTATATTGTGAAGAGGGTCACATTCCCCAGTCGATTCTCTTTTTCCCCCATCCAATGGTCAAAAGAAGAAGTCCTTCTCGTCATGAAGGACTTCTTCTTTTTCTATGAGTGAATACCAAAAAAGGACAGTGAAGCTTGCTCCACTGTCCTTTTTGTATTAAGCATGTGCTGAATCTTTTAAATGCCGCCATACTTTTCCATCACAGTACGATAGAGAAGCACATTTCTGTTGTAAGACCAGTTTTTTTAGTTCGTGTTCAACCTGGGATTCAGGAGCGTCATAAATAAAGGCGATTTCAGCCGTAGTTGCTGTTTCATACCGTCTCAAGAATTGTTCAAGTGGTGGCTTCGATTGTTTTTCAATCGTATGATCTAGCAGTTCACTTAAGATCGAAACATAGACCAAATACTCATAAGGTCCTTCTGCCTTAATGGCTTCCTCATCTCCAACGAAAGCGAGTGTCGGAAGAATTCGGACATCCCATTCCGTGACCAGTTCAGTCTCTTTCTCGAGCATTTGCTGAATCGTGTCCGACGAGACATCACGGTGGAATTCATCTAAATCCAGACCATACTCTGTCAATGCTTCGGCTAACCGCATCAATGATGGACGGCTGTAAGCACTCTCACCTTCGACATTATGAAGCATCCGAAGGCGTCGCATGAACCGCATACCAAACGTTTTTCCTTGAAGCTCGATTGCTTTTAGGATGACGAGTGGTGACATATCGCACGCGGAACGTGAAGGAGCACAAGGAATCGTAGCAATCGTGCGGAGACGAAAAAGATGACCATATTCTAGCTCTAATTTCTTGAGAACGGGTATCAACCGTAAACCGTCCGTTTGTGTCACATCTAAAAAATGATAGATTTCCAGAGGTTTCGTCGGTTGTTGAATCGATGGTTCGTCCAATGAACAATAAGATCCGTTACATTGTGCGTGTTCCATCCGTTCACCCCTTCCTGTTGTTATCGTTACCCTATTTTAGCAACGAAAAAAAAGAAAGAGCAAAGGTTTTGCTTGTTCATTCTTACACGAAAAATCAAGAAAGCGCTTTACGTTCCATGAAGCGAACGATTTTATTTTTTGTTTTGCGCTGTGGAATATCGTGTTCTGAAAGAATTCGCTCGAAATCCTTTTGCCCTTGTTCGAAGTTGCTGACCTCAAACTCTAACTCATAATCGGTATGTCCGAGATAGCGACTTTTATCAAGGACGAGTAAGCCTTCTGGAAGCACCGTCTCGATGCGTTCGGTTTCTAAACGTCCTAAATGTTCCAACGAACCTTGCAAGTCAAAAGACGACAACTGGTGATTCATCTCTTCGGAGTGAATCAGACCGTATTTGAATAGATCTTCCGCTTCACTTGCTGATAGTGTGACATGTGTTTCAAGCAATCCATTTTCATGAGGTTGTTTTAAAGTAAGGACAAGTCCTTGTTTTTTTTCACGTATCCGTAAGGCAGCACCTTTTTTTCGAAGTTCGAAATCAGGCGTATCAAAATAATCATTTGCTTGCCAAATGGGTTGTTTAGTTGACGCATAATGGGTAAATAACGATAGATATTCTTGTTCAGACAATAAGTTCTTGAATTCGATTTCCAATTCTTGTCTAATCGGAATCACGCCTTTCTAGTTGAATGTCTGAAAATATGATAACATGAATGAGGTAGGAACAGGCACTGAACCAATACTATTCGATTAAAAGTGGTGACAAATCAGATGACAAAAGAAAATTGGGATTTATTTCTTGCGCCGTATCAAATCGCGGTCGATGAGTTGAAAGTAAAGCTAAAAGCGATTCGTAAACAATTTCAGCAACGGGGAGAGCATTCACCGATTGAATTTGTCACAGGACGGGTCAAACCTGTAAAAAGCATTCTTCAAAAAGCAGAACGAAAAGCAATTGCGCGTGAATCATTGGAACAAGATATGCAGGATATTGCCGGATTACGCATCATGTGTCAATTCGTCGATGATATCATTCATGTTCTTGAACTATTACGTTCGCGCGGTGATTTTAAAATCGTCGAGGAACGTAACTACATCACTCAAAAGAAGGATAGTGGTTATCGATCGTATCATGTCATCATTGCTTATCCAGTACAGACGATCGAAGGTGAAGTACCGACATTAGTCGAGATTCAAATTCGTACGCTTGCGATGAACTTTTGGGCGACGATCGAACACTCGTTAAATTACAAGTACCAAGGGAACATTCCGGAAGAAACACGGGAGCGCCTACGCCGTGCGGCAGAAGCGGCATTTTTGCTTGACGCGGAGATGAGTCAATTGAAAGTAGAAATTCAAGACGCGCAACTCGTCTTTCAACGCGACGCTAAGGCGTCGGAACGATTAAAAGAGTAGGGGGATGACCATGCGTTTTGCAATCACGGCTCGTGATGATGAGCGTTCTCATGCGCTAAAACAACAACTCGAGCAGGCGTTGACGGAGCGGGGATGTGTGCTTGATGTCAGTCAACCGGAAATCGTCGTTTCAATCGGGGGAGACGGGACAATGTTACAAGCGTTCCATTCGTATCTCGATCAAGTAGAGACGATTACCCTTGTAGGGATTCATACAGGGCACCTTGGTTTTTATGCGGATTGGCGTCCTGAAGAGATGGATGAGTTGATTGATCATATCGCGAAGCAGGATTTAGCGACGGTCGAATACCCGCTGCTTGAACTATCAATTGACTATGCGGATGGCTCACATAATCAACTGCTTGCTTTGAACGAGTGTACGATCAAAAGTTTCAATCAAACACTCGTTTGCGATTTATCGATTCGAGGCGACTATTTTGAGACGTTTCGAGGTGACGGGTTATGTATATCGACACCCTCTGGTTCGACGGCATATAACAAGGCGCTCGGCGGTGCGATTGTCCACCCGGCACTCGAAGCGATCCAAATTACAGAAATGGCTTCGATCAATAATCGTGTTTACCGGACGATCGGCTCACCGATGTTGTTACCGAAACATCATGATGTCGAAATTCGTCCCGTCAATCCGATTGATTTTCAGATGACCTATGACCACTATGCTTCGATTGTCCATCAAAATGTGACATCGATCCGGTGTCGGGTATCAGATAAAAAAGTGAAATTTGCTCGTTTTCGTTCTTTCCCGTTTTGGCAACGGGTGCGGGAATCTTTCCTGGCAGACGAAAGACGTTGACGCAGTATGTAAAGGAAATGGAAACATGAATGGATTTCAGCTACGACAGACGGTTACTGATACCGAGGATGGCTGGCGCGTCAGTCATTTTTGTACGACCCGTCTAGGTATCTCACGAAAAATGTTAGTATCAATCAAAAATCATGGAGATATCACGCGGAACGGTCATCATGTCAACGTCCACGACGTCTTGTGCGCGGGTGACCGTGTCCACGTCTTCTTCCCGGAAGAAACACCAGCACCGGACATGGTAGCGACAGAAGGGGAACTCGATATTTTGTTTGAAGATGATTGGTTACTCGTCGTCAATAAACCACCGGGGATGGCATCGATTCCGTCACGATTGCATCCGGAACACTCATTGTCGAATTATGTTCTTGGTTATTATCGAAAACAAGGGATTCCGTATGCGATCCATATCGTCAATCGACTCGATCGAGACACGAGTGGTCTCGTTTTATTCGCGAAACACGGACTCGCCCATCACCGAATGAGTCTCATGCAACGATCAAACGAATTAGAGCGGCATTATTTAGCCTATGCACCCGGACATGTACCGGTACAAACGATTGATCAGCCGATTGGTCAAACCGATCATTCCTTCATGGAACGAATGGTACGACCGGATGGTCAACGGGCCATTACGCATATTTTAAATAGTCGACGGGTCCAAGCTTTGGATCGAGAGTTTTCCTTACTGGATATTCGACTAGAGACGGGACGGACGCATCAAATTCGTGTCCATCTTGCCTTTTTAGGACATCCTTTGATTGGTGATACGATGTATCAGGGTGAACCATTGCTCCCGCGTCAAGCACTCCATAGCGCGTCAGCGACGTTCCTTCACCCTGCGACAGGAGAACGTGTCCGATTTGAAGCGCCGCTTCCCGAGGATCTTCGATTGGAATAATGAACATACGATAAAAGGCAGTGGACTTAATCCACTGCCTTTTATCGTATGCGATTAATCTTCATCAAACATGGAAATCCGAGACTGAGAAGCGATTGCCATAATTAATCCTAGACCGACGAGGTTTACGATCATCGTTGATCCACCATAACTAATGAATGGTAATGGAAGACCTGTGATCGGTAAGACACCGATCGTCATCCCGATGTTCTGGAAGATTTGGAACGTGAACATGGCGACATATCCTGTCACGATATAGGTACCAAATGGATCCGCCGTCTCAAGAGCAATTTGAATCAAGCGATAGACGAACAGGAATAAGACAATCAATACGATGGCAGCCCCGATGAAACCATAGTGTGAGGCAATCGTCGTAAAGATGAAGTCCGTATGCAGTTCCGGAACGAATACCTGCAGTTTTCCGTATCCAACCCCGAACATTTGACCAGAACCTGTTGCATTGATTGCTTGGACGAGCTGATACGAGAGATCATCCGCATATTCAAAAGGTTGCAACCAAGCCATGATCCGGTTCATCGCGTGACCTGGGAAAAACGTTGCGAGTAAGTCGTTGTGGAAATAAAACAGGTAAAAGAAGATGATGACAGAACCTGCGAACAAGGCAAACATCGTCAAGAGCCATTTCCAGTTCAGTCCAGATAACAACATGGCACATGCAAGAATGACACATAAAATCAAACCGATTCCTAAATCGGGTTGGATGATAATGAGACCAAGTGGTAAAGCCGTGACAGCAACCATTTTAACGAGCAATAAGAAGTCGCGTTCATGTTGAACATAACGGGCATTGTGTTCGGTGATGACGGCAGCGAGCGAAACAATCAAAAAGAATTTCATGAACTCGGCCGGCTGAACAGTACCAATGACCGGGAATTGATACCACCCGTATGCCCCTTTGATTTCAGTAACGACTGGAGTGTTTCGAAGAACAACAAGACCAATCAATGACAGAATACCAGCTCCGTATAAAAACCAGTGGAATCGCTTCAGCTGTTCATAGTCGATGAAAATGACGACGGATAACGCTATGAAGCCGATGACATACCACTGAATTTGTTTGGCGGAGAAGTTGATGGCACTGATAGCACCTTTAAGCGAAGGTTGGGCCGTATAGATGGCGATGACGCTGATGACCATCAGACAGGCGAGTAAAAACAACAACGTATGATCATAACGTTGTGTAAATGATTTGAATCGATTCATTTCATCCCTACTTTCTATCTAAATTAGGCGAGAGTACTCCCATTTCTAAACGAAGTGAAAGTGGGAGGTGAATCGCCCCCCGCCCTTTCGGGTATAAACCTTTTTAGGAGGTGAACAGCATGTTGAAGCGTAAGGCTTATAAATTCAGGATATACCCGACAAAAGAGCAGGAAATCCTGATTGCAAAGACCATTGGTTGTTCGCGCTTCATCTTCAACCACTTCTTAGCGAAGTGGGATGAGATGTATAAAACGACAGGAAAAGGACTGTCTTATGGTTCTTGTTCAAAAGAAATTCCGATGCTGAAGCAAGAGTTTGACTGGCTGAAAGAAGTCGATAGCCATTCGCTTCAATCGAGTGTCAAACACCTGACCGATGCATATGATCGCTTCTTCAAGAAGCAGAACGAACGGCCTCGATTCAAATCGAAGCGTCATCCCGTCCAATCCTACAAAACCAATATCGAGAAGAAGAACCAACTTCCCGAAGTGTCAATTATGGGCAACAGACTTAAACTACCTAGGCTGAAGTGGATGCGTTTTGCCAACTCCAGGCAGGTAGTAGGACGAATCCTGAACGCCACAATCCGACGTAACGCTTCAGGAAAATACTTCGTCTCCCTGCTCGTCGAGCAGGAGATCTACGAACTGCCGAAGACGGATATGTCCGTAGGCATCGACGTCGGGCTGAAACACTTTGCCGTCCAGTCCGATGGCACGGTGTACCAAAACGACCGTCACTTCCAAACACTTGAGAAGAGATTGATACGCGAACAGCGCAAACTCTCTCGACGTCAGCGTATAGCCTTGGATAGGAAAGTCAAGCTGTCCGAGGCAAAAAACTACCAAAAGCAGAAGCGGAAGGTCGCCCGCATCCATGAGAAGATCATGAACACGCGAACCGACTTCCTGCACAAGGTATCGACCGAGATTGTCAAAAACCACGACGTCATCGGCATCGAGACCTTACAGGTCAAGCATATGCAGAAAAACCGCAGGTTGAGCAAGTCCATCTCTGATGTCAGCTGGTCAGCATTTTTCCGTATGCTGGAGTACAAAGCAAACTGGTATGGGAAGACTGTCGTGAAGGTCGGCAAGACTTTCGCATCGAGCCAACTGTGCTCGAGTTGCGGTCATCAACACAAGGACGTGAAACATCTTGGATTGCGCGAATGGACATGCCCGAGTTGCGATGTCCACCACGACCGTGATGTGAACGCGGGACTGAATCTTAAACAAGAAGCAGAACGTATCTTAGCTTCTTCAACCGTCGGGACGACGGGGTTAGCCTGATCACGTTTCGACCGATAGTTCGGATCACTCAGGAATCCACTACCTGTAAGCAAAGCGTTGGTGGAGGTAGTTCAACACTTTCTATATTACCGTAATTTATCAAATCCGCAATATCAAGAGCGATGGTTGACAGAAGCGTTACGTTTTTGTAACCTGAAGATAGGTTTTATTACCAGGTACTAATTCAAGGGGGACTTTATCATGAATATTTATCCTTCACTCGAAGGCAAGACGTACGTCGTCATGGGCGTCATCAACCAACGTTCGATTGCATGGGGCATCGCACGTGCACTCGACGCTGCTGGAGCAAGCCTCGCATTTACATATGTCGGGGAACGTTTCAAAGCACCACTTGAAAAATTAGGACAGGAATTATCACGTCCGGCTTCTTATTATACGTGTGATGTCACGAGTGATGAAGAAATCGAACAGGTCTTCCAGACGATCCATGCAGATCACGGTAAGATTTCAGGAATTGCTCACTCGATCGCATTCGCGGATAAAGAAGCACTTCGTGGTGAATTTTCTGGTGTGACACGTGAACAGTTCGCGCAAGCACTTGATATCTCTGCCTACAGTTTGACGGCAGTCGTCAAGGCAGCGAAAGATTTCTTCACAGAAGACGCATCTGTCATCACATTGACTTACCTTGGTGGTGAGAAGATGGTTCCGAACTACAACGTCATGGGTGTTGCGAAAGCAGCATTAGATGCTAGCGTTCGTTATCTCGCTGCTGAATACGGACAGCAAGGTGTTCGTGTCAATGCGATCTCTGCTGGTCCGGTCCGGACAGTTTCAGCAAAAGGTGTTGGCGATTTCAACTCAATCCTTGATAGCATCGAAGAACGCGCGCCACTTCACCGTAACGTTACGACGGAACAAATCGGTCAGAGTGGATTATTCTTACTTTCGCAAATGTCGAGTGGTGTAACAGGAGAAATCCTTCACGTCGATAGTGGATTCCACATTCTGTAATAGGTGATTTAGTGAACCAGGCTTCCCTTAGGAGGGGAGCTTGGTTTTTTTTGTGCTTAATCAGGGAAGTGTCAATTATGAACAACGTGAGAATTAAAAGGGGAGAGGAAGTGCAGAGGATGAACGCAATCGATTTTACGGTCGTACAATATGTGAATCGTCAAGTACGAGTCGACCCACAACTGAAAACTGAACCGGTCGCAAGGGTTCAACCGATACGCCCAGTCGATCCTTATCGAGAACATGAAACGCAAGATTTTTTAGAAGAACAGGCGAATGCATATGGAGTGTTACCAGAACTAAAACTTCCCGGTCGAAGCTTCGACCGGGAAGTTTAATCATTCATTGACCTGTAAAGCGGAATGTCTCGTAGACACTCCAAGCTCCATTTTCCAATTCATACAATAAAGCCATTTTCGTGACATCTTCTTGGAAACGGATATCTTCCATCTTGAGACGTTCTAGTACATCGAACAATTCGACATCCGACAGTTCTTGACCAATCGTGATATGTGGCAAGAAATCGTATTTCGGTTTATGTGCGAGTGGTCCTGTATGCAAGGCGCGATGTAATTGTTCTAACTCATCCGATGGCATTACTTTAAGGAACAAGACATTGTTCGTCGGATGGAACGACCGTGCTCCTTGGATGTGCAGATTGACCGGTTTCGTTTCGGACGCGATTCGATTTAACTCTGTCACGATGTGATCTAATTCTGTCTCATCGACTCCCATCCGCTCCCGTAACGTGATGTGCGGTGTAATCAGTGAATACTTCGAGTCATATCTCTTTCGGTATGAATTGGCAAAATCTTGAACGCGTTTCGATGGAAACAATACAACCCCGATGTTCATCGAAAATCCCCTACTTTCCCCTGAAATGATAACGCTTTACAAAATAATCATGACGGATTCTGGCGTCGATGTCAAAGAAGTTTGAGAGGAGCTTTAGAATCCGTGTATACTAATGAAGTACTTTGTTGGAGAGGTGGATACAGTCATGAAGAAAACACATTCAAAAGAGGTCAAACAAGCAGCAATTGACAAGTTACATGAACGCGGGGTGACGATTCATGCGATTGCTGAGATCGTTTACCAAATGCAAGCACCATACACAGTGGATCTGACAGTAGAAACATGTGTCAGTTCGGTTGAACGAGTTCTTGAAAAGCGTGAATTACAACATGCGATCCTTGTCGGGGCAGAATTAGATATTCTTGCTGAAAAAGGATTATTATCAGAACCACTCTTGTCCATCATCCAAAGCGATGAAGGATTATTTGGCGTAGATGAAACGATCGCGATTGGTGCTGTCAATACGTACGGTTCTATCGCTGTTACGACATTCGGATATTTGGATAAGGCGAAGGTTGGGATCATCAAAGAACTGGATACGAAGCTCGGAGACGGAAAAGTCAATACGTTCATGGACGATATCGTTGCAGCCATCGCAGCAAATGCATCAGGGCGTTTGGCACATCGTTTGCGGGATAAGGAAGATTATTCAGCAGAAGAATTAGAAGAACGTAAGGGGACATACTAATGCGGGGGGCAAGAGCGGCGTGGGTGGGTGCATCCATCGCTGTCGTCTTGTTCGTGATCATCGCCGTCTCGATTCGAATGACGGGCTATTTTTTATTTGACGCTCAATTATCGTCGTACATGTCTCAACATGTTCCAGGGGACTTTGTCTCTTGGTTCACTCAACTAGGCTCTGGTCCTGGGGCGATGACAATGACGGTGTTACTTGGAGTAGTGAGTTATGTCTTGTGGCGAGATCGTATCGCAAGTATTTGGTATGTATTGATGGCGATCTCTGTAGGAGCATTGAATCAAGTCGTCAAATTTGCCTTCGTACGAGAACGTCCTTCATTGAATGAGTTAGTTGGTGGTGTTGGCTATAGTTTTCCAAGTGGTCATTCCGCGATGGCATTCGCTGTATATGTAGGATTTCTTGTCGTCGCTTTCCGGCATTTAAAAACGACTGGCAAAGTAATCGTATCGGTGTTGACGATTGGGTTATTTCTTGCCATGGGAGCTTCCCGCATCATTTTAAACGTTCATTATTTTTCAGACGTCATCGGTGGTTATTGTTTTGCAGCGATTCTTTTATGTAGCTCCTATGTATTCATCGTCTCCCGCAGAAAAAAAGGAGTGTCTTAATGCTAGTATTAGATGTAGATCATAGTTTATTATTTGATGAAGAAACGATGCGTTCTATTGATAAACCGACCTTGCTTGTTGAGCGAGTCGCCGGACGACCGCGATTCATGACGATGCGAGCGCATCTTAGATTAAAACGATTGGTCTCAATCAACGGTGTCATTCCGGTGACGAAACGAACGATGGAAGAATATCAGCAGTTGGAGCTTTTCCAAATCGATGCGCCGCCTAAATGGGCAATCATTGCTAGTGGAGAGATATTGCTGAAAGAAGGAAAAGTAGATCGTCGATATGAAAACTGGCTTCGTCAATTTAAAAAGGAAAGCTCACTTGATTCTATCCTTGAGTATCTTATTGAGATGGAACAAGTGTCGTTTGATGTATATCCTTCCGACACATTATCGAATCAAATCGCACTTCCGCACGAACCGATTCATCGTACGTTGGACGAAGCGATGTTGCTAGAAGAATTATTTCGTAAATACGAAACAAAATAAAGAACCGGACGGTCTTTTTTAAGACCGTCCGGTTCTTTATTTTTTTATGTTAGGTATCAAGTTGTAGGTAGAGAAATGTCGTCGAACCAGAACACGCCGACCGTCTCAGCACCAGCATGTGCCAAGATGGAAGGACCGAATTGCGTGATACGAACGTTGATTTCAGGATGTTCCGTTACAATCAAACGTTTTAATTCTTCAGCAGCAGTATGAGCGAGCGTATGACCGATATATAGTGTTCGATCGTAGACTCCTTGTGCTGTCACTTTAGAAGTGATCTCGGTTACCATTTCCTTAAATGCTTTTTTGATCGAGCGTACCTTCTTGAAAGGAACAAGCTGTCCTTCTTCATTAAATTGAACGATCGGCTTGATGTTGAGCATATTCGCTAATAAAAATTGACTTCCTGAAACTCGACCACTACGTCGCATCGTCTCCATATTTCCAATAATCAGATAAAAATGCGATTTGTGTTTAAACGTTTCAAGTGTCGACATGACTTCCTTTGGATCGTTACCAGCAGCTACTAGTCGCTGTGCGATCCGGACAAGTTCTTGTTGATTGGCAGCACCCGTGTATGAATCAATCGCATACAGCGGGAAACCGACAGCCTCAGCTGCAGCGACCGAACTGGAGTAGGTACCACTTAAGCCACTCGTGATGTGAATCGCATATCCGTAATCATAACCGTCTTCGAGTAACTGTTCGTATAGAGTTACGAAGTCACCAAAAGACGGTTGCGAAGTCGTAGGTGAGATTTTCGAATCGTCCTGCATTTTTTGATTCAATTGTTCAATCGAGATATCGACATACTCCCGGTAAGACTCCCCGTTCAAGATGAGTAATGTCGGTATCACATGGACTCCGATTTTTTCAGCCTCTCCTGGCTCGAAAAAAGCCATGCTGTCGGTAATCCAAGCAATCTTATCCATGTATATGACGCCTCCATTAATATAACCATTTTGTTCATCATACCATAGCTATGAAAACGGAATCACTAGCTAGCGCGTTTTTGTATGACGGAAGGGGTGGAAACGTGTCCAAACCATGAACTGAGACCAAAGGCGATAAGTGTCGGAAATAACCATTCTAAACTTTGATCCACTAAAGGAAGTGATTGATAGAAGGTTTTGAGATTTCCCGGGAAAAGAGAAAGTTGGTTTAACGCACTACAAAGTGAGAAGAAAATCGTTACTCCAAGAGTGAACTGATAAACGACCGACTTACGACGGAACAGATGACGCATGAATGTTAATGCGATTAAGACGATGACGATTGGATAAAGGAACATCAACACGGGAACAGCGATTGATAACAATGTCTGTAATCCGACAATAGATACCGTGAGACCAAGAACAGTCGTGAAGATACTTGCTGTTTTTAATGTGACACGTGTTGAAAGAGTCATCATATATTCTGCAAATGCAGTGACGAGACCAACTGAAGTCGTCAAGCAGGCAAGTAGGATCGCAAGACCAAGTACAGCTAAACCAATTGAACCGAATGCTGTATTCGCATAATGCTGAAGAAGGGTCGGACCATCGACTTTTCCGATTGCGGCAAATGTATTACGTCCGATCATTCCGAGTCCGATATAGACGAGAGTCAAAGCAACCGCAGCAATCGTTCCAGCACGAGTGACGACTTTAAATTGTGCTGTTCGTTCATGAACGCCTCGACTTTTTAATGTATGAAGTACCACGACACCGAAGACTAAGGCGCCGAGTGCATCAAGCGTTAAGTATCCTTGAAGAAAACCTTGGATGAATGCTTGACCTGTCGTCTCATAGGCTTTGCTTGGTGAAGCGACACTTGAAAGTGGTGAGACGATGCTACTGATGCTTAACGCAGCAAGTGCAATCAGCAATAAAGGTGTGATGAAACGTCCGATGATTTCAAGTAATTTACCAGGACGCAATACGAGGTAAAGCGTAGCAATGAAAAAGAGACTTGATGAGAGAACTAATGTCATTTGTGAAGGCGCACCGAGAAATGGTACAACACCGAGCTCATACGTGACAACCGATGTCCGAGGGATTCCGAAGAAAGGTCCAATGGCAACGTAGAGAGCAAACGTCAAGGCAGCACCTACAAAACGAGGGAGAGGAGCAGCAAGCGTTTTGATACCGCCTCCGATAGATGCGACAGCAAGTAAGCCGAGCAACGGAAGACCCACACCTGTCACGATAAAGCCGAGGATGGCTGGGAGGAATTGTTTACCTGCAAGGGCGCCGAGTTCTGGTGGGAAGATTAGGTTACCCGCACCGAAAAATAATGCGAAGATCATAAATCCTAAAGCGAACGTATCTTTTGTCTTAAACATGTGTTGTCCTCCATTCCTTCTAATTTCAATAAAAAAAGCCTCATCCACGATGTGCGTGGATAGGCGTCGTGTGATCAGACGCCTTGTCGAAATGACGAAAAGGGCCTGGTCTTCATCTTCTCAATCGAGAAATGAATCTTCAGTCCCTGGTCCTAATCACAATCAGTCGTACTGGGATAAGCGATGTATATGTCATGTTTAAAACCTCCTGTTTGAATTTTTCTAAGGATAACATGAAGAATCTAAGAAAACAATATTTTCTGAAAATTTATCACCGAGACTTTTAAACAGAAAAAAATCCTTAACTCATGAATGGAAGTCTTGAGTTAAGGATTTTCATACAAATGTCAGCTTGTCGCAATCGAGCGTATTTTTTTATGGCGTTTCAATTTATGGAGGAGCCAAGCGTGAACGACCTCACAGGATTGACGTGGTAACGTCAGTTCAACAAGCGATTCCTGCTGTTGCCCTTTAATGACGAAAAGTCCATTTTCTTCATCGACAGGGGCGATGGTCATTGAACTCGCTTCATTCAGCGACAGTTTCACTTCACCGAGTGTCGCATCCTTTAATTTGAGGATGTTCCCGTTCGTCGCAAATTTCGTGAATGAGCCAATTCCGTTCACTTTTAACTGATCCATATTGAATTCCTCCTTCTGCTGATTCCAGTACCATCCCTACAAAAAAACAGGTCTAACTTCTATCTTAAAAAGGTTATCCTCATTATAGCGAAGTCCTCACAAGATGCTAGTCTTATTTTGTGTGAAAATTCGAAAAATTTTTTAACGATATTGTCACATTGTCCATAATAACCGTAAAGAAGGAATCATCATTTAAAATTCAAATAGAACAAAAGCATCCTTTTCTAAAAGAAAAAGATGCTAAAGGTCAATCTAACTCAAAACTCCATTTCTTTTTTCGACACACAAGCGTTCCACGTCTAAGAATCGATTCTTTCTCGGCTTCAAAATCTTCATGTAATACGCTCATGTCTTCATAACGGCCAGCCACGTAGACAGGAATCGTAATATTTCTTGAAAAAACAGATCGCTTTGCGCTTTCGAAATCAATCAGGACCCCTTCTCCGAGAAAATGACGGATATGGATCATGATTTCAGCTGTTAAAGCAATAGAGGCAACGGATCGTGCGTGCTGTCGGAATTTTCGTTGCACAAGATCAGCAATCAATTGTTCGACGCGTGCCCAGTCTTTTAAGTAAACGGAAGCATGAAGTCCGTCATGCTCGCTAAAATAGACCAATTCATTTTCAATCGAATCAAGGAAGGGAAGTGGCATTCCACGTTTCATATGCATTAAAAATAACAACTCTGCGATCTCGACATCCGTTAATACGTCGAGTGAATGGGAGGAACGAATATCGATAGCGATCAATGGATGACGCTGCACATCCGTGGATTGTGAAAACTGTTCGATTTCATGCGCTTCGATATAATGTAGCATTGTCCGAAACGATTGTTTCGTCTGCTTGAAATCACTTCCTGAAATAAGCAAAGGACGCTTCAAATCGACGGCTGCGGCGAAATCAGAGAAATGCACCCCTGACATCGTCAAGCGTTGATTTTCCTCGTCCTCATATAAGTAAAGTAACGCACTTGACATACCACTTCGCTTCCTTTCCGTGACTAACTCCTTCATAATTCAATAGTAGCAAAACTTCGAATTGCCTGAAAGGATATTTACTCCTGAAAACGGGCATACTACATAGAGAAGCATAAAGAGAGGTGATGGAGCATGTGGGGCTTGCGAAAGCCATTCCCGGAATTGCGAACCGAGCGCTTCGTATTACGTGAGCTCGAAAACCGTGACGCACGTGAATTGTTTAAAATCCTATCAGATGATGAAGTCATGTACTATTACGGATCAGATCCGCTTGTGACAGTCTATGAAGCAAAAAATGTCATCAGTTACTTCAAGGAACAGTTTACACAAGGTAAAGCGATTCGCTGGGCAATTGCTGATGCAGAAACGAATCAATTGATCGGTACGATTGGTTTTCATAACTGGCTCTCCCAATACCATCGAGCTGAAATTGGCTTTGAAGTCAGTCAAGAGTATTGGCAACGCGGAGTGGCTTCCGAAGCGGCTCGAGCTGTTCTGACTTACGGATTTGAGGAATTCGCTCTCCATCGCATCAGTGCTCTCGTAGCACCTGAGAATCTTGCTTCCAATGCATTGGTGCAAAAATTAGGGTTTCAAGCAGAAGGATTATTAGAAGATTATGCATATAGTCATGGTCGTTTCATGAACTTGACGATGTACCGTATGCTCGCATCTGAGTGGAAGGGATGAGGTAGTCAATGGAAAAACAAACACTTGTACTCCTACATGGATTTACAGGAGGGACAGATTATTTTAATCGGGTAGAGGCAAATTTACGACATTCTTTTGAAGTTTTACCGTTGAGTTTACCAGGACATGAAGGACTGGATGTCGGACCTGATACGATTGAGGGATTCGCAGAATGGGTCATGGATGATCTAGAGCGACGTGGTGTTGAAAAGCCAATCATCGTTGGTCACTCTTTTGGCGGGTACATCACGGCTGCAATCGTGGAAAGGTATGCCGAACAAATCAGTGGATATGGTCTCGTTTACTCAACGGCGAAAGCAGATGATGAACAAGCGAAACAAAAACGAAATCAAAATATCACGCGCGTCGAAGAAGTTGGTGTAAGAGAATTTGTCAATGGTCTTGTTCCGTCCTTATTTGCGGAAGGAGCCGATGAATTCGCTGTTGCTGAAGCACTTGAAATTGGGTATATGATGACCGTCGAAGGAGCCATCCGTGCACTCTCTGCGATGCGAGATCGTCGGGATATGACGAAAGCTTTAACGAAAGCAAACGTAAAAGGTGTCATCATTCATGGTACGAAGGATCCATTGATCTCAGAGGAAAGTGCGTTTGCACCAACAAATGATCATCTCATACATCGGTCAACAGACAGTGGACACATGGGGATGCTTGAGACACCGGATGCCTTCGTTGCAATTATCGAAGAAGCATTCAAGTAAGTTTTTGCCCTACGGTCATGTCTGTAGGGCATTTGCTTTGCATTTCAGATTAGATATCTGAAATGATAGAAGTGGAGGGGATACACATGAAAATCGTAGCGATTGAACCAACACCAAGTCCAAATAACATGAAAGTCATCGTTGATGAGGTCTTTTCGGAAAAGGGGCAGACATTCGAGCATGCCTTTGGCGCACCGGAACACATTCAGCGATTACTTGAAATACCTGGCGTTAAGTTTGTTTATCAGGTCAGTGACTTTTTATCGATCGAGCGTTATCCGAAATATGATTGGCGTTCGCTTGTCATCGATATACGACGTGCGTTCGGTGAAACGTTAAATGACGTTGAACAGCACGAGACAGATGCTGAGTATGAGCCAGTCCATTTATTTGTACAGTTCATTTTAGGCGTACCAATGCAAATCAAAGGTGTGAAAGGATTAGAAGAAAAACGAGAAGGGTTGCCAGAACGATTCCGAGAAGCAGCGCTATTCGTCCAACCATTCGTTCAGAATGTCATTAGCGATCGACGCTGGGTGGAACAAGCACCTCGATACGGTGACCTTGACGAAAGTTTGCGTGAAGTAGCGAATGAGATTGAGATCGCATATCCAGTCGAACGTATCGAACGTCTCAAGTCGCTCGCAGCAGGGGAAGATATTGCCTTTAGTGGTCAAGCTATTCGTTCGTCTGATTGGAAAGAACGATTTGCGGCGCTTGATGAACTGCCTGTTGAAATGGAATGGGTTCCGGCGTATGCACGATTATTACAGGATGAAAAAATGCAAATTCGTCGTCAAGCAATCGTAAAGCTTGGGATGTTCGAAGAACATCGGGAAGAATTATTAGAGTATCTGACAAGTGCACTCCATGATCCATCAGGTATCGTACGACGAACAGCAGGTGATACGATTTCGGATTGGGCGATGCCAGAGGCTGAACCAATGATGATGGAGGCTTTGACGGATAAAAATAAACTAGTACGTTGGCGGGCTGCTCGATTCCTGTTCGATGTTGGAACAGAACAGTCGATTCCAAGACTGCGTGAAGCGAGCCGAGACCGAGAATATGAAGTCGCTTTACAGGCGGAACTCGCCTTGACTCGAATCGAAAGTGGGGAAGAAGCACTAGGGACGGTCTGGCAACAAATGAATCGAATGATAGATGAAAGTTCATGAGAACTCAAAATAATATTGTGTGAAAGAATCATTCGACAAAATGAGCCATCGATTGTCTAGGTATATTTTCCCTGTTATCTAAAAATGATGGTAAAATAATCAAAATTATGTTGTCATCTTTTTGAAATCGAAATGAAATGTGTTGGAAACGCTCGTAAAAACGCTTGCATGCAACAACTATATAGATTATTCCACAATATCCCTATTTGAACTGGAATATTGTTTTGAAATGAAATGTCGAATGACTATTCTCGTCTTTTTTCATCTCTTTGATACAGTAAACCTACAATAACGAATTCGAAGCATGTAGGTCATCTTTTGGCTTGGCATATGAATGAGAAAAGGGGAGAATCGGGGATATGTTACTTTTCGCTGAAACTGATTTAGCAGTAGGATACAAGGAACGGACAACAACTGGGGTATATGTCACGATCGAAACAATTGACAGTCGTACGATTACATTGGTTGCACCAGCAAACGCGGCAGAAGATATTTGTGACGAACTGTTTGCGACAGGTTTAGAGCAATTGTTTTCATTCAAGATGAATCCATCTACTTTACCTGTAGCATAAGAGATGAAATGTGCGAGAGAGGAAATCCTCTCTCGCTTTTTTTTGTGATAAAATTGATTAGATAAAAGGAGGGATGAAATGAAACGTCTCGTTTTCATTCTGTTGCTGCTTACTGTTTGTTTAGCAGGTTGCCAAGAAAAGAAACAACAGGCAACAAAAACCATGAACGAACCGATTCAGATTGCAGTCAAAACGACAAAGCAAGACAGTATGATGCAATTAGACATTTCCTTAACGAATCCAAATGATTACAGTGTAAACGTGACATATCCTTCCTCGCAACGATTTCAGGCTCAATTGATTGATGCGAAACAACACGTAACGTATGATTTTGAGAAAGAGCAAGTATTCACGCAAGCGATTGAGAAGGATACGTTCACAAAACGCGAAACGAAACAGTACACGGTTGAATTACCGATCTCCTCTTTAGGTGATAGCAAGGAAGTTCGCGTATCGACAATCCGCCAGTTCAAAGGAGCAAATGCAAAACAAACGACGGATCACCAAATGATTGATTCAAAATGACGATCAAAACGATGTGAAGGAGTGAATTTATTCATGCAACAAGAAATCATCCAAGTAACAGGCGTTAAACCTATCATTGATCCAGCCCAAGAAGTAAACGAGCGGGTAGCCTTCTTGAAGGCGTATCTCAAGCATACAGGGGCGAAGGGATTCGTATTAGGCATCTCCGGGGGACAAGATTCAACGCTCGCAGGTCGTCTATGCCAACTGGCAGTTGAAGAGTTGCGAAAAGAAGAGGGACAAGATGTCTCATTTTATGCGGTCCGCTTGCCTTACGGTGAACAACAAGATGAAGCAGACGCACAGGCAGCCTTGACTTTTATTCAACCGGATCATTCGCTTCGTGTGAATATCAAACCAGCGGTCGAAGCATCGATGCGGGAATTCGAAGAGGCGACAGGTGCAGAACTTTCAGACTTTAGCAAAGGAAATACGAAAGCGCGAGAACGAATGAAGAGTCAATATGATTTAGCCGCTCATTATGGCTGTTTAGTCGTTGGAACGGATCATGCAGCCGAATTCGTGACGGGATTCTACACGAAACATGGGGATGGTGCATGTGATTTAACGCCATTAACGGGACTGAATAAACGGCAAGGGAAACAACTCTTACGTTACTTGAACGCCCCAGAAGTCTTGATTGAAAAAGTTCCGACAGCAGACCTTGAAGAAAATCGTCCGGCACTACCAGACGAAGTGGCACTCGGAATGACATACGAAGAAATTGATGATTATTTGGAAGGTAAGTCGATTTCAGAAGCAAGTCAAGAAAAGTTAGAGACGCAGTATAAACGTGTTGGACATAAGCATCATATGCCCGTCTCACCACTTGATGAATGGTGGAAAGCATAATCAAAAATAAGGAGATATGATTTCATGATTGAAATCATGTCTTTTTTCATGTTCTTCGATTCTTCTCCGGTCGTTATGGGAAAAGAAGAGAAACGATGGTTGAGGAGGCGAGAGTATGACGATTGGGATCATAGGTGGAGGGTTATCCGGATTGACAGCAGCGGCGTTATTTGCAAAACAAGGAACACCGGTCACGCTCTGGGATGCTGGATTACTCGGAGGACGTGCCACCTCTCAAACCGTAAAGGGCTTTACATTTAATTACGGTGCCCATGCGATTTATGGACGCGATCAATCAATTCTTCGCAAATTAACGAAACAACTCGGTATCGAAGTGACGTGGCTTGATTTTTCAGCGAGTCGTGCGAAATATGAGTTTTCAGGTCATTTGACGGCTGTTCCTGCGAATGCCTGGGGACTACTGAAAACAGAAGTCATCGAAGGAACGAACAAAGTACGTTTTACATGGGAGATTATTAAAACGATTTTACGAGTCGAACGAGGGAATCCGCAACAATCCATCGGGCAATGGTTAAAAACAGAACGCGTCGATGAACAAGTGGCACAGTTGATGCTTGATTTGGCATCAACGAATTTTTTTACGGCAGAACCAGAAAAAATTCCATCAGATGTCTATTTCGAGTATTATCAAAAGCTTTTTCGGACGCGAAAGCCTGTCTCATACATCGAAGGGGGCTGGCAAGGGTTAGTACAGGAATTGGAACGGATCATCCTAGAGAATCGCGGAGAGATCTTGAAAAAAACAAAAATAACAGCAGTCGAATTGACTACGACAGGATTCTTGGTACGTGATCGAAAAAAACAAGAATGGAATGTGGAACGGATCATCTTTGCCGTACCACCACGTGAAATCTTAAAAATGGCGACTCCAACGACGATCCAAAAATTCGTGACACCGCATGCGAGTCATGAACCCGTCGAAGTTTTCGTGTATGATCTCGGACTTCAGCCTTATATCCAAACACCGTATTCATACATCTACGACCGTTCGCATCGAGCGTTCATCACGGATTTATCGCATTATGATGCAAGCCTCGCACCAAAGGATGGTCAAGTCCTTCAAGCAATCGCTTATCTTGAACACGATCGACTTGAGGATCCTGATTATATCGGACATGTTCGAACGGGAATCGAACAGATGCTTGACGTTCATTTCACAGACTGGAGAGAACGTATCGTTGCAGAACGAACGATTAAACGAGCAGTCGTACAAGAAATCAAATGGAAAATGGGGCAAGGTCCTCTTGCGACTCAAATTCCGGGACATGCAGGTGTTGCTTTCGTCGGAGACTGGTGTGAAGGGACGGGACAACTCTCAGAGCTTGCGTTCTCAAGCGCCGTAAGTGTTTTCAATCGATGGACGTGATGTAAAACGACAAAAGAAGGAGAAGCCGAATTGACTTCTCCTTCTTTGTATTGACCAAAGATTCATATCTTACGCTTCATTGTTCGAACGTGCTGGATAGAACGCTAGAATCAAGAGTAATGTAAAGGCAATGAGACTCATCATCGGAATCGTCAAGAAACCGAAATAGTTGACCCATTTGATGAGACAGCCACTCGAACATAACGCTTCGCCATCGGGTAAACGCTCAAGGATGACATGGTACAAGGCGACACCAAAGCCGGCAAGCACATATAGGCGTACAAAGAGTGGATCGATCGTTTTCGACCGGAACAAGGATATGAGCAAATAAAAGGCTGTCGTATACATGAATAGTCGTTGCCACCAACAGAGAGGGCAGGGAATGAATCCACGAATTTCACTAAAATAGAGACTGCCAAGCGTTGCAATCGTTGAGATGATGAACATAAAATGATAGCGTGTCATATGTATCGTCCTTTCTAACGTGTTAAACTAATGCCATCTTATATCATGAGGAGTCGAATCTCACATTGCAAGTGTCGGAAATGGAAATGTTGATCACTTTATCGGAAGAATTGAATATGAGGCGAGCTGCTGAACGATTATTCGTTTCACAACCTGCGCTTAGTCAACGTCTTGTTGCGATTGAGAGACGCTGGGGAACCAAACTATTCATTCGTTCATCGCGTGGCTTAAGCATCACACCGCAAGGAGAAAAAGTGATTGGTCTCGCAAAAGAGATGAATCGGAAGGAACTCGAACTAAAAAGTGAATTGACGGCAGAAGAGGGTGCCGTTTACGGAACGCTTCGGATTGCTGTCGCCTCCATCATGGGACAATACTGGCTCCCGCGTGTCTTAAAACGATTCGTCGAGCGTTATCCGCATGTGCGTGTCCAGTTGGTCACCGGATGGTCAAGTGAGATGATGCGTCATATGTTAGAGGAACACTTTCATATCGGGATCATTCGTGGAAACCCGGACTGGAAAGGTGTTAAAGAGCGCCTTTTCTCAGACCCGCTCTATCTAGTTGATAGTGAGTTGACGTCGATTGAACAATTGCGTGTGACGGATCGCCCGTTCATCCAGTTCAAAAGTGATTCGACGTACTATCAAGAAATTTTAGAGTGGTGGCAAGATCGGTTCGCAAGTCCACCCTCTCGGACTTTGGTCGTCGACCAAATCGAGACATGCAAACAGATGGCGTTACATGGCATCGGTTTTGCTATCTTACCTGAGTCGACGATTCAGCAATCGAATGAAGTCATGCAGCTTCCGTTGAAGACATCATCCGGAAAAGTACTGAAGCGAGATACTTGGATCTTGTCCACGGAATCGATGCTTGAATTAAAACAAGTCCAAGCTTTTTGGGACATCGTAAAAGAAGAAGGAGGAAGTCAGTCAGATGGAATACGCCATTGAGATGCGGCGCGCGCTTCATAAAATACCGGAACCAGGGTTCAAGGAATTTAAGACGCAAGCTTTTATATTGGAACAAATTCGTGCATATCCGCCAGATCGTGTCACATATGACACATTTGAAACAGGTGTTTTCGTTCGAGTGAAAGGATTGACTGGAAACCGAACGATCGGGTATCGCGCAGATATTGATGGGTTACCGATTGAAGAAGCGACAGGGCTTCCGTATTGCTCAGAACACCCAGGGTTCATGCATGCGTGTGGTCATGACATGCATGCCTCGATTGCTTTAGGGTTGATGAAACGGATCGTTGAACTACCAGTCATGGATGATGTCGTCTTTTTATTCCAACCGGCAGAAGAAGGACCGGGCGGGGCGGAGCCGATGATTAAAAGTCCATTGTTTGAAAAATATCGTCCGAGTGAGATGTATGGTCTTCACGTTGCACCGGAATATCCAGTCGGTACGATTGCTAGTCGTCCAGGCGTACTGTTCGCGAGTGCTCGAGAAGTTCATATCACGATCTATGGTCAAAGTGGTCATGCGGCTTTTCCTCATTTGACGATTGATACAGTTGTTGCGCAAGCAGCCTTGATCATGCAATTGCAAACGATTGTCAGTCGATCCATTAATCCGATGAATTGTAGTGTCATCACGATTGGGAAAGTGGATGCAGGTATTCGTGAGAATGTCATTGCCGGTAGAGCGGTTCTTGACGGAACGATGCGTGCGCTAAACGGCGAAGACATGGAAAAACTCGAACGTCGTGTCCGTGACATCATTCGAGGAATCGAAGCTTCGTTTGGTGTTAAAATCGATCTGCAATTCGGTAATCGCTATTATGAAGTCGTCAACGACCGGCAAATCGTGGATAAATTCTCATCATTCGTAAAGATGAATGCCAACTATATCGAATGTGACGCGGCGATGACAGGGGAAGATTTTGGTTTCATGCTGAAAGAGATCCCAGGGATGATGTTCTGGCTCGGCGTCGATAATCCGACATCTGGTTTGCATCAACCAACATTAAACCCGGATGAATCAGCCATTTCTTTTGTCATTGATTTACTTGACCATTATTTCCGAGAGTATGTTTAAAAATTTTTATGAAATAATAAAGGATATAAAGCTTTCCCTTTCGAATTCAGGAATGGGAAAGTTTTTAATATATGTAGGAATAAGAGTTTTCGAACATTTTGTGAAAAAAATCACGTGTATATGTGAACAATTTGTTACATCAAACATTATAAACAGACACAAAGGGTTATGTTCTCTATGATACGGTTATAGACCATATAGAGAAGTATGTTTTAGGAAGAGGGGGCTAAATACATGTTCAATGATCCCGTAGTGCTCAGTCGATTGTTGACAGGGCTCACACTAGCGTTTCATATTATTTTCGCGACGATTGGTGTCGGAGTACCGCTCATGGTACTGGCAGCTGAATTCATCGGTCTGAAACGCAAAGATCCAGATTATATCTTATTAGCAAGACGGTGGACGCGTGGATACGTCGTTACCGTAGCAGTCGGTGTCGTAACAGGGACGGCAATCGGCTTGCAACTATCATTACTTTGGCCGTCACTCATGCAAGTAGCGGGTCAAACAATTGCTTTGCCACTATTTATGGAAACGTTCGCGTTCTTCTTTGAAGCGATTTTCCTTGGTATTTACTTGTATACGTGGGACCGGTTCAAAAATCCATGGTTGCACTGGTTGATTGGGATTCCAGTCGTCATTGGTGCGACAGCATCAGCGTTCTTCATCACGACAGTCAACTCCTTCATGAACTCACCAGAAGGATTTAAGATCGTCAATGGTACGTTAACGCAAATCGAACCATTAAAAGCAATGTTTAATACAGCGACACCGACGAAGGCGACACACGTCATCGTTTCAGCTTACTTGACTGTTGCCTTTATCTTGGCAGCAATCGCGGCGTTCCATTTGCTTCGCAAAAAGACACTCTCAGCAGCAGAGACGGCATATCATAAGAAAGCTCTTCGTCTCACTGTCATGGCTGGTCTGATTTTCGCGTTCTCGACAGCACTTGTCGGTGACTTCTCAGGGAAATATTTAGCGAAATACCAGCCAGAAAAACTAGCAGCTGCGGAATGGCATTTTGATACGACAAATGAAGCAGAATTGATTTTTGGTGGGATACTTGATCAGCAAGAAGACGGCAGTTATGAAATCAAAGGAGCCGTCAAAATCCCATATGCGCTCTCAATTCTTGCAGGTGGGGCTCCGAATACGGAAGTCATCGGTTTAAACGAATTCGCAAAAGAAGATCAAGCACCACTGATCGTCCACTATTTCTTTGATATCATGGTATCGATTGGGATGTACTTGACTGCTATCTCTGCTTTGTTCATCTTGGCATTCCGATTGAAAAAATTGAATCCATATAATAAGTGGATTTTACGAGGGGTGTTCATCGGTGGTCCGTTAGCGATGATTTCAATCGAAGCGGGATGGATGTACGCTGAGATTGGTCGTCAACCTTGGACGCTTTACGGTATCATGCGAACAGCGGACGCGGCGACGACTTCAACAGCGGTTGGTCCGATGCTCATTTTATTCAGTGCATTGTACTTGTTGCTTGGTACGATTTGTACGGTCGTCTTATTACGGATGTTTAAGAAAAACACGGTTGGAAAAGAACTTCAAGAACTTGCTGAAAACCACCATGCACGCGGTGAAGCAATGTTCGTGGATGATAACAAGTAAGGAGGGAACGATTTGGACGTTCAAACACTAGGGATCACGGTCCTTTGGACTTTCCTGTACGGATATCTCATCGTTGCCTCAATTGACTTCGGTGCTGGATTTTACGCCTTTTATTCAAAATATACGAAGCGGGATCATCTGACGAATCGATTGATTCTTCGTTACCTCTCTCCTGTTTGGGAGGTAACGAATGTCTTCTTCGTATTCTTCTTCGTAGGACTAGTTGGGTTCTTCCCAGACTCCGCTTATTATTTCGGTACGGCACTACTCGTACCAGCGTCAATTGTTCTTGTCTTGATTGCGATTCGTGGTAGCTTTTATGCGTTCGCCAATTATGGATCAAACGACAGCATGTTCTACACATTTTTATATGGAGCGACAGGGTTGCTGATTCCTGCTGCGATGTCGACGACATTGACAATCAGTCAAGGTGGTTTCATCCGCAAAACGAATGATACAGTTGAGTTTTTAGGAACGAAATTATTTTCGAACTTTTACTCGTGGACGGTCGTAGCGCTCGCTATCGTATCTGTCTTATACATCAGCGCGATGTTCCTCTTATTCTACGCGGATAAAGCGAAAGATGAGGGAGCTACGCCGCTTATTCGGAAATGGGCACTCTTTTGGAGTGGACCAACAATCCTCGTCTGTGCGCTCGTCTTCTTTGGACTGAAGAACCAAGCGGCATGGCATTATGAAAATATCCTAAACGGCAACTGGTGGTGGTTCGCTGCTAGTTTCTTATTTTTCCTCATTGCCGTGACACTCGTCTATATGAAGAAAAACTATGGCATCGCGTTCGTCGCGGTCATGTTACAGTATGCAGTCGCGTGGTTCGGTTACGGATATACACACTTGCCGTATATCTTGTATCCATATATCGATATCAACAAAGCAGTCGTAAACGAAACGATGGCTTCCGCACTCGTCGTCGTTTTCATCTTCGGACTTTTACTCTTAATTCCGGCGTTGTATTTGATTTTACGGCTCTTCTTGTTCGATAACGATTATGTACGTGGAAAATCATCAAAATAATGAATGGATAAACGCCTCTGCGATTCGCAGAGGCGTTTATAGTATTTTTAAATTGAATCGGGTACACTACTAATGAAGAGCGATTGTGAAGGAGAGTTGTGAAAATGAATGGAGAGTTTGCAGTAATCGGACTAGGGCGTTTTGGTGGCTCGATTGTCCGCGAATTATCGAAAAACGGCTATGATGTCTTGGCAATTGATTCCGATGAGGAACGTGTCAACGAATTCATGGGGATTGCGACACATTCTGTCATTGCCGATACGACCGATGAGAACGTTTTAAAAAGTTTGGGGATTCGAAACTTTGATCATGTCATCGTCGCTATTGGGGAAAACATTCAAGCGTCTATCTTGACGACGTTGATTTTAAAAGAGCTCGGTGTGCAATCGATCACCGTCAAAGCAACGAATGATTACCATGAAAAAGTATTGCGAAAAATTGGAGCGGATTTCATCGTTCACCCTGAGCGGGATATGGGGGTTCGGATTGCGAACGGATTGATGAGTTCGAATATCCTTGACTACTTAGACTTATCACAAGAATTCTCAATCGTTGAGATTAAAGTCAGTGATCGGATGGCAAAACAAACCTTGATTGATCTCGACTTACGAAGTAAATATGGAGCAAACGTTGTCGCCATCAAACGGGGTGAAAATGTCATGATCTCCTTGCAGGCAGATGAAGTCATTGAAAAAGGCGATTATCTCGTCGTCATTGGTGAGAATGAAGATCTTGATCGCTTAGAACGCGCGATTCATAAAGTAAAGAACTAAAAAAAGCTGAGGCATGCCTCAGCTTTACATCTATCTATTAGATGAGTTGGAATTCTTTGAGTCCATGTGCGATACCGTCTTCAAGAATTGGTTTCGTGACATAATCGGCAGCGGCTTTTGTTTCCGGAAGCCCATTGCCCATTGCAATACCGGTTCCGACATAGCGTAGCATTTCAAGGTCATTGAGAGCATCTCCAAAAGCGAAGGTATCCTCGCGGCGAATGTTTGTCAATTTCAAGAACTGTTTGATGCCTTCTGCTTTCGAGGACCCGACGTTGATGACATCCATCGCGTGGGGATGCCAGCGAATGAAATCAAAAGCATCGTAACGTTTGATGTAATCTGCTTCTTCTTCTGCCGTGCAGTAGACAAGCGTTTGAAACACATCGTGAGACAAGAAGGCTTCTTCATCGTGAAGCGGTAACGGCATGTCGAGATCTCCGAGCGAATCAACGACATGAAAATCATTTGATTTCGTTGTAAAACCTTTTGTTTCGCCAAGATAGACAAGCGTATGTCCGTTTTCCTTTGCTTGTTGCGTCAAATGTGTCAGATCGACTTTAGGTTGTGGACGTTTGTAGATGATTTCGTTTTGATGAACGACAATTTGCCCGTTGTAACCGATGATCGTATCAATGTTGAGCAACTCACGAATCCCAGATAACATTGCGGGACCGCGTCCAGTCGCGAGCGCTACATATACACCGTTTTCTTGAAGTTGACGAATTGCCTGTTTTGTTGATTCCGGAACGAAATGACCATCATGCAATAAGGTTCCGTCGATATCGAAAAAGACGACTTTCTGATTTGCCATGGTTTCACCTTCTCTTTTTAATTGGTCGAAATGACCTGTTCATGTGAAAGTATAGCATAACCAAAAGCGTGTTGCCGGAAGGGAACATGTGGAATAAGGATGAAAAATAGTCCATGTATCGTGTATACTGTACTAAGGACAAAAAACAATGTACTGATAAGGAGTTGCTAGACATGATTTTTAAAGTATTTTACCAACCGCTTCGTTCGGAAGCACCTGTTCGTGAACGGACAGAAACGATGTATGTAGAAGGGGAAAGCATTCGTGACGTGCGATCAACGATTGACGACCTCAAAGAGATCAACATTGAGTTCATCCGCGAAGTTAGTGGAGAATTTTTGACATACGAACAACAACATCCTGACTTCAAGGTTGCGACGTTCGAATGAAGTTCGTCAAAAACCATCAAGCCGCCGTCTTCGCACTCGGTGGACTCGGGGAAATCGGAAAGAACACGTATGTCGTTCAATTCCAAGATGAAATCATCGTCATCGACGCGGGTGTCATGTTCCCTGAGGATGAATTACTCGGAATCGACTATGTCATTCCGGACTACACTTATTTGATCAAGAACAAAGATAAGGTCAAAGGGGTCTTCATCACGCACGGTCACGAAGACCATATTGGCGGTCTTCCTTTCTTGCTTAAACAAGTAAACTTACCGATTTACGCTGGAAAAATTGCAATGGGTCTCATTAAAGTCAAACTAGAAGAACACGGTTTGCTTCGGAATGCAGAACTTCATGAAATCGATGAAGATTCGATCATCAAGTTTCGGAAGACGAGTATCTCGTTCTTCCGTACGACACACTCGATTCCGAACTCGTTCGGTGTCGTCGTCAAGACACCACAAGGCAATATCGTGCATACAGGGGACTTTAAGTTCGATTTCACACCGGTCGGAGAACCTGCTGATTTAGCGAAAATGGCTGAACTTGGTAAGGAAGGCGTCTTGTGCCTCTTATCGGATTCTACGAACGCTGAAGTGGAAGGTTTTACGATGAGCGAACGTGTCGTTGGGGAAACGATTTCAGACATCTTCCGTAAGGCGGAAGGACGAATCATTTTCGCGACATTCGCATCGAACATCTATCGTCTCCAACAAGTCGTCAATGCTTCTGTTGAAGCAGGACGAAAAATCGTCGTTTTCGGACGTAGCATGGATAAGGTCATGATGATTGGTCAAGAACTTGACTTCATCAAGGCGCCGAAGGGTACGATCATCGAGCCGAACGAGATGAAGCGTTATAAATCAAACGAGTTGACGATCCTTTGTACCGGTTCACAAGGAGAACCGATGGCGGCCCTTAGCCGTATCGCAAACGGAACACACCGTCAAATTTCAATCATTCCAGATGATCTCGTCATCTTCTCTTCGTCACCAATCCCAGGAAACGTCGTTTCTGTCGGAAAGACGATCAATCAGCTATATAAAGCTGGCGCGGATGTCATGTACGGTAAACTGAATGATATCCATACATCAGGTCACGGTAGTCAACAAGAGCAGTTGCTCATGTTACGTCTATTGAATCCGAAATACTTCATGCCGATTCACGGGGAATACCGGATGCTGAAGAAGCATATGTCGCTTGCGATGGACGCTGGTGTACCGGAAGAGAACTGCTTCGTCATGGATAACGGTGAAGTACTGGCATTAGATGCGAATGCAGCCGCTATCACTGGGAAGATTCAAGCGAATGCCGTTTATGTCGATGGAAAAGGAATCGGTGATATCGGTAATATCGTCTTACGAGACCGCCGTATTCTCTCAGAAGAGGGACTTGTCGTCGTTGTCGTGACGCTTGACTCTAAAACGAATCGTCTCGTCTCAGGACCGGATATCATCTCGCGTGGTTTCGTCTACATGCGTGAGTCAGGTAATTTGATTAAAGATGCTGAACGTCTACTTAAGCGTTCGCTTGATCAATCGCTTGCGAACCGTAACACGAAATGGACGGACATCAAACAAGTCATCAATGATACGCTCACACCGTATTTAACTGAAAAAACACAACGTCATCCGATGGTCATGCCGATCATCATGGAAGTCTGATTCGAAAAAATCCTCGTTTCCGGAAACGGAAACGAGGATTTTTGTATTATGTGGCAGGACCATATTCCTTGAATGGTTCTTTTTTATCGATCCGATCATAGAACATGACACCATCTAAATGATCATATTCGTGTTGACAGACGATTGCTTTCATCCCTTTTAAACGTAATTTTACCGGATTTCCGTTATGATCGATGCCAGTTAGGGTAATACGCATATAGCGCGGTACATGTCCTTCGACTTCACGGTCGACGGACAAACATCCTTCGCCGCCTGTTAAATACGTCTGCTCGACGGAATGACTGATGATTTTTGGATTATAAATACCGAATTCCAATAAATCGTCACCATCCGGTAAGCGGATCGCGAACATGCGCTTGTTGACACCGATTTGTGGTGCTGCAAGTCCAATGCCGCTTCGTAGGTCATATTTCTTCGCAATTTCATCATCTTGACTATTGGCGAGGAACTCGCGCATGAGTCGCATCGTTTCCTTATCCTCGTCGCTGAGAGGGAAGGTCACTTCTACTGACCGTTCGTGAAGAGCAGGAACGTCTTCGCGTACGATTTCATTCATGGTGATCATGAACAACACTCCTTTCGTCTACAAAAAGTATAGCATAGGAAAGTGGGGAATGATGACAACTAACACAGTAGGAAAATATCGAATGATACAGAAGATGGAATATTCTAGTTTTGTGATTGAATTCACAATGTGAAACGCGAAAAAAATAAAACATTTCCTTTGATTTTAAGGTGTTACAGATTTATACTTGTAACGTAATGAACAAGACACTATAACGTGTCGATTCATGATAATACAGTTTACTCAACTGAATAGGTACACAGACACATGTTCAAAGGATAGTCACACGGGACTTCGTTTTTTGGACACTATTGTCATGTGGGCAAATCAGTCAGAGGAATATTTCGCTGAACGCAGTGAAAGGATGAGGTGAAAAGATGAACGTAAACATGTTTAAAAACGTGGAAGAAAACTTTGAAACGTTCCGCATTCTTGACGAGAAAGGTGAAGTCGTCAATAAAGACGCTATGCCAGACCTCTCGGATGAAGAGCTTACGGAATTAATGCGCCGTCTCGTATACACACGTATCTGGGACCAACGTGCAATCTCACTTAACCGTCAAGGACGTCTTGGTTTCTACGCTCCAGTAGCTGGACAAGAAGCGTCAATGATCGGTACGCAATTCGCTTTGGATAAAGATGACTGGATTCTTCCTGGATACCGTGATATTCCACAAATGGTCTTCCATGGCTTCCCACTTTACAAAGCATTCTTGTTCTCACGCGGTCACATCACAGGTGGTCAGATTCCTGAAGGTGTTAACGTCTTAATGCCACAAATCATCATCGGTGCGCAGATCGTTCAAGCGGCTGGTGTTGCTCTCGGTCTTAAGAAAAGCGGTAAAGAACAAGTAGCGATCACTTACACAGGTGATGGTGGTTCTTCACAAGGGGACTTCTATGAAGGTATGAACTTCGCTGGAGCTTTCAAAGCACCTGCAATCTTCGTCGTTCAAAACAACCGTTTCGCAATCTCGACACCTGTCGAAAAACAATCTATGGCGAAAACAATCGCTCAAAAAGCTGTTGCTGCTGGTATCAATGGTATCCAAGTCGACGGTATGGACGTTCTTGCTGTATACGCAGCTACGAAACAAGCACGCGTAGAAGCACTTAACGGTGTTCCGACATTGATTGAAACATTGACTTACCGTTATGGACCACACACACTCGCTGGTGATGATCCAACACGTTACCGTACAAAAGACATGGATGATGAGTATCAAGCACAAGATCCACTCGTCCGTTTCCGTGCTTTCATGGAAGCAAAAGGTCTTTGGAACGAAGATAAAGAGAACGAAGTCATCGAGCAAGCTAAAGCTGACGTTAAGGAAGCACTTGCACAAGCTGACAAAGAACCAAAACAAAAAGTTACAGATTTCATCAACGTGATGGCTGAAAAGCTTCCACTAAACCTGCAAGAGCAGCTTGATGAGTATACAGCAAAGGAGTCGAAATAACCCATGGCACAAATGACGATGATCCAAGCGATCACTGACGCAATGCGCGTCGAGATGAAACGCGACGAACAAGTTCTCTTGTTCGGTGAAGACGTCGGTAAAAACGGTGGGGTATTCCGTGCGACAGAAGGTCTTCAAGATGAGCTCGGCGAAGACCGTGTCTTCGATACACCACTTGCGGAATCAGGTATTGGTGGTCTTGCTGTCGGATTCAGTCTGACAGGATTCCGTCCAATCATGGAAATCCAATTCTTCGGATTCGTATTCGAAGTATTCGATTCAGTTGCAGCACAACTCGCGCGTCTCCGTTACCGTTCAGGTGGCACATACAATGCACCTGTAACAATCCGTTCACCATTCGGTGGCGGTGTTAAAACACCGGAACTTCACGCAGATAACCTCGAAGGACTCATGGCTCAGTCACCAGGACTTAAAGTTGTCATTCCTTCAACACCATACGATGCAAAAGGTCTCTTGATCGCGTCAATCCGTGATAACGACCCAGTCGTATTCCTCGAGCACATGAAACTCTACCGTTCATTCCGCGGTGAAGTGCCAGAGGGCGATTACACGATCGAACTCGGAAAAGCTGATGTAAAACGTGAAGGTACAGATGTAACAATCGTCACTTACGGTGCGATGGTGCACGCTTCACTTAAAGCAGCAGAAGAGCTCGAAAAAGAAAACATCAGCGTCGAAATCATCGACTTGATGACGATCAGCCCGATCGATATCGATACGATTCTTGCTTCTGTCAAGAAAACAAACCGTGTCGTCGTCGTTCAAGAAGCACAAAAACAAGCGGGTATCGCTGCAATGGTTGCAACTGAAATCCAAGAACGTGCAATCCTTGACCTCGAAGCACCGATTCTTCGTGTTGCTGCTCCAGATACGATCTTCCCATTCGCACAAGGTGAAGACGTCTGGATCCCGGATCACAAAGATATTGTCGAGAAAGTCAAGACTGTCTACAATTTCTAAGAGCATTTCGGAAAATAAGGAGAGGGGTACATTCTCTCCTTGCTTCCGTTTTTACAGATAACAATCGACTAGAAGAGTGAACTAAAAGGAGGCATATTCAAATGGGTTTATTTGAATTCAAATTGCCGGATATCGGTGAGGGTATTCATGAAGGTGAAATCGTAAAGTGGTTCGTAAAAGCGGGCGACACTGTCAAAGAAGATGATGTTCTTCTTGAAGTACAAAACGATAAAGCAGTCGTTGAAATTCCATCGCCAGTTGATGGTACTGTTAAAGAAGTAAAAGTTGACGAAGGTGTCGTAGCTGTCGTTGGCGACGTCCTCATCACTTTCGAAGTCGAAGGCGAAGGTTCTGCTCCTTCTGAAGAAGCAGAGCAACCAAAAGCTGAAGAAAATGCGAAAGACGTTCAAGATACGGATCAAAAAGTGGAAGACAAACCAAACGAGGTTCAAATCCATAAATCAGAACGCGTCATCGCGATGCCATCTGTCCGTAAATATGCACGTGAAAAAGGTGTCGACATCCGTGAAGTCCAAGGTTCTGGAGACAACGGTCGTGTCGTTAAAGAAGACATCGATGCATTCGCTAACGGTGGACAAACTTCTGATGCACCAGCAACTGAAGAAAAAGCACCAGCTGCTTCTGCACCAAAAACAGAAGTGAAGCCATACGTTGCTGCTCAACCTGAACTTGAAACACGCGAGAAAATCAAAGGAATCCGTAAAGCGATTTCGAAAGCAATGGTTAACTCGAAACATACAGCTCCACACGTAACACTCATGGACGAAGTGGATGTTACGAACCTCGTTGCACTCCGTAAAAACTTCAAAGAAGTTGCGGCTGCTCAAGGTACGAAATTGACTTACCTTCCGTTCGTCGTAAAAGCATTGACTGCTGCTGCTAAAAAATACCCGGCAATCAACGCATCAATCGACGATGTAAACGAAGAAATCGTCTACAAAAACTACTTCAATATCGGTATTGCTGCTGATACAGACAACGGTCTTGTCGTACCAGTCGTCAAAGATGCAGATCGTAAATCGATCTTCGCACTTGCTGACAACATCAATGACCTTGCTGGTAAAGCACGTGACGGAAAACTTTCTGGCGACGAGATGAAAGGCGGATCAATCACGATCACTAACATCGGTTCTGCTGGCGGTCAATGGTTCACACCAGTCATCAACCACCCAGAAGTTGCAATCCTCGGTATCGGTCGTATCGCTGAAAAAGCGGTCGTTAAAAACGGCGAAATCGTTGCTGCACCAGTTCTTGCACTTTCATTCAGCTTCGACCACCGTCTCATCGATGGTGCAACTGCACAAAACGCGCTTAACTTAGTTAAACGCCTATTGAACGACCCACAACTTCTCATCATGGAGGGATAAGCAATGGTAGTAGGTGAATTCGCACAAGAAACAGATTTACTCGTAATCGGGGCTGGCCCTGGTGGTTACGTTGCTGCAATCCGCGGCGCGCAACTTGGTATGAAAGTAACAATCGTTGAACGTGAAAACGTCGGCGGTGTCTGCTTAAACGTAGGATGTATCCCATCAAAAGCCTTGATCACTGCAGGACATAACTTCCAGCACGCTAAAGGTTCAAGCGATATGGGGATCACTTCTGAGAATGCAACTGTCGATTTCTCGAAAGTTCAATCTTGGAAACAATCTGTCGTCAACAAATTGACTGGCGGCGTTAGTGGTCTTCTTAAAGGGAACAAAGTCGAGACTGTCGTTGGGGAAGCTTACTTCCAATCAGAAGATACAGTCCGTATCATCAACGAAGATTCTTCGACTCCTTACAAATTCAAGAAATGTATCATCGCGACAGGTTCGACTCCAATCGAACTTCCAGCTTTCAAATGGTCAAAACGCGTCCTTTCTTCAACAGGCGCATTGAACCTTCCTGAAATCCCGAAAAAACTCATCGTCATCGGTGGCGGATACATCGGGATGGAGCTTGGTACAGCGTATGCGAACTTCGATACAGAAGTCGTCATTCTTGAAGGAACAAAAGACATCCTTTCTGGTTTCGAGCCTGCTATGACGCAAGTCGTTAAGAAGAAGCTCAAACAAAAAGGCAACATCACAATCCACAACGAAGCACTTGCTCAAAGTGTAGAAGAGTCGGAAGATGGCGTTAAAGTAACATTCGAAGTCAACGGTGAAGCACAAACAGTTGAAGCGGACTACGTCCTCGTTACTGTCGGTCGCCGTCCGAACACTGGTGATCTTGGTCTTGAAATGGCAGAAGTCAAAGTCAGCGACCGTGGTCTTGTCGAAATCGACGATCAGTGCCGTACTTCAAACGAAAACATCTACGCAATCGGTGATATCGTTCCAGGACCACCACTTGCACACAAAGCTTCATTCGAAGCTAAAATTGCTGCTGAAGCAGCTGCAGGACACCCTGCATACCTCGACTACAGCGCGATTCCAGCGGTCGTCTTCACAGATCCAGAACTCGCTACAGTCGGTTACACGGAAGCACAAGCGAAAGAAGAAGGACTCGATTACATCGCGTCTAAATTCCCTTACGCTGCGAATGGTCGTGCACTTGCACTCAACGAGCCAGACGGCTTCTTGAAAATGATCACTCGTAAATCAGATGGTCTCTTGATCGGCGCGCAAATCGCTGGTACAGGCGCATCTGATATGATCGCTGAAATGGGACTCGCAATCGAGTCTGGTATGACAGCTGAAGATATCGCACTCACAATCCATGCACACCCATCACTCGGTGAAATCGCAATGGAAACTGCTGAAGTTGCAATCGGTAGCCCAATCCACATCATTAAATAATATCGAAACACCTCATACACGGGGAGCCGATCGTGTATGAGGTGTTTTTTTGTTTGGTCTTGATACAAAAAAGGAAAAGAAAAAGTAAAAATCGGAGAGGGTGGACGCACATGGAATCCGTGACTACCTTAGAGGAGCTGTATTACGTATCGGAAATGGATAAGGTTCGTTTTGTCGGCTGGACGACTGCACTCGCCCGCTATGATTTTGCTGTCGTCTGTACGGGACAATTCTTCGGGAAAGTACTTGTCGTCAGTTTAACCGGTGGTCAGTCAGCGTTACTCGATCAACAGGATGTGTTGAATGGAGATGTCTTAATTCGTACATTTGCGATTGAACGAGAGGATGTCGAAGTAATCGGTGAAGCACTCGCAGCGTTCATTCCTTGTTCACCAAACGATGAATACGCAGAATGAAATGACAAAAAAAGCAGTAATCCTCATCTAGTAAGGATTACTGCTTTGTTTTGTCTTCACCGAATTGCATTCGATTGCTGAATGACTTTGATCGTCTCGAGCGAATGATCCTCAAGACCTTGAACCGGAAGACCAGCTTCAATGTTTTCTTTAATATAGGCAAGATTGTCTGCCGTGATCATTTCGCCAGGAATAAAGATGGGAATACCAGGAGGATACACCATCATGAATTCAGCTGAAATCCGTCCGACCGCATCGACTAACGGAATTGTCTCTGTTTCTTCATAGAAAGCATCACGTGGGCTGAGAGCGAGCGCTGGAATGTCTGGAAGGACGATTGAGTGATCAGTCGTTTCAGCGCCATTATTCTGATAGCGTGCAACAAGTAAAGACATCGCATGTAGGAATGCATCGATTGTCTCTTCCGAGTCACCAGAAGTGATGATGACAAGGATATTATTTAAATCAGAAAGTTCAACTTCGATCCGATGTTCTTCACGCAAAAACTCTTCGACAAGGTGACCAGAGATACCAAGTCCCTTAACGGAAACGAGCACTTTCGTTGGATCAAAAGCGAACGTCGCACTTGAATGAAGATCGGATTCGCCGAAAACGGCGAGATAAGGAAGCTTCGCTAATCCGAAACGCATCCGTGTCGAGAGTTCGAGTGCCCGACGATTCATCGCTTCACCGTTGATTGCAAGATGGCGCCGTGCGCAGTCAAGAGAAGCAAGCAGTAGATAGGATGTTGAAGTCGTCGTCAACATCGAGAGTACCGCTTGAACCTTATCCGGAGAGACAAGACCCCGGCGAACGTTTAAAACAGAGCTTCCAGTGAGTGATCCACCGAGTTTATGGACACTCGTTGCTGCGAGATCAGCTCCTGCTTGCATTGCAGATAATGGCATATCTTCGTGGAAGGCGATATGGACGCCGTGTGCTTCGTCGACGAGTACCGGAATACCCTTACTATGGGAAAGTTTGACGATGCTCTCCAAGTCGCCAGCAACGCCGAAATAGGTCGGGTTGATGACGAGCACTGCCTTTGTATCAGGATGAAGTGCAAGGGCACGTTCTACCGCGCTTGGTGTGATACCGTGTGCGATACCAAATGTCTCATCGAATTCAGGATGAATGAAAATCGGGTGCGCACCAGAAAGAACGATAGCTGACATCACCGATTTATGAACATTTCGAGGAACGAGAATTTTATCATCAGGTCCGACGACGCTCATGATCATTGCCATGATTGCGGTTGACGTTCCTTGTACGGAAAAGAACGTTTCGTCGGCATGGAAGGCTTGAGCTGCCAATTGATGAGCTTCCTTAATGATTGCCTTTGGATGATGAAGATCATCAAGGGGAGCGATATTGATTAAATCGATATCGAGCGCATTCTGACCGATGAACGATCGAAAGGCTGGATCCATTCCTTGACCATTTTTATGACCGGGAATATGAAATTGAATTGGTTGACGTTTCGCATGCGCGAGTAGCGCATCGAATAAAGGTGTATCGAGCTGTGTTAAGCTTTTTGTTTGCACCAGATTTCCCCCCCTTAAAACCGAATAAAAATACAATCAAACAAGCTAACTATAACAAGTTTTCGGACGGTTGCAACTGTTTTATGCTTCTTTTCCGTGTAAAATAGAAAAGTGCAGAAAGGAAGTGGGAATGATGGCATTGAATTATCCGCTCAATTCCGATTGGTCGACGGAAGAAATTGTGAAAGTCATCGACTTTTTCAATTTAGTCGAACAAGCGTATGAATCAGGTGTAGAACGACAACGTTTGCTCGAGGCATATCGGGAATTTAAGCAAATCGTCACCTCGAAATCCGAGGAAAAACAGTGGGATCAGTTTTATATGGAAGAGACAGGTTGCTCAAGTTATCGGACGATGCAACAGGCAAAACGCCAAGAAGATCCAATCGTGCGCATGAAAAAATAATGACATCATAAAAGATAAGACTCCTATGCGATCGTATAGGAGTCTTATCTTTTATACGGACTGGAAATGTGCGGAAAATGATCATCATTTGTTTAAAGTAGAAGGGAAGCGGCTATATACTACATACAAGACGTTATCCTTACAAATATGTGAAACTGTATTTTTTAAAATTAGATGCTTTACATCTAAGTTGAATCGTACTATTATTGATTCAATCCACTGATAAGTCGCAATTGTCTGACAAATTAAACTTCTGTTTATCCCGCGAAGGAGTGTGGTTACTGTGAAACAAGTGATAGAAGCATACAAGAGAAAAGATGCAGAAAAACGCATTCCTGTATTGCGTCTCGAAATCGACTATGAGCTTGCTACATTACATGATGCGATGGTGGCAAGTGACGCAGAAGCTGTTGGTGCAAGTAAAGAGCGCCTCGAAAAATATCGTCAAGAGATGGTACGTCTTGAAGCTTGATTTCAACGTCCTTTTCTCTACCTTATAATAAAATATCACTACTTCAACCAGCGAATCGTTCGCTGGTTTTCTTTTTTTTGTTACTATAGAAGAAGCTGGAAACGATGATGAAGGAGTGAAGGAAGATGCAAATCGAGTTGGATGCGATAGACTTGATCAAGCGAGCAGGGAAATACATTCGCGAAAAGATTGATGTGTCGTATCACATTGAACAGAAAACCGGAAAAAGTGATTTAGTGACGGAGATTGATCAAGCCGTCGAGGATTTATTGATTAAAGGTATTCTAGATCGCTATCCGGATCATCATATTTATGGTGAAGAGGGGCGCATCGCTCGACCCGATACACTCGAAGGTACGATTTGGTTCGTTGATCCGATCGACGGAACGATGAACTTCATCCGTCAAAAGCGAATGTTCGCCATCTCAATTGCGATCATGATGGAAGGGGAATTACGGTACGGATTTGTTTATGATGTCATGGCTGACGAGCTATTTCATGTCATCAAAGGACAAGGGGCTTATCAAAACGGTATTCGGTTACCTCAACTGACAGAACGGAGCGTTAAGGAAGCGATCATCTGTATGAATGCTACCTGGGTGACGCCGAACCGTCGAATTAACACGGATCGTCTTGCTCCGCTCGTGCGACACGCAGTAGGTGTACGAGCGATTGGTGCAGCTTCCCTTGAACTCGCATGGACGGCTGCCGGACGCGTTGATGGATATATCACGATGCGTAACATGCCTTGGGATTATGCAGCCGGTCAATTATTGATTGAAGAGCTTGGTGGACGTGTCGGGACGATTACCGGAGAGCCGATGTCGTTTCTCGAGCAAACGAGTGTATTAGCAGGGAGCCAGACATTCGTTGAAGATGTATTGACGTTCGTACAAACACAAGAGGATTGAAAAAAGGTCCTTTCGTTTTAAACGAAAGGAACCTTCTCAGTCATGTTTGTTTGCGCAAACGTGCCTTTAAAACGAATCCGGCACCCATCGCAACTATCATCAAGACGACAGAGGCGATCGTCATCGGTACGTTTTGTTCCGCGATGAAAATGCCGATGGCTGCCATGGATCCTACTGCAAGCATGGCAAGTAACAAAAATAGTAGACGCATGTTTTTTCCCCCTCTACCCGTGAGTACGTTAACAGTGTAGCGTGAATGAAGAATAATGAAAAGGCTTTCGAGATGATGTCGAATCTTAGTCATTGCCAATTAGGACTCTACCTGTGCTATACTCTTAAAGTTGACCGAAAGTATGATAAGATTTATTTAAATGAATAGAAAGAGGTACACACCTATGACAACATTAGTACGAAATGATTTACGCAACGTTGCGATCATCGCTCACGTTGACCATGGTAAAACAACATTAGTCGATGAGCTTTTAAAACAGTCTGGTACGTTCCGTACGAACGAACAAGTCGAAGAACGCGCAATGGACTCAAATGACATCGAGCGGGAACGTGGAATCACGATTCTTGCGAAAAACACTGCAATCGACTACAAAAACACACGCATCAACATCGTTGATACGCCAGGACACGCCGATTTCGGTGGAGAAGTTGAGCGGATCATGCGTATGGTGGATGGCGTCATCCTCGTTGTCGATGCACGTGAAGGCTGTATGCCACAAACACGTTTCGTTTTGAAAAAAGCACTCGAGCAAGGACTTCAACCAATTGTCGTCGTCAACAAAATCGACAAACCGATGGTCCGTCCTCTTGAAGTCGTCGACGAAGTCGTGGATCTCTTGATCGACCTCGGAGCTGACGAAGATCAACTCGAATTCCCAGTCGTTTATGCATCGGCAGTCAACGGCTCAAGTTCATTCGAACCTGAATTAGATAAACAAGAAGATACAATCACGAACGTTCTTGATTTAATTCTTGAGCATACACCAGCACCTGTCGATAACACAATGGAGCCACTTCAGTTCCAAGTTACGATGCTTGACTATGATAACTACCTCGGACGGATCGGTGTTGGTCGTGTCTTCCGTGGCGAAATCAAAGTTGGCGATAGCGTTTCACTTTCGAAACTTGACGGTTCAACGAAGAACTTCCGTGTCACGAAGTTGTTCGGTTACTTCGGTCTAAAACGTGTCGAAATCGAAACTGCAAAAGCAGGAGACTTGATTGCGATCGCTGGTATGGAAGACATCAACGTCGGTGAAACAGTTTGCCCAACTTCACACGTTGATCCACTCCCATTATTACGTATCGATGAGCCAACGCTTCAAATGACATTCATCGTCAATAACTCGCCATTCGCTGGTCGTGAAGGGGATCTTGTTACTTCACGTAAAATCGAAGAGCGTCTTGAAAAAGAACTTGAGACGGACGTTTCACTCCGTATCGAAAACACGGATTCACCGGACCGCTGGATCGTTTCTGGTCGTGGGGAGCTTCACCTCGGGATCTTGATCGAGAACATGCGCCGTGAAGGATACGAAATCCAAGTATCTAAACCGCAAGTTATCATCAAAGAAGAAGAAGGTGTCAAAGTCGAGCCATTCGAACGCGTCGTCATCGATACACCAGAAGAGTACACAGGTTCTGTCATGGAATCGATTGGTCTCCGTAAAGGTGAATTGACGAACATGCAAACAATGGACAACGGTCAAACGAAAATGGAATTCATCGTTCCTTCACGTGGTTTGATCGGTTACCGTAACGAATTCCTTTCTGCTACACGCGGATACGGAATCATGAACCACACGTTCGAAGAATACCGTCCCTTCATCCAAGCGGATATCGGTGGGCGTCGTAGTGGGGTTATGGTCTCAATCGAAACGGGTAAAGCAACTGCTTACGCGATCTCAGCTCTTGAAGACCGCGGAACGATCTTCATCGAGCCTGGTATTGAAGTATACGAAGGTATGATCATCGGCGAATGTAACCGTGATGTCGATCTCGCTGTCAACGTCGTTAAAGCAAAACAATTAACGAACATGCGTGCATCTGCAAAAGACTCAACAAACGTTCTTAAACGTCCACGTGTCTTCTCACTTGAAGAGTCGTTGACATTCTTGAACGAAGATGAGTACTGTGAAATCACACCACAATCGGTTCGTCTCCGTAAACAAGTCTTGAACAAGAACGAACGTGAAAAGCAAGAAAAACGTCGTCGTCTAGGTAAAGATTAAGTCTGGAACGAATAGGGGGACTGGCAATGACTGCACAAGCTGCCGTTGCTTCTGATTTTCCGAAATACGATATTCCGTTCATCGCGAAACTTCTCGGTGTCGGAAGTGATCCGAACAACATCGAAGCGGGATTTTATGCCTTAATGATCACCGTCGTCATTTTGACGCTTGTCGTCTTTAAATTAGGATTTGCTAAGGAACTAGCATGGTGGAAATCACTGATCGTCTATCTCTTGCTCGCCGTCTTCTCGGCAGCATTGACGCTTGTCTTCTGGACATGGCCGATTCCTGAAGTACTCCTTGCGATGGTCTTCGTACTTGGTATTTATCGCTTCCGGATGTGGATGGTCAAGCGTGAACGTGAACGGACAGCTTCTTGACGGAAGCATGTCATGAATCAAAAGAACGAATCTCTTCGGAGGTTCGTTCTTTTTTTGTGCTAATTCAGATGCATGATTTAAAGCGTAGCGGGAACAGGGATACTAAAAGGGGGAAGAAAACAGTGAAAATAAGGTATGTCATACCCCTGCTGTTAGCGGGTATTCTGATCGGCTGTACACAAACGTCAGAAGAATCGTCAACAAAGGAAACCAATCAGAAGACACAAAAAAACAATCAACAGGATTCAGGTAATCAAGAAGATACGCAATCATCACAAACGCAAGAAGGAGTCGTATTTAAAGAGCTAAACGCCCCATGGAATATCGTTCGCGAAGGAGAGACTTTTTATATTACAGAGCGCGAAGGAACAATCGTCAAAGGAAAACAAGGTGATTATGAGAGGATGCGCTTGCAACTGAAGAAAGATGTAATTGCTGAAGGAGAAAGTGGATTACTCGGTATGGTACTTGACCCTGATTTTAAGAACAATAAGACGGCATACGTCTATCATACGTATGCAAAACAAAATCAAGCGACCAATCGTGTCATTGCAATCAAAGAGGAAGGCCATCAGTGGGTCGAAGAGCGTGTGTTACTCGACGATATTCCGGGAGCGACGATTCACAACGGAGGACGACTTGAGTGGGGTCCAGAAGGTGCACTCTACGTCACAGCAGGAGACGCAGCAAATCCTGAACTGGCGCAAGACATCGATTCACTTGCAGGAAAAATTTTACGCATCACACCTGAAGGAAAACCGTTCAAGGAGAATCAAAAAGGCTATGTCTATAGTCTTGGTCACCGAAATCCACAAGGGCTTGTTTTCGTCGATGACCAACTGTATGCAAGTGAGCACGGACAAAGTGGACACGATGAAATTAATCGAATTGAACAAAAAAATTATGGATGGCCAACGATTGAAGGAACAGAGAAAGCAGAGGGACTCGTGACACCGTGGTACGAAGTGGGAGAGCGATCCGTTGCACCAAGTGGGATTGCAGAAGCGGATGATACGTTGTATTTTGCAACACTTGTAGGTCAACGATTACAAGCGATTAATCTAAAGACGAAACAGGTCAAAACGATTGTCGAAAATCAAGGGCGGATTCGCGATGTGTGGATTGATGAGACGTCAATTTATTATATTACGAACAATACAGATGGTAGAGGGACTCCGTCGACCGAGGATGATCGATTGGTTCGAATCAAGCGGTGAACAAAAAAAAGGTCTGCCAGGGAAGTTTCCCACAGACCTTTTATTTACCAGTGTTTTCGTTTTGTTTCCCAAGTAGGGTATAAATGAAATTGTCCAGAGGCATGGCGTTCGAGTGTCCGTTCTTCTACGCGAGATCGACACTCATCACATAGATGGACACGAACTGGTTTATTGCGTAATCGCTTCGCCGTGAAGGACCAATCATCAATCGTCTCACGCTTATCGCAAATCGTACATTTCACTCGCATGTCGGGTCCTCCCTTTTTTTCTTAGTATATCATATTAGAAGATTATTCAGATGTAAAAAAGGGAATCGAGAAGTATATCTCGAAATATCATCACTAAGTCATAGAGGAGGTGATGTCATGGCAAATAAAGTAGAGCAACATCTCAGCTCACATCAAGTAGATGCGTTATCACAATTACCACTTGTTTTTTTGATCACGCATGATCAATCCAAACATTGGCCGATCACACATGCAATTAGTTGGGTATATGCGAAGGATTCACAAACGGTTCGTTTTGCGATCGAAGCAGATTCTCATCTCGTCAAAACGTTACGAGAACATCCGGTTTTCACCTTGATCTTCTTTGCAGAGCAGTCGACACACAGCTTAACGTGTACGGACGTCAAGGCATTTACGCCGCAAGAACCACTTCCACTTTCGCTCTCTTTTTATGAGGGGCGCGTCGAAGAGGTACGTGACATCTTATTTTACGGAGCAGCTGTCACACAACGACCGACCATTGAAAAAACATACGATGAACAGGCAGCTGAGCGGTTGGATCAACTTGTTCATCGCATCCTAAAAGCGTAACATTCATCACAAACTCGACTCTAAAGGGGCGAACGATGGAATGAAAAAAATATACGTACTTGATACCAATGTCATGCTGCACGATCCACTTTCTCTCTTTCAGTTTCAAGAGCATGATGTCGTCATACCAGCGATCGTACTAGAAGAACTGGATGGAAAAAAACGCAACATGGATGAGGTGGGGCGCAACGCACGAGAAACAGCTCGCATTTTAGACCAATTGCGGGAAACCGGTCAGCTTCATGCGGGAGTTCCGCTTGGTAACGGTGGCATTCTTCGCGTCGATATCGGTGACTCCATTTACGAGGGCTCGCCGTTTATCCATGAATCGAACGATAATAAGATTATCGAGCTCGCATGGTCGATTCATCGTGAACAACAAACTGAAGCGACGCCACGAGATGTCATTCTCGTCTCAAAAGATATCTTAGTCCGCGTTAAAGCGGATGCGTATGGATTAGTCGCTGAGGACTATATGACGGATCATATCGCTGACTTGACTGGTCTTTATACAGGATTCATCGAAGTGACCGTCGATCAGGAATATATCGATGCTTTCTATCAGGATAAACGACTTTCAGTTGATGTATTGCCGGAAAAAGTGCAACCGAATGAATTCATCATTCTAAAAAGTAATATGTCAAAAGCCTCTGCCATTGCTGTCGTTGATCAGAATTTGCCGATCATCCGGGCACTTTCGATCGATGTCGATCAAGTCTGGGGTGTTATTCCCCGAAACGTTCAACAACGGATGGCGTTTGAGTTATTACTTCGAGACGATGTACCGCTCGTTACACTCGTTGGGAAGGCAGGTACCGGAAAGACATTACTTGCACTCGCTGCGGGGCTCCTGCAAGTAGAAGACGAGCATAAATATAAAAAACTTGTCGTTGCTCGTCCAGTCGTGCCGATGGGAAATGATATTGGCTACTTGCCAGGTGAGATGGAGGAAAAGCTTCGTCCGTGGATGCAACCGATCTACGATAACCTCGAACATCTCTTTAATACGGGATCAGGAGACGAACTTGGTAACATTCTCGCGGGAATGAAGACGATTCAACTGGAAGCGTTGACATATATTCGAGGACGGAGCATGCCGGGGCAATTCATCATCATCGATGAAGCGCAGAATTTGACGAAACACGAAGTCAAGACGATTTTAACACGTGTCGGTGAAAACTCAAAAATCGTGTTAGTGGGTGATCCACAACAGATCGATCACCCGTATTTAGATGAATATTCGAACGGTTTATCCTACGCCGTAGAACGCCTTAAAAATGAGAAAATGACGGGACACGTCAAACTCGTCAAAGGGGAACGCTCGAATCTGGCGCGCCTCGCAGCCGACTTATTATAAAAAACGTGGTGCGTCTATTCAGGCGCACCACGTTTTCCTTATATGACGGTAACCGTGTGAACAGATTTGACGATCCGTTGTCCGTGCAACAGGTGAACGGGTCCATCTGCTAACACTTTGCCGTCTTGTGAGAACTGCAGGTATACTTCGTCGAGTTGCTCAAGTGGAAGTTCGACCGTTTCTTCACCTTCGAAACGAATAGCGGTCGCTTCCGGTAAGAGTTCAGCATTCCGGATGAACGGTGCGAGCGCCATGGCGAATGACCCTTGAAGCGCGGCTTCTTTTTCAGCGCGTGTCATCGGACGATTATGATCCGTACGACTGCCTTCCATGATGCCTTTATCCCACGCTGCCCCCATTTTCGCGTAGTACGCCTCTTGTTCGCTCGTATCTGCTGGTTGGCCAATCTTCTCAATCGCAACCTTTCGTTCATCAAAGATCCAAACTGTCGGATCAATCGTCAACTGGTGCCGTACTTTACCGTTAATCGGAAAAATCATTTGTTATACCCCCTAAATGTGTAAGTCCAACAAATCCATTATACCGAAACGTTGAATTGTTAGCGAAAGTAAGGTAAAGTTTAGCTATAACAGGAACGCGTCATTTGATGAGGAGGGATTGGATTGTCAACTGAAATCGAGACAGTTCATCGCCAGCGCGCTCTTGAGCTACTAGAAGCGGATGCACAAAAAATCCGCCGGTTGATCGAGGTCCAGCTTGCGAATTTAACGATGCCACAATGTCCTCTTTACGAGGAAGTATTGGATACACAAATGTTCGGATTGTCCCGTCAGATTGATTTTGCGGTACGTCTTGAACTGATTGATGCGGGTGAAGGGAAACAGTTGCTCGAATCACTTGAACAGCAATTATCTGATTTACATGATGCGGAGACGTGCTGATTTTCTACTCAAACGTGAAATGCGGCGTTTGGGTATTTTTTTTTAGAAAACGAAAAAAAGGACGTGTACATATGTTAGCGAAGTTTAAAGAAAAACGAGCATTTTTTGACTACGGTCTCTTCTTTACGATGCTCATCCTCATGGCGATCAGTACAGTCATGGTCTATAGTGCCAGCGTTTGGAACGGTGGCGATTATGCGAATACGTCCTTCTTTGAGAAGCAGTTGATGTTCGATGCGATGGCCATCGTGCTGTTCCTTTTAGTTTCGCAAGTGAATCATGAAGTATTTCGTGGACCAGTCATTCGTTTACTCTTGTACGCGATTACATGGTTGATGCTGATGGCAACACTATTTTCGGCTCCCCTAAACGGAGCTCGCGCCTGGTTGAACTTCGGTATCTTCTTAATTCAACCAATCGAGCTTTGTAAATTCGTGCTCGTCGTCGGGCTTGCCAGTTATTTTGATCAAAAGCACAAAGGAAAGATGGATGGCGTGATTGGGATTGTCCATCACTTCATCCATCGTCAAATTCCAGCGACGTCCCCCGGAAAACGGATTTTACTTAGTTTCTCGGACTGGATCTTGATTCCAATGCTTGTGTTACTTGCACCTTACGCGATCATCATTCGTATGCAACCGGATGACGGCGGATTATTCATTTTGTTACTCATCACGGCGATGATTTTATTTGCAGTAGGATTACCGAGTGGTTACATCATGTTATGTGTCGTTACCGTTCCGATCATCTTCTTGTACGCATGGAACAATTTTTCGGATAATCAGATGCAACGGATTCAAGCGAGTTTGAATCCCTTTCTTGACGCAGAAGGTAAGGGATATCAGCTCATCAACTCCGTCATATCGATTGCCCATGGGGGATTGTTCGGAGTGGGTCTTGGGAATAGTTTTCAAAAGTATGGTTATCTGCCAGAGCCTGAAACCGACTACATCATGTCGATCATCTCGGAAGAACTCGGCTTCATCGGGGTCCTTGTCGTACTCGGTCTATTGTTTTACCTGATGATTCAAGGGGCGATCATCGCTAACCGGTGTGTCTCACTTTATTCGAGCATGCTCGCACTTGGGATTTCCGGTATTATTTTCATCCAGACATGTATCAATATTGCAGCCATGTCTGGTCTGTTTCCAGGTACAGGTGTCACCTTGCCATTCATCAGTTACGGTGGGTCATCGTTACTCGTCATGAGTACGATGCTTGGTGTAATGGCAAACATTTCTATGCAAAACAAATATCGGGTGGCTTATCATAAAGAAGTGCAAACTGCACGTTCGATGAGTGCCACGAGCTCATTAACTAAAGGGGGAGCATCAGTTGACTAAAATCCAGAAGATTCTCGTAGCAAACCGCGGGGAGATCGCGATTCGCGTTTTCCGTGCAGCGACAGAACTCGGTATTCGTACCGTTGCTATTTATTCACGAGAGGACATGGGTTCTCTTCATCGTTATAAAGCCGATGAAGCGTACCGGATCGGAGAAGGAAAAAAACCGATCGAAGCCTACCTCGACATTGAAGATATCATCGCAACAGCGAAAAAAGCCGAATGTGATGCGATCCATCCTGGTTATGGATTCCTCTCTGAGAATATTGAGCTAGCCAAACGTTGCCGCGAAGAAGGAATCATCTTCATCGGGCCGCAAGAAGATCACCTGTATAAGTTCGGAGATAAGGTACGGGCACGGACGACTGCAATTGAAGCGGGTCTTCCTGTCATTCCAGGAACAGATGGTCCGATCTCATCAATTGATGAAGCGTATGCGTTCGCAAAAGAAGCAGGCTATCCACTCATGGTCAAAGCATCGCTTGGTGGTGGTGGACGTGGTATGCGTGTCGTCCGGACAGAAGAAGAGCTTCCAGACATGATTGAACGAGCGAAATCTGAAGCTTTAAAAGCATTCGGTTCGGATGAAATTTACGTTGAAAAATTAATCGAACGACCAAAACATATTGAAGTCCAAATCATAGGGGATGCACATGGAAACATCATTCATTTGTTTGAACGAGACTGTTCCGTACAACGACGTCACCAAAAAGTCGTCGAAGTGGCGCCATGTGTCACGCTTTCAGAAGAAGGGCGTAAAAAGATCTGTGACGCGGCTGTCACGTTGATGAAACATGTCGGATACGAAAATGCGGGTACGGTCGAATTTCTCGTCACACAAGATGAATCGTTCTATTTCATCGAAGTCAACCCACGTGTACAAGTCGAGCATACGATTACGGAGATGATCACAGGCGTTGACATCGTTCAGACTCAAATCCGTGTTGCTGAAGGCGAATCGTTACATAGCGATCTTGTCGGCATTCCACAACAAAAAGAGATTAAGATGCTTGGTTTTGCGATCCAGAGCCGAATTACTTCAGAGGACCCAGAGAACGGCTTCTTGCCGGATACAGGTAAGATTAAAGCGTATCGTTCACCAGGCGGCTTTGGTGTACGTCTCGATGGTGGGAATGCCTATGTCGGAGCAGAAATTTCACCGTATTATGACTCGTTGCTCGTTAAAATCTCGACGCACGGTTTGACGTATGACCAAGCGGTCGCGAAAATGCGTCGAAACTTAAGTGAATTCCGGATTCGTGGTATTAAGACGAACATCCCATTCTTGAGCAATGTCTTGAAACACCACGCGTTCGTCAGCGGCGATTACAATACATCGTTTATCGATGATACACAAGAATTATTCATCTTCCCAAAACGTCAAGACCGGGGAACGAAGCTGTTGACGTACATCGGAGAGGTTTCCGTCAATGGATTCCCGGGAATCGGAAAACTGGACAAGCCACTTGCGCGTGACGTCCGAATTCCAAAAAATCTTCCGGCAGACTACACGCCAGGCGCAAAAGCGATCCTTGATGCAGAAGGACCGGAAGCTGTCGCGAAATGGTTGAAAGCACAAGACAACGTTTTGTTAACGGATACGACATTCCGTGACGCTCATCAATCGTTACTTGCGACACGAATGCGGACGAAGGATCTCGTTGCGATCGCAGAGGCGGAAGCGAAACTGCTTCCTGAATTGTTCTCAGTCGAGGCATGGGGAGGGGCAACGTTTGATGTCGCGTATCGATTCTTATCAGAGGATCCATGGGTTCGTCTGATGAAATTGCGTGAAAAGATGCCGAACGTCCTGATTCAGATGTTACTTCGCGGTGCGAACGGCGTTGGTTACAAGAACTATCCAGACAATGTCATCCATACCTTCGTCAAGGAAGCGGCGCAAGCGGGAGTCGATGTCTTCCGGATTTTCGACAGCTTGAACAACCCGGAATCAATTCAACTCGCCATCGATGCGGTCTTGCCAACAGGTAAAATCGCGGAAGCAGCTGTCTGTTACACAGGGGATCTGTTCGATGCGAATCGTCCGAAATATCATCTGCCGTATTACGTCAATCTGGCGAAACAACTGGAAGAGAGCGGTGCTCACATCATTGCCATCAAGGATATGGCGGGTCTCTTGAAACCGGAAGCAGCCTATGCGCTTATATCGGCACTTAAAGATGCAGTATCGTTACCAATCCATCTTCACACCCATGATGCGAGTGGAAACGGGATTTATACGTATGCGCGTGCGATCGATGCCGGGGTCGACGTCGTTGACGTCGCGGCATCAAGTATGTCAGGACTGACGAGTCAGCCAGCGGGTGGTAGCTTGATTCATGCCCTAAGTGGTCATCCACGTCAACCACTCGTCTCAGCACAGAAGTTCGAACAGATTTCGGACTATTGGCAGGACGTGCGTCATTTGTATCAAGCATTCGAACTTGATATGATCGCACCAAATCCAACCGTCTACGATCATGAGATGCCGGGTGGGCAATATTCGAACTTACAGCAACAAGCAAAAGCGGTCGGGCTTGCGGATCGTTGGTCTGAAGTCAAAGAAATGTATGCGCGTGTCAACATGTTGTTTGGCGATATCGTCAAAGTCACACCGTCGTCGAAAGTCGTTGGAGACATGGCGCTCTTCATGGTCCAACATCATCTGACGGAAGAAGACGTACTGCACCGAGCAAGTGGACTTGATTTCCCGGATTCAGTCGTTGAACTGATGAAGGGCGAACTCGGAACTCCGCCGGACGGTTTCCCGCAAGAAGTACAACGTGCCATCTTGAAGGGAGCTGCTCCGTTGACGGAACGTCCTGGTAAGATGATGCAACCACTCAACTTTGATGCAATAAAAAATGAGTTGTTTGAGAAACTTGAACGACCAGTCACGGAATTTGATGCTCTCGCTTACGCGCTCTATCCAAAAGTCTTCATGGACTACAGTTCGTATGTCGCGCGATATGGCGATATCTCGGTTCTTGATACGAATACATTCTTCCACGGTATGCGCTTAGGCGAAACGATCGAGGTCGAAATTGAACGAGGGAAGACACTATATCTCAAGTTGATTCAAATCGGTCAGCCAGACGATCACGGGATGCGGACAATCTATTATGAGATGAATGGTGTTCCTCGTGAAGTCGAAGTCAAGGACATCAGTATTAAGGAAAGTTCATCAAGCCGTCCAAAAGCAGATCGAAGTAACGCAAAACAGATCGGTGCGTCGATGCCGGGTAGTGTGCTGAAGGTACTCGTTGAGACAGGCACTCGTGTCCGTAAAGGAGAACAACTTCTCGTTACGGAAGCGATGAAGATGGAAACGACGATCCAAGCACCAGAAGACGGTGAGATCAAAGCCGTCCATGTTAAAGAAGGCGAAGCTATTGCGAGTCAAGACTTATTGATTGAATTCGTATAAGGTCACAATGAAAAACAGGCGCACGCTCGGCGGGCTGCCTGTTTTTCATTCAATATGTAATGGGAGAGGATACGGTTGAACATTATTTGTTGGATTCGAAGCGATTTTCGATTACAAGACAACCACATGTTGGCACGTGCGATTGAATTACTGAAGGAAAATCCAAAAGCGACAGTCGAGTTCGTCTTTTGGCTCAATCCAGATTACATTGGAGAATATGAAGCGCGGCAACAATATTTCTTTCAAGCGCTCGAATTGTTTTCAGATGATTGTAAAGAAAAAGAGATGCCGATTCGCTTCATCGAAGGCGATGAACAAGCTTTCTTAGATGCAACCAATGATGCGGACGTTTTGTTATTCAACGCGGAATATGTCGAACCATTCAAGGTGCGGGATGAGGGAATCATCAAAAAACGTAAGAAACGACAAACGGAGCGCTTGTTAGACCGGCATCTGCTCCATCCACATGACATTAAAAAGCAGGATGGAAAGTTCTATAAAGTATTCACGCCGTATAAGAATGCGTTCATGAAAAAAGAAATTCCAACACCCTATGAAGTGAAGTGGCAAACGCTACGGGATCATTATCATAAGCGCCAGCACACTAATAGTTTCATTGATGCCTATTTTAAAAAGGCACAGTCTGATGCGGCATTTCATCCGGGTGAGAAGCAAGCGAAACAACGCTTAAAGAAATTCATCGAGCAATCGCTTGAAAACTACGAAGAGAATCGTGATCTTCCAGCGATGGACGGTACGAGTTTACTCTCACGTTATCTACGGACCGGTGAGATCGGGATTCGAACGGTCTATGCAGCTATTCAAGATGCAAAAGAGTCGAAAGGGAAGCAGACGTTCATCACCGAACTCATCTGGCGTGAGTTCTATTACATGATTTTAATGCACTTCCCGGAATCGAAACGACAAGCGGTCAACACCCAGTACCGAGAAATCGAGTGGGAAGAAAACGAGGACGGATTCAAGGCTTGGTGTGAAGGAAAAACCGGCTATCCGATCGTCGATGCAGCGATGCGTCAATTGAACCAAACCGGTTGGATGCATAATCGTCTGCGGATGATCGTCGCGTCGTTCCTGACAAAAGATCTATTGATCGATTGGCAAAAAGGGGAACGTTATTTCCAACAGAAACTCGTCGATTATGAAGCGGCTTCGAACATCGGTGGTTGGCAATGGGCGGCATCGGTCGGGACGGATGCCGTACCGTACTTCCGAGTCTTCAATCCGACGACACAATCAAAGAAGTTCGATAAGGACGGAGAGTTCATTCGGCAGTATGTCACGGAAATCAAAGATCTGTCGAAGCAATATATTCATGAACCGACGCAGCAACAACGAGAAGACTCTGGATACCCAGAACCAATCGTTGCACATGATGAAGCGCGAAAGCGTGCAATCGCTCGATTCAAATAATGAAAAAAGGATATTCCTCAGCGGAGGAACATCCTTTTTTTTTACGACCTTATTGAAGACGGCTATTTGCTTTACGTGTTCGGAATGCATGATACGTCAAGTAAGATAAGACACCGAAATAACACGTAATCAAGAAGGCGTGCAGTAACGGTACATATGTTGCATGTCCACCGAGAACGATCCAAGCACCTGTAGCAACTTGACACGAGATGAAGAACGTCGCGAATGCCATGCCGATTGTCGTCGTCCGGTGTTTTAAGCGAATGGCTGTAATATGAACGAACAACGTATAGAGGAATAATAGCCCAGCCATGATTCGGTGAATCATTTGGACCCAGGCTTCGAACGTCATCGACGGTTGGGAACAAACGGGCCAACCCACACACGCATATGTAGCGCCAACATGGCGAACGTAAGCACCAGTATAGACGACGATCAGCGTGTAGACGAGCAGACCGTACAAGAGCTTCCGCAAGAATGCTGGGACAGATTCCCTGAATTCCTGACCAGGACGCTCCATGATCAATATCGTTAAAATCAATAAGGCAGCAAAGGAAATCAAGGAGATACCAAAATGTAACGCCATGACGAGATCTGATTGTTGCCAAACGACAGCTCCTGCTCCGACGATGGATTGAATCAACATGAAGATGAAGGCAAGAAATGCAAAAATCTTCGTATCTAATCGATCCTTAAAGGCAACGAGCGTCCAGAGACATAAGGCGATGATTAGGAGTCCAACGACTCCGGTCACAGCGCGGTGACTATATTCAATCATCGTTTCAACACTTGGGTTTGTCGGGATGAGTTCCCCATGACAGAGTGGCCAATCTGTTCCGCAGCCATCTCCCGAGTCCGTTTTTGTGACTGTCCCACCCATCAGCAAGACGATCATCATCGTAAACGTGACGAAGGCTGAAAACATCGAAAGCTTTCGATTCAAGATTTGGACACCACCTTTCTAAAAAATACGAAATACATGGATTTCCATAGGACTAGTATCGCATAAAAAGTCTCGAAACGCTTGCAATCTTTTAGAACAACGCTATTCTAGTATTAGGTAAATATGGTGAACTGTGATGAAAATCACATAGATTTCACATTTTGTTCATTATGTCGAAAGTATTTTCATACGTCACGGTCCTAAATATGTGGTATCTTTTATAGAGAAAAGGACGTTTCGTGGCATGTCTGTGTTATTTCTGTGAAGAAATTACGTGAAGCCTAGGTGCTACACGGAAGCAGATGGTGAAAAGGAGGGAACAGCATGGCGAAAGTTACTGGAGAGGCACTGGATATGGCAATCGAGCAGGCGGATCAGCCCACATTCAAGGACTATATCACCCTAGCAAAAATGGGGATCGTCCGTGCCAATCTGATTACGGTCTTCGCAGGGTATGTCGTAGCGGCATCGTACATAACGGATGATGTCCTATTGTATCTATGGCAAACCAAGTGGATGTTACTGTGGACGCTTCTCGGGAGTGGATTAGTCATTGCCGGAAGTTGCTACCTCAATAACTACATTGACCGGGACATCGATTATAAGATGGAACGGACGATGGGAAGACCAAGCGTTACTGGGAAGATGGATGGACAGCGAATACTCGCGCTAGGACTCGGGATTCTTGCGACCGGTACGGTATTGTTGTTGATCGTCAACCATGTGGCGGCAGTGTTCGGATTGATCGGATCATTCGTTTACGTCGTGATTTATACGATGTGGTTAAAGCGAACACACACGATCAATACAGTCGTAGGTGGTATATCAGGAGCTGTGCCACCAATCATTGGATTTGCGGCAGTCACTCCGACGCTTCACATTGATGCGTGGATTTTATTCCTCATCATGTTCGTGTGGCAACCACCACATTTCCTCGCACTCGCAATGCGACGGACAGAGGAGTATCGGGCAGCAGGTATCCCGATGTTACCTGTCGTAAACGGATTCGCGATCACGAAACGACAAATTGTATGGTGGATTGCAGTACTTATTCCATCATCACTCCTCTTAGCACACTATGGCATCATCTACATGATCGTCATGGCATTGCTCGGTGGATATTGGCTCTATATGGGACTGAAAGGTCTGAAGATCCAAGATGAACAAGCCGAAATCAAATGGGCGTCGAAGATGTTCTTCTTCTCACTGTTTTATTTCACGGCTTGGATCGTGACGGTCGTACTCGTTTCTTTCTAAAACGATTTGACATAATTCACGTACACCATTACGAAAGACAAAATTGGGGACAAAGAAAGTGGGGATGGTTGTGAAAAAATCAGTAAAAATGCTCTTCCGGCTTCTTCCAATCGGCTTGATGGCACTCATGTTATCAGGTTGTGGAATTCCGGAATTGTCTGCGCTACAGCCTCGCGGAGAAGGCGCTGAAATGCAACTTGAGATCATCAAGCTTAGCTTGTGGGTCATGTTGTTCGTCCTTGCGATCGTAGCCGTCATTTATATTTACGTACTTATGAAATTCCGTCGTAAATCAGGTGATAACACGGTTCCGAAGCAAGTCGAAGGGAACCACACGCTTGAAATCATCTGGACAGTTATTCCGATCCTTCTCTTGATCGTTCTTGCAATTCCGACGATCAAAACAACGGTTGAACTTGCGGATGCAAAAGAAGCGAAGAAAAACGAACAAATCAACGTTACAGCGAACCTTTACTGGTGGGAATTCGAATATCCAGACAAAGGTGTTTCGACAGGACAAGAACTTGTCATCCCAGTCGGTAAACGTGTTGCGGTTAACTTGACGTCTAAAGACGTCATTCACTCATTCTGGGTACCGGCTCTTTCTGGTAAGACAGATACAAACCCAGGTCTTGATAACGAAATGTGGTTACAAGCAAAAGAAGCAGGCACGTACTACGGTAAATGTGCCGAGTTGTGTGGTCCTTCTCACGCATTGATGGACTTTAAAGTCGTTGCGATGGAGCAGGATGACTACGACAAATGGTTGAAAGACATGAAATCTGCAAAAGAAGCAGAAACAAAACAGCTTGATAAAAAGAATGAAAAGAACTGGACGACTGGTGAGCAAGTCTACGCCCAGAACTGTCTCAGCTGTCATGGCGGCGGGAAAGTCGCACCTAGCTTGACGAACTTCGGTGATCGTCAGCGTATCGCGGGTTACCTCAAGCATGATAAAGAAAACCTCGAAAAATGGATTCGCGATCCACAAAAAGAGAAACAAGGTACAAAAATGCCTGGATTCTCTGAAGATAAGATCAGCGATGAAGAATTGAGCGAATTGGCAGATTATCTATTGGACAAAAAGCTCCAATAATTTTTTAAGGGGGAATCATAGTGGGGACACATACTATGGGTATGCCGCAGAAAAAAAGCGGCATCATGGACTGGCTAACGACAGTCGACCATAAGAAAATCGGGATTCTCTACATCATCTCTGGATTGTTCTTCCTTCTAGTTGGTGGCGTAGAAGCCCTAATGATTCGTTTTCAATTGATTAAACCGATGAACGATTTCGTCAGCGGTGAACTTTTTAACCAATTGATCACGATGCACGGTACGACGATGATCTTCTTGGCAGCGATGCCGATGTTGATCGGTTACATGAACGCAGCAGTACCGCTTCAAATCGGAGCACGCGATGTTGCGTTCCCATTCTTAAATGCACTTGGTTTTTGGTTGTTCTTCTTTGGTGGAGTCTTACTGAACCTTTCATGGTTCTTCGGCGCTGCGCCAAACGCAGGTTGGACAGCTTACGCACCACTCTCGACAGTACCAGAGTCGCTTGGTGTTGACTTCTACTCACTCGGGTTACAGATTTCTGGTTTCGGTACACTTATGGGGGGGATCAACTTCCTCGTTACGATTTTGAACATGCGTGCACCAGGTATGAAACTGATGCGGATGCCGCTCTTCACATGGACAGCATTCGTTGCTTCTGCCTTGATCGTTTTCGCATTCCCACCACTTACGGTTGGATTGTTCCTCTTGACGTTCGAGCGACTCTTCGGAGCGCATTTCTTTGACCCGGCAGCGGGCGGGAACATCGTCATCTGGGAACACCTCTTCTGGATCTTCGGTCACCCGGAAGTTTACATCTTGATTTTACCGGCATTCGGTATCTTCTCTGAAATCATCCCTACGTTTGCTCGTAAACGTCTCTTCGGATACACGACGATGGTCTTTGCGACGATGTTGATCGGTTTCCTCGGATTCATGGTATGGGTTCACCACATGTTCACAGTCGGTCTCGGTCCGGTTGCGAACGCGATCTTCGCAGTAGCGACGATGGCGATCGCTGTACCGACAGGGGTCAAGATCTTCAACTGGCTCTTTACGCTATGGGGCGGGAAGTTGACGTTCCCAGTCGCGATGCTTTATTCGGTCGCCTTCATTCCATCATTCCTTGTTGGTGGTATGACAGGGGTCATGCTTTCAGTAGCACCTGCCGATTATCAGTACCACGACAGTTATTTCGTCGTTGCCCACTTCCACTACGTTATCGTTGGTGGGGTCGTCTTTGGTCTCTTCGCAGGTCTTTACTACTGGTTCCCACTCATGTTCGGGAAACAACTCAACGAGTTCTGGGGTAAAATTCAATTCTGGTTGTTCTTCATCGGCTTCCATTTGACATTCTTCCCACAACATATTCTTGGTCTTACAGGTATGCCACGTCGTGTCTTCACGTACTTGCCAAACCAAGGCTGGGAAACAATGAACTTACTTTCTTCAATCGGTGCAGCTTTCATGGGTGTGTCGACGATCATTCTCGTCATCTCGATCGTTGCCGCATTGATGTCAAAAGAATATGTAAAACGCGACGTATGGGGCGATGGACGTACGCTTGAGTGGACACTTCCTGTTCCAACTCCAGAATACAACTTCGCACAAATTCCACTCGTCAAAGGTTTAGATACGTACTGGCTCGAAAAAATGGCAGGTAACAAAACAGTCTCTGTTTCGGAAGAAGTCGGTGATATCCACATGCCGAACAACTCGATCTTGCCGTTCGTTATGTCAGTCGGTCTGTTCCTTGCAGGTCTTGGATTCATTCTTCGCCTAGATTACGGTACTGTCGGTCTGGTCATTGCCTTGATCGGTCTTGCGATGACATTCATCGCGATGTTCTTCCGTTCTTGGATCGACGATGAAGGATACTACATCCCGAAATCAGTCGTCGAAGAAGATCTACGCCTTGAAGCAGAAAAGGAGGCGAAGTAAGATGGGTCATCATTCAGTACCAAACAACCCGATCACGGGTATTCCGGATCATGTTGAAAAAGCAACACTTGAGGGTAAGAATAAATATGTAGCCTTCTGGTTCTTCCTTGGAGGAGAGACGACTTTGTTCGCCTCTCTCTTCGGAACATACATCGGACTTCATAACTCCGGTGCTAAAGAAGGTCTACGCAGTTATGACATCTTCGAAATGGGTCTCGTCTTCATCATGACGATGCTCCTCTTGACAAGTTCGTTGACAAGCGTTCTTGCAATGATGGCAATGAAACGTAACGATGTGAAAAAGATGAAGCTTTGGCTCATCATCACATTACTTCTCGGTCTTGGATTCTTAAGTGGTGAGATCTATGAGTTCAATCACTACTACCACATCGGTCATACGTTTACGTCGAGTGCATTTGGTTCTGCCTTCTATACACTCGTTGGGTTCCACGGTGGACACGTCTTATTTGGTCTTCTTTGGATCTCGACATTGTTGATCCGGAACTGGAATCGTGGCATTACAGTCGTGAACGCGCCGAAGTATTATGTTTCAAGTCTTTACTGGCACTTCATTGACGTCGTCTGGGTCTTTATCTTCTCAGTCGTCTACCTCATGGGGATGGTGAAATAAGATGGAAAAACACGAACCGCAATTAACACGCAATCAAGTCGAACTCGAAATGAAAGCAGAACGTGGTCGTGAGACTCAACTGCAACTCATCAGTTTCGCACTCATGATTTTCTTGACGCTCATCGCTTTCGGTGCAGTCATGGCAGATCTCATGCCTCACTGGGCAGCTGGTGGATTCTTGATCATCATGGCAATCGTTCAAGTTTATCTCCAGCTTTATATGTTCATGCACATGAACAATAAAGGCAACACATGGATCAAAGTTATGATGGGTCTTGGTATATTCGTCGCCTTGACGATCGTCGCAACGCTCCGTCTGTTAATCTGGTAAGAAATGTGACCATTCTGCTAACGTTTAGCAGGATGGTCTTTTATTTTGGAATCGTTTTATGAGAAACCTTTACAATGAAATAGGGGAACGGTAATCTTAGTTTGTAAGAGAAAGGAACGGGGTGAAGAAATATGTTAGGCAATTTAAGGGGAGCACTTTCGCAATTCGAATGGACTGTCTTATGGAGTCCGTATTATGCGTTGATACTCGTTGGATTGTATATCCTATATGCTGTCGTGACAGAAAAGCTGCGTCGTCCGGACGAGCCGGAAACAACGCTCGGACAAAAATTTTCGATGCTCGCGGCATTGGTCGTTTTTTACATCGGTTTTGGAAGTCCGTTAGACCTGCTAGCGCATATCACCTTCTCTGCACATATGTTGCAGATGGTATTCGTCTATATGGTCGCACCGCCGCTCTTGTTGATTGCACTACCAGAGTGGCTTTATAAGCGCTTGTTCAATATACCGTATCTTGGGAAGATTCTTCGTTTCTTCGTCAAGCCGTTGATTGCACTCGTCGTCTTTAATGCCTTGTTTACGTTTTATCATATGCCATTTATTTTTGATTATGTCCTGACGAACTATACCATTCACCGTCTGTTCCATGGAACACTTATTTTCTTGAGCATGACGATGTGGTATCCGATCATTGCACCCGTCAACGAAAACGATAGTTTGTCTGACCTGAAGAAGATGGTCTATATCGTCGCGAACGGTGTCTTATTGACACCTGCTTGTGCGTTCATGATCTTTAGTCAAAGTTTCCAGTATCAAGCGTATCAGGATCCAGCGACGTTCGCGAAAGTACTCGCTTACTGTATGCCGAACAATGATTTGAGCGGGTTGAATCTGGAACGATTGCTTGGAACGACTGATGACTTACTAGAGGATCAACGCTTCGGTGGTGTCCTGATGAAGCTCGGTCAAGAACTCGTATACGGTCTATTCTTCGGATTGACCTTCTTTACATGGGTACGCCGTTCGAAAAGTACTGCCGTGGATGAAGGCATGTCCTTCACACCAAAAGCGGATTAAATTGGAGGAAGTTGGAACATGAGTTATTTGCCGTTGATTTGTGTATCGCTGATTGTCATCAGTGCGATTTTCGTAGCGATTGGCTGGTTCTTGATTGCTCAGACACGTCGCAACATGAAAGCTCACCAAACCGTGATGACAATCGCTGCTGCACTCGCTTTACTGTTTTTCATTATGTACGCCTTACGGACGATTCTACTTGGCAATACCGCTTTTGGTGGTCCTGCATCCGTCAAGCCATATTACACAGGATTCTTGATTTTCCACATCCTACTTGCGACATCCGGTGGGGTGCTTGGATTGATGGCGCTCTATCATGCCTATAAGAAGAACTTTGCGCGTCATCGTAAAATCGGACCAGTTGCTTCGATCATTTGGTTTTTGACGGCAATCACCGGCGTCATTGTCTATTGTCTATTATATGTCGTCTACGATCCTGGTGAGACGACGAACGTATTCCGGGCGATCTGGAGTCATTAAGGGGGAGCCAACTTGAAAAAAAATAGTTACTTGACGGTTGCTGCCGTTGTCCTCATCTTAGTTGCGGCAGCCGGGGGATATTATTATTTCTTCATGAAAGAAAAATTGCCTGTTATCGCTGAGCCGACACCATTTGAATTAACGAACGCCGTGAACGGTAAGTCGTTTAACTCGGAAGATGGAAAGATCAAGGTATTGACATTCTTCTATTCGAACTGTCCTGATATTTGTCCGTTGACGCTAAATGATTATCGGAAACTAGAGAAAAAGCTTCGTAGCGAAGAGCTATATGGAAGTGACGTCGAGCTCGTTGCAGTGACAGTCGATCCGAAAGTCGATACACCGAAAGTCTTAAAAACGTATGCTTCCAACTTCGAAGCAGATGCTGAAGGATGGAGAGTACTGACAGGAGACCCAGTCGTCATCGATCGTCTGACACGTCAGTTGAACTTCTATTATTCAAAAGCAGAAAGCGGCTTAGTGACACACGGGACGCAAATGTTTATTTTAGACCGTGAGAACAAAGTTCGGGCAATCTCTTCGATGGCAAAGACACCGGACGAACCAGTCGACTTGGAAGAAGTCATGTCTTCAGTCACACAACTAGCAAAGGAGTGAAGGAAGATGACTTATGAAGATTACATGCAAGGAGATGTGATCGTCTCTGTTCAAGCAATCGAGGAGTTACTCGCTTGTACGATCGAAGATTACGGGGTTCGACACTATCGGATTAAACGGATGGACTGGGAAGAGATTGCTTTTAGTGTAAAAGTGGATGTCTCAGCGACGTCACTGCATGCGCTCTATCAACATGTACGTCAACAACTTAAGATTCAACTCGGCGATGACGTCGTATCTTACGTACAATTCGTCACGCGCTAAGATAAAACACACGAACGCTGCGCAATCACTATACAGATAGGTAATGAGCCGATGACTTCATAAGTAGTACGAAGTCATCGGCTTTTTTATTGGAAAAAAGACCGAAAAAAATAGAGGTCCCGATTGGAACCTCTACGTGTAGCTTATTTTTCAAGTGTTTCAAGCAGTGCTGCTAAACGACGTTCGCAGTCCTTGACGATTTCCGGTGGGAACGTCTCATCATACTCGACGCCGTGTGGATAGTAATGTTTCCCTAAAAGTGGTGTCATCATACGGACGACAGCGTGACGGTCTTCGATCTCACCTTGGATCGCATAGACTGGAACACGGAGATAGAATACTTCGCCTGTTGATTGTTTTTCGTATTTCATGTCGTACATCGCACGTTCGTAATCCCATTGTCCTTCGCGAACGAAACGGTGATGATCCATAATTGTTTCAAGAAGACCGAACTTCAGTTCCTTGCCTTCGATGCCATATTGTTCAAACTTCATGTTTGAATCCCCCTATACCCCAGTTTGCTAGTAGATACTAGTCTTTCCAAACTATCATACCATAATGAATGAAACGATGACGTAAAAGTTGTGAAGTCATTTTGAAGAATTCATGAACTTCCGTATTTTCGTTCAACGTACTCAAGGATCGTATCTGGTGCATGAATACCGAGATGATTGAGTCCTTCACCACCAAAGAAGACGTTGAACTCGAGAACGTACCATTGTCCGTCGCGGATGATAAGATCAAAACCAGCGTGATCGATATCAAGCTGTTTCGCAAGCGCGAGCACGAAATCAATTGCACCTTGAGGCACATCATCGAAATCAAGGACGCCACCTTGAGCGACGTTATTTAAGAACTGTGCACCACCGACGCGCCAATATGCCGCGAGGACTTGATCACCGACAACGACGACACGTAAATCCTTTTCGTTCGGAATGTACTCTTGGATGTAGAACGTCTCGTGTGTATCCGTGTATTTCTTCCAGTCCGCTTCATTTTTGATGAGATGAACACCTTGCCCCATCGAGCTACGGACTGTCTTAGCGACGAACGGAAACGAAAATTCACGTAAGACTCGATCGACCGTGAACTCATTTTTCCCGTAGATGCCTGTCCGAGGGATATTGTCCGGAATGACGGTCTGAAAAATCCGAGTCATCTCGATTTTGTCATGACCTAGGTGGAACGTAGCGGCAGATGGAAAAATCGGCTTCTTCATTCCATAGATGATCGAGTGGATTTGCCAGTATTCCGGGAACAAGACGACATCCGCCTGTTCAATCTTTTTCAAGGAATCAAAGTGATAATCTGATTTGGCATGTTCCGTCTTGATTCCAATCGTCCGGAACATATTAAAAGAGAGCAGTTGCATAAAGTTCATTCCTTCCTTCTGAACAAATTATACACAATTCAACGGGCTAGGAGGGAGAGAAATGTTATGATAAGATGGTAAAGTTAAGGAGGAGATTCGTTGTGATATATACCGATAAGACGATTGACCTCATCAACGCAGCGGAAGACCTCATTCGATCTCTCGCTCAAAGTGAAACGGGGCAAGCATATAGATGTGCGAAACAAGCACAGCAAGAGTCAGTGGAGGCACAGTCCGTCATTCGAGACTTTCATCAAGTCAAAGAAGATTACGAGCTCGTGCAACGATTTGGACGGTACCATCCGGACTATCAGACGATCACAAAAAAGGTCCATGAAGTCAAACGTCGACTTGATCTACAAGAGGAAGTCGCGCAGTTTAAAAAAGCAGAAAAACAACTCGAGACGCTACTTGGACAAATTAGTCTGAAACTCGCTGGTGAAGTATCACCGCAAATCAAAGTACCAACGGGGAATCCATTCTTTGACCAAGGATGTGCCGGAGGCTGTTCGACCGGTGGAAGTTGCAGTTGTAGCGGATAATGAAGATGAAGGGGGTAGGCTGGCGTGATCAAGGAACGAGTGGGACTCATCGTCTATGTCAATGCGATGAAAGCATCCCGTCAATTACGCCGTTACGGGAACGTCTACTTTACGTCTAAACGTGAACGATACGTGCATCTGTATGTCGATTTAGATCAGCATGAACAGGTGATGGAAGTCATTTCGACTCTTCCGTTCGTCGAATCGATCAAACGTTCAGAACGACCGTTCATCACGGAGACGTTCGCGAATAAAAAAGGTAAAATGCAAGAAGAAGCATAATCCAAGGAGCGATGAGGACATCCTCGTCGCTTCTTTGTTGAAAGGAATGAAGGAAATGCGAGTCATTTCAGGGGAACGGAAAGGAACGCGGCTAAAAGCAGTACCAGGGGATCAGACACGACCGACGACGGATAAAGTAAAAGAATCGTTGTTCAACGTCATCGGTCCCTATTTCAATGGAGGACGAGCGCTTGATCTGTTTGCGGGTAGTGGTGGTCTTGGCATCGAGTCTCTTTCGAGAGGATGCGATGAGGCGGTATTCGTCGACCAACACCATAAAGCCATTCAGACCATTCAAGATAACTTGCAGACGACGCACTATACGGATCAAGCACGTGTGTTGAAAAAAGACGTTACGATCGCCTTGACGGAACTAGCCTCCGAAAAGCCATTTAAATTAATTTATTTAGACCCTCCCTATGCAAAAGAACGACTGACGGAACACGTCACGTACATAGAGCAACACGACATGCTGACAGACAATGGTGTCATCGTGTGTGAACATGACTCTGCTGTTGTATTACCGGACCGGATCGGACGGCTAGAGGTCGTTCGTCGACTTCGTTATTCCGCTGTCATCTCAATCACGTTATATGAATTTATGGAAGCGGAGGAAGACCACGTATGAAACGAATCGCCATTTGCCCAGGGAGCTTTGATCCAATCACGAACGGACATTTAGACATCATTGAACGGGCTGTTCCGATTTTTGATGAGATCATCGTTGCCGTATTGAACAATTCTTCGAAGCAACCGCTCTTTTCTGTTGAGGAACGGATGGAGTTGATTGCAGATGTGACGTCGCATCTACCACATATCAAGGTCGATTCCTTCAATGGTTTGCTCGTCGATTACGCAGCGGAAGTCGGCGCAACCGCGATCGTCCGTGGTCTACGGGCGGTCTCGGACTTTGAGTATGAAATGCAGGTCGCATCCATCAACAAAAAGATGAACGATCAAATCGAGACACTGTTCATGATGACGAATAACCAGTATTCCTTCTTAAGTTCTTCGATCGTCAAGGAAGCGGCCAAATACGGTGCTTCCGTCGTTGATCTCGTGCCATCTTCCGTCGAAGAGGCGCTACGTCAGAGATATACGAGAGGAGAACTGCGATGAAAGCTTGGAAACCCGCCTTAGCAGCGGTCATTGCTGCCTTGCTCGTGTTTTTCGTGCCACTTCCGTATTTTATCTCCTATCCAGGTGATGCGACATCGACTGAAGATTTGATTGATGTGTCTGGGGGTGACAAGGAGCCAGGCGATTTGATGATGCTGACGATCGCCCAACGTCGAGCAACCCCTTACTTCCTCGTAGAAAGCCTCTTCCTACCGTTTTCCGAAACGTCGAGCGTAAGTGATTATTTGTACGACGGAGAGTCAGATGCACAGTATGAAACACGTCAGAAACTATACATGGAAGAAGCACAACATAATGCGACGATCGAGGCCTATGAACTAGCTGATAAAAAGGTCGATATCGACTTTAAAGGGGTCTATGTGTCCGGTGTCATTCCAGGTGGTCCAGCCGAAGGGAAACTGAAAGCTGGAGACCGGATCACGGGCGTCGATGGGAAATCGATTACGTCATTTGATGGCTTCATGAAGACGATTCAATCGAAAAAAGCAAAAACAGCCGTTCCAATTCAGTTCACGCGTAAATCGGAAGTCAAGAAGACGACGATTCGAGTGGATCAGTTGTCGAAAGAAGTCAAACGTGTCGGACTTGGTATTTATGAACCATTACCGATCTCAAACGTAACGACAGACCCCGCTATTAAGTTTCAGATCGAGGATGTCGGTGGTCCTTCTGCAGGAATGATGTTCACGCTTGAAATCTATGATCAATTGACGCCGGGTGATTTGGCGAAAGGACATAAGATTGCCGGTACAGGAACGATTGAAGAAGGCGGTAAAGTTGGACCGATCGGTGGTGCGTGGCAAAAGGTAGTCGCTGCTGACGAGGCAGAAGCAGAAATCATGTTCGTACCAGCAGGAGAGAACTACAAAGAAGCAAAACCATCCATTAAAAAACTCGGAACGAACATGAAGCTCGTTCCGATCAAGACAGTTGAAGATGCGATTGATTATTTGGAAGAACTTCCAGCGAAATAAGGAAAACGACGGTGTTCGAGCAACGCGTCGTAGCGAGCCAAGGGCAGTGCGTATGCAGCTGTCACTTGGCTTTCTTTTGTTAGCCAAGGATGGCTCGTGAACGTACTTAAAACAGGGACACGCGTTTTGATACTCTTAAGTGCCAGTCGTCCTTGTTCTGAAAAAGCGAGGGGGCGAACGAAATCAACATGATCATAATCAATCCGTGCGACCTCTTCCGTTGTCGTTGAAGTCAACAGATAGACAATGGCACGCTGCAGGCTTGTACGCGTATAACGACGTGTTTTGACGTGATTTAAAAAGAAATCGAACGTCTCTGCTTGTTTGGCACCTTCGATGAGACGAGGAGCTAGTGAAGCATCAATTCCGGCGATTCGTATCAATTCAGATACGGGAGTCGTCAATAGGCGTTGTCGAATCCATGGATAATAGTGCGAAAAATGAGCGAAAGAAGCGTTTGTCAGGACGTCCTCCGTCTGTTCGGGAAGTGCGAGCAGCTGACCGTGCGTCTGGTAATGGGCGCGTATCGCAGTGGCGCTCATGATAGCTCCGGTTGATAGGTCATGATAGCCACTTCCAATTCGTTTTGTCGTATGAAGCGAAACGGTCTTCGCGGCGCGAGCATAATAATAACCAAGTGTATTGTTCGGTTGTGTCAAATCAAGCGTCTGTGAGACACTCTTGAACGCTTGACTAGCAGCGCGAGCAGAAGAAAGACCAGCTGTTAATCCGTCACGTAACGCTTGCTTATATGCAAGAGTCTCTTCAATTTGTTCCGATGCCGCATGCAAAAAGGGATGGATGTCTCCACATTCGCTTCCGAACGAAAGTGACTCACAACCAATCGTCTCAGCGATCGTCACCCCACCGAGCGCAAACCGATCTGCGCGTTGGACGGCAAAATAAAAGGGGAGTTCAAGAACGAGATCAACGGCACCACTTGCGACTGCTGCTTGAGCACGTGTCCATTTGTCTGTAAAAGCGGGCTCACCACGTTGCATGAACGTCCCGCTCATGATGGCGACGATGACGTCGGCATCCGTTTCCCGTCGTGCTGTCGTCGCTTGATAATAGTGTCCATTATGAAACGGATTGTACTCTGAAATGATAGCTGTCATCCTCATGAAAACTTTCTCCTTTGCAAACCGAATTAAGTGCGGTAATATGGATAAAGACGTCCAAAGTGTTCGTTCTCTAGCGATTTCAGTGTAAAGAAAAAACATTGACAAAACAAGATGTCCTCTCTATAATTCATATTGTTGCAATTGAGGTGATTCGGATGAAATGGTCCCTGATGCAATTGAATAAATTGCGCAATCTGGGTCAACTTCAGGTTAACGAGACGATCGAGCTCAATGAGCTAGTCGCCCTCCATCCGGATATCCGGGCGGTGCAACCTGTGCACGTTCGTGCAAATGCATCGTTTACATCGAATCAATTAATATTCAATCTCCGGATTACCGGCGAAATGACGCTTCCGGATGCCCGGACGCTAAATGACGTCGCTTATCCATTCGAGATTGAATCCATCGAGCCATTCCTGCTCGAGGTTGATGCTGTTTCGAACGAAGCAGATGACATCAACGTGCCGATCGGGAATACGGTCGATCTTCGACCGCTCGTGCAAGAATTGATTTTACTTCATGTGCCAGTGCAAGTGCATGGGGATGATGAAGAGAATCAGTTGGTTGAGGGGGAAGGCTGGACGATTCTTTCTGAAGAGGATCCAGAGGAAACCGAACCAAAAATCGATCCGCGACTCGCGGGTCTCGCTCAGTTCTTTAAAAAAGATCAGGATTCCTGATTTCTGAAGTAAAGGCGAGTGTATTTTTTCAAGGAGGTGGACAACGATGGCAGTACCATTCCGCAGAACGTCGAAAACACGCAAACGTCTTCGCCGTACTCATTTCAAACTCCGTGTACCAGGTATGGTCGAGTGCCCAAACTGTGGTGAAATGAAACTTTCACACCGTGTTTGTAAAGCATGTGGCTCGTACAAAGGTAAAGAAATCGTCAGCAAGTAAGCTGATTGATCGGTATAAAAGCGACCTTCGAATCGAGAAATCGGTTTTGGGGTCGCTTTTTTCATGAAAGGGGAAATGATGAAGATGAACGTTGGAATCATTGGCGCGGGAGCCATCGGTTTATTGCTTGCCTCTTATTTATCGGAAGAGCATGCAGTCACGCTCTATACTCGACAAGAACAAGAAGAGGAACGTTCGATCATTCGCGATGGACAGGCAAGTCGACTTGTACGAATCCGGAAGATTGATCGACTCGAGTCAGAAGACTTGGTGTTTGTAGCGACAAAGTCGTATGATATAAAAAGTGTGATTCCATTCCTCAAACGGCTGACGTGTCCCGTCATGTTCCTGCAAAATGGAATGGATCATTTGAAATGGAAAGAGCAATTGCCGCAAGTCTTATTCGGTGTCGTCGAACATGGAGCCATGCGCACTGCGCCGTTTGAAGTCAGGCATACTGGACAAGGACGTATTCGATATGGAAATCAAGAAATTTCGAACTTGTCGTCAATACAGCTCCGTTTTGAATTCGAGTCGGATATGGAAGCGGTCTTATTGACGAAACTGTTCATCAACGTCGTCATCAATCCAGTGACGGCATATTACGGTGTTGAGAATGGATCCTTGTTAGAAATGCCTTATCGACAAGAAGCACGTCAATTATTTGACGAAATGCAGACGATTTTTCCGAATCATAGCATTACTTATTCCGAAATCGAGCGAATCATGGAGAACACGAGTAAAAATCGTTCTTCGATGTTACGAGATCTTGAGCAAGGACGCCAAACAGAAGTGGAACCGATACTTGGATACGCGTTACGTCAGGCGACGACTGCGACGCCACGTTTATCTTTTTATTATGAACAGATCAAACAGAGGGAGGGTCCGCAGTGACGGTCTTCATCATTTTTCCTTTATTCAGCCTACTTGCGTTGTATCTCATCTTTTTACTTCTGTTTCGAAAACACGGGAAGGCAGTCCGATTCGCACTCGACGTTGGGACATTCATTGTTCTATATGCCATTCATGTCGCATTGATTGCCTTGACCGGAACAAATTACTTAGGATGGATCGTCATCGTCGTGTTGGTAGTGTTTGCGTTGAACGCGCTCTGGCAACGGATTCGGCAACTTGATGTCGATTTAAGACAAATGATTCGGCACAGTTGGCGGATCATCATCTTGCTAGCGTTACCCGTTCATTTCGTGTTGTTCGTGCTCGGTATACGTCAACTGTTCATCAGCTGACGAGTTAGGTAAGAAAGAAGGGATTTTGTTTGAAGGTACAACCATTTGAAGCCTTATATGATGACAACTCGCTGATGCATCGTGCTTCACGAGAAGAATTCTTAACATATGTCGATCACCTCGGAACGAGTGGTTTAGCGTCGAGAAGCCGCTTACTTGAAGAGCGTCACTATCCGCATCTTGCGGCGCTAACGGACGAACTCGAACGCCAAAATCCAAATATGACGGAGCGATTGCGGGAGCGTGTCGCGAAACTTCGTACAGGTGAGGCACAAGCTGTGGTCACAGGGCAACAAACCGGCATCTTTGGCGGACCATTATATGCCATCTATAAACTGTTGACCTGTCTTAAGGTCGCGCAGCAGGCGGAAGCGACACTTGATCGCCCTGTCGTTCCAATTTTTTGGCTCGCGACCGAAGATCACGATTTTGATGAGATCAATCATGTTTATGTTCCGACAGCAGATTTTCAAACGCGAAAAATCGCAGTCGCCCCTGCGGAAACGATTGCCCGCTCGGTCAGTCGCTTGTCTTTTGATCAGCCGGCACTTCTAGAAATCATTGAAGAAACGTTCCGGGCAATGCCGGAGACGATCCACACGAAACGATTAGTTGCGCGGCTGAAACAACTCGTTGAAGAATGTACATCGTATGGCATGTTTTTCTCACAATTAATCGGCGAATTGATCGATTTCGATATCGTCTTCTTTGATGCTGATACACATCCTGTCCGTGAACTCGAGATTCCGTTTTTTGAACGGTTGATTCAAGACAATGCGGAATTCAGACAGGCATTGACGGACGGAATAACACAGACGAAAGAATTACCCGACACATTCTTGAACGAGGAGGCCGCGCATCTTTTCATCGATGATCACGGTCGTCAGTTGCTTTATCCGACAGCAAGCGGATTTGAGACGAAACAAGGGAAGCAGTATACAGAACTTGAATTAATCGCGTTACTGTACGCCAGTCCGGAACGATTCTCAAACAGTGTCGTGACCCGACCATTGATGCAGGATTATCTGTTCCCGACGCTTGCCTACATTGGTGGACCGGGAGAATTAGCTTACTGGACGCGCTTACGCCCACTGTTTCACCATCTGAAGTGGACGATGCCGTTATTGATCCCTCGTATGGGCGGATTACTCGTGCGTCATAGCGATGAAAAACGGCTTATGAAACTCGACGTATCACTCGAAGAGATCGTCCGGTCAGGCGTTCCGATTCCCGTCTATTCGGAAGAGCAGATGACAGGGCGCCTGCAGACGGCAGCGATGCTGAAAGATAGCTTCGTCTCCGAGTTTCTTTCGCTCGAACATCAGCTACTGCGAACTTCGAGTAAGAGTGAGAAAATCAAGAAACAACTCGAACAATCGATTGCTAGTTTGTTAGCAGAAGATCGACGTCAATTTGATCGACAGACGCGACAGTATAAAGAAACGGCCTATCATTTGCTACCGGATGGAGCGCCACAAGAAAGGATTCACTCCATCTTACCGTGGTTGAATCATCATGGTCCTGATTTTGTTCGGGACTTAAGGAACGCTTATGAGGCAAATGCGGCTGAACAACTGAAAATTTTCCTTTAAACCTGCTGAAACAAGCAGGTTTTTTTGATTTTTTAGCGAAAATTACACAAAAGTTAAATAAATCAAGGAAACTGTCTCATTTTCGTAACGTTTTCATGAGAGAATGTGATACATTGAAAAAGAGTAACGTCCTTCAAGGACAGTGAAAGGTGAGGCAGGACATGTTTGAGCATGAAACGGTATTGAAATGGGAGTCAATCGAAGGACTCGCGATTAAACCCGACGGTATTTACGTCGATTGTACATTAGGTGGAGCAGGACATAGCGAAGAGATCGTCAAACAACTGACGACAGGTCATCTATACGCATTTGATCAAGATGATGTCGCCCTTGCTCATGCAGCAGAACGTCTCGCGGCGTATGAAGGTCGCTTTACTTTAATAAAGAGTAATTTTGCTTATCTAAAAGAGCAATTAGCAGCACATGGCGTCGAGAAAGTAGACGGTATCTTATTCGATCTTGGTGTCTCTTCACCACAATTAGACGAAGGGGAACGGGGATTTAGTTACAATCACGATGCACGTCTCGACATGCGCATGGATCAATCTTCTCCACTTTCTGCCTACGAAGTCGTCAATGAATGGTCTTACAATGATCTCGTACGTATCTTCTTTACATACGGGGAAGAGAAGTTCTCAAAACAAATTGCACGCAAAATCGAAAAAGCGCGGGAAGAGCAACCGATTGAGACGACGTTCGAACTCGTCGAATTGATCAAGGATGCGATTCCAGCACCAGCACGACGTAAAGGTGGTCACCCTGCGAAACGGACGTTCCAAGCGATCCGAATTGCCGTCAATGACGAATTGAACGTCTTTGACCGTGCGGTACACCAAGCAATTGATGTATTACGGGTTGGTGGACGTTTATGTGTCATTACGTTCCATTCACTTGAAGATCGCATGTGTAAACAGGCGATCAAAGAAAAATCATCACTACCCGAGCTTCCACCGGGATTGCCGATGATACCGGTCGAGATGGAGCCCGAACTCCGACTCGTCACACGCAAGCCGATTACAGCTGGTGTCGAAGAGCTGGATGATAATCGTCGCGCTCGATCGGCAAAATTACGAATCGCTGAAAAAATGAAAGAATCTTGAGAGGAGCATTCCAATGGCAGAACCACTTCGTAAATCGGTCCAAACGGTTCAACCCGTTCGTCAACAACCTGTTCAGGAACCACGGAAGACGGAAGATATCGCACGTCGCGTCGCCGTCCGTCCGAAGTATCGCTTGTATCCCTTTGAAAAATTCTTATACAGTGCGATGATTGGTGGTCTTGTGTTATTTGGGAGTTTGACGATCAGTACGCACAACGAGGCGTACAATGTCAGTCGTGACTTAGCGAAAGAAAACCAAGTCACACAGTCACTCAAAAAAGAAAATGAACGTTTACAACTAGAGGTCACGAACTTAAGCTCTCCGGAACGGATTTATAAGATTGCAAAAGAACAGGGTCTTGATATGCGTAAAGGGAACATCAAGGTGATTCCTAAATGAATCCACTGAAAAAATCCCGTTGGAGAGTAGCCTTTATCATGGTGATATTTGCTACTCTCTTTTTTGTGTTTATTGGCAGATTTTTATACTTAGCGACAACTAAACAATTCCATGGGGAAGATATGATTGCCTATGCTGAGAAAAAGCGATGGGAGTCCCAGGAGACGCTTGGGGCAGAACGTGGTGAAATTTTTGACCGTCTCGGTTCTCCAATCGCCATTAATGTTCCGTCGTATCACCTGATTGGTATTTACCGACTAGGTGGCGTCAAAGATCCGGATGAGACGATCGTCGACTTCAAAAAGACGGCTGAAGGTCTTGCACCGATACTTGGAATGACGACGAAAGAACTGGAAACCTATTTGATTGAGAACAAAGAACGTTCGCAAATCGAATTCGGAAAAAAGGGAAATGACTTAACACTCGATCAAAAAGAGAAGATCGACAAGTTAAAACTCCCTGGAATCCGGATGATCGAAGAGCCAAAACGATACTATCCGAACGGTATCTTCTTGTCCGATACACTCGGATTCGTCCAAAAGATCACCGAGGAAAATGGTCGTGTCGCGTTACAGGGACAAATGGGGATCGAAAAACAGTATGATAATGCTTTGAGTGAGTCTTACGGTGCACGCGTCTTCGAGAAAGACCGGAGTGGTAATCCGTTGATCCAAGGTTCTTCACGTGTCTCGAATGAACCAAAGGACGGATCGAATCTGTACTTGACAATCGATCATCGCATTCAACAGTCGCTTGAGAAACAGATGCAAAAAATGTACAACACGTATAAGCCGAAAAACGCAACGGGTATCGTCATGGATGCGAAGACTGGTGAAATCCTTGCCATGGCGGATCGGCCATCGTTCAACCCGAATTTACGTGACATGAAAGATTTTACGAACTTCGCCGTATCCTCACGATTCGAACCGGGTTCAACGATGAAGATTTTTACGCTCGCAGCAGCGATTGATGCGGGAGTCTTCCGTCCGAACGAGAAGTATAAATCGGGTAGCTATAATTACAAAGGAACGGTCATCAAGGATTACAATGATGTTGGTTGGGGCACAATTCCGATGATCGAGGGCGTCTATCACTCCTCGAACGTCATGTTCTCGAAGTTGACAGCAGAAAAACTTGGGATCGAACGGTATAAAGAATACTTTAAGAAGTTTCATTTTGACCAACGAACGGGTATAGACATCTCGGGAGAAGTAAACAGTCAGTCTGATTTGTCAAAACCGCTGAATGCGCTCATCACTTCATGGGGACAATCGACTGCAGTCACACCAATGCAATTACTCCAAGGGGCAACAGCAATTGCTGGTGACGGTGAAATGGTCAAACCGCATATCATCCAAAAAGCTGATCATACGGATAAAGCACCTTACCGAGCGAAAACAGAAGTCGTCGGTAAGCCAATTTCGGCAGAGGCGGCCAAAGCGACGCGGGATGCACTGGACGGTGTCGTCAACAGTAAAATCGGAACGGGTCAAATGTACAAGTTGAAAGACTACCGTGTCATCGGTAAGACCGGTACAGCTCAAATTTCTGAGAATGGAAAGTACATTCAAGGAAAATTCATTCACTCGTTCATCGGCATGGCACCAAAAGATGATCCGGAATTGATCATGTACATCGCGGTCGATCGTCCGTCAAAAAATGAATCATCGGTTTCAGGACCACTCATCATGAGTCCGGTGTTCAAAAGTGTCATGAATACAGCATTACAGTACCGGAGCATTCAACCGGAAACGCAAAAAGATTCGGTGGATGTCAAAGCGAAGATTACGCCGAGCTATATCAAGAAGAGCGCTCGACAAGCAACGGATTTGGCGAAAGAACAAGAAGCTGTTCCAATCATCCTTGGGGATGGAGCGGAGGTCGTTTCGCAGATTCCGTCTCGTGGTCAAGAATTCGTCAGTGGAGAACGTGTCTTGCTGAAGACGGCGAACACATTTAAGATGCCGAATCTGACGGGGTGGTCGCAGCGAGACGTCAAAAAGCTCGTCAGCTTATATGACTTGAAGCTCGATGTCATCGGTAAAGGTTTTGTAACCAAACAATCAGCTCGAACTGGTACACTAGTGAAGGAAAATGGAAAGTTGACGGTCGAACTAGCTGAACCTAAAGAATAACGGTGGGGCAAGTTTCCTGATTTCTACAGGAAGACGAGGACGAACAGGAGTCATTCGTTGACTTTTGCATTCGTCCTCTTTTGCTGTCATCGAATGGAGGTATATATCATGTTAACAATTACGCAAATTGCTGAGTGGCTGCATCTTGATGTCAGAGACGACCGGGTCGTCCGCCACTTCGCAACGGATTCACGCGCACATCTTGAAGATGGTCTCTATGTTCCGATTCAAGGAGCACGCGTCGATGGTCATCGCTTCCTGGAAGGCGCAAAAAATCAAGGAGCGATCGTCACCTTATGGAAGAGAGGGATTGATCGACCGGACATCGATGTCGTTTTCTTAGAAGTCGATGAACCACTGGTTGCCTTGCAAGAGATCGCTAAACAATACTTAATGCGGATTGCGCCAAAAATCGTTGCCATCACTGGATCGAATGGCAAGACATCGACGAAAGACATGGTCGAAAGTGTACTCAAGACAACGTTCAAGACACATAAGACACAAGGGAACTTCAATTCGGATATCGGGATGCCGTTAACGATTCTCATGATGCCGGCTGACACGGAAGTCGCCGTACTGGAAATGGGGATGAACGGTTTTGGCGATATCGAATTCTTATCGAATCTTGCTGAACCAGATATTGCGCTCGTCACGAACATCGGTGAATCCCATGCGGAGCAAGTCGGTGGACGTAGTGGAATCGCCAAAGCAAAGCTTGAGATTCGGTCTGGTCTTAAACCAGGAGGTCATCTGTTCGTTGATGGGGATGAACCACTTCTAGCAGAAGTCGAAGCGGAGAAAATCGGTTATCAGATTGGGAATACGTACCGGATCGAGACGACAGAAGCAACATTTTCCGGAACAGCCTTTGCTTACGATGGTACTGCCTTTCATCTGCCTGTGTTAGGAAAACACCAAGTCCGAAATGCAGCGTACGCGATTGCGACAGCGCGCGCGCTTGGCGTAACGGATGCCCGGATCCAAGAAGGATTCGACGCGGTTGAACTGACACCAATGCGGATGGAACGACTGCTCTTTGAGGAGACAGCGGTCATCAACGATGCGTATAACGCAAGTCCGACATCGATGAATGCAGCGATTGAGACAATCACTGCATTAGAAGGGTATACGACGCGCGTTCTCGTGCTCGGCGATATGTATGAACTAGGAGACCAGGAACGCTTGTTACATGCCTCGGTCGGAAAGCGGATTACGTTACCGGTCTCGCATGCTATTCTAGTAGGGGAGAAAGGCGCGTGGATTGCTGAAGGAATCAGCGACCCATCCGTCCAAATCCAATTTGCGGCAACTGTTGAGGATGCTGCTGAACAATTGCGTTCGCTGCTTGGAGAACGAACAATCGTTTTATTGAAAGCGTCACGTGGGATGGCGCTCGAACGGATATTGACCTATCTGAACGAAAACTAATTTTTGAAAAAGGGTGTCTGCTATGATCACATTATTCATCAGTCTTATTCTTGCATTTCTTGTTGTACTACTTGTTATGCCAAAGGCAATTCCGTTTCTACACCGATTGAAGTTCGGTCAGGAAATTCGGGAAGAAGGACCTCAATGGCATCAGGTCAAATCGGGAACGCCAACGATGGGCGGGATCGTCATTCTCGTCGCGATGATCGTCAGTGTTCTTGGAGCAATCGTCATGGGTGATTTATCAACGACACAGTTATCGTTACTCTTTTTAACACTTGCATATGGTGCGATTGGTTTCATCGATGACTACATCAAAGTCGTCAAGAAGCGTAATCTCGGCTTGAATTCGAAGCAAAAACTGATTGGGCAAATCGTCGTCGGATTGTTATTCGTTTGGTTGAGTGGTGGATTTACGAGTGACGCGACGTATCTGTCGATTCCATTCACAGACTTCAAACTTGATTTTGGTATCATCTATCCGTTCGTTGCCTTGTTCTGGTTAGTCGGATTCTCGAATGCTGTCAACTTGACAGACGGGTTAGACGGTCTCGTATCATTTACGGCGATTCCGACATTCCTCTTCTTCGGTTTGTACAGTTGGTTCATCGCGGATGAAGTGGGTGCTGCTTGTTTTGCCTTCTCAGCAGTTGGTGCCCTAATTGGATTCCTTTTATTCAATGCTCATCCAGCAAAAATCTTCATGGGCGATACAGGGTCCCTTGCACTCGGTGCCGCACTAGCAGGTCTATCGATTGTCCTAAAACTAGAACTTCTCCTTGTCTTGATCGGCATTGTCTTCGTTGTAGAGACACTATCTGTCATTCTACAAGTCATCTCATTTAAGACGACAGGGAAACGTATCTTTAAAATGAGTCCGATTCATCACCATTTTGAAATGGTTGGTTGGAGCGAATGGCGGATTGTCGGTACATTCGCAGGAATCAGCTGTTTGATGGCATTCATCGCCTACGTATTTATGTGATAAAAACGAAGAGAGAAAGTGAGCGATTCAACAATGGAACAACGACAATGGAATGATCAAAAGGTGCTCGTTCTCGGAACGGCGAAAAGTGGAATCGCAGCCGCTCGTTATTTAGCGAGCGTAGGTGCAGAAGTGACAGTGAATGACGGGAAAACACCGTCCGAGAGTGATCAAGCAGTGCTTGCATCACTCGATGTCCAAACGGTTTATGGTGGGCATCCGCTTACACTACTCGATGACATCGATTTGATCGTCAAGAATCCAGGGATTCCGTATCAGATCGAATTGTTACAAGAAGCATTACGACGCAACATTCCCGTTTGGACAGAGGTGGAACTGGCGTATCACGCAACAGATGCGACGTGGATTGCTATCACAGGATCAAACGGGAAAACGACGACGACGACACTCGTTCATGAATTGTTGAAAACAGGGTCTCGACGTGTGCATTTGGCAGGAAACATTGGATTCCCGGCAATTGAAATCGCACGTCAGGCGAAACGAGATGACATCATCGTCATTGAATTATCGAGTTTTCAATTGATGGGGATCGATCAGTTCCGACCATACACAGCAGCCTTTTTAAATCTATCACCGGCACATCTCGATTATCATGGTGATTTTGAATCATACGGAGAAGCAAAAGCTCGGATTTTCAAAAACATGACATCTTCGGATCGGCTTATCTTGAACGCTGATGATGCATCGGTCAACGAGCTCGGTAAGACAGCAAATGTGACGCCGCTCCTATTCTCACGTCGTCAATCTGCTTATGCAGAAATAGTGAATGATGTGTTGACGATCAATGGATCGAGTATTCTACCCGTCAAAGAACTTGCTCTCGGTGGTGGTCACAATGTTGAGAACGTCCTCGCGGCCTTAGCGCTCGTCGAACCATTCGACTTACCATTAGCGAATGTCCAGCATGTGCTACGGACATTCGGAGGAGTAGAGCACCGGACACAGTTCGTCGGTGAAATTGCTGGTCGAAAAGTTTATAACGATTCGAAAGCGACGAATAACGTCGCGACAGAAGCAGCCCTATCTGGATTCACGACAAACATCATCTGGTTATGTGGTGGGCTCGAGCGTGGAGCGGATTTGACACCGCTACTCGATGCGATGAAGCACGTCAAACATGTCATCGGACTGGGAGAAACCGGACATCGCTTCGGAACGCTTGCATCTGAAAACGGCTATTCATCAACGGTCGTCAAGACGATGGATGAAGCCGTGAAAGTAGCGTTTGAAGTATCACAACCTGGAGACATCATTCTTTTATCACCAGCATCCGCAAGTTGGGATCAGTATAAGACATATGAAGAGCGCGGCGATCATTTCGTTCGTGCCGTACATGAAGTAGGGGGAACAACAGTATGAAAATCGTCGTCTCTGGTGGCGGTACAGGTGGTCACATCTATCCGGCACTTGCCATGATCCGAGAGCTCGAAGAACGCATGCCGTGTGAGGTCCTCTATATCGGAACAGAAAACGGTCTCGAAGCGGATATCGTCCGTCGGGCAGGAATTCCATTTGAATCGATTGAGATCTCTGGCATCCGTCGTTCGTTGTCGTTCGAGAACGTCAAGACGGGTATCCGGTTCGTCAAGAGTGTCCGACGGGTTCGCCGACTACTGCGCCAGTTCCAACCGGATATTGTCGTCGGTACAGGTGGGTTCGTCTGTGGACCTGTTCTGTACACGGCAGCAAAAATGGGTTTTAAGACACTCGTTCATGAACAAAACAGTCTTCCCGGTATCACCAATAAATTTTTAGCGCGTTATGTGGACCGTGTCGCATTATCCTTCAAAGGATCCGGTCATCACTTCGGTAAAAACGAAACAAAGACGGTTCTGATCGGAAACCCACGCGCTTCTGAAGTAGCGGAGTTACAAATCAACCCAACGGAAGAGCGTCAACGTTTCGGTTTCGAGGAAGGGCGTCCACTCGTCGTCATCTATGGTGGTAGTCGTGGTGCGCCTGCCATCAATGAAGCAGTCGTCGACATGATGCCGAAAGTTGAACAAGCCGGATGGTCGCTCCTCTTCGTTACGGGTCAGATTCATTACGATACGATTGTTTCACGCGTTGGCTCAGTACCTGAACGCATTCAACTGCGTCCATTTGTATATGATTTACCGAACATCCTAAAAGCAAGTCAACTTGTCATTTCGCGTTCGGGAGCAAGTACATTAGCAGAACTGACGACGCTTGGGTTACCGAGTGTCCTCATTCCAAGTCCTTACGTGACGGAAAACCATCAAGAAGTCAATGCCTCATCGCTCGTCGAGACAGGTGCGAGTCTATTGATTCGTGAACAAGAACTGACAGGTGAACGGTTATTTGATGCATGTGAAAAAGCATTGGCGCAACAACAAAAGATGTCTGAAGCAGCACTTGCGCTTGGTATGCCGAATGCATCACGAGACTTAGTTGATGAATTGTTACGACTAACAGGACAAAAAAACTAAACTATTGCAGGAAAAGACCGATAGGGAAATGAACTGTTACGTATAGAGGAGGAATGAGACGTGAGGGAACGGAGAGCGGTCGGACGACCGCAAGAGGACAAGAACGTCCGCAGTCTCGAGGATAAGATACCTTATATCCGTGAACAACGTCGCAAAAAAGCTAACCGAAGACTCATTTATGTCCTGATTTTGATTGGTCTATTGGTCGGTGTCGTCTTTTATCTGCAGTCAAGCTATTCCCGGGTCGCTCGATTTGATGTTGATGGTAACGTCAATGTGAAATCAGAGGATATTTTGCAAGCATCCGGGATCAAGGTGAAAGAGACACATGCCTTTAATGTGTCAGAGGAAGACGTTCTTGAACGGATTGAGAAGGTCCCAGGTATTCAAGAAGCAACGATGCAAAAGCAATTTTTGCACCAATATCGCGTGACGGTGACGGAAGAGAAAGAGATTGCCTATGCGAAAGATAAACCGGGAGACCGGATCGTCCTTGCGGATGGAACGATCATTCCCGGTAAGTCGAAGGAAGAATTGTTTGACGCTCCGATCCTGACTGGCTTCACCGATCAATCTCTAAATCGATTGACGAAGGAGCTTGTTAAAATCGAGCCGAAAGTACGGAGCCGGATATCCGAGATCGTCGCTAATGATAAGACTGACAAAGGTGGCCTGAAGTTATTCATGACGGATGGGAATACGGTTTTGCTCAGTACTTCTGCCTTTTCTAATTCATTGAATGAATATGTAAAGGTCATTTCTGCCTTACCAAAAGGAAAGACAGGAACAATTACAATTGATGGTGGTATCTATTTCAAACCATATAAAGGGAAAAAATAGAAGATTCGTAAAGGGCTGACGAACAAAAAAACAAACATGTGTTTTCATTCGTCGACCTTTATTTGAATCGTCATCAAATCGTAATCTATTAGGACGCTAAGACGGGCAATAACTTCTTTTCGTAAGTATTTATATAGTGTAGACTTAAACGAGAAGAAGCCTGATCTATTCCTAGAATATAATTAGGAATAAAAAGGATTAGTATTATGAAAGTGGAGGTGTCACTCCCATGGAAACGAAAGGTACGATTGCCGCACTCGACATTGGGACATCGGAGGTGAAGCTCATCGTCGGTGAACTACTTGGTGGAACGCTGAACGTTCTTGCTGAAGGTTCTGCACCATCCGCGGGTGTTAAACGAGGTGTCATCGTTGACATCGATCAAACGGTACATGCCATTAAACAAGCGGTCACAGAAGTGGAACGTACACTTGGTGAACCAATTGGTGAAGTATATGTCGCTATTTCGGGCGAGCACATTCAAGTCAAGGATTGCCAGGGGATGACGTCAATCAAAGGTGAGGACAATGAAATCACGGATGATGATGTGAAAGATGTCTTGCATTCTGCGATGGTCATGCGAATTCCAAATGAACTCAGTGTAGTTGATGTCTTGCCGAAGACGTTTACGGTTGATCAGCAAACAGAAATCACTGATCCAAGAGGAATGATTGGTTATCGTCTCGAAGTAACAGGGAAGCTCATCATCGGAGCGAAGACGATCCTACATAGCATTAAACGTTCCATTGAACGGGCTGGTTTAGAGCTTGCTGGATATGTGCTGGAGAGTTTAGCGGTATCTAGAATCGCAGCATCGATTGATGAACTAGAACTCGGTGTTGGGATCATCGATATCGGACATGAGACGACGACGCTTTCCATCTATGAAAAGAACGATCTCGTCTACTCGACGACGTTGCCTTACGGTGGAGATCATCTGACACGTGATTTGACGTACAAGATGAACTGCAAATACCAAGATGCGAAACTCGCTAAAGAAGAATACGGCGTTGCACTCGAAGCACTCGGTGATCCGGAGGAGAAAGTCTCATACGTCACGATCAACGGGGAACATCGTTTCGAACCACAATCAGAGATCGGATTCGTTTTAGAAGCGCGACTTGAGGAAATCTTCGAGATGATTCAAAAACGAATGACGCAAGCGGGATACGCTCACATGAATAGCGGCTTGATCTTATGTGGTGGAAGTTCTTCACTACCTGGCATCGATCAGCTCGGAAAACGGATTTTCAAGCAGAGCGTCAATGTTTATCAGCCTGCTAGTCTTGGTATTCGTCATCCGAAGTATGCCGTTGCAGCTGGTATGTTACGTTATGTACTCTCAAGAAGCGCCGTATCGAAATCAGGTTTCGACCGGGCAGAAGAGAAAGAAGTCGTAGCATCCGGACGTGAGCAGGATGCACTGCTCATGAACGAACAGGCATCACCTGCTCGTGAAGAACGACCAACGCGTGAACAGCCTCCAAAAGAGAAAAAGTCATTCAGTAGTTTCTTTGAGAAATTCTTTGGTTAATGCCTACAAAAAAATCCAATGAGTAAAAAATATTAGGGGGCCCTTTTTATGTTGCATTTTGATGAAATGATGGACCAAGTAGCAAAAATCAAGGTCATCGGTGTAGGCGGTGGCGGTTCGAACGCCGTCAACCGAATGATTGAACACGGTGTCCAAGGCGTAGAGTTCATCGCTGTAAACACAGACGCTCAGGCATTGAACATGTCACAAGCTGACGTGAAATTACAACTCGGCGCAAAATTGACACGTGGTCTCGGTGCGGGTGCAAATCCGGAAATCGGTAAAAAAGCGGCTGAAGAGAGCCGTGAACAATTAACAGAAATCCTTTCAGGAGCTGACATGGTCTTCGTCACAGCCGGTATGGGTGGCGGAACTGGAACAGGAGCTGCTCCAGTCATCGCTGAGATTTCAAAAGAAATCGGCGCATTGACAGTCGGTGTCGTGACAAAGCCATTCATGTTCGAAGGACGTAAACGGATGCAACATGCTGTTTCTGGTGTCCAGAACTTCAAAGAAAAAGTCGATACGTTGATCGTCATCCCGAATGATAAGTTGCTTGAAATCGTCGATCGGAACACACCGATGCTTGAAGCGTTCAAAGAAGCGGATAACGTCTTACGTCAAGGTGTACAGGGTATCACGGACTTGATTGCCGTTCCTGGTCTAATCAACCTCGACTTCGCCGATGTGAAGACGATCATGACTGAAAAAGGTTCTGCTTTGATGGGTGTTGGTGTCGCAACAGGTGAACATCGCGCGACGGAAGCCGCTAAAAAAGCGATTTCAAGTCCATTGCTTGAAACATCAATCGAAGGCGCGAAAGGTGTTCTAATGAACATCACGGGTAGTGCGAACCTCAGCTTGTATGAAGTAACGGAAGCCGCACAGATCGTTCAAAGTGCAGCAGATGAGGAAGTTAACTTGATCTTCGGTTCGGTCATCAATGATAACCTAGAAGATGAAATCATCGTCACAGTCATCGCGACAGAATTCGAAAACGAACCACTCGACTTCGAAATTCCATCCGCACAAGAGATGATGAAAAACCTATTGAAGAAAAAACAAGCGACTCCACCACCAACAGAGGAGTCTAAACCACAAGTCGAAGAGACGCCTGTCAGCTCAAATCCTGAACCAGCTAAAGCGCCAGATGTCGAAGAAACGATGGACATCCCATCTTTCCTTCGCCGGAATAATCGTTGATCGATGTTCCAGTGACACGACTGCTAAACCAAGAGGTGTCGCGAAAGCGGCGCCTCTTTTTTTAAAATCGAAGGAGGCATCAACATGTTTGGACAATGGATCAAATGGGATACACCAACAGGTACCGTACGTGCCGCCTTTACGACGAAGTTTGCAGCACCACATGGAAACGGTAACTTAGGATTACATGTCAACGATGATCGTGACGGCGTCATCCAGAACCGACAAGTCATTGCTCGACAGCTTGATCTATCTCTTGAGAACTCAATTTGGGCGCAGCAAATCCATGGGAATCACGTTGAACAGGTGACGACACTTGACTCCGGACGCGGCGCTCTGGATTACGAAACAGCGATTCCGGGTACAGATGGATTGGTGACGACCGATTCGAATGTCTTACTGATGATGCTCTTCGCTGATTGTGTTCCGCTTGTCTTCTGTGATCCGACGACAGGAATCATCGCGAATACGCACGCTGGATGGCGGGGGACTGTTGGCAATATCGTTGAAGAGACAGTCAAACAAATGGAGCGTGCAGGTGCGAGTCGCTCATCGATTCAGATGGTCATTGGTCCATCGATTCGTGATTGTTGTTACGAAGTCGATCAACCCGTCATCGATGCGATCGACGCACTTGAACTCGATGAGTCTCCTTACATACGCAAGGAAGATGGAAAAGCGATGTTATCGCTACAAAAAACAAATGCTGCGCTTGCTGAGCGTTGTGGAGTGGGTGATGTCCTTGACTCAGGTCTATGTACACATTGTCAGGCGGAAGATTACTTCTCTTATCGCCACGGCGACCACGGCGGTCGGTTCGCGAGTTTGATCGTAAAGGAGTCATTGGATGTCAATTCTTGAAAATGTACAAGAGGTTACACGACGGATAAAACAAGCGAGTGAAAAGAGTTCATCCAAAAAGCAGGTACAGTTGATTGGCGTGACGAAATCAGTCTCAAGTCAAGTTGCTTCTGAATTATTAGAGGCCGGTGTAACGCATCTTGGAGAAAATCGTCCGGATGGACTGCTCGAAAAACAAGCAGAACTTGGACGTACAGCCTGTACATGGCACTTCATCGGCACGTTACAGACGCGTAAAGTTCGTCAGATCATCGATGCCATTGATGTGCTGCATTCGCTCGATCGTCTTCATTTGGCAGAAGAGATCAATAAACGAACGAACCGAATCATTGATTGTTTCATTCAAGTCAATATCTCGGGAGAAGAATCGAAGCAAGGTATTGCACCGGAGGATGTACCGTCGTTCTTACACGAAATCGGTCAGTATCCCGCGATTCGTGTCATCGGACTGATGACGATGGCACCGTTGACGGAAGACACGACGCGTATACGTGAGGTATTCCGGTCATTAAAAACATTGCAAGAAGAGGTCAAGGCAAAAAAATTGTCGTATGCTCCATGTACAGAGTTATCCATGGGGATGTCATCGGATTTTGAGATTGCCATCGAAGAAGGGGCGACGTTCGTCCGAGTCGGGACGACGCTCGTTCACACCTAAACGAGAAGAAGGGAGAATGGATATGGGTTTCAAATCAAAAATGCAAAATCTATTTCTCGGCAACAGCGATGATTTAGATGAACTCGAATATGAAAATGATGCTACAATAAATAAAGGTAGAGGTGCTTCACAACAAGAGTACGAAGAGTATTACGAGGAATCTACCCCAAGTGTTACTCAAAAGGAGGACAGCGTGAGACAATCGAATATCGTGCCGCTACATGCGACGAAAAAAACGAAATCGCAGGTCATCTTGAGTGAACCACGTGTCTTTAACGAAGCCCAAGAGATTGGTGAACATCTTCGTCAGAACCGTGCTGTCATCGTCAATATGCAACGTATGTCAAAAGATCAATCACGACAGATGATCAACTTCTTATCTGGTGTCGTTTTCGCTCTCGATGGAACGATCACGACGATCAGTCAGAATACCCTCCTCTGTGTTCCAAACAATGTCGAGTTGGCTGGTAGCATCTCGAATCTTCTAGGAGAAGATGATATTAATCATAAGGGGTGGTAAGTATGGATTCACAAGTGATGTACGCGATTGGTCGTACATTAAGTACGTTATTACAATATTATAGTTATGTCATGATTGTGTACATTCTGCTATCTTGGTTCCCGAATGCCCGTGATTCGAAATTCGGACAAGTGCTCGCGATGTTGGTCGAGCCATTCCTAGCACCCTTCCGTCGTATTATCCCGCCTATCGGAGGCATGCTAGATATCTCGCCGATTGTTGCCTTTCTCGTCTTGAACTTGGCACAATCCGGTATCCGAGCTATCTTCTTCGTATGAGTGTATATGATCATTATCGTGGAAGCGAGCGGGAATTCGTCGATTCGGTCTTGAACTGGATTGATCACGTGGAAGCGACGTATACGTTTAAATTAACGGATTTTCTAGACCCTCGTGAACAGCAAATCACACAAGAACTCGTCGGTTCGAAATGCGTCCTCTTTTTTGAGGGCGGTTTCGAAGGCGCCGAACGTAAACGAGCAATCCTCGCACCAGACTATTATGAATACAACGCGGATGACTTTGACATTTCCATTTATCGCATTCATTATCCTACTAAATTCGTTGAACTATCTCATCGTCAAGTCACCGGTACATTATTGAACGTCGGATTGAAACGTGCCAAGTTCGGCGACGTCATCATCCAGGATCAAGTGCAATTTGCTGTCGCGGACGAAGTTGCGACATATATCGAAGCAAACGTCGAACGCGCAGGTAAGACGAAGATTCGTCTTTCGCGCGTAGACGCAGAAGATCGCTTGAAAGTGAAGGAACAAGAGTGGGAAGAGACGCTCGGGTTCGTCAGCTCACTTCGGTTCGATACGGTCGTCAGTGAAATTCTCGGCTTCTCCCGTCAAAAGGCACAGACGCTCATTAAACAGGGTGAAAGTAAAGTGAATTATAAGGTAGTCGATGACGTGAGTTTCATGCTTGAAGAAGGGGATCTGCTTTCCTTACGTGGAACGGGACGCGTTAAACTGATTGCGATTCTCGGATCAACGAAACGGGATCGAATCAAACTACAATACGGTATTTTAAAAGGATAAAAAAATGCGGAGGAGGAATTCATCATGCCATTAACGCCACTCGATATTCATAATAAGGAGTTCACACGAAAGTTTCGCGGCTATGACGAGGATGAAGTGAACGAATTCCTAGATCAGGTCATCAAGGATTTTGAGTTGTTGTTACGTGAGAACCGTCAACAACAGGAAGTCATCCAAAACATGCAAGCGCGTGTCGATTACTTTAGTTCGATGGAAGAAACATTAAATAAATCGATTATTGTCGCACAGGAAGCGGCAGAAGAAGTGAAAGCGAATGCTTCAAAAGAAGCAAGCTTGATCTTGAAACAGGCAGAACGCGAAGCAGAGCAATTGCAAGATGCGGCACAACGCCGGGCACAACGGACGGACTTCGAAGTGGAACAGATGCGTAAGAAAATCGAGCTCTATCGCAATCGCTTCAAAGTGTTGATCGATGCTCAAATGGAATTATTGACGAGCCACGACTGGGATGCATTTGATTTCTCTTCTCGTGGAGCGCTTGACGATGTTCCAGCAGTTGCGTATAATGACGACGATGTCGTATAAATAAAATCAATGATAAGGACACGTCGCATCTTGGACAGTTGACAGCGAATCGGGAAATGGTGGAAGCCCGAGCAACGAAAGAGATGGGATATCCCCTTAGAGTGTATGACTGAACGTTCTCCGAACAGTAAGTCATGCCGGTTCACTCCCGTTAGCGAGTTCTTAAGCGGTCCTGCGTCGTCGAACAGACGAGCAGGATTAGTAGGGTGGTACCGCGAGTTCAGCCAAGCTCGTCCCTATCTCAGGGATGAGCTTGGCTTTTTTTGTACTTTTAAAGCGAAAGGTGAGAGATGGTCAGATGGATTACAAAGAAACCTTATTGATGATGAAAACGGAGTTTTTAATGCGAGGCAACTTGCCAAAACGTGAGCCGGATATGCAAGCACGATGGGAAGAGATGAATCTCTATGCTGCGGTCCAAGGAAAGAATGCTGGAAAACCGACGTTCATTCTTCACGATGGTCCTCCTTATGCGAACGGTGACATCCACATGGGTCACGGATTAAACAAAGTCTTAAAAGACATCATCGTCCGTTACAAATCGATGAATGGCTTCCAGTCCCCTTACGTACCAGGTTGGGACACACATGGCTTGCCTATCGAGACAGCACTTCAAAAAGCAGGTGTTGACCGCAAATCGATGACGGTCGCGGAATTCCGTGAGTTATGTGCGAAATATGCGCTCGAACAAGTCGATCACCAACGTGATCAATTCAAACGTCTCGGTGTTCTCGGTGACTATGACAATCCATATATCACGCTTCAACCAGAATTTGAAGCAGCTCAAATTCGTTTGTTCGGGGATATGGCGAACAAAGGCTATATCTATAAAGGGAAAAAGCCGGTCTATTGGTCACCGTCTTCTGAATCAGCACTAGCTGAAGCAGAAATCGAATATCAAGACAAACGGTCAGCTGCGATCTATGTCGCATTCCAAGTCATGGATGGAAAAAACATCCTTGAGCCGACGGATCATTTCGTCATCTGGACGACCACTCCATGGACGATCCCAGCGAACCTTGGAATCTCTGTCAGTGCGGAATTGACGTATGCGCGGATCGAGTATCAAGGAAAAGGATATATCGTAGCGGAAACACTTGTTCCAGAAGTCATCGAAGCGCTCGGATGGGAAGACGCGACAATTGGACGTGTCTTCAACGGTGCGGACTTCGAGTACGTGAAAGCGAAACATCCGCTTTATGACCGTGAATCACTCGTCATGCTTGGCGACCACGTTACAGCTGAAGCGACGGGTGTCGTTCATACAGCTCCAGGACACGGGGAAGATGACTTCCGTATTGGTCAAGCATACGGGCTTGACGTTCTCTGCCCAGTTGACGATAAAGGTGTCATGACGGCAGAAGCTCCTGGATTCGAAGGCATGTTCTATGAAGATGCGAACAAAGAAATCGGTCTCGCACTCGAAGAAGCAGGCGCTCTCTTAAAACTGTCATTCATCAAACACTCGTATCCACACGACTGGCGGACGAAAAAACCGGTCATCTTCCGGGCAACGCCACAGTGGTTCGCTTCAATCAAAGACTTCCGTGCGGAAATCCTTGATGAGATCAAAGGCGTCCAGTGGGTACCAGAGTGGGGTGAAACACGTCTCCACAACATGTTCAAAGACCGCGGCGACTGGGTCATCTCCCGTCAACGTGCTTGGGGCGTTCCACTTCCAATCTTCTACGCTGAAGATGGAACGGAAATCGTCACACCAGAAACGATTGATCATATCGCGAATCTATTTGCAACTCACGGATCAAATGTCTGGTATGAGCGCGAAGCAGTCGACTTGCTTCCTGAAGGATTCACACATCCAGCAAGTCCGAACGGTATCTTCAAAAAAGAAACGGACATCATGGATGTCTGGTTCGATTCTGGTTCATCACATGCCGGTGTCCTTGCGACACGTCCTGAATTGACACGTCCAGCGGATCTCTATCTTGAAGGTTCTGACCAATACCGTGGTTGGTTTAACTCGTCGCTATCGACAGCCGTCGCAACGACTGGGAAAGCACCATACAAAGCGGTCGTCAGTCACGGATTCGTTCTGGATGGTCAAGGTCGCAAGATGTCGAAATCGATTGGTAACACGATTGCACCAATCCAAGTCATGCAACAATTCGGAGCAGAGATCCTTCGTTTGTGGGTGGCATCTGTCGATTATCAAGCTGATGTTCGGGCATCGATGGATAACTTCAAACAAGTCTCAGAATCATATCGTAAAATCCGGAACACGGTTCGTTTCCTTCTCGGAAACTTGGATCAATTCGATCCTGCGACGCACCGAGTCGCATTTGAAGACTTACCAGAGTCAGACCGTTTCATGCGTACGAAACTGGACCAACTTGTTGGAAAAGTAAAAGCGGCTTATGATGCGTACGACTTCATGTCGGTCTATCAATTGCTCCACAACTTCTGTGTCCTTGATTTGTCGTCGTTCTACCTCGATTACACGAAAGATATCCTGTATATCGAAAAAGCAGACGCGACATCGCGTCGTGCGGTTCAGACGGTCATGTATGATACAGTCGTCGCCTTGTTGCAATTGATGGCACCTGTCTTGCCACACACGGCAGACGAAGCATGGGAATTCGTACCAGCTGTTGAGACGAAGAGCATCTTCTTGACGGACCTTCCAGAAACGGTCGAAGTCTCAGAAGAAGGACTTGCTCTCATCGAGAAATGGAACGCGTTCCTGACATTCCGTGATGATGTCTTAAAAGCACTCGAGGAAGCACGCGTCGAGAAACTCGTCGGTAAGACACTCGAAGCAAAACTCTTGCTTGCACCGAAGGAAGAAACAAAAGCATTGCTTAAAACGATTGATCATCTTGAGCAGTTGCTCCAAGTCTCACAACTCGAATTCGTGGATACAACGAATAAGATGTATGAGACGACTGGTATTACAGTTCAAAAAGCTGACGGTGAAAAATGTGAACGTTGTTGGACATATTCGACAGAACTCGGACAAGATCCGGCTCATCCGACGCTTTGCCCACGTTGTACTGAAGTCGTCAATTCTTTATAATGATACAAAGGGAGGGGCGACTGCGACTTCGCAGGACGTCCCTCATTATTTTTGGATGCGGAGGACAATAGGATGTGGCTTTACTTAGGGATTGCTGCTTTACTCGTTGGAATCGACCAGTTGACGAAATGGATCGTCGTTCAAAATATGACGATCGGTCAAGCGATCACAGTCATTCCGGATTTCTTTTATCTCAACTCGTATCGGAACCGTGGCGCCGCATGGGGAATGCTCGAAGGTAAATTCGGTTTCTTCTTCTTCGTCACGATTATCGTCGTCATTGGATTGATTTACTTCCTCTACAAGGAAGGCACGAAAAATAAGGTATTTGCTTGGAGTATCTCGCTACTACTTAGTGGTGCGATCGGAAATTTCATTGATCGAATGGTTCGAGGAGAAGTCGTTGATTTCTTCCACTTCTTCCCGTTCGGCTATAATTTCCCGATCTTTAATGTCGCAGACGTCTGTTTGACGTTTGGTGTCATCACGATGCTGATTAGCGTCATGTTCGAAGAACGGTTGACTAAGAAAGGAACGATGGATAAATGAATGAAGTAGAAACATGGTCCGTACAAGCGGATGGAGCGACAGGGCGCATTGATAAGTGGCTCGCAGAACAAAATGAATGGTCGCGTTCGCAAGTACAGGAATGGTTGAAAGCGGGACGCGTCGAAGTCGATGGTCGTGTCGTTAAACCAAACTATAAATTATCGGGAACAGAATCGATTGCCGTTCATATCCCGGAAGCGGTAGAACTTGAGATTTTACCAGAAGATATCCCGCTTGAGGTCGTCTACGAGGACTCAGATGTCATTGTCGTCAACAAACCAAAAGGAATGGTCGTCCACCCAGCGGCAGGTCATGTCTCAGGGACCCTCGTCAATGCCTTATTACATCATTGTCAAGATCTCTCGGGCATTAATGGTGTCAAACGTCCAGGAATCGTTCACCGAATCGATAAGGACACGTCTGGTCTGTTGATGGTTGCTAAGAACGACTTAGCGCATGAATCACTCGCGCATCAGTTGAAAGAGAAAACGACGGAACGTCTCTACATTGCGCTCGTACACGGTGAGATTCCGCACGAGCTCGGAACGATTGAAGCACCGATCGGACGCGATAAGAACGATCGTCAACGGATGACGGTAACGGATAAGAATTCAAAAACTGCCGTAACCCATTTCCGTGTTCTCGATCGGTACGAAGGGTTTACAGTCGTGGAATGTAAACTCGAAACAGGGCGGACACACCAAATCCGTGTCCACATGCGTTATATCGGTTTCCCGCTTGCCGGTGACCCGAAATATGGTCCACGTAAGACGATGAAAATGAATGGTCAAGCCTTGCATGCTGCGGTTCTCGGCTTCGAACATCCACGGACAGGCGAATGGATGCGTTTTGAAGCACCACTCCCAGAAGAGATGACATTCGAGATTGGTCAACTGAAAAAACTTGAATTAGAGTCTTGACGTTTTTCTAATAAAACGGTAGAGTATCACCTAGAGAGCGATGCGAGACATCCTCTACTGACACTTCGGTCGTCCGAGCGACGATCCTACCAAACTAGTATCACCTTTAATCGAGTCCGGAGAGGCTGCGAAAGGGAGAACCTACCACAAACGTGCGTAGGCATGCATACAAGATGTATGCCATGATTCTGTCTTCGATGACCTTCTGCGGATTTCCGCAGAAGGTCTTTTGTATGAAAGGAGAAACTATGAAACCAGCCGTCATCTTAGATGAAGCCGCGATTGGACGCGCACTGACACGGATCGCCCATGAAATCATCGAACGTAACAAAGGTATTGCTGATTTAATGATCGTCGGAATCAAGACGCGTGGTGAGACACTCGCGCGCCGCCTTGCGAAGCGGATCGAACAGATCGAAGGAAAGCCGGTCTTACTCGGTGTCGTCGACATCTCAATGTACCGAGATGACTTGTCAAAGCGAAGTTTAGAACCAGAAATAAAAGGATCTGATCTACCGGAAGACATTACCGGAAAAATCGTCGTCCTCGTTGACGATGTCCTCTACACAGGACGCACCGTCCGTGCCGCGATGGACGCACTCGTCGACCACGGAAGACCGAGTATGATTCAACTCGCTGTCCTCGTCGATCGTGGGCATCGAGAGTTACCGATCCGTCCAGATTTCATCGGCAAGAACGTTCCGACGTCACGTGACGAGCAAGTCGTCGTCGCGCTCGCTGAAGTCGACGAAGCCGATCAAGTATTCATTAAACGCTAAAAATCAAAACCTTTAAGGTGGTCCAGAGAGACCAGAAAGGGAGTCATCCATATGGCAAAACATGCCGCAGTACTTGATGTACAAGAAGTACCTACTCACCCTCTAAATTGGCTGATGCTCAGCCTACAACACGTCTTCGCGATGTTTGGTGCGACCGTGCTCGTCCCACTCTTAACGGGACTCAACACATCGGTTGCACTCGTCGCAAGCGGAGTCGGCACACTGATTTTCCTCGCCGTCACTCGCTTCAAAGTACCCACATATCTTGGTTCTAGTTTTGCCTACATCGCCCCGATCATCGCCGTCAGTGAACGGTGGGGTGTCGAGGACGCCTTAATCGGCGGAATGGTCGCTGGACTCGTCTACGGACTTGTCTCACTTCTCATCCGTTACACGGGGGCTGCTTGGTTGCTTCGCTTACTCCCGCCTGTTGTCATCGGTCCGGTCATCATGGTTATCGGGTTATCGCTTGCCCCGACCGCTGTCAACATGGCGATGAACGGAGCGGACGGTAAGTACAACGGACTTTACTTCCTCGTCGCGATGGTCACGCTCGGGGTCACACTTCTCGCAATGACGTATTTAAAAGGAATGTGGAGCACGATTCCGATCCTGTTCGGAATCACGGTCGGTTATCTCGTTGCGGCATCGGTCGGAATCATTGACTTCAAACCACTTCAACAAGCAACGTTCTTCCACGTGCCGGACTTCACGATTCCGTTCTTGAATTACACACCATCATGGAATACAGCTGCCTTGCTTCTGATCGTTCCCGTGACGCTCGTCACACTGACGGAGCACATCGGCGAACAAAAAGTGACATCACGGATCATCGGGCGCGAGACGCTCCTTGATCCAGGGATGCACCGGACAGTACTTGGCGACGGAATCGCGAAGACAGTCGCTTCGATGCTTGGTGGACCACCGGTTACGACGTACGGTGAGAACAACGGCGTCATGTCGATCACACGGGTCTACAGTGTCTTCGTTCTAGGTGGGGCAGCGGTTCTTGCTATCAGCTTCGGATTCCTCGGATATGTCGAAGGATTCATCAAGACGATTCCTACACCAGTCATGGGTGGCATCAGTATTCTCTTATTCGGAGTCATCGCGTCAAACGGTCTCCGGACACTGACGGAAAGTAAGATCGACCTTGCTGATAAACGGAACTTGACGATCACAGCTGTCATTCTTGTCACGGGAATCGGAGGGGCCGCCTTGAAAATCGGGAACTTCTCCCTCGAAGGTATGGCACTGGCGACGATTCTTGGGATCATCCTGAATCTGATCCTTCCGAAAACGACGGAACAGGTCGAAGAAACAGCTGAAACAACGGAAAACTCTACAACTCAATCTGTAGCGAACAACTTTTAAGACGTTCCGAGAGAACGATAAAGTGAAGGCCATGAAAAGATGCAGGGACTCCTCTGTCTTCTTTCGGCGCACCTTCACTTAGAAGGTGCGCCTTTTTCATGACCTGAAGGAGTGAAATACATGAAAACGATCTTGCAAACCCGACATTTCGTCAATTTAGAAAGCTTATCCATAACGGAGATCAATTCGTTGATTGAACGTAGTCTCGCTTTTAAACAAGGCGAACCGGCACCAGACTTTTCCGACAAGACACTCGTCAATCTGTTTTTTGAAAACTCGACGCGGACACGCTCTTCCTTTGAAATGGCAGAGCATCGCTTGAACATGCATCTACTGCCGTTTGAAACAGCGACGTCATCCGTGCAAAAAGGGGAGACGTTACACGATACGTGCAAAACACTCGAAGCGATTGGCGCCGATGGATTGGTCATTCGTCACGGTGACACCGGTTATTATGAAGAATTGATGCAGACACTCGATATTCCGATCATCAATGCAGGAGACGGGAGCGGACAGCATCCATCGCAGTCCTTGCTTGATTTGATGACGATGGTCGAGACGTTTGGAACGATTGTAGGAAAAGTAGTCGTCATCTGTGGGGATTTACAACATAGTCGTGTCGCTCGATCGAATGCCGATATCTTAAAACGACTTGGCGCCATCGTCTATGGATCAGGACCACGCGAATGGTATGACGAAGCGATGGGAATACCGTATCTTTCAATGGACGAAGCAGTTGAACAGTGTGACATCTTGATGTTGCTTCGAGTCCAGCACGAACGGCATGACGGAACGACACGGTTTGATCCAGATGTCTATCACGTCACACATGGATTGACGCATGAGCGGATGAATCGACTGAAACCTTCAGCGATCGTCCTACATCCGGCACCGGTCAATCGCGGAGTCGAGATTGCCGACGAACTCGTCGAACACCCGCAATCGCGGATTTTTGAACAGATGAAAAATGGTGTCTTTGCGCGAATGGCGATTCTGGAATGGTGCTTTTCGATGAAAACAATCAAAGGAGACGATGCAAATGACAACACGAATTGAAAATGCGAGATGGTACGAGGCTGGACAAGTTCGAACAGGGGATATTCGAATCGAAGCTGGAAAAATCACGGACTTAGCAGCAATACCGCAAGTTGGGGAAACGGTCATTGATGCTTCCGGATTATTCGTTGCACCAGGATTCGTCGACATCCATGTCCACCTGCGGGAACCGGGCGGCGAACATAAGGAGACAATTGCGACAGGTACGGCAGCTGCGGCAGCTGGTGGATTTACGACGATTTGTCCGATGCCGAATACGCGTCCCGTACCGGACGATCGTCAAACACTTGATGCATTGTTCCAAAAGATTGAAGAGACGGCATCTGTCCGGGTTTTGCCTTACGCGGCGATTTCAAAAAATCAACTCGGACAAGAACTCGTCGCGTTCGATCAATTAACGGATGCCGTGGCATTCACGGATGATGGTGTCGGGGTCCAGACGGCAGCCGTCATGCGAACGGCAATGCAACAAGCAGCACGGCTCGGGAAGACGATTGTTGCCCACTGCGAAGATGATTCGTTAAAAGCAGGATGTGTGCACGAAGGAAACTACAGTCGACGGGAAGGGTTGCAAGGTATTCCATCGCTTGCTGAGAGTATCCACATCGCACGTGATGTCCTGATTGCAGAAGAAACCGGCTGTCATTATCACGTCTGTCATGTCTCGACGAAAGAATCCGTTCGCGTCATTCGTGACGCCAAACGAGCAGGGATCCGAGTGACAGCAGAAGTCACACCGCACCATCTTGTATTGATCGATGAAGACATATCGAATCAGGATCCGAACTTTAAAATGAATCCACCACTGCGGAGTGAGGCAGATCGCCAAGCATTGCTCGAAGGATTAGCAGACGGAACGATTGATTGCATCGCAACGGATCACGCTCCTCATGCAGCAGAAGAGAAGGCACTCGGTATCGAACGCGCCCCGTTTGGCATCACAGGATTCGAGACAGCATTCCCGCTCCTCTATACGAAGCTTGTCGCTGAAGGCAAGATGACACTTGAGACACTGATTCGGAATTTGACGGACAAGGCAGCAGCGATTTTTGAACTACCTTACGGCAAACTCGAAGTGGGGGCGGAAGCAGACTTAGTCCTGCTTGATCTAGAGACGGAGCGGACGGTTTCACCGGAACGGTTCCGTTCAAAAGGTAAGAACACACCGTTCGCAGGAGAACGGTTAAAAGGATTCCCGGTCATGACGCTCGTCAAGGGAGAAATCGTATTCAAGGAGGACATAGCACATGCGTAAACGGACACTGGTGTTAGAGGATGGTATGACGTTTGAAGGAACGGCGTTTGGATCGGACACGACAACAACAGGAGAGGTCGTCTTCCAAACCGGAATGACTGGTTATCAAGAGATGCTATCGGATCCATCTTACTGTGATCAGATGATCGTGCTGACGAATCCGTTGATCGGCAATTACGGAGTCAATCGAGAAGACTATGAAACGACGCGTCCACTCGCTAAAGCATTGATTGTCCGCGAACATTGCCAAACACCGTCGAACTTCCGCAGTGAGATGTCGCTCGATGCAGCTCTTCGAGATCTTGATATTCCAGGATTAAGTGGAATCGATACGCGACAGTTAACACGACATATCCGCTCGAAAGGCGTCATGCGCGGCCGACTCGTTGATGGAGAGTTCGACCTAGAAGAGGAATTAAGCCACCTGCAAGATGCACCAATCGAGACGGATCAAGTCAAACGTGCTTCAACGGAACGGGCGTATATCATCCCAGGAGCTGGACCACGAATCGTTCTCGTCGACTTCGGAGCGAAGCTCGGAATCGTCCGCGAACTTGTCAAACGCGGCTGTGAAGTTGTCGTCGTACCATACGACGTGAGCGCAACGGAAGTCTTACGCTATCGTCCAGACGGTGTGATGCTGTCGAACGGACCAGGGAACCCAAAGGATGTCCCGACAGCAATTCCGCTGATTCAAGAATTGACAGGGAAAGTCGTCATCTTCGGAATTTGTCTTGGGCACCAGTTGATTGCACTAGCACATGGCGCGGATACGTTCAAACTGCCATTCGGTCACCGGGGTGCGAATCATCCCGTCCAAGATATCCGGACAGGTCGCGTCGACATCACGTCGCAAAACCATGGATATGCCGTCGATGAACAATCATTGCAACATACAGTGCTTGAAGTAACGCATCTCGCAATCAACGATGGAACGGTCGAAGGCATCCGTCATACGTCAGCATCTGTCTTCTCCGTCCAGTATCATCCGGAAGCATCACCCGGTCCAATGGATGCGAACGGTCTATTCCAACAGTTTTTAGAAGAAATCACGAAACAACAGGAGGTCTCTCATGCCTAAACGTCAAGATATCCAGAAGATTCTCGTTATCGGGTCCGGTCCAATCGTAATCGGACAAGCCGCTGAATTCGACTACGCAGGAACACAAGCGTGTCAAGCCTTAAAGGAAGAAGGATATGAAGTCATCCTCGTCAACTCGAATCCAGCGACAATCATGACAGATCCAACAGTTGCTGATCGTGTCTACATCGAGCCTCTTCAAGCAGAGTTCGTTTCGCGGATCATCCGGAAGGAACGACCAGACGCCTTACTTGCGACACTTGGCGGTCAGACGGGTCTGAACTTGGCTGTTGAACTAGATCGTCTTGGTGTCCTAGCTGAATACAATGTCGAGTTGCTCGGAACGAAATTATCAGCAATCGAAGAGGCAGAAGATCGTGATTTGTTCCGTCAACTGATGTTTAGACGCGGACATGGCGTACCGGATAGTGAAATCGTGCATTCGCTCGAAGAAGCACAACAATTCCGACAACAGATTGGTCTACCAATCATCATCCGTCCAGCATATACACTCGGAGGAACGGGTGGTGGAATCGCCCATACACCGGAAGAGTTCACGCGAATCGTCGAAGGGGGACTCAAGGCAAGTCCGGCAACACAAGTACTCCTTGAAAAATCAATTGCTGGGATGAAAGAGGTCGAATTTGAAGTCATGCGTGATGCAACGAACCAAGCCATCATCGTCTGTGCGATGGAAAACTTCGATCCGGTCGGTGTTCATACCGGAGACTCGATCGTCTTTGCTCCGACGCAAACGTTATCGGATCGCGATTATCAACTGCTACGTAACGTCTCGCTCGATATCATTCGCGCACTCGGTATCGAAGGTGGATGTAACATCCAGTTCGCGCTGGATCCGACGAGCTTTGACTACTATGTCATCGAAGTCAATCCACGTGTTTCCCGCTCGTCCGCACTTGCTTCAAAAGCGACCGGTTATCCGATCGCAAAACTTGCTGCAAAGATTGCCGTCGGGTATGCCTTATCTGAATTAAAGAACCCGATCACCGAGACGAGCTTTGCTTCGTTCGAACCGGCACTCGATTATGTTGTCGCCAAAATTCCGCGCTGGCCGTTCGATAAATTCGAAACGGCAGATCGGACGCTCGGGACACAGATGAAGGCGACCGGTGAGGTTATGGCAATGGGGCGGACGATGGAAGAGGCATTACTGAAAGCCGTTCGTTCGCTTGAAATCGGTACAGCGGATTTGTACATGCCACGCTTCATCGAAATGGCAGATGATGCTTTGCAACAAGCGATTCGCCAGGCGACAGATGATCGACTTTTCGCCTTATACGCTGGTTTTGTCCGCGGCTATAGCGTCGAACAGATTCATGCTTGGACGGCAATTGATCGCTTATTCCTCGAAAAGCTACAGCACATTTGGCAACTTGAGCAATCGGTCGCTACCGGTTTGACACCTGAACTGCTACTTCATGTGAAGCGGTATGGATTCAGTGACCCAATGCTCGCCCGGATCACAGGACAAACGGAAACAGAGATTCGCCGGATGCGTGAAGCGCAAGCGATTCATCCAGTGTATAAAATGGTCGATACGTGTGCGGCAGAGTTCGCTTCTGATACACCGTACTACTATGGAACATACGAACGCGAAAATGAGGCAATCGCGACGAATCGTTCTTCGATCCTCGTCTTAGGATCGGGTCCGATCCGGATTGGTCAAGGAGTCGAGTTCGACTATGCGACAGTCCATTCGATTCAAGCGATTCGTCAAGCTGGCTATGAAGCAATTATCGTCAACAACAATCCGGAAACCGTGTCGACCGACTTCTCGATTTCCGATCGACTCTACTTTGAACCATTAACGACGGAGGATGTCCTCGAAGTCATCCGAAATGAACGTCCGCTCGGTGTCATCGTCCAGTTCGGTGGACAGACAGCAATCAACTTAGCTGAGTCATTAGCAGCAGAAGGTGTAAAAATCCTCGGGACATCGCTTGAGGATTTAGACCGGGCAGAGGACCGAAAACAGTTCGAAGCAGCGTTGACGGCGCTCGACATTCCACAGCCACCAGGTAAAACGGCCGTCACGGTCGAAGAAGCGGTCACGGCAGCAGCGTCACTCGGTTACCCGGTCCTCGTTCGTCCATCGTATGTCCTCGGCGGTCGGGCAATGGAAATCGTCTATGCACAAGAAGAACTGGAACATTACATGAAACACGCGGTCATCGCCTCACCGGAACGACCGGTCCTCGTCGACCGTTACCTGACAGGAATCGAACTTGAAGTCGACGCGATCTGTGATGGAACAGATGTCGTCATTCCAGGCATCATGGAGCATATCGAACGTGCCGGTGTTCACTCGGGTGACTCGATTGGAGTCTATCCGCCACAACGTGTCTCCCAAGACATCAAGGACCGGATCGTCGACTACACGACACGAATCGCCAAAGCATTCGGCATCAAAGGATTGCTCAACATCCAGTTCGTCTATGCGGACGGCGCACTCTATGTTCTTGAAGTCAATCCGCGTGCCAGCCGGACGGTGCCATTCATCTCGAAAGTGACGGGACTTCCGGTCGCGCGGCTCGCGACGGACATCATTCTCGGTGAAACGCTCGCTTCTTACGGGTTAACAAGTGGTGTCCTACCGGAAGAATCGCTCGTCTCGGTCAAAGTACCGGTCTTCTCGTTTGCGAAGCTTAAAGAAGTCGACCCGACGCTCGGACCGGAAATGAAATCGACCGGAGAAGTCATCGGAACAGACCGAACACTTGAAAAAGCACTCTACAAAGGATTGCTTGCTTCAGGGATGGCGATTCCAGAACACGGTCGTGTTCTCTTGACGGTCGCAGACCCGGACAAAGCAGAAATGACGGATCTCGCACGACGCTTTGCCTCACTTGGATTCACGTTGCTTGCGACGGAAGGAACGGCAGCGTACTTGACGGAGCAAGGGTTACCGGTTCAGACGGTCGGTAAAATCGACTCGTCTTCCGAATCGATGCTCGACGTGATTGAAAAAGGGGAGATCGAGTATGTCATCAATACGATGAGTCGCGACTCACAAGTCACGAAAGACGGCTTCATCATTCGCCGGGCAGCAGCGGAGAATCAAGTCGTTTGTCTAACATCACTCGATACGGCGGAAGCGATTCTACGCGTCATCGAGAGTCGCTCGTTCGAAGCGAGTGCGATTCAAGCCTTCACACACGAAAAGAAAGTGGTGATCCAATGAAGCAACTCTTGACGGTCGTCTCTCGACGAACGGTAGCTCAAGGCGCGACAGAACTCGTCTGTCGCCTCGAGCAACCGCAGGACATTGCGCCGGGGCGATTCATGCATCTACGCGTCGGTCCACTCTTACGCCGACCGATCTCGATTGCTCGGGTCGATCGTGATCTGATTACGTTTCTCTTTAAAGAAATCGGACAAGGGACAGCAGAACTAGCTTCCTTGCGTCCCGACGACAAAATCGATGCCCTCGGACCACTCGGAAACGGTTTTCCGATCGACGCCATCAACCGAGATCAACGGGTCGTTCTCGTTGGTGGAGGGATTGGGGTACCGCCGCTGTATGAGACGATGCGCCAACTTGTCGCGCGTGGTGTGACGTGTGAAGCGATTCTAGGATTTGATACGGCAACGAGTGTCTTTTACGAAGCGGAATTCCAAGCACTTGGTAAGACGACGGTCTCGACGGTTGATGGAACGCATGGAATGAAAGGGTTCGTTACGGTTGCCTTACATCCGGAAAGCTATGATGTGTTACTCGCTTGCGGACCAGAGCCGATGTTGCGGTCACTCCAGCAACAACCGATTGAGCATAAGTATCTCTCCATCGAAAATCGAATGGGGTGCGGCATCGGTGCTTGTTTTGCCTGTGTCTGTAAAACACCAACAGGCGGGTACGTCAAGACTTGTTCCGATGGTCCAGTCTTTCGGGCAGAGGAGGTCGTATTATGATGGAACGATTACGTGTCGAGTTGCCAGGACTTTCCTTGAAAAACCCGATCATGCCGGCATCTGGATGTTTTGGATTCGGTGAGGAATACGCGAAGTTATATGATCTATCAGAGCTTGGGGCAATCATGATCAAAGCAGCGACGGGCGAAGAACGTTACGGAAATCCGACGCCGCGTGTCGCGGAGAGTGGAATGGGGATGTTGAATGCAATCGGTCTCCAAAATCCGGGTGTCGATGGTATCTTAACGAAAAAACTACCGTTCCTTGAGACGTTTGATACAGCAATCATTGCGAATGTCGCCGGATCGACACCAGAAGAGTATGAGCTTGTCGCAGAAAAAATGAGCCGTCACCCTGGAATTCATGCATTGGAATTAAATATCTCCTGTCCGAACGTCAAATCAGGTGGAATCCAGTTCGGAACGGATCCGTTGCTTGCCGCTGAATTAACGCGTCGAGTCAAACAGGTCTCGACCAAACCGGTTTACGTTAAGCTTTCACCGAATGTCACTTCAATCGTCGAGATGGCACGTGCCGTCGAAGCAGCAGGTGCAGACGGGCTGACGATGATCAACACACTCGTTGGGATGCGAATCGATGTCCGAACGGGACAGCCAATCCTTGCCAACCGGATTGGTGGATTATCCGGTCCATCCATCAAGCCAGTCGCGATTCGGATGATTCATGATGTCGCACAAGCTGTCTCGATTCCTATTATCGGGATGGGTGGCGTGATGGAAGTCGATGACGTCTTAGAAATGATATACGCTGGGGCTTCCGCTGTTGCCGTCGGTACCGCAAACTTCGTCAATCCATACATCTGTCAAGAATTAATCCAGCAGTTACCGGATCGCATGGATGAACTCAGCATCGACCATATTTTAGACATCAGGGGGAAAGCATATGAATCAACTTTACATCGCGCTTGATTTTCCGACCGAAGCAGAAGCGTTTTCGTTCCTCGAACAGTTCGAAGAGACACGACCAGCCGTAAAAGTTGGGATGGAATTATTTTATGCTGCAGGGGGATCGTTCGTCCAAAAACTCGTCGAGCGTGGGCACGCTGTATTCCTCGATGTCAAAGTCCATGACATTCCAGAGACGGCGCGCCGGACGATGCGCATCATCGGGCAATTAGGTGTTGAATTGACGAACGTCCATGTTGCCGGTGGGAAAGAGATGATGATCGCGGCGCGAGAAGGACTTCGTGAAACGAATGCTAAGACACAACTAATCGGCGTGACGCAGTTGACATCGACGGATGAAGCGATGTTACGCGACTTAAAGGTTGAAGGAGCGATGCCAGCAGTCGTTCGTGAGTATGCGCAACTGGCAGAAGCAGCCGGACTAGATGGTATCGTCTGTTCGGCGCTCGATCTTCCTGAACTAATCGAAGTTTGCCGAACGGGCTTCCGTTTTGTCACACCAGGTATTCGTCCTTCTAGTAATGAAGCAGATGATCAAAAGCGAGTCGCGACCGTTCTTGATGCGCGTCGAAATGGAGCGACGGATTTAGTAATTGGTCGCCCGATTACACGTGCCAAACAACCAGAACAGGTCTATCAGGCGTTACTCGAAGAATGGAAGGGGCAATTATCATGGTAAATCCAATTGCAAATGCATTACTCCGTATCAAAGCCGTCACGTTATCTCCAAACGATCCGTATACGTGGGCAAGTGGGCTCCGTTCTCCGATCTATTGCGATAATCGGTTGACACTTTCGTACCCAAAAGTCCGCTCTTTGATTGCCGATGCCCTCGCTGAGAAAGTGAAGGATTTAGGAATCGAAGTCGTTGCCGGGACAGCGACAGCAGGTATTCCTCACGCGGCATTCGTCGCGGAACGATTAGGGTTACCGATGGTCTACGTGCGTAGTGGCAGCAAGAAACATGGGAAAGGTAATCAAATCGAAGGTGTTATTCAACCAGGCCAACGCGTCGTCGTCATCGAAGACTTATTATCAACGGGGATGTCTGCGATCGAGGCAGCGGAAGCACTCCAAGCAAAGGGAGCGAACGTCATTCGGATTCAAGCGATTTTCTCTTACGGGATGGAACGCTTGAAGAACAATCTCCGAGACGCGAAGATTGACGCGGATGCATTACTGACGTTCGAAGCGTTACTCGAAACGGCACAACAACAAGGGGATATCACGGTAGAAGAACAGGAACAATTGGCAGATTGGTCGAAGGACCCAGTTGCTTGGAGCGAACGTTTTACCGCAAACGTGTAAAAACAGATAGATTCCGTCGGACGACCTACGATTTCTAGTGCATGATTTGGTACACTATAGAAATAAAGGAGGTCGTCGACTATGGTGACGCATTATCGTGATTATGAACAATTCAAAATGGTCGTCCTCCCGTTTCTGCTTGAACGTCCAGATACGCATCAGTTGATTCTAGGTATATTAGAACGTGGGGATGAACCGCTCTTGATGGCAACGGCACAAGAAGGCGATCATCGTCTCGTCATATTGCAAACGATACCGGAGCAAGTCATCGTCGCAGGGGATATGTTCTCGCAAGAAGGGATTCGAAAGCTTGCGCGAATTCTGGATAGTCCAGGATTCGTCGGAGAACAGGCCATCTTAGCGCCGCTTTTACTCCCACATTCCATGTATGAGGTACATATGGAACAAGGGATGTATGCATTGACGAAGGTCGAGATGCCACATGTTCCGGAGAACGTCGTCTTCCGACCGGTTTCGAACGATGAAGGACAACAAGCCTTAGAATTTGCGTCCGGATTTTTATATGAGGTCGAAACGCGTCCATCTGATCGACAGCTTACGCAACTCCATCAGTCAATGACGCGACACATTCAGCAAGGAAGCTTGTTCGGATTGTTTAGCGGAAATACGCTCGTCGCGATGGCGGCAGCGACACGTCCCACGCAAACTGGGATTACGATTTCTTACGTCTATACGCCGAAAAAACTACGTGGGAATGGATATGCTTCTTATCTTGTCGCAAAACTATCTGAACACCTCCTACAGTCTTATCTGGTCGTGACGCTCTATACCGATTGGTCGAACCAGACAGCGAATAAAATCTATCAGCATGTCGGTTTCGAGTTAGTCGGACGATCCTTACATATCAAAAAACAAGAACGCTACCGGTGAACATGGCTGATGCTTTTTCAGTCAACGTTCAGGAATTAAAAAATAGAGTACGACAGCAGCCGACCGTCCTATTATCTAAGGACAGTCGGCTGTTTTGTGCCGCGGCAAGTATTAGTTAAATTTAGCGATGATTTTACCACGGACGTGACGTTCAGATAGACGTTGTAATCCTTTGACGATGTCCGCTGCTGGAATCTCCTCTGTGACGAGTGGATCGAGTTCTTTCGTTGCGACCAGTTGTAATAATTCACTTGCCATATGACCAAGGTTTCGGATCGCGCGGTCATCTTCGCTTGCATAAGCAGCCGCAAGTGCTACTTCATGGATCGAAGGGGAGAGCGTGAACGGCTTGACGACCGATTGATCAGGACCGCCGGCGATGAAGGCGAGTTGACCCGAGAAGGCAAGACGTCCGAGATCTGCTGTTGCTTCATTTCGACCGACCGTATTGAAAATCAAGTCAGCGCCGCGATCATTCGTCCAATCGCGAATGACCTCGGTTACATTTTCTTTTTTGTAGTCGATGGCAAGATCGGCACCGAGTCGCTTGACCCACTCATGGTTTTCCGTCGAAGCAGTCGTCGCGACCTTAAGACCCAGGCGTTTTGCGAGTTGAATGCCGATGCCACCCACACCACCTGCACCAGCATGGATGAGAATCGTCTCTTTACCTGTCGTATTCATCTTTTGGACGATCGCTTCATAAGCTGTCATGCCTGCGCAAAGAATCGCAGCGGCTTCAGCGAATGAGACGTCTTCTGGAATCGGGGCAAGAGCACGTGTATCAACAAGTACGTATTCAGCAAAAGCACCATCGCGTTGCAGGTTCGTATGAATCGCTACACGATCGCCGATTTTCACTTCTGCGCCGGGTCCGATTTGTTCGACGACACCCGCTAGGTCAACGCCCGGAATATGCGGGAACGTCCAAGCTGGATTTTTGGTTGCCTTATAGTCGACGGGATTCAGTGCGACCGTCTTGACGCGAATCAAGGCTTGTCCTTCTCCTGGCGTCGGTGTCTTGACCTCTTCGAATGTCCATTGATCAATGGCTGTACCTGAGTGGTTTAACCATGCTTTCATGTTTAATAAGCTCCTTTCGAATACGTGAGTTAATATGAGTGAGAGTAAATTTCGACGAGATTACCAAATGGATCCTCACAGTAGACTATCCGGTAAGGTTTGTCTCCTGGATAGTATTCGCAGATCGACATCCGTTGTTTACCGCCGTGAGGACGATTTTTTCGACGAACCCTTCGACATCTGGGCCTTGAACCTTATAATGCAAGATACCTGTTTCAGGAATTCGCAATTACTCTCGGATTGTTCATTGTTCGGGAATTCAAACAACTCGATGTCGATGCGATCATCTGACGCCATGTGGGCGATCCGGAACTTGTCCCATCATGTACCAAAGACGTCTGTGTACATGACACCGATGGTAGAATCATCTTCGAGGACATCAAATGGTTCCATGATAATATACCAGTCCTTCATCTCTTGATAAAAACGAACAGCTTCGTCGAGATTCGGCACGGAAAGACCGATGTGCGAAAAATTATATGGATACGTCATGTCTAACACTCTTTTTGCAAAATGATTTAAGCATACTTTAACCTGCGATACACTCCATTTCATAGTACGCACTTTGAAGTAACGACTTTGGGGGAGAGAACAACATGTCGACTGAACAATTTCCGGTCAATCGGGAGCTCGCCATCATCGGCGGAAAATGGCGTTCACAATTATATTGCACGTTAGAGAAAGATACGAAATATTTTTAAGTTACAACGTGCCATTCCCGGGATTTCTCGGAAAGTCTCGACTGATCAGTTGTAGGAACTTGAACGACTCAAAATAATTGAGCAGATTGAGTATGATGAAGCCGTTCTGCACGTCGAATACAAATTGACAGAGGCGTCATTTACACTACAACCGGTCATGAAAGGTTTATGTGCATGGGGGGAAGGGAATCAATTATCCGAATCCTAATCGAGAGGCAGTGAACTAGATGAAGCTAACTTATCATGGACAGTCAACAGTAACGATTGAAACGAATGGTCACCATCTCGTCATCGATCCCTTCTTTAGTGGTAACGATAAAGCGACGACGAATCCCGATGACGTCAAGGCGGACTTCATTCTTTTGACGCATGCGCATGCCGATCATATGCTTGATGCAGAGCGAATCGCGAAAGCAACGGGGGCGACGATCATCGCTACGCATGAGTTGGCAACGTATTTAAGCTTCAAAGGATTGAATGTCCACCCGATGAACCTTGGCGGACAGTTTGAATTCTCGTTTGGTAAAGTAAAGATGACACAGGCATTCCATTCATCAAGCATCATCGATGAAGAGAAACAAACCATTACGTATATGGGGATGCCGGCTGGATTCTTGCTGACAATCGAAGGCAAAGAAATCTATCACGCAGGCGATACGGCACTGTTCGGGGATTTAGCCCTTTATGGCGCCCATCACGAAATCGATTTAGCCTTCTTACCGATCGGTGATAACTTCACGATGGGTCCGGATGATGCGTTGATCGCTGCAGATATGTTGCAAGCGAAAGCAGTCGTACCGATCCACTACGATACATTTGATTTAATCAAACAAGATGCGAACGCATTCTGTGAACAAATTGAAGCGCAAGGTCAAACTGGTCATTTACTCGCGATCGGCGAGTCACTCGAATTATAATCCGTTCTTAAGCAAAGGAGAGGAAACGTCAAGGTTCCTCTCCTTTTTGTCGATTATTCTTCTGGAATATCTGTAGTTCATCCGATTATGCTTCCTTCTTCCGCCCGATGGCGAAACGGTGAACTTCTTCTATGATAAGAAGGGGCTGTTGACAGCCGATTCAGATATTCGGAATAATGGTAGACATGAGATGGAGGGACTGACATGGAAGAGCATAACAGTAGGAGTGTGCGGAAACGAAAACAATCGTCGTTCACACGCTTAAAAAATAAACAAAAACAAAAGATGGATGCACGGTTGAACCGCATTGGAGAAAAAGGACCAGTGAAGCGACCGCTTTATTTATACGGTGGTGTCGTTCTCGGACTTGTCGTCATCTATTCGATTACATTGCTCGTCTCAACGGAATTGTTATCGCGCGGCGAAACATTCAAGACGACGAATCGCTATAAGTCTCTCGCTATCGAGGCACCGCACGCAACGGTACAATTCGTTCGAAGCACAGACGGAAACGTCCAAATCAAACTCGTCGATAGTGCATCGAGTGGAAAACGACTGAAAATCAGTACATCGACGAATACGGTAACGGTGACAGGACGAGATGGTTGGCTGTCTCGACTCGGCAATCGTCCGAGCGAAAAAACAGCAGACTATACGATTCAAGTGGGACTACCGAGTTATATGAACCGTGTCGATGTCGATGCTGGAACACTTAAAGGAATGGGCATCTACGCAAAAACGATCGAGATGGACGGAGAAGCGATGAGTCTCGATAAAGTAAAAGGTGATGAGATTACACTGAATGCAACACGTGCGATTTCCATCAAAGAGATGGATGCCGTCCATGCGCAAGTGACAGGTGAAAGTGTTTCTCTTGCGGAATATGTGGCGAAGTTGAGTCTCGACGTCACAACGATTGACGGCGCGACGAAGCTAAAACCAAATAAATCAGCCGGTACGATTACGATTGACACAGGAGGCGATATTAAAGCCTCTGACCGATATACGAAACAAAAGAATAAGGATGAGACAATTTATGAACTGTCGAAACAAGAAAAACCGGAAGTGACAGTCAATAGTGAAGTCGGGCAGGTGACGCTCGAGTGAAATTAAAGTTTCGGATTGGACTACGAACGGTCAAGACCGGTATCGCGGTAGCTCTTGCGCTTAGTATCTCCTGGTATGTGTTCGATATTTATTCGGGAATGGGGGCTGTCGCAGCAATTGTTGCCATGCAACCGACGATTCATCGGTCGTTTAAAATCGTCTTCAACCGGATTTTCGGAACAGTACTTGGATTAATGTGTGGTCTTGCGATTGTTGCGACACTTGGGGCGAATCCGCTGACGATTGGACTCGCCGTAATTGTCTCGCTCGTCCTTAATTCGATGATTGGAAGAACGGATATGTCGACGTTCGCGGCCTTTGCCATCGTGTTGATGTTCGAGAGTCCGACCGCCGACTACGTCCACTATGCATTATCACGTTCGTTGTTGACTGTCGTCGGTGTGTTATCTGCTGTCCTCATCAATTACATCGTCTTCCCGCCACATTATGAGGATCGTTTACTCTTGCTTGTCAAAAAAACGACGCAACAGTTGATGGAAGATTGGCGGAGTCTCGTGCAAGATGATACGAGGCTGCTTGCCGTTCGGAAACAAATTCTCAAACATGAAGAAATGATGTTGATGCTTCAAGAAGATCAAAAATATCCATTGATGGCAAGCGGTCAAAGTGAAGCGTTCATCCGACTGAAGGAGCTTGTCGATCTTGAAGACAAGTTGCTCGTCTTGCTTGAAAGCATTGCCAGTCATCGGGATATCCCGATGACAGAAGAACAGGAAAAGACGCTCGGCCAGGAAATTGATTTCTTACTCAGCCATCATTACGATGTCATCTTCTCCCACGAACGAAAACAAGCGATGTTCTCATTCGATCAAGAATTAAGCGAGGCGAAGGATATCATCCATGGGCATTTGCTCGATTACCGGGAACAGTTAGAAAAAATGAAGTGAAGATGAAAAAGCGCTGTCTCTCCTAAGTGATATTTAGGAAAAACAGCGCTTTTTTGTGTAGCGTCATTGACGTAAGGATTGGACGACATCTGGATCAGGTGTGACGTAAAGTGTCGTTTGATCCGTATAGATGACGAAGCCGGGTTTTGCACCACTCGGTTTTTTGACATATCGTAACTCCGTAAAATCGACTGGGACTTGGCTCGATTCACGTGCTTTCGAGTAGTAGGCGGCAACAATCGCTGCTTCTTTTAACGTTGTCTCATCCGGTGCATCACTTTGAATGATGACGTGCGATCCTGGGATATCCTTCGTGTGTAACCACGTATCGGACCGACGTCCAAACTTGAACGTCGCGTAATCATTTTGTTTATTGTTCTTTCCGACGAAGAATGGAAGGCCGGTCGAAGAACGATATTCTTCGAGTTGTGGGAGTTGTGGTTTCTTTTTCTTCTTTTGTCGTTCGCGCAGATAACCTTCTTCGACGAGTTCCTCGCGCATTTCCCGGATATCTTCCGGGGATGCGACATCGAGTTGGGCAAGCAAACCTTCGAAGTACGCAATCTCGGCTTGGTTCTTCTCAAGCTGGCGCGCGACTTCGACTTTGGCGGTTTTTAATTTGTTATACCGTTTGTAATAACGCTGTGCGTTCTCGTTTGGCGAGAAGCGGGGATCAAGCGAGATCGTGATTTCAGCACCGTCTGGATCATAGTAATCGACGACGGTTGCTTCCTTCATCCCGCGTTCGAGCTGATAGAGATAAGTCGTCAGCAGTTCTCCTTTATGCTTCCATTCATCCATTCGTAACGTCGCTTCTAAATCTTTTTCGAGTTTTGAGCGCTTTAAGATATTCTTATCGTACTCACTCTTGATGAACCGTTCGAGATCGGCCGCTTGTTGTTTGACACGATCGCGGTTTGCTTTTTGATGGAAGAATGCGTCGAGGACTTGACCACTCGTCGCGAACGTCTTTTCGTCAATGATTGAACCTTCCGTTAAGCGGACCGGTGCAAAGCGTTCCTTGCCGCCTTCCATCCGTTGCAATACATAAGGACCGTTTAGTTCTTTTAAGACGTCCTGGAAAGCGGTAGCAAGATTCGTCCGGTTCGCAAGACCTGCCCGCGTGACGACTTCCTTAGCAATTTGTGGAGACAGACCACTGAAGAGACCAAGTAACTGGCGATCCAGTTTCCCAGCGTTCCAGTCGATTCGGTGGAGTGCCTTTTCGATATCTCCTGTGAGTGGATCCACTTTATCCTGTGCTGGTGGAAGTTGATAGGTCATCCCTGGCATGATCGTCCGGAATGTATTTTGACTGAGTGGTAAGTGTTTGATCGCATCGAGGATCTTATCTTGTCCATCGGTCAAAATGATGTTCGAGTGTCGTCCCATCAACTCGACATAGATTTTTTTCGCTTCCTCATCGCCAAGTTCGTTGCGGGAACGGACACGTAAGACAATGATCCGGTCGCGTTCGAGTTGTTCGATCGATTCGATGAATCCGCCTTCGACATGCTTGCGAAGCATCATACAGAAGAGTGGGGGTTCACTCGGGTTGCTGACCGCTTCCGACGTAATGTGCATCCGTGCATACATGGCATTCGCAGAGGCGAGCAACAATACGTTTTTTCGCTCGGCCCGGACCTGGAATACTAAATCCAATGTATATGGTTGGTATACCTTATTGATCCGTCCTCCGACGAGCGGTTGGAGTTCTTTGACGACGCGTGTCGTCATCAATCCGTCAAAAGCCATACGATTACCTTCTTTCTTGATTTCGTTCTCACTTTCTAAAGGTAACAGAAATGGCATCGTTATGGTATGATAAAGCAGTCGAGCTAAAAAAGATGACTTGCGAACTTCCTATCTCTACTGCTAATATGAAACAATGTGAAGTTTGTGAGATGGAGGGGTTTTTGAAGTGATTTTCAAAGAGCGTGGCTTATTACTCGTATTATCTGGTCCAAGTGGTGTCGGAAAGGGAACGGTCTGTCGTGCCTTGCGCGAAGATCAGGATAACGATCTGCATTACTCGGTATCCTGTACGACGCGCCAACCGCGTGAAGGAGAAGTAGATGGTGTCCACTATTTCTTTAAATCGCGTGAAGAATTCGAAGAGATGATTGCGAACAATCAACTCTTGGAATATGCTGAATTCGTAGGGAACTACTATGGAACACCTGTCGAATGGGTGAACCAGATCCTAGATGAAGGAAAAGACGTCATTCTCGAAATCGAAGTTCAAGGGGCCATGCAGGTCAAAGAACATTTTCCGGAAGCTGTCTTCTTATTCCTTGCACCTCCAAGCCTCCAAGAATTACGGAACCGCCTCGTAGGGCGTGGAACGGAATCGGAGGAAGTCATTAAGCAACGTCTTCTCGTCGCTAAGGAAGAGATCGAGATGATGGATGCCTATGACTATGTCGTGACGAACGACGAAATTCATAAAGCCTGTGACCGGATCCAAGCAATCGTCACAGCGGAACATTGCAGTCGGGAACGTGTCGCGTCCCTATATAAAAAAGCCATGGAGGTTAAGTGATATGTTATATCCATCAGTTGATAAGCTTCAAAAGAAAGTACCGTCGAAATATACAATCGTTACAGTTGCCGCTAAGCGTGCGCGTCAAATCCAAGACGGGAAACGCGTGAAAGTCACGAACCCAAAATCGCATAAACCGGTCGGGAAAGCTTTAGAAGAGCTTTATTTCGAAGAAGTATCCGTCACGAACCAACCGCAAGACTAATTTTGAAGCAGCCACTTGTCATCGTGGCTGTTTTTTTCAATAAGGAGGACACCTACATGTTAACCAACCGAAACATTCTACTGTGTGTCGGCGGTGGAATCGCTTCCTACAAATCAGCAGCACTCGCTTCAAAGCTTGTTCAAGCAGGCGCACACGTTCAAGTCGCGATGACGCGTAATGCGCAACAATTCGTCGGTAAGACGACGTTTGAAGCACTGACGCGAAAAGCGGTCTATGATGACGTCTTCATCGAGCATGATCCGTCAAAGATCGCCCATATCGATTTAGCGGACGAAGCGGACCTGATCGTCGTCGCACCAGCGACCGCGAATTTAATTGCAAAACTCGCGCACGGGATCGCGGATGATTTCATCACGACGACGATCCTTGCAGCGACATGTCCCGTCATCGTCGCACCAGCGATGAATGTCAACATGCTCGAACATCCGGCGACAGTCCGCAACATCGAACAACTGAAGCAGGACGGTGTCCAGGTGATTGCACCGGGAGTCGGAAATCTCGCATGTGGTTGGGTCGGGAAAGGTCGTTTACCTGAACCGGAAGACTTAGTCGCAACACTCTCAACGTTCTTTGAAGAGAAGTATCTAGCCGGACGAAAAGTCTTGATCAGTGCGGGACCGACCGTGGAACGGATTGATCCGGTTCGTTACTTGACGAATGATTCTTCCGGAAAGACAGGAATTGCGCTAGCAGAGGCGGCAAGAGACGCAGGTGCCGATGTCACGCTCGTCCATGGACCACTTCGGATCGGATTACCGACCGGGATAGCGACGATTGCTGTTGAATCAGGAGAAGAGATGCTTGAAGCCATGTTACGTGATTATGAAACGCAAGACATCGTCATCATGTCCGCTGCCGTAGCTGACTATCGACCGTCTATCCAGTACGATCAGAAGCAGAAAAAAATCCACGGACCACTTCGAATTGAACTCGAAGAGACGACCGATATTCTGAAGACGCTTGGTGAGCAGAAACAACATCAGCTATTAGTCGGATTTGCGGCTGAGACGACGGATGTCGAGACGTTCGCTAAACAAAAACTCGTCCGAAAGAAAGCCGATTTCATTGTCGCGAATGATGTGTCACGATCTGATATCGGATTCGTCAGTGATGAAAATGAAGTCGTCGTTTTTGGAAAGAACGATTCCGTCACGCGATACGATCAACAATTGAAATCGACGCTCGCCAAATCGCTCATGCGCCAATTCGCGGAGGCATTGGCATGATAGCCGAAGTCATCGTTGACGTCGCAGCAGCAACGGTCAATCGTCCGTTCGATTATGCCGTTCCAGAACTCTGGCAAGAGCTGATCGTTCCCGGTATGCGCGTCGAAGTACCATTTGGTCCACGGGCGTTGCTTGGAATCGTCGTCGGAACGAAAGCAACGTCTGATCTGACGAACGTCAAATCGATCGTCCGTGTCTTAGATGAGACCCCGACCTATACACAGGAATTACTCGAGTTATCGGCGTATCTATCGGAAACGACTTTGTGTTTTCAAGCGACGGCATTGCTTGCGATGCTGCCGGCTGCCTTAAAGGTGAGTTATGATAAACTGGTCATAGTCGAGTCGGGCCCACTTCGGGCATATCATGGCAAGAAAATGAGTCAATTGCCAACGGAAGTCCAACAAATCGTCTTAACAGCGGCGAAACAAGCTGACGTGACGCTTCAACCGGTCATTCGCGAGAAAAAGACGTCTAAGATCGATAAACGGATTCGTCTTCTAGAGGAGCAAGCAACTTTTACGAAACAAGCGAGCCAACAAGCGGCACTTTACTCGTATATTCAAGAATTTCCGGATGCGCTTTGGAGTGAAGTCAAGCAGGCAACGGGCGCAACGAGCGCGACGTTGAACGCTCTCGAGAAAAAGAGCATCATTCAAGTCGAGACGATCGATGTTCGGCGAAATCCTTATGAACATCTCGTCCAAGACATCTTTGTGCCGTCCTCTTTGACGGAAAAGCAACAGGAAGCTGTCTCGGCGATTACGGCCGAAGCTGAGACCGGAACGTTTTTGTTACATGGCGTAACAGGAAGCGGTAAGACGGAAGTGTATCTTGAATCGATTCATGCACAACTCGAACGCGGTAGACAAGCGATCTTGCTCGTCCCAGAGATCAGTCTGACGCCGATGATGGTCAAACGGTTTAAACGCCGTTTCGGAGAACGGGTCGCTGTCTTGCATAGCGGTCTATCGCTCGGAGAAAAGTATGATGAGTGGCGCAAAATCGCCCAAGGCGAGGTCGATGTCGTCGTCGGTGCACGGTCTGCTGTGTTTGCGCCGCTGACGAACATCGGAATCATCATTCTCGATGAAGAACATGAAACAACTTATAAGCAGGAAGAGAATCCGCGCTATCATACGCGCGACGTCGCAAAATGGCGGGCAGCCTATCATCGTTGTCCCGTCGTGCTCGGAAGTGCAACACCGTTACTCGAGACGTATGCACGGGCACAAAAAGGGGTTTATCGTTACTTACCGCTTCGTGAACGATTCGGTGGGGAACTGCCTCCAGTCGACATCGTTGATATGCGTAAGGAACTCGAACGGGACAATCGTACGCCGTTCAGCCTCGCGCTAGTCGAAGGCATCAAAGAACGCATCGAACGTGGGGAACAAACCGTCTTACTCCTGAACCGTCGCGGATATACGACCTTCGTCTTATGTCGGGATTGCGGGGAGACGCTACAATGTCCGCATTGTGCCGTGAATTTAACCTATCACCAACATGAAGATCGCTTGAAATGCCACTACTGTGGGTTTGAAGCCGCAATGCCGAAAACTTGTCCGTCCTGTGAATCGACGAAAATTCGTCAGTTCGGAACGGGTACGCAAAAGATTGAGGAAGAATTGGCACACTTGATTCCGGAGGCGCGAATCATCCGGATGGATCAGGATACGACGTCGCGTAAAGGTGCGCATGAGAAATTACTCGATGCCTTTGAACGCAAGGAAGGAAACATTCTGCTCGGAACACAGATGATCGCAAAAGGTCTCGACTTTCCGAACGTTACACTCGTCGGAGTGATTGCTGCCGATGCGACGCTTGGTATTCCGGATTTTCGAGCAAGTGAGCGTACGTTTCAGTTGATCACCCAAGTGTCCGGTCGTGCCGGACGGGGTCAACTCGCTGGTCAGTCAATTATCCAGACCTACAACCCGGAGCATTACGTCATTCAAACGGCCAAACAGCATGATTTCGAAACGTTTTATAAGCGAGAGATGCAATTGCGAAAGCTCGGTGGGCACCCACCATTTTGGTTCCTTGGTCTGATTACAGTTTCAGCAGCGCATCCGCTCGAAGCACAAGCAGAAGCGCAGCAAATCGCTTCCGAGCTTCGTGCCTTTGAATCTGAGGATTTAGTCGTCAATGGACCGTTTGATGCACCACTCGCTCGACTCAAAAATATGTACCGGCAACAGGTCTTAATTAAACATAAAGGACAGGAGGATGTCCGGACACATCTCCGTGATATCTTATCCCGTCGTCAAAAATCAAAAACACAAGTCGCGATTGACTTGAATCCATTTGTATTCATGTGAGGTGTCTGTATGTATAAAGTAGTAGAAGTACCAAATGATGTATTACGACAGGTGTGTGAACCTGTCACGAAGTTTGATAAAAAACTCGGTAAAATGATCGACCGGATGTTCGATACGATGTACGAATATGACGGGGTTGGTTTAGCCGCACCGCAAATCAACCAGCCGATTCGTGTAGCCGTCGTTCATACCGATGATGAGACGGGACCAATCGAGCTGATCAATCCGGAAATCATCGAAGCGGACGGTTCGCAAATCGATGACGAAGGCTGCCTCAGTATGCCGGGCATCTTCGGACCGGTTGAACGGTTCGACCGAATCGTCGTCAAGTCTCAAGATCGTCTCGGGCGGACGGTTAAAATCAAAGCAAACGGCTTTTTTGCACGTGCCATCCAACACGAGATGGATCATTTAGATGGTGTCCTGTTCACGGATAAACTCGTCGAGCAAGAAAAGCCGCGCGTCGTCTTCATGGGGACGCCTGAGTTTGCGGCAGGAACGCTACGTGAAGTCATCGATGCCGGGTATGACGTCGTCGGTGTCGTCTCACAACCAGATAAACCAGTCGGACGAAAACGGGAAGTCAAACCGACGCCTGTAAAACTCGTCGCGATGGAACACGATATTCCTGTGTTGCAACCGAAACGAATTCGAGAGGATTATCAAGATGTTCTTGATTTAAAACCAGATCTCATTATCACGGCAGCCTACGGTCAGATCGTACCGACCGCTATTCTCGAAGCACCACGTTTTGGGGCAATCAACGTCCATGCGTCACTCTTACCGAAATATCGTGGCGGTGCACCGATTCATCAAGCGATCATCGATGGAGAAAAAGAGACAGGTGTGACGATCATGTATATGGTCGATCGGCTAGACGCAGGTGATATGTTGTCAAAAATCATCGTTCCAATCGAAGAGAACGATACAGCCGGTTCGATGTTTGAGAAGTTAGCGGACGCAGGAGCGCGCCTGTTACTTGAAACGTTACCACGTCTGTTAGCAGGTGAATTGACACCGGAAGCACAAGTCGAGGAAGAAGCGACATTTGCGCCGAACATTTCACGTGAGCGGGAACGACTTGATTTTACGCTACCGGGTGAGACACTCTACGATCAAATTCGTGGGATGAATCCATTCCCGAGTACGTATACGATGCTTGGGAACGACCGCTTAAAAGTCTTTTTCGCAACGAAAGTCTCAGGAACGGGACGACCGGGTGAAATCATCGCATTAGAAGCGGATGGTCCCGTCATCGCGACAGGTTCCGAAACAGCGTTGAAGCTGATCGACTTACAGCCGTCCGGCAAAAAACGGATGGATGGTGCCACGTTCATGCGCGGGATTGGTCAATCGCTTGAACTCGGACAACAAGTAGGTGAGAACGCATGAATGTACGCGACGCAGCAGTAACGACATTAATGAAAATCGGACAAGGTGGCGCCTTCTCAACAATTACGGTCCACCAAATGCTTGAAAAACGCGCCATCTCGGCGTCAGATGTCGGCTTGTTCACGGAACTCGTCTACGGGACGCTCAGTCGTGAATTGACGCTTGATTATATTTTAGAACCATATTTAGCGAAACAGAAAAAACTTGATCCATTCATGCGCCCATTGTTACGAATGAGTGTCTATCAGTTGTTTTATCTCGATCGTGTACCGGATCATGCCGTCATTCATGAAGCCGTTGAAATTGCTAAAAAACGTGGGAAAGTCCATGTCTCGAAAGTCGTCAACGGAGTGCTACGGAATGTATTACGGGCGGGAATGCCTCATTTCGCTGAGATTGAGCCTGCTGCAAAACGAATCAGCATCGAAACGAGTCACCCGCAGTGGCTCGTCGAACGCTGGATCGAACTGTTTGGTCCGGAAGAAACGCTTCAGATCTGTCAATTGAATAACACACCGGCACCGGTCACGGTCCGTATCAATCGCACGAAAACGACGCGGGAGGAAGCAATCGAGCTTCTACTCGATCAAGGTGTGACGGCAAAACCATCCACGGTCGCGCCGGACGGTCTCGAAATCGAACGAGGAAGCGTCCAAAAAACTGATCTGATTGACCGTGGGTATCTTTCTCTTCAGGATGAGAGCTCAATGCTCGTCGCCCGTGCGCTTGGTGCAGAAGCATCCGATCATGTACTCGACAGCTGTGCCGCACCTGGTGGGAAAGCGATGCATATTGCTGAAGGTTTGACGACGGGTACACTACAGGCACTTGATCTTCATCCACATAAGATTAAATTGATTGAACAGCAAGCGACACGATTAGGTCTTACGACTGTTCGAGCAGAAGCGTTAGATGCCCGTAAAGCAGGGGAACGCTTCGAAAGCGAATCCTTTGACCGGATTCTTGTCGATGCACCTTGTTCAGGACTTGGTGTCATTCGAAGAAAACCGGATATCAAATGGACGAAACGTCCAGAACAACTCGAGCAACTCCCAAAAATTCAACGAGACATCTTGACATCTGTCTTACCACTCGTTAAAAAAGGTGGAATCTTCGTCTATTCGACTTGTACGATTGATCCGACCGAAAACGAGGAGCAGACAGCGTTCATTCTCGATCAGGGTTTTGACTTTGATGCATCTTTCGCGGAACGCATGCCAGAATCCGTGCGGCATCTAATCGGAGATCGAGCAGAACTCAAGTTGTTACCGACGACAGTCGGAACGGATGGCTTCTACATTGCCGCGTTTAAGAAACGAGAAGATTGATACGAACGGAGGACTGTCATGGAGTTAGCTCACCTTTCGACCACTGGGAAAGTCAGGACTAAAAATGAGGATACGGTATTACTCATCGGGAACGCTGAACGTGGTATTGCTGTCGTTGCGGATGGTATGGGAGGTCACGCTGCTGGCGATATCGCAAGTGCGATCGTTCGCGAGGTATTTGAAGCATCCTTTTCCCTCATGCCAAATCGTCCGATGGAATTGTCCGAATGGATAGAACAACGTGTAGCCGAAGCGAATGCCCGGATTCTTCAGTTTTCAAAAGAAGAACAACTTGCGATCGTCGGAACGACCATTGCCTGTGTGTGCTGGGTGGAGGATTTGCTCGTCATCGGTCATGTTGGAGACAGTAGGGTCTATGCTCTTGAAGGTACGGCGTTAAAACAATTGACGGATGATCATTCTTACGTCAACATGTTACGACAAATGGGAGAGCTTTCGGACGAGGAAGTCGAAAATCATCCACGTAAAAATGTCATCACACGATCGGTCGGCTCGAACGAAACGGTCGAAGTCGACATTCAAGTAAGAGATGCTCCAGACTATGACCTCGTACTTGTGTGTAGCGACGGGTTGACCGATGAAGTGCCAGATGATGTCATTGAACAAATCATCTTACGAGATGATCCGCTTGATGAGATCGTCGGACGATTGGTGAAAGAAGCGAATGCTCGAGGAGGCGCGGATAATATTACGATTGCCGCCATCCGGTTCAAAGAAAGAAAGAGGGTCTGAATATGCGATACGGAGATCGATTAAATGACCGCTACCGCATAGAACGGCTAGTTGGAAGTGGCGGGATGGCGAATGTCTATCAAGCCTATGATGAGATTTTAAAGCGTCATGTTGCCATTAAGATTTTACGGACTGAATTTTCGCATGACGAACAGTTCATTCGTCGATTCGAACGTGAAGCGCATGCTGCTACCAGCTTGAATCATCCAAACATCGTTGCCGTCTATGATGTAGGCGAAGAAGATGCCATCTATTACATCGTCATGGAGTATATCGATGGTATGACATTGAAGACATTTTGTGAAAATCAAGCATTACCTGTGCCACAGGCCGTCGATATCATTGCTCAAATTTGTGATGCGATCGATCACGCCCATGCACACCGGATCATCCATCGCGACATTAAACCGCAAAATATGTTGATCCGAGAAGATGGTACCGTCAAAGTAACGGATTTCGGAATCGCTGTGGCGATGTCGAATGCGACGTTGACGCATACGATGTCTGTCCTTGGGTCCGTGCATTACTTCTCGCCAGAACAAGCTAAAGGTAAATTTGCCGATGAGAAGTCGGATATCTATTCGCTTGGTGCTGTCTTATATGAACTCGTTACAGGACAAGTGCCGTTTGAAGGTGATTCACCGGTCGCTATCGCGCTGAAGCATCTGCAAGATACACCACGTCGTCCATCCGTCTTGAATCCAAGAGTGCCACAAGCGCTTGAGAACTGCATCATGCAGGCGCTTGCAAAAGCACCGCATGACCGCCAACAGTCCGTCGCAGCGTTTAAGGAAGATATGGTAACCGCATTATCTGACGAACGAGCAAGTGAAGGCATCCGAGGCGCTGAAGAGGATGAGATGGAAAAGACGATGGTCTTATCACCTGTACAAGTTCCAGAAGAATCAAAAGCAGAACCGGGCACACCTGTCGTCACGACCGTTCAACCGAAATCGTCAGAAAAGAAAAAGAAAAAACGCTGGTGGGTCATCCTATTATTACTGGTATTACTCGGTGGAGCGGCTACGACGTTTGCGATGTGGCCGGATCCTACCGTTACGGTACCGTCCGTCGTCAAAACGGATGGAGATGAAGCGGAAACGAAGCTAGAGAAACTCGGATTCGTCGTTGAGACGACAGAACGAAACAGTGATACGGTCGATGAAGGAGACGTGATCAGTCAGACACCGCGTGAAAACGCGCAGGTGAAAAAGGGCTCAACAGTCAATTTGGTCGTCTCAACCGGCAGTGCTCCGGTCGAAGTGCCAGATGTAACGGATGATGTTGAAAAAGAAGCAATTGCGACGTTAAAAGAAGCTGGATTTGCTAAAGTCGAGGTCGAACGTGAGAAATCTGATGAGGTCACGCGAGGTAACGTCATCCGGCAATCAATCTCGGCTGGTACGGAGGTCATCGCGAAAGAACAAACGATTACGATCACCGTCTCGGAAGGGACATCTTCTTTCGAGTTGAAGGATTTGACGAACTTATCGAGTGACGAAGCAAAAGCCTACCTGGACGAAAAAGGGCTCGACGGAACGTTCGAGCAAGAATTTTCTAGCGACGTGAAACTCGATCAAGTTATCCGTCAATTCCCACAAGCAGGGGCTCAAGTCGAACCGAATGACTCCGTGACTGTCTTTATCTCAAAAGGTGAGGAAGAAAAGACAGTGACAGCGACATTCCCTGAAAAGGTCGTCTATGATGCGGTCAGCGAGAATGAGGACGAGGAACCGCCGAAACAAGTCATCCGGATTGAGACGGAAGATGCAAAAGGGAAGCGGACCGTCATCGAGGAATCGATTGATCAAGATGAGACATTCGACGTGCCGGTGACGATCGATCCGGGAGAAGAAGGAAAGATTACGATTTATAAAGATGATACCGTGTATCGTTCAAAAACCATCACGTACAATCAGGCAAAGGACGCACAATGAATATGATGAAAAAGGAGTGCATAGGATGACGGAACAACGCATCGAAGAGAATCGAGAAGGAACGATCATACGCCTGCAGGGCGGCTTTTATGATGTCATGACACCAGAAGGAGAGGTTCGTTCACGGGCAAGAGGAAATTTCCGGAAACGCGGCATCAGTCCAGTCGTCGGAGACGAAGTCGTGCTTCATATCGAAAGTGAGACGGGATATATTCTCGAAGTGAAGGAGCGAGACAACTTTTTAGTACGCCCTCCTGTCGCGAATATCGATCAAGCGTTGCTTGTCGTCTCGGCCGCAGAACCTGATTTTTCAGCGCACTTGCTCGATCGTTTCCTCGTCTTGATCGAAGCGAAGGAAATCCAACCCGTCATCCTGTTAACGAAGATGGACTTGCTTGATGATGTCAAAGGTCCTGCAGTTAGAGAGGCAATTGCCGCTTACCGGAAGATTGGTTATACGGTCATCGAGACATCAAGTGAGACATTGACAGGTGTTGAACAAGTCCGTCCGTTACTGGCCGGGAAAACGAGCGTTCTTGCCGGACAATCCGGTGTTGGGAAAAGTTCGCTCTTGAACGCACTTGAACCAACACTCGACTTAGAGACGAGTGCGATTTCGAAATCACTCGGACGTGGGCGGCATACGACACGACACGTCACGTTGATGCCACTTGCCGAAGGCTTGATTGCTGATACACCAGGGTTCTCGAACCTTGATTTTCCGTATGATATGGAAATCGAGGATGTACGGTGGAGTTTTCCTGAATTCGTGGCTGTACAGGACGAATGTAAGTATCGAGGATGTTTGCACTTGAATGAACCCGGATGTGCCGTCAAGGAAGCCGTCGAAGCACAAGAAATCATGTCCTCTCGTTATGAGAACTATGGTATGTTTATAGACGAAATCAAGAATCGAGCCCGGAGGTATTGAAGATGATTAAAATTGCACCATCTATCTTATCAGCAGATTTTGCGAATCTTGAGCGTGATGTCAAGGCAGTCGAGGCAGCAGGCGCGGACTATATCCATTTCGATGTCATGGATGGTCAGTTCGTACCGAATATCTCGTTTGGACTACCTGTGCTCAGCAGTTTACGTCAAAAGACGGATATGGTCCTTGATGTCCATTTAATGATTGACCAGCCAGAACGTTTCGTTGAAGATTTCGTTAAGGCAGGGGCAGATATCGTGACGTTCCACGTCGAAGCGACGAACCACGTCCATCGTGTTTTACAACAAATCAAGCTAGCTGGTGCAAAAGCAGGGGTCGTCTTGAATCCTCACACGCCATTATCAACGATTGAACACGTCCTTGAGGATGTCGATATGGTCTTATTGATGACGGTCAATCCGGGCTTTGGTGGACAAGCCTTCATCGAGAGTGTCATGCCAAAACTCGCATCACTTGCACAAATGAAAGCAGATCGTGATCTGACATTTGAAATCGAGATTGATGGTGGCGTCAACCCGGAAACAGCAAAACTTTGCATCGAAAACGGTGCGAACGTTCTTGTCGCGGGATCAGCAATCTACAATGCACCAGATTATGCGGAAGCGATCACTAGCATTCGTCAAGGGGCTGCCGTATAATAAGAACGAGAAAACGAAATATGATGACCGCAAGGGGTGTCGCTTGAAAAGCGGCTGAGAGGAGTCTTTTAGACTTTAACCCTTCGAACCTGTTCCGTTCAAACGGACGTAGGGATGTGGCGCACGCAGGCAGTACGGCGTTCGTCGTACTGCCTTTTTGCGTCCTCTCGTACAATGAAGGAGGAAATAGCATGAAACGGTTACAAATGATGATGGAAATTGCCATCTTCGCAAGTCTCGGGGTCGTCTTTGATTTACTGATTCCATTTAAAATGCCACAAGGCGGTTCAATCAGCTTAGCGATGTTACCGATCTTTGTCATGGCATTTCGCCACGGTGTCATCGGGGGTGTCGTCACAGGAGCGCTTGTTGGTACGATCCAACTGATGTTCGCCCCACAAGTCTTGACGATCGTCCAACCATTACTCGATTACACGATTGCATACGGTGTCGTCGGACTGAGCGGTCTGTTCGCGCGTCAGGTTAGACAAGCTGCACGTAACGGACAAAAGAAACGTTTGATGGCGTTCGTTCTCCTTGCAACACTATTAGGCGCAGGACTCCGTTATATCTGTCATGTCATCAGCGGAATCGTGTTCTTCGCGAAATATGCAGAAGGTCCAGTCGTGCCATATTCATTAGTTTATAACGCGACATACATGGTACCATCTTATGTTTTATGCGGTGTCGTCGCGGGTCTCCTCTTTACAACTGCGCCACGTTTACTACGTTATTCAGCACGAGGCGTCTGAGATGCGGGCGATTCTCGTGTGCGCCGGTCCTCAAGAAGAAGTGCCGGATTTACGGACGTTTTGTCAGCCAGGTGACTTTATCGTCGGTGTCGACGGTGGTGTTCAGACGATTGAATTGTTTGGGCTGACATGCGACCTGACGATTGGTGATTTTGATTCGCTTGGTTATGTACCTGAAGGGGCAATCGTTCATCCGGCCGAGAAAGATGAAACGGATCTCGAACTGGCACTTCGTACAGTTTCAGAGAAGAAACAGTTTGAGGATACCTTCATTATCGGGGCGACAGGTGGGCGGCTCGACATGACCGTCCAAAATGTATATCTATTGAAGCGATACCCAGAGGCACGACTCGTGACGAAACGAGAAGAGGTACGATACTTGGCTGAGGGAACGTATGCAGTCGAAGCCGAAAGCTATTATTATCTTTCGTTCATTCCACTTGTGCCGTCAATCTTGAGTTTAGCTGGAGTCAAATATCCACTTGATATGCATCCTGTTCCGGTCGGAGGTTCCTTGACCGTCAGTAATGAATGGAGTACGTCAGAAGCGAAGGTAGAGCTCCATCAAGGAGAACTATTGATGATGCGGACGCTTAAGGAATAGAACAATCATACAAAAAGAGGCCGTGGATGACTCCGCGGCCTCTTTTTAGATGAAATTATTCTTCGAGTTGAGAAGGGGCGACACGGATGTCGCTTTGAGCGGATAGATGTTTTCCTTTGACGAAGAGATGATAACTTCCCCACATGACAAGGAAGAAAGGAACACCGATGTATAGAGCGATTCGTTGATCCGCTTGAAACGCAAGACTGACGAGGACGACGACGTTAAGTGTCAACGAAATCAGGGGTAACACCGGATAGAGTGGTGTCTTAAATTTCAGTTCGGATAGATCGTGTCCGTTTCGGACGAACTGACGACGAAACGCGAGCTGCGAAGCGGAGATCGAAATCCAGCCGACTTGAGCCCCGAGTCCGGCTAAGGACAAGAGCCAAATGAAGACGGTATCTTCTGCGAAAAATGCGGTCAGAAGCGATAACATCGCAAACATCATCGTAAAGAGCAACGCCCGCATCGGCACACCACGTGCATTGACGTAAGATAATTTCTTTGAAATCATCCCTTCTTGCGCCATTGCCCATAACATCCGAGTCGCCGCATATAATCCGGAGTTTCCGACGGACAATAGTGCCGTCAAGACGACGATGTTCATCAAATCAGCAGCGTACGGAATACCGATCGCATCAAAGACCATGATGAACGGACTGCTGACTCCGCCAGCCGTCTCATACGGAATCAATGCACCAACGATCGTAATCGATAAGACGAAGAAGATGAACGTCCGCCAGACTGTATTGCGGATCGCTTTTGGAATCGATTTTTCGGGCGTGTCGGACTCCCCAGCCGCAACACCGATCAATTCCGTTCCTTGGAAGGCGAAGTTGACGGCAATCATCGTCGTCAAGACACCGAGAATCCCGTTCGGAAACCAACCGCTTGCCGTAAAGTTCGCGAATAACGATGTTGGGCGATCTGCTTCCATCGGTAACCAGCCGAACCAGGCAGCGCCACCTAGAATGATGAAGAACAGGATCGCGAGGACCTTCAAACTCGAGAACCAGAATTCGGCTTCACCGAATGCTTTGGCGGAGACGGCGTTCAGACCGAACAACAAGACCGTAAAGATGGTACACCAGACGACAACGGGTACATTCGGAAACCAGCGATCCATCAAACTGCCGGCAGCTGTGATTTCGAGTGCCACCGTCACGGCCCAGCCGAGCCAATAAATCCAACCGACGGCAAAGCCGATTCCTGGTCCGATGAAGCGGGTCGTATAGGTCTGAAATGACCCCGAGACCGGCAGATAGACCGCTAATTCTCCTAGACATAACATCGTCAGATACATGATGGTCCCACCCACGATGTAACTGAGGACCGCCCCGAGAGGTCCTGCTTGTGAAATCGTTAACCCTGACCCTAAAAATAAGCCTGTTCCGATGATTCCGCCGAGTGAAATCATGAACAGGTGTCGACTCGTCATCTCTCGTTTGAGTTGCATGATGACTTCCCCCAATTCTGACAAAATAAAGTACGTTCCTATTGTAAGCGTTTTCAATAAAAGCGACAATTAGTTTATGAGAAAAATAAATGAGGGCATAAAAAAACCGGAAGGGAAGATTCCCATCCGGTGGTTGCGCCTTATACGCGTTCGACTTTACCTGATTTAAGAGCTCGAGCTGAAACCCAAACCTTTTTCGGCTTACCGTCGACGAGGATACGTACTTTTTGTACGTTGACTCCCCAAGTACGTTTTGTTTTGTTCAATGCGTGTGAACGGTTGTTACCCGACTTTGGCGATTTCCCAGTAACGTAGCATTTACGTGCCATGCGTTCCGCCTCCTTTTATGTTGTTTTGCGTTCGTCCTAATAGACACTTTGCTATCTTAGCATGGTGTCAGGGCGGTTGCAACATAAAAAAAGTAGCTGACAAGAAAAAAACTTGACAGACAACCTCGAAATTTAAAATAATGGATGAGGATGATGGTAAAAGTTCATTTGACCGCTACTATTTTTCACTTATTCATTGTATAGTCAGTACGGCGACTTTTCAATAGTAGGTCCTTATAGTAGAATTATGAGAAGAATACAATATTCAAAGGGGGCTACTCAGGTGGCGATCGAGATGAAAACGACCTATGGAAAGATTGATGTAGATAATGATGTCGTCGCGCAACTTGCGGGCGGCGCAGCAATGGAATGTTTTGGTGTCGTTGGTATGGCATCCCAGTCTCAAATCAAGGATGGTCTTGCTGAACTCTTAAAACGTGAGAACTTTGCACGCGGTGTCATCGTTCGACAGGCTTCAGAGCAGGTCCATATCGATATGCATATCATCGTAAGCTATGGAACGAAAATCTCAGAGGTGGCGAACAACGTACAGAGTCGCGTGAAATACACGCTCAGTCAGGCACTAAGTCTTGACGTGACATCTGTGAACATCTTTGTCCAAGGAGTCCGCTTGACGAATGTCTAAGGCGGGAATAGAGGAGGAAACTTTAGTGAGTGTAGATCGTTTAACAGGAGCGCAGTTAGTCAAGATGATTCAAAATGGCGCGGCGAATCTCTATCAAAACGCAGATTTCGTCGATTCATTGAACGTCTTCCCTGTGCCAGATGGTGATACGGGAACGAACATGAATTTGACGATGACTTCAGGTGCAAAAGAAGCAGGTAAGTCCACTTCGGATTCTGTATCGGAAGTCGCAAACGTCTTCGCACGTGGATTATTGATGGGGGCGCGCGGAAACTCTGGCGTCATCTTAAGTCAATTGTTCCGTGGATTCTCGAAATCAATCGAAGGAAAAGCAACGATTGATACGAAAGAGTTCGCTGATGCGTTACAAAAAGGTGTCGATACAGCATACAAAGCAGTCATGAAACCGGTCGAAGGAACGATCTTGACAGTTGCCCGTGAGACAGCTGTCGCTGCTATCGCACAATCTGAAACGACGACGGATTTCTTAGAGTTGATGCGTCAACTCGTCGAAGCATCGAAAGTATCGCTTGACGGAACTCCTGACCTTCTTCCTGTATTAAAAGAAGTTGGTGTCGTTGATTCAGGTGGTCAAGGTCTCGTCTGTATCTATGAAGGATTCCTCGCGACACTCGAAGGAAAAGAACTTGATAAGCCACATGCGCCAGTCATGGAAGCACTCGTCGAAGCAGAGCATCATAAATCGGCTCAAAGCTTCATGTCGACAGAAGAGATCCATTACGGCTACTGTACGGAAATCATGGTTCGCTTCCAAGATGACAAGTTAGCAAATGCGCCGTTCAGTGAAGAAGCATTCCGGAACGAATTAGCGGAATTCGGTGATTCGTTGCTCGTCGTCGCGGATGAAGAGCTCCTTAAAGTTCACGTCCACGTTGAAACGCCAGGAGAAGTCATTACAAAAGGACAACGTTTCGGTGAGCTCGTTGCTGTTAAGATTGAAAATATGCGTCAACAACACTCGACGATCCTCGAAGAAGAGGGCGCGAACCAAGTCACTCCAGTCGCTGCACCGAAGACAAAAGCGAAAGCAGCCCTCGTGACAGTCGCAATGGGTGAAGGTATCAGTGAACTCTTTAAATCACTCGGTGTCAGTGTCGTCATCGAAGGCGGACAAACGATGAACCCGTCAACGGAAGACATCGTCAAGGCGATCGAGGATGCACACGCTGAACATGTCTATGTTTATCCGAACAACTCGAACATCATCATGGCCGCTGAACAAGCAGCTTCTGTTGCGAATTGTGGCGTAACAGTCGTGAAATCAAAGACAGTCCCACAAGGTTTGGCGGCGACGATCGTCTATAATCCGGAAGCGACTGTTGAAGAGAACGAAGCACACATGGAGGATGCGATCGCAGCTGTGAAGTCGGGTCAAGTCACATATGCCGTTCGTGATACGAATATTGATGGTGTTGAAATCAAGAAAGACGATCACATGGCGATTGCTGAAAAACAAATCGTTGCTACGGACACTTCGAGTCTTGGTGCTGTCAAGAAACTGGTCGATACACTCGTCACAGAGGACGACGAAATCATCACAGTTCTTTACGGTGAAGGCGTTTCAACAGAAGAAGTCGACGACCTCGTCGCGTACATCGAATCGGTTAATCCGGATGCTGAAGTGGAAGTCCACGACGGCAAACAACCACTTTATTCGTACATTTTAAGCGTCGAATAAAACCATCATACTGAAAAAGGGCGACTAGCCTTTTCACGAATCCCACCATCTGCGATAATAGAGGTGGGATTTCGTTTGTTTCATAGAGAGGGGAAAAGAAATGAAATATCGTAGCGTTTTTGACATCATCGGACCAGTCATGGTTGGTCCATCGAGCTCGCATACAGCAGGGGCTGCACGGATTGGATTGATGGCGGGTAAATTATTCGGGGAAACGCCTACTGTCATCCACATCACGTTTTACGGTTCATTCGCTGATACGTATCGTGGACATGGAACGGATGTCGCCATCATCGGCGGTGTTCTCGGATACGATACGTTTGACGACCGGATTCCGCAATCGATCGATATCGCGAAGTCGAAAGGGATTGAGATTCATTTCGAGACGAGTGAAGCGTTGACGGATCATCCGAATACGGCTCGTGTCCATTTGACGAATGGAGTAGAAGAGTTTGAATTGGTCGGTATTTCAATTGGTGGGGGAACGATTGAAATCACGGAATTAAATGGCGTACCGCTTCGTTTGTCCGGTGGGGGACCGGCACTTGTCGTCTTACACCATGACCGGTTCGGAGCAATTGCAGCCGTGACGAGCATTTTGGCTGATTACGAAATCAACATCGGGCATATGGAAGTATCACGGCACGAAAAAGGAAAACAAGCACTCATGGCAATTGAGATTGATGACCGGATAACGGCAGAAGTGTTGGAAGAAATCGATCGGTTACCTCAAGTCGAGCGTGCCGTCATGATGGGAGAGTGAAGAAATGTTCAAATCCGTTAAAGAACTCGTCGCCATCGCGACGGAACGAAATATTCCAATTTCGGAAGTCATGATCGAACAAGAGATGACGGTTCGTCATTTAGAACGAGATGAAGTCTATGCGATGATGGAACGAAACCTACAAGTGATGGAAGAAGCAGTTGCTCGTTCACTTGATGGCGACGGTGTCCAATCGGTGACAGGTTTAACTGGTGGAGATGCTGTCTTACTCCAGCGGTACCGTGCTTCAGGCAAAGGATTATCAGGAGATCTGCTACTCGATGCTGTCAGTAAGGCGATCGGAACGAATGAAGTCAATGCTGCGATGGGAAAAATTTGTGCGACACCAACGGCAGGGAGTGCCGGCGTCGTGCCAGGTACGTTATTTGCGGTCAAAGATCGCTTAAACCCGACGCGTGAGCAAATGCTACGCTTCTTATTCACATCCGGTGCGTTCGGCTTCGTCGTCGCGAACAATGCGTCGATCTCCGGAGCGGCTGGTGGCTGTCAGGCAGAAGTTGGTTCAGCAACAGCGATGGCAGCTGCTGCCATCGTTGAGATGGCGGGCGGAACACCGGATCAGTCAGCACATGCCTTTGCGATCGCACTGAAGAACATGCTCGGACTCGTCTGTGATCCTGTCGCAGGACTCGTCGAAGTGCCATGCGTGAAACGCAATGCGATGGGCGGGGCGAATGCTGTTGTCGCTGCCGACATGGCACTCGCAGGAATCACGTCACGGATTCCGTGTGATGAAGTCATCTCAGCCATGCATGAGATTGGTCAGATGATGCCGTCTGCGCTTCGCGAGACAGCAAAAGGTGGACTCGCGAATACGCCGACGGGTCGCTGGCTCGAAGCGAAAATCTTCGGAGAGTTATCGAATGAATCCATCACGTGACGTCAAGACATTAAAAGGTGTCGGACGGGATTTGGCGAAAAAACTAGAAGAGATGAATATTCTCACCGTTGCGGACGTGCTCGAGCACGTCCCGTTTCGTTATGACGACTTCGTGACGGGAAGTCTAACGGAAGCAATCCATGAGGATAAAGTCAAGTTCACGGGTCAAGTCCAGTCTGAACCACTTGTGCGCTATTATGGCAAAGGAAAGAATCGTTTAACGTTCCGTCTGCTCGTTGAAGAACGGTATAGTGTGACCGTAACGATGTTCAACCGGGCATTCTACAAAGACCAATTGCAACTCGGAGCAGAAGTGACTGTAAGTGGCAAGTGGGATTTACACCGGATGACGATCTCTGCGACGGAATTGCAATTCGGGGCAATCGAAGGCGAATTGACACCCGTTTACTCGCTCCGGGGTGACATGCGGATGAAGACATTCCGACGCGTCGTCGACTTGGCGTTCAAGGAGACTGAGGCATTAGCTGAACGAATCCCGGATAGCATCCGGAAGACGTATCGGTTGCAAGACCGGATGACGATGTTGAAGTCGCTTCATTTCCCAACGAATCGACAAGAGTTGACGGCTGCTCGTCGCAGTTATGTCTACGAGGAGTGCCTCTATTTCCAGCTGAAATTACAGGCGTTACGTCTTGGACGACGGAAAGGTCGAGGGATGGCCTTGCCTTTACATGAAACGGATATCGCGAATTTCATCAAGAGCCTGCCGTTTCCGCTGACAGGTGCCCAGCAACGTGTGACAAAAGAGATCCTAGACGACATCGGTCGCGGCGAACGAATGAATCGGTTGCTGCAAGGGGATGTCGGAAGCGGGAAGACCGTCATCGCTGCCATCGCCTTGTTCGCGACGGTTCGTGCGGGAAGACAAGGCGCTTTGATGGTGCCGACCGAAATTTTAGCGGAACAGCATGCAGCGTCGCTTGCCCCATTGCTTGAACCACTTGGGATTCGTGTCGGTCTGCTGACGAGTTCAGTCAAAGGAAAAGCGCGCGCGCACTTGCTAGAAGCCCTCGTGACAGGAGAAATCGACGTCTTGGTCGGAACACATGCGCTGATTCAAGACACCGTCCAGTTCAAGGCATTACACCTCGTCATCACCGATGAACAACATCGCTTCGGTGTCGAACAACGGAAACGATTGCGCGCGAAAGCCGAACAGGCAGATGTATTATATATGACAGCGACACCGATTCCGCGTACGCTTGCGATATCGGTCTTTGGAGATATGGATGTTTCGATCATCGATGAGATGCCGGCGGGACGAAAGGAAATCGAGACCTACTGGGCGAAACCGCAACAGATGGAACGCGTTTTCGGGTTCGTCGAGAAAGAATTGTCGCAAGGTCGACAAGCCTACGTCATCACGCCATTGATCGAGGAATCCGAATCACTCGAAGTTCAAAATGCGATCGAATTACATGCGACATTGACCGAACGGTTCAAGCCCTATCATGTCGGTTTGATGCATGGGCGCTTGACTTCTTCAGAAAAAGACGAGGTCATGCAGGCGTTCAAGGACAACACCGTTCAAATTCTTGTTTCGACGACTGTCGTCGAGGTCGGCGTGAACGTTCCGAATGCATCGATCATCGTCATTCATGATGCAGAACGCTTTGGGCTAGCTCAATTACATCAATTAAGAGGACGCGTCGGACGAGGCGATGCTCAGTCGTACTGTATTCTAATTGCTGATCCCTCTTCCGATACCGGAAAAGAACGGATTAAGACGATGACGGAGACGAACGATGGCTTCAAGCTAGCGGAAAAGGATTTGAAACTGCGCGGAGCCGGAAATTTCTTTGGTACCGAACAAAGTGGATTACCGAGATTCGTCTTAACCGATCCAGCACTTGATATTCAAGTCATGGAAACGGCCCGACAAGATGCAGTCCGATTACTGCGATCGGATGCTTTTTGGCAAGCGCCGGAATACGATGTCTTACGTGAATATATCGAACGGCAAGGGCTTCTTGAAGGAGAAAGAATCGAATAATACTTGAAAGTGAACAACAAGGGATATATACTACTGTTAGTACCAGGTAATAATAGTAGTCATCCTTCTTGTGGGAGGAACGTACATGCGGGTACCTAAAAAACAGAGACAACAAGAATTATTACAGACGATCGAGCAAAATCCGTTCATCACGGATGAAGCGCTGGCGACACGATTTCGTGTCAGTATCCAGACGATTCGTCTGGACCGGATGGAATTAAAAATTCCGGAATTACGGGAGCGAATTAAACATGTCGCGACTGAACGCCTGGATGATGTGCGTACGTTGACTGAAAATGAAGTCATTGGTGATATGATTGACCTGAAACTTGATACATCTGCCATCTCGATCCTTGAGGTTTTGCCGGAACATGCGTTTAGTCGAAATGCAATCGCCCGTGGACATATCTTGTTCGCACAGGCGAACTCGCTTGCGATTGCGCTCATCGATGATGAACTCGCGTTAACGACCCGTGCGAACGTTCAGTTCACACGCTCCGTCCACGTCGGAGAACGCGTCGTCGCGAAGGCATTCGTCAGTTCCCATCGCCAAGATGGGCGTTCTGACATCACGGTAGAGAGTTATGTCGGTGAAGAATGTGTCTTTATCGGCGAATTCACAGTGTATCGAAGTAGTAAGGAGGAATCGAAATGATTTTAGCAGTTGACGCCATGGGGGGCGACCATGCACCCCGTGCCATCGTAGAAGGGGTCGTTGCCTATCTGGCAGAACGTCCAAACGACAACATCGATATCCGACTAGTCGGAGATGAGTTGAAGTTACGCTCATACACAATCGAGGATCCGCGCGTGACGATCGTCCACGCAGCATCCGTCATCACCGGAGAAGATGAACCGGTACGTGCCATTCGCCGCAAGAAAGATAGCTCACTCGTTGTGGCTGCAAACCTGGTGAAATCAGGAGAAGCAGATGCCTTGATTTCAGCAGGCAACACGGGAGCGCTCATGACTGCCGGATTGTTCGTCATCGGTCGGATCGAAGGAGTTGACCGTCCTGCACTGGCCCCGACTTTCCCGACACGTAATGGGAAGGGTGTCGTCATCTTAGATGTCGGCGCCAACCCGGATGCGAAGGCAGAGCATTTGCTCGATTATGCCATCATGGGGTCTGTCTACGCAGAACAAGTTCGCGGTATCACACGTCCTAAAGTCGGGCTCCTGAATATCGGATCAGAAGCCGGTAAAGGGAATGCATTGACGAAGGAAACGTATCCGCTACTTGAGACAGCACCGATTCATTTCGTTGGGAACGTCGAGGCGAGAGAAGCGATGAGCGGTGACGTCGATGTCATCGTTACGGAAGGTTTTGCCGGCAACACGTTACTTAAGAGTACTGAAGGGGCAGCCAGTATGATCATGGGTGTCATGAAAGAACAATTCATGAGCTCGTGGACATCAAAGCTCGCCGCTCTCGTACTTAAACCGAAGTTGAAAAAAATGAAGCAGTTGCTCGCCTATGAAGAATATGGTGGTGCCGGACTATTCGGTATTGCGGCTCCGGTCATCAAGGCGCATGGATCAAGTAATGCCTATGCATTCAGCAGAGCGCTCGTTCAAGCTGAAAAGATGGTCGAACAAGAAGTCGTTGCCAAAATCGTTCAGGCGAAAGCAACTGAAGCACGTTAAGAAGGAGTGAGACGAGATGGGGAAAACAGTTTGGATGTTTCCGGGACAAGGGTCACAGACGCCTGGAATGGGACAGACGCTCATCACGCAAGACGAGACACGCCAAGCACTCGCTGACCTCGGAACGCGAATTGGTCTGGATCTGACGACGCTGATGACGACAGGGACGAAGGATGAATTGAAAGCGACGGATATCGCTCAACCAGCCATCGTCGCACACAGTGCATTACTCGCACAGCAGTACGCAGCACAAGGACATACACCTGATTTCGTACTCGGACACAGTGTTGGAGAATATAGCGCGCTCGTCGCAGCTTCTGTCATCACACCGTCTGAAGCCGTCTATCTCGTCCGCGAACGCGGAAAACTCATGAATCAAGTCACGGGTGGAACGATGGCAGCAGTCATTGGCATGAATGATGTCGAGGCAGCCCATCACGCGGTTGAATCAATTGCGGCAACGGGAGAAATCGTTCAAATCGCCAACTACAACTGTCCTGGACAATTCGTCATCTCTGGACAAATCGCGGCGGTCGAATCTGCCACAGCGAAGTTAAAAGAGCTCGGAGCAAAACGAGTCTTACCACTTGATGTCTCGGGTGCGTTCCATTCGTCGCTCATGACACCTTTCGCACCACGATTCGAAGATATTCTCGTATCATCACCGTTTAAAGCGGCGAAGACGAAATTCATCTCGAACGTTGATTGTGCATTTCACGATCAACCAGACGAATTGATTCGTTTGCTCGTTCAGCAACTCTATTCGCCGGTCCGGTTCGAATCATGCGTCGAGCGTCTCATCGAAGAGGGTGCGGATACGTTCATCGAGTTCGGTCCGTCATCTCCGCTGAGCGGTCTCGTGAAACGAATCAAAAAAGATGCGAAAATCATCAGCATCACGACACTTGAGCAATTGGAAGCGGAGGGAATTCGTTGAGTAAAGTAGCACTCGTCACTGGCGCGTCACGCGGTATCGGAGCTGCCATCGCAAAGCGATTGGCAACAGATGGTTTCCGTGTCGTCGTCAACTATGCAGGAAGCACGGACAAGGCGGAAGCTGTCGTCCGTGAAATCAAGGAAGCAGGCGGTGAAGCACTCGCGATTCAAGCGAATGTCGCTGAAGCGGATGCTGTCAAACAGATGATCAAACAAACGATTGATGCGTTCGGTCAACTGGATTGTGTCGTCAATAATGCCGGCATCACGCGCGATGGTTTACTGATGCGTATGAAGGAAGCAGACTTTGATGCCGTCGTCGATACGAACCTGAAAGGGGCATTCCTCGTCACACAAGCCGCGACACGTCCATTGTTAAAAACAAGCGGTCGTATCATCAATATCGCATCAGTCGTCGGTATTTCTGGAAATCCAGGGCAAGCGAACTATGTCGCAGCGAAAGCGGGTCTGATCGGGCTGACGAAATCCGTCGCACGTGAACTCGCTAGTAAGGGTGTCACAGTCAATGCCATCTGTCCAGGCTTCATCGAGACGGACATGACGGATGAATTGACAGAAGAACAGCGGAACCTGTCACTCGGGCAAATTCCGTTGAAACGCTTCGGTCAAACCGACGATATCGCTTCACTCGTCAGCTTCATTGCTTCAGATGAAGCACGATACATTACAGGTCAAACTCTAGCCGTCGATGGCGGCATGACAATGTAACACAACTAACGGTAGTACTTTGCCAAATCGGCAATCATCTTATATACTCAACTCATGGAGGGATTTTAAAATGACAAAAGAACAAATCTTAGTAGACGTACAAGAAGCAATCGCAGAAAAATTAGGTAAAGAACAAAGTGAAATCACACTTGATAAGTCGTTCAAAGACGACCTCGGAGCTGACTCTCTTGAAGTCATGGAACTCGTCATGGACTTAGAAGACAAGTTCGAAATCACGATCGAAGATGAGCAAGCAGAAAACTTGAAGACTGTCGGCGATGTCGTCAACTACATCGAAACACAAGTCTGATCATTGAAGCTGACCCACCGCAATTTGCGGTGGGCTTTAGCTGTTTAGGAGGAACTATGACGAATCAAAAAGGACGTCGTGTCCGAAAAGGACCCTATGTAAAACGACGCAAGGATGCTCGGACGCTCGCTCAGATCGAGCAAAAATTCGAAGCGTTACAAGAGCGTCTGAATATCAGGTTTTCTAATGTTGAGCTATTGAAACAAGCCTTCACGCACTCTTCGTTCGTCAATGAACAACGAGAGTCGGAAGGGGATAACGAACGCCTAGAATTTTTAGGGGACGCTGTCTTAGAGTTGACGGTGTCACGCTATCTATTCGAACACTACCCGGAACGTTCCGAGGGGGAATTAACGAAATTGCGAGCGGCGATCGTCTGTGAACCGTCACTCGTCCAATTTGCGAATCACTATCAGTTTTCCGATATGATTCTGTTAGGTAAGGGGGAAGAACTGACCGGTGGTCGGAATCGTCCAGCCTTACTTGCGGATGTCTTCGAATCATTCATTGGCGCCTTGTATCTTGACCAAGGCATCGAAGCAGCCGAACGATTCCTCGCCGAAGCGGTTTTTCCGAAAGTGGCGACAGGCTTTTTCGAAGAACAGACAGATTTCAAGAGTCAATTACAGGAAGCGATTCAACGTGTCGGTTTAGGTGTCATCGAGTATGAAATCATCGAGGAACGCGGTCCGGCGCATAGTCGGGAGTTCATCTCTCGTGTTCAAGTCGCGGATGAGCTCGAAGGGATTGGAACGGGGCGTTCGAAAAAAGAGGCAGAACAACAAGCGGCAAAACAAGCCTTACTTGAATTAAAGAAACAGTTTTAAGCAACAAAAGGCCGACCATCTCTCGAACGCACAAGAGATGATCGGCTTTTATCGTGTGGTGCTTACTCGATTAAACAGTCTTAAGGGATTTCAGTTCGTCGACGATCGCGTCGACCTCTGCAAGTGATAGCGAGTCTCGCATCATGACGAACTCATAAATCTCTTTTAAGTCCTCATTTTTTGAGCCATCGAACTGTTCTGCTTTAATGACCCCTTTGTTGATGATATTCAATTTATCTAAGATTGCTTCAATCATTTGTTCAATCGTCATCGTGTTATTCGCTCCTCTTCTTCTTGTTTCGCATGATACTACCTTAAAACCTATCATGTTGCTAGCGTTTCGGCTATGGTAAACTGAAAGAAATTCAAAAGAAATTTAAACATACGGGTGATCAAGATGTACTTAAAACGAATTGAAATCAATGGCTTCAAATCATTTGCCAATCGAACTGAACTAGAATTCCTTCCGGGTGTCACGGCAGTCGTCGGACCGAACGGAAGTGGAAAATCAAATATATCGGACGCTGTCCGTTGGGTGCTCGGAGAACAATCTGCGAAGTCACTACGTGGGGCGAAGATGGAAGACGTCATTTTTGCCGGCAGTTTGTCTGAACACCGAAAACAATTTGCAGAAGTGACGCTCGTCTTAGATAACGAGTCGGGAACGGTCGCGTTACCTTATCAGGAGATCAGTGTTACACGTCGTGTCAGCCGTAATGGCGATAGCGATTATTTTTTAAATAAAAAACCATGTCGCCTGAAGGATGTCCTTGATTTGTTCATGGACACAGGCTTGTCGCGTGACGCCTTTGCGATTATCGGACAGGGTCGGGTCGAACAAGTCATTTCCGGAAAACCGGAAGAACGTCGTGCTGTCATTGAAGAAGCAGCAGGCGTCTTGAAGTATCGTCATCGCAAGAAGCAAGCCGAGCGGAAATTAAGTGATACGGAAGCGAATCTATCGCGTGTCGATGATATTTTATATGAACTTGGTGGACGAATCGAGCCGTTACGTGAACAAGCGGCGCTCGCGAAAGAGTATCTCGTCGCTCGAGAACGGCATGATGTACTGGAACGTGGCATCTTGGCGCATGAAATCACGACGTATCAGACGGAGCTCGAAACACTGGCGCGTGATATCGCACAATGTGAAGAACGTCTTGCATCTCAAAAGACGACTCACGAAGAGACCGTCGTGTCCCGGGAGAAACAAGAAGCGACGCTTGAAGAAGAACGACAACAAGAAAACGCTTTGCAGGAGCAACTTCGACATGTCTCGACGCGACTTGTTGAGATCCAAGGTGCCCTTAACCTAGCAAAAGAACGTGAAAAACACGGGACCGAGACGAAAGAGCGACTCGAACAAGAGGTCGCGATCGTCGAAGAACGCGTCAAGGAACTAGAACTCGAACTAACCGCTTTACAGGAACGCCAAGCAGAAGTCGATCAGGAAGCAAAACGGATTACGGCTGAGCGAGAACGAGCTGATCAAGCGTTGACACAAACTGATCGTGATTTTGATAAGGAAGCCGAAGCATTACGTTCGGAAGCCTTTGAAGTGGCGAGCCGATTGGCTGCGACGAATAATGCCTATAATCGGGCGAAGCAAGATCTCATGCAGGCAGAAGAACAACAACGTTCCTTTACGGTGGATAGCGGTACGAAGCAGTCGACCCGTCGTCAACTTGAGGAAGACGTCGCTCGATTAGAAGCGGACGTTGCTTCGATCCGGACAGAATTAAATCAAGTGACTGAGGAAGAGGCAACGGCACTCGCAGCACGAGACGAACAACAACATGCGTTACGCCAAGTTGAACAGTCCGTTGCGGATTTAGAGCGACGTCGTCATAAGACGGAAGATCGGATTGAATTTCTTGAATCCGTCAAAGCCGACTATAGCGGTTATTTCGGTGCCGTTAAGACGATATTAAAACAACGAGATCATTACCCAGGTATTCACGGAGCGGTCGCGGAGTTGATTTCGGTCCCTGCGCGATTTGAAGCGGCAATCGAGACGGCGCTTGGTGGGGCAATGCAAAACATCGTCGTTGATACCGATGCGACAGGACGTCGTCTAATCCAGGAACTGCGACGCTTAAATGCCGGTCGAGCGACGTTCATGCCGCTCGCCTCACTCCAAACACGTGAAGTCAACCGTTCGGTGCGAGAACAAGTCGGGGGGATGTCTGGATTCGTCGGGATCGCAAGTGATCTTGTGACGACAGACGAGACGCTGACGAAATTAAAGATGAACTTACTCGGTACGACACTCGTCGTCGAATCACTTGAACAAGCGAACCAAATTGCCCGTTCGACAGGACATCGCTATCGTCTCGTCACGCTCGAAGGAGATGTCGTCAACGTCGGTGGAACGATGACCGGCGGAAGTCGGAAAAAAGGCACACCATTGTTCAGTCAATCGCGCGAGCTCGACGAGTTAAAAGAGGGACTGACGCGAGGGCAAGCGGTCATTCGAGAGCAGATGCGCCGCTTGGAAGATCTAAGAGCGGCGATTCAGACGCTTGATGCTACTGCTCGGACGCGGACAGAAACGATTCAAGAATTACAAGGACAACTCGAGCAATCGCGGGATACGTTGGCAGATGCGAAGCGTCACCTCGCCGTCATGACGTCCGAATTATCGGTTGAAGACCGGCAGATGGCACGTGTGCTCGAACAAGAACAGGAAGCACGCCGTATCATCGAAATGTCAGAAGTCGAGATCGCGAAATGGACGGAACGTCAAACAGAGCTCAGACAAGCACTTGATCGTCTTAAGGATGCTCAAGCTCGTGGTGCCGTCACGATGGACGAACTAAAGAAGGAACAAGCAGAAGCAGTTCTTGAAGAGCGGACGATTCAAATGAAACAAGCGCAACTCACGCAAGAGATCGAGCGTCTGACGGAACAGGTCAGTCACGCGAAGCTTGAACGTGGTCATAAACGCCGTGACTTGCGTCATGTCCTTGAAGGATTCGATGAAGCGAAAATCGATGCCTTGCACGGCGAGCAGCGCGAACAGGAACAGGAGCAGAAGCGGGTCGAGACCGAACTCGTCGCGATCGGGCAACGGATTCAAGTGCAGGCAGAATCCTTGCGCTTAATTCGAATTCGCGAAGCGAAGACGAAGGACGATCAACAAACGACGAAACAGGCACTTGAGCAATTACGACTCTCACAAGGGAAAACGAGTACACGCCTTGAGACAAGACAAGAAATGCTCGAAGAGATGGGATTACTGCTCGAACTGATTGCACCACTTGATCTATCGTATGAAGAGGCAAAAGAGGAAATTCATCTGCTCAAGCGTCAACTCGAAGAAATCGGCATCGTCAATATCGGTGCAATCGAAGAATTCGCGGAAGTCGATGAACGGTTTACGTTCCTATCGGCGCAACGAGATGATCTCGTCGCCGCTAAAACGGATCTCTATGGTGTCATTGAAGAGATGGACCGGGAAGTCATTCGATTGTTCCGACAAACGTATGATGCCGTCCGTGAGCATTTCCGAGAAACGTTCCGGGAGTTGTTCGGGGGTGGAGAAGCCGACCTTGTACTCGTCGATCCGACTGATCTACTGACGAGCGGAATTGATATCGTCGCGAAACCGCCAGGCAAAAAGCTACAAAATTTGTCGCTCTTGTCAGGTGGAGAGCGTGCCTTGACGGCGATCGCTCTCTTGTTCGCGATTCTAAAGACCCGTCCTGTCCCATTCTGTGTCCTCGATGAAGTCGAGGCGGCACTTGATGAAGCGAACGTTGCGCGATTCGGCGAATTCGTCCATCAGCTAGCGCGCGAGACACAGTTCGTCATCATCACCCATCGGAAAGGAACGATGGAGGCGGCAGACGTCTTGTACGGCGTCACGATGCAGCAAAACGGGATATCTGAAGTGTTATCCGTTAAACTAGAAGAGGCACGACGTACATTAAGTGAAGAACCAAAGGAGATTAAACAATGAGTTTCTTTAAAAAACTGAAAGACCGCTTGACGACTTCGACGCAAGAAGTCACGACGAAATTCACACAAGGACTGACAAAGACACGCGATGGACTGGCAAGTGCCGTCAATGATCTCGTCTATCGTTTCCGCGAAGTCGATGAGGATTTCTTCGAAGAATTAGAGGAAGTATTGATTCAAGCCGACGTCGGCGTGACGACGACAATGGATTTGGTCGAGGAGTTAAAGACAGAAGTTAAACGACGTAACGTCAAGGATCCAAAAGAAGTACGTGATGTCCTCGTTGAAGTCGTCGCGAAGATGTTAGTTGAAGAGGAAGAGACAGCACTCGATCTCGATCATGAGCTGAACGTCATTCTCTTCGTCGGTGTTAATGGGGTCGGGAAGACGACGACGATCGGGAAACTTGCGAACCGCTTGAAACAAGAAGGCAAGAGCGTCATGTTAGCAGCGGGTGATACGTTCCGTGCGGGTGCAATCGATCAACTGCAAGTCTGGGGCGAACGCTCCGGTGTACCGGTCATCCGTCAAGGAGAAGGATCGGATCCGGCCGCTGTTGTTTACGACGCTGTCCAAGCAGCTAAAGCACGTAAGGTCGATGTCCTGATTTGCGATACGGCAGGACGCCTTCAAAACAAGGTCAACCTGATGAACGAACTTGAAAAGGTCAAACGTGTCATCGAACGTGAAATTCCAGGTGCTCCTCACGAAGTATTGCTGGCGCTTGACGCGACGACAGGACAAAACGCGATGGTGCAGGCGAAAGCCTTCAAACAAGCGACGAACGTCAGCGGGATCGTCTTGACGAAGCTTGATGGAACGGCAAAAGGTGGAATCGTCCTTGCGATCAAGAACGAATTGAACCTCCCGGTCAAGTTCGTTGGTCTTGGTGAAAAAATCGATGATTTACAACCGTTTGATGCAGAACAATTCGTTTATGGATTGTTCGGTGATGTCTTTGAAGAAAAAGAAAACGTTGACACGGAAGAAAGCGCAGAATAAGCGACGTTTCATGTAAAGAAAAAAACTTGACAACACACTGTGAGGGCTGTACTATACTATCTGTAAAGGAATTTCACTTAACATTGCGGAGGTGCTCGGATGACACTTGATAAAACGAACCGGATGAACTATCTGATTGACTTTTATCAGGAGCTTTTGACACCAAAACAACGGAATTACATGTCACTCTATTACTTAGATGACTTTTCCTTAGGTGAGATCGCCGATGAGTTTGAAGTCAGCCGACAAGCAGTCTACGACAACATAAAACGCACGGAAGCCATGCTCGAGCAGTATGAAGAACGACTATCCCTGTTCAAGAAACACGAACGGCGAAAGCAGTTACTCGATCAGCTGAAGCAATGCGACCTTCCGGGTGAAGCCCTAGTGATCATTGAGACATTGGAGCAATTAGAGTAGGAGGCATTCTTAATGGCATTCGAAGGATTATCGGAACGGCTTCAAGCCAGTCTCGCTAAAATGCGAGGTAAAGGTAAGATTTCTGAAGCAGACGTCAAAGAGATGATGCGCGAAGTTCGCTTAGCGCTACTCGAAGCCGACGTCAACTTCAAGGTCGTCAAACAATTCGTAAATGATGTAAAGGAACGTGCCGTCGGACAGGACGTCATGACATCTTTGACGCCAGGGCAACAAGTCGTCAAGATCGTCCATGATGAATTGACGAATCTGATGGGTGCGGAAGTGTCACCATTGACGCTTGCGAACCGTCCTCCGACCGTCATCATGATGACAGGTCTGCAAGGGGCAGGTAAAACAACGACAACGGGTAAGCTTGCCAATCATTTACGTAAAAAACATAATCGTAGTCCTTTGCTTGTTGCGGCGGATATTTATCGTCCGGCAGCAATCAAACAATTAGAGACACTCGGGAAACAATTGGAGTTGCCGGTCTTCTCAATGGGAGATCAGGTCAGTCCGCAAGAAATCGTTACCGGTGCACTCGATTATGCAAAAGAGCATCATCACGATATCGTGTTGATCGATACGGCAGGTCGTCTGCACGTCGATGAGGAACTAATGCAGGAACTCGTTGATGTTAAAGAGATCGCCAAACCGCATGAAATCTTCCTTGTCGTCGATTCGATGACGGGTCAGGACGCCGTCAACGTCGCAGAAAGCTTCAACGAGAAGCTTGGCGTGACGGGGGTTGTTCTGACGAAGCTCGACGGAGATACGCGAGGTGGTGCAGCACTCTCCATCAAGGCAGTCACCGGAGCACCGATTAAGTTCGTCGGTCTTGGAGAGAAGCTCGATGCCATCGAACCATTCTATCCCGAGCGGATGGCGTCTCGGATTCTAGGCATGGGAGACATGCTGACACTGATTGAAAAAGCAGAGTCACAAATGGACGCTACGCGTGCCAAAGAGTTAGAAAGCAAAATGCGCGATGCATCGTTTACATTCGATGATTTCATCGAGCAGTTGCAGCAAGTGAAACAGATGGGTCCACTCGACGAACTGTTGGGAATGATCCCTGGGGCAGGTAAAGGGAAGATGAAGGGGTTGAAAAACGCCCAAATCGATGAGAAGCAACTCGTGTATGTCGAAGCGATTATCCAATCGATGACGAAACGAGAGCGGACTGAACCTGAAATCTTGAATGCGAGTCGTCGGAAGCGGATTGCCCGTGGTAGCGGACGCAGTATCCAAGAAGTCAACCGTCTCATTAAACAGTTCGAAGACATGCGGAAAATGATGAAACAATTTTCCGGACAGATGGGCAAAGGGAAAAAGAAAGGCTTTGGCCTTCCATTCTTTTAAAAGTCTTTTCTCTTTTGCTGTAACGTTGTATACTAATGAAGTTGTCAATTTGACTAAACGAAAAAATCATCTATTATTTGGAGGGACTTACGAATGGCAGTTAAAATTCGTCTTAAGCGCATGGGCGCAAAAAAATCACCTTTCTACCGTGTGGTAGTAGCAGACTCACGTGCACCACGTGATGGTCGTTTCATCGAGCAAATCGGATACTACAATCCAGTTGCTAAACCAGAAGCAGAAGTTAAAATCAACGAAGAGCTAGCTCTTAAATGGCTCTCTGAAGGTGCTAAACCTTCGGACACAGTTCGTAACCTCTTCTCACAAGCTGGTATCATGGAGAAATTCCACAACGCGAAACTCGCGAAGTAAGACGTTAGGAGGTGAGCAAAAGCTTACCTCCTTTTTTTAATTCAAGAAAGGAAGTGAAATGAATGGAATGGTTGGAAATTGCGAAAATCGCCAATACACATGGTCTAAAAGGTGAATTAAAGTTACTCGCGAGCACGGATTTTCCGGAGGAACGCTTTAAAGTCGGGAAGGAAGTTTTTCTTGGATCTGACGGAACGTACACACCGGTGACAATCAGTGGTTACCGAAAACACAAACAATTCATCATGGTGACGTTCAAAGGGATGCACCATATCAATGAAGTCGAGAAGTATAAAGGATTGAAACTCTATGTCCACGCAGAAGATTTGCAAGACTTAGACGAGCATGAATTTTACTATCATGAGATCATCGGTTGTACGGTTTATGACGGTGAGACGAGAATCGGAGTCGTATCCGACATTCTTGAAACAGGTGCAAACGACGTCTGGACGATCAAACGCGATGGGAAAAAGGATGTCCTGATCCCGTATATCGAGCAAGTCGTTGCTTCCGTCGATGTCGAGCAAAAACGTATCCAAATCACACCGCTTCCAGGATTGATTGAAGAATGAACATCCGAGTGTTGACGCTGTTTCCGGAAATGTTTTCAGCGCTCGATCATTCAATAGTCAAACGAGCGCAAGATGATGAACGTGTCAGTCTTGAAACAATCAATTTTCGAGACTTCTCGACGAATCGTCATGGTAAAGTCGATGATTATCCGTATGGTGGGGGAGCAGGCATGCTGTTGACCCCTCAACCCGTCTTCGACGCGATGGCGAGTCTGCCGGAAGGAAAACGACGAATCATCGTCATGACACCGACCGGTAAACGTTTTTCGCAACGGATGGCAGAAGAGTGGGCACAAGAAGAAGAACTGGTCTTCCTATGTGGTCATTACGAAGGATTTGATCAGCGGATTCATGATCACCTTGTAACGGATGAGGTCTCGCTTGGGGACTTCGTCTTGACGGGAGGGGAACTGGCTGCGATGACAATGATTGACGCTGTCGTCCGTCTCTTACCAGACGTCCTCGGTGCGTCTGCGAGTCACGAAGACGATTCCTTCTCGACGGGACTTCTTGAATATCCACACTATACACGTCCTGCTGAATATGCCGGATACCAGGTACCCGACGTCTTGTTATCAGGCAACCATGCCCGGATTGCAAAATGGCGGCGGGAACAGTCGCTGAAGCGGACATTTGAGCGTCGTCCGGATCTGTTGGCTGATGCTCCATTAACCGAGGATGATCGTCTTTATTTAGAATCGATTTCAGGATTGTCAAACGATTGAATCTATGATAAGTTAAAACATGTGGCAAAAGCCACCCATTAACGATGTTCCGCTGTCGGATGCTGAAAGCAAATGAAGATAAGAACATTGGTGAAAAAAGGAGAAATCATTCATGAACACACAACAATTGTTCCGTGAACTTACACAAGAACAAATCAAGTCAGACGTCCCTGCGTTCCGTCCTGGGGATACAGTCCGTGTACACGTTAAAGTCGTCGAGGGTACGCGTGAGCGTATTCAGCTCTTCGAAGGCGTAGTCATCAAACGTCACGGTGGCGGCATCAGTGAAACATTCACAGTCCGTAAAATTTCTTACGGAGTTGGCGTTGAGCGTGCTTTCCCGCTCCACTCACCACGTGTTGCACAAATCGAAGTTGTTCGCTACGGTAAAGTCCGTCGTGCGAAACTTTACTACCTCCGTAACCTTCGTGGTAAAGCGGCGCGTATTAAAGAAATTCGTCGTTAATCATGTGAAAAAGTGGCTTGTCTCCGGACAAGCTTCTTTTTTTTGTTGTTTATGCGTATACTAGTCCATAGGAAGAAATTGCGTTAATCAAGGGAGTGGAATTCGTGAAGGAGTTATTCAGTTGGGTAAAAGCGCTCGTCGTAGCGCTTGTCATCGCGTTCATCATTCGAACGTTCCTGTTCGTACCCGTCATCGTCGATGGGGAATCGATGATGCCGACCTTACACAATGCGGATCGGATGATCGTCAATAAGATTCCGTATTATTTTAATGAACCAGAAAGAGGCGATATCGTCGTCTTTCATGCAACGGAAACACGCGACTATATCAAACGAGTGATCGCTGTTCCGGGAGATACGATGTATTATAAAGACGATACGTTGTACGTCAACGATAAGAAAGTAGCTGAACCGTATTTAAAAGAGTACAAAGCTCAGATGAATGGTGTTCCATTGACGGAGGACTTTACACTTGAGGAACGGACAGGAAAAACGACTGTTCCAAAAGGGAAGGTATTCGTCATGGGAGATAATCGTCAAAATTCAAAAGATAGTCGTGATATCGGTTTTGTGGATGAGGATCAAATCGTCGGAACGACGAACTTCGTATTCTATCCATTCAATGATGTACGCTCTGTCGATTAAAACGAAAGAAGATGAGACGCTTACCGTGAAAAGTAAGTACCTCATCTTCTTTTCTTGTCTTAAGTTGCGTATACTAGAGAGTGGATGTTTTTTCAAGTATCGTATGATCAGCAAGAAGTCCAGGAATATATGAACGAGGTGAAGGATATGACGATTCAATGGTTCCCCGGTCACATGGCCAAAGCACGGCGGGAAGTTACAGAAAAATTAAAGTTGATCGATGTCGTGATCGAACTTGTCGATGCACGTCTTCCAATGTCGAGCCGTAACCCGATGGTCGAACAAATCACGGCAGGTAAGCCACGATTGATCGTCCTCAACAAAGCGGATATGGCGGACAAACGAGTGACAGAACAGTGGATGCACGCATTACGGGCAGATGGTGTTGATGTCGTCGCGGTCGACGCGAAGCACAATAAAGGATTGAATCAAATTCATGAAGGTGCTTTACGACTAATGAAAGAAAAACATGCACGAATGCGGGAGAAAGGTCGGAATCCGAGTGCGATTCGTGCCTTGATCATCGGCATTCCAAACGTTGGGAAGTCGACACTCATCAATCGACTCGCCGGTCGGAACATTGCGATCACGGGTGACCGCCCAGGTGTGACGAAACGCCAGCAATGGATCAAGATGAAGACAGGCGAGATGGAATTACTCGATACACCAGGTATCCTCTGGCCGAAGTTCGACGATCAAGTCGTCGGGTATCGGTTGGCAGCGACAGGAGCGATCAAGGATGATATCTTAAACATCGATGATATTGCGCTGTTTGCCCTTCGTGAGCTAAAGACGCGTTATCCGGAGCAGTTACGTGAGCGTTATCGTCTCGACGAAGTATCAGGAGAAGCGGTTGATGTACTCGAAGCCATTGGTAAAAAGCGCGGATTCGTTTCAGGTGGCTACGTCGATTTCGAACGGACGAGTGAAATGCTTCTGCATGAACTACGGACGGAAAAGCTAGGGCGTGTGACGCTCGAAACAGTGGAAGAATGGGAAACGCATGCATAACGGACTTGGACATCCTTCGATGTCCAAGTTTTTTTCAAAGGAGCGAAACAGATGAAGATTACGGAATTAAAGGAACGTCTACACAACATCACGATCGAGGAGTTTTCACAATTGAAGCAGGAACTCGCATCGGACGCGCGAAAAGGGGTGCATACACTGTTTCGTCAGACAGAACGACGATTTGCCCTCGAAGAGCAACAACGGATCGATTTCAAGGAGCGGTTCACGTTTGAAGAACAGTATCATCAGCAAGGATATAGACGGATTGCCGGAGTGGATGAAGTGGGACGGGGACCGCTTGCTGGTCCAGTCGTCGCGGCAGCTGTCATCTTACCAGAAGGGTTCTATCATCCAGGCCTAACGGATTCAAAACAAATGAGTAAAGTACAACGACAAGCGGCATTTAAACACCTACAAGACGTTGCAGAGATTGCGGTCGGCATCATCGAACCAGCTGAAATTGACGAGATCAACATCTATCAAGCATCGAAACGGGCAATGCAAGTCGCGGTTCGTCAACTCAAACCTGAGGCCTTGCTGGTTGATGCGATGACACTCGACGACGACACACCACAACTCTCTCTCATCAAAGGAGATGCGAGAAGTGTCTCCATCGCTGCAGCAAGCGTCGTCGCAAAAGAGACACGAGATGTGATGATGGAACAATACGCGATCGAGTATCCGGGATACGGATTTGAAACACACGCAGGTTACGGGACTGCGACGCATTTACAAGCGCTTGATACACTGGGCGTCACACCGATTCACCGAAAAACATTCCGTCCTGTCAAAGAACGTCTCTAGGAGGGATCGAGCATGCACATCGAACATCGTGCCTTACTACCATTTAAAATCATCGATCATGCGAACTTACCGTTACGGGAAGGCGCAAACATCGTCGGCAAAGTCTTAAAACTGTTGCCGGACGGATTAATGGAACTACAGGTCGGTCAACGCGTCTTGACGGCAGGGACGACGGCTGAACTAAAAGAAGGGAGCATGTATCGCTTTCAAGTCGTTTCAGCAGAAGGACAACCGGTCTTAAAAATCATCTCGACTGAGTCTGTCCCGCAAAAATCAGCATTACCCCAGTTACTCGATTCCTTTTTACAGCGCCAGACGGTACCGACTGCGGAAACACGGGAACTACTAAGGCAAATCGGTCAACCCGTGACGGAAGGAGAAGCGAAGCAGTTAAAACACGCTCTTACTGAACTCGTTCAATTGGCAAAGGGCGACGAGGCAGGTCGATCGCTTGATCGAAAGACGAGTGATCAAATTTTAGCGCAACAACTCGTTCAAGCAACAAATGAAGTAGGAAAAGGAGTATATTTATTTCAATTACCTCAATTCGGACCTTTCGAAGATGTTGATCTCATGATGGAAGCACCGTTCGAACGAACGTTTGATCCAAATCATGCCCGTATCGTCTTATACTTACAATTACCGACGCTTGGTGAGGTCGCAATTGATGTCTTGATCGTAGACCGGAACGTTTCGATTTCCGTCTTTCATCCAAACGCACACGTCAATACGTTCATGCAAGCCTATACGCCTCAGATTCAAGCACGACTCGAGGAACAGGGCTATGCGTTGACGCGATTCGATTGGGTCGAACAGACGAAAGAACGCATACCACATGATATCTCGACGCGTAATGGAAGGGTGGATCTCCATATATGAAAAAAGCGATTGCTCTATCATACGAAGAACAAATGCATGCGCCGAAAGTCGTCGCTAAGGGATCAGAACACATCGCGGAACGGATTTTAGAAGAGGCATTAAAGCACGATATTCCGATCCGGCAGGACGAAACGCTGATGACGTTACTGGATGCTGTTCAAGTATCAGAACAGATCCCAGAAGAACTATACGGTGTCATTGCCGAATTATTCGCCTTTTTATATCGTCTTGATCAAGATGGAATTCTGAAAAAATAAAGCTTTCGGTCGATAACGATAGACAGCGCTTCCAATTTTAACTACAATGAAAGAGCCGAAACTAAAGGGGTTAAGGGGGATTTTTTCATGAATGTACATGAGTATCAGGCAAAAGAATTACTTCGTTCGTACGGGGTACCCGTACCAAACGGAATCGCAGCCTTCACCGTCGAAGAGGCGGTCGATGCATCAGAACAATTGTCAGGCCCGATTAAAGTCGTCAAAGCTCAAATTCACGCGGGGGGACGCGGTAAAGCAGGTGGCGTCAAGCTTGCGAAATCGCAAGAAGAAGTGAAGGAATATGCGACGGAGTTACTCGGCAAAACGCTCGTCACGCACCAAACAGGTCCCGAAGGAAAAGTCGTTCAACGTCTTCTCGTCGAAGAAGGCTGTGCGATTGATAAAGAATACTATCTTGGAATCGTACTTGATCGTGTGACAGGACGTGTCGTCATCATGGGATCAAGCGAAGGTGGTATGGACATCGAAGAGGTGGCGGAAGCGACACCGGAAAAAATCATTAAAGAAGTCGTCGATCCTGCAGTTGGTCTTCAAGGATTCCAAGCGCGTAAACTTGCGTTCGCAATGGGTGTTCCTGTGAAGCTCGTCAACAAGTTCGTCGGTATGGTCACGAAACTTTATAATTTCTTCGTCGACAAGGATTGTTCAATCGCAGAAATTAACCCACTCGTTACGACGAAGGATGGCGAAGTTCTCGCGCTGGACGCGAAGTTGAACTTCGACTCGAACGCATTATATCGTCATGCGGACATCGTGGCGTTACGTGATGAAACAGAAGAAGATCCACGCGAAGTCGAAGCATCGAAGAGTGATTTGAACTACATCGCGCTCGATGGAAATATCGGCTGCCTCGTCAATGGTGCTGGTCTTGCCATGGCAACGATGGATATCATCAAACACTTCAGTGGTGATCCTGCGAACTTCCTTGATGTCGGTGGTGGTGCGACGAAGGAGAAGGTAACAGAAGCCTTCAAACTGATCTTGTCGGATGAGAACGTTAAAGGGATTTTCGTTAACATTTTCGGTGGAATCATGAAATGTGACGTCATCGCAGAAGGTATCGTTGCGGCGACAAAAGAAGTCGGTCTCGAATTGCCGCTCGTCGTTCGTCTTGAAGGGACGAACGTTGATGCAGGAAAACAAATTCTCAAAGATTCAGGTCTAGCGATTACAGCAGCTACATCAATGGCAGACGGCGCAGAAAAAATTGCTGCGCTCGTGAAGTAAGGGGGAGCTAAAGATGAGTATTTGGGTGAACGAATCGACGAAAGTCATTATTCAAGGGATTACAGGTAATCAAGGGATGTTCCATGGTGAACAGATGATCGACTACGGAACAAACCTCGTAGGTGGTGTCACACCAGGAAAAGGCGGTACGGAAGTACTTGGTGGTGTTCCGGTCTTCGATACGGTCGCACAAGCGGTCGACAAAACAGGTGCGAACGCATCGATTATCTACGTGCCACCAGCATTCGCAGCAGATGCGATCATGGAAGCAGCAGATGCGAACATCGCATTGATCATCTGTATCACGGAAGGTATTCCAGTTCTTGATATGGTTAAAGTAAAACGTTACCTTGAGGGCAAGCCAGTTCGTCTTATCGGACCAAACTGCCCAGGCGTCATCACTCCAGGTGTCGCAAAACTTGGTATCATGCCAGGATACATCCATACACCGGGACATGTCGGAATCGTTTCGCGTTCTGGAACGTTGACGTATGAAGCTGTTCATCAATTGACGACGGCAGGCATCGGTCAATCGACAGCTGTCGGTATCGGGGGCGACCCAGTCAATGGAACAGACTTCATCGATACGCTAAAAGCGTTCAATGAAGATCCAGAAACAAAAGCCGTCATCATGTTAGGTGAAATCGGTGGAACAGCGGAAGAAGAAGCGGCTGAGTGGGTCAAAGCGAACATGACGAAGCCAGTCATCGGTTTCATCGGTGGTCAAACGGCTCCTGCCGGTAAACGGATGGGTCACGCAGGTGCGATCATTTCCGGCGGTAAAGGAACAGCTGCTGAAAAAATCAAGACACTCCGTGCAAACGGAATTGAAGTGGCAGAAACACCAGCTGTCATTGGTGAGACGTTAATCCGTGTCATCAAAGAAGCAGGGATCTATGACGAGTGCGTGACGAACAGCACAGTCAAATAAATCAAAAAAAGAGCTGTCCTGATCAAATCAGGACGGCTTTCTTCTATATAAATAAGAAGCTTAAAGAAGGAGCGTTGATCTCATGAATCGAGAACTGTATGTCCGCTTCGCCATGTGTCAGGTACCATATCCGATTGTTCAATTGATTGAACGGTTCGGAATCGTTCCAAGTCATGAATTACCCGTTTCAAATCGGCTTCGAAAACGATATGAACAGGCACTGCAACTTGATCGGATCGAAGAGTCGATTCTAGTCAAAGGAGATCCACTGTTTCCAACCGTACTACTGACGATTCCTCAACCTATCTATGCCCTCTTTTACCGCGGTGATCCGTCCCGCCTAACTCTTCCACGCATCAGTATCATCGGTAGTCGAACTCCCTCACCGCAACACCTTTCCCGCATGCATTTTCTACAACCCTTCTTTCATCCAGATCTCGCCACCGTTTCCGGAGGCGCATATGGCATCGATGCCCTCGTCCATCGTCTATCCTTAAAACATCAACAGACAACGATTGCGGTTCTTGCCGGCGGACTTGATCGTCTATATCCTACTTCCCATGCTGCTCTTTTTGAACGTATCTTCTCGAATGGTCTTCTTCTCTCCGAATATCCACCTGGCACACCCATTCAAAAATTTCAATTTCTAGAACGAAATCGGATTATTGCCGGATTGTCCTCGTCGTTGATCATCGTCGAGGCAGCAAAACGAAGTGGTACGATGAACACAGCAAGTCACGCACTCGATCAAGGAAAAGATGTCTATTGTTTACCGGGATGTCCGACTGAAACGTTCTTTGCCGGAACGAATCAATTGATCGCAGAAGGAGCGATTCCACTCCTTGATCCGGAAGAAGTTTCAAAAACTATTCGGCTGAACGTTGACAAATGGGAATCGAGACTACTATGATAAGTGAGATTAAAATACGAGTACGCCTCTAATAGGGAGCGATTGCAATGGCAAAATATCTAGTAATCGTCGAGTCACCCGCTAAGGCAAAAACCATTAAACGTTATCTCGGATCCAACTATACCGTGAAAGCGTCGATGGGGCACGTCATTGACTTGCCGAAAAGCCAAATGGGAGTCGACGTCGAACATGACTATGAACCGAAATATATCACGATCCGTGGTAAAGGTCCGGTCTTAAAAGAACTCAAGACAGCTGCGAAAAAAGCACAAAAAATCTATCTCGCAGCCGACCCCGACCGTGAAGGGGAAGCGATCGCATGGCATTTAGCCAAAGCATTAGGCGTTGATGAATCAACAGAGTGCCGCGTCGTTTTCAATGAAATCACGAAAGATGCCATCAAGGATTCGTTCAAGCGACCACGCAAGCTCAATTATGATCTTGTGGATGCACAGCAAGCACGTCGTATCTTGGACCGCCTTGTTGGTTATAGCATGAGTCCGTTATTATGGAAGAAGATCAAAAAAGGTTTATCTGCAGGACGTGTACAATCGGTTGCCGTTAAGATGATTATCGACCGGGAACAAGAAATCAATGCGTTCATGCCAGAAGAATACTGGACGATCAAACTCGAACTCGATGCAAACGGTGAAAAGCTCGAAGCAAACTTCTACGGAGTCGATGGTAAGAAACGTGAACTTCATTCGCAAGAAGAAGTCGATCAAATCTTGAATCAACTCTCAGAAGACTTCACAGTTGATTCCGTCACGAAAAAAGAGCGGAAACGGAATCCAGCGTTACCGTTTACGACTAGTTCTTTGCAACAGGAAGCAGCACGTAAACTGAATTTCCGAGCGAAGAAGACGATGATGATCGCACAACAGCTATACGAAGGAATCGAGATCGGAAAAGAAGGTACGGTCGGTTTGATCACGTATATGCGTACCGATTCAACACGGACGTCTGAATCGGCGAACCTCGAAGCACACGGGTTCATCGAGCAGGCGTATGGAAAAGAATACATCGCAAGTGAAAAACGCAAAGAAAAGAAATCAGCGAACTCACAGGATGCGCACGAAGCGGTTCGCCCGACTTCGACAATGCGTGAACCACAACTCGTTAAATCGTATCTATCGCGTGACCAATTCCGTTTATATAAACTGATCTGGGAACGATTCGTCGCAAGTCAGATGGCGCCAGCAATTCTCGATACCGTCAAAATCGACCTTGTCTCAAACGATGTTATGTTCCGTGCGAACGGATCAACTGTTAAATTCCCAGGCTTCATGAAGGTTTACATCGAAGATACCGATGATGAGGCCGTCACCGACGTCAAGGAAGGATTACTTCCTCCACTTGATAAAGGGGAAGAGTTGAAACAATCAGCAATCGAACCGAAGCAACACTTTACTCAACCACCACCACGTTATACGGAAGCGCGTCTTGTCCGGGCGATGGAAGAACTCGGAATTGGTCGTCCGTCGACGTATGCGCCGACACTTGATACGATTCAAAAACGGGGTTACGTGACGCTTGAAGAGAAGAAATTCTTACCAACGGAACTTGGTGAACTCGTCATCGATATGATCAGCGACTATTTCCAAGAGTTCATCACTGTCCAGTTCACGGCAGACATGGAAGCTTTACTCGATGCGATCGAAAAAGGCGACATGCAGTGGACGGAAGTCGTCGATCCAATCTATAAATCCTTTGCGAAACGTCTGACACGAGCGGAAGCAGAGATCGAGAAGATTGAAATCAAAGATGAACCAGCTGGAGAAGATTGTGAAGTCTGTGGTCATCCGATGGTCATAAAGATGGGACGTTATGGTAAGTTCATGGCGTGCTCGAATTTCCCAGAGTGTCGTAACACGAAACCGATCCAAGTCGAGATTGGTGTGAAGTGTCCGACATGTGGAACCGGTGATATCGTCGAACGACGAAGTAAAAAAGGACGTTTGTTCTACGGTTGTTCGAACTATCCGGAATGTGAGTTCGTTTCGTGGGATAAACCGGTCGAAGAACCATGTCCGGTATGTAGCAGTATGATGGTACAAAAGAAAATCAAGAACGGTGTGAAAGTAGAATGTACATCTTGTGGACATCATGAAACACGCATCGATCAGGAGCAAGAGGAGGAATGACCGTTGAAACGTGTAACGGTAATCGGCGCGGGACTTGCAGGTTCTGAAGCAGCATGGCAACTTGCAAAACGCGGCGTACAAGTAGATTTATATGAAATGCGGCCAGTCAAACAGACACCCGCGCACCATACAGACCAATTCGCAGAACTCGTCTGTTCGAACTCACTTCGGGCAAATCAGCTGACGAACGCAGTCGGTGTATTAAAGGAAGAAATGCGTCAGCTCGATTCCTTGATCATGAAGGCGGCAGACTTAGCGAGCGTCCCAGCAGGTGGAGCACTTGCTGTCGATCGGCATGACTTTGCAGGATACGTGACGGAAACGTTGAAAAACCATCCGAACGTTACAGTCCACCATGAAGAAATCGAAGCGATTCCAGATGGTCCGACGATCGTTGCGACGGGTCCGTTGACGAGTGCGGCATTATCGGAATCACTTAAACAATTCACAGGCGAAGATTACCTGTACTTCTTCGATGCAGCGGCACCGATTCTCGACGGGGATACAATCGATCGTGAGAAGGTGTACCTAAAATCGCGTTACGATAAAGGGGAAGCTGCCTACTTGAATTGCCCAATGACGGAAGAAGAATTCCAACTCTTCTATGACGAGCTAATCAATGCGGAAGTCGTTCCGTTGAAGGAATTCGAAAAAGAGATTTACTTCGAAGGATGCATGCCTTTTGAAGTACTCGCTTCTCGTGGTCCGAAAACGCTCTTATTCGGACCAATGAAGCCAGTCGGACTCGAAGATCCGAAAACAGGAAAACGACCATATGCTGTCGTTCAACTGCGTCAAGACAATTCAGCAGGGACACTGTTTAATCTCGTCGGCTTCCAGACACATTTAAAATGGGGCGAACAAAAGCGGATCATTCGTTTGATTCCGGGTCTTGAAAATGCAGAAATCGTCCGTTATGGTGTTATGCATCGTAACACGTTCGTCAACTCACCGAACTTGTTGAAACCGACGTATCAAACACGTACGCGTGACGACTTGTTCTTTGCTGGTCAAATGACAGGGGTCGAAGGATACGTCGAGTCAGCAGCATCCGGCTTGACTGCCGGAATCAATGCGGCGCGTCTTGTTAACGAGGCAGAACCGGTTGCATTCCCGCAAGAGACGATGATGGGTGCAATGTCGCATTACATCACGACGACGGAGGGGAAAAATTTCCAGCCAATGAATGCCAACTTCGGTTTGGTTCCGGCACTTGTCGGTCACCCGGTTCGGATGAAAAAACCAGAGAAGTATGCGCTCTATGCAGAGCGAGCGCTTGAAGCGATCAAAGATTTCACGGATATGTGATTGTTGATGGGGAGAAAGGCGTGATTCAGCGCTCTTTCTCCCCATTTCTTAATTTGTCATAAAAGCGTGATAATTTCGTTAATTTTTCGGTTTTTGGTCTATTGTCAGACTACTTGGTCTGTGCTATGCTAAGGGCGATTCGAGAATGAAATGGTCAGAAGGGGGCGCATTCATGGGGATAGACACTGCTTTTGAGCGACTGCTAGAAGATTTCATGCGGTATGTTCATATTGAACGTCAATTATCTCCGAATACAGGTCGCTCTTATGATCAAACACTTCGACAATACGCCGCTTTTTGCCGCGATCATCAATTACGATCGATTGAATTGGCAAGTGCACGGCGTTATTTGTATGCTCTTTACGATCAGGAGCTGGCGCGAGCAACGATTGCGCAAAAAGTTTCCTGCCTCAAACAATTTGGTCGTTTTTTGACACGTGACACCGATGAACCTAATCCATTCGATGGATTAAAAGCACCAAAACGACAACAAGGACTTCCGACATTCCTTGTCCCAACGGAATATGAACGTTTCCTCGATGCATTTCGATCGAGTGATACGCTTGGTAACCGGAATGTCGCGTTAGTGGAACTTTTATATGCGACGGGTATGCGAGTCAGCGAGGTCGTTCAACTGGATCTTCGTGATCTCGCAACTGATCATTCCTACGTCCATGTGTATGGAAAAGGTGGGAAAGAGCGCATTGCGCCAATTGGAACCTTTGCGAAAGATGCATTAGAACTGTACTTACCATCACGAGATCCAGTTGCAGGTCATGAGCAAGCATTGTTCTTGTCTCATTCAGGACGTCGATTGACGACGGATGCGATTCGGAAAATCATGAAAAAAGGGGAACAACTCGTTGGGAAACATGTGACACCCCATGCGCTTCGTCATAGTTTCGCGACGGATCTGCTAGAAAGAGGAGCCGATTTGCGAGCGGTCCAGGAGCTACTTGGACATGCATCTCTTTCGACGACCGGTCAGTATACACACGTAACAACGGAACGATTACGACATGTTTATCAACAAGCACATCCTCGTGCCTAAGGGAGGAAACATTGATGTTTCATGCAACGACGATTTTTGCGATTCAACATAACGGACAATCCGCGATGAGTGGAGACGGACAGGTGACTTTCGGAAACCAAGTCATCATGAAGAAAAGTGCGAAAAAAGTACGGCGCCTCTATGGTGGCAAAGTCATTGCCGGATTTGCTGGAAGTGTCGCGGACGCGTTTACACTCTTTGAAAAATTCGAAGCGAAGCTTGAAATGTATAACGGGAACTTACAACGGGCAGCTGTTGAACTGGCGAAGGAATGGCGAGGCGATAAGATGTTGCGTCAACTAGAAGCACTCTTACTCGTCATGGATGGAACACATCTGTTACTTGTATCCGGAAACGGAGAAGTCATCGAACCGGATGACGGCATTCTTGCGATCGGTTCAGGTGGTAATTATGCGCTTGCTGCAGGTCGCGCGTTAGCTCGACACGCAAGTCATCTCACGGCAGAAGAAATCGCTCGTGCGGCGCTTGAGACGGCTGGAGAACTCTGTGTCTTTACGAACGATCAAATCATCTTAGAAACGATCGGAGGCAATGACCATGCATGAATTGACGCCAAGACAAATCGTCGAGAAGTTGAATGAACATGTCATCGGACAAGCTGATGCTAAACGTGCGGTGGCGATCGCTTTACGTAATCGATACCGTCGACAATTACTCGATGCATCGATGCGGGATGAAGTCACGCCAAAGAATATCCTGATGATCGGACCTACCGGTGTCGGAAAAACAGAGATTGCGCGACGTCTCGCGAAACTCGTCCGAGCGCCGTTCGTCAAAATCGAAGCGACGAAGTTCACGGAAGTAGGATATGTCGGTCGCGACGTAGAATCGATGGTACGAGATCTTGTGGAAGCGTCTCTACGTCTTGTCAAAGATGAGAAAAAAGAAGCGCTTAAAGATCGGGCGGAGGCAGTGGCGAACGAACGAATCGTTGATGCGTTGTCTGGCAAAAAAGCGTCATCTGGTCTCGGTGGTGGAACGAATCCGTTTGAGATGTTGTTCGGTGGGAACCAAAAGCAGCAAGAGCCAGATACATCGGAAGCAACAGCTGATCGTTCGCTACTCCGTCAGCAATTGCTGACAGGTCAACTCGAAGATCGAATGATCGAGGTCGATGTTGAAGAACGTCAAGTTGATTTATTCTCCGGACAACAAGGCATGGAGGGGCTCGCAAATCTTCAGGATATGCTTGGACAAGTCATGCCGAAGAAAACGAAGAAGCGCCAGCTCACGGTTAAAGAAGCACGTCCGATTTTGACCGCAGAAGAAGCGGAACGATTGCTTGACTTAAATGAAGTTCATGACGAAGCGGTCCGCCGTGCAGAACAAATGGGCATCATTTTCGTTGATGAGATTGATAAGATTGCGACAAAGGGACATGATTCAGCAGGTGTTTCACGAGAAGGTGTTCAACGAGATATTTTGCCGATCGTTGAGGGATCGACGATCGTCACGAAATATGGACCAGTCAAGACGGATCATATCTTGTTTATCGCTGCCGGTGCATTCCATATGGCGAAACCGTCTGATCTAATTCCTGAACTCCAAGGTCGTTTCCCGATCCGTGTCGAACTCGACAGTTTGACGGAAGATGACTTTGTTAAAATTTTAACTGAACCGAATCAAGCATTACTCAAACAATATAAAGCATTACTAGGGGCAGAGCACGTTCATGTCACCTTTACAGAAGAGGCCATTCGTGAAATTGCACGGATTGCTGCACAGGTAAACGATGAGACGGATAATATCGGAGCGCGGCGCTTGTATACGATCATGGAGCGCGTACTTGAAGAATTATCCTTCGAAGCAGCAGACATGCCTGAAACGGATGTAACGATCACGCCACAATACGTGACGGATCGTGTTGGAAAAGTAGCAGATGATCGAGACTTAAGTCAGTTCATCTTATAAAGTGGAGGAAGAAAAAATGAATTTATTGGCGAAAACGCGGAAGCTGAATACGATGTTACAACAAGAAGCAAGCACACATGTTGATTTCAAGGTCATGGCTGATCGGCTCAGCGAAGTCATGGAATCGAACACATTCATCGTAAGTCGACGCGGTAAGTTACTAGGTATCGCAATTAAGCAACAAATCGAAAATGACCGGGTCCGTGGTTTCTTGGAAGAACGCCAATTCCCGGAAGATTACACGAAAAAATTATTTAACGTCACTGAAACGACAGCAAACATTGCCATCGATAGCGAACACACGGCATTCCCAGTCGACAACCGTGATACGTTCGAAACGTCGAAAACGACGATCGTACCAATCATCGGTGGTGGAGAACGCCTTGGTACGCTTGTCCTAGGCCGTATGGTAGAAGATTTCAACGAAGAAGATCTCGTGCTTGCAGAGTATGGGGCGACAGTCGTTGGGATGGAAATCCTTCGTGAGAAGGCTCATGAAGCGGAAGACAAGGCACGTAAGAAAGCAGTCGTTCAGATGGCGATCAATTCGTTATCTTATTCAGAACTCGAAGCAATCGAACATATCTTTGAAGAACTCGAGGGTAATGAAGGACTACTTGTCGCTTCAAAAATTGCCGATCGTGTTGGTATTACGCGTTCTGTTATCGTCAATGCACTTCGTAAACTCGAAAGTGCAGGAGTCATCGAGTCACGTTCGCTTGGTATGAAGGGAACGTATATTAAAATCTTAAATGATAACTTCCTATATGAATTAGAGCGAATTAAATCAAACTAAAAATAGAAAATGGCTATTAATAAATAAGAGACCTAGTAAAGTACTAGGTCTCTTTTGTTTGACTAGGTATTATTTATCATTTTTATAAGAAAAGGGAATAAAAAACAGAATATTAGCATCTCATTACCCTATTTTTCAAAAAACTTCTTTTCAAACATTGACCTATTTGTTTCAATTATTTCAGATGTGTTACTAATGACTTAATATTTGTCGCAAATTCGAATACTAGTTCCATGAGTGGAGGAAAGAACATGAATTGGTTAGGGTCTGACTACAGTTTGATGACGCAAGCCGTCAATCGAACGGTCATGGCACAAGAAGTTATTGCTAAAAATATCGCGAATGTCGATACACCGGGTTATAAGGCGAAGCGAGTGGCGTTTGGAGATGTTCTCGATTCAGAGATGAAGATGAGCCTAAAACGTCATGCAACAATCGGAACGACTGGTAGTATCGTCGATCGACCAAATACGATGCGTAATGATGGAAACGGTGTCGATATCGATCTTGAGATGTCTGAATTATCACGCAATCAAATTGAGTATGAGGCGCTCGTGGAGCAATTAAATCGTAAGTTCTCGGGTATCCAGTCTGTCATCCGGGGAGGAAAATAATCGATGAGTATGTTCAATGACTTTCATACATCTGCGTCTGGGCTTACTGCCCAGCGTTTACGACTGGATACTGTCTCAGCAAACATCGCCAATGCTCAAACGACACGTGGTGAGCTTGTCAACGGTCAATGGCAACCCTATGCGAGGAAACTTGCTGTTTTAAAAGAAACTGCTAATGGGGTCACGGTCAGCGAATTGAAGAAAGATCCTGAACCGTTCAAATTAGAATATAATCCGACGCATCCAGATGCGGATGAACTTGGATACGTCAAGATGCCGAATGTCGATCTATTGAAAGAAATGGTCGACATGATGGGAGCGACACGTTCTTACGAAGCGAACGTAACGGCCTTAAATGCAACAAAAGCGATGCTCGTCAAAGCGATGGAGATCGGTAAATAAATAGAGGAGATGACGGGATGGCAATTCAACCTATTCAAAACATGCAAATGGTCTTACCCACTCAGACAATCGCGAAGACGACACCAAGTGATTTCAGTGAGGTGCTCAGCGAGGCGATGAACGGACTGAATGCAACACAGCAAGCCTCATCTCAAGCGCGTGTCGACCTAGCGACAGGGAAGACGACGGATCTACATAACATCATGATTAAAACAGAAGAGGCATCGCTTTCTATGCAACTCGCCCTTGAAGTCCGAAACAAAGGCATCGAAGCATACCAAGAAATGATGCGTATGCAACTGTGACTGTTAAGGAAAGCGTGGGAGATGTTGAATGAACGAACGAATAAAAGCTCGATTCGGAGCTATGAATACGACATGGAAAGAGTGGTCACTTGCGAAAAAAGCGATGATTCTTGGAAGCATCGTCGTCGTTTTAGCAGCGTTGATTGTCGCCATTATCTGGTTATCTAAACCAACGATGACGCCACTTTATTCGAAATTGTCACCTCAAGAGGCAGGGCAAGTAACAGAAAAGCTAAATGAGGATGGAATCGCGTCGGAAGTCGTCAGCTCAGCAAACGGTGTGACGATTCTCGTTCCGGAAGCAAACGTGGAAAACTTGAAAGTCGAATTAGCAACGGCAGGTATTCCGAAGTCTGGTCAGATTGATTATTCCTTCTTTAGTGAGAATGCTGGATTTGGTACGACAGATAAAGAAATGAATATTCTTGAACGCGATACGATGCAGACAGAACTTGAAAACTTGATTACACAAGTTAACGGGATCGAGTCTGCAAAAGTCATGATTACTCTTCCAGAAAAGAGCGTCTTTCTCTCCGATGAAAAAGAATCTTCAACGGTTTCTGTCGTCTTGACTTCTAGTGCGGGTAGTAATCTGAACAATCAAACAGTCCAAGGTCTTTACCATCTGATTGCAAAGAGTATCCCGAACTTAAAAGAAGAAAATATTACGATCATGGATCAGTACTTTACGTACTACGAGCCAGGTAACGCTACGCAAACAGCGGGCGGGACAGATCCGATGGCGCTGAAAAAAACGACGGAAAACGATTTACGTAAACAGATTCAACAAATGTTGTCTGTCGTTCTCGGTCCACAAAAAGCGCTCGTTTCGGTTACGGCAGATGTCGATGTCACGAAACGTCAGGAAGAACAAAAGCTTGTTGAACCAGTAGATCCCGATAAAATCGAAGGGATTGTCACATCGGCAGAAAAAGTAGCAGAGGCGTATACAGGGTCTGCGAATGCCGGAACAGCAGGTACGGGACAAAATGAGACGACGAACTTCCCAGCAGGTACTGGAACGACCGGTGATACGAGTGAGAAGACGCACGACATCATCAACTATGAAGTCAATCGCATCACGAAACAGATTACAGGTGCTCCTTATGAAATTCGGGATTTAGGAATTCAAATCATCGTCGAGCCGCCAAAAGGTCAAAATCAAATCGATCCGCAATTACAGACGGATTTACAAACGATGATGTATTCCATCATCCGGACGTCGTTAACGAAGACGGATGCGAAAACGACGCTGACGGATGCAGAACTTGCTAATAAAGTCGTTGTCATGTCTCGACCGTTCGCTAAAACAACGACGGCGACGAAAACGACGACGGCGACACCGATGTGGGTATGGTTCGCACTTGGTGGTGCAGCAATCCTCGTCATTGGAGCAGTCATTCTCCTCATGCGTCGACGGAGAGCGAATGAAATCGAAGAACTTGAGGAATGGACGCCGATCGAAACCGAAATTCCTGAACTCTCAACAGAAGATACAAGCGATGGTGCAGTCAAACGCAAACAGCTTGAGAAACTCGCCGCGTCTAATCCGGATGAGTTCGCAAAATTATTACGTACTTGGTTAGCGGAGGATTGATGAGATGAAGAAGCTAGAAATGAACAGTCGTGAAAAGGCTGCGATTCTCATGATTTCGTTAGGTCCTGAAGTCGCTGCCAGTGTATATAAACATTTATCGGAAGAAGAGATGGAATGGTTAACCCTTCAAATCTCTAGCATGAAACGGATTGATCCAGAAGAGAAGTTAGTCGTCCTTGATGAGTTTCATGAACTAGCGATGGCGCAGAACTATATCACGCAAGGTGGAATCGGATTTGCTAAATCTGTCCTTGAAAAAGCACTTGGCGAAGAAAAAGCGATGGAACTCATCTATCGCCTGACGTCGACGTTACAAGTCCGTCCGTTTGAGTTTGCACGCAAGGCAGATCCGAAACAGCTTCTGAACTTCATTCAAAATGAACATCCACAAACGATCGCACTTGTTCTTGCCCATCTCGATCCTGCAAAATCAGGTCAGATTCTCTCGGAGCTCCCGGCAGAAGCACAGTCCGATGTAGCAAGACGGATTGCGACGATGGACCGGATGAATCCGGAAATCATCAGCGAGGTAGAACAAATTCTTGAACGGAATCTATCACAAGCAGGGATGCAAGATTTTGCTCAATCGGGAGGCATCGAGGCTGTCGTTCAAGTATTAAATGGCGTCGACCGCACAACGGAACGAACGATTCTCGATACGCTCGAGATTCAGGATCCAGAACTTGCGGAAGAAATCAAAAAACGGATGTTCGTCTTCGAAGACATCGTCACACTCGATGCGCGGGCGATACAGCGAATCATTCGCGAAGTCTCAAACGAGGATTTACTATTGGCACTCAAAGTATCGTCAGACGATGTCAAAGACATGGTCTATCGCAACATGTCACAACGGATGGTCGAGTCGTTCAAAGAGGACATGGAATTCATGGGTCCTGTGCGTCTCCGAGACGTCGAAGAAGCTCAAAGTCGAATCGTCGGAATCATCCGCCGCTTAGAGGACATGGGTGAGATCGTCGTTGCTCGTGGTGGAGGAGATGATATTGTTGTCTAACGTCATCAAGAGACAAGCAGTAATTGAACGACAGGAGCGAACGCTCGTGCAGGTTCGGACCAGTCAGGAAGAGCCTACGATCGTTCCAGATACATTCTACGAAGAGAAGATGGCAGAAGGACACGCTGAGTTAGAGCGCCTTCGACAGGCGATGCTCCTAGATTTCGAACAGCGTCAACAGCAGTTCGAGCAAGAACGCCTTCAAGCGTTAGAAGAAGCACGTCAACAAGGGTATCAAGCTGGATTTGAAACAGGACATGCGGAAGGACAAGCAACGTTTGAAGAGCAGATTGCCAAAACGAATTCGTTTGCTGATCGCCTAGAAGAGCAGAGTCAAGAACGATTGATGCGACTAGAACATGAATTATGTGTCCTCGGACTCCAAGTGACACATCAATTTTTAGAACAGTTACATGATGAAGAGGAAGAAGCGTTATACCAATTGTTACATCAATTGATCATTCAGTTCCGCGATCGTGAAAAAATCATCATCTATGCGTCACCGGCGGATTTTGAACGGGTCGTGTTACTTGAAGAACGACTACAAGGCGTTCTAGGTGCCAACGCAACGATTCAATTGCGATTTGATCCAGCGTTAAAGGCACGTGATTATCGGATTGATTCGGAGAATGGAGCGATCACTGGCGGTTTAACCAGTGGCTTTGAAGCATTGCAAACCAAAATCAATGAGGTTTTACATCATGTTTAATCTCAATGCGATGCAGGCCGCGGTTCGAGAAATTCGCTCAGAAGAACTTGTACAGCACTCTGGTAAGGTCGTCCAAGTGATCGGGTTGATGATCGAATCGCGAGGACCGACAGCAGTGGCAATCGGTGAGCGGTGTTTAATCCAAATCCAACAACGTCAGACAATCGAAGCAGAAGTCGTCGGATTTAGAGAAGGGCATGTCCTACTCATGCCATACGGTGAAACGACATCGATTGCTCCAGGCTCGATTGTTCTTGCGACAGGAAAACCACTCCACGTTCCAGTAGGGAACGAACTGATTGGTAAGGTGCTTGATGGTCTAGGAAGACCACTAGATGGTGAGTCATTAGAAAATTTACGCACGACATCGATCGTTCGTAAACCACCTAGTCCACTCGAACGTCCTCGCATCAGTGATGTTCTCTCGACTGGCATCCGTGCCATTGATGGACTGTTGACAGTCGGTCAAGGACAACGTGTGGGTTTGTTCGCAGGATCAGGTGTCGGAAAATCGACATTACTCGGGATGATCGCGAAACGATCGACAGCAGACATCAATGTCATCGCTTTGATTGGTGAACGAGGACGTGAAGTCAAGGAATTTGTAGAGGCAGAACTTGGTGAAGAGGGGATGAAACGATCTATTTTAGTCGTAGCAACGAGCGATCAACCTCCACTTGTTCGTCTAAAAGGTGCCTATACGGCAACGGCAATCGCTGAATATTTTCGAGATCAAGGGAAAAATGTGGTCTTGATGATGGACTCAGTTACTCGTTTTGCGATGGCACAGCGGGAAATCGGTCTTGCAACAGGTGAACCCCCTGCGTCGAAAGGATATACACCAAGCGTATTCGCTCTGCTTCCTCAGCTACTTGAACGGAGCGGGAAAACACAAGACGGTTCGATTACTGCTTTCTACACAGTCCTCGTCGATGGAGACGACATGAATGAACCAATCGCCGACGCCGTACGAGGGATCTTAGACGGTCACTTCGTTCTGGATCGTAACCTTGCGAACAAAGGGCAGTTCCCAGCGATTCATGTCTTACGGTCCATCAGCCGTGTCATGAATCAAATTACGACATCTGAACAAAAGACCGCTGCTGTCGCATTTCGACAATTGTTATCGACGTATCTCGATTCGGAGGACTTAATCAATATCGGAGCATACAAAACAGGAACGAACCCGGAAATTGACCGTGCCGTCGATACATATCCGGAGCTGATTCGTTTCTTGAAACAACAAATTCATGAAGACAGTGATTTCGAAGCGGCTTGTCATCAACTCATGGCAACGATTCAGTAAGGAGGACGAATGATGAAGACGATCTATGAACGAATCATTCCTTTAGCTGAAGCGGAGAAGGATCGCGTCGCTAAAGAACTGAGCCTTCATAAAAAGCAATATGAGCTTGAAGTCGAAAAATTATATCATCTGCTCGTTCGATATGAGTCCTTTCTGAAGGCACAAGATGAGATTGGCGTCGTGGAACTGACGTCTTCGCAATATCGAGAACGCGCTCGGGATGTCGTGAAGCAGGAAATCGAACGACAGCAATTGTACGTGACACAATCGAAAAATCGTTACGAACGTACACAAGAAGCACTCGAACGAGCGTTAATCGAAGAGAAGAAATTTAGTCGTCTCCAAGAGAATCATACAGTCGAAACGAAACGAATCGAAGCATTGACGGAACAAAATCAATTAGATGAACTGGCATTGTTACAGTTTGGAAGAGGACGGATGATATGAGTGAAAATAAAACATCAAAAGGGTGGATTTTACCTTTATTGGTCATTCCTTTGATTTTAATCTTGTTGACGGCTTATTTCGTATTGAATTATGCGAATGGACGTCCACTACTATCCTTACCGTTCGCAACCGAAAAAACGACTACGAATCAGGCGAATCCATCAGCAGAACTCGAACGTCGTCTGAAAGTAGCGAATCAAGAAATCAAAAAATTACGCAATCAAAGTAAGGAACAATCGGATACCTTAAAAGCGAAAGAGCAGGAAGTTGAACGTTTGATTGCTGAGAGGGATCAGTTAAAACAGACACCTGCGCAAACAACGGATCAAACAAAAACGACGAAGAAAAAAACAGCATCCGTGACGGATGTATATGCTGAAATGGCACCAAAGGATGCTGCGCTGATTTTAAATGAACTCAGTCCGACCGAAGTCGTACCAATCATCGAGGACATCGATGCGGAACAACAGGCGGCGATCATTGCCAAGATGGATGCTAAGAAAGCAGCCGCCTTGACACAGTTACTCGCGACGAAGTAAGGAGGGAAGCCTGATGAACATGACGGAAGTAACACAACCATCCTTCCCGACCTTAAATACAGGATCAGGAAAAAAAGGAGAGATGACTACGGTTGGTGGTCAATTCGCCTCATTACTTGATTATCTGACAAAACTGCCGACGGCGTTACCGTCATCAGTCTCAGCGGATGCGATGACACTCGAGCCGGAAACGGAGACGCAACCCTTACCGGACTGGATGCAACAACTTGTAGACCAGCCGGATGAGATTCTCTCCTTACTGAAACAACCAGAAGTAGAGGCGTTAAAACAAGACCCAAAGAAAATGGAGCAACTTCTAGCGTTCGTCAAACAATTGCTCGAAGGAAATATGGAGCAGGCGAAAGGTCAGTTCGATCAATTGCCACCATCACTTCAACAGTTCGTCTTGCAGACAATGACGAATGATACGATCAAAGTAAAAGATTATGACACGAACATGTTAAAGCAGTCGCCAGTTTCAACAATGGACGGAGTGGTTTCTGCGATGCCAGTGAAACAGACACTCCCGCAAACTGGTTCTGTTGTCGAAACGATCAAGCCGGACATTGTAGCTGTAGCCGAGCAGGCAAAAGGAAAAACACCGCTTCCGTTAGCATTCGCTTCACTCATGCGAAAAGCGACCATGCCCGTTGATCCAGAAGGAAAAGCCGCACCGCCTCCGATGAGTATGCCGATTTACAGAGGCACTCCGTTGCAAACGATTCGTCCAGTGCCGCTACCTGTCTCAGAACAGATTCAACAACGGATTGAAGCCGCACTGCAGCAAGCACCATTCATAAAAGGTGCGGATGGGTCCACACGATTGTCGATTCGCCTGTACCCAGAGCAACTTGGTGAGGTTGTCGTTCAACTCGATCGTAAAGAAGGGGCATTGACTGTCAAACTATTTGCGAGCACCGAGCAAGCAAAACAATCAATCGAGCAACAACTTGGGAAATTACAAACCGTCTTGCATCAACAGACACCAGTCGTAAAGATCGAGACGGGGATGATTGCTTCGAGTGCGCGGGAGTTCCAACAATCTTTCACACGTGATCAGCAGGAGCATGAGTCACCGTATCAAGAGACACCCGTTCCAGTAGACGAAGAAGAGGAGGAAGACGATGACTGACGCAATCAAAACGGATAGTAGTTCATACCAGCTTCCTGAAAAATCACAGGTACCGACGAATAAAGCGATGGATAAGGATATGTTCATGAAAATTCTGATTGCCCAGCTTTCGAATCAGGATCCAACAGCACCGATGGAAGACAAGGATTTCATCGCTCAAATGGCCCAGTTTTCTTCGCTGGAACAGATGCAAGCAATCGGGAAGACGATGGATACGATGGTCTTGAACCAACATGCAACAGCATTGCTGTCCTACAGCAATCTGATTGGTAAAAAAGTCAGTTATGAAGCGGAGTCGAAGACGACGGATGCTTCAGGTGCTGAGCAGACGACCACCGTCGAAGAGACAGCCAGTGTCGTTAGTGTAAAACGGGATGGGCTGGATATCATGGCCGAACTATCGAACGGAAAACAGATCAGTGTTTACGAGTTGACGCAGATTCAATCAAAGGAGGAAAAATAATGTTACGTTCAATGTATTCAGGAATCAGTGGGCTTAAGAACTTCCAGACAAAACTGGATGTCGTCGGGAATAACATCGCGAACGTCAACACGTTCGGTTATAAAAAAGGACGGGTGACGTTTAAAGACCTCGTCAGTCAATCGGTCGGCTCATCATCTGGTGCAGGCGGCAATGTCGGTGGGACGAACCCGAAACAGGTCGGTCTTGGAGCATCGATGTCAACAGTCGATAATGTGTATAACCAAGGTGCGCTTCAGAATACAGGTCGCGTCCTCGATGTCGGGATCTCTGGGGAAGGATTCTTCCAGGTCGTCACGGCGGAAGGGATTCGTTATACCCGTTCAGGTAACTTCTATACGGATCTTGATGGAAACTTAGTTACAGGTGACGGAAACTACTTAATCGGTACCGGGACACAAGCAGCTGCAAACGGTACTCCGCCAGTACCACTCCCGGAAGCAGGTGGTGCAGGATTCCAAAAACTAAAAGTACCAACGGATGCACGTAACTTATCGATTGGTAAAGACGGTCTCGTCACTTACGTCGATACGACGGGAGCATTGCAAAACGTCGGTTATATCACGATCGCGAACTTTGCTAACCCGGGTGGTCTAGAAAAATCAGGTGTCAACGTATTCGCCGCATCACAGAACTCAGGTCCACCGGTACTCGGAACACCGAGCTTGAACGGAATGGGACAGTTGACGTCGGGAACGCTTGAGATGTCGAACGTCGACTTATCAGAAGAATTCACGGAGATGATCATTGCTCAACGTGGTTTCCAGGCGAATACACGAATCATCACGACATCGGACCAGGTTCTTGAGGAACTGGTCAATTTGAAACGATGATCACGTTAACGACGTTACGTAACGCACCACTCGTACTGAACGCCGTGTTGATCGAATCCGTCCGTTCTACACCGGATACGACGATTCAACTCATCGGAGGACAGATTTATGTCGTGAAGGAATCAATGGAAGAGGTCAAAGCAATCGCAATCGCTTTTTATCAACAAATCGGATTAGCGGGCTTGAACAGTGTAAGGAGGCTCGAAGATGGCCGAGGAAAAGAAGAAGAGTAAACTGAAAATCCCCTTGATCATGATCATTGTTGCAGCATTGATGATCGGGGCAGGATACATGATCATGAATTATTTTTTAGCAAATGACACGACGGAAGCAAAAGTTGAACAACCGACAGGTGAAGAACTTGATGCACGAAGTCTGCAAACGGACGACTTGACAACGAACATCGCTGACGAACGTTTCTTAAATGTCCAGTTCACGATCGTCACCGATGATCAAGCAACGCGTGACGATTTAGAATTACGAAAGTTTCAAATCAATAACATCATCTTGGGTGACCTTTCGGCTATGAAAAAGTCGGACTTAGACTCAAAAGCGGATATGGAGAAGCTTGAAGAGCGGTTACGGATGCAATTCAAAAAGCTCATCCAAGAAGGCGATGTCCAGCGTGTCTACACGACGAAAAAAATCATCCAGTGAGGTGGCAGCATGAGCGAAGTATTATCCCAACATGAAATCGATGCCTTGCTATCAGCCATTTCAAGCGGAGATATGGAAGTCGAGGAAATCCGAAGTCAAGAGGAGCAGCGTCGAGTCAAGGTCTATGACTTTAAACGAGCACTCCGTTTCTCAAAAGATCAATTACGGAATTTGACGCGTATTCATGAACAGTTCGCCCGAGTCTTGACGACACATTTTTCTGCACAACTTCGGACATATGTTCAGTTCACGGTTAATACGGTCGAACAACTTCCGTATGATGAATTCATTCATTCCATTCCGAACATGACGTTGATCAATCTAGTCAATCTTCATCCGCTCGATGGAAAAGTCTTATTTGAAGTCAATCCGAACATCGCCTATGCGATGCTCGATCGTTTACTTGGGGGACCAGGTGAAGGAATGAACAAGATCGAGAATTTGACGGAAATCGAGACACGTATACTAACACAACTGTTCAAGCGTGCCTTCGTTCAATACGGGGCAGCTTGGGAGTCGGTAACAGAAGTCGAAGCGGAATACGATGATTTGGAAATCAATCCGCAGTTTCTGCAACTGGTCTCTCCAAATGAGACAGTCATTCTCGTCTCGATTTACGTAACGGTCGGAGAAGTGAGCGGTACGTTGAATGTCTGCTTGCCGTTCGTGACCCTTGAATCCGTTCTTCCGAAATTATCAAGTCATTATTGGATGCAACAAGAAAAGCGAACGACAGCAGATAATCAAGAGTCTGAACACATGCAAACGCAGTTGATGAGTTCCGTCGTCGATTTAAAAGCAGTGCTCGGCCAAACAGAGCTTTCGTTTGGTGAATTGTTACACCTCGAAGTAGGCGATTGTTTATCCCTGAAGACACGAGCCTCGGATACCGTCGATGTATTCGTCGACGACCGGAAGATGTTCAAGGCGCGACCGGGATTAAACGGGAAACACCTCGCTTTGCAAGTCTTACAACGAATTGAGGAGGAATAACATGAGCGATATGCTTTCGCAAGATGAAATCGATGCGTTATTACGCGGAACGCCATCCACCGATGAACCGCAAGAGCCAGACGTAAAGGAAATACTAGATGACATGGAGATTGATGCATTAGGGGAGGTCGGAAATATCTCACTTGGTAATTCGGCAACGGCCTTATCGGCATTGTTGAATCAAAAAGTAGAGATTACGACACCGCACGTCCGAATGATCTCCATGGAAGAATTACGCAGTCGTTATCCGATTCCGCACGTCGCGCTACGTGTCGGTTATACGGAAGGGTTCAAAGGAGAAAACGTCCTGATCCTGACACAGCGAGATGCTTCCGTCATCGCGAACCTGATGATGGGAGGCGATGGCGTCATCGACGAGTCACTGGAGATGGACCCGATTGCTCTATCTGCCGTACAGGAAGCGATGAACCAGATGATGGGAGCAGCTGCTACCTCGATGTCGACTGTATTCTCGATGCGAATCGATATTTCGCCGCCAGCAGTTGAAATCTTCGACTTTTCTCAAGATAAGAGTATCGTCGATAGCTTTTCTCTTTGGGAGAACATGGTCATCATCGAGTTTGATCTTAAGATTGGCACGATGATCGATTCAAAAATCGTTCAATTAGCACCACTGGACTTCTCGAAACAATTGATTCAAAAACTCTTTAGCGCGAGTACGACTCAACAAGCAGAGCCTGCACCACAAGTAACGGAGCAAGCACAACCATCACCATCACCACCATCGGCGCCAGCAATGGCACAACAAACTACAGTTGCATCACCTGAACCGAAAGCAACGCCAGTCGGTGTCAGTCCGGTTCAATTCAGCCAATTAGGTGAGATGGAAGTAGAGGGTACGCCAGGAAATATTGGGATGTTATATGATGTTCCGTTGAACGTCACGGTTGAGTTAGGACGGACACGTCGCTCCGTTCGTGACATATTGGAATTGACACAAGGTTCCGTGATTGAGCTGGATAAACTGGCAGGAGAACCGGTTGACGTTCTCGTCAACAATACATTGATCGCAACAGGTGAAGTGGTCGTCATCGAAGAAAACTTCGGTGTACGCATTACAGAAATCGTAAATACAAAAGAACGTCTTCGGATGTTCTAAGGAGGAACTAATATGAGTGCAAAAGTATTAATCGTAGACGACGCCGCTTTCATGCGGATGATGATCAAGGAAATCTTATCGAAGAACGGCTATGATGTCGTCGGTGAAGCAGAAAACGGACGCGAAGCGGTCTCTAAGTACAAGGAATTGACACCGGACCTCGTCACGCTAGACATTACGATGCCTGAAATGGACGGAATCTCTGCGCTTAAAGAAATCAAAGCATTTAACCCTGCCGCTAAAGTCATCATGTGTTCAGCGATGGGGCAACAGTCGATGGTCATCGATGCGATTCAAGCAGGTGCAAAAGATTTCATCGTTAAACCGTTCCAAGCGGATCGTGTGCTTGAAGCGGTCTCGAAAACTGTCTCGTCATGAAAAAAGTGACTTTGCTGATTTGTCTCCTGTTTCTGCTTGCGCTTCCTGTGCAAGCGGAAACAGTCGAAGAAAAATTGAATCCAACTCAGAGCGATACACCAACGACTCAGCAAGTCGATGAGAGTCCTTCCATGGCGTTGACTATCTTCAAAGGAGTCGTCGTTCTCGTCGTTTTGATCGGCGGATTCATCCTTGTGACACGATTCATTCATGAACGGACACGAGGTGTGAGACATTCTGGTCGATTGACTCACCTAGGTGGTGTACCACTAGGAAAGGATCGATCCGTCCAGTTAGTGAAGGTGCAGGACAGGATTTATGTCGTAGGTGTTGGAGAGAACGTACAGTTGTTAGATACACTTGATGATTTAGAGGGATATGAGCCGATGGATCTTGAAGAGTCTTCATCTAAAACGGGATCTTCACCGTTTCTTGAGACATTCAAACAACAACTCGAACAATTGCAAAAGAATCGAGGACGCTCATGAACACGATTGAAAATCTAATCTCACTTGATACTCCTTCAGGAACGGCGACATCGATCAAACTACTCGTATTGCTGACATTATTGTCGTTAGCCCCTTCATTACTGATCTTGATGACTTGTTTTACGCGTGTCGTCGTCGTGTTGTCTTTTGTCCGTTCTGCCCTTGGAACACAACAAACGCCGCCGAACCAGCTACTCGTTGGACTGGCACTGTTCATCACGCTGTTCGTCATGTCACCCGTTTTATCAGAATTGAACACGACAGCCTTGAAACCGTATATGGCAGATAAAATCAGTCAAGATGAGGCATTTGATAAAGCTGGGGATACGATGAAGCGATTCATGTCGAAACACACGCGAACGAATGATTTAGAGTTGTTCTTAAAATACGGCAATTATGAAAAACCGAAAAAGATTGAAGATATCCCACTCGTCGCACTCGTTCCAGCATATGCGATTAGTGAATTAAAGACGGCTTTTCAAATCGGATTCATGATCTTCATTCCATTCCTTGTCATTGATATGGTCGTCTCGAGTGTCTTGATGTCGATGGGGATGATGATGTTACCGCCGGTCATGATTGCCTTACCGTTTAAACTTTTGTTATTTATTTTAGTCGATGGCTGGCACCTGATCGTTGAATCACTGCTCGTCAGTATGCGTTAGGGGGAGAGAAGATGACTCAAGAAATGATTATTCAGTTGGCAAGCTCTGCTGTCTGGACATTACTAAAAGTATCAGCTCCCTTATTACTGGTCTCGCTCGTCGTCGGTCTGCTCGTCAGTATTTTGCAGGCGACGACACAGATTCAGGAACAGACGCTATCGTTCGTTCCAAAGATCGTTGCCGTATTTTTAGCACTCGTTTTTTTCGGACCATGGATCATGCAGGAATTACAGACCTTTACGATTGACTTATTTAAGCAAATCGCTGAGGTTTCCCGCAAATGACGTTACTATCTTTCCTGAGTGTTTTTTTGCTCGTCTTTGGACGAATCGTCGGTTTTCTTGTCGCGGCTCCATTGTTTTCCTCAAAGCAATTACCAGCGCAACATAAATTAGCGCTTGCGGCCGGTCTTGCTTACTTTGCGAGTTACGCTGTAAAGACAGACGTTCGAGTAGAAGACTTCGATTTTTTCTTTCGGATGGGAACGGAAGTTTTAGTGGGTCTAGCGCTTGGCTTACTTGCTAGTTTTTTATTGTATGCGCCACAAATTGCCGGTTCGATCATCGATTTGCAGATGGGTCTCGCGATGGCTTCCGCTTATGACCCGATGTTTGGTGGACAGTCACCGATCGTCGGAAGATTTTATTACATGTTGACGTTACTTGTTCTACTCGCTTCTGATATGCATTTAATCCTGCTTGACGGAATCTACACGAGTTTTCAAATCTTTCCGCCGGGCAGTCTGCTTGCGGTATCGGGCGACGCTGGGATGAGTCTTGTCATTCGGGTCGTTGGGCTTGCCATGTTAACTGCGTTACAAATGGCGATGCCACTTGTCGTTTCCCTATTTTTAGTGGATCTCGCACTCGGATTCCTCGCGAAGACGGCACCTCAGTTCAACATTTTCGCGATTGGTTTTTCCGTCAAACTGCTGATGGGATATGTGATTCTATTTTTATTAGCAGGTGCAACGATCACAGGAATCGGTCGATTCGTTCCGTTGTTGCAGGATGTACTTGCAGATGCCATTCGATTACTAGGAGGTTGAGGACATGCATTCATATCGATTACGCCTTGATCTTCAGTATTTCGCTGGTGAAAAGACGGAAAAGGCGACACCTCGAAAGCGGGATGACTCCCGTAAGAAGGGACAAGTCGCAAAATCAGCAGATTTAACAAGCAGTTTCATGTTGTTCGCCATGTTTCTCGTCCTCTATTTTTTTGGTCCGTTTCTAGGACGGCATTTCGTTCTCGTCCTGCAAGATGGTCTTAGTGCTAGTCAAGTCCTGCAAGCGGTTGAAGAAGGACGAGTTGAACAGATTCTCATCGAGATGCTGATGCAAATGGGGATTTTAGTCGCACCTTTCTTTTTAACAGCGGTCGTGATTGCTATTCTCGGAAACTTCGTCCAAATCGGTGTGCTCTTAAGCGGTGAGGCGATTCAGCCGAAACTGGACCGGATCAATCCGCTTCAAGGCGTCAAACGGATCGTGAGCGTCAAAGCACTTGTCGAGTTTTTGAAATCGGTCTTTAAATTGCTGGTGATCGGTGTAACAAGTGGAACAGTCTTATGGAACAACAAGGTCGAGATCTCGAGATTGACCTCGGAACCGATTGGCGATGCGTTAGCTATCATTGGTCATTTAACATTTTTACTCGGTTTATCGGTCAGTATCGCCTTGATTGCATTAGCCATTCTTGATTTTGCCTATCAGAAATTTGATTTCGAGAAGTCGATCCGAATGAGTAAGCAGGATTTAAAGGATGAGCATAAAAACACAGAGGGTGACCCTCAAATCAAAGGAAAGATTAAACAACAACAACGGGAGATGGCGATGCGGCGGATGATGCAAGAAATACCAAATGCCGACGTCGTTATCACGAACCCGACCCATTATGCGGTAGCGATCCAATACGATGACGGTAAACATATGGCACCGATCGTCGTTGCGAAAGGCGTAGATGCTGTCGCGTTCCGGATTCGGGAGAAGGCGACAGCAGCTGAGGTCCCGATTGTTGAAAACCGTCCGCTCGCGCGGGCGTTGTTCGCTCAATCAGAAATTGGTATGGCAGTGGATGAAACGTTCTATCAGGCGCTCGCTGAAACACTCGCCTTTGTCTATCAACTGAAACAAGCAAAATGAAAGGATGAAGCATCATGAGTATATCAACAAGAGATTTAACGGTCCTGCTAGGCGTCATCATGATCGTCTTCATGCTCGTCATTCCACTGCCCGCTATCATGCTCGATTTTTTAATCATCATCAATATTCTCATTGCCTTGATGGTATTGCTCGTTGCGATGAATGCCAAAGAGGCACTAGAGTTTTCTGTCTTTCCAACATTGTTATTGATCGTTACCTTGTTTCGTCTTGCGCTTAACGTCTCGACGACACGGGCAATCCTGTCAAACGGAAACGGTGGCGAAGTCATCGAGGCTTTCGGTAACTTTGTGGTCGGCGGTAAGCCGCTCGTCGGCTTCGTCGTCTTCTTGATTCTCGTCTTAATCCAGTTCCTCGTCATCACGAAGGGTTCGGAACGGGTCTCGGAAGTGTCGGCACGTTTTACGCTTGATGCGATGCCAGGGAAACAGATGGCAATCGATGCTGACTTGAATTCCGGTATGATCGATGAATTACAAGCTCGGACCCGCCGCCAAAAAATCCAGTCTGAAGCAGACTTTTACGGTGCGATGGATGGTGCCTCGAAGTTCGTTAAAGGAGATGCGATCGCCGGGATCATCATCGTCATCATCAATTTAATCTTCGGAATGATCATCGGTGTCGTTCAGCAAGGTTTACCGATGGCAGATTCAGTCGAACTGTACACGTTACTGACGGTCGGAGACGGTCTTGTCAGTCAAATCCCAGCCCTTTTAATTTCGGTGGCGACCGGGATCATCGTCACGCGCTCGACTTCAGACGGAAACCTCGGTGAGGATGTCATCGGTCAATTGGCACGGACACCTTTACTTGTCGGAATCGCAGCTGGGGCAATCTTCTTTCTCGGATTGTTCACGGCGATTCCCGACTACGTCACGATGCCGATTGCAGCCCTGTTCGGCTTCTTCGCTTGGCGGATGAAGCAGACGACGAAGACGATGCAAGAAGAAGTTGCGGTCGAAGAAGCACCGAGTGAAAACTTACGATCAAGCGAATCAGTCATTTCCTTACTCAATGTCGATACGATTGAATTCGAATTCGGTTACGGATTGATTCCACTCGCTGATGAAGCCCAAGGCGGCGATTTACTCGATCGTGTCGTCATGATTCGTCGGCAGCTAGCGCTTGAACTTGGATTCGTTCTACCGACCGTTCGGATTCGCGATCATCTGCAGTTATCCCCGAACCAGTATCGAATCAAGATTCGCGGAAGTGAGATGGCAAGTGGTGAGCTTTTACTGGATCATTACTTAGCGATGAGCCCAGGTGTCGATGATCCAGAAATTCGAGGTATCGAAACGGTCGAACCAGCCTTTGGTATGCCAGCACTCTGGATTGATGAACAGACACGTAGTCGAGCAGAGATGTCAGGGTATACGGTCGTTGATCCACCATCTGTCGTCGCGACACATTTGACGGAGCTCTTGAAGAAACATGCCGCTGAATTACTCGGACGAGAAGAGACGAAACAATTAGTCGACCATTTGAAGGAATCGCATCCGATTCTAGTCGAAGAAGTCACACCACAGCTGTTATCGATCGGTGAACTTCAAAAAGTATTCGTTCAATTACTAAAAGAAAAAGTCTCGATTCGAAATCTACCATTGATTTTCGAAACGCTCGCAGATTATGCAGCTGTGACGAAAGACAGCGAATTGCTCGCGGAATATGTTCGTCAATCCTTATCGCGTCAAATTACGGAACAGATCATGCAAGGAGATGTCTTGCACGTCGTGACGATCTCAAGTGAGATGGAACTGGATATCCAGTCGGCCATCCAAAAGACTGAGTTCGGTAATTATTTAGCGCTTGATCCCGAAAAGGCGACACGTTTCATCGAGACGTTGCAAGAGCGAGCAATGGAATTCGAACGATACGGGGCGCATCCGATCATCCTGACTTCTCCAAGTATCCGGATGTTCGTTCGTCAATTGACAGAACGCTATTTTCCAGATATTCCGATTTTGTCCTATAACGAATTAATGCCGACGATCGAAGTCAAGAGTATTGGGGTGATTTAAGAGATGATAGTCAAAAAAGTCACGGCGGATTCTGTTAGCGAAGCCATGGAACGGATTAAACGCGAACTCGGGAACGATGCCATTATATTAAATACTCGCCACATCAAAGTGGGCGGATTCTTTGGTTTATTTGCGAAGAAAAAAGTGGAATTGGTTGCATCGGTGGATGAACATGTCTCAAGCGAACCTGTCGTCTCGAAGCAAGCAACGAGTCGACAGGACGTTGTGGAAACCATCCAACCAGTACCAGTGCGTCCGACGATTGTTACGGTCGGCGAGCGACCATTGCCAAAAGAATTGCGACATTATGCGCCGTTACTGGCTGAACCAGCGTTACAGCAGGTATCTGAACGATTACACGAACGGTTATTGACTGCGTATTATCAAACACAACAAACGGAGTTAACGGATCTCTTGACGGAAGAAGTGAAAGCGTCATTACGCGTGACACCGTCGACTGCACGGTATGTCATGTTGACAGGACCGACTGGTGTCGGAAAGACAACGACCATCGCTAAGCTTGCTGCTCACCATGCTCTCATTAAAAATCAACGAGTTGGACTCATCACGACCGATACATACCGGATCTCAGCGATTGAACAATTAAAAACATATGCAGACATATTAGGCATTCCGATTCATGTCGCATATGACTTGGATGATTTCGAACGAGCCAAGCAGGCGTTAGCATCGTGTGACATCGTACTTGTCGATACAGCGGGGCGAAATTTCTTAGACGAAGCGTATGTGGAGCAGTTACGAAGTCGGCATGATTTTGCGGATACGGATGTATTTTTGGTTCTTAGTTTGACCTCGAAATACCGAGATTTATTACAAATCCACGACCGTTTCGGCAAGATTCCTTTATCCGGAATCGTCTTTTCGAAAGCAGATGAAACAAGTGAACTCTGGTCGATATTCGGACTCGCGACCGAGACGAAGTTGCCGATCTATTGTGTGACGACGGGGCAAGAAGTGCCGGAAGACATCACGTTCGCTACGGCGGATGAGTTATCCCGAATGATTGTCGAGAGAGGGATGAGATGATGCGAGAAGATCAAGCACGTGTCTTACGATCTAAAGTGACCGTCAAGGAAACGAAGACGATTGCCATCGTGAGTGGAAAAGGTGGCGTCGGAAAAACGAATGTCGCGGTGAATCTTGGCGTGGCATTATCGTTGCAAGAAAAACGAGTGCTTTTGATTGATCTTGATATTGGAATGGCGAACATCGGGATTCTATTCGGTAAATCGTCGAAGTCATCTTTAATGGAATGCGTCAAACGACGAGAATCACTCCAGCACGCAATCGTGGAACAGTCTCCGTCTCTTCATTTCATTCATGGCGGAAGTGGTTTTGCAGAATTGACGAATCTGACGAAGGAAGACGTGATGTTCCTTCTACGGGAGTTCCAATTTTTCTATGAATATGACTATGTGTTACTCGATTTAGGAGCCGGTGCGAATCATCAGACATTTGATTTCATCAGTAGTGCAGACGAAGCATGGTTGATTGTCACGCCAGAGCCGACTTCGATCATGGACGGATATGCGTTTGTCAAACTGGCACACCATCATGCGACGGATCTTCCGATTTCCGTCGTTGTCAATCGGGCGACGAATGGTGGGGAAGCGCTTGAAACGTTTGATCGTTTAGCACTTGTCAGCCAACAGTTCTTGCAAAAACCTCTTCGCTTTACCGGTTTTTTACCAGAAGATCCGACAGTCGTTAAAGCAGTCAAGGCACAGATGCCATTTTATTTAATGGATCGAACGAGCGACGTCAGTTGGCGGCTCGATCACATCACGACATCGTTAACAGGTGTACAAGTCAAGGAACGGAAGTTTTTAGATCGATTGTTACATCGTCTGAAAAAAAGAAAAGATCATGTCCGTTAAGATTAAAGGAGGGTATCAGTCATGGACTTAAATGAATATGTAGGGTTGTTCCTCGATGAGTCGATGGAGCATTTACAAGCAATCAATACAAGCTTATTAGTTTTTGAGGAGCGGCGAGACGACGAGGCGGTCATCGATCAAATTTTCCGTTCTGCCCATACGTTAAAAGGAATGGCAGGAACGATGGGATACGACGCAATCGCTGATTTAACGCACGAGATGGAGAGTGCCCTTGATTTAGTCAGATCGAAAAAACAACCTGCTACTGCTGAACTGATCGATGTTCTCTTCGTAGCCGCCGAGCAACTAGAGACGATGGTAGAAGACATCAGTCGAGGTGGGAAAGGAAAGCTTGACGTCACTGAAACAGTGAGACGTTTACAGCAGTTCATTCGTCCCGAGCAAGAAGAAATCGTTCCAGTTACACCTATAGTTGCTTCACAAACCTTTGAGTGCGACGTTTACTCGGAGGCAGTCGTCAAACAATCGATTGCATCCGGTTATCAAGCGTATATCGTCCACGTCGAACTCTCGGCGGACGTCATCTTAAAAGCGGCACGCGTTTATATGGTGTTTGATCGTTTACAACAACTCGGAGATGTCATCTTATCGAACCCGACATCTGATGAACTGGAGCAGGAGCATTTTGAGACGACGTTCTCAGTATTGTTCGTGACGCAACAAGATCAGGTGACGATTCAAGAAGCGATTGCTTCTGTATCCGAAGTTGCGACAGTAACGATCGACACATTCGAGACAACACCTGAAGCGGAGGTGGCGACGTCCACACTGCCGCAGGAAGTTCCTGTGCCGACATCTGTCTCTGCATCAGTAGCTTCACCGGAATCATCCGACCAAACAGACATATCTGCGCCTGTCGCTTCGAAAACGATTCGTGTTAACCTCGAGCGAATCGATCGTTTGATGAACCTGTTCGAAGAGTTCATCATCGATCGCGGACGTTTGGAGCGTATTGCAGCAGAAGTCAGCTCACCTGAATTGACAGATACGGTCGAACGGATCAAACGAGGTACGAATGAATTGCAATCGCTCGTCCTAACGTTACGGATGATGCCGATCGAACAAGTGTTCAACCGATTCCCACGAATGGTGCGTTCCGTTTCGAAAGATGTCGGAAAACATATCAAATTACACATTACGGGTGCCGAGACGGAACTTGACCGTACAGTTATCGATGAGATCGGTGATCCACTCGTCCACTTGATCCGAAATGCCATTGATCATGGGATTGAGAACAAGGCAGAACGTATTTTAGCAAATAAGCCGGTCGAAGGAAATCTTTCGCTACGTGCTTATCACTCAGGAAACCGGGTCTTCATCGAGATTGAAGATGATGGAGCCGGTATCAATCACGAACGTGTCACACGGATCGCGATTGAAAAAGGATTGATCACGGAAGAAGAAGCAATGCAATTAACGATGGAAGAGGCTTCGATGCTGTTATTTGCACCTGGTTTCTCAACGGCAGAAGAAGTCACCGACTTGTCTGGTCGTGGTGTTGGTCTCGATGTCGTCAAATCGAAGATCGAGTCACTGGGCGGAGAAGTGTTCGTCGAGACACGTCGAGGAGAAGGAACGATTTTCCGAATCAGTTTACCACTGACGCTATCGATCATCTCAGCCATGCTCGTAGAACTCGGACAAGAGACGTATGCGATTCCATTGACTGCCATCATCGAAACAACCTCTTTACGTAAATCAGCCATTCTACAAGCACACCGGGAAAAAGTATTTGATTTCCGTGGGCAGTTGGTTCCGCTTATTTCGTTAAATGAGGTTTATGGGTTGCCGCAACATGAGGCAGAAGCCTATTCGGTCGTCGTCGTCCGGAGTGGTGAAAAATTAGCTGGTTTGATTGTATCTGAATTGATTGGTCAACAAGAGATCGTCATGAAACCACTTGGCAGTTATCTTGAAGGAATCCGTGCCATTTCTGGTGCGACGATTCTTGGAGACGGGCAAGTCGCGTTGATCATTGACAGCAATGCACTATTACGGAAGTGAGGGGAACGAAGATGGAACAAAAATGGGTTGTTTTTCAATTAGAAGATAATGCATACGGTATTGATGTACAGTCTGTTCGTTCAATCGAACGGCTCATCCCGATCACGCGGATTCCGAACGCTGCATCTTATGTCAAAGGAGTCATCAATTTACGCGGTGTCGTTACGCCCGTGATTGATTTGCGTGCTCGTCTTGGATTCGAGTTAGCGAAAGAGACAGAAGAGACACGCATCATCATCGCCACTTTAGAGCATGGAGATGCTGGATTCATCGTCGACCGGGCAAACGAAGTCGTCGAATCAACGGATGTTCGCATTGAACCGCTCAGTGAACAAAAGCAGGAGGATGCCTCATATTTGACTGCAGTCGCCAAAGGCGATCAGCAATTGTTCTCGTTGATTGAACCGAATCGCTTATTTGAGGACATCGTTCATGCTTAACCCAAACGAACGTGACATCTTAAGAGAAGTCGGCAACATTGGAGCCGGTCACGCGGCAACGGCACTTTCTACTTTACTCGGACAGCCGATTGAGATCGAAGTCCCTTCCGCTGAGCTGGAGGATTTCACGACGATCGTCGAGCGAAGTGGAGGAGCTGAGACGTATACTGCTGGTGCATTATTACGTTTTTCTGGAGACATTCAAGCCACGTTACTCTTTTTGATGCCACTACGCGATGCAGAAAAACTTGTGAGTCAATTGATGCAGACGGAATTCCACTTTTTTTCCGAGTCCCACGAAATGGGGGTTTCCGCATGGGAAGAAATTGGGAATATTTTAATAGGAGCGTATGCTCGGGCTATCTCCGATTGGCTTAACTTATCGTTACATGTCAGTGTTCCTGCATCGGCGTTTGATATGGTAGGTGCGTTACTTGAAGTAGCCTTACTTGAATCAACGACTCCTGGAAATATGGCTGTCTATATTGACACGCACTTGTCTAGTGCAGGAAACGATTTGACCGGACATTTACTTTTGTTGCCTGAAGCTAACGCCTTTCAGACGGTCTTTGAACGATTGGGTGTGGACATGAATGGATGAAATCGTACGGATTGGCATTGCGGAGTACGCCATCAGTAAGCACCCCGTCATTTTACGAACGGCAGGTCTTGGATCGTGTGTAGGCGTTGTCATCTACGACCTGGAACAAGGGTTATCGAGTATGGCGCATGTCATGTTACCTGATTCAGCTATCAGTCGGAATCGGGAGCTTGAAGTCGGGAAGTTTGCCGATACGGCAATTCTAGAAGTAGCCCGCCAACTTCGAGCAAGTGGTGCCATCCGATTACGTGCGAAGATTGCTGGTGGGGCTCAGATGTTTCAATTTAAATATGAACATGAATCAATGCGGATCGGTGAGCGAAACATCGCTGCGGTCAAAGCAATGCTTCAACAAGTCAAAATTCCACTCGTTGCTGAAGATGTTGGCGGCACGAATGGACGAACGATCGAGTTCCACTCACAATCAGGGCGTCTCGTCATCCGGACGGTGAATGTCGGGACGCTGGAAATCTAGAGGAGGAATGGTCATGCGTGAGGAATTACAACAACTTTGGGATCGATGGCTGACCACACGCGATATTGCGGTGGCAGACCTGTTACTTCACAATTATGAACCACTTGTTCAATACCACGTTCAGCGTTTAAGTGCGACATTGCCTAAAAGTGTCGATCGAGACGAGTTGAAAAGTTTAGGGATGATGGGATTGTACGATGCGCTTCAAAAATTCGATCAAAATCATAATAATAAATTCGACACGTATGCCGCCTTTCGGATTCGAGGAGCTATTTTAGATGGGCTTCGTAAAATCGATTGGTTACCACGTTCCTTACGCGAAAAAGCAAAGCGGGTCGAGGCAGCTGTCGAGATCCTAGAACAATCCTTGCAACGGACGCCGACGATAGAAGAAGTCTCTTCTATCGTCAATATGACACCAGACGAGGTCAAGGGTGCGTTAGCAGAAAGTTATTTCGCGAATGTATTATCGATCGATGAAGCAGTCACGTCACAAGATGAGGGAAAAGCGATGACCGTCTCCTATCTTGATCCGGATACCGCTACACCAGAAGATATGTTGTTAATGCGTGAGTTGATTGCTAAACTGGCAGAGGAAGTCGAAGGGTTATCAGAAAAAGAACAACTTGTCGTTTCTTTGTTCTACTATGAGGAATTGACGCTTACTGAAATTGGTGAAGTTCTCGGACTCTCGACTTCCCGTATTTCGCAAATCCATTCCAAAGCGCTTCGTAAGTTGAAAAATGCGCTCGGAAGTGCCTATTTAGCAGATCGTGTCGCCATGTGAAAGGGAGAATTATGACTGTCGTTTATATCTTATTAGCTGCACTCGTCTGTTATGCCCTGCTAGTTTTATTTCGTCAGCAGGCGGCGCTCAAAGACCGGATCACACATTTAGAACGCGAAAAAAACGAGACGGAACAAGTGTTATTACATTTCATGGAGCACGTCAACGCCATGACGGATACATCTATATATGAGACAACCGAACCCGTTGATCAAGTACCGGATGCGTCTTTACAAATAGTGCAGGTTGCTACAAATGAGAAGCCAGAAACCGTCGAAGTCGAACGGTCCGTTTCAAAGGAACCATCGTTAACGGATATCAAGCAGGCGCTACGAGAAGGAGCAGATCTTGAGACGCTTGCACGATCTTTGAATCGGGGGACCGGCGAGGTGGCTTTGATTGCTAAACTTTCTCATCAAACGAAGGTTGCCCCTCGGTAATCTTTATGCTATATTAGTCTACGGTGTTAATTACGCACGCATGTATCGCCAGCTGCGGTGCCTTTAATAGGTTAGCTGGACAGACGATCATCGCGGAGGACATCCAAAACCCAAAAGGAGGAATTCATCATGGCAGTAATCTCGATGAAACAATTGTTAGAAGCTGGTGTACACTTCGGTCACCAAACACGCCGTTGGAACCCAAAAATGGCAAAATACATCTTCACAGAACGGAACGGAATCTACATCATCGACCTTCAAAAAACGGTCAAAAAAGTAGACGAAGCATATAACTTCATCCGTGAAGTAGCGTCTGAAGGCGGAAACGTTCTTTTCGTTGGTACGAAAAAACAAGCTCAAGACACTGTGAAAGAAGAAGCGATCCGTGCAGGTCAATACTTCATCAACGAACGTTGGTTAGGTGGAACTCTCACGAACTTCTCTACAATCAAAAAACGTATCAACCGTTTGAAACAACTCGAAAAAATGGAAGAGAACGGTACATTCGAAGTTCTTCCTAAAAAAGAAGTCATCATTCTTAAAAAAGAAATGACTCGTCTTGAGAAATTCCTCGGCGGTATCAAAGATATGCCAGGCGTTCCGGATGCACTCTTCATCGTTGACCCACGCAAAGAGCGTATCGCGATTGCAGAAGCACACAAACTCAACATCCCAATCGTTGCGATTGTTGATACTAACTGTGATCCAGACGAAATCGACTACGTCATCCCAGCGAACGACGATGCGATCCGTGCAGTCAAATTGCTCACTGGTAAAATGGCTGACGCAATCCTCGAAGTTAAACAAGGCGAAGATAACGTAGCACCTGAAACTACTGAAGAAGTAGTAGCAGACGCTGAGTAATTCGTGATGCCAGGTGATAAAGGGAATCGACCTTTTATCACCTTTTTTTTGAAAATAAGGATGTTATAAGGAGGAATATCGAATGGCTATTACAGCAGCAATGGTTAAAGAACTTCGTGAAAAAACAGGTGCAGGTATGCTCGACTGCAAAAAAGCACTCGTTGAAACTGACGGTGATATGAATGCAGCAGTAGATTTCTTGCGTGAAAAAGGAATCGCTAAAGCAGCAGCAAAAGGCGATCGTATCGCAGCTGAAGGATTGACTGCAGTTGCAGTTGATGGCAACAAAGCGGCACTCGTCGAAATCAACTCAGAAACAGACTTCGTTGCAAAAAACGAACGTTTCCAAACGCTCGTTCAAAACATCGCAGACGCTGTTCTCCGTAACGGTTCAGAAACAGCTGAAGCGGCTCTTGCTTCTGAATATGAAGCAGGTAAAACAATCGACACATACATCTCAGAAGAAGCTTCAACAATCGGAGAGAAAATCTCACTCCGTCGTGTAGCGCTCTTCACAAAAGCAGATGATGCAGTCTTCGGTTCTTACCTCCACATGGGTGGACGCATCGGTTCAGTTGTCGTCATCGAAGGTACGACAGACGAAACAGTTGCAAAAGACGTTGCAATGCACATCGCAGCAGCACGTCCACTTTACGTTGACCGTACTTCTGTCACAGAAGAAGAAAAAGCACGTGAAGAAAAAGTCCTCACTGAGCAAGCATTGAACGAAGGAAAACCAGCTAACATCGTTGAAAAAATGATCGTTGGTCGTATGAACAAGTTCTTCGAGGAAATCTGCCTTGTCGATCAAACGTTCGTCAAAGATCCAGACTTCAAAGTTGGTAAATATGTAGAGTCTAAAGGCGGTAAAGTCGTGTCATTCGTACGCTTCGAAGTTGGAGAAGGTATGGAAAAACGCGAAGAGAACTTCGCTGAAGAAGTTATGAACCAACTTAAAAAATAAGAATCGGGATCATCCTGATGACAAGAGAAGGAACACGTATGCTTCAATCCACTTTCGTGTGGAAGTGGTTCGTGTTCCTTTTTTACGGAATTTAGCAAGGGGGACATAGTCATGCAACCGAAATATAACCGGATTGTGTTAAAATTGAGCGGAGAAGCGCTCGCAGGAGATCAAGGGTTTGGAATCAATCCTGTCATCGTCAAATCTATCTCGGAACAGATTCGCGAATTAGTTGAACTGAACGTTGAAGTAGCGGTCGTCGTCGGAGCTGGAAACATTTGGCGTGGCAAAACAGGTGCAGAACTTGGGATGGACCGGGCCAACGCCGATTATATGGGGATGTTAGCGACAGTCATGAACTCGCTTGCGCTTCAAGACAGCTTGGAAGATGTAGGTGTCGAGACACGCGTCCAAACATCTATCGAGATGCGCCAAGTAGCAGAACCGTACATCCGCCGCCGTGCGATGCGTCACCTTGAAAAAGGACGCGTCGTCATCTTTGCAGCAGGTACAGGGAACCCGTACTTCTCGACAGATACGACAGCTGCTCTTCGTGCAGCTGAAATCGAAGCAGAGGTCATCTTAATGGCGAAAAACAACGTCGATGGTGTGTACTCAGCTGACCCGAATGTTGATCCAGAAGCGAAGAAATTCGAGACGCTCTCTTACTTGGACGTCTTAAAAGATGGACTTCAAGTTATGGATTCTACAGCAACTTCACTTTGTATGGACAATGACATCCCGCTCATCGTCTTCTCGTTGATGGAAGAAGGTAACATCAAACGTGTCGTCATCGGTGACGAAATCGGGACAATCGTAAGGGGGAAATAATATGTCAAAAGAAATCTTAAAACAAGCCGAAGAACGGATGGAGAAAGCACATCTTTCACTTAAGAAAGAACTTGCGACGCTCCGCGCAGGTCGTGCAAACGTTGCGATTTTGGATCCCGTTCAAGTCGAATACTACGGTTCACCGACACCGCTTAATCAAGTAGCGAACGTCAACACACCAGAAGCACGTCTGATCTTGATCACTCCTTGGGATAAATCAATGGTCAGCGAAATCGAAAAAGCGATTCAACGTGCTGATCTTGGTCTTGCGCCGTCGTCTGATGGTACGGTCATCCGTCTTGCGATTCCACCATTAACGGAAGAGCGTCGGAAGGAACTCGTCAAACTCGTCAAGAAGTATACGGAAGAAGGTAAAGTTGCCCTCCGTAATATTCGTCGTGATACGAACGAGCAGTTAAAGAAACAAGAAAAAGATGGTGCATTGACAGAAGATGATCTGCGTGGATACACAGAAGATGTTCAGACGTTGACAGACAAGTTCGTTAAACAACTTGATCAGACGGCAACGGAAAAAGAACAAGAAATCATGGAAGTATGACGCGACGGATCGTCATGGGGGGGACTCTTTGTCACACGAAGAGTCCCTTTCTTCATAATTGAGAGAGGAGGAAGTGCGGATGTTTCAATGGTTGAATCAGACGAAAGAAACCGAAACCTATGATCGGGTACCAGAGCATGTCGCTATCATCATGGACGGAAACGGTAGATGGGCACAAAAACGCGGACTTCCGCGTATCATGGGACATCGCGAAGGTATGAAATCGATTCGTGAAGTCGTTCGGGTTGCAAATGAACTCGGCATTAAGAGTCTGACATTATATGCTTTCTCGACGGAGAATTGGACGCGTCCGGAAGAAGAAGTGAGTTTTCTCATGAAGCTGCCGGCGCAATTCTTAGAGTCGGATTTAAAAGAGTTAGACGCGCAAAATGTTAAAGTCGAGGTAGCAGGAGAAGTATCACGCCTCCCTCATTTCACACGTGAGGCAGTGGAACAAGCGAAACTGGATACGCAACATAATACAGGACTTCGTCTGATTTTCGCTCTGAATTATGGAGGACGCGATGAACTCGTTCAAGTCATGCAAAAACTGGGCGAACAGGTTCAGGCAGGAACACTGTCACCGGATGCGATTACAACGGAGACGATTGAACGCGAGTTGATGACAGGATCCGTAACCGACGTCGATTTCGTCATTCGAACGAGTGGGGAACAACGGTTATCAAACTTTTTACTTTGGCAAGCGGCATATGCGGAGTTTTATTTCACAGACGTCTTGTGGCCAGAATTTCGCCGAAATGCTTTCTTAGCAGCAATTGAAGATTACAATCAACGGACACGCCGATTCGGTGGCGTCTGATTAAATGAGGAACTAGCTTATGAAAACTCGAATCATCACAGGGATATGGGCTGGTGCTATCTTTTTGGCACTTCTGTATCTCGGCGGACTTCCCTTTTTAGCATTTATGGCAATCTTAACGCTTCTCGGATATACCGAGCTCGTTCGGATGCGACAATGGAGCGGCTCACGCGTTCCTCGGATTCTGTTTGGTATTGGGACGTTATTGCCTTTCGTTGGTATTTATGAAGAAGCAGTCGATCAGACGCTTCCGATCGGACTTTCGCCAATCGCTTGGGCAATGATCATTTTATTGATCGGTCTCTTCTGGAACGTATTCTCAAAAAATGTCTTTACGTTCGATGATGTTGCGTTTTTACTGCTGACGGCCGTGTATGTCGGTGTCGGTTTTGCATCATTCGCCTATATCCGCTTACTCGAACACGGATTAACGTGGTCACTGTTGATTATCCTCTTGATCTGGTTCACGGATTCAGGCGCTTACTTCGTCGGGAAACGATTCGGTAAGAATAAACTGTGGCCGTCGATCAGTCCCAACAAAACGATCGAAGGGGCAGTCGGTGGCGTACTGCTTGCCATCTTACTCGGTGTCGTATTTGAAGGTATCGAACCGACAGTCGGTTTTGGGAAAGTCATTGTCCTTGCCATCATCGTTGCCATCGTTGGGCAACTTGGTGACTTGGTCCAGTCTGCTTACAAACGCCATTATGGTGTGAAAGATTCTGGAACGTTACTACCGGGTCATGGTGGTATTCTAGATCGGTTCGACAGCATGATGATCGTCTTTACGGTCCTCGTCGTACTTGATATCTTTGCTTGAGGAGGCACTTCATTATGAAGAAAATCAGTATCATCGGTGGTACAGGATCGATTGGTACGCAGACGCTCGATGTCATTGCGGCTAATCCAGACCTTTTTGAATTGACGAGTTTTGCATTTGGTCGAAACACGACGGTCGCCATACCGTGGTTGAACCGTCTGCAACCGATGCTTGTCGGCGTCCAAGATGAGACGACACGTCAAGAACTCGAGCAACACTTGACTTATCAGCCAACGATCGTTGTCGGTGAAGAAAAATTGCTTGATGTCGTGACGCATCCCGAAGTCGATACGGTCATTACAGCGGTCGTAGGAGCTGTTGGCTTACGTCCAACGCTTGCTGCAATCGAGGCGGGTAAGACGATTGGTCTTGCGAATAAGGAGACACTCGTCACGGCAGGTCATCTTGTCATGAAGTTGGCACGTGAGAAAAACGTGACGATCTTACCAGTTGACAGTGAACATGCGGCGATTTTCCAATGCTTAAACGGGGAACGTCGTGAAGATGTGCGTCAAATCATCTTGACGGCTTCAGGTGGTAGCTTCCGCGACCAAACGCGGGATGAGTTAGCGAATGTTACGGTCGAACAAGCACTAGCGCATCCAAACTGGTCGATGGGAGCAAAAATCACGATTGATTCTGCGACAATGATGAACAAAGGGTTCGAAGTCATTGAAGCACATTGGTTATTTGATGTCGATTATGCAGATATCGATGTCGTCATTCACCGTGAATCCATCATCCACTCGATGGTCGAATTCAACGATGGTGCGGTCATGGCACAACTTGGTATGCCTGACATGCGAGAACCGATTCAGTACGCTCTTACATATCCGTCCCGCCTTGAAATTCAAGGGGGAGAACGGTTAAACTTAAAGGAAATCGGACGCCTACACTTTGCTGATGCTTCATTTGAGCGTTATCCGTTGTTGCGACTTGCTTTTGAAGCAGGTCAAGCCGGCGGATCGATGCCATCAGTACTCAATGCTGCGAACGAACAAGCGGTGGATCGCTTCTTAAAAGGAGACATTCGCTTTTTAGAAATCGAAGCGAGCGTTGAGGCGGCGCTTCAAGCTCATGAACTTATCGAGGAGCCTTCCTTGGATCAAATCCTTGAGGCTGATCGATGGGCGCGTGAGTTCGTATCGTCTCTTACATTCGCTAACTAAGGATGGGATAAGTAATGACGACCTTTATTTCAATCGTGCTGATGTTCGGTGTACTCGTCGCCGTCCATGAATGGGGTCATCTCGTGATGGCGAAACGGGCAGGTATTCTCTGTCGGGAATTCGCGATTGGATTTGGACCGAAGATCTTTTCAGTGTTTAAGAATGAGACGTTGTATACGGTACGTCTGTTGCCAATCGGCGGTTACGTCAAGATGGCGGGTGAAGAACCGGAACTCGTTGAGATCAAATCAGGTCAAACCGTCGGATTACAGTTAAAGGACGGCGTCATCGAGACGATTTATTTCGATGCGGATCAGCCACAAGTCGACCAAGTCGTTACTGTCGAACGGATTGACTTATTGCGTCAACTCGAACTCGTTGGATTACAAGACGAGACATTGGTTCGCTACCCCGTTTCACCGACAGCATTTCTCGTTGAAGGTCAGACACGGACACAAATTGCACCTTACGATCGTACATTCGGTTCGAAATCCGTATGGAAGCGCGTCCTTGCGATCGCTGCAGGACCGTTCATGAACTTTGTCCTCGCGTTCGTTATCCTGTTCGGTCTTGCCTTATATAATGGCTCTCCAACGGGGGACAGCGTCATCGGAACAGTTCAAAAGGGTTCTCCGGCCGATCAAGCTGGACTTGTTGAAGGTGACCGGATTGTCTCAGTCAACGGTCAGGATACAGCCAAATGGACTGATTTACGTGCTGGATTCCAAGATCGTGCCGGTAAAGCGACAGAAGTGAAATACGAACGTGATGGGAAAGAAACGACAACACAAATCACGCCAAAAGTACAACAGCAAGGAGAACAGAAGGTCGGCATCATCGGCGTCACGAATGAGACAGAAAAATCATTCGGGACAGCACTCCAAACCGGAGTTTCAGAAACATGGCGGATGTCGACGCTCATTGTCGGAGCTGTTGGAGATCTCGTGACGGGTGTCGTCGGCGTCGATCAATTATCAGGACCAGTCGGGATCGTCAAAATGACCGATCAGGTCGCAGATAGTGGGTTCTCGATGCTATTGACATGGACAGCATTGTTGTCCGTCAACTTAGCAGTCTTCAACTTATTGCCACTTCCAGCACTTGACGGAGGACGATTGTTGTTCCTCTTCCTTGAAGCCTTACGCGGTAAACCAGTTGATCCTCAAAAAGAAGGATTGGTTCACTTCGTCGGTTTTGCGCTTTTGATGCTACTCATGCTCGTCGTCACTTGGAACGACATTCAAAAATTCTTTTAATTAATCACTCAGTCAAAGGAGTTCGTGACTCATTATGAAACAATCAAAACTATTCATGCCAACGTTGCGTGAAGTACCATCTGATGCAGAAGCCATCAGTCACCAACTCTTGCTTCGTGCAGGATTCATGCGTCAAAATGCCGCTGGGATCTATTCGTATCTACCACTCGCAAAACGAGTACTCGCAAACATCGAGACGATCATCCGCGAGGAATTAGAAGCGGCGGGTGCGCAAGAATTACTGATGCCAGCGATTCAACCAGCTGAACTATGGGAAGAAACAGGACGCTGGGATATCTATGGACCTGAATTAATGCGCTTGACGGATCGTCATGATCGCCGGTTCGCGCTCGGAGCGACACACGAGGAACTGATCACTTCGATCGTTCGTGATGAATTGAACTCGTACAAAAAGTTACCGGTCAATCTCTTCCAGATTCAAATGAAGTACCGTGACGAACGTCGTCCACGTTTCGGTTTATTACGTGGTCGTGAGTTCATCATGAAGGACGCTTATTCGTTCCATTCTTCACAAGAGAGCTTAGACGAAGAGTATCAAAACATGTTTGATACGTATTCGCGGATTTTCACACGTGTCGGTCTTGAGTTCCGTCCAGTCGTCGCTGACTCAGGTGCGATAGGTGGTAGTGGAACACATGAGTTCCATGCGTTAGCAGCAATCGGTGAAGATACGATCGTCTATTCGGATCAGTCGGACTATGCGGCAAACTTAGAGATGGCAGAGTCGATCGATGCCTATCCGAAGCAAGACAAAGCACCAGAAGCACTTGAAGAAGTGCATACGGCAGATGCGAAGACGATCGAAGCGGTCAGCGCACATTTGAATTTACCAGCAAACGAATCAATCAAGACCGTCATCTTCAAGACGGAGCAAGGGCTTGTCATGGCACTCGTCCGGGGCGATCACGAAGTCAACGATATCAAGTTGAAAAACTATCTCGGTGCACTCGACATCACGATGGCGAGCGACGAAGAGATTGAAGCAGCGCTTCACTCAACGCCTGGAACACTTGGACCAATCGGGGCAGATATGAAGGTCGTCGCGGACTACGCGATTCGTGCCTTGACGAACGCTGTCTGTGGTGCAAATAAAGCGGAAACGCATTATATCCATGTCGACCCAAGCCGTGATTTCGAAGCAGAATATACAGACTTGCGCTTCGCAGAAGAAGGTGACGCGTCACCAGACGGTAACGGTCAAGTCAAGTTCGCTCGCGGGATTGAAGTCGGTCAAGTCTTCAAACTCGGAACACGTTACTCAGAAGGAATGGGAGCGACGTTCCTCGACGAGGGCGGTAAAGCACAACCTCTCATCATGGGTTGTTACGGCATTGGTGTCTCGCGGACATTGTCGGCAGTCGTTGAACAACATTATGATGAGCGTGGAATCATTTGGCCAAAAGCAATCGCGCCATACGATGTTCATTTAATCGTCGTCAACGGTAAAAATGCAGAACAACTCGAACTCGGAGAGACACTATACCGTGAGTTGACGGCTGCAGGATTCAGCGTCTTGCTTGACGACCGGAAAGAACGAGCAGGTGTCAAGTTCGCTGATGCTGATTTGATCGGTCTACCGGTTCGCTTGAACGTCGGGAAAAAAGCGACAGAAGGAATCGTCGAATTAAAAGCCCGTCGTGGTGGCGATGCAGAAGAAGTTGGACAGGAACAAGTCGTTGAGGCTGTTCGTTCACTCTATGAAGGTTTAGAATAAAGAATGGAGACGGTCACTTTTCATAAAGTGACTGTTTTCTTGTCTCACACCCATTCGCCCCTTGGGCAATCCGCAAGAGGAGGAGGAGTTGCTGTCACGGTGTGAAGCGATCAGACAGCACAATTGCGAGTGGATACACAACAACGCATGTCACTGTTGCTCAGTGACTTGGAATTACCGAACGGTATCATTGAAGAATACTTTCACGAAGCAGTTCTCGAGAAGCTTCGCGTCAATAAAGCAAAGGCAACCTGGACATTTGAAATTCGCTTGCCACATGTTTTACCCCAAAACGTCTATCAACTCTTTACGAGTCGTTTGACAAGTCGGTATCAGCAATTTGCCGAAGTCAAAATCATATTACACGCAGATAGCCGTCCAGATGAACGGATGTATCATGATTACTGGCCATATGTCGTGCAGGATCTCGCAGATGTCTCATCGGCAATGCGGACACAACTCGGGCGTGTCTTACCGGAGTTTAAAGAACAGAAACTATTCATTCCGGTCCGAAGTGAACCGGAAGCAGGTTTCTTAAAGAGTAGCTTATGTGGGGAATTACAATTACTCTATAGTGCTTACGGATTCCCAAAATTCAACTGTGAACCGATTGTTCAGATCAACGAATCGAAACAAGAAGCGTTGCGAAATCAGGTGAAACAGGAAGACATGGAAGAAGCAAAACGGATGCTCGAGTTGCAATTCAAACGGGAACAATCGCGAGATGACGATGATGGCCCTGTCGAAATCCGGATCGGGAAACCAATTCAAGATGAGATCGTTCCGATCAAGACGATTCAAGATGAGGAACGACGGATTGCGATCCGTGGTCTTGTTTTCTCAGCTGAGAGTCGTGAACTACGAAGTGGGAAGACAATTTTTACGTTCAAGATGACAGATTATACGGACTCGCTCGTCGTCAAAATGTTTGCGCGTGACGAAACAGACGTCAAAATCCTCTCAGCCATCAAAAAAGGCATGTGGATTCAAGCAGCAGGTCGTGTCGAGTTCGATACGTTCCTGCGCGATCTCTGTATGATGATTGCCCAACTGTCAGAAGTGAAGATGGAAGCCCCTGCTGACCCTTGGGCAGGCGAGAAACGTGTCGAGTTACATGCGCATTCGCAAATGAGCCAGATGGACGCCGTCATGAACGTGACAAAATACGTCGAGCGTGCCGCAAAATGGGGTCACCCTGCTGTCGCGATCACGGATCACGCCGGTGCACAAAGTTTTCCGGATGCCTACTATGCCGGAAAGAAAAACGATATCAAGGTACTGTACGGAATTGAAGCAAACGTCGTCAATGACGGGGTGCAAGTCGCCTACCATCCGGTGGAGCGCAATTTGGATGACGCGACATTCGTCGTCTTTGACGTCGAGACAACTGGTTTATCGGCGATGTACAACAAGATCATCGAACTTGCAGCTGTTAAAATCCACGATGGTGATATCATCGATAAATTCGAAGCATTCGCGGATCCGAAGCATCTATTGTCGGCGACGACGATTGACTTGACAGGGATTACCGATGATATGGTCCGGGGAAAACCAGACCCGGAACAAGTCGTCAAGGAATTCATGGACTGGGTCGGCGACTCGATTCTCGTTGCCCACAATGCCTCGTTTGATATTGGATTCTTGAATGCGACACTCCGGTCTGGTGGTCACGATGAATCAGTCTTACCGGTCATTGATACGCTTGAGTTAGCCCGTGTCCTGATGCCGACACTTAAAAACCACCGGTTGAACACACTCGCGAAACGATTTGACATCGAATTGACGCAGCATCACCGCGCCATTTATGATGCGGAAGCGACAGGATATTTGATGGTCAAGTTGCTTCAAATGGCAGATGAGATGTTCAACATGAAGACACATGCCTCACTCAACCGAGAGATGGGAAAAGATATCTCGCGGGCACGACCATACCACGCGACGGTCTATGCGAAGAACCGGACGGGCTTGAAGAATCTGTACCAATTGATTTCGATTGCTCACACAAAACACGTGCACCGTGTCGTGCGGACACCACGCTCGCAACTCATCGCACATCGGGATGGATTGATCATCGGGTCAGCTTGTGATAACGGCGAGGTATTTGATGCCGCCTTGAATAAGTCGGACGAAGATTTAGCAAAAGTGATGCAGTTCTATGATTTCATCGAGATTCAACCACCAGCGATGTATGGTCATTTGATCGAACGGGAAATCGTTCAGAATGAACTTGAACTGCGCGAACTGATCAAAAAGATCATCCGTGTCGCGGAAGAACATGACATCTTACCAGTCGCGACTGGTAACGTACATTATCTCGATCAACATGACGCCACGTATCGAGAAATTTTGATCCGGACGCAAGGTGGAGCAAACATGCTGAACATGCGAAAACAATTGCCACCGGCGCATTTCCGGACGACGAAGGAAATGATGGACGACTTTAAGTTCCTCGGACCAGATGTGTCGGAACGTCTCGTCATCACGAACAGTCAAGCCGTCGCGGAACAGTTCGAGAACATTGATATCATTCCAAAAGATCTTTATACACCGAAGATCGAAGGGGCAGACGAAGAAGTTCGGAATCTGTCGTACGATATGGCGCACCGGATTTACGGCGAGACGTTACCGGAGATCGTCGAAGCCCGACTCGAAAAAGAGTTGAAGTCGATTATCGGTCACGGATTCGCTGTCATCTATTTGATTTCCCATAAACTCGTAAAAAAATCACTCGACGACGGCTATTTGGTCGGTTCACGGGGATCGGTCGGATCAAGTCTCGTTGCGACGATGACGGAGATCACGGAAGTCAATCCATTGCCGCCACACTATGTCTGTCCGAATTGTAAGGAATCGGAGTTCTTTGATGACGGTTCCGTTGGTTCTGGATTCGATTTGCCGGATAAGTCCTGTTCGAAATGTGATATCCCATTGTTCAAGGATGGTCATGATATTCCGTTTGAAACGTTCCTTGGATTTAAAGGGGATAAGGTACCGGATATCGATTTGAACTTCAGTGGAGAATACCAGCCGCAAGCACACGCCTATACGAAAGTCTTGTTCGGTGACGATTACGTCTACCGTGCCGGAACGATCGGTACGATCGCTGAGAAGACGGCGTATGGCTATGTCAAAGGGTATCAGTCAGAAAATGAGCTGACATATCGGAATGCGGAAGTCGATCGTCTTGTCAGTGGTGTCACTGGCGTCAAACGGACGACTGGTCAACACCCGGGAGGGATCATCGTCGTACCGGACTACATGGATATCTATGATATCAGTCCGATTCAGTATCCGGCGGACGATATGGGTTCTGAATGGAAGACGACACACTTCGACTTCCATTCGATTCACGATAACTTACTCAAACTCGATATCCTCGGTCACGATGATCCGACGATGATCCGGATGCTACAGGATTTATCGGGACGTGATCCGAAGACGATTCCCGTCGATGATCCAGAAGTCATGAAAATCTTCAGTTCGACGGAATCGATCGGTGTGACGCCGGAACAGATTGATTCAAAAACGGGAACGCTCGGTATTCCGGAGTTCGGGACGAAGTTCGTCCGCCAAATGTTAGAAGAGACGAAACCGACGACGTTCTCGGAACTTGTCCAGATTTCGGGACTCTCACACGGAACGGATGTCTGGCTCGGAAATGCCAGCGAATTAATTTACAACGGAACGTGTGAACTAAAAGATGTCATTGGTTGTCGAGATGACATCATGGTCTACTTGATTTATGCCGGTCTTGAACCTTCACTTGCCTTTAAAATCATGGAGTCGGTCCGTAAAGGAAAAGGACTCTCGATTGACATGGAAGAGGCGATGATCGAGAACGATGTGCCGCTCTGGTATATCGATTCCTGCAAGAAAATCAAGTACATGTTCCCGAAAGCCCATGCTGCCGCTTACGTCTTGATGGCTGTCCGGATTGCTTATTATAAAGTCCATCATCCGATGTATTACTATGCTTCGTACTTTACGGTACGTGCGGGTGACTTTGACATCGGTGCGATGAATAAGGGCTCTGCTGCTGTTCGGAAAGTTTTGCAAGACATCAAGGATAAAGGATTCGAGGCAACGGCGAAGGACAAAGGGTTGTACACGGTTCTTGAAATCGCGCTCGAGATGATTGAACGCGGCTTTACGTTCCAAAAGGTCGATCTCTATCGCTCAAGTGCAACGGAATTCCTCATTGACGGGGATACGTTGTTACCACCTTTTAACGCCGTGACAGGTCTAGGGACGAATGCTGCGAAGCAAATCGTCGAAGCACGTAAAGGCGGCGAATTCCTCTCAAAGGAAGATCTCCAAAAACGCGCCAAGTTATCGAAATCCATCATCGAGACGCTCGATAACCTAGGCTGTCTCGAAGGGTTACCAGACGAGAATCAGCTCTCCTTGTTCGACTTGTAAGCCCTTAGGAACACTTGCTTTGAGCGCTTTCCTATGCTATATTGAGTGAGGAAATGTTTTTTATACTACGACTTGGAAGGAGTAGGGGGACCTGCTCCTTTCTTGTTTGTTTTTTGAAGGAGGATGAAGATGACGAACGTAACGGAAAAGGTCGAAGCGCTCGCAAAACCAATCGTCGAACGAGAGGGGATGGAGCTAGTCGACGTTGAATTCGTCAAAGAAGGGGCGGATTGGTTCCTACGTGTCTCCATCGACAAAGAGGGTGGCGTAGATCTTGAAGACTGCGTCAAAATCAATGAACAGTTATCGGAAGCATTGAATGACAATGATCCGATCGACGAGCCGTATTACCTCGACGTCGCTAGTCCAGGAGCGGAACGTCCACTGAAGAAAGACGAGGACTTCGAAAAGGCGATTGGGAAACATGTGTACATCAAAACGCACGATCCAGTAAAGAATGCGGTTGAATTCGAAGGAACGTTGCTCGCGTACACACCTGAGATGCTTGAAATCGAAGTGCGTGTCAAAACAAGAAAATTGAAAATTGAGATACCGGTCGACAAGATTTCACTTGCGCGACTTGCGGTAATGTTCTGACGGAAAGGAAGAGAACGATGGGACCACAGTTACTCGAGGCGATCAATCAAATCGCGAAAGAGAAGGAAATTGACAAGAACATCATCATCGATGCGCTCGAACAGGCATTGATTTCAGCGTACCGACGCAACTTCGGAAAAGAGTCGGAGGCTGTAAAGGTCGAATTCGACCAGCAGACAGGAGACATTCGTGTCTTCGCGCTCAAGGAAGTCGTCGAACGATTGACGCAACCAGAGGAACAACTCTCGCTTGAAGAGGCGCACGAAATCGATCCGACATATGAACTCGGCGATTTCCATAAAGTCGAAGTGACGCCAGGCGATTTTGGTCGCGTTGCGGCACAAACAGCAAAACAAATCGTCACACAAAAAATGCGTGAAGCAGAACGCGAACGCATTTACAATCACTTCGCGGATCGTGAAGATGAGATCATGACGGGTATCGTCGAGCGTCAAGATGCGCGGAACCTATACGTCAATCTAGAAGGAATCGAAGCTGTATTGACGACACACGAGCAAATGCCGAATGAGCGTTTCGGGATTCGTGATCGCATTAAGGTGTACGTCACGAAAGTTGATCCGATGGTCAAAGGATCAGGAGCATCAATTCTCGTATCACGGACACATCCAGGTCTCTTAAAACGTCTCTTCGAAATCGAAGTACCAGAGATTTCAAGTGGCGAAGTCGAAGTCAAGTCTGTTGCGCGTGAAGCGGGCGATCGTTCGAAAATCGCAGTCGCAGCGGACGACATCGATCCAGTTGGCGCATGTGTCGGACAAAAAGGGGCACGTGTACAACGCATCGTCAATGATTTGAACGGGGAAAAAATCGATATCGTTCGTTACTCGGATGATCCAAAAGAATATGTTGCGAACGCACTCAGCCCAGCTCAAGTCGTTGCAGTCTATGTCAACGAACCAGCGAAAGCGACGATCGTCGTCGTTCCGGATTTCCAGCTGTCACTTGCAATCGGGAAACGTGGTCAAAACGCACGTCTCGCAGCAAAATTGACTGGTTGGAAAATCGATATCAAGAGCGAGTCTGAAGCGGAAGCGATGGATCTCGAAGATGTCTTCGCGACGGAAGAGCCGGCAGTAGAAGCGGTCCAAGTTGAAGGCGAGGAATAATTCGTGCAAAAAAAGGTACCATTACGAAAGTGTGTCATCACACAAGAAATGAAACCAAAAAAAGAGTTGATTCGTGTCGTCCGAACACCTGAACAAGAAGTCGTCATCGATTTAAATGGTAAGATGAATGGGCGGGGTGCCTATTTATCGAAAGATGCGGCAGTCATTGCGACGGCGAAGAAAAAACGGACGCTTGATCATCATTTAAAGGTCAAGACGACAGATGCCTTATACGATGAATTGCTTGAAATCGCGGGAGGTACAAATGAGTAAATGGGAATCCCTTCTCGGTCTCGCGAATCGAGCTAGAAAAGTGACGACGGGAGAAGAACTCGTACTGAAAGAAGTACGAGGAGGGCAAGCGAAGCTTGTTCTTTTAGCAGCAGATGCGGGGGCTGCCACGCGTAAGAAAGTCACAGATAAATGTACGAGTTATCAGGTTCCTTACCTAGAAGTCGCCGACCGTACGATTCTCGGTCAAGCATTAGGAAAGGATGCGCGTGTTGTCGTGTCAGTCAATGAAGCCGGATTTGCGAAAAAGCTAACTGAACTCCTCTCGAACGACTAATTGGAGGTGGATCCTTTGGGTAAACGTGTATACGAATTCGCCAAGGAACAAAATGTAACAAGTAAGCAGGTCATCACCCAGCTTGAAAAGCTGGAGAAACCAGTCAAGAATCATATGGCAGTATTAGATGAACAGACAGTACAGCAACTCGATCAAGTATTTAATCCCGAGAAATATCGGGCTCAAAAGACGGAGGCTCCAAAACAAGTGAAATCAGATAATAAACCGAACCGACCAGGAAGTACAAACAAACCAGCAGGTAACCAATCACGTAACAGCAAAGGCGGACGCCCAGAATTCGGCAACCGTAACAACCGTGGCGGCAAACGTCGTCCGAACCAAAAGAAAGCAGAACCGCGTAAACTTGAAGTAGCGGATCCGAACTCGAAGTCGAGTCAACGTAAAGCTGCTCGCCGTGCACAAGAAGAGGCGATGGCAAACGTCGTTCAATACTCTGACAACTTGACAGTCGGTGAACTCGCTGAAAAAATGGCGAAAAAACCGAATGAACTGATCATGAAATTGATGGGTCTCGGTGTCATGGCGAACATCAACCAAGATCTTGATGACGAGACAGTGGAACTTCTCGCGACAGAGTTCGGCTTTGAAGTCGAGAAGACAGTCCAAGTCGATGAGACGGACTTTGATCAGTACGAATTGAATCTCGACCAGTACGAATTGTCTGAGCGTCCACCGGTCGTTACGATCATGGGACACGTTGACCACGGTAAAACGACATTACTTGATTCGATTCGTAACACGAAGGTCACTGCAGGCGAAGCTGGCGGGATCACACAGCACATCGGTGCTTACCAAGTTGAGATCGACGGCAAGAAAATTACGTTCCTTGATACACCAGGTCACGCGGCGTTCACGACAATGCGTGCACGTGGAGCAGATGTCACGGATATCGCGATCATCGTCGTTGCAGCGGATGACGGTGTCATGCCACAGACGGAAGAAGCGATCAGTCACGCGAAAGCAGCTGGCGTTCCAATCATCGTTGCTGTCAACAAGATGGATAAAGAAGGCGCAAACCCAGACCGTGTCAAACAAGAATTGACAGAGTTCGAACTCGTTGCAGAGGACTGGGGTGGCGATACGATCTTCGTACCCGTTTCAGCACTTAAAGGTGACGGCATTGATGAATTGCTCGAAATGATTCTTCTCGTTTCAGAAGTACAAGAATACAAATCAACACCAGAAATGAACGGTCGCGGAACAGTCATCGAGGCGAAACTCGATAAAGGACGCGGTCCAGTCGCGACGCTTCTCGTACAACACGGGACACTTCGTGTTGGGGATCCAATCGTTGTCGGTCACACGTTCGGTCGTATCCGGGCAATGGTCAACGATATCGGTCGTCGTGTTAAAGAAGTTGGACCATCGACGCCAATCGAAATCACAGGTTTGAACGACGTACCGAAAGCAGGCGATCAATTCTTCGCATTCGAAGATGAGAAAAAAGCCCGCCAAATCGGTGAAGCGCGTTACCAGCGTGAAATCGAAGCACAACGTCGTGATTCGGCGAAAGTCAGCTTAGAAGATCTCTTCGATCGTATTAAAGAAGGCGAAGTCAAGGACCTCAACATCATCATCAAAGGTGACGTACAAGGTTCAGTTGAAGCCTTAGCCGGTTCATTGAAGAAAATTGATGTCGAAGGTGTTAAAATTAACATCGTACACTCAGGTGTCGGTGCCATCACGGAAGGTGACGTCATCCTTGCTTCGGCAGCGAATGCGATCATCATCGGATTCAACGTTCGTCCGGATGGTAACGCGAAATCAATGGCGGATCAGGAGAAAGTCGAAATTCGTCTTCACCGGATCATCTATAACGCAATCGAAGAAATCGAGCAAGCGATGAAAGGTCTTCTTGATCCTGAATTCGTTGAAAAAATCATCGGTCAAGCTGAAGTCCGCGATGTCATCAAAGTATCGAAAGTCGGTACGATCGCAGGTGGATATGTCACAGAAGGTAAGTTGACGCGTGATGCAGGCGTCCGTGTCGTTCGTGACAGTATCGTCATCTACGAAGGAAAACTCGATACACTTCGTCGTTTCAAAGATGATGTCAAAGAAGTCGCTACTGGCTATGAGTGTGGAATTAAGATTGAAAAATATGATGATATCAAAGTCGATGATGTCATCGAAGCGTTCATCATGGAAGAAGTCAAACGGAAGTAACAGAACGGAATCCATTCTTCCGAACTGGAGGGAATAACTATGAGTTTACGCTCGAATCGTGTCGCCGAACAGATGCGTAAGGAAATTACGCAATTGCTCATCAAAGATGTCAAGGATCCTCGCGTCAAGACGATTACCGTCACAGGTGTCGAAGTGACAGGAGACTTACAACAAGCGACGATCTTCTACTCGGTCCTCGGTGACGAAAAAGCACGTGAGGATGCGCGCATCGGTCTCGAAAGATCAAAAGGCTTCATGCGCAAGGAAATCGGATCGCGGATTCGTCTACGGAAAACACCTGAACTATTGTTCGAGGTCGATTCTTCTGTCGAATACGGATCACGCATTGATGAGTTGCTTCGGAATTTGAACAAAGATTAACATCTAAGGCAACCACGTGTGTGGTTGCCTTTTTTCAAGGAGGAAATAACGTGGAACCCATCGGAGTATTACCGTTAGATAAACCAGCGGGTATGACGAGTCATGATTGCGTCTTTCGTCTACGTCGCTTGTTTCAAACGAAAAAAGTCGGACATACAGGTACGCTTGATCCGGAAGTAACGGGTGTCTTACCGATTTGTCTCGGTCGAGCGACGAAGCTTGCCCGCTTCATCACGGATGAAGGAAAGCGCTACGCGGCGGAAGTGACGATTGGCTTTGCAACGACAACGGAAGATGCGCACGGGGAAACAGTTCGCGAAACAGCGGTTGAACCGGGAACTATTACCGAGGAAGCAATTGAGGACATCTTGACTCAATTGACAGGAGAGATCGAGCAGACGCCACCGTATTATTCAGCTGTTAAAGTGAATGGGAAAAAATTATATGAATATGCACGAAAAGGCATTGAAGTCGAACGACCGACACGAATCGTCCGCATCGATCGATTAGAACGGACATCGGACCTTGTGTTCGAAGGTGGTCTTTGTCGTTTCCGTCTTGATATCGCTTGTGGAAAAGGAACGTATATTCGGACATTAGCAGTAGAAATCGGAGAACGACTTGGTTACGCGGCACACATGAGTGAACTACGCCGGACAGGCTCTGGTGCGATTGCTGAGACGGATACAGTGACTCTTGAGACACTCGAATCGTATGAGACGGTCGAAGAACGGATGCAACACGTTCTACCGATTGAACACGTCATCCAAAAATGGCCGCGCTTGACGGTCGATGCGTCGACTGCACAGCGTGTATTGAACGGAGCAAAGCTGACAAGCATTCCAGTCGAATTCGAGCTGTTTACTGTCTATAATGAAGAAGACGTACCTTTAGCGCTATATCGACGTCTTCCAGAAGAACAGGTAGCACGCGTTGAGGTCATGCTACAAATCGATTAAGATCGGAGAGAGCATCATGGACATCATACATTTAACATATCCGGAACAACCTCAAAAAGACCCTGCTGTCATCGCACTCGGCTTTTTTGACGGTGTACATCTCGGACATCAGCAAGTCATCGCAGCAGCACTAAAAGAAGCGGAGGCTCGTCGCCTGCCTTTGGCTGTCATGACCTTTGATCCCCATCCGAAACAAGTGCTTGGTAAAGGGGATGAACCAGTCCACTACATCACGCCGCTTGAACGCAAATTAGAGAAACTCGAGCAGCTTGGTGTCGATCGTGTTTATGTGATTGAGTTTACGATTCCTTTCTCGGAATTATCACCGCAAGCTTTCGTCGACGAATATCTGATTGCGTCTGGAGCAGAACACGTCGTTGCTGGATTCGATTATTCCTACGGTCGCTTCGGAGCCGGCAAAATGGCGACGCTTGATTTTCATAGTCGTGGCACATTTACGCATACCGTTGTAGCAGAATTCCAAGAAGAAGCTGAAAAGATCAGCTCAACCCGGATTCGTCGTTTACTTGCTGCAGGAGAAGTCGAACCGGCTGCACGTTTGCTTGGAGAACCCTACCAAATCAAAGGCACGATCATTCACGGTGACGCACGCGGACGGCAAATCGGTTTCCCGACAGCCAACATGCGACCGGAATTCGCCTACGTCATTCCGAAACTTGGTGTGTATGCGACATTCGTTCGCTTAGCAGACGGTCGCCGGTTCAAGGCGATGACGAATGTCGGGAGACGCCCAACGTTCTATGAGACGGGAGACGTCAGTATCGAGACGCATCTTCTTGACTTTGATGAAGATCTTTATGGTCAAGAATTGACGCTTGAATGGATCGCTTACTTACGCGATGAAAAAGCCTTCAACGGTATCGATCAATTGAAAGAACAATTGGCACGGGACCGCGAAGAAGCAAATGTACAATTAAGCGTTTGACAGTACGGACAGGGTTCGTTATGATAGGTCAGTACGATCACGTACAGCCGATTCACTTGGCATCTGGTCTCACCATCCGATGCTCGGGAATACGGTCATTCATAAGATGGAGGTGGAGTGACAATGGCACTCACAAAAGAACGTAAAAACGAAATCATCGAAGCATATGCTACGAAACAAGGCGATACTGGTTCGCCGGAAGTACAAGTTGCTGTTTTAACTGAACAGATCACAACTTTGAACGATCACTTACGTACACACAAAAAGGATCACCACTCACGTCGTGGTCTCTTGAAAATGGTCGGTCGTCGCCGTAACTTGCTCACATACCTTCGTAACAAGGATGTTGCACGTTACCGTTCGTTGATCGAGCGTCTTGGTCTCCGTCGCTAATTTCGACGAGAACGAGGTAGGGAAGCAGGAGCATCGTCTCCTGTTTCTTTTTTTTGCCGATTCATGGACTTTTTGCGCAAGAACCTACATAATTAGATTTGAATGAAAAAACGGATAGCAGTGAGAGGAGATTTGTGCATGTCACAAACAAAACAGACGTTTTCGACCGAACTCGGTGGACGTCCATTAACGATTGAAATCGGTCAATTAGCAAAACAAGCGAACGGAGCAGCATTGATTCGCTACGGTGATACAGCCGTTCTTGCTACGGTCGTTGCATCAAAACAACCAAAGGACTTAGATTTCTTCCCATTAACAGTGAACTATGAAGAAAAATTATATGCGGCAGGGAAAATCCCAGGTGGATTCCTTAAACGTGAAGGACGTCCTGGAGAGAGCGCGATCTTGACTTCGCGTCTGATTGACCGTCCAATCCGTCCATTATTCCCGGATGGTTTCCGTCACGACGTACAAGTGGCGACGACGGTTCTTTCGTCAGATGCTGACAATTCACCAGAAGTCGCTGCGATGATCGGGGCTTCGATTGCGCTTTCGATCTCGGATATTCCATTCGACGGTCCAATCGCAGGCGTGACGATCGGTCGCGTCGACGGAGAATTCGTCGTGAACCCGACTTCAGCGCAAATGGAAGTCAGCGACATCGACCTTCAAGTTGCTGGAACAAAACATGCCGTCAACATGGTTGAAGCAGGTGCGAAGGAAGTATCGGAACAAGCAATGCTTGAAGCGATTTTACTTGGACACGATGTCATCAAGGAAATGATCGCGTTCCAAGAAGAAATCGTCGCACAAGTCGGTAAAGAGAAGTTCGAATATACGGTATCAAGCTTCGATGAGACAATCGTCAATCGCCTGAAAGCAGAAGCATTAGCAGAAGTCACACAAGCGGTTCAAGTTGAAGAAAAACAAGCGCGTGACATTGCTATCAACGAAGTCATCGCAAAATACATCGAGTTATATGCAGCTGACGAGTCTGTCACAGCAGAGCAACTGGCAGAAGTATCAGGCGTGCTCAACAAGTTCGTCAAAGACGAAGTCCGTCGTCTCATCACGGAAGACAAAGTTCGTCCAGATGGTCGTGGTCTTGCTGAGATCCGTCCGCTTGATTCAGAAGTCGGTCTCTTGCCACGTGCACACGGTTCAGGTCTGTTCACACGCGGTCAGACACAAGTCTTGTCTGTAGCGACACTTGGTGTTGCGGGTGACGCTCAAATCATTGATGGACTTGGTCTGAAGGAAGAGAAACGTTTCATGCACCATTATAACTTCCCACCATTCTCAGTTGGGGAAGCACGTCCGATGCGTGCACCAGGTCGTCGTGAAATTGGTCACGGGGCACTCGGAGAACGCGCACTTTTACCAGTTCTTCCGAATGAAGTTGATTTCCCGTACACGATTCGTCTCGTGTCAGAAGTGCTTGAGTCGAACGGTTCTTCATCACAGGCTTCCATCTGTGGTTCGATCCTTGCCATGATGGATGCGGGTGTTCCATTAAAAGCACCTGTCGCTGGTATCGCGATGGGGTTGATCATGGAAGGCGAAAATTACTCGATCTTGACAGATATCCAAGGGATGGAAGATCATCTCGGAGATATGGACTTTAAAGTCGCTGGGACTCACGAAGGTGTCACAGCTCTCCAAATGGATATGAAAATTGGCGGAATCACGCGTCAAATTCTTGAAGAAGCACTTGAACAAGCACGTCTTGGTCGTCTGCATATTCTTGAGCATATGCAATCTGTCATTGCTGAACCGCGTGTCGAATTGTCGCAATACGCGCCGAAAATCGTCACACTTAAAATCAATCCAGATAAAATCCGTGATGTCATCGGACCTGGTGGTAAAGTCATCAACGGTATCATCGATGAGACAGGCGTTAAGATCGACATCGATCAAGACGGAACAGTCTTTATCGCTTCGACGGATCAAGCTGGCATCGATCGTGCCCGTCAATTGATCGAAGATATCGTCCGTGAAGTCGTCGTCGGTGAAGAATTCGATGGAACGGTCCGTCGCGTTGAGAAATTCGGTGCATTCGTCGAATTGTTCAAAGGAAAAGACGCACTCGTCCACATCTCGGAACTCGCACTTGACCGTGTTGGTCAAACGGAAGATGTCGTTAAACTTGGAGATAAGCTAAAAGTCCGTGTCACAGAAATCGATGACAAAGGACGCGTTAACGCGTCGCACAAAGTCCTGCTCGTCGAAGGATTAAGCGAAGAAGACCGTGCCGCATACGAAGAAAAGAAAAAGACAGAGCGTGAGAACCGCCCGCCACGCCGGGATCAGGGTTCACGCCCACCACGTGACGGACAACGTCCACCACGTCGTAACTAATGAATCCAAGGTGGCTCGACGGTGCAGAGAATGCAACGAGAGCCACCTTGTTTCCTATATTTGGAGGAATTACTATGATCGAACGGATACAACTAGAAAACGGGGTTCGACTAATCGTTGAACGGATGCCAGAAGCACGCAGCGTCGCGACCGGAATCTTCATTCAAGCAGGAAGTCGGACGGAACAGATCGAGGAGCATGGTATCAGTCATCTCATCGAGCATATGATGTTCAAAGGAACAAAACGCCATACGGCAAAAGAGATTGCGGTTTATTTTGACCGACTTGGTGGAAATATTAATGCGTTCACGAGTAAGGATCAAACGTGTTATTACGTCAAGACATTAGATGAACATGCAGGTGAAGCCTTTCAAGTGTTGGCGGACATGTTCCTCGAATCGACGTTCGATGCGGAGGAACTAGAAAAAGAGAAAAAGGTCGTCATTGAAGAGATTAAAATGTACGATGACACACCAGATGATCTCGTCCATGAGTTATTAGCTGTTGCGGCTTACGGAGAGGATGTCATGGCTCGTCCGATTCTTGGAACGGAAGAGAGTGTGCTTCGGATTGATCGTACAATGATTGAACAGTATCTCGAAGAAGCATATGCTCCGGATCAAATCGTCATTTCCGTTGCCGGAAACGTCTCAGACGAGTTGATTACGCAGATTCAAGAGCGGATGTCGATCCTCATATCACGATCGAAGACCCGTGAGACAGCGTCACCAAGGTTACAAAATGGTGTGATTCGTAAGGAAAAGGATACGGAACAGGCACATATTTGTTATAATTTCCGTGCGATTCCTTCTGCTGATCCACGATTGCCTGCCCTCGCCTTACTCAACAATGCATTCGGTGCGACGATGTCGAGTCGCTTGTTCCAATCAATCCGAGAGGAACGCGGTCTTGCTTATTCAGTCTTTTCCTATTACACGACGTTTGACGATCATGGCACGTTCACGATCTATGTCGGTACGTCTCCGGAATCAGTCGAAGAGGTCGAACAGGTTCTCGCTGCTGAGATTGATCGCTTGAAGCGAGACGGACTATCCGCTAAGGAACTCGAAGATGGCATTGAACAGCTAAAAGGTTCTCTGATTTTAGGAAACGAAGGCACATCGAGCCATATGAACCGAAATGCCCGAAATGAGTTGCATCTGCATCGTCACCCGTCACTCGAAGAAGTACTAGCGGATGTAGAACGAATTCGTCCATCGGACATCGAAGGGCTGATTGAGCACATCTTTTCGGAGGAACCGGCAAAGGCCTATATTCTTCCGGCAGACCAAGAAGAGGAAGCATGACAGCAGAACGGAATAGATGAAACATATGAAATGACGATGTCGAGAAAGAAGGAATACCGTTGAATTTAGCTGAACTGATTCAAGTCATACAGACGCAAAAAATCGAACGAATGGTAGAAGTGGACGTCACGTCCATCACGACCGATTCACGGGATGTTAAACCGGGAACATTGTTCGTCGCCATCAAAGGGTATACTGTTGATGGACACGACTATGCCAAACAGGCAGAAGCACAAGGAGCGGTCGCAATCGTTGCGGAACAACCGGTCAATGTGTCGATTCCTGTCATTCTCGTTCGTAGTACATCACGTGCCATTGCCGAATTGGCTGGCAAATTCTATGATTATCCTTCTGAAAAGATGCGGATGATTGGTATTACAGGAACGAACGGGAAAACGACGACGACGACGATTGTCCGTGATATATTAGCGCACCTTGGTCGGAAAACGGGTATCATCGGAACGGTCGAAGTCAAGATTGGTGACCGCGTCGTACCAAGTCGCAATACGACACCACAAAGCTCCGAATTACAAGCATTTTTGCATCAAATGCATAAAGAAGATGTCCAAGACGTCATCATGGAAGTCTCTTCGCATGGACTAGAGCTTGGTCGAGTAACGGGTGTCGATTACGACATTGCGGGATTCACGAATCTGACGCATGATCACCTCGATTTTCACAAAACGTTTGAGAACTATGCGCGTGCCAAAGGATTGTTATTCGCACAGCTCGGACAACGGCTGTCGACAGAGAAAGTCGCGGTCTTGAATGCCGATGATCCGACGAGCGAACTGTACGAAATGATGACAGGTGCTCGTGTCATGACGTACGGTATCGACAACGCAGCTGACCTCCGAGCAACGGCGATTGAACAGTCACTTCAACAAACGACGTTCACGATGATGTACAAAGAAGAACAAGTCGACGTCACGGCGAATTTCATCGGTCGCTTTAACGTCTACAATCTGTTGCTTGCGACAGGGATCCTCTTGTCTTGCGGATACGACCTAACGACGATTGCAGGAGCGATTTCAGCAATCCGTCCGGCAAAAGGTCGGATGCAACGCTTACCAATCGAAGGATATAACGTGTATGTCGACTACGCGCATACTCCTGACGGCATTGAACAGTGTCTGAAAGCACTCGTTGACGTACCGAAGGAAAAGATCGTCTTCCTGATCGGGACAGGTGGAAACCGCGACGTGACGAAACGACCGAAGATGGGCGAACTGGCTTCGACCTACGCAGGAACCGTCGTCATCACGACGGATGATCCACGATATGAAGCATATGAGTCAATTACATCCGGCATCGCCAAAGGGATGACCCACGATCAGTTCGTTGAAATCGGTGATCGGGAAGAGGCCGTGCGTTATGCAGCACGACTCGCACGACCAGATAATATCGTCATCTTAGCCGGTAAAGGTCATGAAAAATATCAAATCATTGGGGATGAGAAAATCCCTCTCGATGAGGAAGTCATCGTCAAAGAGATGATACGGCAAATGGAGGAACAGAAGTGACTTATCAACCAATCGATGTAACCATAGATCAATTTGAAACATTCGTAAAAACACATCCAAAAGGCGACTTACTTCAGCTTCCAGCATGGGGAGAAGTCAAAAGCGCGACAGGATGGACACATGAACGGATCGCGGTCGGAACAACTTCTGGTGAGATTGCCGGAGTTGGTCTGCTCTTGTTTAAGAAAGTACCGAAGCTACCGTTCACGCTTTGTTATGCACCGCGCGGTTTCGTCGTCGATTATACGGATACGGACGCACTTCGTGCTCTTCGTGATGAAGCGATACGTGTCGCAAAACAACAGAAGGCGATTGCGATTAAATTCGATCCGAACGTCGAGCGGGAAGAATATCCAGGTCTGTTACAGGAGATGCAAGGACTTGGCTTCAAACATAACGGTTTTGGCGGCGGTTTTGACTACGCGCAACCACGCTTTACGATGGAGACGAATCTTGAAGGAACAGAAAAAGAGATCTTCGACGGTTTCCATTCGAAGTTCCGCTACAACGTCCGTCTTGCTGAACGCAAAGGGATCGTATGCGAACAAGCGGATCGTGAAGGACTCAAGACATTCGCGAAGCTGATGGTCGAGACGGGCGAACGGGATGGGTTCTCGATCCGCGGTCTGGATTATTTCGAGAATCTGTATGATCATCTCCATCCAAAGGGTGATGCGGTCTTGTTTTTGACGAAACTTGATGTCGTACGTGCTCTCGAGAATACGGAAGCCTTATTACTTCAAGCCGATAAGGAACTCTCGAAGATTCACCGTCAGCTTGAGAAAGAGACGGCCGAGAAGAAGCTAAAAAGCTTAAACAATCGCTTGGAGCAGACGACAGCACAAATCGAAAAAGCAGAAAAGTCGAAAACGGAACTGATGACGATTGCTGCCAAACATCCAAACGGTGTCATCCTGTCTGGTGGTCTTTTGACGCTTGCTGGTCGTCGTTCCTATTACTTATATGGAGCCTCATCGAACGAGTACCGGGAATTCATGCCGAACCATTTGATGCAATGGACGATGATGCAATATGCGAAAGAACATGGTGCGCTCTCCTATGACTTCGGTGGAGTCAGTGGTTCGACCGACCCGGATGATCATTACGCGGGACTCTATGCCTTTAAATCTGGGTGGGGCAGCCGAATGATTGAAAAAATCGGTGAGTTTGATTATGTACTCAATCGTCCGCTCTATCTGTTGCTTGAGACGGGGTTACCGATTCTACAAAAACTTCGGAAGAAGCTTCGCCGCTGATGAAACGGGGAACAATCTTCGGTTGGATCGTATTTTTATTGACGATGTTTGCGATTGGATTGTTTCTTGCGGCATCCATGAACCGGATGCCGACGATTTTGATGGACCAACCGGAACTCGGGATTGATAGTTGCCCACGAGACGTAGCAGGGGAAAACCGTTTGATCAATGCAAGCGAGGCGAACCTGAAGCGTCTCCATCCAGCTGTCGAGGCAGGGGCAAAGGATCTGATCCGTGTTGCACATTCTTGCTACAATATCGATATCAAGATCACGCAAGGGTACCGCTCGATCCAGCAACAGAACGCACTTTTTGAACAAGGGCGTTCTGAGGCAGGTGAAGTCGTCACGAATGCACGAGGCGGTGAATCGATGCATAACTACGGACTTGCAATTGATTTCGTGCAACTCGTAAATGGACAGATTTCGTATGATCTTGAGTATGATGGGAATCGGTCAGGGAAAAGTGATTGGCGTGAAGTCGCTGATATCGGGAAAGCACTCGGTTTTGAATGGGGAGGCGATTGGAAGCGATTCGTCGATTACCCTCATTTTGAGATGACGTTCGGGTATTCGCTCGACGAACTGAAGGCTGGTGAACGTCCAAGCCGTTCGGAAAAAGCGAAACGAACAGAAGAAGTCGAAGATTTGTTGAATACATGATTAACGTCATTCCTGGAGTAATGTGGCAGGAATGACGTTTTTTTTAGATTTCCTAGTCCGATTGTTGGCAGATTGTGAAAATTCGGCTAGAATAGTGATAGTGATAAGTGGACGGCTCACGAAAAGTGAATATGAATTATAGGAGGTCATATCGTGTCAAAGAAGAAGACGGAAAAAGTAAGCGTCTTTGCTCTTGGTGGCGCCGGTGAGATCGGTAAGAACATGTACGTCGTCGAACTCGACGAGGACATCTTCGTCATCGATGCCGGGTTAATGTTCCCAGGAGATGAGATGCTTGGAATCGATAAAGTCATTCCAGACATCAGTTATTTAAAAGAAAACAAAGAGCGGATTCAAGGGATTTTCATTACCCATGGTCACGAGGATCATATCGGGGCACTCAGTTACGTCTTGCGTGACTTGAAGGTACCTGTTTACGGAACACGTTTGACGCTCGGTTTGATTGAACACAAATTAAAAGAAGCCGGTTTATTGAAAAAGGCAGATCTTCGTCCAATTGATGCCAAGACGAAATTAACCGTTGCAGGTCATTTTATTACGTTCTTCCGGGTCAACCACTCGATTCCGGATGCAGTTGGGGTTTGTATTCAAACGTCTCAAGGTGCCATCGTTCATACGGGGGATTTCAAGTTCGATTACACACCAGTCGATGGAAAACAAGCAGACTTCGGGAAAATTGCAGCGATTGGTCAACGGGGCGTACTGTGCTTGCTGTCTGACTCGACGAATGCAGAGCGACCAGGGATGTCTGGGTCAGAATCGATTGTCGGTTCTGAATTGAACGACGTCATTTATGAAGCACCGGGTCGTGTGATTGTAGCTTCATTCGCTTCGAACATTCATCGTCTACAACAAGTGTTTGCAGCAGCAGAAGCGAATAATCGAAAAGTAGCGGTCGTCGGTCGTAGCATGGTCAACAACGTTGAAGTGGCACAGCGTTTGAATTACTTACGCTTCAAGCAGAAAACATTGATTGATCTATCTGACATCAATCGCCTCGATGATAACCAAGTCGTCATCTTGACGACAGGATCTCAAGGTGAGCCAATGGCAGCCTTGACACGAATGGCACGTAACGCACACAAGCAAGTCAATATTCGCTTGAATGATACGGTTGTCGTCGCGGCTTCCCCAATTCCAGGTAACGAGAAGTCGGTTTCGAAAACGATCGATCTCTTATTCCGTGCGGGTGCGAATGTTATCTACAACCAACGGAAAGTACACGTTTCCGGTCACGGTCATGCGGAAGATCTGAAGCTGATGCTCAACTTGATCAAACCGAAATTCTTCCTACCGATTCACGGAGAATTCCGGATGCAAAAGGCACACAGTCGTCTCGCACAGACGGTTGGCGTCAATGCGAACAATATCTTCATCATCGAGAATGGGGATGTCGTTGAGTTTGAGAAGCGTAAAGCACGGATGTCACGCAAAGTGAACGCCGGAAACGTCTTGATCGACGGAATCGGTGTTGGTGATGTCGGAAACATCGTCCTTCGTGATCGTCGCTTGTTGTCACAAGATGGTGTCGTCCTCTGTGTCATTACGATTAGCCGAAAAAACAAAACGATCGTCTCGGGACCCGAAATCATTTCTCGCGGATTCGTCTATATGCGTGAATCAGAAGATATGATCAATGAAGCGAACCGAATCGTCGCGAAACAACTACAAGGTAAATTAAACGGAGAATTGGATTGGACGGAGATGAAGTCGTTGATTCGAGATAAACTCAGTGCTTATCTCTATGAACAGACGAAACGCCGCCCGATGATTCTTCCAATCATCATGGAGATTTAACAAACGAGCGGCTCAGATTGACCAATACCTGGTCCACTGAGCCGTTTTTTTATCAGGAGGGATGACGTATGGCGACGACGAAACGAAAAACCGTACGAAAAAAAACGCCGCCACGGAAACGACCGGCAGCGAAGAAACAACGTCAGCCGATTGCGTATCGTACATATGCGACCATCATCGCAATCGTTTCACTACTTGCCTTCGTTCTCGCATTTGGGGAATTCGGGAAAGTCGGACTGACGCTAGCTGATGGAGGAGAACGATTAATCGGTCAGTTCGGTTCCTTATTATACGGCGGGATAGGTGCCGTGCTACTCTTGCTACTATCGAACGCGTCACGGGCTCAGAAATGGGCATGGTCGATGCTACTAATGGGTTCAGTCGTCTGGATTGATCTAATGCTCGGAGCACCGCGTGGTATTCTCAATGGATGGCTCTATCAAAACGCAGCATATTACATTTCAAGTAGCGGTGCCTTCTTGATTGGTCTGTTCTTCATCGGCGCAGCTGTTCATCTACTACACCCTTCATTTTATGGAGAGCTATGGCTTGGACTGCGGGAACGCGCAGAAGAATTTCGTAATCGTGAACGGACACCTCGTCCTCGGATCGAAAAAGACCTGACACCGAAACCGGTCCGCGAGAAAAAAGCAAAGACGTTGCGACCAGCAACTGTTGAGGAACCAATCGAAACAGAGCAAGAAGCAGAGGATCCTTCGGTCAACATTCAAGACGTTCCAATTATCGGCTTTACGGATCACGTTGAACCGCAAGCAGCGGAGACACAAGGACCACTGACGATGACGGAGACACCGGACGGATATCAATTGCCGTCGCTTGATTTATTAGCAGAGCCGACGTCCAAAGACTTATCGGGTGAGAATAAGCGACTAAAGGATAATGCGACGAAATTGATTGCGACCTTAAAATCGTTCGGGATCGGAGCGAAAGTGTTGAAGATTCATCTCGGACCAAGTGTCACGAAGTATGAGATTGAACCAAAACAAGGTATCAAGCTTAGTCGGATCACAGGACTCGCCGATGATTTAGCGCTTGCGTTAGCGGCGAAAGATATTCGAATCGAAGCACCGATTCCTGGTAAAGCGGCTGTCGGAATCGAGGTGCCAAACCGTGAAGTCGCCATGGTATCACTTCGAGAAGTGTTAGGAGCGGAGAGCGTTCAATCCGACAATGATCGTTTGCTCGTCGCACTCGGACGAAGCATTTCTGGTGAGACGGTGACAGCAAAGCTGAATAAGATGCCACACGTCTTAGTTGCCGGTTCGACCGGTTCCGGTAAATCGGTCTGCATTAACGGGATGATCGTCTCAATTTTGATGCGAGCTCGACCGGATGAAGTCCGCCTGATGATGATTGACCCGAAAATGGTCGAATTAAACGTCTACAACGGTATTCCTCATCTTTTGGCACCGGTCGTCACCGATCCGAAAAAGGCGGCGCAGGCGTTAAAACAGGTCGTCTCGGAAATGGAACGTCGTTATGAGATTTTCAGTCAAAACGGAGCGCGCAACATCGAAGGCTACAATGCACTAATCGATAAGATGAACGCAGAGGAAAAAGTGCATCAACGATTACCGTATATTGTTGTCATCGTTGATGAGTTAGCCGACTTGATGATGGTCGCGTCAAACGAAGTTGAAGATGCAATCATGCGACTTGCACAAATGGCGCGAGCAGCTGGGATTCACATGGTTATCGCGACCCAGCGACCAAGTGTTGATATCATCACTGGTGTCATCAAAGCGAATATTCCGTCACGTATCGCCTTCAGTGTGTCGAGTGCGACGGATTCACGGACGATCCTTGATACGGGAGGCGCTGATAAATTGCTTGGACGAGGGGATATGTTGTTGCTCGGTAACGGCATGAACAAACCCGTCCGTGTACAAGGTGCGTTCTTATCAGACGAAGAAGTCGAGAAGGTTGTCAATCATGTCATCAGTCAACAAAAAGCGCAGTATGTTGAAGCGATGATTCCAAAAGATGTACCTGAAGGTGAAACAGAGGTCGATGACTCACTCTATGATGAGGTCGTCCAGTTCATTCTGACCCAAGAGACGGCATCGACGTCGATGATTCAACGAAAGTATCGTATCGGCTACAACCGAGCTGCCCGGTTGATTGATGCTCTAGAAGAAAATGGTCTGATTGGTCCTTCTGAAGGATCAAAACCACGCCGCGTCATGGGACGTTAATCAAGAATCACGGTATCCACCGTGATTCTTTTTTATTAAAATAATGGATATATATGGATGAGCGTATAATGTGCTCAAAAATATGATACAGGAGTCGTATATGAGATGAGAAAATTAGAAATGAAAGGAAGGAAAAAAGACAAAAATAAAATAAAATCGCTTTCATGAAAATAGTTGTCAGACGTCTGTTGATTTTCAATATTTTTTTTGGCATACTCAGACATATGAGTGACCGACCTTCAACATGAGGGCTGGGAGCGACTTTTTCACAAATAGATAATGAAAGCGCTCTCATAAATGCAGAGGAGATGGATGATATGAAGAAAAAACAGGTAATCGTATCGATGATGTCAGTAGCAACAGTTGGACTTGCAGCCTGCGGCGGTTCAGGTGAGAAAGCTGACCAAAAAGATCAGTTCTCTGTCGCTATGGTAGCGGATAAAGGTGGAATCGATGATAAATCGTTCAACCAATCAGCTTGGGAAGGTCTGCAAGCGTACGGTAAAGATAACAAACTCAAGCAAAATGAAGGGTTCTCTTATTTACAGTCTAAATCACAACAAGATTATCAACCGAACTTGTCACGTCTTGCACGTGGTGGAGAAGATCTCGTTTTCGGTATCGGGAATACATTCAATGAAGATGTTAAAACCGTAGCAGATCAATTCAAGGATACACAATTTGCAATCGTTGATAATGTCGTTGAAGGGAAAAACGTCACATCGATCACATTTAAGGAAAATGAAGGGGCGTATCTTGCAGGGATCGTTGCTGCTATGGAGACGAAAAAAGATCACATCGGTTTCGTCGGTGGCATGAAAATGGACGTCATCGAACGGTTCCGAGCTGGTTTCGAAGCTGGAGCGAAATCCGTCAATCCAAAAATCAAAATCGATGTTCAGTACGCAGAGGACTTCGCAGCACCTGAAAAAGGTCAAGCCATCGCAGCCGGCATGTACGGTAAAGGAGCGGATATCATCTTCCCAGCAGCAGGCGGTACAGGAAATGGTGTCTTCACAGAAGCGAAGAACCGTAAGAAAAATGGAGAAGATGTATCGGTCATCGGTGTCGACCGTGATCAAAAAGAAGAAGGTATGCCGGAAGACGTGACGTTAACATCGGTCATCAAACGTGTCGACCGCGCAGTTGAAGATACAGCTAACGCAGCGAAAGATGGAAAACTCGAAGGTGGTAAAACGGTTCGTTATGGTCTGAAGGAAGACGGCGTTGATATCGTCCCATCTGAAAAAATCTCGAAGAAGACGATGACTGCGCTTGAGAAAGCAAAAGCGGCTGTCGTTTCAGGGAAAATCGAAGTACCTGAGCAATAAGCGTTGAAAAGATAAAGGGCATTCTTAGGTAGAATGCCCTATTTTCTTCCATTATTGATTACGTTATGAAAAGGGTTACAAAAGCGCCAGAAGTCAGACTTCTAACCTGTTACAAAATGATTGCAGGATTGTGTTAAGCGTCATATACTTATCTTGGCTGGAGTTCTCATACGTCAGAAGTCTGAGCACTGGTTACAACTAGATAGAGGATGGAGATGCGTCATGTCGATTAAACTAGATCATCGTTTGCTTTATTTACGTGTGATTGAAAAAATCAAGTCAGACATCGATGACGGCGTTTACAAGGAAGGCGAGAAGCTCCCTTCAGAGTTTGAACTTTCAAAGCAACTTGGCGTCAGTCGAGCTACTCTTCGAGAGGCATTACGAATTCTTGAAGATGAGAACATTGTCATCCGTAAACACGGTGTCGGTACGTTTATCAATGCAAGACCACCGTTTACTTCTGGTATCGAGGAGTTATACAGCGTGACAGAGATGATCGCGCGCGCAGGCATGATTCCGACCTCAGAAGTGCTATCATCCGAGATGGTCCAACCGACTGAGCGCGACCGAGAACGCTTTCAACTTGGTCCGGATGAATTGGTATATCGAATCGAACGAATCCGACTCGCAGGAGATGTTCCTGTCGTCTATTGTATCGATAAGATTCCAAGCCATTATATTAAAAATGAAGAGCAGTTCACCTCTTCGACATCATTGTTTGATGCTTTAGAAAAAGAACTCGGACGACGTGTCACACATGCTGTGACGCATATCGAGCCGCGTATTGATCCGAAAATCGCTGAACAATTACATACGGACCAACCTCTGCTCGCTTTGCGTCAGACGCATTATGATGAGCTCGACCGTTCCGTTCTTTTTTCAGCGAACTATTTCCGAGCAGATAAGTTCGATTTCCACGTCATCCGTAAACGTGTGTGAGCCATTGTTTTAGGATGAATACTGAAAGCGCTTCCCGTCAAAACCTACGTAACGCTCCTCATCGCCAGCCTCAGGTGCTAGACGTAGTCTTGAACTTTGTATGACCATATTCGAAAGGGGATTTTTCCAGATGAAAAAGAAGTCACTTCTCGCATTAGCAGCAACAGGTTTAGCAATGAGTTCCGTCCTTGCAGCATGTGGTGGCAACGACGATTCGAAAGATTCAGGTAGCGGCAGCAAATCAGAAGGCTTTAAAGTAGGTATGGTTACAGATACAGGCGGCGTGGATGATAAATCATTCAACCAATCTGCTTGGGAAGGTATCCAAAAGTTCGGGAAAGACAATGACTTAAAAGAAGGTACTGGCTATAAATATCTCCAATCTGCAAAACAATCAGACTATCAACCGAACCTTCAGCAATTAGCACGTGCAAAATACGACTTAATTCTCGGGATTGGTTTCTTGATGGCTGAAGATATCGGTAAAGTAGCGGATCAGTTCAAAAAGAACAACTTCGCACTCGTTGACCAAGTCGTCGATAAACCAAACGTCGCTTCAATCGTCTTCAAAGAAAACGAAGGTTCGTTCCTCGTTGGTGTCGTTGCAGGTCTAACGACGAAAACGGATAAAGTTGGATTTGTCGGTGGTGTCAACTCGGACTTGATCAAAAAGTTCGAAAGCGGATTTAAAGCAGGTGTTAAAGCGGCTAACCCGAAAGCGGAAATCGAAATTCAATACGCAGAAGATTTCAACGCTGCAGAAAAAGGACAAGCAATCGCTTCAGGTATGTACGGTAAAAAAGTCGACGTCATCTATCACGCAGCTGGTGGTACTGGACAAGGGGTATTCACAGAAGCGAAAAACCGTAAAAAGAACGGTGAAGATGTTTGGGTTATCGGTGTAGACCGTGACCAAGTCGAAGAAGGTATGCCAGAGAACGTCACATTGACATCAATGGTCAAACGTGTGGATACAGCAGTAGAGCAAGTCGCGAAAGACACGAAGGACGGCAACTTCCCAGCAGGTAAAGTCGTTGAGTTCGGTCTAAAAGACGGCGGTGTCGATATCGCTCCTTCAAAAGACAACGTCTCAAAAGAAGCACTCGACAAAGTCGAAGAGTACAAAAAACAAATCATCGATGGTGACATTAAAGTTCCATCGACTGACGACGAGTATAAAGAGTACGAAGCGTCACTTAAATAATAATGAAAGCGGGGGTCGCTAGCATTGCGACTCCCCTTTTAAACTAAACATGGGAGTGGATTTTCTTGGAATACGTCATTGAGATGCTGAACATCAGAAAAGAGTTTGGCAATTTCGTCGCAAATGATAATATCACGCTCCAGCTTCGGAAAGGTGAGATTCACGCTTTACTTGGTGAAAACGGTGCCGGAAAATCGACGCTGATGAACGTCTTATTTGGTTTGTATCAGCCTGAGGCTGGAGAAATTCGTGTACGTGGTGAAAAAGTCAATATTACGAGTCCGAACGTCGCGAATGATCTTGGAATCGGCATGGTGCACCAACACTTCATGCTCGTTCAAAATTTCACTGTTACTGAAAACATCATTTTAGGTGCAGAGCCACGTACAGGGATTAAGATTGATCGTGCATCGGCGCGTGAAAAGGTACGCCAGATTTCTGAACAGTATGGTCTTGCTGTTGATCCTGATGCAAAAATCGAGGATATTTCAGTCGGAATGCAACAACGTGTTGAAATTTTGAAGACGTTGTACCGTGGGGCAGACATCTTGATCTTTGATGAACCATCTGCTGTTTTGACACCGCAAGAGATCAAAGAATTGATTCAAATCATGAATCGCTTGATTGCGGAAGGAAAGTCGATTATCCTCATTACGCATAAACTGAAAGAAATCATGGAAGTAGCTGATCGCTGTACGACGATTCGCCGTGGTAAATATATCGGCACGGTCGATATTGATGAGACGATGACACAGTCGCGTCTTGCTGAAATGATGGTAGGTCGTGAAGTCAACTTTAATGCGGAGTATTCCAAGGCAACTCCACAAGAACTCGTTCTCGATATCAAGAATCTAGTCGTCAAGGACGGTCGTGGCATCAAAGCAGTCGATGGATTGAATCTCGACATTCGTGCCGGAGAAATCGTTGGAATTGCAGGAATCGACGGAAACGGACAAACGGAATTGATTGAAGCCATTACAGGTCTTCGTAAAGCAGACAGTGGCGAAATCTTCCTCAACAACAAATCGATTAAAAACCTGAAGCCACGGAAAGTAACGGAATCAGGTGTCGGTCATATCCCGCAAGACCGACATAAACATGGACTTGTCCTTGATTATTCGATTGGACATAACATGGTCTTACAAACGTACTACAAACAACCGTACTCAAAAGCAGGCATCATGAACTATAAACAAGTCATGGAAAAAGCCAAAACGCTCATCGAGAAGTTCGACGTCCGAACTCCAAGTCCAGAGACGTTCGCTCGTGCCTTGTCTGGTGGTAACCAACAGAAGGCGATCATCGCGCGTGAAGTCGATCGTTCACCAGATTTGCTGATTGCGGCTCAGCCGACTCGTGGTCTGGATGTTGGGGCAATCGAGTTCATTCATGAACAATTGGTTCTTGAGCGCGAAAAAGGTCGTGCTGTCTTGTTGATTTCATTCGAACTCGAAGAAATTCTGCAAGTCTCTGACCGGATTGCCGTGTTATATGAAGGAAAAACAGTGGCCTTCTTGGATCCGAAAGAAACGAACGAAATTGAGCTTGGCTTCCTGATGGCCGGCGGCAAGAAAGAGGAGGTAGGTCATTCATGAAGTTAGAGCGTTTTTACGGCATCCTCATTCCGATTCTTTCCATCGTGCTTGGAATGGTCGTCGGGGCAATCGTCATGCTCATTGGTGGGTATGATCCGATTGCTGGGTTTGATCAATTATTCTATGGTATTTTTGGCGAACCGTACAGCATCGGTGAAACATTGCGTGCGGCGGCTCCATTGATCTTCGCGGGTCTTGCTGTCGCGTTTGCTTTTCGGACAGGACTTTTTAACATCGGTGTCGAAGGTCAAGTGCTCGTCGGCTGGATGGTTGCAGTCTGGATTGGAATCAAGTTTGATTTGCCGACAGTTGTTCATTTACCATTCGCTTTGATTGGAGCAGGTTTAGCAGGTGCGCTTTGGGCATCGATTCCTGGTATCTTAAAAGCGAAATTCCACGTACATGAAGTCATCACGTCGATCATGATGAACTATATCGCGTTATACGTCACGAACGATATTTTACGTCACGTCATCGGCATTACGAATGAGCGGACGGAGACAATCAAGGAATCAGCATCACTTGCGTCACCGTTTTTACAAGAAATCACGGATTTCTCACGTCTTCATAACGGAATTTTCATCGCAATCATCGCTGCACTCGTCTTCTGGTTTATTCTTTGGAAAACAACACTCGGTTATGAACTTCGAGCTGTTGGATTCAATAAGAATGCTGCTGAATATGCAGGGATGGGCGTTAACCGCAATATCATCTTATCGTTCGTCATCTCAGGTGTGTTCGCTGGTCTTGCTGGGGCGATGGAAGGTCTTGGGACGTTCCAAAACATGACGTTGAATGCGTCCTTCACTGGTGTTGGATTCGACGGGATCGCGGTTGCCTTGTTAGGTGCGAATAATCCGATCGGCGTCGTGCTCGCTGCATTGCTATTTGCAGGACTCAATATCGGTGGTCTGTCGATGCAACAGATTGGTATTCCACCGGAACTGATCAAAATTATCATTGCGTTCATCATCATCTTCGTGGCTTCTGGATACGCGATTCGTCTCGTCATCGAGAAGTTCGCAGTTAAGAAAGAATCTAAAAAAGCGAAAGGAGCCGGTCAGTAATGGGCTTTCTTGAAGTACTTTATATCATCGTGCCAATCGCACTTGCCTATTCGGCTCCGTTGATCATTGCAGCACTTGGCGGCATTTTCAGTGAGCGTTCTGGCGTCGTTAACATCGCTCTAGAAGGTTTAATGGTCATGGGTGCCTTCACGGGTGTCGTCACGGCATTGACGCTATCAAAAATGGGCTTGGGTGCTGCGAGTCCTTGGCTTGCGATGCTCATTGCGATTGTCGTCGGAGCAGTTTTCTCGCTCTTCCTTGCGATTCCGGCAATCCTTTTCCGGGCTGATCAAACGGTTCTTGGAGTTGCGATCAACTTGCTTGCAGTCGGTCTTGCCATCTTCCTCGTCCGGGCGCTTTACAAAAAAGGACAAACGGATTCGATTCCAAACCGAATCTCAAAAGAGAACGTGCCATTCTTGTCTGATATTCCTGTGCTGAAGATGTTCTTCGCGAACGTCTACTACACATCGTATATCGCGATCATCCTTGCCTTCGTCGCGTGGTACATCATTTTCAAGACGCCATTTGGTCTTCGTTTACGTTCTGTCGGGGAACATCCGATGGCGGCAGATACAATGGGAATCAACGTCACGAAGATGCGTTTCATCGGTGTCATGATCTCTGGTGGTTTCGGTGGTCTTGCTGGTGCTGTTTATGCGACATCGATCTCACTGAACTTCAGTGTCACGACGATCCTCGGTCAAGGGTTCCTCGCGATTGCGGCGATGATCTTCGGAAAATGGAATCCACTCGGGGCTATGGGTGCTGCACTATTCTTCGGATTCGCTCAAGCGATTTCAATCATCGGTCAGCAATTGCCGTTACTCGATCAAATTCCGCAAGTGTATCTATTGATTGCACCGTATCTCTTGACGATCCTAGCACTCGCTGGTGTCGTTGGTCGGGCGGATGCACCAAAAGCTGTTGGTGTACCATATATCAAAGGAAAACGCTAAATTTTTTACCACTTAGAAACCGGATGTTGCCAAATGGCGACACCCGGTTTTTTTAATGATTGATAGATATATCGCGTGAATAAAAGACCAACAAAAAAAGATGTTTCGCAAGGAAACATCTTTTTTTATTCACTTATTCGAATTTTAACGCATCGCCTTCGAACGATTCATCTGCTACTTTGATTGAATCCGTCGGGCATCCTTCAAATGCATCAATCATATCGTCGAATAATGCTTCTGGAATTTCGGCAGTACCATTGTTATCATCAAGAATGACATATGCCAAACCCTCATCATCATAATCATAGATATCTGGTGCCGCTGCTCCACAAGCACCACAAGCGATGCAAGTATCTTTGTCGACAATCGTAAATTTAGCCATTGAACGGTCTCCTCTCTATACGAAAACATTATTGAAACACGCTGTTCTCATCTATATGTCATTGTATCGGACTCATCGTTGCATTTCAATGACGAAGCGTAAGTGATAACAGAAAATGTATATATCATCACATGCCCGCAAACAGTATGTCTAAAACGTAACGAAAAGAAAATGGATGAGGTATCATCTTCAAATCGATAAACACTATATATCAGAAAGGAGCGTGGCAGATGGAAATTTCATTACTAGAGCGCATTTTTCTAGAATCGATTCAGCGTCTTCGAGACGAACGTTCGGACCGGAGTCTTTATCATGTTTTTCAAGGGAAGAAGTCAGCAACTTCTCTTCAAGATGCTCATTTTTATGATTTAGAGTCGACGTTCGGTACCGTATTAGTCAGTAAACAGCGATTCGAGTCGGTTTTAACGGAACTCGCTCAGAAAAAGTGGATCGAACGGCAAGAGACACTTCGACTGACGAGCGAAGGCGCTCGACTAGTAGGACAAACGGATGGAGTAATCATTGATCAACTTGGTGGTGAACTTCGGGGATATGCTGAAATGATGTGGAAACGGCTCAGTCTTCTCGTTCAAACGGTAATTTGTCTAGAAGCGCAACAACCATTCATTCCCGTGCAACAAGAGACGATCGTTCGGGAGTGGGTCAAGAGTGTTCTTCCGACCATCTCGAATCGAGCAGATTGGTTAGCGCAGATGTATCAAGAATTGACGCTCCTCCTTGAGCGCTTACCGGAACGAGATGCGACATTGATCAGTCATCGATTATCAGGTGTGCAAACGGGATGGTCATATCCTCAATTGGCACGAATGATGAAGGTAGATGTCGAGACGGTCCAGTTCGAATTTATCATAGCTTGGCGAAGATGCATCAATGACTTAAAAAGTACACCGCTTATTCAACAAATCGGAGCCAGTCTCCACACTCCGAAGATGACGCAGTCTGCTCAAACGACTTGGGAATTATTGCAACAAGGACTCACTGTTGAAGATGTTGCGGTCAGAAGACGTCTAAAAAATAGCACGATGGAAGATCATCTTGTTGAAATTGCAATGTATGCACCCACTTTTCCGTTAGATCATTTCGTTGATACGACTCAACAAGAAGAAATTCGACATATCGCACAACAACTCAAAACTTATGCGCTCAAGCGAATCAAAAGCGCGATGCAATCAGACGTATCCTATTTTCAAATTCGATTGGTCTTAGCTCGTAGTAAATGGGAGGGAAGTTAATGGAAGCGTTATTGCATCGACATTTCGGTTATGAAGCGTTTCGACCTGGACAACGCCAAATCATCGAATCCATCCTGAATGGAACAGATACGTTAGCAATTTTACCGACAGGTGGAGGAAAGTCTGTTTGTTATCAGTTTCCTTCGTATGTAAAAGGAGAGGGACTGACATTGATTTTGTCTCCGCTGCTCTCTTTGATTGAGGATCAAGTCATGCAAATTAAACGTCGGGGAGAACGTTCTGTAGCAAAATTAACATCTGTTGAGACGCGAGAAGAAAAAGAGCAAATCTTATCCGTACTCGAACATCTACGGTATCTCTACTTATCACCGGAACAACTCGCGTTACCACAAATACGGGCTCGTCTGAAACAGGTCGACATCGCGCTATTCGTCGTCGATGAAGCCCACTGTATCTCGCAATGGGGACACGAGTTTCGACCTGAGTATGCAAGACTTGGGCAAATTCGCCGGGAACTAGGTTTTCCGCAGTGCCTCGCCTTAACCGCAACAGCGACTCAAGCTGTCGAACGAGATATCCGAATACAATTGCAGATGCGAGAACCGCATGTCATCCGTCGTTCCGTCAATCGACCGGAAATCCAATACATCGTGGATCGCGTCGATCGAGAAGAAAAAGACGCAGCACTCGACCGTTGGATGACACGTATCGTTCGTCCATGTGTCATCTATACGACAACGCGTAAAGAAGCGGAACGGATTGCAGGAATCATTGAAGGGGCAACCTACTATCATGCCGGATTAACGATGGAAGACCGTCAGCTTGTTCAACAACAGTTTCTTCATGATGAAATGGACTGTCTCGTTTGTACGAGCGCATTTGGAATGGGTGTTGATAAAGGAAACGTTCGTACAGTTATCCATCATACGATGCCGGCGACGCTTGAAGCTTATATGCAGGAAATCGGACGTGCCGGTCGGGACGGAAAAGAGGCGACGGCGATCTTGCTTTATGCTCCTCAGGATGAACAATTACAAACCTTTCTGATTGAGACACAATATGCGCCTGTCCTTTGGATTGATCAGTTACAACAAGGGGTGAGAAGAGGTGAGTCCTACGCGAAAATCGAGACTCGTCTACACCTCAATCCGGAAGATCCAGCATATCGGTTACTGAAATCGCAACTTGAGAATGGCTGGTCGAAGGAACGTATCATGCAATGGCAGGTGGAACGAAAACAGCTCAAAGGACGAGAAGTCAGCCAGATGATGGACTATATTCACCGGAATGAATGTCGCCGTAAGATGTTATTGCATCATTTTGATGAACCGGCAATCGTTCAGCCACGTTGTTGTGATATATGCGGTACGATCGAATGGCAGGATCCCGTGAAGAGTAAGGTGCTTCAAACGGTAAATTGGAAAAAGCGTTTAGAACAAGTCTTTTTTTCGTCACTAGATTCGGTGTAAACTAGAAAATATCCTTATTTTTTTCAAGAAAAGGTGATGAACATTGAGTAAACAAGATCAACGGCGGTTACATCAGAACGAAGAGGAGCAACTCTTACCACCACGTTCCTCGCGAATCGAACACGTTCGAAATGAACGACTGAAGCAACCATTTCGAAAAAATCCGCTAGCAATCACGCTAACGGTACTCATGATCACGATCATCATCGCCTTCGTCTCCATCGGTTTCATGATGTAAAGGCACATTGTGAACGGAGATTTTTTTCCTTTCAGCGTATACTAGAAAGGAAGGGGAAGGAGGCACGATGCATGGATCGTGGGAAATACAATATCAAAGCAGTCGCTGCGTTGGTGGGACTCAACCCGACGACCATTCGTGCTTGGGAGCGGAGATATCAAGTGCTTGATCCGGATCGAAGTGAATCCGGGCATCGCATTTATAGTGATAGTGACGTTGCGAAATTGCGTTGGATCGTCGATAAACAAAAAGAAGGATTGTCGGTTTCAAAGGCAATTCAATTATATGAGATGCCTGTCAATCGAGCTGAAGTGCCCCATGATTACGGAGTCGAACTACGAGATCAGTTATTCCGTGCATTGACGAACTTCGAAGAACGACACGCGCATGACATCATGAATAAAGCGTTCTCGATGTTTAGTTTCGATAAAGTCATTCAAGATATCGTTGGTCCACTCTTACATGAAATCGGACTGAAATGGGAGTCAGGAGAGATTACAATTGCGCATGAACATTTTGCAACAGCTTTCTTAAGAGCCCGTCTTTCGACGTTATCACTACAGATGCCGATCAATCCGTTCTTGCCGCGAATCGTTTGTGTCTGTGCACCAGAAGAAGAACATGAGCTCGGACTACTCTTCTTCACACTCTACTTGCGGCAATCGGGTTTTGATGTGATTTTCCTCGGTTCTGGTATTCCGGTGCCGGACTTAGTAGCCGTGACACATCAATTGCAACCGAAAGCTGTCATCTTATCGTGCACGTTATCCGATCATTTACCATTGCTTGATGAAGCATTAGACTGTTTGATGGCTGATTTTCCGAATCTTGAAATTGGACTTGGAGGATACGCGGTCGATCAGCTTCCGGAACGATACGGACCACACTTACTTGGTGCGGACGATCAATCGTGGAAAAGTTGGTTAAGTCGACTCACTCCGGTATCTGGTGTATAGTATGGTTCATAGCGAACGGAGACACCTATGTTTCCGGTCTTGACTGGAGGAGTCTATATGAGGTTTGAACAAATGAAACAAGGACACCTTCGTGTCTTTATTACGAAGCAAGAGTTATCACTTCACGATGTCCGACCAGAAACGTTGGCCGTTGGGAAGGGACAAGCTCTATTGCGCAATTTATTAGAGGAAGCTGAATCGAATTTTGGTTTTCAGGCAGCAGGAACACTCGAATTTTTCGTCACATTCTTTCCGAATGACGGCATGCTCGTTGATGTGCGTCGTGAAGGTGATTTACCGGAAGAGATAAATGACGAATTTGATCAAGTCGAAATTCGCATGACGGTCGACATCGTCCATCATGTCTTGTATGCCTTGAATTCGCTCGAAGATGTCATTCAAGCGAGCCATGGGTTATTACGACATATGTCGTACACGGAGACAGGCGGTAGTCTTTATTTCTTCGAAGGCAGCTATTATCTCTATTTCCAGGAACGAATGAATGACGCGCTCGAGCGTACGGTGACGACGATTTTGTCAGAATACGGGGAACCGAGCCCGAAAAGTCCGCTCGTCATGTCAGAGTACGGAAAAACGATTCAATCGAAACAAGCCATTGCCACGATTGCGGAACAATTCCACATTTAGAACATCAGGTGCGACATTGCCTCGTCAGGCAATGTCGCACCTTTTTATCTTCTACCAGAAGTGGCACCATTTTGTATTTTTTCGTGGTCAGAAGGATGGTATGATAATCATTGAACGTAAGAAGAAGGAGTGAAGTAGGATGAAAGTGGCAGTGTTATATGGTGGGACTTCAGGTGAACGGGAGGTTTCATTAAACAGTGGAAAATCAATCATGGAAGCGTTAAACAGTAAAGGACATGAAGTCACGGCTGTTGATTTCCATCCTGATCGAGCACATGAACTCTTCCAGCTGGATGTAGATGTGGCTGTCATCGCTCTTCATGGGAAAATTGGTGAAGATGGACGCGTGCAGGCGTTACTTGAACTTGCGAATATTCCATACACAGGTTCAGGTGTGTTAGCGTCAGCACTTGCGATGGATAAGGCACGTTCAAAAGTTCACTTTGATAAAGCGGGTATCACGATTGCACGTGATGTATTATTAGAGCGTGAAGATGATGTCGAGGCGAAAATCGCAGAATGGAATGGTCAATTCCCTTGTGTCGTTAAACCAGCACAAGAAGGTTCATCGAATGGATTGACAATCGCACAAGACGAGACGATGTTACGTGAGGGGATTGCAAAAGCGTTCGAAGCCGATGATGCGGTTCTCGTCGAACAATTCATTAAAGGACGCGAAGTGACGGTTCCAGTCGTTGGTCATAAAGGTGCAGAAAAAGCATTACCGGTCATCGAGATCATTCCGAAGAATGCCTTTTATGATTACGAATCGAAATATGCAATAGGAGGTTCAGAGCATATCTGCCCTGCCGAACTAGATGAGACGACGACAGCAATACTTCAGGAGTGGGCCGTCAAAGCACATCAAGTACTGGGTTGTGCTGGGTATTCCCGGTCAGATTTCCTTGTTCCTGAGTCCGGAAATCCAGTTATTTTAGAGACGAATACATTGCCAGGTATGACATCAACGAGTTTATTCCCGGACGGAGCACGAGCAGTTGGTATCGAATATCCGGAATTGGTCGAGTATTTCATGGAATTAGCGATTGAACGCCACGCCCAAATCAAGTAATCCAATCATTGATATCCTAGGAAAAGAAGTGAGAAAGCGCTTACAAATATGGGCGTAACCCCTTTCATTACGTTCGAGAAAAGAGTATACTTTATCCGAACAAGGAAACGGCATAGGGGATGCCACTTATGGGGAGGAACGTTGGAATGATTACTGACCAACAACATGCGAATCATCGCAAGAACGTACTGGAAGCAACACAAGAAATCGTCAAGGAAGCACTAGGGAAATTAGGGTATCCAGACGAAATGTATGAATTACTTAAAGAACCACTCCGGATGTTGACAGTCCGGATTCCGGTGCGAATGGATGATGGTTCGACGAAAATCTTCACAGGATATCGTGCGCAACATAACGATGCTGTTGGACCGACAAAAGGGGGAATTCGTTTCCACCCAAACGTGACGGAAGTCGAAGTCAAAGCATTATCCGTCTGGATGAGTCTGAAGGCAGGTATCGTTGATTTACCATATGGCGGCGGGAAAGGCGGGATCATTTGTGATCCACGTGAGATGAGCTTCCGCGAAATCGAACGTCTCAGCCGTGGATATGTCCGTGCCATCAGTCAGATCGTTGGACCGACAAAGGATATTCCAGCACCTGACGTCTTCACGAACTCACAAATCATGGCTTGGATGATGGATGAGTACAGCCGGATCGATGAATTTAACTCTCCTGGTTTCATCACAGGAAAACCGCTCGTTCTTGGTGGCTCACACGGTCGTGAAACAGCAACGGCGAAAGGTGTCGCAATCATGATCCGAGAAGCGGCAGCAAAAAAAGGCATTACACTTGAAGGAGCACGCGTCGTCGTTCAAGGGTTCGGGAACGCAGGTAGCTTCTTGTCGAAGTTCATGTATGACTTAGGTGCAAAAGTCATCGCCATCAGTGATGCTTACGGTGCACTTCATGATCCGAACGGACTCGACATCCCATATCTACTGGACCGTCGCGACTCATTCGGAACGGTTACGACATTGTTCAAAAATACGATCTCGAATAAAGAATTGCTTGAACTCGAATGTGATATTCTTGTTCCTGCGGCAATCGAGAATCAAATTACAGAAGACAATGCACATGATATCCACGCAGCGATCGTCGTAGAAGCAGCAAACGGTCCAACGACGAACGAAGCGACGAAAATTCTTGCAGAACGTGACATTTTGATCGTTCCGGATGTTCTTGCTTCGAGTGGTGGCGTAACGGTTTCTTACTTCGAATGGGTACAGAATAATCAGGGGTATTACTGGACGGAAGAGGAAGTCCACGAGAAACTCGAAAAGGTCCTCGTGAACTCATTCAATCAAGTCTATCAGACAGCACAGACGCGAAATGTCGATATGCGTCTCGCCGCTTATATGGTAGGTGTGCGGAAAATGGCAGAAGCATCCCGTTTCCGTGGTTGGGTCTAATTAAACGTTAAAAATACGTACCACCCGTTCCTCTAGATGAGGAGCGGGTGTTTTCCTATTGCAATTTCTTTCGTCTCTTGATGAGATTTGCTAAGATATAAAAAAAGCAACCGGAAGAGGAGATATTCGAATGTTAGATTGTATCGTAATCGGTGCAGGACCATGTGGTTTATCGGCAGCGATCGAAATGCAAGATCGAGGACTAGACGTCGAAGTGCTCGAAAAAGGAAATATCGTTGAAGCGATCTATCGTTATCCGACGCATCAAACGTTCTTTTCAAGTAGTGAAAAATTAGAAATCGGTGGCGTGCCGTTCATCAATAAGGAATTAAAACCACGTCGTCTCGATGCACTCGTCTATTATCGAGAAGTCGTCAAACGAAAGCAGTTGACGATTCGTCCATTTGAGACGGTCGAGCACATTGAACGTCAGGCGGATCGCTTCATCATCCATTCAGAACGCTCTGGAGTGAAGAAACAGCGAGAAGCACGATCTGTTGTGCTTGCGACAGGTTATTATGGGTTACCGAACCGAATGGACGTCCCAGGAGAAACGTTACCCCACGTATCGCACTATTTTACGGAAGGGCATCCATACTTTGATCAGGATGTCGTCGTCATCGGTGGGAAGAATTCAAGTGTTGATGCAGCAATCGAGCTTGAAAAAGCAGGAGCACGCGTAACTGTACTTTATCGTGGACCCGAGTATAGTCCATCGATCAAACCATGGGTCTTGCCGAACTTCGAATCACTCGTTCGTTCGGAAAAGGTCAAGATGGTGTTTGACGCGATGATCGAGGAAATCACGGACCAAGAAGTCGTTTACCGAGTGGAGGGAGACAAGCGGACTGTCCGAGCAGATTTCGTATTTGCGATGACGGGTTATACACCAGACGTCGGCTTGTTCGCTGATGCTGGTATCGCGATCGATCGCAAGACAGGTGTTCCGAGTCATGATGAAGAGACGATGGAGTCGAATGTTCCTGGGATTTATATTGCCGGCGTCGTTGCAGCAGGATACGATGCCAATAAGATATTCATTGAAAACGGACGTTTTCATGGCGCGAACATCGCGAATCATCTCGTCGAACGATTACGTGGTCTATCAATTCACGTCTAAAAAAACCTCTTGATTCGGAATGATGAGTTCCGAGTCAAGAGGTTTTTTCATTTATTCGACCCTGAATGACTCTTCGAGTTCTGATTGGGTCGCATTGATTTCGAGTTCAATCATTAATTTAAGTCGTGCTTTTTGTGAGTTCAGTCCATTTGAGAAAATGACACCGATCTCTTTTAACTGTTGACCGCCACCTGTATATCCATAAACATCTTGCACGATTCCATTGAAGCATCGACTAACGATGACGATCGGCATGACTGCGATCAATTCGGCAATGGCATCGACGATACTCGGAGGGACGTTCCCTTGACCGAGAACTTCAAGTACGAGTCCATCGTAACCGAGTTGTTTCACGGCTAGTAATAAATCTGGTTCCATTCCGGCATATACTTTCAAAACAGCAACACGTTTAGAGAGCGAGGTTACCATATGTGTTTGCTTCAGAAGTGGCGTGTTGAATAGGTAAACGTGATCTTTCGTCACCATGCCAAGATTTCCGAAGTGAACCGATTTAAACGTATCGACGGATGACGTATGCGTTTTCGTGACGTTGAATGCCGAATGAATCTCACCATTAAAGACGACGAGAACACCTTTTTCACGCGCTGCTTCACTGACTGCGACACGGAGTGCCGTGATCAAATTAAACTCGCCATCCGATCCGACTTCGTTGGATGAACGCATGGCTCCAGTCAAAACAATCGGAACAGGTGCACCAATTGTCAAATGTAAGAAATAAGCGGTCTCTTCAAGTGTATCTGTCCCATGGGTGATGACGACTCCATCGTAGTGTTCCTTAGCAAGTTCACTTTCGATGAAGTGTGCCAAACGTAGCATGATGTCGGGCGTCATATGTGGAGAAGGTAAATTTGAAAAATGACGCGTTGTGATGTTTGCGATATCCGTCGCTCGAGGTAGTGAAGCATCCAGTGGATTGATGTCATTCGGTAAGACGTGACCAGAGTGATCTTGCGCCATCGCAATCGTTCCACCCGTATGAATTAATAATAATGATTTCATTCTAAATGGTCTGTGTCAAAAGACAAAAGACCTTCACCTACTTTCTATAGCATATTCAATTAGTTCTTCCATATTGTAACCTTTTTCCCTCCCGAAACAACGAGGACGTTTTCTTTTTTCCAAGAAACCTTTATTCTTATGGAGAGGAAGAAAGGGGGAGAGGAAGCGTGATTCAAATCGTTTTCTCCGGAGTTGCCCCAGGCATCGCACTCCTAACTTATTTTTATCTACGTCACGAACATGAATCAGAGCCCGTTGGATATATCCTTCGAAGCTTCATTTTTGGAATTTTACTCGTTTTTCCCTTGATGTTCATCGACTACATCGTTCAAACGGAGTTTGGTGGGCGTGAAGAGGTGCAATTGATTCGAACAGCAGTCACAGAAGAGTTTGCAAAATGGTTCGTCGTCTTTTATACCGTGTATATCCATCAACGGTTTAATGATTATTATGATGGGATCATCTATGCCGTAGCGTGCTCGCTTGGATTTGCTACCCTTGAGAACATCTTATATCTGATGGTGAATGGAACGGTCGAACACATGCTATTCCGAGCGTTACTACCGGTATCCGGTCATGCTTTGTTTGCTGTCATCATGGGTTTCTTCATGGGAATGGCGAAATTCTCACCTCACCCGTATCGGTGGTTGTCCTTATCGATAACGATTCCGGTATTTGCACATATCTTATTTAATTTGTTAATATTGGAAAATGGTGGTATATCTGTTTTGCCAATCGTCTTCATGATCATTTTATGGACGATCGGATTATTTCAAGTACGAGGTGCCAACCGTTTGAATCGTCGATTCAAACGAAAAAAACAACATTCAGATGGCATCGAATAGAAAGTAGGAGCGAAGTAGGATGATGGAAATCGGGGATTTAGTAATGCTTTCGAATAGTGAAGATCGACAAGGACGGTCAAAAGTAACAGCCGTAACGAATCGATTGATTTGGATCGAGGCGCCAAGTGAGGTCGCGACATTAAAAACGTTCATCTTGTCAGATCACGAAGAAGTTTCTTTTTACTTCTTTAAAGAAAAAGGTAAATTATTTGGGTTTGATACGGTCGTCGTGGAACGACAAAATGATCCACTTCGTGGTCAGCGGTACGCCTTAAAGCGACCGAGTGATGATCAAATCGAGCGCATCCAACGACGTCAATTCGTTCGAGTACCACAAATGCTCGATGTCGCCGTTCATCCGCATAAAACACAATTTGATCCGTTTACGACGGTGACGCTTGACTTATCGGCTGGTGGCATGATGATTTTGTCGGATCAGTTACCGATTCAAAAAGAGGAAGAGGTGGAGATGACATTCATTCTACCTACTGGTGACGGTATTTCGAGTACTTTAGATGTTATTGCTGAGCTCGTCCGTATCGATCGACGGGAAGAACGGTATGAACTCGCATTCCAATTTACAATGATTCCTGACAGAAGTCGTGAGCTAGTATTGCGTCACTGTTATCAAATGCAAATGAAAAGTTCAAGAAGGGGCATGAATCCATTCACCTGACCGCATTTTTTTGCTATGATAACGTTCGGAAGAATGAATCCCCATCAAATATGGGGAAGATGGAAGGATTGGATGGATGATGAAGAAGATTCAAATTGCATTAGATGGACCAGCAGGTGCTGGGAAAAGTACGATCGCAAAACAACTGGCGGCACGCCTTGACTATGTATATATCGATACAGGGGCGATGTATCGTGCCGTTACGCTCGCAGCACTCGAACAATCGCTTGATCTGAACAACGGAGAAGTGCTTGGCGAATTGATGAAATCGCTTGATATTCGTTTAACACCAGGCGAAAACGGGCAACGTGTCTTTATTGGTGATCGCGAAGTGACGGATGCGATCCGTTCCATCGAAATCACGAATAATGTATCGTTCGTCGCTCGTCAAAAAGAAGTTCGAGCAGCACTCGTCACGGCGCAACGAAAATTAGCAGATCAGGGTGGCATCGTCATGGACGGTCGTGACATCGGTACAGTCGTATTACCTGATGCTGAATTAAAAGTTTTCTTGACGGCAACTGTGGAAGAGCGTGCAGCTAGAAGGCACCGGGAGAACATCGCGCGTGGGATGGATAGCGATATCACAGTTCTTCAAGAAGAAATCGCGCTACGGGACAAACGGGACAGTGAACGTGAAGTCTCTCCTCTACGCCAAGCAGACGACGCATTATATCTAGATACGACAGAGATGACGATTGATCAAGTCGTTGTTCGCCTGATGGAACTAGCGGAAGGTGTTCTAAAATGAAACGTCAAGATACCGTTTATCGGATTGCGCGGTTTGTCGTCTGGGTCATAGCCAAAACAGTCTTCCGATTGAAGGTGACGGGGCAAGAGAATATTCCGAAAGACGGTTCCTTACTCATCTGTGCCAACCACAGTTCAAATTGGGATCCCGTCTTCCTCGTCAGTGCGATTCCACCGAAACGTTCGGTTCGTTATATGGCGAAGGAGGAGTTGTTTAAAGTCCCTGCCTTAAAGCAGCTGATGATTGCGGCAGGAACCTATCCTGTCGGTCGTGGTCAAGGGGACCGTCAAGCCTTGAAACGGACGATCGAGCTGTTAAATACGGATGAGACTGTTGGCATTTTCCCAGAAGGAACGCGTTCTGCTCCAGGAGAATTCACATCAGCACAACCCGGTGTAGGGTTCTTCGCCTTACGATCGAATGCTCAGATTTTACCGATTGCCATCATTGGATCGTATCGCCCTTTCAAACGAATGCGCGTCGCGATCGGAAAACCGGTCGATATTTCGGATTTACGTGATCAACGTGGTGCTGCGAAAGCGATTTCTGATCGAATCATGGACGAAATCAAATCCGTCTACTTCAATCACGCTTAATACCTTGACAAATAGTCAGAATTGTAAGAAGTTAGAAGCAGGATAAACGCATTGACACGTGTCAGGCGTTTCTTGTACTCATCGTGAGGAGGTTGTTTTGGAATGGTCGAAGAAATGAAAGATATGCCTGATTTTGAAATTCATCGGGACCAGGTAGTTACCGGAATGGTCGTGAAAATTGAAGACAAGCAAGCACTCATTGATATCGGATATAAAACAGAAGCCATCTTACCGATCAGCGAAGTATCGAGTCTTCATCTCGATGATATTCGTGGTGTGTTGAACGTCGGAGATGAACTACAAGTGAAGGTCAAGAAAATCACGGATGAAGAGGTCGTCGTCTCAAAACGAGAAATTGATGCACTTAAAGCGTGGGAGCAAGTTGAAGAGAAGTATAAATCAGGTGAGATCTTTGAAGTTGTCGTGAAAGACATCGTTAAAGGTGGTCTCGTCGTTGATATCGGTGTCCGTGGATTCATCCCAGCGTCGCTTGTCGAGCGGCATTACGTCGAGGACTTCTCGGATTACATCGGTCGTTCGATTGACGTCAAGGTCGTTGAACTCGATCAAGAGAAGAACCGTGTCATTCTCTCGCACAAAGCCGTCGTTGAAGGTGAATTGAACGCGAAGAAAAAAGAGACACTCGAAAATCTAGAAGTGGGGCAAGTTCTAGAAGGAACAGTCCAACGATTGACAGATTTCGGTGCTTTCGTTGATATCGGTGGCGTCGATGGTCTCGTTCATATCTCGGAAATGGCACACCATCGTGTCGAACGTCCTTCGGACATCGTCACGGAAGGTCAGAAAGTCGAAGTCAAAGTACTTGGCGTCGACCGTGATACAGAAAAGGTTAAGTTGTCGATCAAGGAAACACAACCGGGTCCATGGCAACAGATGGAAGGGAAAATCGAAGCTGGGGATATTGTCAAAGGACGTGTACGTCGTCTTGTCCAGTTCGGTGCCTTCATTGAGCTTGCACCGCAGGTAGAAGGGCTTTTGCATATTTCACAAATCGCGAACCGTCATATCGGATCGCCTTCAGAAGTACTTGAAGAAGGACAAGAAATTGAAGCGAAGGTACTCGAAGTGCGTCTTGATGAGCACAAGATCTCGCTCTCGACACGTGTTCTCGAAGAGGAAGAAGGGTCTTCTGAGGACTATTCGGATTACTCGAATCAATCAGAAGGATTTTCTGTCGCTGACTTGACAGAAGACGATTCAGAGACGAAAGAATAAAGGATGACACAAAGCGGACACAAGCGTGTCCGCTTTTTATATGCGGTTTGTTATGGTATATGAGAGTTTGATTTGATACAATAGAACGGCTATGAAGCGAGAGAAGAGAAAGAAGGTGTTGGGATGGCAATTCCAGTCGTGGCGATCGTAGGTCGCCCAAATATCGGAAAGTCGACGATTTTTAACCGGGTGATTGGAGATCGGGTTTCAATCGTAGAAGACAAGCCAGGCGTTACCCGCGACCGTATTTACGGAACTGGAGAATGGCTGAATCGTCATTTTCATTTGATTGATACAGGTGGAATCGAAGTTGGGGATGAGCCCCTACTTCAAATGATGCGTCATCAGGCGGAGCTCGCCATTGATGAAGCGGACGTCATCATTTTCATGGTGAACGGACGCGAAGGAATCACAGCAGCGGATGAGGAAGTCGCGAACATGTTGTTCCGTTCGAACAAACCAGTCGTCGTAGCTGTCAATAAAGTGGATAATTTTGAGATGCGTGATTTAATGTATGAATTCTACTCTCTTGGATTCGGGGACTTATTCCCGATTTCTGGTACACATGGTCTTGGACTTGGTGATTTACTCGACCGTGTCCTTGAATTAGCACCAGATAAAGAAGAGTTGGAATATGACGAAAGTACGATTAAGTTTGCCTTGATTGGTCGTCCAAACGTCGGGAAATCAAGTATGACGAACTCGATTCTTGGTGAAGAGCGTGTCATCGTCTCGAATATCGCTGGTACAACACGTGATGCAATCGATACACCATTTACGCGGGATGAACAAGAATACGTCATCATCGATACGGCAGGGATGCGAAAACGCGGGAAAGTCTATGAATCGACAGAACGCTTTAGTGTCATGCGTGCTCAAAAAGCAATCGAACGAGCAGATGTCGTCTGTGTTGTTCTTGATGGTGAAGAAGGTATCATCGAACAAGATAAAAAAGTAGCAGGATATGCCCATGAAGCAGGTCGCGCGGTCATCATTGTCGTCAATAAATGGGATGCTGTTGAAAAAGATGATAAGACGATGAAAAAGATGCAAGAAGAGATTCGGGAAGAATTCCGTTTCCTTGACTATGCACCAATCGTCTTCGTCTCAGCAAAAACAAAACGTCGTTTACAAACGTTATTACCAGTCATTCAGCAAGCAGCGCACAGTCATGCGCAACGGATTCAGACAAGTGTCTTGAACGATGTCATCGTCGATGCTGTCGCTATGAACCCTGCGCCGACAGATAAAGGGGTTCGTTTACGGATTAACTATGCGACTCAGGTCGCGTCGCGTCCGCCAACGTTCGTCTTGTTCGTCAATGATCCAGAGTTGCTTCACTTCTCTTATAAACGATATCTCGAGAACCGGATTCGCGAGGCATTTGATTTCACAGGTACACCAATCCGGATTTTAGCTCGTCAAAAACAATAATGAGGTGATTCAGTATGACCAAAATCGCTGTCATCGGAGCAGGAAGCTGGGGAACAGCGCTCTCGCTCGTCTTAGCCGATAATGATCAGGAAGTCATTCTTTACGGTCGTGAACAAACAAATGTCGACCGTATCAATGAGCATCATGAAAATGCGCAATTCTTGCCGGGCGTCGTGTTGCCACAATCATTGAAGGCGACGACGGATCTCAAAGTGGCGGTCGAAGGCGCGACACATATTTTGATCGTGACACCGTCATCTGCGATTCGTGCGGTTTCTCGTCAATTAAATGAACTATTGACAGAACCAGTCGTCCTGATTCATGCATCAAAAGGAATCGAACCGAAGACACATCTTCGATTGTCTGAGTTGATCGAAGCAGAGGTCGACCCGGCGAAACGTAAAGCGGTTTGTGTCTTGACAGGTCCTTCACATGCTGAAGAGGTTGCGTTACGTAAACCGACGACGGTGACCGTTGCATCGGATGATTTAGAAGAGGCTGGTCGTGTGCAGGAATTGTTTACGAATGAAAACTTCCGTGTCTACCTCAATGCGGACATCATCGGGGCAGAACTCGGTGGAGCACTGAAGAATATCATTGCACTTGCTGCGGGTATGACAGATGGTCTCGGTTACGGGGACAATGCCAAGGCAGCCTTGATTACGCGTGGAATGGTCGAGATGGCTCGTCTTGGAACGATGCTTGGGGCAAACCCAATGACGTTCACCGGCTTGACAGGAATGGGTGACTTAATCGTCACTTGTACTTCTGTCCATAGCCGAAATTGGCGTGCGGGAAATGCCATCGGTCGAGGAGAAAAACTAGAGACAGTGCTTGAAAACATGGGAATGGTCGTAGAAGGTGTTCGTGCGACACAAGCTGCATATGATCTAGCAGAGTCGAAACAATGTGAACTCCCAATTACTTCTGCTTTATACCATGTTCTCTTTGACGGTCATACACCGGAAGAAGAAGTCAAAAAGTTGATGCAACGACCACAAAAAAATGAGATCGAGCATCTCTTCACGACGAAAGATTAACGGAGTGGGGTGGAAACCTTGAGTCCAGGATTATTAAAAATGTGGATTTCGTTCGCTGGCATCGGACTCTTTGCGATCAGTGTCTTGCTGGTCACGGTCAGTCGGACGAAGTTGAAAGGGATTTGGCAGATTCTCGTGTCAACCTTGGCATTCGTTTGTTTCATCGTTGCGTCGATCATCATGGTATTTATCGTCATGGCGGGACCGAGCGCATGAAAAAGTGGTTCGTACTACTCATGCTCATTCCGGTGACGTTATTATCAGGTTGTCTCTTTCCGGACAGCCAGAAACCGTCGAACCGCGTGCCGTATCCGCAACAATTACGTACCGTTCAGGATGCCGTCGATGCATACCAGAAAGACACAGGTGTTTTGCCGATCAAAACGATGGAGGCAGATACGCCACTCATGGAACGTTATCAAATCGAACTGGGCCGTCTGATACCTCGTTATATGAGTGATCCACCAACGAACAGTTTCGAAGGCGGGGGAACATTCATCTATTTGTTGGTCGACGTTGAGACGAAGCCGACTGTCAAATTGATGGATTTGCTTGTCGCGGAAGAACTACAGAAGCTTCAAGTCCGAATTGATGCGTATCGCAAGAAGAATGATAAGTACCCATTTAAAGGCTCCATCGGAAAAAATCAGTTTACCCTTGACTATAAAAAGTTATTCATCAAAAAAGAACCGACTGTCCCAAGTCCGTACTCAGATGAAAAGCTATCGATCTATGTCGATGGTCAAGGTCGTCTTTTCATCAACTATTTGCCAGAGTTGAAGAAAGCTGTACAAACTGCGAAGAAAAAGCCGAAAGTCGGTCAGGATATTCGGTATTTGCTTTATGAAGATCAACCATTTGTTCCTGCCTATTCTCAAAGCTACACGATAAACGAAAAAGGCGAACCTGTGTTTTCAGAGAAATCGAGCGAAGAATCTGAAAATTGAACGTTATTTACACGAAAATGTTGTAATAGCAACGTTTATAGGGTATGATTACCCTCGAAGAAGTGATTGGGAGGGGGTGAAAGTAATGAACAAAACTGAACTCATTCAAGCAGTCGTCGAAAAATCAGGTCTTACAAAAAAAGACGTGACGAAAGTTGTTGAATCAACATTCGAATCGATCACTGAGACACTTCAGTCTGGAGAGAAAGTCCAATTGATTGGATTTGGTAACTTCGAAGTCCGTGAGCGTGCAGCCCGTAAAGGTCGCAACCCACGTACGAAAGAAGATATCGAGATTCCAGCAAGCAAAGTACCTGCCTTCAAACCAGGTAAAGCATTGAAAGATGCTGTGAAGTAATCCGGCTACATAGTCGCCCGAGATTTTCTCGGGCGGCTTTTTTGTGGACATTCAGAAGCGTGAAAGCCCGCCGATTATGGTATATTAAAAAAGAAGAACGTCCATCAACGAGATGGCACTGGAGATCGGGGGGTAAAAGCATGGAACAACATGAGCTGCGCGTGGATGAAATCATCACTGCACTCACCACTAAACAAACGACACGATTGGCTCGACATGTGGATTTCCCTTCCATCGATCGTGAACAGATCCGTTGGTTGATTGATGTCGCTCAACATGACAAGCTAGATTCAGAAGCACTCGTCAAAGCGATTCATTTCGCACAAGTCGCTTTACGTCTGCATGAACGCGTCAGTAAAACATTACGCGGTTCGAAGGAAAGACAGCTTCTTGTATTAGCTGGAGATCTTTTCTCGAGCTACTTCTTCGAACAATTAGCGGGTTTGCCGAAAGAGGTTCTTGTCTCACTCGGACGGACCATTCAACGTGTCAATGAAGCGAAGTGTGCCTTACATGAAATGAACTATGAATCAACGGAAGAACGGGTTCTCTTATGGTTAACAGCAGAGTTCGGATTAATGCAAGGACTCGCGGCAATCACCAAACGAGAATGGCTGACACGACAAGGACGGCAGATCATTCAACAACAGGCAGAGCAGCTAGATCTGGTCGCACAGAAATTACTGTTATCGCATCTCGAACAGATGGCGGTAGCATGAGATCTTGGAAAGGGTGAGCAGTGTGCAGACAAAAGATAAAGAAAAAAAAGTGTATGAAGTGTTCCAATCGATATCAACGAACTATGATCAAATGAATTCAGTCATCAGCTTCCGACTGCATAAATTGTGGAGACGCGAAACGATGCGCCGGATGCAAGTCTTCCCAGGTGCTAAATGTCTTGATCTCTGTTGTGGAACGGCAGACTGGACGATTCAACTGGCAAAAGCAGCCGGTCCGACTGGTGTCATCAAGGGACTTGATTTTTCAGAGAACATGTTAAAAGTCGGCGTGGAGAAAGTAGAAGCGCTCGATATGAAAAACATCGAATTGATTCACGGAAATGCGATGGATTTACCGTTTGGTGACAACTCATTTGATTTCGTGACAATTGGTTTCGGTTTACGGAACGTTCCTGATTACCTTCAGGTCATTAAAGAGATGCATCGCGTCTTAAAACCAGGTGGAACGGTCGTCTGTCTGGAAACGAGTCAACCGACGGCACCGATTTTCCGAGAAGCATATTCGCTATACTTTGGAAAAATCATGCCACAAGTAGGTCGTTTGCTTGCTAAATCGTATGATCAATACAACTGGTTACAAGAATCAACGGAAGTGTTCCTCGACCGTGTCGAACTGAAACAACTCTTCGAACAGGCAGGCTTTATGCAAGTGGAAGTCAAAGCATTCGCGGGTGGGGCTGCTGCGATGCACCTTGGGAAGAAGTGGTGAGATGTCACTGCATTCCATCTACCGTGATGTCACGAAGGAAGTTAATTTAGTCGATCGTTTTCTGATCAGTCATATCGCTTCGGAGGAACCAACGATTGATGCAGCAGGAAAACAACTGCTGAAAGCTGGTGGAAAACGGATTCGACCAGCGTTCGTATTGTTAGCCTCTAAATTCGGTGAGGCAGATCGAGATGAACTGATCCGTGTAGCAGCAAGTCTTGAGCTCGTCCATATGGCATCGCTTGTACACGATGATGTCATTGATGACGCTGAACTACGACGAGGAAAACCGACCGTTATGCAATACTTCGATGAAGAAGTGGCGCTTTATTCAGGCAATTATTTGTTTGGGGAAGCGATTCGGTTGATTGGAGAAGTCGGAAAACCAGAGCTGGTCCAAGTCATGGTCCATACGATGCGTGAAATTTGCGAGGGTGAGATTGAACAGATCTATGATCAATATGATTGGGAACAGTCGATTAAACGTTATATCAAACGAATTGAACGAAAAACAGCCATTCTCATTGAAGCAAGTTGCCATCTAGGTGCAATCGTTGCGAATTGTTCAGCGGCCGATACGAAAGCGTTACGACTGTTTGGACGAGATATCGGACTCGCTTTTCAGATTGCTGATGATTTGCTTGACTTCACAGCGAATCGAACGCAACTTGGTAAGCCAGTGGCAGAGGATCTACGTCATGGACATAAGACGTTACCCGTCTTTTATGGAGCGGAAGATGCTGCCTTTTACGAAAGTCTTTCGAAAATCGAGACGATGCCTACCCACGAAGAAGTTGCACCATTGCTAGCATTTCTTCAAACTTCAGGTGCCCTCGAACGAACACAACGAACGGTCGATCTTTACATTCGTCGTGCCATCAACCGGCTCGAACCCTTACCTAAATCTTCCGCTAAACGATCGCTCGAAGAAGTGGCGCGCTACGTTGGTAAACGAAAAGGATAAAGATTGTCAAAAATTTCTTGCTGTTCTTCTAAAAAGCCAGTAAACTGACTATGTAAGCGCTTTTCTAAAAGCATTTCATAGGGGGAACTAGAGATGGAACAGACATTTTTAATGGTCAAACCGGATGGCGTAGAACGTGGATTGATTGGGGAAATCATCGGACGGATCGAACGCAAAGGATTCATCATTCGTGAAATGAAAATGATGAACGTCACAGAAGAACTCGCGAAAGCACACTACGAGGAACATGCGGAGAAACCATTCTTTGGAGAGTTGGTCACTTTCCTGACGTCAGGTCCTGTCGTCGCTTTGCGTGTTGAAGGGGCAGACGTCGTTGCCGTTTCTCGTTTGATGATCGGAAAAACAAAACCACTTGAAGCAGCACCTGGAACGATCCGTGGTGATTTTGCGAACACGATGAGTGAGAACGTCATTCATGGTTCAGACAGTATCGAAAGTGCGGAGCGTGAGCTTGGTCTTTGGTTTCAAGGACAGCCAGTTAATGTCTAATACATGAATAGTAGGACAAGCGGGGAGGGATTCGATTCGATCGAATCCCTTTTGTCGTATTTTTGTAAAACGGACTGACCGGATTGGTTAATTGCTTTTTGGAATGCCTATAGCTTTATGCTACTATAGAAAATAAGTTGAACCGGTCAAAGAGATGACCATTTGATATCGAGAGTGAGCGAGGTGTGCCAATTGGAAGATTACGAACTTTTCATACAACGATTCAAGACCAAATCAGGGATTGATCTCGGTCAGTATAAAGAAGCACAGATGAAACGACGGTTGACGGCGTTACGTGACAAAAAAGGGTACAGTACGTTTGCGTCCTATATGCAGGCAATGGACAAAAGTACCTCGTTATACGAAGAATTTTTAGATCGGATGACGATTAATGTCAGTGAATTCTTCCGTAATCCGATACGTTGGCAACAATTGGAGCAAGACATCTTACCGGTCTTGGAATCACGTGCACATGGACGAATTCGAACGTGGAGTGCTGCCTGTTCGACGGGAGAGGAACCGTATTCCCTAGCGATGATCTTAAGTGAACGACTCGATTCGTCGGCTTTTACGATTCAAGCAACGGATTTGGATGAGCTTGTCCTTGAAAAAGCGAAGCTTGGTCGATACGGAGCTTCCGCATTGAATGAGGTCGTAGAAGCGCGGAAAAAGCAATATTTCATCGAGCAGGAGCAGACATTCGAAGTTGTTCCAGAAATCAAACGACTTGTTCGTTTCAGTAAACATAATTTGTTAGGCGACCGGTACGATACCGGTTTTGATTTAATCATCTGCCGTAATGTACTGATTTATTTTACGGAAGAAGCGAAAGCACATGTCTATCGTTCGTTCGTCGAGGCATTAAAACCAGGCGGTATTCTGTTCGTTGGAGGAACGGAACAAATTTTCCAACCAGAACGATTTGGATTAAAGATGAAACAAAGCTTCTTTTACGAAAAAATCGGTTGAACAGGAAGGGATGAAGCGAATGCGTTACATGACAGCAGGAGAATCGCACGGAAAAGGATTGACCGTCATCATTGACGGGATGCCGGCAGGACTCACGATTGATTTCGAAGCCATTCAGCGTGAAATGACGCGTCGTCAAGGGGGATATGGACGAGGTCGACGGATGCAAATCGAACAAGATCAGATTGATGCACGTGGTGGGATTCGCCACGGATACACGACGGGATCACCGATCAGTTTGTTCATCGAGAATAAGGATCATACGCACTGGACACAAGTCATGCAGGCGGAACCGCTCGGAGAAGAGTTGGAACGCCCACGGACATTAACGCGTCCACGTCCCGGACATGCGGATCTCGTCGGAGGATTGAAGTACGGTCATCGCGATTTACGCGATGTGCTGGAACGTTCTTCAGCGCGTGAGACAGCAGCACGTGTTGCCGTCGGTGCCTTCGCTAAACAATTACTGAATGAACTCGGAATTGAAGTATTCTCGCATGTACGATCGATCGGTGGGATTGATGCCCCTTGGAAAGATCCTGTAGAATATCAGGAAACCATTGATGCTTCACCTGTTCGCTGTGCCGACGAACTTGCAGGACAACGAATGATGGAGGAAATTGATGCTGCCAAAAAAGAAGGCGATACACTCGGCGGTGAGATCGAAGTCGTCGTGACGGGCATGATGCCAGGCATTGGATCCTTTACCCAAAACGATCTAAAGCTCGACAGCCGAATCGCGCAAGCTGTCATCAGCGTCAATGCGATGAAATCAGTCGGTTTTGGTGACGGGTACGAGCTCGGTCGTCGCAAAGGAAGTACCGTCCAAGATGAGATCGTCCATGATGCATCCGGATATCATCGACGGACGAATCATCTAGGTGGAATCGAAGGAGGGATGTCGACAGGGATGCCGATTCGCGTCCAGGTCGCGATGAAGCCGATTCCGACTCTCTATCGTCCCCTGCAATCAGTCGATATTGAGACGAAGGAAGCCTTCACGGCACAAATCGAGCGAAGTGATGCCTGTGCCGTCCCTGCCGCATCTGTTGTTTTAGAAGCCGTCGTTGCGTTTGAGATTGCGGTCGCTATCCTTGAAATGTTCGGAACATCAACGATTGATCGTCTTCAAGCTGCCGTTGCCGCTTATACAGAGGAGGTTCGAACGTTTTGATCGAGCTTGATATCCGGTTAAAAACGTCATATCCAGTATTTGTCGGAAATGGGGCATTAGCACGTTTATCGCATCTTTCGGCGCTGAACGAGGCGGATCGCATCTGGATCATTACGGATGAGACGGTTCGAGACTTGCACTTGCACACGTTGCAAGAGGCATTAGGGTCTATATCTCAATCAACAAGCATTCATGTCAGCACTGTGCCAACTGGGGAGCAGAGTAAATCACTTGCGGTCTACGGTTCTTTATTGGAAGAGGGAATACGTCATGGAATGACACGACATAGTATCATCCTTGCGTTTGGTGGTGGCATGATAGGTGATTTAGCGGGATTCGTTGCAGCGACTTTTTTGCGCGGCATCCCGTTCATTCAAATTCCGACGACACTCTTAGCACATGATTCGAGTGTAGGTGGAAAGGTCGGTTTGAATTTATCGCTTGGAAAAAACTTGGTTGGGGCATTTTATCAACCGAGCGGTGTCGTGTATGATTTAACGCTTCTTCAGACATTACCAGATCGGGAATGGCGGAGCGGCTTCTTTGAATTGGTCAAACATGGATTCCTCGCACGACCATCGTTTGCAGATACGTTACTCGATGTCTCGTTGGATACTATCAAAGGGCTTGATCTTGAAGACTGGCTCGCACGAGGGATTAACGTTAAACGGGATATCGTCGAACAAGATGAGACGGAGCAAGGGATGCGTGCCTTCTTGAATTATGGGCATACATTCGGGCATGCCGTTGAATATGCGAGCCTGGGTCTGTCGCATGGCGAGGCAGTAGGGATCGGACTCGTCTTCGTCAAGTTTTTGGAAGGAAATGAGGAACAGGCGGAACAACTCGGACGGTTGCTCCACCGTCTCGGAACCGGATTGCCGGACCGACAATCGTTCGAGACATATCTGGAACTGATGCGTCGCGACAAAAAGAATCACCAAACTACGATCCGATTCGTCCTTGAGAAAGAAGGACGTTTTGACTTAGAGGCAATCAGTGAAGAACGATTGCAACAAGCGTTCAATCAAACAATGAGGTGTTTAGAATGGGATTAAGAGGAACAGTACAAGTACCGGGCGATAAATCAATGACACACCGTGCTTTTCTGTTCGGTGGGATCGCTAAAGGAACGACACATGTCAGAAATGCACTCGAAGGAGCGGACTGTCTCGCTTCATTAGAAGCGATGCGAGCGCTTGGGGCACACGTCGAACGAACAGCAGGAGAAATTCGCATCACCGGTACGGAAACGTTTCAAGAAGCAACGATCGATTGCGGAAACTCGGGAACGACGATCCGTCTTTTATGTGGGATTCTAGCAGGCGGTCAAGCAACGTATGTACTCGATGGAGATGCTTCCTTGCGCAGACGTCCGATGAAACGGATCACGGAACCACTTGCCTTGTTCGGAGCGAACATAACAGGTGAGACGGCGCCGCTTCACATTACGGGAACGCCACTTGTCGGAACGACGTATACGTTACCGGTCGCAAGCGCGCAAGTGAAAAGTGCCGTCTTACTCGCAGGTTTACAAGCGACGGGCGAGACGACGGTCATCGAGCCGATTCTATCACGGGACCATACGGAACGCATGTTGCCACAGTTTGGCGTTGACGTATCGATCGATGACTACGAAGATGGTCGACATATTCGTGTTCAAGGTCCTGTACATTTACAAGCGACGTCACTCGACATCCCGGGGGATCCATCGTCAGCAGCGTTTTGGTGGACGGCAGCAGCGATCGGGCAGGATAGTCGGATCACGACGACGCACGTCTTGATGAATCCGACACGGATCGGTTTTTTACAGACGTTGCGCCAGATGGGGGCAAGTGTCGAAATCGATCACCGCTCAGAAGATGGTGGAGAGGAGACGGCAGATGTGACCGTCGAGACGACATCGTTGCAAGCGACCACGGTCGAAGGTGAACAAATCCCTTCCTTGATCGATGAGATCCCGTTACTTGCATTGCTTGCGACGCAAGCAGAGGGACGAACGATCATTCGCGATGCGGAAGAGCTCCGTGTCAAGGAGACGGACCGGATCGAGACGGTCGTGACGGCGTTACGGCGTCTCGGGGCGAATATCGAGGCGACGGATGACGGTATGATTATCGAAGGACCGACACCTTTGCAAGCAGCGGAAGTCGACAGTGCAGGTGATCACCGACTCGCGATGATGTTGACGATCGCGGCGACAATCAACCCGGAAATTATAGTGCATGGACGCGAAGTAGTTGAAGTCAGCTACCCAACGTTCTATGATGATTTAAAGAAACTTCAATCCGACCGATCTGAGTAAGAAATAGGCGGATGACAGAAAGTGGGGCGTTTGCCTTGAATGAACAAGTATTGAACGGCATCATCGAAGAACTAGAACACGGCCATACCTCGGAAGCCTTAGCGACACTAGAACAACTCGAAAAGACAGGGACGGATGAGGATCGCCTCGCGGTTGCCGATCTCTATATCGAACTTGGATTATCAGACCGAGCAGTTAATCTATTGGCACCGCTTTACGTCGAATACGCAGGTAACGCCGGAGTCGCCTTGTTACTGGCAGAATGTTATATCGATTTGGACCGGGAAGAGGAAGCGATTTCTGTCCTTGAGCAGGTCGACACAACGGACATGGAATATGGTCCCCGTTCTCTCGTATTACTCGCTGATCTCTATCAGTCACAAGGTCTTGACGAAGTGGCATTAGCGAAGCTGAAGGAAGCACGTAATCTCGCTCCTGAAGAACCATTACTGGCATACGGATTAGCCGAGCTCTACATGACGCTCGGTGCGTTTGATCAAGCGGTACCACTATTCGCTGAAATCGCAGAGCGTCCAGAGTTACGTGCTGAATTGCCGCTCGATGCCCTGTACGCGGAATCACTCGCGATGACAGGACAATTTGAGGATGCGATTCCACTGTATGAACGTGCTGTCGCAGAACGTTCCGACTTGCATACGCTGTTTGGTCTTGCGATGACGGCTCACCGTGTCGGTCAACACCAAAAAGCAGTCGAGACATTCCAACAATTGATTGCGCAGGATCCGGATTATACATCAGCGTATGTACCGTACGCGGAAAGCCAAGCCGAACTTGGGCTGACGAAAGAAGCACTGAACGTCATCAAGCAAGGGATGGAGCGCGATGATTATAATGACGAGTTACGGACGATGGAAGCCTTATTCCTTCTCAAACTCGGCGATCGCGCAGGAAGTGTTCAAGCGTTACGTGAAGCACTCGCTTTAAACCCGGAATCAATCGTCGCAGCGGAACGTTTGCTTTCGTTACTGGCAGAAGACGAGGATCATGAAGCAATGATTGAGACGATCTCAGCCATTGAAGAACATGTCACGGCTCCGATTCTGACATGGTACCGGGCGCGCGCTTTATATGCGTTAGAGGAATACACGCAAGCGATGGAGAACTATGCGATAGTCGAAGGCGCATTCACGGAAGACGCGCTTTTCTTGAAAGAGTATGGTTTTGCACTCGTCGAGGAAGGACGGCGTGAAGAGGGACAACGTCTCTTACGACGCGCTGCACAGTTGACACCAGAGGATAACGAACTCGTCGACTATGTTGAACGAATGGATGGATGACTTCACGGGAGAAGGGAGTAGGATTGAGATGATAGAGAGAAAGCAGCGATTCTTACGCCGCATCTTGACCTATTACACGTTAAAGCGACGGGAAGCAAAATGGATCATCGATTACTGGTTGCGTAACGAGGCAAAACTCGAGCAGGTACACTTCGTTCAAAATGCGACTTTCGCTCCGAAAGCCATCATCATGACGACATATGGATTCGATGCGGAACCGTTTCTTTTTAAAAAAGGGGACGTCACGACGCTAGATCCAGAAAAAGCGTATCATGACATTCGTTTGACATCGGAAGATATCTACATCGAGCTAAACTTCCAAGGCATGATGATGGACGATGAATACTTGTCTTTACTGGAAGAAAATCCATTTCGTCCGGAAGTCGCTGTTGAACCGCGTTTAGCAGATGAAGCGACTCATTTCATCGCTGTCACGGTCAATCGACAAGAAGAAGAACGGTTGGTCCGATTGATCGATGAAGCACTTGATGCACGCGATCAACATCGATTCCACTCCCTTTCCGAACAGTTACGTCTCGTTCGAAATCAACTCCCTTAATCAAAGAACTCTATTGCTTATAACAGGCGATAGAGTCTTTTTCGTATGTGAAGATTTGTGCAAAATATGAAGAAAAATAGGGTGGAATTTCATAAAACGTTCACATTAAGAGAGCAGGAGGAAATGTGGATATGATACATTAAATGTGACGAATTGTAAGTAAGAAAGAAAGGGGGAAATGACTTGCGTTTCAAACCATCCGACGTACAGCGGACACGAAGCGAGCAAGCGTATATCGACACGCTAATCGTGCCTTTGCTTCCGATCGGTTTCGATGAGGCGATGCATGCTTATGCGGAATGCGCAGACATGACATTGACGGTGGCGTCCGAAGTCGAACGCCAGCTATCTGGACGGGCGTTGCTCTTACCTGCCATGACCTACATCGATGTACCGTCGATCGAACAGTTGGAAGGATGGCGTCAAGCGGCTGCTTCCGGGCAATTCCGTTTCATCACCTTCATCACCGCTGATTTAAGGTGGAAGGAGACTGCCGCAGAAGAGATTATCTACGTGCCACGTCTAGCTCTTGAGACGATGAGTCGTGACCAACAAGGTCAGATGGTCGGGAATTTTGTTGGACAAGTTCTCGAACAGTTAGGAAACCGTTGGACCGCGCTATGAAGCGGTTGACGCAATGATTTTATTAAGATACTATTACCATGTGAGAAATTTGTGTGAAGTACTGTCGTCTTGGGGCACAGCGTACATCACAAGGGGGGATCGAGATGGCTCAAAACGGGTCTAACGTAACACGTCGTCAATTCTTGACGTATACATTGACAGGCGTCGGCGGTTTCATGGCTGCGACAATGGTCATGCCGATGGTCAACTTCGCAGTTGATCCAGTCCTGAAGAAATCAGGAGCAGGCGATAAAGTAAAAGTAATGAAGTTGTCGGATATCACGACAGAACCAAAACGGGTCGACTTCAAGAAACAAACGCAAGATGCGTGGTATGAGTTCGAAGAAACGTTGTCGGCTTGGGTGTTCAAAGATGATAAGGGAGAAATTTTGGCCCTTTCACCGATTTGTAAACACTTAGGTTGCCAAGTCAGCTTCGGCGCAGATCCAACGCACCCGGAGCAATTCTATTGCCCATGTCACTTCGGACGGTATACGAAGGATGGCACGAACGTACCTGGTACGCCTCCAACGAAACCACTCGATGAGTATGAAATGCAACAGAAAGATGGTTACCTCTACCTTGGTAAACCAGTCGAAAGAGGTGCGTAAGCGATGATGCAAAAAATCTATGATTGGATTGATGAGCGCGTTGATATTACGCCGCTCTGGCGAGACATCGCTGATCATGAAGTACCGGAGCACGTCAACCCGGCACATAACTTTTCAGCTTTCGTTTATTGTTTTGGCGGATTGACGTTCTTTACGATCGTCATCCAGATTCTTTCGGGGATGTTCTTGACGATGTATTATGTACCGGACATCATCAACGCACACGCGTCCGTCTACTATCTACAAAACGAAGTCGCACACGGACAAATCGTTCGTGGTATGCACCACTGGGGTGCGTCTGTCGTTATCGTAATGTTGTTCCTACATACATTACGTGTCTTCTTCACTGGTTCATACAAAAAACCACGTGAATTGAACTGGGTCGTCGGAGTTCTCTTGTTCTTCGTCGTCTTAGCTCTCGGTCTGACAGGATACCTATTGCCTTGGGACATGAAAGCGTTGTTCGCGACAAAAGTTACGATTCAGATTGCTGAAAGTATCCCGGTCATCGGTGGTATCGCGAAGACCCTCCTTGCGGGTGGAGAAATCGTCGGCGCAAGTACAATCGCTCGATTCTTTGCGATTCACGTCTTCTTCCTTCCTGCAGCATTGTTCGTCTTGCTCGGGGCCCACTTCATGATGATCCGTAAACAAGGGATCTCTGGACCACTTTAAACCGACTATCATCTAGACAACAAAAAAGGGGGAGAACACGATGCATCGTGGTAAAGGAATGAAATTCGTCACCGATTCACGGGTGTCGATCAATAACCGGATGCCGAACAAGTCAAAAGACTATTCGGAATATCCAGGTCGAACGGAAGCGTTCTGGCCGAACTTCTTACTTCGCGAATGGATGGTTGGAGCGGTCTTCTTGATCGGCTTCATGACTCTGACAATCGTAGAAGCAGCACCACTTCAAAACATTGCCGATCCGACGAATACGTCGTACATTCCACTTCCGGACTGGTACTTCCTATTCCTCTATCAGCTCTTGAAATACCAATTCGCTGCAGGTCCATACATCTTGATGGGAACAGTCATCCTTCCAGGTCTTGCGTTCACAGCACTTCTCGTCGCGCCATGGCTCGACCAAGGTCTTGAACGCCGTCCTGCGAAACGGCCAGTCGCCGTCAGCATGATGCTCCTCGCAGTCGTCTCGATCGTCTTCTTGACATGGGAATCTGTTCAAACGACACACTGGGATACCATCCACAAGCAAGGTGAGTTGACGATGAACGAAGGACCAAAAATTGATACATCGGCAAAAGGATACGAAATTTATTCGAACCAGTCATGTGTCAACTGTCATGGTAAGAACCTCGAAGGTGGAGCAGCAGCTCCAGCGCTCGTCGGAACGAAAAAGACTGAAAAAGAGATTTATGATATCGCAGTCAAAGGTGTCGGTTCGATGCCGGCTGGTCAGTTCAAAGGCTCAGATGCCGATCATAAAGAACTTGCGAAATTCATCGCTTCATACGGTGAAGGCGGCGAAAACAATAAATAAGCCAAAAGCCGGGGGAGCAATCCTCCGGCTTTTGTCGATGATGAGGTGAAACGATTGCAAGGAATATTTACTTTACTCCGTCATAAAGCCGTGCTTTGGATCGTCGGATTGATCAACTTAGCAGGCACCTTATACGGCTACTACTGGTATGAACCACAACTCGCGACATCGAAGTGGTACTTCTATCCGTTCATTCCGGATAGCCCAACCGCATCGCTGTTCTTTACGATCATCGTTTTTCTATGGATTTTCGGACGACGTTCCCGCTTGTTTGAAGCGCTCGCATTCGTGACATTGATCAAATATGGTGTCTGGGCGGTCGTCATGAATGCCTTGATGTTGAACGAACTCGGCACATCAAACGCCTACTTAACAACGATGGCACTGATGCTGATGGTGTCGCACGGAGCGATGGCGTTTCAGGCGTTGTTATTCAGTCCTTTGATGACATTTCGCATCAAGGAACTTGTTCTCGTTGCGATTTGGGTCGTTCATAACGATGTCGTCGATTATGTCCTTGGGCAATGGCCCCGCTACCCGGCGCTTGCAGAGCACATCAAATGGATCGGATACGGTTCTTTCTGGTTGACTGGATTATGTCTTTTGATGGGATATCTGTTTGTCGCACGCGATTCAATTGACAATAAGGTCGCTTGAACATAAAATAGACCTATAAACAAAAAAGAAAGGAACGATGTCTCGTGGCAAACTATTTGATTTATCTCGCGATCATCATGATCGTCCCGATTTGGGCTCAGATGCGGGTGCGGAGCACCTATAAAAAATATCAAGATGTTCCGATTCAGAGTGGGGTGACAGGAGCACAGGTCGCTGACTTCATCATGAAGCAGAACGGGATTACGAACGTCCGGCTCGAGCCGATTGGTGGAACGATGTCCGATCATTATGATCCGACAAATAAAGTCGTCCGGCTTTCAGAAGACGTCTATTACGGTTCGACGGTCTCAGCCGTTTCGATTGCGGCACACGAAATTGGTCACGTCATCCAAGATGCGACGGATTATAACATGATGCGTGTCCGGCACCGCATTGCACCTGTCGCCTCAATCACGTCGAACTTATCGTTCCCTCTGTTGTTGATTGGTCTATTCGCTGGGTTCACTGGTCTTGCGATGCTAGGTGTCGTCCTGATGCTTGGAGCGGTCATCTTCCAACTCGTCACGTTACCGGTCGAGTTCGATGCTTCGAACCGAGCAATGGCGCAATTGACAGATCACGGAATCATCGACGCGGAAGAAGAACGTGGTTCACGCCGTGTCTTGAACGCAGCCGCTTGGACATACGTCGCGGCAACACTCGTTGCCGTCGCCGAGTTCCTTCGTCTCGCACTAATCGTCTTCAACCCGTCAAGTGATGACTAAAACGAAAAACACGGATCGCTCAAACGAGCGATCCGTGTTTTTTACGTTTCTTTGATCGGAATCCGATTCTCATCGAACGTGAAACCTTCCCCCGTCACCTCATAGACATCATGCAAGGTGATGAAGGCATGCTGATCGACACTTTTAACGAGTGTCTTCAAGCGATTGATCTCGTTTCGAGCGACGACGACATATAATACTTCGAGGTCGCGTCCCGAGTATCCACCCTTCGCAATCAGACGGGTCGTACCTCGGTTCATCGTCGCATGGATGCCGTCCGCGATCTCCGTCCGGTGGTCACTGATGATCATCGCCGCTTTACCAGCGTAAGTGCCTTCTTGCATCCAATCGATGACACGGGCACCGACGTAGACGGCAAGTAACGTATACATTGCCTGCTTATAATCGAGATACGTCAAAGAAGCAACGATGACGAAGAAGTCAAAGACTAAGAACGTTCGACCGATCGACCAACCAAAGTAGCGTTTCGTCAGACGCGCGATGATATCGACACCACCCGTCGTTCCGCCATTGTTGAAAATGATTCCGAGTCCCACCCCGATGAACACACCTGCAAACAGGGCAGCAAGGACCATGTCTTCTCGTAAATCAATCACGAGTGGTGAATACTTCGCAATCACTCCGTACCAAAAGGAAAAACTGAATGTACCAATCAACGTATAGACGAACGTCGTTCGCCCTAAAATCTTATAGCTGACGAAAAAGAGAGGAACGTTCAGCACTAAGTTCGTGATCGATGGTGATAACCCGAACAGTCCTTTTAGAATCAGCGTGATTCCGGTGAAACCGCCCTCTGCCAATTCGTTTTGGACGTTAAAATGATAAATACCAAAAGCAAAGATGAATGACCCGACTAAAATCCAGAGAATGTTCTGAACCCGAATCGGAAACTGGAATGGAGGTGCCATTTCCGTGTGCTCCTTTCAAATCAAGACTCTTTCTCTAGGGTAACGGCACGGTCGGAAAAAGACTAGCTTTTCCTACGAAAATCAGTCGAAAAGTGATCAGTATGGTCATTCTGATCGATATTGCTTAGAATAGAGACGAATAGAAGTCATAAAGAGAGTGTGGTTTTATCATGAAAAAAGCAATTGGGATTCTCTGTTATCCATCAGTCGGCGGTAGTGGGGTTGTCGCGACTGAACTTGGTATGAAGCTAGCAGATCGTGGACATGACGTTCACTTCATTACATCGAGCATGCCGTTTCGGCTGACGGAATATCGACCAAACATCACGGTCCATTTGGTTGAGGTCAACCAGTATTCTGTTTTTAAATATCCACCCTATGACATTACGTTAGCGTCAAAAGTCGCAGAAATCATTGATTTATTCGATCTCGATGTGATCCACGCCCATTACGCTGTTCCGCATGCCGTTTGTGCAGAACTCGGACGAAACATGGCGAAGAAAAAAGGCGTCGCCGTCGTCACGACATTACATGGAACAGACATCACCGTCATCGGTCAGGACTTAGAGATGCAACCGGCCATTCGGTATGGTATCGAACAATCGGATGCGGTCACGGCTGTTTCTGAGAGTCTTGCGCTTGAGACGAATGCGACACTTAACGCCCATTACGACATCGATGTCATCGCGAACTCGATTGATGAGAGTGTCTATTATCCGATGCGGGATGAACGATTGAAGCGGCATTACGGTATCGAATCGGATGAAGTCGTCGTCATCCATATCTCGAACTTCCGACCGGTCAAACGAATTGACGATACAGTCGCGGCATTCGCAATCGCGGCAAAAGATCGGAAGATGCGTCTGTTGCTCGTCGGAGATGGTCCAGAGATGGGACAAACGAGACGGCGTGCGAAGGAACTTGGCATTGACGACAAAGTCATTTTCGCTGGTAAACAGGAACATGTCGCGCAGCTGCTCGCCATCAGTGACATTCATGTGTTGCTGTCGGAAAAAGAAGCGTTTGGACTCGTCGTCCTCGAGGCGATGGCAATTGGTGTCCCAAGTGTCGTCTCGACAGCGGGTGGATTACCAGAAGTCATTCAGGACGGCGTGACAGGATATATCGTTCCGACTTACGACGTTAAGGTCGCTGCGGCGCGCATCGGTGAACTTGCGGATGATCCGTTGTTACGAGAACGGATGGCAGAAGAGGGTATTCGCGATACTCGTCGTCGTTTTGATTCGAATGAGATCGTCCGTCGTTATGAACAAGTCTATGAACGGGTGTGTGCGCGTCATGAACTTGCTTGAAGGCGCGCATCATATCATTCAGACGATCGAACAAGCGGGTGGTGAGGCTTATATCGTTGGTGGTGCCGTTCGCGACATGTTACTCGACCGGACACCAGGAGACTATGATTTAGCGAGTTCGATGTTACCGGAACAGATCATCGACTTATTCCCTGTCGTCATTCCGACAGGGCTCGAGCATGGAACCGTAACGGTTGTTCTCAACCACGTACCGTACGAAATCACGACGTTCCGCTCGGAAGCAACCTATAGCGATCGTAGGCGACCGGATGCGGTGACGCTTGGCGTTAGTTTGGAAGAGGATTTGACCCGGCGTGATTTTACGATCAACGCGATGGCACTCAGACCATCCGGACGTGTGGATTTGTTCGGCGGAGCGCGCGACATCGAAGAGCGGATCATCCGCACGGTCGGTGAACCAGTCGAACGTTTTAATGAAGATGCACTCCGTATGATGCGGGCGTTCCGCTTTATGAGTCAACTTGATTTTTCGCTTGAGGAGACGACCGAGCAAGCAATCTTTGAACTCGCTCCGCATCTAGAGGCCGTTGCGATTGAGCGGATCGCGACCGAGTTTGAGAAACTCTTACTTGGTCCAGGGAAACAGCAGGCGTTACAGGCGATGCTCCGGACAGGGATCGAACGCTATCTACCCGGCATGACTTCAGAAATCTTCGAGAGACTCGCCAAGCAATCGTTTCGGGGTGTTTCAAAGGATGCCGTCTGGACACTCGTACTTGATGCCGGTCTAACGCGCGATCAATTGACACGCTGGAAACGATCGAAACATCAAATGCAGCTCGCTGTGCGTTTAGTCCCTCTGTTATACCGACCGTTACAGGACTGGGATCGTTATCAATTGTCGGATGAAGAACTGGCGATTCTGCGGGAGATGACTGGAATGGATTATCCGGATCGATCGGATTTACCGATTCGCGGTCGCAAAGAGCTCGCTGTTGACGGAAAAGACATGATTCGTCTTGGTCTTCGAAAGCAACAGATTAAAGAAGCACTCTTGCACTTGGAGTACAGCGTCGTCATACGGTCTTGTCCAAACGACCGAACGGTATTGATGAAGGAGGTAGAGCGATGGCACACACAGTCCGAGAACAAATCTTGATAGCACTGCGCAAGCGGACGTGGTATTCCGGACAGGAATTAGCGGAGACACTAAATATTTCACGTACCGCTATTTGGAAACATATGCAAACCTTAAAGGAAGAAGGATACCAGATCATCTCCAATAAAAAACAAGGCTATCAATTGGTCGATGAAGGTGACTTGTTGACACCGATTGCAATTGAGCACGGATTAACAACAGTGCGTTTCGGTCGACACATCCTTCATTTCGAAGAACTGGACACGACGCAACGGATCGCACATGAACAAGCACAACAGCAGGCGCAGGAGGGAACACTTGTCGTATGTGATCATCAGACGAATGGTCGCGGACAACTGGGACGGACTTGGCATGAGGCGAAGAATGAGGGGATCGCGATGAGTTTGCTCGTCCGCCCGGATGTACCGATGCACCAAGCGGGACAATTGACGCTCGTAGCAGGTATTGCGCTTGCGCAGTCTCTCCGGACATTCGATGTTCCGGTTACAATCAAATGGCCGAATGATATCTTGATCAACGGTCGCAAGGTAGCTGGCATCTTAACAGAGATGCAGACCGAGGCAGACCGGATCAGTTCAGTCATCATCGGCATCGGAATCAACGTGCATCATGAACAGTTTCCGGAAGGGATCAAAGATCGTGCTACCTCACTTGTCCGAGAATCAGGAAGAACTTTCCGACGTGCGGAAGTCGTCGCAGCTTTTTTGAATCGATTTGAACGACTATATACGCAGTGGGTCGAGCTAGGGTTCGGACCTTTCGTATTCGAATGGGAAACACTCGCTGATCGCCTACATGAACAAGTGACGCTACGGACACGTCAAGCGACCGCTTCCGGAACATTGCTCGGTATTGACGAGACGGGAACGATCCGGATTGAGACGGATGCAGGCGAGACCCGTTTCCATTCGGCAGAGCTGATTTACTGGGAAAAAGAATGAGGATTTAAATCAGACGGTTTGCAGAGAGCTTTTCCCGTCATGTATAATAAAGCCACGGATGGTATCCGCTCGTCGGAATCATACCGAATCGACAGGTGCCAGTTTTAGCTGTTTCAACTGCCTTGATCTTAACGGACAGGGACAGAAGGACGATATTCAATTATTCCGCCTTCTTTTCCGCATGCGTTTATTTTGGAGAAGAAGGCGTTTTCCTTTTGTCCTCCCTACACACGTAAGGAGAGAACACGATGCACACAATGGGTCCATTATTAAAAAAACAACAAGCTGGAGAGAAGCTCGTCATGTTGACGGCGTATGATTATCCTTCAGCAAAATTATCAGAGGCAGCAGGGGTAGATATGTTACTCGTCGGGGACTCCCTCGGAAACGTCATCCTCGGCTATGACTCAACGATTGCCGTCACGGTCGACGACATGGTCCACCATGCGCGTGCTGTTCGCCGTGGCGCACCACAGACGTTCATGATCGTCGATATGCCGTTCGCAAGTTATCATGGTTCATTTGATCGCACGCTTGAATCAGCGGCCCGTATTTTCCAAGAATCACAGGCGGATGCTTTGAAACTAGAAGGGGCAGGGGAGATCTTAAAAACGATTCGTCGTTTGACGGACGCTGGGATGCCTTGCGTCGCACATCTCGGACTAACACCACAATCCGTTGGAGTTCTTGAAGGATTCAAGGTCCAAGGGAAATCACTAGAAGCAGCCGAACAACTGATTGCAGATAGTTTGGAAGCAGAGCGTGCCGGAGCGAAAATGCTTGTCCTTGAGTGTGTGCCGCATCCGCTCGCGAAACGAATTCAAGAGCTCCTCTCGATTCCCGTCATCGGCATCGGAGCCGGTGCAGATGTCGCCGGTCAAGTACTTGTCTATCATGATATCTTGACGTATGGCGTCGGACGTTTACCGAAGTTCGTCAAAGCGTATACGGACTGGAATACTTCAGGAACAGAAGCAATCGCTGCTTACGTCAAAGATGTCAAGGCCGGTGCTTTCCCTGAACTTGCACATTCGTTCCAGATGGACGAGGAACTGATCGGTGCGCTTTATGGAGGAAACAAGGAATGAAGATTGTTCAAGATATTCAGACGTTACGAGAACGTCTAGCGGGAGCCGGTTCAATCGGATTTGTACCGACGATGGGTTTCCTGCACGAAGGGCATGCCTCATTGCTAAAACAAGCACGACAAGAGAATGATGTCGTCGTCTTAAGTATTTTCGTCAACCCGACACAATTCGGACCAAACGAAGATTTGGATCGTTATCCACGAGACGTGGAACACGACCAGAAGATCGCGGAGGAAGAAGGTGTCGATTATCTGTTTTATCCGACGAACGAGACGATGTATCCGCTTGATATGGCACGGGTCACAGTACGGTCTGGTGATGATGTCTTATGCGGAGCGTCACGACCAGGACATTTTGACGGTGTCTTGACGGTCGTCAGTAAACTATTGAATGTCGTTCATCCAACGCGTGCGTATTTTGGTTTAAAGGATGCACAGCAACTCGCCTTGATCGAAGCGTACGTCGCTGATTACTTCGTTCCGGTTGAAATCGTCCGTTGCCCAATCATTCGCGAAGCGGATGGTCTAGCGAAATCGTCACGAAATGTCTATCTTTCGGAGACGGAACGCACGCAAGCACCGGGAATTCAACAGGCGTTGCAACAAGCGAAACAAGCACTCGATCAAGGAGTGCCTGTTGAAAAGGTTCTCGAACAGACGCGCGCAGCACTTCAATTTGAGGGGACGACGATTGATTACGTCGAAGCTGTCGACTATCCATCACTACGACCTGCCACTGAACAAACGACTACGATTCTCTTAGCTGTTGCCGTGCAGTTCGCATCGGCACGTTTAATCGATAATTTACTATATACGAGAGGAGTATGACGATGTTACGCACATTCATGCATGCTAAACTACACAAGGCCCGGGTCACCGAGGCAAACTTACACTACGTTGGGTCGATTACGATTGATGAGGATTTACTCGATGCTGTCGGGATCCTTGAAAATGAAAAAGTCCAAGTGACGAACAATCAGAATGGTGCGCGGATTGAAACGTATGCGATTAAAGGGGCTCGCGGCTCAGGTGTCATCTGTTTGAACGGTGCTGCAGCACGCCATTTTCAAGTTGGAGATGAGGTCATTATCATGGCGTATGCGCAATTGTCGACGGAAGAAATTGCGACACATGTCCCAAAAGTGGCTGTTCTAAATGAGCAGAATGACATCAAACAAATGTTGTCTCAAGAAATCGCCCACACGATCTTATGAAATTTTAGAGACCCGATTATGTCAGCGGGTCTCTTTTTTGTTAAGATGAAGAATGAGATGCCATCCAATCATGGATAGGATGGATTAAAGGTGGAGGATCAGTGTTGAAGAAAAAGTACGTCGTAGTCGACCTGGAAACGACAGGTCATTCCATAAAGGCTGGCGATGAGATGATTGAGATCGGAATGGCGGTCATTGAAGATGGACAGTTGACAGAACAACTGTCTGCATTCGTCCGTCCGACCCAACCGATTCCTCCATTCATTTCCCAGTTGACGGGCATCACGGATAAAGATGTCAAAGATGCCGAGACGTTCGATGTCATCGCACCACGAGTTTTATCATTGCTCGATGGTGGCGTCTTCGTCGCACATAATGTGCAGTTCGATTTAAACTTCTTAAACGATGCGTTAGAAGAAGAAGGATACTTGCCGTACACAGGTCCCGTCATTGATACGGTAGAACTTGCGCGAATCTTACTTCCAACAGCAGAAAGCCATGCGTTGTCGCATCTGTCAGAATCATTGCATCTTGCTCATCAAGAAGCACATCGGGCAGGAAGTGATGCTTCGGCGACGGCTGAATTGTTACTTGAACTACTCAAGCGACTACATACGTTGCCGCTCGAGACATTAAAACATCTCAGACGGTTATCACCACGTCTATTTAGTGCCATCGAAGAGGAAATCGACCATGCGATTCGTTTAGTCGGCATCGAAGAGGATGAGCGATTCGATCGTTTTCGTAAAATCGCTTTGAAAAAGCGTCAGACAATAGAACGTTTGTCACATCCGCCCATTCTTGAACCGTTCGGACCGTTCGTTGATGAATTGAATGCCGTGACGTTCCCTCGTCTATTTGAAGGATATGAAGAACGGCGTGGGCAGCTCGAGATGATGCGTCATGTCTATCAGTCGCTCGATCAAGAAACGCCGTTACTTGTCGAAGCGGGAACAGGGACCGGGAAATCGCTCGGTTATCTCGTGCCAGCAGCGCATTACGCGCTCGAACATGAAGTCCCGATCGTCGTCAGTACGCACACGATTCAATTGCAGGAGCAATTGTTCGCGCGTGATTTACCGCTCTTGCGTCAGCTGTTCGAGGCACCGGTCCAGATTGCATTGCTTAAAGGACGAAGTAACTATATCGATTTACGGAAATTCGAGTTTTTCTTGAATGATCAAGAGGATGTCTATAACTTTACGCTCGCGAAAGCGATTCTTCTCGTATGGTTGACGGAGACGGAAACAGGAGATTTAGAGGAAGTCAGCTTACCGGGTGGTGCAGCGCAAGGCAATATCGGAATCAAGCAATTGATTCAATCCGATAGTCAATCGCAGCTTGGACGGTTTGATCCCTGGTACAGTCGGGACTTCTTCCAGCATGCGATTCGCCAAGCGAAAGATGCGACGATTATCGTCACGAACCATGCGTTGTTGTTTAGTGATCTGCAGTTCGAAGCAGGGGTCTTACCGAAAGGAAGCCCGTTGATTCTCGACGAGGCACACCAAATCGAAGAAGTCGCGAGCCATCATTTTGGTCTCGTTTTTGATGGTCATACGTTTGATCGTCTGTTCCGCCAACTCGGGTATTCATCTGACAAAAAATTATTGCACCGTTTGCTTGATCTGTCGGAAGAATGGGATATTGCCGAGATGGTTGAAGCCCATAGTGAGACGGTCGATGAAGCACTGACGACGTTGCTCGAAGAAGCGGACGGCCTACTGATGATCGTTCAAGCATATGGGCTCGAACTGGCTTCCCGCAAAGCACGACGGGAAGGAATGGTCAGCATTCGCTTTAAGCGACTTGATCGTTCGATGCGTGCCGTCCAAGAGAGTGCCAAGCGGGTTGAATTGGTGTTGCGGCGTTTGCGTCAAGCAATTCGTGCGATTCATAAACTGTTCCATGAACATCGGGAGCAAATGAGTTATCGGGAGCGTTCGCTCGTCGCGGATTTAAAAGCGATCACGGCACAAATCGAAGAAGCAGAGCTCGCGATCTTCGAGACGATGCTTGCTCCGCACGATGAGACGGTATCTTGGATCGAGACGTCCGTTAAGAACCGGAAGCTAACACGCGTATACACACAACCAATTGATATTTCAGAGCGATTACGACGCGATGTCTTTTCAAAACGCACGTGTATCCTGACGTCTGCGACGTTGACTGTCTCGAACAAATTCCAATTCATTGAGAACCGATTAGGACTCGATGCTTTTGAGACTCGTCGTTTCGTCGTGCCGTCGCCGTTCGGATATGCCGATAATGTGCGACTGATGATTCCGACGGATCTCCCACTCTTACAGGATGTGCCATTGCCAGAATTCGCGGAGACGATTGCGGAAGCAATCTTACAAATCGCAGAGGTGACGGAGGGACGGATGCTTGTCTTATTTACCTCGAACGACTTGCTACGACTGACGCATGAGGCGACGAAGCCGTTGCTGCCAGACCGGTTTACATTACTCTCGCAAGGGGTCACGCAAGGTTCACGGCAACGACTGATGAAACAGTTCAAGCAACTCGATGCCTGTATCTTGTTCGGGACGGCTAGTTTTTGGGAAGGGGTCGATATCCCGGGAGATGATCTCAGTTGTCTCGTCATCGTCCGCCTACCATTCGCGCCACCAGATCAACCAATTGTCCAAGCACGCTCGGAACGGATCGAAAAACTCGGAAAATCATCATTTTTCGAATACAGCCTACCGCAAGCAATCATTCGCTTTAAACAAGGGTTTGGTCGCTTGATCCGGACGACGAACGATCGTGGTGTTGTCTTCGTGCTCGATCGCCGGATTGAGACGACGAGATACGGAAAACGATTCGTTACGAGTCTGCCGAAAGTGCCTGTTTTATCAAAACCGCTTGATGAACTGACCGCAGAACTTGAATTGTTCTTGAATGATGGCGATTGAGTCTATTCAGATAAACCCTATCGCATTATAATAGATAGAGAAAAATGAGGGAGGACATACAGATGGATTCAAAAATTGAAACACTTGCGACCGTCAAAGTGAACCGCCATGACGATACGTATAAAATCGTCGACTTATTGAACCGGACGCTGAAAACGGAAGATTTAATGTTCGGTCTTGCTCTCGATGAAAAAGACAAGGAGCAGATGGTTTTCACCATCTATCGCACATGAAGTGGAAAGTCACGCTTGCTCTACTGAGTGCACTCCTCATCTTGGCTGTTCTTGGAACAGCTGTTTATCAGGTGACGATCGCTGAGGCAAAAGACCGAGAACAGAGCGTCGCGGAACAAGCAGAGACGCGTCTGAAAAAAGAACTAAAGCCGACAGACGTCCGGTTCGAATCTGTCTTTAGCGGAAAACGCCAATATGTCGTTTTTACGATGAAGCAGAGTGGACAGGCGGTACGGGCGTTTGTTCCGGAAAAAGGAACGATTGAGACGCGACCAGTTGCTGATGGTATTGCCATTAAAACGGTCATCGCGGATCATCCGGAACTCGGAGATATCGTGTCTGCTAAATACGGTTTTGAGGACCGTGCTGTCATTGAGATCGTTTCAAAGACGAAGACAGGCTATGATTATTCGTATTACACGTATCAAGAAGGTTCTTTCATCAAACGATTACGAATTAAGTAAAGGGAGTGGGCGACATGTTATCGAAACGCGTACGACAATTGACACCATCTACGACTCTAGCCATCACTGCGAAAGCTAAGGCACTACGTGAAGAAGGTCAAGACATCATCGGTTTAGGTGCGGGAGAGCCCGACTTCAATACACCGGAATTCATCATTCAAGCAGCATTCGAGGCAGCAGAAGCAGGCGATACGAAATACACGCCGTCTGGCGGAACGGTTGCCTTGAAGGATGCGATCATTGAAAAAACACGCCGTGACTTATGGATGCCATATGAACGTTCAGAAGTCATGGTCGCTTCTGGCGCAAAGCATGCGCTCTCGACATTGTTCCAAGCGATTCTCGACCCAGGCGATGAAGTCATCGTCCCAGCACCATACTGGGTCAGTTATCCAGAGCAAATTAAACTCAGTGACGGTGTCCCTGTCATTCTTGAGACGGACGAATCGTCTCGCTTCAAAGTGACACGGGAATTGCTCGAGCAACATATCACTCCGAAGACGAAAGCACTTGTCTTGAATTCACCATCGAATCCGACGGGGATGGTTTATTCGAAAGAAGAGCTTGAGATGGTAGCAGATGTTGCAATCAAGCACGATTTACTCGTCATCAGTGACGAGATTTATGAAAAGTTGCTCTATAACGGTGTGACACATATCTCGATCGCGTCCTTACCAGAAATGCGCGAACGGACGGTCATCATCAATGGTGTCTCAAAATCACATGCGATGACAGGCTGGCGGATCGGGTATGCGATTGGACCTAAAGAGATCATCGCAGCGATGACGAACTTAGCGAGCCATTCAACGTCGAATCCGACATCGATTGCGCAAGCAGCATCGGTTGCTGCGTATGCAGAGGGTGATGCACCGGTCGAAGCGATGCGTGTCATCTTTGAAGAACGACTTGAAAAAATCTACGCACGACTCATCGAGATTAAAGGATTGACGTGTCTGAAGCCGGAAGGGGCATTTTACTTGTTCCCACATGCAAAGCAAGCTGCTGAGATGTGTGGATTCGATAATGTCGATGACTGGTGTACAGCTGTTTTATCTGAAGCGAAGGTTGCCTTGATTCCAGGTTCAGGATTTGGTGCACCGGACTATGTCCGCCTATCTTATGCAACGGATCCGGCACGTGTCTTAGAAGCACTCGACCGGATTGAAGGATTCATCACGGCCCATACAGCCGTTTAATAGAGAGAGGATGTTGACTGTTGAAAACAATGATTCGGGATGTAAATAAATATGTAGGAGAAGAAGTGACGATTGGGTGTTGGTTAGCAAACAAACGCTCGAGTGGTAAAATCGCCTTCCTCCAACTTCGGGATGGCTCTGGATTCATGCAGGGTGTCGTCGTTAAAGAAACGGTCGGCGAAGACTTATTTAAACAAGCAAAAGGCTTAACACAGGAATCATCACTTTGGGTAACAGGCGTCATCAAATCAGATGGCGGTCGGACAGCGATCGGTCATGAAATGGAAATTTCAAAAATCGAAGTTATCCATGAAGCGATCGATTATCCGATTACACCAAAAGCACACGGAACGGATTTCTTGATGGATAACCGTCACCTCTGGTTACGTTCAAAGCGTCAGCATGCGGTCATGGTCGTCCGGAATGAATTGATTCGTGCGACGTATGAATTTTTCAACCAAGAAGGATTCATCAAAGTGGATCCGCCAATCTTAACAGGTAGTGCGCCAGAAGGAACAACAGAATTGTTCCATACGAAATATTTCGATGAAGATGCATACCTTTCACAATCTGGTCAGCTCTACATGGAAGCGGCAGCAATGGCACTTGGAAAGGTCTTCTCGTTCGGTCCGACGTTCCGTGCTGAAAAATCAAAAACACGTCGTCACTTGATCGAATTCTGGATGATGGAGCCGGAGATGGCATTCCACGATCACGAGATGAACCTCGAAGTCCAAGAAAATTACGTCTCGCACCTCGTGCAATCGGCACTGAAGAACTGCCGTGCGGAGCTTGAGTTGCTTGGACGTGACTTGACGGTCCTTGAAAACATTAAAGCACCGTTCCCACGCGTCAAGTATACAGAAGCAATCGACATGCTCAAAGAGCAAGGATTCGACGATATCGAATTCGGGGATGATTTTGGTGCACCACATGAGACAGCGATCGCAAACAGCTTTGCGCGCCCTGTCTTCATCACGCATTGGCCAAAAGCAATTAAGCCGTTCTACATGAAAGAAGATCCGGAAAACCCAGACTTCGTTTTATGTGATGATTTGATTGCCCCTGAAGGATACGGGGAAATCGTCGGTGGTTCACAACGTGAAGAAGATCATGAGAAACTTCTTGCTGAGATGAAGAAACATGGTCTTGATGAGACGGGTGCCTATAAATGGTATCTTGAAACACGTCAATACGGTTCTGTTCCACACAGTGGCTTCGGTCTTGGTTTAGAGCGGACAGTTGCTTGGATTACAGGCGTCGAGCACGTTCGGGAAACGATTCCGTTCCCACGTCTGCTGAACCGCCTCTATCCATAAGCAGTAAGGAAAAACATCGACCCATCGTCTCGACGGGTCGATTTCTTGTTTAGACTAGAGAATCGAGGAATTACGATGAATCATAATTTAGTGCAATTATTCGAGGAAGGGACGGTCGTCTTACCAAAACGATTGTTCACAGAGGCGAAACGATTAGGTATCAGTTTTGTCGAGTTCACGTTAATTGGTCAACTGTTTGCCTGTCGGGCGGAAGGCATGGAGATGCCGTCTCCGGAAGAGTTAAGTAATCGACTTGGACTATCAGAGACGGAAACGATCGAGACGACACTCGGTTTATTACAAAAAGGATTACTAGCGATGGAGAATGTCAACGGATCAGAACGTTATTCGCTTGTGCCACTTTACGAAAAACTGATGGCACCACCGGAACAGGAAGCACCGAACTTTGATACAATCAACCCGTCCGTCTTCCAACAGTTCGAACGGGAACTGGGCATGATGTCCCCATTTCAGATGGAGCAAATCATTCAGTGGTTGACGATCGAAAATATTTCGGAAGAGCTGGTACTTGCCGCACTTCGAGAAGCGGTCTATCATAACGTTCGCAAGATGACTTATATCAATCAAATTTTACGAACATGGGAACGCGAGGGCATCAAGACACTTGAGGATCTTGCTGGGCGAGGAGGCTGAGTAGATGTTACGGAAAGCAGAAATCGATCGGATTGAAGCGACGTTAGAAGAGATGTTTCCGGATGCATTTTGCGAGTTGATTCACCGCAATCCGTTTGAACTGGTCGTCGCGGTCGCACTGAGTGCGCAAGCGACCGACGTACTCGTCAATCAGGTGACGCCTGGATTATTTGCTGCTTATCCGGATCCTGCTTCACTTGCTGCGGCACCGGTTGAGGAAATCGAGGACAAGATCAAACGACTTGGATTATACCGGAATAAAGCAAAAAACATCAAGGCACTGGCGGCACAACTTCTTGCGCAACACGACGGTGAAGTCCCGACGGAACGAGCCGGACTTGAAGCATTACCTGGTGTCGGGCGTAAAACGGCGAACGTCGTCTTGTCTGTCGCCTTCGATGTCCCGGCATTTGCGGTTGATACACATGTCGAGCGCGTCTCGAAACGTCTCGGAATCTGTCGGTGGAAGGATAATGTCACACAGGTTGAAGCGACACTCATGCGCCGTTTCAAACGAGAACGTTGGTCAAAACTCCATCATCAATTCATCTTCTTTGGACGTTATCACTGTAAGGCACAACGTCCGAACTGTGAAGCTTGCCCGTTACTCGACATGTGTCGAGAAGGGAAAAAGCGGACAAAAGGATTAGCGACACCATAAAAAAAGTGGATCCCTATCGGATCCACTTTTTTTGAGTCATCAACCATTCCAAGGGGTATCGGACCATTCACGACGCTTTTTCGTGATCGGTACTTTTTTGAAACCCCAGTTTCGGAAATCTTGGTCCGGGCTATCGCGGCGAATGTAAATTTTATCTTTGATGGCTTTAAAAATCCGGTTTTCGTCCCCATAATGGACAAACCGTGGTTTTACCTCGATGACACCACGACGGACGCGGGACAAAGGTAAGCAGACCAAATCGGCAATCTCAAGACCAGATTGGTAGAGGTCGCTGTCTTTTTCAGCAAAGATGAAGCCCTTGATTTTTTGACGGCTTTTTTCAACGTCGAGATGGACCGTTCCTGAATTGAAGATATCGAAGAATGCCTTTTGAATCAGCAAGTTCTGATAATCATCACGACTTTCAAGCACAACACGTGCACTCGTCGCTTCTGTCTCATCAAGGAAGGAATAGAACGATTTCATCAGATGAGCGAAGGCAACGACATACGGATCCTTCGGTGTCGAGAAGAAGTCTTGCAGCTTCTGTTTATCGACTTCGACACTGACGATCGTACAATCGATATCGACTAAAAATTCCGGTAAGGCAATCCAGAAGTGACGCAACATATCGATCGTGATCCCGTCTTCTTTTCCATATGGATGTTCGGCTTTTAAAATTTCTTTGAGATGAAGCGGAATATGTGGATCCTCAAAGACTTTTGCCTTGAAGTCCATCAAACGTTGACGAAGCGGACTCGGTTCGCCCGTCTCATCCGAATCGATGGCATATTTATATTCCATCAAGACACCTGTTAGATTGAATTGTGTATTCCCCTTAGGTGTTCCTGTCTCGTCAACGAACATGACATATTTTTTAGGAACAGTGTTGTTAACCTTCGGAAACCCTTTTGTATCAACGTATTTCACGTTTTTTGTTTCTCTCTTATTCAATCAAATCTCCTCCGATTGCACAATTATTGCACACTTTTTTTGAAAACGAGCATTTCGGCAGCCTCTTGATGCAACTTTACACTGACATGGCTGTATAAATCCATCGTTATCGTATAACTCGCATGACCGAGTCTTTCTTGCACAACTTTCGGATGCACACCCTGCTCGAGCAGGAGGGTGGCATGTGTGTGACGCAGATCGTGGATCCGGATCCGTGGAACACCGGCGAGCTCCGTCAACCAGTTGAACGAACGATGGACGATCGTCGAACTGAATGGTCTTCCGAGCGTATTCAGGCAAACATAGTCTTCGTCATTCCGGTAACCTTTGCTCAACTGATGCGATGCTTGGACTCGTTTCATGCTCTTCAGGTAATCGACTGCAGAATCACTGAGTACGATGAGACGAGAGTGTCCGTTTTTAGGCGCTTTCTCGTTTTGATGAGCCGAACGGTTGTGGTCGGAGACGGAGCGCTTCACGAGTACCGTACGTTCCTCAAAATCGATATCCGACCAACGCAAGGTGATAGCTTCACCGATCCGCATCCCAGTATGCAGAATCAAGATTATTGGAAGGGCGCGTAGTTCTTTTTCATGTGTCTCGATGAAGAGCTCACATTCCTCCTGGCTCCATACCTGATGATTCTTGACGGCACGACGACGGTCCTGTGCAAGAGCAGCGCTTGGATCTTCCTTGAGGTACTCCATCTCGACGGCATACCGGAAGAAGGCGCGGACTTGTTGGAGCATCGTATTATAACTGTTTGCGTTCCACTCCCGCAACTCCGCATATTTCATCATGACATCCGCTAGATGGTGTGTCCGAACATTTTCGAGCAACATCTTACCGAGTTCCTTCTCGAGCAGTACTGAAATCTTACGACGGTTGTAGAGTGTTGCTTTTGCAAGCTGAGGAGCACGACGTTCGTAATAGACCGCAATCAGATCTGCTACCTTCATCTTCGTTTGTCGCCGTTTGATGGATCCATCCTCGCGTTCCTTGAGTAGGTTGGCCATCCAATACTCCAGTTCTCGCTTCGTATCCGCGCTTTTAAAGCGTTGGATTCGTTTTCCTCGTTCATCAAAACCTAGGCTGACTCTCGTTTCCCATCTGCCAGTCTTCGGATTCTTCTTAATATTCGTCATGGTGTTGCTCCTTCCTGCTTGACCAAAGACGGTTCTTAAATACTATCTTAACAAATGTGAGTTGCCTCTATATCACATTCTGTAAATATATTGGATATACAAGAATTGAGATTGATTAAATTAGTATAAAGGCATATGTAAATCTTATCTAAAAATACATTTGGGTAAAAAAAAGTATGCCTGTAATTAAAGTTAGATTGTTCTTTTTAATGTTTAATTTTTACATCTCTAATGTTATATTGAAATTAATAATTTGTATAAATTAAGGAGGGGTAAATGTGTCGCTTCAGTCATTAACTGCTGGTGAACGGCTACCGATTTTATTCGTAGGATCAGGATTAACTAGAAGATATAAAAATGCTCCAGATTGGTCGCAACTTTTACAACAAATTGCCGAGTATGTAGACGTGGTTACTGATTTTAGAAAATTACAGTCACAAGTTTCACAAGATCCTGAAAATAAATCTAAGCAAGATTGGGAGATTTATGCTCTTATTGCTTCTCACCTAGAAATACAGTTCAATAATAAATTTTATAGTAAAGAACTCGATCCTCACGAAGAAGAGTGGATATTAGAAGGGAAAAATCCTTTTCGAGAATGTATAGCATATCTTATTGAACAAAACGATTATGTAGAAGATGAAAGCCTTCAAAACGAATTGAAGTTACTTAAGCAATTGGATGGTAAAATAATTGCAACTATAACTACGAACTACGATTGCATGCTTGAAGAGATATTTTCCTATTCATATGATAGTACATTCGTAGGTCAACCTGAGTTGTTCAGCCCTAAATCTAGTGGTCTATCAGAAGTCTACAAATTGCATGGTTGCATATCTAAACCAGAAAAAATAATCATTTCATACGAAGATTACAATAGATTCGAGCAGACTGCTAAACTGTTCACAGCAAAATTAATGACTCTTATGTCAGAGAATCCAGTAATTTTTATTGGATATTCAATCAATGATCCAAATGTGCATAATGTCTTAAAAGATCTGGTCAGTTGTTTAGATCGTTCACAAGTAGAGGAATTGAATAAACATTTTTATGTGGTGGAATATTCGGAAGGACAGAAGGAAGTTTTAGAGAAGACACATACGTTTAATGCTACTTCATATGACGGTCACTCAGTTGCTTTCCCAGTAACCGTTTTGTCGACTGATAACTATGCTTTAATCTATGAAGAGTTATTTAAACTTAAACCTACTTTAAATTTAAAGTTAGTTCGGCAAATCAAAAGATTAATTAATGAAATAGTATTGGATACGGTTGAATCGCACCATGTCAATCAAAATAAGAAGTCTCAAATTGCTGTGATGTTGGATGATTTAGATAAGATTGACTCGACGGAAGGAATCGCAGTTGCAATTGGACCAACTCATCAAATAAGTCAGTATGGGTATGGAATTCATGATATAAAATTTATTATAGAAGATATTATATTTGAAAAAACAACTTTTAAATCAAAACAATTAGTTCAAGTGACATTCGAAAAACACATATGTAAAAAAAATCATTTAGTTCCAATACACAAGTATATTAGTGAATTACCAGTACAGGAAGTAAAAAAGCTTAATAAGGTTGTTAACTATGCACGTGATCGAAATACGGCAAATTCTTTTTTAACTAGTAGTTACAAATCACGGATGAGGACTGCTGAGATTCCTACTATTGAAATATTGAAAGAAATCGTAGAAAATTACAAATTTGAAACTAAAGCTTATGTTACATATGTGAAAATGATAAAGACTGCTCTTGGAAATAAAAATATGAAGTATGTGAAAGAATTTCTTCAAAAAGAATTTTATAATTATGATAAAATGAACACCACTCATGTTTCAGATTTTAAAAGACTGGCATGTATTTATGATTTTGTTATGCACCAAAAACATACTTTTAACTAAAGAAAAGGACCTCCGACTTAAAAACCCTGACGGTTTTTTCGGTGGTCCTTTCTATGAATTTATTATAGCATTTTTATAGCTTTCTAACAATTGGTTACTCAAAATCTTAGCTTAATATTGTGTGTCATTTCGTTCAAATCTTATCAGGTGTCGCTTTATCAATTTAGTTAGGTTACATACAAGTAGCATCATTATTTTTATCAATCAAACTAAAGGAAGATGGTCAAAATTATTGATATTAGGATGGTTAGCAAAAAATTTAAACCGAAATATCTTCAAAGTCTTCTGGTTAAAAGCTTTTCTTGTTCCTCTTTAAAGTAACTATCAAAAGCGGATGTGTTTGAATTTAAACCAAATGCTTCGAAAATCTCTCTCGAAACTTCAATAGCTAATTCTTTTTTCTCTAAAATTAAATTTTCAAGACGTCCAACTTTACTTATTTTAATATTATCGTCAACTCGAGAAATATATCCGTCATGTAGACTTCTTAAAGCATCGTAAAAAAACAACTGTCGATCTTTGATATCGAAGATTTCTATTTCAATAGTAAAGTGATTTCCCATTTCTTCAACATCAAAAATTCTGGAGGCAAATTCAAACACTTCAGTGATAAAAAATAGGGTGGTGATAATTTCTAAACCTTTTCCATTTACTCTTCGTTGGTATGATGTTTCCATAGATTCTTCAGGCATTGCTTTATAGAAGATGAATTGCCCACTCTTGAAAAATCTAAAAAATTCCTTATGTCCACCAACGGATTCAGCAGACTGGATGAACTTTTGAGCGCTCTGTAAATTTCTAATGTGTGGAAAGTCCCATCCTCTTAAACTTACTTTACTACTACGTAAATATTCTTCACATTTTGAAGGAGAGATTATACGGTTTTCGACGTAAGAAGTCGGTCTTAGGTTAATTTTCCAGTATCCGCCTCTTTTAATTTCGGTAAAAATTTCACTAGTTTCAATTCCATCTAACTCTGAATCATAATATTGAGAGGAACTTTCATCTATAACTTGAAGTCCTGTATCGGTTATTCTTGAATAAAAGCTACGTATACCTTTATTGATTGCTGCATCAATTAATTCTCTCATTTCGGATTGAGTTCTGATAATGGCAGATTCCGGTTTAGACTTTGAACGAGAGAAAAGTGCTCCTTCTTTTAGACCTTGCTCACCAGTTTGTTTACAGACAATCGGTAATTCATCAAATTCCGGTATTTTGAATAAAATGAAATACTTTCCTTCTTGTTCAACTGGATGCATTTGAAACGAAATAGGCGGATCTGCAAATCTGTTTACTTGAACTATAATGTGGTCGTAGTTCATGTTTTCATAATGTTCAAAAGTCATACCACAAAGTTTTTCTTCTAATAGTGTCTTGCTATCGTCAATACCTAAAACTAAGTAACCGCCGTCTTTTGTATTGCACATTGAAAGAATACATTTCACTATCTTTGCTTTATGTTGGGAATCTGTCCAATCATAAGTTTTTTTAAATTCTATGTTTCTTGTTTCTCCACCGACTTCTAACAACTCTAATATTTTATCGTACAAATCAAACTCCTCCATTGTATAGATGACTTTTTATAGATCTAGAATTATTATATGTTTGTCAAGATGATTCCGTATAGCTGGTATACAGACTTTATCAAAAAAGCATCCAGTAGTCGGATGCTCTGATTTGAAAAAAATTAATTTAAGGTTCTATAGATAACAATCGGTCTAAACATATAGTCGCCCGAGTTAGTCTCAGTAACTTCTGTCAAAAAACTTTGATCCAGAAATTGTGATAAGTTACTCATTAGTTTTTTAGGGTTATCTAATACCTCATCACTTACAACTGTTTTGTTATTTGTTGTTTTAATACCCAAAACATTGAATTTAGGTGTCATTCCGAAATCATTAACTAAAAACTTCATAGAATATCTCATCCACTTTTCATCTAACACTCCATGTCTATTTTTTCTTCTAATCGCATATGGTGTTGGGAAAGTTGAATTCATAACTTTTAATATGGCTTTTGCTTGTGGTGAGATTGTATTTATGACGTCTAAAGTTTTCTCAGCATCCTCAATTAATCCGGTTCCAAACAATTCAGCGTATGCGTCTAGTTTTTCCGATAACGTATTTGAGTAATCAAGCAAACTCCATTCTTTATCTAATGCTAAGAAATAATCACTTTGGCCATTAGATGTCTTCGTTATATCAGTGACAGTTTCAATAAACATTTTAATCGCATAATCATGTAAAGCAACTTCTATTGCTTGTTCTGTATAAACAAGGGAGTCTTCTCCACGTTCAAGTCCTTCGATAGTTACCGTTAATTCCCCATTACTCTTTTCATCACCACCAACACCTAATTTAGAACCAAACGCACCTACTTCTAACGTCGGGCTACCTTTTTTAAGAGCGTTTCCTTGTGCTGTTATGGATGAAGTACTTCTATCTTCTTTCTTACCGTTTGTGTTAGAATTTGTTTGACGAGAAGTAAGATGAAGACCTTTACCGCTTTGCGCTAGAAAAGAATTGATAAAATCCATATCTGCGTATAAATAATGTTGCATTGGCTTATTTTGATGAGCTCCAGACGAGTTTTGTTTTGATGATTTTGACATGATTTCCTCCAATTTATTTCGAAAAGGGTGAACTAAATGAACTTGTTGAAACGTTACAAAAAGGAAAAGAAAGCTTTCGAACAACACAGTAAAAAAGTCGATAAAGCTTATGATGATTTTCAATCAGCAGCGCAAGAGCGATTTAATCAGCGAGCGAATGAAAAATCAGATGATCTTCCGAATACCGTTTCTCAAAGTCCTTGGTTCGATGCTCTTCGTAATGGTAAATTTTAAATAAACTTTGTAAGACGTTGCTGACGGCAACGTCTTTTTGTTTCTGGAAGTTAAATCTTATTTTGTAGAAATCTCAACTGTATAGCGATCAGCTAAGTTTTGGAAGTTTGAATCCGATGGTCCATCGACGATGTATTTGATGCTAGTGATTTCTTTCGGCAGTGATTTGGCAGTAAAGAAGATATTGCCTTCTTTTTTGACCTTGCCGATGAACTCACCACCAACATCGTCTGATATAAAGATTTCCGCCTGAATTTGCTCGCCCGTGTTCGTCGTAATCGTTGCCTGGTTCGGATGGAAGTTGATCGTATCGTCACTCGTATTCTCTGCAGTTACATCTACAATAACAAGTGTGACTTCGTCTTTGTTTCCGAAAGCTTCTTTATATGAATCCGCTACCTTAAAGCGTGATGTCTGAATTTTGTTGACGGAGAAGTTGATCGGCCCAAGCTTCGTTTTCTCGTTTACGTTCTTATTCGTGAAGTATGTAGTTTTCTCGCCTGCTTCAGTCTTCTCAACTTTTGAAGATTCTTCTTTCGCTTCTTTTTTCTTTGGTTCAGCTTTTGTTTCCGTCGTTTCTTTCTTATCATCTGCTTTCACTTCGGTTTTAGGTCCGTTTTGTGCTTCTTCGCTACATCCCGCAAGTAATAATGCTGCAGTGATAGATGTTCCAATTACTAAGTGTTTCATAATAGTGCCTCCCTTTATAGTCATCCGTATAATATTACCAATGTTTGGATAGGTAAGAAGGTATATTTTTAACAAAAAGGCAATTATGTAAAATTATCGTATGACATAATTCGACACATGGATTCTGTTGAAATAGAAAAACATTCGACAAATATCTGTATCAGTAAGGATTCACAGTTTTGAAAAACAGATTTATAATTCAGAGTAAAATGTCATAAATTGTCGAATTATTACGATTGTAAAGAATAGGATGATACTTGAAAATAAAAAGTAATTGAGGCATACTAAAATCAATATAAGGAACGTTAGTTCGCATTTGGAGGGATTCGTTTTGCAAGCAAAGTCAACGCTCGAATTAAATTCATATAAGTTAATGCTATTGAAAGAGCGACATGTGACTGTGAAAAAAGATGGGCGAACTATTCGAATGAACTTTACACTTGAAGAAGTATTCAATCGAGATAAGTGGGAGAATATAAAAATTGAACAATAAAAGGCGTCTGATCTTATCAGTCGCCTTTTTTGCTTCTTTCAATTTGAAATTCAATAAACGCATAAATTTCTTCTATTTGTTTTCTAGAAAGACTTTCAAGCTCTTCTTCGGTTAACTTTAATAATTTTCGTATATTTTCATCTGCCTCATAATAGATATCTGACTCCCCAACTGAAGGAACTGATGAATTGTTACGCTCTGGAGTCAGACCAAGTAGGTAGTCAGAGCTACAACCGAAAAGTAAAGAAAGTTTTGCAATCGAAGAAGCATTTGGTCCCATTGTACCGTCGGCATATCTTGATATTGTAGATTTACTTACTCCAATTTTTTCAGCGATAGCTGCTTTTGACAAACCGCTTCTCTTAAGTTCTTCCTCAAATCTATCTGTAAATGTTATAGAAGAATTTTTCATTTAGTCATCACCACCATCTTTTAAATTAAATAGTACATCACCATAAATAGTATAACCGACGTGGCAACTTTTGTTGCAGATATGCAATAAGATATTTGGAAACTTTTGAAAATAAACGTTGCGTTTAAGCAACTTATGTTGTATATTTGGTTCAAGGTTAGCAAATACGCAACCGAAAGGAGGTGAGGAAGTGAATGACGCATTTCTTGCTCTAATAGAGTTTAGAAGAAAAAAGAGTAAGCTTACTCGACGTGAAGTGGCTCAACAGCTTGATGTCAACACATCAACATACTATAGAAAAGAATCCGGTAAGACTGAATTTACGGCTTCAGAGATTTTTAGAGTGATCAGTTTACTTGGAATGGAGAAAGATGTGGAACAGCAAATTTTTTTAAATAAAGGTTGCGTAAAAGCAACTAAAGAATAATTTATTAATTTATACCCTGAAATAGGAGGAATGAAATGAACCAGTTAACTAAGATTTTTAACGGAAACACCATACGCATGATTGGTGACAGTAAGACACCACTATTTGTCGCCACCGACGTTGCAAAAGCACTTGGTTACAAAGAACCTCATAAGGCGGTGAATCGACATTGCAAGGGTGAAGGGATGTTTCATCCCGTCATCGATAACCTTGGTAGATCACAAGAAACGAGAGTGATCCGAGAACCAGATGTTTATCGACTTGTCACTAACTCGAAGTTACCTGCAGCACAAGCTTTCGAAAACTGGATTATGGAAGATGTCCTACCTTCAATCCGTAGTACGGGATCATATGAAGTCCCGAAGGACATCCCGTTCGCTAAATTGTTTCAAGCGACCGCTCAACTACTCGAGAAGCAAGAGGAAACAGAGAGCGCAATCACGGTGCTCACAGAAAAGATTGATTTACGCATGACTCTCGATTACGGACAACAGCTGGCGATCGAACAAGCTAAGAAACGTCGAGCGGAAGAACTATGGAGAGAATTGACCGAAAAGCCATCTGATTTGTATGACACGAAGGGCAAACTTTACGGTCGTTTCGGTAGTGACATCAAGCGGGCCTTTGCCGTCTCATCCTACCGTGACATCCGTCAGAACCAATTCGAAGAAGCACTCTCGTACGTCAAGCATTGGCGCCCAGCGCTCATCTGAAGAAAGGAGGAAAGGCATGTTATTCAACGAGCAAGAATTCAAGCGCATGATCGCAGACGGGATTGCAGAGTCACTCGCAGCCATCGCTCGTAAACGCGAATATCTGACGGTTCCGGAAGTATGCGAAGAACTCCGCTGTAGCCGCAGCATGATTGACAAACAGATTCGAGAGAACGGACTACCGATTACTCGAGTCGACGGCAAGATCATCATCCGTCGCGAACATCTGAACGAATGGCTCGATCAGCGGGTCGAGTGCAATAACTGGAATCAATCAATCGAGGGAGTGAAACGACATGCCACTGTATAAAAATCTCGATGTGTTAGCCAATACGCTTGTGGATCGTTTTTATGAGAACCCGACACTCTTACCGCTCATCAATGTCGAGGACGTCATCTCGAACATCCTAGTCGATGTGACACGGGAGATGGTCGAGGAATCAGAGCAGGATGCTATGGTCCATTTCAACCAGATGGTCAAGAATGATCCGATCATCGTGATTGACGCCATCAACAAACAGCATGTTCTGCATCTGATGGAAGACACATTCGAAATGCATCTGATTCAAATGGACCCACCGATCAAGCTGAAATGAATGCGTACATCATCTATGGTTTTGCATCAATTGCTGTACTGACAGCGTTCGGTGGCTGGTGGTGGGACGAACGGAAGAGCAAACGGGAAAGGAGGTGAGGAAATGTCACCGGAACTGACGTACATGCTCTCAGTCGCTTGGGTGATCGGCGTTGTGTTCTTGACTCCAGCCATGTGGTTTGAGCACCGGGCAGAACGTGCTGAAGACAAGCGGAAAGAAATGAAAAAAAGCCATCACTCGAGAGAGCGATGACCACTTTTGCGTAGGAACTTAAGTGTATCACGCTCCGGACAGGAGGAAAACCATGAACACGATTAATCGAGCGCAACGGATCGGGCGGCTGCTCTTCATCAAAAAGCAGAAGGCGGACATTGAACTCGACCATGCTGCAGAATCTGTCGACCAGACCATCGCTGATATAGAGCAGACGTTGTCTCGTTTAGGATTCGTACTCGGCACATATGCACCGGCTTATTCATTTGTCCAGGTGCTTCAAAACCAAATCGAGACGTTGAAAATTGCTTTAGATACGGTGAAGGAGGAGTCAAAATGACGACTAACCACTGGGATGATTTCATCGAAGATCATGAGACAGATGAAACTACTGAAACAGGCTTTGATACGTTCGAACTGGATCCGGAACTTAAGGAACAGCTGAGCGATTATCGAAACGCCGTCCTATAAGGAGGAACTGGAATGAACGTCATTGCAAATACGAAACACATGGAGCGCGCTGAATGGCTCGCACTACGTAACAAAGGAATCGGAGGAAGTGATGCAGCCGTCGTCGCTGGGCTGAATAAGTATAAGTCTCCATTCACGCTTTTCCTTGAAAAGACAGGTCAGGTCGTGTCGGATGAAGTCTACGTCACGGACGAAGACGGTGCCTTTCTGAGTGGCAGCGAAGCAGCATACTTCGGTAATGCGAACGAGGAGAAAGTGGCCGCAGAGTTCACGCTCCGTTCCAAGTTAAAGGTTCGACGGGATAACCGCATGATGGCGCATCCTAAATACCCATGGATGCTTGCGAACATCGATCGTCGCGTCGTCGGGACCAATGAGATTCTCGAATGCAAGACGGCATCCGAATATCTCAAGGGTGAGTGGGAAGGAGAAGAGCTTCCTCAACAATACTACATCCAAGGGATGCATTATCTTGCAGTCACGGGTGCGAAAGCGGTCTGGTTCGCCGTCCTGATCGGAGGAAATAAATTCGTCTATAAACGCATCGAACGGGATGAAGAGGTCATTGATCATCTGATTTCCATCGAAAAGGATTTCTGGGAGAACCACGTGATGACCGGGTTCGCACCGGCAATCGATGGTTCCGATGCCTCTACCGGCTTTCTCTCGAACATGTTCCGGGGTGAACCGGGTTCCGAGATGGAGCTCGATGATGCTGCAGATGAATTGATTGGTGAACTGGAAGAAGCGAAAGAATCGAAGAAGAAGATCGATGAACTCGTCAAGACGTACGAGAACCGGTTGAAGCAGATGATGGGAGACATGGAGACGGGGCAAGCATCGGATCATATCGTGACATGGAAGTCGACGATTTCGAACCGAGTCGACAGCAAGCTGTTAAAAACGGAATATCCGGATGTCTACGAAGCAGTCATCAAGCCATCCGTCTCACGTCGATTCGGGATCAAGAAAATTAAAGGAGCGAAATAATCATGGCAAACGTCAACGACACAAAAGCAGCACTCGCCAATAAAGCCAACGGTACGGTAGCGAAGAAGGATGTATCACAACTCACACCTAAGCAACAGGTCAGACATTACCTCGAGAGCATGCAAGGGGATATCTCCAAGGCATTACCGTCTCACATGACACCAGAACGAATGACGAACATCGCATTGACCGTGATTCGCTCCAATCCAAAATTACTGGAATGCACCATCCCGTCCCTCCTAGGGGCGGTTGTCCAAGCCGCGCAGCTCGGACTCGAGCCAGGGTTGATTGGTCATTGCTACTTCGTTCCATTCAACAACAAAAAGAAAATCGATGGTAAAGATGTATGGCAGAAGGACGTCCAGTTCCTCATTGGTTACAAGGGAATGATTGATCTCGCACGACGGTCCGGACACATGAAAAACATCTATGCCTATACGGTCCACGAGAATGATGCGTTCGAGTATGAACTCGGACTCGAACCAAAGTTGCATCATAAGCCAGCAATCGGTGACCGAGGTGCATTGATTTATGTCTACGGGGTCGCACACTTCAAAGATGGTGGATATCACATGGAAATCATGAGTAAAACGGAAATCGAACGGATCAAAGGCAGTTCGAAAGCTGGAACGTATGGACCTTGGAAAGATCATTACGAAGAGATGGCGAAGAAAACCGTCATTCGTCGCATGTTCAAATACTTGCCGATCTCCATCGAGATTCAGGACAACGTATCGAAAGATGAAACGGTTCGAAAAGATATCACGTCAGATCCAGTAGCAATCGACTATACGGATGCTGAGTTCACGGAAGAAGAGTCGGAGCAAGTACCGCCACCAGTCGAAGACGAGTCGTCCGAGGGGGAACAGTTCCCGTTCGATGCGTGAGGTGAGGAACATGAGCCAAGATCAAATTCACGACAGTAATACTATACCTTTCACGATGATTCCCCACGAGGTCGTACGCGATAATGCGACCTTCGGGGATATCTACGAAAAGATGGTTTACTTCGTTCTGAAGAGTCATGCGGGTAACGGAACGGGAGCATTTCCATCTTATCCAACAATTGCTGACGAAGCACAATGTGGTGTTACTAAGGTTAAAAGTTGTATAGAAAGTTTAGTGAAAAAAGGTTTGATTACGAAAAAAGGAAGAGTGAATAAAAACGGAGCACAAACCTCAAATTTATATACTATCGAGAATTTTGTTGCACCGGTCGTCACACGACACCCCCCAATCACGAAGCGACCTGCCCCCGGTCGTCACACGACTGGTCCCCAGTCGCCAGGCGACTACGAAGAAGAATCCTTTAAGAATAATCCTTTAAGTAATTCATCATCATCAGAGGACGTATCAAATAATCTCGATGATCTTTCGAAATTGGTCAGCTTCTTTCAAAAAGAAATCGGACTGGCATCCAGTTACGTCATTGATGATATCAAGCATACTCTCAACGACACATCCTATGAGCTCATTCAATACGCTCTCGAACAATCCGTTCTCAACGACGTACGGAACTGGAAGTATGCCAAAGCGATCATTCGTAAGCTTGCAGAAAAGAAACTGTTCACGCTCGAAGCAATCCAGCTGCACGAAGCGAAGCGGAGCAATTCACAAGCGCCGAAAGGATACGGTCGCAATCGTCGAAGCTATTCCGAGATGAAAGAACCGGCCTGGCTCGCCAAAGAGAAGGAAGATCAACAAGCATTCGAACAACGCAGAAAGCAAGAACTCGAAAGTAACGTTCCGGATGATGCGGAAGTGGAGGAACTTCTTCGTTCCCTCCATCAAGACTAGGAGGATGCTACATGCAGTTCAAATTGACGGATGTCAGTGAGGCAGGACTTGACCGGCGTATCGCGGACCACGAGAACCGCGGCGCCCGGCTCGTCCGGCGGGATCAATTCGTAAAAGGTAGTAAGCAGTTCTCGAAGGATGAATTCTCTGGTCGTGTCTCGTTCGTTTCACGAAATGAATATATTCGTTATGTCGCAGTGATGGAACTCCCAGAACGAAAGCCAAGGAAGGGGATTGAACGATGAAAACACTCGTTTTTCGAAAGAAGCACGATAATCGTGAAGAAGTCCTGTTCATCTCGAATCAGATCCGTCGCCATACGTTAAGGGAAGGACGATTGGTCAAGATCGAGGAAGGTCTACGACCGATCGGCATCGCGGTCATGCTCTCGAGGGAACGGAAGGACTGGATGCTTGAAGGTCGTGCTCTTGATGAACATGAGGTGACACGACGATGGCCAGACCAACTCGACGTATAAAATATAGCGGCACGAAGCCACAACTATTCGAGCGTTACGAAAAGAAACAGTACATAGTGCTGTACATCCCAGAAGCCACGCAGCATGAAACGCAGAAGATGATCAAGGACGGGTGGCGACCGATCCGACTCTAAGATGAAAGGGAAGACGGCACTGAATGGAATATATCGCACATAAGCTGACGAAAGCACAACGTGTCCTTGTCGAGAACAAATTGAAAAGTCTTTACACGCTTCCAGCTCGTATCGAGTCATTGAAGGCACGTTCTGCCCCGTCGATTACAGCTGGCTATCAACCAAGTGAGGTGCAGAGAAATAGTCGTCCGTCAAGCAACGTTGAGAAAGCTGTCATGTTACTCGAACAACTCCGACAGGCGGAAGCGGAACAACGACTCTTGCTCCGGATTCGTGAGGAGCTCGAAGAGACGGATCCAGACTTGAACGAGATCTGGAATCTTCGGTACCGTCCGAAGTTCAAATACACGGACAATGTCGTCATCGAGATGATGAGGTATGGCAACCGGAACACGTATTACGAAGCGAAAGACAAGCTACTCGGTATCGTCGCGGATCGCTTCGGTGTGTGGGATGACTACGATTAACCACAGGAAGGAGGACCGTAACATTTCGACTATCGTAAACACAAAACTAAAACTAATTAATCGGAGGGAATCACATGCCACAACCTAAAATCAATCTCAACGAATTCGCGGAAGGCGCATTCGCAGAACGTGTCAACAATGCTCTGAAGGAAGTCTATGCAAACATCGCTGACCTCAACACGGATCCGACGAAGAAGCGGAAAGTGACGATTTCGATGACGTTATCAGCAGATGAACAGCGTGACCTTGCGATGGTAGACATCAGCGTCAAGACGACGTTGACGCCAGCGCGCTCAATCGGATCGAAGATTGTCATCGACGTCGACTTCGAAGGAAACGCGGTCGGTCAGGAACTTAAGTCGAGCATGCCAGGTCAGATGATGATCACGGAGAGCGGTGACATCGCGGATGACGTTGGAGTCCCAATCGCAGAGAGTCCGGAATATTCGAACGAAGGTGTCATCGACTTGCGAGACGCACGATCATCACGCGCATAATCTAACTTACTAACCAAAACAATCAAAGGAGCTGTTCATATGTCATTACTCAAAGACGCATTCAACTGGATCAAGGAGCACGGTGAATTCCAAACAACTCAGGTACACGGTCGCACGGTTTCCGACCGTGATCTCCACGCCATCACAGCACCGACAGCAAGCGCGTTGAAAGTTCATACACTGACGGCACTCGTCGAGTACATCCAGAGTGAGTTCGACACGAACGAACCGTTGCTCATCCATATCAAGGACCCGGAGACGGTCACGGTCATGAGCAAACTCAACAGTGATCAAAATCGGAATCACTACATCCAAGCTGCCGCTTACATCCCATCGTTCCGTTTCGACTCGTACTACGATGCAGAAGACATCAACATCAAGCTACAATCCGTCTTCGTTCCGAATCAGGATCAGGCGTTGATTCTGAAGATCGTTGGTAATATCAAAGAGGACAATGTCCGGACAGCAGGAGACGACGGTATCTCGCAAGCTGTCACGATGAAAACAGGTGTTGCTACGGTCGCTGACGTGAAAGTCGTCAATCCAGTATCCCTCGCACCATACCGGACGTTCATCGAAGTAGACCAGCCGGAGAGTAAGTTCGTCCTTCGGATGCAGAACGGTCCGCGTGTCGCTTTATTCGAAGCAGATGGTGGTGCATGGAAGAACGAAGCCATCCGGAACATCGAAGATTACTTGATGAGAGAGCTTTTTGAATATAAAGAAACAAATAAACTAACAATTATAGCTTAATTAAATGAATCAAATACAAGAGGTGTCAGTTCATAAACTGGCATCTTTTATGTTGCTTAAAATTTTTTATTTATTTAACAAATTTTATTAAAGAAAAATAATTTCACTTAACATTGGTTAATTACATTCCGATAAGTAATAGTGATTTAACAGGAGGAAGTTGTATTAAATTGTAAACGGGGGAGTTTATGTGATTAAACCATTCATCAAAAAATTATTAAAAACCAAAATGTTAAAACTGAGTGTTACCTCGATAATGATCTCGTCATCATTCATAACAACGTCAGTATCAGCAGCTAATATGGAAGATTATATTACAACATGTAGTATGACAATTTACGCTAGTAAGAATACTAGAGATAATTTTGCGAAAGCGACTGGTGATTGCGAACCGGAGATTGATGGATACTACTTTCCGACTGCAAAAATCTTTAGAGTATCAGGTGCATATACTGGTGAAGTGAAGAATGGTCAGGTCCGTGAAATTGCATTAGCACAGAGTAAAAAATATGTAACTGCTTATATCACTTTTTATACAATTAACGACTTAAAAAAACCTGTTCCTACTTTTAAGCCATTCAAAGGGATTACAAATAAAAAAACAATAGTTTGGGATGGAGTTTCTAAAGCTAGTAAAAAAATAGCTGAGCTACCATCTAAAACAAAGATTGAAGTAAAGTCTCAACAATCAAATCGTTATTCGTTTACTTACAAAGGAAAAAATCGCTGGATTGATAAGGTGAACGTGGATCAAGTATTTTCTGATTTTGTAGTCGAAACGACCAGTTCGTTGAATGTACGGTCCGGCCCATCAGTTAAAGGTAAAATTGTTGGAACCTTGAAGAAAGGCACTAAGGTAACGATAAAAGGTTCAAAAGACGGATGGTATAAAATCATTCATAAAGGAAAAACAGCATACATCTCATCTGCCTACACTAAAAAAGTAGTTGTGTTCAAAGAATTCAAAGTTAAAGCGACTGACGCATTGAATGTCCGATCACAAGCATCCGCGAATGGAAAAATCGTAGGAGCAATAAAAGCTGGAACTATTGTCACTGTAAAGGCATCAAAAAACGGGTGGTATACAATTATATTTAAAGGAAAAAATTCTTTTATTTCAGAGAAATATACGACTAAAAAATACTAAGCGTGATAAACGTTTAATAAAAGGAGTTATAGAATGTCTATAACTAGTATCATCCAGTCTAAAGAAGTTATTGCCTCAATCACAACAATAGCTTCTACCATAGTTGGTGCTACAATTGCATTGTTTGCTAATGCTCAAAATCAAAGTGCTATTGCGAAAAGGAAGTATAGTGAAGAGGTACTAATAGAAGTTTATGTTCCGTTAATGATTACTATAGAAGAGCAAGCGATAATGGATGCCGAGTATGTCGGTCTACGTATTGATGAAATAGATTCGATGATAAAGGTTATAAGAAAAAAAATTCATCTTGTCGATCAAAGCCTATATGGTATTTTATACAACTATCAATGGGAAAATAGAGAATCGATAGATTATTTACCGATAGATGATTATAAAGATCAGGTATACGATTTAAATCGAGAATTTCTCAACAGATTGGAGTATGTAATGGAAAGTACAAAAAGAGAAATTGGTGTTCCTTATGATAAATCAATAAAAAGAAATAAAATAAGATGGGGAAATAAAAACTCTATTTGATAAATATGATTTTTAAACACATAATCTCTTAACTAAAAAACGTAATACATTTTTGATACAATCTTGATACAAAAACTTGCCAAATACGTGATATTCTTTCCATGTAGACGAAGCGGGTGCGACGACGGTTGCATTGTTCTACAGGACATAAGCATTACTCACATACCAGACGCCTTGTAACGGACAGGGCGTCTTTTTTGTATGCAGAAGTATCCGGGTGAGGTGATGACCTCCTCGATCATTATTACGATAGCTCCCTGCCATTCCCCAGATGCCTGCAGCTGTCGTTCTCATCCGGATATTTGTACATATAAAGGAGAGTGATTCTATGGAAAGCAAGCCATTCGTGATCTGCTGGAAGGTAGATAAGAATCGTAAGGACAAACGAACAGGAGCTGTCAGGAAAATCCCGCAAAGTGATTGGTTGAAGTATCTTTGGAAGAAAGAACTCGAGCGAATGAGATGATTCGCTTCTTGCCAACAACGTATGACGCAGCCAAGAGAGAACGTGAATCAAACACGAGGGTGGAGTGGTCGTGCGTTCTTTTCAGGATAATGTAAAAATAGGAAAATAAAGAATGTGATGATACAATATTTAGGACGGCGCAGCCGATCTTGGATACGGAGTTGATTTAGTTGAGTTGGAGAAAAGCGGTAGGACAAAGCATAGCAAAAAATATGTTTTTAAAATCTACTACTACGTTTGATGGTATTAGAAAATATGTTGAAGAAGAAATTAAAGTGTTACAAGAAGATTTGAAGGAGTACTCTGGCTCGGCAGGCGAGCTAGTGGTCAATCCGATCAACAGTGATACTTTTGAATACTTATTGCCTTTAGTCGGTGGTCAAGAAAAAGGGTTCCAGGTTCACTACAATCGAGACGGCGGATGTGTTGACATTAGAAGCGTAGACAGTATTCGCGGAACGAGAGCAAGAGTAGTACCTTATGTCTCCATTGAACCGAGGTATGATGGTGGAGTATTTCAATATTTAACTGAAGATGGGTATACAAAAAACGAAGACGTTATTCGTCCGAATGATCTTGATTCTGTGTTTTCCCATACTTTGGATTAATTCTAAGCATCCTTCGGGGTGCTTTTTTTGTGCCTTGCAACGAGCTGATGGAGATTGACCTAGTCGGTTCGTTGGAAAGCATAAGAGAGAGGAGGTGATGAGTTGGCTTCTTTGAACGCACGTCAAAAGCGTTTTTGTGATGAATATTTGATTAGCTTGAATGCAACGGATGCTGCTAAAAAAGCAGGATACAAAGGAAACTATGTAGGGCAGAATGCAGACAAGTTACTAAAGAATACTAAAATCCAATCTTATTTGGAAGAACGACTGGCGGAGAAAGAGTCTGCACTCATCGCCGATCAGGACGACATCTTAAAATTGTTGACTCGTATCGTAATGGGAGAGGAACAAGGTACGGCACTCGTAGGAGTAGGACAGGGAGCGCAGGAAGTGGAGCAGGTGCCGCCGACTAATACCGAGAAGATCCGCGCGGCCGAGATACTTGGCAAGTACTATAAACTGTTCACGGATCGTCAAGAGATTCAGTTGACTGGTGCCGTTGAGTTCATTGACGACATCTCAGGTGGCGATACGAGTTGAAGAAGCAGGTTCGTTTATCAGAGTTGCTGCCAAAAGCATTTCATAACAGCTGGAGAGCTGCCATTGATCCAAACATTCTCAACATCATTGAAAAGGGCGGCCGTGGTTCCGGTAAGTCTTCTGATATTGCCATTATCATTGCGCAGCTACTGATGCGGTATCCGGTCAATGGAGTAGGCATTCGTAAGATTGATAACACAATTGAACTATCCATTTTTGAACAAATGAAATGGGCCATCGAGGTATCAGGTGTCAGTCATTTGTTTAAGGTCAATAAATCACCGATGCGGATTACCTACATCCCACGTGGGAATTACATGGTCTTCCGTGGAGCTCAGGAACCGGAGCGAATTAAATCACTCAAGTCCGCTAATTTCCCATTTGCATTTGCTTGGCTCGAGGAATTAGCAGAATTTAAAACAGAAGATGAAGTCACGACCATTACCAACTCTTTGTTACGTGGAGAGCTGGACGATGGTCTTTTTTATAAGTTCTTTTACAGCTATAACCCGCCGAAACGAAAACAATCGTGGGTCAACAAGAAATATGAGTCGGCATTCGTAGCAGAGAATACGTTCGTGCATCACTCGACATACCTCGATAACCCGCATATCTCAAAGCAGTTCATCGCAGAAGCGGAAGCGGCGAAAGCACGAAACGAATTGCGGTACCGGTGGGAATATCTCGGTGAAGCAATCGGGAGCGGCGTTGTACCATTCAATAACCTTACGTTCCGGCATATCACAGACGAAGAAATGTCTACATTCGACAACATCCGGCAAGGCGTTGACTTTGGTTATGCGACCGATCCGCTGGCGTATGTCCGCTGGCATTACGACAAGACACACAAACGCCTGTATTTGATGGACGAATTACACGGTGTTCAAATCTCGAACCGCAAGTTGGTGGAATGGATATTAGCAAAGGGTTATCAGACGCATGAGATTATCGCTGATAGCGCGGAACCGAAATCGATAGCAGAGATACGCGGTTACGGCGTCGCGCGCATACAGGGTGCAAAGAAAGGTCCTGACAGCGTGGAATATGGCGAACGTTGGTTAGACGATCTGGAAGAAATCATTATTGATCCGAAACGGACGCCACACACGGCAAAAGAATTCGAAGATATTGATTATCAGACGGACAAGGACGGCAACCCGAAACCGCGTCTGGAAGATAAGAACAACCACAGTATCGATTCAACCCGCTACGCATTCGAGCGAGACATGCGACCACAAGCGGCAGCACTGAAATTCTAAGGAGGTGAGGATATGTCACATGCAAATGATTGGGAACGCGGTGGTAAATTACGTGGCGTTGGTACCAATCAAGGATATTCATTCGACGTTCCAGACTACACAGAAGAAATCGTGGCGCTCAAAAACAATGAAGAACGGCGGAAAGTCATCTTGAAGCTAATCGAGAAGCACAAACCCCATCGTTTACGGATGCTGAACAACTACCGTCGATACAAGACTGATGTCAGCGGTGTTCCGATCTTCCATCGTGTCTTCGAACGGGATGTCACGATCGATAACCGAATCAACAATGACTATTTCTCGGAGATCGTGGATATGAAGACAGGTTATTTCGCTGGGAAACAAGCGGCGTACAGTTACGACAAGAAGCGACCTGAATTCGACATGGCAAATGAACTGGTGTCGGAATTCCTGATTCGCAACCGCATTGCAGATGTGAACATGGAAACGACCAAGTATTGTGCCATTGGTGGCTATTCCGCCCGCTTACTCTATATCGATCTAGATGCACGGGATCGGATGATGTACATTCCGGGGCATCAGGTGATTTTGCTGAACGAGGATGGAAATATCATCGAAACCGAATACGCCATTCGCTATTACGGTGAAGAAGGGAAATACATCATTCACTTTTACGATAATGAGATGCGGTACCGATACGAGCAGGACGGCGACGAACTTAAATTGATCGAGGAAAAGATACATGGCTTTAAGAAATGCCCGATGATCGGTTATCCGAACAACGATGAATTGATGGGCGATCCCGAAAAGGTGCTCACGCTCATTGATGCGTTCGACCGCACGACATCGGACATGAACAGCGAAATTGAAGCGTTCCGTTTGGCGTATCTCTTAATCTTGGGTGCATCGGTGGACCAAGCAGCGATCACAAACATGAAGGACACGGGAGCACTTAACATTCCTGGTTTAGGTGGCGACAAGATCGACGCCCGTTTCCTTGAAAAGAACTTGAATGATGGGGCAATCGAGAACCATTTGAACCGCCTACATGATGCCATCTACCGTTTCAGCGGTACACCTGACTTGGCAGATGAAGCATTCGGCGGAAATCAAAGCGGGGAATCACTCAAATTCAAGTTGTTCGGCATGGAAACTAAATGCGCTCGCTTCGAACAGAAGTTTAAGGCAGCAGACACCCGCATGTTTGAAGTCTTGGCATCTAAATGGGCAATCGAAAACATCGTCATTGATCCGTTTAAAGTCTTCTCGGAATTCAAACGGAACTTCCCGAAAAACTTGCTGAATGAAGCGGATGTCCTCACGAAACTGAAAGGTAGCGTGTCGGAACAAACACGACTAGCGCAAGCGACCTTCATTGATGATGTCGAATATGAAATCAAATTGATGGAGGAAGACCGTGAAATCAACGACGCATTGATGGTTGATCCGATAACACCGAAACAACCGACGCCGCCGGCACAGCCGAAAGAAGTTGATAAGTAATGAACTGGATTCAGTTCTTTGATTTCTTATACAAGCAGCTGACACGCAGGGAACAAGACACCTTGCTTCAGATTCGACGTGAGTATGAACAGGTAGTGTCGGACCTAGTGAAAGAGTTAGGTGGCATCTTCGCCAAAATCCAGGACGGTAAATTGTCCTATATGGATATCGTCGCCTATAGAGACATTCAGCGTTTGCAACAACAGGCATTCGCACAGGCAAACCGATTAGGGAAGTTCAATCGGGATGCCATTCAAAAGCTGCTTGATGATTCATATAGCTTGTCGTATTCGTGGATGTCATTCGGCATCGAAAAGGCGATTGACAAGACGCTTGCGGGTGCATCCCCGCGGACACCGGAATTGCTGGCGCTCACACAGAAGAACCAGATTGAAAAATTACGGTTAAGCAAATCACTCGAAAAGTCCCGCGTCAAGATCACCGCTGATATCCAAGCGGCGATCTCACAGGGATTGGCACAAGGGCAAGACCTTCACCAGATGGCGGCAGAGATTCAACGTGTGTTCACGATGGATTACAACCGCGCTTTGATGATTAGCGAAACAGAAGTCCACCGCATTCGGGAGCAAGGTTCATTCGAAAGCGCCCAAAACGCAAACGCACAGGGCGTCGAGATGGTCAAGTATTGGGTGAACATGGGTGATGAACGAGTGCGCAAGACACGCAAGGCGAATCACCGCGTGTTACAAGGGCAGAAACGGGCGTTAGACGCGCCGTTTGATCTCGGTAATGGTATTAGTACCATGACACCGGGAAACAGCGGTACGGCTTACAATGACATCCGTTGCCGCTGCTTTGCTCGTTATGAGGTCGTCGGTATTAAAACGATCGGTGTTGCAGACGGTGAAGCGGCGGTGAAACAGCGGTACAAGGAATGGCAACAAAGCAAGGCAATATAAATTTCTTGCGGGTCATCAGGTCTAGGACGTGAAAGCAACGGTTTACGGGGCGGAAGCGGGTTAGGGTGGTGAAACGCATAAAGGAGAATGAACCATGAACATCAATCAACCACGTTTCGCATTACGTTTACCAATCCAATTCTTTTCAGCTGATACAGGCGGTGGCGCTGATGGAGATACGGGCGGCGCTGGCACTCAAGGCAGTGACACAGGCAATGCCAATTCAGGCACAGATCAAAGCGCTGGCGGCACTACAGACCTGTTCACACCGGAGCAACAGCAAGCAATTGATGCCCTAATCGAAAAGGCGAAAGATTCCGTCACGAATACATGGAGTCACCGCACGAGATCACTAGAACAGACGATTGAACAACTCAAAAGTCAGGGCATGACGAAAGAACAGCTGGCACAACAAGCACAAGAGAAGTTCGAAAAAGCGCAAAAGGAACTGATTCGTGATAAATCACTGTTCTACGCTTCACAGAAATTGAACGAGCAGAAGCTAGATGCCCGCTTGCTTGATTTCGTCGTGACAACAGAAGGAGAAGACGAGGAATCCCGTCAAGCTGATATGGACGGTAAAATCCAAACCCTAACGGATGTCATTAACACCCTAGTTGCTGAACAAGTTCAATCGAAGTTCAAAGAAGCGGGTTACAATCCGGGGAACGGAAACACGGGTGGTAATGCTAGTGGTTCAACATCACTCATTGAAACGATCCGCAAGAATCAAATTAAAAAATAACGAAAGAGGGTACAACACTCATGGAAAAATCGAAATTCGCACTTAAATTACCAATCCAGTATTTCGCAAAACCGACATTTACACCGGATAACGTGTTGATGTCTGACGCAATGACAGGGAGCGTACCGAAACAATACGCAGTCGAAACGATCGGTGAAGTCGTGGCACAATCCGCGGTCATGCAACAAGCGGAATTCGAGCAAATGGATAAACTCGAAAAAGAAATCACATACCTTGCAGAAGGTCCGGGGGCTTACTGGGTAAGTGAAGGGGAACGCATCCAGACTTCGAAAGCGACTTGGTTAAAAGCTAACCTGGTTGCCAAGAAACTAGCGGTCATCCTTCCTGTATCTAAAGAGTTCTTGCGTTACAACTTGCCGACGTTCTTCGAGATGATGCGTCCTAAGATCGCGGAAGCATTTTACACGAAGTTCGACCAGGCAGCGTTGTTCGGTACGAATTCACCGTATGCAACAGGACATAACATCCTTGCAGCTGCGACAGAAGCAGGGAACACAGTTGCGCTTGATGATTCCGCGCCGCTTTACACGCAATTAAACGGATTGCTCGGGCTTGTCGAAGACAGTGAGATTGATCCTGACGGAATCGTTACAGTTCGTTCGCTCAAACAGAAATTCCGCGGTGAATTGGATTCAGCAGGACGCCCGATCTTCACAAAAGGCGACGGCACAGCACCGGACGACATTCTCGGATTGCCACTTTCTTACGTTAGCGGTAAATCATTCGACAAAACAAAAGCGGTTGCCATGACAGGCGACTGGAACATGGCTCGTTTCGGTATTCCGCAAGACATGGAATATGACATCTCAACACAGGCTACAATCTCGACAATCACAGACGAAAACGGCGAAGTTATCAACCTATGGGAACGTGATATGGTTGCGCTTCGCGTGACTATGTATGTCGGATTCATGGTCTTGAAAGACGAAGCGTTCGCGGTTCTTACACCAGACGTAACACCTTAATCGATAGATAGGAGGGTCATACAATGGCTGAAAAAGATGAACTAATCGTCATCGAGCGTGACGGTCAAGAACTTGAAATTGATGAACGTCGATTCCGCCTGTTTTATAAGCCGCTTGGCTGGGTGCGGAAAGAAGTCAAGGAATTGACGAAACCGGAAGTCATCGAAGAACTGAAAAAGCGTGAAGCGGATTTCGATCCGAAAGCAAAGGTCGGGGAATTACGCGCCTTGCTCGATGATCTGATTGCCACGGAACAAAAGGGTGAGTAATCATGAACCTAGACGAGTTAAAAGCACTGTTAGGGATTCCGCTTGATGATTTGACGCAAGATGTCAGATTGGCGCTTTTCCTTGAATCCGGCTTGCTTGCAGCACAAGAACATTGCGACAAGCTGGATTTCATGAAGTTGATTGATCCTGTCACTGGAAAACTCGTCTTGCCGGGTCCCGTAAAGCTAGGGATTTCAGAATGGGTCAAAGCAACGCAAGAAATGGGCGAACGTGGCGACGTGGTTTCCGAATCAATGGCGGGCATGTCTCAAACGTTCTCTAATGACACAACACAGGCGTTCCGTGGCGCGTATGGTCATTGGGCGCCCTATCATTCGGCAATCCGCTTCTTTCCGGTGTGAACCATGAGGGCGCGGATTCGTGTGAAAGACCGAAACCGATTACCGCAAGCTATCTCGAGCGCAGAAGCATTCGACGGCAAGCGGATTCGGGTCGGTTATTTCGGTGAGGGATTCACACAGATGTTAGCGGACATTCACGAATTCGGATGCACGATCCCCGTCACGGATAAAATGCGGGGATTCTTCCGGTTCAAGTTCGGTATCAGCTTGAAGAAATCGACGACACAGATCAAGATTCCAGAACGTTCGTTCATTCGAGCGGGTTGGGATCAACACGGACCAGAAATCGTGCGCAAGTATAACGAACTAATCGGTGCCGCGATCATGAACGGAGTGTCACCAGAAGCTTTACTTTCCGCGCTGGCACTCGAAGCACAAGGCAAGTTGCAGGAATTCGCCCGTGATTTACGCGATCCTGCAAACGTCGGTTTAACAGTCGATCAGAAGGGTTCTAGTAATCCGCTGGTCGATACCGGCAACATGATTAATTCGATGGACCATAAGATTGAATAGGGGGTGGCGTTGTGTCGATCATCTATCGTTTCAAAAGATTAATTGATAAATACAGCGTCCCTTTCTCTATCGAGATTGTGGGCGCTAGTTATTATGACGATATCGGGGAGAAACAAACCGCCGAAACGGTCTGGAAGGACGCTAGAGGGGCGTTAGTTCCTTTAGGGGATAGACAGATTACTCAAAGCGGCGGAACGCTCACTGAAGCCGATAGAACGTTATATTTCACCGGTGCGAAATTAGAGAATGGAACACGCATCCGACACGAAGATAAAATCTATCATGTCTTGCGCGTCAATCCACATGAGACGTATGGGGATTTCAATTCCTATACCGTCAAATATGTGAGTTCATTCGATAAGGTGGTGGAATGATGGATTACGAGAATATCAAACGGATCATCATTAAGCACATTCGAGACAACACAGGGCATCTTGTCATCTTGCAAGCGTCGAACGACAGTCAACCCGCTTATCCGTTTTGTGCCTACACCCTGACTTCACCGTATCTACCGAAAGCAACCGCGGAAATCGACGGACAGTTGATTGAGGACATCGAACTGGTCTTCTCGTTCACTTGGCATTCGGAAAGGGCGACAGAAGTTCAAACACTCTCGCATAAAACGGCTATGTTGTTTAAATTGTCGCAACATCGACAGGTGTTAAGTGACCAGGGCATTGTGTTCGTCAAGATCGAAGGGATTCAAAGCCGTGACACGTTCCTAAGTGTGGATAACGAACGGCGGTACGGATTAGATATCCGGTTCCGCGTCCGCTATGTAGAAGGTTCAGACGGTGAAAACATCGAGTCGGTAGAAATACCGCAATAGGGAGGAAAATAAATCATGGCACTAAAAGACGTGAATGTAGTTATTAATCTAGCATCACCAGCGCCGATGATCGGTCTCGGTCGTCCGTTGTTGCTCGTTGAAAAAGTCGGTACACCTTCATTCAAGGAATACTATTCGCTTGATACGCTTGCGGTAGACTTTGCGGAAGGAACAGAACCATATGCGAAAGCGGAAACGATCTTTAAGCAAGCTAACCACCCGGAAGCAATCTCGGTTGCGACGTATGAGACAGGCGCACCAGATTCAGCGTTGCTTCAATACGCTGATCGTGAATGGCATTTCGCTATTCTTGTTGGCGGGGCGTCAGCAGAACAAGTCAAAGTCGCTCAATTCATCGACGGACTAGACTTCAAGTTCTTCGCGGCTCTCGTTGACGATGATGCAGGGCGTGAAGCGTTAAAGACTTACAAACGCACTCTGGTATTCGATCACCCGATTGCAAATGAACATTTGGATGCAGCCGCGGTCGGTTCCCTCGGTTCCCTTCCAGTCGGTTCAATCACATGGAAGTTCAAAGGCGGTTTTGCTGGGATCACAGCGCGTCATCTTTCATCAGGTGAGTTGGCGGAAATCGAAACGGACAATGCCATGGCTTATGTAGTCAAAGCAGGAAAAGGGCAACTGTCTAACGGTATCACGGGTTCTGGTGAATACATCGATGCCCTTCACGGGAAAGATTTCGTGAAAGTGACGATGGAAAATGAGATTCAAACTGCATTACAGAATGCACCGAAAGTTCCTTATGATAACCGTGGTATTGGATTAATCGAGGCAGCCGCTACAACCGCGCTTCAACGGGCGTACACACAAGGAATCATTGCAGAAACGGGAGAAAAGTTACCGGACTACACAATCACGGCACTTTCTCGCGGTGAATCCGATCCGACAGACCGCGCAAACCGCGTGTATAAAGGTCTTTCATTCCGATTCGCTAACGCTGGCGCAATCCATGAAGTTGAAGTGTACGGACAAATTGAATTGTAATTAAAAGAGGGGGTAAAGAATCATGCCGGAAGTTCGCACATTTGATGCACGAGAAACATCAGTCAATATCAATAACCGATTCGTTACAGGATTTGCAGAAGGGTCATTCGTCGAGTGGGAAAAGGACGAGGACAACTTCAACTCAAAAACAGATGCGCTCGGAGATACAGCGGTGGCGATTACGAACAACAACACGGGTACAATCACCCTCACGTTGTCGCAGACATCGCCTAACTTGGCGCAATTGAAACGACTTGCAAACGCTCGTACCGTTTTTCCAATCTGGATTACGACGCCAGACGAAAAAATCGGTGGGACACAAGCAATGTTCGTCAAGTCGCCGTCTGGTGGACTAAGTGACGAGATCGAGGACCGTGAATTTGAAATCCGTGTGTTTGATTACAAAGATCAATAAGAGACAGGATGCGCCGGGAAAAATTCTCGGCGTATTTCATTGTATTGAAAGGGTGACAAAAAACTATGGCTAGTAAAAGGGAGATGCTCAAAATGGCAAAGACAGCACAAGGAACACAAAAGACAGTAACAATCGGTGATGAACAAAAACAATTCACGTTGCAACATCCAGGCGTTCGAGAGGGTGTCCGCATCCGTGACCGCGCAAAGAATATGAACGGTCAATTGGTCGAAGAAAAATTGTACGAAGAATACATGAAACACGTCATTGTCGAACCGCGGGTGAGCTGGGAAACGGTCGAAGAAATCGGAAACACAGCTTTCAACGAGTTGATGAAAGAGGCTTCTGACTTTCTTATGGGTTAAACCGTTCCCGAAAGCGGTCTATGCTCGGGAAGTCGCTCGGGATTGGGCGTTTTGGCAGCTAATCATGAGTGAGAAATTCACTTATACGGAAGTCTCTATGATGGACCCGCACGAAATCCGAATGGCTGCCGTTGCGCTCGAAGAATACCGCAAGTTGGAACAAAAGGAGTCGAAAAAGAAAAAATAGGGAGGTGCTAGACATGGCATTGCGTGAGAATCAAATTATCGTCGATATTTTGGCGAACGCCGATCCATTGCGCGAGATTAACCACCGAATCAACGAGGTTACACAGAACACCCGGGATATGGCGGACAACATCAACCAGACAACGGGTGTGTATACTCGCGGTTATCGTCGCATGGGTGACTCGACGAACTGGATGATGATGCAAACACGGGGCATGTCGCAGGAAGCATTACAAATGAAACGGGAAATGCTCGATGCATACAATTCCCAACGAGCGGCTATGATTCCGTTCCGCAATCAGTTAATGAAAGCTGAATATGACATGTTCAAGCTGACAAAAGCCGCTGATACATATAGCGGATCAACGAACCAATTTATGCGAGAAGTTCAAAAAGCAGGGCTGGCACACAAAAAAATTACCGACGCTATGATGGCAGCCGATAAAATGGCGAAAATGGGCTTTATCCAGGGTGTCGGACAAATGCTCGCACGATCCACACAAGCAAACAAGATTGCGGCCAACTTTGACCGTATGAGAAATCCACTTTATCAGGTCAATAAAGGGGCACTTGCAGTTGCAGACGGCATGAACCGTATTGCGATGCAGGGGCAACCGGCAGCATTGGCACTTCAAATGCTCGGACCTACGGCAAACATGAAGCAGCTAAATGAAATGTCCATGATGATTTCGCAAGGTCTCATGCGGATGCAGATGGTCGCAATGGCCGCCGCAGTTACATCGGCACTTCTCTATTCCTCCTTACACAAAGCCGCAATGAAAAGCGTTGCGGGTTATGAGGAAGCCTTTAACCGGATGCAAAGCGCTGTTCGAAAAGCGTTTGAACCGATGGTGCAGGTGTTTGGCGCGGTCATGAAACAAATCTACAACTTCATTACGACGATCGCTAATCTAGTATCAGCATTCAACGAAGCGCATCCGGCAACGGCTCGAATGCTTCAAGGGTTCTTGATGCTTATTCCAGCGCTCACGTTGATCCTTTCACCGCTTACAATCGGTATCGGTCTAATCATGGGGATGAAAGCGGCGTTTGCTGCTGCTTGGATGCTTATTGGTCCGCTCGTCACTGGTCTTGCTGCCATGTCAGGAACGGTCTATCTCGTCGCGGCGGCTATCGTCGGTCTGGTCTCTGGATTCCGAAAAGCGTATCGAGAAAACGAAGCATTTGCAAAAATGGTCGATTCGCTTACAAGCAAAATGGGTGGCGGATTCCTGAAAGCCATGACGGCGGTCGGTCATGCGATCGTCACGGTGTTTGGTGCTCTGACAAACGCATTTGCTTCACTGTTCGTATTTCTGTTCAACGTTGTCACACGGATTCAAGCGTTCGCAGTATCGTTCCAGAAAGCGCACCCGATCTTATACAGGGTTGTGCAAGGATTGTTAGCGCTTGGTATCGCGGCAAAACTCGTCATGGTTGCCCTATCGTCACCGGCAGTCCTGGCGTTTGGTAGTGCCTTGCTTGCTACACTTGGACCGATCCCGCTTATCATCGGTGGTCTGATTGCGCTCGGTGTCGCACTGACAACGCTTTATCAAAACAACAAGATGTTTGCCAATGCCGTGAATTCAGCGTGGAAAAGCATTCAACAGGTCGCACAGTCGGTCTTTGGTTGGCTTGCTAAATTCCTGGCGCCGGTATTCAACCAGTTGGTTCAACAAGCAACGGCATTCGCATCTGCTATTTCTGCCGCGTTCAAGGGAGATTTCAGCAAGATTGGTGAGATTTTTGCACAAATCGTTCCGTCTATCATCGGTTTCTTGGTCGGTGGGATTCCTGGTCTTATCATTGCTGCTTCTCGCTTCATTCCAGCAATCGCACAAGGCATTTCGTCGAATGCCACACAATTATCGGGAACGATCGGACAAGTTGTCCAAGGTATTGCGACATTCCTAGTCACGCAAGTGCCACAATTCGTGAATCAAGGCGTGAAAATCATCACCAGTCTAGTCCAGGGGATCGCACAGGCGCTTCCGCAAGTCGTCACCGCGCTATCACAGGTGGTCTTGATGCTGGTATCGAGCATTGGTCAATTGCTGCCGGTTCTCTTACAAGCGGGAATGCAGATTTTACAAGCCCTCATTGCTGGAATCGTCACGCTTTTACCGATTCTGATTACAACCGCATTTAGCATCCTGCAAGCATTAATCACTGGAATTCTAACGCTTTTACCGACGCTGATCCCGGTTGCCATGCAGATTATTACAACGCTAGTCAACACAATTTTAACCTTGATTCCCCAACTCTTAACGTTAGGGCTTCAATTGATCCAGGGATTGCTTACAGGAATCATACAGGCGTTGCCGATGATTCTAAACGGAGCGCTTCAAATCATTATGGCAATTGCGAATGGAATCATGGTCAACTTGCCTTTGATATTGAACGCCGGGATGCAAATTTTGACCGGATTACTCAACGGAATCATGCAAGCACTGCCGCAACTTTTGACCACAGCGATGACGATCATCATGCAGCTGGTCACGACATTGACAACCCTATTGCCGCAACTGATAACGGTCGGGATGCAAGTCATCACACAATTAGTGACCGGCATTACGCAAATGTTGCCACAATTGGTGACGATGGCAGTCAACTTGATTACGCAGCTGACGAACACACTCATTGCGAATTTACCGCAAATCATCAATGCGGGAGTGCAAATCCTGACGTCGCTGATTAACGGAATCATTCAGATGTTGCCACAATTAGTAGCGGCGGCACTTCAATTGATTGTTGCGCTGGTTCAAGCGCTCGTTTCCAGCGCACCACAATTGCTTCAAGCAGGCGTCCAATTAATCCAGGCGTTAATAAATGGGATTCTGCAATTGCTCGGTGCAGTCGGAGAAGCCGCTATGAGTATCGGAACGAGCATCATGGACACGTTATCTAGCATTGATTTAGCGGGTATCGGTCGAAACATCATCGAGGGTCTGATTGGTGGTATTTCGAGCATGGCGGGTTCGGTCGCTAGAACGATTGGTGACATTGCCAATACCGTGAAAGATGGGATCACCGGAATTCTCGGCATTGCATCCCCTTCGAAAGTCATGATCGAGTACGGCGGATGGACGTCGGAAGGTCTTGCGCTTGGTATGGAAGACAACTTGCGGATGGTTCGCGAGATGTCTAAAACGGTCGCATCAGCAGCTATCCCGCCAACACCTAGAATGCCGACTCTACCGAATCCAATTCCAGCGCCGCTCATGCGTACTCAAAGCATGTTAACGGTCGCTAACGAAGGGATGGGCGGTGGTTCCGCTTACGGTGCGAGCACAACCAGCAACAACAAGACTGTTCGAATCGACTTCAATCCGACATACAACATCACGGTAAGTAATGATAGTGACGGCGCATCCGTTAAAGAACAGATCAAACAAGCGAATGACGACATGTTCAGCCACTTGCAAGATTTGTTCGCAGAGGAGGTTGATTATTAATGGCTAAACTCGGAAAGGTACTCATTCACGTTGAAAACGAGAACGTGAATGAGGCGGTCCGGGTGACGGAATACCCGGTTGAAAAAGGGGCGCCGATTTCAGATCACGTCGAAAAGACGTCACCACAATACACATTCACTGCCTACTTGCTTGGCAAAGATCATTCAACTCGACTTAGAACCTTAGAAAATTATATGAATAACGGTACGATCGTGAACTATGTCGGTCGTACCGCCGCAACCGCGGTACTGATTACGTCGATTGACAGGGACTATAATTCACAGATTGCGAACGGAGTTGCCCTTACGGTTAAACTTCAAAAAATCCGCTTGTCGAAAAGCCCGTGGGTTAAGAAGAAAGCACAGAAGCCCGTGACTCGGGGCGGAAAAAAGAAACCCGCATCGAAAAAACCACGATCAAGCCCGAAACGGTATCACCGTGTAAAGCGTGGGGAAACGTATTGGCTCATGAACATCAAATACGGGACGTCCATTTCTCAATTAAGGAAATGGAACAAGTACCCCGACCGGAGAATTCCGATTGGTGTGAAATTAAGAGTGAAATAATCATGCTTATTAGGGAGTAGGTGAAAAAATGGGATTAGCACAAGAAGTTTACGATATCATTCCGATTGATAAGACAGCACTTCCAGAACAATTCGACATTGATTTAGCGGATGAATTGTTCACGATGCAAGTCAACTACAATGAGACGGGTGACTTTTTCACCATCGACTTGTATACAACGGGTGACAGCGGGGAAGACGTTGCGATCATTACGGGTGAAAAGTTGATGCTGGGTCGTCCGTTATGGGCAGACGTTTCCCGTGTTGATCTACCAGCACCGACACTGATTCCGCTCGATATAGGTATGAATGCCAAACGGGTTTCCTATGAGAATTTTGGGGAATCCGTTTTTCTTTATATTGCGGACGGTAGCGGGGAGGAGGAAGCGGATGAAACGGACTGAACAATTCGGACGGGTCAAACGGGTTTCTTTTGAAAGTGGCAACTATAAGGCGACATACACCAATGAAGGAGATGACGGGCTGGAAATCCGATTCGAAAATCCTTTTGATGACGATTCGAAGCCGAACGAAACTGAAATTCAGTTGTTTAACTTATCGAAAGATAGTACGTCCAAAATCAAACGAGGCGTCCGCTGTACGTTACAGGCGGGCTACCGGGGAGAAGTCGGGGTCTTGGCATCCGGCATTGTTTCTAGGTCTTTCACGAAGCGTGAGGGCGTTAATAAGGTTACATCCGTTTTCGTGTTAGAAGGGGATGACTTTTCCCGGATCAAAGTTACGTCAAAAAACGCTGATCCTGCTGAAAAATATACGTCCGGTAAGAAAAAAGGACAGGACAAGGAACGGAAATTGCAAATTGCGTTCAAGAAGGGAACGAAAGGTTCCGTCATCATCAATAAACTGGTGAAGGTGCTCGGCATCAAGTTAGCAGCACCACCGAAACTGACACGCGACAAGATTTATAAGAAAGGCTACACCGTCACGGGACTGATTCTGAACAACTTGGAAGAAGTCGTGCGGGATTGCGGGTCGATCCTCTATTATCGGCGTGGTCGTCTTGTTGTTCGTCCGTTACGGGAAGGATTTGACGAACGGTTCACAGTGAGTGAGGAAACTGGTCTGATTGCTTCACCCGAACCCTATGAGGATGACGGGGAACGAGGCATCAGAATGAAAATGTTGTTACAACACCGAATCACGGTCGCAAGCATCGTGACAGTTAAATCATCCACGGCAAACGGAACGTATCGTGTTGTCCGCGGAAAGCACATTGCTACATCGGATGGATTCTACACAGAAGCGGAGATGATCTAATGTCAAAACATGCACGATTTTTCGATGAACTGAAACGATCGGTCCGCTTAGGAATCCATACGACGGCACCTGCTCGAGTGGTCAGTTATAACGCCGGAAAGAAAGAAGCGGACATCGAATTGCTATTCATGACCGTGTATAAGGATGGTTCAACGGAACGGTACCCACTCATTGAAGGGGCGCCATGCCTAAAACATATCGGAACACTTTCTAAAAATGATATCGTTTTTGTCGCGTTTGCTGAAAGGGCGCTCGACAATCTTCAAACTAAACCGTTCGATCCCGATGCTTCTAGGATGCACGACATTCGAGATGCGGTTGTATTGGGGGTGCTGGAACTATGAGAACACTTAAAGTCACAAACGGTGATTTAGTTATTAACAACGGCGATTTCGCTATGATCCAGGAAGACGAAGAACTAGCGCAATCGGTCCGTATGAACATTGAAGCGGCACAAGGAGAATGGTTCTTAGATTTAAATTACGGTATGGATCGTGAACCGTTCGAGACAAAACCATTCAACGAGGAATCGGCGCGGCTTGCGATTGTCGAAGCGGCAACCGCAGATGGACGGATTCAGGCAGTTGATCGATTGGAACTAGTGCCGGACTTTAATTCCCGCCGGTTGTCGGTATCGATGACACTGATTAAAACGAATGGTGAAGAAGTCCAACTGGGAGGAGTTGAAATCTAATGGGGCTTGATGCGAAAGGATTCAAAAAGAAGAATTACAGTGAGATTTATGAAGAGATGGATATTAAAGCCCGCGAACTGTTCGGGGATGACATCAACACTTCTGAACGGTCGCCGCTTGGTATTCTCATTCGTTTGTTCGCCTGGTTCCATTCGAAGGGGTGGGAATTAGCGGAAAAGGTATATAATTCCGCTTTTGTCGGCAAGGCAGAAGGTGTGCAACTGGACTATCTAACGCCGCTCTATAACACGCAACGTAACCCGGAACAATCATCTATCGTTGATCTATCATTCACAGGAACACCGAATTTCACCATCCTGGAAGGTACACAGTTCACCACGGACAATGATATTTATTTTGTACTGACGCAAGACGTTCTATTGAATGCCTCGGGTGTCGGTAGCGGGTCCGCCGTTGCGTTATTCCCTGGCGCGTTCGGCAACGTTCCTGCTAACACGATCACGATTCAAGCGGAACCATCCGCCGATGTCTTGACGGTAACAAACCCGCTCGGATCATCAGAAGGACGAGACATCGAGACCGACGCTGAACTGGTCGCCCGGTTGCTTGATTCAACCGCGGGGAACGGTTTCGGTACGACCAGTTCAATTCGCGCTGCCATCCTGGAAGTTCCAAACGTCCGGGCGGTATCGGTCATTGAAAACAATGAAAATACGGCAGTTGGTGGCAATGACCCAAAGTCGATTCATGCGTATGTGCTCGGTGGCGACGCCCAGTCCATTGTAGAAGCCATTTACGAAAAGAAAGCCGCTGGTATCAAACCGATGGGAACGCAAGTCAGAACCGTGTATGATGCTTCCGGTAATGCTCAAACGGTGCGGTTTGATTATGCAACGCAAGTCAATATTTATGTGGAAGTCGATGTGACAACGAACGCTGGTTTCCCGGTGGATGGCATCACCCTGGTAAAAGATGAAATCGTGCAATTGATCGGCGGTACCGCAAGCGACGGCACAATCTATGTCGGCTCTCAAATGGGGGAAGACGTCATTGTGTCACAGCTGACACGGGCAGTATTCAACATTACTGGTATCGACGATGCGAAAGTAAGAATCGGAACAAGCGCCGGTACACTCGGAACCGCAAACCTTGTCATTGCGGATAACCAGGTGGCTCAAACCGACACAGGGAAAGTGACGGTGATCTAATGGGCATCTTCGAAAACATGATGAGGAGTCTGGCTGAATCCTATACAAAAAAACCGAACAGCAATATAGGAAAGTTGATCTTGCTCGTATCTGGTCAAATGGAAGACTTGGATGAAACGTTGAAAAAAGTTGAAAGCTGGCGAGACATTAACCAAGCTGAAGGTGAGACGTTGGACCTTATCGCCGCCAATGTCGGACAGATGCGAGGGCTTGCGACAAATGAAGTCTTGCGCATTCTCATTCGCGCTCGGGTTGCCCGTAACCTGTCAGATGGCACGATGGACGGGATCATTCAATCCCTGGCAATCACATTGAACACGACACCCGATCAGTTCGGCATCAAAGAACTTTATAGTGATGCACTTGCACCCGAACCAGCAGCTATTATCATTACTGGGTTGCCGATCGAAGTCATCAACCAATCGGGCATGAGTGCCGTTCAGTTCGGTAAAATCACGCAACGTGTCGTCGCTTCTGGTGTCCGGGTGGCTGCCATTGATTTGAGCGGTACGTTTGCCTATTCCTCACAGTATGATGTCTTAGAAAACGATGCAGCAACAGGATTTGCACCACTGAACCAAAGCACAGGCGGCACATTGTCCGGTGCGTTTGATCCAGACGATGAAATTGTATTGCCAATCTAAAACAGGGGGTTAAATCATGCCTTACACAAAGCCACTTCCAGAATGGAAAAACGCCGGAACAAAACCGCCACAGTCGAAAATCGATTCAGGATGGGCGATAGGTGACAAGCCACCCGCCGGGTGGTGGAACTGGTGGATGTACAACACGTACTATGCCTTACAAGAATTGCAAACAAATGCTGTTCACACTGAGAAATTAGGCGCAGCAAGCGGGGTTGCCACCCTCGGCACTGATAGCAAGTTGACCGCTTCACAGTTACCAGCCATCGGATCGGCGCAGATTACAGACAACAGTATCACGAACACCGATCTTGCAACGGACGTCAAGGTGGGCTCACTCACGACACTGGCGACGACCGCTAAAACATCCGTCACGGCAGCGGTAAATGAAGTGAAGTCATCCGCGGATGCGAAAATCCCGAATTCTGAGAAGGGAGCGGCAAACGGTGTCGCTACACTTGGAACAGATAGCAAACTTACCGCCTCGCAGCTTCCGGCAATCGGTTCCGCTCAAATCACGGACGGATCAATCACAAACACTGATCTCGCAACTGATGTGAAGGTCGGCTCTCTTGCCGCTCTTAAAACAGCGAATAAAGCTAGCGTTACGGCAGCGGTCAACGAGGTACACGATGACTTTGATGCCCACAATTCGGATACGGTCAAACATATCACAGCGCAAGAACGGGCGAAGTGGGATGGGGCGCAACTATTTCCGCTAACTGCAACTGATGGAGGTCCTAAAGGAACAGTGACAGATGTCAATGCAGCATTGACCGTCGGTGTTTTCCTCGTACCATCAAGTACACCAAACGCACCATCAACAGCAGTCGGTTTATTGCTTGTACAACGTCGCACTTCTTCTCACTTCTTCCAAGAATACTGGGAGGTTTCTGGTAATAGCCGCTACAACCGTACATCTTCAAATGGTGGCTCCACTTGGTCTATTTGGTCGCAAGTAGAAACAACAGAAGGGGCACAGGCAAAAGTTGATTTAGTCCAAAAATTCAAACTGACACAAGATACCGGCATTGCCAAAACGTTACCCGCGAATAGCAATGACCTAAATGCCGTTACGGAAACAGGTATTTATATGGTCGATGGAAGTGCTTTGAATCAGCCGACCGGTTTTACTTTTGGTGTACTGATCCACATTGCAAGGATTTCAACAAACTACACACAAATTTTCCAGCAGAACGGTAGCGGAATCATTTTTACTCGTGCTTGGATTTCGGGTAAATGGTCTTCATGGCGGCGAGCGGTTGATGATATGTCTTTTGTAAACACATTACTAGGTAATAAATTCAATTCTCAATCTCTTGCGAATTTTGTAGGCAAAGTTTCTGGAAGCACGACCGCTAATCCGCATTCAGTAAAAGCTACGGGTTCTACACCTTACACGTCTTTACAGACGCCGAGTGCCCCTATCCCGGAAATTAACGGCGGGGGGTTAGCTTATGGACAATTATCAACGTTAGACGGAACATCGTATACAACATCTATAAATTCGAATGGTGCTATTTCGCAACAACTCTTTTCCTTTGATCTGATTGCCCATGTCGAACGCACATACGGCACCATCCCCGGCGCAATGACAGTGGATAAGGTCGTATGGCTGAAGTCAAACTTATCAAGAATGGCGTTCAACTGGTGGGGTAATGGAGCAAGCCCTACCGGAAACAAGGCGACTGTATCTGTTTTTCTTGTTGATACAGGAAACTATGCAGGAGCGAATATCACACATACCAATGCAGGTGTAAGCAAGCTGATTTACGGATTTACGCAAATCGTTAACAAAATTGATGCTAACGGCTTTGTCCACTTCATCGCCTACGCAGAACCTTCAAACGGCATGACAGCCAGCACCATCAACACGGATTATGCCGAACTTGAAGTCGAATTAAGCACAGGAATCTGGAACAACGTGCCCGCATTGACGGAGTTAACATTGACCTTGCAGAACGGGGCGACGGATGGCGGACGTACACCGAAAATGAAATATTGGGGGCATAACGTGCAATGTGCTGGGACTGTTTCGAATGCAGTTGTAGATACAGTATTTGCAACTCTACCAGCGGGATATCGTCCTGCACAATCTCAAATATTTGCGATTGGTGGTTTTGGTACTGCCTCAGCGGGCAAGATAGCAACTGTTTTGATTGGTCAAGACGGAACCATGAGACCACTTTCTATTGAAAGCGGTACATCGAGAATCGACCTATCCACCATCAACTTTTTAGTATAAGGAAGGAGTGACAGCATGAAACAAGCTTACCGAATGGACGAGGAAGGTTTTTATATCGAACCTGTCGTGATTCCTCAAGGTGGAGAAATGCCATCTGATTGCGTTGAGATTCCGCCGCCGTCGTTTTATAAAGCAAGGTGGCAAGATGGGCAATGGATCGAAACCGGTCATGCGCCGGAAGCGGTAGTACCACCACCGACGATCGAAGAACGAATGGAGAAATTGCAACAAGACAATGAAAAACTAGCATCCAACGTTGCATATTTGGAAGATATGATCGTCATTCTGACTATGCCGTTTTAACATAGATGAATCGAAACCAAAAGGAGAGAGGGAAATGAGTCTTATGTATAATTTTGCTCTAAAAATGTGGAAAGAACGTCGCGTCGATGAAGCCTATATCCAGTATCAAGTCGAAGTGAAGCGATTAACGCCAGAAGAAGTAGACGCCATTCTAGCAACACCGCAAAATCCGATTGTCTAATTAAATGATCACTATTTGGAAACGTCAGAAATGAAGACGTTTTTTTATTTTTTTAAAACTGTACAAAAGAAAGCGAGTGATTGAATTGAAGACTCATTATCTATTTGAAGGGGCAATTGCTGTTATCGGCACAGTCATAACAGCGTTGATGGGAGGGTGGGACACAGCGCTGAAAATTTTAGTGGTTTTGATGGTTGTCGACTACATGAGTGGCTTCTTGGCAGCCTATAAATTGAAGAAGGTCAATTCTGATGTAATGTTTTGGGGCGGCGTTCGAAAGGGTGTCGTTTTTATTGTGGTCATCATTGCGGTACTGGTAGATGAGCTAATCAACAATGGATTACCGATTATGCGGACGCTCGTTCTTTATTACTACATTGCACGAGAAGCATTGTCCGTCACTGAAAATTTTGCTCTGTTCGGCGTTCCGTTGCCGCAACAACTGGTGGATGTATTGACGCAACTTCAAGAAGAGAAACAACCGCGAGCAATCGATTCAATCATCGAGAATGCCGCAGCGGAAGAAGAACAGGTTACACCCATCTCAAGTGAAGTAAGCATTGCAGAAGTGAAATCGGATGAAAAACAAAAGGAGGCAAAATAATGTTATACGATAAACGAAACCGCGCTACTTTGAACGAACTTGCACCAAATACAAAACGACTCGCACTCAAATGGTACGAGTACCTTGTCAAGAACGGCATTGAAGTATTGATATACGATGCTCGCCGTACGGTAGCAGAACAAAAAGCCAATGTAGCATCCGGTGCATCACAGACGATGTACTCGTATCATATCGTTGGCCAAGCACTCGATTTCGTACCGGTCAAAGATGGTAAAGCAGTATGGAATGGTTATAATGCTGCAAATATCCAGAAAGCAATCAAGGAAGCGCAGCGTCTCGGATTCACATGGGGCGGGGATTGGGACTCTGACGGAAACCAACGGGATGAGACATTCATCGACTCACCACACCTGCAGTATGAGTACAAAGGATACGGCACGGACAAGGTACTCGGATCCGCACCAGCTTCAAAACCTGCAGCTAAACCGAAGCCATCACAAGGTGACGGGAAAGCGATTGTTCCGTATCCAGGCAAACCGCTCTACAAAGGAGCGAAAGGCATGATCAAAAAGGATATTGAGCGCATCCAGCGCGCTGTCGGGTCTTCAGTCACTGGCAAGTATGACATAGCGACTGAGAAAGCCGTCGAAGCGTATCAGAAGCGAAAGAAGCTTGATGTTGATGGTGTCGTCGGACTAGCTACTTGGAATATGTTGTTTTAAATACCGTAAGAAGTCTCCTCAGAAATAACGAGGAGACTTCTTTTTAGGTGCTTCACTATGCAATAGGTGAAAATCAATCCAGCCTTCGTATCGCTGATCATTCGTCTGTATCTGTTTGGTACTTGCAATCATTTCATAAATATCAACGTACTCATTTTGAAGTTGATCACTATACTTTATCCTCAGTGATAATCTAGGTAACTTTATTCCGTCCTCATTTAACCTTGAGTGTTGAAATATGTAATGGTTTGTAAGTACAACGAAATAATTTGGTACTAAAAGAAAAGCAGATTCTTCACTTTTAAGAAGAGGATGATATCTTAAATAAGGTATTACATTCATATCTTTTCTAACATTAGTCTTTTTAAATACATCATTTCCATCAGTTCTGTAATAGATATTTTCAAATTCGCTTTTAGCACTTATCGTCAAAATACCATCATGCGATTTTATGAATTTTATTGAGTATTCGTCATCAAAATCTTTAAATTCACTACTGTTATCAAGTAAACGATAGCTATATTCGATATTGACAGCGAATGACTTGCCTGTATTAATCATCTCGATAGGCGCTTTTACGAATTTATCTTTAATGGGAGTTAGATTGATCTTATTCAAATCCCAATCAGTAAAAATAGAAGTAACTTCAACTGAAATATTTTTATTTACAGGTAACAAGCGAGGTCTTTCTGATTCTTCTTTTTCTTTCTTTTGTGCTTCAAACTGTTTATTACTTACTGTAGCAGACCAACCTGCAAAACCGGCAGCAACTGCCGCAGCAATTGCAGCTGCTGAATCAATCCAAACGCTGAACGCCATACTTCTCCTCCTCTTCATCATAAATATCACAATAATAAAACAGGAGGAAAAATACAATGATTTAAAAATGGGTAAATATGGATAATTGGTGATATGATTAAGACTCCCCACAAGGGAATCCAGGGAGAGGTCGGGCGAAGTCGGGAGGGTGTGACGACTGGAATTCGCGAAAGGGGACCTCCCCTTTCCCGTTTTATTAGTCAAAGACGAATGCAACTTGCTCATTCGTAACGATATCTCGATTATTTGGAAGGATGACATTGATTTTTTTCATGCAAGACGTTTTGAGCAGTAGGTCGACTTGACTACCTGTCGTGAGTGTATCGACGACGCGTTTGATTTCAGTAACGTCCCCAGTGATCGCTAGTTGATTTTCTCCGAGTAATAGAATCTTCATCTTTTTTTGCCTCCCGTTCCCACGACGAGCAGCTGCACAATTACATAAATTTATGGGTATTTACCACCTATAGAATACTTAGAAACACAATGAGGTGTGCAATTTTTAATTGCACACCTCATTGCACACTTATAGTAAAAACGTGCGATTGCACACCTGATTTCACACTAGCAATACATCTAAAAGTGACGCGGAATCAATCATGTTTGAGAACAGTTTCGCGTAACTTCCTATTATATAGTAGGCAATTGGAGTTTCCCCGTCTCGTCAACGAACATGATGTATTTCTTCGGGGCAGGGGTTGAGTTCTTAGGAAATCCTTTGACATCAACGCCTTTGACGTTCGATTGTACCCGTTTGTTCAAATGAATCTCCTCCAATTGCACGATAATTACACAGTCTTTAAGAAAGAAATGCTCTTGATGCCACTTTACACGCTAGGCGACTGAAAAGCTATAGCCTGGCAAGTGAAACCGGTGAAACATTCCCTTATAGATTAGGTGTTCGACTCAAGGAAGATAATTCCTGTTTTTAATTATTATTCTTCGCCATTCATCAATCGATCGATATAGCGGACGGATTTAATCGTTTCATTGAAACGTTTCAGACTCGTCTTTGGCTGAAAGGCTTGTACAGAAATCTGCTTCAGTTGATCCACAGCACTTTCGACCATACTCGGACGTAAGTAAGGACTATCTTGGGCATTCGTTTGCCACTGCGCAATCAGTTGATCTGCTCGTTCGACGAACGGTACGACGTCTCGATTGAAGTCATATTCGGTTCCGGCACGTCCTTCTTGATATATACGTTCAATCTCTTGTAATAACGGTTCAATTGTCATTGGTTTTTAACTACTCCTCTCGGCCGATACGGTACAATCACATATCATGGTACAATAAACGCGATAGGAGGGGAATCGTTTTGAATTACCCGAATGGGAAAAAATTTCAAAAGCCACTCGAGTCGCACGGAACCCGAATCAAGAAGGCACGATCAACCGATTCAACCTTTTCAAATCGTGGGATGACGCTCGAAAAATTATTGAATGAAAGTAATACGTTTTATCTGACTCATAATCGGGCAATCATTCACAAGAAACCCACTCCGTTACAAATCGTTCAAGTGGATTATCCAAAGCGATCTGCAGCTGTCGTCAAAGAAGCTTATTTTAAGCAACCATCGACGACCGATTATAATGGTGTCTACCGCGGAAAATATATTGATTTCGAAGCGAAGGAGACGACAAATAAAACGTCCTTCCCGATAAAAAATTTTCACCCCCATCAAATCGCACACATGCGTCAATGTGTCGAACATGGAGGAATTTGTTTTGTCATCATTCGATTCAGTCTGTATAATGTGCAATATGTGCTTTCAGTCGAGCACGTGTTCCCCTGGTGGGATCAACTCGAAAGCGGACGGAAATCCATTCCGCTGACGATCATCGAACAAGACGGTATCAAAGTCGAGACTGGCGCGTACCCTGCTATCGATTATTTAAAGGCAGTGGACGAACTATATTTCAATTCAGACACTTTTTGATTGAAGGAGAAGGATAGCATATGGAAAGAAGTCGTGTCGCACGTCGTGAAGAGACGAAGTCATCTGAGAAAAAGATGAAACGGACGAAACGTCCCCAAAAGAAAAAATCAGGTGGAGGATCCGGTGGGAAAGGTCCACTCTGGAAAAAGTTATTGTTGATTGCTACCGGATTATTCATCTTGATGATGTTGATCGGAGGCGGATTTGCGGCTTATGCGATTGCTACGGCACCTGAGCTTGATGAAGCAGAGCTTCGTGATGCTTTACCGTTAAAGATTTATGCCAGTAATAAAGAGGAAATCACAAAAGGTGGAACGAGCCGAGAATATGTGTCGATCGATGAAGTACCAGAAGTCGTCAAGGACGCATTCATCTCGATCGAGGACCGTCGTTTTTATCAGCATAACGGGATTGATTTCCGCCGTCTCGGAGGTGCCATCATCGCGAACGTCACTGATGGATTTGGTTCTGAAGGTGCTTCGACGATTACGCAACAGGTCGTCAAACAATCATTCCTCAGCTTTGATAAAACAATCACACGGAAAGTCCAAGAGCAATGGCTTGCGATCCGCTTAGAGCAGGATTATACGAAAGATCAGATTTTAGAGATGTACTTGAATAAAAACTACTATGGTCAAAACTCATTTGGCATCCAGACCGCTTCAAAAGCCTATTTCAATAAATCAGTTGATAAGTTGAATTATGCGGAAGCTGCAATGCTCGCAGGATTACCGCAACGTCCGACAGCTTATGATCCAATCAAAGGAGATCCGAAGCTAACGAAATGGCGTCAGACACAAGTCCTCAATGCGATGCAAACGACAGGCGTCATTACAAAAGCGCAACGAGATAAAGCGGTCAAACAACCAATTTCGAAATTAATCAATCCGGCGCCGAAGTCAACGAAGGATGAATCATATGATAGTGTCATCTTCGACATGGTATCAAAAGAGTTAGAAGATGATTTTGGTCTAGAAGGAAAAGATATCTATGGTCAAGGGTTAAAGATCTATACGTCGATTGATAAGCCGATGCATGACTATATGAACGAAGCGATCAAAAAAGATCAAATCGTTCAATTACCGGAATATGCTGAAACGGCTGCTACGGCAATTAATACGCAAACCGGAGAAATTCTTGCAGTCGTCGATGGTAAAAATCCAGGTAAAGGAACAGCGCGACGAAACTATGCAAATGAACCCCATCAACCGGGATCATCGGCAAAACCATTCTTCGCATACGGCCCGGCCATCGAAAATGACAAATGGTCGACTGCGAAACAATTGACGGATAAGCCGACAGAAGTCAACGGAAAAGAGATTGGAAACTATTATGATGGATATCGTGGTACGAATACGATTCGTCATTGGTTGAAAATCTCGGCTAACACACCTGCCATTCAAACGTTCCAAGAAATTGGTGGGGATGCAGTCGAAGCATTCGCTGAAAAGTCTGGCTTGAAAATGAAAGACGATGAGTCGATTTCACCAGCTTATGCAATTGGTGGGATGAAGCATGGTTTTAATACGACTCAGATGGCAGGAGCTTATGCAACACTGGGTAATGGGGGCGATTATATCAAACCACACGTCATTAAATCGATTGAGTACAGTGACGGATCTAAAATCAAGTCACCAATCAAATCGAAAAAGGCGATGGAAGACTACACAGCTTATATGTTGACGGATATGCTTCGTGATGTCTTGAAACCAGGCGGTACGTTCCCAAGTGCTGGGTTGTCGTTTGATGCAGCCGGTAAGACAGGGACAACTAATGCTTATAAAGATGTCTGGTTTGCAGGATATACATCTGATGTCTCGATCAGTGTCTGGACAGGAACAACGAAATCAGGAAACAACAATGGATCCGGACTCAGTGGTCCATATAACAGTACGATGGCACAGCAAATCTGGAAAGATTTCATCACGAAAACACGCGATCGAACGCCAGCGCCATTTGAACAACCAAGTTCTGTCCTCAGTATCGGAAACGAATTATACGTGAAAGGGACGAAGGAACCTGTCGTTGAAAAAAAGACGGTACCCGCTCCGACTGGATTACAAGCATCTTACGATGAAGACAAAAAGAGCGGTGAACTGACTTGGAACTACAATGACGCTGCGCTTCGTGCCAATGGGTATGATAATGTATCGTTTGAAGTAAAGATGACAGATGCTGATGGTAAATCATCGACAGTCGGAACGAGTACGACGAATCGAATCAGTATCAGTGGATTAAAGCCAGGTCGCTCGATATTCCAAGTCGTAGCGAAAGCGTCAGGAGAAAAATCGGGACCAGTCTCGACGACGGTAACGGTCACCGATCCTGAAGAAGAAAAACCGTCAACGGACGAGCCAACGACGGATGAACCAACGACGGATGAACCGTCAACGGACGAGCCAACGACGGATGAACCGTCAACGGACGAGCCAACGACGGACGAACCGTCAACGGACGAGCCAACGACGGACGAGCCGACGACGGACGAGCCAACAACGGACGAGCCAACGACGGACGAGCCAACGACGGACGAACCGTCAACGGACGAGCCAACGACAGACGAACCAACGACGGATGAACCGTCAACAGATACACCGAATTCAAATGATGGTGCGAATGCACAAAACAATTCGAACGGTTCAACGGAACGAAACAACTCGAATGATAATGGAAATAATGGTCGTGGAAACGACGCTACGAATTCTACAACACCATAAGCACGACTTGTAAAGAAAGACAAGACCAAAGACGAGTAGATCGTTCTTTGGTCTTGCTTCTTTTTTTGTATAATGAAAAGTGGAAGGAAGTGAAGGCATGCAAGCGAAACAAACGCTCGTTGCATTTCTTGAAGAATTGAAACAGGACCGTTCATTCATGGAGCGGATTACGTATATGAAAACGATGGAAGCGACAGCGGGACGCTATGTCGATTTTCCAGAACAGTTACCGGAACGCTTGCGCCAAGCCCTCCGGACACGTGGCATCACTCAGTTATACCGTCACCAAGGATTGGCGTATGAACGCGTACAAGCAGGCGAGTCGACGGTCATCGTCACACCAACCGCCTCGGGAAAGACCTATTGTTTTAATTTACCGGTCTTATCACACTTGCTCGAACATCCAAACGCACGAGCGTTGTATCTGTACCCGACAAAAGCGCTGGCACAAGATCAAAATAGTGAGTTACTCGAACTGATCGATCAATTAGAGGCTCCAATCCGTTGTTTCACATATGACGGAGATACGTCACCGACGATTCGAACAAAAGTACGAAAAGCCGGGAACATCGTCATTACGAATCCAGATATGCTACATTCCGGAATCTTACCACATCATACAAAATGGATCGAACTATTTGAGAACTTAAAATATATCGTCATCGATGAGCTTCATACGTATCGCGGTGTCTTTGGCAGTCATGTCGCGAATGTCATTCGTCGCTTACGACGGATTTGTCGGTATTATGGCAGTAATCCCGTCTTCATCATGACAAGTGCAACGATTGCAAATCCAAAGGAACTAGCCGAACGATTAACGGAGAAAACAGTCGGACTAATTGATGAGAATGGTGCGCCGACAGGACGTAAACATTTTCTCGTCTATCAACCACCGATCGTCAACGCACAACTCGGTATTCGACGCTCGGCGACACTTGAGACAAAACAATTAGCGATGCGCTTCATCAAGAACAAGTTTCAGACAATCGTCTTTGCTCGGTCTCGCGTCCGCGTCGAAGTCTTACTGACGTATCTGAGAAGTATCTATCCGCACGAGCTTGGTCCTCGATCCATCGAAGGGTATCGGGGAGGTTATTTACCAAGTGAACGTCGCGATATCGAACGACGGTTACGCCAAGGAGAAATCACAGGTATCGTCTCGACAAATGCTCTTGAACTCGGTGTCGACATCGGTCAACTGCAAGTGTGTATCATGAACGGCTATCCAGGTACGATTGCTTCACTTTGGCAACAAGCAGGACGAGCGGGGCGTCGGCAAGATGATGCACTAATCATTCTTGTCGCCTCATCTGGTATGCTCGATCAATATGTTGCAGAACGACCAGAGTTATTCTTGAATCAATCCCCGGAAGCAGCGCGACTTGATCCAGATAATTTGATCATTGCCGTCGATCACGTCAAATGTGCGGCGTTTGAACTGCCTTTTACGAAAGGCGAATCATTTGGAACGCTTGAGACGGAAGACATCCTCGAGTACTTAGTCGAAGAGCGTGTCCTGCACGAGCGAGGCAATCGCTTTTATTGGATGAATGACGCGTTTCCAGCACACGGGATATCGCTACGGTCCAGTGATCAAGAGAATGTCATCATCGTCGATCAGACCGAGGTACCGAATCGAGTCATCGGCGAGATGGATACCTTTAGTGCAATGACGTTGTTACATGACGAGGCCATTTATTTGCATGGGGCCGATCAATACCAAGTCGAGTACTTGGATTTTGAGGAGAAAAAAGCATTCGTCCGTGCAGTAGACGTTGATTATTATACAGATGCTAATTTTTCAGTCGACCTTTCCGTTCTCGAAGAAGATGAACAGTATGCAGAGGGAGAATACAGTGTTGCGCGTGGAGATGTCAGTGTTCGGGGGATGGCGACGATGTTCAAGAAAATCAAGTTCGGAACACATGAGAACATCGGGTCTGGTCCGATTCACTTACCAGAACGAGAGATTCATACGACAGGTGTCTGGTTCACCTTACCCGATCATGCACGCTCCTCGACGGAGCTTGAACAAGTGTTGGAAGGTGTCGCGAATAGTTTACGACGTGTTGCTCCGCTTTATTTGATGTGTGACGCTAGTGATGTCTTCGTCGTGCCGCAAGTCAAGGCGACACACACGCAGCAACCGACCGTCTATCTATATGATCGTTATCCTGGAGGCGTTGGTCTCGCGGAATCAATCTACAAACAACGCGGTGTCATGCTACGCGCAGCGCGTGATTCGATTGTCACATGTCCTTGCCAGGACGGTTGTCCTGCTTGTATCGGCATGGTCGGCGTAGCAGACGAGAAAGAACGAACGATTCAGTTGTTAGCAGAAATGGAGAAGGAATTATCATGAAAAATCGTCTTAGACGAATGCTAAAATCTACATCAGACGTCTCATCGGAGAATATAGAGCCTTCTGTCCTCGAAGTGGAAACGCTAAAGCCAACAAGCGGATGGACTGAAGAGCAACAAGCCTGGATTGATCGTGGGGCGGATATCTTAACATTCGAACAAGAGTGGATTGTCAGGGTCGACAAACGCTATGCTTTGACGGACCGGCATGGAGACCGGAGTTTTGCCGAAGTGTATGAGTCTTTACAGCTTCCTCATCCACCACTTGCGCTGGATGTCCCACTTGAGCAGGTCATCTTCTTTGATACGGAGACGACAGGATTGCGGGGAGCCGGAACGACGATTTTTTTACTCGGGTTTGCGCGCTTTGAGCAGGGAGGATTGTTGATGCGACAATATTTCTTACCGCATCCGCACTTTGAGGCTGCCTTTTACCATCACTTCCTGCATGATATCGGGGATGATGTCCGATTCGTGACCTATAATGGAAAAAGCTTTGATTGGCCGCAAATCAAGACACGACACGTTTTCGTTCGGGAACGTGTTCCACGATTACCGAAAGTCGGTCATCTTGATTTACTCCATGTTGCGCGGCGCATTTTTAAAGGAATGTATGACTCGTATCGATTGACAGCGATGGAAGAGCGGATTGGATTCGAGCGGGAAGGTGACCTACCTGGTTTTTTGGCACCAATGCATTATTTCCAATATGTTGAACATCAGCAACCGGAAATCATGACGGGCGTCTTACAACATCATCTAGATGACTGTTTAACGCTCGTTGGACTGTATGATGCGTGTAACCGTCTTGTCACGCATCGGGCGGGAGCACCTTCTCCTATTCAAGAGAACATCGCGATTTGGTTAGCGGATCTTGGAATCCATGAAGGATCCCATGCTCATTTTCAGCAGGTTAAAGAATTATCAGCAGAAGGATGGCTACGCCAAGGGTATTTGCATAAAAAAATGAAGAACCATGAACAAGCTAGAGACTGCTTTTTAAAAAGCGATAGTTACTTGGGGTATCTCGAACTTGCGAAGTGGGCAGAGCACATTGCAAAAAATCCTGTGCTTGCTTATGATTATACGGAACGAGCACGACAACACGTCGAACGGCATCATTGGTTAATCACTAAAAAAGAACGAATATTAGCTGAACTGGATCATCGAGAACGTCGGTTAAAAAGGAAGTGTAACTCGTGAAAGTAGTCGCCATCACAGGATACAAACCAAATGAACTAGGCATCTTTGATCAAAAACACCCGGGTATCCGGGTCTTAAAGGCAGCATACCGAGAGCGGATGATTCGCTTGATTGAAGACCGTGGAACAGAGTGGTTCATTACGAATGCCTCGCCTGGATGCGAAATCTGGGCATGCGAGGTCGTTCTTGAATTAAAAGAAGAGTATCCAGATATTCATCTTGGTATCCTCTTGCCGTTTTTAGAACAGGAAGCGCGCTGGAAAGAACCAGTCCAAGCACAGTATCTTTCGATTCTTGAACAAGCTGACTTTGTCGAAGCAATCAGTCAGAAACCGTATACGGATCCATCGCAGTTGCGCAATAAAACTGAATTCATGATCCAAAAAAGCCAAGGATTGTTGTCGGTTTTTGATGAAGAGCATGGAGGATCAGCGAAATTTTTAGTAGAGCGTGCTAGAATGGAAATGGAACAATCCGATTATCAGTTATTTTTGATTACACAAGATGATTTATCTTGGCTCGAACAAGAATTACAATACAATGATCAGTGGGAGTGAAGAGGATGTATAAGCCATTGTTGACAGCGGACGATATTTACAAAAAGGAATTCAAGACCGGCCTCCGTGGCTATGTCATCGAGGATGTCGATGGATACTTGGATCAAATCATTAAAGACTATGAAGGATTCGAACGTGAAATCGAGCGTCTGAAGAAAGAGAATGAGGCGTTGAAACAAGCACCTGCTCAACCAGAAAAACGGGAAGAGCGTCGTGTTGAACACGTTGAACCACAAGTGTCGAGTTCATCCAATTATGATATGTTACGTCGTATTTCGAATCTTGAGAAGGCGGTTTTCGGTCGCCCTCATCAAGACTAATGAAAAAAGACATTTCTGCCAATCGTCAGAAATGTCTTTTTTGATTTCCTTCTTTTTGAAAGAATCGTCATGTATACGAAAACGGTGTTAAGATAACTACTAATACATATTACAAAGGATGATGAATCATGTTACAAGTCATGACTGCTTCTGTTCCGGCACCACCACGCCGTCGCTTTTTTGCAAGTAAGCAAGTGAATACGATGACGCATGAAACAGATGCGCTCTGCAATGAAATCCGTCAGGTATGTCGTTTTGATTGGATGTTATTTGAACGTATACGTCTAACTGAAACGATTATCATTCCCTTTGCTTTGATTGGTCCAAAAGGGTTGTTTCTTGTGTTGCAAAACGATGCAGTCGTAGAATGGATGACGGAAGAATCCTGTCATGTCATCGATCCTATGCATGGGAAAAAGGTGTTTTCACCCCATCCGATTAATCAATCGAAACGAATTGTCCAAATGGTTCGAAAAACGCTAAAAAAACAAGGGATCGTCATACCGATTCATGGCATCACACTTTTTCCGAATGCACCACAGATGCGGACGGAACGAATTAAATTTCCGACGGGTCATACATTCAAAGATGTGCGAGCGTTCATTGTTTCAAAGAAATCCTCTCCTGTTCAAGAGCAAGAACGAAAACAAGTCGCGTTTTATCTCGCGCAGCAACAGGAATGAATAAAGGCAGTGAAGCGAACGCTTCACTGCCTTTTATTTAAATTTATCGTCTTGGTCGAGACGCAAGGATGTTCTCGGCTTGATCCATGTCTTCTTTTAAGACATACACCGCTACGCGATCGTCTAAATCTTTACTGAAGCGTCGGAATAAAAACGAAGTCTTGACGCCGCGTTCGACTCGAATGTCTAGATCAGCTGCCTCAAGTCGAGCAGCATCCTTCAATAAATCTTCTCCTTTTTCACCGAATGCTTCTCCGAGAAGCGACCATCGAAGATTTTCCTTCGCTCGTCTACTGACGATGACAAGAAATGCCACAATCAGAAGAATGATCAAAATCGTTCGAATCAGTTGTATATCCATATCTGCCTTCACCTCATCTTCTATCATACCGAGTTAGCGCGCATAAAGTAAACGTTCAACATAACGGGCGAACGATTTACTTTTTAAACCTTGCTGGCGATACGCGATATAACCGTCAGGGCGAATCAAATATAGTCCGGATTGCTTAATGCCGAAGCGTCGTGCGAGTTCGCCACCTTGATCGACGACGCCATCCTCTTTAAGGGATTGATGGATGGGTACTGTCTCAAATAGATCTGGATAGGTATAGGCGAGTTCCTTAAATGGCTCAAGAAGATCGTCAGTTGCGTTTTTTGGTAAGAACAACAGTAATAAGAAATTTCGATCCGCGCGACGTAACAAGAGTTCATTTTTTTTCGTCCGCGGATGTACGACTTCACTGTAGGGCATCGGTTCACCCGGCTTAGGTGTCAATGGACTGAAGTGTCCTTGCGTGACAAAGGTCAGGCTTGCTGGGTAGTGACTGTTGAGTTGAGCAATTCGATTTGTCACGAAATGATGTAAGGGTGCGATCTTGAGACTATTTCGAATGACTTTTTCTTGTAGAGGCAACAAAAACGGAATGTTGATCTGCAAGAGTTCGGTTGCTAAATTCGTTGATCGTAAGATACCTTGTGCCGCTTCGCGGCGTTCGACACTGTAAGAATCAAGCAACGGAAAACTCGCTTTGAACTGATGCACACACCAAAGTTTCCAAGCAAGGTTCATCGCATCAGCAATCCCTGTATTCATTCCTTGACCACCGACAGGGGAATTGATGTGTGCCGCATCCCCAATCAAATAAATTCGATGGTGACCAAATTTCTCGATAATTCGATTATGGACACGGAACATGGAGTACCAATGGACTTTTTTTAGCTCGAACGGTACTTTGGCTCGATTTTGTAAAAAATCATCAATCGCTTTATGATCAGTCGGAACAGGTCCGCTCGTTAGATTGCCCGTAATGCGGAATAAATTCGACTGAAGTGGGAAAGACTCGATGACCCCATGATCAGAGAAGAAAATGTGGACCTCTTCGGAAGAGAGTGGCCAGTCGACTTCGATATCGGCCAATGCCCACGACTCTTTGAACGATTTTCCGCTAAATGGAAGTCCAAGTTCTCGACGAACAAAGCTATTCGCGCCATCAGCTCCGATGATAAAGGAAGCATCTACCGTCTCTGTCTCTCCTTTATGTTGTAAGGTAGCAGTAACGAACGTTGGGAATTGAGCGAATCCTGTTAATTCCGTCTCTCGTTCAACGGTATGTCCGTAAGTGGCGAGTCGTGCTTCGAGAATCCGTTCCGTCTCACTTTGAGGCAAGAGCGTAACAAACGGAAAAGGTGTATTTAAATCAGTAAAATCAAGCTTTGCCTGCCATGCACCATTAACATAGAGGTTTCCTTGATTGATTTTAATCGCATTTTCCATTAAATCTTCTGCCACGCCAAGTCTTGCGAACAATTCAAGGGAACGTGCTTGAATGCCGATGGCTTTGGAGACGACAGATGGTCCACTTGCACGTTCGACGATGCGGAAGGATAATCCATAGCGCGAGAGTGCGAGTGCGAGTGTTAAACCGGTTGGTCCGGCACCAATAATGAGGACATCTAATTTTTTATTCACGGATAACCCCCCTTAATTTACATCTTAGCCAAAACTCGTTACCATTAAACTATTGATGACACGCTCGACGTGTGAAAGGATGAAACTTGTGAACGAACAACTTTTTACGACAGAACGATTGATTGCGAATTTTAAGGAATATATCCGTCAGAACGAGGCTCATCTGACAAAGCGCAATGCTTTAAACGCCTACTACAAGACGGTAGCGGGATCGATTTTATCGGACCGGATCGCTAAAAATGCGGATCTGATCGTTCGTATGCGCCATCTTGAAGAAGCGTATCATCATGTTGCACAAGAAGGGCGATGAAGCAGGTGAACTTAGCCGATATCCGAAAACACTATGTAGATTCAGAAGAACGTTTACCTCGACATGCAGCAGCCGTACTCGTTCCTTTGGTTGAACAGGATGGCGAAGTCTATCTGTTATTTCAAGTACGAGCCAAAACCCTACGTTCGCAACCAGGGGAAATCGCTTTTCCGGGTGGTCGGATCGATATTGGTGAATTACCGAAAGCAGCAGCCATCCGTGAAACGGTTGAAGAATTAAATGTCAGTGCTTCCGAGATTGAAGTGATTGGAACGCTCGAACCACTCGTGACACCGAACCGGTCAATTATTTATCCGTATCTTGGTATTCTACATGCAACGGATTTTAATCCTTCACCGGCAGAAGTCGATCATGTCTTTCTCGTATCCTTGACAGAATTGATGACTTCTAAACCAATCAAAGGGGACATGGAGTGGCGGATACGCCCTGGTAAGGAAGTGCCGACCGAACGAATGGCGAATCGAGAAGCATATCTCGATCGTACGTATACAGTCACGGAGCATTTCTATGAGCACGGGGATTATCTAATTTGGGGATTAACCGCTAAAATCTTGCGCCAGTTCTTAGCTCAATTGACGCGTGACTAGCTTTTTTGGTCGTTATTTTATATGATTAACTGTAATTGAACGTGTCAGGAGATGAGTCAAATGGAAGAAACAGAAGAGTTATTCGATTATATCGTTGGTGATATGGTAAAAACAAAAGAAGGCTGGGTTGCGGAAGTAACAGCTGTATTGACAAATACGGTCGTCGGTGATGTATCCCATACGAAAAACTTTGAGGCACTCGGCTTAGAATTTGAAAAACAAGTCTTGTTAAAGTCAGAGATCGAATTGTTAGAACGTAAAACAAAATAATACATGAAAGCATACCAAGCTACTATGGTGTGCTTTTTTTATGTTCATTCAAAAAAATGAATAATAATGAAATATGATATTGGCTGGAGTATTGATAGGTCAATCGAAATGACTGAAAACATCGAAAAGATACATTTATTACAAAAGAGTAACAAAAGATAAATCGTAACAGAACGGTTACAAAATATAAAAACGTTGCTACACAACGAATGAGAGCGTTTTTTGTAAGCGTGTAACCATTTCGTTACTTTTTGACAGATATATTTCAAATCATGGTGTTCGCTTTTCAAACGGTTTGTCGCCGTGATACGGTGTGCGGGTCGTAAAACGGCGAGAAAGGTTGGCACCAACATGAAACGAACATCATTCCTATTATCCCTCTGTTTAGCGGGATTCATATTTATTCTTTTGCCGCATCATGAAGCTTCAGCGGCACAAATCGGGATTGGAACAGAGAAGACGATCGTACAAAATCCGTTAGAGATGAAACGTCAAGCTGCTCAAAAAAAGCGGGAACAAGCTGAGGCAGAAAAGCGAGCTCGATTACAAGCCGTAGCCAAACAAAAAGCAGAAGCGGAGCAGAAAGCAAATGCTAAAAAGAGAGCACGACAAGCTGCGAAGCAAAGCCGGAAGCAAGTGAAGACGGATCGTTCATCAAAACGTACGGTAACATTTGAAACGACAGCGTATACGACAAATCCAGAAAACAATGGAAGCCGCTTGTATAATGGTCGTGCCTTAACGGCATCAGGTTATGACGTCACGAATACGATTACATATGAAGGTCGTCGGATCGTGGCTGTTGATCCATCTATCGTGCCGCTTGGAACAAAAGTTCATGTAGAAGGTTTTGGTGACGCAATCGCACTCGATACAGGTGGTGCGATTCGTGGAAGAATCATGGACCTTCTAGTAGGATCAAAACAAGAAGCACTAGAATGGGGACGCCGCCAAGTGACGGTAACGTTCGAATAAATGAATATCGAGACTAGACGATGGGTAAACTCCATCGTCTTTTTTTGTGTTAGTAAAGATGAATCAGTATTCGGTTGTAAAACAAATTGTTTAGGAAACGAGAGATCAATTGGTCAAAATAGGTTTTAGAATACGAGAGAAAGGGGAATTTTACAAAGATAATAAACAGGGGAAACGAGGGATGAGGAGTGATTGAGTTCAAAGATGTCGGCAAAACGTATGCGGATGGAACAAAAGCGGTGCAACACGTTAACTTCACCGTTGATCAGGGTGAGATTTTTTGTTTGATTGGTCCATCGGGTTGCGGAAAAACAACAACGATGAAGATGGTCAATCGATTGATCGATCACACAGAGGGTCAAATTTGGATCGACGGTGAGCCGATCATGTCAATCAACGAACATGAATTGCGGCGGCGAATCGGTTACGTCTTACAACAGATTGCCCTCTTTCCACATATGACGATCGAAGAAAATGTCAGTGTCGTGCCAGAATTATTAAAGTGGGACAAAGAAAAGGTGGCGCGTCGAGTCGATGAATTATTCCGTCTGACAGGTTTAAACACATCGCTTAAGAAGAAATATCCGAGTGAACTTTCGGGGGGGCAACAACAACGTGTCGGTGTCATGCGTGCGCTCGCAGCAGAGCAAGACGTCATCTTGATGGATGAACCTTTCTCCGCCCTTGATCCAATTTCACGTGAACAATTACAAAATGATTTGTTGCATCTAAACGAAGAGCTTGGAAAAACAATTTTATTCGTTACGCACGATATGAACGAGGCATTAAAACTGGGCAGTCGCATTTGTCTGATGAATGCTGGGGAGATTGCTTTCATCGGAACAAAGGAAGAAGTACTAGCGAGTAATGATCCATTTGTTCAAGAGTTCATGCGTCAAGTCAGGGGGAAAGTCGAATGAACGGCCTGATTGAAACGTATCAAGATCGGAAAAGTGAATTGCTTCAAGCGTTAATTGAGCATATTCAACTATCGGTCATTTCGTTACTTATCGCATGTATCATCGCCATTCCGCTTGGGATCTACTTATCACGGAATAAACGTCTGAGTGAGTGGTCGATTGGTGTGACTTCCGTCATTCAAACGATTCCATCATTAGCGCTACTTGGTCTGATGATTCCACTTGTCGGAATTGGTACAGTCCCGTCTATCATTGCACTTGTTCTCTATTCTTTATTACCAATCGTTCGAAACACATATACAGGTCTCGCCGAAGTCGATCCTTCAATCAAAGAGGCGGCACGCGCATGTGGGATGACCCCGATGCAAAGTCTATGGAAAGTCGAACTTCCGTTAGCTTTGCCTGTCATGATGGCCGGAATTCGAACGGCGATGGTATTGATCATTGGTACGGCAACGATTGCCGCTTTGATCGGTGCTGGTGGACTAGGGTCGATCATTCTCCTTGGAATTGACCGTAATGATAACTATCTCCTTTTGCTTGGTGCGATTCCTGCAGCTCTCCTTGCTCTTCTATTTGACGGTTTACTACGCCAAACGGAAGTCGCAACTCGTAAGCGGCAGACGGCACGTCTCGTGACGGCAGTCGTCTTAATGGTCGCAATCGTCATCGCACCTTTCGCATTCGGCCGTAGCGAACGACCAGATCTCGTCGTTGCCGGAAAACTGGGCGTGGAACCGGAGATCTTAATGAATATGTATAAAATCGTCATCGAAGATGAGACGGATTTAAAGGTTCAAGTCAAACCAAACTTCGGGAAGACGACATTCGTTTATAAAGCACTTGAGTCAGGAGACATTGATGCTTATCCAGAATTCACAGGAACGGTGCTCGCTAGTTTGACGAATGAAAAACCAAAATCAAACGATGCAAAAGAAGTATACGAACAGGCGAAAACCGGTCTAAAAAAACAAGATTTGACCTTATTGCCACCAATGAACTATAACAACACCTATGCTGTAGCCGTTCCGAAGAAATTAGCGGAACGCTACGATTTAAAGACGATTTCTGATTTAAAACAGGTCGCGAATCAACTGACGGCTGGATTTACATTAGAATTCAAGGATCGCCAAGATGGTTATAAAGGAATCCAAGATAAATATGATGTCAATTTCAATAAGGTCGTCACGATGGAACCGAAATTGCGTTATAAAGCGATTGAATCTGGTGAAATCGATGTCATTGATGCGTACTCGACCGATCCAGAGATTGCGAAATACGACATGCTTGTTTTAAAAGACGATCAGCAATTATTCCCACCGTACGAAGGAGCACCTTTACTTCGTCAAGAGACAATCGATGAGTACCCAGAGGTAAAACAAGCGCTTGAGCAATTATCGGGTAAGATTTCCGATGAAGAGATGTCGAAAATGAACGAAGCTGTCGCGTATGGTGGAAAAACTGCAAATGCGGTCGCCCGCGATTACTTGAAGAAGGAAGGCATCATCCAATGAAACTATTACTGATCAGTAACCCGACAGCCGGTACGAATGGTTCAGGATTACTTGGAGAAGTCATCGAACCGTTAAGTACGTTGTTCGACGAGATCGTCATTCGAAATACAAAACAAGCAGGAGATGCGATGCATTTTGCGGAAGAATCATCCGCGTTTGACGCTGTCGTCGTCATCGGTGGAGATGGGACGGTCTTTGAGACGATCAATGGTGTAGCGAAATTAGAAAATCGCCCGATACTTGGCATTATTCCTGGAGGTACGTGTAATGATTTCGCACGAACACTTGGCTTACCGATGGCGCCACGGCTTGCAGCAGAAGCAATTGCTATGCAACATGTCGTTCAAGTCGACCTTGGGCAAGTCGGAGATAGCTATTTCTTGAACTTTCTCGGTGTCGGTCTCGTCGCCGAAGCATCGATTGGGATCGATACAGAAGAAAAAGCGCGTCTTGGGAAGATGGGGTATTATTTATCGACGATTCGCTCGAGTTTAGAAGCAAAACCATTCGAATATGAATTAATTTTAGATGAAGGTCGTCATATGACAGGTGAAGCAGTATTGATTCTGGCAGCAAATGGAGAATCACTGGGTGGAATCGAGACGAATTTGTCGGATGGAGCTTATAATGATGGAAAACTAGATTTGGTAATTGTTGATGAGGTAAATCTGACGACAATCCGGGACGTCATCCTTCAAAAAATTGGTCTCGCCAATGATCCATCTTTTACCCATATCTTGACGAGCGGATTTCAATTAAAGACAAAAGAAGCAAAAGTCATTGATACAGATGGTGAAAAAGCCATCCATACGCCAATTACCGTCAAAGTGTTACCGGAATATCTTCGAATGTATGGTGGCACTGATTAATACAAATTGAGTCGAGAGAAGGTCGAGATAATATTCGACCTTTTTTTATTTTCATGCAATGCGTATATGCGGTTATGCTTTGACGCTTTAAAGAAAATATTTGATAAAGGATGACTTTCATGATTTCTTTCTGTACAATGAAAAAGTATTTTGAAAAGGAGGTGGAGCACCATGAAAGGAAACGCATGGGCTTCAAAAGTTGGATTTATTTTAGCAGCAGCGGGATCCGCCATTGGTCTGGGGGCCATTTGGAAATTCCCGTATACGACTGGAACAAACGGAGGGGGCGCCTTTTTACTTTTATTCCTCGTGTTTACCTTGCTACTTGGATTGCCTGTCTTGATTGCTGAGTTTTTAATCGGTCGAACGAGTGGGAAAACGGCACTTCAAGCGTTCTCGGCGCTTGGTCATAAGAAGTTCACGTTCATTGGTGTCCTGGGTGTCATCGCCTGTTTCTTGTTGCTCTCTTTCTACAGCGTCATCGGAGGCTGGGTCTTAATTTATACCATTCTTGGTTTTACAGGTCGGTTAACGACAATGGATAGTGGAGCACTCGGTGAATTGTTCGGAACGATTTCAGCCTCACCGCTTTATGTCATCTCGGGGCAATTGATTTTCCTCGCTCTGACATGTTGGATCGTTTTACGTGGTGTTCAATCTGGTATTGAAAAAATGAGTAAGATCATGATGCCATTATTATTCGTGTGTTTCATCATTCTAGTCTTACGATCGTTAACGCTTGATGGTGCGATGGAAGGCGTCAAGTTTTTCGTTCAGCCTGATTTCTCGGTGCTCAACCGAACTTCTGTCCTGAGTGCCCTTGGGCAAGCGTTCTTTTCCTTATCGCTCGGTGTATCAGCGATGCTGACGTATGCATCCTATATGAAGGAACGTGGAGAAATTAACCGTTCGGCAGCATGGATTGTTGCGATGAATGTAGCCGTCTCATTATTAGCAGGATTTGCGATTTTCCCAGCCGTTTTTGCTTCAGGTCTTGACCCGGCAGAAGGTCCAGCGTTACTCTTTATCGTCTTGCCGACCGTCTTCAGCCAAATTCAATTTGGTTCGTTGTTCTTGATACTATTCTTCTTGTTGTTCGCTTTCGCGTCGATCACTTCATCGATTGCGATGCTTGAGGTCGTCGTTGCTTCCTTGACGGATCGAAAAGAAAACGCGACGATGCGCGATAAAAAGCGGACGACTTGGCTTGCGACACTCGCAATCGCCATCGTCGGGATTCCATCTGCACTCTCGTTTGGAATTCTAGGTGATGCACAATTCATGGGGAAAACATTCTTTGACAGTGTTGATTTCCTCGTCTCAAACATTCTAATGCCGATTGGTGCATTATTGATTTCAATTTTTGCCGGTTACAAACTCGACCGAACTCTTATCGAGCAGGAGCTAGTAACAAGTCCATTCATGAAAAAAATCGTTCCTGTGTGGCGGGTAAGCGTATGCTACTTGAGTCCGATTGCGATTTTGATTATTCTCATCTGGCCAATTTTTGGATGATATATAAATAAAACTCTCGGAAGGTAGTCGACAACGTGTGTCGACTACCTTCTTTATCGTAAGAGTTGATATAAAAAAAGGCGAACAGTTCGTTCTTCGGTCTGATGTCATTACTGCAAAAGTATGTTGAAATATAAATATACGAGGCGTAACATTTCGGGAAAACGGGAAACTTTTTGTTAAACGTTACGTAATGTTAAAATAAAGACACGTAGACCTGATAAAAGAATCAGCAAGAAGGAAGAGGGGATGATATGAAGTCTTCATGGTGGATATTTGGCTCCATCGGTATGATGTTCGTATTTTTACAATTGGCTGATACGTTCAACTTTTCGGGAATCTTCATCGCACTTGGGTTATGGTTCATTTGGAGTGGTTACCGGACTAAACCAGGACGACGATATCGGACTGAACGAAAATCGACCGAAATCAAGCGGAAAAATGTCAAAAAGAAACTACTACTCGATGACGAAGATGAGTTTGTGGGCAGTGTCATCTTAAAACCCGAGCGGGCGACACGACGCTTTGAGGAGACGGATGATTTAGAACTTCAAGTCTTGCAACGGACGATTGAGGAAGGATTTGTGAAAATCCAGACGTATGATCAAATCGTTCCCTCCATACGAGATGGTGAAATTAGAAGTGAGATGCGAATGGTTTCACGCGAAGCCCATGTATTGTTCGAAGAGTTATATGAAAGTCCACGAGACGTCAAAAAAGTCCGAGACTTCTTTACATTCTACCTAGATTCCTTATTATCGATTTCAGAAAAATACGCCGATCTGGAACGCCGAGGTGCCCAAGTTCAAGTTGATACGAAAAATCAACTGATTTCGAATTTGAAAATGATTGGTCAAAAATTAAAACAACAACAAACCTTATTGCTCGAAGGGGATACCGTTGATTTAGAACGGGAACTCTTGACGATTGAAAAGGTTCTAGCACAAGAGACCGAACAACAAAAACAGGAGGAGAGTTACCGACATGACCCATTCTGATAAAGAAACGTGGCAACAATGGCCTGATGAGCAAGATCAACCAACGATCTCCGATCCGTCGGTCGATCTAAATATAGCGGAGACACCTCCTAAAATGCCGGCACGCCCTGTCGAAGAGATGATTCCTTCGGATGTTCCAGCAGAACAACGACAAAAGATCGAACGTTTGCTGCAAGTAATCGATCTTCAAAAGACGGATGCCGTCATGCAATTTGGAGCACCCGTCCAGCGTGAACTCTCTCAATTCTCCGATCAAGTCTTAAGTGAAGTAAAAATGAAGGACGGCGGGGAGGCAGGAAAACTGCTGAGTGATTTAATGCAACGTGTACGTCAAATGGATCCAGACACACTTCAAGAAAAAAAGAGTTTCTGGTCGAACGTTCCGGTTATTGGGCGAGCAAAGAAAAAAGCAGAAACGTATTTCTTGCAGTATGAGAAAATGAGTGCTTATCTCGAAGAAGTCGTACACAATCTTGATCGATCGAAATTTGGATTGATGAAAGACATCACTTTACTCGACCAAATGTATCAAAAAAATAAACGTTATTTTGAAGAATTGAACGTCTATATTGCGGCTGGCGAGACGAAAATCGCTCATGTGCGTCAGCATGAAATCGAACCGCTACGGACAGAAGTCGAGATATCTCGGGATCAGACGAAGTTACAGGAATTAAATGACTTGATTCAATTGACGGACCGTTTCGAAAAGAAAATCCATGATTTAAAATTATCACGAACGATCAGTTTGCAAATGGCGCCGCAAATTCGCGTCATTCAACAAAACAACCAAATATTAGCGGAAAAAATCGAATCGGCAGTCGTCAATACGATTCCGCTCTGGAAGAACCAAGTCGTCTTATCCTTAAGTTTATCACGTCAAAAAGCAGCACTCGAAATGCAAAAGGATGTCACCAACACGACGAATCAGCTACTTGAGCAAAATTCGAAGTTACTGAAAGAATCGTCGATTGAAATTGCGGAAGAAAACGAAAAAGGAATTGTTTCTGTCGAATCATTAAAAGTGGCACACCAAAACTTGATTGAGACACTTGATGAGACATTACGCATTCAACAAGAAGGAAAACAAAAACGTCGCGACGCTGAGCATGAATTAGAACGAATGGAAAACGAATTGAAACAAAAAGTCATCGAAGTTGCCTCAAAAAGTAGAGAATTACCGAATCGACCATACTAAGGAACACGAATTTTCGTGTTCCTTTCCTTCATGAAAGGAAGGATTTTAAATGAATATAGTAGAGAAGCAATTGAAGTGGGACACAACATGGTTATTATTTGCGCGGATGATGGCAGATCGTCATTCAAAATGTGCCTCAAAATCCGTTGCTTGTGTCATCGTCAAAGACGAAAAGCCGATTTCGATCGGGATAAACGGAACACCCAGTCAGCATGTGAATTGTAATGAAATTTACTTAAAGCAAGAGGGTATTCTCTATACATCAAGATCCGACCATCCGATTACTGAAGAGTCGATTGAACGAAACGGGATTCTCTTTTATCGTTGTGAAAATCAAGAGGAACATCATGAGTGGTCGAAGCAGCATGAGATTCATGCTGAAATCAATGCACTCGGTAAGCTAGCTGCCGATTCGACGAGTGCGCGTCATGCGACAGCATACGTCACACATAGTCCGTGTCATGCGTGTAGTTTAGCGCTCATTGCCTCTAAAATTGATCGTGTCGTCTATTCGACAGGATATGAATATGGGGACGGATTGAACCTGATGCGACAAAGTGGAATCGAAGTCATCCACTTACCACTCGCAAACGAATATTTTCTTGAAAAAATTTAACGGAAAAGGGTTGTAAACGCTTCCATGGCGTTGTATGATGAAATCAAGCATTGCCATGGTAATTATTCACTCTTCCATTCGGACTGATTTTCAATCGAAAATCGGTCCACTTTTTTTAGAAAAGAATTGACAAGACTTGAATAGTTTGGCATGATGACAATAGAATATGACGAAGCGGAACGCCGCATTTTCATACAAAACCAATCAAGGAGCTGGAATGCCAGGTCGTTGAATGAAAAATCCTGACTCATACGAGTCAGGATTTTTTTGTTATGGATGAATAAGCATGGTTTCCTTGAGACGCTTAGCACGGATTTTACATTTTGTAGCGACTGCACCCGCGAGGATTGTCATAAACCGTTGACAAAGAATGTCTGGTTGCGACTGATGTAAAAACAGTTGATGCAATAGTCGATTGAAAGCGGCATCAAGTGTAGAAAGATGTCGTTTGATAGCGGTCGGTGACATATGTTGAATTTCTTCTGCTAAATAACCTGCATCACATTGGAAAGCAGAGAGGATCAACAATTCCGTCTGCATATCAGCCAAGGATAGTCCTTCTTCTTTAACACAATGACATGCCTGACGTAACTCATGAAGCAACAACTCTTCCAGTGCATGCGACGTATGCGATTGGTACGGATCATACGATTGAACAGCTTGCCGAATCTGGTCGCGTGTCACGATTTTGGATGGATCCAATTGATCGTGTGTGACGACAGCTTCGCTGTATAAATGAGTAAGTGGTCGAATCATCGTTTCTCCTCCTTTAAGCATAAAAATTGACTTCCACGTTCATCATAATTCATTTAGAAAACGCTTACAATATATGTTTGATAGTAGTCGTGATGAAATCGTCTCTGCTATGATATGGATGAAGAAAAAGGAGTGAGATGAAGTGATACAATTATTCAAGGCGCTTCCAGAAGTGACGATGCCTTCTAATGAAAATGACGCTTTTTCTATCAATCAATCAAATCAACCGATTGGACTTTCGCTAGATACACTTGTTCCTGGTGAGCGAATCGAAGAAGTACTACTCGTTGCCTCGGGTGAAATTCGCACAGGTCAAACCGGACGAGAGTGGTTACAGTTTACATTCAACTCGCCTGCTGGATCTTGTAAAGGAAAACAATGGATCAATCAAGGAACAGCAGAAGAAGCACTCCGTCCATATCTCGAGACACGAATTGTTCGAGTCGAAGCAAAAGTAGAAGAGTATCCGCCGCAATCCGGTAATAAATCATTGACGGTTCAACGCGTCACACCGATTTATGATGCTTCACCTACGCAGTTCTTGCCGCAGCTACCGTCAGAGGAGTCGCTTGAAACGTATCGTGATCAGTTACTTGGATTGATCGATCAACTAGATACGCCTTACCGAGAAATCGCACTATCGATTCTGAGACAGTACTGGGCGGACTTTTCAACGCGACCGGCTGCCTTATTTCATCACCATGCCTATATCGGTGGATTATTAAAACATACTGCCTGTATGATGACGATTGGTCAAGGAATCTGTGATAGTGAACAACCGTATTTGACATTGCTGAAATGTATCCAAGAAGCAGAGGCCGATCACAAAAATGAACTATTCCAAGCATCTGAACGAGAGATGCGTCAATTTTCTTGGGATGACAGCTTTGATGCGCTTTATCAAGCAGCAAAAGGAATTGCTCTGTTAGATCAACGACCGAATCCGAATGAATTGTTGCTCGGTATTTTATTGCACGATATCGGTAAACTATGGGAATATACACATGCAGGTGCATCGACAGATCGTTTTTCGAGACTGTTACACGTAACCGAAGAAGAAGAAGAACTAGCAGGTATTGCGCTTGATCCAGATGGTGTTCTTATAGGACATATGCCATACGGATGCTTCGTGCTCGAACAAACGCTTCGAGAAGAAGATATTCGGTTACCACGAGCGGTCTATCACCGTCTCATGCATATGGTATTATCACACCATGGGAAACGCGAGTGGGGATCAAGTGTTACGCCGCAAACGGCGGATGCCTGGTATCTTCATGCGATTGATCTGCTCGATGCACGAAAAGAAAAATGGCGTCAGCAACAAGGACGCTAAGGAGTGAAATCATGCAAGACAAAATACGTACGACCGTCATTACTGGTTTTTTAGGTGCTGGTAAGACCACGTTACTCAACCATCTTGTTTCTCAACCGACAGAGAAGTTTGCGTTGCTTGTCAATGAAGTAGGTTCTGTTCACATTGATGAAGCATTGATTGAGCGAAGCGATGAAGAGATGATCGAATTGACAAATGGTTGCATCTGTTGTTCTATTCGAGGTGATTTACGGGATGCATTGCTACGGATTGCCAAACGTCGCCGTGATGGGGAACTATCATTCGATCGATTATTGATCGAAACGACTGGTGTCGCTGATCCAGGACCGATTCTTCAGACATTTTATTTTGAACCAGCCGTTGAACAGTCTTATCAGATTTCAAGTGTCGTCACAGTCATCGATGCGTATCACTTAGAACGACAATTGACGTTCCAAGAAAATGTGAAACAAATCGGATTTGCTGATGTACTTGTATTAAATAAGATGGATTTAATTAAAGCATCAGAACGCGAAACGTTGATTGCTTTGCTGCGCGAACGAAATCCATCTGCAGCCATCATTGAAACGGAACAGGGACAACTGGAATCAAATCGACTATTTGAAACATTCCATTTTCCAAAAGAAGAACAAGTGCGACTCAGCCAACAAACAGATCAGATTCATCAATCCGTCGAAGATTTTACGGCACTAACGATCGTTGAGGAACGACCATTGAATCGAAATCGATTCGGTATGGTCCTACGTGAGGTGTTAGAAGCCTACGCGGAAGATCTCTATCGTTATAAGGGGATCATCCATTTTGCAGATACAGAACGAAAAGTAATCTTACAAGGGACAGGGATGATTTACGGAACAGCAATCCGAGAACCATTTAGCGAACAACCAAAGACGACGCTCGTCTTCATTGGAAAAGGGCTAGATGAGCAAGCGATACGAAAAGGAATCGAGGCGGCAATTGAACATGGTTGAACTTTATTTTGACGGAACGGTCCGTCCCTCAAACGACGAAGCAGCGGTTGGACTGTTTAGCAAAAGCTCCGAGGGCGAAGTCACAGAAAAAATGTATCAAATTCAAGCAATTAATAATCATGAAGCAGAATTCATCGCATTTGCAAAAGCCGTCGAGTGGGCGCACGAACTAATTACTCAAGGAGAAAGCGTCATTTCGTTTCGGACGGATTCAGAAGCGGTTGCATTAGCGGTCGAACGTGAATTCGTCAAGAATAAACGAACGCAGACGATCTTTGATCCTGCTTTTGAACGCTATCAACTCTTACCACTCGCCTTCGTGAAGTGGATTCCGCGGTCTGAGAATAAAGCAGATCGCGTCGCACGCGAGGCATTACGATTATACGAAGCATAATTGAAGGCAAACACCCCTATCCTTATGGAAGGGGTGTTTGTTCATGTTCGATTCGCTCAATCAGGATTTGATCGACGCGACGTCCGTCTAAGTCAACGACTTCAAATCGGTATGATCCAATCACGACAGCACTTCCACGCGTTGGTACATCACCTAACATATACAGGATTAAACCGGCAACTGTATGATAGGCGTTTAACTGTTCACCGGGTAAGTCATCTGTATAGCCGAGCGTTCGTTTTAAATCATCGATGTGCAATAATCCGTCCGCTAGGAACGAACCGTCTTTCCGCATGACGAGTTCCGGTTCTTCCTCGACGCTTGAAATCTCGCCGACGAATGCTTCGAGAATATCGAACAAGGTGATCATGCCAAGAAAACCACCGTACTCGTCTAAAACGAATGCAATCGATACAGTTTCCTTCCGCATCCGTTCAAGTAAAACGGTTGCTTTCAGTTGGCGGGGAACAATCAGTGGAGATTGAATTAATCGTTCAAGTTCTTTGACAGGATGTTCCGTTGATAGTATTTCTTTTGCATCGATGAATCCGACAAAATGATCCAAATCCCCGTGACCGACCGGTAAGTTTCGGTGTCGCGCTTGTCGGAGCTCTTGTAGGATCGTGTCGGGTTCATCAGCTAAGTCAATCCACTCCGTAACCGTTCTGGGCTCCATCAGTTCATATGCATATAAATCATGAAAATCAAAGACACGAGAAACTTGCTCAGCTTCTGAACGATTAAATGTTCCCTCTTTCGTGCCACGAATTAGTAATTGCCGGACTTCGTCTTCCGTCTCGTCTTTCGTCTGCAATCGATCGAGGCCAATCAAGCGGAAGATGGAACTCGTCGATTTACTCAAAACCCAGATGAATGGTCGAAGAACGATCGAGAAGAAGCGCATCGGTGGGGCGAGCCACATCGTAACTCGTTCTGGACTGACAAGAGCAACACGTTTAGGAACGAGTTCACCGATGACGAGCGAAATATAGGTGATGATTGTCACGACAAGAATATAACCAATTGTACTGGCATAAGGAGCGATCCATCCGAATTGTGCGAGCCAATTGATGACAGGACCGGAGAGCGCGGCACCACCGAATGCACCATTGACGATTCCAATTAACGTGATGCCGACTTGAACAGTCGATAACAGGTCAGTCGGTCGATCCAGCAACTCTAATGCGACATGGGCTGATTTTTTACCATCATCCATTGCTTTTTCTAATTTCGATCGTTTGGAAGAGAGCAAAGCAAGTTCGGTCATCGCAAATATACCGTTCGCCAGAATCAATAATAAAACAATTATTAAATTTATTAACCACATGAAATCTTCACTCCTTTTCGATAATAAACTATTCCCCAAAACTGTCTCCCTCATTCCCATTCTGCGAGCTTTCCGGTAAACTAGAAGAGAAGTAATCAAAAGGGGGAATTTGTTTATGGAATACCGTGTAGAACGTGACACGATGGGGGAAATTCGTGTACCGGAAGCGCAGGAGTGGGGCGCACAAACACAACGTAGTCTAGAAAACTTTAAGATCGGAACGGAAAAAATGCCGATTGAAGTCATTCGTGCCTTTGCAGTCCTGAAAAAAGGAGCGGCGCTTGCGAACCGCGACTTAGGTGTGCTTGAGACAGAAAAAGCTGGTGCCATTGCTGAAGTATGTGACGAAATCATCGCGGGGAAATTCGATGATGAGTTTCCGCTTGTCGTTTGGCAAACGGGTTCAGGTACTCAGTCTAATATGAACGTCAATGAAGTGATCGCTCGGGTCGCGACACGCAAATTAAAGGAACAAGGCAGTGAAACGACGATTCATCCGAATGATGATGTCAATAAATCACAAAGTTCAAATGATACATATCCAACAGCGATGCATTTAGCGGCAAAAACAGTCTTATTGGAATCACTTTTCCCAGCTATCGATGCTCTGCATGCGACCCTTGATGAAAAAGCAAAGGCTTTTGCGGATATCGTTAAAATCGGACGAACACACTTGCAAGATGCTACACCAATCACACTTGGTCAAGAAATCAGCGGCTGGGTCCGGATGCTTGCGCTTTCGAAGCAAATGATCGAACGGACGCTTGATCCATTAACGGAACTAGCAATCGGCGGTACGGCAGTTGGTACGGGGATTAATGCGCATCCTGAGTTTGGTGATTTGGCAGCGAAGAAGATGAGTGAAGAGACGGGTTATGAATTCACGAGTGCGGAAAACAAATTCCACGCTTTAACAAGCCACGATCAACTCGTCTTCACACATGGTGCTGTCAAAGCACTAGCGATGGACGCGATGAAGATTGCAAATGACGTCCGCTGGCTTGCATCTGGTCCACGAGCAGGAATCGGTGAAATCACGATTCCAGAAAATGAACCAGGGAGCTCAATCATGCCAGGAAAAGTCAATCCGACTCAAAGTGAGGCATTGACGATGGTCGCTGCGCAAGTCCTCGGAAATGACGCAACGATTGGTTTTGCTGCAAGTCAAGGTAACTTTGAACTAAACGTCTTCAAGCCGGTCATCATGTATAACTTTATTCAATCCGTTCGTTTACTTACAGACGCCTTGCATTCGTTCAATGACCATTGTGCGATCGGCATTGAACCTGAGCAGTCCGTCATCGCTGAGAACGTCGAACGGTCACTGATGCTCGTAACAGCGCTCAATCCGCATATCGGATATGAGAATGCGGCAAAAATTGCGAAAGCGGCGCATCAGTCAGGGTCGACATTAAAAGAAGCGGCACTTGCGACAGGATTACTAACAGAAGAACAATATGATCAATGGATTGTACCAGCAGACATGGTTCGTCCGAACTTAAAAGCATGAGTTGAAAAAGCGGGGGATATTCCCTCGCTTTCTCTTTATCCGAGAAACGTTATTCGGATCTATAGAAAGAGAGGGAATTGCATGGAGCAAAATCGAAAGCGGGCAGAAAAACAATTACAGCAAACGATCAACATGGTAGAGACATTACTTCGGATGCCGGCTGTACCACGATCAGAATTGCTTGCATTGGCGAGCTGGATGGAAGGACTCGGCAGAGAGGAACTCTTTAAGGGACTCGCCGATCAAGTAAGCCATGAAAAAATTACTTGGGAACGAGTAGACGTTGTCATTGATCAGTCAAGCGTCAAAGAATTATTGCAACCTATCGTCGATCAGTTATCAGAGCGCTCACGTGCTAACCGGGTCCGAAAGGAATTAGTCGTCACTGTGACAAAACGTTTTCTTGAGAATATTAAATGGAAAAAGTCACTGGAACAAGCGCGCTATATGTCACGCTTTTTTAGCTCGGTAGAAGATACCTTATCAATGTCACACGACATTACGATGGACGCCGTCATCATCGATTATGCATGTATCACTGATTCAGTGGAAGTGTTCAAAAAGCTCATGAAGCAGATGGAATCCGCATTCGTTCCGATCATCATCGTCGGTCCGAGCCAATCAGAAGTCCGACAAAGTAGTTATGAGATGGGGGCCGATGATTATTGGGATGAAACTGTGAGGAATGAAGAACGTCATGTCCGCCTTGCGCGACTTTTACGAAAACTGAGAGTTGTATCGTCAACAATTTTGGTCGATGAATTGACAGGGGCTTATAATCGGAAATACCTTCAGAATGCATTTGATCGTCGCACAGCACGTTTAGAACGTGAACAACGAACATTTGGATTAGCGATTTTTGATCTTGATCACTTCAAACGAATCAATGACTTACATGGACATCCGACAGGAGACTTAGTCCTATCCGAACTAGCGACCGTCGTTCAACAAGCGGCTCGTCTCGACGATGAGTTCATTCGTTTCGGTGGTGAGGAATTCATTTTACTGTTTTCAGCAGAAACATTCCCTCAAGCAATCGCTAATATGAATAAAATACGTGAACGTATCGAACGACATGTTTTTGCGAATGGATTAAAAATTACTGTTTCGATTGGTCTATCCTTTTCATTTGATATACATACGACGCTTGCTCAAGCGACGGCGGAGGCAGATGAAGCGTTATATCAAGCAAAACGTAATGGACGTAACCAAGTCCTTTCCTACTCTACGGCAATATCGATTGAAAAATTATCTGTGTCTATCCGTGTCGAGGAAAGATTGCTTAAACAAGTCCGTCAGTTGGATCTACCCGATCATCCCAAATACCACTTCGAAGTGGTTCCATTAGACGATCAGCAGACAACACAACTACAACTGGCAATTCTTTCGCTTGATCAATTAGCGATCGAGAACTTTCTGCGACTAGAAGAATGGAGAAAACAACGAGATTCAATCATTGATGTTTTGGTCGTGACGGAACAAGAAGATGATCGTCTTGCAGAAGCCTTATCTCGAGGTGCTACCGATTATGTGATGGTAACTCATGTAGATCAAGAAGTGGAAGAATGGATCACAGAGTGGATTATGCAAATACCGTAAAAAAACCAGCCTTTTCCTTCCGCTATTCGGATGGAAGAGGCTGGTTTTATAATGATCGATCATATTGACGAATGACAAAGGAGTAATCATTTCCTTCTACTGCATCATAATGCGTTTCAGACGTGATTTGAAAAGTAGACGGGATCTCGGGGTAATAGACATCTCCCTCAAGCGTCGCATCAATTTCTGTTACATAGATGCGCCGTACGAGAGGAAGCGTTTGAGCGAATAATTCTCCTCCACCAATCAAAAAGACTTCTTCCTCTGAATCAACATATGGGTGTAAGGTAGATAAATCATGCCAAATTGTCACGCCATCTACTACATAATTTTGATCACGCGTGATGACGATGTTCTCTCGACCAGGTAACGGGCGTCCAATTGATTCGAACGTCTTTCTCCCCATGATGATCGGTTTACCAAGCGTCGTACGCTTAAAGTGTGCTAAATCAGATGGAAGGTGCCACGGCATGGCATTATCGCGTCCGATGACATGATTTTTCGTGTACGCTACGATGTGTGTAATCATACAGCCACTACACCTTTAATATGCGGATCAGGATCATATCCTTCGATGATGATATCTTCGAAGCGGAAGTCTTCAATACGATCGACTGTTCGAGCGAAGCGCAGCGTCGGTAATTTTTTAGGGGTACGTGTCAACTGAAGATTGACTTGTTCCACATGGTTCGAGTAGATGTGGGCATCTCCGAGCGTATGGACGAAGTCACCGACTTCGAGTCCACACACATGAGCAATCATATGTGTCAGTAAGGCATAGGATGCAATATTGAACGGTACGCCTAAAAAGACGTCGGCAGAACGTTGATACAGCTGACAGGACAGTTTTCCGTCAGCGACATAAAATTGGAACAAGAGATGACATGGAGGTAACGCCATCTCATCGACTTGTCCAGGATTCCAAGCGCTGACGATCAAACGACGGGAATCCGGATTCGTCTTGATTTGTTCGATGACTTGTGCGAGTTGATCGACCGTTGTTCCGTCAGGACGTGGAAAAGAACGCCATTGTGCCCCATACACAGGTCCTAAATCCCCATTCTCATCTGCCCATTCGTTCCAAATGCGCACTCCGTTTTCCTGCAAGTAACGAATATTCGTATCACCCGAAATAAACCAGATCAACTCATGGATGATTGATTTCATATGTAGCTTTTTCGTCGTGATAAGCGGAAAGCCATCTTGAAGGGAGAAGCGCATTTGGTGACCAAACACGCTCAGCGTTCCCGTTCCTGTCCGGTCTTCCTTTTTTGTTCCGTGTTCCAAAATGTGTTCGCAAAGTGCATGATATTGTTCCATCGGATGACAGCTCCTTTTAAAAAAATCCAATTTCCATTGTACCATAAACCATCACGATTTTGAGGAAGCTGGCAGATGTCTTGTGAACAGATAGCGGAATAGACCAAAAAGAGGAATGCCGTCTTGCCATTGCAATGATTGTTCATTTCGAAGACGAATGCGTCGTAATAAATAAACCTGAAGAATATAAAACAGTAATAAATCGACTGTCATCGTTCGAACAAATTGATTCGTCTCGAAATAAATACGGAAAATATTCCAATCGGCACGTGCGAGGGCAAGCCAAAGCAATAATGTCGTCACGACACTCAGTAAAGCGACGACAGTTGGAATCCAACCTCGACGCTGAAACGGTAAAAAGGTTTTCCTTGGAATAGCGAGTGCGACATAGGGCATTAAAACGAATGCACCTAAGAAGAACGACCCTATGCTTGCAACGAGCGGTCCTGGTCGCATAAATCGTTTTTCATCTAAAAATAATAAAAAGAAAGCAAATGGATAAATGCCAAGTAAAGCAAACAAACTTAATGCGGAAGTATCAAATTGACTTTGATCGAAACGTAAAAATGAAATTAAGAAACCTTCCGGAAAGACACGATTATTTCCAAATAACAAGATAAAGACAATGGCAATCGCCCAGACCAAGAAGAGCAAATACCGACGATACATTCGCCCACACTCCTTTCTCATACCGTTCTTTCCCATTATATTAGATGTGGTAAACGCCCCTATTTCATATTCCATGATATCAAATAAGTAAAAGTTCTCACTTGAGCACCCTCTTATGGACATGTTAAGATGAGGTTGTGAGAATTGAAAGCGCTTTTACAAATTGATGCAATCGTTTGCTCAATATGTAGCACGACAGGTACATAAAAGAGGAGAGTGTAGAAGATGGAACGTAAATGGTGGCATGATAGTGTCGTTTATCAAATTTACCCTCGTAGTTACAAGGATTCGAATGGAGATGGAATCGGTGACTTAAACGGAATCGTTGAAAAATTGGATTATCTGAAGACACTTGGCATCGACGTCATCTGGTTAAGTCCAGTCTATGATTCACCGAATGACGACAATGGATATGATATCCGAGATTATGAAGCCATCATGAAGGAATTCGGAACAATGGATGATTTTGATCGTCTTCTAGATGAAGCGCATGCACGAGATATCAAAATTGTCATGGATCTCGTCATCAATCATTCGTCGGATGAACATCGGTGGTTTGCGGAATCGCGTCAAAGCAAGGACAATCCGTATCGGGATTATTACATGTGGCGTCCAGCAAATCCAGACGGTTCATTACCGAACAATTGGGGTTCGATTTTCTCTGGTCCTGCATGGGAATATGATGAGTCAACAAATGAGTATTACTTACATCTATTCTCGAAAAAACAGCCTGACTTGAATTGGGAAAATGAACAGATGCGTCAAGAGGTTTATGGGATGATCCGTCGTTGGTTAGATCGAGGAATCGATGGTTTCCGGATGGATGTCATCAACTTGATTTCAAAGACACCTGGATTACCCGATGCGACGGTCCATCCAGGAGCATTGTATGGAGATGGTGGAGAACACTATATCAATGGACCGCGTGTCCATGAATTTCTACATGAGATGAACGAAGCATCGTTTGGAAAGTACGATGTCCTGACAGTCGGTGAGATGCCGGGAGCAACAACAGATGATGCCATTCTTTACACGGATCCGGCACGTAAAGAGGTCAACATGGTCTTTACGTTCGAACATATGGATCTTGATTCAGGTCCGAACGGAAAATGGGATGTCATTCCGTTTGATTTGCTTAAACTCAAGCAAAATTTCACCAAATGGCAAACAGCGTTGCATGAAACAGGCTGGAACTCCCTCTATTGGAACAACCACGATCAACCTCGAGTCGTCAGTCGATTTGGTAATGATACGACGTATCGCGTCGAGTCAGCTAAAATGCTCGCTACGCTCTTACACCTTCTAAAAGGAACGCCATATATCTATCAAGGCGAAGAAATCGGAATGACGAATGTCGCGTTTGAAGACATTACGGACTATGAAGATATCGAAATTCGGAACATGTGGAAAGAACGTACGGCACAAGGAGCATCACCAGCGGAACTACTACGTTCCATCCATATCAAAGGACGCGACAATGCGCGGACACCGATGCAGTGGGATGCATCGGAAAATGCTGGTTTCTCGACTGGAACACCATGGTTGAAGGTCAATCCGAATTATCCAGACATCAATGTGGAACAGGCGCTTGCCGATGAACAGTCCATCTTCTATTACTACCAGCAATTGATTCGACTACGACATGATCATGAACTCGTCGTATACGGTCGCTATGAACTCTTACTTGAAGATCATCCGGAAGTCTACGCGTATTCGCGGACGCTTGAAGGAGAAACGTGGTATATCTATTGTTCGTTTGCAGATCATGACATTCATGTACCGATTTCTCACGCGACAACGGATCACGTGATTGGTAACTACGCTGACACCAATACATCGGATGGCTTGACATTACGGCCATATGAATCTGTCGTTTTCCGAACGTTTGACGCTTAAATTTTCTGATTAAAAAATGGCATTGCCCTTACAAATGTAGGGCGATGCCATTTTAGTCTTTATGAAGTGACCGTTCTAATTGCACGATCTGTTTCACTTGTGAAATAATTTTTTCGCGATCAGTTATTGTCGAATTAAGATGGATACCGTACAACCGCTCAGGACCAGAAGGCTTCTCATGCAATAAAAATCCATCGATGCAGAGCGGCTCGTGCCCTTCGATTAACGAGAACTCAACAACGATTTTCATTGATTTTTGAAGAGGCAGTTTTAATGCAGTAGTGATTGCGATTCCATTTGGTGAGATGTTATGAATCTTCATCAAGCCTTTTGGTGTCCGTTGCTCATTTTTCAGCAAATAAAACTCGCCCGTTACGGGTGTTTTCAATGTATAGCGAAACGGTTCATTACGTTTAATCTTCATCTAGGCACCTCCATTCCCATTATCCGACAATTCGCAAAACTCTTCTAGTCTTTTTTATCAGGCTGCAGCATCTGTTGATCGTTTCGTCGGATGGATGCGCTTTGCTAAATACATGAATGGTGTCGCGAACCAGGCGACGACGAATTTTGCGAGATATGTCGTAATGAAGATTTGCCACCAAATAGAGAATGGCATATCGTGAAAGGCGATCGCACAAAATGTCAACGTATCGAGCAATTGGCTTAATACAGTTGATCCCGTCGTCCGTAACCAAAGTTTTCGTTCGCCTGTCTTTTGACGAATCTTCGAATAAATGAAGACATCAAACAATTGCGACACGAGATAAGCGGCAAGACTACCGACAGCAATCCATGGCAGGAGTCCGAATAGTAGATGTAAAGAATCAGATGTTTCGAGTGCTGCTTTATCGGCGAGTGGGGTATACAAGAGACTGAATTGCATGAGGACGGTCGTCGTGATCAAGGAAAAGAAACCCATATAGACACCTTTTCGAGCGACCTGTTTGCCATATTTCTCATTGAGAATATCCGTCGCTAAATAACAACTGCCATAAACGACATTTCCTAACGTGAAGACGAAACCAAAAATATCGACGGTTTGTGTGACTTGAATGTTTGCAATGATTGTTGCGATGGCAATCCACATCAACAATCCGGTCTTTCCAAATAGATAATAACTGAAAATCAATAATCCCATCGTTAATAAAATGGAAGGGATCCATAACCATTCGTTCATGAGGTAGACTCCTTTCTGTTCATACAGATGAAAATTGTACGCTGAAATCGATCGCCTGTCAAAGGTGAGTTACACATGTGACCAATATAAAAAAGACCATGAATCTCATGGTCTTTCAAATAGTGTTCAACCGAGTCGTTGTAAAGAATATCGACGTCGTCTCCCTTTGACGTAATAGTTCTCAATCGACGTAAAGTCATTTGCTTCTAAAATACGTTTCGCGTAAAAAGCGTGTGGTGATTGATCGAGAACACGCGCGCGTACTTCATGACGATCTAGTACTCCCGAATGCTTTAATGCTTCGGCAACTGCTTGAGTAGCTATACCACGTCGTGTATAAGGATCAAACACCATAAAGTCGAGTTGAAAATAGTGACCCATTTTCAAAAGTAGAACCCGCCCGACGATCGTATCTGCTTCAACGATATCAAAGTAGTAATCTTCAGGATAACTGTGCTCGACGGAATCAAAAGCTCGCTCTTCTCCAAGCTCATGGTCATACCCTTTGATTTCTTGCGGAGACAGCCCATATGCTTGCTCGCCATACTTCAAGAAATGGTCGTACTCAGCTTGATCGACATGACGTAATGCTCGACGTCTTAATTCCATCACAAAATCCTCCCTCATCCCAATTGATGCTTCGTTTACATTATAGCGATACCCTCCTTGCAATTGCAAAAATTAACTGGAACCGATCCGCAGGAAGAAATTTAAAAAAATCATTTTGTAATCATCTTGTGATTGTTTTAATTACCTCGAAATATGGTAAAGTAATGATGTAGACAACTGCATACTGGAAGGGGCTGGAAACGTGTTCACAGAACGTGACGGAATCAAATTGCGTTTAGAGCAAATCGAACGATTGTATTCGGACTTGAATCGTGAAGCGAAACAATTGACGGAACGCTTACGCCAATTAGATGAACAAGGGGATGAAGTACAACATGATCTTTCTCTTAACAAAGAAGATCGTGATCATTTGAAGTCAAGCATCGATGAGACACTTCAAGCTCTCATGAAACGGACTACGGTCGATGCAAAAGTCGAACAGGAAAAGCAAGAAGACCTGATTTCGAAAAAAGCATTGATCGAAGATATTGAAGGATTATTGAAGAAAAAGAAATGAGCTAGCTGCGGCTGGCTTATTTTTTATGGGGGAAAGAAGTATGAAACCAACCATTGGACTGACGACGTGTCTTCGTCCGACTGACGTCGTGCATCATCGTGTGAAGCAGTTGTTAGCGGATGAGACGATACACTTCGTCTATATCGCGCGGCAAAAAAAAAGCATAGAACACCTACAACAGGAGACGAGATTGCCGGTATTAGTCGTCGATAAGAAACGACTAGATTTATACCCACTAGGCGAAACGACATCGTTCTTTTTCCATCCTTCAAGTGCGGTCTTTCGCATCAAACAAATTGATGCAGGTGGAAGAGATCCTCTCGTTGCGATGGGACGCCTATCAGAAGGGATGCATGTGTTAGATTGTACACTCGGTTTAGGTGCAGATGCGATTGTCATGAGTCATGCCATTGGAGAGCAGGGGCGGATCATCGGTCTAGAAAGCAAGACTGAGACAGCCTTTGTCGTCAAGGACGGATTAAAACGCTGGGAAGAATCTTACGAACCAATCAATCAGGCGATGCGACGAATCGAAGTGAAAGTCAGACACCATCACGCATTTTTGAAAGAATGTCCGGATAATTGCTTTGATGTCATCTACTTTGATCCCATGTTTGAACAGACTGTTGAAGAATCGACACATCTAGACGCTTTACGAAAACTTGCGAATTATGAAGCCTTATCTGTTGAAGCGATGATTGAGGCGAAGCGTGTGGCACGTCAGCGCATCGTATTAAAAGCACATTATGAGAGCCCGCTGTTTGAGCGCTTTGGATTTGAACGATCCAAGCGTAAGACGTCGAAGTTGCATTATGGCGTGATTGAACTGTAAGTCAAAAAAGACCTCTGCCGATTTTGCGGCAGAGGTCTCACTGTTGATAGTGATTATTGAATAGCGTCTTTTAATTCGTCTTCCATCTCTTCGAACGTTTCCTGAACGGCACTGACCGGTTGTTTCGTCATCAAGCTGACGACGACCGTAAAGATCAAGCTGGTGAAGAATCCAGGTACCATTTCGTAAAGCGTCGTGCTAAGCCCGAGTTGCACCCAAATGATGACAGTCAAGGCACCTGAGATGATACCTGCTAATGCGCCTTGTTTCGTCATCCGTTTCCAGTAGAGGGAAAGCAAGATGATCGGACCAAAGGCAGAACCGAATCCAGCCCAAGCGTAACCGACAAGTGCAAGAATTGTCGCTGACGGATTCCAAGCGAGGATACTCGCAACGATAGCTACGACAAGAACAGCAATTCGACCTGTTAAGACGAGTTGTTTATCTGTTGCATTCTTTTTCAAGAACGTCTTGTAAAAGTCTTCTGTCAACGCACTTGATGTGACAAGTAATTGTGAGGAAATCGTCGACATGATTGCCGCGAGAATCGCAGCCATCAAGAACCCTGTGATATACGGGTGGAATAGTACGTCCGAGAAACGGATAAAGACTGTTTCCGGATCACCTAGTCCATTCCCTTGTCCTTCGAAATAGGCAATTCCAACTAGACCTGTCATCATGGCACCAATGATAGAGATGAACATCCATCCAATACCGATGCGACGAGCACTTTTTAAGTCCTTGACAGAGCGAATTGCCATAAAACGAACAATAATATGTGGTTGACCAAAGTAACCAAGTCCCCAAGCAAGGAATCCGATGATTCCAAGAACTGTTGTCCCTTTAAATGGATCAAACAACGAAGGGTCTAATTTTTCAGCATAGTTGAATGCACCATCGACTCCGCCGACGTCGGTCAATGCAACGACAGGAACGAGCACGAGTGCAATGAACATGATACAGCCCTGGACGAAGTCGGTCCAACTAACTGCGAGAAAACCGCCGAATAAGGTGTAGGCGATTACGACCGCAATCGTCAAGAGCATACCATAGTGGTAATCAAATCCGAATGAGCTGACAAATAATTTTCCGCCTGAAACGATTCCAGCTGATGTGTAGAACGTGAAGAAGATGATGATGACGAGTGCTGACACAGTACGAAGCACGCGTGATTTGTCTTCAAAACGATTCTCTAAGAAATCAGGAATTGTAATCGAGTCATTTGCCATTTCCGTATAGAGTCGGAAACGTGGAGCGAGTACTAAATAGTTTACGTAACATCCAATCAATAATCCGAGTGCGAGCCAGAGTGCTGAAACACCTGTCGCGTACATGGCGCCGGGAAGTCCCATGAGCATCCATCCACTCATATCCGATGCACCAGCAGAAAGTGCTGTAACACCAGGACCGAGATCGCGTCCGCCTAACATGTAATCCTCTGTGTTCGTCGTTCGTTTGTAGGCAAAATAACCGATTGCCAACATGAGAACAAGATACAGAATGATTGAAATCCATTCTTGCGTCATAAAGTTAAATCCTCCAAATACAATAGTTTTTTTACGATCAAGCATACATTGACCTGTTCGCCAAATGATATGTTCCCCACCTTACAGAGGATAAAACGACTTTGCAAGCCACTTCATTTTCAGGAAAAGTGCCACCATGCCTAGTGCCTCAAGAGATTGAAACGGTTTTAGTCCCTATTAAAGTTCTTCTAATCGAAATATTCCGAATAATTCACTGCATTAAAAAATGACCTTAATGATTTAAGGTCATTCGAGTCAAATTAATTGCTCCAAAATCGTTCGTACGCAGCGCTTAAGCGGTCTAGAGCTTGATCGAGCTGTGCGCGAGGGCAACCGATATTTAAGCGTTCAAACGTTTCTCCATGGGAACCGAATGAAGAACCGTGTGTCAAAGCGAGTTTTGCTTCCTTAACGAGCCAATCGGCGCGCGTTTTGCTATCGAGATTAAGTGCTTTGAAATCAATCCACAACAAGAATGTAGATTCTGGAATGATGACATTTAATTTCGGCATTTCTTGACGAATACGACGGACGGCATGGTCACGATTGTCTTCCAAATAAACAAGGAGTTGCGCTAACCATTGCTCACTCGCATGATCTCCGTACGCCGCCGAAATAGCAGTTGAAGCCAATGCGTTTGGATGAACAAAATGACGTTGCTGGACACCCTCGATCCGTTGACGAATCGAAGTGTCTGGTACGACCAAATAAGACGCGTAAAGTCCAGGAATATTGAATGTTTTGGATGGTGCGCTGACCAAAATGATTTTTTCATAATCTAAGGCAAGAATTGGTGTGTGCACAGAACCCTTATAGACGAGATCCGCATGAATTTCATCGGATACAAGGTAGACATCGTGTTGTTTCGCGAGTGCTACGATGCGCTGTAATTCCTCTTTAGGAAAGACTTTTCCGCTTGGATTATGAGGACTACACAGAATCATCATCTGCGCAGTCTGCATTTGTTGTTCGAGAAGCGAGAAATCCGTCCGGTACGTCTCTTCTTCTAAAAGAAGTGGATTCTCAACGATCTGCCGTTGGTTAGACTGGATGATCTGATGAAATGGTGGATAGACAGGTGTCTGGATGATGATTGAATCACCAGGTTCAGTTAGCGCTAGGACTGTATGGGCAAGTCCTGGAACAACACCGTTCGAATAAAGAATGGAATCGGTAGTGATCGTTACGTCATATCGCTTCAGAAACCAATGCTGAATCGCTTGTTTTGCTTCCTCTTCAAACATCGAGTAACCGAAATGACCTGTAGCAGCACGTCTTGTCAACCGTTCTGTGAGATGATGCGGTGGACGGACATCCATGTCGGCGACCCACATCGGAATCAGCTCATCGGATCCATAAAGTGAATGAAGTCCGTCCCATTTGACGGATCCTGTATTTCGTTTCTCAATCGTTTCATCGAAATTAATCTGTTCCATCAGACTTCACTTCCTATTCTTTTTAAGTTAAACTACTCCATTTCACCATAGCGGATAAAGAGAGGAAGGAGCAAGTCGGAAAATAAAAGGTTTAACATTTATTCGATCAGGCAATTATTTAACTCGAACCTACCATAACAGAACGGAGTGATGATCATGTTACATTCTAAAGTAGTTGTCGGGCGAACGCCTGAAGAATTAGAAGAACGATTGAACGAATTTTTTGAGAACAATGGTGTTGGGTCAAACGCCATCATTACGTTGAAGTTTTCAACATTCGTCGCGTCTAAAGCGGATGAACATTATTCGGTTTTAGTCGTCTATGATAATTCATTAACAAAAACGACACTGTAAAAAAGTAACAAGGAGTTGCGTGGAAATCACGTCGACTTCTTGTCTTGTCTTTTTTTATAAGTTATACTAGAAACAGATTTTACAAGCTTCCGTAGGTTAATGGCAGACCTCAGCAATGGTAATGCTGCAGTGCGAGTTCGATTCTCGCCGGAAGCATACACGCGTCTTTCGTCTCAAGTGATATATACTTGAAACGAAAGACTTTTTTTATGATGGATTCATCTTTGATTGAGGAGTGAACTTCATGCATCCAGTCATTCATTCTGTTGGCGATAAGATCAAGCAAGAACGAAAAAAACAAGGAATGACACAAAAAGCACTTTGTGAAGGAATTTGTAGTCAGGCTGAGATCAGCAAAATCGAAAATGGTCGAAATTCTCCGACGATTGATTTACTACAGCAAATTTGTCGAAGACTGCGCATTCCGATTTCATTGTTTTTTGAAGATGAAATCGTGTCACATAAGTTAAACGAAATTGATCAACGAATGATTCGTCATTTACGCGAAAAAACATATTCAGATATGGCAAAGGACTTAATATTATATGAAAAATCAAAAAACGCTGTCGAAACTCAAATTTTAATTCGTTATCATCAAGAATTACTTGAATATGAAAGAGGAAATGTTGATTTTCGGACCTGTATTGCGTCCTTGTTGCAAGTTGTCAGTGAGGAACGGGTGGAAGAAAAATCATTTTTACTTTATACACGAATTCAGATGGTGATAGCGGTACTTTATACGAACCATGAAGAATATAATCGTGCTCATCAAATCTACAAGGCATTATTAGAGTTACCTTATCAAACGAGAGAATACAAAAAAATTCGAATGAAGATCATGTATAATTTCATTCGTAACTTAGTAGAGTTTGAACGATTCGAAGAAGGGTTGCAGAAAGTTGAGCAGGTAATTAAAGAAACGAAACAATTGCAAGATTTAACGTATCTTGGACAGTTTTATTTTCAAAAAGGCATTTTGTTAGAGGCATTAAAAGCATCGGAACGAGATACAACGGAAGCCTATACGACCGCCTATTCCTTTTTTGTTGCGACTCAGAATCACTCTTATTTAAAAATCCTTGAAACGTATTTTTCCGAACATCTCTTATTTCCGCTTAATGAAAGTGAGTGAGTAAACGATGGAGATCACTGCATTAACTTCATCGATTGGTACAAAAATCAAACAACTGCGAATTGAGAAGCAGATGACACAAAATGAACTATGTGAAGATATTTGTAGCCAAGCTGAAATCAGTAAAATCGAAAACGGCTTAAATTCACCGACTGTCGATTTGTTGCAACAAATTGCCAAAAGGTTAAAGGTGCCCATTTCTTTATTATTTCAAGAACATACGGATGAAGAACAATTTTTTCAAATTGATCAATTCTTATCCGATTTGCTTCGAGAAGAGAAGTACGAAGAAGCAATGGAGCGAATTAATCAACAAGAAAAAAATATGATCACTGAAGTCGATATTTTAAAAAATTACATTAAAACGATCATTGATCTAAAACAAAATCGGATTGACTTTCGAACAGCTGCGAGCCTACTCAGTAACTTGTTGAATGAAAAAGAAGTGTGGTCGCACTCCATCCAATTGTTCATTCGAATCAAAATGGCAATTGCGAATATGTATTCAGAACAGGATCTATTTCATTTAACAGAATCCGTATACCAGGAATTAGAAAAAGAAATTGAAGCGCTCCAGTCGACTGCTCATCTGAATGCGCTACTGAAAATTTATTTTAATCATTGTCAGATTCTTGAATACCAAGAAAAGTCTGAGGATAGTATCGTCATCGCTAAGAAAGGATACGAACTATGTTTGCTGCATAACCATACATTTTTATTTGGACATTTTTATTATCAACTCGCGCACTACCACGAACAATCGGGTGAAGATGAAATGTCACTTCAAAAACAGTATTCCATCGCATATGTGTTGTTCCATGCGTTTGAGCATGATGTTCGAAAACAGATGATTCTTCGCATGAAGGAAAAGTATATGTTATTTACTTTTGAGAAGTGATAAATAGGATGCGTAACCTTCTTGCCAAACAAGAAGGTTTTTTTATTAAAAGTGCAATCAAATGAGTAGTGAGAGGTGATAAGATGAAAAACGTACATCCAATTGGGGAGACACTGAAATTTTATCGACGTTTGAACAACGTATCACAAAAAGACATTAGTACAGGGATCTGTAGTCAGGCTGAAATTAGTAAAATTGAAAACGGTAAGGTGATGCCGACCGTTGAATTATTACAGCAACTTGCTATAAAACTTTGTGTTCCTATGTCCGAACTCGTTAAAGATGGTGCTGAACATCGTTTGGAACAAGCTCGTATTCTTGACCAAGCACTTCGTAAGTTAGTACGAGAAAATAAATTTGATAAATGCCTTCGTGTAATGAAACAAGTCTCATCCAGTCGATCTTCTGACGAAGTAAGGCGAATAGTGAGATACTATGAAATCGTGATCGCCTATCGGCAACAGCACGTTGATTATCGAACGACCTCAGTCTTATTTGCACGATTGATCGATCAAGAAGGTTTACAGGTGCAGGATCCGATTCTTTACTTTCGAGTCAAGATGGCACTATCCATTTTATATGCGGAGTGCGAACAGTATCAACAAGCAGAAAAAATATATACTGACGTATTACAGTTCACGACAGAAATTAGCGGTTTAAAAGAAGAACGACTTAAGATTCTTTATAATTATGCGAAATTATTATATAAAGTTAATCAGTCAGAAAAGGGACTTCGTATCATCGAGGAAGGGATACTGCTCAGTCGAAAATTGAAACAGACATCCTATTTAGCGCACTTCTATTATCAACGTGGTGAATTTCATGAGCGAATGGGTGTAGATATCTTGCAGACGAAACATGATTATACGATGGCCTACGAATTATTCTCTGCCTTTCAGATGAAACAATATGCTGACATCGTTCTAGAGGTGAAACGTTCTTTTTTGCAGTCTATACCTGAATGAGGTCATTGCTTAACAAACGAGAAAAGAGGAGAAACGTTGCGTATTGAATCATTTGGTAAACAGATCAAACAACTACGGATCGAGAGGAAGTTGACACAAAAAGAATTAGCGAAGGATGTATGCAGTCAAGCTGAATTAAGTAAGATTGAAAATGGGAAAACTATACCAACAATTGATCTTGTTCAGCGTTTGTCTCAAAAGTTACATATTTCAATGGATCAGATTTTCATCGATTCAAATGAAGTAAAACTATTTCAGCGCTATGAGGTACAACTAGCGGACTTTTCTAGACAACGTCGTTATGATGAAATGCTTGATTTCATGAGATGTTTACCAACTAGTCTTCCTCCTTCCGTTCAGTTATTGATTCGTTATTTTGAATGGGTCGCTCGCGAAGGGAAAAAAGATATCGATTATCGAACATGTATCTCACAGTTGCTTCGGTTATCGGATGAACAACAAATGGAAACAGATTACCCTGTTCTTTATTTACGTATCCGGATGTCTGTTGCAAACTATTATTATTTAAACAGTCAGTATCCGTACGCGAGAAAAATTTATCAAGAATTACTAACCTATGATTACTCGACGGATACGCTGAAAAAGTTACAATGTAAAATTTTATATAATCATGCGCAACAGCTCTATTTTCAAAATGATTTTGTAACAGGGTTAGAGATTACTGAAAAAGGAATCGCCTTATCCGTTGAGCGAAAAGATACAGCGATGTTAGGACACTTCTTTTATCAAAAGGGATGTTTCTATGAAGAATTGAGTTACGCAGAAAGTGATATTCGTGACGCGTTTACCTACGCCTATTCTCTTTTTACTGCTTTTGGTAATGAAAATCATGCCGCGCTAGTATTAAAAGGAAAAAACCAGTTTCTCTACTTTCAAATGTAATCATGGAAGTAAAAGAAAGGAGTATAATTTGAATCATTTACCCGTCTCCATTGGCTATGAAATCAAGCGACTTCGAAAAGAAAAAAAGATCACACAAGCAGAATTATGTGAAGGCATCTGTAGCCAAGCTGAAATTAGTAAAGTCGAAAACGGTAAAAATTCACCTACCATTGATTTACTCCAACAAGTGGCAAAACGGCTGAAAGTACCATTATCGATGTTGTTTCAAGATCATTTACGAAGTGATGTCTTTCAATCATATGATGAACAATTAGCGGACTTGTTACGTACTAATCAATATGTAGATGCTCTGAAATTGAGCGAACACGTACTGTCTACAACTGAATATGAACAGGTACGTAATTTAGCAAGATATTATCAAGTCATCGTGCAGGAAAGAAGTGGTCAAATTCATTACTTAAAAGCTGTTCAATCGCTCGAACGGTTACTAAATAAAGAACAACTCTGGTTTGAATCAGCTACCTTGTATCTACGGATTCAGATGGGGATGGCGAATCTGTATGTCGAACACGGTGACTTTGAATTAGCGGATGATCTTTTTCAGAATTTGATTCAAGCAAAATACGAAACGATCGAATTAAAAAAAGTTCGAATCAAGATTTTATATAATTATGGACAACAACTTTCACTGCAAAAAAAATACCTTGCTGGTCTAAAAATCACCGAACAAGGTATTCAGGAGAGTCTTCAATTGGAAGACGGTCATTTCTTAGGTCACTTTTACTTTCAAAGGGGGTACTTTAAGCAGCAATTAAATGGTGATCTCTCAGATATCCAGCGTGATTTTACGATGGCCTATTCCTTATTTTGTGCATTTGATATGCCGATTCATGAAAAACGTCTTCTGGAAGGATATGCAGAGTATGTTCTATTCCCAATTTAAAACGAACGACCGAATTGTCGGCACTCTTGAAGCGCTTGTTCGATCAATTCAGATGCACGATCTGGGTATTGCTGATGTCCTTCTAAAATGACAGTTGATACATCATTGATCCCAAAGAATGCTAACAAGTCCAACATATAGCGAACCGCGTGTTCACTTGGGGCTTTCTCTTTTGTCGAGTAATCACCACCGCGTGAATGAATCAACAGCACTTGTTTGTCTTCAACAAGTCCGATCGAACCTTCGGCTGTATAACGAAACGTTTGACCAGCCTGGGCGAGATAATCCATGTAATTGTGAAGCGGTGCCGGAACCGTTAAGTTCCACATCGGAAATGAAAAGACAACTTTATCGGCATCTAAGAATCCGTTTAAATATTCTTGAAGCCGTTGTGCATGAGTCGCATCATCTCCAGTTAATTCTTCCCCTTTAAATAGCCGCCCTGCCGCGTTCGCAAGTTTTAGATCAAAGAAGGGAAGACGTTCCTCGAATAAATTCAAAACCGTAATTTTGTCCTCAGGATGATTTTCACGATAAGTATTCAGAAAGGCATCGTTTAATTCAGAACTAATGCCTTTTTTTTGATGCGTGCTATCGTTTGCTTCGATGAATAGTAAATGAGACATAGTGATCGCTCCTTTCTATACCTATCTATTCCCATTTTACTTAAAATCATGACTTCCCATTATTTTATTATTTTTAGAAAATTCAAGTTTTATTTTGGTTCTGATAAGGAAAATAAACGACAGGAACTTGAAAGAGGGGATGGCGATGAATACACAGCGACGTTCTTCCAATAGTCAGCAATATCATCGAGAAATTCGGGCAAATTATCAATTGTTCGGGATGATCATTTTTATTTTGACGAGTTGTGGTGCCGTTTTATATATCGTTGCCAATACATTTAGTAGTTATGGTTTGAAAGGAGAGGATTGGATACGTGCACTTGTCATTGCGAGTGCTGGGAGTGTTCAATACTTCATCGGTAAAAGTACATTATCAGACCGACTAAAGCCACATATGATGTCTAGCGTTTTTTTATTGATTCCATATATTTATCATCCATTCATCGGTAAGGGAGTCCAGACAGTTTGGGCATGTGCCCTTCTATTCATATTAGCTTCCTTAGTCGTCATCAACCGAACGATGCTACTGTACGCAACAAGCATCACGACGGTTTCTCTTCTTTATATTTGGTATCAAACTCCATCACTTGAAAACACTTCGATGTTTGTATCCGATCACATCGCGCGTATTGGACTTATCTTGATTGCGACGATCATTAGTTTACTGATCCATAATCAATATGTTACCCGTCTTGAACGAAATATTGAATACTTAGCCCGTTTACAGGAACAAGCATTTACGGATCCCGTGACAGGTTTACCAAACCGCTCTTCGTTTGTCATTGAAGTAGATAAGAAAAAACAAGATGGCGATATGATTTGTCTCGTGGATTTGGATGATTTCAAAACAGTAAATGATGCATTCGGTTACCGAACTGGTGACCGTTCATTACACATCATTGGTCGACGATTGATGAATCGTTTTTCAGATTGTACGATTGCGAAAGCGAGCGGTAGTGCTTTTTTACTGCATGCGCCTTATCATCATGATGCACGAGTCCTCTGTGACGATATTTTATCAAGTGTATCAGAACGTGTACAAATCGACTTTAAGCAAATCAATGTTACTGCGAGTATTGGTGTTTCCTATATTAATGATGAATCGACGGACCATGTCATCAATGACGCGGAGATTGCATTATTTACAGCCAAAGCAAATCGAAAGAACACGTATGCGATCACAGACTTAGCAACACAAAATGAACGGAAGCGAGCACTCCAGTTAACGCGCGATTTATATGATGCAGAATTGGATCGAGACTTCTTTATTTTATTTCAACCTCAAGTCAATGCGAGAACGCGTCAAATTACAGGTGTAGAGGCTTTAATTCGTTGGAATCATCCGGAATACGGTCTTGTTCCACCAGTTGAGTTCATTCCACTCGCGGAAAGAACACGATTTATTGAGACATTAGGGCGATGGGTCATGCGTCAAGCCTGTCTTCAAGGAAAAGCTTGGTTGGAGGAAGGGAAGGAACCTCTGACGATTTCGGTTAATGTTTCACCGTGGGAATTACGACAAGCTGATTTTACGAATCGAGTGCTCACTATATTAAAGCAAACAGGTTTTCCTCCATCCCTACTTGAAATCGAGATGACAGAACATATCTTTATCGAAGGAACCGAGCAAATTATCGAAACATTAAACGCACTCCATTTGTATGGCATTCGAATCGCTCTTGATGATTTTGGAACTGGATTCTCATCCATGCAACCACTCGTGGAACTACCGTTCGATCAATTGAAAATTCCAAAAGAAATCGTTCAAGAAGCGATTCATTCTGAAAGGAAACGAGCAATGATCGAGACGATCATTCAATTAGGAAAACGATTAAATATGACAATCGTAGCAGAAGGAATCGAACTTGAAGAAGAGGCAACATTGCTCGAACAGATGGGGTGTCATACGTTGCAAGGATATCTATTCTATCGACCGCTACAGCCGCAACAATTAGAACATTTTTTAGCCATGTATCGAGAAGGCTAAACAGATATCAAACAATTGAAAATACAAACAGGCGAAGGATCATGTCCATCGCCTGTTTGTATTACCATATACGAGATAATAAATCAGAGATACCGGGCAAAACGACGCTCGAGAATCTCTTGGATGACTGCGATACATGAACATATACCCCAGTAAATGAACGCAACGACAAAATAGACGGTCATATAGTCGAATTCACGCCCACCAACGATTTTTGCCTTTTGAAAAATTTCAGGGACAGTAATCATGGCAGCAAGCGACGAAGCTTTGACAAGATCTAGCAAGACGTTCGAAAGCGGTGGGATGGCAATTCGAATCGCTTGCGGCAAAATGATGCCAACAAACGTCCGATACCTAGATAAACCGAGGGACGCCGCTGCCTCTTCCTGCCCACGATCAATCGAGAGTAAGGAAGAACGAATGATTTCTGCCATGTATGCCGCACTATTTAAACTAAAACCAGTAATCGCAGCAGTCAACGCGTTCAGTTGAATATTGATGACTGGCAGCCCGAAATACAACATGAACAATAGCACAAGGATGGGTACACCACGCATAAATGAGATGTAGGCGCTCGCTCCAATACGCAATACTCGAAAATGAGAGAGACGACAAAGCGCAAGAATTAACCCAATTCCAAGACCAATCGCCATGCTGAGCAAAGAAATCCATAATGTTTGTCCAAGTCCACTTAAAATATATGGAAACGAATCAACCGCCAATTCAGGATTGAAGACGGACCGCCAATCAATCGATGACATCATTAGTTCACATCGACAATCGTCGTTTTGACGTCAGGCATTTGGGAAACATTCTTTCCGGCATAAAATTGCTTCGAAATGTCTTTTAATGTACCGTCTTCCTTCATTTTATCGAGTTGTTCGTTAATGTTGGATTGAAGTTCTTTATTGTCTAAATCCATGATTAAACCGACTTGGCTCGGGTTATAGGCGATGTCCGGATGAATCGTGATATCGAAGTCTTTGAAGAAATCGACAGCCAGTGTTTGCAAGTAATAATCATTCAAGATGACGTCTGTGCGACCATTTGAGACATCTCGTAGATATTGATCGTTCGTCGCATTATCGTAAGTGACTTCTTTTGCACCGTATTTTTTAGCAATCTGCATATATGTCGTTGTTGCTTCTCCGGCAGCTTTTTTTCCTTTTAGATCTTCTAGAGACTTGATGCCTGACAAATCACTTTTACGGACGATTGCCGTACCATACGTATATTTATATGGTTTTGAGAAAGCGAATTTTTCTTTACGGTCATCGGTGATCGTAATGTCGTTAGCCGCAAGGTCAACCTGACCTGTATTAACGCTTGTCAACATACCGTCGAAAGACATCTCTTTGAACTTTACTTTCAAATCAAGCCGTTTGGCTACTTCTTTGACGACTTCAACGTCAAACCCCGTCAATTTATTACTTTTTTCATCATGATAGGACGTCGGGTAAAGTGTACCTGCTGTTGCGACGACGATTGTGCCTTCTTTTTGGATTTTATCGTATGCGGTTGCTTTCTCGTCTTGTTGACCGCATGCGCTTAATAGAATCGAGCTTCCTGCAATCAAGAGTCCCGTCCATTGCATTGTTTTTTTCATCGTATTATTCCTCTCTTTATTTCCGTAATCAGTAACGCTGTTCCTACTTAAAAATACCACGGAATCACATGTTCGGGCAAAGCAATACGCGCATAAAGTGTTGGATTTAATTAAAAAAAATATTGAATGAATATCCAAGTATATGTAAGCGTTATCAATGTTGATATATGGTAATTCTACCTCCTGAGGGTGGACGAGATGGTGATTATGCATAGTAGCGAATAAACATAAAAGGGTGTAAAGTGTAACTTAACTGAATATACAGAAAATTAAGAAGGCAAGGAGAGTGCTACTATGACATTTCATAAATACCCTGAACAGCAGGGCTTATACGACCCTCGTATGGAACATGATGCGTGTGGGATCGGGGTTTACGCACATCAAACAGGACGAGCGAGTCATGAAATCGTTGAACATGCATTGGCCATGCTTTGTCAAATGGAACACCGTGGTGGACAAGGGAGTGATGCGAAGACTGGAGACGGGGCGGGTATTTTAACGCAATTACCAGATCGGTTGTTTCGTGAAACGGTTCGGCACATTTCCTTCCCTAAAAAAGGGGATTATGGCGTTTTCATGATGTTCTTGCCACGTGAGGAACGGGAACGGATGCGACTCGAACGAACGTTAGAGTCAATCATTTTGACAGAAGGACAAGACGTATTAGGGTGGCGGACCGTACCTGTTCGGTCCGAAGTGCTTGGATCAGGTGCACGTCGTACGGAGCCAGTCATTCGTCAATGCTTCATTGGTGCACAGGCGATGGAAGGATTGACATTTGAACGAACACTTTTTTTGATTCGACGAGCGTTTGAACGTGAATCGGAGCAACTCGGTCTCGAGCAATACGTCTTGAGTAGCTCGAGTGAAACAATCGTGTATAAAGGACTCGTGACGACGGATCAACTACGTGCGTACTTTGATGATTTACGAGACGAACGCTATCAGTCAGGCTTTGGTATTGTACATTCACGTTTTAGTACGAACACGTTCCCAAGTTGGAAACGTGCCCATCCAAACCGTTATTTGATTCACAATGGCGAAATCAATACGTTGCAAGGAAACATTCGGGCAATGCGCGGTCGAGAACGTCGACTTGCTGAGACGACGTACGGTAATCGGGCAGAGGAAGTGTTGCCGATATTGGATGAGACAGGTAGCGACTCATCAATGCTTGATAATGCGTTTGAGTTTCTTCATCTGTCAGGTCTTTCTCTCGCTGAGACAGCACTGATGCTCGTGCCGGAACCATTCGAACATGCCGAAATCAGACCGGCGAAGCGCGCGTACTATGAGTATCACAGTAGCATGATGGAACCGTGGGATGGTCCGTCTGCCATCGTCTTCACGAACGGAAAACAGATTGGTGCGACGCTTGACCGAAACGGTTTACGCCCGGCGCGATATGTATTGTTACGCGATGGTCACTTCATGTTGTCGTCAGAAGCAGGAGTACTCCCTCTTCGTGAACAAGACATTTTGTACAAAAAACGATTAGCACCGGGTGAACTCCTTTTACTCGATTTTGCGTCCGGTCAGTTAATCGCAGATGAAGAGATCAAGCGGGAGCTAGCGACACGTCACCCTTACGCGGAGTGGCTCGCTCAAGAAGTCGTTTCCCTCTCAAGTAACGACTTCAAGGAAACACTCATTGAACTTGGAACGAAACAGCGGCATTTTGGATACACGCGTGAAGATATCGATCAATACTTGATTCCACTCGTCGAAGAACAAAAGGATCCGTTAGGCGCGATGGGAACGGACATACCGCTAGCGGTCTTAAGTGAACGTCCTCAATCCTTGTTCCGTTATTTCAAACAGCTATTCGCACAAGTCACGAATCCACCGATCGATGCGTTACGCGAAGAGATCGTCACCTCGACGCTAACATGGCTTGGTCGACAAGGGGAGCTGCTGACGCCGAACCGTGCGAACTGTCGTCGTGTTCGCTTAGAGACGCCGATCCTGCGACCAGACGAAGCCCATGTGCTTAAACAATGTGGACTTAAGCAGAAAACGATCTCAACGACGTTCACCGACTCGCTTGAAGAAGCGCTTGACATGATCGTTGATGAGGCTGTGACCGCTGCACAAAACGGGTATGAATTATTGACGTTATCGGATCGTCTCGTTCGCCCTGGAACATTACCGATGCCAATCCTCTTAGTAACGAGTGCGATTCATCATGCGCTGATCCGTAAGGGATTACGTACAAATCTCAGCTTGATCGTTGAAGGTGGAGAAATTCGTGAAGTCCATCATGTCGCCACGTTGATCGGGTATGGTGCGGATGCGATTTATCCGTACCTGGCATATGCGACGCTTGAAGAAGCAGTAGGGGATCGTTTTACGGATGTAGCCAAACGTTATCAAAAAGCAGTCACGGAAGGCGTCGTCAAAGTCATGTCGAAGATGGGCATTTCGACGATCTTCAGTTATCGGGGTGCTCAAATCTTTGAAGCAGTCGGAATCGATCGCTCTGTCATCGAACAGCATTTCACTGGCACGGTCTCTCAATTGAGTGGGATGACGCTTGAGCTGATGGAAGAAGAAGTCCGACGAGCACAACAGGTTGCAGATGAACGGATTCATTTAGAGTCCGGCAGTGTCTTCCGGTACCGTCAAGCAGGAGAACATCATGCGTTTAATCCAGCGACGATTCATTTGCTGCAACACGCATGCCGCACAAATGATTACCGGCTCTATCAAAAGTACGCACAACGCATTCAGGAGGAACCAGCAACGGTGCTACGACATCTGTTGACATTCAAGGAGACGACGTCAATCCCGATCGAAGAAGTCGAGCCCATTAGCGAAATCGTCAAATACTTTAAAACAGGTGCAATGTCATACGGCTCGTTATCAAAAGAAGCGCATGAGACACTCGCGATTGCGATGAACCGCTTAGGTGGTAAAAGTAACAGTGGTGAAGGTGGGGAGGAAGAAGAACGATACGAACACGATGAAAATGGCGATTTCCGGATGAGCCGAATCAAACAAATCGCCTCTGGTCGTTTTGGAGTGACGAGTCATTATCTGGTACATGCCGATGAATTACAAATCAAGGTGGCACAAGGTGCGAAGCCCGGTGAAGGTGGTCAATTGCCTGGTGAAAAAGTCTATCCATGGATCGCGCGTGTACGTGCATCAACACCTGGTGTTGGATTGATCTCACCACCTCCACACCATGATATCTATTCAATTGAAGATTTAGCCCAGTTGATTCATGACTTAAAACGTGCGAACGATCAAGCCCGGATTAGCGTCAAACTCGTCGCCAAAGGAGGCGTTGGAACGATTGCTGCTGGCGTTGCGAAGGGGTTAGCAGATGTTATCGTCATCAGTGGTCATGACGGCGGAACGGGCGCCTCACCTAAGACGAGTATTCAACATGCCGGACTGCCATGGGAACTTGGTCTTGCTGAAACACATCAAACGTTGACATTAAACGGGTTACGCGAGCGTGTCGTTCTCGAGACGGACGGAAAGCTATTGACCGGTCGTGATGTCATCCTCGCAGCAATGCTCGGAGCGAATGAATATGGGTTTGCGACAGCACCACTTATCGCTGTCGGCTGTATCATGATGCGTGCTTGTCATCTCGATACGTGTCCTGTTGGTGTCGCGACACAGGATCCAGAGCTCCGCAAGAAATTTACCGGATCTGCCGATGACGTCGTCCATTTCATGACATTTATCGCTGAGGAAGTACGAGAACATTTAGCAAAGCTCGGTGTGAGACGGTTGCAAGATCTCGTAGGGCGTATGGATTTACTCGAACCATCGGAACGACAACGAACGCATTGGAAGGCGAAAAGTCTTGATTTCTCTCGTCTCCTCGTTCATGTGTCACACGGTCCGGCTGAACAACAACAGCATCACGTTGAGCGTTCCTTTGACGCCCGTGAAGTCGCACCGTATTTAGAGTCGGCAGATTTCAGTCAGCCACAGACACTACGTTTAACGATTCAAAATACAGACCGTGCGATTGGCACGCAGACCGGTGCAATGCTGACCAGACGATTTGGGGCACTTGGTCTTCCGACGGATCGATTGAAACTTGAACTGCAGGGATCTGCCGGGCAAAGTTTAGGTGCGTATCTCCCACGTGGGATGACGCTTGATGTCACGGGAGAAGCGAATGATTATGTAGGGAAAGGGTTGTCCGGCGGTATCATTGCCGTTCATCCTCCACGTTCGATTTCGTTCGTCTCGTCCGATCAGTCGATCATCGGTAACGTCGCACTTTACGGGGCGACGAGTGGAGAACTCTATGTGAACGGTCAGGCAGGTGAGCGATTTGCGGTTCGAAACAGTGGAGCCGTTGCCGTCGTCGAAGGAATCGGCAACCATGGACTCGAGTATATGACCGGTGGATCTGTCGTTGTCCTTGGCGATATCGGAAAAAACTTTGCAGCCGGTATGTCAGGCGGTGTCGCTTATGTCTTACCGCGTAATCCCGAACAATTTTTACAACGTGTCAACCGCGAACTCGTCTCGACTGGACCCGTCACGCATGCCGAAGAGATCACGCGACTGAAGACGTTCATCGAGCGGCACGTCGAACGGACCGGAAGTGAGCAGGGCGATGCGATTCTAGCGAACTGGGATCATGTCATCCATTCGTTCATCCGCGTCATTCCATCGACGTACGAGAAAGTGACGACATTGATGGCTGATTTCGCAAAACAAGGACATAACACTGAAGAAGCGATGTTACTCGCATTCGAGACACATCTTGGTCGAAGAACAGGAGGAGTACGATGAAACGACGCGATCAATTCATGACAGTTGCTCGTTCAAGCGGAGCGGAACGACACCCAAGCGAACGGGTGGGGGATTTTAGTGAATACAAGACGGCTTTGACGGAAGCGGAAGCGAGTCAACAAGCAAGTCGATGTATGGATTGTGGCACCCCGTTTTGCCATGTAGGGGAAGTATTTGATCAAGTGAAGATCGGTTGTCCAGTCTATAACTTAATTCCAGAATGGAATTTACTTGTAGAAGAAGGACGTTTTCAAGAGGCCCTCGATCGACTGCTTGAGACGAACAATTTTCCTGAATTCACGGGTCGCGTCTGCCCAGCGCCGTGCGAAGGATCGTGTACGTTATCAATTCATGAACCTGCAGTTGCAATCAAGGATATTGAACGATCGATCATTGATATCGGGTTTGAAAAAGGATGGGTCGTGCCTCGAATTCCAATGATACGTTCGTCGCATTCTATTGCCATCGTCGGATCTGGTCCTGCCGGTCTTGCAGCTGCTGATCAGCTGAATCAAGCAGGGCACCAGGTCACCGTCTTTGAACGAGAGGACCGCGTCGGCGGGCTTTTGACATACGGTATACCAGCGATGAAACTCGATAAAGAGGTCGTACAGCGTCGTGTTGATTTGCTTGAAGCAGAAGGAATCCACTTTCGGACGAATGTTACGATCGGCGCAGATATCACGCTCGAGACACTTGAAGCAGAGTATGATGCTGTAATCTTGTGTGTCGGTGCGACGGAACCACGAAAATTGACAGAAGCACCAACGCAAGGAGTCGGTTATGCGATGGATTATCTGACTGGAGTGACACGCCACGTGCTCTCGAAAGAACCGTTGTCTCCTGATCACGATGCGAGAGATAAGGATATTCTTGTCATTGGTGGCGGCGATACAGGGGCAGACTGTGTAGCGACGGCGCTCCGTCAACGCTGCCGCTCCGTCGTCCAATTCGGCAAGCATGAACAACCAGGTACGACACGTGCAACAGGAAACATGTGGCCGGATACACCTTTGCTTTATTCGATCGATTATGGATATGCGGAAGCATTCCAACAATTCGGTCGAGATCCCCGTGAATACTTGATCGCCATCAAGCGATTCACGACAAGTGAATCGGGTCAAGTCACCGGTGTCTGGACGATTCAGACGACAAAAACAAAAAATGAATCGGGTGCGGTGATCTTTGAGGAAATCGAAGGGAGCGATCGTTACTTCCCGGTCGATCAAGTCTGGATCGCTATCGGATTCAGCGGTGTGGAAGAGTGTATACTCGAGCATTTAGCGGTTGCATCGGAACGCGGAAAAATCAAGACGACTCGTTATGAGACGAATCGTTCAGGTGTATTTGCCGCAGGTGACGCACGACGCGGTCAATCGCTCATTGTCTGGGCAATTCGAGAAGGTCGTGAAGTGGCGGAAGCCGTCGGTCAATATTTAAGAACAATGCAACAAACTGGTTAAATCACGCAGTCTGGATTTTCTGGCATCTTCAGAAATCCAGGCTTTTTTGTGTTTGGCAAGGAAATCTGTCAGTTCAAAAATAACTATTGATTTTGTTTCAAGGTAAAACCCCGAAACTATTTCTGATATTCTTATAAAATGAAGGGGAGGAATGACGGATGAATCCAGAAATCATCTATTTCGTATGCGAGAGTGGAATGGCAAGTAGTGTCATAGGGGCTACGATTTTTAGAAAACGCTTACTTGAGTGTGGGATTACGACAGACGTCAAGACATGTCGAATCGTAGATCTTCCTGATCACGCATCTTTTATCGTCGGAGAAGCACAACTTATCCATCGACACGTCTGGAAAGCGTATCGCTCTGTTCATCCAGTCGATCGGATTCTGGATCCGACTGCATATGACGTCATCCTCGAATCTTGGCGGAAAAGAGTGAGGCTACATGACTGAATTCACACCACGGGAACACGATATCTTATTTTTCCTCTTATCACGTGAGGAACCTGTTCAAATACAAGAAATCGCGGAAACGCTCGAGACATCGGAACGAACGATTCAGCGTGAACGGGATCGTCTTGCCCAGTCTTTAGAAGACCATGAGTTACGTTTGACATATGTCCGCGGCAGAGGTCTGTTGATTGAGGGAACGGATGAAGCCAAACACGTACTACGGGACCAATTATTGTTGTCACACAAACAATTACCGACTGCTGAGGATCGCCAAGTCGAGTTAGCGTATCGGCTACTGCAAGAAGACGGGATGGTCAAATTACAGGCGATCGCCCATGCGATGTACGTGGCACCGAGTACGATCAGCCAGGATTTAGAGCGGATTGATGAGTGGTTTATGCAATATGACCTTGAAATCAAGCGCAAAAAAGGCATTGGTGCCGAAGTCATCGGCGAAGAGATCAACAAACGACGCTTATTGATCTCATTGATCTTTACACAATGGGATGTTCTTGCTTTCTATCGGTTGTTGCAAGGAGATGTCGATCAGTTACCCCATCTGTTACAAATGAACCGAACATCATGGCTTGAGATGATCAATCAAGCGTATGCAGTCATTGCACCGTTGACGAAAGAAGGACGTCTCAATGACCGACAAATCATGCGTGCCACACTCAGCTTAGCTTTACAAGCGTTGCGCAAAGATCAGTTTCCGATGCGTTACGAGTTAAAAGCGTACCCAGTCGAAATTCTCAAATGGGTGGAACGCGTCGAAGAGCGATTACCTGACACATTGTCGATTGCCGAACGTCAATGGTTATCAGAAGAGTTGCGCGCGTTTTTTCAATCGGACGCAGGAGATACGGAAGAACTCGTCACACGCCTCCGTGTGAAACGATTGATTGAACACGTCTCTTTATTATATGGAACGAACTTTACGAAAGATTATGCTTTGGAGCGGGGGCTCGTTTCGCATATTCAATCCTATACGCGTCAAAATAGCGTCAATCCGTCCTATGTCATCAAACAAATTGAACGGGAGTATCCACGTCTGTTCGATGCGGTCAAACAAGCAGCGCTGTCGATCTTCACAGATGCGACATTTGAAGACGTGGATTTAGCATTTTGGGTCATGCATTTCGGGGCTGTTCTCAGCAAACCGACACCTAAACTACCATATCGCGTTTTAGTCGTCTGCTCTGCTGGACTCGGCTCTTCAAAGTTATTGATGAATCGGTTACGGCAAGAATTTACTGAACTTGAACATATCGATAACTCGTCGCTGTTTGGCATTGAACGGTTACCGATTGAATCGTATGACTTCGTTTTATCGACCGTGCCGTTGCCTGACATCCGCCCACCACATCTTCTTGTCAACCCGTTGCTCCCTCAGGATGAGGTCGAACGGATCCGAAAATTGATTCTTGCCTTACCAAAATCCTTCCAACCAGAACCACGGCAGACGAAAACAGAATGGCTCGATCTCGAGCAATTGCATCGGCTCGTTGCATCGTCGATTCAAGTGTCGAACGGATTTCAAATGGAACGGTTGGAGCGTGTGGACGATGGGATTGAATCGTTATTATTTGAGATCAGCACAAGAATGGTCGATCAAGGATTAGCAAAATCAGCTGTTTCACTCTCGGCGCAATTGTTGCGTCGTCATGAGATGTCGGGTCTTGGTATTCCAGGAACACGGCTTGCTTTATTCCACGGACGTGATGCGACAATTCAAAGAGGAGGATTTCTCATTTTTGAATTGCCTGAACCAATCGACTTACTCGGGATGGATCAACAGTTGCAATCCGTCGAAAGGCTTCTTGTCCTTGTCGCACCGGAAGAGACCTCGAACGAACTGCTTGAATTACTCAGTTCGATTAGTGCCGCAATCATTGAAAGTCCCGAACAAATGGATCAATTTGAGTTCGGAGAGGAACATGCAATTCGTCTGCTTTTAAATCGAACGTTTCGAACGGTAATTGATCAATTCCTAGGCAATACTTGAAAAACCCCTGTCACTTGATCCTTGAAGTGGCAGGGATTTTTTCTTGGATCAGGCAGGCTTCTTTCCAGTCTGTCCAACTTCTTGGACAAAGACTGAACTAGGAAAGATTGAGTAAGCGCTTGCAATGATCTTACAATAAGGGCATAGCAAAGCAATCATCTTATCAACTCATACACGAAATGGAGGCTAACGCAATGGCGACAGCTCAAAATGGAGCACGGGGTATCCGTGTACAAGTTCAACGGTTCGGTAGCTTTTTAAGCGGTATGGTCATGCCGAACATCGGTGCATTCATCGCTTGGGGGATCATCACGGCACTCTTCATCCCGACTGGATGGGCACCGAATAAGGAACTCGGTGAACTTGTCGGTCCGACAATCACCTATCTCTTACCGTTGCTGATTGGATACACGGGCGGGAAATTAATGCATGACGTCAGGGGAGGCGTTGTCGGGACGCTTGCGACGATGGGGGTTATCGTCGGAACAGAGATTCCGATGTTCCTCGGTGCCATGATCATGGGACCACTTGGTGGATACGTCATCAAAAAGTTCGATCAGTTGATTGAAGGAAAAGTCAAACCAGGTCTCGAGATGCTCGTCAATAACTTCTCAGTCGGAATCATCGGTGGTTTGTTGATGCTCGGTGGATTCAAAGTATTCGGACCACTCATGACAGGTCTTGACGACATCATGGCCGCAGCAGTTGGTGCGATCGTCAGCGCACATTTGCTACCATTAGCGAGTTTGTTCATCGAACCGGCAAAAATCTTGTTCTTAAATAATGCGATCAACCACGGTATTTTAAGCCCGCTTGGTCTCGACCAAGTAAACGAGGCGGGTAAATCAGTTCTGTTCTTACTCGAAGCCAACCCAGGTCCAGGTCTTGGATTGTTACTTGCTTACTCGTTCTTCGGTTCTGGTGCAGCGAAGAAGACAGCACCCGGTGCAGCATTTATCCAATTCATCGGTGGAATTCACGAAATCTATTTCCCATACGTCTTGATGAAGCCAGTCTTGTTGCTTGCGATGATTGCAGGTGGCATGAGTGGTATCCTCACTTTCGTCCTGTTTGATGTCGGATTAGTCGCACCCGCTTCACCAGGTAGTATCATCGCGGTCCTCGCAATGGCATCACGCGGTTCTTACGTCGGATTGATTGCAGGTGTACTTGTTTCAGCATCTGTGACATTTGTTGTCTCGACTGTCCTGCTAAAAACTAGCAAGGCAAAAGAAACGTCGCTTGAAGAGGCGAGCGCGAACGTCAGTGCGATGAAAGGAAAACAATCGATTGCCTCGACACTCGTTTCAGCTGATGCCAAACCACTTGCGGAAGTCGAACATATCATCTTCGCTTGTGACGCTGGTATGGGATCGAGTGCGATGGGAGCATCCGTCCTTCGCAATAAGATCAATAAAGCGGGCTTACCCATCAAAGTGACGAATACGTCGATCAGTCAATTGCCGCAAAACGCCGAACTGATCATCACGCATCGTGATTTGACGGAGCGGGCGAAGGAACAGGTACCAACGGCAGAACACCGATCAGTCGATAATTTCTTAAATGCCGGATATTATGATCAACTCGTCCACGAGATCGAAACAGCAAGAAATAAGATTTCTTAAAGATAAAGATAGAGACACTCAAGGAGGAATAAACATGACAACGACAATGAACCTTTCACCGGAACTTGTATTACTTGATCAACAATTCGCAGACGAGACGGCAGCCATTACGGCTGCCGGTCAACTCCTCGTCGATCACGGATATGTCGAAGCGGGGTATATCGATTCAATGCAGGAACGTCATGCCTTATCAACGGTCTATATTGGCAACCATGTCGCGATTCCACACGGAACAGAGTCGGCTAAATCACAAGTCAAGAAAACGGGGCTATCGATTCTACAAGTACCGCAAGGCGTAGCGTTCGGAACGGAACAAGCACGACTCGTCATCGGCATCGCTGGCGTCGGTGATGAACACCTCGAGTTGCTCTCAAATATCGCAGTCATTTGCTCCGATGAGGAGAACGTCGAGCGCATCGTGGCAGCGACATCAAAAGAAGAAATCATCGCCTTATTGACAGCGGAGGTGTAACCATGAAAGCCATCCATTTTGGTGCCGGTAACATCGGACGTGGTTTCATCGGCTTACAACTTGTCAAGACGGGTTACGAAGTCTGTTTCGTAGATGTCAATACGACGGTCGTCGATGCATTAAAAGCACGACATACCTATGAGGTGGGTTATGCCTCTGAAAGAGGAGGGCGTGAACGGGTCGACGGCGTGACGGCACTCAACAGTTTATCTGAACCAGATCAGGTCATTGCAGCGATTCGTGAAGCAGATGTAATCACGACAGCTGTCGGACCGAGCTTGTTGTCGAAAGTAGCTCCTTTGATCGCGGAAGGGTTACGTCAACGGGATCAACAGACACCTGTCTACGTCATTGCGTGTGAAAACATGATTGGTGGTTCAAAACACTTACAAACAGAGGTGGCGAAATATCAACCGGTAGCGGAGAATTGGTATTTCCCGAATGCAGCAGTTGATCGGATCGTTCCACTTCAGCATCACGAAGATCCGTTGTACGTCGAAGTGGAAGAATTCTTCGAATGGGTGATCGAAACGACTGGACTACCGGAAGCCTATCCACGGATCGACGGCGTCACCTATGTCGAGAATATCGAACCGTTCATCGAGCGGAAGCTGTTCACTGTCAACACGGGACATGCAATTGCTTCATACCTCGGAGCACTATTTCATAAAGAGACGATCGCTGAAAGTTTAACGGATCCACGCATCCGTCGGGGTGTCCAGACGGCACTTTACGAAACAGGGTGGTTGTTACTTGAAAAGTACGGCTTTAATCCGGTCGATCATAGTGCGTACATCCAAAAGAATATGAAACGCTTTGAAAACCCGCGAATTCATGATGAAATCATTCGTGTCGCCCGTTCACCGATTCGTAAATTGAGTCCAAGTGACCGACTTGTCAAACCAGCGAAGGAATTGATGGAGCGTGGGATCGAAGCAGATGGATTAGCACGTGGGATCGCAGCAGCCCTAACCTATTTCGATCCAAATGATTCAGAATCTTCAGAATTAAATGCATATATTACGAAACATGGAATCGAAGATGCGCTGAACGCATATCTACAACTGTCAGCAACGGATCCACTTGGATCTCGGATCGTTGAGCATTATGAAGCGATGCAACAACAAGTCAATTCGATTGCTTAAGAATGAATAACTCTGTAAGCCGAACACCTTTCATATCTGTGGAGGGTGTTTTTAGTTTGCGATTTAAATATGTCTTGGTATCAACGAAAAAAGCAGTTTCTAAAAATCTTACTATCACAATTTGATTACAATTTGTATATTAAATTTGGAATATTCGAAAACGAATATTTAGCGATTAAAATACATTGTACGCTATATGAACGGAACATCTCTATTCCGATTTTTCAGGTAAGAGAAGGTGATTATATGTTAAATTATAAAGTGAATGTATATAGATTAAACGGAGCACGACCAAAAGCAACAAAAGGAACCGGACCGAAGCATTTGATTTATTCGAGTCAGTTTTCTTCACGTACACCAGTCCATTTATTGCATCAACTTATCTTGAATCGATTGTTGGTTGAGCAAGAAAAAAACCTAGATTTAACGTATACGATCGAAGTAAATGCGGTACTTGATCAATTCGTGATCGACGTCCGTGTCTTTTCAACAGATACGGTCAGCATCCAAGTCGAGCGTGACTTGATTGAAATCATTGAACGTGAAGAAGTTCGTCATATCCCAGCGCTTGAAATCGGAAAACCGGATTTCGCGGAATTCGCTCACATCGTCTTAAAGGTTAAGGAAGGTGGACCACGCCTTTCACAAGAGGATACGCAACGAATTTTCAATGAGTCTGGTGTTCGAGGACGAATTATCCTGCATAAGGAGCGAATCGATAGTCATGAACCCTCCCATTCGATTCAGTTGTTGATTGGTGGAGCCGAGAAGTGTTTGTACAGTCTCTCGCAATATCAGCTTGATCCACTCTTCCGTAAACATGGTTTGACGATTCAATCCTTGAATCTGTTACCGTTTGATTTATTCATGATTCGCGACAAAATCGCGATGCTGTCTTCAGCAGATGCTTCGCAACTGTGGATTGATGACATCACGACATCGAAGAATGGACGATCACATCAGATTTGTTTTAACGATGGGAATGAATGCATGACGGTTATCTGTGATCTTCATGGATCAATTCGGTCTTATAAGTGTTCGTGATGGTTTAACTCTTCTTCGAATAGGCTACATTCTTAACAGAGGTTCTAACGAAGGGGAGTCGAACAATCATGTTATCTAAACAACAGACGGAAGAATTTAAGCAACGGTTATTGAAGGAAAAAGAAAAGACGACATCAAACATCGAACAACGCGATACCGATTACGATGAAGGTGAATTGTCGAGTTACGATAATCATCCTGCCGATTCCGGCGATGAATTGTTCTTGCGGGAACGTGATCAAGCAATCACGGATATGCAAGAGGATATGCTATCAGATGTGGATCGCGCCTTAAAAGCAATCGAGGACGAAACGTATGGCATTTGCGAAGTCTGTGGAAAAGAGATTGAAATCGAACGTCTTGATATCATTCCAGAAACCCTATTATGCATTGAGCATGCAAAAGAAGAAGCAGAACAAAACGAGAACGATCCGAATTCGCGACCAAGCGAAGAAGATGTACTAGATCCATCTGTCACAGCTCGCGGGAAAGACATCGACGGTGATACGGACGGATTCTCGAAAGTGAGTGACTTTGGTAGTTCTGATACACCGTCTGATCAAGAAGATGGAATCGATCCGACACGGTCTTGACCAGCAAAACATCTCCCGAAAATGGAGATGTTTTTTTTCGAAAAATATCACGGGTATTTACCAGAATTTTTTGACTTTTCATATAATTTTGGTACGATGGTATTGAGAGGACTGTTTTTAGCCTATATTAAAATGTAAGCGCATACAAGCATCCGTCTCACTGCTTGACCATTTTAGTTGAGGGAGGATATAACGCATGATTTATGACATTCCGAACAAGCAAGGGTCAAAAGTACAGTACAAGGAACGGTATGAAAACTACATTAATGGAAAATGGACGGCACCAGTCGGGGGAGAATATTTTGATAATGTGACACCTGTTACTGGTAAGGTGTTGTGCCAAGTCGCTCGTTCTACAAAGGAAGATATCGAACTCGCTCTTGACGCAGCACATGCGGCAAAAGAAGCATGGGGAAAAACATCTGTAACCGAACGTTCGAATATTTTAAATAAGATCGCCAATCGAATGGAAGAAAATCTCGAGATGCTCGCTTATGCGGAAACACTTGAGAACGGAAAAGCCGTTCGTGAGACACTTAACGCCGATTTACCGCTCGCGATCGACCACTTCCGTTATTTCGCTGGGGTCATTCGTGCACAAGAAGGTTCGGTCGGCGAACTCGATCAAGATACGGTTGCGTATCACTTCCATGAGCCACTTGGCGTCGTCGGTCAAATCATTCCGTGGAACTTCCCGCTCCTGATGGCTGTCTGGAAATTAGCACCAGCTCTCGCAGCAGGAAACTGTGTTGTCTTAAAACCAGCAGAACAAACACCAGCGAGCATCATGGTACTCGTTGAGATCATCGAAGATTTACTTCCACCAGGTGTGCTCAACATCGTCAATGGATTCGGTCTTGAGGCAGGGAAACCGCTCGCGTCGAGCAAACGAATCGCCAAAATCGCCTTTACGGGTGAGACGACGACAGGACGTTTGATCATGCAGTATGCTTCGCAGAACTTGATCCCGGTCACACTCGAACTCGGTGGGAAATCACCGAACATTTTCTTTGAAGATATCATGCAGGCAGACGATGCATTCTTTGATAAAGCAATCGAAGGATTATTGATGTTTGCGTTGAACCAAGGGGAAGTCTGTACGTGTCCGTCGCGTGCCTTGATTCAAGAATCGATTTACGAACCGTTCATGGAACGTGTTTTAGAGCGCGTCAAAGCCATCAAAATCGGAAATCCTCTTGATGCCGACGTCATGATGGGTGCTCAAGCTTCGAACGAACAGATGGAGAAAATCCTTTCGTATCTTGAAATCGGTAAGTCGGAAGGCGCAGAGTGTCTAATCGGTGGAGAGCGCAACATGCTCGAAGGAGATCTCGCAGAAGGATATTACATTCAACCAACGATCTTTAAAGGACACAATAAGATGCGCATCTTCCAGGAAGAAATTTTCGGACCGGTTCTATCGGTCACGACATTCAAGACGGAAGAAGAAGCACTCGAAATTGCGAATGATACGTTATATGGTCTTGGTGCCGGCGTCTGGACACGTGACATGAACCGTGCTTATCGGTTTGGTCGTGCGATCGAAGCAGGGCGCGTCTGGACGAACTGTTATCACCAATATCCAGCTCACGCGGCGTTTGGTGGTTACAAAATGTCAGGGATCGGACGCGAGAACCATAAGATGATGCTCAACCATTACCAACGGACGAAAAACCTACTCGTTAGCTATAACCCGAATAAACTCGGTTTCTTCTAAGTCGGAAAGGACGTGGATGCAAATGGTGGAACGTGTTCAGGCGACAGCAGCTTGTCTTGAGTTGATCGACCAGTTGAGAGAAAAACACGGTCCGTTGATGTTTCATCAATCTGGTGGTTGTTGCGATGGCAGTTCCCCGATGTGTTTTGCGCAGGGCGATTTATTCCTGGGAGATCAGGATAAAAAACTAGGAGAGATCGGTGGTTGCCCGTTTTATATTCATGAAGATCAATATGAGTACTGGAAACATACCCAACTCATCATTGATGTCGTGGATGGTCGAGGCGGAATGTTCTCTCTTGAGGGTGTCGAAGGGAAACGTTTTTTGACACGCTCCCGTGCGTTCACGCAAGAGGAATACGCTGAACTATCAGCATCAAGTTAATGAAGGATATAAACGCGATTTTGTCTAGGCGACTTGTTCATTCAGGTCGCTTGTACAGAATCGTGTTTTTGTTCGTATTACAGCGTTCTAACAGGATAAAAGTTGGTAATGCGGCATAAGAACGGTATAATGAACTCATATTTTGACGAGAAGATTTTTTCACACTATGACATTATAGGGGGTCACCATGAAATATCCATTTTTAGGTTGGACAGGTCACACGATCGGAGTGACGGCGCCCTCCTCCGGATTACGTGAACAGCAACAGGAATGGGTCGAACGAGCACTTGAACAGGTACAAGCACGGCAAATGAACGTCCGTTTAGGTGAAACGATTTGGTCGCATCAACTTGCTGAGAGTGCACCGGTCAAACAACGCGCCGAAGAATTCAATCACATGATGACGGATGAGACGATTGATGCTGTTATCCCGCCATTTGGTGGGGAACGCGCCATTGATCTTTTACCCGAGTTGACACCAACTGCTTACCAAACAAAATGGTTGCTTGGCTATTCCGATATCAGTACGTTATTGCTCAGTTTGACGCTTCAGACGGGAATTGCGACAGCACATGGTCCGAACTTCGTTGAGCTTCGGAGTAAAGAATGGGACGAGACGACAAGTGCCTGGCGACGGGTTCTCGCGACGCCATCTGGAGAAACCGTCACACAGTGGGCTTCCGATCGTTATCAAACCGCGTGGACAGACGAAGAACGTCCAGCAGGTTCGTTATTTCAGCTGACGGAAGCGACAGAATGGAAAGCACTTGATGAGCGAACAGAAGTGACCGGACGGTTACTTGGGGGTTGTCTGGAGACGATTCGCCATCTGATTGGGACACCGTACGGAGATGTGAAGCGCTTCCAACATGAAGAGATCAACGGAGAACCGATTCTCTGGTACTTCGAGGTGTCTGAAGCGAGTTCTGCCGAGGTGCATCGGACGCTTCGACAAATGGCGTATGCTGGGTGGTTCGACCATGCGGCTGGCTTTTTATTTGGCCGTACGTCTGCAAGGATTACAGAAGATCTGACATGGCTAGACGTGTATCACTATCTAGCCGATGAAACGGGCTTACCAGTCTTATATGATCTTGACATCGGTCATCAGCCACCACAGTTAACGTTAATCAATGGAGCGACGGGTACGGTTCGTATTCAAGGAAAAGATTCACGAATCGATCTTACGTTCAACTAAAAAGGAGAGCACGCAATGGCACGTCGTAAGTTTCAAGCATTAGGCGTTTACAAACGCGTCCATATTAACCCGGAAACACGTCGAATGACGTTACCGGAACCGTTTTACGATGCACTTCGTCTAGAAGATGAATTGCTGATTGCACAAGTCGGAGATGTTCTAGTCATGCGTCGTCCGGGGGAAGTTGTCGAGACAGAAACGGATTTATTGAGTGAACTCGTAGAAGATGGATTCACGGGTACAGAGCTTGTCCAAGAGTTTGCCTACCGGCGTCAGCAACAGGAACAACGATTACGTCAACAAGTCTTGCAGGATGAAGAGGATGACCATGCTGCTCAACTGAAGATCGAGCTATAACGGAAAGAAGGAGTGGGGCAGATGCGTCGCAGAACAAAAATTGGAATCGGAGTCATCGGATCCGGATTAGTAGCAGCGAGTTATTATTTTTATGAGATGGCAATCGCCACGAATCCGAAGCCGTTCTTATCGAATAATCGGGATTTGAGTGATGAAATGGTCCGGTTAATGCAACCTGGACAGACATGGATCAAGGAGCAGCCGCTCGAGCGGATCGAGATTGAAGCAAAAGATGGTTTAACGTTACGCGGACATTTCCTCCCGTCTCCTGTTCCGTCAGACCGGATTGTCATTCTCGTGCATGGATACGGAGGCGTCGGAACGGATTTAGCCGGATTCGCCTATCTGTACCATCAGGCCGGTTTCCATGTCATGATGCCCGATAATCGAGGACACGGAATGAGTGACGGTCATTATATCGGATTCGGATGGCATGATCGTGAAGATTGTCTCAGTTGGTCGAACTATCTGATTGAACGGATTGGACAGGATGCGAAACTGTTCTTACATGGTGTGTCGATGGGAGGGGCGACCGTATTGATGACGAGTGGCGAACAACTTCCACCACAAATCAAAGGAATCATTTCTGATTGTGCCTATACGTCCGTCAATGCTGTTCTTGCGTATCAGATGAAGCGGATGTATCGACTACCACACTTCCCGTTTTTAGGGATGACCAGCGTATTGACGAAGCTAAAGGCAGGTTATACGTTCCGTGAAGCATCAGCGCTGAAACAGGTCAAAAAGGCACAGGTTCCGATTCTCTTCATCCATGGTGGTGCGGATACGTTCGTACCGACAGATATGGTGTATGAGCTGTACGAAGCCTGTCCAACGGAAAAGGAACTGGTCGTCATTCCGAATGCCGCACACGCTATGGCATATTTCGAGGATCCGGCATTGTATGATGACGTCGTTGAGAAGTTCGTCCGGAACATCTTGCGAAATGATTGACAACTCAGTTCGTTACCCGCTATATTAATATCATAAATCAACGTCGTCGTGGCGGAACTGGTAGACGCGCTAGACTCAGAATCTAGTGGTGGCAACACCGTGGAGGTTCAAGTCCTCTCGGCGGCATAAATGATTGAAGGAGGCAATCCCATCAAGGGGTTGCCTCCTTTTTTGATAATGAATAGAAAACGGTTGCATCGAATAAAAATTCAGAAATGTTTATCTTTTTAGAACTTTTCTGGTAAAATACGTTTTAAAGAGGGTACTCTTCAGGGAAAGTACTAGGTGGAGTCGACAATCTTTAACACATAGGAGAGGGGAAACAAACATGAAAAAAGGAAGTATTTTGCTAGCGCTCTTGATGAGCTGTATTCTCGTACTTGGTGCATGTAGTATCGGTTCGAAGGATGAAGGGTCTTCAGAAGGAAAGACGTATAAAGTTGGTATCGACGTCACGTATCCACCATTTGAGTACAAAGACGGGGACACGTACAAAGGAATCGACATCGATCTTATGAAAGCAATCGCTAAGGATCAAAACTTCAAGATTAAATTTGAAGCAATGGATTTCAGCGGTATCATTCCAGCACTTCAAGCAAACCAATTGGACGTTGCCATTGCCGGTATGAGTATTACACCAGAACGGAAAAAAGTCGTCACATTCTCAGACCCATATTTCAAAGCTGGTCTTATTTTAGTCGTCAAAAAAGATGAGAATGGTATTAAATCCGTTAACGATCTTAAAGGGAAAAAAGTAGCCGTCAAAAAGGGAACGACGGGTGCAAAATATGCAACGGACAACGCGGATAAACTTGGCTTCACTGTTACACAGTTCAATGACAGTCCAGCGATGTTCCAAGAAGTAAAGAACGGTAACGCAGCTGCCTTGATTGAAGATTATCCGGTCATCTCATATGCAAACAAACAACAAAACCTTGGATTGAAACTTGTCGGTGATCGTCTCAACGGTGATAACTACGGGATCGCTGTCTTAAAAGGTGAGAATAAGGATCTGCTGAAGAAAATCAACAAAGGACTTGCGAATCTGAAAGAAAACGGTGAATACGATAAAATCGTTGACACGTATCTGAAATAAGTCGCAAGGCGATAAGGGAGTGGGATAGCCAATGGAAGTGGTCAAAACCGCATTTCCATTTTTCTTGGAAGGGCTTCAAGTCACATTGTATATTTTCATCATTGCGGTCATCGTCGGCTTTCTGATTGGCTTAGTCGTCGCATTGATGCGGTTGTCACCGTTAAAGATTTTGAACGCAATCGCGATCATCTATATCGATGTCATTCGTGGTACACCGTTCATCGTTCAGCTTTTCTTCATCTACTTTGGACTCAACTCGCTTGAGTGGTTATCGATGGACCGGATGTATGCAGGGATACTGACGGTCGCGATCAATGCTGGTGCTTATTTCGCGGAAATTATTCGAGCAGGTATCCAGTCGATTGATAAGGGACAAACAGAAGCCGCACGTTCACTCGGGATGACAGGACGTCAAACGATGGTTCAAATCATTTTACCGCAAGCATTCCGACGGATGTTACCAACGATTACGAATCAATCGATCATCAGTTTAAAAGATACATCGTTGTTATCGATCATCGGCATCGCTGATTTGACGCAACAAGGTCAAGTTCAGCAATCGACGACGTTTGAGCCATTCATCGTTTGGTCTGTCGTCGGATTGATGTACTTCGTCATCATTTATCTCTTGTCATTAGTGGCGAAGTTCTTGGAACGGAGGTTTACATTACGATGAGTATCATTGAAGTGAAGAATCTAAAGAAATCATTCGGCTCGAACGAAGTCTTAAAAGACATTAACGTCTCGATAGCCGAAAAAGAAGTTGTGTGTGTCATTGGTCCGTCGGGATCTGGGAAAAGTACGTTTTTACGCTGTTTGAATCGACTGGAAGAGATTACGGGTGGAACGGTCATCATCGATGATTTCGACATCACAAATCCGAAGGTCGATATCAACAAAGTTCGGGAAGAGGTTGGAATGGTCTTTCAGCATTTTAATCTCTTCCCGCATAAGACCGTGCTTGAGAACGTCACGCTCGCACCGATTAAAGTACGTAAATCGGATAAGGACCAGGCGAAAAAGCGAGCTTTGGAACTACTCGATAAAGTTGGGTTACGGGAAAAAGCGAATAATTATCCAGGTGAATTATCCGGGGGTCAAAAGCAACGGGTCGCAATTGCCCGAGCGCTCGCGATGAATCCGAAAATCATGTTGTTTGACGAGCCAACGTCAGCGCTTGACCCGGAAATGGTCGGGGACGTGCTTGCCGTCATGAAACAACTTGCTCTCGAAGGGATGACGATGGTCGTCGTGACCCATGAGATGGGATTTGCTCGTGAAGTCGGAGACCGCGTGTTGTTTATGGATGGTGGGTATGTCGTCGAAGAGAATGTGCCACAAGCGCTCTTTGATTCTCCACAGCATGAACGGACGCAATCGTTCCTCAGTAAAGTTTTATGATTAAACCGGCGTATCTAAATGCAGATACGCCGGTTTTTTGCTTATTCATAAATTACTGGCTAAGCGCTCATAAGAAAAACTTATACATTTAAGCGAGAGAATTTGGGAATTCGAAATGCACACGCAGGAAAAGAGTAGTAATATAGTAACGAAGGCACTTTCATGGAAGAATGGCACGTTCGTTCCTTCTCATGACGTTTTAGCGCATCATTCATGCAATTTCTTTTGAAAGCGCTAACAGGTAGAGGGCTGGAAACACATTTAGCCGATGCTAAATGTGAGGGGAGAAATATAGAAACGGGGGGAACCGTACATGGCAGGCCACGAGCAAGATCAACAAGCATTTTATGGACCGAACCTTGGCTACATCATTGAATTGTACGAGCGTTTTTTAGAAGACAAAACATCCGTCGATGAGGAGACACGTACTTATTTCGAAGAGCATGGTGCACCTGTGACGGAACCAGTAGTACCGATGCAAGTCGAGACGGGAGATTTCGAAAAATATCTTGCGGCGAATCGTTTAGCGGAACAAATTCGTGCAAAAGGACATCTTGCGGCGGATATCTATCCGCTGAAGGACCATCCGCGAGAAACAGGATTATTCGAACTAAATCAGTTTGGACTGACAGAGGCAGATCTTCGGAAAATGCCGGTTTCACTCGTCTGTCCTGAGCCGCCAGCGGGTGTTCAAGATTCATTTGAAGGCATCGAGCACTTGAAAGCGCAATACACGGGAGCAGCGGCTGTTGAGTTCCAGCATGTTGATGACTTAGAGGAAAAGAAATGGCTCCGTCAAAAAATCGAACAAGGTGCTTTGACGGCGACGCTTGATGCTGAGCAAAAGAAACAATTGTTCAAACGCTTGGCTGAAACGGACCTTTTCGAAAAATATCTGCACAAAACATATGTCGGTCAAAAACGATTCTCGATCGAAGGGCTCGATGCGATGGTGCCATTGCTCGATACGATCGTCGGACACCTCATTTCGAACGGCTCGGAGACGATCAATATCGGAATGGCGCACCGTGGACGATTAAATGTTTTAGCTCATGTACTCGGTAAACCATATGAAATGATCTTTGCTGAGTTCCAGCATGCACCAAATCATGATCTCGTACCGTCTGAAGGATCAATCGGTATCACATACGGTTGGACGGGCGACGTGAAGTATCACCTCGGACTAAACCGGAAACTCGAGCAAAAGACACGTGACATCCGGATGACGCTCGCGAACAATCCGTCGCACTTAGAGTTCGTCGACCCAGTCGTCGAGGGCTTCACGCGTGCGGCACAAGATGACCGGACCCAAAAAGGCGCACCACGTCAAGAGCAGGCAGCCGCTGCTGCGATCCTGATTCACGGGGATGCAGCGTTCCCAGGTCAAGGAATCGTTGCTGAAACCTTGAATTTAGCAAACCTCAAAGGATATAACACAGGCGGAACGATTCACATCATCGCGAACAATACGATCGGCTTCACGACGGAACCGACAGATTCGCGTTCGACGCGTTACTCGAGTGACCTGGCTAAAGGGTATGAGATTCCAGTCTTCCACGTCAACGCCGATGAACCTGAAAGCTGTCTCGCTGTTGCGCTACTCGCGAGCGAGTACCGTGCAACATTCAAGAAAGACGTCATGATCGATTTAATCGGATATCGTCGTTTTGGACACAACGAAATGGATGAACCGATGAATACAAACCCGGTCTTATACGATTTGATCCATAAGCATGATCCGATTCGTGTCTTGTACGGAAAGACGCTTGTCGCGAACGGGGATGCGACAGCTGAGGAAATTCAATCGATTGAGACGTCAATCAATGATCACATGAAGGCGGCTCGAGAAAAAGTCCCAAATGTAGAGAAAGAGTATGGTGGGGTCATGCCGGACGTCGTCTTTAAAGGCGTTCCGACGATCGAAACAGGAGTAGCGATCGAAACATTAACTGCATACAATGAAGAATTGTTGCAGTGGCCAGATGGCTTCCAAGTGTTCCATAAACTTGAGAAAGTCCTGAAGCGCCGGACAGATGCATTCTCGACGAAGAACGGGATTGACTGGGGACATGCCGAAACATTAGCATTCGCTTCAATTCTCTCGGATGGAACACCAATCCGATTGAGCGGGCAAGATTCTGAACGGGGAACGTTTGCACAACGGAATATCAATCTTCATGATGTGAAAACGGGAGAAGGATTCTCGCCACTTCATGCTTTATCAACGGCAACAGCTTCGTTCTCGGTCTATAACAGTCCACTCTCTGAGGCGGGTGTTCTTGGCTTTGAATACGGCTATAATGTCTTTGCACCAGAAACGCTTGTCTTATGGGAAGCGCAATACGGAGACTTCGCAAACTCAGGTCAAGTCATCTTTGACCAGTTTATTTCTGCGAGCCGAGCCAAATGGGGACAAACGTCAGGTCTCGTTATGTTGCTTCCGCACGGCTATGAAGGACAAGGACCAGAACACTCGAGTGGTCGTTTAGAGCGCTTCTTGACGTTATCCGGTGAGAAGAACTGGACAGTTGCGAACGTATCGAGTGCTGCGCAGTACTTCCATTTGTTGCGTCGACAAGCAGCAATCCTCGGAAAAGAGGAAGTTAGACCGCTCGTGGTCATGACACCAAAGAGTCTCTTGCGTCATCCGCTTGCGACATCTGACGTCTCTGAATTGACGGAGGGTAGTTTCCGTCGTGTCATTGAACAAGCGGGACTTGGAGAAGCACCAGATCATGTCAAACGTCTTGTGTTCTGTTCTGGTAAGATGGCAATTGATTTAGCGGAAGCGGTCTCGAAATCAGAGGAGAATCTCGACTGGTTACAAATCGTCCGGGTTGAGGAACTGTATCCGTTCCCAGCGAAAGCCTTACAAGAAGTCATTGCGCGCTATGAATCCGTCGAAGAGATGGTCTGGGTGCAAGAAGAACCGAAAAACATGGGGGCGTGGTCCTTTATGGAACCACGGCTTGAAACAGTCGCACCGAACGGAATTCAAAATGTTCGTTACATTGGTCGTCGTCGCCGTTCAAGTACAGCAGAAGGTGACCCGGCAGGTCATAAAGTAGAGCAAGCACGTATCATCAATGATGCGCTCACAGCAACGGCTTCTACACCAACAGCACCATCACACGTATCGAATCACACATCATAACGTAAGATAGAAACGAGTCATAGGGGGAGAATACGATGGAAATCAAAGTACCAGAACTTGCCGAATCAATTACTGAAGGAACGGTGGCATCTTGGTTAAAACAACCAGGTGATCACGTGGAAAAAGGGGAAGCCATCGTTGAGCTCGAGACAGATAAGGTCAACATCGAAGTACCGTCAGATGAAGCGGGTACGTTAACGGAAGTAATGGCTGCTGAGGGAGATACAGTCCGCGTCGGGGAAACGATTGCTGTCATCTCTGCTGGTGGCGAAGCTTCAAAACCGGCTGCAACAGAAACAGCACAAGAAACTCCAAAAGAGACACCAAAAGCAGAAGAAAAAGCGGAACAACCAGTGGCTGCAGTAGCGACGGAAAGTACATCCGTTGCAGATCGTCCGATTGCTTCACCTGCTGCCCGTAAATTGGCTCGTGAAAAAGGAATTGATTTAGCACAAGTGGCGACGCAAGATCCACTTGGTCGGATCCGTGTCCAAGATGTCGCGACGTTTGAAGTAGCGCCACGTGAACAAGCAAAACCTGCTCCTACGAAGCCTGCTGCGCCGACACCAGCTCAAGCGGCTGCTCCTGGGAAACCAGAAGAGCGAATCAAGATGTCACGTCGCCGGAAGACGATTGCGAATCGCCTTGTTGAAGTTCAACAAACGGCAGCGATGTTGACGACATTCAATGAAATCGATATGTCTGCTGTCATGGCGCTCCGTAAACGCCGTCAAGAAAAGTTCGTTAAAGAAAACGAAGTTAAACTCGGCTTCATGTCATTCTTTACGAAAGCAGCAGTCGCAGCACTCAAAAAGATGCCATACTTGAATGCTGAGATTCAAGGCGATGAAATCGTCCTGAAGAAATTCTATGATATCGGCATTGCCGTCTCAGCACCAGACGGTCTCGTTGTTCCAGTCGTTCGTGATGCGGACAAAAAGAACTTCGCTGAAATTGAAAAGGACATCATTCAATTAGCGGTCAAAGCGCGTGATAATAAACTTGGTCTATCTGACTTAACGGGTGGTACGTTCACAATCACGAATGGTGGTACGTTCGGTTCACTCATGTCGACGCCGATCTTAAACGGTCCACAAGTCGCGATTCTCGGCATGCACGCAATCAACCTGCGCCCTATTGCCATTGATGCAGAACGCATGGAAAATCGTCCGATGATGTATGTTGCTCTCTCTTACGATCACCGGATCGTGGATGGAAAAGAAGCTGTTACGTTCTTGAAACACATTAAAGATCTTCTTGAAGATCCAGAGTCATTGATTTTCGAAGCGTAATCATTAAAAGACCCGTTTTAGATGCGGGTCTTTTTTCTATGGAATGATATCGTTTTGTCATCAAATCAAGAAATGACGTTAACAGCTTCTCTATATCATCTTCATACAAATAATTTAAGATAAGTGTTGTAAGAATATTTCAAGGGGGAATAGATGATGCTGAAACAAATCGGATTGACGATGGTAGCGGGAGCCGTATTAAGTACAGGACTTCCGACAGAAGATGTCGGTGCACAATCAAAAGGCAAATCGTTACTCGATTCAAATCGAATCATTAACGTTGCTCATCGTGGAGCTTCAGGTTATGCGCCGGAGCATACGATGCCAGCTTACGAAATGGGACATAAGAAATTTAAAGCAGATTACATCGAAATTGATTTACAGATGACAAAAGACGGTCATTTGATTGCGATGCATGACGAAACCGTCGATCGGACGACGAACGGAACGGGTGCTGTCAAAGAGAAGACATTAGCTCAAATCAAGAAACTTGATGCGGGTAGTTGGTTTAATAAAGCAAATCCAACACTCGCTAAAAAATCATATGTAGGATTAAAAGTTCCTACACTCCAAGAAGTCGTGAATAAGTACGGGAAACATGCGAATTACTACATTGAGACGAAGTCCCCTGAAGTATATCCAGGAATGGAAAAGAAATTACTCGATTTATTGAAACGGAACGGATTGTCTAGTGATCGTGTGAAATCAGGACAAGTCTTGATTCAGTCGTTTAGTGCAGAAAGTCTTCAAAAAGTCAGATCCATCGATTCAAAAGTCCCGTTGATTCAATTGATGGAAGCAAAGGAGGTGTCTTCCTTAACCGACACGAAATTAAAGGAAATCCGTAAGTACGCAGTTGGAGTCGGTCCTTCATATAAAGCATTGACACGTGAAAATGTTAAAGCAATTCGTCAACAGGGCTTGCTGTTGCATCCGTATACAGTAAATGAAAAAGTCGAAATGGTTCGCTTGCTTGACTATGGTATTACAGGTGTCTTCACGAACTACGCGGATCGCTTTAATGCAGTCATTAAAGAATCGTCCAAAAAAATTTCAAAATAATTCAAAGAGTGATTCCTCGTTTCGAATGCGAAATAAGGAATTGCTCTTTTTTGATAAAAACTCGTATTTCAAATCCAATATTTCCTTCCATACGTAATCTGTGTAGAGCATGATGACAAATTCGAATTATGAGATGAATAGTGAGACAAAACTATGTAGTCGTTAGAGTGTTTCATGTTACGATAACAGTGCAGTTTTGGGAAGGAATGGAGTGAGGATTGTGAGAATTACACAGTATACGGATTATGGTTTACGCGTGTTGATGTATCTCGGTGTGCACCGGGATGTTATCACACCAATGCCGCAGATTGCCCAGCATTATGGCATCTCATCCAACCATTTAATGAAAGTGACACAACAGTTAGCGAAACTTGGATATGTCGAATCAACGAGAGGTCGCTCAGGGGGACTCCGTTTGATTCGTGATCCAAAGGACATTAACATCGGAAAAGTCGTTCGTGAAATGGAACCGATGGATATCGTTGAATGTTTCGGAAGCAACGGTCATTGTGTCATCGAACCGGGGTGTCGATTAAAAGGTGTGCTTGGGCGAGCATTGCGAGCCTTTATCCGAGAACTGGAACAGCATACACTAGAAGAGTTGCTTGATAATCGTGATGAGTTGGCGCTCTTATTTGCTGCTTCACCCTTACAGCGTTCCTAATCAAAAACCCTCGTTTCCGTAAGCGGAAGCGAGGGTTTTGTCATGTCGATATACTCACATGTCATCTTGGCGTTTCTTCGGTTCCACATGTTCTTTATTCTTAGACAGGTCGTCACGGACAGACGATTTCCATAATGGCACGTCGCTATAGTAAGCAGCACGCGCAATTAAATGTCCACCAATCGGTGCCGTGATGAGTACGAATAGGATACCAAGCACGACACGAGAGGAGAAAAATCCATCTTCAGTGACGAAATAAATAATGACGCCGATCAAAATCGACATGACGCCTAATGTCGCACTTTTAGATGCGGCATGCGCACGCGTATAGACATCGGGTAAGCGGATCAAACCGAGCGCGGTAACGAGACTAAATCCCATACCGAGCAAGGCAAAGACCGCGACGATCCATTCATTGATTGCGATCACGTTCGATGATCTCTCCTTTCTCGATATATTTTGAAAAGGCAACCGTACCGATGAAGGCGAGTATACCAATCAAAAGAATGACTTCGAGGTAGTCGCTCGTCCGTAAGATGATTGAGACAAGACCAACGATTGAAATCAAGCTGATACCAATCGAATCTAAGGCGATGACACGATCCGCAACACTTGGACCTTTAATGACACGGTAAAATAGACCAAGCATCGAGAGGAAGACACCCCCGAGTGCGATATAGATTAAAATATCGAACATCACCGACTCACCTCCAGAATGGCTTTCTCAAAACTATCGCGAATCGATGCGACGGCTTCGTCGACTTCTGGCATATGGAGCGCATGAATATAGAGTGTCTTATTATCGTCTGAGATATCGACGACAAGTGTTCCAGGTGTCAAGGTAATCAGCATCGATAACAATGTGACTTGCCACGGTTGATCGAGTTCCGTGTCATAGGCAAAGATACCAGGCTGAATATCTAACTTCGGCTTTAAGATGATTTTTAGGACATCGATGTTCGCTACGACAAGTTCATAGAGAAAGCGGAAAAACAACAAGACGAGTGCGACGACAGGTCCGAGATAAAAACGACCCTTAAAGCCGCGACGGAAAGCGAACATCGCAATCAGACCTAATGCATAGCCGATGACGAAACCGGAGGCCGAGAAATTATTCGCAAGAAACATCCACAAGAAAGCAAGAAATAAGTTGAGCAAGACTTGAAATGCCATGAATTAACGACCTCCTTTGAGTACGGCATCGATATAGAGCGTTGGATTCGTCAGAGGTTCAACGGCTTGTTGAATCAGTGGACGCATCGCCTCAGCGCCTAAGCCATAGAGGACGCTAAGCGCAACTAAGGCAATCGCAGGTGCAAGCAGTCGAGAAACGAGCGCTTGCTTCTCACCTGAGTACGGTTTGGGTGTCCCCCAAAAAGCACGCATGAACAGTTGGACGACCGAATACAAGACGAGCAGACTGGATAGTAGAACGATGATCGGTCCGACCAATTCACTAGCTTCAATGCCGCCACGAACAATCAAGAACTTCCCGATGAACCCACTAAGCGGTGGAATGCCGGCAAGCGATAACGCTGCGATGAAGAATGTCCAACCGAGTACAGGATAGGATTTGATCATACCACCCATATCCTTCAGTTTACTCGAACCTGCAATCCCGACCATGATACCGACGAGTAAGAACAACGCGGCTTTGATCACCATATCGTGAAGCAGGTAGAAAATCGCTCCTTCTAGTGCTTGTGGTGTCATAAGGGAAACCCCATATAAGATGACCCCAACTGCGACGATGATGTTGTAAATGATGATCTGTTTCGCATCCCGTGTCGCTAACGCACCAATCACACCGATGATGATTGTACTAAGGGCAAGGACACTTAAGATTTGATGAATTGTTCCGATCTCGTTTGAGAAGAACAAGCTATACGTCCGTAAAATTCCATATACCCCGACCTTCGTCAACAAGGCACCGAACAAGGCAAGAACAGGTGTCGGTGGTACTTGATAAGAACCAGGTAACCAGAAGTAGAGTGGGAAAATCGCGCCTTTTAATCCGAAAACGATCAGGAACAACAAGGCGATGACGTTTAGAATCGCTGGTTGTCCAATCTCTGTGATCTTCTGACTGATGTCCGCCATGCTGAGTGAACCGATGATCCCGTATAAGAAAGCGACCGTCATGACGAATAACGCGGACGAGATGACGTTAATCAAAAGATACTTGAGCGATTCTCGTAATTGGGCCGGTTTTCCACCGAGAACGATTAAGACATAAGACGAAATCAGGAAGACTTCGAAAAAGACGAACATGTTAAAAATATCACCTGTCGTGAACGCACCGTTGACCCCAACGAGCAGGAACTGTATGGCAATGAAATAGTAGTACCGTTGATAGGCGTCGCTCAAGTAGGCGATGGCATACCAGATGATACAAAGGACGAGGATGCTCGTCGCCGTGACGAGTAGGGCAGACAGCATATCAGAGACAAGTGTAATCCCGAAAGGTGCTGGCCAGCTACCGAGTGTGACGGTTAAAATGCCATTCGAACGGACGGTCATCACTAGATAGATGGAAGCACAGACAGTTAAAATCGTCGAAATGATGGAAACGATCCGTTGTCCTTTGAGGTATCGCGGGAAAAACATCAAGATGACACCGGTCAACAAAGGAATGATGATCGGTAATAGCGGTAAGTTAATCATTCGAATCGGTTCCTTTCATCTCTTCGATATTATCGGTCCCGAGCTCTTGATAAGCGCGATACGCAAGCACCAAGAAAAAGGCAGTGACACCAAAGCTGATGACGATGGCGGTCAAGACGAGTGCTTGCGGTAGTGGATCCGTATAGGAAGTCACGCCGTCCTTTAAGACCGGAGCCGCGCCTCGTTTTAATCCACCCATCGTCATGACGAGCAGATGGGCAGCGTGACTGAGCAGTCCTGTTCCGATGATGATACGAAGAATACTTTTTGAAAGAATGAGATAAATGGCACACATCGTCAGGATGCCTGCGGCGATCGCCATGATGATTTCCATATTATTCACTCTCCCCAATCGTTTGAATAATCGTCATCGTCACACCGACGACGACAAGATAAACGCCAAGATCGAACAACATCGCGGTGTGTAGCGATGTCTTACCGAACAACGGTAGGTTAAAATAGTCATGGGCATGTGTAAAGAACGGTACGTTAAAGATAAGCGCTCCTGAAGCCGTCAGTACGGCAATCAACATGCCAAGCGCCGTGATCCATTTATAATCAAATGGCAAAATCCGGCGCAACGTCTTGATATCATAAGCAAGTAAGATCAAGACGAGAGCAGACGCCGTCACGAGACCACCAATGAAACCGCCACCTGGTGTATAGTGCCCGGCGAAAAACAAGTAGACAGCAAACAGGAAGATGACGAACGTGATAAAGGAAGTTGCTGACTCTAAGATGACGTCATTCGTATGCTTTTTTGCCTGCTTTTTCATTTATCCATCCCTCCTGTTCGTCTGAATTTAATCATCGTGTAAATACCGATTCCGGCAAGTGCGAGAACGGCAATCTCAAACAACGTATCGAAGCCACGGAAGTCGACAAGAATGACGTTGACCATATTACCGCCAGCGGCAAGATCAGCGACATTATCGATGTAATACTTGGCGATTGAAGTAAACGATCGTTGGCTAAGAGAAGCAAGTGCAACAAGGGTCACTGTCAATCCGACGAGTGCCGAAATCAAGGCGTTGCCGAGCTTGAACGGAATTCGCTCTTCTTTCCGGCTGATTTCCGGTAAATGATAGAAAACGAGTAGGAATAGAGCGACCGATACTGTCTCGATGACGAGTTGCGTCAAGGCAAGGTCTGGAGCTCGGAACAAGACGAAGAACAGAGCAACCGTATAACCTGTCACACCGAGTAAGATGATCGATGTCAGCCGCGATCGTGCAAAAGTGATTGAGAGAGCACTTGAGACAAGAACGAGCGCGAGAATGATCTCGTACGCATGAATCGAGCTAATTGAGTCTACCGCGAAGCGGAAAGCGTCGAACCCGTATAGTGCTGTCAAAATCAAGATGACAATGAATCCGAAGATGTAGATGAGATACGACCGCATGTATCCGGTCATGACCGTATCATGGATCTTTGTCGAGGTCTGTTCACCACGGCGTAACAAAGCGTCATATTGATGATTCAAGGAGACTGCACGAGGCATCCGATTATAGAGCGACTGCCAGCGTGGGAGTGTCTTATACAAGATGAACCCGACTGTAAAGATGAGTAACGTCAGGAAAAATTCTGGTTGGAATCCATGCCACATCGTAATGTGCACATCAATCTTCCCACCCGCATCAACGACTTGAGGTAAGATCGCTTCGACTGCTGGTCGAATCAACGTATTCGACAATATATTCGGGAAAAGTCCGATGATGACGACGAGCGAGACAAGGACGAGTGGTGGGATCAACATACCAATCGGTGCCTCATGGGGTGTTTTCGGCAACTGGTCGTCTTGGCGTTTACCGAAGAAGGTTCTCCGGACGATCAAGAGACTGTAGACGAATGTAAAAATGCTTCCGACGACGGCGAGAACAGGAATGATCCATCCGTAAGACGGTAAGTGGAACAAGTCTGATCCTGATACTTGAAGAACACCCGTCAAGAACATCTCTTTACTTAAGAAACCATTGAACGGCGGAATTCCAGCCATCGAAAGGGTCCCGATCATTGCGATCGTCATCGAGATCGGCATCAATTGCGCAAGACCACCGAGCTTCCGAATGTCGCGAGTACCAGTCTCGTGATCGACGATTCCCGCCATCATGAAGAGACTGCCTTTAAACGTCGCGTGGTTGATCAGGTGGAAGATTGCAGCAACTGTTGCAATCGTGTACAGTCCATCGTCTAACGCGTCGACGTGCAGGGCGGCGGCCCCGAGTCCAAGTAAGGACATGATTAATCCAAGCTGAGAAATCGTCGAGTAGGCGAGAATCCCTTTTAAATCATGTTGTTTCACCGCATTGAGTGAACCCCAGAATAAGGTGAATATTCCGACAGATGAGACGAGGTAAAACCAAAGCGACTCACCTGCGAAAATCGGACTGAAGCGAGCGACAAGATACAATCCTGCCTTGACCATCGTTGCCGAGTGCAAGTAGGCACTGACAGGGGTCGGTGCTTCCATCGCATCCGGTAACCAGATATGGAACGGAAATTGAGCAGATTTTGTGAATGCCGCTAGCAAGAACAAAACAAGGGCGACCGTAAAGAAGGGTTCACCTTGAATCGACTCAAGCGACGCATAGGTCTCACGAATACTTAACGATCCACTGAGTGTAGAGAGAATCGCAATTCCCCCAAGCATCGCTAGTCCACCGAAGACGGTGATGAGCATCGATTTTTGAGCACCGTAACGAGAACGTTCCCGCTCGTACCAGTAGGCGATCAATAAGAACGACGAAATCGACGTTAATTCCCAAAACAGATAGAGGACGATCATGTTATCTGACAGTACGACCCCAAGCATGGCGGTCATGAACATCAATAAATAGACATAAAATGTACCGAGTGCTTCTTTTTTCGCATCTAAATAAAAAATGGAATAGAGAACGACGAGTGTGCCGATTCCTGTGATTAATAATGCGAACAATAAGCCGAGTCCGTCGAGATACGTGACGAAATCGATTCCAAGCGATGGTATCCACGGCATCCGTGCCGTAAAGGTCTCACCTGACATCGTACCAGGGAGAAAGTGGCTGAAATACGAAACGAGCAGTACAGGTACTACAAGTACAAACCAACCAGTATGAATGTTCGGAAGGCGTTTCGCTAGAAGCGGAATGAAAAGACTGATCAATATGGGCAGTAGAATAGCCCCGTGCATCACGGACACGAAATTCCCTCCTTTGTGACATCGACGACCAAAAATGAAAAAGGGACGCGAACGCAAGCTGTTGAAGCTCGGAACTGTCCAGTAGAAAACACGATTCATTTTGTTCGTCGAAGATGTTTCTGAATCAAGTATAGCGTACTTTTTTCCTTCTTGCATGACGTGAAGCATTGAAGCATAAGGGATAGAGCCATTTTCTCTCTTGATTATTAAATATGTAGGAACACGGCAGAAATAGGTTGAAATTTTTTTTTTGTTTTTTTCAAAAACACGTTGATCCATGCGAAGAATGATTCAAAATCAAGTAACCCGGGTACATCTATCTAGAGCACGACTAATGATCATAGAGGGGGAACTTTCATGAGAGCAACATTCAAGACAGGTGTCATTTTAGGTGGTTTAGCGGCGATTGCGACAATCGCCTATCAACAATACCAACAACGAAAAACGACGTCTAACGATATTGATCATCGACCAAGCGTCGACGCGAAACGCGATCCGGCTGAAGTCGGACTGACACAGCTTGATTCCATTCATCGGGCAGATTGGCAAGCGAATGGATTCCCACAAACGCACGCAGAACTCGAACGCTTAGAACGAGAAGAAAACTAAAAAACACGTCTCTCGCATGAGAGGCGTGTTTTTTGATCATCAAGCACTCGTTGTGACAAGGGCACGTGTCCGTTCACTGTGTGCGGTATAAGAAGAGAGATGTTCGAACTGATAAAGCGTTAAGGTTGCTGTACGACGCTGTCCAGTGCTAGATTCGAGCATCAAATAAGCCTCATTAAAATCAGTGCCACCACCGTCATAGCGGATATGTGCCGTAATCGTTCGTCCATCCGTCGTCTGCATATAAATATCGTAACCTCCGAAATCAACACGTTTGAAACGGGTCGCCTCGCTTACGATGTGCTTAAATGTTTCAATTAAAGAATATGTCATCGTTCGTTCCTCCCTTTATTTCTTCAAAACAAGATAAGTTATAATTAACTCCGAATATTACTGTTCCCATAAAATTGAAGAAATAAACATCACAAATGAATCTTTTTTTATTCTTGTTATGAAACGCGTTTCATACTTTATGATGATAGACGGTGCGTGACCGATTACGGGCGTTAACCGATATAGAAACTGTATAATCAAAAAGACAAGGGGATGGTTACGACCATCCCCTTGTCTTTTTGATTATAACTCTACGTTATGGTAGACCTGTTGTACATCCTCAAGATCTTCAAGTGCATCGATCATTTTCTCGAATTGTGCAACGTCGTCCTCAGATAACACGACTTCGTTTTGAGCGAGCATGACGAGTTCGGCAAGCGAGAATTCGGTGATTCCTGCAGCTTTCAACGCTTCTTGCACAGCATGGAATTGTTCTGGCTCGGCGTAGATGATGACAGAATCGTCTTCTTCGAGGATGTCGCGAACATCGATATCCGCTTCCATCATCAATTCGAGCACGTCATCCGCAGATTTTCCTTCAAACGCAAAGATAGCAGTCGCATCGAACATGTAAGCAACGGATCCACTAACGCCCATGTTTCCGCCATTTTTCCCAAATGCAGCACGCACGTCAGAAGCCGTCCGGTTGACGTTGTTCGTCAATGTTTCGACGATGACCATTGAACCGCTTGGACCAAATCCTTCATAACGAAGTACATCATAGTTTTCTTCCGCTCCACCTTTTGCTTTTTCAATCGCTCGATCAACGATGGCACGGGGAACGTTATATGTCTTCGCTCGTTCGAGTACGACCTTTAACGCTTGGTTAGATTCTGGATCTGGTTCGCCTTGTTTTGCCGCTACATAAATCTCACGACCGAACTTTGCGTAGATCCGACTCGTATTTTTGTCTTTTGATGCCTTTTTTTCCTTAATGTTATTCCATTTACGACCCATTTCGTATCCACTCTCTTTCCGTAATGTCAGAAATCCATGATTTCTTATGCGTTATCAGTATACCTTAAACTACCTGATAGACTGAACTAAAATGTCGGTCGAACAGTTGAATTTCTACTAAATGCGTTTAAGTGATGCGGAAGAAAGGAACTTTACCGATAGAGAAATATCAATTAGAGAAATATCAATTTAAGGGAGAGTGACAGTATTTGAACCAGGCTGGAGTAGTTCATCGCGCATTATCACCATTCGTTTATGCCTATGATCAAGAGACCGTTCATATTAGACTCATGACGGCTAAAGACGATATTGAAAAAGTTGAATTGATATATGGTGATCCTTATGAATGGGAAGCGGAAAAAGAAGAAGACCGAGATTGGAATTTTGATCCGGAGAAAGAAAAATCCTGGAAAGTGCAACAGAAGTCGATGCAATACAATGGAAGTGACGCGACGTATGACTATTGGTTCATTGCAATCCGTCCAGAACGAAAGCGGGTACGATATGGGTTCGAGGTTCATGGCGAAACCACAGCCGTTTTGACCGAACGCGGTTGGTATGACGAAGCGCCACTCGATCATCCGGGCTATTATTTTTCTGTTCCATATGTTCATGCGACGGACGTCTTTGATACACCGGATTGGGTAAAAGATACGGTCTGGTATCAAATTTTCCCAGAACGATTCGCAAATGGTGATCCAACGAACGATCCAGCGGGAGCGAAGGAGTGGGGAAGTGAAGCACCAGCTTTTCAGAATTTCTTCGGTGGAGATTTTCAAGGGGTCATCGATCACGTCGATCATTTACAACGTCTCGGCGTCACCGGTGTCTACTTCTGTCCAATCTTTGAAGCACCATCGAATCATAAATACGATACGCTTGATTACTTAAAGCTTGATCCTGCCTTTGGTGACGAGAAAACATTCCGCAAGATGATAGATGTGCTACATGAGAATGGTATCCGCGTATTACTCGATGCCGTCTTTAATCATATTAGTGAAGATCACCCCGCATTTCAGGATGTATTAGAAAAGGGACAAGACTCAAAATATGTCAACTGGTTCACGATTGACTCCTTCCCGGTCGATCCATCAATCCCGAACTATGAAGTGTTTGCATTTGAACGGAACATGCCAAAGTTGAACACCGCTCATCCAGACGTCAAACAATATTTGCTTCATGTCGGACGTTATTGGGTTGAGGAATTCGGAATCGACGGCTGGCGTCTGGATGTTGCAAGTGAAGTCGATCATGCGTTTTGGCGTGAGTTTCGAAAGGAAGTCCGGGCTGCGAACGGAACGTGTTATATCGTCGGCGAATGTTGGACGGATTCACAACCGTGGTTACTCGGCGATCAATTCGATGCCGTCATGAATTACGGTTTGACAGAGAGCTTCCTGACTTGTTTTGCGACGGGCGAGACCAGCGTTCGTGATTTCTCGTATGCGGTCAGCCGGAATTTAAACTGGCATTCTCAAAATGTCAACGAGGTCATGTTCAATTTGATTGATTCGCATGATACGCCGCGTGCTTTAACGCGTGCGAAGGGGAATATCGAGCGGATGAAATTGCTCTTCACTATACTGTTGACGTTTCCGGGTACGCCTGTCATCTATTATGGTGATGAAATTGGAATGATGGGCGGACAAGACCCGGCCAACCGAGCATGCATGGAATGGGATGAGACGAAGCAGAACCGTGAGTTGTTCGATCACGCTGCACAGTTGATCGCTCTTCGAAAACAGCATCCGGTTTTAGCAAATGCCGGAACGTATCATTTCCAAAGGATCGATGATACAAAACAGACATTTGTCGTCGAGCGACGTCAAGGCGAAAATATTTACTTGCTCGTAGTCAACTTAAGTGAAGAAGAACAATCTCTTTCATTTGAAGGGACGTATGAAAGTCTGTTAGATGCAACGACGTTGTCGGGAACTATTCAAGTAGAAGCTGTGTCGGCTCTTCTTTTACGACACGTTTAAGAAAAAGCAAGTCGCGGATACGATATCCACGACTTGCTTTTTTAGTGCGTGTGCATTACGAATCAAACGGATGGATCAGTAAACCACTCCGAAGCTTCGGTTCGAACCAAGTCGACTTCGGCGGCATTACTTCTCCCGCATCAGCCACAGCCATTAAATCTTCGATCGAAGTCGGATGCAAGTGAAAAGCGACCGCGGCATGTCCGGAATCCACGATTTGCTCAAGACCGGCATACCCCTTATGACCACCGACGAACTGGATACGTGCGTCCGTCCGTGGATCTTCGATACCGAGTAACGGTGTCAACAACTCTTCTTGTAAAATCGACACGTCGAGATTCGCTTTCGTCCCTGTTCGTTCAGAATCGTACGAAAGGGTATACCATTGCCGGTTGAGATACATCTCGATTTGGTGACGTTTTGTTTGTTCGGCACGTCCTTTTGTGATCGTAAAGCGATGGGCTAATCGCTCAATGAAATCAACGACGGATTGACCGTACAAATCTTCAACGACCCGATGATAGCCGAGGATTCGTAATTGTTCCTGCGGAAAGGAGACACCAAGGAAGCGTTGGGCTTCTTCCTGATCCGTCCGACTAGCAGCGACGGCTGCCGCTGCAGCACGATGGTGACCATCAGCGATATAGAGGGCGTCGTGGCGCGCGAACTGGCTTCCGATCGTCAACAGATGATGGCGATCGATGACTTTAAAAATTCGGTGTGTGATTCCATCGACAGTAAAGTCGTATAGAGAATCACCTGCAGTAATCGTCGAGACGATTTCTTGAAGCTGGGCATCCGTTTGATGGGCAAGTAAAATCGGTCCCGTATGAGCATTTAGATGTTCGACATGTCGGACACGATCGCGCTCTTTGTCCGGACGCGTGAACTCATGTTTACGAATTTGATTCGTTTCATAATCGTTAACGGAAACACATCCGACGAAACCGGATTGGATATGTGTCCCGTCAGACAGTTGATAAATGTAATACGTCTCGTCCGTGTCGAGCTGTAAGATGCCGTTTGTTTGACTCTCTTCGAAGGCAAGAGCTGCTTGCTGATAAACGCGTGGATCATCTTCAGCGATTAATGACGGAAGCGTGGCTTCTGCTTTATCGATCCGTAAAAAAGACAGCGGATGACGACGAATCTCAGATCGTGCTTCATCGCGAGAATAAACATCATACGGTAAGGCGGCAAAGTCTGCTGCATATTTTGAATCCGGTCGTAACGCCGCAAAAGGTTCAAACGTTGGCATGGGGATCACTCCTTTTAAAGTAGACGTGTTTTCAAGACGCCAGGAATCTGATTCAGTCGGTCGAGCGAAATCAACTCATCCGCATGGTTATCGATATCGATGATCGTATAGGCAATAGCATCTTTGCTACCATTGATCATATTCGCGATATTGATCGACTCTTGTGCTAACACGGAGGCGATTTGACCGACCATATTCGGAATGTTATGGTGAGCAATCGTAATCCGTCGTTTTCCGGTGAACGGTAACTCGACAGCAGGGAAATTGACAGCATTACGGATGTTTCCTGTCTCAAGGAACAGACGCAGTTGATCGACCGCCATGATGGCACAGTTTTCCTCCGCTTCACTCGTTGATGCCCCGATATGTGGCAAAGCGATGACCCGTGGAAGGGACAAGATGAAGGCATTCGGGAAATCCGTCACATAATTGGCCAGACGACCAGACCGGAGTACATCGGCTAACGCTTGTTCATCGACGAGTTCGCCACGAGAGAAGTTAAGCAAAGTCGCGCCGTGTTTCATCTTCGACAAGAGTGATGCATCGAGTAAACCTGTCGTTGCGTCAACGAGCGGAAGATGCAAGGTGATGTAGTCGCTTGTCGCGAGCAGATCCTCGAGCTGTGTTGCCCGCTGAATCTGATTTGAGACGCGCCAAGCGGACTCAACGGACATATGTGGATCATAGCCTGTAACGGTCATGCCAAGCTCATGGAGAGTGTTGGCTAAGTTCGCGCCGATTGCTCCAAGTCCTACGATTCCGATTCGTTTCCCAAGCAACTCCGTTCCGACAAATTGTTTTTTGTTCGCTTCAATCCGCTCCGGAATATCCGGTCCGCGTAAGTTGTTCGTCCAAAGCAGACTAGGGACGAGCTTTCGCGCCGTCAGGAATAAACTGCCGATGACTAGTTCCTTGACGGCATTTGCATTAGCGCCTGGTGTCGAAAAGACGGGAATCCCGCGGTTCGCAAGTTGATCGAGTGGAATCGTATTGACGCCGACGCCAGCTCGGGCGACGGCTTTAAGACTGTCCGGAAAGCGCATGTCATGTAAATCCTTGCTGCGGACGAGAAAGGCGTCTGGCTGCTCCGTTTCTCGCTGGACGTGATAGTCGTCTGTGAATCGTTTTAATCCTTTATCCGATAGATCATTCCATAGTTGGACTTGATACATTTAACGTTCCCCCTGTTCAAAACGGTGCATGATGTGAATCAGTGCCGTAACCCCTTCGGTCGGCATCGCATTGTAAAGACTCGCGCGCATTCCACCAATCGAACGATGACCGGCAAGATTGATTAGATCGTGACGCGCAGCGAAGGTCAAGAAAGCAGCGTCTTCCGTCTCACTTCCGGTCGAAAATGGAATGTTCATCCGGCTTCGATCCTTGATGGCTACATGGTTATGAAATAGATCGGATTGATCAATTGCTTCATATAACATGCGCGCTTGTGAGACGTTTCTTGCCTCAATCGTCTCGAGTCCCGTCTCTTCAATCCAATCGAGTACTAATTTCGTCATGTAAAGACTGAATGTCGGCGGTGTATTATACAAAGACCGTTGTTTTGCATGAATGTCATACCGTAAATAGGTACCAATCGTATCCGGAACACGATCAAGTAGCTCATTTTTTACAATGACAACCGTCAAACCGGCGACGCCAAGGTTTTTTTGAGCACCGGCGTACAACACATCAAATGCCTCGACTGGCAAAGATTCAGACAAAATGGAAGAAGAAACGTCGGCGACGAGTGACGCATCGACGTGAGGCGGTGTGTGATACGTCGTTCCTTCGAGCGTGTTGTTCCAAGTGATGTGCAAATAGTCGGCTGATGACGCGAACGGACCTTCTGGGATGAAGCGATAACCGTGATCAGCAGAAGAGGCGAGGACATTAACCGTCGCATACTGTTTGGCATCCGTAATTGCTTTGGTCGACCAGCCACCGGTATCGATGAAATCAATCCGTCCGGTCTTCGTCGCTAAATTTTGGGGTAACATCGCGAACTGAAGTGTAGCTCCACCTTGAAGAAACAAGACGGAGTACGTATCAGGAATCGACATGAGCCTTCGCAATGATTGTTCGGCTGCATCTCGAATCGATTCGAAGATTGGCGAACGATGACTCATTTCAAGAACCGATTGTCCTGAATTTTCATAATTAAGTAGCTCGGATTGAGCCTTCATTAAGACCGGGGCAGGAAGGACTGCAGGACCGGCAGAAAAGTTATAAACCGTCATGGGATACACTCCTTCTTGAATTTTCAGAAAATATGTACCACTCAAGTGTAACGGAATGAAAAATGAGAAGCAATTCTAACTAACGATGAATGGAAAATGAAAACAAAAACATCTCTTGAATCCGTCACGACGGATCAAGAGATGTTAATTGACCAAAGTGCCATTTCCAACCATCTGACGTAGCACGATAGATTGATACGATCCGGAAACGTCCTACGTATTGAGTTGCCCCGTATTCAAAACGATCTTCTATTAAACTATACTGAATCGCTGTATCTTCAAAGTGATCAATGTATGAAAAATCATCGGTCCGGGATAACCAGCGGATATTCGCAGGGTCAACGTAATGATCAAGATACGTTTCGGCGTCGAACGATCGCCCTAACGCATCGATGAACGTGAATTCGGGAGATAATAGATGTGAAACTTGTGATGAATCTCCTTTTAGCATAGCATCTTTAAGGTGTTGCACGGTTTGTTCGAGTGTCATGTTACATCTCCTTTCTTCTTGAATCGCCAGTGTAGCATATTTAAACAAAAAAAGACCCTGCCGGAGCAGGGTCTAAAAGAAATTAAAGTTTTACAACGTTAGTTGCTTGTGGTCCGCGTTGACCTTCTTCAACTTCGAAAGAAACCTCTTGACCTTCGTCAAGTGATTTGAAACCTTCAGATTGGATTGCTGAGAAGTGTACGAATACGTCGTCTCCGCTTTCGCGCTCGATGAAGCCGAATCCTTTTTCTGCGTTAAACCATTTTACTTTACCTTGTTCCATGTGTATTGCCTCCTGCGTGTGACTGGCACACTGATTATTACTACCGTGATCAATTTCATCGAATATAAAGTGAAACACTTCGTATCTCCACCGAACAACAATAATTACTTAATAATATAGCATGCCCGTATCGAAAAAGAAAGGACAAAACAAAAAAAGAACAAAGTAAAACAAAGTAAGCTGTTCTTCTCTAAATACATCATTGAATTAAAGGGTTCATTTTACCTGTGTCGAAAGAGTATAACTGATTCTTTCAATTAAGTCGGAATATGTTCTCTTTTACTACTGAGTTGTCGTAATGTATGCAAAATGAATCCTTGGAAGTTCGGGTAACGTGTCGGTTGTTCCCAAACAGTTCGGAATAATTCGGTCATTGCAGAATGAATAAGTGCTTCATCGACCTGTGTACGACGAAATAAAAGAAAGAGTGTTTTTTCGTAACGATCGTATAATCGTTCGAGCGCGACAGAATCACGCTGTTTGATTTGATTGAGCAAATCAGTGTCTGAATACATAGGTCACTCCTTCTTCGACAGTTTTCTCTATAGTATGCTGTCACAGTAATGTAATGAAACTATTATGTAGATTCCCGCTGGATGAATTATGAAACACCCAAACTTCTTGAACTAAAGATAATAATCAAAAGGAGGAAAAATGATGTTACCTATATATATTCGCCCGTATGTCTTAGATGATGCGGCAGTTATTCTTGAGATGAACTTACGAAATCGTGAACACTTCGAATACTGGATGCCAGTTAAGCCTTTACCCGAACAGTACACGTTAGAGGGGCAGCGGGAACGAATTTTTCGTCATCAAGAGTTGATGAAACAAGATGCTTATTATGCTTACGGTGTTTTTTTATCAGAGACCGATCAATTGATTGGCGATGTCTCAGCGATGTTCATCCAGCGTGGACCAGCCGAGACGTGCATGATCGGCTATCAGTTAGATGCCGTCTATGGTGGAAAAGGATATATGGCTCAAGCGGTCGGATTGTTCGTAGACCATCTATTTGATGTCCATCAGTTCCACCGTATTCGTGCTGAGGTCATGCCGGCGAACGTCGGATCGATTCGTGTTCTTGAAAAAGTCGGATTTCGTAAAGAAGGAATCGCGAAGCAAAACCTCTTCATCAATGATGCCTGGGAAGATTTTATTTTGTTTGCTCTATTAAAAGAAGACCGGGAGGAGTCAGGTCATGCCAATCTCTGATTATTATGCCAATCTACGGCGACATGTCGGAACACAATGTCTGTTTACACCATGCGTCGCAGCAATCATTCGAAACGAAGCAGGGCATATCCTTTTCCAGGATCCAGGTGGTCCGTTTTGGAGTTTGCCTGCCGGGGCGATTGAACTAGGAGAATCCCCTGCACAAGCAGTCATTCGCGAAGTCTATGAAGAAACGGGTCTATTCGTTCGACCCGTCCGACTAATCGCGACATTTGGTGGGGAATCGTTTCGACTTACGTATCCTGACGGAAACGAGGTCGAGTATGTAGCAACGATGTTCGAATGTGAGGTAGTCAGTGGGAAGCTCGAGGCCATTGATGGGGAATCTAAGCAACTGGCTTATTTTCCAAAAAATGAGCGTCCGCCACTTGCCTTGCCTTATCCTGATCAAGTGTTTGAGAAATCGGAGGCATCGAGTTATTTCGATTGGGAAGAGCAGTGGTTGACTGATTTACAACAACAATATTGTTAAAATCCGAACATTATTTTTTTGTTAACTAAAAAAGTTCATGAAAAACCTTAAAAACACGAAAATTTCTTTGACACTATGATAACAGTTCGTTATAGTAGTCAATGGGCGAATGATTATCGCCGATATATAAAAAATATTCGTAATTAGAGGTGTTATTCATGGATGTAGTATTCGATTATGAAGATATTCAATTAATTCCAGCAAAATCAATCGTTGGTAGTCGTTCGGAATGTGATACGTCAGTCGAGTTCGGCGGTCGTCGTTTCAAGCTTCCGGTCGTACCCGCAAACATGCAAACGATCATTGATGAATCGATTGCTTTGTTCTTAGCTGAAGGCGATTATTTCTATATCATGCATCGATTCGAACCGGCACGACGTCTAGCGTTCGTTCGTATGATGCAAGAGCGTCAACTGTTCGCTTCGATTAGCGTCGGTGTCAAGGAAGAAGAATATCAGCTGATCGAACAGCTTGCGACAGAGGGACTAACTCCTGAATACATCACGATTGATATCGCACACGGTCATTCGGAAGCAGTCATTCAGATGATTCGCCACATCAAATCGCTTTTGCCAACAAGTTTCGTTATTGCTGGAAACGTCGGTACACCGGAAGCGGTACGCGAACTTGAGAACGCAGGAGCAGACGCAACAAAAGTCGGGATTGGACCAGGTAAAGTTTGTATCACGAAAATTAAAACAGGTTTCGGTACAGGTGGTTGGCAACTCGCAGCACTTCGTTGGTGTGCGAAGGCAGCAAGCAAACCGATTATCGCCGATGGTGGTATTCGGACGCATGGGGATATCGCGAAGTCGGTTCGGTTCGGTGCTTCGATGGTCATGATCGGTTCACTTTTCGCAGGGCATGAAGAATCGCCTGGTGAGACACATGAAGTGGACGGGGTGCTCGTCAAGGAATATTTTGGTTCTGCTTCTGAGTTCCAAAAAGGCGAACGCAAGAATGTTGAAGGGAAAAAGATGTTCGTCGAGCATAAAGGAAGTCTAGCAGATACATTGATTGAAATGGAGCAAGATTTGCAATCAGCGATCTCATACGCTGGTGGAAATAAATTGAAGGCGATTCGGACGGTCGACTACGTCGTCGTCAAAAACTCGATTTTCAACGGTGATAAAGTATTTTAAGTATGATGAATCCGCTCTTAACAGAGCGGACTTTTTTTGTTTCCTTAGCATAACTCTTCCATAGGAGGGGTATAAGTCAAATGGACCGAAAAATTCGGAATATTTTGGATAGGGAGTGATTGACATGCTATTTGAAACGACATCGTACTTAATCGAAAAATTCGCTACCGTTCGCAACCAAACGATTGCCTTAATCGAACCGCTCGAAGCAGAGGATTTCATCATTCAAGCTAGTTCAGACGTGAGTCCGCCAAAATGGCACATTGCCCATACGACTTGGTTTTTTGAACGGATGATACTACAGGAATATAGTGAAAACTATCAAGTCTTCCATCCGAAATACAATTATTTGTTCAACTCTTACTACAATTCAATCGGACCTTATCAACCTCGTCAACAACGGGGAATGTTGTCACGTCCGACCGTCGAGGACATCATCGCTTACCGGGCATATGTCGATGGACAAATGATCGAGTTCTTGAAAGAAGAACGGACTCCAGAAGACCAACGAAAAATCGAAGCATTGGTCGAGATGGGACTACAACACGAACAACAACATCAGGAATTGATTTTGATGGACGTGAAGTATAACTTTTTCACGAATCCGTTATTACCTGCCTATCAGTCAAAGTCGTTAGAACCGGACGTGCCTGAAAATGCACTCATGGAAACATCCTTTATCCCATTTGAGGAAGGACTCGTCGAGATTGGTCATACAGGAGACGGTTTTGCGTTTGATAACGAGAGTCCGCGCCATAAAACGTGGCTGCATCCGTTTGAATTAGCGACACGTCCTGTCACGAACGGGGAGTATTTGGCATTTATTGAAGCAGGTGGCTATGAAAAGTCAGAGTATTGGTTATCTGATGGCTTTGCGACGGTTCAAAAAGAAGGCTGGAAAGCGCCATTATATTGGATGAAGGATGACGCGGGAGAATGGACGATCTTTACGATGAATGGCGTCGAACCATTGCGGCTCGACGAACCAGTCTGTCACGTTAGCTTTTATGAGGCGGATGCTTACAGCCGTTTTAAAGGGAAGCGTTTGCCGACAGAAGCGGAATGGGAATGGGCTTCTCGTCAAGTCGATTCCGTTACGAAGCGCAACATGATGGGAAATGGTACGTTTCATCCAGTCGTAGTCAAAGAGTCAGAGACGACACTTGCGAGCATGTTCGGTAACGTCTGGGAATGGACATCAAGTCCTTATAGTTCGTACCCAGGCAGTAAACCACTTGAGGGAGCACTTGGAGAGTACAATGCGAAGTTCATGTGTAATCAAATGGTACTACGTGGAGGAGCGTGCGTGACGCCTGACGATCATATTCGCGAGACGTACCGAAACTTCTTCCCACCCGATAAACGCTGGTTATTTGGCGGCTTCCGATTGGCGGGTGACATGTGATGCGCGAGACGGTCATTGGCTACGACTTATATACTCCACAACAAAACATGCGTTTAGAAGTCATCGAAGGTCTGATGCGCGAACAAAAAGTCTTACCGGCGAAATACTTTTATGATCATATCGGCTCCCAGTTGTTCGAGCAGATCACGCAACAACCGGAATATTATCCGACAAGAACGGAACTTGCTATCTTGGAGCAACACCGAGCGGAAATCGCTCAGAGTATTGGGGATGTGCATACGCTGATCGAATATGGAAGTGGAAGCAGTCGTAAAATCCAGATGTTGCTTGAGACGTTTACGCACTTGGATACGTACATGCCGATCGACATCTCAAAAGACTTTTTGATGGAATCTGCTCGTCAATTATCGGAGCGGTATCCTGCATTGCATATTAAAGCTGTTTGTGGTGATTATTCACAAGCCATTTCCTTACCGGTAGAGGAGTCTCAAAAACGGGTCATCTTTTTCCCGGGTTCGACGATCGGGAACTTTGAACCGGAGGAAGCGATGCACTTTTTACGTCATTCATCGCGGATCCTTGAAAGTGGAGATGGATTCTTGATCGGCGTTGATCTAAAAAAATCGACCGATGTCCTTGAACGTGCTTATAACGATGCAGCCGGTGTCACGGCAGCATTCAATTTGAACATGTTGACGCACTTGAACCAGATGCTCGATGGAACGTTTGATGTGACCCGATTTAAACATCATGCTTTTTATAATGAAGAAAAAGGACGAATCGAAATGCATCTTCGGAGTCAACTTGATCAATTAGTACAAGTCGGAGACGTGACGGTTCCGTTTAAACAGGGGGAGACGGTTCATACGGAGAACTCCTATAAATACAGTAAAGAAGAGTTTGAGACTCTCGCTCGTCAAAGTGGTTTTCATCCGGTCAATTGCTGGATTGATGATGACAAACGATTTAGCGTGCATTATTTAGAAAAAATGTAACGGCGTCATAACTAAAAAACACTCCTACACGTAAGCTTCCGTTAAAAGCATGACTGGGGAGTGTTTTTCATAGGTTAAAGTGTCTTATTCGATCCGTGCACCTTCAGGTATCGGATGTTCCGGCACGACGAGAATCGGCATCCATTGTTCTGAACGCCCAATCTCAAGCACTCGTCCGGACTCTTCTGGCGTACGACCAGGTACGTTGAGTACAGCAATCGCTTGTTTTCCAAGCAGCTCGTGGACATCAGGTCGTAGTGAATCCCAAGCGAGTGAAAAAGAACGTGTAAATCCGTCGAATTGTAGCTCAAGCTGAATTGAGCCATCCGTGCGATTCGAAATCGACTGGATCGTACCGACACGAATATCTAAAGCATCAAATAATTCAAGTGAAACTACTGGTTTCATGGACAATGACGTACTTCCTTTCAAAAAGCATAAAGTGAGTTAGGAGTCGAAAGAGACGTATGTCGGCTCATAGGTCTGCCATTCGATATCAAGCGTTTGATGATTTGCAAGCTTCGCTAATTGGCTACCGAGATAAGGTCCAATCGTCAAACCGGATGCGCCGAGTCCGTTTGCTAAGAACACGTTTGGATGATTTTGAAGCGGTCCGATTACTGGTAACGAGTTTTTTGTATAGGGACGTAAGCCGATACGGAGTTCATCAATTGTCGTTTCCTCGAGACTTGGTAAGACAGGTAAAGCACGATTCAATAAAGCATGCATTCCTTTGACGGTCGGCTTTAAGTTGTAATCGGTCTGTTTCTCATGTGTCGAACCGACGATCAGTTTCTTTTCGTGGATCGAAACCAGGTACAATCCGCGTTGTCCCATGACGACAGGCCACGTCGTTGATGTAGAATCCGTCAAGTCGAGTTGTAGGATTTGTCCCTTCTCTGGGTGCAAATCGATTTTAAGGTCAAGCGGCCGAAGAAGGTCATTCAACCAAACGCCTGCCGTTAAAATGAAGTGGTCTGCCGAGTACTGTTCGTTTTCCATGGTTATACCGGTGACGACTCCTTTGTCTACGACAAGAGAAGCATCTCCTTCTAGTACAGTCGCACCGTGTTCGACAGCCCCACGGATCATAGCGGCACATAAGGCACGTCCATCAACACGTGCACCGCCAGAGACGAATAAGGCATCTTCGATCTGTTCAACGAGCGGAAACAGCGTTTTGACACGTTCTTGATCGAGTCGTTCGATCCGTTCGATGGCAGGGGCTTCTGGAAAGCGGTTTTGCGCAATCGTCTCCATCTTATCGATTTTTGATGTTTCGTGTAAGGCGATCGCTCCAACTTGCTGATAACCTGTGCTCGTCTCGCCGAGTGCTTCGAGTTCAGGAATCAATGTCTTGTAAAAATGAGCACCGTTATTCGCTAACTTGTACCATGCTTTATTGCGTCGTTGTGTCATCCATGGACAGATGATGCCCGCTGCCGCATGGGAGGCGCGACCGGGTTCCTTCCGATCAACGAGTAAGACGCGTTCACCAGCCTTTGATAAATGATAAGCTGTCGAGGCACCAAGAATTCCGGCACCGACAATGATATGGGTGTACATGAAAAATTCAACTCGATTCTATTCAATTGGAATATCTTATATTGTAGCAGTAGAAGATCCGGGCGACTAGCAAGAGTGAGAATCGGATCGGTAGCACATCGAATAATGGGAAATGATGGGGAAAGTGAACTTTTTCGAAACCAATCACGTATACTAAATATACAGTTTCTATAAACTGTGAATTAGATGATTAGAAACAGTTGAATTTGGAAACATACCCTTATAGGCATCATGTCCTGTCATCATTGACTTTGAAACGGTCCATCATGAAGGAGGGGAAGGCAATGAATATGAGTCAAGCCATCGTACGCAAACGCTACACGGATCATACTTTATTTTATTCCGCCATCCTAATCTGGAAATTGCTATTCTTCCTGCCACTGCTCATGTTCGTCAACAGTGGCACGGACCATGTGTTTCAAATGTATTTCGTACCGTATCTAACGGTCATCTTGTTGTTTCGCGTGATGACCTACTTCGCGACCTATAAAGCATCTTTTATGGAGATGACGGAAATGGGTCTCTCGCTATCTTTACTCATCGCAGATGTATATTTGATTGCTTTGTTCGATATTCCACTTCCATTTGCCTTGATTATTCTGTCACTCGCTTTACTCCACTTCAGTGCAGCGTTTAGTCGTTTTCGATGGTTCCGTCGTCGTCTCTGGTTGAATCGACACCTTGAGATCCTCAATTATTTGACGGATCACGGTGAAGTTCCGATTAAAATCGCCGTCATGGCAGAAGATGAAATGCTTGTAACGACGAAAAGCGGTAAAGAATTTACGTATCGTCAAGTATATTGGAGCGGTTTTTATATTGAACATGGTTGATTGTCTATAAGAAAAAGGATTCCCTTTCTGGAATCCTTTTTTGTTGCATTTGAAATAATATAGTACGCTTAAATAATAAAAGGGGGGAGAGGAACTTGATTCGTTGTATATTGATCGATGCGAACGATACGATCATTTTGACAGATGATATATTTCGGATACAAGAGCCGGGTATCAAACGCTATTTCGTTGATTTTAATCAACCGACAGATACAGAAAAGCAAAAATTGATCGATGCCTTTGATTTTCATCCGCTGGCGATTGAAGACTGTTTTCATTATTTACAACGTCCGAAGCTCGAGTATTATGCGGATCATAGTTTTTTTGTCCTTCATACACTTGATGAAGGAACGTTGATGAGTCGTGAAATCAATTTGTTCGCAAGTGATCGGCATCTTGTTAGCTACCATGAGCAATCCTCGCCGGAAATTGACGTCGTGTTTGAACAATACAGTCATTGCCTACACACACAAGAAACGGTCGATCTCGTACATAAAATCATGGATAAGATCGTCGACGGTTATTTTCCGATCGTCCATGCGACAGAAGATGAATTGTTTGCGCTTGAGGAACGCTATCGATCACGCGGAAACGATCGTCGGTTGATGGAAGAAATTTTCGAACTAAGAGCGCAGTTACTTCGAATCTCGCGGACAGTCATGCCGATGCGGGACTTATTGTATCGGGTCGTCGAATCGAAGCGGTTATCGATTCATCCGAAGAAGCAAGCATTCTTTCGCGATTTGTATGATCATTTACTAAAGTTATCCGAAATGATTGAATACAACCGATTGATGACATCTGAGTTTCGGGATAACTTCATTTCCCTCAATTCGTACCGGATGAATAGCATCATGAAGACGTTAACGATCTTTACGACGATTTTCATGCCGTTGACGTTCATCGCTGGTATATATGGCATGAACTTTGAACATATGCCAGAACTGACCACCCGGTATGGTTATTTCGTGACGTTAGGGGCAATGGGACTCCTTGCTTTAGTGATGATTCTGTTCTTCAAAAAAAATCGTTGGTTTGATGAATAAGGAGAGATGTAAGTGGATATTCGACAGTTACTTTTTTTTACGACAATTGTCGAGCAAGGCTATAACTTAACGCGTGCTTCGAAACACTTGTCGATTTCGCAACCGGCGCTTAGTCAGATGATTCGCGACTTCGAACAGCTGGAGCAAGTGGAACTATTCATTCGAAAGCACGGACGGTTGACAGGGTTATCGGAAACGGGACGTCAATTGTATGAAGATGCGAAGATCGTTCTGACACGTCATCAAGCATTGATGGGGCATCTGCGCGAACGCTCAAACGTCGTCCGAGGGAAAGTCCGTCTCGGAATCCCGCCTGTCATTCTCCCTGTGTTATTTTCACAGTTAATCCCGAAGTTCATGGCGGAACATCCTGGGATTGAACTCGAAATCATCGAAGAAGGGGCGTTTGAACTCAAACGTCGACTGCTACTTGAAGAACTCGATTTGGCTATTTTGATCGAACCAGGTGAATCCTATGGCATTGAACGTTTTCGATTGATTGAAGATGAAGTCGTCGTTGCCGTTCGCCCAAATCATCCGTTTCAAGCAAAAGAAGCTCTATCTTATAGTGATATCGGAAATGAACCACTCGTCATCTTAAATGATCGATTCATGTTACATCATCAAATACTATCGGAGTTTCGCAAAGTGCAGCAAGAACCGAATATCTTCTTCATGTCTGGTGCATGGGACTTGTTGATCGGGATGGTTCAAGAACTCGACGTCATCTCGATCCTACCGGAACCGATTCTGCGGTTTCATCATGCGGATGACATTAAAATCATCCCGTTCGAGCCGCCGATGTTATGGGATGTCTCGTTGAACCGACTTGTCGGGACAGAATTACGCCCAGTCGTCCGGCACGTCCATCAATACATCGTCCACTATTTTCAATCGTTCTGGCCAACGCCTGTGCGGTGAAGAAAATACAAAAGACCGGAACGCGTCGCGCTCCGGTCTTTTGTATGGATTGATCATGTTTCATGACGTGACGTGCTGCGTCAGATTGCGAATCTTTGCGGCAGCTTGTTTATAAGGTGTCAGTGTCTCTTGTGCCTGTAACGTCGCACGTTCACTCTCGAGTTGTTCGAGTGCTTGGCGTAACAGGTGCTCTGAAAGGGATGTTAAAGAGACATCTAGATGTGCCGTCGCGACTGTCAGCAAACGCTCTTGTTGAGCAGTAGTGTATGCGAGTGCTTCTTGTTTAGTTAACGTCGCCAGTTCTTCCTTCAGTTGTTCTTTCTCATTCTTCTCAAAGAAGGCTTTCGCATTCCGGAAGTGGCGTTTGACACCAATATAAGGGGTTGCATCCTCGAAGGGTCCGTCGAACGTCATTTCTTTCAACCGAGAGACCGTGACAGGCGCGAGCTGGAAGGATTCGTTCCATTGCTCAAGCAACTGTTGCTCCTCTTGCTGACGACGGACTAAGGCCGCTTCGAGCCATTGGTCGATGCGGAAATGCGTGACCCGGAGCTCCTGCTCAAAGTCGAACCGTAGGAATGTCAACAGTTCCGTCAAGGCCTCCTGTAGTGCTACTCCTTTACTCGTCTGAGCAAAACGAACGGGATTATAGGCTTCTTTGAAGAAGTCAGGGAAACGGTAATAAATGCGTTGTACGACATGGTGCAACAGTTCATGAATCTCTGCTTTGAGTGCAGGTTCGATCAAAGTAGCACGATTGTCCTCGAAACGATCGGTGACCTGCTGTTCTAAAGTAGACAGTTCAGCCAGCCGTTCTTCTTTTCGCAGGAGGTTTGCTTCAGTCGCAACGATGAACCGTTCGAGGCGCTCGACGGTCTTTTCCGTCTGCTCAGACAACGATACTTTAGCAAGACCGGTCAAGTCCTCCGCTAGGAATTGATGAAATGCTTCCTCGAACTCGGATAAACCGGAAATTGAATCCGTTCGCTCTTGCTGCTTTTCGGCGAGTCCTTGTAAGCTCGAGACTCCATACAGTCGGGGCGACCGAATCCCGAAGCGTTGCAGTTCCGTAGCGACATAGTTCAAGACATCTTGACGTTCGCTTTCTGAAGCAGCGAGATCAATCGCATTGACGAGGAAGAACATCTTATCGAGTTCGAATGCATCTTTGACACGACCGAGTTGAATCAAGAATTCACGGTCAGCGCGAGCAAAGGCATGGTTGAAGTACGTGACGAACAAGATTGCATCCGCATTTTTGATGTAATCGAAGGCGACATCGGTATGACGGGCATTGATTGAATCCGCTCCTGGTGTATCAACGAGTGTCACGCCGAGACGAGTTAAGGGACTATCATAATAGAAATCGATGACATCGACGAAACAGCTTCGTTCTTCCTGTGCGACATATTGTTTAAAAGCTTCTTGATCGACCGTCTGGACGGTACCGATGAATGATTGAACGGTTGGGAATCCTGTCAAGAAAGCACGCAAGAACGGATCCGTCAGCGATGCGGCACGTGGTAAGAGCGTATCGTATGCCTGTTTCGTTGACTCGAACGTCATCGTTGCGACCATCGCTTCATTTAAGTCTTCAAGCATCGCTGCTTCCGACTTGAATGTGACTTCTGCCACGCCGTGCGAGTGTGTAGTGTCAACGGGATGAATCCGGTTGATGGACGCGGTCGTTGGGTTCGGAGAGACGGGTAGTACCTTCTCTCCGAGCAAAGCATTGCAAAACGATGATTTTCCGGCACTGAAGGCACCGAATAAGGCAATCGTGAACGATTGGTGTGTCAGTCGATCCAATTTGTCATTTAAATAAGCGACGGCTTCTTCAAAGCCCTGTAGACCATTCAGCTGCTGACGGATTTGAGCAACATCTTCTGGTGCAAACCGGACGGATTGTTGCTCACTGATCGTCTTCGCGAGCTCAAACGCAGTTGTTTCTGTCACCGATTCATACCCGGTAAAGGAAACGATTGTCGCTTCTTGCTGAATCAATTGCTCTTCCCAGACTGAAACTTGTGTCCGAGCCTGTTCGAGCTGTTGGTCAGATGGATTGGCAACTCCATACTCATATCGCTCGAGTGCTACGGTAGCCTGTTGCCATGCTTGAACGTTGTCCCATTTATGCTGTAGTGACGTTTGTTGTTGCAATAGCTCAGCTTGTTCTTTCGGGAAAGTTGATGTCAACTCTAGTCGAACATGCTCCCGCCACGCATTCGTTTCCTTGACGAACCAAGCTTGTGTCTGTTCGGCGACACGATTCGTGAACTGGAGCACCGATTCACCCGTGATCGTAATGCCAGTCGGCAGGGCACTCTCGAGTACGGAAAGCGGCGGGGCGAGTGAAAGCTGATCGATCGCGACGATATGCATATCCTGCAGGAGACCAAGGTCGCGTAACGATTGTTTCATCAAGTTACGTAAATGGAGCGAAATCTCGGAAGCGGTCACCGTCTGATAGGCACGCAACACATCTTGTGCAATCTCTGCTTGAGCCGCTTCCGTTTTTTTTGTACTTCGGAACAATCCGACCTTGAAGTCGCGTTGGCGTGACTCGAGGAAACGACGCATCTTCTCGCGTAATTCGAACGGCATCAATGTCGCATTTTTCAATAGTTGATCTCGATGCAACGAAAACGTCTGTACCCAGCGGTCCGGCTGACGTGCTTCTAATTGTTGCGAAACGTGGGCTAATTCGGTTTCGATCGTCTCTGGATCACGTCGTTCAGCGTCATTCAATTGTTCAGCCATCGTCTCGTGGGCTTCTGAGACGAGACGTGTGAGATAACGTGTATGCTCTTGATGAAGACTTTCAAGCGTTAAAGCGGCAGAAGCCAACAACTTCGGTTGAGCATCACGAATGCTTTGTTTGACGAGCTGTTCGACTTCCATGAAATCGTTATACGGATGATCTGGTTTCCGCAGGCTTGTAAAGAAGATCCCTTTCGGCGCGACACCATGTTCAGCGAAAGATGCATGGACCGAGCGGCGGAAGGCGTCGAATGATAGTTCATCTTCACGATGTTTATCGATTTGATTGACGATTAAATATAGTTCCGGTACGGCAGCTTGTAATTCATTCGTCACCATGAAGTTCAATTCAGATTGAACATGATTGTAGTCCATGACGTAAAACAAGATGTCAGCCAAGTGAAGGGCGGATTCCGTTGATACACGGTGGGCATCATCGACCGAGTCGACGCCTGGTGTATCCATCAAGACGAGACCAGGAGGCAGATCGGACGCAGCATGCGTCAAATCGATTTGACGGACATCACCACTCTTCCCAAGTGTTTTAAGATGCTCCTCTTGCTCTGTTGCTGTCAGACGAACAGAAGGCTGTTCATGAAAGTGAACGATCGCTGAATCAGTGTCCCCTTGTTGAAGTGTCACGATGTTCGCACTCGTCGGAATCGGACTTGTCGGTAAGACCGATTCACCCGTCAAGGCGTTAATCATGCTTGACTTTCCAGCCGAGAAATGACCAGCGAAAGCAATCGTGAACTCTCGTTTCAATAGTTTCATAGCGAATTTATCTAGTTTATCTAAACGGAGTTGATCCGTTGAAGGTTGAATCAACGTGGCGAGTGAAGCTGTCGCTTCGAGTTGGTTCGATAATCGTTCCTCAAATGAGCGCATGCAATGAAACCCCTTTCTTTCAGTCATCGTTCAGTGTATCACGATTTTTTTAGTTTCGTCATCCTTCTGCAAGCGACAAAAAACGATCCGCCAAGGAAGAGGCGGATCGTTTTAATCGGGATCAAGATGACGGAACGATTTCGTCTGCGTGTGTTGATTCTTGTTCCGTCGAATGAATTCGACGCAATAAGTGTAATTTAAAGAGATACATGACGAGCAAGTGAACGTTCGCCTGCGTCACCTTATAGAGTATCCACGGTAAAGCAGGGACGAATTCGTGAATGGCAATGATACATTCCTGTGTACCGGGAATTTGCCGAAATTCAATCCGACCCCGGCTATCTTCCTCGACTTTTGCGAACAGTCCGCCGGTAATCCGGTATGTCGCCATTTGTCGATCACGAACCGGTTCCTTCGTCAATTCAAGTAGGGGTTGTTCGTAAAATGGAATGTTTATTCCAACGACTTGATCGTTCATAGTTGATGATAGGAAAGGACGCGCAAACGAAGATAACCAATCCATGTAATCGTCAGCTGCCCAGTCGGCATCGCGATCCTTCGGCAAAAGAACACGTTGAACTGAACGAACGTCAAGGGCGTCTGGTGTTGAAGACGACGAGGAAGAAGAACCTTTTTTTTCTTCCTCCTCTTTTAGCGCATCACGGACCGATTGTTCGAATGTAATTTTTCCGTCACTGATCCCTGGAACCATTTTTTCTGGATCTGCAACCATCTCATGAACCATGCTTTCAACGAGTGGATAGACGGTTTCTTTTGGTTCTCCAGACACGAGCGTCACCCAAAGTCGAGATAATTTAACGGTCAATAAAGGAATATCGATGGTCGGTTGTCGTTTTCCCATGATGTCAGCAGTTCGAAGGATCATCTCTTTATAGGTCATCGCTTCCGGTCCACCGATATCGATTGCCCGGTCTTTAACATCATCGCGATCGACACTTTCACCAAGTGCATGAATGACATCCGGTAAAGCGACGGGGTGTGTCTTGTTACGTGTCCATCGTGGGAGTGCCATGACGGGGAGGCGTTTGACGAGCTTCGATAAGATTGGGAAAGATGAGCCTTTTGGACCGACAATCAATGCGGCACGGATCGTCGTCACCGGTGTGCCATAAGCACCAAGAACGCGTTCGACCTCGAGTCGGCTCTTTAAGTGACGCGATAGATTTTCTGTTTCCTCAGGAATGATACCACTTAAGTAAATGATTTGTCGGATACCATTTTCTTTTGCTGCACGGGCAAAGTTATCGGCTAACAATAAGTCCATGTTTTCAAACGATCCTTGTGTCAATTTAGCAGAAGGCATCATCGAATGAACGAGATAGACAGCGATGTCCGCTCCTTTCATACCAGCAATCGTATCGTCTAGAGAAAAGAGATCGCACGATCGCCATTCGACACGTTCCTCATTGTCCTTATCATCGCCGTTTCGAGAAAGGGCAATGACGTCATATTTTTTCTTCAGTTCGTTCAGTAGATTGTGACCGATGTAACCGGTAGCTCCGGCTAAAGCTAGGCGCGTTGGCATGGATGTAAACTCCTCTCTTATATCTGTTGTAATGTACCCCCAATCGTGTCAGTTCAATCGCAAGAGGATACGCTGAGATGATTCAGTTGGATGGAATAGGGAATAAAAATATAAGGAAAAGAATCAACAGGAAGAATGAAAAACAAAGGAGGCTTCAACCATGCAGACGATACAATTCATGCAAGCGGAACATGAACGACGATTCGATCTGTTGTGGAGACGCTTAAAGCCGAAACAACGAGAAGATGCAGCGATGGTCTCGATGCTGTATCTCGCAACAGGACAGCCACAAGTGCTCGAACGATTCTCGGATTATTTCTTTCCGGATAGTGGTGAGTTTTTTGATCGTGAATTTCTGTCAGAACCCTATCCAAGTCCAGCGTTAGAAGCAATCATCCACTTGATCGTACAATTATATAATGGGCGAACGACGATAACGATCATCGAGTTGATTGAACGATTGGATGAACAACAGATGTCGCTTGTACTCGAATCGATTAAATTACGGGCTTACGGGTGTCAGATGCTACAAAAAGTCGCGAAATCGTAATGGTACACGTATATGAATCCGATCAACGAAGAGATTTCCTGATTCGTCGGTCGGATTTTTTATGATGGAAGAAAAGTTGTAAGTTCAAGAATCGATGAGAAGATGTTCGTAAATCAGAGTTCAATAAAATAAATCGTCCTGAAAATAAAAGCTAAGTTTATTCACGAAGAACTAATTGAGGTGGGCGACGACTGGAAATAAGATGAAAGTATCAGTAAAAGGTGGTTTATCTATGGAAGGAGTGACATCATGCAGCTCAAAGAATCGATCTACTTTCACTCACCGATCTTCATCCAAAACTTGTTGACGACTTTACAAGGACGTCGCCTGTTCCACGAACGATATGGTCCAGCCTATCAACAACGCCTACAAGAACTGAAGCAGAAGTTAGGACGACCGAATGACATACGGGCGGAACAGTTGCATCGATTAAACGACTTCCTTTCTTTTTGCCAAACGCATAGTCCGTATTATCAGGAATTGTTTTCCTCTCTTGCGTTAGAGCTCCCTCTACGATCGATTGACGAACTAACACAAATTCCTCCTTTGACGAAAGAAATCTTACGACAACAAAATGAGGATGTCCATGCGCGCGTCCATGCTCCGATTCTCGGGAAAACGGGCGGTACGACCGGCAAATCGATTCAAGTCCATTACACGAAAGAAGACATGCAAATCCGCATGGCGCATCTCGACTTTTTCAAATGGACACATGGCGTCGATCAAGGGATGCGCCGTGCGAGTTTTACCGGTCAAATGCTTGCCTCGCCTCAACAAAAGGCACCGGTTTATTGGCGGACAAATAAAGTCATCAATCAAATGTTGTTCTCGATCAAAAACATCAATCCGAAAACCGCAGCTGCATATATTGAACAACTCAATCGGTTTCAGCCGGAATCAATTGATGGTTTGCCTTCAGGAATGATCGAAGTTGCACGATACGCTAAAAAATATGGTTTGACTTGCACATTTCGTCCAAAAGCGATTTTTCCGACGGCTGAGATGATGACGGCAGAAGAGCGAGCACTTGTCGAGGATGTTTTCCATGCGCCAATCTATGATCAGTATGCGTCTTCAGAAGGGGCTCCGATCGTCGCGGAATGTCCGTATGGCAAAAAACATTTACATTATGAGATGGGAATCATTGAACGCGATGAGGATGGCGAAATTCTCGTGACGAGCTTCGATACGCACGGCACACCACTTATTCGCTATCGAGTTGGAGATCGCATGACGCTCAGCCAGGAAACGTGTCCTTGTGGTCACCAAGGTCCGATCATCGCTTCGATTGACGGACGAGGACGAAGTTTCATCCAATTACGAAATGGACACCGTGTCTTTGAAGGGGAGCTCTCAGGAATCGTTCGAGCGTTCCCGAACTGTATCGAACGTGTGCAATATATTCAAGAGACGCGGGATGAGATTGTGTTATTGTATGTACCAGATGAACGGTGCTTCGAAAAAGAACACGAGAAGAAACTCTTTTTCGTTCTTGACCGATTGTTTGAAGGACAACTGAATGTCGTCATGCGTGCCGTACCCGAAATTCCGAAAGAAATCAGTGGAAAGACGCTACTGATTAAGCAACAGTATGTATGACATACGAAAAGGTGAGATCGCCGATGATCTCGCCTTTTCGTATGTCCTGAAACCATCAGTCGCGCGGACGCACCGGAATCCAGATGGCAGATTGATAATCGGCGGCAGACGGGTCGCCTGCCGAATAGACTTCGAGTTCTGCATGAGGTAACGGCTCATAACCATGTGACGGAAGCCATTCTTGGTAGATGCGGTGCCACATCTCTTGAATGGCGTGCGGCATCGGACCGACAACTGGGAACGTCGCCCAAAGACTCGCCGGAATCGTCATCGTTTCCTGACCGGGCAGGACTTCCGTTGTCGTCGTCGCGATCCAATAATCCATCGATGCTTCGGTGAAATTGGAGCAGACACCAACCACACCATCAATCTGACCGTCATTTTGTTTGAACAAGGTAGCATCTTGACCGGAATGATTCACATCATTCCAAAACAATGGAATCAGTTGTTGTTGGGCACCATCTTGCGTAGGGAAATGTTTTCGCCATCCTGAAATCTGTAAAGCAGGTCGTTCGATGAGTTGATAATCCATTTGATCCAGTCCCTTCAAAGTCACCTGAATGCTCAGGCGGTTATAGGCGTGAACCCGACGTCGCTCGTTTCTCATCAACGTCGGGGAACAACCATGCTGACGTTTGAAAGCTTTTGTGAAAGCTTCCGGTGTCTCATAACCAAAACGTAAGGCAAGATCGATGATTTTTTCGTCCGTCTGTGTCAATTGTTGCGCAGCAAGCGTCAGACGTCGCCCTCTGATGTATTCCGGTAAGGTCATCATCGCAAGTAAGGAAAACGTTCGTTGTAAAGTATACGTTTGCATCTGAGCCACGCTTGTCAAAACGTTGAGATCAATCGAGTCTTCTAAATGATCTTCGATATAGTCAATGACGCGTTGAATCGATTCGAGCCACATCTTGTCACCTCCTTGTTTTCAGTATAGTAGAGCGTTGATCATCGGGCCTGTCCAAGGTGATATCAATTTGTCAGGATGCATGTTCCCTTGTATTTGTCATATTCTTGTCAGGTACATAGGCTATCGTAGAGACATCGAAACCGTTACTTCCCTTGCGAAAGGACGTGATGACATGGGTATCAAAGAGCAAATCTACAATCGCTCTCCTCTATTTCTCCAGCACCTCTTCACAACCCTCTATGGGTATCAATTGCATCGCGAACGTTATGGACCGGTCTATCAAGAACGGTTTCGGATGCTCCTCGAACGAGAACAATCGACGATCGACGTCAAAGCGGAACAACTTGACCGTTTAAATGACTTCCTTCGCTTTTGCATTGAACACAGTTCCTATTATCGTCAGCTCTTCATTTTGCATGGCATTCTTTTACCGTTAAAGGACCTATCCGAACTAAAACATATTCCTGTACTGTCAAAAGAAATATTACGAACGCAAATGGAGGACATTCAAACAGATGTTGTTGCGCCAATTATAGGGAAAACGGGCGGAACAACAGGCACATCACTGCAAGTACGATATACGATACCGGATATGCAAATTCGAATGGCCCATCTGGATTATTTTAAGACGACCCACAATGTCTACCGTGGCATGCGACGGATCAGCTTTACGGCACAGGATCTCGTACCCGAGCGTCAACAGACGGACGTCTACTGGCGGATGAATCGAGCGGCGAATCAACTCTTATTCACGGTAAAACGATTATCCCCACGGACGATGGCAGCGTATCTTGAAGCCATCGAACGTTTTCAACCAGAAACAATCGATGGTCTTCCGTCAGCGATGATTGAACTCGCCCGGTTTGCGAAGCGAGAAGGGATCCGCTTGAAATGTCAACCGATTGCTATTTTTCCAACGGCTGAACGAATCGACGCTGAAGAGCGCCAGGTCATCGAAGAAGTGTTTCATGGACCAGTTTTTGATCAATATGCATCGTCTGAAGGAGCACCAATCGTCTCGGAATGTCGACTTGGTCAAAAACATCTGCATCATGAGATGGGGATCATCGAACTCGATACAGACGGGGAGATTCTCGTGACGAGTTTTGATACACACGGCACCCCCCTCATTCGCTACCGGGTCGGAGATCGGATGACGCTCAGTCAGTGCACCTGTTCCTGTGGTCACCCGGGACCAATCATCGAATCAATTGACGGAAGGGGGCGGGCGTTCATCCAAAAACCGGATGGTCAAAAGATTTTTGAAGCGCAACTGTCGAGTATCGTCAAACATTTATCAAACAATATCGAGCGTATTCAATATGTCCAATCGACGCCGGATAGCGTATCGATCTACTACGTTCCTGACGCGGAGCGATTCAGCCAATCAGACGAACACCTTCTGATGGAGCGTCTGTACCGTTTATTTGGTCGTGATATCAAACTTGATGTCCAAGCCGTTTCATATATCGATGCTGAGGAAAGCGGAAAGATTTTGCTCATTAAATCAAGCTTAACAGGATAAAAGAAAGAGGTTGACCCAAAAAAAGAATGACGTGTCTTTTCACGCCCTGTCTTCAGGCGAGACACGAGCCAGTTTTCCTGTTTCATTCAAGCAGGAAAGCGGGTCTTGTTTGTCTCTGACAGCGCAAAGATGCGCTTTTTCCTGTAAGAGTTGCGTGAAACGCGTCATTCTTTTGGTTATGAGATAAGGGTGGCAGATCATTATTTTACCACCCTTATCTTTGTAGAAACTGACTTTTGAGTCAGCCCCTTTCTAATTTCTTCTCACCATACCTCGTGTAAAAGTAAAAAACATCTCCGCTGATAGTATTTCTAAAGATGTACCACGTTAAAAGTGTTAAAGTGCCTCATTGATTTAGATTTTTTTCGATATCCCTTACCTTTTGTAAAAGCCATTTTTTATTTTCTTTGTCTTTTACGATGATGAAATCTTCTGTTCCTTTAACAGCATAGATGGTGGATCCGACTGAAAAGAGATTCGATTGACTGTTCGCTTGGGGCATTTCGTATGCTTTTGTTTTCTTTAGTATCGTACTAATTTTTTCTCCTTGTTGTTTAGATGCGTCCAATTCAGCTTCTGTTCCGTTATATTCTTTATTGTTCACAATGACGATCATGGCATAACTAGTTTCATCCTCTATACCGGTTTGATTGCATCCGAATAAAAATCCAATGAACACAATGATGAATATCCTTTTCATCGGAACCTCCTTATATGAGTATTTGTTGAATGGTAACGTAAATTCATAATAGGTAAAGGTCGCTTCCTTTACCAAATATAAGGTAAAATAAGGAAAAGGAGGAATGTAGATGAAGCCCCAGATTTTACTGTTAGGCATGTTCCATCTTGATCGACCGGCAAATGGTGATCTGATTCGTCCAGTAATTTTTGATGTCGCATCAGAGAGACGGCAACAGGAAGTTAAGGAAGTCGTTGTTCGATTGAACAGATTTCAACCGACTTGCATTGCTCTTGAAACGTCACCTGAACGCATGAGTGACCTGCAACATACATATGACACCTATCAACACGAGAGTGATTTAACCGCTAATGAACGGCAACAAATCGGCTTTCGCCTAGCCCGGATGGCAGGATTAGCACAATTGCATGGAATCGATTGGAACGAAATCGTACCAGGCGTACCGGATTTAGGAATAGTCCGTTCACATCATCCGGAAGCTTTCGAGACGATCGTCACTGCTGAGATGGAGCGGACTGAACAGTTAGAGAACGCGATGGAGCAGTTATCCTTTTCCGAATGGCTCGATCGATTGCACGCTGAAGAGACGATTGCAGCGTCCGCTAAGGTCTACGATCAAATCGAACAGCTGGAAAACGGGCGGATTTGGATCGAATGCTACTGGCATGCCCGTAATCAAAAGATTGCCGATCGTCTACTGCAACTTGCCCAGACGACCGAGCGAATCGTCTGTTTGTACGGTGCTGCGCATCTTCCGCTATTAAGACAATACTTAAATGAATCGAACCAAGTTGTAGTGATGACATGGAGCGATTGGAACAACGATAAGGAGTGTATGTAAATGCTATTTCACTACCATATTTGGACACCACATTTGGAGGAAACAGAAGCCTGGTATACAGCACGCGGATTTCACGTTTCCCAGCGCATTGGGAAGAAAAATGGAGAATTTTCTTCGTTTAATCCACCTCTGACATGGAACGATTTTCGAACGGATAAGATTGTGTTTCGGATCATTGAAATGAAACGCGGGGCAGTGAACGTGACTATCGGGTACGGGAAGGTCATTCGCTTCGACCACATCGGATTTTTGATTCAATCAGATGACTTGCAAATGATCCTTGACCGTGCAGAAACACTTTCGTTTACAGTCCAACCGAATGAGCGTCGGACGTTCTTGCAGACACCATACGGATTACGGATTGAACTGCAAATCCATGAAGATGCGATTGCGGATACGGATGGAACGACACTTGAGCGTCTGATCCTAGCGACGCCGCTCGAAGGATTAGAGGCGGATTTAGCGAAACTGTTCGATCAACCGGTTCCGCAAATTCAAACCGTCCGCGGGGAGAAGACCGTCTTGCAAGAAGCAGTCTTTTCCGACGGATCGCTAGCAGGCACGGATCCGAACGGTGTTCAGCTCGTCTGCTCATAATCAATGAAGACTTTGATCGGGAGATCGGTCGATGCCATTAAGGCAGCGAAGCAGTTGGCGAGCTCCGAAAACGAAGTTTCCTGTTCGAACAAATCGGGTAATGTTGCGTGACAATCGTTGGAAAAAAGCCAGTCTGCGTGCTGCCGGTAGTTCCAACCGTCACTCGATGCAATGATCTGAAGTTCCTTTGCGTGAAACGCGGGCGTCAACGTCAAAGATTCACGGTTGCCGTCCGATAAGACGCAGATTGCACCATGAGGACGGACAGCGGATTGAAGTTCGGCAAAGGCCGCTTGACGTCCGGAACATTCGATGGCGGCGTCATACGTATCTGAATCCGGCGTGACGATGTGTGCGCCTAATTGACGTGCTAATTCAGCTCGGGAGGCGAGCGGCTCGATGATATCTGTCTGGCGAACGTTAACGTAATGCCGTAAGTAATGTACCGTCAGCAAACCGATCGTACCCATTCCAGAAACTAAGACTCTCGTGTCGGGCGTCAATGTCAGTTTTCGGACGCCTTTTGCCGCGTCACAAGATAGAATCAGTAGCAAGGCTTCACGTGGTGAGACATAAGCAGGAACCAAAATGACCTTCGACTCAGGTACGACCGCTTGATCTTGATGACCATAGAAGCCGACGACCCGATCACCGGGTTTGACGGTTTGGACCGCGTCACCAACAGCAAGCACCTTACCGTAACTTTCATATCCGGTCTCGAGCGGATAGCCATAATCGGTTTCAGTCATATCTTGTTCAAGCCATTGCGGAAGTTCAGCACCGATACTGATGGCACCGGCAAGGGTGCGGACGTGGACGTCATGGATGCCGAGCGGCGGTAGGTTCCGAACGAGATAACCAGGCTTCTTCAGCTCAACGAGACAGCAGGTCGTTGTAGTGTTCAAAATGCAAACCCCATTTCAATAAAGAATCAAATATGTGTAAGTATACCTCAATTTACTTGTAAAATATAACAATTCGAAACCAGAAATGAGGTAGAATAAGTAAGGGAAGGGGGAGGTCGAATGGAACCATTATTGATTTTGGCATTGCTCGTGTTCGCATTCTTGACGTATCGGTATAGTAAAATCCTCGTCCGAAAAGATATCTCTACCGCAAACAAACGACTCGCGATCGTCTTTTATTTGATTGCTGTCAGTGCACTCGGCGCTGTCGTCTATTTTAACGTATAAGGAGGATCATCCATGCACTCAACAACAAAACGACGAATCGGTGCGTATATCATCAACCAGGCTGTCTATCTCGGACTTTCCGTCGTCATCGAAAAAACGGTATTACGACGTGTGAAGTCAGAAGTCGTTCACGCCGTCGTGACACAACCGACGATCAGTTTTCTAGGAGAAGTCGCGCAATTAAAACTGTTGAACGGAAAAACGATTGGTGGTCAGATCTGTGGTATTCAGGTCGAGAGCGAGAACGGATTGCCGTTGACGACGAAACAAATCGTCCGTCGAACAGTTTATCGCGATACGGTTTCGTTGTTTAAGATTCGACCGTACTGGAAACCTTTTCTCGAGAACGGACAACGATTACCGGAAGATGACTTTGCGAGAACGATCGTCCACTTGAATCAGGAGAAGCTAAAAAATGAAGCTTGATTTTCATGTCCATAGCGTCCGCTCCTCTCACCCAACAGGAGCCATTCTACTCTACCATGGTTGGGGCGGTACGGCTGTTTCTTATCTAGAGTTTGCACGACAATTATCTGAAGAAGGGTTCGATGTCTTTATCCCGGAACTTATTCGACACGATCAACGTGAACCGTTTGATCATCCGTTTGATCCAGAAGTATCGACGACCTATTTTTGGACGGTCGTTGAACAATCGATCAAGGAAGCGACAGCTATCATCGAACAATCAGGCTGGCATGTTTCAGATGTGATCGCGATCGGCGTCTCGATGGGTGGGTTCATTGCCCACGGAATCATGGCGCGTTTGCCGATTAAAGCGCTCATTGCGATCAATGGGGGCGGCGCCTTTCTTGAAGCGGAGCATCAATTCCGCACGCGCGACGGACGACCTGCTATCAAAGAAACAGATGTACCATGGAAGATCGATCCGATCGATGTGATGGATGAGCGTCCGCGTTTGCTCCTGCACGGGGATGCTGATGACATTATTCCACTATCAATCCAGCAGTACTATCACGTAACAGCAGTTCAAGCAGGTATGACGCAAACGACTGAATTATGTGTTTTTCCGGGTGTGAATCATACTGTGACGGAGGCGATGATCGAACAACTGATTGTCTGGGTGAAGCAAGTCAAACTTCAAGGGGCGACAGATGGACTATATACGTTTTCTCCGCAGTAAGGTCGGTCAGGAAAAAGTGATGTTGAACTTTGCAGGTGGCATCGTCTTCGACGAAGAGGGACGCATTCTTCTACAAAAACGGCGGCAGCAACAAGCGTGGGGCTTTCCCGGCGGCGCACTGGAACTCGGAGAGTCGATTGTCGAAGCAGCCAAGCGTGAGATTTTCGAAGAGACCGGAATTCATGTCGCGATTGAACGTTTGAGTGGTGTTTATTCGCAGTACGAAGAGATTTATCCGAATGGGGATGTCGCCCAACCAATCGTTCATTTTTTTGTTTGCCAAGTCAATGGAGGACAGTTAACGATCGACTCCAATGAATCATTGGACATTGCCTTTTTTGAAAGAGACCAGATGCCAGAACTCTATAGCGACTTGCATCAAGTCGCCTGGAACGATTTTTTGACGGAAATGGGTCCGGTCTTTCGATAATGAAAAACATCCTTCTGATTTTGACGTCAGAGGGATGTTTTTGCATGCTACACGTTTAGCGTTCGAATCCGCCTTCGGAATGAATGACTTGTCCGGTCACCCAGCCACCGTCTGGACTAACGAGGAATTGAATCAATCGTGCAACATCTTCCGGCGCACCGATTCGCCCAAATGGAAAACTAGGTTTAAGCGCTGTCCGTGTTGCTTCATCCATCCAAGTCGAGTCAGTCGGACCCGGATTGATGGCATTAACGGTGATACCAAGCGGTGCTACGGCTGCCGCATACGTCTTCGTAAATGTTGACAATGCACCTTTCGTCGTAGCGTACGCAATCTCGTCAGGCATTGGACCGAGGTCTTGTCCGGACGTCAATTGGATGATACGACCGGAAGTTAGATGTGCTTCAGCAAATCGCTTTGTAAAACGTGTCGCGAGTAATAGCGGTGCCCGGAGATTAACGGCATAGTGTTGGTCGAGGCTTGCTGCATCGAGCGTTTGCCAATCTGTCATTGTCGAATGAGCAGCGTTATTGATCAGGATGCTTGGTGCTCCAACATCTTCTATGCGTGCGAATAACTCGTCAGCAGCATCTGATTGACTTAAATCAAGTTCAATCGCAAGGACTCGGGCACCTTGATTTTCGAGTTCGGTTGTAAAACTAGCCGCCCAATCCGCTGTTGCTTTAAAATAAGTAAAGACCAGGTCATGTCCGGAAGAGACAAGTTGGCGGCAGATTGCAGCTCCGATGTCGCGTGTCTGACTGGCACCGGTCACGATGGCAATCGATCGTTTTGTCATATATATGCTCCTTTTAAGTAGATGGATTTGTAAAAATCAAATGTTTACAGAATCAGTATAACGGAATGAAGAGAAGAAGAGAAAGCGTTATCATGATTTAACATACTAAATAATTGCATGTTTATACCCAAAGTGTGGTAAAGGAAAAGTGTACAAAATCATTCGTTAAACAGGTAGGGAAGGGTGAATCAATCATGAAAGCAATCGTCTTATTCGATGGAGAATGCAATCTCTGTGACGCGAGCGTCCAGTTCATCTTAAAACGAGACCAGGGGTACCATGATTTTGCATCGTTACAAGGGGAGACAGGGCAAGAACTCGTAAAGCGCCACCATCTCCCGGAAACGATTGACAGTGTCGTCGTAATTGACCGGGGTGTACCGTATATCAAATCGGATGCTGCGTTACGGATTGCCGGTCATTTAGGAGGTGGATGGCGTCTGTTGAGAGTGCTTCGCATTGTTCCACGTTCACTCCGGGATCGCATCTATGATTTCGTTGCAAACAATCGTCATCGTTGGTTTGGACAAAAGCAGCAGTGTGCACTGCCGTCTCCGGAGACACGTGCTCGATTTCACGACTAAATATGAAAAACCGCGACGAATCGGTCGCGGTTTTCTTCTGTTCATTAGTTGGTCACATGCAACCAGTGACAACTTGGCAACGGGTTGCCGAGGAAACTTAAACCTAAGTCATGGGCTTGGTGGATTGTTTCAAAACAATCGTCTCCTTCATCCAGATATACTTCATGGTGCGGTGATTGGAGATGTGTTCCTGCGATACGCCAAAGATTTGCATGATGCGCTACCTTGATTTCGTAGTCGATATTAGGTGAGACGACGAGCGGATTGCCGACAGAGTGGTGGAGCGTATATCGTGCTTTTGATTGATCTGATAAATAGACCCGCTGAGTCGACGCTACATCTTCTCGATATAACTGATGACGAGCATCAAAAGATCGGGTAGGGTTTGCTTGTTTTGATAGTTGATGAGTGGTTTCACCATCAAATGTCAGGACTTCTGTAAAGGTACGATACTCTTTTGAAAAAGGCGAATATTGTCGCGCATCGCCTTCGAAATAACGATGCGGAGAAAACGGATTCGGGTTCATGAGAATCGGAGGAGCAATGAACGTCAGTACACGCAATCGGTAAGAAGAAACCTTCGTATGTGAAGCGGATAGCGGGTACAAAGAAAAATAGAGCACGAACTGTTCGAATTCTCGTTCCCGGTCTTGTTCCTGTTTTATCTGATTCGTAACGCGGGCGAACGTCTCAATCATCCGTGCGAACGGCATCGATTTTCTGGAAATAGGACGGAGCACCCGGATTTCGAAACGTGTAAATTGTTCAGGGTTAATCGTTCCTTGCCATTCAGGTGACGCAGTTTGACCTAATCGATGCCCATCTTGAAATACCGTATAATGCGATACCTCTGGGATTTCACCCCACAACAGTCGGACAGCATGATCTTGTTGGATCAGGACAGTCATTTTTCGGTTCCAGAACAAATCATCTGTACTTGAGACAAGAGCGGTGACGATACGTGTCTTCGAATCTGAATCGATCAGTTCGAATGACAAAGGCTCAAATAAAGGAAGTGTCTCCGTTTGATAGCTATTCGAGTTCTGAATGAAACACGGTCTACCATTTAATAAGAGACGGACGTTACTTGTCCCTTCCCAGGTGAGGCAAACAGTTTCTCCACTTTGTTTGATTTGAATATGATTGATGTCAATCATGAGACTGATCGCTCCTTACACGAATTCTGAAAGAAAACCCCTTCCACTTCAAAATCAGAAGGGAAGGGGGAACGTCATAGTAAGCCTTTAGCGACTTCTAGTTTTTCTTGATCGTGTTTTAATTGTTTTTTCAAGTCATGCGCGTGATACATCTCATGATCGATCATGTATCCGGCGATTGCTGCGTGAGTCTGAATGGCTTTGTTCAACTGTTCAGTCAAGACTTTTCGAACGTCAGGAGAAGCCGTTTCCGTAATTGCAACAGCATAAGCGCGGACAAGTGATTTGCTGCTGATCAAGAAGTCTGTCGCAATCAACTCGTCGCGTTTTTTACTGGGACGGCTAATGGATTGAAGAGCTTCATTCATGCAAACCGCCTCCTTCATGATCTGCCAATAGCTTTTGTAAATCGTTTAATGCTTGTTCGCTATCTTTAATGTCTTGAGCAATCAATTTTTCAAGCGTCTCATCTTTGACGAAAGAACGTACGGCAACAGCTTTAACGAGACAGGCTTGTTTCATCGTCATGATTTCATGGATTTCGAGTGTTTCATGGATTGCAAGTGGTGATTTAGCCATCGATCTCACTCCTCATCATGTAACATACGTTTGACAGTATCTTTGACGTTTTGCATTCCTGTTTTTTCTGCTAGGTCGTGGTGAAGTTTGTGTGCCGGTACCTTCATATTCGGAATATTTCCTTGCGGTGCAGGATTTTCTAGATGAACGAATTCACCGGTTCCATCCTGCGCTTCCCCTTGAGCCCAGCGACCTTCTTTTGAAGCTGTGCCTTCCGATAGGTCCCAGAACTCATAAGCATGCGGTTGCGCTTCCATCTCATCTTCCGGTGCGAAAGTAGCAGGCACGACAACTCCGTTTTTCGTCTCCAGTTCTTCGATCGCAGCCATCCATTGATACTGGTGATACCGGTCGCGAGCGAGCATCTTACGGAAGGTAGCGCGAACGCCTTCATCCGTCGTCATATGATAGAGGCGAGCGACCTGAAGACGACCCTGTGATTCAGCATGTAGATTCGAACGCATGTCTGCCAATAAGTTACCGCTCGCGACGATATAAGATCCGTTCCACGGAATGCCGTTGGCGTTCGATGGCAGTCCACCGAGACCGCTGACAAGAAGATGCTGTGGATTCATCCCCCCGAGAATTGCTGCCGTCGCTGGATCTTTGGCAGCTTCTGCCTGATCATCCGGTGACGCCCCGTCGAGCAATTGAGAAATGAGGGAACACAGCATTTCAACGTGTCCGATTTCTTCCGTCCCGATATCCATCAGCATATCCTTGTACTTTTCTTCACCACGGCAATTGAAGCCTTGGAAAAGATATTGCATCATGACCGTCATCTCACCGAATTGTCCACCGAGTACCTCTTGCACGGCCCGAGCAAGCTTTGGATCGGGTCGATCAACCTTGACTTCGAATTGTAATTCTTTTTGATGGCGAAACATGAAAAGACCCCCTTTAAGTTTTAAACATATGCGAGTTACACATGTTATATACCTTAATCAGTTTCTTTCAAACCTGTTTTACCTTATTTTTCGATAGGTTGAAGTGAACGTTTAATCAAAGAATGACTTTTAGGATCATTGATCCACTCAGTGATGTTGTTAAAGATGAAGGATGTCTCGTTCAAGATGGACCGTCGCCATTGCTTGCTTTTAGGGATGTAAAGTGTGTCGAATCGCTCTCTAATCCGTCGAGGGGCAACTGCTTGATTGAAAAAGAGACGATTTTCATCAATCGTTGCTTTTAACGTTCGGAGTAGGGCAAAAGGGTGCTTTCCAAGCGTCCCACATTCTACGGTTAAACCTAAAAAACCGATGTGCCGCTTTTTTGTTTCTTCATACAGATAATTTAACCATTCTCCTTCGATTGCATAAAACTGTTGATCTCGTGGTTGATCGACGATCGGATAACGTGTGTATGCTTCTACCTCCTTAGCGTGTCGTGGATCTTCCGATGACATGACGAGTTGGACTTGACCCGCTGGTCCATAACCCGTATGGCAGTCGAGCATCACAACATGTTGGTAAGCAGATAGTGTATCGACGAGCCGACTTAACACATCGGAGAAGTAAGCGTCTTGCGTATGTCCGCCATAATAGAATCCGGTCGGATGCTTGAATTGTCCAAGTGTCGCAGCCTTTAAAAAAGCGTGTGGACCTAGACGAAGCAAGTCGTATAAGACATGCAGTGTAAACGGTATATAATCCAGACGCCGTCCTGAACCTGACCGTTTTATAAACAAAGATTGCAACTCATCAAAACCCGGATTGCGTAAATCTGCCTTTGAAAAATCGTGAATCGCGTTTCGATTTAAATTGAGGTTATGCTGTGTTTCTTTTCGATGATGTTTCATCCCATATGCATTAATACCATGGATCAGCAAAATATCGACTTCTCCCGTATTTACCTGTTTCATATGGTCTGATAAAAACTGAAGCTGCATGGCACTCCCTGCGTACCCTTCGATTCCATGTAATCCACTGGTTAAGATCAGTAATGTTGAATTATTACCGGACTGGCCGTGCCACCAATCGGAATAGAGTGACGCTTGTTGTTCCAGTGAATCATGCGTTAGCTTCGGATAATGCTGAGAAAGAATGCACTGTGCAGTCTCATTGAAACGTTGGCGTGCTGATTCATACGTTCCAGAAAAATAATGAAGCATGGTTATTCCTCCTTATTCATCAAGCATGAACTCGAGGAGCAATCCAGTGATAATGTCGAACTGAGAATTTCTAAGGCATGATCTTTTGCGACAGCGGTTTCTGCTGCCGTACAGTCTGCAGGGACATGAATGGCATATTCCCGCATATAGGCGTCATTTGCTGTAAATAAGATACACATATCGGTCGTTAGACCGGTGATGATAAGACGCGAGACATCCAAATGCTTCAATAAAATATCGAGCTGAGTACCGAAAAAACCTGAGTGCTTGGGCTTGATGATGAAGTAATCATGCTCTTCTGGATGCAGTGCTTCGATGAGTACATCCCCAAGACCCCCGCGGCACTCATCAATGATTTGAGTGACGTTTTCCTGCCACAGACCAAAATTGTCATTAACGTAAATCACGGGAATATTTTGACGTTTACAATGTTGTTTTAATTTTGTGAGTGGTGAGAGGATAGGGAGCGTTTGTTGCATTAACTGCTCAGCTCCTTCAAAATCCATCTTATTAATGACGTCAATAATCAACAATGCTGTATTTTCTTGAACAGTCATGGTGGACTCCTCTCATAAAAAAGTAATCAAATAATGATAAGGCGAATAGAGTTGGGCTTTAGAGATAAAAATCTCGGAAGGGGAGGCTGATTCACGGGCTCCCCGGACATCAATTAAACAGCGATAAATAAGTGATTCCAATTCAGCGATGAAATCAGAGTATTGATACAAAGCATCATTCAATCGTCTTTTGCGGTGATCCTCCATCAAGACGATGCAGGGGTTGGTTTCTTTCAGTGCCATTGCACTGAAGACAGTTTTATGCTGTTTAAAATCTTGATTTAAACAGTGAACGATTTGATTTAAATCAGCTTCCACGTTCTTCACTTCCTAGTTGTAGATTATTCATACTGTTATTGTACATGTTATTGGTTGTGTTCCACTCTTCATCACGAGGTAAACGGATAAAAAAGTCAGATCCTTTTCCGATTTCTGAATGAACGGTGATTCTCCCACCATGCGCTTCGATGATTTCCTTACAAATCGGTAAACCGAGACCTGTTCCTTGAACTTGGAGGTGGTCTGCTTGTTCGACACGGTAATACGGATCAAAGAGGTAGGGAAGATCTTGTTTTGGGATACCATATCCGTCGTCGCTAATGGTGATGACGATTTCAGCTTCACAGCACGCTAACGAGATTTGGATATTTGAATCAACGGGAGAGTATTTTATCGCATTATTTAAGATGTTTAATAAGACCCTCCGGATTTTTTCTTGGTCAGCCGTAATCAGGCAAGGACCGTCAGTTTGGATTTGTAAATGATGCGTCGATGTCGCAACGTTCAACCACTCTGTTAACTCGATGAGCATATGTTCGATGCAAAATGATTCTAACTGATAGGATTCTTTTTGATGACTAAGTCGCTGATAATCTAGGAATTCGGTTAACAGTTGACTGAGTCGCTGTGTCTCACTCCGCATGGTTTCTAAATATTTTCGCTGTTTTGAAGGAGATAACGACCGGTGTAACATTAATTCACTGAACCCTTCGATGGATGCAAGTGGCGTTCGAAGCTCATGTGATAAAACCGAAATGAAGTTTTGCTCCTTTTTAGCATGGTTGACTTCAACTGTGCGTTCACGAAAAACAAATAGAATACCTTGACGTTCGGGTAAAAATTCTGTGTAAAGTCGTAAATGACGATCGTCTGGCATTGAAAAATCCTGAGCTGGAATAACTGATGCGTGGTCAAAGCCTGCTTTGATTTGTTCGACATATGCATATAACGCCTCTGTTTCGAGAATCAACGGTTCGAAGGCTTCGATGACGAATGCTAAGTTTTCAGATTGGTTTTCAGAAGGTGACCAGTTCGGAAATAATTGATGAAACACGCGATTCGTAAAGATATTCGTATTCGTCACATCGACGAATAAGATAGCTTCTCGTAAACCATTTAAAATGCGCTGAATCAATTGATGGTGTTCTTTTATACGGATGTCATCAAGCAATCGCATCAACCCGATATTTAATAAATGAGTCGTTTTCTGAAGTGCGACAGTCTCAGTAAAACGATGATGAAATTGTAACGTCAATGAACCAATGAATTTTGACGGACTGTGTAAAGGGAGAGCACATAACGTCAACTGCTCCTTCTCGATTAGATGGATGGATGTATCTAGCTCGGTCTTCGCTTCTAACTCCAACCGTTCTTTGTCATAAATTGGTTCGTCTGATAGTGCGATATGGACAGGTTCAAAATTCTCCGACTGCGGTGAAAAATAGATATGAGCCGCCCGAAAATGACTACCGATTACTTGTAGCCAGGTGTGAAGACCTGAAGTAGATTGATGACGCAAAATTTGAGTGGCTAACTGATTTTGAAATTGAAGTTGTCGCTCGATTGTTTTTTGTTGGTATAAAGACTCTTGAAGTTGTAAATTAGCAACTTGTGTTTGCTGGTGTTCAAATGCGAGCAACGTCGTCATTTGTTGCATCGATCGCCCAAGTGTACCAATCTCATCGTAACGGTTCTGAAAATCATTCTGTTCCAATCGATCAGGCTGTTTCGTTTGATCGACGAGATCGAGTAAATCTGTTCGAAAAGACCGCACAAGTCTTAAAATCAAGTAACTGAGAAGACAAAAAGCGATGATCATCACACCAAAGGCGTAGCGTAATACTTCAGCGGTTCTTTGTTGTAGCGACTGCTGTGCGTTTTTCTCTTCATTATGAATCATTCGAAAGTAGTCGTTAACGACGAAGTCAGACTGCTGAACCAGCTTTTGATTATCCGTAGGTATTTGCAAAGTGACTTCCTGTTCCAAAAATCTTGAAAATTGAACGAGTTGATGCGAAAATCGGTCGTCTGATGGATCTGAATAACGTTGACTGAACGATTCAACGTTTTTTTGTAAACGTTTCAATCTTTTATTGACCTGCTTAAGATCATCTTGATCATTAAAATCGATTTGTTGGACTTGGAGATTGACTTGTTGTGCTTCATTCCAAAGCGTGCGAGCTTGCGTTTTTTGTAATGTAATCTTCTGTGATGAAGTTCGGTGTTGCTCTAGCTCTTTTTGAGCGAAGTAAAATGTCAAGACGCCGATGCTTGCAAAAATTAAGAAGTTTGAAAACAATAAAATATAAAACCGGTGGAACATACTTGATGAGAGCCACTTCATGACTAAACCTCTTTCTAACAAATATATAAACAAACTTGAAACGTACATGTTTAAAAGAATCTTATCATAGACATTGAATAGTCTGAATGATTTACTTCATCGAATTAAAATATCATTTTACTTTTTCCGAGAAATCCCTAGATTTTGACACTTCATATCCTTTAAGATAAAAGATATACATATGTGCAAAATCACTATGAACGACACTTTAAGCCATACTATTGATTGTGAAAATGAGTGAGCTTCTGTACTATGTCTATATAAAGGAAAGAAAAAGAAGGTGAAATGGATGAAGATGACTCGCTCTACGGACTATGCCATTCGTGTGCTTATTTTCGCAGCGTCGCATCCGACTCGACTCGTACAAATTCAAGAAGTGGCAAACCATTATGATATTTCTAAAAATCATTTGATGAAGATTGTCCATTCATTGAGCAGGTTTGGTCTCATCATTTCCGTACAAGGTCGTAATGGAGGTTTCAAATTAGCAAAATCCCCAGAAACGATTACGTTAGGAGAAATCGTTCATTTATTTGAAGAAGTATCCTATCTTGAAAATGTGACAGTTCCAAATAAAAATGGTAGTTTGCAAAACACACGACAAGCGTTCGATCAAGCATTCACGTCCTTTACGGATGCGCTGCAGGCATACACGTTACAAGATTTAATCGCGCCAACGATGAATGACTGATGTAAGAGTCAGAGAGGGATAGATGATCTCTGACTCTTCATCCGTGTACATAATTCAGTCATATAGTTTTTTATCAAATGAGTATGTTAATTATGATTAAAACTAGTATCTTTTATGTTACTATAAACAAGATTCGGAGGCTATTCGAATCTTAGTTTTGAAACATAAACATGTACACTTTGTACTTGTTTTTGTGGTATAACTTTACAGAAGGGAGGTTTTTTCCCCAATTCACCTGCTTGATTTCATACAGGACTCTTACTGTCCATTCACATAAAGGATTAAAGGCATTCGTCCGTTGATCCATGCAAAAGGGAGGGTTTCGGTATGTCCGAAATGACCATCGAAATGTTCGTTCACTTCGTTCAACATTTAGTGCATTCTCCACGATTCATCGTCCAGCGTCAGCATGAACATGAGAACGCCTACATGTTTGAAATTCGAGAGTTGAATCTATCGCGAGTCTCAAAAGCCGTATTGCTTCATAAGACAGTTGATCTTCTCCAGGAAAAGACGTCAGAAGATACACGCGAAACGTTGACGAATGAACTGGTCACTCTATCACAAAAGACATTAATGAAGTCAGATACGATTGCTACACTTAAAGTGGAGTCAACAATAGACGACTCATTGCATCTTACATTTTCAGAAGACAAAAAGATCTGGTTTTCTGGAAATCTTGATACAGAAGAAGCGATCAATCGATTCACAGAACATTTTCAAAGCGTCATAAATGACGATCGAACGTCTTATTAAATAAAGCAGGTCGAGCCACATCAGTGGTTCGACCTGCTTTTGTCTTATCTTCTGCAGAGCATTAAGACGTTGCCGTTGGAATAAAGTAAGCAAAATCATCGAAACATTTAATGTCATAAATGATAAATGCTTGTAGTGGTCGGACGAACTGATAAGATGCATCAATGTCCGTCGTATAATAATTAAACAAGGCATGTGGTGAAGGAGGATGTCGATCTATTGCGTCATTCGTGTGATCATTGAGCGTTAAACGAGCTGGACCTTCGAAGGGATTATTATAGACAGTTGACGTGACACATAACGAATCAAACGGCAGCTGAAGTAACTAGTGATACCAAGCGGCGAAACGTTTTACATCTAAAAGACAGTGTTCAAACAGTGCACAATGAGAGGAAACGAAATCGACATAATAATCTCATGCTTCATTTTTCATACATGTTCATTTCAGCGAGCACATCTTAATCCCTATAATTGGAATATGTTATGATGTATCAGGAAAATCATTTACGAATTGGAAAGGAATGATGATATGGAAACCATCATCTGTACGACGTGTGGTGTCGAACAAATCAATCCGCATCGCGAAACGTGTCCGATTTGCTTAGAAGAACGACAGTATGTCAATCCGACCGGTCAAACATGGACGACACTCGCTGCCATGCAAGCGTCAGGAACGTACCAAAATATCATTATGGACGACGGAGCAGGTGTCTATGCGATTCAGACGACACCAGCATTCGGCATCGGTCAAACGGCATATCTCGTCCAAGGAAAATCGTTTAACCTGTTATGGGACTGCATTACATATCTTGATTCCGCAACGAAAGAGCAGCTTGACGAATTAGGCGGGCTTCAGGCGATCGCTTTATCACATCCGCATTATTACGCGACACAAGTCGAATGGGCAGAGGCTTTTGACGTACCGATCTATATTCATGAAGACGATGCGTCGTTCGTGACGCGACCAAGTGAGCGCATCGTATTCTGGAGTGGTGAACGCTTGGAGTTAACGGAAGATTTGATGTTACATCGCGTCGGTGGTCACTTCAAAGGAGCAGTCATCTGTGAACGAAAAGATGCGTCAGCAGGACTTTTGTTGACAGGAGACATCATTCGAATCGTTGCCGATCGGGCATGGGTCAGTTTCATGTACAGTTATCCGAATATGATTCCGCTTCCTGCAAAGACGGTCGCGCGCATGGCAGAAACGATACGCCCGCTTCGCTTTGAAAAATTATATGACGCCTTTTATCGGAAGATCGAAACCGGTGCGTCTGAAGCTGTAGCGCGCTCTGCAGAGCGGTACATTGCTGCCTTGAACGGAGACTGGTTCACGACATGAAGTCGCGTTTGATTGTCATCCGCGGGAACTCCGGTAGTGGAAAAACGACGCTAGCTAAGGCATTACGATCGGTCTTACCGGATAGTATCCTGTTTTCGCAAGATGTCATCCGTAGAGAAATGTTGAACGTAAAAGATGGACCAGGAAATCCGACGATTCGCTGGATCGAGGAGTTGGTTGGACTTGCTGACGGACGTCATGCGACGATTCTACTAGAAGGAATTCTCGCACAGGATTGGTACGGTGAGATGATTGACCGGTTGGAACGACGCTTTACTTCACGGTACGTGGCATATTATTTTGACGTTTCATTCGAAGAAACCGTTCGTCGCCACGCAATGCGCCAGCCGACGGAGTTTTCTGAGACGGATATGAAACGCTGGTGGATTGATCAGGATCACCGCCCGACGGATCGTCTGATTGCTGAGGATAGATCCATAGAAGCCATGATTCAGATAATAAAGCGTGAGCAGATAGGAGAGAGTCAATGACACACTATATTTTTGACATGGATGGAACATTGTTTCAAACAAATGCTGTGCTTGCGCATACGTTAGAAGAGGGCTTTCATGAATTGCGTCAGACGGGGCGCTGGGAAGGAGAGACTCCACTCGCGCTCTATCAGAAGATCATGGGCGTCTCGCTACCGAAAGTATGGGAGACATTACTTCCGGATTTTTCAGCCGCAGACCAACAGGTTGTGGATCAAAAGTTTCGACATAGCTTAGAGCAGGCAGTCAAGTCCGGGCATGGTTGTCTATATCCAGGAACGGTCGAGTTGCTCGCTCGTTTGAAACAAGCGGGTCACTCGGTCTATATCGCTAGTAACGGGTGGCCGTCCTACCTATCAGCGATCGTAACGACGTATGGTCTTGAGGCGTATATCGATCATGTCTATAGCATTGAAGACATTCGTTCCGGCGATAAATCAGCACTCGTACGAGAGATTTGTAAGACGCACGACATCTCGTCCGGATACGTCGTCGGCGACCGATTGTCCGATTTCAAAGCGGCGCAAGCGAACGGACTAGTAGCAATCGGTTGCCAGTTCGATTTTGCGCAAGAGCAGGAACTCGTAGTCGCGGACCGAATCGTAACAGAGCTGAGTGCTGTCTACTAAAAAGAGCCGTCTTCTGCGGAAGACGGCTCTTACTTGTAGCAATTATTCTGCCCACCAAAGGGCATCGTCTGGTTTTTTTGCGATCGACGCGACTTCTTTTTCACTCGATACAGTCGGATGCGATCCTTTAAGTGCTTTACCGGCTGTATTTTTAAAGAGGAAGAAGAACGTGACGAACCCGATGACGCTGACTGCTGTTAGATAGAAAGCAGGAGCGAGCGGATTTTGCGTCTCATGGACGAGCCAAGTCGAAACGAGTGGCGTCGTTCCACCGAAGATCGAGACCGAGACATTGAACGTCACGGATAGTGTCCGGTAGCGGACATCCGTATAGAAGATACTTGGTAGGAGACTAGGCATCGTTCCTTCAAAGATCGCCAAGAAGAATCCGAGGATGAAGATTCCGATTCCGACGAACAAGAGTGGTTTAAGACCAATCAAGAAGAACGACAGGATCGAAAGCAACGATAGTCCTGCTAACGCGAAGAGGACGATATTGCGATTGCCTTTTTTATCACTTAGTTTTCCGAAGAAATAAGCGAGTGGAATCATGATCACCATGACACCGGTGATGAGAATCGTACTTGTCGAACTTGACATACCAATGACTTCATCAAGGTATGATGGCATGTAGGACAAGAGCATATAGTTCGTAATGTTGAAGAACGCGACGGCAATGAAACAAAGGATGATATCACGCTTATGATCGCGTAAGATTTCGCGGAATGTCGCGGGTTCTTCTGTATTTTCATTAATCTCATTTTCGAAGATTGGCGACTCATCCAAATGACGACGTAAATAGAGACCGAATAAACCGAGTGGTGCTCCAAGGATGAATGGAATCCGCCATCCCCAAGATGCCATTTGATCATCTGATAAAGTGACAAAAAGTGTTGTAGCAAGTAATGAGGCAAGAATGTACCCACCGAGTGTTCCGATTTCAAGACCACTTCCAAGAGCACTCCGTTTGTTATCAGGTGACGACTCGGCAATGTAGACCATTGCTCCGGCATATTCTCCGCCAGTCGAGAACCCTTGTAAGATGCGGGCTAATAGTAAAAGGATGGGTGCCCAAATTCCAATTTGATCGTAGGTCGGTAATAATCCGATGATAAGCGTTGAACCGGCCATCATAACAATTGTCGTCGTTAAGACGACCTTCCGTCCAAGTCGATCTCCGATGCGTCCAAAGACGATTCCGCCGATTGGTCGCATTAAAAAAGCGATCGCAAAGGTCGCAAAAGTAAAGACAAGCTTCAGTTCATCATTTTCAACAGCGCTAAAGAAGTTTTGACTGATGATGATTGCGAGATAGGAATAAAGACCAAAATCGAACCATTCCATCGCATTCCCAATTCCGGTCGCGTAGACACTCTTTTTGGTTTGCTGCATGTCAACGACATTGACTTTTTCTTTTCTGAATTTCATAAGTTCTGTTCACTCCCTTTGATAAGTTTGTATCGTACCATAGGGAGAAATGAAGTCAAGTTACCAATGTGCTTAACCAATTGAAAATGACTGAAAACGGCTCTATGCCGGGGGTTGTCAAACCGTTGATGCTCTAAGGACGAACAGGGGTGTGCATTTTTTATGAAAAAAATTGAAATTTTTTTAGATGTTTTCTTAAAATCGAAACAATTTTCATGTGTTTTCATAATTTAAAAAATCAGTAATCCGCCTATAGAAGGAGGGCAGGAGGACCATATTTTGGTAAGTTAAAAACTCAGATGGAAAAGTGAAGGAGGAGTACATATGAAAAAGAAATGGATCGCAATTCTGGTTATCGGTCTCATTGTAATAATTGGTGGTTGGTATGTCAGTTTTAAAGAATCACAAGTATCTGGTTTTCCGGTGCCGCGATTTGCTACGGCAATTGAAAAACAAGGTGAGTGGAAGATCAAAACTCGACTTGTCTCGGAAACCGATGGACCGGGTTTACTGTATAGAACTCGGATCCGACAAGCCGGTTGGGAAGAACTTGATCGTGAAGGCGCAACCGCGTGGTATGAAAAAGAAGGGAAAGTGGTTGCCTTGACGACATTTGATGGGGAACTGTACCTCGAAAATTCTAGTAAAGAAGACATTCGATTATAAAATCACAAAATGAGGCCATGATTGGATCATTGCTGTAAGAACTTCAAAAGGATTGCATGGCACTGGCTCATGCAATCCTTTTTGTTTTAATCGTCTTTAGAAGAGGAGAGTTGTTTATGGGTCTTAGAATCATAAATTTTATAGGAAATCGGGAACTGATGATTCTTCGTTGAAATGACGCGACAATAATAGGGCACGTCTTCTCCGTACGCTCCTAATTCCGGATTTTCTAGGAAGGTGAAATCCTCATAATCCTCTGTTGAGTCGAAAATAATAGAAATGGAGTGAGTCTTGCCCGAGTTTTCCTCTACATAACAGTCACCTTTGATGACAGCATGGTTCTTGAAAACGATCTGCGTAAGGCTAGGAACCGTCCAGTAGAGTAGTCCAACTCCAAATAACGTGATCAAGATGAATTGAAGTTTGGTTTTAAATGATTCTGTTGAGTCTTTCCATGTACTAATCGTAAAAAAAACGCCGCCAAAAAGTGTAATGATTCCGAGGATGAGCATTCCATAGTATTGAATAAGTTCACGATTCATTCAAGTTTGCTCCGTTCCTCATAAATATAGTCCGTTCGCCTGGACGACGAAGTGTGAATGTTCGTAGTGGTAGGTGATGACGGAATAGTCGAACGGACGACCATTCGTTAAGTGAAAGACTGTCTCGATCGTCAATCCAGGATCGCCCTCGGCGAGATCCAGATGACGAGCCGTCTCTGCGCTTAATTTCCCGACGTGCATGTACATATCCGAGAATCCAATGTTCAATTGGAGTGCTGTCTCTAAGTATTCGAAGATCGATTGTTCGACGATTTCGCGATTTAAGTACGGAACGATCGATTGACGATAATAAGACTCTTCGAGACAGAGGATTTTGCCGTCAATGAAACGGATTCGCTTAACGTAATAGACTGTTTCACCCGATTCGATCCCAAGATTCTTCGCGATATTATCCGTTGCATCGATTGGTTCGAGTACGAGAACAGTTGACTCAATTGTATGACCGACGAGATTCTGCTTGAATCCTTGAGTCGAGAACAGTCGAATATAGCCGGTCCGATTCGTCTTACGGACAAAAATCCCGCTTCCACGGACTTGAAAGATGATGCCTTTTCGTTCAAGCAATTCGAGTGATTTTGTCATCGTCGTTTTACTGACAGCGAACTGCCGGATTAGTTCTTCGAGGATGGGTAGTTTGTCGCCTTGCTTTAACTCATGTTTTTCTATGTATTGCTCGATTTCATCGGCAGTTTGCTGGTATTTCAGCATAGGACACCTTCTTTTCTCACGAACTGATTTCTAATGTGAGTTTAGCATATTATTGATGTCTCCAAAATAGAATAGTTAATTAAATTATTTATGTATTGATTAATTGTGCATGTACAATTAAAATGAAAGGGTATTCAACGCGTCATATTCAGGGGAGGTACACAATATGGGCAAGGTTCGCGATTATCAAAAACTGGCGCACTCGATTTTAGAAGCGGTCGGAGGAGAAGAGAATATCATCAGTGCTGTTCGATGCGCTACACGACTTCGTCTTGTCTTAAAACGTTCAGATCCAGTAGCCAAAGAAACGGTCAGTGCATTACCTGGCGTCATTACAGTCGTTGAGTCTGGCGGGCAATTTCAAATCGTCATTGGTCAACACGTTGGAGAAGTCCATCAAGAATTTGTGAAACTCGTCGATCTAGAGCAACCGGACACGGAAGAGGCACCGAAAGGGACGGTCCTTAACCGAATCATAGCGACGATGTCAGCCGTATTTGCACCGTTCGTTTATATCTTAGCTGCAGCAGGGATTCTGCAGGGAACATTGATTTTAGCGACACTTGCTTTTCCGGCATTCGCGAAGACGGGCACTTATGAAGTCTTCAGCTTTATCTCGTGGGCGCCTTTTACGTTCTTGCCAATTTTCATTGCCATCACGGCAGCGAACCATTTTAAAGTCAATGCATTCATTGCCGTTGCGTGTAGTGCGGCACTGGTCAGTCCAACATGGGCAGACATCGCGGCGCGCATTACTGCAGGTGAATCCATCACGTTTCTAGGAATTGCTTTATCCGGAACAACTTATACATCATCGGTCTTACCTCCATTATTCCTCGTCTGGATTTTGTCCTACGTCGAACGATTCCTGAACAAGACGATCCACGAAGTCGTTCGTCCATTGTTCGTGCCATTCTTTAGTATGGTGTTGATGGTTCCATTCACGATTCTCTTGATCGGACCAATTACGACACTTGGTGCAGAAGGGATTGCAAACGGGTATAACTACCTAGCAGAGAATGCTCCTGCGGTCGCTGGTCTCATCATTGGTGGCTTCTGGCAAGTCATCGTCATCTTCGGTGTCCACTGGGGTGTCACGCCGATGGTGCTTGCGAACTTCGAACAATATGGTCGTGATTCATTCCAGGCGTATCAAACGATTGCCGTCATCGCGCAAATCGGTGCTGTCATCGGCGTCATCTTGAAAGCACGCAACAAAGAAACGAAAAAAGTTGGTATCTCAGCAGGACTAACAGGTATCTTCGGCATTACAGAACCAGCCATCTATGGTGTGACGCTTCGTTTTAAGAAACCATTCATCTACGGTTGTATCTCTGGTGCGATCGGCGCCGTCACGGCGAGTTTCTTTAAACCGTATTACTTTGCTTACGCCGGATTACCGGGACCATTGACGCTCGTCAACGGAATCGATTCCGACTACCCGTCGTCCATCATCGGTTTATTGATTGGAACAGCGATTGCCTTGATCCTGCCGATTGTCTTGATTCAAGTATTCGGTTTCGGTGAACAAGCATCACCTGTCGTCGCAACGGAAACGACAGCGACCCCTGTTGCTGAACAAGAAGTCAGTGCGACACTAACGAACGAAGAGACGCTGCGTGCACCGCTTGAAGGAACAATTGTTGCCTTATCGGATGTACCGGATCCCGTCTTTGCTTCGGGGGCAATGGGTCAGGGAGTAGCAATTCGTCCAACTGGCAATGTGGTAACCGCACCATTTGATGGGACTATCGTCATGATTGCCCCGTCCGGTCACGCAATCGGGCTACGGTCAACGAGTGGCGTCGAAGTTTTGATCCATGTCGGTCTTGAGACGGTGACACTTGACGGCAAACCGTTTACACTTCACGTCAAAGAAGGTGAGGCGGTGACGACAGGTGATCTCCTCATGACGTTTGATACGACAGCGATTGAGACACATGGACTCGAGACGATTACGCCGATCATCATTACGAACACACAGAGTTATGCGCAAATTCTACCGACGGACGAGACGGTCACGACGGCAAATACACAGATTTTGACGATCATCAAGTAAGAGAAAAAGAAGGAGGACATGAAGATGAAGACATTACCAAACGATTTTCTATGGGGCGGTGCGCTAGCAGCGCATCAATTCGAGGGTGGCTGGAACGCTGGTGGCAAAGGACCGAGCGTCGTTGATGTATTGACGGCAGGAGCACACGGCGTCGCACGACGTATCACGGATCAAGTAGAGGAGAATGAATTCTATCCGAACCACGAGGCGATTGATTTCTATCACCGTTATAAAGAAGATATCGCATTGTTCGCTGAAATGGGACTGAAGTGTCTTCGGACATCGATCGGTTGGAGTCGGATTTTCCCGAATGGAGACGAAGCTGAACCGAACGAAGAAGGACTGAAGTTTTATGATGATGTCTTCGATGAATTACTGAAATACGGCATTGAGCCAATTATTACATTGTCGCATTTTGAGATGCCACTTCACCTTGCGCGTGAATATGGCGGTTTCCGTAATCGGAAAGTAGCATTGTTCTTCGAGAAATTCGCAGAAGTCTGTTTCACGCGCTATAAAGACAAGGTCAAGTACTGGATGACGTTCAATGAGATCAATAACAAGATGGATGTCAGCAATCCACTGTTCCTTTGGACGAATTCAGGTGTCCTCCTCGATCCGGAAGAAAACGCGATGGAAGTCATGTATCAAACGGGACACCATGAATTGCTCGCAAGTGCGCTTGCCGTCGCAAAAGGGAAAGCGATCAACCCAGACTTCGAGATCGGAGCAATGGTTTCGCACGTACCAATCTATCCGTACTCATCGCACCCGGAAGACATTTTGCTCGCTGAGACATCGATGCGTCAGCGCTATTTCTTCCCGGACGTCCAAGTCCGCGGCTACTATCCGTCTTATGCGTTGAATGAGTTCAAACGGGAAGGGTATGATATTCCGATCCTAGACGGTGACTCAGAAATCTTGCGAAACGGTACGGTCGACTATCTTGGATTCAGTTACTACATGTCGACGACCGTCAAACATGATGCTGTCGTCAATAACACGGGCAACATCGTCAACGGTGGTCTCGCGAATGGTGTCGAGAACCCATATATCCAGTCGAGCGACTGGGGCTGGGCGATTGATCCGGTTGGTCTGCGCTATGCGATGAATCGTCTCTATGACCGCTACCAGATTCCGTTGTTCATCGTCGAGAACGGCTTTGGTGCGATTGATACAATCGAGGATGGTCAGATTCATGACACGGCGCGAATCGATTACTTGCGTGCGCATATCGAAGCGTTCAAAGCAGCCGTGCTCGAAGATGGCGTCGAATTGATCGGCTACACGCCGTGGGGCGTCATCGACATTGTCTCTTTTACGACAGGAGAGATGAAAAAGCGCTACGGCATGATCTATGTCGACCGGGATAACGAGGGCAAAGGATCAATGGAACGGATGAAAAAGGATTCGTTCGATTGGTACCGTCACGTCATCGAGACGAACGGTGCTGCGTTACACAGTTCAGAGACGGCCAAATGATGATGTAAGGGGTAACGGAAAAAATCCGTTGCCTCTTTTTTTTAAGAATTAGAATGAAAAAGTAGTGGGGTATGGCACACTAAGGAAAAAACGGGGGACCGGTAAATGATCAAAAAACGCTATGCCGATCGACATGACTGGCGTCGCATCACACAACGACACTATGTTCATGAACAAGTAGAAAACGAAGTGTTTAACGGACATGTGACACTTCTTCAACTGATTGAAGTCGCTTCACCGTTAGATGTCCGTTATGGTGACGAAACGATTCGAATCGCTGACGCTGGTTACGTCTGGGTACAACAATTCCCAAGCGATGCTCATCATGCCGTGACCTCGATGTTTGACGCCACAAGTCAGTTGGTACAAACCTATATCGATATTTGTCTTCGTACCGGAGTGGAGGACGGACGAGTCTACTGGGAGGATCTGTTTCTCGATCTGATCGTTTTGCCATCAGGAGAAGTCTTATTAGTCGATGCGGACGAACTGGAAGCAGCGCAGGAGCAAGGGATTATCTCAGAAGCGGAATACACGCTCGCTTGGGTGGAAGCTAAACAATTGCAGAAACAACTACAAAATGGAACTTTTCTGCTCGTCACACACGCAGAAGTGATAAAAGAACGGCTAGAACAGCAATTTAAACAGGGAACACCGCGTTGACGGGGTTCCCTGTTTTTTAAGCGTGTCGTTCTGCTTCAACTTCGTTCGTCGTAAAGTACCGTTGCTTGCTCGGGAGGAGAACCAATCCGAGAAAACAGATTGTCACGATCACGAGGAGGCAGGCAAATAGAATCGTACTGAAGCGAATCGACCAGATGTCACCGAGCAGACCGATCGCGACGATTGCTAGAATCTGTAGCAGACTGACACCGACTCCGTAAAGACTCGTAAAGCGTCCCATTAAGTGTAGTGGAATATTCGTCTGTTGGAACGTTAGGAAACCGGTCCCCGCAAATGCGTGGAAACAACCGAGTAACAAGAAACCGATACAGACGATTGAAAACGAATTTGCATTTGCGTACAGCATATAACCGATAGCGACAAACGTATAGCCAATCGTCAGCATCGTCCGAACGGAAAGGGTTTTAGCGTAGCGAGCGACGATCCAGCTACCGGCAACAGAACCAATCCCCGTCAGGCTCATGAGTAAGCCGTAGTCGGTTTCTGATAAGCCGATGCTTCGCTGTAAAAAGACGACTTCTTGCGTATCGAGTGCAAGCGTCGCAATCATCATTAGCATCGCGAGGACATACAATCCAGTCACGTAATGCGCGTCTTTACTGAACTGATAGACAAGCCGCCAATCGGACAGGATGTCTTGTAGCTGCATCCCTCGATCGACCGAAGCGGAAAAACGCGGCAACCGCATCAACAGAACCGCTGATCCGAGGAATGAGACGGCATTGAGCCAAATCGCAACGTCAGCAGAAGCGACATATAAGAGTCCACCAGCGAGAGCCGGACCAATTAAAAAAGCACCAGACGTGATCAGACTACGATAGGCATTAAATGATGTCCGGTCGTCTTTCGGTACAAGCGTCGTGATATAGGTTAAGGTCGCTGGTTCGACGATAGATTTAATGACGGCTAAGGCAAGCAAGTTGATGTAGAGCATGGATAGTGGTAGAAATGGCAAAATGCCAATCAAGATTGCACGGAGTAGATCGGTCTGAATCAATAAGCGACGTAAGTCGGATCGGTCGACCCAACTACCTGCGAACGACTTGATGACGAGTGAGACGGCCGGGCTGATGATCCAAAGCGTAGCAACAGCGGACGCGGAGCCGGTTAAGCGATAAATATAAACGTTAATCGCAACAAGATAAATGAAGTCGCCGAACTGTGAGATACCGAGAGCGCTTAGGAGCGTCCGTTCACGAGAAGACATGACATCATCCTTCCTTACATCATTTCCCAATAGTGTACCAGAAAATTCTGATAACGTTTTCGTATATCTCTATACTTTTTACTGATGAGTGGGTATACTTGGAAAAAATCAAAGAAAGAAGGACTTGTTTATGATATCAACCCTCGGCTTATATCGAGCATTACCTGTACTTGAAACAGAGCGACTCCGTTTGCGTCCAGTTCGCATAGAAGATGCAGCAGATATCTATGCCTATACGAAAGACGAAGAGACGGCACGATATGTCAGCTGGTATGCCCATGAGACGTTCGCGGATTCGGAGAAATTCGTCGAATACATCCTCCGACAATACGAACAAGGTAATCCTGCACCTTGGGCGATTGAAGACAAAGCAAGCGGTCGAGTTATCGGCACGATTGATTTCATCAAAGTGTCGTTTGAGCAACACCAAGCAGAACTCGGTTATGCGCTGTCGCGCGACTACTGGGGAAAGGGTTTGATACCGGAAGCAGCAGCGCGTCTTGTGCAGTACGGTTTCGAGACGCTCGGTCTTGAACGTATTCAAGCACGCTGTTTTGTTGCGAATGACGGATCAGCTCGTGTCATGGAAAAGATCGGCATGACATTTGAAGGCGTCTCTCGGAGTGCTTTGTACGTTAAAGAGCGTTTCTGGGATTTAAAGATTTATGCGATCATACGTAGTGATTATGAAGGAAGGTAAGAGATGGGTTCACGGCTAATGCATGCCTATATCGGACAACGATTGATTATGTTACTACCGGAAATAGAGCCTGCTCGATTCCTTCTAATAGAACGATATGAAGAACGAACGCATCCACTCAGCTTAGGATGCGTTTTTTCTTTATGCATTTTTTAAATTTTAATTCAAAGCAAAACACTCGGAATAAGTTTAATTTTATGATATATTGGAAATAAGAAAAGTAAGGAAGTAAGGAATACAAGAAAAACACAGGAAGAAGGAAGTTCGTAATGGAGCTATCAAAGTTAACGTCAAAAGGACAGATCACCATTCCTAAAAAAATTAGGCAAGCCTTGCAAGTGGAGGAAGGAGATCGCGTGGCATTCATTGAGGAGGACGGATTTGTCATCATGGCGAAAGCGGATTTGAAACAGCTGCATGATCTTCAAGATATATTGAGTGATGAGACGTTCAAGGCGCTCATCCACAAAGCGAATCACCATTTGTAAAATTTAAAAATAGGAGGAAATATAACATGGATATGCGAGAAGTAGATTTACCAGGAATCGGGCGGAAGTTCGAAGGCATCACGACACGAGGAGATAAGGTGGTCGTCATCGTTCACGACGACGGACGTCGAGAGGTCCATCATTATGATGACGATGATTTTGATGAGAGCATCTCGAGTGTGACGTTTAATGACGCAGAAGCTCGTCAAATGGCAGGAATTCTCGGAGGACTGTCTTATAAGCCGAAAGATCTCGAAAAAATCGAATTAGCATTTGATGATCTTGTGATCGAATGGTTTAAAGTCGGTCAGGATTCAAAAGTCAACAATCGAACGATCGGAGAACTCGATGTCCGCAACCAGTATGATATCTCGATTATTGCCGTGCTCAAGCATGACCGTTCAAAATCGCTGAATCCTGGACCAGAAACGCGTCTTGAAGTGGGAGATACGATCGTCTTATCAGGTGAGCGTCAAAACGTCCGTCACATCACGAAAGCATTATTCTCAATCGAAGGAGGCGGATAATATATGGATCATCTCATATTTGAAGTCGGTACCGCGCTTATCTTAGTGGCGATCGCGGCGTTGCTCGCGAACAAACTTAACTTCTCGATCATTCCGTTTTTAATTGTTTTAGGAATGATTGTTGGACCGCACGCTCCGACAATCGGGATACTAGACTTCAAGTTCATCGAAAGTGCTGAGTTCATCAGTTTTCTCGGACGAATCGGTGTCCTGTTCCTTTTATTCTATCTCGGACTCGAGTTCTCGATTGGTAAATTGATCCGGTCTGGGAAATCAATCGTTACGAGTGGAACGATTTATTTATCCATTAACTTTACGGGTGGTCTACTCTATGGATTCATCGCCGGGTTCCCACTTTACGAAGTGTTGATCATCGCTGGAATCATCACGATTTCCTCGAGTGCGATCGTCGCAAAAGTCTTAGTCGACTTACGTCGGACTGGTAATACGGAGACAGAATTGATCCTTGGAATCATTATGTTCGAGGATATTTTCCTAGCAGTTTACTTGTCTGTTTTATCTGGACTCTTGCTTGGTGACGGAACAACCTTAATGTCTTCTGTCACATCGATTTTGATTGCTCTTGGGTATATGTTGTTGTTCTTCATCATTGCTCGAAAAGCGACACCACTCTTGAACAAAATGCTAAAAATCGCTTCGGATGAAGTCTTCATCATCGTTGTCTTTGCTTCCCTGTTCTTCGTTGCTGGTTTTTCGGAAACGATTCATGTCGCAGAAGCAATTGGTGCCTTGTTACTCGGTCTCGTTTTCTCGGAAACCGATCAAGGAGAGCGGATTGAACATCTTGTCGTACCGTTCCGTGACTTCTTCGGCGCCATCTTCTTCTTTAGTTTCGGATTGAGTATCGATCCGACGATGCTCTTAGATGCTGTCTGGCTCGCACTTGGTGCTGTCGTCATCACGATTGTCGGAAACTATGTCGCGGGAATGATTGCGGGGCGTAAAGCAGGCTTGTCACACAAAGCATCCTCGAACATCGGCTTGACGATTGTCTCGCGCGGGGAGTTCTCGATCATCGTCGCAAATCTCGGAATCGCCGGTGGATTGATGGATATCTTGTCACCATTCTCTGCCTTATATGTCTTGATTCTCGCGATTCTTGGACCGTTGATGACGAAGGAATCGAAACGCATTTACAACTTCATGAATAAAATCTTCAAATGGACGGAACCGAAAGAGAAAAAGACAAAGAAAAATGCGTAATACGATGTAAACGAACAGCCAGTTCGGATTTCTCGAACTGGCTGTTGTTTTGTTTAAGTCAAGACATCATATGTCGCCATCAGGAATTGTCCCGATTGACGACTGCCCTTCAAGTGAAGTTTCGTTTCAACGGTTCCTTCTGGGAATAACGGGATACCCGTTCCGAGAATGACAGGGGCAATCGCGAGTTCGATTGAACTGACGCACTGTAACCGTAGCGCTTCTTGAATCAATTCGCCGCCACCAACAAGCCAGACCTTGCCATCAATTGTCGGTGTGATCCGCTCAAGTAATTGATCGAGCGGTTCATCCGTATAGGTGACCGTCTCTGACGTTCGTTGCGTCCGGCTGTAAATATAACTTGGAATATCCGCGTATGGATACGTCTCGCTGAGTTGAAGGACTTCCTCATACGTTTTTCGACCCATGATGACGGCACCAATCTGTTCATAAAAAGCTTGATAGCCATTATCACCGTCTCCAGCAACAGCAAATAACCAGTCGAGGGAACCATCGTGTCTAGCAATTTTTCCATCAAGACTACAAGCGATATACAGTACGGTCGTAGATTGAGACATTAAAATTCCTCCTTAAGATTTGTGTGACTTCATCTTAGCGTATAATGACGACAAAAGATGTCGTCATTTGAGGAGGAACTTTATGAATACGAGACAATGGCGTTTGGTCCGTTTATTAAACCGGGGGGAACACTTTTCTGCACGTATGCTGGCGGAAGAATGTAAGGTATCGATCCGGACGATTCAACGAGACATGACGGTACTTGAAGCAAATGGTTATCCGATTTACAGTGAACCGGGCGTAGCCGGGGGCTACCGGATGCTGCCGCACCGGAACATGCCGCCACTCGTTTTGACAAATGAAGAGACGATTGTCTTGTTCATGCTACTCGAATGGGTCGGTCAGATTCCAGATTTTCCGTTCGGGACGATCCGCCAGGAAGTCGCTGAACGCTATGCGAACGAGTTACCGAAGATGACGGAGCAACAGATTGTAAAATGGAAAGACCGCTTTCGCTTTCAAGCGGTCGATACACCACCGTCACCGCAAAATCCTGCGTTACTCGACCTTTTAGAGAGCGGACGTATGGGGAATATTCTCTATGAGACGACAAAAGGTCAAAAGTCGATCGTAGTGGATCCGATCGGCTTATCGTTCGAACACAATCGTTGGTATTTTTATGGACGGACTGACCGTGGATTTCGGCAGTTCCGTGTCGACCGAGTTCTAGGTGTATCGCTTCATGAGTTGCCAGCAACTGATTTGACCTTTTCTGATTTAGAAAAGAACACGACACATGTACCGATGACGACGGTGAAACTAGAATTAACTTCTTTAGGTGAACGAATGCTCGAAGGCATTTTACCTCTTCGTCGTGACCGAACATGGCAAATTCCGATTCGCGAGCTCACTTTTTTAGGACGACAATTGATGCGGCTCGGTCCGGAAGTTCGAGTCATAGAACCGCAGGATCTCCGCGAACAATTGATTCGTCAAGCAGAAAAAATGATTGCTGTGCAACAGTCCGATAAGCCGTTCGGACAGAATTGATCAAAAAACTATGTTACGATATAGCTAGAAAGAAACAATAGAGGAAGGGGTCTTCCATGGAAACACTATCACTGATTTTATTGATGCTTGCGCTCATCTTACTGACGCAAGTCGTCGGACATTACATCCGTTTCATCCCAACGGCTTTGATCCAAATCATTGCCGGAACCGTCGCCGCTCTCCTGATGAGTGGCTTGACGATTGAGGTCGAATCCGAATGGTTCCTCCTGTTATTTATTGCTCCGTTACTTTATAACGATAGTTCTCATTTTCCGCGTGAAGATTTATGGCGGATGCGAACAGCAATCTTCGGTAATGCAATCATCCTCGTCTTGTTGACGACGATCATCGGAGGGTACTTCATCAATTGGTTGATTCCGGTCATTCCAGTCGCTGCTGCGTTTGCCTTAGCCGCAATCTTATCGCCAACGGATCCAATTGCCGTCAACGGAATTGCAAAACGTGTCCAGATTCCAGAACAAATCTTGACACTCGTTCGCGGAGAATCGCTGATTAATGATGCATCGGGATTAGTCGCGTTCAGTTATGCTGTTGCCGCTGTTGTCACGGGTTACTTCTCGATTCAGAGTGCGACAACAGAGTTCTTTTACATGTTCTTCGTTGGAGCCTTGATCGGATTGTTGATTTCGCTCACGATGAACTTTCTCAAGGTACGCTTGCGTCGAGCGGGTATTGAAGATGTCGTCTTCTACGCTTTACTGCAAATCCTGACACCATTTATCATCTTCTTCGTTGCTGAAGAAGGATTTCATGCATCAGGCGTCATCGCCGTCGTCACAGGTGGTATCTTGCATGCCTTGATCAAAGAACGAACAGAAACGTTCTTTGCGCAAGAGCAGACGTTGACGGATAACATCTGGACGATGATTGCGTATACGTTAAACGGGATTATCTTCTTATTGCTCGGTTTGACGTTGCCAGAAGCGACACGCGAGATTTTTGCGGATGACGCGATCAACAACTGGCGTCTGATGCTATATGTCATCGAGATCGGTTCATTCATTCTCGCGATCCGTCTCGTCTGGACGATGTTCTTCAATTGGTTCGATCATCGGTTCTTTAAAAAAGAGGACCGCGATCATCGTCGACCGGTCTTTAAGCAGGATTTGATTACGACACTAGTCGGGGTTCGCGGAACGATCACGATGGTCGGGGTCTTGTCATTACCGTTCTTGACGGAGTCCGGCGAAGCCTTCCCGGAACGCTCATTGATTATCTTCCTTGCAGCGGGTGTCATCATCTATACGCTCGTTCTCGCGACGATTCTCTTACCGGTATTGAACCGTGGTGAGGCGGCAACGCCGATCGCACTCGACCTGAATGCCCAAAAACAACGGATGATTCGCCGGGCGATCTCAGAGATCAAACAAGTGACGGACGAAGACAATGCGGTCGTTGCGTTTGATTTACTCAATGAGTATCATGTGATGCTCCGGTTGTTGCGCGCGCAGGAAAAAAGTCAAGAAGAGCTCGATCAATTCAATGATCAGTTGAAGGCACTTCGTCTTGAAGCCGTCCAGTGGGAAAAGGAAGAATCAAAACGTTTCGTCGCTGAGAACAAGGTGCCGGATCTGCTGAAAAAGGATGTTTTCCGCTCGATTGAAAATCGTCGCAAGGCGATCGGTAAGGATTCGCGTTTCCAGATCGTCCAGCCGATTCGTAAATTGTGGTGGAAACGGAAACGATCGAACATGTCGTCGGATGCGTTAATTCAAATGACGCAAGTCGAGCATGATCTGTATGAAAAGGTCATGGGCACAGTCATCGAACGTCTCGAGAATTGCCGCACGTCTTATCCACCAGACGTCGTTCAAAGTGTGCTTGAGTTCTATAAACGACTTCGTTTCAAACATACGCGTTGGTCATCACCAATCGGTGGCAAGGACGTCGATCAGCAGAAGGAAGAGCTCTGCTTGAAAGCCATCGAAGTCCAGCGTCTTGAAATCGCCAATATGTCAAAAGAAGGGGATCTCTCGAACGAAGAGGAGAAGGAGTTACGCCGCTTCATTCACTATATCGAGAGTGTCGTTCTCTACGAATACGTTGAATAATATTTAAAAAAAGACAAGAAGAGCAAACTTTTAATGCTCTTCTTGTCTTTTTTTATATCACGACTTGAGTGCCAACTTCTGAAAAAATAAAACGAGTAACTGTATGCGCATAAGGATGGATTTGTTCTATAAAAAATTCTGCCTCTTGAAACGTTTGGAAATGTAATTTTAGCATGAAGCAAGAATCACCAGATATTCGATAACAAAAGTCAACGTTAGTAAGTTGCTGAATATGATTTTTAAATGAATCGTACCGTCCTTCTTTAATGGTTGCTTCTACTAAACATTCAATAGGAGAACCTAGCTTTTCGTAATCGATTTTTAAACTGTATTCTTTAATGAGTCCAAAAGATTCCATTTGTCGGACACGCTCTGTTACGGAAGGAGCTGATAAATTAATTCGTTTAGCTAATGAACGCATCGACAGTCGACTATCTTGAGCCAGTTCATTTAATATTTGTCGATCAATCATATCGATTTTCAAATGTAAATCCTCCTTCAAAATAAGTTGTTGGATATAAAGTATTAGTTCGATATTTGTTTCAAATGAAATGTGATAATTTTTAATCATTATATAAAATTATTGTAGAAGGAGTGAATAAAATGACAAAAATACCTTTATCCCAAATAGGAGAAACACCATTTCAAAAATTACTAGGTCATAATCCTAAAATCTTATCCAGTTGGACAAGGCTAGAAAAAGATTTGATTGAAGAGGGAGCCTTAAGTTCGGATGTGAAAGAACAAGTTAGAAGAACATTAGCGCAATCAAATGGATGTGCATATTGCAAGGCAAAAGGAAAGCCAAAGAAAAAAATGATGGATGAAAAAATGATTTTAGCAACTGGATTTGCAGATCTTTTTTTAAAGGTGAAAGGAAATATCCCTGATTCAATATTTTTACTCATGAATGAAACATTTACTATTCCAGAAATCAGTGAATTATGTGCATTCATTACGTTTTGTACAGCATCTCAATACTACGGAGCAATCATGAATTTACAGCCAATTGATAGTCCCTGATTTTACTTTTTTTACACACTTTTATATTTTTTCTTTAGTGCATTCTGAACAGTCCATCTTTGATGTTCATGAAATAGATGATCGATTGCATCAGCCGGATCGATCCATTGTAAGACATGATCATCCTCGATTGGACTTTGTACTTCCTCTCCAGCATCACAACGATAGAACTGCCCTTCGTTCAAATAATATGTCGTTTCATTTTGTGAATAGAAATATTGATTGGCTCGTCCGATGAAATCACCGATATTGACGTCCATTCCCGTTTCTTCAAGTACCTCTCTTTTTAAACATTCTTCTGGCGTCTCATTGGCTTCAATACCGCCACCCGGAAGAAACAACTTGCCGTCCTTTTTTTGAATGACGGCGATTTTATCTGTTTGAGGATCGCACATGACCGCATAAACAGCAGATCTCGTGATGTAGTGTTGATTCTGTTCTTTCTGCCCGAAGGTGATGACATCCATTGTTTAATCACTCCTTTTCGTATAATCATTTGAATTCAATCATACCTTACAAAATAGTATGTAAGCATCAGCCGTACAAAAACCCCTCATTTCGATTTAGAAATGAGGGGTTACCTATGAATAAAGATGGTTCGCTTCAAACGAAATGTCTGATGGATTAACCGAGCGACAAGTATTTGACTTCGAGATAATCTTCGATGCCGTAGACGCCACCTTCACGGCCAAGACCACTCTCTTTATAGCCACCAAATGGGGCTTGTGCAGCTGATGGCGCACCATCGTTCAGACCGACGATCCCGTATTCGAGTCGTTTTCCGAGCATCAATGCTTCATCGATGCGTTCAGAGAACGCGTAAGCCGCAAGTCCGTATGGTGTGTTGTTCGCCCGTTCGATGACTTCATCAAGTGTCTCAAAGACAGAGATCGGTGCGAGCGGACCAAACGTCTCTTCCTGCATGCAAAGCATATCTTCCGTGACATTCGCAAGCACGGTCGGTGTGACGAAGTAGCCGACCGATTCGTCAATCGTACCACCAGTCAGGATCGTTGCTCCTTTTGCGACAGCGTCATCGATGTGTGCTTTGACTTTTGCAACGGCTTTCGCATTGATCAATGGACCAACTGTCGAGTCAGCGTCCATGCCGTTCCCGACTTGTAGTTGTTTGACGGCTGCTGTGAATTTTTCCGTGAATGCATCAAGGACAGATGCTTGCACATAGAAACGGTTCGTCGCGACACACGCTTGACCACCGTTGCGGAATTTTGAACGCATTGCCCCTTCGACAGCTTTATCGAGATCCGCATTTTCCGTGACGATGAAGGGTGCGTGACCACCGAGTTCAAGTGATAGTTTTTTCATCGTATCGGCTGCTTGACGCATGATCAATTTCCCGACGGCTGTTGAACCTGTGAACGTGATTTTGCGAACACGGGAATCTGCTTGCCAGACGCCACTAATGGTTGCTGCATCACCTGTTAGCACGTTGATGACACCTTTGGGGATACCTGCTTCTTGTGCTAGTTCAACGAGGCGAAGTGCCGTAAACGGTGTCTCTTCCGATGGTTTAAGGACGATCGTACAACCTGCTGCAAGAGCCGGTGCGAGTTTACGTGTGATCATCGCTGCCGGGAAGTTCCACGGTGTGATTGCTGCAACGACACCAACCGGTTCTTTTTCGACGAACAGTCGCTTTCCTGGAACGGAAGCCGGAATCGTTTCACCGTAAATCCGACGTGCTTCTTCAGCGTACCAACGGACATATTGATTGCCGTAATCGACTTCACCGAGCGCTTCGACATACGGTTTCCCTTGTTCCGTCGTCATGATTCGGGCGAGTTCCTCGCGGTGTTCGTTGATCAAGCGATACCAGGCGTCGACTAAATTCGCACGTATGTCTGCGGTTTCGTTTGACCACTTCACGAATGCTTCGCTCGCTGCATCAACGGAACGTTGTGCGTCTTCCGCTGAACTGGCCGGAACATGTCCGAGTAACGCTTTCGTTGCTGGGTCATAGACCGGAATCGTTTCTGACTTATCGTACCATTCCCCATTAATTAAGTTCTTTTCAATCATCTTGTTGCACCTCCGTGAATTTCGTTACGTTCTTTATTAAACACCTCAAGACGAGTGAACGGAAGTTCCGCTTTGGATGGACAGTCATAACGAAACGGAATGACTCGAAAAATAGTTAATCGACTGAACAATCGGGAACAGTTAAAATAATAGAGAATGAAAATGTCAAAATTAATGAAGGAGTCGAAAGACATGAAACGGAACTGGATCATTAGCGGTGTGGTGCTAAGTTTACTACTAAGTGGATGTGGGGGAAGCGAAGTCGCCGAGAAAAAGTCTGAAAAACCACGAGAAACTGAACAAAAAAGGCAAGCTACTCAGCAAGCATACATAGAAAAGACGATACAGCGTGCTGAGCGTTACGCTGCCCAGTACGATTATGAGCGAGCAATCAAGGTATTAAAACCTGTACGCACAAAAGAGACGATACAAAGAACGAAAGAATACGAACAGAAAAAGCAGGCGCTCCTGCCTGTGACGAAACCTGTGCCGCATCTCTTTTTCCATTCATTGATTGCCGATCCAAAACGAGCATTTGACGGCGACCGGAAGGAAGCAGGATACGATGATTACATGGTGACGCAACAGGAGTTCGAACGAATCTTGGATGCATTGTACAAAAACAACTATGTACTCGTCCGACCGACGGATTTAGCAAAAGAGATGAACGGGAAGATCGTCGAGACACCCGTCCGTTTACCAAAAGGAAAACAACCGCTCGTTCTTTCTCAGGACGACGTCAATTATTATGAATACATGGAAGGGGATGGATTTGCGAAGAATTTGAAAGTGAAGGATGGTAAAATCGTCAACGAGATGGTCGGAAAGCCGGATGGTGCTTATGATCTCGTACCGCTCGTTGATGCGTTCGTCCAGTCTCATCCTGACTTTTCCTATAAAGGAGCAAAAGGGTTGCTCGGCATCACAGGTTACAACGGGGTGCTCGGTTATCGTTCCTCCTACAATCAATACGGACACAATGAAAAGGTTGAAACGGCACGAAATCAAGCGAAGCAGACCGCTGTCGCATTAAAACAGGACGGCTGGCAGTTCGCGAGTCATACGTACGGACATATTTGGGTCGGGAAAGAATCAGTCACGACGATTCGCGCGGATCTTAAACGCTACAAACAAGACGTTGCACCGCTGATCGGAAAAACGACGCAATTGATTTATCCGTACGGCAGTGATGTCGGGGATTGGCACGATTATTCGGGTGAGAAATATCGTTTGCTCATCGATAGCGGGTTCCGCTATTTCTTTAATGTCGATGCGAGTCAACATGCGTGGAAGCAAATTGGTCCCGACTACTTCCGCCAAGCCCGGATCAACGTTGATGGGATTCGTTTACGCCAAGCCGTTGCTGGAAAGACGAGCGTACTCGATCCATTCTTTGATGCGAAAGAGGTCTTTGATTCAGTACGACCGGAACGGAAGTGACCTGGTCCTTCGATTGATCATCTTGCTAGTAGTGAGACGAGAGCTTTTCCTCTTTGAAGGTAACGTTCTAGGTGATTGCTCAATTCCTCGTTTGTAACGATAGAATCAGATAAAAGGTTGAATGTTTGTTGAACGAAATGGAAATTGAAACAACCCGAAAGCCAGAGTAAGGATTCAAGTCGAACAAAATCATCGTGATCAAAAATATTCATGTCATAGTTTTCTAAAATCGCTTGCACTAGTTCAGGAGACACGCTAAAAGAATGAATCCCTTCATTTCGTGCATACCATTTAAGGATCCATGCGAGGTCTTGTATACGATCAGAGTAACCGATATGTTCATGATCAATGATTCCGACGATATGATCGTTCCTCCATAAGATATTTAGTGCATTGAGGTCTGTTGATAAAACAGGTAGCATATCGTTCTTCGATCTGCGTTGTGCCTGATAGATATGAAACTGGACGAGATCGAGATAGTTACCTAACCTTTGTTGTTCTATTGAGGTGATGACAGTATCCACCTTTGATAAATCATGATGCCATTTTTGATAGGCGACGGTATGGTCAACGACCGGAAAAGAAAATTGCGAATCGACCGGTATATCATGTAGTTGTCTTAGCAACGCACCCATTTTTGACGCTGATGATTTGGTTTGTGCAGTAATATGTGTGCCGTCTATCCAATCAAAGAGGACACAGCGCCATGCTTGACCAGCATCATCCTGAATCATTGAAAATGTATTTGAGTCAGTTGTCGGTTGAACGCGTTTCATGAAGGGGAGTCCGTGTTCACGTATCCTATCAGTTACGTATAATTGCTGATTCAAATCAGATGCAGAGGCAAGTTCTGTCTCAGAACTATATCGATCATCCGCAAGAAGGCGTAAAGAATAAGCGTTACTATTACAGATTATTCGATAATGTTTGTCACCATGAATTCCGAAAGTCGATAAAGAGATTGAATGATCTAGAGCAGAATCATATGAAATCCCAAATCGTGATAAAGCGAGCGAAATCAATTGATTATCTTCAGGACACATAGTTTACACTCCTCTGACGGTATAGGTCAAAACGGTAGTGGCTGCGTCCCGTCCTGATCCGTAAAGTGATAGGTCTTCGCGAGATCGGCAACGAAGACGGCTTGTCCAGAATAACGTCTAACATCGTCATCCGCCATCAGCGCTGTAACGGCTCGTCCGATATAGGTCGTCGATTCAGTCGCGGCACTCGCGAAACCGGCATCGACAACCCGTTCGGTCCGCATGAAACCGGGGCAGAGCGCGATGACAGAGATAGTTGTTTGAGCTAACTCTTGCGCCATGACGTGCGTCATCCGATTAATCGTTTGCATCGCCAAATCATAATAAAGATTTCCGGCCACCTGATCTGGTGTGAATGACGTCAAATTGATGACGAGCGCGGCTGGACTCTGTTGCAGTAATGGCATCGCAGCCCGAATCGTCCACAAATACGCTTTTGGTCCGGCGGACATCATCGCGTCCCAATGTTCCGGTGGTCGCTCCCAAAACCGTCGTCCGGTTCCGGACGGCAAGTGGCTTTCCGAACCACCGAATACACAATTGATGAGGAGATCGATTCGACCATGTTGATGTTGGATCTGCTGAATGAGACGATCGATATCATCAAGACTTGTATGGTCACAAACGACCGGGATGCCAAGTCCGTCGCGTGCCGTGACACCAGCAGCCGTCTCTTCGATCGTCTCGCTACGATTGTCCGTCGTCTGTTCATTCGTACTTCGTCCCGTGACGTAAACAATCATTCCGGCGTCACCTAAAGCATAAGCGATGCCACGTCCGGCGCCACGGGAGGCACCAGCTACGAGTGCAATACGTTTTGGCATGATGAAACTCCTTTCAGATATGAGAAGGCGGATGGGCAGATGCGCATCCGTCTTCTTCTGTTTTAAAAACCTTTAATCGTCATCCCGCCATCAACATAAAGTGTTTGTCCCGTCACGTAACGGGCAGCGGCAGATGATAAGAAGACAACTGGACCAACGAGCTCTTCTAATTCACCCACCCGACCGAGTGGTGTCACGTCAACGATCTCCTGCAGATATGTAGGATCTTTTAGTAAGGGTTCCGTCAGCGGTGTTTTAAAATACCACGGTCCGATCGCGTTGACACGAATGTTTTGTGGTCCCCATTCAAGGGCTAATACCTTCGTCATCTGAATCATCGCCGCCTTCGTCGTCGCATACACGACACCGGTCCGTAAAGCGACGTGCCCCGCGACGGAGGCGATATTGAGAATACTTCCACCTGTCTCTTGCATCCGTTTCCCGATTTCTTGAGCAAAGAAGAAAGCGGATTTCAGATTCGTCTGTTGGATCGTTTCCCACTCGTCTTCCGTTACGTCAAGTGCCTTCGAGCGAATGTTCATCCCGGCGTTGTTGACGAGCCCATCGATCTGCGGCACTTGTTCATAAGCTCGAGCCACCGTCTCGACGACTTGTTTCCGGTCAGTGATGTCACACAGGAAAACGTAAGCTTTTTGACCGAGTCGTTCGATTTCTTGCGCTGTCTCCTTTAAGTCGCGTTCCGTCCGGGCGACGAGAATGATGTCGGCACCAGCTTCTGCCATCCCGATAGCAAGTGCCCGTCCAATGCCTCGCCCAGCTCCGGTGATGAGAAATGTTTGATTCGTTAACGAAAAACTAGGAAGATACATGATGTCACGTCCTTTAAATGAGAGTTATCACTTACTCTAATGAAAAATAGACTGAAAAGAAAGAAAAATCAATGCATTCCGAAATGATAATGGTAAAATATTGAAAAGGAGGGATGAGATGAAGCGTGGTTTAGTTATGACATTATGTATAGCACTCGTGAGTCTTTTAGCTATTCAATTGGTCGGAACGGAAGTCTACCGTTATTTCTTTTATGATCCAGCAACTTCTCAAGCCCAAATTATAGTTAATGGAGGAGGAGAAGAAGGTAAACCGACCAAACAAAAGATAGATGTACGAAGCGAGGGATTTGCGGATAAGGATGCATTAGGAGTGGCTACCTTTTATGGCGTCGTCGGTCTTGTCATACTACTGATTGTCCTCTTCAGTGTACGCTACTTCTTGAAGCGTTTACGAAAACGGCGCAAACAGGAGAGTGTAGTCGACGATCTCATGGATCCGCCTCCAGTGTTTACACAGAATCGTTCGACACGACAAACATTTGTCGGTGAAGAATCAGAGTCAGAGATTCGCCGGCTTTTACAAACATTCGATCGGCAGCTGACACGACAAAAACGCCGCCGCTCTGAAGAGACGGTCGGCGAATGGTTACAACGGATTGATGTCACGCTCGATCCGTCGATCTATCATCTCGTCCGTTACGGCGAGACACCGGATTCAGAGATTTCGCAAGATCAGGTCGATGATCTAAGGAATGAACTACAAGTGCATCTTCAACGCGACTGACCGAGTAAATCAAGCAGGATGGCATGATGGGAGGCGTCTCGTGAGACGAGTGACAATTTGCGGATGACATCAAACCCGTCGACCGGTAACGTCTTGATTTCAGGTGACAGTCCATCTTGGAAAATCTCCGGCAATAGAGCGATACCAAATCCTGCACGGATGAAACCGAGGACGCTCGATCCGAATTCCATCTCGTTTTCTGCTTGATAGACGGCACCTCGCTCGATGAACGCGTCCTTTAGGATGTTCGTCGAATCGCAATCGATCGGAAGCGATAAGAAAGAGGCGTCACGAATTTGCTCAAACGCCACAGACGTACAGCCCGCGAATCGTTCATCGTCTTGATGCACGTAAAGCAAAAAATTCTCCGTATACAAATGCGTCGTATGATACGGATGGACATGGTGACGATCGTCGAGTAAGACAGCATCGTATCGCCGTTCTTCAAGACCTTGCATCAAATCGATCGTCGTATGCGCCGTCTTCAACTTGAGATCCGGGGCCGTCGCTTGACGCGAGACGTGACGGGGGAGATACGTCATCGCGACGCTTGGCCATGATCCGAGCGTCAGGGTCGTCCGTTCGTCGATCGTACCGATCCGCCGTTTCATCTGATCGATCCGGTCAAGCAGTTCACGACTCTCTTCAAAGACGATTTCGCCAGCTGTCGTCAACGTGACACCATGTGCCGAACGGTGTAACAACGAGACGTCGAGTGCACTCTCAAGACTTTTGATTTGTTTACTTAACGCCGGTTGCGTCATATGCAGTACTTCGCTTGCTTTCGTCAGGCTGCCGGTCTCCGCGGTGACGAGGAATGCTTCCATCCATTCGGTCTTCATTGGTTCACGCTCTTTTCATACAGGTTCTCTAGAACGTACGCCATTTGAACGCATCTGACAATCATTTTGCATTTTTTATATTCTTAGTTTGGAATATTCTAAAGTGGGAATATATAAAATAAAGAGGTGAACGGATATGAACGAGCAGATGTCCGCACGATTTTCAGCACTCGGCGACCCAATACGATTACAACTCATCGAAGCATTACGAAATGGTCCTCGCTCCGTCAATGAGTTAGCCGATCAACTACACTTACGCCAACCGCAAACCTCGAAGCACTTAAAGCTGTTGCTTGACGCAGAACTAATCACTGTCGAGCGGCAGGCGAATCGTCGCTTGTATAGCCTTCGTCCAGAAGCTTTTCGAGAACTTGTCACGTGGAGTAACACAATGGCTCAGATGGAAGCACGCATGTATCGTCTAGATGAACATTTGCAGCGGATGCAATCATCCGCGAAGGGAGACGAGACGAATGAAAAAGGAACTGAAGACATCGATTGATGGTAAGGTGCTACGAATGGAATGGGTTTGTGAGGCACCGCGAGAAATCGTCTTTGCCGCATTCACGGAAAAAGAGCAACTCGAAGCCTGGTGGGGACCAGAAGGCTGGGAGACGACAATCAAAACGTTCGAATTTCAACCGGACGGCGTTTGGCATTATTGCATGCGGTGTGTCGATCCAACACAAGGTGATTTTTATGGCATGGAGTCGTGGGGGAAAGCAATTTTTAGACATATCGATGCCCCGAACACCTATAGTCATGCCGATTACTTCTCCGACGCGTCAGGAGCTATCTCTGAAAATTTACCAGGTAGTGAAAATGTCACGACATTTATTGACCATGGAGAAACGACATTGATTGTCTTTGAATCGACTTACGAAACGGAAGCAGCTGTGCAAGAAGTGCTGGGCATGGGAATGAAGGAAGGTTTCACGTCGCAACTGTATCGCCTAGATCACCTATTGACGAAACAGTAAGAAGGAGTCGATGTTTTGGTGCGGAAGATCGGTTTGGCTTTATGTATCCTATTCTTAGTAGGTTGTGGAAAGTACACGATGCAAGAGGCAAAGGAGAACGGCGACATCATCGTCCAGAAAGGTGTTGAGAACAGCGACCGATTCGAGTCTTTTTTGAATAAGTCGAAGCAAGGAAAATCAGATCAGATTCGCATCACAGCCTACACGACCGAGGGAGATCCGATTGTGTATGACGTCGAGTATGACGGCAAGACGTATCAGTATTCGTCTGATGCATCACGTGATCAGTTCGGTTCAACAGACGACGATCGAAAGAATGAAGTCTGTCAGCAACTCGATAAAACGATCGTGAAGCAAGAGGCAATCTATGCGTTAAGTAAATGCGCTGAAGGAACGGATCATGAATTGCTACGATTACCAAAACAATAATCAAAAAGGATCGTGTCCCGTCGAAATAATCAGCGGGCACGATCCTTTTCATTCGCTATCAAGACGACGCAAAGCTTCACGCCAACTTGAAAAACGTTCAATCAATAAAGTCAGTGAAGGTGCTTGGTGCGCACGTGCCCACTTAGCATACTGCTGACTCGTCAATAGCGGTCCATGAGTTTCTGCAGCTTGTTTAAGTGCTTCTAGGCAGTCTTGGTCAGTGAAGAAACCGTTCGAGGTGAGGTCGAAGTGTGCTAAGGCTTTTTTCCACGTACCGAACCGACGAATGATCGTATTCGCACTTAACATCTCTGGATGTAAATCCCGTAATTCCGTGTAGGAGCGAATCGTCATGTTCGTTCCTTTTTGTGCGACATAAAAGGCGACGCTTTCTTCGATTGACCACCGTTTCGTTCGTTTGACCGCGGCGGGACGGTTCAACGTCATGCGTTCTTTCGTCGATAAATGGGAAGCCTTGACGATGCCAGCTTTCTCTAAAAGGTGTGCCCACGAGCCGAATCGTGCATTGATTTCTTCAAGTGATGGGTAAGGAAGTTGAGCCGCTAACTTTTGATAATGGGTAGCTTTCATAGGTGAATGGTGCATTTGATGAAGACCTTGAATCAAGCGGATGATCTTCTCATCCGTTGCTAAAGTAGAAGTGGAAGTCGGATGTTGACGCATGCAAGATATCTCCCTTTTGAATGGTTGTTTCAATTAAAGGCTAGTGTAGCATGAGCGATTTCGAGAACATACTAACAATATCGTAAGGTAAGAAAAATGGTGCATTTTCATCCATAAAATACAGGGAAATCAGGGAAGTAAAGCGAATGCAATATTATAGATGAAAAGAGGGGAAAATGATTAATGACAGAAACACAGACGATTGATACGATGGAGGATATTTTAAAGATGCTCGATGCGCGACTGCGTGAACCAGGACCGTTTTGGGACAAGTTTTATGAAGATCGGAAGAAACCGGTCCCGTTTTTTTAAGAATATTCCTGATGAGAACTTAGTTCGCTACGTCGAACAGGGTTGGATCTCGCCAGATGACGTTCTAGATCTCGGAACAGGACCGGGGCGAAATGCGATCTATCTCGCAACACACGATTTCTCGGTGACAGGACTGGATCTTTCAGCTTGGCGGATCGACGTTGACGAACTGGGAAGTCTATCAGGAAAATAGTCTCCAAGGTGGACTTGGCTATACGAAAGAGCGATTACTCTCCATATTCGATGCATTCGACATCATCGAACTAACGGAAATGAAACCCGTCGACAATCCAGAGGCATTATTTGATCATGCTGGACTGTGGAAAGGTTTATTTCGATTAAAGAATTGACTCGTCCGACATCCGAGTTGAGAACCAATCAATAAAATAACGGACATCTTCCAGCGAGACGATTTGTTGCGTATCGTAAGAGGCGAACAGTGACAAAAAGCGCGGTTCGTCAGGAAAATAATGAAACAGGATCAGTCGGAGTGTCTCTAGGTCATGCACGAAGCTTTGATCTTTCTCTAAGATGAGGTGATAGGCGCTCCGAACAATCCGTTTCACGATTGAATCCGAATCAAGCAGAGCGACCTGACCTGTTTCTAGGAGAAATAAATCAGTTTTCAACTGCTCGCATAACCCACCGTTTAACGCGAAGCCAAGAGCACGTGTCGGACGAAGGGACGGAAATCGACTTTGGAGATTTTCGCCTGCCAAAAATAAGTTGACGGACTTCAACCAGACACCCCAGCGAAGTGCTTCGTCATCCCGTATGACGTCGCCAAGCAGACCGATGTCATAATCGATTTTGGTGACAAATGGATAGTTCGTCAGCCAATGTTCTGTCCGTTCATCTAACTGCATGTGTTCTTCTACCGTCAACGGTTCTGTCAAAATCAGTGTAAAATCGAGATCGGATTCAAAGGGACGAGCCGTTCCTTTTGCAACGCTGCCATACAAGTACACGCCATGAAACGCGGATAAGGTTTGTACATAGGCGACGACGTCGCGAATCACGGTACGATAACGGACAGGAATTGCTTCAGCGGAAGTTGGATTGTGGATGTAGCCATTTTTCATGCCAAATGTCGTTGGATACTGCATCTGTCTTCCTCCTCATCCTTCAGGAATTGATTGATAGCGATACCAGGTCTTGTTTCGCTGCACATATAAAAACATCGTATCATCTTTTTCTTGATAGATGACCGTACCGCTCTTAAGTCGATTCGCCATGCCGTCCTTGAGTGTCGTTTCGGATCGCATTTTTTTGATACGTGGACCAGGTGTTAAGGTGAGATCCGAGACAGTTACTAATTGATCCAGTCGATAAACACGGTCATTTAAGCGGATCACATCTTGATTTTGCTCGATGGCTTCAGCCGCGATGAGGTCTGTCGTTGTAATCGTCGTCTCTTCCTGACATCCACTGAGACAAAGAACAATTAACATTGTAGTAGCTAAAACTTTTTTCATGAAACACACCTCTTTTTCTAGTTATATATCGTAATTTCGATATATTCGGGTTATGCGATATAAGGGGGAGCATCATGATTTCATCTGATTTTGAAAAAAATTTACAAACGACTACAGTCACGGTTCAAAGAAATCTATCTCACCAGAGTGTACGTATTCTCCAACAAATTCAATTTGCGACGAATCCGACGATCAAGGAGATTGCCGAGGCATTTCGCCTCTCACATAATACGACGTCCGAGCACGTCAAAAAGTTGGAGAAATTAGGTTATATCGAAAAAAACGGAATCCGGAAGATCAACGTCAAGTAACGATCGATTTAACAAACGATGGAGATACTATCGTTCGGCGTCACACAGAACTTGATCCTGAACGGTTGAATCGAGTGTTTGCTACGATGTCAAAAACAGACCAACAGACAATTGAACAGGCGTTTCGATTATTGCGGGAGGCTGCAGATGATTGCTTTTCTCGTTAAGGTATTGTCAAGCGCAGTGGTCATCGGTCTCGTTACCGAAGTTGCCCGTCGTTCACCGTCACTAGGTGGCGTCTTGTCCGCGTTGCCGGTTGTTAGTCTGATCAGTTTCGCCTGGCTCGTCAAACAAGGAAGTGAACGGACCGAGCTTAGTACATTTTTAAAGAGTGTGTTACTCGGGTTACCGGCGACATTTTTTATTGCTAGCTGTCTTGTATTGGCTCATTCGCTTAGGGATTCCTGTGTTTTTCAGTATAGTTGGTGCAACGAGTTTTTTTTATCGTCTGTTGGTATGTTCAACGTTATCTACAACAGTGGTGGCAGACGTAACGGAAAAGGAGAGAAAGCGATGGTAACCCTTCAAACAGAACGATTGACGATTTATCCATGCACAGCGACAGACGTAACGCGTTTACAACAACAGCAATACGAGAACGGACCTGAAGTACAGCATCACTTGACGTTACTCGCGTCAGATCCATTGATGCTGTACTGGGGAAGTTGGCTCGTCATGACAAAAGACGGGCAGGTAGTCGGAGATATTGGATTCAAAGGGAAACCAGACTCGCGACAAGCAGTCGAAATCGGTTATGGTTTGTTACCAGCGTTTCTCAATCGAGGTTTTGCGACGGAAGCCGTCCGAGCCTTGATTGATTGGGTGTTCGACCAAACCGAAGTGAAGGCTGTACTCGCAAAGACGGATTTGACGAATCAAGCATCGATCAGGGTGCTTGAAAAAGCGGAATTGATTCAGATTGGGAGCGACGATCGGTATATCATGTGGGAGCGTTTGAAGTAGGTGTAAAGGAAACTTGACAGGTGATGCGTTATTTACATATAGTGGAATAAGCGAGGTGGAACTATGAAAAATCAGGTCAAGAAGATGCGCGAGGAACGAGGTTGGTCGCAAGGCGAACTGGCAAAACGATTGAACGTATCGCGTCAGACGGTCATTTCCATCGAAAAAGAGCGGTATAATCCGTCACTTGACCTCGCTTTTGCACTGGCTGATTTGTTTGAGAAACGAATCGAAGACATCTTTACACCGAGTCGAACGAACGAGGAGGGAGCGGAATGATGCGAGTCAATGTGTTACTAGATATTTTTTTAATAGGAGTAGGTCTGTACCTAATAATGACGGATCCTGCGGCTAAAACACTCGGAATCATCCTCGTTTTAGCAGGTGTCACGTCACGTATCACAGGAACGGTATTCTCGCCAACGGAACCGTATGATGAGCGTCAAGGAACGATTAAAATCCGTAGTGGACATATCGCTTATCTCGTAAGTATCGGATATCTTTTTTTGATTTTAGTTCTCGTCAATTTATCAATCCTTCAAGACATTCAATTTGCTCTGTTGCTAGCGTTAGGAGGACAAGTCTTGTTCTTTCCACTTATACTGCTGTACGTGAATCGAAAGATATGAAGAAGCAAATGTTTATAAAAATGATACTTGTAACCGTTATCAACAATGGTATAGAATGTAATGGAATAGGGATTGTTACTGGTCAAGCAGGCGAAACCCAAATCAGCGATCACTGAAACCGTGAGTGACGTTTGATTTGGGTTTTTCTATTTTCCTGATTTGAAAGGAGGTCACCGATGATCATTCACCAAATTTTCAACAACAATGTTATTAGTGTATTTGACGAAGTAGGGCGTGAGCGAGTCGTCATGGGGAAGGGAATCGGATTTAAGCGGAATTCAGGACAGACGATATTAGCCTCAGATGTAGAAAAAGTCTTTTATCTCGATGATGCAGGTAATCATGAACGATTTAAATTATTACTTCAAGAAATTCCTGAAGAAATCATCGTCTTGACTGATGATATCGTAACGATTGCAAAATTGACGCTTGGAAAAAAACTCAATGAACTTGTCTACATCGCTCTTGCCGACCATTTGCATTTTGCATTAGAACGTCATGAAAAAGGTTTAGAGATCAAAAATGTATTGCTTTGGGAGATTAAGCGTTTATACCAAGATGAGTTTAATGTAGGTTTGCAAGCGCTTAAATTGGTTGAAGAAAAATTCAATATTAAATTACCTGAAGACGAAGCAGCCTATATTGCACTTCATATCGTGAATGCTGAATTAAACGAAGAGATGCCGAATATCGTTTCAATGACAAAAGTCATTCAAGAAGTATTGAATCTCGTAAAATACCACTTTGCACTGGAGTGGGATGAGAATACTCTCGCCTATCATCGTTTTGTTACTCATCTCAAATTTTTTGCACAACGACTCGTGACGCGAACCGAATATGAAGGAGATGAGAGTGCGCTTTTTGATCTAGTGAAAATGCAATATCCCAAGTCCTATATTTGTACTGAAAAAATTTCTTCCTTTATTCAGACAAAATATGATTATCGGTTGACGGATGAAGAAAAATTATACCTAACGGTTCATATCACAAGATTAATTAAAGAAAAAAAGAGTAGTTGACATATAAAAGTAAAAATGTTATTATTTGTTTATTAAATATATATTTATTGGGATTGTTACTGGTCAAGCAGGCGAAACCTAGGTGAAACAAGACGTATTTTCATGAAATACGTTACTTGTTCTCATCTAGGTTTCTTTTTGTGTCTATCAACTATGGAGGTGTCTTATGAAATACGATCAATTAGCAAAAGAAATCATTGAATCTGTCGGAGGCGAACAAAACGTTAGTTCACTTGTTCATTGCGCGACTCGACTACGATTCGTACTTAAAGACAAAGCAAAGGCTGATAAATTAAAACTTGAAAAACTAGAAGGTGTCATTGCTGTAAAAGAGAGCGGAGGGCAGTTTCAGGTCGTTGTCGGAAATACAGTACCTGAGGTATATCAAGCAATTGGAAAACAAACAAAGCTGATGGAGGAGTCGACAGAAACTAGTAAAACAAATGAAAAAGGAAACATTTTTGGTCGAGCAATCGATATTATTTCAAGTATCTTTACGCCATTGCTTGGTGTCATGGCGGGAGCTGGTATCTTAAAGGGTTTACTTGCGATTGCGACGAATGCAGGTTGGTTAATTCCTACTGAAACAACGTATATCATCTTAAATGCTACAGCGGATAGTCTCTTTTACTTTTTACCTATTTTGTTAGCGGTTACATCAGCGCGAAAGTTTGGTGCCAATCAATTTGTTGCCATGACTGTAGCGGGTGCTTTGATCTATCCAACAATCATTCAACTGAAGACGGATGCAGTCGCGACGACATTCTTCGGTATACCCGTGACGATGATGTCATATACATCTACGGTCATTCCAATCATTCTTGCCGTTTGGGTCATGAGTTATGTTGAAAAATTCTTCAATCGACATGTCCATGAGAGTGTTAAAAATTTTGTTACACCTTTGATTGCTCTCATTACAATCGTTCCATTAACGTTAATCGTGTTTGGACCAATCGGTGTCACGTCAGGCGACTTGATTGCTGCCTTCATTCTAAAGGTATTAGCATTTAACCCAATTTTAGCAGGGGCGTTCATTGCTGGTGTATGGCAAGTCCTCGTCATTTTCGGTATTCACTGGGGAGTCGTTCCGATTTTCATCAATAACATTGCCACTAAAGGATATGACTATATCAAACCGGCAACTGCTCCAGCAATTTTTGCACAGGCAGGAGCATCGTTCGGTGTCATGCTTCGTTCAAAAAATAAAAAGTTAAAAACATTAGCAGGTTCTACGGGAATTACCGCGTTATTCGGTATTACAGAACCTGCCGTATATGGAGTCACTTTACGCTTAAAGCGTCCTTTCATTGCGGCTGTCATTAGTGCAGCAGTGGGTGGAGGGATCGTAGGGCATTTTGGAAGTGTAGCAGTAGCTTCTGGTCCTCCGGGATTATTGACGTTACCCGTCTTCATTGGCGATAGTATGACAGCATTTTACGGGTTGTTAATTGGTGTCGGTGTCTCATTCTTTTTATCGATGGTCTTAACATACATCCTTGGATTTGAAGATGATCCGATTGAAAAAGAAGCAGAAAAAAATGTTCGTGCATCAACAGATATGACGATTCCAAGCCCAGTTTCAGGTCAAATCGTTTCTCTCGAAAAAGTTTCTGATAGTGTATTTGCGAGTGGAGCGATGGGACAAGGTTTCGCAGTCGTTCCAACTGAAGGAAAAGTAATCGCCCCAGTATCAGGTCAAGTAACTGCTATATTTGCAAGCAAGCATGCGATTGGTATTCGATCAGAGAATGGGATGGAAATCCTCATTCATGTTGGGATTGATACGGTACGCTTAGATGGAACTCACTTTGAATTACACGTCGCACAAGACCAGAAAATCGAACCAGGAGATGTATTAATCACTTTTGATATTGAATCGATTCAAGCGGAAGGATATGACATCATCACACCTGTGATTTTCACGAATTTATCAGAAGAACGACAAATTACGATTGATCAAGATCAAATTTCAGTAAGTGAATACAATAAACCTGCTTTTGCATAAGAAAGGATGAGACGATGCAACTTCCAAAAAACTTTTTATGGGGTGGCGCTATTGCGGCCAATCAAGCAGAAGGTGCCTATTTATCCGATGGGAAAGGATTATCTTCCGTTGATTTAATTCCTAGTGGTTCAACTCGAAGAGCCGTTATGAAGGGAGAATTATCGCATTATGAGCCCCTTCCAGAATTAATTTATCCATCCCATGAGGCGATTGATTTTTATCATCGTTATAAGGAGGATATCGCTCTATTCGCTGAAATGGGGTTTAAAGCGCTTCGTTTATCGATTTCATGGGCACGTATCTTCCCAAAGGGTGATGAAGAACAACCAAATGAACAAGGATTGAAGTTTTACGATGAGGTGTTCGATGAATTATTAAAATATGGAATTGAGCCAGTCGTTACAATGGCACACTTTGATGTACCCGTTCATTTAGTAGAGCATTATGGAAGTTGGCGTAATCGAAAAATGGTCACATTCTTCGAACGATATGTTGAGACAATCGTATCTCGTTATCATTCGAAAGTACGTTATTGGATGACTTTCAATGAAATAAATATGTTGTTCCATCTTCCTTACATGGGAGCTGGATTAGTATTCGCAGAAGGAGAGAATCGACAACAGATTCAGTATCAAGCGGCACATCATCAATTGGTAGCGAGTGCGCGTGCCGTGGAAATTGCTCATACGATCAATCCGAATCTTCAAGTAGGGTGTATGTTGGCAGCAGCCATGACGTATCCTTATACCTGTAATCCAGATGACGTCGAAAAAGCAATGGAACGTGATCGTGAGAATTTCTTCTTCATTGATGTACAAGCTCGCGGTGCCTATCCGGGTTATGCATTAAGACAATTGAAAGAGGCTGGTATTGAAATTCAGATGGAACCAGGTGATATTGAACTATTACGCAACCACACAGTGGACTTTATTGGTTTTAGCTATTATTCGAGTCGCTGTATCAGTACTGATCCGGAAATACTGGATAAAATGACGGCGGGGAATGTGTTCCCGACTGTCAAAAATCCATATTTGAATCAATCAGAATGGGGATGGACGATTGATCCGAAAGGACTCCGTCTAACGGCAAATCAGCTATACGACCGTTATCAACTTCCCTTATTCATCGTCGAAAATGGCTTAGGTGCATTTGATGAATTGGATGGAGAAGGAAACATTCAAGATGACTATCGGATTTCTTATTTAACAGATCATATTCGAGCAATGTACGAATCGATACAAGACGGAGTAGAACTCATCGGTTATACGAGTTGGGGATGTATCGATCTCGTCAGTGCGTCTTCCGGTGAATATGCAAAACGGTATGGCTATATTTATGTAGATCGTCATGATGATGGTAGCGGAACGAATAGTAGACGGAAGAAGGCGTCCTTTGATTGGTATAAAAAGGTAATTGCATCTAATGGTGCCTGTATAGAAGATCAAAAACATATTAAAATTAAATAAAAGTATAGCTAACGATGCGGATCTAGAAATGCTTAGATTACGAATCGTTAGCTTTTTTTAGTGTTATTCGTATTTTGTATTAAGATTTTTGCAGTATTCTTAGAACAGAGTGAACAGCATGGTACTATAACTATAAAATAAATTAAGGCGATAACCCTTCTTAAATGGTTATAAAAAAATCTAAGCAGGAATAATAAAGATTTAGCTCTCAATCGCAAACGTATCGCGCAATTCAATGATCGTTCCTTCCGGTGCTTTTAATTTACTCAGATGTCCATCGACGACGAAATAGATGTTTCCACCGTGTTTTGGTAAAAAAGGCATCCCGAGTTGTTCCAGTCGTGTTACTTCCTCTTGCAAGTCGTCAACATAGAGGGCGAAATGAACAGGACCCGCTGCTTGTTTCGTGTAATCGGTGAACGGTTGACCGGATTTGGGTGTCTGTAACTCGATATAGAAATCACCGAGTCGTAACCAGCTGTTAAAGTCGCGATCATGAAAACCAGGCGATTCCTGAACGAGTGTGAACCCGAGCTGTTCATAAAATTGTTTGGATGCGACGTAATCTATCGTCTGAATGCAGATGTGATGAATTTGTTTCATACTAAAACCTTCCTTCGTGTTCAATGCAATCATGCAGAACTAGTGTAGCATTTCGCGAATCAGTTGGAGTGATAGAAATGGAGAATACTATGCAACATGTCATAAATTTGATGTGTGAACGTTTTTCGTTAGGGCAAACGATCAGCGAACCTGTCCGATTGACGGGTGGTCTTCTGCATGAGTCGTGGCGACTACAGACAACGACAGGATTCTATGTCTTAAAACGATTGAATCAGGAAATCATGCGACGTCCTGAAGCACGAAACAACTTTAAGATGTCAGAAGACGTTGCGATGCAAGCGTCTCTTTACTTAGCAGCATTACCAGCACGTCGCGTCAACGATCAAGTGGTGCAGATGATTGACGGCTCGGATTACCTTTTGTTTGATTGGGTCGATGGCAAGACGTTATCAGCCGATCAAATTCGACCGACACATGCACGACAAATCGGAGTTCAATTAGGACGATTGCATGGTCATTCCGTGGCGACGACTGGCTTTTCAAAGCCAGATACCTCCAGTATGCCAATCGATTGGAACGATTACCTAGAAGAAGGAAAGCGACAGCAATCAGACTGGCTACAGTTGCTAGTCGAAGAACAGGAACAGCTACAACGGCTGGAACGATTAGCACTGGAAGCAAAACTGCAACTACCTGAAGACTGGATCGTCAGCCATCGTGATCTTGATCCGAAAAATGTTCTCTGGACAACGAATGGTCCGGTCTTGATCGACTGGGAGTCTGCAGGATTGATTCATCGAGCCGTCGACGTATTTGAAACCGCCTGTTATTGGTCAAAACGTAAAGACGATACGTTTGATCGTGATCGATTTAACGCAGTTCTTGCTGGTTATACGATAAATCAACGTTTGCCTGATGTCGACTGGCTTCATGTCATCGATATCAGTGTCCAAGGAAAGTTGGATTGGCTGAAGTTCAATCTGGATCGTTCACTCGGGAAACGCAGTGTTCCTGAAGCGGAACGAACGCTCGGAACAGAGCAGGTCCTTTTAACGATAAAAGAACTACAGGTTCACGACCGGAATCTCTGGATTAAGGGGATATTGGCAAGATGATCATCAGAAAGAGGCACTGAATCATTCGATTCGATGCCTCTTTCGTTATTAAAATGATTTGACTAGATGTTCAACGGTTGATTCAGGAGTACGAAACGAAACATACCCGAGTTGCTTGATCCGGTCATTCGAAAATGTCGCTTGTTCCGCTGAACGATCTGGTACTTTAAATGGTTTACCACTTGCTTCAATCAATTTCATGCGGAAATCTGTTTCTGGCAGATTAACATCAATCGCATTAAAGATGTCCCCATCTTGCGCATTTGTTGCAGCAAAAACAATCATCTCGACTAGGTTATCCGCATGGATCCACGGAACGACGTCTTCCGGGTGTACCCAAGTAATGAGATCTGCCACTTTCATCCGTTCGACTTGTCGATCCCCCCAGTAGGATTGTTCCTCGGCACAAATAGAACCAGGTCGGAGGATGATTAAATCGGAATCGGGTGTATATTCCTGTAACAGGCGTTCCGATAACTGCTTTGTATGAATGTAGACGTGCTCTGACGGTAGGAGCGGTGATGTTTCCGTAAAGTGTCCACTTACCACTTCTCCGTAAACAGAAGTCGTCGAAATATGTATGATGCGTTGAATACCAGCGTTTGTCGCAGCATCGGCGAGATGTTTCACACCTGTGACGTTTGCTTCTTCCGCTAAGTCGGGGTCATCCCCAAGGTAGGCAGCACAGTGGATCAAGAGATTGACGCCTTGAAGTGCTGCAACAAGCGAAGCCGGATTACCGAGCTCGCCGATGATTGGAATAACGTCATTTGTTGAATAGTGATCCGCCTGTTCCTGAGAACGATAGAGTCCTCGAACTTCACACGCTTCTTTAAGAAAACGTTGCGCGACACGTGAGCCAAGCGTCCCGGTCATCCCTGTAATCAAAATCGTACTCTCGTTTAAGTTCATGATGCTTACTCCTTTGACTCCGTCTTTTCAGCGAAACATTTCTCACAAATGAAACGACCTTCGCTTTTTAAGTAAGCTTTTACTTCCGTCATCCCGCGATGTTTTGGATAACGCATCTGGATATAAACCTTTTCGTTTCCTTCGATCGTTTTGCCACAATGAATGCATGTCGGTTCTTTACCAAACATCCTATCGCTCCCTATATTTTTATCTTCTACCTTATCGTAAAGGAAAATTAAGGATGTTGGAAGAATAAAGTAAAAAAAGAATCTAAAGAAAGGTGTCTATGATCTTCATTGCTATTTTTCTCGCCGTCGGTGGAGTCGTCTGGTTCATTTCAGCGCGCAGTCAGTCGAAGCATCGTTCGCTCGATGGTCAGGAGTATACGCTGAACCAGCACGACGTCCATCAGCAGCAAAATCATCGTGATTTTTGAAGGCATGTCAAGGAGCATCCGGTCGATTGACTGTATGCTCCTTTTTAGCGATTGCGTACATAAAGGAAATATTTCGCGTTGCTCCAAATCAAGGCGATAATCAATAAACTGATTGCGAAGATCTGAGACTGTCCGGTTTCATACGAATAAATGACCAATACGACGATGACACCCATCAATAGGAGTTGCAACGAAGATTGTGAACGAATGAGACCTTCTAACATGACGTGTCGTTCTCCGTCATCTGAGGCGGCAAATAGCTTTTTGACATAGTTTGTTTCCGAGTACTTTGGGAAATCACGGTTTGGGTAGATGTGACGCATAAGATTAAGATAATAATAGGATGCAAAACTACTGATGATGAAAAAGAGACCACTTAGTAATAAATGAAGTCCGAAATGATTTTCGATGATGCTAAAAGATGCGAGACCGATGCTGAGAAGAGTAGAAACCTGAACCATCATCATGCCATCCGCATAGTATCGATTCACTTGACCGTCAATCGCATCCTCGTCGTCTGAAGAAACAGGACGTCGAGTCAATTGACGAATTTGCAAATAGCGCACGATATAACTGAGGGTAAGAACCGTCAAGATAACGAAAAGACCAGTGAATATGTAATTAAGATAGAGCGATAGTTCAAACTTTGACAAGCTGGTATGTTTGAAGACAGACATAACGATATAGCTACTAATGAAACCGAGCAGTGCTGCGATGATGACTTTGATTGCTTCTTTTTTCATATTAATTCCTCCTCATCGAAATAAAAAATTTCTTCTAACGGCGTATCAAACACACGAGAAATTTTGACAGCAATCAATAGCGAAGGCATGAATTCTTCACGCTCGATTAAGCTGATTGTCTGGCGTGAAATGTTTGCACGCCGCGCCAGTTCAGACTGATTCCATCCGTGACGAGCACGTAATTCTTTTAAGCGGGATTTCATATAGGGATTCACCTCCTATATAATGTAACTTATCATAGTCTTTTTGACAACGATAATAGTCAAAAAAGATAATATGATGGTCATTAATATGTAAATCAATCATATCGATGGGATAAATTGTATACTAGAATAAGTCGAAAGGAGATGTGAAACACATCGATGAAATCTCAGTCATCTGTAAACGATGTTTTTTATCATGATGAGGATGTTGCGTGCCGAATCGCTTCGGTTCTACAAATCGAAGAGACACTACTCAAACAAAAAATCACCTATCTCCAAGACGTGACAGACTCGGACGCAAGTAATACATACGAACAAGGACGTCAGCAGCTATCAGACAAACTCGATACGTTAAGACGTTCGGTAAAAATGAATCTTATCTCTCGCGACGATGTCCCACTCCGAACGCGAGCACTCTGGAAACAGTCACTCAGAGCGACGAGTGTAACGGAAGAGGAAGCGCGTCTCATCCAAGAGTATCTTCGGATTGAGGCAACGATGCTGACACAATCAGGAGAAGCGGTTTCTGATCTCTATGCCGCCTTATTTGATGCAGATGAGCCGACACGGAAACAAGCATTCTTATCGATTGAAGAAGCGTTCCGGACGAATGAATCCGTCATTCAACGATTATTTTCGCAACTTGTCGACTTGCGACAAGTGCGTGCTTCTGCAAGCCATCAGGCGGGTTACGAAGAATTGGCTTTTTCGGAGCTTGGTCGTATCGATTATTCAAGCAAGGATGTCAATCATTACGCCAGCATCGTTCAAACTTATTTCCGACCGGTTAAACAGCAATTTCAGCTCGAGCAACAAACGTTTCTTGGCAAACAGGCGCTCCATCCGTGGGACGTCCGGCAATCGGCCTATACGCAGATTGATCATCGCATAACCGGTTCTGACGCTTCATTTTTAGATAAGGCACAAGCGATTCTTGAGAGCGTTCATCCGTCTTTTGCTGACATATTACAAGAAATGCGCCAAGCGGTTCATCTCGATATCGATGCCCGTTCAAACAAAGCTGGAGGAGGATTTTGTGAGTATTTACCCGTCGAACGTCAATCATTCTTGTTCATGAATCGTATGCAGACATTCGATGATCTCGTCATCTTCATGCACGAGATGGGGCATGCCGTCCATCACGATGCAATGAAAGAGACGTATGATGGACTTCAACCGATTCCGCTCGAAGTAGGGGAATTCGCCGCCATGTCACTTGAGCTGTTGACGATGAACGAGTGGCACCAAGTGATTCCAGATCGAAGAGACGTTGCCCGAGCGAAACTCGAACAGATCCGTTCGATAGTGGAGTTCTTGCCGCAAACGATCATCGTCGATCGTTTTCAATCATGGCTCTATGCTCACCCTGACCATCTGCCGGAAGAACGACAAGCTTCTTTTGCACGTCTCCGGGAGACCTATGATACGGACATCCTCGATTGGTCGGAAACGCCTGATTGGAAAGGACTCGAATGGATGAGTGTCATTCATCTCTTTGAGACGCCTTTCTATTACATTGAGTATGCTATAGCGCAGCTTGCCGCTCTTCAGTTGTATCACCGTTATACGAAAGATCCTGACCAAACGATGAAGGACTTCCTTGCAGCTTTAGCGCTCAGTCAAACCCATTCGCTTCAAGAGGTTTATGCGAGAGCGGGTGTGTCATTCTTACCGAATGATGCGAAAATGAGAGAGTTGCTGACATTTCTAGAAGGTCAAATCGAAGCTTGGATAAATGAGTTAGATCAATTAGACGATGAAGATGTTAAAAAGAGAAAGTCTTAATCCGGAGCGACAGATGTACAAAACGATAGGAGGACGAACATGAATATACGTAAAAACATTGTCTATACGACGTTATTCAATACTACAGGCAGTCAGATATTGATGGTCGAGAACCGTGGCGAACACGGTGACTACTATACACTGCCGGGAGGAACCGTCGAACATGACGAAACGCTACATACTGCAATCACACGCGAAGTGTTGGAGGAGACGGGCTTTACCATCATTCCAGGGGATATCGTTCATGTGGCGGAAGCATTCTTCCCGCAAGCGGGGGAACATTGTCTGTTTTTCTTCTTCGCGGGAGAAATCACTTCCGGTCAATTGAAGACGAATGTTCCAGAAGAAATTTCCGGACTCGTCTGGATGGACCGTGAAGAAGCGTTCAAACATCTTAATTTACCAGAAGCGTCAAAAGAGTCGCTTTTTGCTGGTCGAACGGTACCATATGATTTTGCCGGAGAAATCGTTCATACGTAAGGAAGTGTTACTTGACGTACTAAGGTGACGGATTTTCGGGTACAACACTACAGGAGCCTTACCCGAAATTTGCAGAAAGTCAGGTGAACACACAGTATGTCGATTCTTACGTTTCACGAAGTCAGCTATCAACACATCTTACACGAAATAACGGGTGAGTTCCGCGAAGGTGTCATTACGACGCTCGTCGGACCGAGTGGTGCCGGAAAATCCACGACATTGAAACACATCAACGGACTTATTTCTCCCGATCGCGGCGAAATTTGTTTTCGAGGCGAACCACTCGAGCAGATGAATCTGCTCGACGTCCGCAAACGGATCGGAATGGCGTTCCAAAGCGCGCCGATGATTCCAGGTACCGTCTACGATAATATTAATTTACCGAAATCGATCATCGGGGAATCGTTACCACGCGAAGAGGCGGAACGCTTGCTACAACAAGTCGAACTATCCGTCGAACTTGAACGACCGGTCAAAGATTTGTCCGGTGGCGAACGGAGCCGACTCGGAATCGCACGAACACTCGTTAATCGACCGGACGTCCTGTTGCTTGACGAAATCACGGCAAGTCTCGATTACCGGATGGTACAAGAAATTGAGAAGCTGATTCTTGATTTACAGCAGGAGTTGCAGACGACGATCATTTGGATTACGCATGACTTAGAGCAAGCCAAGCGGGTCAGCGACGACATCTGGTTTTTAAAAGACGGTCGATTGATCGAGTCTGGTGCTTTTAAAGAACTCGTTTCAAGTGGTCAAGCAGAGACACAAGCGTTCTTGAAGGGGGTATCGGTATGAGTTATCTCCAACTGGCGACTTCGCTGATCTTCATTTTGATCCCCCTCGTCTTAGCGCGGACGTTACGGCTTGGTCTAGAGAAGGACATCCTCATCGCAACCGTTCGATCAATCGTCCAACTCTTGATCATCGGTTATATTTTGACGTTCGTCTTTGAAAGCGGCAGTCCAATTTTCATGTTACTCATGATTCTGTTGATGATTGGTGCAGCGACACTGAACGTCATCCGTAAAGGGGACGGGATTCCCGGGATCCAGTGGATCATCTTGTTGACATTGATTGCGGTCGAAGCATTGACGATGGGCATTTTGCTTGGATTACAAATCATTCCGTTTGAAGCCCAGCAAGTCATTCCAATCAGCGGGATGGTCATTGGGAACTGTATGATTTTGTCCTTGTTGTTTCTTAATAAGTTCAAGGACGAGGTCGAACGAAGCGACGAGGTCATCGAACTGATTCTTTCGCTTGGTGGAGACGCGAAGACAGCGATTGATACGAGCTTAAAAGGCGCGATTCGGACAAGTATGATTCCAACGATTGAAGCGCAAAAAACGATGGGCCTCGTCCAATTGCCAGGGATGATGAGTGGGTTGATCATCGGTGGCGCGGATCCAATGGAAGCGGTCCTTTATCAACTATTGATTCTATTCCTGATCTTGACGACGGCGGCGATGGCATCGGTCCTCGTTGGTTTTCTATCCTACCGTCGACTATTCAATGAAAAAGCACAATTCATCGGTTTGACCTATAAGAAAAAAGACACGTAAGGAGCACGTTATGCAGACTTATCAGATTACTGAAGCCGACCTGCAACTGGTCGAACTAGCAACCGAAACGATTCAAAGCCGTTACGCTGACGATAAACATCACGTCGCAGCTGCGTTGCGGACAAAAGATGGCGCGACGAAAACGGGTGTTCATGTCGAAGCGTATATCGGACGGGTGACGGTGTGCGCGGAAGCCATTACGATCGGTTCCGCCATCACGGATGGATTGACGGATTTTGAGACGATCGTCGCTGTCCGACATCCCTATTCGGATGAAACGGACCGAACGATTCGTGTCGTCAGTCCGTGCGGCATGTGTCGCGAATTGATTTCCGATTATGCACCGGACGCGTTTGTCCTCTTGAAGATCGACGATCAGTTGACGAAAGTGCGGATTGCAGACTTAATTCCACTTAAATATGTTCGTTCGTGATTATAAGAATGGAATAAAATTCGTTGATTTAAAAAAAGAAACGAAGGAACTATCATCGTCTGAGATGTGTAGTTTCTTCGTTTTTCTTTTTGTAGAACACTTAGTTTTGTAATTGAAAAAAGCTCAACATCGTTAATGCATTCTTTTCTTCTCATTATGGTTTCCTTCCTCTTTTTATGAATTATGAAGTAATATAAAAAAAGAAAGGTATAATTTAAAATATAAAATTTGTAATTTTACTTAAAAATTTTACTTAAATCTAAATTTAAAAGGAGTGTTATCATTTGGCGACGATTAAAGATATTGCTAAAAAAGTAGGCTGTTCAATTTCGACAGTTTCACGGGTATTAAATAATGATTTAAGTTTATCGGTTGGTGATGAGACGCGAACGCGGATATTTGAGGTAGCTGAAGAGCTTGGTTACAAAAAAAAGACGATGAAATCACTCGTTAAAAATATTGCTTTTTTGTATTGGTTGACAGATAAAGAGGAGCTTGAAGATATTTATTTTCACACGATGCGAATTGCGATCGAGAGATTGGCTAGGGAGAATAACATGGAGTTAACGACCTACAAAGTAGCGGATGGGATTGAAAAGATTCCGCTAAACATCGAGGGATTTATTGCAGTGGGTTCTTTTATGGATCGAGAACTGGAATATTTAAGAGAGTTGACGACTAATGGAGTCTTCATAGATTCGACACCAGATGCTGAACACTATGATTCGGTGCGTCCAGACCTTGACCAAATCACACGAAAGACAATTGAAGTTCTGAAGCAGCAGGGACATAAAGAAATTGGATTTATCGGTGGAACTTTTCAGAATGCTGATACAAATGTAGAAGAAATGGATGGGCGGGAACGTGCTTTTCGTAAGTATATGCAGCAAGAAGGAATGCTAAATGAGACATTTATCTTCTGTCATCATGGTTTTTCAGTTGATAATGGCTATTATTTAATGATTCAAGCGATTGAACGCCTTGGTGAAAATATGCCAACCGCTTTTTTTGTAGCGGCAGATCCAATCGCCGTCGGCTGTCTGCAAGCACTTCACGAAAAACAAATTGATGTCCCGAACCGCGTCAGCCTGATCAGTGTGAATAATACGAGTATCGCGAAGTATGTTTCGCCTCCCTTGACGACTTTCAATATTGATATTGAAGAAATTTGTAAAAACGCGATTCACTTATTACTTGAACAAATCATTGAAAAACGAAAAGTAGTAAAAACATTGTATATAGGTTCTGAGTTAATTATGAGAAAAAGCACCATTTAATTTTAGTAAAATTTTTTACTAAAATTATTTACTAAATCTTTTTAGAGTGTTATATTTTATTTGTTAAAGCGCTTTCATTTGTGTTTTACAATTCTCTAAGGAGGTTTGGTTTTTTTATGAAAAAACAATTAAAATATTCTGCTGTGCTTAGTGGTTTTGTATTGAGTATGTCGTTAGCTGCGTGTGGTCCGCAAGATGAAGCAAAAAATACAGAGACTCAAAATGGAAAAATCAAATTGATTGTTTGGGAAGATATCGAAAAAAGCGAAGGAATCAAGTCTGCTGTGAAACGATTTGAAAAAGAGAATGATGTTAACATCAAAGTTGTTGAAAAACCGTACGCAAAACAAATTGAAGATCTCCGGTTGGACGGACCTGCCGGAACAGGTCCCGATTTATTGACGATGCCTGGAGACCAAATCGGAACGGCAGTAACGGAAGGAATCATAAAAGAAATAAAGGTTCCGAAAGAAGTCCAGTCTCAATATACGGATGTTGCACTTGATTCACAAATCGTCAAGGGCAAAATTTACGGCGTGCCTAAAGCTGTGGAGACGACGATTCTATATTACAACAAGAAATTAGTCTCAGATAAAGCGTTACCTAAAACGATAGAAGATTGGTATACATTGTCGAAAAAGATGAAAACTGAAAAGTCGTTCGGTTTTTTAGCATTGTTTGACCAAGTTTATTATGCGCAGAGTGTCATGAGTGGATATGGCAGTTACATATTCAAGCGTTCGGAAAGTGGAGTATACGACACAAAAGACATCGGTTTAGCGAATGCTGGCGCAATCGAAGGAGCAAACCACATTCAAAAATTCTACAAGGAGAAGCTGTTTCCGTCGGGAATTATTGGTGAACAAGGGATTAACGTTTTGGAATCACTGTTTATGGAAGGAAAGGCAGCAGCTATCATCTCTGGTCCATGGAATGTTGGACCATTTGAGAAAGCGGGCATCGATTTTGGGGTCGCCAAACTTCCTGAGCTTGAAAATGGGAAAAATATGAGTTCATTTTTAGGTGTAAAAAGTTATAACGTTAGTAGCTATTCAAAACACGCAGAGCTTACTGAAAAATTAGCGCTCTATTTAACGAACGAAGAAAATTCAAAAAAACGCTTCGAAATCACTAAAGAAGTACCTGCCATCAGTGCATTGGCGAATGACCCGATCGTTACAAAAAGTCCAGCAGCTCAAGCCGTGGCAGAACAATCAAAATTTGCTGAGTTGACACCAAATATCCCGGAAATGAATGAAGTTTGGAAACCAGTCGATGCAGCCCTTCAAACTATCGCAACAGGAAAAGCTGAACCGAAACAGGCGATGACTCAAGCCGTTGATACCATTGAAGGACAAATTAAAGCGAAGCACAGCTCAAAATGAGAAGGATGACTCCGATCCGTCGGTTAGCCCATTGATGCAGTCTGTTGCTAAATAATTTGTGAAGAGGTGAAAGGCGTGCAACATCGTAGAATAGGTATGCTTTTGTCAGTGATTCCCGGACTCGGGCAATTGTATCATCGTCAGTGGATTAAAGGCGTGTTGTTATTTACGGTAAGTATTGCATTTTTAATTGCGTTCGCTGACTTGTTGAATATGGGGTTGTGGGGTATCGTGACGCTTGGTACGGAAGTGCCGCGAGACAACTCTATATTCTTACTAGCACAAGGTATCATCGCTATTATTGTATTGATGTTCGGTCTTGCCCTATATTTTTATAATCTTCGAGATGCATATCGAACAGGACAAAAAAGAGACGATGGATTACATATAAGTTCATTCAAATCAGATTACTTGAATCTGATTGGACAAGGATACCCTTATTTAGTAAGTAGTCCAGCATTGTTTCTCTTGATTTTTGCGGTTATTTTTCCGATTTTATTTAGTTTTGCTTTAGCCTTCACGAACTATGATCTTTATCATTCTCCACCAGCAAAATTAGCTGATTGGGTCGGTTTTTCTACTTTTCTTCAAATATTCACAGTCGATATATGGCGATCGACATTTTTTGATGTGTTGTCATGGACGATTGTTTGGACATTAGTCGCATCGACATTACAAATTTCCGTAGGTATTTTGTTAGCAGTTCTCGTCAACCAGAAAGAAGTTCGCTTTAAAAAAGTCATCCGAACAATATTCGTCCTTCCTTGGGCAGTTCCAGGATTCGTGACGATTCTAGTATTCGCGGGACTATTCAATGATAGTTTTGGTTCAATTAACAACGATGTCCTCGCATTTTTTGGCATCGACGCCATACCTTGGCTGACGAACGAAAAGTGGACAAGGGTGGCACTCGTTTTCATGCAAGGGTGGTTAGGTTTTCCCTACGTGTTTCTTGTCACGACAGGAGTCTTACAATCGATTCCTGAAGATTTATATGAAGCGGCAACAATCGATGGCGCATCAATCTTTGCGAAATTCCGCTTCATCACGATGCCGATGGTGTTACTTGCGATGTCGCCAATCATCATTACGCAGTTTACATTTAATTTCAACAACTTCAATATCATTTATCTGTTCAATGGTGGTGGTCCGTCTGTACCTGGATCGAATGCGGGAGGGACCGATATTCTCGTATCTTGGATTTACAAATTGACGATGCAATCAGGTCAATATGCACTAGCCGCGGCTTTAACGATTTTACTATCGATTTTTGTCATTACAATTGCGCTTTGGCAGTTTAGACGAACAAATTCGTTTAAGGAAGGAGCGTGACGCTAGTGTCGAATATAAAAAGACTACGTTTCATTCGTATGACCATCACCTATGTCATTTTGTTGGTCGTGTCTGTCGTCATCTTTTATCCACTTCTTTGGACGATAGGTGCGAGTTTTAATCCAGGAAATAGTTTGGTCAGTACATCGCTCATTCCGAAAAACCCTACCTTTGATCACTACCGTGAATTATTTGCTGGAAAAGAAAGCCTTCAATATAGCCAGTGGTACATGAACTCATTGAAAATCAGTGTGTTTACAATGATCGGAACTGTCGTTAGTGTCTCTTTCACTGCATATGCTTTTTCTCGTTTTCGTTTCAAAGGACGTGATAAAGCATTGATGTTATTTTTGTTACTTCAAATGATTCCTCAGTTTTCGGCGCTCATAGCCTTGTTCGTACTAGCGCAAATTCTAGGGATGATGAACAGCCATTGGTTGTTAATTTTATTGTACATAGGCGGGCAAATTCCGATGAATACGTACTTGATGAAGGGTTATATGGACTCAATTCCATTAGACTTAGATGAAAGTGCAAAGTTGGATGGTGCAAGTAATACCAGAATATTCCTTCAAATCATCATGCCATTATGTCGACCAATGTTAGCGGTCATTGCGATGAATGGGTTCACCGGACCACTTGGAGACTTTGTTTTGGCATCGACGATACTTCGAACGCAAGAATCCTATACATTACCCATCGGTCTATTTAACTTAGTGAATGAAGCGATGGGAGCAAGTTATACGACATTTGCAGCAGGTGCGATTTTGATTAGTATTCCGATCGCTGTCGTCTTCGTTCTGCTCCAGAAGCATTTCGTAGCCGGTTTGACGGCTGGTGGAACAAAAGGGTAATAGATAGAAATCAGTTTTTTTAGGAGAGGAATATCTATGGAGAAATCAGGTAAATCTTATGTAACGTCTGCTAGGCGAATGCTCCATGGTGGAGACTATAACCCGGATCAATGGTTGGATGTTCCGCATGTCTTACGCCAAGATATCGAATTGATGCGTCTCGCTCATACGAATACGTACTCCATCGGCATTTTTGCCTGGAGTGCATTAGAGCCGGAAGAGGGGGTTTACACGTTCGAGTGGTTGGATCGAATCATAGATGACATTCATCAAAATGGTGGAAATGTAATTTTAGCGACACCGAGTGGAGCAAGGCCCGCATGGTTATCGCAAGCATATCCTGAAGTATTGCGCGTCGATGAACGACGGGTTCGACAGCTTCATGGCGGACGTCATAATCATTGTTTCAGTTCGCGTGTTTATCGGCAAAAAACGCAACACATCAATCGACTATTGGCGAATCGTTATGGGAAACATCCGGCATTATTGATGTGGCATATCTCGAATGAATACGGGGGAGAGTGTCATTGTGATCAATGCCAATCCGCTTTTCGTGTCTGGTTACAAGAAAAATATAAAACACTTGATCGGCTGAATGCTGCTTGGTGGGGAGCATTTTGGAGCCATACGTTCAACGCATGGTCGCAGATTGAATCGCCGTCGCCAATCGGCGAAAGCATGGTCCACGGCTTAAATTTAGATTGGCGTCGTTTTATCACGGATCAAACCATTAATTTCTATCAAAATGAAATTCAGCCATTACGCGAAGTGACTCCGAATATACCGGTGACTACCAATTTCATGGCAGATACGGATGACTTGATTCCCTTCCAGTCGCTTGATTATAGTCAGTTCGCAAAATATGTTGATGTCGTGAGCTGGGATGCGTATCCAGCTTGGCATAACGACAGGGAGTCAACGAGTCGTTTGGCGATGAGGGTCGGATTTATTAACGATCTATTTCGTAATCTAAAACAACAACCGTTCTTGTTAATGGAATCGACGCCGAGTGCCGTTAATTGGCATCCTGTCAATAAAGCTAAACGACCAGGAATGCATTTGTTATCTTCGATGCAAATGATTGCCCATGGTTCGGATAGCGTACTTTACTTCCAGTGGCGTAAATCTCGAGGGTCATCTGAAAAATTTCATGGGGCAGTCGTCGATCATGATGGAAGTTCTGATAATCGTGTCTTTCAAGAAGTTGCAGAAGTCGGTCGTTTGTTAGAACATTTAGATGAAGTCGTTGGTACACATCGTCCAGCCGAAGTTGCGATTTTATACGACTGGGAGAACAACTGGGCATTTGACGATGCGCAAGGATTTTCGAATGACACGAAGCGTTATCCCCAAACACTCCAAGAACATTACCGGGCGTTTTACGAGCGTGATATTCCGGTAGATGTCATTACAAAAGAACAAGATTTTGATGGTTACAAACTGTTGATCGTTCCGATGCTTTATTTAATCAGTCAAGAGACAATCGAACGGTTAAATCGATTCGTCGCGCAAGGTGGGACTCTCATATCGACGTATTTGACCGGGCTAGTTGATGAATCTGACTTAACTTATTTTGGTGGATGGCCAAGTGAGTTAAAAACGATGTTCGGAATCGAGCCAGTTGAAAACGATACGCTATACCCAATGGATAAAAATGGAGTGAAGTTCCGCGATAAGACATATGAACTAAAGGATTATGCGACAGTCTTGAAAGTAGTGACAGCTGAAACAGTTGGAGTTTATACAGAAGACTTTTATGCTGAGACAGCGGCAGTGACGCGGAATAATCACGGAGAGGGCGTCGCTTGGTACATTGGTGGAAGGTTGGAGGAGCGATTCCAAAACGATTTTTATGCAGAAATCATCTCTTCGTTGAATTTGCTATCGCCTCTTCAGATTGAACATCCAGAAGGTGTCTCGGTGCAGGTGAGAATCGATGCGTCGTCTATCTACGGATTTATCATGAATTTTTCGGAAGAAGTCAAAGCGATTGAACTGAAAAATCCAGTCGAAGAATACTTGACGAAAGAACGACTCATCGGAACTATGTTACTACAACCGTACGAAGTAAGAATTGTGAAGTGTAGCACCGAAAAATAACGTCGTCAGAAAATATGTAGAAAGTATAGGGTGGAACGGATTTTGCAAAATATTCTCAGAAACCGAGGCTGAGATGATGCAAATCGGTAACAGTACTGAAAAACGCAGGATCTCCTTATCAAATGATAGGGAGGTCCTTTCGTATTTATGAGGTAAAAGTCGATTAGCTTAGATGGGGCTCGATTTGATTCCCAGTTAATCAAACTCCCAACTGCCTTGGACAATCAAGGTATTGCAGTGTTCATTCTCCCTTATTTCGAGTAATCCCTGTTCAATCCGATTGCAGGTTTGTCCATTTAGAACCATATAATGGACGTCCTCGATTATATTCTCGACAAAACCGATTGTCACAATTGGATTTTCATCCGTATCCTGAGTGAAGTATAGATTGTCCTGGTGCATACACAGTGTCATCTCGGTTCCATTCAAATTCAAAAAATGTGTTCGCTGTGACGGGAACCCCGCTATCCTTAAGATTTGTCATCCCAAATCCATTGGAGTAGACGACTTCCTGATCTTTGACGCTCGCTAGCGAAAATCCAGAGATCGATTGAGAAATAGCTTGTTCTTGAATAGAGTGATCTAACGTGCAAATCATCTATTCACTTACTTTCTAATTTGTATGTTTGCCTTTTCCTTATTAGGACTAGCTCGTTCAAATGAGTACAATTCCTTTTATTCCCATGATAATTTGCGTATAACAGCTTTTTTATGTATTTACTTCTAAAAAATACTTATATTGGTTATTATAATGATATCATGTTGCTGGAGGGATCTTGGTGGACAGTTTATTAGAAATAGAACGATTATCAAAAACCTATACGCGGGGAACAGAAACGGTCGAGGCATTAAAACAAATCTCCTTCACGTTAGAAGAAGGTGGTTTCATCGCCATCATGGGAACAAGTGGCTCCGGAAAAAGTACACTATTGAATATAGTAGGGGCACTTGACACACCAACTAGTGGAACGTTGACGCTAAAGGGAAAACGACAACGCGATATCTTCACTGAACCTGTTGCGACACTGTATCGTCAGCAGCACATCGGTTTTATCTTTCAATCGTTTCACCTGCTTGATGATTTGACGGTCCATGAGAATATCGCCTTACCGTTGATGTTGAAGGGGATGGATGACAAAACGATCAACCAAGAGGTAGAGATTTGGCTCAAACGAGTCGGACTGACGAAGTGGAACAATCATCGACCGCAAGAGCTGTCGGGTGGACAACAACAACGTGTCGCGATCGCACGTGCCTTGATCAGTCGACCACCGATCATCTTAGCGGATGAGCCGACGGGGAACCTCGATTTCAAGACATCTGCTGAAATCATGCAGTTGCTTCAAGAACTCAATCGCGAACAACAAACGAGCATCCTGCTCGTGACCCATGATGCGACCGTAGCGGCTCATGCGAAACGTGTGCTGTATTTCCATGACGGACAGATCGTCGCCGATCAGCTGTCGACCGGAGACGTGGCACCGATCTTAGAGACATACGAGCAGTTCGTGGGGGCTGTATGAAACGACAACATCTCTTCCGTCTTTCTCACCGACTGTACCGTAAAAGTCCGATGATTCTATTGACCTCAATCGGAAGCGTCATGATTTCGATTGGTCTCGTCTTAACGATGGTCATTTTTTTACTACATAATCAAGCCGCAATCGAAGCGGATCGTGAACAAAGATACGGTCAAGTCGATCTGACGGTCAAATATACACCTGAAGATGAGCAGGCGGATCAGTCCGTGTTTGAGCAACTTAAAAAGGATCACGATGTCTTGGACGCAGAGTCGATTTTACAGACGACAGCGCGCGTCGCTGGTCAAGCGATGGCCGACGTGGAGACGATAGGAGTTCATTCGGATGCTCTGACGAAAAGTCGGTATCATTTCACGAACGATTTGAAACAGGGAGAAGCGATCGTGTCAGCTCGACTCGCGACGTCGCTTGATCGTAGTGTCGGACAAACGCTTCGCGTTGGAGAAGCGACGTATCGAATCCGTGAGATTTTACCAAATACAAAAACATCTGAAGCTTCGCACGATCAAGTCTTGCTTTCGTATGCTGATCTGAAAAAGAACCATCCAATCGAAACGAAAGCCGTCTTGCTCAATCTAAAAAAAGAGGTGGATTTCGTCCACTATGCCGATACACTCGTCAAAGCGAATCCGAAGCTCCGGGTTGAACTTGCGGAGGGACAAGCGCTCTCACCGGCGCTGAACGGCTACATCGGAATCTTGTCAGTACTGATCCTTGTCGTCTCCGGCTTCATCTTGATGGCGAACTTCGACTTGTATTTACGCAAACATGCTATCCAATTTGCCATCATGCGGACGCTTGGGGCGACAACCGGGCAACTGTTTCAGTTATTCCTCGTTCAATCCGGCTTGATTGTCTTATCGGGAACGGTTCTCGCAATCCTGAGTGGTATTTGCTTACCGTTACTTGGTCAACTGGTATGGCCAACGGAAGGGAAAATGATCGTCTCCTTCATGATCGAACAAGGAGCGTTCTTGATGCTCATCACGTTAGGTAGTGCCTTATTGATTCTGATGTTGCTCGCGAGTACGGCTTACCGAAAACGAGATGTGTTACCGCTCCACGTCTTACGAGAAAATCTAAAAACGGCGTCACGACCAATACGACGAAAACGTCTCGTCCTTGCTAGTAGTGGATTGACTGCTAGCTTGATCTTATTCGCAGAAGTGATCGCAAGCACAGAAGGGGCGCGGGCGATGACCTGGCTTGGTGCGACCATCGCCTTTTTACTGACGATGTATCTTGCGACGCCACTGCTCTTGAAAGGAGTGCTCCATCGAGCGGAACCGATTGTTCGTCGGTTAGCGGGACCGACGAGTTTCGTCGCCTTCCGAGGCGTGTTGCCGCAACTTCGGAAAAACGCCTGGTTGATGCTGATCGTTCAAGTATTGATGATCATCGTCGTCATCGGCTCGACGTTCCTTGAGACGGTGCAACAAAACGAGCGGAAGTACATCATCAGCCAATATCCGACGGAGGTCGTCTTAAAGAGTCGTTTGGATGAAGGATCGCAAGGAGACCCGCTACAATTGATTCGACGGATTGAAACCGAGTTACCTGGCGCAAAAGCGACCTTCCTATCGTCTCGAAGCTCCTTTGAATACCAGTTGCCTCAAGAATATGTCTCAATCGAGTACGAAGTGACGGACTATCGTCGTCTTGACGTCTTAGAAGGAGAACAGACGAGTGACACAGACGGAATCATCATCTCACGTACCTTCGCTAAAAAACACAGTCTCCAAAAAGGCGATACGTTGCCGCTCGGCCGATGGGACGGGGAACAAGAGCGAAGTGTTTCGCTCGGTCAATTCCGAATCGTTGGAATCGAAAAGAAGATAGCACCAGACATCCTCGTGGATTGGCGGAATGAGGAGCTACGGCAACCAAGCGATCACATCTTGAATGTCTTTATCGACGTTCCATCCAAGTTAAAGAAGGCGCAAGTGACAAAAAAATTATCAGAGATCACGCAAAGTTATCCGACATTGCAAATGAATCGACTATCTGACGCGCTTCATGATGCGGAGCAACAAACGACGGAACGTTGGTTCGTCTTCATCATTGCGCTTGTCGTCATGAGTGGATCCGTCTGGTTCGGACTTGCAAACGCCTTACTCAGTTTCGTGAGTGGAAAACGAGGCGAGTATGCCTTGCTACGAACGATTGCGCTGACTCGAAACAGGCTGCGTCAATTGACACTCATTCAAATGCTCTTGTTCATTGGGAGCGGCATCATCTTCGGACTGATCAGTGGTCTTGGTGCGACAATCTTCGTGACACGGATTGATGATACAGGATCATTCTATCTCAACGTCCCGACGATTGCTGGAACTATTGCCGGTTTGGTGGTGCTTGTCCTAGCCATCGCTTGGTTCGTCACCCGACGGAAGCAGGAAAACCTCGTTCACGAATTGAAACAGTAAGTATGGGCAAGTGAACCGGGGGGATCGAATTGCGAAAAACGATCGGGGCGATTTTATTACTTGTAGTGATTGGCGGTGTTGGTTGGTGGATGATCGCAGATGAACGGGATGCAACCTATGAGCAGATTGTTGAAGTGCAAGTCGTTCGGCACGTGACGAAGCAGTTCGGGCGCGACAATATCGCGTCAGTCAAACCTTATTTCGTAGCGTCCGAATCATCAAAATCACGACGTCACCAGATTGCCGTTCAATTGAAATCGGCACCGACTGGAGAATACCGGATGTACCGCGTATTTCAGAATAAGGTCGAATACATTGGTCGATCACGAACCGTTCGATCAGATTAAACAGGTACGTTGAATCAGTTGGGGGATTTAAATGAAAACGAAAGCCGAACGTATCGCGTTCATTCAAGAAGAAAAACGTCAACTCGCTAAACCACGTTTGTACAGCTCGTTACTGTACGGCTTTAGCATCCTGTTGTTCGTCGCCAATCGGGACATGTACTGGCCGCTATTTTTATTATTTGTAGCACTAGTCTGGATTGCGCGGACGCATCCGAAGTCGTGGAAAAAGATTTAATTCGTGGAGCCGGTCGTTGAACCGGCTCCTTTTTGAGCATTCCGGTCGCTTCAGCGTGCGAGACTGCCGTATGATGAAAGGGCACATGAATAAGGAGGTCCTCGTATGCTTGCAATCATCATTGGATTTATCATCGGTTTGCTCGTACCGGTTCAAACGAGTGTCAATACGCGATTGCGGGGCGTCGTCGGTTCGCCATTCCTCGCTTCGCTGATTTCCTTTTCGATTGGCTCATTATTCTTATTGATTCTTGTGTTGCTGGTCGACGGGAACCTCACAGGTCTCACAGCTGCTGCCGATGAACCGTACTGGATCTGGGCTGGAGGGGTACTCGGTGTCATCTATTTGACCGGGAACATCTTGTTGTTTCCGCGACTCGGAGGCGTCCAAACGGTCATCATGCCGATTTTTGGTCAGGTCATCATGGGACTGTTGATTGATCATTTCGGATTGTTTGAAGCGAACGTCACGACACTTTCGTTAACGCGGATCATCGGTGCAACGCTTGTGTTACTCGGTGTCGTCGGAACGGTCGCGCTCGGTGACTATTTAGCACGGCGCCACAAGCAACAGATGGCATCAACAGAAAAATCGTTGTTTCTCTGGCGTGTGTTCGGGATTCTGACTGGTACGTTGGGTGCTGCTCAAACGGCTATCAATGGTCATCTTGGAAGTGTTCTCGGTTCAGCTGTGAAAGGTGCCTTGATTTCGTTCGTCATCGGAACGATCGCTTTGTTGTTGCTGAATCTGATTTTACGAACGAAGTGGCAAATTGATCGCTCGCAACCATTCCCCGCCTGGATTTGGATCGGTGGATTGATTGGTGCATTATTCGTTGCCGGCAATGCCTTCATCGTTCCGCTCGTCGGTACAGGTCTCGCTGTCGTGATCGTCACGATTGGTTTACTGACTGGCAGTCTGTTGATTGATCGTTTCGGTTGGTTCGGTGCAAAGAAACAACCGGTCACAGGTGTGCAAATCGTCAGCTTGCTCATCATGCTTGGTGGTATCGTATTGATTCGGCTGTAAATCAAAGACATCTGCAATCCGTCGGTTGCAGATGTCTATTTTTATGTTGTTAAATGGAAATATGAGGTAAAATGAAAGGGTGATAAGGAGGAATAAGATGAGACGTATCATACAACATACATACGGAGAGGCTAACGTGCTTCAACAAGATGAATGTTTGGATCCAGTACTTAACCCTGGAGAGGTCTTGATTCGAGTTGCTTGGGCGGGTGTGAATTTTGCTGATATAAAACAACGCCGAGGAGGAAAAGCAACGGGTACATTTCCGGTCGTACTTGGTTTAGACGTAACCGGCATTGTAATAGCTTCTAACCCAAATTCGGCATTTCAAATAGGCGATCGTGTCATGGCATTTGCAAAAACCGGATCATATGCCGAAATCGTTCGAGCGGACGAGCGACTCGTATATCGAGTCCCACTATCGATCTCGTTGCGGGAAGCAATCTTATTTACTACAGTAGGAATTCTGAGCGAGATGTTATTGACTGAAATTGGTCAAGTGAAGCCGACGGACACAATCATTATTCATAGTGCAGCAGGTGGAGTAGGCACTGCATTGATTCAGCTTGCGTTACATAGAGGTGTGAGGCAACTCATCGCAACAGTAGGAAATCTTGAGAAAATAAAATACGTACAATCGTTTGGTGTGGAACATGTATTCACATATGATGATTTTGCCGAAAACGTCCTTTTGTTGACGAATGGGAAGGGAGCAGATGTCATTTTTGATTCTGTCGCAGGTCACGTAACGCGAAAAAGTCTTGATTGTCTCACTAATTACGGGACACTCGTACAATTTGGTAACAGTAGCGGATCAGCAGGTGAACTCTCGACGACTGATGTCCATGCCAGTTGCCGGACGATTCGTGGATTTAGCCTTGGAACGACGCGTCAATTGGATCCAAATCGGATTAAACGGGCTGCATCCCATATCCTGCTTCTACTCGAAAATAAGAAATTGAAGATGCCGATGATTCACGAGTTTCAACTATCAGAAGTGCAAGAGGCACATCAGTTGATGGAATCCCGACAGTATCAAGGGAAAATAGTTCTACGAATCGGAGGAGATGAGTGTGGATCATAAAGAAATTGAACAGCGATTACGAAACGATCATGAGTTACAAGAGATGCTAGCGTTGGTAGCGACACTCCACTTGCCTGATTGGTGGATCTGTGCCGGTGTCTTACGTTCGAAAATTTGGAACGTCGAACGACAGGCGACATCGGACATCGATATCGTCTATTTCGATCCTACTGATCTTTCGGAAGCCACGGAAAAACGTCATGAAGAACAGTTACGAAAATTATTGGAATTGCCGTGGTCTGTTAAAAATCAAACGCGAATGCATCTCGTCAATGGATTACCACCTTATCAGTCCGCAAAGGATGCGATTTCACAGTTTCCTGAGACCGTCACAGCAATCGGCGTGACGAGACGACCAGACTTTGAACTTTACCTTCCATATGGAGCAGATGACTTTACAGATCGAATTATTCGCCCGACACCATCTTTTCAAACCGGCACCGCGCGTCATTCGATTTTTCAGCGACGGGTGATCGAAAAAGGATGGCAAGACGATCCAGGTCTACATATATGTACATGAGATAAGAAGGAGCTTATGCGATGAAACGAATCAGTTATAAAAAAACAATACCGCTCATACTAATGGGACTCCTCTGTATCAGCGGTTGCGCGCCAGAAAAAAATATCGAAGTGAAGGAAAAGATTCACGTTGATGGTACAAGTGTGTTTGACAGCGGGTCCTATCCGACTGCTGTAGAGACGGCCGAGCATCAGTTTAAATATGACTTGAGTGACAAGTCCACCTATACGTTAAAGCAAGACGATTTCCGAGTGGACGCGCGATTCGATGACTATAATTTACTGCTAGCAAGCGTCATCGATGGACGATATGATTCGCTAATGATTTATGAAAAGAAGTCGAACTGGATGTTAAGCAGTTCGATGGATCTCATTCGGGATCAATCCACGAAAGGCGAGTCGATCGAAGGGAGTCTAGCGTGGGAAGGAAACAAGAAAAAAATGACGACGAAAATTGTCACGAATCGTCATTACACGATGATTGAGACACGACTGGAAAGTGAGCGTATTCCAGCTCGATTCGGAGAACGAACGCGCACTATCAACGGGTTGAAAGTACATATTCAAAAGCAAGGGAAACAGCTTAATCTTGCCTATCAAAACGGGACCTCCGTCATCTGGCTCATCAGTGATCGACCAGAAAAAGTTCTGCTTCGACTCATCACGGCATCTCCAGACAGTCCGATTTCGAAGCTATCCGATGACTTTTAGATCCGCCATGGGGGATCTTTTTTTATTTTTATGACCCAGTTGGAAATTGTACATGGTTGAGGTCGAGGAGCGTTTATCTGTGAAGCATAGAGGGAATCTTATTCATGAAATCATATGTTGAAAATAATGAAAGCGATCGATGGTCGTACAGGTGAGGTGAGTTGTTAATCGTAACGCATTCATTGAAAAGGAAGTGAGAACTTCATGCGATTCAGAAGGGAACATGTCAATGTCGTTGATCCGGCGCAAACGAAAAAGAGTGTCTATGCGACTGGAATCGGCAATGCGATGGAGTGGTTTGATTTTGGGTTGTACTCCTACCTCGCCGTCATTATCAGTCAAAATTTCTTTAGTGGTGTAGAAAATGATGAACTGAAGCTGGTCTTTACGTTTGCGACGTTTGCGATCGCCTTTTTGATGCGACCACTCGGCGGATTGATCTTTGGACGAATGGGCGACCGTCTAGGACGAAAAGTCGTCTTGACGACGACGATCGTCATGATGGCATTTTCGACTTTGTTAATTGGTCTGCTGCCGACCTACGATCAAATCGGTGTCTGGGCACCGATTCTTTTACTGTTGGCAAGGATCTTGCAAGGCTTTTCGACTGGTGGTGAATATGCTGGTGCGATGGTCTATATCGCCGAGTCTTCACCCGATAAACACCGGAGCGCGTACGGTAGTGGTCTTGAAATCGGAACATTAGCTGGGTATATTCTTGCTTCCGTGTTAGCGACGATCTTGTTCGTCTCTCTATCAGACGATCAAATGTCATCTTGGGGATGGCGTATTCCCTTCATCTTAGGCGCACCACTCGGATTATTTGGTCTTTATCTTCGGCGACACTTGGATGAGTCACCGATTTTCGAGAATGAGATCGATGAGAGTGAACAGGAACAAGCGACGTTTCGGACGATCATCCAAGAACACCGGAAAGACATCATCGTCTGCTTTATCGCCGTTGCTTTCTATAACATCACGAACTATATGTTGTTATCCTATATGCCGTCTTATCTGGATGAAATCATCGGTCTACCGAGTGCAACGAGTACGATGTTAATCACCGGTGTCATGATCATTATGATTCCGCTTGCTTTCTCGTTCGGGCGCTTGAGCGATCGGCGCGGCAATCGACGATTGGTACTGCTTGGATTGACGGGGTTAGCCTTAACATCAATCCTCTCATTCTTCCTAATCGGGCAAGACTGGTTGTTATTCGTCGGCATCGGGATCTTCATTATTGGTTTCTTTTTGTCAATTTTCGAGGGAACAATGCCAAGTCTGTTGCCAAGTATTTTTTATTCAGATGTACGGTACCGGACGCTTTCCGTTACTTTTAATATCGCAGTGTCGATCTTTGGTGGGACGACCCCACTCGTCTCGACCTGGCTTGTGCACACGACAGAAGATCCACTCGCTCCAGCCTATTACCTGACAGCCGTCAGCGTCATTGGCTTCATCACTTTCTTCTTTTTCTTTGAGAACACAGCAGGTAAGGCGCTCAAAGGATCACATCCGACGGTTGCTTCGGAACAGGAAGTACATGAAGTCGCAAAAAATCCGGAAGATGCGCTGTGGTGGAAAGAAGACGACAAAAAAGAATGACGATAATACGAACAGTCCCTTACTCGATGGAGTGAGGGACTGTTGCTTTTCATGAATTTGTGATGCAACGTTACGAACGTTTAGCAGACTGAAAGACATGTATAAGAAAATCAGCAATCCGTTGCCAAGCCTGAAGCGCTACGTTTGCATCACCGTGATGCGTAAAGGCATGGGGTTGTCCGGCAAATTCCTGGTGTTCGACGTGAACACCTGCTGCTTGAAGTCGTTTAGCATACTGCTGAACTTCCTGCGCCAGTGAGTCGTGCTCAGCCGTCAAAATGAGTGTCTTCGGTAATGCTTCAAGTTGAGCCGCATAGAGTGGCGAAGCAAGGTGATGATACGCATCTTCCGCACGAGCGATGTACATCGCGTTGAACTGGCGTGCCTGCTCAGTAGGTATGGCTTCTTCAAAAAACGGTTTGTCCGCTGGGTCCGTTGCGAGATCGAGTGGAGGATAGTCAAGGATTTGAGCGATGAGCGGAACCGGATGTGTCTGCTCGGCGTTCCATAACGATATGGCAGTAGCGAGGTTCCCACCAGCACTATGTCCCCCGATCGCGATGCGCGCAGCATCGAGGTGTAGCGTATCAGCATGTTGAGATATCCACTGGACGACCTCATAGGTGACGTGGACTGGAACGGGGAATGGATACTCCGGTGCTAATGGGTACTCGATATTAAAAACATGACAGTTGACGGTCTCAGCAAGAAACAGATTCCATGGTTTGTCCATCTCTGGCGTTCCTGTGATGAAACCGCCACCATGGAAACTGATGAATCCAGGTAATATGTCTGCTGCATCGATCGGCGAGTGCAGCAATACTCGGACATCGCCGATCGATGTCGGCACCTGTAACGTACTCGTTATAGCTTGCGGTGGTTGAGGGGGTGTGACTTTAGGACGTTCCTCTCCCGAGCGAATCTGTTCGGCAAGGTCAATCATTTGTTGACGATTCATCGAATTCCTCCTTTATGTCTATCTTCATCATACCGAACGGATTGGTGGATTTCTCTTTTGGATTTGTTTTCTCTAGGTACAGGAAAAAACAGCCAGGTTTTGATACACTTTTGAAAGAAACTAGAAACCGAAAGGATGAAATAGATGCCAACACTTTACATGACGCGTCATGGCGAGACGGAATGGAACTTAGAAAAACGAATGCAAGGCTGGGAAGACTCTCCCTTAACAGCGAAAGGCAGACAGAATGCACGGGACCTCGGTCACCGCTTACGTGAAGTACATTTAGATCACCTTTATATCAGTCCGATTGGCCGCGTCCGAGAAACAGTTCGGATGATGGATCTTGATCCAAAGATTCCAGTCACCGTCGATGATCGATTACGAGAGATGCACATGGGCACTTGGGAAGGAAGGACGGCAGCGGAAATTGAAGTGGCGCATCCCATCGCGCATACTTCGTTTTGGCAAACTCCACACGCATACATACCGGAATCCGGGGAGTCGTTTGACGAGGTTCGTGAGCGCATCCTATCGTTTTTGGAACGACTGGCAGATCATGAAGAAGACGAAAACATCTTAATCGTCACCCACGGCATCTTCCTTAACATCTTGTTGACATATCTTCAACGAAAGCCGTTCGCGACATTATGGGATCCGCCGTTCATTCATGGAACGAGTTTAACGATCGTTGAATACAGGGATGGGGAAGCCGTGATTCGATTAGAAGCTGACATGTCGCATGTCATAGCGGACTAAAAAAACGGCGGACTTTTTCTCGGTCCGCTGTTCTCCTTATCGTGATTTCGTCAAATAGATCAAAATTGCGCCTTCTTGTTTTCTGACCTTTAGGTGAGGAGAGGATAATGTGTCAATCGAGCGACCGATGATCGATTCTCCTGTCGTATAGCGTTTGAGGAGTAAGGGATAGAACGAAGCATTCGTCTGTTTCTGATCATTGAATTGACCGCTGTCAGTCTGGACATTTTGAGGTAAGGTATAGACCGTTTTCGTCTCAGGAATACCATTCTTCGCATCAAGCGAATAGGTGAAGGCATGCGAATCCTTGAGCAGGTTCAAATCATACGTCAACTGGAACGGTGTGCGATCATATGTACCGGCAGGAATCGATTTGTCGATTAGCACCTCTGGGGGTTCTGTATCGTCAAATTGAACCGCTTTGAGCTGGAGTTTGCGATCGAGTGTACCAGTTAAGAAAAATGTCCGCTGTTGCTGCGACTCGTCCTTTGCGGTAGAGGGTGTGATCGAAAAGGAAGACTTCTTGATGTTAACGGTCTCTTTTGGAAGGACGGTTGCTTCCGTTGTGCAACCAGCAAGCAAGAAGGGAAGAGTAAATAAAAGCGCATATTTCATGACGTGTTCCTCTTTTCCATAGTCATAGTAAATCGGGTTAAAATTAAAAATATTCAAAAAATTAGAAATGATACCTATATTGTACCAGGAATCACACTGTCAAATAAAGGAGGAAAACATGAAAGGAAAATGGTTATTAGCGTCCATACTGCTCGTCGGTTGTACGTCGACAGGGGAAGAGGCCGAATCGACGGCAAAATCGTTATACGTCGCACCGAACGGCACCGATAAAAATACCGGCACGTTGAAGCATCCGCTTAAAACGGTACGACAAGCGACAAAAAAAGCGACGGCCGGAACGACCGTCTATCTGCGTAAGGGAACGTATCACGAAGCTCTGAATGTTACACAGAGCGGAACGAAACAACATCCGATTATCTTTCGTAATTACAAACAAGAACGGGTCGTCTTAAGCGGGAAGAACATCAAAGATCGGGACGCAACCTTACCAATCATCCAGATCAAGGATCGGCAATACGTGACCATTCAAGGACTGACGATCGAAGCCGTTCAGTCGAAACGGTCGGATGCGACACCGATCGGCATTTTGGTCACGGGATCAGGATCACACATCACGTTAAAAAACAATACGGTTCGCCACATTAAGACGCTCGCGAAAGAAGGAAATGCACACGGGGTCGCCGTCTACGGATCGGGAGCGATTCGTCACCTGACGATCTCCGGAAACCGAGTCGAACAGAATCGCCTTGGTTTCAGCGAAGCATTTGTTTTAAACGGAAATGTCAAACATTTTCGTGTGACGAAGAACATCTTACGGAATAACGACAATATCGGGATTGATTTAATCGGGTATGAAGGAATCGCGCGATCGAAGAAAGACGACTACGTCCGTGAGGGCGTCGTGTCGGAAAATCGTGTCTACCGGACGTCGAGCTACGGCAATCCTGCTTACGGGAAGGAATACAACGCAGCCGGTATCTATGTCGATGGTGGGAAGAATTTGACGATCGAGAAGAATCTCGTCGAAGCGAGTGATATCGGGATTGAAGTGACGAGTGAACATGCGGGACGATACGCAGAAGATGTCATCGTCCGCCAGAATGATATACGGCAAAACGTCTACACCGGAATTGCGATCGGTGGTTATGACACGAAGCGGGGCGGTACAAAACGTGTCCGGATCGAGCAAAATCAGCTGATCGGTAATGATACGAAAGGACTCGAGGGTGGTCAATTGCTTGTCCAGCACGATGTGCGTGACAATACAATCATCAGGAATACATTCGACGGTCCTTTAAGTGTCGCTCATTACTTTAAGACGAGTTCTGGGAACCAGTTTGAAAAAAATACGTTCAACCATACGAAACGTTTCATGTGGCGCGACGCCTCCTATAAAACGGAACAAAGCTTCTTGAAAGCAGTTCGAAAGGGAGAATGAGGATAAAACTTTCGGAGCGGCTCCTCGCTTACTGGATCAATATCCCGAGACACTGGCGGCTCGCAACGTTGACAGCCTTCTTATTAACGGTTTGGACGATCGAGGGCATTCGTTTTTTAACAAGTCCAACATTACGCCTCCCGACCATTACCGATGCAATCATCTGTCTCATACCGGCAATTCTTTTGTTTGTGATATAGAAAACAAAGAGCCAAAATCACCTCTGAATTAATTGGTTGAAACAAGGGATTTGTTTAGGCGTTCTCGAAAAAAGGAGGAAACTTAAATTATAAGGAGGAAGAATAATGACGAAACTAACGATTCAAGCTGTGATTGACCGTCCGGTCGAGACAGTATGGGAGCTTTGGAACGCGCCGGAAGACATCAAACGCTGGAACGCAGCGTCTGACGATTGGCATACGACGGCGTCAAAAAATGATTTGACGGTCGGTGGTCAATTCACGAATCGCATGGAAGCAAGAGACGGTAGCATGGGATTTGATTTCACGGGTACATATGAGTCAATTGTGCCGCATGAACATATCGCCTATGTCCTTGAGGATGGTCGTCAGGTGACAATCGACTTTTCTCGAAACGGAGACCATACAGAGATTGTTGAGTCGTTTGATGCCGAAACGATCAACCCGCCTGAAATGCAACAAGCGGGTTGGCAAGCAATTCTTGATCGGTTTAAGGCGTATGCTGAGTCGAAATAAGTCGTTCGCTTCGTAACTTCCGACCACGGCGGTCCGTCAGGGCAGGAATACCGCCGCTCTCGTACCGCTGAACCCAGTTATACAATTGTTGATACGATACATCATGCCGTCCGGCGATACGTTGGTAATCCTTTGCGGCTGCCAAACAATCGAGGACGGCATTCATGCGTTGTTCCATGTTTATATGTCGTAATGCTCGCATGATATAGCAGCTCCTCTTTAAGGTCATTTCAGACCAGAATGGGTGATTCCCTTGACGAAAAAACGATTTGCCCAGATGAAGAGTAATAGCGCTGGCAAGGTTGCGATGACAGTTGAAGCCATCATGGCTGCTGGATTGACAAAGTTTGATCCTTGGACGAGTGTAGCGATGCCAAGTGTCATCGTTTTCATTTCTGCTTCATTCGTTACAAGAGATGGCCACAGAAAATCATTATAGATCGCAAGGAAGGTGACGATTCCAAGCGTCGTGATGATAGGGCGCAAGGTAGGTAGAATGACTTTCGTCAACACCTGCCATTGATTCGCCCCATCGAGATAAGCGGCCTCTTCTAAATCTTTCGGAAATGTCCGCAGAAAGTTGTAAATCAGAAAAACACCAAGTGTGCCTGCAGCATAGGGCACGATGAGAGGAACATAGGAATCAAGTAATTCTGCTTGTCTAAAGAGATAAAACGCTGGGAACAATGTCACGATGCCTGGAATCGTCAAAGCGATGACGACGATGGCGAGAATGATTTTACGACCTGGAATCTGAAGGCGTGCTAGAGCGTATGCGGCTAACACGTCGACAAATAAAACAAGTAATGTTCCTAGGACAGTGACGATCGTCGTGTTTAACAACCATCGAATTAAGGGAGACTCGCTACTAGCGTTTAAGATGAGACGGTAATTTTCAAGCGTCCAAGATTTCGGTAGTAGGCTGGCGCTTTCCAGCGAATCACTTAACGTTTTAAATGATGTTAATATCATCCAGACAAGCGGAAGTAAAAAAATGATCGATAATAAGCTGGCTACGGTCAACAACAGGATCGTCGTCGTTTTTTTGTGTCTCATGTGATCTTCCGCTCCTTTTCAGCATCGCTCTTGATAGTAATGTCTGTAGCTGAAGAAGTTGACTTCTTTTGGGCAACGGATTTCGATGAGACAGGTTCTTTTTTTGTTGCCATATAGGATACAAAGAACTGCATACCGGTAATGATCATCATAATGAATCCCATTAATAGTGCCATCGCTGCTCCCATTCCTAACTGATTCTGACCGAATACGGTCGTATTGATTCCCATGATCAATGAGGTCGTCGATTGCTCTGGTCCTCCTCGGGTAATCAAAAGCGTTTGTCCATACAAATTAAAAGAAGCGATTAACGTCGTAATGAGGACAAAAAATGTAATTGGTCGAATCGTCGGTAATGTAATGCTTATAAACTGATGCCAGGGAGACGCGCCGTCTAAGCTAGCTGCTTCGTATAACGTGTGATCCACTTCTTCCAGTGCATTCAAGAAGAGTAACATATTGAAGCCGACCGTCCACCATACAGTCGCAATGACGATGACGACCCAGGCAAACGGTTGATCACTCGTCCAATTGACTGGTGAGCTGATGAGGTGGAGATCAAGTAACAATCGATTGATGAATCCACCATTCGTCGCAAACAACCAAAGATAAATGGCAGATACTGCTGTCACCGAGATGGAGTAGGACATGAAGAAAATCGTCCGAAAGAATGTTTTAAATCGTCGTGGAAGATGACGGATTAAGAGCGCGAGCAATAAACTACAGATAACAAGTAACGGTACGCTGTAAACCATGAACCATAATGTGTTCGTTAACGTTGCTAAAAAGAGACGTTGATGTACGGTCTCATTAACAAGTAAATCCCGATAGTTCGAGAGACCGACGAAACCATTTTCTCCAAAAGACAGTCTGAAATCATGTAGACTCATCCAGATGCCATACACTAGCGGGAGTAACCAAAATAAAACGAAACAGATAAGGAACGGAAGTAAAAAGAGCAATCCGAACCAACGTGATCGTCGTGTCAAATACATTGGTCTCCTCCTTTAACTCACTTGGATTTAGCAATTTCTTGAGCCTGTTTGGTCGCTTTTTTCAGTTCTGTCATCAAGGCATCTTTCGTCAGATTACGATCACTCGTTAATTTTGCGAACACGACTTCGTTCATATACCGCATCTGCTCATCAAACTGATAGACCCGGGGTGCACGAACATAATCTTTCAATTGCTTTTGATTTTCAGCTGCGAGTGCATACCGGGATGGATCATCAGTAATCAATTTTAATGTCTCTTTGTGAGAAGGGGTTTGACCCGATTCAGCCCAATTGGCTAAGTGTTTCGGAGTGTAGAGGTATTTGAAGAAAGAAGAGATTCCTTTCTTGACCTCTTGATCCTGAACAGAAGAACTGACGGCGATCGTATGGGCATTTCCTGTCGTAGCTTTTGATTTGAATAAGAGGGGCATTGGTCCAATGCCTAATTGATCTTTATATTTATCCTTGACTGCTGAATAATACCAAGGACCCGTAAATGATACAGCGGTCTGATTGGCGTTATTCGATGCTGTTTTCATGAAAGATTGGAATTCACCATCTAGTCCTAATTTTTTAGGTGAAATTTGATCGACGAATATCATATCATGATATTTCATCAACGCATCTGCATAGGCAGGTTGCGCAAAATCAAGGTAGCCATCACGTTCGAGTTGAATGTCATTTTGTGCAGCCGCAACAGTTAGATAGAATGGAGTCAGTCCACTTGATGGAAGACCGAATGCGTAGAGATGATCATCTTTCTTTTGAAGTTGTTCATTCAATTGTTCGAGATCAGCATATGTTTTAGGCATAGATTTAACTAAATTTTTGTTATAAAACATCGTGAGTGGGTGAATGTCTAACGGCAGGGCGTACATTTTATTGCCAACTTTGGCAGAGTCCACTCCAGATGTTAAGAAATCGTTCTCTTTGATGTTTGCTTGTTTCATATAATCGGTAACGGGCTGAATCATTTGATCCGACTGATACGTTCGTAAACTTGCTTCATGAATGACAACTAAATCGTATTTTCCTGATTTGAATTTCGTATAATGATCTTTCTCTTGCGATTGGACCAATTTATACTTTTTCTGACTTGCATTGAATCCCTTGACGATTTTCGTCATATATTGACCATCGCCACCTGTGAATCCATTGATGAACTTAATCTCAATCTTGCCATCTGCATTCTTACCGTCACCACATCCTGTAAGCGGTAACAATAAACCGCTTAATAAAAGCAGTGGAAATATTTTATGAGTACGCATGTTTCATCACTCCTTCTACAAAATAAGAACAAATGTAATAAATACATGTTTTCAACTAACATTGATGGTGTTGCGCGATGTCATGCAGAAGATCCTTGAACTCTTGCATGGACTCACCTGGTCCAAGAAATAGCTGGTAAGTCCGAATGTAAGGACCATGAATCAATATACGTTTTTCGAGTGTTGGTAAATGGAGTTGATAATGAATTTCTCCAACCTGACTGACCGACGCACTATTCATCGGAGATACCGTCTCTTTAAAAGTAAGCGTCAATTTAGCAGAATTGGCAGTCATGTAATCAATGTGCATTCCGATATTCTCTTCTGAGAAATGGTGCTCGACAAGATTGACAAAGTGGGCACCACTAAAAAACTTCATAACACCCACACCTCCTTTAACTATGTATATCCTGTACATGTTTATTGAAAACCTGTATTTCAAATATTACAAAAAAACCACCTCAATAAAGAGATGGTTTGCGTTACCCTGCCAGTTCAAGCATTTGAACGAACGCGACGTCTGGATCAGTCGTCTCAAATCGATTCAACCACTCCTTGAAGTCACCTTCATACAAAATACGACCTTGATGGAGGAAGATGACGTGGGCATCGGTATGTAATAGATCGTGTAATTGATGGGTCGAGAAGAGACACGTTTGTCCACTTGCGGTCATCTGCTCGAAGCGTCGCATGATATGAAGTCGTGTTGCCGGATCAACTCCGCTCGTCGGCTCGTCAAAGATGTAGAGCGAACGTGGAATTGTCGTCAACAGTGTGACGAACAACCATTTCTTTTCGCCAGCGGACATCTTGCCGATTTTCATCTCCCAAAGATGAGCGAATAGATCGAGCTCTCGTGGCTGTTTCAGATGGTGCGTATAGGTCTCTTGCTTGCGATATGCTTTCAAGCGGGCGAGCCGACCGACGAAGACGGCGACATCCTTGCCTTTTAGTTCATCCGAGTAATAGATGAATTGTGTGAGATACAGAATGTCTGAAATATGAGGTAAATCAAGTTCACCAGATGTAATCGGTAAGGCACCGGTCATGCAATCAAACAGTGTCGTTTTGCCGGCACCGTTCATCCCGATCAAGACGTTCAGTTTTCCGGGAATGAGCGAAAAGGAGACGTCGTGTAACAGGTCTGGTGATTTCGGATAGTTGAAGCGTATGTGTTGGACGTGCATCTGAATCCTCCTATCGAGTCAGCAATGACATGAGATTAAAGCGTTTGACAGAGAATAGACCAAGTAACAGATAAACGACGAGTACGACGGTCAAGATAAGGAACGATGCTCCCGTAACGTGCTCAGAGACAGCGAGACCGAGTGTTTTCATGACATAAAAAGGATTCAAGTAGCTGTACCAACGATCCGGTTGACTACTCGCGAACAAGAAGAGTGGATACATGACGATGTTGAGCAATGTCGACATACTCGAAATCTTTGCCGGCAGCATTGTCAAAGCGATGCTCGCGAAGGCAAGCGGGATGCTGAGCACCAAGACGAGATAAGCGAGTAACAACGTTAAAGGTGAGAAGTAGCCGAACACAAGCATCAGAATCGTCGTAAAGACCGTTAAACTAACGGCTGCAAATACGAGCTGAACAAGAACGAGTGCGAGAATACAACCAATCTTACTACCGGAAATCATGATATACGTCTTCATCAAACCATGTTCCCGCATCCGGGCAAGTTGGAGTCCGATGCCATTCACGTAAATCGAAAGTAAGATATAGCCCCAAAAGAGCGCGAGGAACGAGAGGAAACTGTTCTCGGTGAAGTCGAGGCGTGACCCGAAGACGAACGCGAGAATCAACGGGAAGATCAACGACCAAAAGACCGGAATCTTATCCGTCAGCATGATTTTTAAGTAAAGTATGAAGTAGCTAGGAATCGAGTACATATGTGCCTCCAATCAGTGTGTCGAATCAAGCTTATATTAAGTATACGTTTGGAAATGGGAAATAGTTCCTTTGAAAAGAGCTTAAGAATCACCTGAAATCAAACGATGTAACGCATCGACAACAATATGGGGGGCATCCTGTTGAATGAAGTGCCGGCTGTTTGGAACTTCGATCAACAAGCCTTGGATCGACTGTGCAGCAGTTTGTCGTTGCAATTCGTGCCACAATAGTTGCGCCTCACGCGAATAATGATCTTTTTTACCAGCAGACAGAACAATGACTGGAAATGGGTAGAGGATATCAACGTTCGTCGCTTCAATACTCTCTTTAAAATCTTTGTATGTACATTCGAGCGTGAATTGTTTTTTGTATATGGATTGGAACGTGTTTGGCATCACTGGTAAGAAGCGTTGAATATAGGACTCTGGTGTTGCATCGATGAGCAATAGACCTTTTATTTCACTTGGATATTGCGATGCAAATTGTCGAACTAACGTGCCGCCATAGGAATGACCCACAAGAATAAAGGGTGGTTTGAGAGATAAGGTATGGATCAAACGGCGAAGGCGATTCACGCTCTGGCGACTAGTCTCGGAATCATGCTGCATACTACCACCGATGTTCGTACGGTCATACATCAAGATCGTTCCAAGTCCTTCAACTTGATCCATGATTGGTTGCCAGGTTGAAAGATCTTGTCCATATCCATTTTCAAAGATAAACGTTGGTTGATCGGAAGTTCCGAGAATCAGACGATAGTGTAACGTCGTTTCAGGTAACGTCATTAAGTCGAAAGACATATGATTCCTCCTATTCTAGTGGGAATAAAAGTAAGGATACCAGAAAGAAACAAATATTGTAAACTGAAGCAAAGGACAGGAGGTATCATGATGGACTATTTATTAACGTCTGGTGGGATACAAAATCCATCGATTCACAACGCGTTACGCGAGATGCTCAGAAAACCGATTGAGGAATGCCATGCCATCGCGATCACGACAGCTTCATATGCGTTATCCAAAGGATTGGAGCTTGCTACAAACTTCATTCAAGGAAAAGATGAGGCACCGATGGTCGATTTAGGATGGAAGTCAGTCGGTCTGTTGGAATTATCAGCGGTCTCGGTAATTGATCCAGCAATTTGGCAACCAGCGGTCGAACAAGCGGATGTCATTCTCGTTAATGGTGGTGATCCACTCTTTCTATATCACTGGTTCGTCGAATCGGGCTTCGATCGACTATTACCGCAACTAACCGGTGTTTATGTCGGGATGAGCGCCGGCAGCATGGTCCTTACGCCACGAATCGGAACAGATTTCGTTGGATGGAAAAAGACGCCGGAGCAATCGGACGCAACATTAGGTCTCGTTGACTTTTCAATTTTCCCGCATCTCGATCATCCGCAATTACCAGATAATCACTTACAAGCTGCCAAATCTTGGGCTGAGACATTGACGAATCCGGCGTACGCGATCGACGACGCGACAGCGATCCGTGTTATCGGTTCGAACGTAGACGTGATTTCTGAAGGAAAGTGGGTCCAGTTGCGATGAGGACGCTCTATTTCATTCGCCATTGCGAATCGATCAAAACAGGCAGTGATCGAGGGCGGGGATTAACGGATGCAGGTCAGGAACAAGCGCAGGAACTCGTAGCGTTCTTTAAAGCGATACCGATTGACGCCATCTACTCGAGTCCGATGCAACGGGCGATGGACTCCGTTCGCCCACTCGCTGAGCAAAGAGGTTTGCCGATCTACGAGGCAGCGTTTCAAGAACGGTGTTTTCAGGAAACAGACGAACGTTTATCACCTAAACGGCTAGAAGAACTGTTGAAGCGATCATTCCAAAATGATGATTACGCGCAAAAAGGTGGAGAGTCGAATCAAATAGCACGCAATCGTGCTCTAGTAGCCATCGATCAGCTACGTAAAATCCACCCGCACCACCGATTGGTCGTCGCGACGCATGGTCTCGTGTTGGCGTTAGTGCTCGAACACTACACTGGACGACCGGCAAATGAGTGGCTGAGCGCGATGGCGAGTCCAGCGATCCATCAGCTGACATTCGATGCAAGCGGGAAAACGTCTCATGAACAACTCTTGTAAAATGATTAAATCTGCCCGCTGAAGATGAAACCGAGAAATAGCAGTAGTAACACACTAAGAGGAACGGAACAGGCGAGACTGACATATTTGAGGATTCCCGGTTCGCGTCGTTTGATGGCGACGATCCCGAGTCCGATTCCAAACAGATAAATGACAAGTCCGATCGGTATCGTAAGCATCGAGTTTGGTCCGAACGACCAGTTGAACGGCGGGAAAATCATAGAGTCGATGAGCAGACCGAGCAAACTAAAGAAGAGAGAAGCTTTAGCGTATGTCATGTGAGAACTCCTTTTAATTAAGTATGTGAACAAGAATTCGGAATTAAAATGAGAATTCCTGCTTCATCCAGTAAATTTCCTGTTTGGCATTTGAATGAACGGGAACTATATCTAAAAGATACTATCTTTTAGATATAGGAGGGACCGATGCCAAAAGAAAATATGACCCGTTATGCGATTCTCGGACTTCTTGCAAGCGGATGTACGTCTGGTTATGAGATGAAACACACGATCGATACGAGCTTGAATCACTTTTGGAAAATCAGCTTCGGACAAGTCTATCCGACGCTGAAACGGTTAGAGGCGGAAGGATTGATCGTTGAAGAGGTCACGGATGGGGAACGGAAACAATTCGCTCTGACGAAAAACGGGCATGCGGAGCTCGAGCGGTGGGTCGCTGAACCGTCCGTCGAATTGCCCGTGCAACGGAACGACCTGTTGTTGAAGCTGTACTTCGCTCGACATGCTTCAAAAGAGGTCACCTTGCAGAAAATTCAGGAGCACGCGCGATTGCTCGAAGAACGGCTTGAGACGTATCAAGCGATCGATGCGATGATTCGTTCTTATCCTGACTCGAATGATGCCGTCTATTGGTTATTGACGCTTGATTATGGCATTCGGAAGACACGGGCGTTACTCGACTGGTGCGACGCTTCCCTTGAGACCCTTGAAGGAGGAAATTGACATGAAACGGATCATTGCGACTCCGAACAAAGACGTCGTCGTGTTCATCATCGGTTTACGGATCAATCGCCTACGTTCTGTCCGGCAGTGGTTACCGACGGTCCAAGCGATGGGACCGATGCTACAAGAGTGTTATGAAAACGATGTCGGTCTGATTTCGCATGAGTCACTTGTCGGTTGGCGTTCCGTGACGTTGATTCAGTATTGGCGTTCGACGGAAGAATTGATGGCATATGCCCATGGTTCCCGTCATTTGACGGCGTGGAAACGATTCAATCAGAAGGCACGGACATCAGAAGCGGTCGGGATCTTCCATGAGACGTTCGAAGTCAGCAATTATGAGTCGATGTATGTCAATCTTCCAACCCGAGGTCTAGCGAAAGCACTCGGGGAGTCGGCGATTAAGCCGCATCAAGAAAAAGCAAAAGAGCGCTTAGCCGAGCGACAATCACAAGAGACGATCTAAATAGACAAAAGACGGGTGCCGAGGCATCCGTCTTTTTATGTCGCGACTGGCGTGACGGGTTCGAGCATCTCCCCGCAGTTTTGGCAAATATGATCGAGCGCTTTCGTACACGGTTCGCAAAACGTACAAGCGTGCGAGCACTGATAGACCGTCGTTTCAATCGTTTCTTGACACCGGACACAGGTTGATTCCATATGTATCACCTCCTGTAATTAGTATAAGAAAAGCATTTTGATGAGCACAGTAGGAGAACATAGGGAAAGGCTATATTTTCCTTTGATTCCATGTTAATTTGAAGAAAGTGGTTTTAATTCGAAAGGGAGATGAAAAATGGATCAAATTGATCAACAGATTGTCCGGATTCTGCAAGATGATGCCCGGATTCCATGGTCGGAACTCGGACGACAGATCGGGTTATCGGCACCTGCCGTCATCGAACGGGTCCGAAAAATGGAGGACGCGGGAATCATCGAAGGATTCCGCGCTGTCATAAATCCGGAAGCACTCGCGCAAGGGTTACTCGCGGTCGTCATGTTCGAAGAGACACGCTGCGCAGGCTTGATTGAATTTTGTAAAGGACATCCAGAAGTCGTCGAGTGTCATCGCCTGACCGGTAGCTATAACTTCATGGTCAAGTTGCAAACGGCGTCCGTTACAACGCTGGAACGTTTTCTTGATGACGCATCGGTCTACGGCAAACCGTCGACCTGGATTCGACTGTCGACGCCAGTGCCGTTCACGGGATATACGGTATGACGGAAGCAACCCGTGTACGGATCGAACAACTGACGGGGGATATCGGGCACGTCGAAAAGCTTTTTGAGCAAGGGGGAACTTCGATTGTGTACCGGATTGAAGCAAAGAAAGGGAGTTACTTACTAAAGACTGCTACGGAAGCGAGATACCAAGGATGGCTCGCAGAAGAAGCAATTGTCTTAGAAGAATGGATGCAACGAGAACCAGGGTTCCTACCTGAGTACGTTAGTTTTTTTAAGACGGAACAGCAAAGCCATCTCTTGATGCAGTGGCGAGACGGGATGACGTTGACGACAGCCTTAAGACAGGCGACAAGCGAGCAACGGATTCAGCTGTGGCAAGCGTTCGGAACGTATCTTTTCCAGTTTCATCAACGCACGACAGGGGGAACGTCACAGGAGTGGTTAACGGAACGACTTATGACAGCGGAACGTTATGTCGCATCTGCTTGGACGTCCGGCACGATGGATTTACTGAAACAACTAAAGTCCTCCTGTCCGGAGCCGATAACTGCCAGTTGGATTCATGGCGACTGTACGACAGACAATCTGTTGGTTGCGACGGACGGAAAGCTCTCGTTCATTGATGTCGGAGCGATGAGACCGGGCGATCGGCGGTATGATATCGCTCTCGCCATCAGTCCAATCATCAATGATCCGCGAGCCCTCGATGCCTTTTATGAAGGCTATCGATTTGAGCGACTAACTACACGAGAATTTGATTATTACGAACACGGACTGTATTCCTTTTTCTAAAAAGCCGATGCAAAGGAGAAAAAAGATGAACCTCATGCTAATCGGAGGCGGTCAACTGGTTGCTCCGTCTCACCAATTCATCAATCGGTATGTCGTTCAACTGACGAAACACGCGCCACATATCGTCTTCCTGCCGACGGCAAGTCGAGATGAATCGTTATACCAATACCAATTTCGAGATACATATGAAGCACTTGGAGCGATCGTCTCGGTCGTCACGCTATTTGACGACGAACTATCCATGGCGACGCAACGACGATTAATAGAACGTGCCGACATTCTTTATGTCGGCGGTGGCAATTACCCGTTACTCGTTCAGACGCTTGCTCTAAAAGGCATGGATCTATTGCTTGAACAAGCCGTTAAGCGTGGAACATGGTACGTCGGTGTCAGTGCTGGAGCGATCTATGCGATGGAATACGGGATCCGTACGAGTGAGGACGGAACAGACTATTGCCTGGATACGGGAGAGGGCTGGCTGAGCGGTTGTCTCTGTCCACACTTGAACCAGGAAAAACGGGCAACCCGTTTTCAGGAACACCTGCCTCAAATGGATCATGCCATCGGATTACCTGATGATACGGCGTATATTCTTTCTGGGACAGATCACTATCGATTAGGAGAAGGGCACGTGCTTTGTTTTAAATGATGATAAACGCTTCGAACATCTAAAGTGTTTATCATCATTTAAAGTGATTCAAAACAGTTGACGAACAAAAATCGGGATGGTATATTTATCTCGAATTAAAGATATATGAATTGAAGATACAAAAGAGGTGAACGAAATGACACGACCGAATCCGAACATGAAAGCATTGACGGTCATGGTGCGCGCAGTCGATGCGTTACATGAAGTCATCAAGAAGGATGTTGCGCAATGGGGGTTGAACCCAACGGATTTTTCGGTTCTTGAGTTGCTGTTTCACAGGGGCAGGCAACCGATTCAATTGATTGGGAAAAAAGTCTTGATCACGAGCAGTAGCATCACCTATGTCATCGATAAGCTCGAAAAGAAAAATTACGTTGTCCGAAAAGCATGTCCAGAGGATCGGCGTGTGACATTTGCGGAACTGACCTCTGAAGGACACCAACTGATGGAAGCTATTTTTCCGAAGCACGAGCAAGCGATTAATCAAGTATTTCAAGGAATAGCCCCGTCAGACCTCGAAGCATTCATCGAGACAGCCAAAACGATCGGCTATCAAGCAAAAAAACAATAAAATTTTTTAGACTGATATCTCGAATTCGAGATAATAACCATTAAAGGAGCGATTTTTCATGAATGAACTAAAAGGAATCCACCACGTGACGGCGATTACGAGCAGTGCCGAAAAAAACTATGACTTCTTTACGAACGTCCTAGGGATGCGATTGGTCAAGAAGACCGTCAATCAGGATGACATCCAGACGTATCACTTATTCTTCGCCGATGATAAAGGATCTGCCGGCACGGATATGACATTCTTTGATTTCCCTGGTATCCAAAAGGGATCACACGGAACGAATGAAATCTTCAAGACAGCGTTCCGTGTCCCAACGGATGCGGCACTCGAATACTGGATCAAACGCTTTGACAAATATGACGTCAAGCACCGTGGTATCAAAGAACAATTCGGCAAGCAGACGCTCTCGTTCGTCGATTTCGATGAGCAACAATATATGTTGATTTCTGACGAGCATAATCAAGGTGTCGCTTCCGGCACACCGTGGCAAAATGGTCCGGTACCCCTCGAGTTCGCGATCACGGGACTCGGTCCAATTCACATCCGGATCGCGGAATTCGACAATTTAAAAGCGGTACTCGAACAAGCGATGTTGATGCGCGAAGTCGATCAAGCTGGTTCCCTGCACTTGTTCGAGATGGGCGAAGGAGGAAACGGCGCACAAGTCATCGTTGAGCACAACGTCGTTCTACCAAGCGGACGTCAAGGATTCGGAACGGTGCACCACGTCGCTTTCCGCGTTGAAGATACGGCTGCCTTACAGGAATGGATCGAGCGGATGCAACAGCTGCGCTTCAACACGTCCGGTTACGTCGATCGCTTCTTCTTCGAGTCCCTCTATGCCCGTGTCGCGCGCGGTGTCTTGTTCGAATGGGCAACGGATGGTCCTGGTTTCATGGGTGATGAGCCATACGAAACGGTCGGGGAGAAATTATCATTACCACCATTCCTCGAGCCACAACGGGCACAGATTGAACAAATGGTCCGTCCGATCGATACGGTCCGGAGTACGCGCAAGATCGAAAAAGAATACCTTTAAGAGAACATTACGATAATGTAACTAACCGCATCTAAACAAGAGGAGGTAATGAAAATGGAGAAATTAAACATTGGTATCGTCTTAGGATCCACACGTGAAGGACGTCTCAGCCCACAAGTCGGAAAATGGGTCAAACAACTGGCTGATCAACGGGATGATGCGAACTATACGATTCTTGATATCGCCGACTACAAATTACCGCTCCTTGGTGAAAAGGATGGGGATGCGTCGGGTGCTGCTGCTTGGTCGAAGGATGTCGCAGCACAAGACGGCTTCGTCTTCATCGTCCAGGAATACAACCATTCGATTGCAGCGTCACTCAAGAACGCGCTCGATTATCTACGTGTCGAATGGAACAACAAAGCGGCAGGGATCGTCTCTTATGGTTCTGTCGGTGGGGCACGGGCAGCCGAACATTTGCGCGGCATCTTAGGTGAGTTATTGATCGCCGACGTCCGGGTGCATCCAGCGTTATCCTTGTTCACTGATTTCGAGAATGGATCGGTCTTAAAAGCGGCAGCCGTTCAAGAAACATCGGTCAACCAGATGCTCGATCAAGTCATTCCGTGGGCAACGGCATTAAAAACGATTCGCTAATTCGTGATTGATCAGAAACCCCCTCATTTCGCTGAAATGAGGGGGTTTTCTATCGTTGTCATGTACAACACGACGTGACGCGGCGCAGATCCTTTTCTTGAATGTAAAGCGTGTGTTGGCGGACTTTATAAGGAATGTCAGCCGCTTGAAGACGTTCGAGATAGTGACCCGTCGGAGCGACCGTCCATTTCACATATGTTGTTGCGGCATTCGGTGAAGCAAGACAGATGAGTAGCAAAAGCGGAAGGATCCATTTTCGAATCTTCAATCGTATACCTCCTTCATTATTTCAAATACTGTATTAATGATTTTATTGTTTAAATCAAAAACTAAAAATCACGACTCACGTCAACAAAAAATAACTGACCATCAAGCCGACCAACAGACCACTAAAAGCAAGTCGATAGACGGGTGAACGATGGGTTCCTTTATTTCGTTTGACTTGATAGACGATGAAATAGGTCACACTGGTCACCATGACGAGGATCGCCAGTGTACTGAGTAAAGTAGACATCAGCATTCCTCCTTATCGTAAGATTTTAGCTAACGCTTTTCCTTTCGCCAACTCATCGACGAGTTTGTCGAGAATCCGGATGTTACGAATGTGCGGATCCGTTAGATTTTCCACACGAATCCCGCAGATGACGCCAGTGACTAAAAAGCGGCGTTCGTTCAGGGCGGGTGCGTGCTCGAAAAAAGCTGCGACGTTTTGGGTTTGTATGGCTTGTTCAAGAGTTGGTTTCGTGTGTCCGGTCAACCAGAACAGCACGTCATCGAGTTCCTCTTGTGTCCGTTGCTTACGCTCGACTTTTTGACGGTATAGCTGATACAGCTTCTGCATCGGCATTTGAAATACTTTTTCGTAACTCATCTGAATTGCCACCTTTCATGGTAACATATGGGAAAAGCTCTTGTGTCACGGATTTCAATTCGGTTTGGAGGTGCAGGATGAAATGAGATATCGAATCATTAGGATGACTTTTTTGACGTGCCTAGTCCTATTTTTAGGCGTCATGGGTGTAAAACTATCGTATCAAGCATTGATCGATCCACCGATTGATCAATCGACAGGAAACTGGGTATATATTCCGGGCAAGATCTTACCGACTAAAAAAGTCATCTATGTGAAAGAAGAGCACATCATCAAACAACCGGATTCTTCAAAAATTGGGCACGAAAGATATCGGAAGGAACCTAAAAAGAAAAAACCGATTGAGCTTGGGAAAGGTTTCTTGACAGATGCGATCAATCAAATCGCACGTATGACTCCTTGGATGGTCGCTCTAGTCATCATCTACCTGTATCGTCGACAACGATTCAACCGTATGCAGTGGTCATTCCCATCAAGTCATCAACCGAAACGAAACGCTCTATCGCTTCCGCTAACGCCTGAAGTCCAGTCCTCATCTAAAGACAGTATTCTTGATTCAAAAATTCGTGAAGCGGTGCGCGCGTTCAATCGATCACTTGCTCCAGTGCAACAACGGCGGACATATGAGACGCTGACGGAGTGGTTTACACGCTTAGAGGTCACGGTCCCGCATGAGATCTATCAACTCGTTCGATATGCCGACGTGGCAGAGCAGACACTCGATCCCTCTCGAAGGACTGTTTTTCTTGAACAGCTTAAGCAAAATCAGACACGGCTTGTGTAATCAGCCGTGTCTTTTTTGGTGTCCGCGATACTTATTAAGAGCAAGCATGTTCAACAGGAACAAGGCTGCTCCATAAAGGAATAGTCCGAGCCAGTACGGCCAGATACTGGACCACCCATTGCCGTAGACGAGCACCTCTTTGATCGCACTCGCTCCGTAGAAAATTGGGGTGATATATCCGATGTTACCGAGTCCGTACGGGATTAGATCGAGCGGAATCAAACCCGAGAAGAAGATTTGTGGAATGATCGTAAAGGGAATCAACTGGACGACCTGCAGCTCAGACTGGGCAAAGATCGAAATCGTTGCCCCGAACAAGACCGCGACGACGGCAAGTCCAAGCATCGTCAGGAAGACCCAGATGATCGAACCTTCAGACGGTAAGTCAAGAACGGTCGTCGCGTACAGGACGACAAGAATCGCCTGGATCGAGGCGAAGACGCTATAACCGAGCGTATAGCCGAAGATGACGTCGGTTTGGCGAATCGGTGTCATCATCAACCGCTCGAGCGTGCCGCCACTGCGTTCCTTGACGAGTGCCATTGCTGACAAGATAAAGACGAAGAAGAATGAGAACAGCGATAAAAAGACGAAGCCAAGCGCATCAAAGGTCGATTGATCAACATCTCCGTACAGATAGTTCGTCTCGAGTTGCATCGTCGGTTGCAGTGACGCAAGTCCAGCTTGAATCTCGCGTAGTGCTTTGGAACTTTTCGTCGAAGGTTCGCGGAGGTTCAACGCTAGCTGACTGTCTTCCATGTCTAAGACGACGTCGACCGTTTCATGATCTTTGAGATAGGCGTCCGCATCACTGCCGTTATACGTTTTAAGCGACAGATCCTGTTTTTCGATCGCTTGTGAGACTGGAGTCGGTACATCTTGACTGATGGCGACGACAGGTGTGTAGTCATCGTTTCCAAGTAGGAAATAGATTAAGGTGAAGATTAACAATGGAGCAAGCAAAATCAGTCCGACGCTTCGTTTATCGTTCAACGTTTGACGGATGACCCGCCGTGCGAGTTGCCACATCACGTCACGCCCTTTCCGGCGAGCAGGAATAGTTCTTCAACTTTTCCGTTTTCCGTCTGTGCGAGCAAACGGTCGAGCGGATCGTAGGCGATGATTCGACCGTTATAGATCAATGCTGCCCGGTCACATTCATTGATTTCGTCCATGACATGGGTCGAGACGACAATCGTCGTACCTTTCGCACGAATCGCTTGGAATTGATTCCAAATCTGTCGGCGTAACACGGGATCAATCCCGACGGTCGGCTCATCCAGAAATAGAATACTTGGACGATGTAGGATTGAGATGGCAAGGGACAATCGTTTCTTCATCCCACCGGAATAATGACGGACGAGCTTTTTTTGATCATTCGTCAAATCGACGAGCGTCAACACTTCTTCGATTCGTTTTGCTAAGTTCTGACGAGACATGTTGTATAAGGAACCGAAAAACTGTAGGTTCGCAAGACCAGATAAATCCTCGTACAAAGCATCGTTTTGTGGCATGAAACCGATCTCTGATAACATCTTAAAGTTCGGCATCAAGGTGTTACCGACTTGAATCGTCCCAGCATCTGCTTGAATCGCGCCGATCATCAAGCGAATCAACGTCGTCTTACCGGAACCTGACGGACCAAGCAAGCCACAAATCTCACCAGACGGAATCAAAAGATCAATTTTTTGGAGGACGTCCTGTTGATGAAACGATTTCGATACACCGTGTAGTTGTAAATCCATCGTATTCTCCCCTTTTTATAAAATAATTATTGAACAACGTGTTGATTAATTTCATTATAAAAGGGAGAGAAACTGGGAGCAATGACCAATTGAAGTCCATCTGTTGCTTAAGCGACATATCCTGACAAACTGTTGAAGAAAGAGGCGATTTCGATGAAAAAACAGGATTTACGCATCATTCGAACCGACCGCAGAATACGCGAGACGTTCCTTCAGCTGATCGACGAAGTCGGCTTTGACGCCGTGACAATCAAGTTATTGACGGATCGCGCTGAAGTCAATCGCGGGACATTCTATCATCATTACGCCGATAAATACGAATTGCTCGAACGGATGACGAATGAAATCTTTGAAAAGATCGAAGCGACATTCGAACGGGAGATTCCCTTTGTCCTAATCAACAAAACGGAGGACTCTCCGTACCGGCGAATCATTCCGTTTTTGATCTTTCTCTATGAGAATCGGACGCTGATGCGAATCTTGCTCAGTCCGACGAGTGACGGGATGTTTCGGAAGCGCGTCCGTGATTACATGCAACAGATTCTTTTTTCAGGGTTACACGAACAGGGGGAACGACTCGTTCCAGAAGACTATCTCATCGCCTATCTTTCTGCTGCCCATCTCGGTGTCATTGAATCGTGGTTGAGTCATCCGAATGAGACGACCCCGGAAGAGATTGCCCGGATCATCTTTACGATTTCGATGGAAGGACCGTTTCGAGCGGCAGGGTTCCGGCGATGAACTTACAGGAAGTATTAGCCTATATCGTCAAGGCATTACAACAAGAGCAAATTCGCTTCGGCATCGGTGGTTCATTGCTGCTAGCACATCATGGACTGCCTGTCACTCCGCGCGACATCGATCTCGTCGTCGCGTCAGCGGACGCCGAACGGGCAGTCCTATTGTTATCTGAGATGGGAACTGTCGTTGAACAAGACGAGACGTCACTCTATGCAACGGAAGTATTCCAAGAATTTATGATCGAAGGAATCGATCTTGATCTGATGAGCGGACTTCAGGTTCGTCATGACGAGGGCGTGTTCGTCTATCCGTTTGATGAACAATCGATCGATTCAGCTGGACGTCCGTTCATGGCACTCGTCGATTGGTACGTCATCTATCAACTGATTCCAGGGCGGGAACAAAAGGTCACGATGATTGAAGACGTATTTACAAAACGGGAAGTGGACCGTAAGCGTCTCGAACAGCTGAGAAGCCTCGTTCTTCCGCAAGTAGTAAAGAAGCGAATCAATCAGTGGCTGAAATGACATACAGGTCGTCGAGTAAGACGACCTCATTTGTTGCCGGTAAATAAGCGTGGTTCGAGTCAAGCAAACCACAGAGAACATAGTGGTCAAGTGCCCGCTCGAAGACATAATACGGTTTCAATGTCAGGTAAGGCATGAGTGCGTGACGTATGACTTCTTCGGGAACGCTATTTGGCAATCCTTGTGTCGAATCATGAAAGAGGTCAATAAATGCTTCGTTATCAACGATTAGGCTGACTTCAAAAGTATCTTCCATCAGAAGAATCGTCAAACGACGTTTGTAAGCGAGATTTATGTCGTCACGAGTCCGGCGTACTACTACGTTAATGAATGGAAAATCCCGATGGATTTCTTGAATCGTCCACGCTCCGGACTCCTCAGGATATTCCGCAGCGATGAGATCTACAGCAATCGACTGACATGTTTCCAGCATCCCGTCAGTCAACGGTCGGTAATCCGGATGTGGCGTTTGAGCTTCGGCATCGAGTGCCGTGACGGTGTCTCGCCGCTTAATCAATTTGCGCGTATAGGAGAACGTGGACGGTTTGTCCCATGTCACGATCTCGTTCATGGCAACGGACGAAGTTTCGGGATTACTTAGAGGATACGTGCGCAAGCCGTCTTGAGAAACAAAGATTTCTTCAATTGCATGCGCTTGTATTGGTTGTTGCTCACCAGGTAGTAAACAGAACCGTATCTGTTCTGAAATGATCGGTGTGATTTGTACAGGTGACAATGTGAACGGTTCAGTCGGATACTTGTTACTCAGCGCGGGGGTTCCATAGATACTGAAAGAATCGAGCGCTCCTTCATTCGTTAGCTCAAGCGATATGAACAGACCAGGGGAGAGGCGAATTCCGTGATGACAGCTGACATACTGATACAGGGAATCTTGATGCGTAAGGAACATGAACTGCTTCTCGAACGTCATTCCTAATTCTTGCTCAAGCCAAGCAATCCGTATGTCTGGATCATGTAAATCCTCTGGAAGAGAATGAATCGTGACAGCGCCATGTACATGAATCGAAGTTGTTCGTTTTGTAGCCGTATCGACTTGAATCTCTATCGTACAGTCTGGATAACTCTCGTCTTCAGACAAAGGACCGTGATTGATGGGGAACCAACATGTCTCAAGCGAATATTGCGTTTCACCACGAATTTTTTCACGGCGATAGAAGGTTTCATGTAAGACATAATCGTTCAGTTGATATTTGTCTTGGATATGGGAGATTAAATCTTTCGTTAATGGATGCAACTCGTTCACTCCTTTATATCTAACTTCACTTTATAGATCACGTATTAAAACGACCTCATTTGTTGCTGGTAAGTAGGCATGGTTCGAGTCAAGCAAACCACAAAGAACGTATTGACCTTTTGAGATATCGAACACATAACGCGGCGTGAGCAAAAGGTACGGACGTAATGCATTGAAAATGACATCTTGCTGATCATCCTCGAGCTCTGGTGCAGTAACAGATGCGAACACGGTATGGAGTTCCTGATCGTCGGTCAAGCTAATCCAGTCAAGCGTCTTTTCATCAAGGAGAATCGTGACGCGTCTTTGCTGATCAACACAGGACGTCGGATTCGCGCGAGATAATTTGACAGCAAGGTAAGGGTGTTGCCGGTAGATATGACGAATCATCCATTGTCCGGATTCACTAGGGTAAACGTTTTGGACGATTTCTTGAATCGCGTTTCGACAGGCGTTCACCGTCTCTTGCTGGATCGGACGAAAATCAGGATGTTCGGTCTGCATGATCACATCCTCTGCTGTCACACTTGCTGCTGATTGGAAAGGATGGCGTTTGAGAATTGAAGTTGACGGATTTGCCCACGTTAAGATGTCATTTCGATCGAGTGATGACGTGAAATCCAGTTTACTAGGCAAAAGGATAGATCCTTCTTGCGTCACGATCGTCTCGACGACAGTATGCGCGTATTGATGTCCTGGTTTTGTATAGGAGAACCGCTTTATTTGTTGTTTAGCTAGCGAGTCGATGTCCTCGAGCGTTAAAGCGAAAGGTTCCTGTTTCACATGATGATCACTCGGATGAGGGCCGTATAGGAACAACTCATCGAGTTGACCATTTTCCGTTAACGTTAAGTGAATGAAACAACCGGGAGATAGCCGAATCCCTTCGTGACAACTCACATAACTGAAAAAAGTGTCGTTTTCTTCTTTGAGCATGAAATGCGTACCATGGATCATATCGGTCTCTGATTCGATCCATGTCATCCGAGTGGTTGGATCACGTAAATCGTCAGGCACGGAATGAATCGAGTTCGGACCGTGTAAGGATAACGTCGTCGTTCGTTTCGTGACAGGGTCAATTGTAATCTGCACGGTTCCTTCAGGAAGCATCGTGCCATCCTCTTCCTCGATGACCGATGCACCTCGCGGAATCCAAAACGTCTCAAACGAGTAGACGGTTTGATCGTTCATTTTGTCTCGAGCGTAAGATGAATCATAGAGAATGTAATCATTTAACTGATACTTCTCGATAATGAATTCGACTAATTGGTTAGTTAAGATATGCACTACGTTCACACCTTTCGATAACGATTGGCTGATTTGTAATAATGATTTGTTAAAAATAGGTGTACAAAATTAGTTGATTGTTTAAGGAAAAGAGAAGACTTTTGATGGTTACGTTCTCTTTCTCATACGTTCAGTGTAACGTGAAGTATTGGAAAAAGAATGTGAATTGAAATTTATTACATAATTGTAAGGCGTCGAACGAGGTTTAATGTATTATTCTAGAAAAGTAACTAGAAGTAGTATTAAGCTGTAGGAGGAAACAAAAGTGTCAGATTTTAATCTAGCTATGAACGTGTTATTCGGAAGTGTCCATATCATCCTCATGGCGATGGCTGTTCCATCGATCATCTACGCGCTTTATCTATTACGAAAAATCGCTAATAAATGATTGCAGGGATTTATTGGTAATAAAAAGAAGATAGTTAAAGTACCTACTCATTATTTAAAGGAGGCGATAACATGTCATTTTGGACATGGTTTGCAATCTTATTTGTGTTAGCGGTTAGTGTCTACGCATCTTCTCAACCAAAACGTTCGAAGAAATAACAAAGGCGCGACTTCCATTGTGGAAGACGCGCCTTTTCGTTTGTTCAGTTTTGCGTATCGAGCCAAGCAATCGCGTCAGTTAAGTCGTCGGCAATATAGTCGACGTTTGCTTGTTCCACGCGATCAGCGTAATCACGAATGGAGCTCTCTCCGGCACCGGTTCGGACTAAGATTTTGATACACCCGGCGTGCGCAGCTGCCACCATATCGCTCCACCGGTCCCCGATGACGACACATTGATCGAGTCGGAGATCGTGTTTTGCCTGTGCTTGCCATAATAATTCAGGTGATGGTTTGCGACAAGTGCAACAATCTTCCGCGGCATGCGGACAAATCAGCGTATCATCAAAGCCGAAGTTCTGTAATTCTGTTCGAAAATCCTCTTCACGCGCCAATCCTTTTGAGATACCAGGTTGATTCGTAAACGCAATCAGTAAAATCCCTTGATTGCGTAAGCATTCGATTAGCGAAGAAACGTATGGAAATAACGCAAACGTTCCAGGGTAGTGGACGGTAGCATCTCCACCAATCGTTCCGTCCCGGTCAAGAAATATTGCCTGAATAGAATTCATGTGTACAACTCCTTTGATTACGAAGCATCTTTCAGTTCTTGATACGGTTGAACACGTGCTGCCAGTTGTGCTGGGATGAAGGCGGCGATGACACCGAACAAAATCGGTAAGGCGAGCGATACACCAATCAACAACGGTTCATTCCATGGAACAAGATCGTATAGAACGTAAATCGTCGTGTAGGCGACAATCAGTCCAAGTACTCCAGAAATCAGGCCGACGAGGAAGCCTTCGAGGACAATCAACTGTCGGATTGCGCCGTTCGTCCAGCCGAGTGCTTTTAAGACGGCGAGTGAGGCGCGGCGATCTGTGACGTTTTGCCACATAATTTCACCCGTCGTCAAAATAGCGATTGTGATCGCAACACCCATCGTCACGTAATGCATCGGACCGACTTGTAAGGCAACGAACTGACCAAGCCAAGACGTGTAAAGCACTCCTTGTAAATGGAACGTCACGAATAAGAAGAATGTCAGCAGTGCTGTTGGTAGAGCGATTGAGAGAACGGACAAACTATTACGCTTCCATTTCCCAATCAGTTCCTTTAGTGCAAGTGTCATCGTCGAACGAAGCTTCAGTCCGACGCGAGCAGCTTTCGCGTATTCGCCGGTCTTGATCGCTTCGTACGGTGAGATGCGGCGAATCGTCCACGCCGACCAAGCGGCACCAGCGAGGTAGATGACAAGACTGAATAGCGCGATCCAGAGGAGGCTCCAGCCGTTCATCGCTTCATTACGGACATATGAGAAGATGCCTTCGACAATCAAGGCGACCGTCGAGACGAATCCAGCGAGAATCGCCGCCTCGATCAAAACGATTTTGTAGAGATCCTTCGTCCGCCATCCGAGTGCGAGTAAAACAGCGAATTCTTTCCGACGCGCTAACATCGAGACATAGCTCGTCGCGAGGACATAGACGATCGCGACCGCGAGCATTGCGAAGATGACTCCTGAAAAACCGACACTCGTCTCGCGGAAAATCGTCATCGCGGCACCGATGTGGATCCACGGTTGTTCGATCCAGCCAAGCGTCTTACCGTCATCGACAACCTTCGTGACGACGGGTTGAGGAGAGGAACCCTTAGTAATTGTGACCATTAATCCAGTTTTCTGTTCGATTTGCTTTTTCACGTCTTGGAGTAGTTGCTCCGATGCTTCACTGACGGTCGAAGCGCCTTTGATTTTAAGGCGAATCGAAGAAATGGCTTGTTCACCATTGACTGCTCGCGCGCTGTCAATCGTCGTCAGGATGTTTGGAGAACTCGTCAACAGTCCGACGGGATTACCAGACGTATCAATCGATTTCGCTGGGTTGACAGGTTCCCCCTTCGCATCTAAAACAAGATCGGCAGACGAAGGACGATAAGTTTCCATTGGTAACTCGTTCAGCGGGTCTTTTGAGACCTTGATGTTTTTCGGATCGTACAGACCAACGACTTTAAATTGTAAAAATGGAAAGCGGACATTAGATGAGCCTTGTTCTGGTTTTTTAACCTTTTGTCCCATCGATGTGAGGGAGCGAAATCCTTTATCTGAAATAAGTTCCTTCTCAACACCGATTCCTGAAATTCGTGTCGACGTCGCGGATACTTCGAAAGCGTTGCTCCATCGGCTTGTAAATGGACTAAGCGTTGATTGGAATTGAAGAGGGCCAGATTGATAAACCAATTGTCCTCCTTCTGCATATTCAGAATCCGTTTGTAAGCTGTTCGTTTTTTCAACCATCGTTCGCAGATAGGTTTCTTCTACTTTAGCGGTTGGGATGGAAAGGTGTTGAATACTCTTAGCGGGATAAGAGGCAAGAGGAGAATTGATAATAGACCGTTTTGGTTGTGTTTTGATGACCTTATCAATTAGTTTTTGCTGGTCTTGTTCGGTTTGATAAGGAGCATCGAGACGTTCGATATCATAGTCATAACTTCCCTTATTAAAAGAGTTCGGATTCACTAAGATCGGGATGATATTTTGATTATTAGCCGCGTCTGACTCATGGTGATCAGTCGAATTGAAGTATCGGGATTTGTTCGTCGTACGTACACTCTTGTCCAGACCGACCAACCGTGCTTCTTCTTTTGGATCAATACCGACGATCAGGACTGGATTTCTAGCGACAGCCGTTGAAAAACCATCAATTTGTTCAGAAATGAATGAAGCGTTCTCAGGAACTTGAACTTTTGTTCCTTGAGCAAGATGAAGCACAGTTTTTGATTGTTGCTCTTTCTTGAAGCCGTTTTGAATATAAGTGGTTTCTGTAAAACGATAGATTCCCGGTGTGGAAGGAATTTTAATCGCTTTTTCAAAGGAAACGTTAGACATGACATACCCCATGACAGCGACCGGAGCTGCAATTTCAATGTCGTTCATTTTCTTGATGGTTTCGTATTGTTTAAACGAAATCCCACCATTGATCCCATTGAGATAATTCGGTTCGAGTAAATTATTTGATTCCGTCGACATCTGGCTGCCTTTTGGTCGCACAACGATATCATAAGCAGACGACCATTTCTTTTGTAACGTCTGTTCGACCGTTCCTTGACTGGAGTCGGTCAAGTTGAACATTAAACTGAGCCCGGCACTGATGATCAGGGCACCGACGAGCGTCAGGGTGAATTTCCCGCGCTGCCGAAGCCATTGATTGATGACGAAGCGTAACATATGTAGTCTCCTTTGTAGTTTAGTGGGAGAGCTTTGTCTTTAAATAGTGCGCAAGATCTTGTTCGAAATGATGAATCGCTTGTGCATCGAGTGCTTCTACTTCTGCTTGCGCCGCGTAGCGGGTGACGAAATAAGGTGAGAGTGGCGTCACCAGGTGAATGCGATCTGTCCAGTCTGTCAACGATTCATGGCTTCGCCGCTTGAGGGCGCGTGGTAAGCGTTGATTAAAATCAAATAGCATCAGGCGTAGTGATTGTTCTGGCGGAGTGAGTACCGACTGAAGATTTGTTTGCCGAATGGACGTTTCAGACGATGCTTGGATCCAGCGGGTTGATTCACTTTCAAATTCTCGTGGTAGTGATGAACGTCGCCGACGATGAAAAATCCGGTATCCTACGAAAGCAACCAGTACAAGTACAGCGGTGAAGAATATCATTTTGTTAGAGGAGGATGTGCTTTCTATAACATTCATAATCGAAAATGGAGGAAGGTCCTTTACTTTTCGATCGCGTGATGTGCCACCCGTACTTTTATTTTGATCATCGGACTCACCTAAATCGATGCCGTCTTCTCTCTCATCGATTTTGTCATCGAAATTACAACTATTTTTTGTGAAGAATAAATTGGATAAGTCGTTATGATTACATCCCCTCACGATCGTCGTCTCTTGTTCCGAGAAGTCCGCATTCCGAAACGCTTCATACGCAGACTGCGTCGATACGGACAACAATAGAAAAACGACAATAGAGCCAATGAAACTCGCAATCAGTTTGCTTCGAAACGTTTGCATCGCAGACACCTCCTCATAAACAGTACTTAGACACTTTGCACCGTGCGTTTTCGGCGGTCTTCGACGATCCGACCATCCTGCATGAAGAGAATTCGGTCAGCGCGTTCGGCGAGTTCTAAGTCGTGTGTGACAAATAAAACGCCACATTTGGCTTCACGATGCAGTTCTAGCAACAGTTCAAAAATCGCGTCACCGGTCATGGAATCAAGATTACCAGTCGGCTCATCTGCAAGAATCCATTGCGGATGATGCAACAAGGCGCGGGCGATTGCCACCCTTTGTTGTTGCCCGCCGGATAGTTGAGCAGGTAAAGCATTTCGTTTGTCGTCGAGTCCGACCCGATCGAGCAGCTCGAGGATTCGCTCATCTTGATTAAACGACGTCTTTTGTTTTAACAAGGCGACCTTTAGGTTTTCAGACACCGTCAGTGACGGTAGGAGATGAAACTGCTGGAAGATGAAGCCGATCTCTTGCGAGCGGAATTGTGATAACCGTTTGTTTTTCCAAGACGTAATGTCCTGTCTGTCATAGAGAATCTGACCGGACGACGGACGATCGAGCGAACCAAGGAGACTAAGGAACGTCGATTTTCCGGACCCGGACGGACCGACGAGTGCCGTTACTTCCGATTGCAAAAATTGTCCGTTTAGTTGATGCAAGACATCGGTCCGGACACCGCTTCGCTCGAACGAGTGCGAAACATCTTGAAAGGTAATATTCATGTGACCACTCCTTTTACATAATTTGGTTAAATATAGTGTATTATTTTTAGAAAATTTTGTCTATTGTGTTTTTATTTTCGAAATCCTTACTCATTTATGTTTTTCTTATAACTTCTCTCTAAGATTGGATTAACCCCAATCTAGGGAGATATTTAAAATGAAACGAAGACGTAAGAAATGGCTATGCATTAGTAGAAGAATCATGCTGAAGCTCCTGTGAATTGATACCACCATCTTTTTAGGACGATGAGAGGCGTAAGGAACGAAAAGAGTAGTGGAGTCGAAGACATTAAAAATATTCTTCTACTTCTCAGGAACGACAGTGGACGAAGAAATTACTTCGACTTGTCCTTGATTTACTTGGCGTGTCCGTCGATCTTCAAACGAATTATCGCTTCACCTGAAGATGAGGTAACGATTGAAAATCATCCGGATCAAGGAACTAGCATGACAATTATGTTGATGATGCACGAGCTTCAAGCATGATGACATAAAAAAGAAGCACGAACTCACACGAGTCATCGTGAAAAGCAGCGCTCCTTTTTTATGTTTCTAGTCTGATATGAATTGCTCGTAATTGTTTTTTCAAAGCCGTTCTCGCTAAAGGTTCACCCTTTCCTGTACCAGGCTCAAAGGCATAAGGGCTAAAGACTTTAGCACCTTCTTTGAGCCAGTTTGAGCGATACAAGTCATGTGTCTCACTTCTCGATAAAAAGATACCGTCCTCGATTTCGACATTATCGTCTACTCCGAACTGAAAGCCGCAGCAAGAACAAATTTCAAACGAAGCGTCACCATTTTCGTCATAAGCAACGTCGTCCATTTGCGCATATCCGCAGACGGGACATATGTATTTCATGAAAGCACCTCATTGTTCAAGAATCTTTTGATACGTGTACCCTTTTAAGATATCTGCTTGATTCGTATAGGTCCAGTCAGCAATGGACTGATCTGGATGCGACTCAAAATAGTGATTGAGGATATCACGTCCCAAAATGTAGTTACTCCAGCGAGGAATCTCTTTTTGTTTGTTACCTACGACGAAGTCGAGTTGTGATACTTCATAGCTGTTGACCAGATGTACGACATGTTTCTTCGTTGCTTCATCCATTTCGACATTCCATGGAGGCGAGACGCCTTTGACGATTCGGTCGGCAAAGGCATCTGCCTTTCCTTCGACGATGACGGAATTAAGAGTCGTACTTAAACTAAAATCAGGTGTATCCTTGAGGACTAAGTGATGATATTCGTGTGCCGTCGAATATGCCAGGATGTCTTTATCGTAGTTTGTATCCAGATAGAGAATGAATGCATCTTTATAGGCTGCTCCTGTAACACCTTTCATTGACTGAAGATCGAAAGAGGATTCAGGATTAACCGGAGCGACGATGATGGTACTTTTCTTTTTGGGAAGGATCTTATGAGAAGCGATGTAATTTTTTTTAATGATTTTTGTAATGTCATCTTGTTGTTTCATCAAGTTCTCGATTTTGTCGAGTAGCTCTTGTTCGTACACGGTTGATTGCAACATTGGGAAACCTTTCAAGTCGGCTGTCGCAAACTGCTCCTTTTCCCCGATTTTGTCGATATAGCTTAAGACATATTTCGCATAATTCTTTTTATCTTCTTCAGGATCATTGTTTTTTAAGGACGATTGTAGATATTGTTTGTATGGTTCATAAAGAAAAACAATGTTCAATTTACTTTCGGCATCGATTTTTACAGATTCGGATTTTACTTTTGTACTCTTTGATAACAGTTCAGTAGTGGGTTGTGTTGTCTTTTGCTCCTCTGTACAAGCAGATAAAAGCAGAAGGGGAGCAGTTAAAAGTAATATCAGTGATTTATTCAATATACGTTCATCCTCCTTTTTTATGATGTAACAACTGCTTTCTATATCAATACTCTTTCGTCATATGATCAACGACGATCGGATCGCTGTAGGACAAAATGTAAAAATCCTGTTCATGCGTCCTGACAGCAAATAAGTGCAAGTCTCCCCGTTCAGTATAGACTTCATCCGTTTTCATAAACTTCGCAGCAAAATCACCGAACATCGATTCTTTTGACTTCACGACTGGATACGGGTTCCGAAGTTTCTCGTCGATGATGCCATGCTCTTGTAACGTTCCTAGGAAGACGGCGTACTTTTCAAAACGCATCAAAAAGTAATCACGCGAAGGATCGTTGATTATAAGCTTGAACGCTTCGTCAGCCCCATAAAAATAGAAATCAATCGCATAATGATCATTTGCCTTTAGCGACATCTTATCCAGTTCAAGTTCGTATTCTTCAGTCGTCAGTAAAAAATCAAGATCGATCGTTTTCAGGGGAGATCACTCCTCTATGAAAATCACGGACATTTGAAGTAAAGGATAAACTGTTATTTTTCTGATGAATCGTTATCGATGAACCATTTCGTACCATGCTTGGCAATGAAACGATGTTCCGCGCGATAATTTGTATCGTGCCCCTCTTCTTTCATCTTCATGAAGGCAACATCGCCGTCGACAGCTCGTTGATCAATCAACAGATATAGCGCTTCGACGCGCAACAATAACATCGGTAGCAATTCGGAACGCGGACCTTCATAACCATAAGCATCAAGGAATCGACTCACTCGTTCGGCGAAGCGTGCATCATCTTGCTCCGATGAATAGGCAAGAATGGATCCGTCAGGTGATTGCCGTCTACTGCTGAGCGGGACGAACGTATAGAGCGCGTAGACGATATCCCATGCACGTGGTCCGGGTGCTGCAAAATCAAAGTCGATCACGCCACTTAGACGTTGATTCTGAAAAATCGTATTATAGACAGCAAAATCATTGTGACAGATGACTTCGTATGGAATAGGGGTGTTGATCAATGGCTCCCAGTCACTGGTTTCGAAGTCGACTGTAGCGTCATGATACTTGCACATCAGATGTGCGACATCGTCCAACACATCGTCTTGCCACATGTACGCTTTTAGCGGATAGTCAGCCGTCTCACCGGGGAGGAAGGTCAGAATCTCTCGATTTTGTTCGTCGATGCCGACGAAACGCGGAACACCGGATAGATGTTTCGCTTCTAAATGGCGTAATAGACGGTGAACATTTGGACTGTTCTCATTTTGTGTACGATAGACATAGTTGCCTTTTTGATAGACAGCGGAGACATTTCCGCCAGTCAATCGTTGTTCTTCAGACATAATCGTTCCTACTTTCTTTGTTTCATTTGTAATCGGTTACATATCGACTGGTCATTATGAATCCGCTTAAGAGAAACGAATTGTCTTTACCACGAGCCTGGAATCGACGGTCAAAGAGTCGAAAGAAGGTCGAATCTCATGTTCATGCTTTACTTGCGATTGTAATGTTATTCAATCAGTCGACACTTCATCGAAAAGAAAGTCATGCGACGAATCCGTGACATGATCGAGGAATGCTTCAACGTCTTCCGGCGAACGAAGACGAACGATTTTGTCCGCTTCACCTGTAACTGGCGGCTCGATTCGTTGTTGCTGATAGATGTCGTAGTACGACGATTCGCCACGAATTTCTCGTCCATCGCGTTTGGAGTGAGTCAGTCGGTTTGAAAGGATGGCTTCGGGTAAATCGAACCAGACGAGGATCGAGCGGAACGACGAAAGGGGAAATTGATTTAACAGCTGTTTCCGACCGGTCCTTGTAGTGTTGGCATTACATAAAATGATTGTCTCAAAGGAGGAAGTAATCGCCTTTTCGATCAACCATCCCGTCAAGTCATGTTTGATCTGATTCGGTCCTTCTGTTGGAACGAGGTCTGGATAATGTTCGAGCAAAAAACGTGCTTGAAGATCTTGATCGATGACAAGGCTTGCTGGTAGACGTTGAGCAAGCTGTCGTGCGAACGTCGTTTTCCCGGCATGGGTCGGTCCAATCGTCAACAGGACGGTCCTCATGACGTCAGTTGTTCTTCCGGTAAGCGATCGGCGAGAATCTGCGCGAGCCAGTCTTCTTTCGTTCCGAAGCAAGGAGTCGTCCGTCCGATATGATAAAACGTACTGGCCAATGGTCCGGTGAAGTAGGTCGCATTCGGCATACATAAGTAAATCGGGCGATTCGTTGCGAGCGCAATCCCGAGTTCGACGTGACTACTTTTTCCTGCTGGTAACACGAGGACGAAGGCGTCCGCTTGCTTGACAGCTTCGAATTCCGCAAGACCAATTTTTCTTAATGCTTCAGAATCTTCTGCCCGGTCGTTCTTCGTCCAGTCGTATGTTAAATCGTGACCACGCAAGCGGAGTTCATCCCGGAGCCAGCGGACGGTCAAAATGTGGTCAAAGCGAGAAGCGATATAGAGTTTCATTCGTCGTACATCCTCCTTTTTTATCTTTCTGTGTCCCATCCTATCGAATTCATTCACTCAAGAAAAGGGAATTATAAGAAAAATTTGAAAAAAATGAAACTTTTTAAATGTGTTGCGTATCTAATAAGGGAGTGATTGCAAAAAAGGAGGATGCCGATGTGTTTCGAAAGTCAGGTGCAGCATTATCCGATGCTGCTTTTGAAGCAGCTTTATTCGCAGAAGAAGACTATGTGTACCGTATTTCCTTAATTTATCTGAAAGAGGAGACGGCAGCGCTTGAGAACGTCCAAGAGGTCGCGTACCGGGCATGGCGTGGGCGATAGAGTTTACGGGATGCTTCGTATTTTAAGACATGGTTGACGCGCATCACGATGAATTGCGCTTTCCAGCAACATCGAGCGTCGTTTCAGCCGCTCGCGATCGAACCGAGTCAAACGACGTCGTTTGAAGAGCGTCTCGTCGATCGCTTGTACTTGGACGATTTACTGGATGTCCTTGAGCCGACCGAGCGCTCGATCGTCTACTTCCGGTATGAAGAAGATTTGCCATTGCAAGAGATTGCGCAAACCTTCAATGTGCCACTGAGTACGATCAAAAGTACGTTGTACCGCGCACTCGAGAAAGTACGACGACAGAAGGGGATGAGTCTATGAATCACGAGCCAAAATTCTTGATCGACGTACCGTCATCCGTCAGGCAACGAACAATTCAGGGTATCCGCAAAGCGAAACGGCGCCGGCGCTCGGTACAAGCTGTTTGCCTCGCAGCAGGTCTGACGATCATCGGCTTTAGTTCCTTGCATGAGACCGTTCCCGAGCAATCGTCGCAATCGATGGTGGTCGGCATGTATTATGATGAACAGTTATACACGGTAGCCAAAAAAATTACGGATACAGACTGGCAACAGCTGAAAGGGAAGCGACTCGGCGTCACGGATGATGTCTTGACCGATACGCAACTGGAACAGGACACATCTGATTTTGCGTCGAACCTTGATGCGTTTACCGTCTATCAAATCAAAGACGATCCGGTATCTGAGCACGTACTGGTCGTCGGTGAGGTAGAGGGTCGAGAACGGGTGATGATTCTGTCGCCCACACGATAAGGGGGGAGAGAAATATGACCATCCGGTCTTGGAAAGAAGACGATCTACCGCAATTGGTCGGATTGATGACGCACCTTGGTTATCCGGCAAGCGAGGACGTTTTACGCGAACGATTTTCGCGGATCACTCGTCATCCGGATTATGAATTGCTTGTGCTAGAAGACGACGATATGCTTCTCGGCTGCGTCGGTCTATTTCAGGCGCAAGCGTTCGAGCATGATACGACCTATGTCCGAATCGTCGCGTTCGTCGTCAGTGCGAAACATCGTCGGCGGGGAATCGGTCGCCGCTTGATCCAAGCAGCGGAAGACTGGGCACACGAAAGAGGAGCGACTGCTGTCTTGCTGAACAGTGGCAATCGACCGGAACGCGAAGCAGCCCATCACTTTTATCAAGCAATGGGCTACAGCGTAACGAGCACGAGTTATTCGAAATCACTCGCTTCATCGTGATTTACGGAAACCATGGAAAGCACGAAATCCTTGTTGTTCATAAAAGGAAGCAGATTGACGGGTTGCCAGGAGATCCTGCCACCCTTCTAATGCGTTCAATCGATGAATCTGCTCAAAATCGTCAGGTTGGAAACGGCGAATCTGTTCCGTCATGGCTGGTTCTCCTTTCGTATCAGATCTTGGAGTGGAGCAGGTAACTGGCGCCAGTCCGAAAATTGCGTGTCGGTCAACGGAACATCGCCTGTGCGCTTCCAAATCGCCTGCATGCCGAGGGCGCGCGCCGGTAAGATGTCGTGGTCGTAATGGTCGCCGACATAAAGGACTTCGTCCGGGCGAACACCTAAACGGTCCGTTAAGCGCAAGAAAAATGCCGGATCCGGTTTACGGACGCCTTCTTGTTCCGAGATCCCGATCTGCGTAAAGGAGGGAGACAGTCCGATTGCGTCACAGACGACACGTTGGAACGTCGTCCGACCGTTCGACAGTAAGCCTATGGGTAGCTCAGGCGGTAATTGCGCAAAAAAGGTGTCGACTCCCGGAAAGCTCCGTGCGAAGATCGGATAACGCGTCACGTAGTCGTGTAGCAGTACTTCAACAGAAAGCGACAATTCGAAGCGACGAATCATTTCCGTATAGACGACGTCCTTCCAGACGCGTCCTTCTTGATCAAGCAATAAGAACGTCGTGATGTAGTCGTCGATCGGAACATGCGCAACTTCACGAAAACGTTGATGCTGATCCCGAAGGAAATAGGGAAGAGAACCGGACCGGTCATGTAACGTCTCGTCTAAATCAAACAATAAAGCACGAATCAAGGTAAACACCATCTTTCAAAGTATAAAGGAGTGATTATAATGGAACGAATTATGCAACATCAGGGAAAACAAGTGACGTACTACGATGACGGTTCGACAGGTCGACCGTTGTTAGTATTACCATCACTCGGTGGAACGTATCAGGACTGGGCGGACATTCTGACGAAACTAACACCGGAATATCGCGTCGTCAGCTTTCATCCGCACGAATGGTCAGACGATTATATGGACGGAACGACCGGCATCTTACGCCAAATCGACCAGTTTCTCAGCGCAACGAATATCACGATCCCGGTCACACTCGTCGGACATTCCTACGGTGGTCTCGTCGCACAAGCTTTCGCTTTACATTATCCGGAACGTGTCGCCGGTCTCGTCCTCGTCGAGGCGACATCCGTTGACTTAGAAGAACTTGATCAGCTCGATACACCGACGCTCGATAAGGAAGGGGACGACGCCGTCTGGATCGAACGATTCGCGGAATTAGCGACAGCAACTGATTTACGTGACCGTTTCCCGGATGGTGACGACCGTACGGATTGGAACCCAGCGTACTATCAGGCGATGCATGCCATCATTTCAAAGTGGAAGAGTGATGCGAAGGCGCTTCAGCCACTCATGCGCGATCTTGGGTTCCCGATGACCGTTCTCGGTCGGGATAAAACGAACTCAATCCAGACGATGATAGCAGCCGGTTTTCCGGAAGATGAACTCGAACGAATGGAAAATAAATGGCAGGAATTAATACGGCGACAGGCGAATCTATCCTATCAGGCGAACGTGACGTTCGTTCCGGGTACATCACACCTGATGCATCGCGATCGTCCGGACGTCGTCGCAAGCGCGATTTTGACACTACATCAACCGAAGGAGTTTACCGTATGACACGCATGTACGTACTGCATGGGTTAATGGGAACGGCAGCGACACACTTTGCGCCACAACTATCCGCTCTAGCGGATGATTTTACATTCATTCCGATCGATCTACCTGGTCACGGAATGACGACGGAACCGGCAACGGAGGATTACTTACAACAAGCAACACGTGCCATCCTCGAACGGATGGCACAGGAAGGTCCAGGATGGATTCTCGGGTTGTCGCTCGGCGCGACGCTTGCGATGCAACTGGCACTCGACCCACCGGACGAACTCAAAGGGGTATGTATCACGGGTTTTTCACCATTCATTCCTAAAGCGATGGAACCGCTGATGCGCGAACAACGAGAGTTTTTCCTTAACATCGATCAGCAAGCACCGGAAATTGCCGACCAATTTGAACAGTTGCATGGTCCTGCCTGGAAAACGACAGCACGGGCAGTCCTCGATTTGATGACGTTCCGTTTCCCGGCACTGACGGAAACGATGTTGCAGTCGATCACCTTGCCGGTCGTCATCCTAAACGGAACGAATGAAACGTACGAAGTCGACGCAACCGCGTTCGTTGCGGAACACGTGCCGAACGTCATCGTCTTACCGGTCGAGGAAGCAGGGCATACGGCAAATCTCGATCAACCAGAACGCTTCAACGCCTTACTGCTTCAAGCGCATCAATCCATGCTGACGACTTAAGCGTTTTTTCATCTTCTCTTGATACATCCGTGCATCTGCCTCATGCAGGACGTCGTCGATCCGGCGTCCTGTTGTCGAATGAACGGCACCGATCGCGAGTCCAATCTCGTGCGTCGCGAACGTCGAGCGGACGTGTTCGACGAATGCCTCAAACGTGTCAATCGACGGACTATCGTCGATCAAGACGAATTCATCACCACCGATCCGGTAACCATGATCTGTTAAGCGGCGGATGCAAAGTCCTGTTTGTTCAAGCAAGGCGTCACCGACCGCGTGACCGAACCGGTCGTTAAGCTCCTTTAGTTCATTCAAGTCAAGCAGAATCAATCCATACGTCGCCTTCTCTTGATCGAGATCGCGGACAGCCTCGTTAAAGGCATGGCGATTCCCAAGCCGTGTCAAGGCATCGATACGGTATTGATCGAGCAATGCCTGTTGTGATTTCAACTGCTCGTCAATGTTACGGATCACCCCTTGGATGGCAACAATCTGTCCATTTTCGCGAATCGGTGTCGCATATTCTTCGAACCAGACGTACGTCCCGTCATTTGTCCGCCAGCGTTGCCGGAACGGTTGATCGTAGTCACAGTCGCCCGAAATCTTCGACATCAAGACTTCGATGTCTTCCGGATGAATCCTTGCAAAACACTGATCCGGATCCATATAGCTGGCTGCTGCCACTCCCTTGCCGATATGGTCATCGAGGGACGGACTAATATATCGGAATCGATATTCCGGATGGACTTCAAACACATAGAAGATATCTTTACATAACGCAATTGTATCCGGTTGTTGCTGGTGGAATAACCGGAAACTGAGCAACATTAAAAGACTACCTATAATCAATCCCAATACAAATATGACGTCCACCTCCTGTAATCAACGTCCATCATATCACGATTAGGTATTATTCCCTATTATTGTAAAAAACCGCTTCGTTTAGACTACGAAGCGGTTTTTTGGTTTATTCCAATTCAAGTAAAACACGGAATCCGCGGCTCGCATAATAGGAATCCACTCCGTTGTGATAGATGAATGTCGTCTCATAACGACGATCTCCAAACAAAGCGCCACCTTTTTGACGAATCACGTCTGGTGTTGCGAGCCAACTGGAGGTCTTTTCGTCAAGCGAAAACTGTGTCTGAAGTTTTTGATATTGTTCTGGTGTCAACAGGTCGAGATCGAGTGCTTCAATCATTGACTCGACGCTAGCTTCGGGCGCATTTTTCTTTCGACCGAGTCGAGCGACTTCGTCAAAACAAACGCTTCGTCGACCAGCTGGACTCTCTTTGACCGTATCGATGATGACGAATCGTCCATCAAGGTTTACGACATTCGGTTCTCCTCCTGTTTGTTCCATCCAAGCGAGTGCTGCTCGTTTTGAAGGTGTCAGACGTGACTCGACCTCAATAAACGAAAGACCATCGTGGTAATCAGGTGTAGCTTCAAAGCGATCACGAAACACCGTTAATTGTTCATCCATCGATAAAACCTCACTTTCTTATTCTCTTTTTTCATTATTCTATGAATTCGCTCTCATTACAATCGTACATAGACTGAATAAGTCAATCTGAAGATAATTGACAAATGAAATCGAACTACCTACACTAATTGTACATATTAGGTTTCTGTCACGATCGCGTGTACAGGAATAACATTCAGGAGAGGAGCCAACCGTATGCGCTGGATCAGTTATGCGGCTGTTGTGACGATTCTTTCGTTCTTAGCGTTCACGGCGTATTCGTTCCTGACAACGATTGACTTTGAGATCGTCTATCAGTTCGGGACGTTTGCGATGACGTTATCCTATTTTATCTTTGGATTACCGATGTTATGGATTGTCCGACATTATCCATTGACCCTTCGGTTGCTTATCTACGTGACGACGAGTAGCGTCGTTCTGTTTTTGTTCATTGGTCTATATGAAGTGTGGCACGAAGCATCGCTGTCTCCACTACCACCAATCGGTAGCATGATTCAGTTCACGACTCTTGCATGTATATTGTTCGTCTTACCGTATGAGATCGTCTATCGTAAAAATTTCGTTTCTATTCAACCAAGAGTTTCCTGACAGTATTCTTGTTCCATAAGAGTACTGTTTTTTATTTCCTTTCATTTAGAAGGAATTACCAATCTATTCTTGAATAGTACGTTATCAAGAATAATGGAGGGGTACATATGGAAGGAACATTTCAATGCAAACAGATGGGAAAATCATTTTCAGGAGACGGTGTCGAGACACATGCGTTACAAGACATCGACGTGACACTTAAGGCGGGCGACTTCATTTCGATCATCGGACCTTCGGGATCTGGAAAATCAACGTTACTCAGTCTAATCGGCACGCTCGATCGACCGACGAGCGGGGAGTTGCATTATGACGGGAAACCAATCAACAAATTGAACAGTAAAGAATTATCCGACTTTCGCTTCGAAAACATCGGCTTCATCTTCCAGCAGTTTCACTTGATTCCGACGTTGACGGCGCTTGAAAATGTCATGGCGCCACTGTTCGGTCGGAAAGTACCGTATGATAAAAAAGAACGCGCCGAGCAGTTACTCGCGCAAGTCGGTCTCGCCGATAAAGCAGGCAGTTTGCCGTCGCAACTTTCCGGTGGACAACAACAACGGGTCGCCGTTGCCCGAGCACTCGTTCATGAACCGAAATGGTTGCTTGCCGATGAGCCAACAGGGAACCTCGATACAGATACGGGAGAAATCATCTTCAATCTTTTACGGTCATTAAACGAAGAGAAAGGGTGTGGCGTCTTGTTTGTCACCCACGACCCGGCACTTGCGGAACGGGCGAATCGAACGATCGAGATGCGAGACGGCGTTATTATCGAAGATCGTCTCGTCCGTGTCTGAGCCTCGTTTTTGAACTCCGTTCCTCCACCCTTTACACTTAAGAGGGTAGAGGAGGAATGCGTGATGCGACTAGGAATACTGGATCAAGTACCATTGCATGAGGGCGATACGGTCGAAGCGACGATGGAAGCGACGGAACGACTCATCTTAGAAGCCGAGCGACTCGGTTACGAACGGTACTGGTTCGCAGAACACCATAATACGAACGGTTTGCTCAGTGCATCACCGGAGTTGTTCATTGCCCGAATGGGTGCGCAGACTTCAAAAATCAAACTTGGTTCAGGTGGAGTGTTGTTACCGCAATATCATCCGCTAAAAGTGGCCGAGAGTTTTGCAACACTCGACGCCTTTTATCCGGGACGGATCGAACTTGGGATCGGCAATTCTCCAGGTGGAAGTGAGCGGACACGACTTGCTTTGACAGATGGTGAAAAAAATCGGGCAGCTGAGTTTAATCGACTCGTTCAGGAAACGGCTGGCTTCTTGACAGATAGTCTATCGAATCGACACCCATACCGGATCGTCAAGACGACACCGCGTGATCGACAAGCGTCTCCGATCTCAATCCTTGGTCTGTCGCCACGTAGTGCGCAAATTGCTGCAGAACAAGACCGTGGTCTCGTTTTTGGTCACTTCATCAATCCGGATCGTTGGGAAGAGACACTTTCCACTTATCGTGAGGCAGGAGGAACAGACGTCATCGTCTGCGTTTTCGTCATCTGTGCCCCGACGCAAGAAGAAGCAGAACGTCTCGCTCGAACTCAAGATGCCTGGATTCAAGGCGTTCGACTCGGGAATTCTATCGTTCCGTCGTTTGCCTCGACTGAAGCAAAAATCTGGAATGACATTCAAGCGGAACGGATCTGTAAAGATCGACGGCGAGCGATTGTCGGTACACCGGACGTTGTTGCACAGGAGCTTGAGGCATTAGCAACGCGTTATCAAACAGATCAGTTTTTACTGATCAACAATGCCTTTGATCAAGAAAAGCGATTGCAGTCGTACCAGCTCATCGCGGAGCGACTTCTCTGAACATAACAGGACCCCTCAATAGCTGTTTTGCTAATGAGGGGTCCTGTTTACACATCTACATTCAATTAACGTTGCGCTGTCGGACGAATTAAGATCTCGTTGACCGCGACATCTTCTGGTTCGTTGACAGCATATGCGATGGCACGCGCAATTGCGCTCGCATCAATGGCTTTCAAGTCACCAATTCCTTGTTTGATCTCTTCATCCGAGATATGGTCCTTCAATTCCGTATCGACCGCTCCCGGTGAGATGATTGTTGCACGGATGTGATTGTCGACCGATTCTTCCTTACGAAGACCTTCCGTGATGGCGCGCACCGCGAATTTCGTACCGCTGTAGACGGCGCTCGACGGCATGACTTCATGACCGGCGACAGAAGAGATGTTGATGACATGTCCGCTTTTTTGTTCGCGCATATACGGCAGGACTGCTCCGATTCCATGGAGTACGCCTTTAATGTTGACGTCGACCATCGTGTTCCATTCGTCCTGCTGATTCTTATGGAGGTGCGATAGTGGCATTAATCCAGCGTTGTTGACGATGACATCAACAGAACCAAACTTGTCTTTCGCAAGTTTTGCGAGTGCATCAACTTGCTCACGATCGGTAACATCCGTCACTTGATAAACGGCTTGACCACCTTCAGCTTCAACCGCTTTGACAAGCTCTTGCAAACGATCTTCCCGACGTGCAGCAAGAACGAGTTTTGCTCCTTGTTTCGCAAGCTCTTTCGCGGTTGCTTCCCCGATACCGCTTGATGCCCCTGTAATGATGACGACTTTATCTTGAATCATCTGAACTCCTCCTTCTGAATAACGTACTCCTTGAGAGATATTGCCGCTTTTGTTGATTTAAAAACATCAAGTAGGAGGTTTGTCTATGAAACGTTTTCTATTTATTGGATTGATTGTGATTGCGATTGCAGTCGGATGGTTTTTTTCACGTGATCCATTTCGACATCACCCACCAGAACCTACCGTGACAATCGAAAACCGTGAAGTAAAGGTATATAGAGGTACCTATAGTTGGTCAGGCATGTTTCGCGGAGAAACAGCTGATGCAAAGGCCGAAGCCGTCGATTTAGTAAAAGGTGATTCGAGTACGCGAGCAAATCCTGAAGATCGATTGACGATTCGTTTTGAAGACGGACCAGCTCCGAAGTCCGTCGCGATTGTCTTATGGTCGGTCAAAGATCATAAAAAGATGAAAACATATAAGAAGATTGAGCGGATTACCGTTCCTTCGACTCCCGGAAAGTATGTCTATCAGATTAAAGCCGATTGGAAAGAAGGTAATGGCGATTTTGCCTTTCCAATTGATGTGAAGTGAATAACGGGACAAAAACATATTGACAGGATATATTTTTAATGGTAAATGATTCGAATGCTGACCTCTTTTTAAGTGGAAAGAGGTCTTTTGCGTGAAATATAGTAAATAAGGCACTAGTTTTGATTAATTTAGTCTGAATAATCAGAATATATGAACATTTGAACGAAAGTGTATTTGAATGTTTCGGGTTCTAATGAACGGGAATAAACACACCATACACATAATATTTCATGTGTTGAATCACCTAGGTGAAAGAAGTCAATAATCGTAAAGGAGAGGTGCAGATGAATGGGTTCAATCGATTCTTACTCGTCATCATAGGCATACTCGGACTAATCAGTGTCGGGCTGCTTGTGCTCGGTGTGTATGATGTTCCACGGCTTAGTTCGTTAATCGAGCAGTGGCAGGATCAGCAATGGTATAGCTATACCGTTCTATCCATTGGAGGATTTTTAGCATTCGTATTCGTTATTCTATTATTCACAGGATTATTTAGCCGCTCGAAAGGTCAACGACTGTTGATTCAAACGGGTGACGGAACGATTACGATTTCGAAGGAGACGATCGAACGGACGGCTTTAGAGTCGATTCGTGGGATCGGTGGTGTACGGACACCGCGTGTCCATGCCGATATCCATTCGAAAAAAGAAACGGTCGCTTTAAAAGTCGACTGCTCGGTCTTTGGACAAGATGGGTTACCGACGATTGCGAAGGAAATTCAAGAACGAGCTAAACAAGCTGTCGAATCCTTACTTGAGTTGCCAGTAACGAGTACGAAAGTCACGATCAGTGACACGAAAACGAAAACATCGGAACGTGTCGTCTAAAGGAGGAGAGGGAACATGAAGACAAGAGAAGCACTCTATCCGTATCGGTTCCGACTGATCGGGGGACTTGCCGGTCTAATCCTCGCCATCTTATTCCTGACGATTGGCTTTGGTCCGACAATCCTTATCGTTGCCTTCGCAGCAATTGGATTTTTAATTGGAAAATGGCGCGATGGTGCACTCGACATTGAAGGGTGGATTCAGTTCTTTCAACGGGACTGATTCATATATAACTTACTAAACATTTAAAAGGAGAGATTTCAAATGGCAAACGAAGTAAACCCAACAACTGAAAACGAAGTGGTACGCGAGAATAAATTGACATTCGAAGATCAAGTCATCAAAAAAATTGCTGGGATCGCGTCGAACGAAGTGACAGGCATTTTGTCAATGAGTGGTGGATTCATGAGTGGACTGACGGATCGTCTCCGGAGCACGGAAGACATCACAAAAGGAATTGGTGCCGAAGTGGGAGAACGTCAAGTTGCACTCGATTTGAAAGTCATTGTCGAATACGGCAAAAATATTCCGTCAATTTTCCAAGAGACAGTCGCTAAAATCAAAAAATCAATCAGTGACATGACTGGCCTTGAAGTCGTTGAAGTCAATATGCATGTCGAGGATGTCATGACACGTGCCGAGTTCGAAGCTAAAAATAAATCGAACAACGAACAAGAAGAAAAAAGCCGCGAACTGCAATAAGCAAGTCGAAAGACCCGACAAACTCGCCGGGTCTTTTTTTCATGGAATCGACATGACGTTTGATACATTTGATGATGAGAACGGGAATAGATTAGTATCACGATAGATGAAAGGATGATTCACGATGCGACTAACAGGAAAAACGATCATCGTCACCGGAGCCGGCTCAGGAATGGGTGAAGCCATGGCAAAATTGTTTGCACAAGAAGGCGCACGAATCGTCGCAGCGGACATTCGGTTGGAAACCGTTGAACGGGTCGTCTCTGACATCAAGGAAGCGGGCGGAGAAGCGATGGCTGTTGCGAGTGATATCGCACAACAAAAGGCAGCAGGACAACTCATCAAACAAGCAATCGACGCTTTCGGTAAACTGGACGTTCTCGTCAATAATGCCGGGATCATGGACGGGATGGAGGGCGTGGCAGACATCTCAGATGAACGTTGGGATCATGTCCTTACAGTCAATACGACAGGAACGATGCGTCTGATGCGCGAAGCGGTCAAACATTTCAAGGAAGTAAAAGGTGGTGTCATTCTGAATAACATCTCGATTGGCGGTCTAAACGGTGCCCGAGCAGGAGCAGCCTATACGGCTTCCAAACATGCCGTCATCGGTCTGACGAAGAATACCGCCTTCTTTTATGCCGGAGATGGTATTCGCTGTAACGGAATCGCACCTGGAGCTGTCGAGACGAACATCGGACAATCGATGTCGAATCTGAATGAATTCGGGATGGGGCGCGCGATGCTTGGCATGGGTCTCAATCCACGAGCCGGTCAGCCGAATGAAATCGCAAATTTGGCATTGTTTCTCGTGTCCGACGAGGCGAGTTTCATCAACGGGGCAATCGTCGTCGCAGATGGGGGATGGAGTGCGTATTAAAATGAATACTTTATTTACTAGATTTTAATTTAAAATAGCAGGAACTTGTCGATATAAGGGATAATATGACAATAGGTAAATCATGACCTCAGTTTGAATCCAGGGAGGAATCGGCATGTCGATACATGAGCAAGTAACACAGGTCACCGACACACAAGTCATCCGGGCAATCGAACAAAATCTAGCCATCATTCGTTTTGATGATCGACGCAAAGTCGCATACGTAAATGAGTTGTTTGCCCGGACGATGGGGTACGAAGTGGAAGAGTTAATCGGTAAATACCATCGTGATCTCTGTTTTCCGGCTTTCGTTAATAGTCCAGATTACGAGCTGTTTTGGCGAAAATTGATGCAAGGCATCACGTATCAGGATAAGATTGAACGCCGGGCTGCTGACGGACAACAGAAGTGGCTCGAAGCGACATATATGCCGATTTACTCGGATGACGGACGCCGGGTCGTCGGGGTCTCGAAAATTGCATCGGACATCACGATTCGCCAGCAGGACGTTTTACGAATGGCGGCCGAACTCAACGAGACATCAGCCTTCTTGACGGTCAAATCGGAAAGTGGTCGACAAGACGGTTTGAACGTTCTTGCGACTGTCCAACAAATCGAGTCGGAATCCGTCGAGAACTTATCGAGTCTTGTCGCCTTGCGTAAAGATGCAAACTCGATCACTGACATCGTCAAGACGATCCGTGAAATTGCGGCGCAGACGAATCTACTCGCCTTGAATGCGGCAATTGAGGCAGCACGTGCTGGAGAACATGGACGCGGATTCGATGTCGTCGCGACCGAAGTTCGAAACCTGTCGAATAAAGTCTCGCATTCGATCGGAGAAATCAAGGAGAATATCGAAGGGATCGTTGAGCGGATCAAGGAGGTCTCGCACAGTATCGAACGGATTTCAAGCAAGGTAAAGGACAGTACCGATCAGCTTGAACATACGGTGAGTGAGTTCGATCAGTTGGCTGATTCTGCTAAACAACTGGAGCACCAGGCAAAACAATTCGTCGACGTTTTATAAATGAATCCATTATACCGGAACGTTCAAGCAAACGACTTGTACATTCCGGTATATTTTTTTATGTTGTTTAAACAATATAGAGAAATAAAAAAGATGCTTGTTAAATCGGAATCATTACGATATGATTTAAAACGTAATTATTCCGATTTAAAGGTGGAGAGCAATGTCTACATATAAAACAACATGCCTCATCGGGAGTGTCTTACTGAGTTTGACACTTGCCGGTTGTGTTTCTTCTGAAAAAAAGTCAGATCAAGCGCATTTGACGTTCGTTTATAACTTCGCGACACAATCACTCGATCCACATCGGGACAGTAGTTATGTTCCGCTCCGCGCGGGAGTAACGGAGACGCTCGTTCGTCTGGATGACGAACGATTGACGGTCGAGCCGTGGCTCGCGAAGAAATGGTCCTACGAAGGAAAACGAACATGGCGGATCGTCTTACAAGACGACGTGACATTCCATAATGGAAAACAACTTGATGCCGCTGGGGTCAAATCGTCACTTGAGCGCTCGATTCAGGAAAATCCGGGTGTCAAAAATGCCTTGAACATCAAGACCATCAAAACAGACGGACCGGATTTGCTCATTCAAACGAAGACGACCTATCCGGAGTTCATCTCGGAACTCGTTAATCCGAACACGGCAATCATCGATACGGATGCAGACGGTGTGACACAACAACCGATCGGTACAGGACCGTTTCAAGTCGAGCGATTCGCTCCCGGAACAAAAGTCGAATTAAAGCGCTTTTCGTCGTACTGGCAAGAACAAGCGAAACTCGCTTCGATTGATTTCGTCTTCAACGAAGACGCCGGAGCACGGACGAATGCTTTACGTGCCGGGCAAGCGGATATTGTCTATCGTCCAGAGATCGAGAGTGTCAAACAACTGAAAGCGGAGGGGTTGACGGTTCAAGCGACAGATACGTTTCGTGTCCATCAGTTGACGATGAATGTCGCGAATGGACCGATGCAATCGCTTGAAGTCCGACGAGCAATGGACGCTTTGATTAATCGACAACAGCTCGTCGACCATGTTCTGCAAGGGTATGCTGTTAAAGCACGCGGTCCGTTCCTATCATCATTCCCGTTCGCTCCAGAGTATCCGAAGCAAGAGCAGAAGACACCTGAAGAATGGCTAAAGCAAGCAGGCTACATAAAACGAGATGGATTGATGCAAAAAGATGGTCGTCCCTTAACGTTAATGTTATTGACGTATGCCGCTAGACCTGACTTACCAATGATTGCCCAAGTCATCCAGGACGACGCGAAAAAGATCGGTGTGACGATTAAGATCAAGCAAATTGATGTCCCGGAAGAATATATGGCGAGTAACCGGGACTGGGACATGGCGACATACAGCAATCTGACAGCTCCTCGCGGTGATGCCGGGTATTACTTGAATGCGACCTATCATCCAAACGGAGGATTGAACTTCAGTCGTGTTACAGATCCAGTCTTGACGAAACAAGTCGAGACGTTGAATCGAACGCTTGAGGTCGATGAGCGTTCACGTCTTGCTGAGCAGATTGCACGATATGTCGATCAAAAGCGTTACAACAGCTTCTTGCTCCATCCTTCGACGCTTGTCGCCTATGACAGCAAACGTGTCAAAGGGTGGAAGACAGAAAAAAGTGAGTACTATATGATCACGAGTACGCTTCGGGTGAACGAGTAATGCATCCGATTGTCAAGCGATTGCTATCGCTGAGTCTTTTTACGCTCATTATGACGTTCAGTTGTTTTAGTTTATTGCGTTTATTACCGGGAGATCCGGTTTTGACGTTATTAAATATCGATGAATTATCAGCGACACCCGAACAAATCGAGGTCGCACGCCGTGAATTAGGGTACGACCAGCCACTACTCATGCAATACGTTCATTGGTTGCAAGACATCCTCACCTTACAGCTTGGAGATTCATTGCAAACCGGACGACCGGTCATCGAGATGCTGCGCGAGAGTTATCTCGTGACGGCAGAACTGGCGTTAGGAGGAATTGCGATTGCGTTACTGATTGCGTTACCACTTGGAATCGGGAGTGCAATGACAACGCGTCACTACGTCATTCGACTTGCAAACGCCGTTAGTATCGCGGGTGCAGCGATACCTGGTTTTTGGATTGGTCTGTTACTCGTTGACCTGTTTGCCGTCCGCCTCGGCTGGCTTCCCGTGATGGGACGAGAGGGAATGACGTCGCTCGTTCTCCCAGCACTCTCACTTGGTTTTCCGCTTGCGAGCGTCTATATCCCGTTGATTCGACTGAATTTACGGCGTGAACTGGACCAACCGTATATTGAATTGGCACGGATTCGCGGTGTAGCGGAGCGGACGATTCTTTGGCGTTATGCGTTACGTGGAAGTCTGCCACCGGTTCTGTCCGTATTCGGTCTGACGCTTGGTAGTCTTGCCGGAGGCGTCGTCGTCCTTGAAGTGCTGTTCACGTATCCGGGTGTCGGGAAGTTGATGGTCGATGCGATCTTACAACGTGATTATCCGCTAATCCAAGGATACATCTTTCTGACGACAGGCGTCATTCTCGTATTGCATCAAGGAATCCGATCGCTGAACCGGGTATTACGACCAGATTGGAAAAGGGGCACAGATCGATGAAAAAAAGAATGATGTTTTTTGGGGGATGTCTACTACTTTTTATTTCATATACCTTATTTAATAATCCTTTTACAGTTAAAGTAACGAAGAGACTTGAACCCTCTTCTATTGAACATTGGCTTGGAACAGACGGTTTAGGACGAGATTTCGCAGCTCGTCTTTTTTTAGCTGGTTTGATATCCTTAGGTTTCAGCCTACTTACTGTTTTACTCACTGCAATCATCGGTACTTTCCTTGGTTGTATTGCTGGATTTTATGGTGGACGTCTCAATCGTTTGATACACCGATTAGCAGATGGTCTCGTCATTTTTCCGGATACCGTTCTAGCACTCGTCATCGCTGGATTATTCGGTGCAAGTCCACAAGGCTTAATCTTTGCGATTTTACTCATCAAATGGATCTCTTATGCGCGATTAAGTGAGACGCTCGTGACCGAGACGATTCAAAAACCATATATCAGCATGGCACGAATCAATGGTCTAACTGACGAGATGATTTTACGAAGCCACATCCTTCCACCGATCATCCGTCAAGTCGTCGTTTTGATGAGTTTGGATGTCGGGAAAGTCATCTTGTTCTTGTCAGCGTTCTCTTATATCGGTCTTGGTGTCCAGGCACCATTTCCAGAATGGGGAGCAATGTTAAACGAAGGGCGTCCTTATTTCAGTTCGGCTCCTCGACTCATGCTTTTACCAGGTGCGTGTATCGTCCTCATCGTCGTTGCGACGATGGGGTGGACCCGGCGGATGAAGAAGAAAGGAGGACAATCAGATGATTCAGATTCGGCGCTTACACGTTCGGGCGAAACACGTCCTTCTGCATGATATAAACCTATCGCTGCCGGCTCATCAATTCATTTGTCTCGTAGGAGCGAGCGGAAGTGGAAAAACACTCCTGCTTAAACGACTACTAGATCGATTGCCGGACGGGATGTCCTCTAGAGGTGAGGTCCTTTCAGATGAACCACTTCGACGAGGACTTGATATCGGTTACATACCACAACAATACACAGATGCGTTTCTTCCGTTTTTAACAATGCGTCAGATGTTACGGGATACGTATCGTGCGCATAAACGAAAGATCGATCAACCTCACATCGATCATGTTTTGCAAACGCTCGAGTTGGACCCTGCTTGGTTGGACCGGTTTCCATCCGAGTTAAGTGGTGGGCAATTGCAACGATTCGCAATCCTATTTGCCGTCGCCTTAAAACCGCGGTTGATCTTGGCGGATGAGTTAACAACAGCACTTGATCCCGTCTTGACACGTCGTTTACTCGACTGGTTGACCGAATACCAACACCAGTACGGTGCAACGATCTTGTTCGTCACCCATGAATTAGGACCTGCTTTACATTATGGCGACCAGCTCGTCTTGATGCAGGAAGGGCAAATCGTCGAGACGGGAACTCCGCAGATGATGAAACGAAGTCGTCACCCGTTCACGCTTGCCTTGATGCAAGCGCATCGTATATCAATGGAAGAAAGGAAGAAATCATGCCATCTGTCTTATCCGTAACAAGCCTTACTTATCAAATGAAGGAGCAACCCATCCTCTCGAATATCTCGTTTCAAGTGATGGCAAAGTCGTCATTTGGCATCATTGGTGAAAGTGGGAGTGGGAAGACGACACTCGGACGATTGATCCTTGGTCTACTCGAGCCCTCTCATGGTTCGATTTTCTTACATGGAAAGATATTTCCGAGTGGGCAACAAAACGAACGACGAGCTATTCAGGCTGTCTTTCAACATCCGCTCGCTTCTTTTAATCCAGAATGGACGGTTCGCGAATCAATTCTTGAACCGTTTCGTTGTCATCGCCCAATCTTAAGGTATTTTCCAGCGACGTCAGAAGAGGATCTCATTGAAGCATTAGCTCTTGCTGTCGGGGTAGAGTCACGGCTATTCGCTCGACTTCCTCATCAATTAAGTGGGGGGCAAATTCAACGTGCCGCGCTTGCCCGCGCGATCTCGATTGAACCCGACGTCATTGTCATGGATGAACCGACGACAGGTCTTGATGTCGTTTCTCGGGCGTGTATCATCGAACTATTGGAACGCTTGCAACAAACACTCGGTGTCAGTTTTGTATTAATTTCGCACGATATCGACTTTATCCGTCGTCTGTGTTCAGAAATACTCGTCTTACGCGACGGTCATGCTGTTGATTTGATTGACCGACTAGAATCTGGTGGTTCCTATACGCAACGATTCGTGGAGGCGGGCACATGGTGAGTACTCAACCGAACCATAAAACGTTTTGGTTACTTGCCTATCCGCTCATTCTCTCAAGTATTGCGACACCGTTGCTTGGTGTGACCGATACCGTCGTCATCGGTCAATCGGGTGATCCGCGCGCGATCGGTGGGATTGCTGTTGGTGCCGTCTTCTTCAATACAATCTACTGGTTGTTCGGCTTTTTAAAAGTCAGTACGACAGGATTCAGTGCTCAGGCAAGCGGCGCGAATGACGCCCATGCCTTACGGATTTCGCTCTACCGACCGCTGTTCCTAGCAGCCTGTATCGGTTTGCTCATTTTGTTATTCCGCCAGCCGCTTGAACAGATTGGACTCTATTTACTTGCGCCACCCGCTGACTTGCTGGATGCAGTCAAGACATACATCTCGTACCGGATGATTGGCGCACCGTTCGTCTTGATGGGTTATGCGTTACTTGGCTGGTTAATCGGAACGGGACAAGTCAAACATGCTTTATTCGTCCAATTATTCAGTATCGGGGTCAACGTCGTACTCGATATTGGATTCGTCTACGGATTGAACACCGGTGTTGCTGGAATTGCGCTTGCGACCGTCATCGCGGAAATCAGCATTGTCGCCTGCAGTCTCTATCTGATTCGGAGTCATTTGTCGATGACGCGCGACGAACTGCGTGCCTTGACGGATTGGCACGCCTACCGTCAATTCTTTCGTGTCAATCGAGATTTATTCATTCGAACGATTTTCCTGTTACTCGTTACCGGCTGGTTTACACGAGCGGGAGGACAATTCGGACCAGATATCCTTGCAGCCAATGCGATCCTACTGCAGATTCAGTATCTGATCTCCTATTGGTTTGGTGGACTCGGTCATGCGTCAACCGTTCTTGTCGGTCGGGCGAGAGGGCATCAAGATCAGGAAGCATACCGGACGAGTGTCCGTTTGGCACGGACGTTCGGATTCTACTCAGTCGTGTTCTGGTCACTTGTGCTCCTATTCCTTGAAACACCGCTGCTTCAGTTGTTCACTTCAGAAGAAGCGATCCTAGACGCGGCGCGCGACTATTATCTCTGGATCATCATCCTACCGCTGATTGCCGGGTGGGCGATGATTTACGAAGGAATTTTTGCTGGTCGTGTCGAGGCAACTCCAGTCCGGAACTCGATGATTCAAGCAGGGATCGGTTTTGCGATTGTGCTGCTGTCGACATCAAGTTTTGACAATCAGGGAGTCTGGGCAGCATTTCTGACGTTCTTTTTAATCCGCTCCTTATCGTTGATCCTCGTAGAAGCGAAACAATGAATAACCCGAAATTCCCTCATGCAGATGAAGGAACTTCGGGTTATTTGTCGTCGATCGCTAAAGGGCGGACGAATAGGGCATTCAAGTGATGGACAAGGACATGACGTAATCGTTCTTTCGGGAGACGTTCTGGTCGAAACAGCGCATGAAAGGCTAATCCATCAACGAGTGCTGCGAGACGTTCGCTCTCAAGCTCGATGTCTATATCTGCTCGGAACGTACCGTCCGGAATCCGTGTCAGTAATACCAGACACATGTGGTAAATGTCGTCTGGATTCTCTGTTGATTGAGACGCATATGCAGACATCATGAATTGGAACCAGACCTGCATCTCAAGCTGATGCTCAGGTGCATACGGCAAGACTTCGAGTAAGACGTTGCATAACGTCTCTTCTGGTGTTCCTCCCCTCTCGAAAATGGTTGTAATGCGTTCTTGGACCCGTTCTTGGACGAGTTGCATCGAGAAACGGAGCAATTCTTCTTGGGTCGTGAAGTAATACCGTAAGGCACCAAGGGACAGACCTGCTTCCTTGGCGATCGTCCGGACGCTAGCTTGTTCGATACCGACATTAGAAATCGTGCGCCACGTTGCTTCTGCGATGAGGCGTTTTCGTTCTTCGTGATTGACTTGTTTTGGCATACGTTAAGTATATCAGCTTTTTTAGCACGAATGTATTAAAAAGACTAGTCAAGTAACGAAAGTGATGTTATCTTTATGATACAGTCGTATTAAAAAAGGAGAGGATCACGATGCAACTCGTCGCTTGGGCAATCGTTTGTTGTGAAATTCTATTTTGGGTATTCATCGTCGCAGGACTGATCGTGCGTTATGGATTCAGACAAGAGAAGCTTGGTTTTCGATTGATGGCGATGTCACCCGTGATTGATATCGTCTTACTGGTCTTAACAGTGTTGGACTTAAGTCGCGGTAGCACAGCTACGCTTGCACACGGACTTGCTGCGATTTACATCGGCGTATCACTCGCATTTGGGAAGCAGATGATTGCTTGGGCGGATGGGGTGTATCGCCGGGTGATCCTCAAGGAACAAGTAGCAAAAGAACGCATATTGCGTGCGCGACGGGAACGCAACGGATTCTATCGGCACATCCTGGCATTCTTGATTGGTGGTGCCTTACTCGGAGCAATGATTCTCTGGCTCGGAAATACCGAACAAACCGAAAGCCTCTTGCGGACGTTACAACTGTGGGGACTCGTTCTTGTGTTCGATGGCGTCATCTCGATGAGTTATACCGTTTTTCCAGCTCGCTCTAAATAAAAACGAACCTTGGCTGTCAGCGGTCGACAGTGAAGGTTCGTTCCCGAATCGTATTCGTATGTACTTCTTTCCGGGCGTCGATTGAATCCCGAATGTGGATGATGTAGCGACGTCCTTTTTTATATCCAGTACGCGGTGGTTTGATTCGGATTTCTTTGCCGTCTAGGACTTCAATCTCCGTTTGCATCCGCTCACCATTTGAATCCGTCACGGTAACCGTACGGTTTGAGACTTGTTCCTTACGTAGTCCTTTCGCGTATTCGATGTCGAAAGTATGATACGAGGAGATGGAGCGGGCACGTGATTTGAAGTGTGGCTCGTCCGTCCGTTCGTCGAGAGTGCAGTAGCAACCCGTGAACAAGAGGCTCGCCGAGAGGAGTATCGAAAATAGATGTTTCACGAAAACGCTCCTTTATGTATTTGGTAATTTTAGTATAAGACAAATTTTGGGTTACGACAATCCTTCTTGAGACCGAGTCGTTGACATCTATTAAAATTGAACAGGTCCATGCTATAATCGACCGAGAGAAAGGAAGCGATACACCATGCCAGTACAACCAGACCAACGTGAAATCATCGTCTCGATTCGGACGAGTTATGACTTTAAAGCTGATACCGGACGCGCAATCCGTGTCATCGAGTTTCACGGACGCCGGACGACACTGTTCGATACGTTCGAAGCGTCGTCACCAAAACGAATGATTTTGATCGAGATGATCCGCGCCGTCCAATCTTTCAAGGAACCCTTCCACATCATCTTCAACGTCGAGTGTAACTTTGGCTTCAAGTATTTGACGGATCAGCGGAAATGGGAAAACCGGGACGTCGGGAATACGTTCCTCGACTTGATTGAACAAGGAGGTCATACGTATGAATTACGGGATTGTTCGTTCTATGAAGGCGGTAAAGCCCTCCAAAAATGGCTCGGCAACACATTAAAGCAAAATAGCTGACAAAAAAGGCTGATTCCACAATGGAGTCAGCCTTTATCCGTTGCATCGATCGTCTCGCTTTCGAGATACCGGTATAACGTACTTTTACTAATACCGGTCTGTTCTCGGATATCAGCGAGCGAATACTCTTTGCTTTGATACATCGCAATCGCGCGGCGGACATTTTCATCGGGTTTGCGCGGTCGACCGGTCTGTTTTCCTTGCTCTTTTGCTTTTGAGAGTCCGGCACGCGTTGACATGCTGATGACATCACTTTGCAACTGGACCAGGTGGTTGGCCGTTTCAAGGAACGACAAGGATGCACGCTCGCTCGTGCGAATCTGTTCGCGGAGTGACCAAAGCGTCGCGCCACGTGTCTCCATTTGCTCGAGCATCTCAATCAAGTGCCGTGTCGAGTCTGCTAGGACGTATAGATGTGTGACGATGACTTCGTCTCCCGCTTGCAGCGCCTCAAGCATCTGTTCGAGTTCCGTCCGTCGTTTGGCCGAATCATGGGTCTCGATGATACGTGTCGTCACATCAACCTTGTCGGCTTCCGCTTGTTGCGTAGAACAGTCTGGATCATCCGGATAGGGTCTCATATAGAAATATTGCATGGATGGAGCTCCTCTCTGTCGATCACAATCGACGTCAGTTCCTCATCAGTATACCGTATTCTCACCTTCGTGCCGTAGAAAACCGAAAACATGCCTTTCTTCTCATGTTCGGATCGACTAATTTGTGGTAAATTGAGTGGAAGTAAGTTTCTCGGACTCATCCTTATACCATTCATTCTTTTTAAATGAGGTGCTCATCATGAACAAAGAAGATCATCAACTCGCCCGTCAGCTTTTGACGACCTATTTCATCGGAACACAATTGGCGACGGTTCATGTCGCAGGCTACGTCACGCTCGAATTCATCAATTTGTTCGATACGACAGCGCCTGAACTGCGACTTCGGATCGAGACGGACCGTCTATTTTATGGCGATGTCGAGACGACACAGAATTGGGTCGTTCGCCATGCGACAAAGGAAGAGATGCTACACTTGATCGTTTCATTGCATGCGGAACGGATCACCGGTGTCCGGATCGGCAAGACGGCACCACATTTATTCTTGACCTTCAGTAACGGACAAACGCTCGTCCTGAATGGATCGGATACATATTACGAATCGTGGGCGATCGATATCGGTCTCGCGCCACACCGAGCCGACGCGACGATCGTTGCCGTACCGGGTGACGAACTAGCCGTCTTCTCCGGGATTGGTGAACAAGTTGAAGACTAAGTGGACACGCATGGAGTGGTGTGATTGGATCATGCCGCTCGTCGCGTCACGTTATCTGGATCATTGTGCCGTCTTACTTGCCGGCAGTCATACGCGAGGACAAGCGACCGTACAATCAGATGTCGATTTAATCATCTTTGAAGCAAGTCGACGGCAGGCATACCGGGAATCGTTTACCTATGATGGTGTCCCGATCGAAGCATTCGTCCATTCCTTTGAGACGATCGCGCATTTTTTCGAGAGTGACCGGGAACGTGGTCGCCCGTCCCTGCAACGCATGATTGCTGACAGCTGGACGATCGAGGATCATCCACACCTTGCCTCTGTCCGCAAGGAAGCCGTTCAACAATTGGCAGATGGACCTGTTGCGTGGTCGAATCCGGAGCAACAACGCGCGCGTTATTTTTTAAGTGACTTGCTCGACGACTTCGAGAGTGTGACGAACCGCGCAGAAGGTCTAGCGATTGCATCACGTTTATATGAACAGAGCATCGAATTCGTCCTTCGTGCCAATCAACGCTACATCGGACAAGGGAAGTGGACAATTCGTGCTCTTGCGGAGTTTGACGAAGAATATGCCAGTCGACACACAATGGCTTTTGAGTTGTATTATCAGTCGAATGACCGCCGAGCCGTCATCGCGTTAGTCGACGATTATCTCGCACCGTTTGGCGGGCGTTATTTTGACGGCTTTATGCTCGGCAAAAGATAACAAGCATATAAAAAGAGACACGTTTTCGGTCGATGATCCGAAAACGTGTCTCTTTATCGTTCGCTTCTGTTTAACGCCAATGGGACGGACGGAGCAAACGCGGCGGTAACTGTGTCGCTGCATTGCCGATTGCGGCATTGATTTGTGCTTGTGTCAAAAAGAGCGCGTCTGTCAGATCCGCGTCTTTGACGTTACAGTCTCGCAGATCAGCTCCGAGAAAGTTGACACCGCACAAACGGCTATTCGACAAGTTCGTCGCCAGCAACCACTGGTTCTGAACGCTGGCACCTGAAAAATCTCGTCCTTGTAGCTGTTTTCCTACCCAGTCGCGTGGTGTCTGGTCGCGTCTTCCGCTATACTGAACTTGAACACGAGAAGCGATCATTTCAAGGAGGGGGCGGACGGTTTGACGGATTGACATCAGGTCAAGCCGTGCAAATTGATCCGCCGGTAAGGCAGCGTATCCGGTCAACGCGGCAAGCATCTCATCGAGTTGATTGTGCATGTCACGCGTGACATCACGTTTTCCGTCCGTTACGTACCACATCATCTCAAACAAGTGAACCATCTTCGGGAAGGCAGCATAAATCGCTTGGCGTCGCTTTGGTGCATCATCGCCTTGAAACGTCCGCTGTGACAAATGTTGCCCGGCACCAAAACAATCATAGACGGTACAGCCTTTGTAGCCGCTATTGCGTAACCGCTCATGGATGCGGCAGCTGTAATCCGCGTCAAGATTGCGACACGGTGTCGCTTCCGGTTTATCATGACCGAAATCACTGGATTTCGAAAAAGCGAGTGCCGTACAACATAAACCAAAACACTTCGTACAATCAATTTGGAATGTAGGTTCCATCGTATTCACCTCCACTACTACTATAGCAAGAAAGGAGTCCGGATATGCTGCAATTTCAACTCAATGAAAATGAAGACGGACAAGACTGGATCAGACAACAGGTGCGACGCTATAACGTCGAGACTTCGCCGTTTCATGCCATAAAACGGTCAAATGGAACACAAGCCGTCACTCTGCTTGCGAAGCGAAACGATCAACCGATCGGTGGCATCACAGGAGATGCGTATTGGGGCTGGTTACATATTGAATGGTTCTTTGTCGTCGAGGAGGAGCGGGGAAGTGGACTTGGCACGACGTTATTTCATCGATTAGAAACATGGGCACGAGAAGCAGGAATCGACCGAATCCGTGTCGAGACCTTTTCATTTCAAGCGCTCTCGTTTTATGAACGACAGGGATTCATCGAAGTCGGGCGAATCGATGATTATCCTCCGGGTGCTAGCTATCACCTGCTCGTCAAGCAGGTCGACCGATGAAACGCCGACTTCTTTTTATTTTAGTTATTGGATTAGTACTCGGAGCATTGACGGGAATGTACCAGCGTCCAGAGACCCCTTCCTTCACTGCAAAAACGGTCACGAAGTTATATAAACAGATGACGAACACATCGATCGAAGCGCGTGATGTCTACTTCGTCGAACGATTGTCTGAACATTATGCCGTCGCATATCTTGAAGCAAAACATGATCGCTTGTTTCTGCTCCTGCAACAAAATGATGAGGCACAACGGATCGATCGAATCATTCGCACCAAGCAGACGACGGAGGCGGATTGGTTCGAGGGACGGTTACTTGCGACACCGGAAGGTCGGTATCTCGTCGCCTACGGCATGAATGGCTCAAAACAAATGAAAACGATTCGGTTCGAGCCGTATAAGATGACGGCTGATGGGGAAGTACCATTACGTCCGATGCAGCGCTCGTTAACCGTCGCGGGTCAGGAACGTTTCCATACCATCCAACCGTTACCGGACGCCTTCCCGCATTCGCTCTACTTCGAAATGATCGCGACGCGTATGGATGGAAAAGAGACGATCCAACGCTTGACGTCATTAAGCGAAAACGCATCTGCGTTTTCTATGACCCGTGACTTTTAGTATACTGAAGACGAAAAAAAGGGGGAAAAGAACATGTGGATCGTCATGAATCAGCTACACGTCGTGAAGGGCGCAGCAGATCAAGTCGCAGCGCGTTTTAAGACGACGAAGGGAATCGAACGGATGGAGGGGTTCCACCGGATGCAAGTCCTCGTCGACATTAGTCAGGAAGAAGAAGACATCGTCACGATCATGACGACATGGTCGAATCAAGCGGCGTTTCATGCATGGCAGGAGAGTCAAGCGTATAAAGGGGTTCACCATAAACGAGATAACGGAACGTCCGAAGTCAAACCGCTCGTGACGTCGAATACCGTCACGGAATATGCGATCGTCGCCGACCATAGCGCTGCAACAGAATAAATACAAGACCCCTGAGAGGATTCTTCTCGGGGGTCTTGTGTGTAATAATACATTAGATTGTTTTACCGTAATCTGGGTATATTCTAACAAACTAGATGAAACGAGGTGGCATCGTATGGTCTATCGTAAACCTGTCGTCTCTAGCCTATCCGTCCTCGGTGGTATGATCCTGCTCTTCGGTTTCTTGACGAGCGGTGGCTTCATTTATCTCTACTTCTTCGTCTTACTGTTTGCTTGCGTCTCCTTCTTACGTGAACCGTTGACACGTAAAGAGTGGTTGCGAGAGGGGATCGCCTTCATCTTCTGGTGTTCCTTGATTTATTTACTACAACACTTCGTCTTCATGACATAATTCATTTTTCATACTGCTCGAATAAAGGGAGGATGATGTCACGACCCGTTGCTGATAAGTGAATCGACACGTCACGCTTTGGATCCTTTAAGTAGATGTCAGTCTTTTTGACGCGTTTATCAAGATAGACTTCGTACTGTTGACCAGTCACGCCTTTTCGGAACGTCAAGTATTTCCACTTCGCCCTCTTGCCCCGCACATCAGCCTGTTCACTCGTCTTGATCGCTTTTTTTAATTTCCCGGATTCATCACTTGTCATCATGATCATGTTTTCCCAATCAATATCTTTTTCCGAAAAATGATTTCCTCGATCATCTTCTTCAAAACGGATATGCGAAAACTGTTTTTGATGGAACAGTGTCTCGTTTTGGTTTTCCGCAACGTCGTCGTCTGTTGTTCGATCCGGTCCTTGGACTTGGAGTTCAGTCGGTTGTTGCATCGTATGGCGAATCGATAATTCGTAGCGGAATTCGCGTCCGTTTTTCTCCGTTGCGATGACCGTTCCATAATGCTCCGGCGTGCCGTCACCCGGAACGAATCGGACCTTTCCTGGTTGTTTCATTGAATGGATCGGGTGTTCCGCACGGCGTCCACCATACAACTGCGGTATACGAATCGAAACGTCGTATGTCGAATCGTATTGTTGATTGTAGACGAGATAGAGATTGACATCACGGGTGAACGGTGTCAGAGAATTCGCGTATGCGAAAGTCGTCGTCCGTGCATCTTTTTTTGTGACATCCGTTGCCTCGATGACGAGGTAACCTGATCCTGGAAGTTCTAATTTTCGAGCAAAATGGTCTGCGATTTTCTCATCAGGATTGAACCAGTCGTCTTTTTTTAATACAACAGGCTTCATGCTAAAGTTCTTCCGTTGTGGAGTCAGAGTAGTCTTCTTGAAGATGTCTTCTTTCTTTGGTAACGGATAATACCCATCTTTAGACGATGTCTGACAATATAAATACGTCTTTTTCCCAGCTTTCACGTAACGAACGGTTTGACTATCATAATCTTCGAACGGATTCGTCATCATGACGGAATAGATGTTACCGACAGCGTAATTGACGGGCGCATCGCTCGCTTTAGATGCGCATGTTTTTTGGATGACGGTTCGCTCTTTAGCTGACAAAGTGCGAGATTCTTTTTCGTTGAATTGCCCTCCATCATACATTTGTGATAAGTAATCCCATTTAAAATTCGGGGCGTCACTTTGGCAACCGCTTAATGCTAGCGTCGCTCCAAGTGTTAGTCCGATCCAGTAACGTTTATTCATTGATTGAGCACCTCACTAAGTGCTTCACTTGTCGTACCTGACAGCTTCGCACCTTTCTTTGATCCCAGTTTGACAACATAGATTTCAAGCTTTTTAGCTCGTTTGCGTTCGAATAGTTCGAACGTTTGACTTTTTCCTTTGCGGATCAAGGTCAATTTTTTCTGTTTCAGCTTTGTTCCTTGTGGCTCCATCACATCGGTCTCTTTTAATTCTTGAGCCATTTTTTTTGCTAGTTTATCTGGAATGGCCGAGATGAATTTAAAATCGTTATCGACGAGCTGCTTTGGTGAGTCGTGAATGTAGCCGACATATGTGGTTGGTGATGCATCAAGAAAGCCATATTTGTAATTCGCAGGTTTTTTGTAGGTCTGATTGAGACGCATATATAGCGATGTTTCTTGAACGATTTTGCCTCCTTCTTTCTTCCAAACAGTCGCAAAAGGAACCGTCTGTCCCATTGAAAGCGTAGCAGGAAGTTGTTTTCGCTTGATTTGATACGATTGCCCCATTACATGGTCTTGAATGACGGATGGAATTCCGATACGATCACCACTGGTCATGAGTTCGATCGATGTGTGCTGCAAACCACTATTCGGAATGACACGAAAAGCTAAATTCAATTCGGAACCGGCTCGGGACTCGGTCGTCTCAAAAAGTGTTTGTTCTTTATCCTTATTTTTGTCTTTCATGAAGAGAACGAATTGTCCTTCCGGTGGTAAGGACAATTGATACGATGGGAAAAGGTAACGACCAAGTCCTTTCGTGTCTTTACTTTCTTCATTTTCTTGTTTTTGTTGATCCGTCACTTCTTTTGGGACAGGCTTAAAGCGAACGTCTGTCGATTTAGCTTTAAGCGGTTGGTTCGACCAATCGACGAATGGGTAATCACTGCGCTTGATTTGGTGGATCGCATAATCCGCGTGGCGAATCGGCTGACACGCCAAATAGTCCTTTTTTTCGTCTGACAGGAAACGGACGTGTTGGAACTCGCGCCCTTGGACACTCGGAGGCAGGAAGTATAAATCAAATCCTTCGTGTTGCACATATCGATCAGGCAAGCGCGTCATGTCAGGTTTTTGCTGACAAGCCTTCAACAAAGCCGCCGTTTGTTTTTTCGGGAGATCCGGTATCTCTTGACCATCAAAGGTAGTCGAGATACCGCCCCAGTAATTAGCATCATATGTAAGATCTAAGTATTGTTCTTTTCCGCATCCGGCAAGAAGAACTGCTCCTGCGAGAATACCAGTATGTATATAGCGTCTCATGAAAAACCTCCTCTATACGATTGTCTGTATTTTACCATATTTTCTATAATAGACAGAATTTTCTATAACGTTTCAACATCAAGATGTTTGACATCCCTCGACTCGGGAATAATAGATGCATGCATGGTCAATCTATTACTATGGGGGTTTTATGATGGGTACATTCATTCAAGCAGTTGATGGCACGAAGATTTACGTTGAGGATGTCGGATCGGGTCAACCGGTCGTCTTTTTACACGGCTGGCCAGCAAACAACAACATGTTCGAGTATCAAAAGAATCTGCTCGTCGAAGAAGGGTACCGTTACGTCGGAATCGATTATCGTGGTTATGGCAAATCAGATGCACCGGCAACGGGATACGACTATAAGACGATGGCGTCCGATGTCAATGAAGTCATCGAACAGCTCAAATTAACGAATGTCACGTTGCTTGGCTTCTCGATGGGAGGAGGGATCGCCTTGTCCTATCTCTTGCAATATGGGGATTCAAAAGTCAGTAAGCTTGTTCTAGCTGGAGCTGCGGCACCAGTCTTTACGCAACGTGACGGTTACCCATATGGGATGACGAAAGAAGAAGTCGATGCGTTGATTGCCGATACGAAACAGGATCGTCCGTCGATGCTCAAAGGATTCGGTGAAATCTTCTTTGCGAAGGAACATCCAGAACCGCTGCAACAATGGTTCCATGGTCTTAGCATCGCCGCTTCATCCCACGGAACGATTCAGTCAGCAATCGCCTTGCGTGACGAAGACTTACGTGGAAAACTCGAAAACATCAAAGTCGATACGTTGATCATCCACGGTAAAAAAGACCAAGTCTGTCCGTTCGAGTTTGCGGAAGAAATGCAAAAAGAAATCCCACATGCACGACTCGAAGTCTTCGAAGAGAGTGGACACGGGATGTTGCTTGACGAACAAGAGAAGTTCAACGAGACATTACTGACGTACGTTAAAGGAAATGAAACCGTCTAATCCAACAAGCCATGGACACGCGTCCATGGCTTGTTTTTGTGTACAGAAAAAGCGTGCGCCGGCGCACACTTTTATGAGCGATACTTCCGCATGAACCGTTGATCGATCCAGCGCTTCAGGTACCAACCGAACGGGTGCGTCGAATAATGACGACCATATAGGGAAACCGCATGACGCGGTCCCATCGATAAAATCGTCAGATAGTTCATTTGCGGACGATAGGTTTGCAGTGCTTCTTCCTGGAGGTATCGTAAAAGGTTCGTAAGCAAAATTGGCGCTTGTCGGACAGCTGTGACACCATTCTTCGGAATGTCGGGGTAGGCGACGAGGGTCGCCGCGTCACCCGCAGCAAACAAACTTGGATGATCGAGCGCTTGTAACTGTTCATTGACGAGTAAAAATCCGTCTTCGGTGAAGAGATTGCTGTCTGCAAACAATGCCGGAGCTTTGGCACCCGTCAAGCGGACGATTGCATCTGACTCGATTGGTGGATGATGCGTAAAGCGGAGTGGTAGTTCGTCATCTATAGGACGTTCCCGGATCCAGTACACTTCGAGTTCTTTTAACCGTCTCGTAATGGCTTCCGCTGCCGGATGACGAGAAAGGATATCTGGATCCGAGATCAATGTGATCGGTACACCCGCCGCTTTCAAGGACACCGCCATCTCGACGGCAGCTGCTCCGCTCCCCATCACGACCGGACGCTTTGCTTGTTGCAGTCGCTTTAATGTATCCGGTAACCGGTAGTTCGGTTTAATCGATAATCGCGTCGTATCTTCCGACCAGTCGAATGAGCCGATATTCGTTGAGACGACGTCATAGGTGTAACGTCTGCCGGATGCAGCGAAGACGACCTTTTCAACAGGGTCGATTTTGATGACGGTCTCCTCGATGAATGGTTTATCATAGGCACGACATAAGGCGGCGACGTCAATACGCATCTCATCCATGTCGTATGTTCCGTCAGCAAGTCCAGAGTACATGCCCGAGTAATATTGGTACGTCGAGGCGTTCAGGACCAGCCACTCGACGTCTTCTGTTGTTCCGTGTGTAATGCAATGCAGGTGAGCGTGACCTGCACCAATCAAGAGGATACGTTTCATGTCGTTCTCCTTCAATCTGTCTTGCTAGAGTGTACCCGGATACGGGTGGCGGTAATCATAGCCAAAAGACAAGACTGATGAATAGGAGGATGATCACGAGATAAATAATATCCTGACGCTGAACGACCGGTACCTCGTAATACGTTCGCTCTGCTGAAAAGTGACGGGCTTCGAGAGCAATCGCCATCCGTTCTGCCCGCTGGATCGACCGTGAGAAGAGCGGTAAGCCGATTGAAAGAAATCCATCACCAGGAAAGCGACTGTACACATTGCGAATCATCCGGACTTGTCGCAAAACGCGGACTTCTTCGACCAGTTGCGGCAGAAAGCGAATCCCGGCAAGGAACCCGTAAGCAAAGCGGGGTGATAACTTCGCCTGATGGATCAAGCTCATTACGAAACGGGTCGCGTCGGTCGTCGTGACGAAAGCGAGGCTCAGGCAGACGAACGTTGCCATCCGTAAGGCAAGTAACCAGCCGTGCGCGACGCTTTCCAACGTGACATGAAACCAACCAAACGACCAAAGAGTATTCGTTCCTTTGCCGAAAGCCGCCATCATCCAGAACGTCAATAAGAATAATAGACTATACGGCGCAAGTCGCTTCAAGAAATCAAAAGGACCCCATCCGGAGAAGAGTAGCAGTGCGATAGCAAAACTCAGGAATACTAACGTTTTGACCCAGTCATTCGTTGCAATCAAGGCAAACATGATCAAAAACAATCCGCTTCCTTTAATGACGGGATTGAGTTTAGCGAACGGGGACACGTTCGTTTGCATCACGTTTCACCTCCTGGAATTGGTACGAAAGTGGACGTTGTAGCTGACAGCGCTCGAGTAATGGAACGTCAGCGAATAACTCGCTTGGGCGACCGTCAAAAGCAATCCGTCCTTGCTCCATGACGAGGACACGATCCGCATACCGGGCGACGAGCTCCATATCATGCGTCGCCATGACGAGTGTCGTACCGTTCTGTTGTTCCATCTGTAACTGTTCCATTAAGCGTCGTGTCGTCAATCCATCTTGTCCGAAGGTCGGTTCATCGAGCAACAATAAGTCTTTCGTTTGTCCGAGCATCGTTGCGACGCTGAGCCGTCGTTGTTGTCCCGTACTAAGAGCAAGTGGTGACTGCTGTTTGACAGATGTCAGTTCCAGCCGTTCGAGCAACGCCGCGCGCTTAACGTTCGTCGCTGCCCGGTGGCTCCAGTCGATTTCCGCTTCGACCGTCAGCTTAAGAAACTGCAGATCCGGTTGTTGAAAGACATAGCCAACGTGCTCATAAAAGCGACGCCGGGAGTAACGATGAGCCGGACGTCCCTGGAGCTGATACGTTCCACGATTGGGAAGCAACCGCCCGAGTGTCGCAAGCAATGTACTTTTCCCGGATCCATTTGCCCCAAGCAGCATCACCCATTCTCCTGTCTGCAGGGAAAATGTCGCATCGGTCAGCGGATATGGTGCTTTCGTCGATAATGCAGCGACGTGTAACAAAGAGCGACCAGCTGTAGCGACGGTGGAAGGCACATGAAGTCGCGCCGCTTGCGGTCCATCTATGGGTAACGTCTCTAACGTATACGGATACAAAGAGGGAACGGCAATACCTTTCGTTTGAAGCTCTTTGTAATCCTGGGGGAACAGATCCCGTGGATCTGCTGTCGCAGTAATCGATCCGTCCTCAAGCAAGACGACCTGGTCGACGTACGACAAACAGACATCGAGTTGGTGTTCGATCAAGACGATCGTTAAATCGTGTTCTTTTTGAATCCGAAAAATCAACGCCATCAGCTCGTGTTGTCCGATTGGATCAATCTGAGCCGTTGGTTCATCGAGTAATAAGATCGTCGGCTCAAGTGCTAGGACCGCTGCGAGCGCGAGACGCTGTTTCATTCCACCGGATAGACTCGCGATCGGTGTCGAGAAGGGAAGGGGGAGACCGACGAGTGCGAGTAAGCGTTCAATTCGTTCATCCATCTCCACGTGCGGAATCGAGCGATTTTCTAAACTAAAAGCGATTTCGCGTCCGATCGTCTCCATGCAGAACTGTTCTTCTGGATTTTGAAACAAGATTCCGACCGAACCGGACCGGGTAACGGTACCAGTCTGTTCGACTTCAATCGTTTCCGGTGTCAGTCCGGCAAGGGCATGAAGTAATGTCGTCTTGCCACTCCCACTTCGTCCGAGCAGAAGGGTCGTCCCTTGCTCAATCGTCAGCGATACATGATTGAGCACCGATTTCATCTGACCGGGATAGCGGATGCTGAGGTCGTCGACAGTAATCATGCGATTTCTCGTTTCGCACGTCCTGCCGCAAACCCGTTCAAGATACCAGTCGCAACAAGGCGACGGACGAGAATGGCTGCAAGCAAGCCACCGAGTAATGCGCCGCTGATCAATTGTAAGCCAGTTGTCGCAAGCAACGTCGTCGTTGTGTAGTAACCGAATCCGTTCGCGATTAGACTATAAACGATGCTACCAATCGCGGCTCCGACACCCGATAACATCAAGGTCCATGTGTCATAACGACGGTAACGCGTCATCGCGAAGACGAGTTCCGCACCAAGTCCTTGGCAGACTCCGATCAGAAGAGCGGATAAACCAAAATGACTACCTGTGAACAGTTCGACGGCTGCCGCGACGACTTCCGCAATTAAAGCGGCACCTGGCTTTTGAATGATTGCTGCGACGAGCGGACTCGCAATGATCCAGATGCCAAACATCCAGTTGGCACCGACAGGACCGAAGATCGCTGAGATCGGTAACCAGAGTGTTGACCAACCAAGATAGATGACGCCGCAAGCGACGGCGAGCATCATCATGACCATGATTTCTTTCATTTTCCAGTGTTGCATTAGATACGTCCTCCTTTGAATGGGGGAGACGCCAAAAAAGACCGCCCTCCGTAAAAAAGAGAGCGGTCCTCAGAAAAACTGCGCGCAGCAGGAGTCATTGGATGTGATCGCTCCACTTTCCTACGCTAGTATGAACTAGATCAGGTTCGAAGGGTCCGAAGTGAATCGTCTCAGCCAATTGGGCTCCCCTAGTGGATATGGTAATAGGTGATACGCTGTTCACTTTAGGCAATCCAGCGTCTGTTGTCAAGACACAAAAAAACGATACGCCGCAAAGGGCGTATCGTTAAACGACTTATTTGTTGTCTTCGTTCTCTTCAGCTGTTTCTTCTGAAGATGCTTCTGTTGCTTCCGCTTCGTTGTCTTCGCCAGCTTCTGCTTGTGCCTCTGCTTCCTCGATTTCTTCAAGATCCTGCTCGAGTGTCGATTCGACGACAGCTGCGACTTGAATGTCGCCTTCTGTAACGATGCGGAAATCTTTTTGTTCTGGAAGATCGGCTACAGAAATCGAATCGCCGATTTCGAGGTTCGTGACGTCGACTTCGACGTTCTCTGGTAATTTATCTGGTGTAGCGGCGACTGTTACTTTAAAGAGTGTTTGTGATAGGAAGCCGCCAACTTTTGCACCGGCTGCTTCGCCAACGAGTACAACGTCTGCTTCGACTTCTGTTTCTTCATCCATTTTCACGGCGATGAATTCAACGTGATCGACTGTTGGGGTGAAGACATCCATATCACGGCGATTGATCAAGACGTTAATATTTTTACCGTCGAGTTTGAGTGAAATCAAGACGTTTTCACCGTTTTCCCGGACGATTTTAAGCAATTCTTTTTCTTCAAATGCGATTGGTGTACTTTCCACTTTGTAACCATACACGACGCCAAGAGCTTTTCCTTCATGACGCAATTGTTTACGGAGTGAGCGTGGACGTACCTCGCGTTTTTCGGCTGTTAAATTAACTGACATGTTCATTTCCCCCTTGAATTTGGTATAGCCCTCAAAAGGTAATGAATGTAGGAGCAGGACGAATCCTGAACAATATGAATCATGCTAAGACAATCGGTTTCAGACTCTCATGAATCTGACGCTTTCGTGACTTTGCATTTCTCTCCCAGGTCATTACGCTGATATTGAGAAACATGTGTGAGTAAGTCACCGGTTTGATGCGGTGCTAATGAGTTTATACCCCTATGTTTTAAATCCATAAACCTCTTTTTTTATCTTTTTGAAGTCGAAAGACCTCCAAACCGCTTGAAATCAGGGGTTGAGAGGTCTTTCGTTTTTTTCATTCTTTATGATGATTCGTTGATTTTCACGAACTAAAACACGAACGAGACGTCCAATTTGTCGTATCGTCGTCTGTCCCATCGTCGAAATTTGAAGCCACTGATTGTAAACGAGATAGTCGCTTTCGTACTGGACGTGATACCCCTGAATACGCAGAGCGTCGCCTAAATCAGTTGCGGACGGATGAACGATCGTCAGTATTCCCGGCGCTTGTGCTTCTTGTTGTGCGAGGAGTTGGAATCCAGTTGCGCGGACGGCTTGTTCGAGATAGGTCATCTTGATTGCTGCTTGATTAAGATCGAGGTCATCAAGCGCTGCCTGACAGGCAAGCAACAGGTTCGACGAGCCGGAAAAGGCAACCCCTTCTGCGTAGAGTCCTAAATCCAGATAACGGGGAATACAGAGAGAAGGTAGGACGCGATCTGCGTGACCAATGAACGCAAGACCCGGTAAACCACCAATCGCTTTCCCGGAAACAGTCGTGACGAAAGTGCAGCCATCGTATGAGAAATGTCCGGTTCCAACAGCGCTGATCGCATCGACGACGAGTGCGGTTCGTTGATCTAACAGCACTTTTACTGCATCAAGATCATAGAGAACACCCGTTGACGTCTCACAATGCGTCAACCAGATCCAGTTGTATGCCGTTTGCCTCAATTGATGAGCGAGTTGCTTCAAGTCGATCGGGTGACCGAGGGGAAGCGTATGGACATCAAAGGACTTGCCGGCACGTGCCGCGTGATCAATCAAGCGTTGACCGAACTCGCCGCCGTTCAGGATCAATCCATGTCCAGTGAGTTGTTGCGCGACAATATCATTGGCGAGCGTACCGCTGCCGACGGCCATCGAGACATGTGGCAAATCCAGCAACTGACACATTCGGCCACGTAAATCTTGATCGAGCTGCCGCATCGAGGCCGTCCGGTGTGGACGCGGTGCTTGTTGCGCCGCTTGACGGACCGTCGGCGCAACCTCGACCGGACCGGCTAGAAAATGCAGGGGACGTAAGACATCCGCAATGACGGATCGTTCGTATGTTGCGCGCGACAACAACATCGGTACAAACTGGGCGTCACCACTACCAAGCGTAGCTGCAATTGGTGTAAAGCCGAATCGCGCGTATAGTTTTGCTTCCCGCGTCGTACCACTGATATAGACGTGATCAATCGTCTCCCGCTCGAGGTAGACCATTAAAAAGCGCATCAATTGCATGAACGTACGACTATTGCGGTATTCGGGACGAACGCTAAGTAAGCGGATTTCCGCTGGGTCCGTCAGTGTCTCTTCTAGCGTCACGCCCTTTTCCTCAAGCGAAAAGGGACGATGCTTTCGAATGGCGATCATCGCGACGAGTCGATCGTCTTCCTTACCGATCAAGTAAGTGTTCTGATCATGGAATCGATCAATTCGTTTCCGTTCGATGTTCGGTTGATGTTGCGGAATCTCTTCTGTAAAGGTGAGGTAGTTCAATTCATGGATTGCTTCCGCGTCGTCCGCAGTTGCAATGGAAAAGTCGATCATGGAGACGTCCTCCTTATGTAATGGCTGGCTTGTGGAGTGCATCATGAGCCCACAGGACAAGTAGACTTACGGCAACGGTACACAAGATATTGACTGACCCTGCGTCTAAGAAGACGGGTAGTAACGGAAGTAAAACGACCGGAATAAGCCCCGCTTTGACACTATCTTTCGTTACGAGATAAGACAAACCGAGTATGCCTAATCCGGCAAGATATGCCCATGGCGTGATAGCGAAGACGATTCCGGAAAATACAGCGTACCCTTTACCGCCGCGTCGTGGGTGAAACAATGGAAACAAGTGACCGATGAGCACGGCGAGGGCGACCGGATAAAACGTGTCAGTGATCTGCAACGCAAAGACTGTCTTCGCGGCATCAAACAGATAAACGAATAAAAAAGCCGGAAGCCCACCGGCACGATGGGCATTGCGGGCACCGATGTTTCCGGAACCGACCTTTGCCAAATCGGTACGACTAATGTACTTAAAGAGCGTACCACCTAAAATACTACCGATGAGATAACCAAGCAGGAGATCAAGGATCACCGTTGTTCCTCCTTTGTCGTTACGAGATGAACGAGTTCCTTGACGGTCAAGGCGTCACTGTCTGGAGCCGTCAGGACGGCATCGACCATTTTGGCTTTTCGATCTTGTAATTCCGTCATCTTCTCTTCGATCGTTCCGCGTGTCAGCAATTTGATGACCGTCACGTCAGACTGTTGTCCAAGTCGATGGGCGCGATCGGCTGCCTGTTGTTCGACGGCCGGATTCCACCAGCTGTCAAACAGGATGACGGTATCAGCGGAGGCGAGGTTGAGTCCCGTTCCGCCAGCTTTCAGCGAAATCAAGAAGAGATCGACTTCACCGTCATTGAACCGGTCGCATAACGCGACCCGGTCTTCGAGCGGTGTCTCACCCGTCAATAGGAAGTGGGGGAGGTGACGTTGCGCGAGATCCGAACGAATGCGCTCGAGCATTTGCGTATACTGTGAGAAGATCAAGATCCGTTTTCCGGCTGCTCGTTTTTCTGCAATCAGTGAGAGCAGACGCGTTCGTTTCGTTGCTTCCCCTGTGTACCCCTCGACGAATAATCCCGGATCGTTACAAATTTGCCGCAACCGCGTTAAGCCCGCCAGTAACTTCAAACGATCTTCACGTTTCGTTTCGTCTAAATGCTGCAGCGTCTCGAGTTGCAATTTGGCGAGATACGACGCATATAACCGTTTTTGATTCGGTCCGAGCTCGACATAATGATGCTCGATCTGCTTCTTTGGTAAGTCCTGTAAGACATCTTTTTTCTCACGCCGTAATAAAAATGGTTGAATGAATTGTTGCATGTCATCAAACGACCATTTCTCAAACGTCGCTAGATCCGGCAGTAATTCCGGAAACAAGACATGGAAGATCGACCAGATATCGCGCGGTCGATTCTCAAGTGGTGTTCCTGTCAAGGCGAACCGGCGTTTTGCTTGCAGATGTCGCAGTTGACTGACCGTTTGTGACTGCGGATTCTTCAAGTGCTGTGCTTCATCAAAGAAAACGACGTCATATACAGGGTGGCGACGGACGTCGGTCCGAAGCGTCGTATAGGAGACAATCGTCACTGTGTTTTCAGCCAAGTACTCCAGTTCGGAAAGTCGGCTAGTTTGAGAACCCGTCACGACATGAACCGGTCGACCGGGTAAAAAGCGCTTCAGTTCCGCCTCCCAGTTGCGGAGCAGTGATGCTGGTGCGACGATCAGTGCACGACTATCCGAAATCGTTGCTACATAACCAATCGCTTGAATTGTCTTTCCAAGCCCCATCTCATCGGCCAAGATGCCGTGACATCGGTGCGCGTCCAAATTCTTTAGAAATTGAATGCCCGTCCGTTGATACGGATAGAGTTGTGACTCTAACGAATTCGGCAAGTCGAGCCGGAATCCTTGTCCGGATTTCAATTCGAACCATTTCTCGAGCAAATCGGCATGGAGATGCAGGATGGAGGCACCGATCAGATGCTTCATGTTCCGGACGGCAGGTAAGACGAGTCGCCCGTCGCGTAAGTCGCGTTCACTCGCTTCCATCTGGGCGAGAACCCGTTGCAACTGCTGAAAGGCCCGTGCCTCTAAAGATACGAACTGTCCGGATTTCAAGCGGTGATAGCGTTTTTGTAAGATGAGCGACTTCAGGACACGTTTCAGCTCGTCTTCCGGAATTCCATCCATCGAAAAGTTGAACACAAGCCAGTCGAGGCGGTCTGTCACGTCGACTTCGATCCGCGGATGAAAGGGTCCTTTTGGTAACGTCGTTCGGATGGCTTGCGTTGCAAATAACTCCAGTTGACCGAGCGCAACCCGTTCGTCAAGCAGACTCCGTAAAAAAGCATACTGCGCGGCGTCACTGGTGATGACATAGTGCGAATTCGATGGTGTCGCTTGGAATTCACGTAAATAGCGTAAGACACTTTGCTCCGTTACTTGATCCCGTCCAACGTAAATCGTCTCATCGAGCGGATTCAGCTGAATCCCTTGATAATCAAACGACACGCGGACTTCAACTTTCTGAGCCGTTCGATCGAGATGGAGCTTAACGATCGGCGTACCGGAAACGATCCGTTCCTGTAAATCAGGACTGAACGAAACATCCGCAACCCGCTGCAAATACTTTGTCTGTCCAAGCAAACGATCGAAGTAGGGCAGGGACAGTTGATGCTGCTGTTTATCCGTCAATCGTTTGAGCGTCACGACGGGTCCAGTCAGTTCGAAATGAATCGCCACCCGACGATCGGGTGTGAGACTGCGTAAATAGTTGCGCGCGCCTGCGTCGTCGACTTGAATTGCCGTAAAAGGGCGGATTTGCGGCGAGAGCGGTGTTGGTGTGCCGTGTGCCTGCACATGATGCATCGCCAGCAAAACAGCGACGATATGTCCACAAAATGACGTATCCATCGCAAGCGACGGACAGTTACAGCCAGCGTCGACACCGTGCGCCTTGACGCGGACCGTCACCGTGAATCGTTCCTCACCGTCTACGCTCGCTTCAATTAGCTCGTCACCCATCCGGTAATTGTGTAACGTAACCTTTCGGGCAGCGACATACTTCTTTCCCCGTCGAAAGGCATAGGCATCAGACATCTGTTTGATTTTACGTTCACTGAGCCCGTAATTCATGAGATCCCTCCTTTAGTTAACATAATATTATTATCGTTCACCATCAAATAAATCGACGGCGCGTTTTTTCTCCGAATCACCGATATGGGCATAGACCTGCGTCGTTGCGACGGATTCGTGACCGAGTAACTGCTGGATCGTCAGGACGTCGACCCCGCCGGTCGCAAGTCGTGTCGCAAACGTATGCCGTAGTTTATGTGGCGTAATTTTTTTGCGCTCTAAAAAGGGGAGAACTGGCTTCAGTCGTTCCGTGTGCCGCTGCAAAATATGCTGGACTGCCCGTGGGCTGAGTGGTTTCCCGTGTTTTTGGAAGACAGGTACGGCGCCGCTCGTTGGCATCTGATAATGGATCGCGTATTTGCGTAAGGCAATTCGTGCTGGTTTCGCAAGTGGAATCAATCGTTCTTTATTGCCTTTCCCGATGACGCGGAGCGTATTTTCGTGGAAATCGACATCGTTCCAGACGAGTTGCGTCATCTCACTTAAACGCATCCCGCTATAGCCAAGTAATTGGAATAACGTCACGTCGCGGACACGATCCCGTTCATAATGCGACGCTTCACGGGCATTCATCTCAACGTTTGACGGTAATAACTGAATCAATTCGTCCCATTCGCGTTTTGTCAGATAAACCGGTTCCCGTTTGGCTTGTTTCGGTCGATTGACTTTGGCGACCGGGTTTTCCGACAACTGACCGGTATCGACCAAATAACGAAACAGTGACTGTAACGCTGATAACTTCCGGTTGATGACGCTCGGTGCATTTTGTTTCGTTAAGGCAAGGTATTCGGCGTAGGCTTCGATTCCTGCTGCATCGATCTCGACGAATGCTTCAAGCGGAATATCTCGCGCTGTTACCTCTTCACCTGACGCCGCAGCGACGAATTGGAAGAACGCTTCATAGTCATAGACGTACCGACGCATCGTTGCTAATGAGAAATGTTTGGCTGCTAACTGATCTAAATAGGACTGAATGAAGCGTGGCATCCGCTCATAACCGGGAATCGCTGATGCTGTAGCCGAAACGGTCGTTTTATGTATTGTTTTTCCTAGGTTTTTAAATAAACTCATCCGACAATCACCCCTCTAGTAGTAGTATACCAAACGTTGGTACGTCAGACACTTGTTTGCGTGAAATAGTTATTTCACGCAATGTTAAATTGTCAGACAGGGAGCGCTCAGTTGCATCGACAAGGTGCTAGACGGGTCGTTGGTCAACTCGATGCACGTGAGAATTTAACTTATTTTTAGGGGTTTAAGGGTTGTAGAGACTATTTAATAACAATAATAGTATTATGTAACCTAAAACGATAAAAAAGAATGAATAGTCAATTTCGCTCTCAGTTGCATCGAGAAGACGTCTGGTGGGTCATTGGTCGACTCATTTGATTTCAAGACGATTTCTGAAAAACGTCGAAAACGTGCTTGATTTCGCATACTTCATCTTGGTTCGGGTATAGACTGTTAGGTAAGAGTTATTTTCATAAGGGGGAGTTCTAAATGATTACCGATCAAGAAGCACGTCAGTATTTGAAGGATGCGAAACGAATTGCGGTCGTCGGTGTCTCAAGTGATTCTGGGAAGACGGCGAACTGGATTGCTGACTACTTGGTTCAACACGGGTACGAAGTCATTCCGGTCAATCCAACGTTAAACGAATGGAACGGTCAAAAAGTCTATCCAAGTGTTGCAAGCATTCCAGGACACATCGATATCGTTGACGTTTTCCGTCGGTCTGAGTTTTTGGCGGATGTCGCGAAAGATGCTGTCGCTCACGGTGACGTCGGGATGATTTGGAATCAACTTGGTCTCTCAAGTGTCGAAGCAGAGAGCCTGGCGCTCGGCGCTGGCATTCCATATATTGAGAATCGTTGCATCAAAATCGAGCATCAATACCTGTAAGTCATCGCACGACTTTAGGCATCTTCACCCGTTCGTGAAGGTGTCTTTTTTCATGCCCATTACAGGTTATGCTTGTCAGGAAGCAAGAAGATGCCTACAATTAGAGACAGACTACTTGAAATAACGAACGAACGTTTGTAAAAACGACGTCGTAATTTTGAATTTTGAGGTGAAATGAATGGCGACAGACTTAAATAACTACAATGATGATGCCATACAGGTGCTCGAAGGACTCGAAGCAGTCCGGAAGCGCCCAGGTATGTATATCGGTTCTACCGATCACCGTGGACTTCACCATCTCGTCTACGAGATCGTTGATAACGCGATCGATGAAGCACTCGCAGGATTCGGGGAACAAATTGATGTCACGATCCATAAAGATAATGCAATCACGGTCCGTGACCATGGACGTGGGATGCCGACGGGGATGCATGCATCGGGAAAACCGACTGCTGAAGTCATCTTCACGGTCCTTCACGCCGGTGGTAAGTTCGGTCAAGGTGGATATAAGACGTCCGGTGGCTTACACGGTGTCGGGGCGTCGGTCGTTAACGCCTTATCAACGGATTTGAAAGTAACGATCTTCCGTGACGGGAAACAATATGAGCAAACGTTTGAAAACGGCGGGATTCCGAAGACGACGTTGCTTGAAACGGGTACGACGCGCCAAAAAGGAACGAGCGTCTACTTTAAACCAGATGGCTCGATCTTCAGTACGTTGACATACAACTACGATACGCTTGCGGAACGCTTACGCGAATCAGCCTTCTTGCTAAAAGGTCTGAAGATTACGTTGACGGACGAACGGTCCGACAAACAGGACATCTTCCAGTACCAAGACGGTGTCAGCGAATTCGTCCAGTACTTGAACGATGATAAAGACACGCTTCATCCGACAGTTGCATTCGAAGGAACGGAAAACGAGATCGAAGTCGATATCGCCTTCCAGTTCACGGATGCGTACTCGGAAAACGTCCTTTCGTTCGTCAACAACGTCCGGACACGCGACGGCGGCACACATGAAGTCGGGGCAAAAACAGCAATGACACGGGTCATGAATGAATATGCCCGGAAAAACACGCTTTTGAAGGAAAAGGATAAGAACCTTGACGGAAATGATATCCGCGAAGGGTTGACGATGATCGTCTCGATCCGAATTCCGGAAGAATTCCTTCAGTTCGAAGGACAAACGAAGTCGAAACTCGGTTCACCGGAAGCGCGGACGAGCTGTGACGCTGTCATCAGTCGTCGTCTCTCGACATACTTGGAGGAAAACCCGCAAACGGCGACACTGTTAATCAAAAAAGCAATTCGCGCTGCGCAAGCCCGGGAAGCGGCACGGAAAGCGCGCGAAGAAGCACGAAACGGGAAAAAGAAAAAACGTTCGAGCATCTTGAACGGAAAACTAACACCTGCGGCTTCAAAAAACGCGGACAAGAATGAATTGTTCCTCGTTGAGGGTGATTCTGCCGGTGGTTCTGCAAAACAAGGACGAAACCGGACGTTCCAAGCGATCCTTCCACTTCGTGGTAAGGTCTTGAACACAGAGAAAGCGAAACTTGCCGATATCATGAAGAATGAAGAAATCAACACGATCATTCACGCGATTGGCGGCGGTGTCGGAGCTGATTTCGACTTGTCAGATTGTAATTTCGACAAAGTCATCATCATGACCGATGCCGATACCGATGGCGCGCATATCCAAGTCTTATTGCTGACTTTCTTCTTCCGCTACATGCGCCCATTGATTGACGCTGGGAAGGTCTTCGTTGCTTTACCACCGCTCTACCGTGTCTCAAAAGGGAAAGGCAAATCGGAGAAGTTCGAATACGTCTGGGATGAAGAGACCCTTAAGAAAACAACGAAGAAATTCGGTAAAGGTTATATGATCCAGCGTTACAAAGGACTTGGGGAGATGAACGCACCGCAACTCTGGGAAACGACGATGGATCCCGAGACACGGACGTTGATCCGGGTTACGATCGACGATGCTGCCGTAGCGGAAAAACGCGTCTCTGTCCTGATGGGAGATAACGTCGGACACCGCCGGACGTGGATCGAGGACAATGTCGCCTTCGGTCTCGCCGAAGACCTCTCGATCATCGAGAACGAGCACGTGACGAAAGAGAGTGTGAACGAACATGTCTAATCTACAAAACATCCTGAACCTGTCGCTCGAGCAAGTCGTCGGCGACCGGTTTGGTCGTTATTCGAAATATATCATTCAAGATCGTGCCTTACCGGATGCCCGTGATGGTCTGAAACCAGTACAACGTCGGATCTTGTATGCGATGCATACGGAAGGAAACCTGTTCGACCGTGCTTACCGAAAATCGGCGAAGACAGTCGGCGTCGTCATCGGTAACTACCACCCGCATGGTGACTCATCGGTCTATGAAGCAATGGTCCGCTTGAGCCAAGAGTGGAAGCTCCGTTACCCGTTGATCGATATGCAAGGAAACAATGGATCAATCGACGGCGATAGCGCGGCAGCGATGCGGTATACGGAAGCCCGTCTTTCGAAAGTCTCGAGTCTCATTCTCGACGGGATCAATAAACAGACTGTCGATTACACGCTCAACTTCGATGATACGACGGAGGAACCGCTTGTCTTACCATCACTACTACCGAACCTGCTGATGAACGGTTCGACGGGGATTTCCGCCGGTTACGCAACCGAGATTCCACCGCACCACGCGGGGGAAGTCCTTGATGCTGCGATCGGTCGAATCTCCGGTACGGTTCAGAACGTCGATGACTTATTGACGCACATGCAAGGTCCTGATTTCCCGACTGGTGGCGTCGTTCAAGGTCTTGACGGCATCAAAAAGGCGTTCGAGACAGGACGTGGGAAAGTTATCATCCGTTCGCGTTCAACGATTGAGACATTGCGGGGCGGTCGCCAGCAAATCGTTATCACTGAGCTCCCGTATGAGGTCAACAAAGCGAACCTCGTCAAACGGATGGAAGAACTCCGTCTTGATAAAAAGGTTGAAGGTGTTGCCGAAGTTCGTGACGAGACCGATCGCGATGGTTTACGTGTTGTCATCGAGTTGAAAAAGGAAGCGGACGCGGAAGGTGTCTTACACTTCTATCTCAAACAAACGGATCTACAAATTGCCTATAACTACAATATGGTCGCGATCCACGAGCGGACACCGCGGCAAATGGGCGTCTTGACGTTGCTTGATGCGTATCTCGCACACGTCAAGGAAGTCGTCATCCGCCGGACAGCATTTGATCTTGAGCAAGCGAAACGCCGCCAGGAAGTCGTCTCCGCCTTGATGACAGCGATCTCTGTCCTCGATGAGACACTTGCCTTGATCCGTTCTGCATCGAATAAAGCAGATGCGAAGGACAAGCTGATTGCGCGGTTCAACTTCACGGACCGTCAAGCGGAAGCCGTCGTCATGCTTCAACTCTACCGGTTAACGAATACCGATATCGTCGAGTTGCAGGAAGAAGCGTCGAAACTCGAGAAGGAGATCGCTCGTCTTGAGAAGATCCTCAACGATGAAAAGACACGTAATCGTCTCATCATCAAGGAATTGACGGTCTTGAAAGAACAAGTCGCGGACAAACGTCGCTCGACGATCGAAGCGGAAGTAGAAGAACTGAAGCTGAAGACGGAAGTCATGATCGCTGTCGAGGAAACGATGGTCTTCCTGTCGAAGAACGGTTACGTCAAACGTTCATCACTCCGTTCATTCGGTGCCTCGAACGACTTACCGGACTTGAAGGAACAGGATCGTCCGTTGCTCCAAGGGCAAGCGATGACGACCGATCACTTGATTGTCTGGACCGTTCGCGGAAACTACTTGCTGATTCCGGTCCACCAATTGCCGGATACGAAATGGAAAGATGGCGGTCAACACGTCGCGAACCTCGTCCCTCTCGAACCGGGTGACCGGGTTCTTTCAGCGGATCTCGTCCGCTCGTTCGATGAAGCCCATCACTGCTTGTTCGTTACCCGTCAAGGGATGGTCAAACGCTCGAAACTGAGTGATTACAATGCACAGCGGAAGTCAAAACCACTCCAAGGCGTCCGTCTGAAGGCAGACGACGAAGTCTTGTACGCTCAGGTCTCGACGGGTCAAACGGATCTTTTCCTTGCGACACAGAACGGTTTCGGGCTCTGGTTCACGGAAGATGACGTCCCGGTCGTCGGTGTCCGGGCTGCCGGTGTCAAGGCGATCAACCTGAAGGATCAGGACGTCGTCGCGGGTGCGATCGGCTTCAAGGAAGCGCCGCAGATCGTTCTTTTGACGCAACGGGGTGCCTTGAAGAAGATGCGTCTCGCGGATCAGTTCCAAGTCTCGAGCCGTGCGCTCCGTGGCTTACAATTACTGCGTGATTTGAAGTCAAAACCACACCGGGTCGCAGCATTGATCGATGTCACGCAAGCAAAGGAATTGGTCCTTAGCGGGAAAGAGCAGGAGAAAACGATCCAAATCGGTTCGTTATCGTTCCTCGACCGCTTATCGAACGGTTCATTCGCCTATGATGAAGAGAAATTCGGTCCATTGCTCGACTGGTATACACGATGAGATAAGGCTCCTCCGGATAGCGGGGGAGCTTTTTTAGATTTAGCAGGGCAGGAGAGGGAATTTTGAGACGAATGCTCGGAATTTTGAGATTTATCGCGAGAAATATCGTTTACAAATTGAAACACTGACCAATAACGGCTACAATAGAAGAAATAGTCAGGTCACGATTCGTCACGAACAAGCGTCGGGTCACGCGTCTCCGCAGCTTTGCTTATAGCGTCAATTGATCAAGCAGCTACGGGACCGTCCCTTTAGCTGCTTGTTGTGCAATCTGCCGACCTTGGAGAGGTGATGAAGATGAAATTCAGACGTCGCGAAAAAGTAGCAATCTATATCACTCGGGAAAAACCTAACGGATGGGAACTACTTGTTTTTCATCCACAATCGGCTCCTGAGAGTGATTGGCAGATTCCTGCAGGTACGATCGAAGATGCTGAAATCGCAAAAGAAGCGGCTGTCCGTGAGACGCTTGAGGAAAGTGGTCTCTCGTTAGCATCCGTCCAGTACATCGGCGAAGAAGAGATGCGTTATCCGGAGCGAATGCGGGTGCATTACACGTATTTCTATCATGCGCACATTGAATGCCAAGAGAACCGCTGGACGCATTGTGTTGCTGGTGACGGTCAGGATTGCGGTGATTTCTTTGATTTTGCGTGGTTGCCGCTTGAACGGATCACGCAACTCGAACGCCGCCATCATATATTCTTGGATCGTTTGATTCATCGATTGGAACGGACACGTCCGTATGATTGTCGAAAACACGGTTAATCCCGTGTTTTTTTGTTTTGTCTCACTATCTTAAGTTTACCTTGATTATGAGACAAATTCTTATAACTATTGATAATATATGTTATGTTAACCTAAATAAAAAAATGATATTTTAGTCAAATCCATTTATCCCCCCTGCCATTTAAAAATCGGTCTATCGTCCTGTTGGTCTTCCTCCTTATTCTTTGTTACTCTAATAACAGTAACACTGCAAATGTTACCTTTTTAACGGTAACAAATTAAATGTTTCCATCATTGTGGTAACAAACGAACAGGAGGAATCGTCATGCAAGCTGTTGCTTTGTCGTTTGATGTCAAAGGTTCCCGCGATTATCCGAGCAAAGAAGCGTTACTTCAAGCGCTTCGTGTACTCGCGAACGATTTGAATACAGCATTTCCATTGAGTATTGTTCCGTTTCAAATCAAATCCGGCGATAGTTTACTAGCGGTATTCGCGGATTATCCGGTTAGTTATCCGGTCATTCTGCACTTATTGAATCAAGAGTTGCCAGGTTACATCGGGATTGGATTTGGTCAATATGAGACGATTTCGACGACGCGGGCTGAAGAAGCCAATGGTAGTGCAATCATTCATGCTTTCGAAGCACAGGAATTAGCGAAGACGCTTCCATCGCGGATTGCCTTTGCTGGACCGCCCTACTTACCGACTGCCTTGCTGAACGGTTATCTCGAAATGCTGTATCCGGCTTACTTCGGGAAGACGGACCGTCAGATTGAACTGCACCGGTTGATGGATCGATATCCGGATGATACGTATGAAGAGATCGGACTGAAGATGGGCTTCAAGGAACAAGATGCCCGCGTAAATGTCGCAAAACTCGTCTCCCGCTCGCAGCGTAAGCAACGGAAGCGACTTGAAGCTGCCTTGACCCAGGCACTGGAGCAATTCCAAGTCTGGGAGGCGATTCGGTGACCGTCTTACTTAGTCTTTTACTTGTCCATCTACTTGCTGATTTTCCATTACAGACGAAACGAATGGCGCAACTGAAACATCGACACCAACGCATCTTACTCCAACATCTTGCCGTTCATGCGGCTCTGATGCTACTTGTGCTTGCGTTCTTCGTCATCCAACGGGAATTGACCATCGACATCGCCGGGTGGCTTGGAGGCAGCATTCTCGTGTTTCACGCCCTACTCGATGCTTCCCCGCTCAAACGCCGCGTCAAACAAGCAGCAGCGTACTGGATCGATCAAGCGTTACATATCGTTGCCATCATCGCCTTGACATGGGTGTTCGTTCCGATCGATTGGTCGTTGTCGTTCGCACGACCGGAGCAGATCCTGTGGATTCTTTGCTTTAGTTTAGTGACGACGGAGTTACTCGGTCACGGAATCGCCCTGATGCTCGCACCATTCGCGCCGCGGTTGATTGAAGCGCATTTCGAGCGGAAAGTGACACGCAAAGAGCAATTAGATGGCATCTCGCGGACCGTCACGCACGAAGTCGAAGATTCTGCGCGCAGTTATACGACGGAATTAATCGGGATCGGACGTTATATCGGTCTCGTCGAACGAGCAATCATCACCCTGCTCGTTGTCACGAATGCAACTGGAGCCATTGGCTTCATCATTGCCTTGAAGGCATTGGCTCGTTTTAAACAGTTTGAAGATCGCCGCTTTGCGGAATATTACATCATCGGGAGCTTGCTCAGTATCTTAGGAGCGATTTTATGTGGACTGGCAATCCGTGTCGCTTTGTAAACGATGAATGAAAGTGAGGGAGACGGTGTAATCCGTCGTACGACATATGAAACAAATTGGATTAGTGAGGCATCACCGGGTGACGGAAGGATATCCGATGAAAGGCTGGATTAGCGCTAGCGATATTGAAAAATGGATTGAACGGTATGATACGTCAGAGATCGATATTCAACCGGTCGAGCTCGGTCAGATTGACTGGACCGTTTGTTATGCCAGTAGCATGCCGCGTGCCGTCCAGACGGCGCAGAGCGTTTATGATCAAGAAATCATCGTGACGGATCTGCTGCGTGAAGTGCCGTTTCCGACGATTCGGTCGAATCTCCGATTACCGTTCCTCGGCTGGGCGGTTCTCGGTCGATTCGCAGCCCCGTTCAGTAAACGAATTCAAGCCGAAATCAAGGATGCGAATGAACGGATTGAAGTGCTCTTAAATCAATTAATGTTCGAAGACGACGAACGGGTTCTACTCGTCGGTCACGGCGGCATGATGATTCTGATGCGCGCTGCCTTAAAACGACGCGGTTACAGCGGACCACGGTTCGGTCATCCGCGCAATGGCATGCTGTATCTGTTCGAGAAAGAGGAACCGACATGTTGAAATGGGGATCAACGATTCTATTAGCACTCTGTTTAATCGTCATCTTCTATACGACACGGGACGAAGAACCCCCTGCCCCGACGGCAGGACAGATGGAGATCTATGGTTTTGACGTCGGTCAAGGAGATAGCACGTTCATCCGAACGAAGGAAGATGCGATCTTGATTGATGGTGGGAATAACGGCAAAGGCGAAGATGTCGTCCGCTACCTGCAAAAATTGGGTATCAAACGCTTAACAGCGGTCATTGCGACACATCCGGACGCCGATCATATCGGTGGACTCGATACCGTCCTCGATGCCTTTCCAGTCGACAGCGTCTATGCCCCGCGAGTCACGCATACGACGGAGACGTATCGCGATTTCCTCCTTGCCGTCAAACGCGAAGGGGTGACGATCAAGTCAGTTAAGGCAGGTCTTAAAATACCGAGTGAAGCCGCACGCTTTACGTTCCTTGCTCCTCTAACAGACGGGACACAGGATCTTAACAGCTGGAGTGCCGTCCTCCGGGTCGAACATGGACAAGACCGCTTCCTCTTCATGGGCGACGCGCCGATCCGAACTGAACAACAATTACTCGAGTCAAACACCGATGTACGTGCTGATGTCTTAAAGCTTGGACATCACGGGGCAGACACATCGTCCTCCCTGCCCTTCCTACAAGCTGTATCACCAAAACGTGCCTTGATCTCAGCCGGAAAGGACAATGCCTATCGTCATCCACGTCCTTCCGTCTTACAAGAACTGAAGGCAGAACGGATTACGATTGACCGAACCGATCAAAGTGGAACGATTCAGTATATCTCGACTGGTGACGGTATCAAGGAATCGAACCGGCCTGATTTACGACCGGAATAACTAGACGCGGAGGTGTATCAGATGCGATTGACCGTAGCTGATTTTGAAGATGATCTAGCAATTTGTGAGACCGACGACCGTGAGACGATCACATTACCGAAAAGTCGTTTACCGCGCCAAGCGACGATTGGCGACCGACTCGATTGGAGCGGACGCTCGATTCGAATCTTACGCAATGAGACGAACGAGCGTAAAAAAGAGATCACCGAGCTGATGGATGATCTCTTTGAAGAATGATGGGATTCCCTCGGTGCGCTGAGGGAGTCTTTTTTAATCAAGTAGACTGATGATGAGTCCAGTGAGGATGCTTGCTGTGAATAAGAAACCAAGTGTATACGTAAGCAAACGTAATCCGATTGGGAGTCGACGGATCGCGGCAAAGGCACGACGATTCGGGGGACCTCCGGAAACGACGCGTTGGTAATCATCGAGCGGACTATGGACGACGTCATGTTGAACGACTGGAGTGGTATCGGATTCTGTAGTGTATGGTTTCATGAGTCCATTCCTCCTTATCTTAGCAACCCTAAATACATTATTCGATAAATGACTTCCTAATCCTGTTTCAATGTTTTTGATATTTCACGAAACTTTTGGATGAAAATGGTAGTATAAAAGGTAGACGTATTTCTAGACCAATCGTTTTAGGAAAATCACTAGCAGTTTTTTCTGAATTTTCGTACACTTTAGAAATACAAAGCATCTTAAAGGGGGAATCGTTTATGTTTCAAACGTTACGGACATCACTTAAGCAATCCATCCTTGGTCAGGACGATGTGATTGATCATTTATTGATCGGTTTACTTGCCGAGGGGCATATTTTACTCGAAGACCGTCCCGGGACTGGTAAGACAACACTAGCAAAAGCGCTCGCACAGACACTCGATGCAAAATTCTCACGTGTTCAATGTACAGCAGATACGTTACCGACGGATTTACTCGGAATGGAGCTGTTTAACCCACTCACTGGGTCGTTCGAACAACGGTTTGGTCCGCTGTTTGCGAACATTGTCCTCGTTGATGAGATCAACCGAACGACTCCACGGACCCAGTCCGCTCTCCTTGAAGCCATGGCAGAGGCACAAGTGACAATTGGTGATATGTCGTATACGCTACCCCAACACTTTCTTGTCATCGCGACACAAAACCCGTTCGACGGACACGGCACGTTCCCGCTCCCCCATGCGCAACTCGACCGCTTCTTGTTCAAGTTGTCGTTCGCTCCCCTGACGCGTCAAGCGGAAAAAGCATTGTTACGTGGAGCGCATCTGACCGCAGCCGATCTACACATTCCACTCGAACAACTCAACGACTGGAAAGAGGAAGTGGTTGCTGTCACGATTGAGGACAGCGTCGAAAATTACTTACTTGATGTCTGTGACGCACTCCGCGCCCATCGTGACGTTGAGATTGGACCAAGTCCACGAGCGACACTCGCCCTTTTAAAGGCAGCAAAAGCGCGTGCTTGGATGCAAGAGCGGACGTACGTCACACCAGAAGACGTCAAACACTTAGCAACGCCGCTTCTCGCTCACCGACTCGTCCTAACACTTGAAGCGACGCTGAAGTTGTCGAACGAACGTCTCGTTCAGCAGGTTCTCGATTCACTCACCGTTCCAACTGAGGTGTAATCATGCAATTGATCACACCAAAAGCCTTTAACCTCATCATTCTCACCATGACGGGCGCAAGTGGGATCATCGTCGGACTCTATGGTCCTGTTTGGATGGCGGCCTTGTTATTTGCCTATACGATATACGGCTGGGTGATGCCCTATTATCTTGAATATGTCGCGAAGCGGATCCACGTCCGCCTCCTTGAGACAGTCCGTGCTTTCCGGGAAGAAGCGATCCAGATTCCGTTCGAGCTGACGAATCCGACGAAGTTGCCGCTTGGACGGATTACGATTTCCGGTCTACTCGGGGATCAAATCAAGCTTCCTGACGCGAATAGTCAGTTTTGGCGTCAACACATGTATGTCGGTAAACAGACGATCGTCCCGTTTTCAATCGATGTCATTGCCGCACAGCGAGGAACGATTCGGATTCAATCGTTTGACATCATGATCTCGGATCCGTTTCATCTGATGACGATCTATATCACGCTCGACATCCAGGAACTTGGGCATGTCTTCCCGGACTTCGCACCAGCGTCCGTCGAGTGGAACGAGCGGATGATTCCGGGTGAGACGATTGATCGTTCGAGTCCGTTTTCGGATCGTTCGAGTTTTCATTCAGTCGTTCCCTATTCCGGAGATGCGAAATCGATCTATTGGTCTGCCTATGCAAAGACAAACGAACTGTATTCGTATCAATATGATCGGAAACGTAATCATGATTATGCCGTGATCGTCGATGGTCTGTCAGCAGACGGGCTCGCCCTCCGCTCTGACTTCGAGAAACTCTTATCGCGTGCCGCAACAATCATCCGCGAACTCGAAAAACAAGGCGCTTCCTACAGTCTTTGGATCTCGATGGTCAATCGAACGGGTCAGTGGTATCATGTCCCGTCCGGTACGGGGAAACATCAGTTCCTTCGGACGATGGAATGTCTTGCCCGGATCTCAGAATATGACTTACCACTCGAGCGCCGCTATTTCACGAAACGCTTACAACGGAGCGTTCCGTCAACGACGGCAGAGATCCATCTCGGTCATCGGCAGAAAGGGGTGAGCGCATGATTCTCTGGTGGATTTTCCTAGCGAGTCTGTTACCCGTTCCGTTCTATCTAGCACTCGTTTTCCCGGCACTTGCCTTCGTGCCGCACCGCTCGCTTCGGATTGGACTGCAGCTACTCGCAGCGGGATTACTGTTCATTCTATCTCCGGTTGCTTGTATTTTAGCTCTTATCTTCGTCGCCTGGACCGCATTTCTTGATACGGTCGAGTCAGCTTGGCGTTACGCCGCAAGTGGACTGATCGTCGGTGGCGTGATGATTCTATTCCCAGGTGTGACTCCACCGCTTGGTGCCTTTTTGCTCCTCTTCCTTGTCGTCGCGTATCCATTCGTCGTCACCTATATGACAGAATGGCGACGTATCTTCTTAACAGTTGGTCTGATGCTGACGTTAGGGCTCCTTTTAGCCGGTCTTTTTCGATTGACGAAGGAAGTACTCGTAGGGTCCGTGACGAATTCGATCCGACCGCTGTTTGAAGCATTTGGCTCCCTCTTCCTTTGGACGGAGCCACTCGGACGAAAAGCGGACAACATGACGAACCGCGCGATGGGACTTGAAAACATCAAAAGCGTGGAAGACGTCAAACAAGCAACGGTCCAAGCGGGAACGTCACATTGGATTTGGATCGTGACGGCAATCGTGACTGTATGGTTAGTTGCAATCACGCTGTACGTCATCCGGAAGCGAAAAGTCATTCCGATTGAAATGGAACAGACTGTCAAACGTTCCAAACAGGTACGAACGCATGCTCCAAAACGTTATAGTCATCACCCGTTGCTGAAGATTGCTTCGCAACTTGAACAAGCCTTCCCAAGACGTCATGAGGAGACGACGCTTGAGTGGTTGATGCGGATTGAGTTCCCGGATGCGTCATCCAATGCGCGTTTAATCGACGGGATTGAATTCAGTACAAGCGAACCCGCCTATGATATCCAAACGTTCCGGCGTCAAGTACGCGAACAAATCGAACGTTAACAAAAAGCCTTTGCTCGTGGAGCAAGGGCTTTTTGTCGCATTAAGTGCGCATCAATTGATTGCGTAGTGTCGTCGCAAGTCACCAGTCGCAGAGACGGTTTGATCCACCATCGCGCCACCACAACATGTCAATATCCGGGAAATCGTCTTAGCGCCAACAAAACATTTCGATGGACGAAAAACAGACCGAAGCGGAAAGAAATGAGTACACTTCCGGACACTTTCGGTTTAGTTTCCTTCAAGCGTTAATTTTCCAGGTGGCTCTGTTCAATCGTTTGAAAAATCGATTGATAGATCCTCAGTTGCTCCGAACGATTCGGTCGTTCGATCCCCTCTCCGAACAACCAGGTCGTCTCTTGCGTATCGTCATAGAGCATACCAGCTGCAAACGTCGGATTCGGCACCGAGATGCTTCCCTCATAGGAGAGACTCGGATCAAGAAACGGTTCGATGGATTTTTGAGAGCCGATGAAGAAAAATGGAATATGTGCTTTCCGGTAGACGGAGGGATAGTCACGTCCTGCTGCTTTATGTAAGTACTCCGGCATGATCATGACGGCGTCATATTGACGTAAATCTCCTTTGATTTCCTGCAGATCAATTGAGTGGAAGTCCGGAGATTGTGTAAGAACTGGAGCCGTTCCGACGACAGCGATGGTGAGATCGATGGTACTAGCTTTTGGCGTCAACGTCGATTTTTTCAACATACACACGGTAAGCAGTAGACTGAGTGCAAGTAAAGTCATGACGGTTCTTTGTCTCATCTGTCCCTCCATGATTTCCTGATATTAGGTCTTTCACCTAGTTTCTTTATACCATAAAAATGTGTGGCGTTATGTTTTCGAACAATAGGGAAATCACAAGAATAAAGTGTCAACGGAATCCGATAAAAAAAGACTCCCTAGTTGGAGTCTTCTTACTTTTCAGCATCGATTTTTGAAGCCTTACGCGCAATGACGACAATAAAGACGATGGCACCGACAGGAATCACGAGCGGCATCCAGTCGAGGATATACTGTGCGTTCATCGTATCCCCCCTTACCTAGCAAGCTATAAGCGTAGCATATGCCAATTGCTGGGGAGTTGCAAGTCACAGTCGGGGTAGAAGCGCGTAGGCAACTGAATAATAGATCAAAACACTTGTTGAAAGCATATACCCGATGAATAAAAGGGGGGTAAATTTAGGTTTCATGCGCCGTTCGATCAAACGTAGCGATCCGATGGTGACAACAAGAGCGATAACCGGACTGAATCCGAACGCGACGATGTCGAGTGATGTCATGACATCTTCTGGTAACACGAAATGAAAGACAAAAAGTGAGAATAAGTACCAAGATGTATAGGATAAACAAACGAAGAACAGGAAAGCACCTAATTTCCGCATCCCGTTTGATCGGCTTTTTTCCATCTGTTGCATGTCGTTCCTCCTACATAAGTATCAGATACCTATAATAGTAACTGGAACTATTCGCTTAAAATATTCAAATATGAATATCCGACAAAAAACGACATTTTTTTATTCCGTAATTAAAAAAGCAAGATCCATGGTCAAATGAACCTTGCTTTACCTCTTAAAGAGCAGGTGTTTCGACTTGGTACATCGTCGCAAGACCCGCTACTTTATTCTTGAATGTCTCTCGGCGTTCGACAGGTGCGATGATTTCTGCTTGGTTGCCGAACTGGATCAGCCACATCATGAAGCCGTCAGAAAAGAGCGCATCGACCTTAACCTCGAACCAGAGGTCATCGAGACGACGACAACGGATATCGGTCCCGAACCGGTCAACGACGGTCGGCATCAGACTCTCCTGGAATTTAAGCGTCAATTGCTCGTTCTCTCCTCCATACATGTTGAACATATTACTTAAGTAACTTGGCTCGACATAGACCGGTTCTTCCATCGGTTCGAATGCTTTACAATCAACGATTCGATCGACCCGATACGTTCGAACCTCTTTGATCCGTTCGTCTCTTCCGATCAAATAGTAATTTCCATTATCCATCAATAGATGTGCTGGTGAAACGAGATAATGCTCGCCATCCTTGCGTAACTCGAACTTTCGCGTCCGTTCGTTGAATTTCCCTTGGTACTGGAAGCTGATGACGAAACCTTCGCTGATTGCTTTCTGAATCGTATCGATTGAGCGGGACGTCATCCCTTTTGGTTTTTTGACAGTATGTAGGACCGGCTGAAGTGACTCCGCCATCTTATCACTCGTCAGGGATTGAAGCGTCTTGACGAGAGCTGTTGTCTCACTTTCCGAGATGAACTTCGCACTAGCGATGGCATCGACGAGCAATCGGAGCTGATGATGTTCAAAAGGACGACTGACGAGATGATACGGAATGGCAAGTCCATTCTTCGTCTCTTCCGCCACGACGTCGAAGCCTGATTTAGCAAGTGCTGCAATATCATCCTTTAACGATTTTCGGGATAGCTTCTCGATTAAGCCTCGTTTCGAGAGTTCCATGCTTAATTCCTCAAGCGTCAACGTATGATCTTCATCCGACTGACGTTCGAAGATTTCTCGTACAGCAAGTAAGCGGTCACGGTTTGTTAATTTTTCGTTTGACACTACGCATCCTCATTTCCTAAGTCACAATGGTTTGGTTATACTTTACAGTATACATGAAAAAGAAAATTAGATTAACAATAAAATGGTAAATATTAAGAGATAGGAGAATTTGGATGCATTGTATCGCAGAATGGAACGGTCAGCGCTTTGATTACCGGGATAGCGGAAGCGGTCCCGTCATTCTTTTAATTCATGGGACGCAGTCGGATTATCGGGAAATCTACCATGTCGAGAAATTGATTGCTGCAGGGTATCGTGTCATCGTACCATCGCGTCCGGGGTATGGGCGAACACCACTTCAACTCGCAGATAATCCAGAGGCGCTCGCGACATTTTACGCCGGGTGGCTCGCATCCCGTCAAATCGAACACTATACCGTTTATGGCATCTCAGCCGGAGGACCGACGGCGATCGCCCTTGCCGGAATGGATACGGGCGTTCATGCCCTCGTCTTAGCATGTGCGATGACGCATCGGATTTCACTTCCTTATCATCGCCTACTCATCCAACCGGTCTTGCAGCGTCCCTTGCAGTTCATTCAATGGGGGATTTGGGCGTATGTGAAGGATAAAATTCGGAAGTTTCCTGAAGAAGCGGCCGTCCGGATGGTCGAGATGACGAGTCTCTTACCACGCGAAACAATCCGTACTCACATCAGTGAGACGGATGCTTCGTTGTTATATGAGGTCGGTCTTCAAAATGGTCCAGGACGGGGTGTGTTATTCGATATCACGCAAGACTTAGGACAAGAGCGACTCGAAGCCGTCACGTGTCCGGTTTTGATCGTCCATTCAAAGTCAGACCGTGCTGTTCCGTTCGAACACGCGGAATACGCTCGACGAAGCATTCCGCATGCACAGTTCATCGAATCGAAGAGCCCCGGTCATCTCATTTGGATTGGTCCATCCGCGCGTCGGGATGAACGCATGATTGAACGCTTCATCGCTTTCAATCAGATGACTTGAAGCCGAAGCCGCATCTTCAACTTCTCGTCGTCCTCTTCGATCGCAACCAGTCCCCGGTTCTTCAGTTCACCGATCGCACGACGTGTTCGATCTTGATTGAGGCGGGCACAGCGGGCGATCTCGGCGATCCCCATTCGGCACGATAATTGATTGGCCTTGATTTTTGATGAAGGCTTCGCGACGGAACGTTGTAAAAGTCGCCAAAAGACGTGTCGGGCATCTTCCGACAAGGCGTAGGCGTTCTTCTCGATCACCGGTGGCATATAGCGGACATCTTCTCGAATTCGGCGAATCAGATAAAGACTGAGCCATTCTTCGAGTTCCGCTAGAATCCGTGAGAATTCGAACCACCAGAGCTGCTCGAGTACCTCTTCTTCTTTCGTCGCCAGTTGCCAATTAGCAGGAATCTCATCAAATTCTTCCTCGAGCCAATCTTCGTAATCGAGAGCCGTCTCATATAAGACTTGTGACGGAACCTGTTCGAGCGACGTCCGATGTTTATAGATATCAAAGCTCATCCGCCGAAAATGTTCGACGGATGCAGCCACTTGGCTCAAATGAATCAATTGTTTCGTAATCAGCCGCGCCAGTCCATCCATTTCGAGGTGGATGGCATATAAGTGTTTTTCTAGCGCAATGAGCGTACTTCTCTCCATTCGACTGTTCCTCCCCTATTTGTTTTTCGTCTTCTTGTCTTTTTCCGCAAAACCCTTATTCAAAACCAATTGTGAGCATATCGATGTATTGACAGTGAAGTTTGGAATAGAATAAAACAATCGAATTCAAAAGGAGATGCACGATATGTATACGATTTATGGTAGCTCACGTAAAGGAAACAGTGAATGGCTAGGTGAACAAGCGTTGAAAGGCATCCGTCATGTGGCTGTCGATTTGGCGAACGTCTCGATTCAGCCGATTGAAGACCGCCGTCATCATGGTGGCTTTTTGCCGATCGGTGATGATTATCGCCGAATCGTCGAAGCGATGCTTGAACACGATGACATCCTGTTCATCACACCGATTTACTGGTACTCGATGTCGACGAAGATGAAATTATTCATCGACCGATTCAGCGAGTCACTGCGCGACGAAGAGCTCGACTTCAAAAGCCGAATGGCAGGGAAACGATTCCACTTGATTGCCGTCGGTGGAGACGATCCGCGCATCAAAGGACAGGCACTCGTCACGCAGTTCAAGCATATCGCGTCGTTCCTCGGTGCGACGCTTGAGACAACGATTCTTGCCGAAGGGAATGCACCGGGTGAGGTCGAACACGATCAAGAAGCAATTGTGGCCATCGAGGCGTTTCGCGAAAAAATGTCAGGTGCACGTGTTTAAGCACGGATCTTGAAGGGAATTATCTGAAGCAGAGCGCACGACTGTCTAGCGTACGACTCAATTCAGGAGGTGGTCAGCCATGTTCGCATCTAAAAAACGATCGAATCGCAAGTGGAAACAACTGACTTCACGCCAGCATATCCTTCATCTTGAACATTTGTATCAATCACGCGAAGAGACGATTGTTCGTGATCGCCTCTCCTTGCAACACATCATGGAACGTGCAGTCCGGACCGGACAGACGGTCCACGTCCGATTGAAACAACTGGATATGGTATCCGGTTCAATCCAAGCGATTTTTCATGACCGTGGAACGATTGAACTCGTCACATCGACAGGTATGCGCCGAATGGTGCGAGCGTCAGACGTCATCGATATCAAGTGGAAAGCAACCTAAAAGCATTCAACCCCTTCTCGATGAGAGAAGGGGTTTTGATTTATATGAGTCCTTTGCCACCGAGCGGTTGATCTTCCAGTACACGTTCAACATGTTCAAGTAACGGACGCGCTTGCGTAATCAAGTGCTGCGTCACCGGTAAAGTTAAGGATGCTTGATGAGTAGCCGAATCCGTCCAAATTTCGCGAACATGCAAAACATCTGGCTCGTCAGAACGGCTGATGATGTAGTGCAGGCAGCCCGGATGCGTCGCAAGAGAAGCCGCAGCTTCAAGCAACAGGGCAATGACGTTGTCGCGTTGTCCGTTTTGAGTCGTAAATGTCGTCCATAATCCATACATCATGAGGTACCTGATAACGGTCGAACTTCCGCTCGCCAACCGTAAGATTCCCCTTCTGCGACTTGAGTCGTCGGATGAAGGAAAGCTAGTTCCATCGCATGATCTAAATCACGTGCTTCAAAGACGATCAAACTGCCGATTTGCTCCCCACTCGAGCGATCTGGTTCATCATTCGTCTGCACGACACCATCTCGCCAGTAAAGTGCTTGTGTCGCTAGACCCGGGTGCCAGTCTGATAAAACGTTCACTTGTTTATTAAAGGTGTTCATCAACGCATCACAACGCGACATCAAGGCGTCAATCTCTTCCTTCGATAAAGCATCCATCTGGTCTGCATCGTAATAGCCAACATATAAGAATTGCATCGTCTTTCCTCCTTTCATCCTTTCCATTCCCTTCCAAGAGAAGGTTAAACAAAAGCCTCCTGTCTCTATACTGAGAAACAGGAGGCTTACGTATCATTCATCTTTTAATTTGACATTTTGATCGGCTGGTAATGTTGTTGTCGTTTCCTCATCTTCGAGTTTCGGAACGCCAGCACCATAATCGGTTGCTTCATCCGCCACATACGATGCCGCAAACGCTGGATTCAGTAAATCAGACTTCGAACCGACGATGACAATCCGACCGTGTCGGACTTCATCTTCTAGGTCCTCGGCGACATCCTTCGTCATACCAAGCTCGGACAACTGAGCGATCCGGTCTTTCCGGTTACTCCGGACGGCTGATAATAAGGTCTCGAAGAACGACTTCTTCGTCACGCGATACGGTAACGTCTGCGTATCGTTCGCGATGCGTTCCGCGAGTTCTTCGTCTTTCGCAAAGATATAGATCTGTTTATTCGAATAACCACTTGATTTAAGGCTCGTCACTTCTGCGTCGACAGCGGTCATGTTTCGTACGATGCGCGTTTCAAGCATAAAAATCCCTCTCCTTCATGCAGCAAGCTGCTGATAAGAAGTTATACCCGAAACATAATAGTTAAAACCTGAAATTGAAAAATGGATTAAGCAGCCGTCTGGATTGCTGCTGTGCGTCGTTTTTGCCAGATCGTAAACATCGCAATCAAAATCATCAGGACGACTTGCGGGATGAGTGTCTCGATCGTCGGATAGAAGCCGATCCAGCCGGCGGTTCCGAGTCCATTGATCGGATGGATCGGTAAGACGTTTGTCAGCTGCAACGCGTGCAGACTCGTACCAAGAATCTTGAATGCCATCAGATAAATTAACCAGGATGCGACTTGGAACAAACGATGGATCGGTAAACGAACACCGATCTGGATGACCGCATACGAGACGAGTCCGATGATGACGATTGCAAGACCAATCCCGGACAACAAGGCAGTCTTCGTCATCGCTGGTGCCATTCCGATATAGAATAACAACGTCTCGGCACCTTCCCGGAAGATCGTCAAGAAACTGACGAAGAACAAGGACGTCGTTGAGAGCGTCGACAAAAAGTGTTTGCGTTTCGCGACGGCGCTTTTCGAGTGCAACCAGTAGCCGACGAACAGCATGACGACGACCGCGACGATTCCCGTATAGCCCTCGATTTGTTCGCGACCTGTTGCTGCGAATGAGGCTTGAAAGACTGTCTGCAGGATGAGGGCTAACAGACCACTTGCGATCAGACCAAGCCCGGCACCTGCCCAGACCTTACCTTCTTGTTTGGTTCGGCTTTTCCGTGCGAAGGCAACAAGTGCACTGACGATTAATAATGCTTCCAAACCTTCCCGGAGCATCACGAGCATCGCGTCGATGAACGTATAATGCGTCTTTGTTTGTAATTGTGCAATAGCATTCTCGAACGACTGGAGTTCTTGTGCCGTCTTTTGCCGAGTTTCCGGCGTCAGCCGAGCAAGTAGCAGTGGTACGTCTGATTCAAGCTGGGAATAGAGACCTTCATTTCGTGTCCGGACCTCACCTTCGGCTCGCGGCCAGGTCTTCAGAAACGATTCGAGTGCCAGCTTCGCTTGCGGCAAATCACTTGCTGCAAGCGCGGTCTGCGCCTCTTCAAGCGGTGTCAGCAGTGACTGCAGTCCTGTTTTCTTCGCTTGGACTTGTTCTCCGTCGAGGAAGGACTGGACTGCATTGTCGAATTGATCAAGTGCCGACTTCCACTCCTTCGTATCCGCAGGCTTTCGCGCCGCGGCGATCCGAATCGACGCAAGCGCCATCTCGATGTTGCCATAGTGACCGATACTGTCATTACGGACAAGACTTTCGTGCGTTGCCCAAGCGGTCAACAATCGTTGTTCCGCTGCCGGACGATCGCTCGCTTTGACTTGACGCATCTCTTTTGTCAACGAAAGTAATTGCTTCACCTTTGCTTTCGCAACCGGATCTGTCTTCGGTTTCGTGGCTTCTTCCTGCTTCCGGACGGCAGCAGAGAGTGCCGTCAGTTGCTCGCGGACTTCAGGAAACGTTGCCGATCGTTTTGCATCGACCTGTTTGACGGCTTTCGTGATTGCCGCTTGTTGATCAGGTAAATCTTGAGCAGCTTGCCCTAATTCATCGATGGCTTGATTCAGTGCCGCGCGATCTTCACTTGCGACGGCAGACAGGGCTTGTCCGATTGCGACATAGAGATCATCCGTCGAAGCAGCATGGACAGGCACCGCGTGTTGACCAGCTACAAGGAGTACAAGTAAAAGGACAAGATTACGCAAATAACGCATCACCGATGTAGCCTCCTTTCGAGATCCCACCGAAGCAGGCGAAAATGGCACTTCCACGGTGCGTGATGTATTCATTCAGTCGATCCTGCGCGGCAAGACGGCGCTGAATCGCGATGAATTGTTTTGGCGAACGCTGATACGATAAAAAGAGTAGTCCAGCATCGAGGGCACCTGTCTTCTCATCAATGCCGTCTTGATAAGAGTAGGAACGGCGTAGGATCGCTGTCTTCCCGTCTCCATGCGCGACAGCGGTATGCGAGTCAACCGGTAAGGCAGCTTCGCCACGAGCTTGTCGTTTCGCTGGGGTGACGGAAGCGAACTCGTCTGTTGAGCCGAGCGGTGCCCCGGAAGCACGTTCGCGTCCGAAAGTCCGTTCCTGTTCCTTCAGGATCGTCCGGTCCCAAACCTCGAGATGCATCTGAATGCGGCGGACGACGAGGAACGAGCCGTTCGTTAACCACGGCGTCCCGTCCTGCCACTGACAAAAGAGCGATTCTTTCCGGACTTGTTGCTTCGAGACGTCGGGATTTCCCGTGCCATCCTTGAAGCCGAATAGATTGCGCGGCGTCCCGCCAGAGGCATCTGCTGCTTTACTGCGCTGGAAGCCAGCTTGCGACCATCGCATCGCGACCGTTCCGCGCCCAACACGGACGAGGTTACGAATTGCATGGAAGACGACTTGCGCATCATCACCGCAAACTTGAACGACAAGATCACCTCCGCCCCATTTTTCATCTAAACGATCGAGATCGAACGTCGGCAACGGTTTAAGCGCCTCCGGTCGTTTATGCTGAATACCAAAGCGACCGTCAAATAGACTTGGACCGCACCCGAACGTAAACGTCAAATGACCGGCAGATAATCCGTCCGCTTCCCCCGTATCTTCCGGTGGGACGTAACGGGAGTCGGAATCGCCATATGGTAACCCAGCCGCAAGTCGGGCACATAACCGTGTCCAGCGTTTTAATAAATCAACGAGTTCATCGCGTCGCTCCGTCTTGATATCAAACGCTACGACTTGGACGTGGTTTTGTGGTGGTGTCAAAATGCCTGCCTGATACGTCCCGTAGAACGGCTCTTGATCACTTGCTTCAACAGTTAATGTCCGCGGAAGAAACTTCTCAAGACCACTGGCATACAGGGCGGCCCCGAGACTCGTCAAGCCTGCGACCTTCAGGACATCCCGTCGCGTGACGCCTTCTTGTATTGGTTTCATGCTTATCCCTCCAGTACGATGCCCATCTTCGAGAGCGGTTCCGCGAGTTCATTGATTGCGACACTCATCTGTTTGACGTCTTGTTTCGAGAGACTCGTGTAGAGGACATAGCCGTCACCCTGTTTCTTCGCATCGAGTAAAGCGTGGACATCCTTGAAGCGAGCAGCGATCTCTTTTGATAACGCCGCATCTTGTTTCTTCAGCGCCGGGTTTAACAGGTCATAGATTTTTTCAGCCCCCTCGACGTTTGCTGCGAAGTCATATAAGTCCGTATGCGAATAACGGTCTTCTTCGCCTGTCACTTTTGACGTCGAGACTTCGTTTAATAGATCCGTCGCCCCCGTGACGAGTAGTTCCGGCGTCACCTCGACCGTCTCGACCTTCGCCCGCAGTAAATGAACGTCTTTCATCAATTGCTTCGCGTACGCTTCATAGCCTTTTGTCGTTCCCTTTTCAAACAACCCTTGTTCGATCCGGTGGTAGCCACCCCACTCCGACGCTTTGACATCGCCTGCTCGCGCATCGATTTTCGGATCGAGATCACCGAACACTTCCGCGATCGGTTCCGCGCGTTCGTAATACATCCGCGTCGGTGCGTACAATGCTTTCGCTTCTTCCAGTTTGCCCGCTTGAACGGCATCGGTGAATTTTTCTGTCTCACGAACGAACGTATCGATTTCATTGATTGCATACGTCCGGTAATCGGTGACGACCTGATCGAAATTCTCCTTTTTCGGTGCTGGTTTCTCCGCTTGTTTGGCTTCACTACAACCCGCTAAGACGACCGCGAGTGCGCCTGTCATCAACAATGCTTGTTTCATCTATCGTTCCCCCTGTAAATGGTTAAGTCAGTTCCTTCATCAGTATAGACGACAATGATAATCGTTATCAATAAAAATTTTTGCTTAATAAAAAAAGCTTGAATTAGTCATTTTTGACCAATCCAAGCGCTTTGTCAGGTATTTTTTTTTCGTTTTTTGAAATAGGTCCGTGAAATAATGAACGTGACAATCCCAAAGCCAATGAAGACGAACGCTTTTTGGAACAAGGTGAGGAATGACAAGTCAAACAATAAAAGCTTGACGGCACTGATCGTCAGGAGCAACAACCCGGATAACCGCCATGTCGACGACGTCCGCATCCGACCGATCGCGACGAGCACGAGGGCAAGGACGATATAAGCCGCGGATAACGTCGTACTACGCGCTGTCTCTTCAAGACCGCGATAGAACGGTAACTCCATGATGATCAACGTATAGGTCGTAAAAACACCGATTGCCGCTAGGACAAGTACGAGTTGCCACGACCCTTTCCACCTCGGATCACGATGTGTCTGAACGAGGAGTAAGACGAACGCCGTCGAAGCTAGGACCATCGCTAGAACGGTCAAGGCGTAGGATAAACCTAGGTTTTGATAGGTTTCATAGTCAACGACAGCCGAGAAGATGAAGACGACATACAATCCGACGTTAAATAACCGTTGGTGTGGCATTCGCGCTCGTGGAACGAACCAGAATGCAGCGATTAATCCAGCAATCAAAAAGTAGCGCAGTTGATACGTCCAGCTGAGGGCATCTGCCGGAATCAAGAGGACGGCGACGAGTAAGGCGACGTGACCGACACCGTTTTGAGCGAGATCCTTCAATCGTTCAGCGAGCAGATAGGCAGTGCCAGCGAACAGAATCGCGATCAGCGTACCGAACGACCAGTCAAGGATCAGTAACGTCAGTAAGACGACACCCCCAGCGAGCCAACTTGGGACGTTCTTCTCAAACTGAATCCGTTTTCCGACGAAGGAAGTCGCACCGTAGCCGAAGAATGTCGCAAGTAAGAGAGACCATTCATCAAGTCGTGGTACCTGTTCATCAAGCCAGTAGAGCTCTAACGAGAGTAGACCGAACGCGAGTGCGATCGTAAAGATCACCCAAGCGAAGACAAACGCTTTTTTTGCCTTCAGTCGGTCAACCGCAAAGAAGATCGCTGCGAAGAGGATGACTTCGTACAATAAGAAAAGCGGTAAGTTTGGATTATCTGATAATTGCAGATACGGTAATAAGAAGCCGGTGATGGATACGAGGACGAGCAAGGCTTGCGATCGCATCCAGAGCATCAAACCGTACGCGATGAAGACGACGACGAGCTCAAGTAAGAAGGCTAAAGATGGTGGATAGAATTGATATAAGGCCATCCCGGCGAACAGTGCCGCCAAGGCGACGATCGTACCGGTCGCGACGAGTCCGACCCCGAGCTCACGTCGTTTCTTCTCATACTGGTATTCTCCAAGGGCGATGACGAGTAAACCGATCAATACCCCACTTCCGATGCGGACAGGCGGACTGATCAGACCGGCAACCGAGGCGTAGGAAAAGAGGAACAAAGCCCCAAGTGCGGCGAATATGGCTCCAATCCGGGGTAACCAAACGGTCGCGATGACCTGTTCCCAGTCTTCGCGGGAGCGTTTTTCCTTAAATGTTGGTGGAGGAACAACCGGTTTTCGTTTCGTATAAGCAGGGCGCGGAGCTGGGCGGGCGACTGTACTTACTTCTGGTTCGCTCGGTTCAGGTGCGACAGACGAAGTGTGCTGTCCTTCAAGGGCAGCCACGCGTTGGCGTAACGCTTCGACCTCCTGCTCGAGACGCGTGATCCGTGGATCTTCCATCTCTTCACTTCCTTTCATGGATACATTGTCATTCTTTTACACACCTAGCAGGTGAACTCCTTCATTTTACAGTAGTTTTCGTATCAATATGCCTGAAAATGACAAAAATCCGGTCGCGTCGGGGCGACCGGATGAGGAATTAACGAACAGATAACGCATATTGTCCCGTTTGATTGAAAACGGATGTGAACTGCGAGCGACTGACACTATACTTGCCACGATATGGATCTGAAACGTAGAACGAACCGCTCGAGACACCCGTCACAAGCATGACATGATAATTACGGTACCCTGTGAATGTTTTACCGTCTGGTTTAATCCAAGAGAAATAACCGTATGGATTTTTGAAATCGACCGTTGCCCAGACGATGACCGGGTTTCCGCTACGGATCTCACTCTCAATCTTTGAAACACCTTGTTTTGAGATATCAACGGACCCGTTGCGGTATTTTTTAGCGAGAGGTAGAATTCCTTTCGGATAGATTCCCCAGTTCTTGTAGTAGTCGAGCGTTCCAGCGGGATTACCTGTGAACATCTTTTGTGGATCTGCCCAGTAATACTTCCCGTTTTTATACGTCGCGTTCTTCATGCTTTTCGGCATTTGATTATAGAGTGACGCAGCAGAAACGGCTTTTTTCTTGTATTCGAGTGCCATCTTCAACGAGACGAACTCACAGCCAGATGGATACCCGAGTGAATATTGGTTGTAGTACGGAACGTTTAACTGCTTCGTCGTCGTCGATGGTTTTGACTTCGAAACGTATTGCGTCGAGATATAGCGGTAGCTTCCCTTGTAGAGAATCCGTGTCCAGCTCCCTGACGTGCCGTATGTCGCAACGGCAACCCCTTTATTCAGCTGTCCTACGACCTTATACTTCGTTCCAGCACCCGTCCGGACGTTAAGTGTGCCGACCGTCGTATACTTCGTTCCTGTCGACGTATATTTCGACGAAGACGATTTGACGTAGTTCTTGTGTATGTAGCCTGTGCGGGATTTGTAGCTGATTTTATACCAGCTGCCGGACGTTCCCTTTGATGTGTAGACGTTCCCTTTGTAGACGTTACCGAGAATCTTACTCGATGTCGACGGTTTCTCGCGGACGCGTAAGACATCCGTCGTCACGGTCAACTTCGTCGCGGCCTCAGCGATCAACGAAGGGCTGAGTACGCCAACGATGACAACCGCTACGAGCAATGCGGATAAGAATCGTTTCATGATAGACCCCCTATGTTTAAATTTGGTGAGACATTCCCTTATTCCCAACTTTTTGAAAAAATAATCAACATTTCTTTAGAAAAATCTGAAAAATAAGGAATGCACCTGTTCTTTATATCAAAAAAACCCGACCATGCCTATGGGCACAGTCGAGTTGTCATCAACCTGCAATCAAATTAAAATTTAATTTTGGATCGTCAAGATATAAGGTGACGGTTGCGCAAAAGCCTGTTCGAGCAGATGGGCAACAAACAAGGTATCCTCTTCTTTCACCGGAAGCGGTGCATCTTCGACGATACTACGGTAAAAGGCACGGTACAGCTTGCCGTAATCACCGACGGGACTCGGAATCCGGACGTCTTGTAAGTGACCGTGTTCATCATGATAAATCAAACGACCGTAATCGTCTTCCGAATCCTCACCGAACCCCTCTTCTCCCGGGAAGTAGTTCGCTTTCAGGTCGAGCTCTTGCCGATCGACGTGTTGTTTGATGAACGTACCGTTCGTTCCGTGTAACATCCACCTCGGTGCCGGAGCAAGCGCGACGTGACTCGTCCGAACACTGACTTTCAGCTCCGGATAATAGAGATCAATCGCAAACGCGTCGTCTGGATTATGCGGCAGTCGAACACTGCGCACGTCAAAGGCGACCTTGTCCGGTTTTCCGAACAAAGCGATGATTTGATCGAGCGTATGAACACCGAGTCCGTAAAGCGCACCGTTTTCGTGACGCGCATCAGCTGACGCCGCTTCTGGGCGGAATAGATCAAATTGCGAGACGACCTCGACGAGACGACCAAGTTTCCCGGACCGGATGATTTGCGCGACGACTTGGAAGTCGCTGTCGTAACGTCGGTTTTGATAGGCGAGAATCTTGACGCCTTGCGCATGTGCTTCCGCAAATAAACGCTTCGTCTCCTCTTCAGTCACGGTAAACGGCTTTTCGACGAGAACATGCTTTTGATGTTGCAAGGCGAGCAACGCGTATTCGAAATGGGTAGCCGGTGGTGTATTGATGACGACGACATCAAGTGCCGGGTCAGCGAGCATCTCAGACACATCCGTCGTAAAACGTGCATCTGGCAGTTGATCCTGATAGGACGCGAACAGCTCCGGTTTTTCCTTCCGATTGTAAATCCAGGTGACGTGATAGTTGTCCTCGATCATCACGTACGGTAAATGGTAACGGGTCGTACTTTTGCCAAAGCCGATGAAGCCGATATTCAATCGCATCCGATCACTCCTTGAACCGTTCTTTTTCTCTTACCATACCAAACGAAACGACCGTTGTCTTGATTGAACCGCTTCAGGCTGTCGCTTCGATGCGTTCATACTCGTAAATCGCGAACCCGTCCCGTGTTCCTTGATGGACGAAGCCGAATGACGTGTAATACGCATTGAGAAACTCGTTTGAAGCGACACAGTCGAGTCGTAGGATTTCCCCTTCGTCCTCTGTCACAGCAATCGCATGTTCCAGCAGTTTCCGACCGACTCCACGTCCTTTTGCGCGGTCGCTGACGACGATTCGATGGATATACAGACCTTCTACATCATCCCACAAGGATTGATCCCATTCGAGCGAAGGAAGCAGGGCAACGGAACCAAGCAGCTCGTTCTGATCCTCAAAGACATACAGGCGACCGGCTTCTAAATCTCGCACGACGAGTTGCTCGATGTCTTGCTCAAGATAAGCAGACCACTGGCTACTGCCACCGGCTTTGAGGGAGAGCGCTTTTTGCTCAAGTAGGGTTGCGATGTTTCGAACGTCTTTTGATGTAGCTTGTCGTATCATGTTATTCCTCCTGTTACAAAAAAATTCTTCTCTATCCTAACGAATGCGAAGCGAGAAGAAAACCTTTTTGCTTCAAGATTTCATGTTTGCCCATTATTTTGTGATTTTTTTCATATTCCACAATTTTATTTCGATGTAACGTATTCTTTAGGAGTGATCTGACCCCCAGTCGTCACAACGGTAAACGACCGGCTTCCCACGAGCCGGTCGTTTTTTTGGCGTTCAGGATAATTCGACCCAGCGGCGCGACAAATTCCGTGCTTGTGCCCGGTACTCGTCATCTTCGACGATCGGATTGCTGAGTCGAGGAGCGGAATCCGCATAATAGCCGCCGTTGTCAAGTGGGTCGTCGGTTGTTGCGAGATAGAGCGCCGTCTTCGCACCGTATTCCGGTGTATAAAGTTTTCCGGTCCAGTATCCGACTTGCGCGACTGGTTTGAGTAACGTCTTCATCACTTTGCCGTACTTGCCGCGATAGAACAGATCCGTATTGACGATCCCCGGGTGGACGCTGACGAACGTGATCCGGTCGCCGTGCTTTTCAGCTAGCTCACGCATATGAATCATTTGCATGAGCTTCGATTCGCGGTAAGAACGCATCGGGCTGTAATGTTCTTTTTTGACGTGCGCGATCGCCTCAAGTTCGACGTCGGTCCGGATCAAGCCGCCTTCACCGGCGAGAGAGGAAATCGAGATGACGCGCGGATCTTGTCCTTTTTCGAGTAAAGGTAACAATCGCTCGATCAAGTAGAAGTGACTCAAGTAATTGACTTGGAATTGCGATTCAAAACCGTCCTTCGTGACATGATACGGCGGTACCATGACTCCAGCATTTAGGATCAAACGGTCGATTCGACCCACCATGTCGAACAGGCGATCCGCAAAACGACGGACGGAGTCCAGTTGATCGAGTTGAACGATCTCGATTTCCAGTTGTGTATGCGATACACCGTTTTCCCGCAACAGTTGAACGAGTGCCGTCGCTTTTTTCTGAGACCGGACGGTCGCGATGACACGATCTCCCCGCTCCAGTAATTCTTGAATCGTGACCATTCCCATACCAGAATTGGCACCCGTGACGATACAGATGTTCATCCCTCTTCCTCCTTGATGTTCCATTTTGAACGCACTAGTCCTGCTTCTAGTTTTCCTTTTTCTATTCGTTTATACACCTTATTTTGGTGTTATTTTTCGAAATTTTCGAAAAATAACGTATACTAAGAAGAGAGCATGTCATCAAGAAAGAGGTGGTGGGATGGAAGAAGGTACGATTTTGTTCGTCGCAGGCACACTATTACTGATTGCAATCATCACGACGAAGTTCGCTGTCCGGTTAAATGTACCGACGTTGATCCTATTCGTCGTTATCGGTATCGTCGCAGGGTCCGACGTTTCAGGAATCATCAACTTCGGTGATTTTGAACAAGCGCGTCTCTATGGGACAATGGCGCTCGTCTTGATTCTATTTGACGGCGGCTTGCATACAAAATGGACACATTTCCGAAAGATTCTCCCCGCCGCCCTGTCGCTCGCGACCATCGGAGTCCTCGCAACGACAGGAATCATCGCTTTCGTCGCACATTATCTGCTTGATTTTTCTTGGCCGGTCGCGTTACTGATCGGCGCACTCGTCGGCTCAACCGATGCGGCGGCTGTCTTTTCTCTGTTAAGTGGACGACCGGTCGATGCTAAGGTCAAACATACGCTTGAAGCGGAGTCTGGAACGAATGACCCGATGGCTGTCTTTCTCACGATCTTATTCACATCGTTTGCATTGGCACCGGAATCGTTCTCGATTGGTGCGGGTATTCTTTCCTTCATCTACGAGATGGGACTTGGGACACTAGTTGGTCTTGCGATCGGGTATCTCGTCACGCAACTGCTGAACCGGATCGAGTTGCCATCGTCCGCCCTTTATCCGACGCTTCTGTTCAGTGGGGCGCTCTTCTCGTATGGTCTCGCGACGATTTTGCACGCCAGTGGGTTTCTCGCCGTCTATCTGACCGGAATCTGGATCAACAATCATGATATGATCTACCGCGAGACGCTCAAACGATTTAGTGGTAGCTTGTCGCATCTAGCAGAGATCGGCATGTTCATCATGCTCGGACTGCTCGTCTTTCCAAAACAATTACTCGATCCTCGGACCTTGTTCGTCTCGGCCGTCATCGTCCTGACGTTAATCCTGCTCGCTCGTCCACTTGCCGTCGTCTTGTCGTTGCTTCCGTTTCGGTACACGGTCAAAGAACAGAGTGTCATCACGGCAGCCGGATTACGGGGCGCCGTTCCGATCATTCTCGCGACCTATCCGCTTTCGAGTGGTCTTTCTGAAGCGCCGCTTCTTTTCAATATCGTCTTCTTCACCGTCATGACGTCTGCTCTTTTGCAAGGAACGGCCTTGCCGTGGATCGTCCGGCGAATGGGGCTAGAGACACAGCCCGACACGACGGTCGAACCGTTCCTGAAATTCATGACCGTCACGCATCCGCAAGCGGAGATCATCGAGGTCAGGGTCTCGACAAACAGTGTGATTGCCGGAAGAACGTTACAGGATATCGAGATGCCCCAGGATGTGCTCGTCGTTGCGATCATTCGTGAAGATGAAATCTTGACGCCGCGTGGTCAGACACGTGTCCTCGTAGACGATCAACTGTTGATTTTAACACCTAAACAAGCGGATCAGGACGTGCGACGGTTGATCGCGTCACTCGGAATATAGATCATTTGACACATCCTCCAGTAGGGTGTGTTTTTTGATGAAGATTGATATACTCAAAAAGGAAAATAAAGGAGGAACCTTGATGTTGAAACGATTACTTGCCGTCATCTTGACCACCACGCTCGTTTGCACCGTCCTAGCATACATATCCTATACACCGCTCCGAGATCGGACATCGGATACGATGTATGATTCATTCGGTTCAATATTTTCTTATTCGCCTTGCCGATCATCTTGCTGTCCGGCTTCTTACTCGACTTCCTTATCGGCATGATCATCAACCGGTCATCGACGACATTAGTGTATGTGCCGACAGTCCTCGGTTACGGAGTGTACGGTATCGTGATCGCGAGTCTCCTGATTCTCTTGACGACGAAGGACGCATTTGACCTGCCGCTTTCTTTTACGATCGCTGCTCTGACAGCAATGATCTATTACAGTCTGTCCGTCGTCTTTAATCGATTGTCACAGCACGCGCACTAAAAAAACGAACAGGCACGTCTGCTTACTGGCGGACGTGCCTGTTCGTGTTATTCTGCTTCCGTTCGTTCAATCGTGATGACACCCGGTGGACGATGCGGGAAGGTCAACGTCAGACCGGCAAAGCGACAAATATCATCTTCGTTCGGTGCCCGGTGCACCCACTCGATCGTCTCTTGTCGTGCTAGCGCGTGGCGGATCCGGTTATCGGCTTGTGTACGCGAGATGCCGCGGCAATCGACGTTCGTGATATACGTCGCTTCGTCCGACTCGATCTGTTGCCAAATCCCGAGGATCAGTTGACCAATCGGACTGACGGATAGACCATCCGGTTCTTCACTGCTGACGGCAGCATCGAGCATTTCGATGACAGCGTCACAAGTCTCACCGGAAGCAAGCAATCGCGTCGATCCTTGTTGTAGAATCCGGTAACGCGTCACGCCGTTCTCGAGCCACAAGCGCTGTGCGAATGGATTGACCGGAACACCGTGGAAAAATGTCTGCGTCCCGCGCCAAGCAAAACCAAATGATGGGTCGTACGCCTGAATCGTCGCCATGGCACGATCATGGAACTTAGCAATCGTCTGTCGTTCCGTTTCCAGTAAGTTTCGGATCGCCTCTTCATCCTCTAACGGTACCGACTTTGGTGTCACAGTAAATAATTCCGATTCCGGTAAGCGGTGTGGGGACAAAATCGTTCCGTCGAAACGATAATCGTTCGCCGGACGTCCAGTACGCCCGACGGATAAGCGCCACGTCCGTTCTTCCGGCATGAAGGCATAACTTTGATGGGCAAAAGGTGGTGCGACGAACAGTCCCGGAAACGGATCGAATGTGTCGACTCGCAGGACGTCACCGTCATACCAGCACTCTTCGATCAGACGGACGAGCCGTCCGACGGGTGCATTACGGTCCGTCAGGTAACGACCGGTATTCGCATGAAATCCGAGTAAGAACTCGCGCTCTTCTTCTTGGAACGTCACCATCAAGAGTTGGAACAACGAGGCAATCTGCTGCTCGACGAGTTGCGGATCCTCCCCCGTCTCTGCCTCAAACGCGACCATCTTCCAGCCGGACCGTTCATAGAGATGAATCGTCACCGGGAAGAACAGGAAGGCACCATGTGTCGCTTCGAGTTTGACCATGTCTTGCATCGCTAGGCGTTCCGTCAGTAAGGAAAAGCCCATTCGTTCGAAATGATCTTGCAACCGTCGTTTCCAATGTGTGAACTCCACGCAACCATCCCCTCTCGCGAATTATGCGCCGCGTTTTCGTAACGGATTCTTTGACCAGTAGATGTAGAGACCAACGAGTCCCGCGATGCCGATGAGATAAGACGGCATTCCGCTGACTTGAATCAAGACGTCCGGTGCCGGGAAGACCGTCACGAGCAGTGCCTTATAGGTTGAGAATAAAATGAAACTGATGACGAATTGAATCCACACCCGCGGTTTGACTTGTTTGATCTTAGGTGCCGTGATGACTTGTGACATCGCATCGATCAAGAAAAGAGCGATGATTGAGAAGAATAAGTAATCGATCAGGGCGAATTGGAACAATCCGTCGATCCCTTCGATGAAGATGAACATCAGAATTGAGGAGACATAGTTTCGTGTCCAGCGTTTTTGCGTCTCCATCCGATGTCGTTGTGGTAACTCAGCGATCATCTGATCGAGGCGTGCTTCGACGGATCGACCGTGAATCTCTTCGAATGGACGCTGCTTCCGCTGGGCTTCGTAGATATCTGCCCGCAGACGGTCTTCAATTTCCGTCCGGTCCGGTTCTGAAACGTTCAGATTCAATCGTGGTAAAACGGTTTCTAATAAACGTGTGTTGGCTTTCGTTAATTTCAATCGATTTCCCCCTTTTTCATGTTTAAGTATACTGGGTTTTTGGGAAAAATACGTAGTGGAAGTAAAAGATTGCTTGACGAAACGATGAAAAATGTTCAGAATTATTAAAATATAGTGTCGGAATCAGATAGAAAGGACGTGTCGGATCATGCGCCAAACATTGACGAGCGCCGCTTTGATCACCTTGTTGACCAGTGCGGGCATCGCCTTCCCATTGATTGAAGCCAAAACACCGGTCGACCAAGAACCGATCGAACTTGATCAGCAGCAGGAACAACCAACTGAAATAGAATGACAACACCCCGCGCTCCAAGAGGAACGCGGGGTGTGTTATGTATCGCTTGGTCGCGTGGCGTGTTCCTCAATCGTGACCCTCCACGTGACGACGGTCGTGCTGTCACGAACGCCCTGTGCCTCGATCGTCGAGAGAAGTTCTTTGACACCACCTGATCGTAAAGTTTTCTCGATCTGCAACGCGTCAGCATATGGGGTTCCCGGGCACTCAAGCAAACCATCCGTCGTCACGAACAATTGGTTCTCACCTTGACGCAATTCGCGGATCCCACGCGCGTAACTTGGTACCGGTAAGGCAAACGTATTTGCACGACCGATCCATTCATAGAATTGACGCTGGTTTAAAGCAGCTTGTCCCATGTTCATCAACTCTGGATGAAACAGGTACAAGACGACATCACCAATGGATAACCACCAGATGAAGCGCCCTTTGCGAACGGCAATCAGACAGGCGGTCTCCCCTTGTAACGTTGCGCATGCCGCTATGAAGTCGGGATCTTGAAAGAGATCCAACATGGTCGTCTCAATTCGACTGAACGCTTCAGTGAGTGGGGCATCTAGATCATCTCGAATACGCGACTCATGTTGCGCCAGGTGCTCTAAGACAAGTGCTGCACTATCCGCTGTCTTATGAGCGTCTAAGACGACGGTCATCTCCCAATCGTCGCCGATCAAGATGGCAGCCCCGTCTTCGTTTTTATATTGACCGCTTCTTGAGCAGCCTCCGAATCGACCGAGCGTCACCCGACCAATCTGGTCAATCTGCTTCGTGTCAACGAATGGTTCGTCGGATCCGACCCAGTAGTAGGATGATTGTGTCGTCTGCATGCATCAGTCTTCCCTTCTTTACATCTCCCGCAAGTACGGTTGCAGGAATAAGCGTAATCGTTTTTCGTAGTTGTCCGGGTCCATCGTATACGTCTCGTCATGACCGGCATCGCGAACCGGATACAATTGTTTTAATCCCGTTTTTGCTTGATACAGTTCGTACATCATCCGAACCGGGACGAGATCGTCCTTCAGTCCGTGGATGAACATCGTCGGAACCCGACTCTTCGTTGCTTGGCGCGTCACCGAGACGTCGCCATAAAAGAAATCCTGCTCGCCTTTGTTCCACATGCTCGCGACCGTCAGAGACGGCAGTGCCGGGTAAAGGATTTGTTCATCCGCGAGTAGACTGAACCAGTCGTCGAGTCGGGCGTAAGCTCCTTCAGCAACGATCGCCCGGACTTGTGTAGGTACGGTCTCGCCAGAAGCGAGTAAGACGGTCGATGCGCCGACACCGAGTCCATGATAGACGATCCGTGTATCGTCTCCGTTTTCAGCAAGCAAGCGCTTCGTCCATTCCAAGGCATCCAGTCGATCGAGCCAACCGTAATTCCGGACGCCACCGCTACGATCCTGACCACGCCGTTCGATGAGTAAGACATTAAAATCCGCCTCATGGTAATAGCGGGCAAGTGCATAAACACCGGTCTGTGAAAACATCATCTCATCCGGGACGAGGAGGACTGTCTGTTTGCTACCGTCAACCGGTAGATAACGACCGAAGCGGACGAGCCCGTCCTTCGACCATTGCTGTGTCTCGCTCGTTTGTTTGAACCATGTCTCGTCTTTCGTCACCTGTCCGTCCGTTCTCGTCGTCTTCAGAATCGGAGAAGCGTCCGACTGACCGATCAATGTTTCTTGCATCCGGTATCCATCATAGACGATGAACAGTAGCAGACACGTGACGAGCAACACGATGCCGATTCCCCATTTGCGCATGTGCTTCGCTTCCTTTCCGACAGTGAGTCTTTCCTTATTCGTCGTCGGTTTTCACTTCCCCTGCTAACGGGGTCGAAAGGAACGATTGTTTATACCAGCGCTGTAAGGTATCGATATCCGTTCGTTCAAAATAAAGCGCGTTAAAAGCAGTATTGCCCCGTAGTTGAATCTCAATCCGGGCAATCTCCTTTGCTTCGAGCCAGCGAGAAACGGACCAGGTCAATTCCTCGATTTTCAGTCGTGGCGTATAGACGGTCTCTTTTTGGACCCATTGTTTGCGTAACATCAAGAGATCGTGGCCGGTTCCGAAACGGGTCTTTCGGTAACCGCTGCGCACAGCGAAGTAATAGAACGGTAACCAGATGAACAGAAGCAAGATCAAGAAGCGCCATGAGGAATCAAGGACGATGATGACAACACTGTTTAATGCAGTAAACAACAGCGCATAACCGAGTAACGGCCAACGAACCCGGTAGCGAAAACCGATCGGTGCGACTTCATGCTGCGGACTGAACTGACGAAAGCGCGGCAGATACGTCGCCAGAAACGGATCAATCTCGTTCGTCCGGATGAACGGATGGAGCAACAGTCGCTCCTTCTCTCCGGTCGCCGAGATGATGTGCAAGGACAGACTCGCTCGTCCGATCAAACGCTGAATCCAGCTTTCCTGAATGACGAGGGCTTGAATCTTATCAGCATGAAACGCGACCTCGGTCCGGTTCAACATCCCGTACCCGATCAACAATCGGTTGTGTTGCAAGATGGCACGGTACGAACCGTATTTCAAGATATAGACGATGATCGAGCCGATGTAGATGACGAGTAAGACGAGTACGCCAAGTCCCGTCAAGACGAACAACGATAAATGAGCGAGTTCCGAGAACAGTCGATCGACATAACGTTCAATGAACTGATCGATGAATTGATAAGCGGTCCCGATCCCGACGAGCGCTAGTCCGACGCGTCCCGACAAGGCACCAGCTAATGCCAAATCGCGGACGGGGATCGTATAGGCGACTTCCGCCTGTTGTTCTTCGACGACGAGCTGTCCCTCGTTTTTGATCGACGACTTCAGTTCTTTCGCAAAATCAAGTCGGATCCCCTTCAGTTCGACTTCCGGTGTTCCGCTCTCGGACGATGTCTCGACGGTCAACGTCGCAAGACGCAACAGTCTTTCGATGACGTTTTGCTGAATGCCGATCGACTCGATCCGTTTACGTTGCGTCGTCCGTTCACTTTTTTGGAGAATTCCTTTGCGGACCCGAATCGTCTCGGCATCAATCGTGAACGTATAGAAATACCAGGAGGCGATCCCGTATAAGAGGACGAACACAATCCCGACACTGATCCCGATCCACGTATAGGTGTTGATCTCGCCTTTTCGGATCGCATTTAAAATCAAGGCGGCGAACGGAATCAGGAGCGAGCGGATGATCGAGATACTCGACATCACGATGAACAGCGGGTGGACGCGCCGGGTCATAACGATTCCTCCTCCCGCTCCTCGAGTTTCGCGAATCGTTCGACTTGTGTGCGTAGCGCGTCTCCTTGCGCACGATCGAGTCGAGTTAACGTGACGAAGCCGGATGCCGTTCGAATATCCAGTGTGATCAAATCATAGCGACGCAGGATCGGTCCCGTTTGGCTATCGATCAATTGCACCTTGACAAGCGGCACGGTGACTTCGCGGCGGAAGAAGATGCCGTTGCGGACGACGAGAAATTCCTCATCGATGCGGTAACGCATATACTTCAAGCGAAGAACGGGTATGTAGACGATACGGGGAATGAAATAGATCAGCCAAAGCAGACCGACGATGCCCATCCACCAAGGTGTCAGGTCGAGCCACATGACTTGAGTAATCGTCGTTCCGATCAAGATGACGGCGATTAAGCCATGTAACGGCAACAATCCGAGCCGTTCTGCTCGAATCGATCGTTCTGGCAGCGTATGCCATTGTACAGTAGACATCAAAAAACACTTCCTTTCGTTTCCATTTACGGTTAAAAACGTCGCTTGGTTTCAGACAGCGGTTGACATTTTGTTTGATTTCATCGCATATATAGAAGTGAAGAACTGTAACACCAAGGAGGAACCATGTTAACTTTTGAAGAAAAACTACGAATTATCGAGACCTTCCCACAACTCGTCCGAAAAGATGTCTCGCTGAAGCGCGTCAATTTCCAATTTCCGGACAGTCAGTATGAGAAGAAGAATCTCGTCTATCATTTACATCCGAACGGTAACGGCTTCGTCTATGCCGCTGGTCTACCAGGTTATGAAACGGACGAAAAAGGTTTCGTCAACATCCGTGAATTCTCAGAGCCTGCTTTAATTCTCTTATTAGAAGATGCAATCAAAGCACTCTCAACAGTCCAATCGGTCGAAACACTCGAAGAAACATGGGTCAACGATAACCAGTTCGAATTGACGTTACTCAATGAAGACATCGACACGTGGCTCGTCTACGCCGGTGATCTTTTAGACGGTGCATTCAACTCGTATAAGGAAGCAGCGAATTATCTTGAAGAAGAAGGCTTCCGCCGTAAATAAGACAATGAGCGATCCGGTTAATCCGGGTCGCTCATTTTCATGACGAGACGATTCAGTGCCGCTTTGACGACGCGTAAGTCTTCTTCATCGACGTCGAGTGTTTGGACGAGATCAAGCGGAACGGTCTCTGCTTGTTTCCGTAACGCACGACCGGCATCTGTCAAAAAAATCTGGATGTGTCGTTCGTCTTCCGGCTTACGGACGCGTCGCAACAAATCTGCTGCTTCGAGTTTCTTTAGTAACGGCGTCAACGTACCGGAGTCAAGATGGAGCCGTTCGCCGATGGCTTTAAGAGATTGTCCCTCCTCCTCCCAGACGACGAGCATGACGAGATATTGTGGATACGTCAGACCGAGGGGTTCAAGTAACGGACGATAACGACGCGTGATCTCACGCGAAATCGCATAAAACGGAAAACAGAGTTGTTCATCTAAAGCTAACGGGTTCATAAAAAATTCCTCCTATCGTGAGCAAACGAGTTGCATTTCGATTTAAATTGTATACAATCTAATTGTAAGCTACTTATTTGAATCTAACAACGAAAGGGAGTTACACACATGAAACCAATGTTCACATCATCTGCAACAGCTGTCGGAGGTCGCGACGGACGCGTCGTATCGGAGGACGGAATCCTTGACGTCGCCCTCGCAATGCCAGTACCAGGATCGAAAAAACAAGCAACGAACCCAGAACAACTCTTTGCTGCAGGATATTCTGCTTGCTTCGACTCTGCCTTGAACATGGTCGCTCGCAAACAAGGGATCAAACACGATGGCAGTGAAGTCACAGCACACGTGACATTAAACGAAGCAGCTGACGGATTCATGCTTTCCGTCGAACTCGATGTTCTCGTCCGTGGGATCTCGGAAGAAGCGGCGGCTGAACTTGCGAAAGTCGCGCATACGGTCTGCCCTTACTCACGTGCAACTGCTGGAAACATTCAAGTTGACGTCTACACACGTACGACTGACGCAGAATAAGTGTAGCATCTCTAGCCAGCCTGAGGTTTACTCTCGGCTGGTTTTTTTGTTTTTTATATAAATTATGGTATCTGAAATAATTATATGTTCATACAGACGGGACTGATTCAAAAGTCAGTTTTTACAAAGATAAGGTTGGCAGATCATCATTCTGCCAACCTTATCTCGTAACAAAAAGAATGACGCGTCACACGCTACTCCTACAGAAAAAGCGCATCTTTGCGCTGTCAGAGACAAACAAGACCCGCTTTCCTGCTTGAATAAGGCAGGAAAGCGGGTCTTGTGTCTCGCCTGAGGAAAGGGCGTGAAAAGACGCGTCATTCTTTTTTTGAGTCAGTCCCACCTTTTTATAGTTGATGGACTGATAAGATGACAAGTTCCCCGGACACAGTGACATAATAGGCATCTTCGAAGCGATAGCGTTCATTATGTTCTGCGTCATAGACGGTGACCATTGGTTCCGCGTTGTCTCCAACCGCTTCGTGTAGATAGAAACGTCCGCGTAAGACACGTTCGAACGGTTCTTTATCAAGGAATCGGGCACCGTTGCGTAAGTTGATTACTTCATGATGGTGCTCGGAACGGTCATTAACGATGAAGATCGTCGACTCAACGTCATCGTATGTGAAGTCAAGCGGTTCATAGTCACTCCACTGGATCCGGGCGACCTCTTCGACACTCGCTTCCGTATCAATCCGGTAAAAGATTTCTTCGTTCAGACGATCGGTATAGGCACTGAAGATGAGATGTCCTTCTTGTTCCCCGAGATACTGGACGGTATCCCCTTCCCCATCTAATTTCAGTAGTGTCGCAAATGATAAATGTTCGACACCTTGTTCAATCTCCTCAATCAAGGTCGACAGTGGTGCGATCAACAGACTTTCGGAGTGATCAATCGGATCTTCTGGTGAGATGACACCACTTTCAAGGGCATCATAGAACGAGAACTCATCGAGCCGAGCGTTACAGACGATGTACTCCTTCTCTTCGAGCGTGACGAGAAAGAAATAGAGTTCCCGGTAATTCTCCGTCATCCCGTAGAGCCGTGGATCGCGAATCGTCTGCCGTGATTCGTCCTTGACGTCATATAGAAACGCGGACGTCGTATCCGTCGTCTGCAAGAATACGAGATAGTTCTCATTGAGCACCCAGTAGAGCGTCAAATCCCCTTCCACGTAAAACGATGCAATCTGCTCGCGTTTCCCGGACAAGAGATCGAGGACGAGCACTTCCGTCTCACCGCCTTGCTCTTGCGTATGTTCATTCAGACAATAGACCTTTCCATGACGAACAAACGGACGGGTCGGTCCGTGATCCGTCAAAGCCTGCTGCGTCAGATCGACTTGTTCTTGATCTTCAAGATCATACCGACTGATGTGGTAACGGGCGTCATCGAGGCGACGTCGAAAATAGATCGACGACGGTGTAACATGCAAGACATCCATATGATCGGCAGGTAAAGCACGGGCATCCACTATTTCCATTTTCAATCTCCTCCTGAACACATACTACTTGTCTTTTTCCCACGAATCGTACTGCTTCAAACAGGGTCTTCTTGTGCGTTTAGTGAAGCAGAGTGCTACAATATGGCTAGATGACTACAGGATGAGGAAGGTGCGAAACGGTGCAATCACAAGATTTAAATACGATGATGCTCGAATACGTCAATGATAAGGAAGAATATGATGCCTATGCCGACAAGTTGAAGATGCTTCTGTCCGAGCTGTTAGACGCAGCGGGTATCAAGTACCACTCAATCGTCGCCCGGACGAAAGACTCCGAGAGTCTGTATCAAAAGGTCTTACGGCAACCGAATAAATACCGTTCGCTCAAGGACGTCCATGACTTGACCGGGATCCGGATCGTCACTTATTTCCATGACGACGTTCGGGAAGCGGCGCGAATCATCGAGAATGAGTTCGCAATCGATCGCGATCAATCGGTCGATAAGTCGACCTTGCTTGATACGACGGAATTTGGTTACCTCTCGGTCCACTTCGTCGCGTCACTCAGTGAACAGCGGCTTGCCTTGAGCGAGTATGGACGTTTCAAGGACTATACGGCAGAGATTCAGATCCGCTCGATCCTCCAACATGCGTGGGCCGAGATCGAGCATGATCTCGGATATAAAAATCCGAACAGCGTCCCAGCAGAAGTCCGGCGCAGCTTCAGTCGAGTGGCAGGACTTCTAGAGATCGCCGATCAGGAGTTCGTCAACATCAAGAAGCAATTGAAACAATTCGAAGATGAGACGGTCCAACAAATCTTGTCTGATCCACATCAAGTCCGGATCACAGCAGATAACTTGAACTATTTCATCGATCATTCCCCCGTCATCAGCGAACTCGACAAACGTCTCGTCACGTCACAGATGATGCTCGATTCCGATCAACAACTGATCAACGAACTGATTCGGATGTTCCATTACGTCGATATCCGAACGTACGGTGAACTGATTGAAGCGGTCTCGACACATAGTCCGCTCGCCTTACGTTGTGCAAAGGTCATGCCGAACCCATTCTTGCCTCGTCAAGGAATCGGGATCGCCTATATCTGTATGGCATTGACGATCGCTGGCGAAGATACGCACCGCATTGACTACTTCTTCCGCCGTTTCTATCCGGAGTTACGTAACGTCGAAGAAATCGTCGCTCAAGTCGCCCGTGTCGTCGAGTCAGATGATTCAAGAGAAAAATATTGATTAAACTAAAATTTTTCACTATACTAAATCACGAGTGAAAGAAACTACGGTATAGAAAGAGTGAAGGATACATGGCAACTACACTAGAAGTAGCACTACGCGATCAGTTGATCGTTGATACGGAAAAAGGATTACGGATGAACTACCGCGCGATCAAAAAGGACGTGCGTAGCATGTTTACGACTTACTTGACACGTAACGAGTTCTTCATCTTAAAATCACTTTGTGCGAACAGTCCACAAATTGCTTCAGCGCTCTCACAAGAGTTCCAGTTTTCAGCAAGCATGATTACGGCTCTGGCAGACGAATTGACGAAAAAAGAGTTGATCTCACGTGAGCGGAGCGAGCTCGATCGTCGCGTCGTCGAACTGCGGGCAACACCGAAAGGCATTGAGCTTTACGAAAAACTCGAGTCGATGAAGATGGATTACCTTGCAGACGTCTTTGAGGACTTCTCGGATCAGGAACTGGAGTTGTTCCGTTCGCTCTTAACGAAGCTTGAAAAAACAGTCTAAGCTGTTCGATGGAACGGATCCGGTCAAAAGCGATCGGATCCGTTTTTTAGTAATCGATTAGGAGGAAACACGATGTTTGATTTCGAATCAGTCCAACACTTACGAAAGACAGGGCAGTATGAAGCAGCAAAGGAACTCGTCCGTCAGTATGTCGAAACAGCCCCTAACGATCCGACGGTCCTCTATCAGATGGCCTGGTGTCATGATAGTCTTGGTGAGGAACAGGCTGCTGTCCCCTACTATGAACAAGCACTTGCGCTCGGTCTTGCTGGTGAGGACCGCTTGCAAGCTTATATCGGGCTCGGCAGTACATACCGCGTCATCGGTCAGTTCAAAGAAGCATCAAGCGTTTTCCGAAGCGCGTTGCTTGAATTTCCAGACGCCCACGCCTTACAAGCATTCCTCGCGATGACGGAGTACAACCTTGGTCAAGTCAATCAGGCTGTCGGTCGGTTACTCAAGAGTCTTGCTGCGACGTCGTCGGACGCCTCGATTCAGACATTTAACCGGGCACTTCGTTATTATGCCGATCATTTGGACGAGATCGACACGGAATAAAGCAACAGTTGACGATGGATTGGTTCGCACAGCATAATGTAACAGCCAAGCGGACTCGCTTTTGGCAGGAAAGGAAGTTAATGATGTCATCAAAAAAAGTATGGACAGTAGAGGGTTATGAAGAACAAGGGCAAGAAAAACACGGCAAGGCAAGTAAGTCAGAAACATATACGACTGAAGCGGATGCTAAGAAAGCCGCTAAGAAGATGGCGGATCAAAACGATCATCTCGACGTCTACGTGATTTATACGAATACGGTAAACGGTAAAACAGAAGAACGGTTCTTCAATTCGAACGGCAAGTATAGTGAAGAAGGATTCGAATGGTAATCTCCCTTTTCATTTAAAGGTCCACTCAAAAAATAATGGATTCGTTTCTCTTCAAGTGAGAGACGAATCCATTTTTTAGTCATGGCTTTGCCTCTCATACCAAAGCGGTATTTCACACTGAAACCCATCGTGGTCTCGGATGATCCGCTGAACACGTCGTTGCATTGCCTCCAATCCGTCTACATCGAACCGTTTTGCCCAGACGAGAGACGAGAAGACGACCATCGCCATATAGAGGCTGTAGATTTGCCAAAAGTTAGAAGGTACTTCGTTCTCAAAGTATCCATCGATCATGTGACGGGCAAAGACGGGACTCGTCTCGACTTGAAACAACCCACATTTGACGAAGTCATGCCACGGATCGCCGTAATCATGATTCCCGTAATCGAGGAAGGCACAGAGATGTCCATTCTCAACAAGAAGATTATCAAGATGGACATCGTCATGTTGCAGTTGATTCGGACGCTCAGCTAAAAGGGAGAGCTTCAAAAGAATGAACCGATCGAGTCGCTCGATCCACTCTGGCTCAAGCAACCCATCAACCGCTGCGCGATAGCGGTCATGTTTCGCCTGACAACGTTCCTTCCATGCCGCCGTCCCGCTCGGTGCTATCACGTCATGAATGCTTCTCAACGCTCGCCCTGCCTCCTGACCGAGTCGAGGAGCTAATTCCGGTGACTCGAGAAGCACGCTTCGGACGGTTCGTCCGGATAAGTATGGATAAATGCCGTACGCGGTCGTCGCAGTCCGTCCGGTCGCTAGCGGTAAGGCGTGAGAAATTCCCTTTTGTTCTGGGATCATTAAAGCCGCCTCACGTTCAAACTGACGACTTAATGGGTCCGTCACGACCTTGACGATGTAGTGTGCTGTTGCCGTCTTGACGGACCAGACGGCTTGGTGCGAGCGTCCGGTAAGCCGTCTAACGCTATCGATCTCAGTCAGTAATGGATGATCTGGTAGCATGAAGACTCCTTTCTGAAGACAAAAAGAGGACGCTTACTTGCGTCCTCTTCGTCATGCCTGTGGGATATAGCTGGCAATGATCTCAAGCAGATCGGCATACGCCGTTTCGAAATCGATGTTTTCGATCATATAATCGTAGTGATCGCGGTCTTTCCACGCTTCCTCGTAATCGACGAGTCGCGCTTCGAACTCCGGTGTATCACCGCGCATCAACAATCGCTCCTTCATCAAATCGGGTGGGACCGAGACGAAGATCGTGATGACTTGATCACCAAACAGACGTTTAAAGTTTGCTGCTCCTTTTGGATCGATGTCCTTGATAACAATTTGATCCTGCTCGAGGACATCGACATACGCTTGCCGTGGTGTTCCGTACCACGCGCGGTGAACATGGGCGTATTCGATGAACCCGTCCTCTTGGATCAGTTGCTGGAACGTCTTGACGTCGACGAAGTGATAGCTTGCTCCATCAATTTCCGTCGGACGTTTCGGTCGTGTCGTCACGGACGGGATGAACCGGACGTGTGCGTATTCCGTCCGCAGACGTTTGATTAGGGAAGACTTTCCGCTGCCCGATCCACCAATCAAGAGAATGATTTTACCTGACATCGTTTTCCCCCTATTGTTGTGTCGTGAAATAACCTGTAAAGCGGAGCGCGAACTGTTCTAGTTCACTATCAACGACCGTCCCGTATATTGGTCGGATGACGATCAAGTAGCGTTCATACGAGATGATCCGGGACGTCTCATTACGTGTCATCTGGACTTGAGCTTCCGGGTAACTCTCAACATAGTACCAATCGACCGCAATCCGTTCATCGGATGGGGTCTCATAGATCCAAGTCACCGTCGTTCCATTAGCAGGAAGGGTGCTTTTCAAGGTGAAGCGCTGAATCTGCTTCAATTCACGTTTCGCTGATGCAAGTCCTGCCTCATAATCCGCAGGGCGCATCGGTGTCGTCGTCACTTGTTTCGGTTTTGGTTCCGGCAAGCGGGCAAAGCCGAGCTGGAGACCGACGAATAAAGCGACGAGCGACAAACTGATGACGAATACGTATTCCTTGCGCATCCCTTCCTCCTCCTCATCCTTCGAGTGTGTCGCGCATTCCTTTTGGATCATTGACGATGACGGCGTCAACACCGATCGTTTGCATCTGACGGACATCGTCGATCGTCTTCGGGGTATAGACCCGAACCGTGACGTCTTTTGCGTGAGCGAACGCGACATCCGCCTCAGTCACGCGTCGGTAATCGGGATGAATCCCTGTCGCACCGATCCGGAGGGCTTGTTCTTCCGGATGATAGATCGGATACGGATACAGAATCGCCGTCTCGACGCTCGGGTCAAGCTTGTGAATCAGAGCAACCGAATAATGGTTGAACGAACTGAACAACAACCGATCCGTCGAAATGCCGTGCGCCGCGCAACGCTCGAGGACATACGCTTCAATGCCATCATAGCGAATCGTATCCGTCTTCAGCTCGATGTTGAGCCGCAGTGTCGCTGGTGCGAGGATTGCTAGTACTTCGTCAAGCGTCGGAATCTTCGTCTTGATCGCTTCCCCTTTGAAACGTGCTCCGGCATCGAGTGCTTGCAGTTCAGCGACCGTCATGTCGATCACACGCCCTGTCCCGTTCGTCGTCCGGTTGACAGTCTCGTCATGAATGATGACACCAACACCATCCTTTGAGAAATGGACATCGAACTCGACACCATCGACGTCGTCTTCGATTGCAGCGGCGATTGCTTCAAGCGTGTTCTCAGGAAAACGGTCACTGACACCGCGGTGTGCAAACCATAACATCAGAGTGCCTCGACGACACGCGTGTATTTCTTCGTCAAGTAGTTGACGAGGGGTGCGACCGAGATCGATTGACCCGTTGCTGCTTCGATCAGTTCAGCCGGTGTCTTCGATTTCCCGTGACGGTGAATGTTTTCTTTCAGCCAGCTTTTGATCGGTGCGAGTGTACCAGCTGCAATCAGACCATCGACGTTTTCGACGTCACGACGAAGCGCTTCGTTCAATTGTGCTGCATAGACGAGACCAAGCGCGTAACTTGGGAAGTAACCAAACGAGCCTCCTGACCAGTGGACGTCTTGTAAGACCCCTTTATCGTCATTCGGGACATCGACGCCGAGATACTCTTTATAGAGACGGTTCCATTCTTGCGGGAGATCCTTCACTTCGAGTTCTTTCGTCATCAGGCGCTTTTCAAGCTCATACCGAATGATGATATGAAGGGCATATGTCAATTCATCGGCTTCGATCCGAATGAGTGACGGCTTGACTTCGTTGACCGCTGCATAGAAGCGTTCGAACGGGACATCAGCAAGCGACGGGATTGCTTGTTGTAGACCATGATAACGTGCTGATAAGAAGCCTTGATTACGTCCGATGAAATTCTCGAAGAACAGTGATTGTGATTCGTGGATCCCCATCGAAGCACCTTCACCGAGACCGAGAGAATCGAGTTCCGGTTCGATACCTTGCTCATACGTCGCGTGTCCGGCTTCATGCATCGTGCCGAAGACGGAGTTCCGGTAGTCGTTCTCATCATATTTCGTCGTGATCCGCGCATCCTTCCGGTTGATCGTCGTTTGGAACGGGTGAACCGTCTCATCCAATCGACCGGACGTGAAGTCATAACCGATATCACGGAGCCATTCTTGATTCAAGGCGATCTGTGTCTCGCGGTCCGCTGACCAATCAAGCGTCGGGAAATTTTTTCCTTCGAGCTGACTGAGCAAACCAATGATTGCTTGACGGAGTTCCGCAAACAATGGATCGAGTGTTGCGACCGTCATCCCTGGCTCATAGTCATGCAGGAGTGCGTCATACGGGTGCGCGTCATAACCCCAATACTCAACAAACTGGCGTTCCATCGCGACGATTTTCTCGAGATATGGTTCAAACATCGACCAATCATTCGCGTCCTTCGCCTTTTCCCAGACACTCTCGGCTTCCGAAATCAACGTGATGAACGTTTGATACTCGGCTTCTGGAATCTTCGAGTCGCGATCGAATGCTTCTTTTGCTTTCGCGAACGAGATCGCTTCGATGCCCGTCAGCGTCTCTTGCTCCATCGCTGCCAGTAATTGTTGGTACGTTTTTCCTGTCCGGCGACGGAAGCTCTCTGTTGAGAGGAATCCGATTGAAGCGGAACGGTTCGCTGCACCTTGATCCGGCATGTATGTCCGCATATCCCAGTATAGTAATGCGACGGCTTCTTCGTATGCGCGAAGACCATCAAAATGGTCGCGCCATTGTTGTGTCGTTGACATGATTAGAGACCCCCTTGAAGTATGTAACAGTATAGCATTTTTAGCATATCACAAAATGTTCAAAACTTTCACACACGAATGATTTTTGAAACTTTTCCCGTCAGATGAGCGTATAATGAACATACGATCAAGCAGAGCGAAAGGAAGTGGCAACAGTGAAGACAGACGCTGAGTTAGCCGATTTGATTCAGTTGAAAGAAACGGGACCGGTTTGTACGATCGAACATCTCCCAAAAGAGCTCGACTGGATCGGCACCGGTCGTAGCGCCTATGTATTCCGGGTTCGTGGCACCGACCGCGTCATCAAGAAGTTCTATCCGTCATTTCGTCCTCTCGCTGAGTTAGAAGGCGGCATTTATGAACAACTGACGACGTTTTCGACGTATGCGAGGATGTTCGAATATGGATCCGATTACCTTGTGCTCGAATACATCGAGGGACAAACGTTATTCGAATGCCTCGTCAGCGGGACCTATATTCCAGAATCCGTTTTAACGACAGTCGATGCAGCGCTAGCAGAGGCACGCGCCGTAGGTCTTAATCCATCAGATATTCATCTACGCAATATTTTGTTAACGGCAAATGGAACACGGATCATCGATGTCGCAAGGTTCCGTCAAACCGAACCGTGTACACAATGGGATGATTTGAAGAAAGCCTACCAGTATGTCTATGCAAAACCGTTCTTCCCGAAAAAACTGAGCGAGACGTTCCTCAATACGATCGCTGATGTCTATAAGGGACGCTTGTTCGAATCGATTCGAAAGACCGGTTAATTGAAAACGCGATGCTCCTCCTTGTGAGGAAACATCGCGTTTTTTCGTTGATTATTGGACGCGATGTGAGACAGCATCCGCAAAACGAAACGTATTCTTACCGTCTCCTTTTGCGGCATATAACGCACGGTCTGCTTGTTGAATGATCGTTTTTAGCTTAACGGTTTCATCATCAAACAGCACGATCCCGATGCTGGTCGAGACAGCGTATGGCGTCTGCCATGTTCCAAGTTTCTGAAGGAGCTGCTGCGCAATTCGTTCGTACTCCTTTTTCGTCTTCTGATGGGTGAAACGAATCAAGAACTCGTCTCCCCCGATCCGGACAGAAAACGCGTCTTCATAAGAACGTGTACTATCCTGTAGTCGTTTCGCGACGTCGATCAAGACTTTGTCGCCGGTCTCATGCCCATACACGTCATTCACTTGCTTGAATCCGTCGAGATCAAGATAAAACAGCGCACCGGAATGTTGCTGTTCCGTTTCCCACTGTCTCGTCAAATAACGTCGGTTATACAATTGTGTTAGCGTGTCCTTCCAAGCAAACTGTTCGAGCTCAAGGTAATACGAAAACAGTTTCGCGATCCGTTGGAGAAATTGAATGCTCTTCTCTTCGAATTGACTTGCTTCATCATGGACAGCGCACAACGTACCAAAGGTTTGACCATTCGTTAAACTGATTGGAATCCCGAGATAGGACTCGATCTGTAACGCTTTTAATGCGTCCTGCATATCTTCTAAGCGCTCGTCATCGCTAATGGACTCATACCAGATGGGTTCGTTCTGTTCGAAATTGATGTGACGACAAAGTGTCTTTTCCATCTCAAACACTTGTCCTGCTCGAATCTCGATTCGTTGATGATCATTTGAGAGTCGTAAAATCATCTGTTGGTTTTCTTCGATCGTCGTTAAATATAACAATTGATCAGGTAGAATCTCTTTCGCTAATTCCAATACATCATCTGCCAGTTCGTTAAAATTCCGATACAGTGTCATTTCTTGCAACGTATCACACCTCATTCGTTATTCGTTCTTTTTAGATCATATGTTTCACGAAGCAGCCCATCGATTGCACAATCCTTATATTTTCCAGTCGCATTGCGAATCATCACCCATACACTCCTTCTTGAATCATACCGACCTTCTGCATGATTCCTCCTGGAGCTTTATCGATATTATGGGCGACTGAAACCTTATAAAGGAGCATTTCTTGAAAACCAAAGACAAGGACTGCAGCTAATGCCTCGCTACCATTTCCATTGTTCCACAATCCGTTCTAAACATCGCTTCCGTATCAGCCAGTCGGATTTTTCGTAATAAGAGCATTTTAGTATGTAACGCCGTACTCTCTTGAAACTAGCTCATTCTATTTTTCTTACTATAAGGTATTTGAAATAAAATCATTTTGAATAAACAAGTCGAAAGACGATCATGCTTGCGACAGCTAATAGACGTATATTCGTCTCACAATCAAAGTCAAGTTGCGCCCCGTGTCGAGAACCCGTCGCAATGCAGTCCCCGTTTTGATAAACGCCGATCTTTCTCGTGACTGTCGAGGAACGAATTTGATACTCCTGACCGGCATACGAGACGAGTAAGACTTCTTGTAGTCGCAATTGCTGACGAAGTGCCGGATCGGTACGGATTGTACCGACGTCACGTCCATCTTTACGAATCACGAAATGTGTCGTATTGCGAAGCCATTCCGTTCTCGTTTCTTTAATTTGAAGACGGGTTCCTTCTCCGTCGAACGTTACATCGAGGAAAAACGATTCAAACTTCTTGAAGCGCACAAGGATCGCCTGCCACCAAGTGGCATAACGTCGTGAGAACGTCAGCCATTGTTCATGCGCGAGAAAAACCGTATTCGTCTTTTGGGTCGCCCGGTCCGCTAAGCGAACGGACACCCCTGCCTCTCGTCCACGATAACGCAAATCACGCCGGATTTGCCACCATTCAACTCCACCGATCAAGAAAGCGACGCCCGTTAAACCAAGTAATCCATACAACTCACGTGGAGCAAGTTCTCCTGTCGTCAGGTAATGTCCGATCAAAGCGAAAAAGCATAAAACAATCAATAATAGACTCTGCACCATAAACCTTCCACACCTCCAACTTTATTTTTCCATAAAACGTCAAAAAAGTCCTCCTTTCACATGGAAAGGAGGACTAAATCAGAGGGTCGCGGCGACTTCTTGTAAATCATCCGCTGTCTCAGCAATCGCTTCTGCAATCTTACGCATGCCTTCGATCGTGCCGGCGACATCCTTCGTATCAGTCGATAGTTCATGAATTTGCCGCGAGACATTGTCGGTCTGTTCCGAAATCCGTGAAAAGGCACGGACGACTTGTTGCATCTCTGTCGTCGTCCGGACGACCGCTGTCTCCGTCATTCCCATCCGCTCTGAGACGACGAGCATCTTTTGCGTAATCTCTTGGGCGATCCGCGACGTCTCTGTTGCCGACTGTTTACTCTCTTCGGCAAGCTTCCGAATTTCTTGCGCAACGACGGTGAACCCGCGTCCCATCTCCCCGGCACGTGCCGCTTCGATTGAGGCGTTCAAACTGAGTAGATTCGTCTGATCAGAAATCGTCGTCACCATCCCAGCGATCCGTTCGATTTCCTGCGACAGACGGGACAGTTCAGCGACTTGTTCGGTCGTCCGTGATAAATCTTCAACGACATGCTCAAAGCGCCGTGTCTCTTCTTCAACCAGGACGACACCCGCTTCTGCTTCACTGACCGCTTCCGTCAACTGGATCGAAATCGCGTTTGTCGTCGTTGAGACGTGTTTAGCGTGCCGTTCAATCTCTTGAAAGTTTGCTGACGACTCCTCACTCATCGCAGCGAGTTCCTCGGTCGATTTTTGAACGCCATCCCCGACGTGTTGTTTTGCTGTCGCGATCGCTTGGCGTTCTTCATCGATTTGATCCTCATACATCGTCATGACAATCTGTTGTTCGAGGTTGAATAGTTTTCCCGCTGCCCGCATGATTCGGACACGCTCTGCTTCCGGCCAAGCACTGTCGTCAATCTTCTCGCTGAGAACGTTCCAGACTTTCTGGAAGGCAGCGATGTACCATTTATTGTGCAAACCGATCCGAACATGCCGTTCAGCAATCCGGCGCCGGGCTTCGATGTAGTCCATTGTCACCTGACCATCGAACATTTGTAAGATGTGCCGAGCGAGGGTGCCTTTCAACCGTTCGAGTGTCGAATGTTTTTCAATTAACTGACGGAGAGACGGAACCCGGACTAACTCCTCGTAGAACGCATCGACCATGCTCGGCATCCAACGGGAAACATCCTCGCGGATGACTCGTGCAATTTGTAAATCGATGGCGTGTAGACCGATTAGACGTAATTGTTCATGTAAAGATGCTGGAACATTCAATATGACATGCGTGCGTTCGACTTCAATGAGCGCGTCAAAGGAAGGTGAAGGTGATTTCTTAAACCAATTCATATATTCATCTCCTTGTTTTTAATTTCACTTCACCTCTTATATCGTCACCGTTGATTGACCTTTAAAGGGAAACGTTAGTCTCTTTCTACATGTCATGGTAATTGCATGTTGGAATATTCCGTATATTTTGAAGTTCATACGATCATTAATCATGTAACTGTAATACTAGGTTTCTCTTTGTTACTTCCCGGAAATATAAGAGCTATGCGCGTAAGAAACTTGAGATGAAGCTTTGCTATTCATGAACATCTCAAACTTGAAAGATTAATTTTGGGAGAGGTAGTGCTGATTATGGAAAAAACAAATAAAGGCTTTTCATCCCACTTCCGAGCGGAAGCGGACGGTGCGGGTCGTAACATTTCATGGAGTTCAATTTTTGCCGGTGTGGTATCATTCTTATCTTTATTGATTCTTTTCAGTCTGATTGGATCGGCGATCGGTCTCGGCGTCACGGACGTCACGTCGAATAACCCATTCGATGGCGTCGGAACAGGCTTGATCATCTGGGCGATTCTGTCATTGCTCATTTCGTTATTCGTTGCCGGATTCGTTTCTGGTGTGACGTCAGCTCGAGCCGGTCTCATTCACGGATTTTTGACTTGGTCGACGAGCGTCATCCTCTTGTTCGCTCTCTTGACGTTTACGACCGTCAATACGTTACAATCGGTCGGTTCATTACTCGGAACAGTCGGTGGAGCTGCCGGTAGCGGCATCGGGTCTGTCGCGTCGACTGCAAAAGACGCTGCGACGAAAGGGTTCGACTCCGTTACGAAAAACGTCTCAGATATCGATACGAAGGAACTCGATGGCAACGTCGAAGAAATTCTTAAGGATACAGACATCAAAGAATTACAACCTAACTACCTGCAAGGTCAACTAGATGCTGTCAAAGATGACGTCACGGCTGCTGGTAAAGAGGCTATTACGAAACCAGAAGACTTCGACAAAATCGTTCAGGATCTCGGTGATTCATTGACAGCACGATCTGAAAAGATCGAGAAATCCGTCGATGAAAAGAAAATCGCTGACGCTGTTGCAAAGAACACGGATCTTACAGGCGCCGAGGCAGATAAAGCGACGCAAAACATTGTCGATGGTTTAAACACGGCAACAAAAGAAACAACGCAACAAATCAATAATGCGAAACAAACACTCGACGAGACATCAGCTGACTTGAAGAAAACGGTTCAAGATGTTCGTCAGCAAACGGAACAAGCGACACAAACGGCATCGAAAGTTTCGATCTGGGCGTTCGTCGGTCTCCTTCTGACACTGATCTTCACGTCGTTCGCTGGGATTGTCGGTTCACGCGTCGCAACACGCGGTCGTGTCATGAATAAATAATGATTCCTTATAAAACTGATTCCGCCATGGCGGAGTCAGTTTTTTTGTGCGGTAAGACACTCTCATTGACTGCCCATGAAATTTCCTGTTACAGTATTACCTAACGACCGTTAGGAAGGTGATTTATCTGAAAGCGCAACAATTGTTACAGACGAGCATCCATCATTTTGCAGCGCATGGCTATGAAGGAGCATCGCTACAAGAGATCGCAACAGAAGTCGGCATCAAAAAACCGTCTATCTACGCGCATTATAAAGGCAAAGATGACCTCTTCCTGCAAGCGACGACGTATGCCTTGCAGGAACAAAAGCGTCGTTTCGCTACGTATTTCACAAAAACACGACAGCAACCGCTCGAGCAATCCTTGCACGGCTTCTTCGATTGGTTCATTTTAGAGCAGCAGGATGATGTTCTGATGCGATTCATCCTTCGGGCAGCCTATTTTCCACCAGAAAAACTCGAACAAGAGATGACCGATCGCTTCAACCCGTTCTTCGATTCACTGCATGATTTATTGACTCGTCTGTTACGCGAACGTGACCGAACGGAACAGATCCTCTATTCGACGGACTATAAAAGTGCAGCGCTTGCTTATTTGACGGTCGCTGAAGGTACGCTGACAGAACTTGTCTATAACGGCGTCGACGCCTTTCATGCTAGACAGCAAGCCGTATGGCCAATCGTCTGGCGTGGCATGTCGAAAACGATTCCAAACAATTGAGGTGACCTATGCAAAACAATACATTGATTTTAAGTACACTCCTGCTCAACTTATTCATCGCTTTTCTCGGAATCGGACTCGTCATTCCTGTCACACCGACGATCATGAATGAGTTAAGCATTTCCGGGGCGACGGTCGGTTACATGGTATCTGCCTTCGCCTTCGCGCAATTGATTCTGTCCCCGCTTGCAGGACGTGCCGTCGATAAATACGGACGCAAGCCAATGATCATCATCGGTTTATTCATCTTTAGCATGTCTGAGCTCTTGTTCGGTCTCGGTCAACAGGTCGAAGTCCTGTTCGCGTCGCGGATTCTCGGTGGTGTCAGTGCGGCCTTCATCATGCCAGCTGTCACCGCTTTCATCGCTGACATCACGACGAACGAAACCCGTCCGAAAGCGCTTGGCTATATGTCTGCCGCCATCTCGACCGGTTTCATCATCGGACCAGGGATCGGTGGGTTCCTTGCTGACCTCGGCACGCGAACGCCGTTCTTCTTTGCTGCCGCGTTCGGTCTGACGGCAATGGTGTTATCTATCTTTACGCTCAAGGAACCTAACCGTCATTATGAGGCGACGACCATCAAACAACAGACGGGTTTTCGGAAAGTATTTAGTCCGCTCTATTTCATCGCTTTCCTAGTCCTATTGATCTCATCGTTCGGTCTCGCCTCGTTCGAGTCCTTGTTCGCGCTGTTCGTTGACCGGAAGTTCGGTTTCACGGCAAAAGATATCGCGCTTGCGATCTCCCTTGGTGCGATTGTCGGCGTCATCGTCCAAGTCGGGCTGTTCGATCGTTTGACACGTTGGTTCGGCGAGATTCGCTTGATCCGATACAGTTTGATTGGTTCGACGTTGCTCGTCGTCTTAATGACGTTCGTGACGAACTATGTCTCGATCATTCTCGTGACGATGGTCGTCTTCGTTGGCTTTGATTTGATGAGACCAGCCGTCACGACCTATCTTTCGAAGATTGCCGGGGATGAACAAGGTTTTGTCGGTGGAATGAACTCGATGTTTACGAGTATCGGAAATATTCTTGGACCGATCGTCGGCGGATTATTGTTTGACGTCAACCTTAACTATCCGTTTTATTTCGCGACGATGATGCTTGCGGTCGGTATTTTACTGACATACTTCTGGCATGCACCACGCACTGAAGTAACTGAAACGGATCGTTTGTCTTCTTAAAAAACAGCCCCGTTCCCATCACTGGAAGCGGGGCTGTCGTTATGTCAGCAATCGTTCGTGTAATTGTTCAGGCGTCGGTACCGTATAGGTCGCAACCGTCTCATTTGGTCGTTCGTTGATCAGACATGTGGCAATACCCGCACGATGTCCCGCTAAGACGTCGAGTTCCCGGTCCCCGATCATGATCGTCTCGTCTAGAGCCATCTGATGCCGATTAATCAAGTACGTGACAGCTTCCGGATCCGGCTTACGGACGAAGCCATGTGCTGCAGTCAGGATGTCTTGAAAATGATGCGTCAATTCGTGTTTTGCAAGCAACGCATGAATGGATGTTCCACGATGGGTGACGATATGATGCGTCGCACCACTTGCCGATAATGTCTCAAGCAATTCATGAATTCCCGGAAACGGACCGGACCGTTCGCGCTCGATCGTCGCCTTTTGTTGTTTGTAGTTCGTAATGAATGCTTCGGACACCGCAAACGCCTCATACATCGTCTTAGCCGAGATCGCTATCAGCTCAGCGACACGTTCTCGATCGACCGATTGCCCCTCGCTCTCGAGCATGTCCACGAAAACATCGATCAACACCGGATATGTATCGAACAAGGTGCCGTCAAAATCCCAAATGAAGTGTTTCAACATCTGCCTCTTCCTCTCCCACTTTCTTTACTCCAACAAAGACGGCTTGCCCGTCCATCTCAACCTTCCAGTCGTTGTGATTAAGTCCTTCACCGTAGACATGAATTTTTACCTGACCTGATCGTCCTATCTCATGTCCTTGCTCGACAGTGATCATCGTTCCTGAGACGGATGGCTTCATGAATTTTCGGTAGTAGACACCCATCACACCACTCGCCGTTCCTGTTACCGGATCTTCAATGCTGCCTGATCCCGTTGCTGAGAAGTGACGTCCGTGTAAAGTCGCCTGCGCATCATATGTATCGAAACAGATGGGGTGAATCGATGCTTGAGGATAGTCAGCCAAAACGGATGCAAATTGTTGATGATCTGGCATCATCCGTTGAAAATCGACGAGACGGCGAATCGGCAACACAAGCGTCCAATTCCCGGTACTTCCATAAACGATCGGAAATCGTTCATCTAAATGTTTCATTTCTAATCCAATCGATGCTAAGACTGCCTCAACGTCACCATTAAATGGGTGCAGACAAGGTCGCCCTTGTCGTAAACGAAACATGCCATGCGCTAATCGAATCACAGGCAAGATACCTGATTTTGTCTTGATGTGACATGTTGCAGGTACACCAATGTGTGAATCGATCGCCGTCAATGCAGCGATCGTACCATGTCCACACAAGTCCATCTCCCGTTCCGGTGCAAAGAAACGAATTTGATAATCTGCCCGCTTGCAAGAGAGGACGAATGTCGTTTCCGTGAATCCACTCGTCCGAGCAATCCGTTGCATCTCAAGCTCCGACAATCGATCGGCGGATAAGACGACTCCGGCTGGATTACCGGTTCCTGGTGTCGTCGTAAATACATCATAGTGCAATATTTCAATCATCTGTCTCCTCCTGTCCAGTTTTCAGATCACGCACCGTGTTGTTATGTATCTTTAATTTCTGACATCCTGATTTCATTTTTATAAAATAAGTCTAACAGAACAGATGAAAAAACAAGGACGAGACGCCCTTGCCTTAGGATGATTGCATTTGCTGCCAGTCGTCTTCTTCATAAATCGACTGGACCCATTCGATCGGTACATAGAGGGACCTTGCAATTGCTTCGTCTGTCTTACCCAGTTTTCGCAACAGATGGACGATTCGAATCCTTCGTTCGAGCTCCCGGTCATCCGGTATCAGTTCAGGCATCATCTTCTCTTCTCCTTTCCACTGAATCGGCGATGGTGTTTTCATGATGATACCCGATTATTATCTGAATATTCCGATTGGTGTGTAGAAGCAAGGATTTTTGATAAAGTTCCGAGAAAGATAACAGACAGGAATTCGATTCATTTTGACGAATGACTAGAAGGTAGACGCACCGATCACGAAGTCATGCGTTAAACAAACAGATGAGGAGCATCTATATGATTAAATCCAAAAAACGGTTTCAGCTCTCGATCGGTTTGCTATTGATTGGTGTTTTTAGCGGGATCCTTTTCAAACACTGGGCTACTTTCCGCACGCGACAGCGTATCTATTGAGTATTCCGATCGCTTCCCATGACACGGAATTTCTTTTAGGATGGATCGTTATCGGTGTCACGATCGCAGGGCTTGTTTTGCTTCCCTTGTCCTTACGACGACATCACGTCATTACGACGTTCGTGTGTCTCGTAGCCATCATTGTAACGCCGCACATCATGTAATGTTTGCAAATGGCTCGCTTCATTCCCATTGCAATATAAACCAATTTGAATGTATCGTTTACGACTTAGCCAATGGATCGTCTTGATTCATTGGCTTTTTCTCATCCAAAAAGTAAAGTTCACTTTACAAAATGTAAAACAGACTTTACAATATAACCAACTGGAAAGGAGGTCGCTGGATGAAGCTGACGAATCAAGTCCGGATTTACCGCCAACAACAGAAGTGGACGCAGGAACAGTTCGCTGAACGGATCGGCGTGACACGCCAGACCGTCATCTCGCTTGAAAAAGGCAGCTATACGCCATCCTTACTACTCGCAATGCAAATTGCTCGCGTCTTCGATCGACCAGTAGAGGAATTATTTCAATTAGAGGAGGAGTCTTGATGAACCGCGTCATAACCCAATCTGTTTTAAATTGTTGTCTCTATTTTTTAGCTGCGTCTCTCATCAGTGCGATTCATGACAAACTTCAATTATTTCAAGATGATCCTGTATCCGGTACCGGTCTGTCGTTTGAGCTCGATCTCAGCATCATGCTACCACTGATCATCATCGCTATTGTCGTCTCATGCATTGGCTATCTCTCACGAACGGATCGCTCCCGGTCATTTTCAAAATGGTCGACGTCAACAGCAGAATTCTCTGACTCGGACGAACGAGAAGCCCTTATCACTGGTAAGGCGACCCGCGCAGCGTACGTTGCTTTTTTGATCAGTCTTCCTATCCTGATGATTGCCTTTTTATTTGAACAGCCACTACTTGAACGGTATCCTTCGTTTCCGTTTTATGCGATCGCGCTCGTCCTATCGGTTGGAACACTTACCTATATGACCGCTTGGATCGTCCACGTTCGCCGCTAACATCGTTTGACGAAGGACTATTGAGTTTGCGCCTGCTCCGGATGGTCCGTCAGTTGACCCTCTTCGTGATACACCGTTTCCCTAGCATATACATGTGACCGATTTTAATCCGACAACAATGCCACAATGCTGGCATATTCTATCTAGATGGGAGGCTAATATATGCAGACGACGCACCACTCATTTAATACGCAACGTTACCACATTCGTCCGGCTCGTCTTAGTGATGCTGAAGCACTTGCTGCACTACGTCAAGCACTTGACGCGGAAACGGAGTACTTCGACCGGATGCCTGGTGAGGACGTGATGACGGCGACCGATTTCATTGATCAGTTACACAATTCATCGGTTCCGGATCAAATCCTCGTCGTTGAACGGGAGGAACAACTCATTGCTTACGCTAGGTGTCGTGGATTTGCATTAAAGCGCTTTGCCCATAAAGCATCGTTCGGCTTAGGGGTCCTGCGTTCGGATTGGGGACAAGGAATCGGCACCCAATTGACGATCCGGATGATCGCTTGGGCGAAGACGAAGTCGCTTCTGAAAATCCAACTCGAAGTCGTCGAGACGAATCACGGGGCGATCCGACTCTACCAACGTCACAGTTTCCTAGAAGAAGGACGACTACGCCACGATCGGTTGCTGTCGGACGGCTGTTATTATGATACTGTCCTGATGGGCTTAGCGTTATGAGTTTCTCATTATCGATCGCGACGTATAACATTTGGCATCATCCATACAAGCGTCAGGAACGGTTTACGGCATTGTGTGCGGAAATCAATCAGCATCAACCGGATGTTCTTCTTCTGCAGGAAGTGATGTCGACGTTTCATCCGGATGAACCGTTCGTCTCAATCGCTGAACATCTCGCAGAGGCGACCGGTTATCCGTATTGGATGATGGATCCTTATATGGATTCACCGGATGAAGGACTTGCCATTTTAACGAAACTGCCGTTTGAGCGAACGGATTCGAGTGCTGCCGCGACAGCAAACATCAACCATCACTGTGCGATTCGGATTCCGTTTTCGATTGAAGGCGTTCGTTTTGCCGTGACGAACATTCATTTCAACTGGCGTGCTTCAGACATTCGACTCGATCAACTTCGATTCGTCAACGAATGGATTGCCTCACAAACAGATGACGCGACGGTCGAGTTCCTTGGTGGTGACTTTAATGATTGTCCAAATTCTTCTCTGCATCAAGCAACGCTTAAGGAGTGGGTCGATCTCGCTGGTTGTTTTGCGATGCGGACCGGTCAACTTGCTCCTGTGACTCTTGATCCTATGACGAATTCGTATGCTAAAAAGAATGACGGTATCACGACACCTGCACGGTACGATTGGTTATTGTGTCAACGCTCACCGGCACCAGTGACCTTACAACGCGTTCAATTGATCGGACATGAACGACTGCCCCATCACGTCATACCAAGCGATCATTATGGTGTCCTCGCTCATATGACGATTCACTAAAACGACGAGGCTGACTCAAAAAAGAATGACGCGTCTTTTTACGCCCTTTCCTCAGGCGAGACACAAGCCAGTTTTCTTGCTTCATTCAAGCAGGAAAGCGGGTCTTGTTTGTCTCTGACAGCGCATAATGCGCTTTTTCCTGTAGGAGTGGCGTGTGACGCGTCATTTTTTTACGAGATAAGGGTGGCAGATCATCATTCTGCCACCCTTATCTTTAGAGGACGACATGTGAGTCAGCCCCGTCGTTTATTTTTTATATTCTTTTTCTGTTCCGTCCGAGAAGTCGATCTCCACCTCGAGGCGGGACGCATCTTGAATCGCAAATACACGCTCCACTTCCGCGATGACATCTTTCTCAGATGTATCCGCATCTACTTTTAAGTTCTTGAACTTCGCGTCGAGTTCCGTCATTGCCGCGTCCCCGCGTTTGTTTTCATCTTTATACTGGTATTCGGCTTCCGTGCCGTCATTCTCTCGGTCATAGCTGATGTCGATTGCGTCCATATCCCCGTTGACGTCCGCTTCAATCGATAAACTGGTGAATCCATAATCCGTATCTGCATTTTTCGTGACCGCATCCTTATCTTTCATCGTATTGTCGGTCGTATTCGAGTTTGTAGATCCGTCCTCGACCTTGTCCGACGCCGTTTCGTCGTTCCCGCATCCTGCTACCATTAGACTCATCGCAAATAAGGTCGCAACACCGTATCCTGTAACATATCCTCTCTTCATTCCATCACATTCCCTTCTGCTGGAATCGGGTGCGCTTTCAATAGCCGAGCAAGATGCAAAAGATTGGCAGCTAAAAACTGGGCATGCCGTTTCGTGAAGTCATTGTCACGTCCGGCTTCGATGTAAGACGGTCCAGGTCCCGCTTCACCGACCCAGTACGCATCGACATTGGGGGGAATCGTGAATCCGATGTGCGACAGACCGTATAAAATCGACGCGGACGCGTGTTTCGCCCCATCCTCGTTGCCGGTGACGATGACACCACCGACTTTGTTATAATAGATGGCTTGTCCAACGTCGTTCGTCAAGCCACTTCCCCCGTATAACCGTTCGATGACTTGTGTCGCGACACTACTTTTTTCACCGAGCCACAGCGGTGTCCCGATGACGACGATATCTGCTTGTTTGACTTTGTCGAAGAGTGCCGGCCACTCGTCGCCGTTCCCTTCATCTTCCGTCACACCGAATGCGACTTGATGATCGACGACACGGACGATTTCTGAATCGACGTCCTCATGCTCCCAGTACGCGATCACGTCACGAATCAACGCTTCCGTGTTCGATGGTTCTTGTGATGCTTTTAATGTGCAGTTCAAAAATAAAGCGCGTACCATCCGTTCATCCTCCCCTTTTGAATTGACATGTTCCTCGTCCTTAATCCTTTCCTGATTCTAATCCGAAGTAAACAAAAAAAGCCTCCGCTTTCGCGAAGACTTTCCTCGTCAGAGACATGACTTGATGTGTTGATAGTTTTGATTGCCACCGGATAAGTTACAGACGTCCCTGAACCCGAGATTCTTCAAGACGTTCTGTGCCGCGTTTCCTGTGACACCTTTATTGCAGTAAACGATCGTCGGTACCGTCGGATCAAGTTCCTGCGCCCGCTCACGTAACTCACCGAGCGGAATATGGATTGCCCCGTCGACATGACTCTTCTCGAACTGAGCGCGTGAGCGCGTATCGATGATTTGGAAGACCTGACCCTTAGCGACCTCTTCCATCAAAGCATTCGGTGTTTTCAGACGGGCCGTTCGTTTGATCGCGTTATCGAGGGCCATCCCGGTGTAATGAATGGGGTCCTTCGTCGTCGAGAATGGCGGCGCATAGGCCAGATCAAGATGGAATAAGTCTTCCGCTTTTGCCTTGAAGCTGATTGCGGTCGCAAGGACATCAATCCGTTTATCGACCCCTTGCGGACCAACGATTTGGGCACCGAGGACACGACCATCGTTCCGATCTGCAATCGCCTTGATGACCATTTCTTTGCCGCCGAGATATTCCGGGCGATCCGGCTTGATGTTGTGTAACACTTCGATATCATACCCGGCGTCGCGGGCTTCTTTTTCAGTCAATCCGGTCTGGGCGACCGTCAAATCGAATGCTTTAAAAATACCCGTTCCAAGGATTCCTCGGTGTTCAATCGTTTCACCGGTGATGACCATCCCAGCGATTCGTCCCATCTTGTTCGCCGTCGAACCAAGCGGACGGTACAGTGGTTGACCGGTGATGACGGAGAAGCTCTCGGCGACATCACCGACCGCATAAACGCCTTCGATGTTCGTTTGCATCTGTCGATTGACGGCGATCGCACCGGTCTGTCCAATCGTCACACCGATCTCTTGTGCGAGTTGCGTGTTTGGTTTGACACCGACTGACAGGATGACGAGATCCGTCTCAATCGTCTCGCCACTCGCAAGAACGACTGCACGAGCCGTTTTCTCCCCTTCGAACGAAGCGACGGACTCACCGAGTCGCAAGATGACGCCGTTCGCCTCAAGATGGTCACTAACGCGTTTTGCCATATCAACGTCTAGCGGTGGCATGACTTGCGCCAATCGTTCGACGAGCGTCACCTCGATTCCGCGATACGTCAACTGCTCCGCCATCTCGAGTCCAATGAATCCGCCCCCGACTATGACAGCATGCTTTGGGGCATGCGCGTCGACAAAACGACGAATCGCATCTGCATGACGGATGTTACGCACCGGGAAGACGTTTTCGAGATCGACGCCTGGTAGCGGCGGAATGATGCTAGAGGCACCAGTCGCGAAAACGAGCGTATCGTACGTATCCGTGAATGTCTCACCCGAATCCAGATGACGGATCGTCGCTGTCTTCGTCTCGTGGTCAATCGCTTCGACGTTATGACGCGTCTTAACGTCGATGTTGTAACGTTTCTTGAAGAACGCTGCGTCGCGTGGCGTCAATTCATCGAGCTCAGCGACTTCACCGCCGACGAAATAGGGAATCCCACAACCGGAATAGGAAATGTCCTCGTCCCGGTCGTAGATCGTGATCTCTAAGTCTTCGCTATTACGGCGTGCCTTCGCCCCAACTGATGTGCCGGCAGCGACCGAGCCGATGATAAGTAGTTTCGCCATATTCATGTCCTCCTCTTAATAGAGTAATAAACTGATGTAGAGTCCGAGCAACGCGATGGCGAGCGTCGGAATCGTCAAGACGGTACCGATTTTGAAATATTGTCCCCAACCGATCCGGACCCCTTTCGAGCGCAAGACATGGAGCCACAGTAAGGTTGCAAGACTTCCGATCGGCGTGATCTTTGGACCGAGATCGCTACCGATGACATTCGCGTAGATTAAGGCGTCACGAATCGCTCCCGTCGTTGCCGTATGCTCGATCGACAACGCATTGATCATGACGGTCGGCATATTGTTCATGACAGAAGACAACAGAGCGGCAAGGAAGCCCATTCCAAACGTCGCCGATGCGAGGTTCGTCGCCATCCACTCGATCAACTCCGCAAGGACTTGCGTCAGTCCCGCATTGCGCAGACCGTAGACGACGATATACATACCGAGCGAGAAGAAGACGATCGCCCACGGGGCACCGGCAAGGACCTTCTTCGTCGGAACACTCGGTGATTTTTGCGCCAGGAATAAGAAAAAGACAGCGATGATGCCAGCAACGAGACTGACCGGAATGCCAATCGCATCACTCGTGAAGTATCCGACGAGCAACAAGCCAAGGACGATCCATGAAGCACGGAACATCCGCATATCGCGAATCGCAGACGTCGGTTTCGCCAAATCCTCGACGGCATAGACTTTCGGGATCTGCTTCTTGAAATAGAAGTACAAGACAAGCAGACTACCAACGACCGAAAAGACGTTGACGAAGACCATCCGTGCCGCATACTCTGTAAAACCGATGTGAAAGAAGTCCGCCGAAACGATGTTGACGAGGTTCGAGATGACGAACGGAAGACTTGCCGTGTCGGCGATAAAGCCGGAGGCGAAGACATATGCCAGGACGACCGCATCCGGTAACTTCAAGTGACGGACCATCGCGAGGACGATCGGTGTCAGAATCAAGGCAGCCCCATCATTCGCGAACAAGGCCGAGACAAGGGCACCGAGTAACGTCATGTAGATGAATAGTTTAAGACCGCCACCGCGGGCGATTCGGGCCATATGTAACGCGGCCCATTCAAAGAAGCCGATCTCATCTAAGATCAATGAGATGACGATCAAGGCGATGAAGGTGAACGTCGCGTTCCAGATGATCCCCCAGACGGTCGCGACGTCTCCCAGTTCGACGACGCCCGTTAAAAGCGCGACAATCGCCATCCCGATCGCTGAGTATCCGATACCTAGCCCTTTCGGTTGTTTAATGATCAAAAATAAGGTGATCAGAAATATTCCGATCGCAAGCCATTGTGATGCTGTCAATTAATTCACTTCATTTCTGTTAGATTTCTAATACGGTACAGGAACTGGAGCGCACATCTGCTGTATCCAGCCGTCTTAGCATCCATTCCAGTTGACCGTAATAAGGATGTTCCCGATTTAAGCGATAATAGATCCATTGCCGATCGCGGCGTTCGGAGATGATCGCTTGTTCTCGAAGTCGTTTTAAATGTCGACTGATCGCGGGTTGTGAAATATCGAATGCTGCGGTCAAATCACAGACACAGTGTTCGCGCACCTGTAATCGACGTAAGATATCCAGCCGTACCGGATCACTTAACCCTTTGAGATACTGACTCATCGTTTCTATTTCTGGATCAAATCGTGTCATGAGTTTCCCGTCCTTTCTTCATCAGGATATAATATAACCATTTGGTTATACAACAAGAAATAAAAAATCGATCCCGTGTTTATACGGAATCGATTTTTTCTGCTAGCTCTATGATCACACCTTCAGGTCCTCTTACGTAACATAGGCGATACTCATTTTCGTAATTCGCGACGTCCCCAATCGGTTGATATCCATGATTCGCTAACCGTTTGAGGAGTGTATCGAGTCCTGTCACTTCAAAACAGAGATGACGCAATCCACTGGAATAAACGGACTGGACGACAGTGGACGTCTCAACTGGTCGTTTGAACCGAACCAGTTCGAGCCAGATTGCTTCACCTGGTAACCCAAGAGCGACACATTCCGTCTTTGCACCGTCTAGATCCAACAAACGATCGAGCAACTTCCCTTCCATTTCCCATCGTCCACGTACTTCGAGCCCGCACAGCGAAAAAAAGTGAATCGCTTCTTCTAAATTCACGACGTTCAGACTGATATGATCCGTTCGTTTAATCGGCATCCTTTATCCCCCTCAAGTGTGTCAGAATGTTGTCAAACCGTTGCTAGAAAGCACATCTAGAGCGTTTCGACGTGGTGTCTGCAGTTTGTATCGTCATTAAAATATAAGTATGAAAGATCGTGTCCACTTACGAAAAGGAGTCGAAATAACATGGAAGACGTCAACCTTCTCGTCCTTGCGACCTAGAACATATTTTGGGTCAGATTCGGTCTGATTACCTTCTCTGCCGTCAAAACGATGTCCGCAACGAAAAAATTGAAATCCACTTAATCAAAAGACCGGATGTTTTAAGCATCCGGTCTTTATTTGAATTCATGCTGTAAATCCTGTGGAAATCCTCCGTTTTTAAAGATAAAACTTGACAACCTAATCCGGTTCCCATCCATATCTAGAAAATAAGTTACGTTAGGTTCATTTGCAAATTCGACTTCGATTGAAGCCGGATTCGCCGAATACTCATACGAAAATTTTTGTGTTTTTGTAGTGTAGACTTCACCAGGAAATCGACGTGCTAGTTCCACCTTAAGCAATTTCTCATTCTCAGCAATCTGTTGATTGATGAGCATCGGTCGGATGTACCAAAAGGAACTGCACCCGATTGCCACCAAACCAAGTAAAATTAAGCCATATCGCTTCCACCGCTGCGGCAGGAATATCACGCCGCAGCTGATTACGAGTAGTGTAAAAACAATCGTCATCCCTTCGATTATGAAGTTTGGTACCATCTCATTCACTCCTTTCGTTTTATCCTCGACTAGAAAACCGTGGTATGATCAATTCCTATGACAAAAAATAGGAGGTCTATGATGCGAAAAATCATCCTGATTGGTTCTGGTGGGTCCGGTAAATCGACGCTTGCCCGCGAGATGGGCAAAAAACTAAGTTATCCCGTTGATCACCTCGACAGCTTATTGTGGCGTCCGAACTGGGAGGCGGTTTCGCGTGAGGAACAACGCCAGATTCAACAAACACTCATATCGCGTGATCCATGGATCATCGACGGTAATTACGGTGGAACGCTTGACTTACGAATCGATGCCGCTGATACGGTCATCTTCCTTGATCTGCCGCGGACGCTTTGTCTGTACCGTGCGCTGAAACGGACCTTGCGCTATCGTAAGACCGGCCGACCGGATATGGCGGCAGGCTGTCCCGAGAAACTGTCGCTTGATTTTCTGAAATGGATTTGGCGGTTTCCGATCGATAAGCGACCGAGTATCCTTTCAACGCTTAAAGCGACGTCCGATAAACAAATCGTTCATTTGCGGTCCCGCCGCGCTGTCAAACAGTTTCTTCAATCACTTTCATAACATCGGTCCATCTGTTACCTTTCGTCATCCTTAGTGATGTACATACGACGAAACAAATTTACTCTTCTGCCCATTTTCCAGTCATTACCACAAATAAAAAAACGACCATGACGGTTACCCCTCATGGTCGTAGTGCAATATCTTACACGCTGAATCTGCCTGTGACTTGTTTTAAATCATCCGCCATCGTCGCGAGCGATTGCGATGCAGACGAAATTTCTTCCATCGACGCCATCTGCTCCTCGGTCGAAGCGGAGATGTTTTGTGTCCCAGCAGCGGTTCCTTCCGTCACCGCTTGAATCGTCCGCATGACAGAAGCGATTTGTTCACTCGCTGCCGCCATTTCCTGAACGGCGCCGGACACATCTTCGACGTGCCCTGTCACGTCGGTGATCGCTGTCTCGATTTCTGAGAATGAGGCACCGGCTTGATCGACGACGGCAATTCCACTCGTCATCTCGGTTGAGACTTTCTCCATCGAGGCGACCGATGCTTCCGTCTCTTGTTGAATGACCCGAATCAACGACTCGATCTGTTTTGCCGAGACCGCCGACTGCTCCGCGAGCGTCTTGACTTCCGCTGCGACGACGGCGAATCCGCGTCCTTGTTCACCAGCGCGTGCTGCCTCGATTGCTGCGTTTAAAGCGAGGAGGTTCGTCTGTGCCGCGACACCTTTGATCGAATCCGTGATTTGACCGATTTCCTGTGATCGGTTGCCAAGACCATCAATGACTTGGCTGAGACGCGACACGTCTTCTTGAATACGTCCCATCTGCGTTCCGAGTGATCCGACGACCTTCCCCCCGAGCGCGACTTTTTCCATCGCGTCCGCCGTCCGTTCCGTCATCTGTTGCGCATTGCCGGCGACGTAGCGGACGGACGTCGTCAACTCTTCAATCGTCCGTGAAGCATCGGACACTTGATGCAGCTGTTGACTTGCACCGCTTGCCATCTCTTCCATCGTCACAGCGACCATCTCTGTTGCTTTCGTCGTTGATTCCGCATTGACGCTAAGCTCATCCGACGCAACGGCGACGCGGTCTGCCGTTCCCGTAAGTTCAAGGACGACTTGTTGTTGTGAGGCGATCATTTCATTAAACGATGTCGTCAATTGACCAAGTTCGTCTTTCGAATCATAGTGACCTCGGACAGTCAAGTCACCTTTACCTGACTGATTCATCCAACCCTGCAGTTGACGAATCGGACGTGTGATGAGACGTGTGATGTATAAGGCAAGTCCTGCAAACAAGAGGACCGCCAGTAAAAAGATACCGAGCATTAAGTAAAAGGCGGTTTGTTTTTCCGCTTGATTCTGGGCATCTAACATCTTCGCTTGTTTCGTCATTGAAGCCATTAATGCTTTTGCCGAGTTCGCGACGTTATCCCGGACTTGTTCCAAACCATCGGAATACGCCGTGTAGGCTTCTTCCTCTTCATTTCGTGTCGCCGCATCTTGAACGAGCGTCATCGAGTTGTCGTAGGCGAGGACATTATCCTTCAACTCCTCGAGTTGTTTCTTTTCTCGCGCATCAAATTGTCCCGTTTTTTCAACCTTCGTGACCGACGACCGAATCTGAGCCTGTCGCGTATCGATATCGGCTTGGAGTTCCGTGATTCGTGCTTCATCCTTCGTTAGGATCATCTCCACTAAAAAGGAATCGAGAGCCCGTGTATCGATCCGAATCTGTGCCACTTCTTGGATCGGAATCAAGTTCTCCTGATACATCGCTCGGGAAGCGTTTGACATCTGGTTCAAGAAATAGAGTCCTGCTCCCGCAATGAGTAGCATCGCAACGACGGCTGTTGCGATCAAAGCTTGTATCTTCCGTCTGACTGACATATGTTTCATTCCATCCCCTCCCGTTTTTGTTATCGGTTCAGGATTGAAAAAGTTGACTATTTTTTCAATATTCCCATACTTTAGATGTGCTTTAGTAAAGACTTGCCGTACGACTTTCTCCCTTGCGTTCGATATAATCAGCATACAGCAGTTGAAGAAAGGATGAGTCCCATGCAACGAGTAGCCAATGAAATCACGCAATTCCGCGGCAGTCATTATGAGTTCGGTCGCGAACAAGGGCGTTACGTCAAACGAAATCAGTTGCTCCATAACCGAGAGGACAACTGGAAAATCCGTGTTCCTCGCTTTCAAGTCGATCCGGTCGAGACGAAGGAAATGTTCCTTCGGTATGCTCCGCACATCTGGGACGAGTTGCTCGGACTGCAAGACGAACTCGAACTATCATTGCCAGACACCTTACTCCATTTCGGACATTACCGTGTTGAAGGTCCTAAAAGTGGTTGTTCGATCATGACCGGTGATAATTTTCTCGTTCGCAATTATGATTATCATCCGATGACGTACGACGGACGATTTTCCGTCTTTCAACCGAACGATGGCGGTTCAGCGATCATCGGCCCGGCATCTCGGGTGACCGGTCGAATGGACGGGATGAACGAACACGGTCTTGCGATGGGTTATAACTTCATCAATCGTCGGCGGCCGGGAGATGGATTCGTCAGTTTCATGATCGGGCGGATCATCCTCGAGATGTGTACCTCGGTCGACGATGCGATCTCACTCGTCAAAGAGATTCCACATCGCGGATCGTTCACGTACGTCGTCCACGATAAATCCGCGCGTTCGTTTGTCATCGAGGCGACGGCACGCGACGTCCAAGTGCGGGAATCGAACATGTGTACCAATCACTTCGATTTGCTACAGCACGAAAACCGCTATCACCTGGATGACTCAAAACGTCGGATGATGGAGCTAAAGACACATCAACATATGATTCAAGATGCGGAATCCGCTTTCCGACTCTTGAACGATACTGATAAAGGCGTCTTCGCTGATTTATATGCGCAGTGGGCAGGAACGATCCATACGTCTGCCTACTTCCCGGAAGAGTTAAAGGTCTGGTTCGCGCTCGGTGGTGATCAGGAACCGGTCACGTTCGACTTTGCCGACTGGCTCGCTGGCAACGACTTCACAGCAAGTGAAATCACAGGAGAACTTGAGACGACCATCCAGTTTGCAAATACACTTCAGACATGGCGTTAAACGAAAAAGATGCCTCCTGCTTGCGCAAGAGGCATCTTTTTTACTGGGAAACGTCTAGTCGTTTCGACATATGATAATCCGTTTTCTCATACCCAAGCGAGTCATACACATGAATCGCCCGTTCGTTATGCGCGAAGACGTGTAACGAAATCTTTTTGACGTTCATCCGTTTTAACATCACTTCCAGTAATCGGAGTGCTTCTTTGCCGTACCCTTGGTTTTGTTTATCGGACGTAATCTTGACATCGAAGATGAAAGCGGAACGTCCGCGTGATTCTTCTTTTACGTGAACCCAGACCATTCCAATGTCGCTGTCTGTCTCGTCACGAAACGTAAACAAATAATGATCCTTCGTTTTCAGACCTTCAGGCAACAACGTCGCAAACTCATCTGTCGACTTATTATGCGCCTCGTTCTCTGACCACGTACCGGCGCGACACTTATCTGCCGCATACTCCTCGATTGCGACCGGTAAGTAAGCATCATACGTCGCTTGATTCATTTGCTCGATGCGCATGCTGCTACCTCCTGCGTTTTCGTCCAGTCCCGTCGTAACATCGCATAGACCTGGAGGTCATGATAAGTTCCGTACAATTTCTCAGCATCCCGTAAGACGCCTTCTTCCGTGAACCCGAGTCGTTCCGGGATCCGTCTGCTCCGGACGTTTCCAGTCGCACACTCGATGACGACGCGGTTCAAGCCGAGCGTCTCGAAACAATAGTGCGTGACGAACCGGACGACGTCCGTCATGACACCTTTCCCGAGTCCCTTTTCTCCTAAGTAATAGCCGATCGACGTTTGTCCGAGGTGCCGATCGATTGCATGCAAACCGATCGTTCCGACGAGCTCCTCCTGAAGATAGATGCCACACGTAAACCCGTTACCATCGGCAAACTGTTGCAACCATGCTGGGATGACTACTTCCTGATATGTAATGGCATCTGTTGTACCATCAACCCAACCGAGCCATTCGCGAAGATGTGCGCGATTGGCATCGACAAGGGCGAATAATGTCTCCGCATGGTGCCGTTCGAACAATTGAAGCGATAAGTGATCGGACACTTGTAACCTGAACATGACCTCTCCCCTTTCTAGTAACTGTTGTTTGACGTCACGACGTCGTTTCCCTGCTAGACGTCACGTTCCATTCCATCCGTCTTGAGCGGACAGACATTCCGAGTGCCTCGTAAAAGGCGATCGCTTCTTGATTGGCGTCATCGACGCCGAGTTCGATCCGGTCGCAACCAATTGTTTTCGCATGCGCGTAAGCGGCTTGCATCAATCGCTTGCCTACGCCTTGCTTCTGATGCGTATCCGCAACGACGAGACTGATGACCCGTAAGTAATGTTTATCAAAGACGAAGCCGCTCCCTTCGATGATATCTTCCTTTAAGACGATCACACCGGCAAGTCCTTTGTATTCCGCGACGAGGATTTCGAAATCTGATCGGTCGAGTTGCGACAAAAATAAGTCTTCCGAAACCGGCATCTCGTGCGGACGGTAGTGATCGGGGCGTAAAGCTACATGCTGCTCATGAATTTGTTGGAATAGCGGAATCAACGCCTGAAAATCGTCAGGGCGGGCAGTACGGATATTCATCAGAAGTTCGCTCCCTTTTCGTTTTGTAGTATATTAACATATTATTCCAAAGTGTAGGGATACTTTTTATACAAAACGGCACTCCGTTTATCGGAATGCCGTCTCTCACTTAAATTGCTTTTGTAAAATCTCGCGCTGTCTCTGTTAACGACGATGCTGCACTCTGCACGTCATGGAAACGATCAACCGTTTCCGCAACGACGATGACGCTTGCTTGTGCATCGGTCGTTGCCTGCGTCATCGCACGGGCAATCCGCTGTAGTTCATCGTTCATTCGCTGTGTCGTTTGCCGGACATCAACGACGGCTTGCTCGACGAGTTTCGAGAGATTGCGGACCTCTGTCGCGACGACATTGAACCCTTTCCCGTGTTCACCGGCTCGTGCTGCTTCAATCGAGGCATTGAGTGACAAGAGATTCGTCTGGGACGCGATCGTTTTAATCGTCTCGGTCACTTGGGCGATATCTTGCGCCTGGCGCTGCAAGCGTTCAATCGTCTGATGGTTATCACGGGTCGTCTCAGCCATCTGCTCGATTGTTTGCCGTAACGCTTTGCTCTCCCGCTCGCCATGCGTCGACCGCGTGTTCAGATCACTGGCGATCGCATCAAACGAAGTCGCGAATTGTTGAATCGTCTGCTGACGATCGGTGATATCAGAGGCGATCTTCAAGACACCGGTCACTTCCGTTCCATCGTAAATCGGCATATAGGTCGCTTCTAGCCAAATCGATTGACCATACGCATCGATCCGTTCAATTTTATCCGCCGTACTGAAGCCGCTGAAAAGCTTCTGCCAAAATGCTTGATAATTGTCGCTCATTGCGAACTCCGTCGTACAGAATAGATGATGTTGCATCCCAATCATCTCTTCTCGTTTATATTTCATCGTCTTCGCGAACAAGCCATTGACATCAACGACACGACGTTGCCGATCGAATCGAATCATCGCGACGTTATCGCGCAGGGAGGCTACAATATCTTGGGATCCTAGGTCGGTTGATAGTTGTGTTGTCATGATTACAAGCTCCTCTCGCCATCTACCTCCCGTTACAGGCTATCCAAGATATTACAAATCGGAATAGTATGAATTAAAGATATATGACTAAAATTTTTTCACTTCTTTTATTATTATCCAGAGAGAGTAAGAATGAAACATGATTTTCAGTGGATTTATTTCTTTCCTCTTTTTTGTTGTCTATATTTCCCGACCTGCTATACTTAAATCAAAACTTATTAAAATATTTTAATAAGTAATCCAAATTGGAGGTTTATCCTTTGACTGAAGTCCTCTCTCGTACGCGTCACGCTTTTTTGATCGACCATCTCGATACGATTCCGGTGATTCGGAACGTCCTAGACGTCAGTTTTCCGACTGCGAGCAAACAGATTGATCAGATGATCACTGCTCGGGAAATTGAAGAGACACCACTTGAATTGGTTCGCGGTGGTCGTCCGGCAAAACGGTATCGCTATCGCGTGAATCACTTTCACGGACTCGCTCTTTATCTCGAACGGACGTATCTGCAGTATCGCATCCACGACGTCGGTGGACATGTGATCGCAACGGATCGCCTGAACTTCGATTCAACGGATCATGGATCTGTTTTATTGAGCACGCTGACAGCATTACTTAACGATCATCCACGTATTCAGACGTTTGCGATTGGTGTCGCCGGTGCCGTTGATACGACCGGCACAATCCTATTCGCCCCGGATTATCCGACGCTAGACGGTCGCCCCTTACAACAAGAACTGACTGAACGGTTCGGGCGACCCGTCATCGTCGAAAATGATATGAACGCTGCGGTCCGTGCGCAAGCTTCTGATAACGAGACGACCGTCTATATGTATCTCGGAACGAACGGACCGGGAGCCGGTGTCGCCGTTTCAGGTCATGTCGTCCACGGAGCGCATCACTTCGCTGGAGAGATCTCGTTCATCCCGTTTGACGACAAACGAAATGTCGGACAAGCCCTCGCGACGACTACACCACACTCAGACGACTGGTATGAGGCGTTAAGTCGAATCATCCTCTCGTTTAGCGCCACCTTAAATCCGGATGTCATCTTGTTCGCAGCGTCAGATGTCTCGGATGACGGGTTAGCTCGATTGACGGATCGATGCGCCAAGCGCTTTCCGCTCAGCAAATTACCTCAGTTGCGAAAAGGCGACTGGGAAACCGATTATTTAGATGGTTTGATGCAACTCAGCATCCAGTCGTTCATTGAACAAATTCCGATAGGAGGTCTCGCCCGATGACCCGTCTACTATTACCTTTGATTTATCTCGCTTTCATCAGTCTTGGTCTTCCGGATGCGTTACTCGGTACGGCGTGGCCTGTGATGCGGCTCGATCTCGACGCCCCGCTCGACATGGCAGGTTGGCTCTTCATGACGATCGCTGCCGGAACGATCGTCTCGAGTCTGTTTAGCGGTCGACTGATCGAACGTTATTCAACAGGTCCGATCACGGCAGCTTCTGCCGGTTTGACGGCTCTGGCATTGATTGGTTTTTACGTTGCTCCGTCCTTGATTTGGCTCTTCGTCCTTGCGATTCCGCTCGGACTGGGCGCTGGAGTCGTCGACGCGGCGTTGAATCATTTCGTCGCCACGCATTATCAAGCGCATCACATGAACTGGCTCCATTGCTTCTGGGGCATCGGTGCGACGGCTGGTCCGCTCATCATGGCTGGCGTATTGCTCGATTCCGGCTGGCGTTTTGGTTACCTCGTCGTCGGCGCATTGCAACTCGTCTTGATGATTGTCTTAATCGTCAGCTTACCCCTCTGGAAGCGGGCTCCGAAACATGTGTCTCAACAGGTTCAGACCGTAAATACGTCGTCCGGAAAACCACGCGGATTGATTGCCGCTCTCGCTGCCTTCTGCTTTTATTGTGGAGCCGAAGCGGTCGTCGGGCTGTGGGGCAGCAGTTATCTTGTCCAAGTCCGGTCCTTTTCCGTAACATCAGCAGCGACGTGGATTTCCGTCTACTACGGAAGTATCACCGCGGGGCGCTTCATCAGTGGTTTTCTATCGCTGCGCTGGTCGAATCGTCGTTTGATTCGTGTCGGTCAATGGACGGCATTCGTCGGAGCCACCTGTTTCATCCTCGCACCTGCTGCCTGGATGCCGCTTGGTTTCGTACTTGTCGGGCTTGGTCTCGCACCAATTTATCCGGCAATGCTCCATGAGACGCCGGTTCGCTTCGGGGAGGCCGCGGCGCAACGGCTGATGGGGGTACAAATGGCATTCGCCTATACCGGTAGTACCTTCATGCCGCCATTGTTCGGATGGCTGGCGACGTCCTACTCCTTATCGTTGTTCCATTGGTTCACGATCAGTCTCATCTTCTTGATGCTGATCGCTACGGAAGGATTGAACCGGATGTTATTCAGACAGCGATTGGCAAAAGCGTCTTGAAAAAAGGAGGAATGGAGATGAAGATTGAACATATCGCCCTTTGGGTGGCAGACCTGGAAGGGATGCGTCAATTCTACGAAACACATTTTGATGCTACGACAGGCGAGCGATATCATAATCCGATGAAAGGGTTCACGTCATATTTCCTGACGTTCTCGAGTGGTGCGCGTCTTGAATTGATGCAACGGACGGATATCACGGAACGGACGATGAATGCGCTCGGTTATGCCCACCTCGCCTTTTCGCTCGGCAGTAAACAAGCGGTCGATGACTGGACAGCTCGGTTACAGGATGAAGGTATACAACATCTTGACGGTCCTCGGACGACAGGTGACGGGTATTATGAAAGTACGATCGCGGACCCGGAAGGTAATGTGATTGAATTGACGGTCTAATAGATGAAACGAAACAATCCCTCATTCTGATTAGAGTGAGGGATTGTTTGTCGGTCGATGACTGTTCAATTGTTTTCTGCTTGTTGGTATTTCTCTTGACGAGCAGACTTCCGACGATTGATCATTCGTTCAAATACGAGAAGAGACCCTACTGGGTAGAACAATAAGAAGATTACTTTCAATAGAATCTCCGTATCCATCCACGCTGAAAATGGTGGCAAGATGCCAAATAGAAGAAGAATTAATAATGTCAGAACTCCTCCTAACAGCAGGTGCAGGACGATCGACCATCTACGCTTATGCTTTTGCTGACTCACGATATATTCAATCCCTAATGATAGCGGTGTCCCGATCCCTAAAAAAATCAAACTCGTATAAAAGACCGTCACGACATAGACCTCGATCAGAACGAATATCGTCATGAACAGATTTTCTTAAACACTCCCGAGGTTCACTGGATTCATCAATAAATAGATGAATCCAAAATGAAGACTCATCAACAGAATTGCCTTCATTTTCTGCAATACTCGCTTTTTCATAGATGCCTACACCTTTCGAAAATAGTAAAAGACAGTAAAAGCCTCTATGAACTGAGGTTCCTACTGTCTTTATCGTTCGATTCACCTATCTTAACATAACGTATAGTTCTGTAAAACATTGACAACGTTCGTTTAATAATTCATCCATTACATTTCAGAAAAACAGTCGCTCATACTAGTCCATTTATTTGGTAAATATGTAAATTGACTAATTTTTCAGTTATTAACTTTCTCTTTTCATTTTATCTATGGTTATAATTAGGTAGGTATTGGATTTATTTACTTACATATGGAATTTAAATCGTCATTAAGGAGGTTTTACGTATGACCAATTCGTTACACGCATTCAGTCATACTTCACTTCAGTCGATGCTTAACGCAAGATCGACTCATCGAAATCCGTTAATAACGAGACCGTACATTCAAACGCAGGAGGTTTTTGCCGATGCTTAAGTTCATCTGGAATTCCTGGTGGCGCAATAAAGAGCGCTTCATCCTGCTGCTCGTCGGTGTCCTGATCGTCAGTACCGGACTGAGTTATTTGATCGGTACGACGCAAGCCAATAACGGGACTGTCGTCGATGAGCTACAAAAGCGTTGGGGATCTTCTTACGACCTCGTCGTCCGCCCGGAAGGCAGCCGGAGCGTAACGGAAGACTTGAAGTTACTTGAGCCCAACTATATGAGTGGTCTCGATGGTGGGATCACCCGCAAACAATACGAGACGATCAAAAAAGTCACTGACGTCGAGGTCGCTGCCCCGATCGCGATGATCGGCTACAATCAAACAGTTTCGAGTGTCGGTACGCACACGATCGATCAAGAAGGGATTTATAAACTGACGATCAAAGATACGCAAGATACCGGATTACAAAACGAATCATCGAGTGGGGTCACCTACTTAGCAGCAGGATGGGAACCCACAGGGGATGCAAAAAAATCAGGGGTGTCTCCCCTCCTCCTTGGAAAGCAGCCACTTTTTGAGTATGGGAGCCAAGTCATGATTGCAGGAGTTGATCCCGAAGCGGAAGCCGCACTCGTCGGCTTGGACCAAGCGACGACAAAAGGAACCTATAGTAACTATTTTTCAAAAGATGATCAGGTCATCTCGTTCGGGGAAGACGGTGTTCAAATCCCAATCTTGTTGAACAATCGTGAATATGTCGATGCGTCACGCATCTACACGTACGAAAAAGTCGAGCTTCCGTCTAAAAAGAAATCCATCAACGACATGGTACAACAAGTCGAACAAAAAGGCGGAAAAGAATACTTAGACTCCTTACCGACAAGTGGTGCGAAACGTTATACGATCACGACACAAGATGTCCAGAAGAAGCTCGTCAATGATATTTTAAAACATACGTTACCGACTGCTGAAGAGACGAACAGTAATTCCTTTACGTGGATTGCCTTAAAACCGTCTCCGATCGACTACCGCTCGATCAAAAGTCCGTACGCATCACGTTGGCCGTTCACCTATCAAGTCCAACCGAAACAAGTCGACCAAGATTCCTTACTCGCTAAACGCAGTATGTACCGGGAAGCGAGGATGTTCGGAAAAGATAGCGCGGACTGGCCAAAAGTCAACTTGAACTATATCGGCGTCTTCGATCCAAAAAAGTTGAATATCTCGAAAGATCCGTTGACGGAACTGCCGATGGAGACGTACTTCCCTTCGAAAGCTCAGTGGGTGATGGACAAGAATGAACGTCCCGTCAATCCGGTCCGAGACGTCAAACCAACGAATGATCCGTATGATTTTCTGACAAAACCACCATCGATGCTGACGACGCTCGATGCCGCATTCAAGATTCGTGGCGACAAAGCGATTTCAGCCATCCGCGTCAACGTCAAAGGTGTCGAGACAATGAACGCTGCTAGCGAGAAGAAGCTCCAGCAAGTCGCAACAGAAATCGAACAGAAGACCGGACTGATCACGGACGTGACACTCGGTTCCTCGCCGCAACTCGCTTTGACCTATTTACCGGGGCTAAAAGACGAATCAGCGCTTGGCTGGGTTCAGCAACCGTGGATTAAGCTCGGCTCGTCGATTGCGATCTTTCAGGAAGCAAAAGTTGGGATGAGCGGCATCATCGCCAGTGTCATCGCCGTCGCACTCGTCTATGTCTTCAGCTCGAATATCATCTTGCTCTACGCTCGAAAGAAAGAGTTCGCGATTTTACTATCGCTCGGTTGGCGCCCTCGTCAGCTTTCGAAACTGCTGTTCCTCGAAGCAACAATACTTGGTACACTCGTCGTCTTGATTGCTTGGACGATTCTCGGTTCGTTCTGGGTCACGACGGACAATCCGATCGCAATCGGTCGGATTCTATTGATCAGTCTTGCTGGTTTACTCATTTACTGGGGTGGAACGCTCGTACCGATGACGCTCATCCGACGCATCAAACCGTATGAAAGCATGCGTTCTGGTGAAGTCTCAAAAGGTCGTCGTTTCGTCCGCGCGCGTAGCGTGCTTGGGATGAGTACCAATCAGCTTGTCACCTACTGGCAACGAACATTGCTATCGGTCGTTGCGATTGCCTTACCGACGAGTCTGTTCATCTTCTTTCTCTTCATCACGTTCCGCTTAAAAGGCGTCTTGTACGCAACGTGGCTCGGCGAATATGTCGCGCTCGAAGTCGGGACGATGCATTACGTCGCGATGGGCGTCGCTCTATTAATCGCTATTCTAACGACGACCGAAATCATGTGGCAAAACGTTAATGAACGCAAGAGTCAGCTTGCCGTCCTCAAAGCAACCGGCTGGCAAGACAGACAAGTTCGTTTACTCGTACTAAGTGAAGGGATGATGACGGGACTCTGTGCTGGTGTGATTGGTCTTTTGACTGCACTTGGAATGATCGGTTTCGTTTACGGACAATTCCCGGTCCAAGAGCTTGGTTTCCTCAGCATCATGCTCTTGATTCCTGTGATCACTGGCGTATTAGGTGCCTTACTTCCTGCCGAGCGCGCTGTCCGGATTACACCGAATGCGGCACTCGGTAGTGTCGTTGAAAATACACAGGCGACAGAAGGACGTTTCAAATGGGTTCTCGGATCGATTGCTGCTTCCTTGTGTATCGGGGTTGCGAGCCTGTTCTTGTTCGCCTCAACCGAATCCTCGACGACTACACCACAGAGTGCGCCGCCGAAACAACAGACGAGCGGACAAAAATTAAGAGACTTGGCTTCGGAAACAAAAACATCCGCTGACAAGAAAACAGACGATCAAAAAGCACTTAAAAAACTGATGAAGAAAGGGGTTATTCAAACCTATCCGGGTGATCCGGAAGCTACATCTGAACTGTTCTATGCTAAATCACTCATTCCAACACCAAAAGAACTTAATCTAAAGGAAAAGACCGGTTATCGCTATGTCACGATTCCTGTTGTTTTGTACGATCCATACACCACAGAAAAAAATGCATTTGGGATTTACCGACCTGGCACATTTACGATAACGTCACTCGACGGAAAAGAATATGAAACCGTTGATTACGTTAATCATAATAAGAAAGCGTTCAGGAATAGTTATCAATACTTCTCTCCCTATAAGTCAACCGTCGATTTGGTCTATCAAGTCCCTGTCGACCAGAAAGTATTCGTTCTCTTTGCTGCGGATGATGCGTTTCCGAAGGATACGACAGTGAAGATTGAACTCGATTAATATGCCGTAATATGAATCTAGCACGGAACATGTAAATGAGAGTCGCCTCGGTTTCATCATCAAAGCAGAGGCTACTCTCATTTTTTCATGAAAAAACGATCTCTCTCAAGATCGTCTGTATGTGAAACTATATGTACGACTTTACAGCGTATCGTGCACGCGCATTCGTTCTAGTTCTTTTTCTTGATTCTTTTTTAAAGCTTTTCGACCACGCGACCATTGTTCCCAAAGTGAAATCAAACCGATTCCTAAAATCAACACGTAGGCTAATAGGCTATTATATCTACCATCAAAGTAACGCCACGTCATCACGATCACTAAAATGATCGGCATGATGATGCCAAGATATGGATTGTGACGACTCGATAAGAAATACTGTATTCCTAAACAGATACTGATAAGTAGAGCAGAAACGAAGAAATTCATTGATTGTTACCCCTCTCAAGTCGATATTTTTCGATTATTTTTTTTGCATCCTCAATCGTGATGCGATCCTCGATTGCCATTTGTTTAATATATGTGATGAACGGTTCATTCTCGATTTTCTCATTCACTTCGATTTTCTGAATGATACGATCGACACGAATTCGGACGGTCGGATAGGACACATCATAATGTTTTGCTAGTTCCTTCAAGGAACCTGAGCTTACGATGAATTTTTTTACGAATTCCACTTCTTCCAATTCTAGAGATAAAATCCAATCGGGAACATCATCTTTCTTCATTTACCATTTCCCTCCCATGTATTCACAATAGCATTTATTTAAATAAAGTTAAAGTATTTTTGATATTAATTAAACATTTAACCAATAAAAAATTAAAATATATTCATTTTCCCACTTGTCATAGAGATTCAAGTCATGGTAGTTTAGGAATGTCAAATCGGAAAAATAAGGAAAAGGAGTGTTTTACTTGAAAAGAACAACAGAGTACATATTTGCAGTCATCGGTATCGTTTTGTTTGGATCATTGTGCTTAGGCGGTTTTCTATTGTCTGGCTCGATTGCGGATCACGCTGGCATGAAAGATTTGGTCGATCAATTCATTCGCGATGAAAACATCACGGATGTCACGGCTAATCAAATCCTCACATCCTTTCAACAATTCTTCTTGTACCTTGGTGCCGTCTCGCTCTTATGTACATTAGGAGGCATCTTCTCAATCGTCCGGATTCGCAAAAACGGTTCTGCTGGAAAGCTATTGATCATTACAGCGATTCTCGGGGGAATCTTTACGTTACTCGCCGGCGCCTTCGGTTCAATCGCTTACTTGATTGCCGGTATCACGAATGTATCGAAGAATAAGAAGCTAGCGCGACAATATTAATCATACTTAGAGAAAGGTGCGTCTATATATGTTTGCCATTACGCTTCGCGAATTCAAATCACTTTTTCAAAGCATCCGCGCCATCCTGATCATCGTCGTCTTGTTCGGCGTGACGACTGGTTCTGCTAAACTCGTCAGCCAGTTCAAAGGGCAACTCAGTGATCTTGGTCTAGGTAACAATGCGTATATCATCGGATTGATGTTACTTCTGTTTTTAGCTGCTCCTTTATTCGTGACAAGTATTTCTCATAGTAGTGTCAATAAAGAGATCGAGTCGAAGACGATTCGTTTTCTTGCAACAAAAACGTCCCGTGAAAACATCATTTTCGGGAAGTTTTTAGGCAACGTATCATTTTGGGTCCTCTGCCTGACAGTTTCCCTCATATTGATCGTTCCGTTTTCAAAGTCGTTTCATTTCGTCGATTTGATTCAAAGCATCATCTTCGTCTCTTATTTCATTGGATTGTCGTTGTTTCTTTCAACAGTCGTCAATAGTTCCTCGATGACGATGTTCGTCGGAATCTTCATCTCGATCGCGCTTCCGATCATCGGGATGTGGAGTCTTATTTCGAAGAATGTCATCGTTGATACGTTGTCTTACTTAACGCCATATTATTACTATACGCAAGAAAACACTGCTTATACTTACCTTGTTTTGATTCATATCGCTGTTTTCGTCTTGACGACTCTGATTATCTTTAAAAGGAGAGATCTCTGATGTTAGCCCTTCGTGCAACCAATCTAACGAAACAATACGGCAATAAGAACGTCGTCAACCAGCTGAATCTCGAGATCGAGCAAGGGGCTATCTTCGGATTCCTAGGTCAAAATGGCGCCGGTAAATCAACGTTCATCAATATGATCACTGGACTGGTCCGCCCGACGTCCGGGACGTTCGAGTTACTCGGAGCGCCGAACGATTCCTTGAAAGATGTCCGGACACGGATTGGTGTTCTACCGGATTACTCGACCTTTTACGAAAACTTCACGGCGCTCGATCACTTGAAGTATTTCAGTAAAGTCCTTGGTCTGAAGACGACGATCGACGAGTTGAAGCAACTTCTGCGTGATGTACAACTCGAAGACGCGATCGATATGAAAACGAAGAACTACTCGTTCGGGATGAAAAAAAAGCTCGGCATTGCCCAAGCTTTAATCAATCGACCGGATATCTTATTTTTAGATGAACCGACATCTGGCGTTGATGCCAACTCGATTCTCGGAATTCACTCTTTGATTCGCAAGATTGCAGCAGACGGAACGACGATATTTCTAACGTCCCACAACTTGGACGAGGTCGAAAAACTATGTACGGAGATTGCAATCATGCAGGCTGGATCAATCCAAACGCAAGGTACGATGGAGGAGTTACGGGAACAATATGAGAAAAACATCAATGTTCATGTCAAACATGCGTTGCTCGACAATGAGATGCAACTACACTTGCAGTCCAAGTTGTCGACGCTTGCGAAAGACGTCAATGTCTCCCCGACTCAGTCAACGTTCATCGTCCAAAGTGAACAGGATATTGCGACGATCAATTCTTATCTTGTCTCACAACAGATCCATGTCTATCGACTCGAAGTAGAAGAAGCGTCCTTAGAAGAAATCTTCTTGAATCTAGGCACAGAAAGTCGCTCGGCTTAAACACTCGTTTTAAATCGATACATTATGAATTAAAAATCAGGCTTCCTAGCATCGTGAATATACGATGTCAGGAAGCCTGATTTATGTAGCTCAATTCTATTTTATATAAGATACCACTTTAAGGACCCGTACCGCAGGAAACAGCATACTTTTCCGCGTTTACCTTCTTTGAATAACAGATAAAAGGTGTTCCTCCCGTTTCACTTTTCCAATCATACCAAAACATATGGTACCGTTCTGCAACAGGATCTTGTTCCGTAATGACCGCAAAGTAATTTTGATAGTAATAGCCTTGTTTGTATAGTTCGTGTCTAAGAGCACCTTTAGGCGTAGCATCCGTAAACAGAATAGGTGATAGTACCGGCATGAGTAATACAATGAGGGCTATAACTCCTAAAAATAGTGCCAAAAATTTCTTTTTCCTTTTTTTCTTAAAATTCGATTTACTCATTTTTATACCCTTTCCTTTTTTGGTTTTTTTTGTTATATAATAACATGAATCAAACAATAGAAAGAGGTCGCGATCGTGAAAAAAACTATTTTTTCATCCCTCACTTTAGGTGTCATCCTATATGCTGGTTTCTTATGGAGTAATGCGATTGCCGATTCTAATGTTGCACAAGAAAAATCTAAGAGTAGCATCACAGAGGAACAAGCTTTCGATTTTTTCACTACAGTGCTTGAGCAACAAAAAGCAGATTTCTTGAACAATACTCCATTAGCGCATACTAACCTTTCAAAGTTATCTGAAGGGGACGAGGCTGTATTGATTTTTCTATCCACTACGGAAGTCGATAAAATTCAGCTGAATTCATTCAAATACAACATTTCTGATGTCAAAGTCTATTCAGAGAATCAAAAAAATTATGCTGAAGCGTATGTCACACGAACTTTTAACTTCGGAAAAAGTGGTCTTGAAACGGGTTTAGGTGATCAATTGGTACTTGAAATTCCATCACATGTAGACGATCAAAGCACATCGGTTTCTTCGAGTAAATTAACCATTGAATCGAATCCAAACGCTAATAACGTTTCAGTTGATGAATTTTTAGAAAAGTATAAAGAGGAAGTAGAAAAATCAAACCAACTTGAAGCCAAATAAATATAGAAAGATGTCGCCATGATTCGTCAAGTGCGTACTTCTTTCCTTTCATAAAAATGGAGTCCTTCGCGTAAGCGCTAGGACTCCATTTTGGTAGATCGAACATCATGCCGTCCGTTCTCTCCGTAAAAGATACAGGAAATACGGCACACCGATGATCGCTGTGATCAATCCGGCTGGTACTTCAAGTGGTGGATGTATCCCTCGACCGAGTGCATCCGCGACGACGAGTAACCCTCCGCCGAGCAACAGCGCCATCGGCAACACAGCAAGATGCTTATGACCAACGAGACGCCGTGCCATATGTGGCGCAATCAGTCCGATGAAACCAATCGCACCGACCGTCGCGACGGCAACACCAGCTAGAATGACCGCGAGCGCCAAGAAGATGTGCCGCGTCCGCTGAATTGGTAACCCAAGACCGATACTGACTTCTTCACTTAGTGATAAGACATCGAGTTGACGATGGCGATAGAAGATGATTGCACCAATCACGACGAGCACGGGCGCTAAGATCATCACTTCCTGCCACCCTTTCCCGAACAGACTCCCAGCGAGCCAGACGAGTGAATCGTTCGTTTGGAGCGGAAACTTGATCAACAAGTATTCCGTCCCTGAAGCACAAATCGCACTGACCGCGATACCAAGTAACGCAAACGAACTGCGGGATACATTCCCACCCCGCTCAAGCATCATCAATGCCAGCATGACGAGTGCTGCTCCGATGAAAGCAGCGATTGGTGTTAACAAGAGCGGACCATCCGGCACGAGGGCAATCGTTAAGACGGCGAACAGTGACGCACCATTCGTCACACCGATCACGTCAGGCGAAATCAATGGATTACGGATGACACTTTGTAAGATGACTCCTGCAAGTGAGAAACTCGCACCTGCTAAGAAAGCAAGGACAGTTCGCGGCAGTCGGTAATTTTGGACGATGAAGGCATCCTTTCCACCAAAGAACGACTGCCATAGATCCGATAACGATAACTGAATCGAGCCGACCGACAGTAAGGCAAAACTCGCGAAGAACACGAGCACCGCAACAATCAAAATCCGACGCATGTCTTTCATCGTAATCCCCCTTTCATCTGACGACGTGCCAGAACAAGGAAGAATGGTGCACCGAGCAATGACGTCACGATGCCGACTGGTGACTCATACGGATAGGCGATGAACCGCGCGAGGACATCGGCATACGTCAGCAGAAGTCCACCGATGACGGCAGCGACCGGCAGAACGATCCGGTAATCTTCCCCGACGAGGCGCCGCGTGATGTGCGGAACCATTAATCCAATGAAACCGATCGCTCCGGCGACTGCAACGGTGACGCCTGCGAGTAAGACGACACTGATGCCGGCAAGCAAACGGATTCGCGTCACTTTTTGCCCGAGACCGACCGCGACGTCTTGTCCCAGTTGGAAGACAGCGAGTGATTTCGCGAGACTCGCCGCAAGAAGCAAACCAGCAATCGACCATGGGAGGACGATCCGTAGTTCAAGCCAGCTCGCGTCACTGAGCGAACCGGACAACCAGTACAAGACGTTCGTGATCCGGTCGTTGAACAAGATCAAGCCTTTCGTCAGCGACGTCAACAAGAGATGGATCGCCATCCCGACGAGGGCAAGTTTTAATGCTGTCATCCCGCGAACGGAGGCGAACGAAAAGACAAGCACTCCACCGACTAAGGCACCGGCAAAGGCAAAGTAGATCAAATTTGCCGTTCCGAGCGACGGAAAGACGAGCAGGCTTAAGACGACGAGAAATGACGCACCGGCATTGACACCAAAGACTTGCGGTGAAGCGAGCGGATTTCGTGTCACGGCTTGCATGATTGCCCCTGCAACGGCAAGATTCGCTCCGAGCAACAATCCGAGTAAGAGCCGCGGTAAGCGCAGATTTGTCAGGACGAGCCCTGCTTTTGATGTCGTGCCACTAATCCACTCCTGGACTAAGTGAATCGGATTCATCTGTGTGATGCCAAAGAACAGGCTACTATAAACCGCCAAGCAACCGAGTAATATGAGTACAAAAATCAGACGTTTCCGCTGCACCGGATGGTTCCCCTTTCATCAAGACGAAAAGCCAGATTGCTCCGGCTTTTGTCGTTCATTATTTCTGTTGTAACAATTGAATCGCTTCGTCAACGATCTGTTCTGCAGCGTCAAGTCCTCGATAGCGTGTCCAAAGGTCACGATTGACTTCATAAACTTCTTTGTTCTTAACCGCTGTGATCTGATTCCAGAGCGGGTTGTTTTTCCACTCCTTCAGCAGTTTCGGATCGGCTTCCGCCATGAAGATGACGTCCGGATCCCATTTGACCATCTGCTCTAACGTAATCGTAACGGTAGGTTCCGCTGTTTTCGTAACAGCGTTCTCGATACCGATCTTCTCGAGTAATTCACCATCAAACGACGTCTCACCATGTGCCGTCAGTGAATCGGCGCGGAAGACACCAACCATCACTTTTCGATTGTCGTTTGGATCCACCTTTTTCTTCGCTGCATTCAATCGTTCTTCATGCAGGGCAAGTCGGTCATCCATCTGTTTAGTTTTCCCGACTGCTTCCGCAATCGTCTTGAACGATTCGATGTTCTCTTCGTACGTCGCATTCCGACTCTTCAAGATGATCGTCGGTGCGATTTTTTGCAGTTGCTTGTAGATTCCTTTATGTCGGTTGAAGTCGCCGATGATTAAATCCGGCTGCAAGGAACTGATTACTTCAAGATTCGGTTGTTGACGTGTACCGACTTCCGTGAACGCGATGTCTTTTCCGAGTAATCCGGAGACATCGGTCTTATTTTCTTGTGCGATTCCGACTGGTGTAATCCCAAGTTCGTCTAACGCATCAACGAATGAGTATTCAAGTGCGACAATCTTCTTCGGGTGCTCCGGCACTTTCGTTTTTCCTGCCTCATGCGTAATCGTCCGCGTCTTTTCGTTTGTTTGTTCTGCTTGACCTGAACAGGCCGCAAGCATCAAACTGCTCAACACGAGTAGCGTCAACGCTGTCATCCAAGTTTTCCGTCTCATGATGAGACCTCCTTTAGTTCGTGATTCGACATTGAGAATCATTCTTAATTAATCCTGTTTCAGCATATCAAAGATTCCCATCGAACAAAAGGGTTATCCTTATTTTCAGATAATATATGCTCAAATCCACATTTTCTGAAGCAATATGGGATAATCAGGTAGTATATAAAGGAGGGATTACAGATGGATTGGATGAAAGACTTGGAAAAACGGCTCGGATTTCCGCTTGAGACGATCACGTTTGATCAGTTACCTCGTTTACTCGAAGCCTTTGCCTACCAGTTACCGTTTGAGAATACGACTGTGCTTGAGAAACGAATCCGTCCGTTTAACGACGAGCGCTTCATTGAAACGTTTCTGACGGAGCGACGTGGTGGTGTCTGTTATGACTTGAACGGACTGCTGCACCGGGTCCTGCAGGAACTGAATTGTCCCGTTCGACTCGTTCAAGCGACTGTCTACGATACGAAGTCAGATGCCTGGTCAGCGACCGGACCGACCCATGTCGCGATCATTTGGAATGAAACACACTTGCTCGATACCGGCTTCGGCGTCAATTTACCGCTCGTTCCGGTTCCGTTGAATGGGGAGACCGTTCATTCCGCTAGCGGCAGTTACCGGATCATCAATAATGACACACTTGAGATGAAGCGAACGGGACAAGCGGAGTTTGTGACTGGATACCGGTTCGACCGCGAGACATCCATTACAACAGATGACTTATCGAAGATGGAACAGATCATCCAGCAGAGCGACGCTTCGCCATTTAATAAAGGTCGCCTCGTCGCGATGCGGACGTCGCACGGACAAAAGACGTTGACTGAGCGGACGTTACGAATTGAAGAAGCGACGACAACCGAATTGCCGGTCGCAGGTCCCGCTCAATTCGAGATGCTGTATCAGTCTCACTTTTTAGGACAGGAGTAATGAACATGGATCGATATACGCTTTGTTTAATTCGCCACGCGGATAGTTTTTTACTCGTCAACCGCCAAAAACGACCAGCGATGGGCATGTGGAACGGTGTCGGCGGCAAGATTGAACAGGGCGAGACACCGGAAGTTGCTGTCATCCGCGAGACGTTCGAAGAGACGGGCATCACGCTCAACAAAGTGACAGCAAAAGGCATCGTTCGCTTACACGGGGAAGAAACGTCTGGCATGTATCTCTATCTTGCTGAACTAAAAGACCGCCCGTTTCCGACACCGGTCATGACGATCGAAGGTATCCTTGATTGGAAAACACTCGACTGGATCTTAAACGATGAAAACATGGGAATCATCAGCAATCTCCGGCATTACTTACCGGTCGCTTTGTCAACGGATCAACCGTTGTTGCATGACTTCCATTACGATGGACATACAATCACTGCTTACGAGACACACGAATTGATCGAGACATAAACAGAAAATCCCCGCTCGTCCGCTTTCGGACAAGTGGGGATTTTTCATGAAAACAGATGGAGACCGGTGACGATAACTGCGACGATGACGATACCCGGTAACAAGTTCGCAACACGAATCTTCGTGATGCCAGCGAGATTAAGACCGATTGCCGCAATCATCACCCCACCAGTCGCCGTCATCTCAAGAATAAATTCCTGCAGTGCGGCGTCGGGAATGAATTTCGTGATCGCAACAGCACTTAATGCAATCGCCCCTTGATAGAGAAAGACGGGAATCGCTGAGAACATGACACCGATCCCGAGCGTTGAACTAAGGACGAGTGCCGTAAAACCGTCAATCAATCCTTTCGTATAAAGGACGTCGTGATCCTGGCGTAGTCCACCGTCGAGGGCTCCTAACACACCCATCGCGCCAATGACGAAAATTAACGTCGCTGTCACGAATCCTTCCGCGATGTTCGACGGACGACCCCGACTGATCTTACGTTCGAGCCACGCTCCCATCCGGTCGAGTTTCTCATCGAGCCGGAACCACTCGCCGATTGCACCACCGAGAACTAGACTACCGATGACGATCAAGAAGTTCGTGCTTTTCATCCCCATCTGCATTCCGAGCACGACGACAGCAAGTCCAATCGCCTGCAGGACGGTCTCCTTCATGCGTTCCGGTATCCGGTGGAACATTAATCCAAGCAACGTCCCGATGATGATCAGGACGGTATTGACGAGTGTACCTGTTAAAACCATCTGACAGCCTACTTTCTCAATTGATTTTTCGTTTAGCGGAACGAACGACGGTTCGCTCTGCCTGATTCAAACTATGCAACGTCATCCCGAGCATGACGAGGATGATTCCGAGTGTCGCGAGTCCCGTTGGTAGTGCCGCGTGAAGGAAAAGAATCTCTCCGAATACGGTAAAGACGATCTCGAACGATTGCGTTGCTTCGATCGCTGCTAACCGAACCGGATCTGTCCGAACGAGCGACGTCGCGTAGAAGAAAAGCGACGTTGCGATGACGCCGGAGAACAACGCGACGAATCCGGACTGGGTCACTTGATTGACACTCGGCAATCCGACCTGTATGTAGGCAATCATGGAAAGAACGATCCAAAACGGTAGACTGGCAAGTGTCATTCCGAGAATCCGTTCAAACACATCGAGCTCGTTCCCATAGCGTTCCATCATCTTCCGGTTCCCGAGTGGATAGGCAATTGCCGCGACGAGGACCGGTAAGGCACCGAACAACAGTGACTGCAGCGATAGGCTTCCCGCGACCGATAGTTGCATGACGACGACACCGAGGACGATCAGGACGGAATACTTCAGTGCTGACCACGGGATCCGTTGGTTGAACAAGGGGGCAAGCAACGGTCCCGCTAAAATCGTCAACTGCCATGTCCCGGCAATCAACCAGCCTGGTGCGTAGTCAGCAGCAAAACAGATGCTGCCGTAGAACAGTCCGAAGCCGATCGTTCCATACAGTAACCAAAAGCCGATATCGGCTCGAAGCGCCTGAAAGACGCGCCCGATCCCCCGTCGGATCATGACGATGACGATAAAGAACGGCAACATCAGGAAAAAGCGGAGCGACGCACTATAAATCCAGTGACCGCCTGCCCCTTGCATCGATTGATTCAAGATGAAGGTGACGGCAAAAAACATTGCCGCTAAAATTCCATAAATGATCGGTCGCATCAGCTCTCCTCCTTTAGTGTCGAGACGAGTAGACGTCCGAGCCCGTTCCAATTATGCTCCGTCGCCTGGACGAGTTGCTCGACATCCTGTTGTTGACATGCATCTAAAATCGCTGCATGATCGGCAATCGACTGGCGTCCGAGACGATCAAACTGAGCATATTCGAGCCGGCGGATCAACGGGGTCAATCGACGGATTGTCTCTCGTAGTTGATCGTTTTGACTGCGCTGCACGAAGACATCGTGAAAGGCATCGTCAAGTGCTAGTGCCGCCTCTGTATCCTGCTGATCAATTGCCGTCGTGAATTGTTGATGAATCGACTTTAGACTCGTTAGATCGTCATCCGTCAGCATTGATCCTGCTAAACGCGCCGCTAACCCATGCAGTGTCGCAATGATTGGATAGGTTTGCTGTGCCTGTTCGGCATCGAGTTCCGTCACGATCGTCCGTGAACCCCGTTTTGCTAAAATCAATCCCTCCTCTTCGAGTCGTTTCAAGGCTTCGCGGACCGGTGTCCGACTGACACCGAACGCTTCCGCGAGTGCTTGATCGTTCACCTTTTCTCCTGGGGCAAGACGTAAGGTGATGATGTGGTGTTGCAAGCGTCGATACACTTCCTCACTTAAAGGAAGTCGTGCAATGGCTAAATCATTTGTAGGTTTCATACAAGTAATATATTACATATCAATTCATCGCGAAAGCACCATCCTAAAATTCATTGGATTTATTTTACTCACTACCTTGCAATACAAAATAGCATAGCGTATCATTACCTTGTAATACCAAGTAGCGAAAGGAAGATGCGGATGTCATCGACGCAAATGTTAAAAGGAATTCTCGACGGTTGCTTACTCGCACTGATTGCGGAAGAAGAGATTTATGGCTATGAACTGGCGACGAAACTGAAAGCGTACGGATTCGCTGACATCAGTGAGGGAACGATCTATCCTCTATTGATTCGGATGCAAAAACTGGACTGGATCGAAGCAACCTCTCGCGTCTCCCCGTCCGGTCCAAAACGAAAGTATTATTCGATCACGACGAGCGGTGTTGAAGAACTCGCCGCTTTCAAACAAAGATGGCATCACCTTTCAACGAGTGTCGAAAGCATTTTAAAGGAGGACGAATGAGATGACCCTATCGACGGAATCAAAACGATTTTTGGAAGACTTAAAGGTATACCTACTTGCTTCGGGTAAAAATGAATTGGCGACGAACGAGATTGTCAACGAACTCGAGGATCACCTGATCGAAGCGGAAGCAGACGGAAAATCGGTTCGCGCGATCACAGGTGATAGTCCCGCCGATTACATCCAATCGATTTCTAAAGAGATGGCATTTGATCCAAAAGAAGCGTTTTGGCTCGTCTTGCAAGTTTTTCTCGGCGCATCCAGTTTTCTCTATCTCCAAAACCTCTTGGATGGTACAACGACGTTCAGTATCCTGCTCGTTGGCGGTTTCCTGTTGATTAGTGCCGTTTACCTGACCACCTTGGCGTTTCTCTTCCGTCAAGATGCTTTACGTGATGGCGCGCGCCCTCGTATCATGCGTTACGGCATTCATGGTAGTATTCATTTTCTGTTAATCATCGGACTATTGATCGTCAACGGACTTGTTGATTCACCAAAGATCACGTTATTCCCAAGCGTCGGCTGGATGATTGGTGCCCTATTGATTATCTGGATTCTTGTCACGGCATGGAAGACGAAGACATGGATTTTGCCGATTGCATTGCTCGTCTATTTTGTTCCCCAAATCATTCTCCGTACTGTATTTGATTGGTCGGAATTGACCTCTGGACTTGTCGGATATGCTGTTGCTGCCATTACAATGACAGTCGCTTTTATTCGTGAATCTAAACAAGATCAGTCAAACGTCTCAAAGCACTGAAGCAACGATTTGGTTCTGATACTTAAAATGACCTCAGCGCTAAGATCATTTTTGTATATCATTGAGAAAAAATTGAGGATAGAATTAGAATAAAATATATTAAAAAAGAATAGGTGGTTGTAAACGATGCATCAATCTGTGAAAGATATTCAACATTCCATTAAGATCAACAAGCCCATTGAACAGGTATGGGAGAACATCTCGACGGCTCGCTCTTTATCTAAATGGTTTATGCCAAACGACCTTGTCGCACAAACAGGATGTGTGTTTCATATTCAATCTCCTTTTGGTCCATCTCCTTGCACGGTATTAAACGTACAACCAGAAAGAGAATTATCGTTTAGTTGGGATGAAGATGGATGGATCGTGACCTTCTCCCTAACTCCATTGAACGACCTTACCCTTTTCACTGTGACACACAGCGGATGGAAAAACGCTGATGACCTTGTGCCGAAAGCAAATCAGCCACAAGGTCGTGTCCGTAACTTTATGGACCAAGGTTGGGATGGGATGCTTCAGAAATTAAAAGCAACATTTTAAAGGAAGGCATGTACATTTTTTTACGACAAAATATAGACTGTGATTTTAAAATACATTCTCTTGTAGTTTTTTTAGATCATTCAGAGATCAACAAAGATAAAGGGAGTGTCGTTATGTTCAATCGATTTAGTAAAGAACAATAACAAATTATCCAGTCTATTTAAGATTTTTTCTTAGAAGAGCGCAACGAAGAGCTGTCTGAGTTCGCCGCAGAACGTGTTTTTGATTTCATCAAAGAGTCAGTTGCTATTCACTTTTATAATATTGGAATTCAAGACGCTCATGCGGCTGTGTTAAGTCATTCGCGTCACTCGACGATGAATTGTTAACGCTCAAGCGTCCCGTATCTCCATAATATATTTTTAGCAGAGATCTTTTGTCATCCTCTACAAAAAAGTATGCGCCGGCGCATACTTTTTTGCTCTTTAGCGTTCACTTTCAACTATGTTTCATTAAAATGTATCTCATTATTTTTTTATCGAACCATCCATTGTTCATTTTATAGGATGACGGATCATTTCAGTCGAATGTATTGAATCATTTTGTAAATAAAGTATAAAACGACTATAAAAATAAAGACGTTTCCTAGCATACTTATGGCTGCAACCTGATTCATTTTTTCCCACTCTCCTTCTTATTTAGATAAGGACTTTATTTGAATTGAACCGAATTTTAACATACTTCCTTTTCCATACGTAACCCTTGATTTTACATTTTTATGATTCATAAGTAATTTTCATTTTTTTGGTGTTAGCTTCCCGACTTCAAAGTGGTAGCTGTCTTATCGCCGAATAAATTCTTAAAGAAATAGGTCAAAATTACATATTGAATTAGATTCACAACTCAAACATATCTAATAAGATAAGGAAAACCACAAAAAGTATGCGCGATGCATACTTTTTTCTTTGGATTTTGATTCAATTCATTACGAAGTACTTTTTAATCTCTCCATAGAACGAACAAATCAATTATACTAAACGTAATTATTTGTATGGAATGACGGTTCACACTATAGTCGTGCTTAATACAAAGGAGAATTTTTTGAAACTCGAACGATTACTGACTATCATATTTAAGTTACTGCATCGCTCTACGATCTCGGCCGCTCAATTAGCTAGTGAATTAAATGTCTCTCAGAGAACGATTTATCGAGATATCGAAACCATTAGTGCAGCTGGAATTCCCGTTACTTCTTATCATGGAACTAATGGAGGTTTCGGTATTATTGAGAATTATAAATGGGATAAGACCTTTTTAAATGCGTCTTCTATGGTCGATGTTCTATCTTTAATGAAAAGTTTATCAGCGCAATTACATGATCAAGATTTAAAAAATACGCTAGAACGGCTATCGATTCTTACGACAGAAGAACAAAATAACCATTTACACATTGATTTAGCTGATCAATCCATTGAGCCTACTTTCTTAATTGATCTTCAAAAGAGTATCAAAGAATCAAAAAGAGTTCTGTTTCAATACATCAGTGCTCAAAAGGAACAGACCATTCGAGAAGTAGATCCTATTTTTCTACGATATAAATTTCGTACATGGTACCTTTATGCTTATTGTTATTTAAGAAATGATTACCGCGAATTCAAAGTGTCACATATGCTCAACCTTCAAAGACTTTCAACATCTATTCAGGATAACCATCCCATTCCTGGAGACAGAGCTGTCGTGAAGCCCGCACGGGAAAGTATCACGTTAAGAGTTCATCCTGAATCCATTCATGTAGTCTTAAACCATTTTCAGCATCAATCGATGGTTTTTGAAGAAGATGGTAGTGTTACGATGACTTTATTGTTACCTTCACCTTTACATGCGGAATGGTTAATCAACATTTTATTAAGCTTCAGATCAGGTGTAGTTGTTATTCATCCCTTGTACTTACAAGACATATTAAGAAATGAAGCCAAAAAAATAGTTAATCTATATGAGGATATATGACACTCAGATGTCATATATCCTTTTTTATAATGAACGTAGTTAGACAGTTCTTACTACAATTAAAGGAGCGATTTGGATGAATGCCGGAAAAACGATGTATGAATATCACAACTGGGCGATGCAGTTGATGTTAGATCATATGGATGCATTACCTGAAAATCTATTAAATAAAGAGGTGAAAAGCTCTTATCCGACAATCGCTAAAACACTTAGTCATATTCTTGCAGTTGATACTATGTGGATTCATGTTTTAGAAAAAGTAGAATTTCAACAAGCGCTACAAGGTGCGATGAGTCAATTACCATTAACTGATGCATATACAATTGAAGAATTCAAAACAGCATTCAAAAATATAGCATCAAAGTATCAACTATTTATAAATCAGAACTCAAATCTTACTATGACGATACATGTGGATAATCCTTGGTCTGGTCCACGGGAAACGACTTTTGAAGAAATTCTTTTACATGTAGCCAATCACGGTACGTATCACCTGGGGAACATTACTACCATGTTAAGGCAGCAAAATGAATCCTCATTGATGATGGATTATTCTCTTTTTTGGTATGAAGATATGAAAGTTAAGCCATAACAGAATGTATTCGTTTTTAATGTCTATTTAGACATCACTATATAAAATAAAAAGGCGTGCACCGGTGCACGCCTTTTTATTTTATCTATTTATCAATTCCCTTGTATTGCTTCATACCGCTCACGCGTCCAGTTATAGACATGACTCGTTACGGTCCGTCCGTCAATTCGTTCTAAGACGAACGGTCGATCAAGGACATGCGTAAAGCCTAGTTTCTCAATGACACGACGTGATTGGTCATTAAAATCAAAGTATCCGCACCAGACGACATCGATCGGCAGTTCCCGAAAGATGAAATCAAGTATCGCTTCGACGATCTCCGGCATCCGTCCTTCTCCCCAGTAGTCAGGAGCGAGGACATAGCCGATTTCGACTTGACGGTCATGCGTGATCGCTTCGTCCGGTCGACGATTGAAGTGAAAACCGAAGCTCCCAATCACTTCACCCGTTTCCTTATTGGTCACGGCATACTCGCCGGGCGACGCTTGAAAGATCCCGATCACTTCGCGGCTTTCGCCAAGCGACGCATGCGGTGCCCAACCTGCCTTCGGTCCGACATTTGGATCCTTCGCGTAAGCATATAAGGCTCCTGCATCGTCGTCTTGCCAACGGCGCAACACGTGCCGTGGTGTTTCTAAAATATCTGGTAAGTTCATCTGTATTCCCCCTTATTAAGATACGTTTCGCTGTCGTTCGACCGATTCCTTCACGAACAGACTTGTATAGATTAAACCGAAGCCCGTCAAAAGGATCAATCCGAGGTAAACACTCATCATCGACGGGATTAAAAATGTCCCAACTAAAATCGTCGACCGAGAAAGCAAATCAGCTCCTGCGAATGACGTTCCGGCGAAGGCCGAGTACGCCCCGCGTTGATCCGCCGGCATCATGTTCGCTTTTTGTGTGTTTAAGACCGGGGAGTAGAGCAACTCGCCGATCGTTGCGATGAAGATAAAAAGCATCAGTGCCGTCATACTGTTGGCACTCGTCACGACAACGTAACCGATCGTGTACAGCATCAGACCTGCAGCGAGCGTCCGGCGCGTAGACAGACGCTTCGCAAGCCGCTGGACGATGAACGTCAACGTGACGACGAGCAACGTATTTTCGATGTTGATGATACTCATCATCCGAACCCCGTTGATCGACCACCCGGCAAACGATAGCGGTTCAAACGAATCAGCGAGGCGGACGGCGACGTAACTCCCCATCGAAAACTCAGCCGCTAAGATACACATCGAACCAAAGACGACCTTAACGAACGGACGGTCCCGCCAAGCGAGTTGATAGCTTGTAAAGATATCCGTGATGACACCACGTAGTTTCTGACGTTGCCACGTTCGCGGTGTGTCGTCGAGAAACAGGTAGTACGCGATCGGTAAAACGGACGACGTAAAGCTCAAGATCCAAAACAACAGCAATTGATTGCTGACGTAGAGCCAGCCCCCGAGCGCTGTTCCGATGGCGATCGAGAGATTGACCAACCAGTAGTCGAGCGCATAGACCGCTTGGCGGTTCTCCTTCGTCGTCGCATCGATGATGATCGCCCCCATTGCCGGTCGACCAAGATTACTCGTCACCGAGAAGACGGCGTAGATGACCATGAACAGCAGCATCCAGTCGAGCGTCAACGAGATCGCCATCGTGATGAACGTCAACGCCGTGAGCGCAGATGTCGTGACGAGTAGGCGTTTACGAGAGAAGCGGTCGGCGAGATATCCGCCGAGTAGATTGGTGATGAAGCTGACGAAGACCATCGCGATCAAAAACGCACCGGCGATGACTTCGTTGAATGCCTTGACGAACAAGAGAGCCATGAACGGCATGATCGAAAACGAGACAGCCCGGTTGAAAAACGATGTGATGAGACGTACTTTAATTGGTTTCGGTATTTCTTTCCATTTCATATTGTCACCTTCCATTCTCTAGCTGTATCATAAACAAGACAATACATAATAAAAATGGACGTCATATAAAAAAGATGTCCCCTTTTAAGGAGGAGAAGTACGATGGATGCTTATCTTTTTATGTTATGGAAGACTTGCCGAAATGGACATTATCCGATCACGACACTCGCGGAAGCGATCCATTTAAGTCCTAAACAAACAAAACGATATCTCAATAAATGGCAGGAAGACGGCTGGATGAATTACACGAGTGGTCGCGGACGGGGCAACTTAAGTGAACTCGTCTGGTTACGCCACGTCGAACGGGAGTATGCGAAACGGATGCTCGAGCGGATCGACCGTGATTCGATCGAATCAGTGACGGAAGAACTGTCGTGGGACTGGTCACCGGCCCAAGCAGGACGCTTCATGCGCCAACTCGAGCGAAAGTTTGGCTATACGCAAACGACATCGGACGCCTTGCTGATTCCTCGGAAACGCAACTTCTTGACGACACACCCGTTAGAAGCAGCTGACATTCATAGTGCTCACCTCGTCCAAAACGTCTTCAACCGTTTGTTTACGATTGACGTCGACGGCAACATCCAAGGCGAACTGGCACATCACTATGCCTGGAATGGTCCGATGCTCAGTCTCTTCTTACGTAAGGACGTCCGCTTTCATGACGGTTCGCTCCTGACGAGTAAGGAAGTGACGAAGAGTCTGCGTGCCTTGATCGCCTATCCGGCTTACGCTTATTCCTATCGGCACGTCAAACATATCGTCTCGAACGGTCCGTACCGGGTCGATCTCACACTCGATCAGCGCAGGAGTTCGATTTTGCCGCAGCTCGCTTCGATTCATACGAGCATCATCAAAGATGGCATTGGAACGGGACCATTTCAACTCACGCAACATGACGATAAGAAAACCGTTCTGACGGCATTTCCGAATTACTTTGGCATCCGCGCCCTGCTCGACCGAATTGAGTTCATCCAGATGCCGGAGCAATACGATCCGGTCTACCGGACATCAGCATCTGACTCCAGTCCGATTGATACGATCGCGACGCAGTCCGGATTTGGTCTCGTCTTTCTCCATCCACGCGCCGGTGGTCCGTTTGAATCAAAAGCAGCGCGACATTATATCCACCGGCTCATCACGGAAGTCCGTGATGGCATTCATGACTTCCATGAGCGGACACAACCGAACGACTCTGGTTTTCTTGAGTCCTATAGTCCATCGTATACCGTCCCGGACGGTCCTGCTGTTTTGTTCACGCAACCGATCCGGATCAAGTTGACTGATTTTACGGACAAAGTAACACGTTGGCTCTGTCAGCGATTTGATCAGGACGGGATTCCGTATGAGTTCGTCGAAGTCGGATTCGAAGAGAGTATTACGGATTTTCATGTCTACGATACGATCGATCTCGCCATTCATGCCGAAGTGTTCGAGCGGAATGTCCAGTACGCCTTCTATCAGTTCATGACGAATACTTTTTCACCACCGATCCGGCTATTTCAGCAGATGCCCGAGATGCTGACATGGATTGAACAATACGATACAACACCGTTCGAAGACTGGCTTCCGATTCATCAAGCAATCGAACGCTACTTGATTAACGAATCGTATTTCATCCCGTTCTATCACGATACACGACTAATTCCGTATCCGATCGAGCTGCAAAATATCACGATTGATTCATTCGGTTATTTTGATTTCTCAAAGCTCTGGATATCCAATCAATCGTGACGAATCCTTGTCGATATTTTGACTTGCTTGTGACAAAACGCACGAAGTTCTTTAATCTAGTATTTTAAATGTTGTATTAATGACGAGGCTACGAAATACTAAGACTGTGTTCATTACTTAGTGAAAAGGAAGTGGTCTTATGTTATCAACCTCTACCATTCAAATCGTTCAATCAACCGTCCCGGTCCTTGCATCGCATGGCGCCGCAATTACGAAAGTCTTTTATCAACGTTTATTTCAAGCTCATCCAGAACTCAAACATGTCTTCAATCAATCGAATCAACGGAGTGACCGACAATCGCAAGCACTCGCTACAGCCGTTTATGCCGCTGCTGCTCACATCGATCGACTCGAGACGTTAAAACCAGTCTTATTACCAGTGCTGCATAAACACCGGAGTCTACAAATCAAGCCGGAGATGTATCCACTCGTCGGTCAAGAATTACTCGGAGCGATGCAAGACGTCTTAGGGGAAGCCGCAACGCCTGCAATCCTGCAAGCGTGGGGTGAAGCGTACGGGAAGATTGCCGATTTGTTCATCACACTCGAAGCCGAACTATACACGCAGGACGAACAGGCGAAAGACTTTTCCGGTTATCAGTCCGTCAAGATTTCGGATATCCAGGAACAAGCAGACGGCATCCGCTCGCTGACTTTCAAAACGGACAGTCCGCTCCCTGATTATCGAGCAGGGCAATACATCACGATACGGATTCAAGATCAAGATGGCTTATGGCACAATCGTCAATACAGTCTGACGGCGGCATCAAACACGACGACTTATACGATTGGTGTCAAACGAGAAGGCATTGTCTCGAACTACTTACATGCAGCTCGAATCGGTGATACGGTGTTAATCAGTGCGCCAGCAGGTGCCTTCACGCTTGATGCATCAGGTGAACCCGTCGTTCTAATTGCTGGTGGAATCGGCATCACACCGATGCTTGCGATGGCAGACGAAGCGTTAGCTGCTGGACGAGACGTGACATTACATCACGCCGTCCAAGATGAACGCAATCGTCCGTTTACAGAACAACTCGCCCTGCTTGAGCAGCGTGGCGCTCGCGTCATTCGTTACGCAGAGCACCAGGCGACGGATCAAGCGGGACGTCTACCGAAAGACGTCATCGCAAGCATCACGGATCCGACATACGTCTGTGGTCCGGAAGCAATGATTCAATACGTCATTAAACACTTCACGGCGTCTTCGGACAAACTGCATTACGAAATCTTTGGACCGGCACTCGCTTTTGCCGCGGAAACGCCAGTCACGCAGTAAAAAACATCCCGCTCTCTTTGATACACGTCAAGTAGAGCGGGATGTTTGATTAGAGTGGCAATCGTTCTGACAACGGACGGACCAAAACGACATCTGTCGCCATCCGGTTATCCCGGCGCGGTTCATCGACTGGTTCAATCGTCCAGTTTTTCGCGTGGAGTGTATTTAAGGCATGCGCTAAATCGTACATCGAATAACGATCGTTTCCGTTCAACTGATAGAGCCCCGCTTCGCGTTCAAGTAAAATCGTAACGAGCGCTTCAGCTGTGTCCTCAAGCACTGAACTCGACGGATACCAATTCCGACTCGCCCGAATGACGCCGTGCTGGTTCATCTCGTTCGTAAAGAAGTCGACCATGTTGTTCGAACCTGCCTCCGTCCCGATCTGCCAGCCGATTCGGACGATTTTTGCTTGAGGATCAATTGCTTGAATCGCTTGCTCGCAAGCAATCTTATAGGCACCATACTCATCGGTCGCATCCGGTACAGCGTCCTTGTCAATCGGTGCCGGCACGTCGTCCGAAAAGACAGACACCGTACTCGTGAAGAAGAACGGAATCTGATATTCCTGGCACAAACGGACGAGCGCTTCCGTCCAACTGACGGACCCCATCCCAATATGTAGGAAATAATCCGGTCGTTCCGTTTCTAAAAACGTCCGCATCTGAGACTCGTCAGTCGTTGAGACTTTCGTCCGATCCCACGCGACTGTCTCGATATCGTGCTTTGCTAAGACGTCCGCAACGACGGGTGCCACCGTTCCGTTCATGCCTGTAATGATTGCTTTCATTGTGATTCATCCCCCTTAGTTTCGATCGAAAAAATCATAAAACCACTTGCTACTTCAGTTTACACGCGAATCGCTGAATTAACGAATCTGAGGTTATTCTTCTACGACCAGTCATGACTCAAATGAAAAAAGCGCCTGCTATCCGATCTAATCTCGGTAAGCAGGCGCACTGTTTAGTTCATGATTACTCCGAAACGCCTTCCGTTGCCATTCGACGCCATAGTACATTCAAAAAGACCGTCATCCCACTGATCGGAATCAAAAACAATAATGCCGTGATCCATAAACTCTCCATCGACTCCACTCCTCATCGTTCATTTCTATCTCTAGTGTATATAAGCGCGAAACCGCTTACCTCCACCTCAAGGCGGATATTTCATCCGACCTTGTCCTGTCGTGCCTCGGTAAAGGAAACGTTACGATGAATGAGTAACCAGATAGCTGTCAACACGAGACCACTTAAGGAAAACAGTAGGAAAACAAATGAGATGTTAAAGAGCGACGTCAAGTACGATGATAATCCGTAACAGAGTGCAGAACACGCCGTTGATGTTGCGACCATCGCCGTTCGAACCCGTCCAAGCAAGTGCGCAGGCGTCGAGCGTTGTAACAATGTCGCAAACGGAATCCCGAACAATGTCAGCGCCATGCCGAGTAAAACGAATCCGCCAATCGCAAGGGGCACGGACGACATATAAGCAACGATTGCAATCGCGAGTCCTTGCAGTACGACTGCGATCCGAAACAGCTTATCCTGTCTGATCGAGACGACCCACTTGCCGTAAAGGAGCGACATCGTGATCCCCCCAATCACCGTCGCCAGTTCGAGTGCAGAAAACGTCTGGGCATTTCCCGACAAGACATCCTTGGCATATGGTGCAAGTAAAGTATTCATCGGTGTGATCATCCAGTTCGCAAGGATCGCACAACCAAGGATCCATTTTAAGCGACCGTCACACGCGACGTAATGAATCCCTTCGAGTAACGCTTCGCGGTACGATCCGACACGCGCTCCTTCTGCGACCTGTCCCGTCATGTGTCGGACGAGCAACCAGGCAACGAGATGCAGTCCCAGATCGAGCCACAAGATACTCGCAATCGAGAAGTGGGCAACCATCATCCCACCAAGTAAGAATCCGCTTAACGTCCCGATCCGTTCGATTGTTGCGAGATAGGCATTCGCTTGCGGCAATTGGTCATCTTCGACTAGATCAACGACCCACGTGAAGACAGCATTTCCACCAACGATTTGCAGGATCGTCTGAACGACGAGCAAGCAAAGTAACCACGGTAAGACGACGTCTGTCAGACCGATTCCCACTAACGTAATACCAAGCGCTAGCAAGCGAATGAGTAAGGACGTTTGATACAACGATGCGCTGACGAAACGGTCAATCCACGGTCCAACGAACGTTGAGACGAGAAAACGAATCAAAAACACACCTGTTGCAAGCAAGGCGACACCGGAAGCACTAATCTGTTCCGCGCTCAACCAGTAAATCGCAATATAAACAAAACTCGTCCCGACAGTCGATAACAAATCGGAGACATACATAAAACGAAACGCACGTGACATGATGCTTTATTCCTTTCCTAAAACGACTTCTTGTTCATCTTACAATTTTTCTCAATTGCTGCCCATTCTTTTTTCGTCATCACATCGTCATCGTCTGTTAAGGCATTCTTACCCATCTGTAACAGAGCCGACATGTTCATTCGCTATACTAAAACGCATAGGGAGGTGAAGATCCATGAAAACGCAAACGCGTTATGACTATGAAACCGAACAGGAACAGGTCGACGTCCCGTCTGAGGCACGTCTAGGCTACTACTTTCTTTTGATTGTCCTGCCGCTTGGTCTCGCGCATCTTGTCCAGTCGCTTGCTCCTTCGCCGGATCAACACCACTCGTCCGTATTGACGGGTTTGACGTTCTTATCCATCGTCTTTTTCATGTACTTAGGTAACCGAGCTGCTGGAAATGCCAAAACGACCTTTTTCGGATACTCGATGTTCTTGAGTATCAGTCTGTTCGCGACGCTGTTTCTACCAACGGTGCCGATCATTTGAGCATAAGCAAACGAGCACATGTCCGACTTTGGACGAGTGCTCGTTTTTTAATGCGTATGCGATTCGTGTTTGCCGTCACAATACAACGTATTGCCATGTGCGTGTTGATCCGTCTCGACCTGGATGGTCGCGTGGTTAATGCCGACATGTTTTAAGTCGTGATCAATCTGTTCGCGAATCGACTCCGACTCCCGGACGGTCATGTTCTCCTTGACGACGACGTGACACGATAACGCGTTATAACCACTCGTGATCGACCAGATGTGTAGATCATGTAGTCCGAGAACGGCTTCGTTCGTCTGAATCGTCGAAACGACCTCATCAATGTCGACATCACTCGGCGTTCCTTCCATCAAGACGTGAACGGACGCCTTCGTCACGTAATAACCGCTCCGTAAGACGAGGATCGCTACGATGATACTCGCAAGTGGATCCGCCCATCCCCAACCGAAGAATAGGATCAGCAAGGCGGCTACAATCGCACCGACCGATCCGAGCATGTCGCTTAAGACGTGCAGATACGCACCGCGCATGTTGAGGTTATGTTCGTGCCCACCACCGCGTGTCATGATCCAGGCAACTAAAATATTGACGAGCAACCCGAGGACACTAATGATCAGCATCCCCGTCGTTGCGACAGCGGGTGGATCGATGAAGCGTTGAATGGCTTCAATGAAAATATAGAGAGCGATGACAATCAGCGTCACGCCATTTAGGATTGCGGCTAAGATTTCAAAGCGTTTTGAACCGAACGTCTTGTTCGCATCCGGTGCTTGACTCGAGAACTGGAAGGCTAACAGGGCAATCGCAAGTGAAATCGAATCACTTAACATGTGCCCGGCGTCTGATAACAATGCCAAACTGTTCGTCCAAATCCCGCCGATGACCTCGACGATCATGAACACAGTAATGATCAGGAACGACAGGCCGAGTACCTTTTTATTGTCCGTATGATGATGGTGATGATGATCATGTGCCATGACATTGCCCCCTTTTACCTTTCATTCAAACGTCTATTTGAATTATAACGTGCCACTGTTCTTTGGTCAACGGGCTCATCCTTTATATCCCACAAGCGCTACCGTATGAAACGAACGAATGACTGGTCCACGTTTCAAAATGACTGATTCGAATCCCATTTTGTTTGCAAGCGGGATGAATTCCCGTTCGATCCGCTCATGTAGTTCTTCCCCCTCTTCCCCTGCTTTTCCATCACAGTATGTTAAAACGAATCGTCCGCCTGGTCGTAAGGCTCGATACATTTCTTGAAGCGTTCGATCGACGGATTCCCAAAAATAGATCGTACGAATACTATAAATACCTTCGACCGTCTCATGCACTAACTTCAAGTGATTCAGATTGGCTAGCTGAATCGTCGCTCGGTTTGCTTGAATGGCTTGTCGATTACGAAGCGTCGCAGAACGAACCATTGTCTTCGAAGAGATCAAGTCCCGTAACATGCGATGCGTCCGTTTGCGAAAGGAGAATGATTGAAAAGTAAATTTCCGATATCCCTTATCACTGAAATCCCACACTATGAAATCAGAGAAACATGTAATACTATACATAGACGTTTTTTTATGGAGGGAGTCAGCAAATGAACCGTTTGAAACAGTTACAGATTGTCTTGTTAGTGTTAATAACGATTTGTGCTTTTTTCTTCTGGGCAGGACATGGATTTGAAGTAAGTTCTCATCAGATCAGCGGAAACGGCAATCCAGGAATTTTATTTGCTTACATCATCGTTTTCCTGCTTCCACTTATCGTATTAGGAATCATCGTTCTTTTTTATTTGATTGACGCTCGTCCCCTCTCTTTGATGACTACGATCATTTTAGCCGCTACCTATACCTACATCGGTTATTTTCATCAGCGGGAAAGCTACGTTACATATCAGCATCTCAAAAAACAACACATGATCGATGCCGGATTAGCTTTAGATTACATCGATGATGTTTTAGTCGGATTCTCCATTTATCTAAACTCACAATTTTTTAATCTGAACACATTTCTGATATATATCTGTTTGGTATTAATGACCGCGTCCGCTTTGTATCTTCTTCTTTCTACCATGATTCGTTTGATACAAATAATTCGATTTCGTTAAATGACGCAGACGAGCGACCTTTTTCAAACGACTTTTATATCTATACCATCAAATTGAAGGGAAGTGATTGCATGAAAAAAGAAGTACGTCCACTAGTCTATACCCTTGTCGTTCTCGTCATGCTAATTGCCGCCTATCCAACGTATCGATTAGGATCTAAGGTGATTACGGAAATCAAGATTGAACGTTTGTTGGCTGAAACAGGATACGATCAGGATATCTCTAAAAAAGAAACGGTCTATGATTCAAAAACTGGAAGATATGAGATGAAAATCACATACACGAATGAACTGGATCATACATACTACTATGAAATCATTGAGGGGCATGTACTGACGACCGTATACGACCAGCATAATGTTGAAGTGACTGTCCCTGGTCAACATGAATTAAAGTAACTTGTCTTTTCAAATCAAAAACGAGGCCTCTCCACGAATTTCGTGAATGGACTCGTTTTTGGTAACTTAACATTCTTCTTTCATGTTCAATGATTCTGCCGAGCGGATCGTAATCTGTTTTGCAGCATCATCGATGGATATGACACAATCCCACGTCGGCTTTAATTGCAGTGTGCCTTTTTGATCCAACCACAAGACTGCAGTTAGTTCGATGAAGTTTCCCATGACTACCATTTTTCTCGCCTTCTCATCAATGACGGCATATAGTTCATCATCCAAGCTGATTTTCCAGTCAAAGAATTCATTCTCATTCATCCTTTATCTCTCCCAATCCTTCATACACTCTCAAAATCATTCCGCTGTAGTAAACGCAATCTTCCATTTCTTCCGCGCAATCAATACAACGATTAGCGAAATCAACAGAGATATTTTAAGCGTTGTATCATCGATAAGGTGTACTCCGTAATGAAGTGAAAAAAGTACCGTTAGTAGAGCAACGACGCTTCCTAAAAAGATCATGTTTTTCATTCTATCACCTCGTTTCTTCAATGGATTTAACGTGTTGTCAATCCTTTGAAATATACCGTCCTTCTTGTTTGTTCGTAATCTGTACGCCGTCTTTATATCCCGTAACTTCAATGTGACTCGATCCCGATTGATAAATCTCATATTCATTATTCGGTTCATCTTCGAACACGACGCGTGCGAAGAATTCACCTGTGCTCGTATCATAGCGAATTTCTTTGTTCTTCACATGTACCATATATCCATGTCGCTTCAGATAGTGATTGATTGACTGAGTAACCTCTTGTTTTTCATCATAGTACAACGACTTATAGGCTGAAGCACCGATGATGCCCAATCCTAAAATCATCAATAACGTAATCGATATAAAGGTTCGTTTCATTTCATCACTCCTGAGAATCGTTTCTGTGTCATTCTTCGTATTAGACATTCTCCTTGTTTTTAAAATGTCGATATGTATAAACTAATAGAAGAACACAAAAAAAGGAAGTCATTTATGATAAAAAAATCCATAAAATACTTTTTATTGTTATTTATGTTGATTGTTCTTACTTTGAACTTCTTAAATGGTCGAGTGATTGATAATGAGCGATTAACATTAGCCGTGAACATTGCAATAGTTCTAATGGCGTTATTCTTTATAGGCTTGAGGTTCTCACGTAAATAAGATGCTTACGCCTCTAAAAAAGTGTAGAAAGGTGGTTGAATCGTGGAACAATTCATGATTTTCGGCGCTCTGATAAATCTTTTGATCATCGGCGCAGTCGTCTATGTCGTATGGAAGTTAGCGAAAAAAATCTTTAAAAAAATAAGTAATTGATGTCTTTTTTTGATGCATTCATGAAATTCGTATAAATTATGCTTACATAAATAAGGTCCCTTTTTCATTTGAAAAGGGACCTTACTTAGTTTTTATCCTGCGTAATTGAACAATGGACCACGCAATTCGAATTCATACGTCTCACCGTCGACAATCCCGACGATTGCATCACTTTCGATTAACTGATGCAGGAAGCCTGCCATTTCTGCTGCCGTATGATATTTCTTGACGTTCTTGCTGTAGTCGAACCCTACTTCCCCGCGCGAACGATCGGCGAACTCTGTCTCGGTCGCAGCTGGTGCGAGCACTTTCGCCCGGAGTTTTGCGCCGCCTTTTTGCAGTTCTTGCGCGAGTCCTTCCGTATAGGCACTGACATAGAACTTCGTCGCGCAGTACGTGACGGCGTTCGGTACAATCCGGTAGCCGCCAGCTGACGAGATATTGACGAGCGTCGTTCCTTCGACATCATGATGGTCGCGGACGAACAGACTCGACAAAATCGTCAATGCCTCGATGTTCAAGCGGAGCATCTTCTCGATTTTTCCGAGATCGATGTCCTGGACGAGATCAAAATCACCAAATCCAGCATTATTGATCCATGTTTCAATTTCAAGTTCTTTTAAGCCTTCATAAAGATCATGAACGTTTTGGTTATCAGAAAGGTCGATCGACTTGAGGATGACATCACTGTCTGGTGAAATCTGTTTGACTTCATCTCGAAGTTTTTCGAGCTCTGACGTCCGGCGCGCGACGAGGACGAGTGACTTTCCTTTTCCTGCGAGTAGTTTTGCCGTCTCATACCCAATTCCTGAACTTGCTCCTGTAATGACCGTGTACTTCATCTAGCATATCCCCTTTTCGATTTGGTATAGTCAGAGTCTAATCCTTAGAGTGAACTCTAAGTCAAGCAGAAAGGTGAGATTCATGTATACGATTTCTGAAATCAGTCGACTGACGATGACGAGTGCCCATACGATTCGCTATTATGAGAAAGAAGGATTACTCTTTCCGAAGCGCCAGAATGGCCAACGACGTTATGACGACCAAGACGTGACGTGGCTTCGATTTGTCCTCCGCTTACGTGAAACGCATATGCCGATCGAGCAAATCCGTACGTATGTGTCACTGTTTCTTGCTCACGGCGAGCAGGATACGACCCGCGAACGCCTTGCGTTGCTTGAAGCACACCATGCAAACGTCTTAGCTCAACTGGCAGCATTACAAGAAACGGAGGGGATGATCGCAGAAAAAGTCGACACCTATCGTCGCCTCCATCCTACGATTCCCGCTCCTGATGTCATTCAATCCTCTGAGAACGCCTCCGTCAATTGACGAAAGACGCTTTCGCGTTCGTCAGTCGTCAATGCAAGAAAACTATCGCCGATATTGATTTCCGTTGCGCAGCCTTTTTCTTTCTTTACAAGATAGCCGGCGATACCAACTTTTCCGTGCAACTGGATTTCAATCAATTTTTCCTCGACGACTGCTTTATCTGCCTCAAAGTAAAGATGAAACATGTTTGAGACCGGCTCAAGGGGACGAGTCGAGATGCCTGGTATCGCATTCAAGCTGCTCGCTAGTGCTTTTGCGGCTACATAGTACTCCGCCATCCGGTCTTTTCGTTGTTCATAATAATGATCCGCGGATAGAATATACGGATAGAGACTAATCAAATCACCGCCATAGCGACGTTTCCAGATGCGAGCCTCGCGACAAAATGCTTCCGGTCCGGCTAAGATCGCTCCTGCGACGCCGCCAAGACCTTTATAAAAAGAGATATAGACACTGTCAAATAACTCTGCGATTTCTTTTGCCGATGCCTCATAGTACGGTAAGATTTCAAGTAAGCGTGCCCCATCCAAGTGCAGACGAATTCCTTGTTCCCGTGCATATGCACAAATGATTTCAAGTTCCTCACGCGACGGAAGCAGTCCGCCGAGTTCGCGTTGTGGCAGTTCGAGTAACAGGCAGCTGACGTCCGGCAAGGCTTTGACGTCGTCTATCGTCATTAAGCGATCGACTTCTCCGACTAGTACTGGTTTAATCCCGTGTAATTCCTTCAACCCATCCTGCTCATGAATCTCGAGGTGACAAAGGGGATGGTAGGCAACCTTACGATTATTCCGTTCATCAGACCAGATCCGTAACGCAATTTGTTGCGCCATCGTACCGCTCGAAAAAAAGATCGCATCGTCGTGCCCGAGTAAGTCTGCTATCTTACGTTCAAACGTTTTAATCAATTCGCCATTTCCATACATATCGCTTGGTTGATCGGCAGAAACGGTTTGCAACGCTTCTTGTAATATTCCGATGGTTCGACTTCCGTGTCCATCCAATCGTTTTGTCGCTTTTTGGTAACTCGATCGTAAATCCATACTATCCATTCCTTTCTAAATCAATGACTATTTTTTGAAAAAATCAAAATATTCCATCTCCACTTTTGCTATACTGTGTAGCGAACGTCTGTTAAACGTACTCGTCAAAGGAGGTGTCCCTATCGTGCAAACGCTCCGCACTCGCCTGTTGCTTCTTATTCCAATCGTCTGTCTTCTACTGCTTGCCATCCAACAATTCGTCCCGTCATTCTATACATCACTGCTTGGACGAATCGATCCAGCAACAAATACATACTGCATTGATCGCTGTGGTCCGAAAGCATCGATGTTTAGTGCAGTCGAGGAAGGAACCTCATACGGCGGAGACGGAAGTACTGTCACGATTAGTGAAGCCGATCCACCTACTCCTTGGTTCCGGACCGGTTTTGACTCTTCGGTGACGACACCTCCTTATCTTCTCATCTTATGTCTCGTTCTCCTGTTTTGTAGCTGGTTTTTATGGCACTATCTCCAGTGGTTGCGTCGTCCGCGACTTGATGCATCGGGTCATGTACTTCCACCACGCTTCCCGATTTTCGTTTATGAGACAAAAGACCTACCTGCTGACTCGATTCGAAAACAACTCGTTCGTTTTAATGAGCAACTTCCGCTTTCGTTACAGCGCAGGACACATGAGACCGTGACGGAATGGTTCGAGCGAATCGCTTTTCCGTCACCTGTTGATCCGCTTTATTTTGAAGTGCGGTACGGAAAGGTACCCGTCATCTCCACTCATCAACTGACCTTCTTCGTCCAAGCTATGGAACAATATTTAAAAAAATGCCATGTCCAGTCTTCGATATCTTGAATTTTTCTCTCCTTCCGCCTTGCTCATTGAAGCTTGGCGTTTTTTTGGCGGAGTTTAAGAGGATTTCTTGAAAATAGATTTTGGATGATTTCAAAATTCGGATTGACTTTTTTTCAAAATCAGACGATTAGTTGCCAGAAAAATGGGTAATATAGACTATAGTAGAGAAAGAGTTGATTTATCAGGAGAGTGAGGTGAGAAAAGTTGATTAGTGCACAAGAAGCCTATTACATTAAGAAGGAATTGAATGAAAAATTCGAGGATCCACGGATTTCCTGTGATTTTTCAATCTTTTCGCTTGAACCGTTTCAACTTCTCTTGCACGTACAGGAAGATGTTGATGAGCTCAGTACTGAATTACGATATGGCTTAAGCCGTAAGATTCGTTCCCAGCTCACACAACTTAATGCGCGTGTCGGTGGTGAACCTGTCAGGACGGTTTATGTCATATCGGCGCCTCTCATTTCCGATCGATCGTATTGCGTCATCTTACAATGAAATGAAAAATCCCCCGTGTGAGAAGCAAACACTCACGCGGGGGATTTTATCGTATTCACCCTGCCAAGTCCCCAATCTGATTCCGTCCGTTCTCTTTCGCTCGATACAGTGCTTGATCGGCTTGGTCGATGATTTCCTTCTCTGTCGTCTGTTCTTCGGGTACAAGTGACGTCAAGCCAAGACTGACGCTGACCCGGCAAAGGGGTTCGTACTGCTCGTGTGTGATGTTCAAATCAAGAATGTCCTGTCGAATCCGTTCTGCGATATGACGGGTTTCTTCTATGCCACGCGTCAGTAAAACCGTGAACTCCTCTCCTCCGTATCGTGCGACTTGTCCATGCCGAGCCTGCCGTTTTAAGACGCGAGCCACTTCCTTCAAACATTCATCCCCTTTTAAGTGACCATACGTGTCATTGTAGGACTTGAAGGCATCGACATCAATCAGTATTAAGGAGAGCGGTGTCTGCTCTTGTTTGGCTTCTTCGAGAAGCTTCTCCAATCGTTCATCGAACGCTCGCCGATTCGGGATGCCAGTCAATGCATCATGCAAGGAACGATGAATCAAGACTTGTTTGCTACGTTCCATTCGAAACGTCTGGATGAAGGCAATCAAAACAAGAACAGCGATGCTCGCGACGACAACGATAACCCATTTCGCAGCACTCGATGCTTGCTCGGAGCGTTGTGTTGCTTCCGCAATGATTCGGTTGACGTCTGTTCGCAAACGGGCATCAATCGGTCGGAACGTTTCGATGAACTGCATTCCTTGATATCGTCTTGCCTCTGCTGAAGCTCTGTCACCGTCCTTGACGAGTTCAAATTGCGTGTCGTAAAACTGCGTCGCCGTCTCGATACGGGGAATTGCCTCCGTCCGAACGAGTTTTCGCATGATGGGATGGTTCGCATCTAGCCGGTTCAGCCGCGTGATCGTTTGATCCAGCTGATTAATCGTCCGTTCATACTGTGCTAGATCCGTTTTGTTCGGTGAAAGGATGTAACTCCGGACACTGAGTTCTAGATTCAACAACGCTGGAAACAGTTCTGCTGCTTCCGTCGAGATCGGAATAGCTTCTTTTAAGATACGGGCGTTTTCTCGTTCGATTTTTAGGAAAGCTTGATAGCTCCAAACACTTGTAAATAAAAGCGCACAGAGTGCCAAAAACAAATACCGTTGCAACGTTGACCATTTCACAAGAAGACCGACCTTTCTTTCTCTATCTACTTGACTAAAGTCAATTTCTTCTATCAGTATCTTGAAGTCAAACAATTAGTCATTTGTATGAAATAATGCCCGTTGCTGACACAATCCAAACGCTTCCCGACCGTTCAATCGGTTAAGGATGTGTTTTCCAGCTGTTCTTGCGACTGACGTCGTCTTAATGCCCGCTCGGTCACGTCGTTATTCTTCCACCAAGCGACGAACAAACCGATTACCCCAACCAGGCCGGTCACGAATCGTTCGACGTCATTCGATGACACCGGTAAAGCGGTAAATCCGAGCGTCGGTAAAAATAACTCTAGAAAGACATAGAGCGGTATCATGAGGCGGAGCCATGCTTGAAAACGAATCATGGTGACACCGGAAAGAGACGACGCCATGTTTGCGGTCCAACAATCCCGTCAACCACAAGTCGAGATGTCTGCTGGAACGCTTGGATGGCTCGCGTCAAACGTATATCAAAGATTCCTGTCACCATCAGACCCAATCGCTTCTCAATCGCTCGGACGAGTTCCGGTGCTTGAATTCGTTCGCGTAGATAGTGTCCTGGTTTTGGCACGTGATGCCGCGCAAGACTGACATGATCGTACAATTCAAAATGTGGATAATCGGGAAAACGGGACCAATCGCCTCCCCAGTCCATTCCGCGCCGTTTCATTGCCGCAACGATTCGACGAAGTCGCGCGTCCGGTGGAGAAAGAAATAATGCACCATCTTCGTAAAGGAAGACGTCAATTGCAACACCAAAATTATGGTTTGATTGTCCACCACGGGCTTGCGTCACGATCGGTCCTTGGGTCGTCCGTCCTTTTGCGTATAACGCGTTCTGTTCCGCGATGCTCCGAAAACTTTGGGCTATACCGAGTTTGATTCCATGCGGATACAGCTCTTGAATCACGTCACGGGCAATCCGGACGACCGACGGATGCATGCCGGGAACGGTTAGTTTTTGATTCGCGCGTCGCAGTAATTCTTCTAGTTGCATCAGGCTCCCTCCCTGGTCAATGTATGTAATAAAGCAGCAATTTCGTCATCGTCAGGAATGACTTGTCGTTCCTGTTGTTTTGCCTCGTAAGCGCGTTGTGCTTCTTTTTCACGTTCTATCCAATTCGGTAATTGAAATAATGAATTGTTCCTTCTCGAACGTTTGGTTACTTGATTCGGACGTTCTGTCGCGGATCCGGTTGCAAGGCGCTTAACGACCTGTTCGATATAACCGAAATGACGACTGTTCGCCCGCCCCGCTTCTTCAATTGCGTACTGGATTCGCTCGATTGGATGTTCGTTCGCAAGCAACAGCAACTCTTGTTCGATTCGTGGTGACACCTTTCCGAGATTCGACTCATACTGCTGCACCAGTTCCTTTTTTAAAGATGTCTTCTTCAAGACTTCTTCTTCGGAGTCAGCAGAAGTCTCGGGGGCAGTCGTCTCGTGACTCGCCGGGGATGGCGTATCGACATGGGGCAGGACACGATAAGCATTCGAGGTCTGTCCTCCGTGTTTCGTGAACCGTTCGACTTTCTCGATCCGACCACTTGCGATCAAGGACTGGATACACGACTTGACTGTCGATTTACTGCACGGAACAGCATCGGCAATCGTCTGATAGGACGGAAATGCTTGACCATCTTGACCACTGAAGCTTTCAAGGATCAGGTAGATCATTTTTTCATGGACGGACGCAAATGCCGTCCCGCTCCGTAAGAGCGTATGGGGAACCGGAAGATATGGAGCTTGCATGGTGATTCCTCCTTTCTAAGAAATATGACAGGAAGAACTCGAGGATTGTTCGAAAAGAGTAAAGAAGATATTTTTTGAGAGGAGTGACAGGATGAACGAACTATTCACCTATTATCTACAAGAACTTGATCGCTATGAGCCGGAGGCGTTGATTCATCATCTCGACCATGACACGTGGTCGATTAGTCAAATGTACGATCATTTGATTATCGTCAGTCATGAGTATTTGGATGAAGTCGAGTCGTGCCGGTTCGCACCCGTGACCACGTCCGGAAAGTCACCGTTCGGCGAACAGTTATTTGCTGCTGGTGCATTTCCAGCGACACCGATCCGGTTACCGGATGCGATGAACGCACCACCGGATGAGACGGATCAGGTTGAACAATTACGGACACGTTGGTTGCAACTGATTGATCGTCACGTAACGCTCGCAACGATTGCTCAGTCGACACCCGTTGATCAAAAGACGAAACACGGTGGGATGGGCTGGTTGAACGCTGCCGAGTGGTATGCCCTCGTCTCGTACCATCTCGCGCATCACCGGCATCAAAAACGACGACTCGACGCTGCGCTAGCCAATTGAACATGAAAAAGCGCTCTCCGCATGCGAAGAGCGCTTCGATTCATTTTAAGACATCCCAATTCGAAAAGTGTCGTGCCTCAAGATCGAGTTGTTGTTCCTCAATCCAGCGGAATGCTTCAAGTACGAGCGGTGACGCATTGTCGATTGAAACTTCACTCGCCTTGACCCAACGCGCACCGAGTGAGTCTTGTCCGACGAATTGCTCGGGAATGCCAAGCGTTCCACCGGTCTGTCGAACGAGATAAAAGACGGCGATATGATGGACTTCATCGAACTCCCGCCAGTCCCACGGGAGCTTGAAGTCAGCGACGCCGATCTGTCGTTCGAGCTCTACCTCAAGCCCTGTCTCTTCCGTAAACTCACGGCGCATCGCCGTAGCGAGCGTCTCCCCTTCTTCTAGGCTACCCCCTGGTAAATCATAGCGATTGATGTACGGTCCACCATTTTTATCGATGACGAGTAAAGCATCCTCTTTCATTAATAAGCCATAGACTCCAAATGCACGGTGACAACGAATTGTTTTCATTCATCATACCTCCCTTTACTTCTCTTTTACATTTTTTATTTTTTATCACAATGACACTTAAACATATTGATATCTAAAGAACGCGATAATGCGGTTAGCTTTATATTAATCGTTACAAAATCAGTCTAAAGGCTTACGTAATAGTTCGTATTTCATCATACACTTTACATATATCATTAAATGAAAAGTCATATGGAAAGAAGGATTGCTACCATGAATCCCCCAAAGTTAAGTGTTTTTTTACTAAAGTCATGCCTATTTGTACTATCTCTTGGTCTACTGGGTTTAGCGGGCTATGCAATCCCTACATTGCTGAACGGAATCAAGAGTTCAATCATTTTTGAAAAACCAGGATATGTCGTATTGATCGTTGCTTATATTGCTCTTATACCGCTATTGGCTTCTATTTTCCACGGTTTCCGTATTTTAAGCGCCTTTACAAAAAGTCAGGACGCGGCTATTCGTATTTCTTCATCGTCGAATAGCATTAAAAAGGCATTCCTCGTGATTGCTATTTTAGCGATTTCTATTCTTCCCGTATTCTTTTATATAGGTCAGTTAGATGATGCTCCTGGATTAGTGCTTGTAGGAATAAGTATCGTCATCATCCCACTAGCCATCAGTGCCTTTTTTAATTGCATGCAATACATGATGAAGAAACATATTGTTACTTCATGAATGAATCGTTAACAGATGAACGAATGTCCCTTAAAACGGCTTGAATTCGGTACTTTACCGGACTCAAGCCGTTTATTCATTGTTTAATAGAAGCGTATTTACTCTTGAATTACAAACGAAGGTTCAGCGACTTCCATAACGTTACGTAGACGACGTTAATCTCACTTCAGGATGTTTCATTGAACTACATCGGATTACTCTACTAAGACGAGACATACAGGAGGACCCCTAGCTTTAATGATAGAATCAAGAGAGTCAACGTATAGACCGACTCAAACGTCTTGCGACAAAAAGCGAACAGACTAAATGCGTGATATCGTGGTTTTTTTATTGGGTATCCTTTCCATCATTCATGTTCATGACGGTCGGGATGAAAGCATCTAAATAGCCGTCAAACGGAAACTGTTGCTGCGCGATCCGTTCTTGAAGGTTCAGCAATGACGCACGGGTTCGTTCAATCAATTCGACCGGATAGTGATAGAGCCGTTGGTTCTCCATAAATTCGTCCTCGTCGACGACTTGCCACACTCCGTTTCGATAGACGAGATCAAGATCCAGATCGATGAACGATAATGTTTCATCTTGAAGGACTGACGGAAGACAGATATTGCAGTAATAGCTCATCTCTCCCGTCCGTTCTATATCGAGACCAACCGTGAAATCAGCTTCAAACGGATAGAATTCGAGACTATAGTTGTCGTATGTATAAACGGTTGCGCGACGATGATGATGAAGCGTCCGCCCTGGAATATTCGCGACGAGTAGATAGTCTTTTGTCTGCTTTAGGACATATCCATCCCACGAATAGTGCGGACGTCCGTCAAGTTTCCGTGCCTCAATCATAAGACGTTTTAATTTCACTTCATCCCTCCCTTTTCCTGAAGCTCTCTTATTTTACCAAATACTTTCAATCGAGCAAGACTTTTCCTGAATCTTTAAAATTTTGAGTCTCTCTCGTTGACATCCCTTATCAAACTGCTATCGTGAAAGTATCATACTCAAGGATGTGGAACTCATGTTCATTGCCGAGTTGTTATTGAATGCCTGTATCGCCTTCACCGGCTTTTATTTAATCGCTAAAATCATCTATAGTCAACGCCTCGCATCGAGCAGAATGAAGTCCCTCATCGTTGGTCTTGCAACCGGACTACTCGGTGTGCTATTGATGTTTAAAGGAATTGCAGTCAATGAATCGTTACGGATGGACTTACGTCATTTACCGCTCGTCCTGCTCGCTTTTTATGGCGTTCGCTCGCCTCTCATCATCGCGACGCTGATCATCGGTTGTTCTCGATTTTACTTCGGCTGGACCCCGCAATCAATCGTCGCCTTTCTCGCAGTCCTCGGCATCAGCACCGGGATGTACTTCATTCATAAGCGGTTACTCCATCGACCGCTCTTGCAAAACCTGATCATGAACGTCTGGTCATTGTTCATGATCTCGATCGCTGTCTCGATCAATCTCGGCTTCAGTGACGCCGCTCTTCGTTTACTTGCTTCAACGTGGACGATCGGACTTGCGGTTGGACTGTTATCGAGTCTCTTGACGATCGACTTTCAGTTGCTCAACGAACAGGTCCAGCGTTATAAACAATCAGCAGAACTCGATCACTTGACAGGACTGTACAATCGGCGTGTCTGGGACGAACGGACGACATTGCTTGAAGCAGAAGGACGCGTCTACAATGTGCTCGCGCTCGATATCGATCATTTCAAGCATGTCAACGATACGTACGGTCATGCGAACGGTGATCTCGTCTTGCAACAGTTTGCACGGATCTTGCAGGAAGAGACACGTCCGCATGATATCACTGCTCGAATTGGCGGCGAAGAATTCATGGTCCTCATCTATGATCTCACGCCTCCAAAAGTCACGAAAGTCGCTAACCGGATTCGAGAACGGATCGCGAACACACACTTTCAGCTCGACGGATCCCCGTCGATTGCCATCACGGCATCCGTCGGGATCGCTCACGGGAAACATATCGCCATTCAAAGAATGAATATTCTTGCGGACGACGCATTATATGCCTCAAAGGAACAAGGACGAAATCGTGTCATTCTGTATGAAGCGGATGAAGAGGCAGCCGTCACGACAAACGAACGGGAACCGGTTCGTTCATAAGAAAGGAGTACTCGCCTATGTTAGAGCGAATGAAACGCATCGCTAGACGGATGAAGCAACAATTATCAGTCCTCTCTTATGCAATCGAACATCCTCGTTTACCTCGTCATATCAAATGGGGAATCATCGCCTTAATCGCCTATACTGTCAGTCCGATCGACTTGATACCAGATTTTCTGCCTGTCATCGGTCTTCTCGACGATCTCTTACTCGTTCCACTCGGTATCTACTTCATCATCCGTTCGATTCCTAAAGAGATCTTGACACAAGCACAACGACGTCTTGAACAACAAGGAACTCGTTCCTTTCCATTGCTCCGACGTTATGGTCTAGCGTTCGTATTAGGTTGTTGGGGCATTGGTATCGGTCTTGTGATATGGTGGATAGTGTAAAAAAAACCAAATACATCCATAAGGAGTAGTTCAATGAAAAATGAGTTTGAGTTCATGACAACGGCGGAAGCAATTCTATTCGTCAGTTCCTTTTTCATGTGGCTTTACATTGGTCGTCATTTCGTCATGATCACGACGTTCGACGACTTATTTTTGACGCAATCTTGGTGGTTACTACTTCCGGTCATCACCTTCATCCTATTCTTACGCTCGTTCGTCGTGCGGCGCTTGATTCTCCATCATAGTCAAGAAGATGAGGACTTGTCACGCGAAGCATAATCCATGCAAAAGAGGAGCTATCCGGCACCGGATAGCTCCTCTTTTTTTACGTTTGATCAATGCGACGAAACTGTAAGCCGCGTGCTTTCCAGTTCGGCAAGAGTTCACGAAGCGCTTCAATCGTCTGCACAGGTGCTTGTGGGTCCGCGCCGAACGTATCCCCGTTATCGTGGAGCAAGATGATATCTCCTTCTGACACATTCGATAGTAGCCTCTTGATTTTTACTGTCCCGCCTTCTACCTTCCAGTCTTCCGCCATCTTCGACCAGAGAATCATCTTGTAAGCGGTTGGACAGAGGACATCTCCGGCATTGAGTGCACCCCACGGTGGACGATAGACCGTCGGACGTTCACCGGTGATCCGTTCAATGATCATAGCCGTCCGCTCGATTCCTGCCCGGACCGTCGACGGTCGCATCGACCAGTTCGGTCGATGGACGTAATTGTGGATACCGAGTTGATGCCCTTCGTCGTGTATCCGGCGAATGAGGTCCGGATGTGCTTCTGCTTTATGACCAACGACAAAAAACGTCGCCTGAATGCCTTCTTGTTTTAAGAGATCGAGCAGTTCTGTCGTATAGACGGGATCTGGACCATCATCGAACGTTAAGGCGACGTATCGTGAGTTCAGTGATTTTGTCACGCGCCATCCAAAGACGCGTGACGCCACGTACGGGACGACCGTATAGGCGAGTGTCGCGAGAATTCCTGCTGTGATAAGACGTGAACGCATAGAAACTAACTCCCTTTTATTCATTTACTTTTCGGCGACGGTCTTGCAGGCAACCCGCAATCCGTTCCGCGAAGAACCGCTGATCGGCCATGACGCGATCATTTTGATACTGCGTGACTGCTTGTTGCCAAGCATGCATGACGTCTGGGTTCTCAAGCGTCCGACGGATGACGTCCGCGAGTGTATCCGTTTGATGAAATGCGAACGCAAGTCCTTTCTCCATCAAATACGTACGATTGATCTCTTCTTGTCCCGGTAGGACGTGTTGAATGAACAACGGTACACGTTTTTCGAATGCTTCACTGACCGTCACGCCACCCGGTTTCGTAACAATCGCATCCATTCGTTCATACAGCTGATTCATCTCATCCCGTGAATCGATATAGGTGAGCGGATGGATATGTGGATGACGTCGCGAAGCTAGTCGTTTATACAATGTTTGGTTCTTCCCACATAAGACATGGAAATCTGCTTCTGGACACTGTTCGATCTGCGTCAGTAAGGTCTCGAGTTGACCTAGTCCACCGTTTCCGCCTGCGACAAGAATTTGTTTGCGTGACTGCGTCGAGCGAAAAATGGAACCGCCAGCAATTGCTGGATGGACGGGGATACCCGTCACGAACAAGCGCTCAATGGGTACAGCATGATGCTCGTGCAATTCTTGCCTTGCCTCACGATTCGGCAACAGATGATACTCGATATGCGTCTTTCCCCAGACGCGGCTGACGAATAAATCGGTATAGGCATTGATGACCGGTACGTCACAAAGGTTTCGTTCTTTTAATTGATTCAAGAGATAGGAGGGAAACGCATGTGTACAGATGATGACGTCCGGTTGTTCCGTCCGGATGATCCGTAACATCTGTTGTTGGAAATAATGCGACGTCCACCCTGTCGACCGGGCATTGCTCGAACGTCCGGCAATATGCTGATGATAAAAACGGCTATAGCCGTTTGAGAAGTGTCGGATCCAGTTCAGGTAAAACTTCGATGTCACCCATTCCGCAAACGGGCTGATCGTACTGAGCAATTCTACTTCCTTGACTTCAACCCCTGGACCTTGCAGTCGTTCGGCGATCGCTTCGGCAACCAGATGATGACCGGATCGCATCCTTAAAAAAGGAAAGATCACTATTTTTTGCATCGTTTGTCCACTCCTTCAAACTGTTCCGACGTTCCTTCAACAAAAAAGTAACGTTTAGTCTTCTTTTCCCGCTTCGTTTTTCCCTGAAACGACGCGTTTCTCCAGTCGCTTCCGCTTGAGCCATTTCACGAGCACTCCGAGCAGGAACAATACGAGTAAGGCAAGTCCGAAATACGGTACGACTTCCGGCTTGATATGAAATGTCTTTCCTGCAAAGTGACCGAGTAAGACAAAAGGTACGACCCACAGCGCGGAACCGATTGCTGACACAAAGAAGTACCGACCGAAAGAAATCCGCTTCATGCCTGCAAAATATGGATTGATCTGTCGCACCCCCGGAATATAAAGACCGCCGATGATCGTTCGATTGATTCGTTCCATGTAGCCGTTTGACACCCGCTCCCAGCGTTCCTTCGTCAATCCGATGAATCGACCGTATCGTAGGACAGTCGGTCCGAAGAAGCGCCCCGCTCCATATGCCGTCAGCATACCGACAAACGTCCCAGCATACGCGGTCAAGATTGAATAGATTAAACGTTCTTCGTTTTGACCACTTAAGATGCCGATCAGGACGAGTAAGGATTCTTCCGGTGCTGGAATCCCGACGATGCCAAAAAATAAAAAAATGAAAATAACGCCGTATCCATAGGCATCGAGATACTGATTGACCGTATCCATGTTCATGTTGTCACGTCCTCTACTGCTGTCTTTCTGTACTGTTTCAACGTCTTCTGACTATGTATTCGTTCCTGTTGAAGCAATTCCTTTTTTAGAAAAATTAAAACCTGGTTCATTCGAAAATTGACCTGTTCTCGCATCTCTCCTCGTGACAATGCTCAGTCTGTAGGAGATGATGAATAGAGTGAAGTAGATCTCTATAGACAGAAGGAGGATGACAATGAAAGAGACTGAAAAGCTGACGATTCAACCGCTATCGTTCGAGAGCATTCCATTCGTCAATCATGCCAACGATTCATTCCCGATCATCGGACGCATCGTTCCGCAGTTTTCTGGTACCGCATGGTCTTATACGGAAGAACTCTATGAAACCGCTACTGAAACCCGTTTTCCTGACGATCGACTCGATTGGGCGACGTATATCGAAAACGAGAATCGAATCGTCCTCCTCGCCTTTTCCGGCACTTCTTGTGTCGGACAGATTCGTCTTGTTCGTGACTGGAACCGTTTCGCCTACATCGAAAACATCGCGGTCAAACAAGCGTTTCGTAAACTAGGCGTCGGACACCAATTGCTTGTCGCTGCGTCAAAATGGGCACAGCAACGTGAGTTGAGTGGTCTGTCACTCGAAGCACAGGACGATAACTTGATTGCTTGCCGTTTTTACGAACGAGAAGGTTTCGTGCTCGGCGGTGTCGATAGTTTAAAACAATTCGCCAATCCACATATTGACCTGACATTGTATTGGTATAAACTATTTTGAACGTCAGTCGGAAAAGGCTTATCTCATGTTATCTATCGTAAAGAACAGTTTCATTTCCGCGATATTGTTCGCTTTCTTGTATGCACTCATTGCTGGGTTTGAAATGGGTGACCCAGCAATATACGGCACTTCCTTCACCGACTTCTTTATGATTGGTCTATTGTTTGCCGGTCCCGCCATTCTGATCGGTGCACTCTTAACAGAAGGGCTTCCGCGCCTGTTATTTCGTTCGGATATTTCATTCGTAAAACGGGTCATCCTCAATCAAATCGTCGCGTTATTCGCAAGCATCGTCCTCTATCTGCTCATGCAACCAAATTCGTTTTCGCTCGTTCTCATCTTATTCTGTTCTGGTGTAGCGTTGATTTATTACATCGTCTCCGAGTCGGCGCGAAAGTATCCGTCATTCCTCCCCTATCTGTTCGGGTGGCTCGGTCGGACCGTCTTCAGCTTCTTTTTATTTCTTAACTTGTTTGGCTCGATGACGATGATGGTTCCGTGTTTGTCTCACGCGGTGCAGCTCGTCAATGAACAGTTAGATGCTGTCATGCTATTATTCTTCAGCGGTACCGTGATTGCTGACGCTCTGTTAGCTGTCCGCTTCACGAAACGTTCGCTACCGTGGATGACGCATCTCCTCGTTCATCAAGGTACGGTCTTCGTGTTTGCCGGTGCGTTCATCTTGTTCAGTTCACTTCCCGCGCTATTTTTCATCGGAAACGTAGTCGCTACCTTTTTATATGTAATGATCACCCGTCTATTCATCCTCATGAAGACTGGAAAGGAGGAGTACCATGATCCGTCTGTCATTTCGACTTCTGATGAGTAATTGGATTTTTCTGATGGTTTATCAACACCTTCCGTCATCACCACGTCTCAAGCCCGATCCGGACATCGGCTATTATCCAGGTGTCTTCGAGACCTTGCTGTCGTTTGTGATCGTCATCACGGTCGGTGGCATCCTGACCGACGCGATTCGTTACTTCCGATTTCGCTCACGTCCACTACCTTGGATAACACACCTCCTCCTGAATCAAGGCATCGCCTTATTACTCGGTGGCGTACTGTTACTTGTATTCAAAGGTTTGTTTCAACCGATCTATTTTCAGGCAATCGCGAGTAGCGCCGCTTTCCTCTACTTTTTGATGACGCGTTTGACATTGTTATACAAGAAAGATTCAGCTGTTTGAAATCAGCCACTTTCTTACATTTTTGTTAGGTAAAACAAGAAGACCTACGCTTTATACTAAATGTATCGTTTAGTAAAAGGAGACATGCCACATGTTTCGTCAAAAATCGCTTCTGTATTTACTCATTTTTCTGTCCTTTGGTTTAGCTTTCGATACGATCACAGGATCGTCTCACCTTCCGTTTTTCGAACCCCTTCATCTTTTGATGACTTCTCTTGCGTTGACGATCACGACCGCCTGTTTAACTTTGTTCTTTCTGCTTTACTACGGTCTTCGTCCGCATCTCGAATTACTGATCGTCCTTCCCTTTTTGATTTTGACGAGCGGCATCACGTTCTTCTTCGTCTTCTTGAGCGCAATGACTGTCATTTAACGTCACCAAAAAGCCCGTCTTCTTTAAGAAGACGGGCTTTGATCGGTCATATGTAGATCACGGTTTGGCATGAAGCTCTAGCAACGGATCGGTGTCACTCGGCCAATTGATTTGTCCTGCGTAATGATCCTCAATCGTCGCGACTGGTTCGGAACGTTCGAACCGAGACGGTTGCGTCGACGTCGTACAGACGATCAAGACAGCTAACAGACTGATGATACTAAAATATCGTTGCATCATGATGTATGCTCCTTTTGTCGTTTCTCTTCTCATTTTAAGCAAACTGCGCTGATTCGCCATCCGTCCTCCGCTGTATCTCTCACTCCACCCATCAAAAAAGACCGACTAGATACGTCGGTCTGACAACGTCATCCTTGTTCACCAACGACGGAAAACCGTTCGTTGAGGTGTTGTCCTTTTTCAAGCTCATCCACTACAGCAATAGCGTAATCCGCGTAACTGATGTAGCTCTCCCCTTTTGCATTTAGAATCATCTGCTCACCGCCGACCGAATACGTTCCTGTTCGTTGACCGCTCGGATCAAAGAATCCAGCGGGGCTGAGATACGTCCACGTCACGTCTTGCTGTCCTTGTAGTTCGATCAGATTTTTCCCCATGTTCGAGGCTGTCGGATAATACGCTTCCGGGAAATCCGGTGTTTCCATGACGCGTGTCGAATGACTCTCGTCAACGAATAGGCTTCCTGCTCCACCGACGACGAATAGGCGCGTCTTACTACCTGCTAACAGATTGATCAAGTGACGCCCGACTTCGATATGTTTCGTCTCCTCACCGGGTGCTGCGTTAAACGCATTGACGATTGCGTCAAACTCGTTCAAGTCGTCTTTCGTCAGAGCGAGGACATCGCGCTCGAGAATCGTGACGTTAGCCGTCACTTTTGCCGCATTACGGACGATTGCTGTGACGTCATGACCGCGCTCGATTGCTTCTTGTAGAATCAATTGCCCTGCTTTTCCTGTTGCACCGATAACTCCAATGTTCATGATGATTCCTCCTTTTGATATGTAACTACTTCGATTACATGTAACCAATATAGTTACAATTGAAGTGTTTGTCAACATTATTGTCTCTATTCCCCGTTTCTTGCCAAATGAACAATACGACGTATAATGAGAGAACACTGTTTTTAAGAAGGAGGGGTCATCCGTTGGCCATCAGTACACGTTTTTCAGTCGGCATCCACATTCTCTCGTTGATTGCGACCGACGAGAAAATGACATCCGACTTGATTGCCGGCAGCGTCAATACGAATCCGGTTGTCATCCGTAAAATCATGAGCATGCTCAAAAAAGCCGATTTGATTGAAGTTCGTCCGGGTGTTGCCGGTGCACGGCTCGCCCGTCCATTGTCTAGCATCACGCTGCTTGACGTTTATCACGCTGTCGCTGTCGTACCGGACAAGGAATTGTTCGGCGTCCATGCAGCACCGAATCTAGACTGCCCGGTCGGACGAAACATCCAATCGACGGTCACGCCAATCTTCGAGCTTGCGCAATCCGCCCTTGAGAAAGTGCTGGCTCATGTCACGCTTGATGATATCGTCAATGAAATCGAACAAAAAGAAGCATCGTCCTCGAAAGGATGATGCTTCTTACTTTAGAAAAACCATTGGTATAGCAAATATCCTCCACCAAGGATTACGACGACTGCAAGCATCTCAAGTCCGCGCATTCCGTCGTTTTGTCCACGAGGTACGGCACTACCAAGACCTTGATCAACACCATCGCGTAGATGATCGAGTGTTTGTTTCTTTTCTTGTTTGTAGCGAGACAATCGAATAACCCCCTTTTTACATATTGTACCATTCCATACTCACTTTGTAGTGCATTATGCCAAAAAGAATACGCGGTATTGCTTATCTTAAATTTAATTAGTTTCATTATTCATTTCGAAGCAATTTCATGCACCCGATCTTTTCAACGATCAGAACATCTTGCTCAAAACGTTTGATTGAACGTTTCGATGCTTGGTCCGCTAATAAATTCGGGTGACCAAAGCATACATTCAATATCGAATTGAGTTTCTCTGTGTCACCACCGATGAAATAGTGGGACATATACGCCTTGTCTTCTGAGGCAATGATGACGAATGTCGCCATATCAAGCACTACTTCGAAATCTTCTGCTGTCAGGAGCTTGTCTTTCGCAGATGCTTTCTGAAAGTCATACGAATCGATGGAGGAAATCCTACCTTGCAACAGATCAAGAATTGATTTCAGGTAGACACAATACACTCCAAAGATCGTTTCAACAGGTGGAACGAATGGATCTTCCATGATCGTGATCAATCGCTCGTCCTCTTGATTCAGACGGATGGCATGCAAGTGATTGACTAATATTTGATCAATGACGTTCACGTTCGTCGGTTGAATCGATTTGAAATCATGTACAGGCAAGTCTTCTCCTCCGTTCTTTTAGTCGATGATCGTATCCTTCCCTTCTGCGCGTAGCCGCCGCAGGGATGCTTTCATCGCTTCTATTTCTTCGTCCGTATGCCGTTCCCACGTTCCGAGTTCAGCGATGATTTTTACAGGTTCAGTCGAGCGATACGACCGGGTCGGATTGCCGGGAAAACGCTTGTTCGTCAAGTTCGGATCATCTTCATACGCTCCGAGCGGCTCGACGAGATAGATGTGTTCCGGATCGTCTGATCGAGCGAGTTCTGCTCCCCACTTCGCTGCATCGAGTGTTGCCGTGAAATAGACGTGCTGGAGCGGTTGTTCTCGAAAATTCGATGTATGTCCCGGCTTTAATTCGTCACCGATTTGAAGAGTCACTTTCGTACCGTGAAAAAATGGTCCTTCGACTGTATTCATGTACTCGCCTCCTGATGGATTGATGTACTTAGTATAGTAAGGAAATAGGAGAAGGAATAGTCTATTTCACATGATAAGTTCTCGGTATACTTAATCTGAGGGACGAATAATTTTTCGATTAAACTTGTTTTTTCAAACAAACTAAATAAATAATTATTCAATACAAAGGACATTCGAGTGCGATGATTAATCGACCTCGATTTTTTTTATTATTTTAACCACAATTTTTTTTGATAGTAACTCTAATATCATAGTTACGCATATCCATATGATTTTTCTAAAATTAGTCTTTAGATAACGGGAGACCTTTTTACTATAATTTTTGCAATTACTGAATGAATATTTTTAAAAAGGGTAATTGTTAAATAACATGTATTTTTTATATATTTTTAGTTAAATAAAGCTGCAACGGATTAACTTACTAAGGTACGGGTAAGTAGCTATAGTACACAAAAATAAAGGAGGAAATAAAATGAATCATCTTAAAGCGTTGATCATGAAATTTTTAATGATTGCAGTCGTTCTTCTCCTTATCTTAACCGTCATCTATGATGTTGAAATCGAAAAGACTCTTTTGATTAGCCTGGCGCTGACATTAATCGCTTACGTATTAGGTGATTTAATGATCTTTAGAAGAGCGGGTGATGGAGCATCTAACAAACAAAGTGCCACTCGTGACTCTAAAAATTATGTAAGCAATAAACATGCACATGCTCGTGATCCCCATGAAGACCATAAAAAAAGAAATATGATGGCTACTATTGCAGATATTCTCCTTTCATTCTTTGTCATTTGGGTAATGGGTGAATCTATGATTAAAAATCCAGGAGAAGATATCATTCAAGCTGCTCTTATCTCTGCATTAATCATTGGAGTCGGAGAATGGTTTTTCCATAAGTATTTGGATAAGAACGTATTCCCTGAAAAAGATGGTCATGCTGTAACAAACAACTCACACCATTAATTGCCCCAAATAAATTCAATAATGAGTGGATTCCAAACCCTTGATCCTGGTGTAAACTAGGATCAGGGGTTTCTCTTTATTCAATCCTTTTTTTGATTGACCTTTTCTCATTTACTATATTAAATTCTTTTTGAGAAAAAATTATATTTTTCTTCCTTCAAAATCTAAACATGCACTAATTTTATATGTTAAAATATAGTGGTTTCATATTTTAATCCTGAAATGATAGTGTTCCCTTTCTAGAAAATATACCTTAAAGGTTGGATTATACAATTAAACGATTATAATGAATAAAAGAATATAGTAAATTGATGGCAGTTAACGAACAAATAGGGAGGTCATCCGTACTACGTGAAATTATTTAAATCATCAACGAAAAATAATGAGGTCATGTGGATTCCAGAAGCCGAGTGGCAAACCGTTTGTAAGCAAGAAGGATTGACAGTGCCGAATCATCCACAAGAACAAATCGTTGGGCTTGCATATAATAATCAACGCCAGATTGTTGAGGTCACTCGAAACTTACGTCTCCCTTCACTAAGCTATTACGTCACGATTCTTGAACCACCGAATAGTCGATCGCTTGTCTCGAAACGATCCTATTTGACCGTACTTTATGAAGGTACGAAACAGACGGAAAATACAGAATATGGTACGTTTTCTTTAATTGAAATCAATGTCAGAGAAGAAGGTCTTGGCGAACGCGGTTTGTTGCTCGAGGCCTTGATTCAAGACATTATGAAAAAATTTAAGTCTTTTGTCATTCGTGGCGACTATGCGACGATCACCTTACAAGGACGCGTCTCTGAGATGTGCTTTACGAAATATGGATTCCAATTGAAGGATTCGTATCTCACGTTATCAAGCGGTATACTTCCTGATCGGATTTGATTCGATCAGGATTTTTTTATAGGTATATCGAAATAATGGAAAGTGATGGTTTTTCGCTCAAACTAGTAGCACGAGATATTTTTAATATGGTATGGTGAAACTAGTTCAACAGCAGTACATTCTATATTTAAGAGGTTCTCCATGACAACAACTACAGAGACATATCCAATGGCATGCTGGCATACAATTGCGACCTATCATAATCAACAAATCAAGCGCGTCAACGCTTTCTTAAAACACTGGGATCTCTCCCATACGAATCTGGAAGTATTACGTTGCTTACACACTACCTCATGCACGAGTCAGAAGGAAATCGCCGAACGGATCCAAGTGACCGAGGGCACGATTTCACACGGAATCAAACGACTGTTCGACCGGCAATTAATCACGCGTCAACGGAAATGGAAGACGAACTATCTTCTGCTGACGGAAAAAGGAACAGCCATCCTACAAGAAGTGGTGCCCGCCTACGAACGTTTTCAACAAGAACAATTCGCCGCTTTGACGGCTCGACAACAAGAAGAATTGATCCGTTTCTTCGATAAGCTCAACCCTGCGTGACGAAAGAGGAGGAAAAAATATGACCTTCACATTCGAATCCTCGATGCAGCACTGGAACGCCATTCAGCGACTCCATGGCCGTTATTCGAAAGAAGTCAACGATGTGTTGAAACCAAAAGGACTCTCGAAGTCCCAATTCGATTTATTGATGACCTTGTATCACCAAGAAAGTGCGACGCAAAAATCACTTGAACGAACGCTTGAACTCTCAAGTGGCGCCATTTCACAAACGGTCAAGAAATTACTTGCTGAACATCTCGTCATCCGGAAACGGATCAATCGAGAAAAGCGGGTTTTGTTGACAGAACAGGGAACGAAGTTGATCCAAACGTCCGCTCCTGAAATCGAGGAAATCGATGATCGTTATTTCCGCGCCTTTACATCAAAGGACCACGAAACGTTTGATCAATTGCTGCATAAGATGCAGAGCGATCATTTTTAAATGCTTCTAGTTGCTAAAACTTTTCAAGTCCTTCTCTCTTCTGCACAGTACAGGAGACAGAAGGACTCTTTTTGTTGTTCATTGGTAACATCATGTCGCGCGATTTTTTAATCTGACTCAGATATTTGCCATTCCTCTCGAGTCCACCATGCGATCAAGCTCGCTATTAATAAGATGCTTGCCCAGTAAATCAAGAAGGTATTGCCGTTAAAGTATTGACTGTTCATATAGGGCGAAGGCATCGACGTAATACTCGTTAAATAGTCCCCATCAATCGTTCCACGATCTGCAATGACTTGTTGTTTGACCAACACTTGATACTGGCTGAACTGTTCGATTTGATAAAGGATGCCACACACAAGATAGATTGTCGTGCTGGTGGATAGACCAATCAAGGATAAAAAACGTAACTGCGCTTCTCTTATCCATTTCAACATCAGAACGATCCCAATCGGAAAAAGTAACAGAAGTAACAGAAGCGGAAGAAACCCTAGATTCCCATTGCCACTAATTTGTTGTGGATATATTTGCGTCGAGCGACCCAAGGATACAAGAAGTCCACTAAAGATGCTCAATGCTACTATCAATCGGTCTACCTTCACGATTCTCATCCAATCGTTCCCTCCTTTAAAAAATGTTCGTGATCAATATGATTACACTCATTATACAAAAAGGAGATATTCAAAATTTCCTTTTTCAGGAATCAAGGAAATGTGTTATCCGATTTTGATTATTTTTCAGATTGCTTTGAATTTTACTCGATTCTACTGCTACCATCGAATCTCGTGTTTATATTTATACTCCTGTATAATCGTTGCGCGTCCCTAGTTGTCCAATCTGATATTTCATTAAATATAAAACGCGCTGTTTCGTATCTTCTCCTAACCTTCTGGACAACAATCAGGAAATCAATTCGGTATTCCATCATGTCCTTAAATGACTTTTTGCATACAATCAGTATAGTTTCTGTATCGTCTCATCCGCCGAACACCTTCACTTTCCGGATTGCACGTATAAACATGACTCTCAAAATGACGAAAATCTGATCAAACACTCGATTTGAATCAATAATGCTTGCGGGATTCCGCTTGCATCGATCTCTCCCGCATAAATCGAAACCGGGACGTAAACGAGCGAAGCAAACGGTCAGTGCAGACTAATCGAATGTTGTATACCAGAAAAATCCAAGATTCTTCCATCTCTTTTGAAACTCTTTTTAAAATTTTTCTCGATATTCTGACGCCGTCGCGTAATAATAGATGAAAAGGAGTGGTCTGACCATGCTATTACGTCATATGACACATCGGCATCATATGAAATCCATCGTGTCACGCGGAGGATTATCGCCGGCATTTCAAGTCGATGCACCAAAAGGCTGGATCGCGTTTGAAGTCGATCCTCCAAGCGAAGCGTACCAAATGCACTTTCATCAATTAAAGAGTGAGTGGCAAGATGGAGATATCGTCACCCTCGAATTCGACGGGGAGAGAATGCAAGCAGCAGGTTTTGAAATTCTGCACTCGAATGAAGATTTCCGCATTCAAGATGCAGAGAGATTAGGGGTATCCATCAAGGAAATTGGCTCGTTTGCATTCATTCATAATTTCGTCTCACTTGATTATCTAATCGAGTCTTCACGCGAGAAAATCTCAGAGTATTATTGATTTAGAAGAGAACCTGTTATCTTTTTTTAAAGATAAGGTAATTACGATACTTTAATACACCTTTAGGGTATCGTTGGTTGTATAGAATAAATATTTACTAAATAAATCATTTTATTGTAATTATCTTTCAGAAATCATTCGAGAGGAACACGAACATGTGGAATACATTGAATCATCTCATCCTCAACGTCGCTCTAACCTTTTTCTTCGTGCTCATCTCTCTATTCTTTTTTAAGCGGTTTCAATTCCGAAATACGCTCGACAGTTGGCTGAAAAAAAATCTGTTAGTGCTAATTCTTGCAACCGGTGCCGGCTACTGGGTCATTCACAATGCCATCACCTATGAGGGATTTCGTTTCGATTTGTCGATTACTTTAATCGTCATCGCCTTCATCTATGGAGGCATCAGTAGCGGCTTCATTACGACGCTCGTCTTCGCTTCCCTTCAAACGTTTATTTTTCATTCCAATCATCCATTCTGGCTTGTCGGTACGTATCTAATCGTCAGCATCGTTGTCTTATACTTACAAAATGAAGCACCGGATCGCTTTATCTCGTTTCCGATCATTTTTTCAATCGCACTCATTCTTTGTTTACCATTCGTTCAACATGTTCGTCCGAATGACGTGACGGCGATGACGGTATTTCTCGTCGGAAACGGCTGTGCCGGTCTCCTGCTACACAGTATTCTGCATCAAGTCCGCTGGCACTTCCATCAAGTCCGGATGCATCGGCGTCTCGCCTTGACGGATATGTTGACGGGACTTGATAATCGGCGCCATTTAGAAGAGACAGTCCAACGATATAAATCACAACAGATGAACTTTTCAATTATGATCATCGATGTCGATCATTTCAAACAGGTCAATGATACATACGGTCATGACCGAGGGGATCATATCTTACGACAAATCAGTGCCTTGCTTACGTCCTATTGTCCCCCTTCTTGTGTGCTCGGGCGATTCGGCGGTGAAGAATTCATGATGCTGTTACCGGAATATTCATTGCCTGAGACGCGTCGAATCGCGGAACAAATTTGTGAAGCCAGTGCCACGCGAACGTATGAGTTATCAGCGACGGAACCGCTACAAGTGACGTTATCGATTGGTGTGTCTCGCCAAACCCATCAACCGTCTGAGATCTACAATTTTCTGCAGACAATCCAGCAGGCAGACGCCGCCCTCTATCAAGCGAAAAAGAGTGGTCGGAATTGTGTCTTTCATCATGACCCGTTGCGTTAAAGAAAAAAGTGCCCCCTCGCGTGACGTGAAGGGGGCACTGCTATCTGAAATGGAGGAACGAACGTGGAAATCACGAATGTCTTACGCTTTACCGATCGCGATGGCTTTCGACAGTGGCTGACGAAACACGCAGATCACGCGGCCTTCTGTTGGGTGATTCTCAGTCGAAAACAAATCGGGGACGGGTTACTTTATCTCGATGCCGTCGAAGAGGCACTTTGCTTCGGCTGGATTGATGGCATTGCAAAGAAGACCGAAGACGGTGAACTGGCGCAACGGTTCACTCCGCGACGAAAGAACAGCAACTGGACCGAACTGAACAAGGAACGGGTCCGCCGCTTGGAACGTCTCGGCTTGATGCAACCGTCCGGACGACAGGTTCTACCAGACATGCGTGCTGATGCGTTCGTCATTGATGACGCCATCCAAGCGCGCCTACAAGAAGACCCGGTCGTCTATGAACAGTTTAATGACTTCCCGGAGCTCTATCGACGGATTCGGATTGATACGATTCAAAGTGTACGTAAGGATCCCGCTCTCTATGAAAAACGTCTGCAGACGTTGATTGAAAAAACGAAACTAAATCAGATGTACGGTCAGTGGAATGACGGGGGTCGTCTTTTACTCGAAGATGTTCCGGAGACGGAATCAGAGGCTAGTCGGTCAGACCGCTAAGAAAATCTCTTCTAACGATTGACGTTCGATCTGCACCTCGTAGACTTTGACGTCTTGTTCCGCAAGCATGACGAGTAACTCTGGAATATCCTCTTCCGTCGATAAATCAAGCCGTGTACAATCATCAGCTTGCGACAAAAGCCGAGCGTATGCTGGCAGATGCGATGGCGCTAATCGCGGAACAGTCCGAATACGGATTTGAATCTCCTGCCTCATTGCTTCTTGTAAGGACGCAACGGTTCCATAGCGGACGATTCTTCCCTCCGTCATGATGGCGACACGGTCACACATCTTTTCGATCTCATTCAAGTTATGCGAGGTTAAGAAAATCGTTTTTCCGTCCGCTTTTAATGCAAGCAACAATCGCTGGATCTCGATCGCCGATTCTGGATCAAGACCGGACGTCGGTTCATCTAAAAAGAGTAATTCCGGATTTCCGGTGAGCGCTTGTGCGATACTGATCTTTTTCTTCATCCCGAACGAGAAGCTCCCGATTTTTTGTCGCTCCGTCCCGCTTAATCCGACTTGTTCAAGCAATCTTCTAACTTCTTGCTTCGTGATGCGAACTCCTGATAATCCTGCCATGTAGTTAAGAAACGCACGTGCCGTCATATCATGATACAGATTTGATGTATCCGGCATGACCCCGATCCGTTGTTTGATGGCATCCAGTCGATCAGCGGGTTCACCGAGAAGTGCGACAGTTCCGCCTGTCGCTTGTGTGATTCCGGTCATAATCTGAATGAACGTCGATTTCCCAGCACCATTACGACCTAAAAAACCAAAGATTTCTCCTCGTTCGACCGTCAAATTCACTTCTCGTAAGACTTCCTTCGCACCGAACGATTTCTTCAACCCTTTTACTTCAATCGCATTCATATTATAGATCCTTTCGTTTTAACGTCAGGTAGGCGACCATCAAAAATACCCCACTCCATAAAACAGGTAACAGTAATAACGTTCCAGACATGATGACAGCGTGGTATGGCAAGATGTATTGAAACGGTACCAGATACCATTTTTCTGAGAACGCTGACCAAAGACCGATGATCGGTACGACGATCCCGAGAAAAATACCGAGGAACATCGTCAAACCAGGTTTTGTAATCATCGTAGATAAAAAGATGTTGAAACTCGTGATATATAGGATGACGATCAGAATCGTCAGATAATCGATCCAGAACCATTGCTGCGCGTAGAGCGAGACAATGAGGAAATTGATCGTAAGCGTCGCACACCAAAACAACAATGATCCGAGAAACTTCTCCAAAACGATTCGCAGACGCGACGTCTTCGTGACCAGTAAACGAATCGTCCGCGTCTCGATTTCACGATTGATGATGTCGTGTGATAACGCAGCCACGAATAGAAAACCGAAGAACAGGATGAAGAACTTAATGCTTGAAGTATAAGCAGATGGTTGATTAACGCCAGCAAGCAGTTCCGGATGTCTCGTCAAATACGATGCTGTGAAGACAGACGTGATCGTCAGAAAAAGAATCAATAGAATCGCTTTGACGCTTTTGAAACTGCTCGTGAATTCTTGTTTTACGATTGGAAACATAACGGACTCCTTCGGACATTTTTTTGATTAACGCAAGCGTTCTTTTACTATCGTGACAAAGACACCGAGTCCATATAAGGTAACGGCTGTTAAGAGCATCGTGATGATGGTTTCCATGTGAATTCTCCTTTATGTAAATGACGTGTCATCTTACTCTACGCTACTCCTTAAAGAAAGTTTCCTTATTTTTCAATTCCCAACATTCTCCTCATGGTACAGTAAAAGAAAAAAGGAGACGGCAAATGAAACGTTATACGATCACCTGTCAGCAACAATCCGTCTACATTACGGAATGGGGAAACGAACAGCTTCCGACGATCGTCTGCTTCCATGGACTCGGCAGTACAAGTCTCAGCTTCATCGAAATCGCCGAAGCGCTCGCGGAAGAATTCCGTCTGATTGCGATTGATTTACCCGGTCACGGCAAAACACCAGCTTTCTCAGATCCCCTACACTACCGCATGAAACCCTTCACGGACTGGATCGACGAAGTCTTACACATCCTTGATATCAAGCGGTTCTATGCCTTGTCGCACTCGTGGGGCAGTGTTCTCTCGCTTTATTATTTGATTGAACATGCGGACCGTGTGCTTGGCACGATCCTGATTGACGGCGGCTATCACAGTAAACGGCTCTACGGTCGTTCTGTAGAGGAAGAAGTCGCCTTTTATGAACAAGATTTCGAGGATTCCGTTTCGACATGGGAGGAATTTTTGGACATTGCCGTTTATGCCCCAAACGCCCGTCGCTCCCCGTCTCTTGATCAAGCCGGAGCCGACCTCCTTCGGATGGAGGAAGGACGATTCCACTGGCATGCCCGAGGAGAGACGGCTGCTGCGATCGTACGTGCGCTGCACCACGAGGATGTTCTTGATTTTCTACCGGACGTTCCACCAGCGGACATTCAGTTGTACGTCGCTACGTTACCGACAGATCAAGCATCGATCCGTCAGCAGGCGACGAACCTATTACATGAGATAACACAAGCGACGGTCCATCTCGTTCCGGAGACAGGACATCTATTACACTGGGATCGTCCCGATGTCATCGTTAAGGCGATTCGTCATCATTGGTTGCCCGGAAAAAGATTGTATTCCATTTAGAAATTGGTTTATTATGGAATTAAAGTAAAAAGGAGGGGTTCGTATGTTAAAACGGTTAACGTTCGTTTGTGTAACCTTATGCGTCGCGATCGTCGCCGTGCTCGTCGCAGCACGCCATTCAACAGGCAATACCATCTCGTTTAAGGAGCCGTTATCGCTCTATATTGCGATTGGACTAATTGTCGTCTTATTCCTACCACCATTCATCCTATCGTTTTTCGAAAACCCTGTACTGAAGATCGTCAATGTCATTTATCAATCCTTGATCGTCTTCAGTTTCGTCGGACTGATTCCAGTCGGTTTCTTAATTCCAGACGGCTCATCAACGCTTATTGTAGCGGTCCTCGGAACAGTCGCGAGTCTTACCAGTGTCATCGTGACAGTGCGAAGTCACTCGATTTTAGCTAACTATTCTTCTGACGTACGTTAATCTATCTTTCAAACTGCTTCCGCCATCATGGTAGGAAGCAGCTTTTATTTTTATGTATAAATTTATTTATCGATAAGCTCATTTTTATTAATTTGTTTTTCGTTAAAGTTGGGCGTATTCTAATCACGTAGCCAATCGGCAAACGAAAAAGGAGGAACATATCATGAGTAAACACATCTTAATGGTCGTCACAAACGCAAAAGAAATGAAGGAAGGTCACGCGACAGGACTTTGGTTGTCTGAGTTCGCGGAAGCATACATCGAATTCAAGAACGCAGGATATACCGTAACGGTCGCAAGTCCGAACGGCGGTGAATCACCAATCGACGCTCGGAGCCTGGAAGACGAAGTCCCAGCTGAGATTCAAGCAACAGCTCCACTCTTGAAAGAGACACTTGATTTAAAATCAATCCAAGACTTCTCGGCATTCGATGCGATCTTCATGCCAGGCGGACACGGTACGATGTTCGACTTGCCACAAAGTAATGCTTTGAACAACGCCCTTCGTACATTGTTTGAAGCGAACAAGACAGTCGCTGCAGTGTGCCACGGACCAGCTGGACTCGTTAGTGCGACACTCTCAGACGGAACACCGCTCGTCGCAGGAAAAACGATCGCAACGTTCACGGATGAAGAAGAACGCGCGACAGGACTTGACGTCTACATGCCATTCTTGCTCGAGACGCGTCTTCGTGAACTTGGCGCAAACATCATCACGGCTGACAACTTCACAGAGAACGTCCAAGTCGACGGAAACCTCGTCACAGGTCAAAATCCACAGTCCACGATCGCTGTTGCGAAAGCTGTCATCACCACACTCAACTAATCAATTCAAGAGATCCTTTGGATGAAGGATCTCTTTTCATAGGAGGTTCTATCGATGATTCAACTGATCGCCCGGATCGAAGCGCGTCCGAATCAAGGCGAACAGCTCGCTTCCATCATCGAAGGTGTGATCGCCCCTTCGCGTGCCGAGGCAGGGTGCCTGACCTATCAGGCACACCACGCTATCGATGATCCGAACGTCTTCTACTTTTACGAACAATGGCGTGATCAAGACGCTTTCGATCAGCATGTCGCCTCACCGCACTATCATACGTATCGTGCGGACATCGCCCATCTCGTCGCTGATCGAAACGTGGCGTTCTTACGTGACATCTGAATGAAAAAAACCCAAGATTATCCCCTCACTTGAGGACAATCTTGGGATTTTTCCGTTTACCCTACTTACTTTATTTTCATTTCAAAGGCGTAGGTCTGTGCTGTCCATTCACCATTTAAGAATAAGACGGCTTTTTTTGCTGCTTTTGGAACATGATAGATCAAGTCAACGCGGGACTTATATGGCGGCAAATACTTCGACTGCTCAATCCAGGCTTTTGGATTTCGATTAATGACGTCGATTGGATCATGTGTTCCCGATTGATCGTTCGTCAATGTGAAGAACTGTGGTTCATACGTATAGAAACTGCCTACCACCATCTCGTCTGAATCCTGCATCTCAATCCGTATCATGATTGCTTTTTGTCCAGCAGGTGACTTAAGATTCGTCAACGTCCGCGCTTCCTTCACTTCCAGATCGTTGTACCGTTTGACGTTCGTATCTCCCGGATACGTCCGGAAGCTTGCCTTTTGTAAGACGGCTTCGAGTGTTTCATTGCTCTCCTTGACCGACTTTTTCTTAGGCAAGACGCGCTCCTTTTGTGACTGTTGATCGTGAAGTTTCGCCCCTGTCGTCTGGATCACTTTCGTCGGTTTGGTGACAGGTTTAGCCGGAGCAGGTGGTATCTTCGCAACCACGAAGAAGCCGAGGATCAAGATGCTTGCGACTAAACCACCTCCAATCGTTCCAAGGGCAATCTTGAACCGTTTTTCTGTTGCTTTACTGTTGACGACGGTCTGGTTAATGGCAGCACTCGGTGTAATGCGGACAGCTCGTGCTGCCGGTAGGAGCGCACCGACGACACCCGTTGCGAGTGGAATCATTAATGTCAGGCAAAGAAAGCCGATGTCTGCTGTCGGGAACGTATGATACGTCTGCCAAATCAAGACAAGTGCAACGGCGAGACCAATCATTCCAGCTAATAATCCCGTCAAACCGCCTTCAATCAGAACGAGTAATCGAATCCGGCGATCATGCCACCCCGTGACCTTCAAGACGGCGAGCTGACTTTTCCGTTCATTGACGTTTTGCCAGAGGATTTCCGTTGTCGTCAAAATCGCTATCAGCAAAGCCACACCCATTGCGATGTAATGCATCGTGCCGACCTCAAGGGCGACAAACTCACCGAGCCATGTCGCATACAGAACGCCTTTGAGACGGAACGTGACGAACAGGAAGAACATGAACAGACTCGTCGGTAAAGCGATCGCGATGATCGATAAAACGGTCCGTTGCCAATAGGTCAGTAATTGATTGAGACTCATGCCAAGTACACCTGTCGAACGGACGAACCGTCGTCCACTTGTCGCCTCTCCGGCTCGCATCGTCTCATACGGTCGAATCCAACGAATCAATGCCATCGGAACGAGCGTACCGCCCCAGTAGATCAAAAGACCAGCAAGACCGATCAAAAGAACGCGTTCAAGACTCGTCCCACCGTTCCCGATTAATGAAAATCCGCCGAGAATCAGCCAGGCAATCAACGTGACGAGTGTTCCGAGTAAGGTCGCCTCGAGCAAGAGTAATGTTGACAGTTGACGCGGTCGCCAACCAAGCGACAGTAAAATCGCGAACTCTTTTTTCCGTGCATAGAGTAAAATGATGTTCGAACTGAAAACATAGACGATGGCGACAGCGATGACACTGGCGATAACACCACCCATTCCGACTTTTGCTTCTTCGAAAATTGAGATGGAAGAGCCAAGCTTGATCCATGGTTGTTGAATCCAACCGAGAGCTTTTTTCCCGTCAAGTCCCGGTAAGTAGGTCAAGGCCAGTTGCGGCGATGATCCAAGTGTGACGTCGGTGATCAGTCCCGTCTTATCTTCGATTTCTCGCGCGACCGCTTGCAGTTTCGCTTCGCTTTGTTCGTTCAACGTCTCGACTCCCTTGACGTGAATTCGGATCGCAGAGATCGCTTTATCTCCCCGGATCGCAAACGCAGCATCGAGTGTCGTCAAGACAGACGGTGGTTTCGTCAGGAAATCGAATGGATCGTCCATCGCTTCGACGTCACGCGGTGGATTGACCGGTCGTTCTTGTGCATCCATGACCCACTGTGCCTTTGCCGGGAAGTATGTCTCCATCGGCAGTTCGGTTAATGGATCTTTGGACAGCTTCAATTTTTTCGCATTAAAAACGCCGATGTAGTTCATGTCTAGTTTGATCCAATCGTCACTTGTCTTCCCGAACGGATTCGGTTTTCGATACATCGCTCGTTTTGCCAGCAGCGACTCTGCTTTGACCCGTTGTGGTTCGACTTGATACGTATACGGCCAGCGGTTCCCGAACGGACTCTTCAGCGGTTGATACCTGACAGGGGACGGCTTTTGACTGACCCAGTCGAACTCACTCGCACCGTTTGGTTCATGATTTCCGTTCAAGATATCCGTGACAAGTTGTTTTCGGATTTGACGGCTTGTAATCGTGTATGTTTTCGGATGATCCGTCTTTAATGTTTTGAGGAACTGTTTTCCCCCTTTTTGTTCAATCATATTGACAGTCGCATTCATCGAATCATCTTGTAGCGTTAGCAGGACATCTTCATAGGTATACGATGTCTTGACGGTCGAATATTCCTGTTCATTCAAGAGAACCGGAATTTGTATGGCACCGTCTCCGCGCTTCGTGATTTTCGTGTTCGGATCAAAATAGCGGCTGTGCGCAGTCGTATGGACCGCATCCTTCAGACCGACGAGTCTCGCTTCTGCTTCCGGATCCACACCGGCAATCATCTCGTATGTACCTTGCTCATACAACGGCACCTTCCCGACGCCTAACGGAGAAAGACCCGTTTTTGTAGCATCTTTTAAAGGCTCCCAACCAGCGCCTAAATAATGATCGGTGATATATTGCTCCGTTTTCAGACCAGTATCTTGTTGACTGTTAATTCGCAACCGATAGATGCCTTGTTTCTTAATCGTATGCGTACCGATGGGTGTTCCGATATACGTTCCACCAATCATTGCGATCGGTGCCGCGACCTCGACGTCGGTCATCTGTTTGATTGTCTCATATTGTTTACGGGTGATACCGCCATCAAGACCACTCATGTAATTCGGCTCGAGCAACTTCAAGTCTTCCGTGACACTTCGACTCCCCACTGGTCGAACAACGATATCGTAGGAAGAGTGCCAGCGCTGTTGCAATGCATCGACGACCGTTCCTTTATTCGCTTGAGAGGTACCGATGAGGTAACTCAGTCCCGTACTGACGATCAGCACACCAACTAGCAACAGGATAAATCGTTCTTTGTTTCGCCACCATGCGTTCCAGATGAACTTCAGCATTTGATGCCTCCTTGAAGGATTTAAAAGAACCACTCTTATTTTGGATAAATTATGTTATATTTACAATTTATCACATTGCAAATTATCGGAATAGTCTTTCTTTTTGAACAGAAAAAGAGGCTGACTCAAAAGTCAGTCTCTACATAAGGGAAGTGATGCAAAATGATGATCTGCCATTCTTTTTTTAATTAGCCTCTTTCATTACGATTGTAAGACAACAATCACCTGTTGCAAAACCGGATCGTGGCGCGAGTCCGTTCGATAAGCGACATATAACTGATTCGTCGCGAATCGTTCCGGTGCAATCCGTTGTACCCGTCCAGCGCTGACCGCTGCTTCGACGAGATAATCGGGCAAGATGCTAATCCCGTGTCCTACTTCGATCGCCTTTAGTATCGCATCGACGTTCGGTAAGATCATTTCCGGACGAATCCCAGGTCGTTCTCCGAACTGCGTCTGATAGTACCGACGAATGATTGGTAACTCGAGTCCATAGCTAATCCAGCGTTGTTGGTCCATCCATTCCTTTAGATCCGTTTCCGGAGCATCGTATCCGATTGGAGCGATCAAATGAAAGCGTTCGTCAGCGATTGGGACATACTGGACTCCCGGTTCATCGATCCGCTTCGTTGCGATGATGAAGTCGAGCTCATTCGCAAGCAAGCGTTGCAACAAGGGAACCGTCAAATCAAAGACTACCGTGAACTGTGCGACGTCGAGCGGTAGCTTTGGTACGATCCCATGCGTCACGAATTCCGTCGGTCCCCCGAACTTCAAGACCGGACGAGATTGCTCCCCTGCTTCGTACTTCATCTCAAGCGATAACTCCTCGAGCCGGTCGATCAATCCGACGACTTGTGTATAGAGGGCTGTTCCCGCGTCCGTCGGAATCATTTGCCGTGGCGCACGGATGAACAAGGTCGTCTCAAGTTCTGCTTCCAGTGCCGCGATATGCTGGCTGACCGCCGGTTGCGTCAAAAAACGAAATTTTGCCGCCGCCGAGACGGAACGCTGTTGGTAAACGTGAATGAAACTCCGGTACCATTCAAAATCAATCATGTATGTTCTCCTTTTGCTTGGTCTTCCTATAAAGTATAGTTCCATTCAATCTATAAGACAAATAACGAATAATTTAGTAAGTCATAAATTTATTTATCGGATAATGCAAGACGGTTTCCGTAGTAGTTCATGAATTGTTGAACGCCAAGGCAGACAAGTAGGATCAATGGAAAGAACTGCAACGGGAATAGAAAGAGGAGAAGCGTAGCGGTCACGAGTGGCTGACGCAAGACGACAGTACAACTAGCCGTAACGACAAGTGTCACGATCAATCCAGGCATGAACGGACTTAATTGGCTGAGACAGAATGCCATGACTGTGCTCGAAAAAATTAACGGGAATATCTTTCCGCCTTTCCAGCCGCAGGAAAAACAAAGATGCGTCAACCCCACCTTTCCGATCGCAAGCAACAATAAGGCACCGATTGTCCAGGAGGATCCCTCTTTCGTAAAATCGAAGATGTCATATTCACCAGAAAACAATAAGTAAGAGGAAATCATGGATGCAAGACCAATCGCGATTCCCGCGATGAGTGCGAGAAGGATTGGATTTCCGACGCGGGAAACCATCCAGTTCGTCACCCGCTCCGTCCATATGAAGAAAAGTCCAAACGCGATCCCGAGGAGAATCGCCGGAAGGATGAACCACATGACAGTCGCATTCCACGTAATCGGTGGTATCTTAATAGCGAACACGCGGTCATGGGGTACGAGGTGCATGATGAAACGAAAACAGGCAAAAGCGACGAGCGTACAAATGCCGTAATAAAAGATGCGTTGTACCTTTTGCCAGCGTGACGTTGCTTGCTGCATCGGTTCCTCCTCGATCGCTTCAGAGACACTGACGAACGGGGCATGAAAAATCGTCGCTAACATCGCAGCGTATCCCGTCTGCAAGAAACTTTGCCGCTCCGGCTCCGTCAACCGTAACCGATCACCGATCCACGTCACCATTCCCCCTAAGATGCTGATCAACGCAGCTTCCGGTCCTAAACTCGCTCCACACGTCAGCACGATCCATGCGGCAACGGTGTTTTTCCAGAGAGCACCGCGATAAGGTACACGACCTTCTTGCTTGAAGTTAGCAAGCGTCTCATGCATCGTCTTCGGGTAATCACCTACCGACTTTTTAATAAGACCAACACCGATACCACCGAGTAGACCGACGCCAAGTCCATAGAAAGATACATCGAGTACAGACGGTAACCACTCCCATACATAATGAATCGATGCGTTCACACCACTTAAAAACAAGGCAGCCGTCAATCCGACGATTGCTCCGAGGATCAGACAATGCAAGAAGTGCGTCAGATGTGGTTTCATTTCTGCTCCTCCTTCTTCTTCTTGTCCTGGTGATATTGTTTTATGCCATATTAAAGTTCACGATGACGGCACTGAGAACACCGACACCAAGCATGACGTAACCGATCGAAAACAATTTACCGAACGCTGTCTGTGGGACGAGATCCCCGTATCCGACAGTCGCGAGTGTCATGACGGAGAAATAAAAGGCATCTAGAATACTGAACTGTACGACATTGTGATAGAAGACCGTCCCAATCAAGAAAAGTGCCCCGACCATGATCATCAATGCTTTCTGTTCTTCTTGCTTGAATAAGATACGGATGACATGAAAAAAATTTCGGATCAAGATAAAGAACGCCAGCATGCTCTCTCCTCCTCAGTTCCGTCATCACGGCACACGTTCATTGAACAATTTCTCTAGTTGGTCAGGATCAAGTTGATTCAAGTCAGAGATCAGGAAACAATCGATTCGTTTTGATGACTGGATTTGTAAGCTTTTATCCGTCCGTAGGAGCTATTTGACACCTAGCAACGTCGCGATCAAAATAAAACTACAGTTGATCAGGAACAGATATCTGCATCGAGCGCGTAGGTCATGTTCTGATTCGCAATGGCGTTATCGACGATAGTAGCAAGACGGTGGCGATTATGACACCGGGAACGTCCGCGCAATCAGTTCGTCACTCAGAAACGAGTCACACCATTTAAGTCATTGGTTTTTATTTACCCATTTTTAGTGTCTTCGCCTTATTTCCCTTATGAAAAAATCCCTTTACTGAAAGGTACATTGCTCATGAAAAAATTCCGCGGCAAACGCCGTTATTTTAAAAATCTCGAACTTGAATTCAAAAGTTTTTCTTCTCCCTCCTATATTGATACAGACGTCTGGTTTAACGAATGGCACGAGCATCCTGACTTTTATGGACATGGCAACGCGAGTCTGCGTATTCGTAAAGCACATCTTCGGATCGCATTGAGCGCTATGCAGGACATGCAACAAAAACTAGAGGAAAAACAGATTGAACATCAGCTTTACATAACGATTGTCCTCGAGGATGCTTCACAAGACGCACTACATGTCCACACGACGAATCCGGACGGAACCCTATTCCCACTTGAGCGGATTCAGTCGTTCCCTCTCGCTTCACACGTTCCGACCTGGGTAACGGAACTCTTTCCGAACAACCGGTATACGATTCATGAATCACAGGAGGAATTCATCGATTACACGGAAGAGGAGCCTGTCAGCTCGACCGTCACGCTTCTTTACATCTTGCCTAGCCCTTAAATTGACACGAAAACGAGCTATCCTTTCCATCATAGGAAGAGGATAGCTCGTTTTGTTCGGTTTCTCTTATGGTAGCAAGACGACCTTGCCGAATTTGCCAGCTTGTTTAAAGTACGCTTGGGCTTCTCGCGCTTCAGCGAGCGAGAACGTCCGGTCGATGACGGGCTGAATCGTCTGCGCCCGAACCGCCTCGAGTAATTTCTCATAATCATGGCGATTGCCAAGGACGGATCCTTGTAGACGGATATGTTTCAAGTAAAGTGTCCGAAAATCGAGCGACGTCACCTGTCCCCCGGACGATCCGGAAATACAGTACGTTCCGCCGCGCTTCAGCAGATCCAGTCCTTGTTTGAACACCGCATCGCCGACGACGTCGAGAATCGCATCGACCGGACCAACTTCTTGCATGACCAGCTGATCCCAGTCCGGCTCGCGGTAGGAAACGACCAGGTCCGCCCCGAGTTCTTGCAGTTGATCTGTCAGCTTCAAGTCACCGACGAGTGCGACGACACGGGCACCGAAGACACGTTTCGCAATCTGGACGTTGAGTGAACCGACACCGCCACTGGCGCCTGTCACGAGAATCGTCTGTCCTTCTTGTAAGTCGAGTTGTTCGACCATGTGCCACGCCGTCAATCCACTGACCGAGAAGACCGCACTGTCCGAATAGGAGGCAAGCGGCATCTCGTAACAGAGTTCGAGCGGCCAGCAGACATATTCCGCGTATCCGCCATCATACTCAGAGCCGATGAACGATAAGTCCTCGGCACTTTGTTCGTCAGCGATTTCTCCACTCGCCGTGAACGGGAACAAGACGACGTCTCGTCCGATTTCTGATTCCGCGACACCGCCTCCAACCGCGACGATCCGTCCGCTAATGTCTGAACCGGGAACTCGGGGGAATTGCACACCTTCCGCTTTCCAGCCCGACTCATTCTCCGCACCATAAGTGCCTTCCCGCATCCAGATTTCTGTATTGTTCAAGGCACAGGCTTTGATTTCAATCAGCACCTCGCCTTGTTTCGGTTGAGGTGTTTGCATATCAATGTACTTCAGATGATCGAGCCCACCATGTCCTGTGACCGTGACTGCCTTCATGTTTTTGCCTCACTTTCTTTTGGTCTAGATATAGATTCTTTTATCCTTTACCCTTTTGTTTTACATACACTCCACGTCAAATAAATGATCAAACTCACAAAAAATTAAAAACTGAATATCTTTTCATTTAAAAGCTCTTCTATTTAATTTTTATATTTTGGTAAAATAAAGAAAATACCAAGGAGGTCCCTCATGAAACGTGGCTTAGTATTGGTCGTCCTATTGATTCTAGTCGTGTGCATCATCGTTTTCGAACCATTCCGTGGCGTACCACCGAATCCTGAAGTTAAGGCGAACGGAAAGGATGTTCCGACCGTTCAAGGGTCTTATTGCTGGGACAGCTTACTCCGCAGTCAATGTGGTGATAAAGTTTATCGCGATGGACTCGATATGGCAAAAGAACAAAAACCGGTTAATGTCTCTTCCGGATCAGTCGTCCGTGTCGAATTATCCGGCAATCCAGAACAAGTTAAGCTAACACAATGGCACGAACAGAAAAAGAAATCTCGTGTTGTATTAAAAGATGATCAGTTCAACGCACCAACAGAACCTGGTGTCTATGTATATGAATTGAACTCGCGCTGGAAACAAGGCGACGGACAATTCGGATTCTTACTGAAAGTGCAGTAAATACAATAACCCCACTGTCGTCTCATGACTTCAGTGGGGTTTGCTGTCATCCGGTTTGACGATACAGTTGCAAGATTCCGAAGACGGTCAAGATGAGATAGCCGATTCCGATGAACAAAAAGACTGGGCGAATCAATTGATCCTTCGGTTGTCGCGTTATGCCTTCGAAGAAACAACTGACAATGAAACCGAGAACGAGGATTCCACCATACATGAAAAGGTAGGTTACGAGAAGACCAACGAGACTCGGATTCGATAACGAAGGTGCTAACCATATGAGACCACTGACTAATGAGCCAAGCACAACTATCCCCATTACGATCCCGATAAGTGGATGAATTGAGTTCAGTCGCTGAATCACTTCATGACGTTTAACGATGCGCTCCACTAATGTCATCGCTGAAAGACAGGTCAGTAAAAATAAGATGAAGAAATAGATCGCTTGCTCGACTGGACGGAACGTCGTGAAAAAAACAGCTCCGGTAAGAACAAGGAGTGGAGATATGAAAAAAATCAAACGTTTCATTTCTTTCCCTCCTTCGCATGACTTTCTTGAAAGTGAACACATAACTAAGACAATGTAACATATAGCACGTTACATATTTTACCACTTTTATCTTTTTTCAAATTTTGATACCTATGTACTTTTTTCAACAATTGTAAAAAAATGATAAAAATTCTTTACGGTTTCATTTGGCATATGCTAGGATGAGACAAATCATATGAATCAAACGCATTGAAGAGAACAGTACGTCATTTCGATTTTTCCTAGAGAGCTCCGATTGGTGGGAAGGAGCAAAAGTCATTGACCGAACCAAGCCTCTGAGCAGCACGGTGGAACCGAATCGGGGATATCGTGACGGGTGCTCCCGTTATCGAGCTCAGGTATTTGCCGTTTAAAAGCGGTCGTACCGATGAAGGCGGTACCGGTGACGGTTTCGCGAACAGGGGTGGCACCACGACACGCACAGTCTCGTCCCCAAGACCAACGTCTTGGAGGTGGGATTTTTTTATTGGCTTAAAACACAATTAAAAAAGGAGTGTGTCATATGTCGAATTGGAAATACCCTGGATTGCTGTTACTTGGTGTCGGTGTCTCGAACATTGGAGCTTGGGTCTACTTCATCGCTTTGAATTTAATCGTCCTCGAACGAACGGGATCGGCGTTCGCCGTCTCCGTTCTCTATATCCTGTTACCGATCTCCGCGCTGTTGACGAGTCTTTGGTCCGGCAGTGTCGTCGATCGAATCAATCAACGTCGCTTGCTCGTAATGCTTGACGTCGGGCGCGCCGCGCTCGTCTTTTCACTGACATTGATCGATTCATTGTATGTTCTTTATGTGCTCGTCTTCATCTTGAACATCGGTAATACGCTGTTTGAGACATCCTCATTGATCTACATGACGAAGCTCGTGCCAGAGACTAGTCGCCAACGGTTCAATGCATTAAAGAATTTCATTCAGTCGGCCGGTTTCATTCTCGGACCATCGATTGCTGGCTTTTTATTTTTAATCGGTTCTCCTGAGACGGCGATTGTCCTCAACGCGGGAGCACTGTTGTGTTCTGCCACTTTATTGTCCGTCTTGCCTGACGTCCGCTTGGCGGCGACTACAGCAGTCCCCTTCTCACTCCGAGTGATTCTTAAGGACTGGAAAGAAACCTTTCAGTTTGCACGGACTCGGCGCTACATCACGCTCGTCTACGCCTTCTATGCGCTGATGATCGTCTTGATGAGCGGTCTCGATTCGCTTGAAGCCTCGTTTGCGACGATCGTTTTGCAGATGGATGAGAGTACGTATGGATTCCTCGTCAGTATCGCCGGAATCGGCATCATCTGTGGTTCCGCGGTCAATGCAACCTTTACGCATCGCTTGTCGCTCCGGTTCTTGATCCAGTTTGGGGCACTGATGACGCCTGTCGGTTACTTGATCTTTGCCTCGGCGACGTCATTCTTGATTGCAGCGATTGGCTTTTTCTTGCTAAGTTTTGCCCTTGCATTCGCAAACACTGGCTTCATGACGTTTGCTCAAACACACATTCCGGTCGAATTGATGGGACGGTTCCTCAGTAGCATCCACGTTGTACAATCGACTGGTGTCATTCTCTTGACGGCGTTAATTGGTTTCTATGCTGAGACCTCGATTCGCTTAACGTATACCGTTGCTTCAGTTGGCTTCCTCCTGATTGGTGGCTTGATCGTCTTCATCGTGCAAGACCGAACGAAACGTCAATATTTTACGACCGAAACCGATGAAACGATTAAACTTTCGTCATGAGAAGGAAAGGAAGATATTCATGCAGTTGACTGGAGAACGAATTTTTCTACGCCAGATTGAAGTGACGGACGCGCACGTCTTCTTCCAACAAACACAAAATGAGACATTACGTTACCTGACCGGAACGACAGTGACGTTTTCGCTCGAACAGATTGAACAGCATATTCTCTCGATTCAAGCTGATGCGACGCGTCATGATTTTGCAATTTGCCTGACGTCGGGTGAGATGATTGGTGAGTGTTCGATACTTGATATCGATTTGGATTCAGGAATCGCTGGCTTTCGGATTTCACTGCGTGCCCTCCCCTGGACCGGTCAAGGATACGGGACAGAGGCAATCGCGTGTATCTTTCGATTTTGTTTCGAAGAACTTCATCTGAGTCAACTTGAACTCGAAATGTTTTCGCACAATGAACGAGCAATTGCAGCTTATAAGAAAGCCGGTTTTCAAATCATTGAAATGATTCCTGATGCCTTACTGTATGATGGCGTTTCGTTTGACGAGATCATCATGCGGAAACGGAATCCACGCGTTGTTTAAAGAGTCAATCCTGATGTAGCACCTCCTCCGTGAAGTGCTATTTCTATTTCCTTAAAATTAATATCCATAATTAACAGATTTTTTAGTCAATTCACTCTTATTTGTATATAATGGAAAAATAAAAAGAAATATATGGATAAAAGAATATCTTATCGAAAGGCATCTTATGCAATGCTCAATTAACCAAATCGAAATGAGGTGGAGAACATGCTGAGATTCATCTGGAACTCCTGGTGGCGTAACAAGGAGCGGTTCATCTTGCTCCTCGTCGGTGTTCTGATCGTCAGTACAGGACTCAGTTATTTAATCGGTACGACGCAAGCCAACAATGGAACGGTCGTCGATGAACTGCAAAAACGCTGGGGATCGTCCTACGATATCGTCGTTCGACCGGAAGGCAGTCGGAGCGTGACAGAAGACTTGAACCTGCTCGAGCCAAATTACATGAGTGGGCTCGACGGCGGGATCACCCGCAAGCAGTACGATACGATCAAGCAAATCGCAGACGTCGAAGTCGCCGCACCGATTGCGATGATCGGAAACTACAATACAGATGCTGTGAAGGATACGTATAACTTCAAAGAGCCAGGCATTTATAAGATTTCATTCAAAGATATGCAAGATACTGGACTAAAAAAAGAAACAGAGTCTCACTCCTTCTTTGCTGGAGCCGGATGGTTCCCTCCTGAGAGTGACGGATTGAATCGAGATATTTCACCACAAGAATTAGGCGAGTTTCCTATTTACGGTTACGGGAGTTCGGTTATGCTTGCCGGGATTGATCCGGAAGCAGAAGCACGATTGGTAGGACTCGATCAAGCAACTAAGAAGGCAACACATAGTCGTTATTTCACGAAAGAAGATATTGTCAACGATTATGGTGACGGTGTATGGGACATCCCACTAATCATGAACAGCCACGAGTACGTGAATGCTTCGCGGACTTATCGCTATGAGAAAGTCGATATCCCGCTCGTTAAAGACTCAATGACTGAAACGGTTCGCAGTATCATGAAAAAAGGTGGCGAATCCTATCTCAAAACGCTTCCTGTCAAAGATACGAAAGAATACTATATTTCGACAAAGCAAGCGTCAAAACAATTCGTAAAGAATATTCTTGAAGATAAGGTTCCAGAAAATGCTGCTGGTAGCTTTGACTGGATGTATCTAAAACCATCAGCCGTCGAGTATCAAACAATTGCGAGTCCGTTTGCAAAACGTTGGCCATTTACTTATCAAGTAACGCCTCAAGAGGTTGCAAAAGAAGTCCTGATTTCGAAACGATCAATGTATCGAAAAGCTCGTATCTTCGGTGACGGCACAGGTAGCCTAGAAAACGTTCCGAAAATGCATTTGAACTTTATTGGTGTCTTTGATCCAAAAAAATTGAACATCTCGAAGGATCCGTTGACAGAACTGCCGATGGAGACCTATTTCCCCGCGAAAGCCCAATGGGTCATGGATAAGAATGAAAAACCGGTCAATCCAGTCCGAGAAGTCAAGCCGACGAACGATCCGTATGACTTCTTGACGAAACCACCATCGATGCTGACGACGCTTGACGCCGCCTTTAAGTTACGTGGTGATAAAGCGATTTCTGCCATTCGTGTCAACGTCAAAGGTGTCGAGACGATGAACGCGACGAGTGAGAAAAAGTTGAAAGCTGTCGCTCAAGAGATCGAGGATAAGACTGGTTTGATTACGGATGTTACGCTCGGCTCCTCACCACAACTCGCGCTGACATACCTCCCTGGATTAAAAGGTGAATCAGCACTCGGCTGGGTCCAGCAACCGTGGATCAAACTTGGTTCATCGATGGCAATTTTCCAGGAAGCGAAAGTCGGGATGAGTGGTATTATCTTGAGCGTCATCGCTGTCGCGCTCGTTTATGTCTTTAGTTCGAACATCATCTTACTTTATGCGCGAAAAAAAGAGTTCGCAATTTTACTGTCGCTCGGTTGGCGTCCGCGTCAACTTTCAAAACTGCTGTTCCTCGAAGCGACCCTGCTCGGCACACTCGTCGCCTTGATTTCTTGGACGATTCTTGGTTCATTCTGGCTGACGACGGATCATCCGATTGGGCTTACGCGGATCCTTTTAATCGGGCTCGCTGGTCTATTGATTTATTGGGGCGGTACGCTCGTCCCGATGACGCTCATCCGCCTGATTCAACCTTTCGAGAGCATGCGCTCTGGTGAAGTCTCAAAAGGACGACGCTTCGTCCGGGCGCAAGGTGTCCTCGGAATGAGCATCAACCAGCTCGTGACGTATTGGCAACGGACGATCCTTTCAACAATTGCAATCGCCCTGCCAACAAGTCTCTTTATTTTCTTCCTGTTCATCACCTTTCGACTGAAAGGTGTCCTGTACGCGACGTGGCTCGGTGAATATGTCGCGCTTGAAGTCGGTACGATGCATTACGTGGCGATGGGCGTCTCTTTACTCATCGCCATCCTGACGACGACGGAGATCATGTGGCAAAACGTCAACGAACGAAAGAGTCAGCTCGCTGTCTTAAAAGCGACCGGTTGGCAGAACGGTCAAATCCGGACGCTCGTCTTAAGTGAAGGATTGATGACCGGACTTTTCGCCGGAATCATTGGCTTATTGATCGCCCTTGCAATGATCGGTTTTGTCTATAACCAGTTCCCGACTAGCGAACTTGGTTTCTTGAGTATCATGTTATTGATTCCAATGATAACTGGCGTCCTCGGTGCCCTCTTACCGGCACAACGCGCCGTCAGCATTACACCGAACGCGGCAATCGGGAGCGTCGCAACGAATACGAAAGCGACGGAACGACGTTTCCGACTCGCCTTATCCGCAGTCGGTGGTGCCCTTGTCGTCGGTGTCGCTTCCCTATTCTTCTTTGCTACGACCGAAGAAGGACCGACACCAACAAAACCCGCACAAACAGCTTCACCATCAATCAAGACGACAGGTACGAAATTGGCAGATATAAATGAGTCTAAAAAGAAAAAATCATCTTCGAAGAAAGTCAATTCGAGTAATCTCGATAAACTGATGAATCGTGGTGTCATCCGAACTTACCCAGGTGATCCGGATTCGCAAAAATATATTTTCCGCGTTGGAAAACTCCTACCGACACCACCAAAAGAGTTAAAGTTACCGGCTCTTGAGAAAGAACAATATGTCACTGTACCTGTCATTTTGGAGAACTTCAAGGATGATGACGGAGAAGGAGGATTTTATATTTATAAACCAAACTGGTTTACATTAGAAGATACAAACGGTAACGTATACGAAGCTGTCGATTATGAGAACCGGAATCCAGATGTATGGAAGGATGGCTATCGTTATTATCCACCTTCCGTTTCACGCGTCGATCTTGTCTTCCGTGTTCCACGTGAAAAAAACACCTATGTTCTTTTCGCGACAAGTGAAGCGATTGCCAAACCGACGACCGTTAAAATTGAAGTCGATGCTGTTAATGCTGCATCAACCGCTGAGAAGACCGGACAAAAGAAACAGTCGAAAAAAACAAATACAGATGTCATCAAGAAATTGATGGATGAAGGTGGAAAGCAAACTTACCCAGGTGATCCTAATGTAATGAAGTACCATGGGTTCAAGGTTAGTTCTGCTAAACGAGTTCAACTTCCTGATTTACCATCATCCAAACAAGCTGTTTCTGTCACGCTTGAATTACGAGTAGAAGGTGAAGCTACAGCCGACTCTTACATCGACTACAAACCATTTACATTCCCATTGATAGATAGTCATAAGAAAAGTTATACCCCTGAAAAAACAATCAATCACAATAAAAAAGCCTATTCAGATAATTTAGGATATCTCGCTCCTTTACACTCAAAAATCGACGTCATCTACATCGTTCCAAAAACTGAGAACACCTTCGTGATGAATGTAAATGGCGGATTTACCGGTTATATCTACACCGTTAAAATCAAATTATGATTACTACTTAATCACTGGCTGTCATATGACGGTCAGTGATTTTTCTATTTATACCGAAATTAATTTCTTAACGTTCTACTTTTGGTAAGATGAAATACAGGAAAAGAATTGGAAGTAAACTACTTAAACGAGGACCTGCTATGACATACTTCATGTATCTATTTTGTTTAATCGTCTGGGGACTGAACTTCATTGCTGTCAAAATCCAAGGAACACCTGTCGCCTTGGAAGTATCCCTGACCTATCGATTAGCGATGACCGCTGTTCTTTTCATCCTATTCGCGTTATTCGTTAAACGAACGAACAAACCTAGTCTTCTTTGACTCGGATTTCCTTTTGTATGTGTCGACTGATGTAGTGGATGTCATCGGAACAGACGTGAATGCGATTAGGACACTCAAGGAAACATACGCGGAACTTTACAATAGCTTTCACGAAAAATACGTCGAGTAATATTCATAATAAACCTAGATATGTAAACATAAGTATTAATAATTAATTTTTTTGAATATTAAGGTTCATATATTGAATAAATGGAATACTTAATTATGTTTTTAGCAGGAACTATCATCTATCCGGTATTTGAAGGATAATTAGGGTATTATATAACTAATACAAGTATTTTATTTACCACTTTACAACATCAGTGATGCCTCGTTCATCTAAGAGAGGAAAGGAATTTTCCCATGATTTTCATTACGGACTTTTCTTCACCGATCGGGCAGCTCGTCAGCCAACGTATGCGCACGGAAGAACAGCCTTTTTGCATTGGGGTATCCGATCCACAAGCCGCTTCCGAATTATATGGAGAGCATTTTGACTTTCGTCGATTCGATGTCCAGGATGCCTCGACGTTCGTAGAAGCACTCGCAGGATGCGATCAAATCTTTCTCGAATTTCCTGCAAACGCGGACTTGGAGACATTCGAATATTTTATTCATTATCTCAGACAGACTGCCCTACAACACATCGTCTACCTCTCAGCCAAAGACGCACTATCCCTCCCATTCACGCCACATCATCGTATTGAAGTCGTCATTCGCCAAACCGACATTCCCTACACGATCATTCGTCCTAGCTACTACATGCAGCATTTAAACATGTTCATGCGAGATATGTTACGAGATCATGCACACCTCTTCGCACCGGCAGGAATTGGTAAGACGTGCATGATTGATGCCCGTGACGTAGCGACCGTCGTGATGACGTGTCTTGAAAACCCAGCCACTCACTTCAATAAAATCTATACGATCAGCGGTGAAGCGGCTTACAATTTTTACGAAGTCGCCCGGCTTCTCGGAGAAGAACTTGAAACAGAGATCATGTATACGAACCCGTCTATTGATTTTTTCCGGTCCTTTATGATGCAACATGGATTGTCTTACGAAGAAACCAATGAAATCATCAAACTTCATGTGCCGATCTTATTAGGTCTAGCGGATGAGACGGATAACCACTTTCTAGAACTAATTGGTGAACGACCGATCACCCTTCGGCAATATATAATAGACCACTTATCCGATTGGGTAAATGAAGAGGAGGGCAAAGCATATGATTACTCATGAACGAGCACTGTTCGTTCGTCAATGCATCGTCGATTATTATCACCGGCTCGGCATTCATTGTCAGGTGACGATATTCACAGAGTACCCATTGCAATTGTTGCTCGACTTCGATTCTCGAAGAGATGAACTGATTACGCCTCAACGGCGAAGCCTCTCCTGTCGGTACATTCGCGCCCACCTCATTTCTGCTTTGATCACATTCGATGATTCCTACACGCATGTTTACATGACGAAAGCGCCCTTTTCCTCCATGACGCGATATTGTCTCTTGATTGTCTGATATCATCGTCAGTCAAAAATGAAAGGAGATGCGGTCGTGCGGTTGAAACGTGCTACGGAACATGGCTTACTGACATTACTTTTTTTGGCACACACCTCAAAATCGATGACACGAAGAGGAGAATACGTAAAGACGAGAGACATTTCGCTTCAATGTAACATCTCGTACGAGCATCTCACGAAAATCATTTCAATTTTAGGAAGAGCAGGTCTTTTACGAACCCATGCTGGACGAGAAGGCGGTGTTCAACTCCTCCCATTGAGTCATACTGTCCGGGTCGGAGATGTCGTCGCGTTATTCGAACGTCCGCTTTTTCCGGGAACGCGTTATCAGGTATGTGCGTTAGATCAACTATTAGATGTTGCACTGATTTCATTCTTTAATACGCTCAATCAAGTTACGATAAAGCAATTAGCGGACGATTTACCACCTCACTTTTTCTTAGACATATCATGATTTACTTCTCATCAAACAGCAGTTCAGTCAAGTGTACAGGAAGGACGTTACACATGACGATTTTAGTAACAGGATTCACAGGAAACGTTGGACTAGCCGTCGGTCATGCAATGATGAAGCGACATATTCCCTTTCGTGCGGCTGTCATCGACCCTGCAGCTGCTTCAGAGAAATTCGGCAATGCTTTTCACTATCGTCACCTGGACTACGCCGATATCTCAACGTTTTCACAAGCGTTAAAAGGCGTCGATCAACTCTTTTTGATGTATCCGTCCCAAGTATCAACACGACAGTTCCATCTCTTTCTGCGCTATTTGCGCTTCACCTCAGTCCGGCACATTGTTTATCTCTCGTTCAAGGATGTTCCAGTCTTTCCGCTGACACCTCACCATACGATCGAAAAGATCATTCAAGAGACCGGTATCCCGTTTACGATCATCCGTCCCGGATACTACATGCAAAATTTGAATCTCTTCATGCGTGATGACATCCGTTTTCACGAGCAGATCGTTACGCCCGCTGGTCTTGGGAAGACAAGCATGATCGACATCCGGGATATCGCGACGTTCGTCATCCGTTGCCTCGAACATCCTGCCCCCCATTTCAATCGTGTCTATACGTTGCATGGCGAGGAAGTTTTCGGCTTCCATGAAATCGCAAGTCTGATGACGCTACTCTTAGGAAAGACGATCCGTTACACGAACCCTTCGATTCCATTCTTCCAAATGAAGATGGTTCAAAAAGGATATCCGAAAAGCTACGTCAATGAAGTCATCATGTTACACCTCCCGATTAGTCTCGGACTCACGAAACGAACGAACCGTCAATTCCGCGAGGTGACTGGTACTGAGCCGATTCCCCTAAGTCAATATATTCTCGATTATCAAGCCCACTGGGAGAAGCATTGATTCCTCCATTCTTCGTAAAAGGAACATGACTTCCCCAAAACCTAGTCATCTCAAAGAGACACGTGTGCCTCATTCATAATCCCTTCATCCATTTGAAGGGATTTTATAGTTTTTGTGGAAAATGATTCTATATAAGGATTCTTCTCCACGATACATGATTTGATTGATTTTAATTTCCGATTTAACACTATTATTTATTCAATAAAGGAGGAGTTGGTATCCTTAATTCATTTTGATTGGTTCACTACTTGTCGTGATTGCTTTTTTCATCTATTTTGAGCCATTCCGTATTGAACCCTACGACCCCGACGTCGAAGTAAACGGTAAACCAATTCCGACTGTCCAAGGTTCTTATTGCTGGTCCAGTTTATTCAGTGCTCAATGTGCTGACATGATCTATGTCGATGCTCTACACATGACTGAAAAAAGTAAACCCGTCATCGTTTCACCCTCTGAAAAGATTCATCTCTCGTTTGATCGTAAACCCGATACTCTCCAAGTCGTACGCTGGGATTCGAAAACGAAAAGTGAACAGGTTTCATTAAAAAACGACATTCTTAGCGCACCGTCTGCTCAAGGTACGTATACCTATGAGGTCGTTGCCGGGTGGAATGAACATGGCGACGGTCTATCCGCCTTTTTGATTCAAGTCCGATGAACCCCCCACTCAAACAGGAGATGAATAACAATGCGTAAAGGTTTTCGACTCTGGCTACCCTTGCTCTCACTTGCTGTCTGTCTGTTCAATGCCTTCGGCTACGATGATAAAAACACCTTGTTGTTTCTGACGAGCCCTGTTTTCTGGCTTCTCGAATCACGATCCTTTCTTGGAACGTGGCTAGATTCCTTCCATGTCCCACTGTTCCTGATCTACATCCTGACCTTGATCAGTTGGTTCTTGATTGGCTTACTAATTGATGTCATTCTTTCTGTTTTGTTTAGACGATCGTCTAGACGCATCCATGATTAACTGAGGAGGAAAATACATATGGGACCATCCAATGACATGTGGGTGTGGGTACTTTCCTACGCATTCTTTTTCATCACGCTTATCAGTGCAATCTTCGTCGCGATCAAGCATCCAGCCTTGAGAAAAGCGTCGATCCGAGCGGTGGTAGCGATGCTTTTCCTGTATGCACTATTCATTTGGAACTCTTTGTACCGTCTTGACATTACAGAATTCAAACATTTTTACGAAGGATTGACGACGCTGCGACCGTGGGCATGGATGTGTATCTTCTTATTCGCCTACACATTAAAGTGGTGGTATCTCGTATTTCTTTACACCCGTCGTCCGAGTCCTTCTTCACATGAGGTACAGCAATGAACTACATTTCCAAAAATCTTCGAAGGAGCTATCCGATATGAAATTACATCGATTCGCATCCGTCTTTTTCCTCTCGACCATCGTTTGGACGACAGCGGGTTGTACCATGATGGAAGAACAAGCGACACCGCGTGTAGCACAAAAAAATATCGCGTCACCTGAACAAGTAAACACTTCCTTGAAGAAAGCAACGACCGACTCCAATAACCAACAAGCAATCGAATTAGAAAAGCAAACGAAGCGCGTCACGTTAGGTCAAACGAAAACGTACGACCTTTCTTCATTACTGAGCAAACACCGTGTCTCGATCGATCCACAGTATTTCTACCAAAACCAGATCTTCTACTTTGACCTACAAGAAAACAAGAGTGTCATCTATACATACGATACGAAACGACAGCATAACAAAATTGTTCATGCGACGAAGAATGCAATCCCGATGATGACGGGTACAGGTGCGTTTTTACTATGGGTCGAAACGGAACAGCCGACAAAGACCGGTGTGAAATGGTCGATTCGTCAACTAAATATCACGACGAATCAAGTGAAAACACTTGATACAGGCGAAAGTCGCTTCGATACATCCCCTCCGAGAATCGATGTCACGTCAACTCGTGCGTCCTGGATCACGCAAGAGGCGACTGCACATAAAACGGTCTCCACGATCAAGACGTATTCGTTAAAAACCGGGAAGATCACGCCACTCCAATCCTTCATCTTAACAACAGGAAAAACACAAGACGGACTATTCACGTACGAGCACCGCGATAGCGATGACGGCGTGACCTTATACACGTCTCACTATAAAAACGGACAGAATATCCGTGTGCTTGAAACTCTGGATGGTGCCTATAAAAAAGAGATGTCCGGATTAATTGATTTCAGTCGTAGTGGCACCTATTTCGCTCTCGGCACAGAAGGCGACGCCATATTCCAACCCATCGGATTAGACGAACAGACGCTGAACTATTCTGCTTCCAGTGCCCAGACGTTGATTAACGGCATTCAATTCCTTTCGAACACACAAATCGTCTTCCGAGAAGGCATCCATCAGTTGATATATGCGGACTTAAAAGCGAAGACCGTCGCTCCTCTGACGGACTTTGAAGAGCTGGTATCGTTTCCTCTACTGCAAGATGGGAAACTCACTTACTCCATCACGAACGGGAAAAAATCCACCTTGCATGTCGTAAAGCTTCTCCCGTCTAACTAAACGATCATGATCTTAATCTAACAAAAGAAAGTCGTTTTCCGTTACTCGATACGGATGACGACTTTTTTTCTTACATGCTATTTTGTATTCTTAAGAAGGACAGAAGTTCACAGGTTCTTTCGTAACGCTTCTACATCAGCTATTGTGGCAGCAGAGTGAAACTGAAGCCTAAGACAAACATATATCAATCGATCCGTGAGGAGAATGAATATGAACATCCGACAATTATCCGTCCATGAAAATCCACCGATGGACCTCTTGCTAGCAGCGGACCCGTCTCAAAAGTTAGTCGAAAGCTATGCAAAAAGAGGTTATTGTTTTGTCGCTGAAAGAAATGACCAATGGATTGGTGTATATGTACTTCTCCCGACAAGACCTCAAACGATAGAAATCGTAAATATCGCAGTAGATGAGTCGCATCAAGGACAAGGTATCGGAAAAAATCTTTTACGACATGCGATTCGCACAGCGAAAACACTGGGGTATACGACCGTTGAAATCGGGACGGGCAATTCAAGCATTGGACAGCTAGCACTTTACCAAAAATGTGGATTCAGAATCGTTGGAGTCGATTTAAACTTCTTCTTGAGACACTATGAAGAGGTGATCATCGAAAACGGGATCCGGTGCACGGATATGATTCGGTTATCGCAAGATATATAAGAATTTCAGCATTCTTTTCGAAAGTAGATTCCGCTATCTCACAGTGAAACTCGAGCGATTATGAATGAGACATCATGAGGCTATTAACGTTATATAGGATTGCAAAAAATGGATTCATCCCCCATAATATGAACATACGTTCTTATTATAAGGAGGTCCACCATGCAGCACCTTCAAAAAGAAATCACTCATCCGGTGTCGTTATCTACTATGAATCCAATTATTTATCTCTCCATCGATTCATCCATTATTGATTCTTCCGTTTCTACGGCTTATAAAATGGAAGTCATGTTATTTATCGCTTTACGGGAGAGATTATCCTTAGAACTGCTTCCTCTCCATCACTCCGGTGGCCCTACAGAACTTGTCTACATAGAAGAAGTCGACTTCGAGAGTCGGCAGTTGACGCTCTTTCATATGAACGATTCGTCATTGTCCTATCATCACTACGTCGCAAACGATCACTTACTCTCCCAACAGCCTCAACTATTACTAAACTTGGTGTAAAACTAATAAAATTCATTTATATGACGCGTTCAGAACGTTCACATATGCTTTTTAATACTTTATATCTATCACTACATGATTTTAAAGACACACTATCACTATTTTTAAGTCACCAAACAATCTGCCCATTTTCTTAACGAAAGGATGTTTTTATTCCTTTCTGAAACATTATGATGAAAATCCACGGTTCTAATTGGAATTAATTTTACAGACAAATTATTTAATGGCATAATAATGGTAACCTTTTCATAAGGAGGAGATCCATTTGAAAAAACAACTTGCTTTTGCCGGTTCTTTTGCGCTCTCAGCTATCACGATCGTCATCATTCTTAAATTAGTTGGAGTCGATCTCTAAAGCAATCACTCAAATGATGTAGATTTTCAAATTAATGATTCAATCGCTGTTATGATGCATCGTCTTTCGATCATCTGTAACAGCTTTTCTAGGTTTAATGCTATGGAACGATCGGAAGTGATGAATTGAAAAAAGTCGGAATGAACGTTTTAATTGTCTCACTCCTATTAGGAGGACTGCTGTTTTACTTAGACGTCCGATACGATGAGTGATTCGAGCAGCACGTCAGCACTAAGGTTGAGACTTATGTCGATAAAAAATACGGTCCAGCTCGTGTCGTCTCACTCCACTCTGCTTATGACGACAAACACCGCGTTAAGGAAAAACGCTATAAGATTGCCGTAAAAGTCCGTGGTCAAGGGCTCTAAAAAGAGGAATATTTCTTGTATCGTCTTCAAGACGACCGAGTCGTTGAGATGGGCACGACGACTAGTTTGCCCAAGCGAAACTAAGTCACGAGATGCTTTCTTATTTCACACTACATATCATGAAAAGTCAGCTGATTCCTTTTTAGATGGAATCAGCTGACTTTTTTATTTAATCTTTTTAAGGCTCAGAAATACCGTAAGCCAGTAACAGCAAATAGGACATCATACAGAACGTAATAAGATGGATACCAACGAATAGCCATCTAAGTACTCGATGCTTCGTTTTGTACCCTGTGTATACGCCGACTAACGGAACGATAAACAGAAGCAGGATATAGACAGTTCCAAACCCTTTCAGACTGACTCCGCTCTTCATCAAGAAAAATAAGAAACAAAAACAGATGAATGCAGATAACGAAAGAATACTGTAACGATTCACAAGCCCTCCTCCACTACAAATACAACTTAGCGATTTACCGACTGAAGATTAAAGTATGTCGAGAGCGGCACGATCCGCCCCTGCTCATGCCAGTTCCGATATGCTTCGAAAACGCGTAAGACGTCCCCGTCATATCGTTCCTCGATGAGATGGTGGATTGCGAGAAAGCTCCGCCAATAATCAAACATGATACTCGACAGACTACCAGCATAGGAGGCACTCCCAAATTGATCAATCGAGCGCGCTCCATACTCCTCCTGAAAGAGCTCGACCAGCTCTGTCTCAATTGTCGTAATTCGCTTGAATGCTTCGTCCGACAACAAATGCTTCCGGGGTAGGTACTCACACATTCCCTCTTCGAACCAGATTCCGTCTTCTCTCTCATCGTCGAATTCATCAACGAACAAATCCAAGTGATGCGTCAGTTCATGAGCAGCAATCGTCAGGACGTGATCTTCCGCAAGCGTTTCGTAGAACGCTCGAATATGCGATACGTCCTTCCCGTCGAGTTGAGACAAAAATAACGTTCGCCATTCTGCAACGTCTGGTGATATGTAAATCAAGTCCTTATTCGTAAATGCCGGAATCGGAATGTCCGAGAAGACGGTCGTCGCGAGTTCCGCTGACGTCCAAACGATTCCTTTCGGCACGGCGATCAGTTGATACTTCTCTTGTAAGATCGTTTGATACTCGTCTAACCGTGCTTGAAAGCGATGCGTGACCGCTTCGTATTTGTCATAGTCGGTTTTTGTCTCAAACGCAAACAGTTGTTTCATGTTCTCTATCACCCTTCATCAAAAAATATACGATTTCATTTTAACATATATTGGATAACGACTAAAAAACTACCTTCTGCAGGTGGTCGTGGATTGCAGATAAACCCTTCTTTCGTTAGTTTAAGTCATAACATTTGGATGTTCGTACGAATAACGGTATTATAGACATATTAAGTCTGTAATTAAGGTGAGAATATGAAATTATCAAAAGCAACCAATTATGCACTCCATACGATGTTATTTTTAGCTGTAAATCATTCTCATGATCATATTGGTGTAGCCTCGTTAGCCAAGCAACAAGGCGTTTCACCCACATACCTCTCGAAGATTTTAACTAAGCTAGTCAAAACGGGTATGGTGATCTCGACTACTGGAGCTACAGGTGGATACAAATTAAAACCAAGTTGGGAAGAGATTTCATTGCTTGATGTCATCATTGCAATTGAAGGCGTACCATCCATGTCTGACGCTTGTCTCAATAACAATCCGAACTGCTTGATTCAGAAATCAATCGAAACTGCTGAACACAAATTTTTAGATTCATTAAGACACACGCTTATTAGTGACTTATCTAATCAAGTTAATGAGACATCATCCATTTGAAACAAGTGATGTCTTTTGCTTTAATTACAGACACTATGACTCTTTAATATCTGTTATATAAAAGGAGGAAATGTTCATGAACGTATATGATTGCATCGTGATTGGCGGAGGTGCCGCCGGATCAGCTGCTGCCCTAACATTAGGAAGAGCTCGAAGAAATATTGTGATTTTCGATGATGCTACAAATCGAAATCGTGTCACACAAGAATCACATGGTTATCTCACTCGAGATGGAATTACACCGTCAGAGTTTAGAGAGATCGGATTAAAAGAACTACAAGCATATCCGTCCATTACGATTTGCAACGAAAAAGTCATCGAAGTAAAACAAGATAATCAGAATCATCTGTTTGAAGTTTCAACCGGTCAGCATCGTTATATAACTGAAACGCTACTACTCGCAACCGGAATTCAAGAAGAATTTCCCCTGGAGGCGATCAAGGAGTATTATGGGCGAAGTTTGTTTAGTTGTCCCTATTGCGATGGCTGGGAGATGCGAGACTTACCCTTAGCTGTCATTGCCGAAGATCCAGCCTTTGCTCACCATTTAGCAAAGCTCGTTTTCAATTGGTCGAACGATTTAGTTGTTTTTACAAATGGTTTTGAACTATCTGAAGACGTTCGGAACGATTTAGATCGTAACCACATTCAAGCATACACAACAAAAATTAAACGCTTACACGGAAAGGTAGGTATTCTAGAACATATTGAATTAGAAGATGGAACAATGGTTGCAAGACAAGGTGGATTCGTCGTTCCTAAATTCTATCGTTCAAACGATTTGGCTCAACAATTACGATGTACATTTGATGAGAGTGGAGCCATCGTAACGGATGGAACTGGTCATACATCCGTCGAAGGGGTATACGTTGCCGGAGAGACTGAAAAAAGCGGTTCTTCTTCTTTATTGATAGCAGCCGCTGATGGCTCCCGTGCAGCTGCAAGCATCAATTTCAATTTATCTTCTAAACGATTTTAAGACTTCAACAAGATGATACAGGCAGTAAATGAATATGACGATCAGTTTGCCAAAGCAAAACTAAAGCAAACACCTTCTTGATACAATCGAGAAGGTCTTTTTTGAATGATATTATCTATACTACACGATGTCATGTTCCATTCGTTTTCTTTGTAATTTATACACTCTTCTCAAGCAATGAACACTCAAAAACAATGACTTCCAAGCTACTGAATCATTTTATTTCTTCTGCAATCATCACGACGACGTTACCGAATTTTCGCCCGGTGTCGACATAACGGTGCGCTTCGACGATCTCATCAAATGAACAGATATGGTCGTGACGGCTCTAAATCGTCCCGCTTCAAACAGTTTATTCAAATAGTGTATATCTTCTTTCCGTTCTCTCGCCACACCTTACCCCGCGACGGATGCAAAGACTCGTTTTGTTTGACGTGCCGTTTCTCTTTCGTCTTATTAATCTTTCCAGACGCATCGAAGACGGCATCGTACTCCAGCAACAATCCATCGTAGCCGTCCCTTGTATAATCGATGACGTGATCGGCACCGAGCGCTTTGACCCGCTCCGCATTTTGTCCATTACAGACAGCCGTCACCTGAAGCCCTTTTGCTTTTGCGATTCGAACAGCAGCCGTTCCGGCAGCGCACGATGCAACGTAAATTAAGATTGGAGTGGACGACAGATGCATACACTTTGATGAGTACTACAGTTGATTTCGGAGCCAAACGAGGTATCACTCTAATATGCAAGACATCCAGTGGTTCGTAGCAGGTACAGATGGCTAGCTTTATCGTAATTCCTCCTCTGATCGAGATGATGGTATTTTATTAATTATACGTAGTTTATGCCTAAATTCCTTTCATTTCAAAGCAAGAAAGATTTTTTTAATTTACATCAATCGGTGTCGCAACTGGTAAAATTTATATAATAATATGATTTCATCAAACCCTATTAACTGACGAAAGTAGGTGCCTGATTCATGCCGACGCGTCGTAGGCTATTTGCTTCTATTTTATTCCTTTGTATGCTGCTCGGTGCCTGTACACATCAGGATGATGCACGCATCGTCGAACAGATGGTTGGTGACACGCTGTTTGTTGCTCCGAGTGAACAAAAACCGGACGAACAGTATGCTTTGACAAAGATTCGCGTCACAACGGATACGATCGTGTATGGCAAAACAGATAATACGGCTGCCATTCAGACGGGTGACACGATTCAAGTGACGTTTGCAAAGGACTCGGTTATTGCGACTGAAATCCGTCGAGCAGACAACTGAATCAGAAAGGATTGTCCACAATGCGTCAAATACTTCGCCAACTACGCAATATTTTCATGGTTGCCACTGCGATTTTTGGTTCATCCTATTTTTTTCAAAAGAATATCGGAAATGATCTCATTGGTTTCTTGTACATCGGAATATTAGGTGCGATTGGTTTTTGCATTACTATAGGACTACTCTGGTATCTCAAACGAAAAGAATCGCACGGTTTTTAAGAAGTTTGTCAAAGGAGACATAATCATGATGTTATTTATTAAAAAATCATACCTTACCCAGTTAAAAGTACTCTTCGCGCTTCTGTTCACACTTTCGATGATTGGTGCTGTTTTCGCACCTCATTCTGTCGACGCAGCAACAAAGGAGTATGCATCTTACAAGAAGCTAAAACTCGGCATGACCGCGACAGACGTTGCAAAATCGCTCTACGGAAAATCATATAAGAAATACATAAAGAAAGAACACGGCGTCACAACACTCAAACAAAAAGCTGCATTACGAGAAATTGAAGATGACTATGCTTTGTACGCTTTTGCCTTTTATCCCTATGAAGTAACAGACGATCATTGGTTTAAGCAAAGAATGCATCTGATTTTCAAAACGAAACAAAACGGTCACACCTTATACCTTGCGGAAAAGGAATACATTCCTAAAACACCGTCAAAGAAACGACTCTTACCTGAAAAGAAGATCAAGCCCGGCATGACAATAGCTGACGTCGATCGTGTTCTTTCAGGTAAAGGACTTGGTGTCTTGACGCTTCACCATACAGAAAATTACTCTACGATTGGAGAAGCCTATGCTGAAGGCACAGTCGTGTACCGAGAAAAACAGGCGACGCTGCTCTACTCGTATCGAAATCCAACGGGTGATGCATTAATGATCGTTGCATTTAAATATGACTTCGATCAAAAGAAATACATCGTTCAAAAATAGCAACAGATACCAAATTTATCTTCACTTGAATTTTCCCATGTAAATAACCCCTCATTTCGCGAACGGAATAAGGGGTTATTTACATGGGAATGCACGAATATTACCGAGCGTCATTTCTGCGCTGTTCTTTTCTAATTATTCTTAAGCAAGATAACATGATCATCTGGCCGTCTGTTGTCACCGGGAAAAAATTAAATACATTTGATAAACATAAAATTTTAACTAAGACCCATCCACCGCCATCTCCTTCTATCCAAATACCGAACGAAAATAAAATCGCAGGTGCAGAAGCAGCAATGATTAAATTTTGCCAGTCATTCTGATTATTCTCATAGCGGACGATTGGCGTTAAAAATCGATCGAGTTTCACTGTCGGTCGCCGTCGAAACACCCTTGCGAACAATAAATGGATCATTTCGTGTATCGCTACGACAATGAAAATCAGAAGAATATAGCTGATAAGATGCAGAACTGTCTCAGCTGTCATGACGCGCTAACGTTCGCCGCTTCTGTAAGAAGACACCAAACAATGTGAATAAAACGATAAATACCAAATAGAGAACAAGCGCTTGAAGTGTCAACGCGAAGTGTGTATTCAATTCTTCTTTTGTCATTACCGTTGTAATTTTTAATCCTGTCATCGTCGTCACGACACTCGTTTCATTGATTTGAAACAATTCATAAATATAATCGACTAAAAAAATAATTGCCCACAAAACAGTACCAACACCAATTAATTTCGTGATTTTCATTTTGCCACCTCGTATTCTTTCTTTAAAATGAGATATAAAACACCAAGTAAGATCGCTAATGTCGGATACAATGCCCCATCGATACTGACGAGGACAGACAGTAAGACAATTAAAATGATCGTCAACACGGATGCAATCGTCTCATTGATATTACTTTGAGATTTCGGAAATAAAAATCCTGCAATTGTAGCCGCGAAAAAGATATTGATTCCATACATATATGGATTCAAACTGTTTGTCTCAATGATACCGACATATAGTGCAGGTGCCATCAAGATGATGGCGATAGCAAGGAGTGACATGAGTTCCATCAAGGGATGGATCCGGTACAGTCCGTACAACTTTCTAACTGCTAATGTTGCGTCTGCATATGTAATCGTCACTACTCCAAGTATCGGCAATAAGAACAACCAGAGTTGAAAAGTTCCCCCCCATCCGACTTGGTACCATGCTCCGATTGACATCACACCAAGTAATGCCCAAAAGTACAGAAAGTTTTTACTTCGGATGATTGCAGGCATAGTAGTCGCTAAACCAATATTGAAAGCAGGCAATCCTAACTTGAAGTAATTCTGCCGGACATACAAATGGTTTCGAGCAAAGAAAACTGCATGAAGAGTATAGGCAATCGTGCCAACGACAAGACTCGTCATCAACATAACTAGCGTGATCGTTAAAATCGAATACGGTAACGTACTAACCCATACATCAACCTGAAATCGTGTTTTTAATAAATGAAGTGTCACGAGACCCACTAATACTAGATCAAGAATGAAACTGAAAATAGTACGCTTCATACCTGATAAACGATGCAATACTGCTGCATGGAGACAATCCAATAACCAAAAGCTACTGATGAATACAGTATGAAGTGTTATTAAAACAAGCAGTGCCGTTCCCAAGCGCATAGGAATTAGTTTCAGTGCTGGTGCAACGATGATCATCAGTAATTCGAAAAAGACTAGGGCAACAGAGAGTTTAAATAATCGCTGGCTGATATTGACTTCTCTTTCTGAGAATGGAAGTGTCTTCGCAAAAAATAAAGAGTTCCGATTCAATGAGACGGTTCCATTAATTAAAACGAACATAAAGGTACCTAAAATAAAGACGACATTAAAATAACTACTGAGTGTCATCTTACCTGCCAGCAAGCGTGTTGTCTCATCTGCTTCCACTGCATTATTCGATAGGGTGGAGAGCTGAACCATGTTTAGATAAAAGTATCCAAGATAGAGACCCATTAGAAGAATACCTAACACGTACCGATTCATCCGACTTTTAAAAAAAGGACGATTGAAAAGTCCATGAAACGTATCATTAAAGAAGAATTTCAGTAGACATAAAATGTTTGCTGACGATGTCGAGCTTTTCACGTAAGACCTCCTCTTGTTTAATAACATCCGTCAATTCCTCTGGAGTTCCTTCAAAATTGACAAGTGAACCTTGTCTCATAAGTCGTATATCTTCTGGAAAACGATCAATCGTATTTCGTTCATGAGAGACGATAATCACTTTTTTCGTCGTGCTGACTGCTGCAAACAGTTCCTGAACGAGCAAAGACGTATCAAAATCAAGTCCGCCGAAAATTTCATCAGCAATTATATAGTCAGTATTGGCAGCAATGGCTGCGACAATTTGAATTTTTTTCTTCATACCAAAGGAATACGACTCAATGGTTTTATTTTGACCGTCCGCCAAATCGAGTAAGTCCATTAAAAGAGGAGCTTTACCCTCTTCACTTGTCTCATATCGACTTAAAACGAACTGTACATATTCCTTACCAGTCATGTAGCCTGGTAAATAAAAGTCAGAAGGAAGATAGAAAAATTTAGATTTGTATGCCTGACTACCAGGTGGAATACCATCAATTCGAATGCCGCCACCGTCAGCTTCTAGCAAATTCGTCAACATATTCAATAGTGTCGTCTTTCCACTGCCATTTGTTCCAACTATGACAGAGACACCCGTTGAAGAAAATGATGCTGATAACGCATCGATAACGCGATTCTTTTTAAATGATTTTGTCAAATCATCGATTTCAATCATGTTTCTACCTCCTGAAAGAAGCGGGAGCTCTACGAGCCCCCGCCAGTTAAGTACGTTACGAGGCTTTACAGCCAATTCCCATTTGCCAGAACTTTGGCCAGTTTAATTTCACGTTTCCATTAAAGCTGTAACCTCGACTTGTGCAATAGAACGCATATGCAAATACTCCTACTAAAATGACAAGAGCGAAAACCATCCAGAACCATTTGTTTTCGATCATGTTGAAGAACTTTTCTTCCAAAGATAATTGATACGACACGAACATAGCAGACATCCGAACTCCTCCTTTCTCTGTCAAGATAGAAAGTCATTCACTCTGATGAAACATGGCATTAGTTCTTGAAAGAGAAAATTAAAACTTTCTTCCACTTGATCGTAACAAATATTCCAAAATCAGGAACCCGCCCTATAGACTCAAATCAATCATGTTGTATTCATGACTTTCTTATCAAGGGATTTCTCAATACTAGTACTTTATTGACTTGTTTTATTGATATCTGATAAAAACCGCCCAAAAAATTTAAGGATTTTTCACAGTTGATGGAGTAAATATAATAAAAGATTTTTCTAATGATTACTTACTGTACAACTTATTTATTTCCAGAAAATTTGAGCGCAAAAAAAGGATCGACCATAATGTCGAACCTTTTTTCTGGCGATTAAGACGAAACAACCTCTCCGCCTGTCAAATTGATATGTCCTTCACCCCATGCGCACATCGCGTCAAGAATCGGCTTCAGCGACCAGCCGTACTCGGATAACGAGTAGACGACTTTCGGTGGGACTTGTTCAAAGACCGTCCGGATGATGATACCGTCTTCTTCTAACTCCCGTAATTGTTGCGTCAGCATCTTTTGCGTAATCGTCGGCATCAGCTTACGGAGCTCACTCGTCCGACGCTCACCTTTGATCAAATGACACATGATGACGACCTTCCACTTTCCACCGATGACTTCTAGTGTTGCTTCGACCGGGATATTGTATGCCATATATGATCCATCCTTTCGAGATTCCGTTGAGAACATAGGCACTTTTTAGTGCCTATCGTACTTGAAAGTGCGTACTTCCCAAGCGGATTGGCTGGCTATATGATAGCAATTGTCAACGGAAAGTACAATCTCCTTTTAGACCTTGCATCCAAAAGAACGAGTAGGGTACTTTTTAGTGCCTATCGCACTTTAAAGTACGTACTTCCCGAAAGGAACAACCCCCGTTATGCTGGGGTCATGTCAAACGGATCATGTTTGGTCGGGCCCACTGAATACGATCCCTACTGAAATCATTTTAGGAGGAATCCCCATGAATCAATTAAATCAACAGGTACAGGAGGAACAGGCTCCAAGAAACGGCGGACTTGCCCTGCTCGCTCTAGCAATCAGCGCCTTTGGGATCGGTACGACGGAATTCGTTCCCGTTGGACTGCTCGCAGCAATCGCTGGTGACTTAAATATCGGTATCACACTCGCTGGTCTCATCATCTCTGGTTATGCAATCGGTGTCGCCGTCGGAGCACCGATTTTGACGGCACTGACGAACCGGATGAATCGGAAAACGTTACTGATGGCGTTGATGGTCGTCTTCATCGCCGGTAACCTGATCTCCGCGATCTCACCGACATTTGAATTGTTGATCGTCGCCCGTTTCATCACGGCGTTCTCGCACGGTGTCTTCTTCTCGATTGGTGCGACGATTGCTGTCCAGCTCGTACCGGAGCATAAAAAAGCAAGTGCCATCGCCTTGATGTTTACCGGTCTGACGGTCGCGACCGTCACGGGTGTCCCGCTTGGTACATTCATTGGTCAATCGTTCGGCTGGCGCGCGACGTTCTTCGCGGTTGCTGCACTCGGAATCATTGCGATCATCGCAAGCTTCTTCTTGATTCCAAAAGACTTGAAACAATCACCACCTGCTAAGTTCTCCGACATGTTCAAATTGTTGACGAACGGACGATTGATGCTCGGCTTCTTGATCACTGCCCTCGGTTACGGTGGAACGTTCGTCGCCTTTACGTACTTGACACCGATCATGCAGGACGTCACGAAAATCAGTCCGAGCTTAATCAGTATCATTCTGCTCGTCTACGGAATCGCCGTCGCAATCGGGAATACGGTTGGCGGAAAACTCGCGAATGGTAACCCGATTAAAGCATTGTTCTATATGTTCATCATCCATGCCATTGTCATGATTGCCCTCTCATTCATGATTCCGTTCAAGGTCGCTGGCATCATCGGGATCATCTTAATGGGACTTCTTGCCTTCATGAACGTCCCTGGACTCCAACTCTATATCGTCCAGTTGGCTGAAAAATACGTCCCAGCAGCAGTCGATGTCGCCTCTGCCTTAAATATTGCAGCTTTCAATATCGGCATCGCACTTGGGGCAACGATCGGTGGTCTCGTCACCGATACGATCGGACTTGTCCACACGCCATGGGTCGGCGCTATCATGGTCATTCTTGCCGTCATCTTGACTGGTTTCTCACGTCGTCTCGAACAGCAGTAAAAGAAGATTTTCATGTTTAACGATCGCATGAGTGTACGATGAGCTCGGCTACAATCATCGATACGCTCGCTCTGTATGTTGAACTGCATTCTCTACCACTCACGTAATCCGCCAAAGGCACTGTTCGCATGAGCAGTGCCTTTGGCGGATTTTGTTCACAATTTCAAAAAAGAACACACTTACCTCTTTACTTTTGAGTTCTTATGAACTTATAATAAATTCATGATAACAAATTACTTCAAAGGAGGAAGCGCTGTTGACACTACTCATTGCTTTTCTAGCCATCGTTTTCATCATGCTCGCCCTTGACCTTGGAGTCTTTCATCGCAAGGCACATGAAGTTTCGCTTCGGGAGGCTTGGACGTGGACGTTCGTCTGGATCGCGATTGCTGTCGCCTTCGGAGGCTGGCTCTATATTGATCAAGGTAGCGCCGCTGCTGTCGAATATACGAGCGTGTACTTCATTGAGAAGGCTCTCGCGATCGATAACGTCTTCGTCTTCTCACTCGTCTTCGCGTACTTCGCAATTCCATTGAAGTACCAGCACAAAGTCTTGTTCTGGGGTATTCTCGGTGCAATCTTCTTCCGCGTCATCTTCATCGTCGCTGGTGTCTCGCTACTTGAGAACTTCGCTTGGGTGTACTACATCTTCGGAGCGTTCCTCGTCTACACAGGTTGGATGATGTACAAGAATATCGGTCAAGAGACGTCGCTCGAAGACAACAGAACGATTCGTTGGTTAGAGAAACGTTTACCAATCACACAAGACATCTCGTCTGGTAAGTTCGCAAAACGAATTGATGGGAAGTTGTTCTTCACGCCTCTCTTGATCACCCTACTCTTCATCGAAGTATCAGATATCGTTTTCGCCGTCGACTCAGTCGCTGCAAGCTTCGCGTACTCACGTGATCCGTTCATCATCTTCTATGCGAACATCATGGCTATCCTTGGACTTCGTAGTCTCTACTTCGTCCTCGCGAACTTGATTGATCGTTTCTACTACTTGAAACACGGTTTAAGCTTCATGCTCGTCTTCATCGGAGCGAAGATGATTTTCAGTGACGTCTACAAAATGCCAATCTGGATGTCGCTCGGTACGATAGTCCTCGTCATCCTGATCAGCGTCTTCTACAGCTTCTACAAAACGAAGCCGGGAAAATAATCTATCGTACAGCAACAGGGAGTGGATCCGTTGATCCACTCCCTGTTTATGTTAGCCGACCTGTTCAATCCGACCTTGATTGATGCGGTAGACGGAGTCGCAAAGCGCATCGATGTCTTGTTGATTATGACTCGTCAAGATGATCGTCTTCCCTTCTTTTTTGAAGGACAATAATAGTTCTCGCAGACGCAGGACACTATCGTGATCGAGCCCATTGAATGCCTCATCCAAAATCAAGATGTCCTGCTTTTCCATAATGGCTTGGGCAATCGCGAGCTTTTGTTTCATCCCGAGCGAATACTGTTTGACCTTCTGCCGATTACCGGGCTGTAAGCCGACGGTCCGCATCGCCTGTTCAATCTCGGCATCGGTGACCACTTTCCGGATTGCTGCGAGTTGTTTTAAGTTCTCAAATCCTGATTTATGGGCGATATAGCCCGGTCGATCGATGATGACACCGACGTTTTCCGGAAAGCGTCGCGTCTGACCGAGCTGTTCATTTCGAACTGTGATCGTTCCCGCGTCCGGATGAATGAAGCCGCAAATCATCTTGAACAAGACCGATTTCCCTGAACCGTTTGGTCCAGTGATGCCGACGATATCTCCTTTTTGAATCGTCAAATCGATATCTTCGAACAAGGGGTTGCCTTGATACCCTTTCGTGACCTGCTCTAGTTTAATCATTTCCACGAAACGTCCTCCTTATATACGAATGCTTTTTTGAAACAGAAAGTATAACCAGACAAGTGAAAGCCCAAGATAGATCAGCAAGACGAACAATAGATGTGTCAGACTGAACGACTGAAGCTGAGCGAATCCGTTCAGTCCGGACGGAAAGATTCCGTATTGATTGAAGTTTGGCAACAAGAAGACGGATAAGACACCAAACAACCCGAGCATCGCGTAACCGTCCGGAAATTGCCACAGTAAGATGAAGCTCAAAAGCGAATAAAGCATCAGTTGAAGCATCGAGATACCGATCAGTTGTAGAAGCAATTGCATCGACGAAATCGATAAGAGACTAGTCGAAAGTGACAACGATAACCCTTGCAATATTCCGATACCTGTTGTTCCGATGATTAGAAACGCGAGGGCAAGTAGATAGAAACGTCCTTCCCTTACGAAGACGTGAAACGCCCATTTCTCGAGCCGTTGGTAACGCATCCACGTGTATGGTCCGATTGCCGTCATTTGATTTTGCAGACGCAATTGACTTAAATAAGCAAGTCCGAAAAAAAGAATCAGATACGACATGAGTTGAAGAAACGAACTGTCCATTGCATTGACACCGTAAAATGCGACGACGAAGAGATCACCGATCGTTTGTAGCTCAGTCGACGCTCGGTTACTACTGAGGAAGATATACAGACTGGCAATCATCGCATAGGTGAGATACGGTACGAACTCCTTTCGTGAAGTCAGTAGCTGACGAAGCGGTCGCATCCATTGGACCGATAGATAGATCAGCGCAATCGCAATACTGAGGACGATGAGTGCCATCCAAGGATGCATTCTATTGGATACAGCCCCGACAGAGAAATACGCGGCGGCTGAAAAGAACTCTCCTACTCCAAACGATGATTTAAAACTGAAGATACACCAAATCACTACCACTGTCGCCTGTAGCAACAAGCCCTTATGCTTTTCATGCAATAGAAACGCAAGACACATGAACCCATGTAACATAATGCTCGCAAGCAACCAAAGAATCGGTTGTAAAAAAATCACTGACAGTGGTGAGCGAAAAGTCGCGCTGAGATGATGACTTATGTTGCCACTAGTCGAGATTTGACTGTATGTACTCCATTGCAACGTAAACGATTGATCGCTGGCACTAAGAAGACTCAGTAGCAAGACGCATCCGAACAAGGGTAGGACGGCACGTAAATACCATTTTGTCGAGTAGTATAGCCAGTTCCGAAATGAGCCGACCCGAATCAAAATCGACGGTTCATATTGCTGTTCAATCATTCGAAACGAGAGGAACAAGAGTAACGGCATCAGGAAAAAGAGTAACAGGTACATATCATTTTGAATCGCAAACGTGATGTCCCACGCGTTGACGTTTCTGCCGAACTCCTGCGCCTTCGTCAATACTTCTTGCCGTCTATACCATGCGACGTAACTGATCACGAGGATGAATAAACTCTTCAGTACAATCAAAATATTCCGTGTCTTCATCATGACTGAAAGATCCACTCCGGTTTCGGTCGAATCATCGTCAGGTAGAGCGTGAAGTTAACAACGATTAAAACAGTAAACGGTACGAACACTGTCCAAAGCGGCTGCTCCGTGATGTTAAACGGAAAGACCGTACTGATAGGTGAGAATTGTGGAGCTTGCATCATACCAGCGACGAAGTTAAAGATATGGTAGGCGAAGAACGGTAATGAAATTGCGAGATAGACTTGTTCGAGCGATAAGATCAACAGGTAAGCAAGTGTCGCGTACACTGCTCCGTTGAGTCCAATCCAAGCGGCGTAAAGAACGGCATAGAGTAACGGGTGAATGTCCACCAAGAATGAAAATGCATTCGTTACGTCATGCGTCTTTTCGCTTAGCGGCGCGTAATTGACTAGACCGAAAAACGGTTCGACATAACGAATGAGGACGAACGTGACGATTGTCATTAAAAAGAACACAAATCCTGTCAGCATCACATTGACGAAACCGACCGCAAATAGATAATCCTTTAGACTGGCACGCGTTCGAACGTATGTCAGATAGTTATCCTTGTATTCAGCGATGAAGATCGGCAAGAAAATCAAGACTGCAAGTATCGGAAACAGCATCGGGATCGTTCCTGATAGCGTCTCTTCGAATACTTCTGTCGGTAGGAAGAACTGGTAACTCTTATAAATGAAACTGAACTGAAGAGTTGGTAAACCGAGGATGATCAAAAGATAGAGTACACATTGCTTCACCGTGAATGCTTGTGACCAAATCAGCTTAATTTGTTGCGACATATGACCCCTCCTATTTTCGTAATGCCCAAAACCAATAACCCAGTACATTAAAGAATACGACTGAGACGATACTTAATAGATGCAATCGTCCTGCATGATAAAGCTTGATGACGCTCCAAATGATTGATGTCACGAGATAAATCGTCAAGCCGACTAGCGCAAGCACAGCACCGAATTTCGTAACATCGAAACTTTCCGTCGTTGTCAGGTGCTGTTCGTCAATCAGATACATGCCATGCGAAGTGAACAGCTCCGGTAACCAAATCGATCGGTGAACCGTGAAGTCACGCGAGGACGAAACGTCTTGTCCGGAAATCGATATTAGTAACAGATGCTCTTCTAAAATGCGTTCGTAAGATTCAATCGAACGTTCATTGCCATAAAAGGCATCCGCATAGGCGAGCGACTGATGCTGGCTCAACATCATCGTGCCGATAAAGAACACTATCGTTGCAGCGGCGATGCTGATTCCGATGCGGAGCAACCACGAAGCGAACGTCCGCTCTTTTCGATAGACCCACGTCAAGAGCTGATCGACATGCTCCTTACTACCGTAACGATACATGGCAAGCTTCGTCGCTTCTTCTTCCGAATAACCTTGAATCATCAAGTCTCGCACCGATTGTTCAAGATGACTTCGCGTCTCTTCCATGACGTCGATGATTTCCGGATCCGTCACATCCGCATCTTGATACAAGTCATGGACAAAATGATCGAGTTTATTCAAGCGCGCCGTCTCCCTCTTCAAGAAACTTCGGGAGTAGCTGCTTTAGAAAACGCCATTCAAGTCGTTTTTTCGCAAGAAGGATTTTTCCTTCAGTCGTCAGCACATAATATTTACGTCGTCCGCCGCCCGCTGCTTCGTCACTCCAATAGGATATGACGAATCCTTTTTTCTCAAGGCGTTTGAGTGACAAATAGAGTGTCGCCTCTTTCAGTTCGAACTGCTCGTCTGACGTTTGCCGGATCGTCTTCGCGATTTCATACCCGTATCGGTCTTGTTCGTTCAGCAACGACAAGATGATCGTGTCGACGTGCCCCTTTAATAATTCTTTATCGATTTCCATCTCGTACAACCCCTTCCTTATTCTGGATGTCTCAGTTCCTTAACGATAAACTGAATTACTCTGTAATGCAAAGTACTTTTTAAAACTTATGGGAATGAATCAACAAAAAAGCACACTCCTTTTCAAGAGCGTGCTCGGTCGGTTCAGTTCAATAAGTCGCTTACTTTCTTCGAATCTTCGATAAAAGGCTTCGTGAACGCCTTCAGTGCTTTCTCATTATCGTACGTCGTAAAGTCTTTTCCATACCAATCACGGAGTTGATGTTTCGTAAAATGATACGAAGCATCTTCGATCGTCATGTTGACTTGATCGACGTTCGGAATCAGTGTGAAAAGCGCCGTCGCATTATAGATTGCCGTGCGATTACTTTTTTGCTCGACCTGTCCTTCTGTATATCCACCGTAACGCAACGTCAGTTGATACGGCTTTTCCTTTGTCGACAGTTCCATCTTCTTTAAATGATCACCGTGAGGTAGTTGTTGAACGATGTCGCGCACGTTACTGTTATCGCCAAGATATGTACCTTGTTGCTCAAATAAATCGGTTTGCGTTGCTGCTGTTCCGCAACCACCGAGTATCAACATGCCGCTCGCTAAAATGATTGCACCAACTGTCTTTTTCATTTTTATTTCCCCCAATACGTTGACTCGTTCTAATCCTCATAAACGAATCACACAAAGAAAAGTTTCAAAATAAAGGAAATCAACGCTTTGATAAACTCGATGCCCTTTGTTTTAAGTAGAGTAGGCTGTACCGAGTACCTCCACCTGTAGCAATCAAAAGCTTTATAATATTAAAACGAGTGAACTCTTCAATGACGTACCCTTTTATCTTTTGAGTCAAAGTTGCTTCGGGAATCCAATCGATCGTATATCCGATGCTAAAGGATAAAAGCAAACTGAGGAATAAATAAGTGATGACAAAACTAAGAATAAATCTTTTGATGATCATGTTATTCCCTCTTTTTCTAAATGTAATAAAATAACTTATTTTTATATAATAAGTAAATATATTAAGAAATATCTAAAACAACAACCTATTTACCTATATTTTGTTAATTACTATGTTACTCTATTACTATTCGAAAAGTTCGAAAATCTATCTGTACCTATTTATGGAGGTCTTAGATGCTACAACTGTCTAACTTACTCATTCTGCTTCTTTTATTCGTTTTACTGACAACCGGACTCGTTTTTTCTTTATTTTGGATCATCAAAAAAATCAAATCTTAATCACGACAACCCGGTCTCTCAAAGGAGAGAAGCCGGGTTGTTGTTCGTTTCATAGAGTTGTTGGATACGATGCACGATGTCGTTCGCCGTTCCCGGTACAGGTGGCATCCAAAGCCCAGTCACTGGACCGTAGACGACGGGATTGATTGCCACTTCGTAACCCCCATACGGATGTTCTTCCGCAGTTGGCAAATAACCGATGTAACCGTTCGTATAGCCCCCGAAAAAAGCGAGTTCCGTTTGACGGATTTGCTTTATCTGTAGCGCTGTCTCACAGAACGGCTCCATCGGAATGCCTGAGAACGACCCTTCGTTTAGTTCAAACAATTGAACTTCGAGCGGGATGGTGAGTGTTGCTCCCGATCGTTCCTGAACGTATGCCAACCAGCGTGCTGCACTGACGCCCCATGTCTGTTCAGCGTAATCCGCCATGTCTCGTAATACGTTCATAGCCGGTACTTCTGTTAAGCGCATCGGATGAATGTATGACTGAATCCGGTGGTGCGTTAACGGTTGAAACGACACAGCTGGAATCGTCGTCAAGACATGACCACTTAAAGTAAACGCCATTTTTTGAAGACTCTCTATGTCACCACGATATTTCGCATTGATGTTCCCCGTCGCGCCTTGAACAATCACGACCGGGCAGCCGAGTGCCTGTTCGAGTATCGTTCGAGTGACTCCCGGATAATCACCGGATAAGACGACACTGTCTGATTTCAAGACGTTCGGATGCGCCGTACAAAAGACAAAAGCTCCGACGAGACCCGCATCACCGGTCCGACGAATTAACAATGTTCCAATTCGGTCATCCGCCACCCCAGACGGATCCGTTCCCATCACCGCTTGTCCATTTATTTTCTCCCGTCGGTTGACGCCGAGTTTTCCGGTCGTCACACCCCAACCAATCTCGACCAACTGCATCACTTCGCTTGCTTTGACCGCAGATACAATCGCTTGTTGCGTCAAAATCGTTTTATAGGCGACGGTCAACGGTTCGTTTCCTGCTGTCGCTGGTCCCGAATGCGTATGCGTGTAAACGACTGTGATCTGTTCCTTCGACACGTCTAGCTGACCCGCGATTCCTTCACGGATGACATCCGTATCGGCGACGAGCATGCCGATGTTATCGATGCTGACGAAGACCGATGTCGTCTGCTCGCTTTCAAAGATACTCGCTGTGACATATAGCGGATCGTGTATGCTTGCAATACCGACTTCTCGGTGATAACCGATGAAGGCAGTACCGAGCGGCGGATTGATTACTTCCCGATGCATTCCAAAACGACTCATGTCTGACGTCCCCCCTTTGAACAACATACCATTTATTCCATATAATAACATTAACTGCAGTAGAGGAGGACATGAAGATGTCGATTCGTTGGAAGGAAGAGATGCTTCAGTTCGAGACATTCCGTGAAGCCGAAGTCTGGGCGGAGTCGATCACGAATGAGATCCATGGTCGTTCAATCACCGGTTATTGCCCCCCTGACTTTAAAGTCGCATCAATTCTTGCTTTTTATCTAGCGGAAAACTCAGATTATCGTGTACGTTCGGCAACGGTCCACCTCGATCAAGAGATCTATTATCAAGTCTGGGTCGAGACAATTGATTCACTCTGACTTCATGAATTGTTCCAAGACGATTTCCTGAAACGCTCGCGCTACAGGTGAACCCCACTTTGACTGTTTCGTGAGCAGATGGGCATACATCGGACAGGATTTAAAACGAATGGAACAACAACAGAAACCTGTGACCTGATTTGCCGATAGTCCGCTGTTAAATGGTCGACATGCTAAACAATTTAGCCATGTCCAATGCTTAATCGGAATCGAAAGAGATGGTGCAACCGTTGAGACGAGTGCCGTCTTACAAATCTTTAAAGATACTGATACGCACCATGTCCGAATCAAATGTGACGGCAACCGCGAGTAATTTACGTTACATGTATCGACATGGAGTAACATACAAAAACGGGAAAGAGGTTATGTCATGAAAAGAATCGTTTTGTTATGCGCTCTCTCAATTATAACTGTATGGCCGTTAGCTGCTTGTAGTAATGAAGTGAAAATGCAACATACAAGTGAAAAACCGACAGCACTAGACGTATTAGGAGAAGATTCTACTGCTGACATTTTTCAACTAAATGATACGATCTACAAATCAGATGTAAAATGGGCAGAGAAAACAGAAGTCACTAAGAGTAAAAAAGTCGGAGAAATCAAGAAAATGAGTTCTGATCAATACGATTTTGATAATGGAACTGCTACGAAGCTCTCAAAGGGTACCGTCATATACTCTACGAAAGAAAGGAATGAAATTCTTTTGGTGAGTTTTAAAGGGAAATTAAAAAAATACGTTGCTTTAGGAGAAGGTTAAATGGATTACAACTTGTAGAAACCCCTTATTTCAATCACGAAACGAGGGTTGTCTATAAGAAAAGGCATCCTCAACTGGGATGCCTTTTCTTATTAAGATAATAGCGAATCTGATCAGCCGTTAACGACTTTTTCTGCTACTTCCTCATTCATCGATTGACGATTAATCGAGAGGTGTTCGCCTTCTTTCAACCGTTTTCGATATTCAGCTGTCGCAGTGAACAAGACATCTGTCGACGAGTTTAATGCTGTCTCAAATGAATCTTGCAACACACCGATGACAAATCCGACAGCAACGACTTGCATCGCAACGTCATTCGGAATCCCGAATAAGCTACACGCGAGTGGAATCAAGAGAAGCGATCCCCCAGCAACACCAGAGGCACCACACGCACAGACGGCAGCGAGGACACTTAAAATGATGGCTGTTGGAAGATCAACTTGAATACCGAGTGTGTTTACCGCAGCAAGCGTCAAGACGGAAATCGTGATTGCAGCCCCTGCCATGTTAATTGTTGCACCAAGCGGAATCGAGATGCCGTACGTCTCTTTATCAAGTCCAAGCTTTTTCGATAGTTCCATGTTGACCGGAATGTTCGCAGCTGAACTGCGTGTAAAGAATGCCGTGATGCCACTTTCGCGTAAACATTTGAAAACGAGCGGATACGGATTTTGACGGACGTTGATATAGACGATCAATGGATTAACGATGAGTGCAACGACAAGCATCGTTCCGATCAGTAACCCTAGCAGGCTCACGTAGTCAAGAAGTGACGAGAGTCCGTTCTCTGTAATTGAACCGATGACAAGCCCCATGATACCGAGTGGCGCAAGCTTAATGATCCATCCAACCATTTTCGCAAGTGCATCTGAGAAGTTCGAGATGAACGTTTTTGTAGAATCCGACGCATTTTTAAGCGCTAATCCTAAGATGATCGCCCACGTCAGAATGCCGATGTAGTTCGCTTGGACTAATGCATTGACGGGGTTATCGACCATGTTCAAGACAAGCGTCTTCAGGACTTCGATGGCATTCCCAGGGGCTGTCAGCTTTTCTGTGCTCTCTGTCAATGTTATCGAAACCGGGAACAAGAAACTAACGATGACCGCAATCGCACCCGCTAAAAAAGTACCGAGCAGGTATAAGAAGATGATTGATTTCATGTTCGTTTGCTGTCCCTTTTTATGTTGCACAATCGAAGCCATGACTAGGAAAAAGACCAAAATCGGCGCGACTGCCTTTAGTGAGGAGACAAATAATGTTCCAAAGATGGTCAATGAACTCGCTACTTCAGGAATCGTGACGGCTAAAATAATACCAATGACTAAGCCGATCGCGATTTGTTTCACTAAACTGATTTGGTTCCACATCTTCAACAATTTCATACATTCCCCTCCAGGCTTTCAAAAAATAAGATATTAGAATTCGAAAAATGAGGACTTCTCTCTCTCATTCCAAAACGATGAATGATCTGGTCGCTCACTTTTCAAAAAATTCTCTCAGTTTATTGTTTTCTATTTTTACATAAATCCTAAGAAATAAAAACTAGTTTTTCGCAAGAAATATAATTCCTTTTCCTGGATGTTAAATAAGAATACGAATGCAATCGATTGCATAATTACAAAAAAAGTAGAAGAAGATGCGTTCCTTCTCCTACTTCATTATGTAAACTAAAATGTTTCACAGATGTTGATTGACCTTTATTCTCTCTTCAGCAGTCTTCTCGAATTTAGTATTGACAGGTATCGTTAACGCTTTAAGTGTCGGATGAATTAAGAAATAACCGGCAAAGCCAAAATAGCCGATACCAGAGATCAATAAGATTGCTGTACTAGAAAACCATTCTCCGAAAATCCCTCCCGCAAAATATCCAAGCGGACTTAACGACCCTAACAGTGAAGAGAGAAACGAAAAACCTGTTCCTAAATAATCAGACGGAAGATTGACCTGAATGAGTGTATATAAATATATACTGTTCACCCCAATACCGATCCAAGCGATTCCGAATAAGACGATTGATAACAGACCAGCATCTTTCATTAAAAACGAACTAATCCAAAACAGTCCGGACAAGAGCGCAGCAATCGGCATGACACGATTGAGAGCAAACGTCTCCAAGTGACTTGATAGCAATGTTCCAATCATCGTTCCAAGTGAAATCGCTGCTAACCAAAATCCATACTCTGCTGACGTCTCAGAAATGATTGGTAACACCGCAAGTCCCATCGTCGCAAGAAAATTCATTCCGATGATGCCATAAATGATGGTCAATAATTTCTTTTGTTGCTTGACAACATAGTATCCTTCTTTGAAGTCATGCTTATACTGTTTCCAAAAGTTTCGTGAGGAAATGGGTTGTTCTCTTTTTGAAGATGGTATTTTGAGTACGAGCAAGAATAAGAACCCGATCCCTAGCAATACGATACTATTCGCAGCGAATACGATTCCGACACCGACAAATAGAATCACAATGCCTGCTAACGCGTCGGCAATCAAATCAAGCGTTTGATAAGAAAAGGCAAACACCGAATTGACCTTCGTCAATTGATCTTTCGATGCCAGGCGTTCGATGAGTGTATTTTCGGTTGGATACGAGATTTCCGCTAGTGTTAACGCTAAAAACAACATGATGAACAGCAATGGAATCCAGAGCGTCTCGTTAAAATAGAGTAAAGTGATGAATCCGACTAAAATCGCTTGTCCAATGCCTGAGAAAAACAGGATCTTCTTTTTTGAATAGCGATCGATAATCGGACCATACAAAAATTGAATCGTTACCGGTAACACAGCAATCGTGCTCGTTAATCCAACCAGGAATGGCGAATTCGTCGTTGTCTTGACGAACCAAACGATCGCAATCATATAAAAACTGTCTGATATATTCATCAAAATCCTACCGAGCAACAAAGCTGATAGTTGTTTATTCAACCAACTTCCTCCTCTTCAACAGTTAAATTTAATTGAACTTTATTGTAGAGTAAAGGACTGGAAGAAAAATGTAAAGTGAAAAGTTCAATTTCATTTAACTCAAAGTATAAAAAAAAGTGCTTCTCGTAAATAGAGTCTTTACGATAAAGCACTTTTATATTAGAGATGGCGTTCTAGAATTGCGAAATTTACTGATAACGCTGAAAGCTAATTTAGTTCAATCAGTTATCGCTTCTATCCCTCTTATCATTCGCTTGAATTTCGGATGATCATCAATCCGATTGGTGAAGTTTTGAATCCAGTGTTCTATAACATCCGAAGCTTCATATCGCTTCATCACTCGTAACATCGTTAAAAATTCCGATGCATACGCAAGCTCCATCGACTCGACGATCGTCAACCCTTCTAAGAAACACCGACTTGCTTCTTTCTCTTCACCGAGTTCAAGATGCAACATCCCGATATAAAGAATCGTACTTGATCTTGCTCGTGGTTCATCTAACCGCTCGACATGCCTCGACAATAAATCAATCGCACGTCGTCTCATATCCAATATTGCTAACCCAACAGCAGCATGGGTAATCCAAGTGTAACGGTTCATAATGAAATTCTACTCCTCAAGAGATAGTTGATTTTTTACGTTTAACAATCCAGAGAACAACGAATAATATCACCTCAAGAATCAAAAATATCCCTACAAAGAAATAAAGACCAAATACCTGACTGAATCCATCTATGGCTACTACGTAAAACCATGTCAAAGAGATAATGACTGTATACGCGAGATTTACGACTGTACTTCGTAACAAACTCTTTTTTAGACTTTGTGTGTTTCGCGCTTGCGTAATGATGATGACGAGTGCACCAATCGCCCAGACAAGTAAGATCAGTTCGAAAATATATTGATCATTTGGTATGACATCCATTCCCTATTCTCCTTTTCAGCAGACTGACTAAAATGATTTAAGTGATACCTATATTTTACAGCATCAAAAAGTCTTCCAGTCTTCCGAAAGTTAAGTGAATACGTTTTTAAAGATCTATGTCAGAATGGTCCTTCATTTTCCTAACCCGAATACTTTCCTCCTGACCGATGTGATCAGTTTCTTCCAAACGGTGCTGTACGACGAGAAGAACCAACACAATTGCTGAAATCACACAAATCGTCGCATAATACGGTTGAGCAAATCGTTCCAACTCAATCGCAGATAAAACCTGTAAAATCGTCAATCCAGCAAGCATCCCGTGGAAATATCTCTGATAGTTGCGCGGTATTCCGGCTTGTCCAAACGTCTCATACCAGACGAATAAGCCGAGTCCGAACGCGAGTCCGTTTAGGATCGGTGAAGGCAGGAGAAACAGGAGGATTCCGAGACCAAGCATCCACCAGGCATAACGAATAGCTGGCTTAAAGAAAGCAGGATCGAACGTCGGTTCTTCTTCCTCGATGACAGGCGTTGCTTTTTCCTCTTCGGTCAAAAGTCTAAAACCAAGTGCTTCTTTCTCTTCTGCTAACTCGAGCATCCGCTTTTTCATTCCGAAATAGAACGGAAAACGTTCTTTGACAACCTCCCCTTCATCCGTTTGACCATCCGCTTGTTCTTGCACGGATACCTGATAGAGCGTACGCCCCATCCAGTAACTGACCCAGTAATCGGTCGTTTGACCATTGTCGCGTTTGAGTTCAATCACCTTGGCTTTTTGATTCGTCATGATATATGATTCCTTTCGTCGCAAGTTCCTGTAATTGTTCTGACGCATACAACAGGAGGATGAACCCTGAGATGAGACAGACTGCTCCGTTAATCGAGAGATTGATCGGTGATAAATAGTTTTTCGATGAGCCGGCTAATGCGAACATGAAAAGTGCTCCTGACCATCGATACATGCGAACATGCGCGGATTTCCCTTCGAGATGCATCGGCCAGAAAAGCATCAGAACGACGAGTGTTATGTATCCCGGAATCGGTAATATATCGGTCAGCGTCAGTAATCCACTCAATAGGACGAGTAAAGCGCTTAAAATGCGCAACTTTATGATCCGTCGATCTGAACGAAAATCCATCACTTCAGACAGAGCAAAAGGTGATCGCATGTATCCATCGTCTAATTTTTCACGTACCCATGCTTTTTTCTGACGATACGCGCGCAAGGGACTTTTGAAGACGATCCGCTTCGTTGCGGACTCCTCATTCGTTTCCATCATATCCTCGCTATCGATCGCCTGCTCTTTTCGGGCAATTCCTTCCCGGCAGAATAAAGTACGCCCTTCTTGGTGAAAGACGATGTGATACACATGATCGTCGACTTGTTTCAGTAATTGAATCATGATTTGAGCTCCCTTTATCTTGCTTTCTAACTTCTTTTAGGTCTCACCAAGCTGCACTGACGGCGTATAAAATGAACAGACCACCTAAGACACAAACGTAACCGTAATGTCTGACGGTCAACGAACAAAATAGGATAACACCAATCGACAAAATAATACTGAGTACGAATGAATCCACCGTGTCGACGCTATCTCCGTGTCCTGCTAAAGGCGTCTTCAACGCATGCTTCGACCGAATGAAATAGATGCCTAACGTTAATAAAAAGAATCCGATACCAAGGCCAAGGAAAGCTAATACCATAGATGTTCCCTCCGGCAAATGTATTTGTTTCGTTTAGTAAGTCATTATGTTTTCATAAAAGTTATTATACAACTAATACATACGATATTTTTTTTATTAAGTTTCAATCACTAACTTTTCTATTAAATGGATAATGTATTTTCGGTTTCATATGTATCTTTTTGCCTAAAATAATAAATTAGTCAGATGACTACCATATAAAATTGAAAACTATCTCTTTAGTGATAAGATGAAGGATTTTGTTTCAACATGACGTCAAGTTTGTAGAAATAAACAAAAAATCTATTCCTAATTTTGTGGAATAGATTTTCTGCATACATTCATAGGTCTCTTAGGATTATTTACATCAAAAAGAAAGAATGGTTCTTAAAAGAATATAGATTACTGCCTTCTTACTTTTCCTGTTCGAGTAATATAGTTTTCTTCAGTGATACTAGCAATATGACTGCTTGCTTTAAGCGAATAAAACAATCCGATAAAGATACACAATATACCGAATAGCTGTAGCCACCTTAGATACACATTTCCGAAAAAAACGTCTAATAAAATAGCCACTGTAGGGTCGACAAAAACCATAGAAGAGACAACTGTCGTTGGTAAATGACGAATGCTATTGAAAAACAGAAAATAAACTATACCTGTATGAATAACTCCGGTTACAGTGACGTACATCCACTGAGAAGTATCAATTGCTTGATAGTTATTAAAATGAATGAATGGAAGTAACACAATCAGACCGATCACCATTTGAATAAAAGTGGTCGCATATACACTAGTTTTTGTAATACTCTTTCCTAATAGCATTGTTGCTGCATAGAAACATGCTGCGATGATGCTGTACACGATCCCCCTCCAGCTTTCTGAAGCAAACCGCACACCATCGGTACCTATAATACTCAATGTTCCAATAAAACAAACTAACATAGATACATACATGAGTTTCGTCTTTTTTTCTTTAAAGAAAAGACTACCCATCACGAGAACAATAATAGGAGCTAAGTGATATAAGGTTATGGCAATTGTAATGGACGTTCTTTCAAATGCTTTAAAAAGAAACACCCAATTACAAACATTCGTCATACCACAACAAGCAATGTATATGAGTTCTTTCCTATTCCATTTTTCCCTTTTAAAGCGTCCAGATACGATCCATGCCATTATAAGAAATACAGCAGCACAAATACATCGAACCCACACTAATTCAATTGCCGGAAGACCTGTAAAAGTTGAAAAAAAGCCAATTGATCCAAAGATAGTCATAGCTATACTTAGTTGAAACAAAGCATTCTTGTTCATGTCTATCTCCCCTTTTTGCTTACACATTTATTCATCGTTGTGCAGGCAATCCATCACGCGTAAGAATATTTTTCCACATTTCATCCGGAATGGAGAGCGTTTGTTGATCATCGCGTGACAAGGTCGTACGAATTTCTTCTTCTCTTCCTGCTATTAGTTTTCGAACCCAATCTGGTTCCATTAATAACTCTCTTCCTAATCCGAATAATGGAATTCCTTGTTCTAATACGTTCAAGGCATCATCTGGTGTGTGTATAGAACCGAGTGACAGAAAACTTGTTCTATCCGCAATCACATCCCGAAAAATCTCTGATCTTGTTTTTGTTTGATTTGAACCACTTCGAGGCATGGACCAAACGTTTTTGACTGAAAGATGGAGGTACGACAAGCCTTGATTAGACAATCGATCTACAAAGGCGATTGTTTCCTCCATGTTCAAACCATTCTTTTCTGGTTCTTCTGGTGAGAAGCGATAACCAATAATAAAATTATTGTTCGCATATTGATCTCGGACTCGTTTTACTTCTTCAATAACAGCTAATGGAAAGGACATCCGTTTTTCTAGTGTTCCTCCCCACATATCTGTTCGAAGATTTGAATATCTCGAAAAAAATTGTTGAATCAGATATCCGTTGGCTCCATGAATTTCCACACCATCAAACCCTGCACGTATAGCTATCTCCGTTGCTCGTCCAAAATCCTGAATAGTAGATAGAATTTCTTCGTGTTCTAACGCACGTGGAACGTAATCATCACTTGAATCCTTGTAAAGGCTCGCCACGATACCACTCGGGCTAACCATTCGCCTTTCACTTATGTATCCGATTAGACTCTCGCTACCTCCATGATGAAGCTGAAGGATTGCTCTTGCTCCCTTTTCTTTTATTTTATTAGCCAACTGTGAAAGACCTGGTATATTGTGTTCTCCATATGCTTTCATTTGACGAGGAAAACTAGTCCCGAGTGATGAAATGGTCGCAGCCGCAGTAATAAACATAGCTGGTCCTTGTGCTCTTCTGCTATAGTAATCCAACTCTCCGGAAGAGACGCTTCCATCTATATTTCCTGAATAGGTGGTCATCGGTGCAACAACGACTCGATTCGCCAAAGTTACTCCATTCGATAAGGTATAAGGTGAAAGGATTTTTTCATACTTCTGATTCATCAATACATCCACTCTCCAATTCTTTTATTTTTTGATTCAATCTGTCTGTTTTTAGTGTATTTGTAAAAATAAAATAAGTAAAATGAATGTTTTTCATTCTAATCATTTGTATCTCTCATGTATAATACAGAAAAGGATGTGAAGTACATTGAATTTATTTCAATTAGAAGTGCTTTTAAACGTTGTGGAAAGTGGTAGTTTTACGAAAGCAGGTCAAAAGATTGGACTGACACAATCTGGAGTAAGTCATAACATTACAACACTGGAATCTGAACTAGGAGTAACACTTTTGAATCGAGGACGAGGTGGGACATCGTTAACTACTGCAGGGGAATATATTATTCCACACATACGCAATATTGTGACAAACATGGCTCATATAGAGCAAAAAGTTTCTTCTTTGCAAGGATTAGAATTAGGAAAGATTGCTGTTGGGAGTTTCCCAAGTTTTACAGCTACCTTTATACCGATTTTGTTTTCTATATTCAAAGAACGTTTCCAGAATGTTGAATTGGTGTTGTATGAGGGTGGCTATGATGATATTGAAAAGTGGGTGGAAGAAGGTACGGTGGATCTCGGTTTTACAGCATTACCAGTTAAAGGTTTCGAGAGTATAGCACTGACGCAAGATCCTTTATCTGTTGTCGTATATGATGGACACCCTTTTATAGAAAAAGATGTTGTTACGATAGCTGATTTCGAAGAGGAATCATTCATCATGTTACGGTCTGGATGTGAAGTCCTTATCGAGGAGGAATGTCGTAAAGCTGGTCTTTCATTACGTACCTCATATAATAGTAAGGAGAATGAAACTGTACTGTCTATGGTGAAAGGAAAATTAGGTATTAGTATTATGCCAAACTTGGCAGTTCCTAAACGGGAGATTCATGTTCATCTATTACCCTTACATCCTCCTGTGGTTAGACATCTCGGATTAATTGTCAAGTCCTCAGACAAAATGACGCCTCTTTCCAAAGAATTTCTCAAGATCGTGAAAGCACATTTCGATAGTCATGAAATCTAATTGTTGATATTAGGATAGTGCGTACAGATACATTCACTTACGGATAGCACAGATTCAGGAACAAGCGCTTTGTCCATGTACTCCTTTCGAAGAGTTGGTAAGATAAGATAACATTCTGCAGATAGGTAGCACACGATTCGCCTCCTTATCAAGCAGTGAGTATATATAATGGATTTGATACGCTATATCGAGTAGAGACATAGTTGATCTACCTCCACCTACGCGTTGCTTAGAGGTGGAGGATTCCTGAGTTATCCAACCCAACGGTTCTACTTCTGGTAGTTTTTAGCCTCAGAGAGTTTCACTTTCTTATTCAAAGCAAGCAATTGACGGCGAAACAGTTTGCGCTGTTCACATGCGATCTTCTTCTCAAGCGTTTGGAAGCAGCGGTCGTTCTTGTATACCGTGCCATCCGATAAGATGGCGAAGTTGTTCAGTCCGACGTCGACGCAGAAGGATGAACCGGTCTTCGGCAGTTCGTGAACCTCCTGTTCGACGAGCAGAGAGACGGAGTATTTTTCAGAGGCGTTACATCGGATGGTGGCATTCAGGATCTTCCCACGACCTAACTCAAGTTGGCGAAGCGGACCCATTTGAGTTTAGGTAATTCCAGACGATTACCGAAAATTGAGTCTTACATTGGATGTCCGTTTTATAAGATTGAACGAGGTTCCGCTACGGCTTGATAAAATCATTATAAATGAACCTCTCACACTAAACTACATATTTTGACTATTAAGAAATTAAATGGTATTTTTATTCTATTGATTATTTGTTTTTTTAAATAATCTTCCATTTTATTCATGTATAAGGTGAAAGGATGATTATGTTTTGAAGAAAATACTTGTACCTTTCTTATGTGTTCCATTAATCGTTTTAACCGCATGTTCGCAAGAGAATCAGAGCGAAAAAGTTAAACCTGAGTCCATTAAGATTAATCATGACAGTGAATTGAATATCGTTCCACTTTACTCACCCTATCAAAAGTACTTAAAAGCTTCACTTGATGATGATACTGAAGTGAGCAAAAAAAATTACATGAACTATGTACTTAGCGATATCGATAAAATTGGAAAAAAAGAAGATTTTGAAACTACTTCCTTAAAAGGTTTCTTCATGATGCAATCAACTGCTTATCCGCAAGCGCTACTTGATCGAATCGAGGCATTGGAGGAACAGCAAGACGAGATTAAAAAAATCATCACAAAAAATTACACTGCTGCACATAAAGTACTTCCGAAGAAAAAAAGCACGATTTTCATCGTGCCGATCAACTCAGAATATACGTCGATGACCGAACCTATGGGCGGAGTAGCAGCAGGGGCATATAAAGATGCGGTTGTTCTATATATGGATTCGAATTTCGATAAGGATGCTTTAGCTTATACGGTTGCGCATGAATACCATCATTTGATTCTCCATGACAGAAATAAATATCAGATGAACAAATTACTCGATTCGGTCATTATCGAGGGAAAAGCGGATGCTTTTGCTGACCGAGTCCTCAAAGATGTGAAGGCCCCATGGGATACTCCAATGGATGAAAAGACGAAAAAACATGTCGCAAAATTGATTCAATCTGGTGAAGCTACATACGAGGACCTTGTGGGCGGTAGTCCCCAAAAAGACATTCCCCGCTGGAGTAACTATAATTTAGGACACGATATCCTCGACCATTATTTTAAATTACATCCAGATTCTAAAATAGAGGAATGGTCCTTTAAAGGTGAAGCTGATCTTTTGAAAGGATACAAATACCAAAAGTTACTTCAGTGAGAGAACTATATTTTTGATACATTCCATAAAAAACAGACAGATGAAATAACAATATCAGTTTACGTATCGTAGGAAAATTTCTCTATCGCACTCAATAACATCTTAATATGGACCAATATCTATAAAAAAAAAGATCAAGGTACAGATGCTTTAAACAGATCTGTACCTTGATCTTTCTTCAATTCAAAACACTCTTTGTTTTCTTGTAATAAATACACGGCGCCGTCTGGATGCATATCTTTTTTTCGCAAACGAGGAGAATGTAAGGAATTATCATGATCATCACCTTCCTAAACATGGTCAAATAGAAGATGAATGACTATGTTTACTTTAATTTGAACATAATTTCATTCACTTTTTTAGATTCAATCGTACTCATCTAGGATATTTACAAGTCGAATTTTAGCACTTCAAAGAATCTTTATTTAGGATTATCGCCCAATCCTATGTACTAAAACCTTAATATGTATTACAATGTATTACAAAGGAGCTGATAATCATGAGTACCATTTCCGTACGTCTGGATGATCAGGATACACGACTTATCAAGGAATATGCGAAGGCAAAGAACATCACGATTTCTACACTCGTTCGCGATGCCGTCCTCGACCGTATCGAAGACGAAATCGATTTGCAACTCTATCATGATTCCATGGCAGCACACCGTAAAAAATCAGAAGCGATATCTTTCGACGACATGATGAAGGAACTTGATTTAGAATGACAGCTTATAATGTAGAATTCGAGCGCGGGGCTCAAAAATCTCTCAAGAAGATGGACCCACAACAAGCGCGGATCATCATGTCCTGGATCAAGAAGAACCTTGTCGGGACGGATGATCCGCGTCGTCATGGGAAAGGACTCGTCTCGAATCGCTCTGGCGAATGGCGGTATCGCATCGGCGACTATCGTCTGATTGCTGACATCCAGGATGAGAAAGTCGTGATATTGATTCTTGAGATTGGACATCGTCGGGATATCTATAAATAAAGCATCCAAAACTCATATCTTAGGAAGTACATGATAATCAATCAAAAGCCTTCTCTTTTGACGATATGATGAAAAAGCTAGAATTAGAATGACAACATATACAGTTATTTTTTAGGTGTGGATTCAAACCTCCCTTCAGAGGGTGGATTACTAAAATAAAGATCATGATGTCCTAGTTAAGGCAAACTCTGACTAGAACTGATGATTCGCGTTTTATGTAAAATAGATAGAACGTGTCATGAATCGTTGGATGAATGACGACACAGCAATAGTGAAGGTTTCCGAATCACTAACATTTAATAAGAATTGGATACACAAAAAAGATCGTATACATTTCGACGTCGAAATGTATACAATCCATTTTCAGCGAGTACTTACTCATTGAGTTCTCTTGTCCGAACCCAAACTCTGATGCTTAATCCATATATTTTTTCAAGACGATGGCGGCGTTATGACCACCGAATCCGAAAGAATTGGATAGTCCGTACTGCATCTCCAGCGAACGAGCCCCTCCTGCTACATAATCCAGGTCACACGTTGGATCATCGACTTCAAGATTAATCGTCGGTGGAATGATTCCTTCCTGTAAACATTTCGCAAGCGCGATCGCTTCCGCTCCACCGGCAGCACCGAGCATGTGACCTAGCATTGATTTGTTCGCCGTCACCGGTAGTATGTTCGCATGTTCTGCAAACAATTTTTTAATCGCACGTGTCTCGGACTGATCGCCGACGATTGTACTCGTCGCATGGGCACTGATCACATCGATGTCATTCGTCTCAATCCCTGCCTGTTGAACGGCCCGCTTCATAGCGAGGTATGCTCCCTGACCTTCTGGATGAGTCGCTACTATATGATAGGCATCGGAACTTGCTCCGTATCCGACGACTTCCGCATAGATGGACGCACCTCGTTGCTTTGCGTGCGATAACGATTCCAGTATCAAGATGCCTGCTCCCTCCGACATCACGAAACCATCGCGTGTCGCGTCAAAAGGACGACTCGCTTTAGCGGGTGATTCGTTTCTTGTAGACAATGCCGTCGCATTACCGAAGCTTGCTATAGACAATTCAGTGATACCCGCTTCTGTTCCACCAGCGAATGCAGCATCAGCCTCTCCCATTCGAATGAGTCGATATGCTTCACCAATAGCCGTGTTTCCGATTGCACAAGCGGATACAGGTGACATGGAAGGTCCCATCGCTTGCCACTTGATGCTAATCTGAGCGGCTGCTGCGTTAGACATCATGGAAGGTACGAGACTTGGACTGACCCTTCTCGGACCTTTTTGGTGTAAAGCATGAACACCGTCAATTAACGTTTCAATCCCTCCTACACCTGACCCCACATATACAGCAAGTCTTTCCCGATCCAGATCAGATTCTCCTAGCTTAGAATCGTTCCAGGCTTGATCAGCAGCCGCTAATGCGAACTGGACGAAGCGATCCAGGTTACGAGAGGCTTTTTTACCAATCGCCTTTTCCGCATCAAAGTTTTTTACACTCCCTGCAATCTTTACTTTGAAATCAGTCGTATCAAACGTATCGATTTCCGTGATGCCTGAATTTCCAGCAATCATATTATTCCAAAAGGACTCCACATCGTTTCCGATTGGTGAGACGACACCCATTCCTGTAATCACTACACGCTCCATTTTTCTTCACTCCTTGTAATAGTATGAGATAATCATACGTGTCATATATCCTATTACAAGTGTTCATTTATCCTATTATAATTGATACTTGGATGGAGAGAAATCAGGAGGAACGTATATGGACGACTCGAATCGATTAGAAGCTCTATCCTATTTTTTGAAGACGAAAAGAGCACAGCTCAAACCGGAATCAGTGGGGCTACCGCCTGGATCAAGAAGGAGAACGCCTGGCTTGAGAAGAGAGGAAGTTGCTCAATTAGCAGGAGTCAGTACGACATGGTATACCTGGTTAGAACAAGGAAGAGATATTAAGGTATCTAGAAGCGTCTTAGACTGTATCGCCCAGGCGTTATGTCTGAACAGGGATGAACACGAATATTTGCACGATTTAGCATTAGGGACGCAGGTCGTCAGTATGAAAATTCAAGCTTCCCCTATGATTATCAGTCCGTCACTCGAAAAAATTCTCTCTGCCTTGACGACGTGTCCGACGATCATCACGGATCGTTACTGCCATATCGTCGGATGGAATCCTGCAGCGGCCCATGTGTTCGTAGATTTTGCGACCATTCCAGAATCACAACGTAACCTCATTCGCCTCTTGTTCTCACAGAAAGAATTTAAAGTACTTGCCGGGAATTGGGAACACTTCGCCAAAGGATTCTTGTCCATTTTCCGTACATACTACGGTCAATACTCTGGTGATGAATGGTATACGTCCTTCATACAGGAGATGAGTAATACGTATCCTGAATTCAAATCACTCTGGATGGAGAGTCAGGTCAGTAAGGCTCCGGAAATCCTGATTGAATTCCGTCATGGAAAAGTTGGCAAGATGCTATTCGACCTGACCTCTCTTCAAGTGCAGGGAGAAGACGACTTGCGATGTAGCATCTATACACCTGTCGAGGAATCCGGTACAGAAGAAAAACTGAAACGATTGATTTTAGTTCGATGAATTCAAATGAAGTGAAAAACTGCTAAAAATATGGAAGCAATCGATGAGACGCTTTCCATGTCAGGATTGTTCCGTTCAAATCAGTCAGGATTGTCCGACTTTCGGATTGACAAGTAATCATGGTCATAAATAAATAAACATAGTCTAAATATGATAATTTGACTATGTTTATATGTGTTTGAACGACTTTAAATACATTATATTGAGTTTAAACATAGTCAAATAATATAAAAATGAGTGTATTTAATCTAAAGTGATCTATTTTGCGAAGGGAGTTCGACGAATGCGCGACTATACATATACCTATCTCAAAGAGCTCGCCCTGCCGATGGAGACCGTCCGCTTGATTGGACGGATCAATGAGTATAAAGGCAAACAGGATCTCTATAAACAGCAAGCGCCTCAAATCCTTAACACCTTACGCGATGTCGCCGTCATCCAGTCGACGAAAGCCTCGAATGCGATCGAAGGAATCATCGTCACGGAAAGTCGTCTTCAGACCATCATGTCAAAGTCAGCCGACCCTGCCGACCGTTCAGAAGCAGAGATTGCTGGTTACCGCGACGTACTTAACCTGATCAACGCTTCAGCCCAGGACATCCCGGTCAATGCGAATATTCTGTTGCAACTCCACAAGGAACTCTATAAGTTCGTCCCCGTCGAAGGTGGGCGGTGGAAGAACGTCGATAACGAGATTAGTGAGACGTTCCCGGATGGCACGCGCCGGACTCGCTTCATCCCCGTCCCTGCGTTCGAGACACCGGCAGCGATGCAGGCGTTATGCGACAGCCTACGAGAGCGTCGGCAACAAGAGGACGTCGACCCGCTCATCCTGACGAGCTTGTTCGTCCTCGATTTCCTATCCATTCATCCGTTCAATGACGGGAATGGTCGAATGGTACGATTGTTGACCCTCTTGCTGCTCTATCAGTATGGCTTCGAGGTCGGACGCTACATCAGTCTTGAGAAGATCGTCGAATCGCGGAAGGAAGATTATTATGAGTCACTCCGTCTCTCTTCCGTGCGTTGGCACCAAAACCAACAAGATCCGTTTCCATGGATCAACTACTTGCTGAGCACGATTCTTGCTGCTTATAAGGAGCTTGAAGATCGCGTCGGATTGGTCACGACGCGTAGTCAGAACAAGAACAATCGGATTCGTCGTTTCGTTGAAGGACGAATCACACCGTTCACGAAAGCAGACGTAAGGAAGGCTTGTCCCGACATCAGTGAGGCGACAATCAATCGCGTATTGCGTGACTTACGTGACGAGGGGATCATTGCCCCATCCGGTCTTGGTCGGAGTGCGAAATGGACGAAACAATAACACTACATGGTATCAAGAACATCCGTGAAGAATAAATAACTTATAATGCGAGAAGATTCCAATACCAATTCACTTACACGTATGTAACCGCTAGAATTTAGTTGACGGTTTTTGCTCGATGACGCTTTACACTTTTGCTCAATTTATTTAGAACTCTAGTAAAAGTCCGGATCAATGGGGCGAACTAATTGGTGATCAAAGAATCACAACTGCAATATTAGACCGTCTCTTACATCGTGTCGAAGTGATTCGTAGCGATGACGACAGTCATCGCATGAGAAATCGTAAGAATTTATTTTCAACAGAAGTGTAAATATCAATCGAGCAGAAAACGTCAATTTCTACTTGACGTCGACAACTCATTGTCGCGAAATGTTGAAATCGAAATCATCTCGTTCATGCTGATTTAAGATATTTTAGATAGCATTTATCTGATATTAATTATCTATAGTAATTATTATTTTTGTGAAATCATTCTAAATCCTAAATTAATATTTTATTTGTAATCGTACACTTTGTATTATCAACCTGATTGTCAAGTGGGAGAATACAGTCTAAATAATTGCAGATATAAACAAGCTCCAATGATAGCAAAAAGGAGAATGATAGTGAAGATACCAAGCGGGGCGATCCATCCTGATGCGTAGATAGCGAGAGGTGCTAGCGTCTTACCAAGTGTGTTTTGAAGACTATCAGCAGCTAGATACTGACCTCTTGCCTCCTCTGGAGCATAATGACCGATGAAACTCTGCGTGACTGGTGTACGCATGATCTCACCTAACGTGAAGATGAGCGTACAACCAAACAAAAACCAGATGTTGTTATTCCATCCGATTAAAAATGTACCTCCTCCTGCAAGTAAGGTCGAAACAACGAAGAGACGTCTTTCTGACCAATTTTTAAGTCGATTCGTTACGGGAAGGATCAAGATGACAAACAAAAGACCATTAAAGCCTACCAGATAGCCAAAAATGGATTGGCTCGTGAGCTGAAAAGAATCCAGCAAGTGCGGTACGAGAGGTTGTTTAGGCACATTCTCTATCACGTAAACTGGTAAGTAGAGATCGAGTTGCATCACTGGGAAGAGTGAACAGGTTCCCGCAATTACGTATAGCAGAAAAATACGATCTTTGAGAATAAGTCGATAGCCAGACCACTTAGACTGAAACGCATATTTAAGTGGGGTCGTTACATCTTTTTGCTTGGATTGGACAGGTAAGGTTTCACTAACAATAAAATAGATCGTTATGAAGTAAAGAAAGAGAACTATTGCACAGGTCCACAATAACAGTTGACGATGTTGAAAAAAGAAGACTGCTCCAATGATTGGTCCTAAAACGGCACCAATATTGTTTACGGTCATAAATGTCGCATACACTTGTCGCAATTCATCTTTTGGAACTGCGTCCGCTATCATCGCTGAACTAGCAGGACGATAAAATGCTGCGCCTATATTAATTCCGATAAAGGCAACATAATTAATCCAAGGAGAAGAAGAGACAGCAAATAGAATAAACATGGTCATTTGCAAAAATGTTCCGATCAGCATCACAGGACGTCTCCCTAACGTATCCGCAAAGCTTCCTCCGGTTAAACTTCCGACAATACTTATTAAGGGGGGCAGTGCCATTATTAATCCAGCAGTCTGTAACCCTAGTCCTTTACCAAAATAGACAGTCAGAAAAGGAAAGTACATCCAAAATAGCAGATTGAAAAGACCTTCTCCTATCAGTCTGACTTTCACATTAGGATTCCATGTAGTTTTGTTCATAATAACTCCTCTCATAGTTAACGAATAGCGTCTTCTTTTCGTAGCTTTACTATAGAGAAGATAGTTATCAAGATATAGACTTATATTTTGATATGGATTATACTAATATTATGAAAATTAAGTAAGGACACTTTTATTTAAATTGTCACGTAAAACGAACGTATGTTTGTTTTGAAACGAAGTGACATATCTTTCTATCTTACTTTTTTCTATCTCTTAAGAATTTTAGAATTACCGACGATATAATTGTTCCATAAGAAGCAGTTCTTGTCTTTACATGACAAGAACTGCTTCTTATCGTTTAAGTTCATAGACTTTTACTTTATCGAGAAGGAGTAATAACGGACCAACTAAAAAATAAAAATTTCTTATTTTTAACAGAATTATTTACTACAAGAAGAAATCGCGATTTATTGATGTCGTTTGTAATAAATTTAAGTCTGTAAATTAGATTTCACGGATACTTTACTTTCATTCTTCTTTTGGGATTCGTTCATCAACTATCATTTAATGTGGTGGACTGAAGGGAGTCGATGAATAAGGAATAGGCATGGTCGATTACATGAGAAATAGCATATCCACCCATATAACTATGTGATGCATACGTTGAATGCGTCATCTTATCAAATTGTAAATGACTTTCATCACTCTAATCTGAGTGGTTGATTTCTATAATTTGAAAATTCATTTGTCAGTCTTTTGATTTGCTACTGTGCTTTTGCAAGTGCAATTGAGAGGATAAAAAAAACAAGCTACCTCTATAGATAGCTTGTTTTATCATCATGATTTGCGAAATACCCAATAAGACTGACCTAGATAATTTAACCCCGTATAGATAATCATCCCGATCAGAATCGCTCCAGTCTCTTGTAGATTTGGCAATACGTAATGCACTCCCCATAAACTAAGACGATAAGCGATGAGATAGCTAATAGAAACGACGATCAAAAAACGTATCCAATAAGGCCATCCTCCAACCTCTTGACGAAAGGTGAAGCGACGATTTAGCATATAGCTGACCCAAACACCACATGCATTCCCGATGGCCGTCGCTCCCCAATAACCAGTATGCAAGACATGAAAACAAATCAGTGTCAGCGTCAGACCAACCAGCGTATTAAGAACTCCTACTAATAAGAAACGAAGAAAGGTCATCATTCTCGTTTTTTCTCGACGACATAACGAGGACGTCGTTTGACTTCCTGATATATTTTACCGATGTATTCTCCTATCAGTCCAATACCTAGTAATTGAAGTCCGCCGATGAACCAGATCGACATCATTAAAGACGTCCACCCATCCATCGCTTCTCCTTCATATCTACGATAAAGAGCATATCCGACAAAACCGATCGAGACGATGAGCATGAATAGTGAGACTAAAAATAACAACTTAATCGGACGAACACTAAACGAGGTCACCCCATCCCATGCGAGTGCCATCATCTTTCGTAATGGATATTTTGATTCGCCTGCTGGACGTGATTGACGTGTATAGGTCACTTCTGCTGTTTGAAAACCAAGCGAAGGTACCATCCCCCGCAAAAAGAGATTGCGTTCCGGATGTGCACAAAGTGTTTCGACAGCTCGTTTGCTCATGAGACGATAGTCTGCATGATTGAAGATGGTCTCTACACCCAACCAGTCGATGAAGCGATAAAAGCCTTGAGCAGTCGATCGTTTAAACCAGCTATCGGTCTGACGATCTTCTCTTACCCCATAGACGATATCATTCCCTTTCGCAAATTCACTTAAAAACTGTTCAATCACTTTTACGTCATCCTGAAGGTCCGCATCCATTGACACAACACAATCCGCATCGGTGTGTCCTTCGACAAGACCTGCGAACAAAGCATTTTGATGTCCTACGTTATGTGCTAATTTTAATCCTCTAAACCGACCATCTTGTGCGTGTACATCTTCAATTTGGGACCAGGTATCATCCTGACTTCCATCATCTACGAACAAGACAAAGGAGTCCTCAGAAATGAGGTGTCGTTCTCGCCACTCTGTTAAGAAACGGTGCATCGTATGGACCGTCAAGCGTAATACTTCCGTCTCGTTATAACACGGAATAATTACGCCTAGCGTAGGGATTGTCGTCATCGTCATACCATTACTCCTCCTTAAATGAACTTACTTCGTATTCTCTGTAGTAGCTTGGATACGGTATAACCTAATCTTCCAAGCAGAATGTTGATCTTCAAACGTTTTTTCGTACTGCAATCCAATGGCTGCAGCATTTTTGATTGGTACAGCAGACAAAAGATATGTCGCACCGATTTGCTTCAACTGTGCTGTATTGATAGATAAATGTCGAACCGGTACTTGATGCTCCTTTGTGTACTCGTATTCCTTACCGAGTTCAGATGAAAACACATAGACTCGATTTCCCCACGTATCAAAATAACGTTGTAATAGCTTACTTTTATCCAATTCTCCAGCAATCACCTTTCGGAAAGATGCTTTATAGCGTAATGGATAAAAGTTCACATAACCATCCACGGTTTGCATACCATTGTATTGTGCGATCGCAGGGTGCAATCCGAGAGAAGCGACCTGATAGTCTTTCGTTGGTTGGTTGATGAAGCGTTTAATGTCAGAAAACTGAGAAGTCGCATAAAACGCTTCATAGGATGGATGATGACGATAGAGGAACTCGGGATTCCATGCAAGCAAGACAAGGGTTTGGGCTACGAGCAAACAAGTCACCCATTTTCGTTTGGCAGTTCGCCATAGCCAGTCGAGCATCAAGTAAAACAATGCATACCACAACATCGGTTGAAGGAAGTGGAATCGTGAGAAATTGAAAGTTCTAATGAGAGAGACATGTTGCTTTAACGGATTCCACCCCTCATAAAACCAAAACGCATACCACAGCGATAGTCCAAATAGAAACCACATCAAAGTTCGAATTCGTCTTGCTGCATGATCTTTTTGACGAAATACTAGAAATCCAACAATCAGAAGTGTTAGGAGGATGATGGGCGATTGTACTGCGCGATCATGTGTATGACCAAACACCAAATTCTTAAAAAATAAACGAATACTTGCCCAAAATCCGTTATTCCCTGTTTCGAAGTCATTTCGACTCGTAGGCTCTTCTTCCCACAGCATCGAGAAGACCAGTCGATATTCAATTAATAAGTATAAAAGGACCTGAAGGCCATAGGCGATCCAAAAACGGCTATGAAAACTACGTGCGCGTATCTCCTTCACCATATGGTAAATGGCAAGCGTTGCTAAAAAGAAAACGATTCCTAGCACGAAGCTCGAATAGAACGGAACCACTAACAATACGAATGCACTCGATTTTATTTTCCGTCCATGCCAGATATTCCAATAAGCCCACAATAAGAGTGGCATCCCAAGCGTGCTGAGCATGCCCGATGGCCAGAATGGTGTCCAAGAAAATAGAACTGCTACCCACAGCGCATATGATTTAGGAATAACCCCTTTCGCATAATCACGTAGTAATAAGTACATTCCTAAGAAAGCAAAGATTCGGACCAACGTTTGACTGATCACGTATGCCGTAAATGGTGGGAACCATTGATATAGCCACACGATACCTGTAAACTCACTGACGAAAGCATTTCTCGAGACGACCCCATTCAATAAGTCAGGAACATTTGCATGAAGGCTTGCGTAAATACTATTGGTATCGACCAATGTTTTATACCACGTGATGTTTGAGTCTAGATTATCATGAATACGGACATGTACATGTTCCCCCAGTAAGACCATCGGTAAAATATAGAGGCAAGCTAGTAGCAGCCCTATTAATATGCGAGTTTTTTCTCTCATCATACCTCTCCTTCATCTACTTTAAGATTTAATTCTTTTGTTAGTAGTTTCAAGAAATCAATTGCCTGTTCTTTTCCTCTTATAACTTTCTTTATGGTATATACTCCCTAAGAAACTATTTCCAATGATACCTTATATCACAATAGGATAGGTGACATTTATTAAATTTACTTTTCAGAATTAAAGTTAATTCAATTAATAAATTAGTTAAATGGAGATTAGAAGAATTAATCAATCTTGACCAGACCTCTTCTTCTTTTTCTACTTTTCCCTTTTATGAATGACTAACTATAGATTTTTTTAATTCTATCGAGGAACTACAAAGAAGCATCGTACCATTTCTGTTAAGAAAAGATACGATGCTTTTGGGTTCTTAAATTTACTTCATCAGCCTTCGAAAAGGAGAACAAGATTTGGAGACTTTGTTTTTTATATGACGAAGTTCCATAAGTACGTGTAAATTTAAAAATGATTTTAATATCGAACTAGAAAGTAACCTGAATTACGCTATTCTCCTAAAAAGCACAAAATAATTAATTACTCAAATGGAGTGCGTTAAAATGCATATTCAAACTATAGATGCTTCAAAAAAAGATTTATTATGATGAACTTGGCTGGTTAAGTGCATCTGACTGGTTGCATTGGTTAGATATGCATTTACAGTGCCATTTAAGAAAAAGATAGGCACTACATCACTCCTTATTTACAAAACTAATTATTTTTCATGATCGACTACATTTTTTCTCTATAAAAAAGCATCCAAATCGGACGCTCTTTTTGTAGATTGAATATTTACTCTTTATTTTGAAAGATTTCTGTGTTCTCAATACGAATCGCATCTACGATACCGCAATCCATACAAAACGAAAATACTTTTTGAGCACTATGAAATGACCCTTTAGATGGCTTTAGTGGAATATAATCTGTTGCCTCTTGAAAATTAGTACTTCCGCATGATGAGCAAACTTTATTTTCCATTTAAAGTACCCCCAATAAATATTGTCTATAAAGTAATTTACATCTAATTCAATCTTATTTCATCATTCATGATATTCTGAACAAACCAATCTACCTGCCTTGAATGTAGCGATCGAACCAGCTCGAGCTGCTGAGCAAGAAAAAGGATTTTCCATTGTCGCCTCTGATGTCAAGAATCCCTCTATGCATGTCGCTGAAAACGAAGGCGAAAATCCAGATTGAAGAGTAACGTCTTTTTGCGATAAAGCATCCCTTCTGTAGAGTAAATCTACATAAGAGATGCTTTTTGTGACCTCAAGTTTATTAAACAAAAAATTATCAACTGTACAAGATTAATTACGTTTTCTTATAAAAAAAGTTGATTCTGTTCGCAATCAGATTGGCTTATCAAAGTTTGGTTTTTTATCCATGCCCCACGTAAAGATCTGTGCCCGTGTATGGCGATTCGGATCGTACAGAGGATCACCCTCGATTTCAGTGTAGGTCCGTGCATGATACACAATGACATCTTGTCCCTGTTCATCTACTGTAAAGCTATTGTGCCCTGGTCCATATTGACCAACCTCTTCATTCGTCGCAAATACGGGTGACGATGATTTTTCCCAAGCATCCGGATTCAATAGGTCTGCGTCTTCTGAGGCACTCAACATACCCATGCAATAATTCTCATCCGTTGCACTAGCAGAATACGTAATGAAGATTTGTCCATGACGCTTCAGGACTGCCGGTCCTTCGTTCACCAGAAAACCCTTTGTCTCCCAATCAAGCTCTGGCTTCGTCAACATGACTTGTGGCTTTTGAATGGTCCATGGATTCTTTAAAGTCGCAATATATAAGTTCGAGTTTCCTTCAATGGAAGGATCTTTTTGTGCCCACACTAAGTAATGAACGTCTTGATGTTCGAAGACGGTCGCGTCAAGAGCAAATGAATCCCACTGCGTTTTTATTTGTCCGCGTTCTAACCATTCGCCTTCTAGAGGATTATCCGAACTATTCTCTAAAACGAACATCCGATGATCAAAGAGTCCGTTTACAATCTCGCGTGACTTCGCAGCCGCAAAATAAAGATACCATTTCCCATGAATACGATGTAATTCGGGTGCCCAAATCAGATCACTCATAGGGCCAGTTTCTGGTTTAATCCATGCTGTCACCGCTTCTGCATCCCTTAGTTCATGGAGAGATCTAGCACGACGCAATTCGATTCGATCGTATTCAGGAACAGACGCTGTAAAATAATAATAACCGTCAGAATGCAGATACATCCATGGATCTGCCCGTTGCTCTAAAACAAGATTTCGATCCTCTGTCTGGTTCATCGTGTGACCTCCTCGTTGACCATCCTGTTTTCAAAAACAGGCACATCTCCCTGCCAAGAAAATGGTCGTACATACGTATGACGATTCGGATCCCATAATGGATCCCCTTCGATTTCTCTATAGTTCCGTGCATGATAAACAATCATATCGGTCCCATCTGCGAGTGTCGTGAAACTGTTATGACCTGGTCCGTATTCACGGATTGACTCATTCGTCGTAAGAACGGGTTGCGGGTGTTTTTCCCAATGAGTAGCATCTAACACATCCTCTTTTTCATTGATACGAAGAAAACCTACACAATAATTATGATCCGTCGCGCTTGCTGAAAACGTGACATATATATAACCATTTCGCTTTAAGACAGCAGGTCCTTCGTTTACAAGAAAGCCGACTTTTTCCCAAGCATATTCCGGTGTCGCAATCATCGTTTGCGGTCCTGTCAATGTCCAAGGATTCTCCATTTCAGAAATATAGAGATTCGAGTTCCCTTCAATTTTTGGATCTTTCTGAGCCCAGATGTAATATAACCGGTTCTCATGCTCGAACGTTGTCGCATCGAGGGCGAATGATTCTTGCCATGTCTCGATTTGTCCTTTTTCCGTCCATTGACCTTCCAGCGGATTGGCTGAACTATTTTCGAGAACGTACATGCGATGATCAAAAATAGCATCTTCACGTGCCGACGCGAAATAAAGGTACCATTTCCCTTGAATGTGATGTAATTCTGGTGCCCAAATGTTAGCGCTCATGATTCCGGTCGAGCGCTTCTGCCATACGACTTTCTCTTCTGCTTTAGTCAACTCCCCGATCGTCTGAGCACGACGCAGCGGAATACCGCTAAAGTCAGGTAAGGACGCCGTAAAGTAGTAATAGCCATCTGTATGCCGCATGATCCATGGATCCGCGCGTTGTTCTACGATTGGATTTACGATTGTCTCTGTCATAATGAACGCTCCTCTGTTTCAAAGTGGCTCGTCTGTAAGCTCATCTGTTTTAACAGCGTGTGTCTCTCTCGAAGACGATATGCTTCTCTCTTGCTACTCGCTAGGAGAAGAGACGAAATACCGATTTCCTCTGGCTGAAGAGGCGCTTGTAACGAATTAAAAATGGACTCCAACTTCTGTCTTGTTGGCATTTGAGTGACCCAATCACCTAGCTCCTTTGGTACATCAGGTTGTTCTTGGATCATCGTTCTATAAGTATCGATAAGTTCCATCGTCGCAATCGCTACTTTTGTACCGTGTAAGACGGCTGGACGGTCATGCGTTAAGAAATCCATTTCCCAATAATGAGAGAGGTGGTGTTCTCCACCAGATGCAGGATGTGAATGCCCAAAAATCAACATCGCAATTCCTGATAAGATCAATGAATCCATCAGTTGATCCAAACCTTCCGCTTTTTCTGCATAGATATCTGGTAGAGCTTTTACACAATCGGATAAAGCAATTTCGGTCAATCGAGCAACTACAGGACAAAAGGGTTCTTGTCCATCAAAAGCACCAAAACGCCAATCCAGTAAGGAAGTGTACTTCCCAAGCATATCCCCGACACCTGCTGCTATTAACGCACGAGGTGCATCACGGATAATGTCACTTGGGATGAATACGGCAATTGGTGAGACGAGCTGATAGGTGATTTTTTTCCCTCTTATAATTAAGGGAGCTCCTTTCGAAGTAAACCCGTCCACTGAAGGAGCGGTCGGAACAGACAGAAATGGGATTTTTGCTTTCGCAGCACAAAACCGCGTCACATCATGAATCGTCCCTGCTCCGAGTGCAATCAACGCATCCACACTATCGTCCAGCTCGAGCATTACTTGTACAACTGATAGTTCATCAGCTAAGACATCCTCTTGCTTGTTCGGCGAGAGCGTGACTATTGATACGTCAATTCCTACTGTCATTAACGCTTTCTTCAAAGGAGAATAACCGACCATCTGCGTATTGACATCACCAATGACGAGGAGGTGCCGCCACTGTTTTTGCTGCACAAACTCGACCACTGATTGCCATACTTTTTCAGAGGCACTGATTTGTTCAATCGTAATGGGGTAATGTAGATTTCCACACGAACAAGTAGCAACCTGCTTTTGTATCTGTTCGAGGTTCATCGACTGACTCCTTTCCCAATGCGATATTCCGTTTCCCAACGATACGTCTCTCCTGCTAATAATCGAATGGATGGAAAATTACTGTGATGAACGGCGTCCGGAAGATGTTGCGGCTCGAGACAAACACCATAATATTTTCGAGAGCTTCCCTCACGTAAGATTGTTTCTTCATTCATCTGGTTTCCTGAATAGAGCACAAGAGCTGGTGCAGTCGTAGACAACATTAAGGAACGCTTACTTTCAGGATCGTACAGCATCGCTTTTCGTTGGTCGTCGAATAAAAATGGATGATCATAACCATTGACGAGTTGATTTTGTGGATGGCTTGAAGCTGGACCATCTCCTAGCATTCGTCCTGATCGGAAGTCGAACGGGGTCTGATCGACATCCAATAGGCGTCCTGTGGGAATCAAATCATCTCGCAGCTCAGCAACTTGATTAGCCGGTAAGGTCAATTCATGTCCTAAAATATCACGACTTCCACCACTTAGATTAAAGTACGTATGATTTGTCATATCGCATACCGTATCCGTGTCACTGATTGCCTCATACGTAATTTTGACACCGTCAGCTAACAATTCAAACGATGCTCTGACATCGAGTGTACCCTTATAGCCATTCTCACCATCAGGATTTACATACCGAAGAACGAGATGAGTATTGGATACGTCTTCCATTTTCCAGAATTGACAGTGGAGACCGTCTCCCCCGTGAAGATGATGCTTCCCTTCGTTTTGAGGCAGATGGTACGTTGCACCGTCCATATCGAATGTCCCGTCCTCGATTCGACCAGCGACACGTCCGACAGTCGCTCCCAAGTAATACGTGTCTGTCTTGTATTCTTCAACCGTATCGTATGACAAAATGAGATTTTTCCATCCCTCATCTTGAATCGAAAACTCTTGCAGGGTTGCTCCATATGTCAAAATGCGTAAACGACACATATCGTTCTCGAGCGTAAACGCCGTTTGATCTACTACTTCTTGTCGCTCCATCTCAAGTCGCTCCTTTTTCACCAAACCTTCACCGGACAATGCTTTGTTGCAAGGCGTGCCCGGTAAGAGACATAGCACCCGCACTTCAAACAGGTATCGTCCTGATAAAACGGACAGACTGCACATTGACGAAGACGTTCCTGATACTCAGCGTCCGTGACTTGCGGCATGACTTCCGCGTCGATGGTTAATAACCAATCAGTGTCTACTTTTGTCGGTGGACAAGTACGACACCGTCTTGTCTCGATGACTTTCATCTCAGTGAACCGCCACTGTGATGACGCTCATCGCCGGAACATCCATGATGAGCTTTCCGTCTTCTGTCACCTGGACCTCATGATCACGCGGCGCAACCACATCTGGTTGTTCAAACGTGTTATGGGCATTGAGATGATCTGCTGTTAAAATACGTGCCGATACGTTAGAAATCGTCCCCATTCCCCGCAAATCAATTTCTACTTTATCGCTATTTTGATGATCAAGCTGGCAGAGGCTAATGTGCAATACACCATCAGCATCGCGAGAAGCTGTCGCGTTCACAGAAGGAATCGATTCTTCTTTAGCTACATAGTCACGCGTGATGGCTGCTAGCTCGACTCGTTCAGCATCTTGGTGAACGCGATACATCTCAAAGACATGGTACGTTGGCGTAAGAATGAACTGGTCACCCTCCGTTAAGATCATTGCTTGAAGCACATTGACCATTTGTGCGATGTTCGCCATGTGAACGCGGTCATTATGCTTATGGAAGATATTGAAGTGAATCGCTGCGACAAGTGCATCTCGGATTGAGTTTTGTTGATACAAGAAGCCTGGATTTGTTCCAGGTTCAACGTCGAACCACGTTCCCCATTCATCAACAATGAGACCGACGCGCTTTTCTGGATCATACTGGTCCATGATTTGCCCATGCTTTGTGATCAGTTCATCCATGTAATAAGCACGTTTTAGGGTGATGAACCATTCATCTTCCGTAAAATCTAACGCTGATCCCTTACCTAACCAAAAATCGCCCGGAATCGTATAATAGTGCAGACTAAGACCATCCATCATCGTACCCGCTTCACGCATGAGAACTTCAGTCCATTTGTAATCATCAATGTTTGCACCACCAGCAATCTTATAGAGTTGATTGCCATCATAATTTCGGACATATGTCTGATAGCGACGATATAGATCGGCGTAATACTCCGGACGCATATTCCCTCCGCAACCCCAGTTCTCGTTACCAACACCGAAATACGTAAGCGACCACGGCTCTGTACGGCCATTCTCCTGACGCCAGTTCGCCATCGGTGATTCTCCATTGAACGTCATATATTCGACCCATTCAGACATTTCTTGGACGGTCCCACTTCCAACGTTTCCACAAATATAAGGCTCACACTCTAGTAATTCACAAAGGCGCATAAATTCATGGGTTCCGAAATGATTGTTTTCGACGACGCCACCCCAATGTGTATTGACCATCCGCTTTCGGTTTTCATTTGGTCCAATACCATCTTTCCAATGATACTCGTCTGCAAAGCATCCACCCGGCCATCGTAAAACCGGAATGTTCAATTTCTTCAATGCTGTCAATACATCGTTCCGAATGCCATCTGTATTCGGTATGGATGATTCTGGACCAACCCAAAGCCCTTCATAAATACAACGTCCAAGGTGTTCCGCAAAGTGCCCATAGATATGCTTACTGATTTTACCTTTTGGTAAATCTACATTGACGATTAGTTGTGTTGCAGCTTCTTTTGTATTTAGTGTTGATGTGACGAGTTGGTTATTCATAGTATCTCCTCCAAGAAAAGGGACCTAGGAAGGTCCCTATAAATTATGGTCGATAGTACAGTTCATTCCAACGTAACTCGTTATTAAATCGAACCGTCTCCGTTTCTTTATCGATGACAGCAATTTCAATGTTCAGAAGTTCTGCGAAGTCGCGTAGTTGTTCAGTTGTCACTTCATAGGAATAACAAGTATGGTGCGCTCCCCCGGCTTGGATCCAGTTTTCGACAGCTTGAGCCATCGATGGTTCTGTTTTCCATAGAACACGTGCCACAGGAAGATTCGGCATTGCTTCATCCGGTTGGATGCCCTCGACTGTGTTTACCAAGAGACGGAAGCGATGTCCTAAATCAATCAGACTAGCGTTCAATGCCTTGCCATTCTGTCCTTCGAATACCATCCGCGCTGGCGCTTCACGATCTCCGATTCCGAGAGGATGTACCTCGATTCTAGGCTTATCGACCGCAATGGTCGGACAGATTTCGAGCATATGCGCCCCTAAGACCATTTCGTTGCCTGGTTCAAAGTGATAAGTATAATCTTCCATGAAAGATGTCCGTTCGTTGCTCGCCATGATTTTCATAAGACGAACAAGCGCTGCGGTTTTCCAGTCTCCTTCTCCAGCAAACCCGTACCCTTGCTCCATCAATCGTTGAACGGCTAGCCCAGGTAGTTGCTTGATGCCATGTAGGTCTTCGAAGGTTGTCGTGAAGGCAGTGTATCCACCAGCTTCAAGAAAAGCCTTCATGCCGAGTTCGATGCGACCTTGATAGCGAACCGATTCCTGGAATGCTTCTTCTTCCATTCCAGTATTCGTCACTTCATACCGCGTGCGATATTCTTCCATCAAGTCATCTAAATCTGACTCCGATACCGCATTCATGTAGGTGACGAGATCGCCGACACCATACCCATCAACCGTCCAGCCCAGTTGAATCTGCGCTTCGACTTTGTCACCTTCTGTCACTGCTACATTCCGCATGTTGTCACCGAATCGCGCGACTTTTAAGTTCTTACTTTCCGCTAACGCATGCGCTACATTCATCCAAGATGACATCTTTTGACGTGTGAGTTCATCTTCCCAATGACCGACGAGCACTTTTCGCTTCACGTTCATTCGACTTGTGATAAAACCATGTTCACGATCACCATGCGCCGACTGATTGAGGTTCATGAAATCCATATCGATCGCATCCCACGGGATGTCACGATTGAACTGTGTCCCAAAATGGAGCAATGGTTTTTGTAAGACACGCATCCCACTAATCCACATTTTCGATGGTGAGAAGGTATGCATCCATGTGATCACACCGGCACAGGCATCATCAGCATTCGCCCGCAACATCATCTGCCGAATTTCTTCTGCATTTTTGACGACTCCCTTGTAAACAATTCGATCCCGGAAGACGTCCGCTGCATCTAATCCTGAGACCATCTCTTTTGAATGTGTTTCGACTTGACGAATTACCTCCTCACCGTAGAGCATCTGGCTTCCTGTCACTAACCAAAATTCGTGTGTGTTTGCTGTCAACATTTAAAATCCCCCTCATCTAGCTATGTGCACCTATCATTTCTGACCGTAGTAGGCGTTTGCTCCGTGTTTGCGCAAGTAGTGTTTATCTAAGATGCTTTGTTTGATGGGTGCTAATCCTGGATTCAGATTCAAGGCATGAATACCCATCTTGGCTACTTCCTCAAGTACGACTGCATTATGCACGGCTTCATCCGCATGCTTCCCCCAACAAAAAGGTGCATGATTTGCGACCAGCACACCTGGTACAGCAACAGCTTCCAAGTGTAGTTCGTTCAACGTCTCAATGATGACGTTTCCGGTTTCTAGCTCGTACGCCGTCTCGATCTCTTCATCAGATAGTTCACGTGTACACGGAATTTCTCCATAAAAGTAGTCGGCATGTGTCGTTCCGAATGCAGGAATTGCTCGTTTTGCTTGCGCCCAGCTTGTCGCCCAAGGGGAATGCGTATGGACAATGCCTCCGATCTCAGGCAGAGCACGATACAAAGCCAAATGTGTTGGCGTATCAGAAGATGGACGTAGATCACCCTCGACAACATTGCCTTCTAAATCGACTACGACTAAATCCTCTATCGTCAAAGCGTCATAGGGGACACCACTCGGTTTGATAACGACTAAACCCGCATTTCGATCAATCCCACTGACGTTTCCCCACGTAAAGGTGACTAAGTCATGTTTTGGCAATGCTAGGTTCGCTTCAAGCACTTCTTCTTTTAATTGACGACTCACCATACAGGTTCTCCCTTCTGACGCGACGCTTCAGCTTTGATTTTCTTTAATCGCTTCATCACATCGTTTTCTCCACGACCGAAATAATCGTATAGTTTCGTATACTCAGCGAACAGCGCCTCATACACTTCAACGTTTTCTGGAATCGGAAGATATGTTTTTTCTTTTACACGTCCCATCTTCGTCGCTGCTTCCGTGATGGTGGCATAACCGCCTCGTTCTGCTCCTGCGGCTACGGCACCGAACATGGCAGATCCTAAAGCGGGGGTTTGAGAAGAGGCTGAAATCTTGATTTCCATGTTTAGAACGTCAGCATAAATCTGCATCATCAAGGCATTCTTCTCCGCAATTCCTCCTGCAGCGTATACTTCGTGGACGGGAACACCGCTTGTGCGGAACGCTTCGACAATCGTTCGCGTGCCATAGGCCGTCGCTTCAATCAATGCGCGGTAGATATCTTCTGGTTTTGTCAGTAATGTTGCACCTAGAAGTACACCCGTCAGATTTGTATCCACTAGTGTAGAACGATTTCCGTTCCACCAATCAAGGGCGATCAATCCATGTTCACCGACGCGTTGCATCGTTGCCTTATCGGTTAATAATTGATGCGTACTAACTCCTTGAAGAGTTGCTTCTTGCAAATAGTCACTTGGTACACAGTTTTCGATGAACCATTCGAAATGATCTCCGACACAGGACTGACCAGCTTCGTACCCCATATACCCTGGTAAGACTCCGTCTTCGACGATCCCGCACATACCGGGTACGACCTGCTCCTCTTCACCAAGCAGGATATGACAAGTAGACGTTCCCATCACCATCAACAACTTACCGGGTTCCGTGATTCCAACGGCAGGTACTGCAACATGCGCATCAACATTTCCTACTGCAACGGCAGTTCCCGGAAGGAGACCGATTCGTTCTGCAAAGGATATCGTTAATTCTCCTGCTTTGGCCCCGATTGGTGCGATGTCATTGGAAAGCTTCTCTTCAACTACGTTCTCAAGTCGTGGATCTAACGCTTTAAAAAACTCATTTGAAGGATAGCCTTCCTGTTTGTGCCAGATCGCTTTATAGCCAGCCGTACAACTATTGCGTACCACTTTTCCAGTCAATTGAGAAACGACCCAATCCGTCGCCTCTAAAATTTCGTGAGCAGCCTCGTAAATGGAGGGTGCTTCGTTTAGAATTTGCCAGACTTTTGGAATCATCCATTCGGATGAGATTTTCCCGCCGTAACGCTTTAAAAAAGGTTCCTCGCATTCAGTCGCAATACGGTTCAAAGCGTCTGCCTCGTCTTGAGCTGCATGATGCTTCCACAACTTCACATAGCTATGCGGATTATGTTGATACTCTTCATGGAAGCACAACGGATTTAAATCGGCATCGATCGGTAGAATCGTACAAGCTGTAAAATCGATGCCGAGCCCGATGACTTGTTCTTTCGTGATACCTGCCTCTTTGACAACTGCCGGGATCGTCATTTCCAGGACCTCTAAATAATCACGCGGATGTTGGAGTGCCCAGTCATGTTCAAGCCGTGTTTTTCCATCAGGTAAAAATTGATCCATCACTCCATGTGTGTATGGTTTGACTGCAGTCGCCACTTCGTGACCTGTTTCGACGTCAATCAAGACGGCTCTACCTGATTGCGTGCCATAATCTATTCCGATTGTATATTTCGACATTTCATCACCCTACTCCCAAAAAGAATGCGCTTACATTTCAGAAGAAAAAATAAAGTGTGTGGGCACTCTCTTGTTTTCATCCGGACAAATAATCAAAATCCATGCAGAAAATTTAAATAAACAATAAATTTGTACGTATAACTTACATTATGATTGTATCAATTATTTAGGAATATGCAATCATTTTTCAGAAAAATACGCATTTTTTGACGTTTTTTTCTATCTATCAGATGATCAACCTTCTTTAATACATTCATTTGTCCGTACAAATGATGGGTTCAACGTCTTTTTGCCCAAACTGCTGTTCCATCCTTACTAAGACCCGTCATGATGATCGTTGATTTCCAATTTTCCCAATCCCATGCTGCACCGACTTGTAAATCGGATGTTTCCTGCCCCACACGCAGCTCAAGAATGTTCCCCTTCAGTTGCCATGAACCCTTCTTACCAAAAAGACTGCCATCCTTTTGCAACTTCAGCTTTCTTGATTGTTGCTGACCGTCATCAAAGCGCGGGAAAGTAATGATCTCCCATTCTCCAACGATCTGCTCTTTTTGAACATTGATTTTCTTTTCACCTGCGTATCGTTCGGGCGAAACCACTGGCCATCCATCTTTTGTCCAATACACTTTCCTCACCTGCAATTGCGACCAGTAGATATCTTCGCTTGGTCGAGCTTGATGAATAATAAAGGTATCTTTTCCATCCTGTAAAAATGCAGAATGACCAGTCCCCACATAACCCTCGTCTCCTTCAAAACGGTAGGAGCCAACAATTTTTACACCCGTATCAAATGATTCATTTGAAGTATCACGTAGATCACGACCACGTGAATCAACGTAAGGTCCATTGATTGATTTCGAGCGCCCAATCCTTACATTATACGAATCTTCTAGCCAACCGTATGAAACCATCAAGTAGTAGTAACCTGTCTTTGCGTTGAAAAGAATTTCTGGGCCTTCAATTCCCATCGTCATATCTTTTCGCTTAGCCAGTAACTCCCCTTCTGATGACTTTTTCATCAGCTTTCCTGTATTCGGATTGATTTCCGTCAAGAAGATACCGCCAAAATAGGAACCATACGTCATCCACCATTTCCCCGTTTTATCTTGGAGCACATGAGGATCAATCGCGTTGACTGATTTTCCATCTCCTTCTTTTGAGGCGATGACGACTCCCTGATCGTGCCATGGACCCTCAATATTTGAAGCGCTCGCCATTCCAATATACGAGGTACGACTCCCGACTTTTGAGACAGAATAGTAGAGGTAGAATGTATCCTTGATCTTCGTAATAGAAGGGGCCCAAAACGTATTTCCTCCTGTCCATTTGAATGCTTCTTGAGAGACTTCGTCAAATACACGTCCTGTAAATTGCCAGTTAATGAGATCTTTTGATTTTCGAATCTGGATGCCCGGTGTCGGTGGACCTCCTACCATATAATCTGTCGAAAACACATAATAGGTATCACCTTCTTTTATGATCGCTCCGTCATGCGCAAAGTTTGTAGTCCATTTCTTTTCCTGATTCAAAATATCAGGTTGTACGTCTGCGACTTCCTTATCGAATGGCGCTTTCGGTAATTCCAAATCTTCGAGAGACGCATTCGTAGACCACCAAAAAAAAGAGCACCCTGCAATGAATAAGACAATGATCCCCATCATCATTTTTTTCATATTGTTTTTTTCCTCCTTTAATCACAAACACCCGCCTTTACTTAAGACGGGTGTTTCATCTTTTCGTTACAGCTCAACCTTTAACGCCAGAAATGGCAATCGATTCGATGATTTGTTTTTGAAAGATCATGAAGACGATCAGCATTGGTAATAAGGCGACAACAGACGCGGCCATGATTAACGGATAATCACTTTGAATAGCATAGGATGCATTAAAGTTGGCGATGACCAATTGCAGGGTTTGTTTTTCGGGAGAATTGAGATAAAGAATCGGACCGAGATAATCGTTCCAAATCGCCATGAACCATAAAATCAATTGTGCAGCTACAGCGGGCTTGATCAATGGAAAGACGATTTTATAAAAGATTTGAAAATAGGAACAACCGTCAATTTTAGCCGCTTCGATGATAGAATTCGGAATACTGTTCAAGAATTGGCGTAAGAAGAAAATCATGAAGATATTCCCGAACAAACCAGGTACGATCAACGGAAGAAGGGTATCGACCCACCCGATTTCCGAGAACATCATAAACTGCGGAATCATTAGGACAGGATACGGAATCATGACAGATGCGAACAAAAGTAGAAAGATTTTATTTTTTCCTCTGAAATTCAACTTAGCGAACGCGAATGCCGCAAGACTCGAGGTGAACGTTCCAACGATCGTGACAGATAGGGCGACGATCAGACTGTTCGATATACCAGACAACAGCGGACCCATATTCCAAATCTCCATATACTTATTGAACGATATGTCTGTGGGAATCCAAACCGGTGGAAGGGAAAACACTTCATCTTTTGACTTCAGAGAGGTCGATACCATCCACAATAATGGTGCGATCATGACGATTGCACCCATCGTCAGAAAGATGAAGACGAATATATCAGTAATTCGATCTTTTTTCTTCACGGACATCGTCTCTACTTTTTCTTTTTTACGGGTAAGGGCTAACTGCATGGTCATTCTCCTTTCTAAGGTATGAATGTCTCAATCCAAGTCAAATGATGATTTTTCGTTCATACGGAATTGGAACAAGGTAACGATGAAAATGAAAAGACCGAGAACGAGTGCCATCGCTGAAGCATAGCCCAACTGGAAGTTTCCGAAGGACTTTTGCCAAATGTAGAAGACGGCAGAAGCAGAGGAATATTCCGGTCCCCCTGTCGGCGTCATGACGTTGATTTCCGTAAAGATTTGCGCCCCACCAATAATATTTGTCACGATGATGAAGAAGGTGACCGGTTTAACCATTGGGAGCGTAATATACCAAAAGCAGTGCCAGGCATTCGCACCATCTAATTTTGCTGCTTCATAATACGAACGCGGTACACTCTGCAAGGCTGCCAAATACAAGAGCATCGTATAGCCAAGACCTTTCCAAATCGCCATGACGATCAATGCCGGCTTAACGGTATTGGCATTTTGGAGCCAGTTCGGACCATCAATACCAATCAAGTCCAAGAACTGATTCACCAAACCATAATCACCGTTATATGCCCACTGCCACAAAATCGAGACAGCCGCGATGGAAGAGATAACGGGAATGTAATAGATGACGCGGAACGTATTAGTACCAAAAATCCCTCGATTCAACGCGAGGGCAAGGAGAAGTGCTAATACGATGCCAATTGGAATTCCGATCATCATGAACAGCGTGTTGTACATGGCTTTATAAAAATACTCATCTTGAAACACATTAATAAAATTTTCTAGTCCGATGAACTTCATTTGTCCGAGTCCGTTCCAGTTCGTGAATGCACCATAGAAGGAATACATTAACGGAATTAACGCAAATAGAAAGAACCCAATCACCGGAGCCGCAACGAATAGATAGGCATACCGTTGTTCCGTACGATATAACTTGGGAATCGGTTTTGTCTTCATTGTCTTCCATCCTTTCTACGCTAGAGATTCAGGTGGCGACTTACGCCACCTAAATCATCATCTCTAGTTAGTTCGCCTGTTTCTCTTGTGCGATGGCATCATCTAGCAACTTTTGCATTTTCGGTTGCTCTTTTTTTACATAGTCTTCAACTGATGTTTTTCCATCGAGTACAGGCTGGATGTTTTTGAAGAACTCGTCATACCATTCAGCAGTATACGTTTTTTCTGCCGGGAGACCACGTCCATAATCATTAATCAAATCAAGGAATTCCTGTTTGTTGGCAGGCTTGATTGATGTGTCCTCCACCCAAGTTTTTGCGATTTCCATGCTGTTTGGTAATTGAACTTGCGCATCCACTAAAGCTTGTTGCCCTTCTTGGTTAGCAGATAAGTACATGGCTAGTTCTGTTGCTTCTTTTTGATGTTGCGTCGTTGATCCTACACCAATCCCGAGTGAGCCGACCCACCCTGCTGGTTTACCTGTTGATCCCGCTGGCCACGGAAGAAGGTCATACTCAAACTTCAATTGATCTTTAAAAGCTGCCATATCCCAAGGACCAACAGGGAAAAACGCAAGTTGTCCTTTCATCCAGCGTTGATAGGTATCGAGTGTTTGTGATTCTCCGATTGATGGAGTGATTTTATGCTTTAGTTGCTGGTCTACGAAAAATTGGAGAGCTTCGATGAATTTTGGATCGTCAATCGTTACTTTCGTTCCCTCTTCGTTGATCCAATCTGCTCCGTTGCTCCAAACGAACGGTTGCAATGCCCAGTTCACATTAAATCCTGTACCGTACTGATCCATTTTTCCATCGCCATTCGTATCTTTCGTTAACTTTTTAGCTACTTGAATGAATTCGTCCCATGTGTACGGTTTGTCCTTATCCGGAAGCGGTACCTTCGCTTTCTCGAACATCGTTTTATTATAGCCAAGCGCAAATGGTCCTAAATCTTTGGGTAAACCATATATAGCCCCTTTACCAAGTACCTTTCCATCATAGCGGTACTTATCGACCCCTTTTTTCCAGATGTCTTCTAACTGAATGTCTTTCGATCCTTCGACGTTCTTTGTAATATCTAGTAGTACACCTGAGTTCACGTAAGCTTTGACTTGAGCCGGATTGTAAAAGAAGACATCTGGCACTTTCCGTCCTGCAATTGCAGATTTTAATTTCGTATCATATTGATCTGGAGCTGTTTGTACCATTGTCACTTTAACGTCTTTATTGGCTTCTTCAAATCGTTTTACTGTTGCTTTGTACGCTTTTAATTCTTCAGGATTCCCGCGAAACATGAATGTGAGTTCGACTTTCCCGTCAGCACTTTTGCCATCTCCCGAACAACCAGCTAATGCTATCGATGTAGTCATCAAGGCAGTCATGGTTAGCGCAAACATTTTCTTTGATTTAATGTTCATTGTGAATTCCTCCATTGATTTAGTTTTCAGTGTCAAAGCGGAATTAAGATGTACGTACATATTTATTTAAGTAAAAACAATGTTTTTTATAGCGAAGCCCACACAACGCTATAAGAAAGACAATTAAAACGAGTTAAATGAACAATGAAAGCGTTTTCTGCACAATTTGAGTCTATTACACACATTCGGACATGTCAATTCGATTTTTTGTCATTTATTTCTTTTTTGTACGTACATTTAATTAGTATATCTATTGATTTTTCTCTTAAATCCATAGCAAACCGGACAAATATTTGCTAATATGTAAGTACTATCACATCTTGTACGGATAAGTTTGCTGTTACAAGAAAGAAAGCAGGGACACCTCATGGCACAACGGACAAAATATAGTATCGTTAAAGATCATATTCTCGATTGGATTAAAGATGGCACAGTACGTCCGGGCGAAAAAATTCCTCCTGAAAGTGAGCTTGTACAATCCTTTAAAGTTAGTCGCCACACGATTCGTCAAGCAGTTGGAGAACTTGTAAATGAAGGATACCTGTACCGCGAACAAGGATCAGGAACTTACTGCTCCCAAGTACTTCCTACACTAGAAGCTGAGATAACTGAACGTGCTAATAATGGAAAAAACATCGGTGTCATTACAACGTATATGTCTGATTACATCTTTCCATCTATCATTCGAGGAATTGAATCGCATTTAGCTTCAAAAGGGTACACGCTGACACTTTCGTGCACAAACAATGATGTAGACAAAGAACGTCAATGCCTCGAAATGATGTTAGATCGTCAAATTGATGGATTAATTGTTGAACCCACCAAAAGTAGTAACTATAATCCGAACATCAAATACTATCTAGAACTTGAGCAGCAAAACATTCCCTATTTGATGATCAACCAATATTACTCTCAACTAATGCCTCCTCATCTTATGATGGATGACGAAAGAGGTGGATTTTTAGCAGCGGAACATCTAATCAACCTTGGTCATGAACGAATCATAGGCTTGTTTAAGACAGATGATTTACAGGGTGTTTATCGAATGCGTGGATTCCTTCGTGCGTTTCGTGAGTACAACATTCCCTTAGAGCCAGAATTAATCATTACCTATACAACGGAAGAGTTAATTCCAAGTTTTTATGATTCGATTGGACGTCTCTTTGAAAATGGAAAGCATCGACCAAGTGCTGTGGTTTGTTACAATGACCAATTGGCATTAAGTGTCTTGGATCAGTTACGGAAGCTACATCTATCTGTTCCTCGAGATGTCTCTCTCGTGGGTTATGATGATTCCGTACTTGCAGTGGCAACGGAAGTGAAATTGACTTCGATCATTCACCCGAAACAAGAACTTGGACGCGCTGCAGCAGAACGGATTATTGCAGCGGTGGAGAAAAAAGAAGCCCCTCCATCTCACATTTATGAACCGGAATTAATTATTCGTAACTCAACAGCACCATTCAATCGTCTCGAATCTAAATCTAGTTAATTTTTGAGCAGAACTTCGGGGGAGGTACTTATGAACTTAAGACATGAACAAAACAAACTATTCCAGCTACTTGAATTCACTACTGGACTCGTACAGTTGAACTTCATTTTTTTTATCACCCTTTTACCAGTCATCACGATTTTCCCAGCTCTTTATGCACTAACTGCCGTCACAAGACAGTGGTCAGTTCATCAAGATTACAGTGTTTTTCGAGCCTACATTCGTTTTTTTAAAGAAGCGATGCAATCCCATTTTAAATTCGGCATTTTGTGGACCTTCATCTTACTGTTTTTACTTTTTGATTTTTTAATCATTCGTCACTTAGAGACAGGACAGACCTTCTTATTTACAAGTCTTTCAATCGTCAGTCTGTTCTTCTTGGCTATTTCCGTTTTCTTATTTCCGATTCTCTCGCATTACGACTTGAAAAAAAGGGATGCCCTTAAGCTAGCCCTTTTTAGTCTAGTACGCTATGGATACATTTTATTGTTTTCATTTCTTCTACTAGCAACATTGAGTGTCTTAACATATCAATCACCACTTTATTTACTGTTCGGCTTTTCATTTGTTATTTTTCTTACTACCAAACTGTATTTGCATCAATTGGATCGCGTGATGCTTGAATCTTAATCGTTGTTGACAAGGTATATAAATGAAGACAAGCAATTACTTCGGTATAAATCTCATTTTAATCGTGAGCTTCTTATTAAGTTCTAGGTTACCAAAGGGACGATCCGAGAACGTGTTGAACGGATGCAAATATCGTCACGGTAACGGCATTTAACGTTCCATTGTTTGAGAAACTGAAATGTGTTAAGAGAAAGACCGGGTTGCTCTATATAGCGCTTCTTTTCTTCCGAATCTCCCCATAAGATACTCGTATCAGGATAGTGAGTACAGATACATTCACTTACAGATAGAATGGATTCTGGAACAACCGTCCTATCCAAGTACTCTTTTCGGGAGGTTGGCAGAAGGAGAAAATATCCTGCAGAGAGGTAGTTCATGATTTGGCTCCTTACCAGGAAAAATACGTTCCATGAATATATGTAGTGATCTATATACGATAGATTGAGTACAAAAGAAATGAAAATATGGATAAAGAACAAAAGAGTAAAAATCATTCTTCATCAAACGCGTTCAGGAGCGCGTTTTGCATGAATAGTTCACGTCAAAGAGACGGGAGCCCTATTCTGCCTCATATATCCCTTCTCTGAAGTCATACACTTGACTCCATACCTTAATTTTTGTGCCATTGATTGTCACTGTATCCTTCGTCCACTTCACTTCTTTTATTTCGCGACAAGGATATTCCCAGTACATTCTACGCTTTTCTCCGTCCTTGTTCTCCATGATGCCAAGCATAGCAAAATCTACTGTCGCCCCACCATTTGCGCGGTAAAAACGAATCGTATACGCCTGATCGGGCGAAATACTTTTCGAGATATACTCTTCTTTTGGAACCATACTGATATCTTCGACAAATATGAAACGATAGACATACCACGCTACGTATAACGCAAGACATGTACCTAGTATAATTCCTAATATTTTCAGTTTTTTAATCACTTCTTAATCCCTCATTTTTACTTTATTAGCGCGACTCCTCAATCGTTCAATCAATCGCCCCAAAAACAAACCAACGTATTCTGATTGACAGACGCGATGCACATCCGCTTCAACAATTCTAAAAATTGATGTAGTTCCATGATTCGTTTATCTGACTGATGTATCATCCACGGCTCATTCGCATTATGATTCGCTTGATTCATTATCCACGCTTCCTTTGGTATACAATATCGTTGAATAAGCAGCTCGCAAATTCCGATTAACTCGTTCACTTCTCTTGCTTAGAACAACTTATCGCCGTAAGAATCGAGATTAATTAAGAGATCGCAACGATTAGATATCCTTGCGAAGTCTTCTTTCAAAAAGCGTTGGACGTTACTCGGATACCAGAGAATCTCTTTTTCATTTTCTGGCATTTCTTTTAAACTTGTACTAATTCCAAACATGATGTCCTCCCTTTTATCATCCGACCGGATGTCAATCATAGTAGTCGATGCCGTCTCCTTTCGGAAGAAACGCTTTTACCTTGTCTTCAGTATCAAAACAAGCTTCATTCGAAAACAGGTAATAGCCCATGAAATCATGCTCCATCGTGATGAATGACATCTCTTTTGTCGCACGAATGACAGGAACGATACGTTCTTTTTTGAAAAACCATCCTTTGACCATTTTCCGTTCAAACGTCAGGAGATTCGTAAAGGATAGGAAGTAAAAATCATTCACAGCTGCATACCAATACGTTTCGTCCAGTAGACGCTCAAGTTCGCTTATATAGTTTACCTGAACGCTATAATAAGGACTGCTCTTATCTGGTTGAACCTTTGTATAGCATAGGTTTTCCTTCTGAAAAAATGGTTCCACCTCTTCATTGGTAAAACCACCGCCGAACGTAACGAATAGTGGAAAGCGATTCAGACGCGTCAAAAAATGCTTCAGTACTTCATTGGAGTCATTTTGATAGTCACGTTTCTCGTCATTCGGAATACATCCCATCGAATAAATCGACTTAACAGCACCTGGTGGATCAATATCGAGATAGTGGTCTTTGACCACTTTTGCATGATTCGTATGTTCATCGAGATAGATATATAACATAAAAATTCCTCCACGTATTCTGCTAGATCCATCTACATAATTCAACTGCTTGTTTCATCAATAGAATTCAATGGTACCATCGTCAGGAAAGATGGCTTTCACCTTGTCCTCGGTATTAAAACAGGCTTCATTCGAAAACAGATAATAGCCCATGAAATCATGCTCCATCGTGATGAACGACATCTCTTTCGTCACACGAATGACGGGAACGGTACGTTCTTTTTTGAAAAACCATCCTTTGACCATTCTCAGCTCAAACGTCAAGAGATTCGTAAACGATATAAAGAAGTTTTCGTTCACAGCCCCATACCAATAGGTCTCATCTAGCAATAGCTCAAGTTCGCTCGCATCATGCACCTGAACGCTATAGTATAAGTTCTTATTTGGTCGAACCTTTGTATACGATAGATCGTGCTTTTGAAAAAACGGCTCGACCTCCTCGTCCGTAAAACCTCCACCGAACGTGACGAAAATCGGGTAGCGATTGAGACGCGTCAAAAATTGTTTTAAGACTCGATTTGAATCGCCTTGATAGTCTCTTTTAGTTTCCATATCCGGTAGACAACCCATTGAATAGATGAAGTCGATACGTTCTGGTCGATCAACGTACAAGTATCTATCCTTAAACACTTGTGCGTGATTCATATGCTTCTCAAAATAGACATATAACACGATTCCACTCCTCCCTCAATCACTTTATTACCGCTCGATTTCATCTTCTGGAAACAGTGCTTCTATTCGATTACTGGCACTACTCTCTTTTTTTAATTAACCACCGTCTTACTTTTGTCATTTCAAACTTCAAAGTGAACCTTTTAAACCAAAGCCGCTATGAATCAGCGGCTTCTTAGTTTTCACTCTGTTTCGTGATTAAAATATGCGTTCTTTCAGGAATCTCAATGTCTTCTAACTGATCAAGTGCCAATGATAACGTCATACTTTTCACTTGCGGATCGGACTCTTCCCCAATCCAACAGGTATACAATTCAAACGATTCGCCCTCGTCTAAGAAGTCACTCATGAGCGTAAACAAATAACGCAGCTTTTCTTTCGATTCCAGTGCAATTTCGGAATCAAAAGGTTCAACGATCTCGATGCCCCAGTGACTCGAAATTTCATATACATACCATTTATGAAAATGCTTCGTTTTTACTTCATACAGACAGTCTTGATCCGCAAAACAGGGGCCGATATATAAAGGAACGGTTTCACCTTTTTCATCTAAATTGAGATACTGTTCAGGAATTTGTCTCTCCATACAAATATATGATGCTAAGCTCATTATGCTTCCTCCTTCTGTGTGATGTTTACATCATTAATTGAAAGACGTCTTTCCATTGTCTATCTTTCCAAAATGCGCAATCTTTCCATTCGTACAAAAGTGATCGAGCATGCCAAATCGATCCATCGCATCGCGAGTAACGATGAAGTTATACGCCATCAATAACGAGAATTCAGACATGAAGTCCTCAAGCGTTTGACGCGCGGGACGTGCATATTTCGAAAATAATCCTGTCGTCACTTCTTTTCGATTCAGTAAATGCAATAAATGTTCTTCAAATACCGCTTGCCAATTGGAATCATGCAACGTCAACACGTGAATTGAACCATCATTATCTAAAACATCCCGACCACAAAAGACGACCTCGACCGGAAACGTGGCGTGTGGTAAAATCGCATCAAAAAAGTTCTCATATTCTGTTCCAGCATCATCGAGCTCCTCATATGCGACTCCATACATCGAGACACAATCGTTTGTGACCCGGACGATTCCTTGTCCTTGTTTTTGGACGATGAGTGTCACCTCTGCTTCAGTCGCCATTTCTTGCTGTTCGATGACAAGATGTTCGAGAAGTCGGTCAAGCTTCGCGGCATCGGTCATGATGAAGTGGGAACGAACCGTCCAATCCGATAAATCATGAATATTTGGATTCTGCTTGAGTGGTCGTTCTAGTAACTTCAATTCAAACGGATACGAATTCTGACTTACTTGAAGACGGACGAGGTCTTTCCAATCGTCACGTGGTAGCAGTTCCCGGAACACATCGACCCAGTCGTCCCGTTCGACTAGCATCCTATTCTTATTTTTCATCTTTCATCCGACCTTCTAGTTTGCTACAGAGATAACCCACGATATGTTCATGCGTCGTCCGTTCTTCGAGATCATCATTGTCGACTAATTCATTGATTGTCTCCGAGATGATCTGCCATAATGCGGTTACTTGATACTCGTCGTATGGTGTTCTCACTTCCGGTCCTCCTTTTATCCTCTCCGGATTTCGTTCATAAAAATGTCCGTCCCTTGGAACGCAGTAATTAGATCTTCTCCAAACAACGTGATGCTACCCTCCCACGGGTGACCGAGGTAACCCCAGCGAAAATCACGAGCGATGAAAAAGGAGTAATCGCCATCTGGAATGGCAGGAATCGTCCAGTCTCCTTCTTCATTTCGAAGAAACGGACGTCTTGGGTCGATCCAGTATCCTTGATGATTCCAATCGAGTGCCATGACACGTTCCCCTTCAACAGTCAGCTCGGTCAGAATACGCTTTAACGTTTGCTCAATCTCTTCGCGTTTCTCGTAATCCACTTTGTATGTAATGAACGGACTTGGGGCATGGTATGAGGGGAAGACTCTCGTACTGGGTGTGAACTGAAATTGTTGATCAATGACGTGCCATACCTTCTCATCCTCCGCTTGCGTCATCGGAATCCAGCTCCATGGTTTACCTTCATCAATTAAATCGAACGGCGCTCCTTCAGGGTATAGAACGGTGTACGCTTCTCCTTCTGATATCGCGATGATCAGTTCGCCTTGCACATCATGTTCCTTTATCCCTTCAAAAATCAGAGAAACGGCTGCCTCGACATCAAGGACATAGTAAAAGATATTCGTCGTGCCACTTCCTATATCTCCCCCTTTACAGTAGCCGTTTCCTGTATGAAGCAGACCTTCATCGATTATCTCTTCCAGCATATGGCGATGCTCGAGTGTTGCTTCTGCCTGACCCTCGTCATAAGGAAACTGGACGATTAGTTCCCGGTAATCTGCCTCGTTCAGCTCGCGATAGCCTTGACGTTCAAACTTCTCGATCAGCTGCAAAATCTGTACACCTAATCGTTTGAAGCGCGAGACACGCATCTGTCCTATGTCTTCCGCTCTCACCCACTCTCCAACGATTCCTTGATGTTGAATGATGAGGCGTCCCTCCGTATAGATTGTTTGGTAGAGTGCATCCGAGCCGCTTTGTTTTGTCAGTTGGATCATGAGTGGTTTTGCTCCCTTCCATCACAATACGTTTACATCTGCTAGTACGAATAACGTCCTATTCTGACCATACCGACAAACGAGTGCGAGGATCATTGTCATCGGTCACCCACTTAATTCCGGAATATCCACGTTTCACAGCGTTCTCATAAAACGCTTCGGATACGTGCTGCTCCTTGCAATAGATATCAACGTACGTGCAGTCATAAATCAACATCGCGATGTGACAATTGCTTTCCTGAAACCATTCATACGTCATTCCGACTGCTTCAGTCTGACCACTTTGAAATGCAAACAATTCAGCAAAGATTAGGTAATTGCTAGGTCCCCTTAGCCATTTCGCTAGTTCACGTCCTGTCACGTTCTGATCGACCGAAAACTCTTCTAAACTGTCATACCATTCCCCGTCCATCGTTTGAATCGGAAAATCAAAATTACGAAGAAACCAATCATACGCTTTCATTTCAATCGCACTTAATATGTCGAGCAAGATGCGTCCCTGTTCATTCGGGATTTCAAACGATACGCCACGCAGACTCATCGAATTCCCTCTTTCTACCTTGTTATAAGAAGGCTGCCATATGAAAACACTGAAGTTCCTGTTCTTCACTCGAACTTCCCCACGTGCAGACGGCATAACCTTGTGCGGTCAATGTCGTGACCATCTCGACGACTGGCAAACCTCCACTCTCTGTTAAGCCGAAGTCAAGCACCTGATCAAGTAAATCCTGACACTGTGACGGTCGATCATGATTCGCACAAATAATGGTATACCTAGATGGAGAGTCACTAATCATTTCAATGGCTCTCGAAAGCTGTTCGAGACCAAATTCAGCGATACCAACGTAATACGGTTCTTCTCCAACTTGGACTGGTACTTCTATTCGGGATGTGAAGCCATCAAGCATCTCTTCTCGTTCGAGCAAACGCCACAGTTTGTAATAATCAAAGATTCTTTTTGACTGGAACCCATTTCCGGCACACACCACTAAATAAAAGCGATACGTGCTCAGCTCATGCTTTTGCCTTAGCTCGTTACGGAACATTTCACTACTTATTTGTTTGAACTGGACGATTTCTTCTGGAAACAGGAGCATCTCACCGACCACACATAGACCACGAATTGATGAGCTCGCATCCGCAATCCAAGTGAAGATACGTGTCGCATCGCTATGCTCTTCGATATACGTTTTCATGAAAAATCTCCTTTTTCAATCCCACTGACACGATACGCTTTGATACGTTTCAAACTGTAGATACACGAGTTGATTCGTACCAAGATGAGTGAGTCTGAGTAATTGTTGTGATGGTTGCGTATAAGCCAATTCGAATCTGACACCTTCGATTTTCTTCAATAAAAAATAAGCCCAGTGCCGATCGTATTCATTCTCAGACAAAACATCCCATAACGCATCCTCACAACAATTCGCCTCATAGATATACAATTTCATGATCGTATTCTCCGCTATCACGGGTAACCCCGCAAATACGGGAGCGTTCGGAATTCGGGGTTTCTGGATGACCAAGGTATAGCCATCTTTCAGAAGACGATCCAATTGTTCACGGCTATCCGGTATCTCCTCTTTGATGACGGAAGACGGGAGTTCTCTGATTCGGATCGGTAACCCCACCTCATATTCAAAAGGATCGTCGAGTGCGAGTAAGTCTTCACGCAAATAGATTGTTCTCATGAGATCATCCTCACATTCTTTTATGGAGTGCTTTCAGATTACACGCGCGCCATGCATCACGAACGATCTTTTGGAAAGTCGTCGCCTGGCGTTTGAGTTTCAACGTTCTGTAGTCGAAGCAATAGACGGCTTCGTCTGGACGCTCTTTCAATACCGCATAATATTCATCCTGTCTAAACGACGATCCAAAAAAGAAATACTTGTCGCGAATCGCATCGAACTCGGTTAACGCGTATTCCTCGAGACTGACGGAGAGATTGCCTTGGATCTCATGCGATAACCCGTTCCAGCTCGTCAACGGAATACCGTATAAGTTCAACTCTTCGGCAAAACTCACACCGTTACAGACCCTCAAAATATCTTTATACCACTCCGGTATCGCAAAATGATCGGTCTCGAATGCTTGGATACGAGCTTCTGGACAGGGACTTTCCACTGCCACTTGATAGTTTTGAATGGAGGATGAATAATCATACAAATACAGTTTGTGCTCCACCTTCTGACCTTCAATCGGAATACTGTACTTCAAGGATTTTTGATCGTTCACATAAAATAATCGCATCGCCTGAAGGATACTCGTAAGAAAGGCATCGTCAGGTAAAGCAGTGTTCTGATGATTCAGTCGTGGTACGTCGACGTCTTCCAGCGATAATTCTTCCTCGTCATCGTGTTCTTCAAAAGCTTCATGTTCTCCGAGGACGATCGCGATGCCTGTCACGTTCCCGTCTTCTCGGCGGACGAGGACTTCATAGTGTCCGTCCCCCATCAACTGAACGGCGACACCGAACGGAAACAGGAAGATCTCGTCTTCCATCATTTCGTCTGAAATTGCGATATAGAACGGGTCGATTTCTTCGTCGAACTCCAAGGTATTTCGAATTTCCCAGTCGATGGCTTCCCGTCTCCCGTAATCAGCTGTGTTCATGACAACGAGCTGCGCTGAATCAACAACGACTAGATCGGATAACGGCTCGAAAGCCGATGGAGCCACTTCCGCTTCTTCATTCCTCGTCAGGTAAAGCAAATTGATCGATTCGAACTCATCTTCGTTATAGAAGACCGTCCAAATCGAACCTTGATCAACCGGTATCGTCACGTTGTACTCTATATCCGGCTCAAGGAAAGCCGGATCCGAGACGATCAGATTTCCTTCCCGACTTGTAAACGTGCCTAATTTTTTCATGGTGTATACCTCTTTCTTAAATATAACGGAGAGGGGGCATTTCTAACCTGTTAATGCCATTAGATTAATCAAATTTAATCCTTTAATTCTTGTTGCATGCGCCACTCCATGAATCCGGTGGTGTGTTCTTCTCGGAAACGAACCCAGTACGTTAAGGTTTGATTCAACTTCTGCCATTCGATGATACATTCCGATTTGAAAACTACATCATCGAGTTGCTCGATTAGCAACCGAGCCTCAGTTAAAAATGCTGCATCCTCTTCTATTTCTCCTAAATACAAATCTTCATCGAGATGATGGAAGGAATACCATAACCCGTATAAATGATGGTCAATCATTCTCTCGATCGCTAACTGCTCCCGCCTTCCCCCACGCGTAATTGCCTCTTGTAAGTAGATGAAACGGTCATCTTCATCAAAAAAGAGACCATACCAGCGATACGGTCGAACGTCATCCGGCAACTCTTTCATCCACTGATTCAAGATAGGTTTTAGAAGGCGTTTTTGTATCGGATGAATCAAAAGGACCGAAACGTCTGACTCTCCTTCACACGTTAACAGCAACCAACTCACAAACGTCCGTTGTCTTTCGAAATCCCACGCATTCGCTTCTTCAATGAATTCGTCGATATGTACTAACCACTCTTTGCGCAAGCCGCGTTCTTTCGCAAGAAGAGCATTATGTAAACGTGGTATCTCAGAAACGACAGGATCTTGTAGTAACTTATTTAGAAGCGACATGTTTCATCTCCTTTTAAAGAGTGCTATTATTCCACTTTCATATTTTGTCTTGTTTTTCGAAGATGAGACCATAATAATACTCCCGTGCTTATCGAAAGAATCGGGAAAAGATACGGGATGTACGATTCCTGCTGATGAATCACGTGCATGAAAAAGTAACTAATGAAGCAGACACTTCGAAGCCATGTAGGGAGGTAACCTTTACTGAGAAAACCTAAAAACATCAAGAGTATACCCATTCCAAATACTACAGTTGGTAAGACAGAGAAAGGTGTTACTAACTGAAATAGACCTAGTCCTATAAGTAGATAGGCGAACCACGATGTCCGTCGTCGAAACTTCTCGCGTTCCTTTCGTCCAGGTTGCATCCCGTAGATATCATCTTGTCTGTATCCCTCCGCCTGTTTCTCTGCAATCAATTCATTCAGTCTTCGTTTTGCTTGACGCCGAAACGTGTATCGTTCTTCGATTGAATCGCTGACATCTTGATCGAGCTTCCATTGCTCGGTGACACCGTGATACATCTGAATCGTTCGACCATCGCGATACATGAACCAGAAATAGGTGATGCCATCCACTTGCTTACTAAGTGTGACAATCATTTTTTCATCATCCTTAATCCATTAAGTTAATCTTCTTTTATCCATAGCGATAGATACGCCACACATCTGACATTCTATCGACTTGTTTCAAAACGCCCAAATCCTATTAACCTTCTAAATCTGCTAGTACATCTTCCGGATCAAGTTCGATCCCGACAAGCTCTGGTCCCCAGTTCAAGCCACAATATAGTCCATCGTCAATCATGTTCGGTAACCAGCCATCCATGAATAAATCCAGATCCAAGCGAATTAGATGATAGTCCGCCCATTCCTTCATCCGCAACGCTTTCGCCCCTGCTTCCGTCGAAAAGAATAACAGCACGTCCGTTTCCTCTTGATTCGACGGACAATACGCCCAGCCCGACTGTTCAAACTTCGATAGACCATAGACAGCGTCCGTTTCAAGAACTGTCTGTAAGAAGTCTTCTGCTTGTTCCGCACTCTGCTCCATTTGTTGTTCCTTTTCAATGAACGCCATCAACGTTGGTGCTACCGGAAACAGCTCTTGTTCCTCATGATCCCACCAGACGATCGTCTTTGTGTCCGGAAATTGATACCCGAGTTCGTCACCCGTTCCGTCCGCCGCAATCCGCAAGAACCCTTCTGGATACTCATCTGCCTCTGTCAAATTGACACGAACAAGGTCATCCCATGTCCGTTTGATATGCTGCTCGTCCTTGATCGGATGAAACTCCCAGTCACCGACGCTAAATTTGTTTTCGCGCTTGTATATGTTTCGTAATTCTTTCGGAAGCTCGCAACCGAGTGCTGTCTCTACCTCTTGTAGTCTCTCTTCTGTAACACCAGGTAATCCATTCTGATATGTCATTCTGTATGACTCCTTTTGTCTTCAATTGAATTATTCGAAGGTATTTAGTACATGATCAATCTGATAATCCGTTGGTAAAATCGCTTGTAGCTGATCGACGTTTTGAAAGGCATCTCCATTCGAAAACCACATGAAACCGAGCGCATCATGTGACGGAAGGATGAACGGTAATCTATCACGTGCATCAATCACATGCGTGTATTTCGCTTCTTTAAAGATCCATTTTCCAGATGTTTTCAACTCAAACGTGGGGCGAGCGAACGTGATGAGGAACGTTTCACTATAGGCAGCTCGAAAAAAGGACTCTTCTAAGACGAAACGCAGATCGTTCGCATTCAACACTTCGATACAACAGTAAAAACTGGTGCGCCAATGATCGCCTTCGTACCGCGGATGTTCGTGGCATACGAATGGTCGCGATTTTAAACGTTCTAAGAGGTGCATCTCATCTTCTCTAATCTCATCAAAATTAGTCGTGATATATAAAGGAAAATGATTGTAGCGAACTAGCGTGTCATACAATACCTCCTCCGTCAATTCACTCGTAAAGCTACCTATTGTATGGTCACAACACATGATTTCGTAGATAGTTTGCAAGTGACCAAGCACATTGATTTCGGATGTCTGAAGCATACGTTGGATACTCTTCGACTGAAAAAAGTATTCATCGATCGTCAGCTCGTTCATACTGTTCCTCCTATCTGTGTCGTCATTGCTCAATTTTTTCGGTTAAAGTTTTTCCCTTCAGGATAGAGCCCGGTCAAGCGTCTGCCATAATGAACTTTTGCCTGCCCCATCCGAAGCCGTGTCAATCCATACTGTTTCTTAAAATATTCAATGACGGGTTGGACGATCTGAGATGGTTCGAGGACATGAAGGACGAATTCGATGGCTTCCGGACCATAATCATCCTCAACAAAATAACCGTTGCCGATTTGAAAAAGAAATGTATGAAGGTCGTCTTCGATATTCGAACGATGCTCAAAGATGACTTCATATTCTGTATCTTGACAAAAGATTTCGACGACAATCTCATAGTAATCTGCTTCTTGAACGACGGAGTAACCGTCTTTTTCTTTCTCCGCTACGAGCTCCAGAATGTAGGCATCCAGATTGAAAAATCGCGAGAACTTCTGCTCGCTCATTGGTTCTTCTAACCGCTCTCCCATAATGCCGTGAAACGTGTGAAGTGTCCGTCCATCCTTCTCGAATAACCAAAAATGATTCTGACCGTCGATTTGTTTAATGAGTTGCATGTTGTCACACGATCCCTTTTAAGTAATAAGTCGATGAAATTTATCATTTCTTGTCATTTGTTGTTTTCTTGAAAAATCAATTTCTCTTCTTCATTATAAAAGCCATAACCATTTATGGGAATTTTTATTTATTCATATGATATATTCCATTTTGATTACAATTTTAATTTAAAACACTTTTATGTAAGCGTTATCATTGCACTGTATACGGTACTTATTCTTTATTTAGGAGTTGAATCGAATGGATACGGTCATCAGTCATTATTCGAAATTCAAATGTCCACGTTGTCGCGAGAAATTCAAGGATGAGATTCTCATTGAAGATTTACATAGTGTAGCGTACGAAGACCGGCGCTTAGGTCTCGAAATCCAGTATGACATTTCTTCGGAAGTCGCTTGTCCGAACTGCCATCATCAATGGCTCATTGAAGGCAATGTCTGGGAGTATCCTGAAGGCGTCATCGATGCCATCGAACTATAGTGCGACCAACATGAAACACTTCCCTTTTTCTTAAGTAAGCTACATATGAAGTGTTGCCTTGATGTACACTATCGGTAATACAGAACGTGTACTTCGGAGGTGTTCGCATTTGAAAAGTAAACTTTTATTTTTACTGCTATTTTCGATCGTCTGTCTAGCAGGGTGTAGCGATTACGATCAAGACGGAAATACGACTAGTGAGGAAGCAAAAAAGAAATACGATGCAGCCATCAATCAAGTCTTCAAATCTGAAAACCAGTACTTGAAGCAGCAACAGATCAACCAGCAACTAAAGCGAAACACTGATGAAACGGGAGTCATCGTCTATGAGGATCAAGATTTAATCGAAATCTATTACGACCAATCATCTGAAGGACAAAAAGCCATTTATCAGAAAAAAGGGTCTACTTACGCGCGGAAGACGTATTCGAAACAAATCAGCCGTAAAATCGATGCCTCTGAAAAAAAATACCTTGAGAACATTGGAATCAAGTAATTCTAATCCTATAAGGTTGATTTTTTATTGGTTCACCTACTATGTAAAAGGTCGATGACCCTCATTTTTGATGGAGCCATCGACCTTTTTTGTATTTTCTCGCAATTCTTTTTCATGCATCTATCAGTTTTATGGTACAGTTCAGATGGTATTTTTTTAATATTTTGTTTAAGGTGGGAACTACTGTTGGAAAAAAACTTATCAATCATCATTCCTGTATACAATAAAGCCGCTTATTTATCAACTTGTATCGCATCGATCCAAGAACTCATGCTCGATCACTCAACAATCGAAGCGATTTTCGTTGATGACGGTTCGACGGATGAATCGTTATCGATTCTCCACACGGCTGCACAAACGATGGATTTCATTCGCATCATCGAACTTCCTGAAAATACGGGCAGTCCTGCACAACCGCGAAACGTCGGAATTGAAGAAGCGACAGGTACGTACGTCACGTTCTTAGATGCTGATGATCGTCTCGACCCAGTCGGATTCCCTCGACTCGTCGCACAAGCCGCTTCGCATGATGCCGATATCGCATTCGGTCAAACGATCAAACATACCGACACGTCGATTCAAAAGGTTGGTCGCTTTGCATCGTTTACGACAGCGAATCAGCTTGTTCCGTATGAAATCGATAAAGTATTCCGCGCGGTTGGACCTCCAGGAAAAATACTGAAGCGCTCCGTCTTGATTGAGCATAACATCCGGTTCAGCCCGATGAAGTTTGGTGAAGATAAACTTTTCTTCTTTGAAGCCATCTCAAAATGTCAAACGGCTTCGATGAATCCTGCACCGGTCTATCACGTCAACCGATTCGCGATGAATGATTCGCTTGTCAAACAAACAAGTATTTTCGAGAAGACGACCTTTAATTTACAGGTGCTCGAGAAAACGCTTGAACTTGATATTCCAGCAGTCGCTAAAACACATGCCTTAAGTCGGTTGATCGAGATGGATTTCCTCTCCCGACTGTTCAACAACAAGCGTTTCCTAGAGCACCCACAACAGCAGACCTTTTTTGACTTATTCCGCGAGATGATCGCTATCTTTGAACGCCATGGTGCAGACCCGACAGATTTCATTTTCGATGAAATCTTCCAAAAACAGTATGCCTTGCTTCAGCAAGAAGATTACGAACGCTTCATCACCTTCATCACGCTGCTCGTTCAAAAGCTGAAAGCACGGCGTTATACATCGGAGCACCGTATCTATTACCGGATGCCTGCTTCGTTGAGCCATCTCGGACCTGTCGTTGTCCCCTTCTTTGCTACTTACGTCGGAACACGACTCATCGATGACGTCTTCTATGAAGTCGTGAACGTGTTGAAGGACGAGGCGACTTCGATCACTCGAGTCCTTTTGATTGCGCCTAACGATGAAACAATGGAAACTGATGTCGCGTTCCGTATCGAAGGAAACGAATTGTTCATTCCGACGGATACGCTCGAACACTCTGCCTATCCGTTTCAATTGATGATCATCTATGACGACTATCATCCGTTCGTCGTTCGAATGACGTTACCGAGTGGTGTCGATGGAATGCGTTTGCATTATCAGCAACTTAAAGTCGAATTTCGTCCCAAGGAATCCAAATCACCCTTAAAGAAAATCGACGAGACGAAGTATCATGTCGAAGCACCGACGCAAGTCATTGTACTTAAGAAAGCCTTCTTGTATGATGACCTCGAATTCGAGCGAAAGCAAACCCCTCTCGAAGTCGGTCAATTGCTGACGATTAGTGATTTACAGCTGACAATCGCTGGCACACCACGACTCGTCACCGCTGATGGGGCTTACGTCACGTCAAACAAAAAATACGTCCATCTTCCGCCTGTGATCGATGACGAAACCTATCTGACTGCGCCGCCGGAAGCAGTCCGGATTTTGAAGACATGTAAACAGTACACCGATCGTGACTTTAAAAATGAACTGCCGACGAAAAATACACCGGATGCGATTCTTCCAATTGAAAAGATCGTGCTGTCAACAAAAGGAACACCACGCTTAAAAACGGCTTATAATACGTACATCACAGCCAATCGCTCATTCGTTCAACCGATCAACGAAGCTTGACGATGCACCTAGGAACATGTATATCGTGTTCCTAGGTGCTTTATTATTCCAACAAAGTATGCGGTAGGATGTGCTAGATTCATTAAATGGATTACCCACTACATATCACCATTAAATATTGTAAGAGCTACATCATTGTCGATGCTGATACAAAGCGTATCGTGACATTAGAGATTTAACGAATCACGAAACGATTCGCCTAGAGATGGTCGAAGCACAGTTGTTTGGGGCTCACGTCCAGTTCATCGATTATTCAACATTCTGACAGGCAGACAAACGTTCCATCGTCTCTCTGAAAATGAAACATATGTCTAGAACACATTTGGTTCGATTCTAACATCAGCTCACTTTCATCGATATTGCCGCTATTGATTTGAAAAAAATGTAAAAGAAGTTCTAGAATTAAGAATTATGTTAGAAACCGGACCAGGTAGTCGTCAAAAATCCGTCGCATGACTTTTGGTGTGTTCTCGATATAGATCCGTATCTGTTCGACGTTTGCTTCGACAGCACCCTCGTTCTTCTCTTCGGTCGGAAAATCGGAAATGCCTTTGATGATGATACATTCAACGGCATTTTTCTGACAGATGTACGCGACAGCCCCCGCCTCCGTATCGGCAATCCTCAGACCGTTATCTCGCAGTTCGATATAGTCTCGCCACATGACGACAGCGCGATCAGCCGTTCCGATCGTTCCGAGATGAAAGTCGTTGCCATATTTTGAGACGTCGAGATTGATGACGAACGATGGTTTAATGAGTGGTTCAATCTCTTTGACCGTACAATCATATTGAACGGCACGATCTGGAACGATGATGTCAAGTACGTCGTACCTCGGGTCAATCCCGGCACACGTTCCGGCAACGATGACCTTCGTCAATGAGAAACGGAGGATCATATATTGATTCGCTCCGATGCCATTTACTTTTCGAACGCCCGTGCTATAAAACAAGAGCGTTTCCCCATTCATCTCGCGCGTGAAGTATTCACCATACGGATAAGTGATTCTTTCCTCAGGCGAGACATGAAAATATGCAATCGTCGCGTCGAACTCCCATGTGGTGGCGATGCTGATTCCAATCATCCTTCCTTACTCCTTTCGAGCATCCGCTAAAGACCGCTCTTTTTTTCATCTAATCGAATTGATGATGTGTACGATAAGTTATATTCCTTGTGTTTAAAAGAAAATTCGCTTAAATTAGTACCTAGTACTAAAACCAAGTATAACATTTTTTTACAGGGAGGAACCATTTATGACTGCATATCATGCTCGAGTAACAGCAATCGGCTCTTACGTTCCAAATCAACTTATGACGAACCATGATTTAGAGAAACTAGTAGAAACAAATGATGAATGGATAGTGCAACGAACAGGCATCAAAGAACGAAGAATCGCGGGTCAGACTGAATCGACAAGTGATCTTGCCTATCAAGCAGCCATGAATTTAAAACAGCGTTACAATACAGAATTTCAAGATGTTGATATGATCATCATCTGTACGATGACACCCGATTTTAAGACACCAAGTACTGCATCATTGGTACAAGCAAAACTCGGTATCAATCATGCGGGTGTAATTGATTTGAACGCCGCATGTGCAGGATTTACATACGGATTACACCTGGCGAACGGGTTAATTTCATCTGGTCTTCATAAAAAAATTCTCGTCATCGGAGCAGAAACACTCTCTAACATCACTGACTATGCCGATCGAAACACATGCATTTTATTTGGAGATGGTAGTGGAGCGGTTCTTGTGGAACGCGATGAAGTCCAGTCTGACTTTATTTCATTCTACTTGAACTCGGAAGGGGAAAAAGGAGCAAGCCTCTATTGCTCGAACTTGTCAAATCACATGTTCGAAGATCCTATCATTCCCACTAATAAACTCATCCAAAATGGACGCGAAGTTTACAAGTGGGCGGTCAGCACGGTTCCTCGTGGAATGAAACAAGTAGTGGATCAGGCATCGATGACTTTGGATCAAATCGATTGGTTCATTCCGCACAGTGCAAACCTACGTATGATTCAATCGATTTGCGAAAAAAGCAATGTTCCTTTTGATAAAGCGCTCTACAGTCTCATCCATTTCGGAAATACCTCCGCTGCCTCCATTCCCTTATCTTTAGATATAGGTGTTACCGAAGGGAAAATCAAAACGGGTGACTTGCTTCTATTATATGGATTTGGTGGCGGTTTGACACAAGCTGGATTACTAATGAAATGGAGTCTGTGATTCATACAAGGAGGAAGTACAGATGCATCGTACTTCCTCCTTGTTTTTAATTCTGATGACGGACAAGCGTGGTAATATCCAGCCACTCATAGGCTTCATCTTTAACCGTGACATTCCCAAAACGACTCTGGCGATGATCTATGTATTTACCTCCGAGTCGTTTGTAAAATGCTCGTCCCGGCTCATTCTTTTTCATCACCCAAACCAGCATCGAGAAGACATCTGCTTTCAGGAAATGAGCAGCGATAGTCGCCATCAATTTTTTGCCGATCCCTAAACCGTGCGCTTCAGGTAATATATAGAGGGCAGATAACTCGCCTATCCGTACTCCATCATCAGCATGAATCTGAGTTGCTGCGAATCCCACTGTAATTCCCTGTTCGTTCAATACCACATATAGGAACGTATCTTGTGAGGAACCGTTCAAAAACTGTGTCCATTTTTGTTCAGCTCGTTGAACCGAGAGTTGTTTCAAATATACATCGGGTACTAAACCGGCGTATGTCGTCCTCCACGTATCAACGTAAATTTTTGCTATTACTTTCATGTCTTTGGACGTGGCTAAACGTATATTCAAGAATTTCATCCCCCTAGCATCGGTAGCTCACAGTACTACCATTATTTTCTCCTTCACCTACCTTAGTCCCAAACCCGCACACGCTCAATGTCTGCTGTTCTCAAATAATCGAGTAGCTGTCCTGTATGCACTGCTTCATGATAAGCAATTCGTAACAGCATATCACCAAGCGAACGGACATAACCTGATTCGGAACGATCAATCTGGACCGTCGCTAAATCTGATTCTGGTAGTCGCCCGACATATGTCATGAATTCCTCCCGATAGACCTCCGCAAAGTCTAGCTCCTCTTGCACTGATACGAAGTCACGCCCTTCAAACGGAGACTCATACGACGATAGACTGCCTTCATTTTGTAAGGCTAAGTAATAATAATACTCGCTATCTAACACATGACGAATCATTTCGAAACACGTCATGGCGTTCTCATCCGGTTTCCAGTTCAGCTTATCTTCAGGAATCGAACACCAGACTTTGATGCTTCTTCTTCTCACTTCATTTAAATTCCATACCATCCAATCTTTTGCGTTCATGATGTATCCTTCCTTTCGATGACGAATAAGTGTTCTCCTATCTCTATTTTGACAAAGCGATTTGAAAGTCCTTTTAAAAATAAAAACAGGAAGCATCCGCAGATGTTTCCTGTTGTCGTCAATCGCTCACTTATTTTCTTCCTCAGACAATGCATCAATCTCTTTTTGTCTTAAAATCTCCGCAATCTGATGGTGGTCATTATCAAGTGCTGCACCACGTGCTGTCCGCCCGTCTTCATTTCGATGTAGCGGATCGGCTCCATAAGAGAGAAGTAAACGGACAATTCGTTCATAACCGTAAGCACTCGCTAAAGCAAGCACTGCCGTATCACCATCTGCGACGTTTTCCGCCTCGATATCGGCTCCCGCCTTTAGGAGCACTTTGACCACTTTCGGATGATTATTCCCAACTGCCAGATACAACGGTGTGAAACCGTCTAATCCGATAACATCAACCTCTGCTCCCGCTTCAAGTAACAGTTTGACTTTTTTAGCCTTGCCTTCTTGCGCTGCGTAATGTAGCGGCGTCACCCCAGCTCCATCATCGGTCCGTTGATGTAACAACTCCACATTCTGCGCTAGTTTCCGTAAGACTTTTTTATTGCCGGATCGCCCCGCTACTAAGTGAAGCGCTGAGAAGCCGTACTCATTTAAATCAAGATGGGCTCCGCGCTTAATCAACAGCAACGCAATGTCCGTCTTTTGATCATACAGAGCAATATGCAGCGATGACATCCCGTCTTGATTCGGAAGATTCACATCCGCTCCATGATCGAGCAACAATTCGACGATCCGCAAGTATCCTTCCTGAATCGCCCAATGAAGTGCCGCAAACCCTTCTTCATCCAGTTCGTTCAGATCGTCACCACGTTCGATACACCGCATTACTTGTTTTCGTTTGCCTAAAAAAGCAGCATCTTGGATGGATCGTTTCGTCATGTCCGTTCGCCCCTTACCTGTTCCGTCGTTGTCTTTCTTATTTTACATCAAGGACATCGAGAAATGAGCAAAAACGCCTTTGAATATCCAATGTCTATTGTAGCAAGCTCGGTACGTCACTCTCTACATATATTTATTTTAGGGGGATCGTTAGAATAACAAGAAAAATAATTATGATCAGAACATATATAAACATAGTCAAATAGCGTGAAAATGAGTATGTTTAATTTAAAATGATCTATTTCGCTATAGGAGTTCGACGAATGCGCGACTATATATACCTATCTCAAAAAACTCGCCGTGCCGATGGAGATTGTCCATTTGATTGGACGGATCAATACAAAGAACTCTATAAGTTTGTCCCCGTCGAAGGTAGACGATGGAAGAACGTTGATAACGAGATTAGTGAGACGTTCCCGGCTGGCACTCGTCGGACGCGCTTCATTCCCGCCCAGCATTCGAAACTTCGGAAGCGATGCAGGCGTTATGTGACAGCCTACGTGAGCTTCGTCAACAAGAGGACATCGATCCGTCCATCCAGACGAGCCTGTTCATCCTCGATTTCCTATCCATTCAACGACGGGAATGGTCGGAGTGCAAGGTGGATGAAGCAGTAAATCGAATTGGATCGCGGTATTGTTGAAAATAGTGGATTCGTCATATCGTAGTATACTTCACTCGATAACTTTGTATTGAAGAAAACCCACATTATGACGCACATGTGGGCTTTCTTTCTATTTCTTACTCAGTATTAGAACAATTGAATCTTACATTATTGATTTGATGTGTTTTTTTTGAGTGACTTTTTAGAAAAAATAACTTCAGTTATTAGGAAAATGAAAGCAATTGCCACAAACTTTATTCCATATTCGACCCATGTATCAGTCGACTTCGGTATTCCTTCAAAAAACATTAGAAAAATAAGAAAAAATATTGCTGCAAAAACACTTTCTAAAATTTGTTTTTTCATCTTTCTGTTTCACCTCTCAATTCCTCATACTTTATTTTACTTTTATAGAAGTAAACCATTTCATTTCACTATATTTATATAATTACATTTATTTTCCACTAATTCAACTTTAAAAAACGTTTACATGAAAATATTGCGAGGAGCCAATTACGTTCTATGCAAGCAAATTATGGATTGCCCATCTGACTTTTGGTAATTCTTTAAAGCAATCCACGTTAACATATGTAGCACCTCTCTTCTTGTTTCTTCTACGTTTCGACTAGAAAGATGGGTTTCATGAATTACAAAAAACCACCCTGAAGTTTTTCAGAGTGGATCACCTTTTTAGATGTCTAATGATTTAATGAAAGCTTTAAGCTCATCTTTCATCTCTGCATCTTTTAACGCATATTCGATAGTCGTCTTGACGAAGCCGAGTTTCTCCCCGACGTCATAGCGATTGCCTTCGAAATCATACGCAAAGACTTGGCTATCCGCATTCAAGCGTTCAATCGCATCCGTCAATTGGATTTCGCCGCCTGCCCCTTCTTCTTGATCTGCTAGATAATCAAAGATATCCGGTGTCAGTACGTAACGTCCCATGATCGCAAGATTTGACGGTGCTGTTCCGTGTGCCGGCTTTTCGACGAATTGTTTTACATCATACAGTCGTCCGTCTTGTGAGACCGGATCAATGATGCCATAACGATGCGTATCTTCCGGACGGACTTCTTGTACACCGATGACCGATTTTTCCGTCTGTTCGTAGACGTCCATCAATTGTTTGATTGCCGGATTGTCCGACTCGACGATATCGTCCCCGAGTAAGACAGCAAACGGTTCATTCCCAATGAATTGTTTTGCCGTCAGAATGGCATGCCCGAGACCTTTTTGTTCTTTTTGGCGGACATAAAAGATATTCGCAAGGTTCGTTGAGAAACGGACCTTCTCTAATAAGTTCGTTTTACCAGCCGATTCAAGCGCGAGTTCGAGTTCTTTTTGATTATCGAAGTGATCCTCGATGGCTCGTTTATGTTTTCCGGTGACGATGATGATATCTTCGATGCCTGCTTTTGCTGCTTCCTCGACGATGTACTGGATCGTCGGTTTATCAAGAATCGGTAACATCTCCTTCGGCATTGCTTTTGTAGCCGGTAAGAAGCGTGTTCCGAGTCCAGCGGCAGGTATGATGGCTTTCGTGATTCTTTTCATTCGACGTCCCCTCCCTCTTTCGAACGGTATCATCATTCAATCAACACCGTTTTTAGATAAAAACAATGACTTCCTATCGCAATGATGAATAACTGAACGAATATCTAATGGTTCACTCTTAGGATTTCGCTTAGAGATAGGGCTGTTCCTTCATTCCAATAGATTCCCCCGCTCTTTTCAGTGGGGGTTCATGGTTGATGCTTATAATTCAAGCTCTTGCACCCGATTCTTAGCTAGGTATCGTTTGAGTTCCTCGAATGGTAAAGGTCTTGAGAAATAGTATCCTTGACCGATCGGACAACCATAGTGGCGTAATGTTTCCTTTTGATAGATGTCCTCGATTCCTTCCGCTACGATCGTCAAATCCAGATTTAATCCCATATCGATGATCGTCTTCGCCATCGGCAGTTTTTTAGAGCGGTTTTCCTTTACGAGTCGGTCAACGAATGATTTATCAATTTTTAACGTATGAATCGGTAAGTGTTCGAGAACGTTTAAGGAAGAATATCCAGTTCCGAAATCGTCAATCGAGCAACGCACTCCCATGTCCATGAGTTTTTTAAGAATGATCGTACTCTCGCTCAAGTTTTGGACGATACTTTCCGTGATTTCGAGTTCAAGGACATTCGCATTCACTCCGGTTTCTTCTAGCACTAATGCAACTAAATCCGGAAAAGAAGGATTTTGGAACTGAATCAACGAAACGTTCACGGAGAGGGCAAGCGTATTGTACCCGGCGTCCTGTAACTTTTTAAGGTCCTCACATGCCCGCCGTAACACCCATTCCCCCATGTCATTGATGAATCCGGATTCTTCAGCAATGGGTATGAATTCAGCCGGTGAAACGAAGCCGCGTTTCGGATGACTCCATCTGACTAACGCTTCCATCCCAACGACAGTCTCATTTTGTAGCGAAACTTTCGGTTGATAGTGGACACTTAATTCATCATGTTTGATTGTATTTTTCAAATAGGATTCAAGCTCAACACGCTTCAAAAGATTCGACTGCATATCCGTATCATAGATTTTGCTCTTGAATACTCCTTGTTTCTGACTCTCATATAACGCTTCCGTCGCATATTGATGGAGTTCTTCCATACGATGACCATGTGCGGGTGAATAACTGATCCCGATATTTGCTGTCAGCTGGGCTTCGACAGTTTGAAAATGAAACGGCTCTTTTAAACTCATCAATAGATTGGCAGCAGCCTGTTCAATTTCAGAAAACCGTTCATATCGTAAAACCACTAAAAATTCCGTATCTCCGACGCGATATAGCACATCATATCCCGCTTTGACATGTTCGTTCATGCGGGCAGTCGCCTCCCGCAAAATTTCCTGCGCCGCACCTTCTCCGAACGCATCCGCATACAACTTGTATCGCCGAAGTTGAATCAATAGTAAAGCGACTGACTGATTGGTATTTAACAACTTCGTTATATCCCGTTGTGCCGCTATCTTATTTTTTAATTGGGTAACCTCATCATAATGAACATTTTTCCAAAGTCTACTCGTCAACCGATCATTTTTTAAAACGACGATTGTTTGGCGAATGATCACAAGGAGAAAAGTCGTCATTAACCCGATTCCTAACGAATTGAGATGCCAATGAGTGCTCTGCATATAGAGGGTCATCAGACAAAAAATCGTCGTATAGGGCAGGACGAATTCCCGATTGATCAAGAGCTGATTCTTGAACGCCTGATACAGCCGGTTCGTTGCTTTTACAGGATAAAAATAACTGGAAAGTCCGATCATCAATAAGGAGAATGTCCAAGTGATGTCGACACGTCCTCCTATCTCCTGCTTACCGTCCAAGTCTCCTAAAGCGAACAAAAAATCACTACCTACTAATAATAAGACACCAAAGAAGAGGTATGTAAAAGACGTACTGCGACGCTCGAATGAACGCGAGTACACGAGTAAAATGATGAAAAAAACAAGGAGGATATCTACGAGCTGGAAAAGGACGATGATGCTATAGCTGCTTACATCTTGTCGATTCAATTCATACAAGGGTCCTACAATATAATAATATGTAATCGAAAGTGCCGTTACCATGTAGAGAATTAAGTTCATGACCGTTGCCGTCGCTAGTTTACGCCCTCTATCTTGACGTACCTGATAAACGATAGCGGTTAAATAAAGTAAAGACGAAAGCGCCCAAAGTAAGGAGGTAATCGTTGATGCCCGTATTTGATGATCGACATATACGGTCTTCATCCAAATGCTCGTGCCTGAAACTGAAAACAAGGCTGCTATTACCATCAAAATCCAGTAAGGATGTTCTTTAGAGCGGACCAGATTTCGAACATGCCACCCGAGAACGATGACCCCTAGGATGAACTGAATCAGGATGATTGATTTTAAACGCATCCATTCATTCGTCTCAAAAAATTCTGACCAGATGAAGAAACAGGTCATACTAAACAAAAGAAGAACGGAGATGATATGCTTCTTACCCATGCCAACACCCCTAACCCAAAAAATAGCTACTCTGATATGTTTATATCGGACAATAGCATTCATTTTTTTAATCCGGTTTCTACCATTTCATCTCCGTTGCACTTTTTTACATTTTGATCGTTTTCATATACCTGAATTTCAAAGAAGGACGATGAAATCGGCTATTCCTGTGTATGATAGGTATATTAAATTTTCACCTTGTTACTTAGGAGGGACTTCATTGTCAAAGATCACATGGGTATTTTTAACCATCTTCCTTTATGCGACGGGGTATTACAGTTGGTTGATTTATTTTCAGAATCAGTCTTTCGTATTGACAGCCGGCGGTAATCTTTTTTCGCTTGCTGGACTGTTGTTCGCACTTTATCTGTTATATCCACCATTGAGGAAAAACCAAGGAACCGACCGGATCTTTTGGATGTGTCTATTCACCGGAGTAGCTTCGTATTTGGTTGCTGAGCTTATCTGGTTCGTAACCGAAACGATCCTGCGCCATGATGTAGCTTATCCTGGATGGCCAGATGTCTTTTATTTGCTCCAAGTCTTCTGTATCATTTTTGCACTCGCGATCCAAATTTTTAACAAGGTTAAACTTCAGGAACGAATTTCAGTTTTTTTTGATACACTCATTTTGACGGTCGTCACTTCGACGTTTTCTTGGCACTATCTGATCGAACCAATCTTAAGTGACACGCATGCGACTAAGCTTGCACTCGCCGTTTCCCTCAGTTATCCGATCGGTGATTTAAGCATTTTGGCGATGACGATTTTCCTGTTGTTACGCACACCACAACGTAATCGACGCGTATTGATCGTAATTGCGACTGCGATGATCATCCAGGCGATTGCGGACACGATTTATCTTTACCTGACTTCACTCAGTAATTATGCTTCGGGTAACTTAGTCGATCCGCTTTTCATCTTCGCCATGATGATGATGGGGGCAGCAGGAGCGATGCAAGACGAAAGGATTGATGAGCAGCGACGATCCCCTGTCGAAAAACAAACACTGCTCCAAATGTTCAGTCCGTACGTCGGTGTTGTCATCTTGTTTGCCTTCATGAGTGTGCATTCCGAAGGATTCGACGTAGTGCGAATCGGCTCCGGGATCTCGATTGTCCTCGTCATCATTCGCCAAATCTGGATCATATTAGAAAATCAACGTTTATTAAAGATGTATTCGATTCAAACAAGAGAACTCGAGATGAGCCAGGAACGGTACAAGTCGTTATTCGAATATCATCCTGATTCCGTTTATTCAACGGATATGGATGGGCGGTTCGACAGCGTCAATCAGGCATGCAGTTCACTTTTACAAACAGCCCCTGAACGCCTAATCGGCCAGTCCAGTCTCGCTTTCGTCTCTAAGGATTCGCGGTCTTCCGTCATCGCCGAGACACGTCACGTGTTTAATGGAAAGCCTAGAAATTATGACGCACGAGTCGTTATTTCCAAAAATGAAACAGCTTTTGTTAATATCACCAATGTCCCAATTATCGTACAAGATGAGATGGTCGGTGTATTCGGTATTGGAAAAGATGTCACGTCGCTCCGAGAACAAGAATTAAAAATTCATCAGCTCGCCTATTTCGATCACTTGACTGGTCTATCCAATCGCGTCAGTTTCGAGGAACGATTGATTGGGCACTTTAAAGGTCAGACTAAGCATTCTCCTGGTCGCTTTGCACTCTTCTTTTTGGATTTGAATCAGTTTAAGACCGTCAACGACACTCTCGGGCACGACGTCGGTGATCAATTGCTTACCGCCGTAGCAGAACGCTTGAAGTCGCTCCACTCGGTTTTCAGTCATATCGCCCGACAAGGTGGAGATGAATTCACTTTGATGCTTACAGGATACGATACGTCCGATACGGTCAAACATGCGGCTGAAACCGTTAACGAGCTACTGAGAAAACCGTATACGATCAATGATCGAATTATTCATTGTCCGCCTAGCATCGGCATCTCATGTTATCCGGAAGATGCAAAAAATGAAATTGAAATGATGAAACATGCAGATATCGCTATGTATGAGGCAAAACAAATATCGGGTGGCGCGTATCTATTTTATGATTACCTCATTTCAAAACGAACGTGATGCTTTGACTCAATTCCCTGCAAGTCATCCCTTAATCCAAGATGACTTGCAGGGTTTTTACCATGCACTGAAATGAAACGATCAAAACCAAAAGCCGACTCGGGTACACGACCCAGGTCAGCTTAAATATCCACTCATTCATAAGAATCCTTCCGATTGCAGAAGGAGTATCGCCTCCGCCCGAACCTCTTCGCTTGTTTTTGCCGTCGTCTGAATTAGCAACGTTGAAAACGAGGCATACCAGTTTTCTTCCAAGTTCCATAATGATGCATGATCCTCAAAGGACTGACGTCGCTTTGTTTCGTCCAACAAGCGCCGTTCTCGCAATTTCAGGTGATTGCCTGTAAATAAAGGATTTGGTCTGAGCGGCAGGCTCGAAGCGCTGCTAGTTCTGGTTGTAGCATTGTTTCGATATCCCAATCAAATCCTTGATTGGTCGGATAATGCAAGGTATAGAATTCGAGATTTTCCGGACCCCGATCGAGCAAGATCGTTCCATCCGGAAAATGGTGAAATCGTTCGAGTTCAGCCTGAATGAACAAGCGTTGATTCTCGACGAATCCTTCTTTGGTTCGGATGTCTAACCCGAGTTCTTTTCGTTTTTGAACGATCGGATAAGGATTTTCATAGTAGACATGCAACTCCGGGTAAGCGTCTTCGAGCGCTTGCGCAAGCGTCGTCTTCCCGGAAGCCATGGCGCCTTGGATCGAGATGATACGTCGTTTCATGCCTTTCCTCCTAGCTGTCTCTTCCCTGAAAAACAAAGTCTTTTGTGTCAAAATCATTTGTTTTGCTTCCTTGAACTAGTTCGATCGTTCGACATATCAACGTGAAACACGTCAAGTTAAATGATCGGATTTCCTTTTACACCCTCCCTCTTTGAACCACAAAAAAATCTTGAATGAATAGTTCATTCAAGATTTTTGTTTTTACTCTTTTCTTCAAATGGAGAGGTGATGTGCTGTCCGTTGTTTTTGAACATACTCCATCAAGATCGGTCGTTCCGGTGGATTGAGGTTTTTTGGTAGCTGATCGATAGCGAAAAAGCGTAATTCCGCGACTTCTGACGGATCCCGAACGATTTCACCCGTATAAGCTGTACACAGAAATGCCGAGATCACATTATAGACTTCATCCCCGTGCGGATACTTATAGTAAAACGCATCACCCGAATAGACGTTCAATAATTCGAGGTGCTCTGCTTCAAGACCGGTCTCTTCCCTTAATTCTCGTTTTGCTGTCTCTACGAGCGTCTCCCCGATCTCAAGCGCTCCACCAGCGAGTCCCCAGCAACCGTTATCTTGCCGAAGTTGTAATAAGACTTCTTGTTTATCGTTGACGACGATGACACACGCTCCTGCCATGACGAGCGGTCGTGTGCCGACGAGTTTGCGTAATTCTGTGATATATCCCATGTCATTCAGTCCTTTTCCATTTAAATCACTTTCGTTCGGACGCGCATCCGTTTGAGCCCCGTCAATAGGAGACACAACAAGATGATGCCCGAAACAAAGAGTACGTACGTATGAATCGTAAAGAGGGAACGGAAATCGATAACGGCAACATTCTGTTGCACCTCAATCCAACTACTAAGTATGATTCCACTGATTGCAAGTAAGATGAGTACTCCGACCTGTCGACGTGTCAACGCGACATGCGTCAAGACGCGCATGCCTTCACGGATGACGAACGGTAGGAGAACGAGAAGTGCTGCGACTGGTAAGATGACCGGGTCACCACCTTGCTGAATCGGCATTGACCGGGTCAAATAGCCAAATAGAAAAAAGAAACCACACACGAACAATAATAATCCGAACGCGATACTCGCATTCACCGCTTTGTTCATCTTACTTCCCTCACTTTTTAGAATAATGAATTATGAAGAAACAGTACTTTGATGCCATACACCTGCTGCGTCAAGCCGGACCCGATGTCTGCCGTCAAGTTCCATCTCGATCGGACTGACCTTCGCCGTCTTCGGTGAGAACAACCATGTCCGACCTTCTGGGACGAGCAAGATATGCGTTCCATTCGCGACTGGTCCGAGGAAGTTGAGTGACGCACCGTTTAGTGGACGTTCCCGTCGCTCGAGAACACCAATCTCCGCTAGCTGTTCACCCACTTCAAGCACATCTTTCACCGTCAGACTCATCTCGCCGATTCCGAGGATATCGGATACATCAAACGTCAGTTCCGCTTTAGATGGATTGATTTGATGCCGCGCGATCAATTCCAAGACATTTTCATCTGAATCATAAAAATAGCAGGAATGCGAATCTGTGAAATTAAAATAAATCTCGTCCTGTCCGTCTTCGATCAAAAGTGGTGTCCGTTCTACAAGCCACGCTTTCCCTTCTTCGAAGACGTTCTCTGAAATGTTGAACGCTATATGGTATTGTGTATCGACATCGTCCGTCTGTCGATATGTCAGTTGATCCGTGCCGATTTGCATCGTAAACGAATCAATCGTTTCCGAGACGAGCGGGAAACCGATCTGTTTTAAGTAAAAATCTTTCATTGTCTGCAGATGGCGTGTTACAAGAATGGTTTTCGAAATGTTCATACCATTAACCTTCCTTCACTTGCAGTAAAATTTATCAAAAAGTGATATGCTTTATTTTACCACTAATGGTAAAATCGTGACGATATAAAAGTCTGATTTTTCAGATATTTTTATACCTGAGAGGATGTTTGGATGAAATTATTAATTGCTCAACCGAAACGCGAGACTGGGCTCGCACAATTCGAACGTGAGACTGCCGCTTATCCTGAAGTTGATCTGATCGTCTATCCAGAAGGATACTGCACGATCGCAGAACTCGATCGCGTGCAACACCTTGCCAAGCAGTTCGAGACAGTCGTCGTCACGGGTTACAAGGATGAAGCGAATCTCGATCGCGCTGTCATCATCGATGCGACCGGGAAGATTCTTCTTGATCGCGCAAAAACACCAGATGCTGGACCGCTTTATACGCCTTCAACAGCAAACGATGGTGCGTTACGTTACGGGTACGTCCTTTGCCGCGAAATCTTTTTAGGAAAAGACGGACTAAGCGAGGAATCCGGACTTGATCTCATCTTCAATCCAATCGGTGTCGGCATGTTTAGTGAAGAACAGTATGCCGAGTGGTCTGGTGAAGCGCGTATCATCAGTCAGGCGCAACAAGCGCTCATGATCGGGACGAGTCATGCCGATGGTTCGTACCGTAACTGTGGTTTTTCGATTCCGATTGCGTTCGTCTATGACGAGACCGGTGAGCCATTACTGTTGTCTCATAACGATACGCGGACACGCTTGTTTGATACGGTCACGCGGCACGTCGAGATTGTCGGTACACCGTCTTTATCGTAAATGAACACACGCTTCTTCCCGTCAGAAGAAGCGTGCCATTCCCTTCAGGAGGTGCTCATATGTTCCAAACAGGTCGTGCTTCGTTCTTTTGGAAACGATATTTTTATGTCTTCTTTCCTTTATTCATCTTCGGGGTCAGTCACGAATCGTACTTGATCGATAATCCGTTAGCTAGCTTAGAAGACATCGGCGAGTTCGTCTTCTTCTTTTGCCTTTATCTCTTTAATTTTGCCGTTCTCTCTGCTTTGGTGACGAATCTGTGGTGGTTCTTCCTTCCGACAAAACAAGCTCACTGAGACACCGATTTTTGATAGGAAACGAGTGTCGCTCGTTCATTGAGCGGTTGACTGACACCGGTCAATCGGTAACCCATCTTCTCATAGAAATAACAATTGCGCGTCTCTTCGCGAATCGTTCGCAGTTCCCATGCCGCAGCAGTCGGATACGCTGATTCAACGAGTTGTAATGCGCGTTGTGCAATCCCTTCACCTTGACGACCTGGATCTAAGAACATCGGACTGATCGCGTAGCGACTTGGCGCTTTCGCAACGACACAAATCCCGCCGACGACGACATCGTCGACGATGATTTGATGGAACGTACTGCTTGGATGTGTGATCCGGTGAATGATACGATCGATCGATTCGTTCGCCGGATTCGTCGCAAAATCTTGATACCGCTCGAGTGTCTCTGAAAAAGCCTTGATTTGGAGCTTGTGAAGCTTCGGAGCGTCTGCAAGAGACGCTGTCTTTAATTGAATATCCAATGTACTCGTCCTCTCTTAACGGAACCAATTCCAAAATTGTGTACCTTGCGCGACGATCAAGTAAACAAGCCATCGCTCGAAGCCGAACGGCATCGCGTCTTCTTCCCACTCCTCGAAATTAAGAAATTCCCCACTCCAAATCCGATTTCCTTCCGGTCGATTCATCTCATAGACGATCCACTCCCCGTCTGGTCCTGCACCGATTGCTAGGAAGTTTTCGGGGCATTCCCAAATCTTGCTATACGTCAGACAATCCTCGATCGAAAAGAGTTCAAATCCATCATTATAGGATAACGTTTCGTGCTGAAAGAGCTTAGCCCCGTTATGTAGACGTAAGAACGTCTTATAGTCGTCTGCCGTCCACTCAGGTAATTGCGCTAACTGTTCGTCCGTCGCTCCTTGGTTAAAGATGAAACGTTCTCGGGCAACATATCCGTCTTCTTTTTGAACCTCTAACAAACTGTCGACGAGGCGACCTTTTAATGTTTCTAATGCAATCATGATCTTCTCCTTAACAGTATTCTTTCGTTGATGCGAACGAAACACTGACATCGTGTCCGCCTAGCTGGATATCTCCTGCTCCCTGTAGCGATTCAGTTCGCATGGAGGATAAGGCAAGATGTTTGAATAACAAAGGCTCAAACGTCTCGACGATCGGTCGGAACGTCGCATCGACCGACAAGACGAGATCGATTCGTGCGTCACGCGATAACGCTTGTGCCTTTCGTTCAGACTGGATATAGCGGATGAGCTCCCGTATCCAGCGTTCCTGCTCCAGTGCTTCCGTGATCCGCGTATCAAGCGTCACTGTGAGTCCACCACCCGTCGCGGCAGCAAAACCCGTCTTGACGATTGGTTCGACGATGACATCGGTTAAACTTACCTCTACTTCATGTCCTAGTGCTGTCTGATACGATACGCTGCCCGTTTCTAGCAAGTTCATCGTCTCCTGATCCGGCAGTAGTTGTAACCATTGATGGATCGCGTTCGCCTGTTGCGCAAATTTTGCTCCGGCTTCGCGGAAGTTCAGTTTAAGGCGAAACTTCGTTGTGTCTCCTGTCGTTGTTAAGAACTGTACGTCTTTTACATTCAGCTCTTCTTTGATGAGCGCCAGATAGTCCGACCACTTGAAGGTGTCGCTCGATTGGACGGTTAGACTTGCAAGCGGTTGTTTGACCTTTAAGGCATGTGTATTTCGCACTTGTCGTCCTAGCTCAACGACAGTGACGACTTGTGTCATCTCGTATTCCAGAGTAGATTGGATCATCGATGGATCGGCAACCGGATAATCCGCTACATGAACGCTCATTCCCGTCAATCGCTGATAGACATCATCGGCAAGATACGGCGTGAACGGAGCGAGTAGTCGTGCCGTCGTCGAGAGTGCAACGTGAAGCGTCGCGTACGCGGCTTGTTTTTCTTCCGTCCAGTCGACTTGCCAGAACCGTTCCCGTGAACGACGGATGTACCAATTGCTAATCTCATCGACGAGTTGCGCAAGACTCCGCGCTGCTTGAGTCAATTGATAATCGTCTATCGCATCCGTCACGTCTTGCGTCGTCTGATGGACACGCGAGAGTAGCCATTCGTCTAGACGCGTCGGTTTCTGTGGACGTGATCTATCGAATTCATCTAGCTCAGCATACGTTAGATAAAACTGGACGGCGTGATCCAGCGTATCGACTAGTTTTGATTTCGCTTCCTGGACGATCCGCTCGGCAAACCGTTTTGCACTCCACGGACTGCTGTCGACGAGTAGTGCCCAGCGCAAGCTATCAGCACCATACGTCTCGATCAATGCCACCGGATCGAGGGCATTACCACGACTCTTCGACATCTTTTGTCCGTTCTCATCGAGGACGTGACCGAGCGCGAGGACCCGTTTATAGGCAGATTGGCCGGTAAAAAGCGTTGAGATTGCCTGCAGACTATAGAACCAGCCGCGCGTCTGATCGATGCCTTCGATGACGACATCGGCTGGATACCGGTTAAGTGTCTGCGTCCGCGACGGGTAATGCTGTTGCGCGAACGGCATCGCTCCGCTATCAAACCAGACATCGATCACTTCTGGTGTCCGGTGCATCTTTCCCTGACACGTCGGACACGAGACCGATAATGCATCGACGTACGGTTTATGCAACTCGACCGACTCTGTCGGTGTTGTCGTCCGGCGTAATAAATCTACTTTGTTTTTTGGAACGAATATCGTATCGCACGTGTCACATTCCCAGACGTTCAGTGGGGTGCCCCAGTAGCGATTGCGACTGATGTTCCAGTCGACGAGTTGATCAAGGAACTTTCCGAACCGCCCTTCCTTGACGTGATCGGGATACCACGTCACAGATGCATTGTTCGCAAGGAGTTGTTCCTTGACGGTCGTCGTCTCGATAAACCAGTTGTCTTGTGCGTAATAGAGCAGTGGTGAGTCACATCGCCAACAATGCGGATAGCTGTGCGTATAGCGTTTTTTCGCAAACAAGCGTCCCCGTTCAGCGAGCAGCTGGATGATTGCGACGTCTGACTCTTTGACGAATCGACCAACGAGTGGTGGAACGGCATCCGTGTAACACCCAGCAGCGTCGACGACATTAACGAATGACAGTCCGTTTTCCCGGACGACCCGGTAATCTTCTTCCCCGTACGCTGGAGCAAGATGGACAAGTCCGGTTCCGCTCGTTGCTTGGACGAAGGACGCCCCGACAACCGTATGACCGTTCTCTGGCGTCACGAAATCAAACGGTGGTTCATAACGCAAACCGACGAGTTCCGCACCGAGCTGTTCGGATACGACCTCGACGGATTCCGAGAACAGTTCAGCGACTAACGCTTTAGCGACAATGTATCGCTCTCCTTCAAACGCTACCGTGACGTACGTCAATTCCGGATGAACCGCCACCGCGACGTTTGCCGGTAACGTCCAAGGTGTCGTCGTCCACGCAAGCAGAAATGTCTGCTCCATGTCGACGATCGGAAGTTTGACCGTCGCCGATAAGTCCGTCACGTCCTGATAGCCTTGCGCGACTTCATGGGAACTGAGTGACGTCTGACAGCTCGGACAATACGGCGATACACGATGTCCTTTCGTCAACCAGCCTTTGTCATGGATCGTCCCAAGGATATGCCAGACGCTTTCGATATACTCGTCCTCCATCGTCACGTAAGGGTCATCCATGTCGACCCAGTAGCCGAGTTTTTCCGTGAAGGCACGCCACTGTGTTTCATAGGAGAAGACACTTTCCTTACAGCGTGCGATGAATGCTTCGACACCATAGTCTTCGATCGCTTGTTTGCCGGAGATGCCGAGTTGTTTCTCAACCCCGAGTTCGACCGGTAGTCCATGTGTATCCCAGCCGGCTTTTCGTTCGACCCGGAATCCTTGCATCGTCTTATAGCGGGCGACGGTATCCTTGACGGTTCGTCCGAGTGCATGACCGACGTGGGGTAAGCCGTTCGCGGTCGGCGGTCCTTCGTAGAATACGAATTCTGCTTCCGTGCGTTGCTCAACCGATCGTGCGAAGACCTGGTCTCGTTTCCATCTGTTTCGAACACGCTCCTCACGTTGTTGTACGGTTTCTGCTTGGTTTTGTGACGTCATCTCTTGTTCGCTCCTTTGTCGGTAACTAAAAGAATACAAAAAAGTCCGCCCCCTTTGACAGGGACGGACTTCACCGCGATACCACCCATATTCCGTCGAGAATGCTTGTTCTCGACAGCACTTAGTTGCACACTATCATGCGCATTCCATGTAACGGTGGACACCCGGTCACACTTACTGAATGGTTCAGCGTGACTTCTCAGAGAGGATCTTCATGATTGATCTGGCTACCGGTTCTCAGCAATCCCGGTTTTCTGTAAGGCAGAGAAACAATCATTACTCTTTCTCGTCAACGAAATGATATGCTCTTGTTGTGGAGAATCTTACCATATGCCTTAAATGTTAAACAACACTTTTTTACATTTTCTTGAAAAGGAGTTTTTTTGAATGGTACATACTTTCCCAACGCTTAAAACGAACCGTCTCGCTTTACGCGAAGTGTTACCCACAGATGCTACGAGTGTCCTCGCTTATTTATCAGACGAACACGTCGTCAAACAGATGGGACTCGCTCCGTTCCAATCGGAAGCTGACGCTCTCGAAGAGATTGATTGGTATGCTTCGATTCGTCGTGAGGGTACTGGCATCCGTTTTGGGATCGCTTTATCAGAAGACGATGTCATCATCGGTAGTTGCGGTTTCTTAAATCAATCGGAACGCCATCAGCGGGCTGAAATCGGGTTTGAGTTGAACCCTGCCTATCAGGGACAAGGCATCGCGAAGGAAGCAGCGCTTGCGGTCATCGAATATGGTTTTAAGGAACTTTCGCTCAACCGGATCGAAGCACTCGTTTTACCCGAGAATGCCACTTCGCAACGATTGCTTGAACGACTCGGTTTTCAGCGTGAAGGGTTGCTTCGTCAATATGAGAAAACACGCGGTCAGTTTGATGATTTGTATATGTACTCGTTATTGCGGAGTGATTGGCTTCAATTTTAATCTATAAAATCATTTCCTTCATTTCAAAATGATTGAAATCCAAAAAGACGTTATTGGAATATACTGTTAAGTGTAAGAAATCATTTTTGACATTTAAGGGGGAACTATCTTGAAGAAATGGATCGCAGCAGGTCTTGTATCATCATTAGCATTCGGTGTCATGCAGACATCAATCGTTGAAGCAAGTTCAAGTTCAAAAGAAGTCGCTAAACTGAAAAAGGAAAAAGCAGCACTTCAAAAACAACTAGCCGACGAAAAGAAAAAAACAAAGAAGTCGGAAAATGCCTATAAGACGTTACAAGGACAACACACGAGTCTTTCAAAATCTTATAAATCACTAGATACTAAGTACAAGAATCTTCAAATTGAGAACGAAGGGAACAAGAAGAAAGTTAAAGAACTTTCGACTGGATATCGTCTTCTCACATCTTCGAAATCACTTGTCACAGATGGATCAGTCGTAACTGGTAAGTACAAAAATACAGAAAGCTTGTTGATGCTCGGTAAGACACCATATGTACCATTACAATTATTAGCAGACCTTTCAGGATTACCTCTAATCGAGACATCTACTGCATATGAAGTCGGAACACCACTTTCAGGTACATCGCTTTCATCGATTCATATCGCCTCTTCATCGTTTGAATCGATTGAAAAAAATCAATCCATTTTAGTAAATGGTAAACTGAACAATCAAAATGTTATTTTATCGGGTTTCTATAATGACGAATATGCTACATTCAGCTTGGACCAAAAGTATAAAAAACTAACTGGGAAAGTGTCATTATTGACTGAACAAGCACTAACAAAAAGTTCTAGCCACTTAAGTCATGCTTATCCAGATGACAAAATGACACTTGTATTCTCCGACAATAACGGAAAAGAACTTGGTCGCTATGATGTTGTATATGGCGATGACCCAATCGACTTTGATGTTGATGTGACGGGTGTGACAAATCTTCGTGTAACTGCAGAAGGAAACAATACAGTTACTACATTGATTTCACCAGTACTGACAAAATAATAAAAAAAATACCTAGAAGAGATTATTAGTCATCTCATCTAGGTATTTTTTTCATCATTTATGCAATCCTTTGATCCGTTTGTGGGTATCAGTTATTTCTTCTTTAGACAGAAAGACATAGGGATTGCCTTCAAAAAACAGGATAAATTCATAATAAGTAACATCTTGCGGTGCGAGCTTAATTGCTTTTCACGCATGATGCAAGCTGATTGTGTAGGCACCTTCCATATGACACAACGAAAATGCCATTAGAAGTGAAGTCACGGAATGAAAGCTACTCGTCTCATTTAGTTGCAACAAATAGATCATGAAAGAATAGACGGTCAAGTTCATCGTCCTTGATCCGATATCAAGCATCAGTTCCTCTAGTTCTTCTTCGCTCAAATTCCGTACGATTTCATACGCCTTATCAAAATCCGTATTGATGATATGTTTTGTAAGCCGATACTGTCGTTCGTCCATGCTTTACTCCTTTACGTTTTAAATAGCTTCATCGATAAGATCGTGCTTTGATGTACTCGATGATTGGTAGTGTAACTAACGCGATCGCGAATAAGACGATCAATAACAGATTCGCTGATTTATGTAAAAAGTAATCGAGACAGATACATCCAAAAATCAGGACAATCAGGATTTTATAGCTAATAAGTCCACTCTCCGTCGTAATCTTTTTGCCGAGCTCATCATCTGGTACCGGACGCTCGTCCTTTCCTGACCGTGCCCACGTAAAATACGAGAAGAACATGATCAACAGAATTGCCAATTGAACGATCGAGAAGAATGTTACATTGTTTTCAAAGATCATACTGATGACGGTAAGGCTCGCTATCGTCACGAGCGATACTAAAAATAGAACTGTTTTTTTCTTAGACATCTCATTCCTCCTGTTTTGAAATGAACAGATGATCGACTTGTGTTCGTAAGACTTTGGCGATATTAAATGCTAATTGTAAAGTCGGATCATACTTGTTGTTTTCAATCGCATTGATCGTCTGGCGACTGACCTGACAGCGGTCAGCCAGTTCTTGTTGCGATAATTTTGCTGCTAGACGTCGCTCCTTGATGTGGTTTCTCACGTTCATTCCTCCACGACGTGTCAAATTCTTTTTACATCTCCACTGTAATGAACTTCTCTCATCATGTCAAAAACTATTGACATTTCAGATTCAAATTTAATATGAAAAAGCACTCTCTGTTCATCAGAAAGTGCTTTGATCTTTATCTCAAGTTGCTTGAAATTTCTTTTTATCGTTCAGGATTGATCGTCTGACATGGAGAGTAACTAAAATGTTCTTACATATGAACTCGAAAAGTATTTGTTTCTTCTACTACGACTACCGGTAGACTAGGAGCAAGCGGAACGAATTTTTGTAGCTCATGCGAGAGCGAGTTTTGATACGCAGCTGCGGAACTCCAAATTTCGTATGTGAAAATCGTCTCCGATTGTTTATCTGACACATTAATCGTATATAAAATACATTCGGATTGTTCCAAGACAAGTTGTTGTAGCTCATTCAATACTTGAAATAAAGCTTCCTGATCATTTACTGTGCATTTATAATGTGTCAGAACACCAAACTGATCCATGCCACTTCCTCCTCACTCCATCAAGCTAATTCAATCCCACCAGTGACTCCATAAATTTGTGCTGTGATGTAACTTGCTTCGTCTGAGGCAAGTAGCACATAAGTACTTGCGAGTTCAGCAGGCTGACCACAACGCCCGAGTGGCGTGTCTTTTCCGAAATCCTGCATCTGATCCGGCAGTAATCCTCCTGTGAACTGAAGTGGCGTCCAAATGGGACCAGGTGCAATACCATTGACACGTATGCCGCTCGGTGCTAATTGTTTCGCAAGACCTCGCGTAAAGCCATTTAAAGCAAATTTAGTCGATGCGTAGTCAAGCAATATTTCACTTGGATGATAAGCTTGAACCGATGTAGTCGTTATGATTGTCGATCCAGGCTTCAACAATGGAACTGCTGCCTTCACCATCCAAAATGCAGAGAATACATTGACTTCGAATGTTCTTTTAAGTTGTTTTGTCTCAAGATTTGAAATATGCTCTACAGGATTCTGTGTCCCTGCAATTAATGTCAGCGAATCTAATCCTCCTAGGCATTGATGTGCTTCTTGGACGAGTTGAACGCAGTACGCTTCATCGGATAGATCACCCGGAATTAAATGCGCTGTACGCCCTGCTTGTTCTACTAGTGCTTTTACTTCTTCAGCATCTGCTTGCTCTTCAGGTAAGTATGAAAGGACCAGATCTGCCCCTTCCCGCGCATAAGCAATGGCAACGGCTCGACCGATACCTGAATCTCCGCCTGTAATTAAGATTTTTTTGTTGAGTAATTTATTGTTTCCTTTATAGGATTGTTCTCCGTGATCCAGTTGTCTCGTATGTTCAATCGAAAAGTTCGCCTCAGCCATAAAACATATCTCCTTTATACTTGTTTAAATTATTTTTCCCTGCCACACATAATTCAAACCGATTTTTAGTAGAGTAAAAAAGCACTTCCTATACATTCAGGAAGTGCTTTTTATCCTTTTGGCGGGAAAGGATCATGCCCATACGAATCCTTTTCACGAACTTGTCCTTCTTTATTGTGAATCAATAATTCTGTTTTTTGTTTTTTCGCAATCCGTCGCCCTTCTGCGATAGCTTCTTTCTGTGTCTCGAATCGTTTTGTTGCTCGGGTCGCTCCGGCTGCTTTCACTTGATAACCGCCTTTGGGATGCGGGGAGACATGTTGATTTCGTCGCATAGTATAGCTCCTTTCTGCGGTATGTTTCATCTCTAAGTACTTGCTTGAGATCCACATGTCCTCTACCTTTAAAATTTTAATAACATTTTATTTTATGAAGTATACTAAAAGAAAGTGTCCGACTTGAAAGGAAGCGTGAATCATGAACCGGCTCATTTGGCATGTTCGTTATTTAAAATTCATTATGATTTGTATCCTGATCGGTTTGTTATGCATAGCTGGTAGTGGAATTCCTATTGTATGGCATGGACTTTCAGAACAATTGCTCTTCGAACGCCCTGGCTACTTCGTATTGATCATGGCCTATATCGTATTGATTCCAGTCCTGTTTATTTTGATTCACATGTTGCGGCTATTGCAATACTTTGTGACGGACCCGCTTCCATTGCCTTTAATCACATCTTCCATCCAATCATTGAAACTGAATTGTTACGTGATTTCAGTAATGACCTTATGCGTCTTCCCTGTCTTTTTTTACATCGGTCAAATCGATGATGCACCTGGCTTGATCCTCGTTGGTATTAGTTTAATCCTTATCCCTTTGACAGTTGGTTCCTTACTTGCTTGCATACAACAACTTCTATTACGAAATCTGCAGTCAGTCAAGTAATTTAAACCCTATCACATTGATGTGTGTCCTGATGTCCCTGTTTCAACAGGATTTTCGATTGACAATGTAAACACGTCATTAATCGAAAGGTTGCCTTTTTTGTGCTGACCGCGTGTCTTCGTAATTCATTTTCATATACATGTCTTGCTTTGATTCGATGATCGACTTCACTTTCCATCTCGATCCCTCTTCCCTCAATTTGTATTTTTTTCTATTTAATATGTGCCCTGAATCATTCTTGATAAATCCTTTTTTTAGAAGAAATAGTTTGTCTTCCAGCAGTGGCATAAAAAAAATCGTTAAAAGGTCCTGTTTAATATGTATTTTACCGACCGATAAATGAATTATAGATAGAAAATATGAGTTGAGAGGACTAGTTACACGTGAAGAACACAACCAAGAACCATTCCATCCGAACACGCCTTTTAGTAATGATTAGTTTAATTTTGATTGCCTTTTTTGTTTTTAGTAGTCTGGCCTTATACTTCAATACGAAGCAAACTGCGGTTTCAACGCTTAAAGCGACCGCTGAAAAGGATGCTTTACGTATCAGCAAGACATTCGACACGGCGGCTTACAGCGAATTTCTACAATCGCCTATCGCATCTGAGCAATATGAAACGTTACGAAATGAACTTGATACATTACGTAAGCAAAACGGACTCCTGTATGCATACACAGCACACATCGACCAAAATAAGGTCCGTTTGCTGATTGACGGTCTCCCAAAGAAAGATGCGGCTAAAATTGATGCGCCAGCAAGCGGTGCAAAAGTCGCGGATATGCAGGATGTATTAAAAGGCGACACACATGCGACGGACATCATTAATGATCCTGTGTATGGGCAGTATATGAGCATCTACGTTCCGTTAAAAGATGCGTCCGGTCAAGTCATCGGCATTCTTGGAACCGACATCGCTGCGAAGGAAGTCGATGCGCTTACGACGGATCTATTACAACAAAACGCTCCGATTTTCATCGGGTTAATGCTCCTGCTGTTAACGATCACCCTCGTCTTGCTTTACATCGTGCTCGGTCGAAAATTACGTCCGCTCGAGACGTTACAGAAAGTCGCTGCCTTGATTGCCGACGGACGACTGGATCAGGCGAAACAGACGTTGACCGATTTGACAATCGCTTCAAAGGACGAAATCTATGCGCTTGCGATCTCGATTCGTGATATGAACGAGATGCTCCGGACGATGATTGTCGACATCAAACAGACAGCTACCCTCGTCTCGACGACGAGTCAATCGATTGATCAAAGTACATCAGAAGTACTCGACGGATCTGAGCAAATCGCTCATACGATGTCGGAAATCGCAACGGGAACTGAAAGTCAGACGCAAGTCACGCTTTCATTGAATGACGAGATGAATCAGTTCGCAGCATTAATCGAGACAACGAATCAGTCTGGTGTCGAAATTCAAGGAACGACGGATCAGATGGCAATACTGACACGAGTCGGACGGGATCAAATGTCTGCTTCTGTCGAACAGATGCGCCACATTCATCAACATGTCACCCAGTCTGCTGAACAGATTGATCTACTGAAACAGCAATCATCGGATATCCAAACGCTCGTCGGCATTATCCGCGGTATTTCCGAGCAGACGAATCTACTTGCCCTCAATGCCGCGATCGAAGCAGCACGGGCTGGCGAACAAGGCAAAGGCTTCGCCGTCGTTGCGACCGAGGTCAAGAATCTCTCAAGTCATGTCGCAAGTAGTGTCAGTGAAATCGCAACAATCGTCACCTCGATTGAAGACAGTGCGCAACAGATGCAACACAGTTTCAAGACAACGGTTGAAGCAACAGCAGCCGGTGAACAGATCGTTCTCGATACAGATACGACGTTCGAACGGTTGACGGATCAAGTCACGCACGTCTCAACGGCAACACAGCAGATGACCCAACAGATGGAAGACGTCTTGCAGGCAGAACGATTCATTCGCAATGCCTTGACGGAAATTGCCGCTGTCGCGGAAGAGCATACGGCAAGTAACGAGGAAGTCGCCGCTGCGTCTGAACAGATGATTGCGACGATCACGACGTTGCATACGCTCGTCGGTGATTTAAACGCACGAACGGAACACTTAGAACAAGAAGCCCGTCGCTTCGAGATTTGATATCACATTTGTCATGTTTTGGTTCTCACTTTATACTGGTATGAATATACATATGAAGGAGTCGAACCACATGTCCCAATATGATGTCATCATCGTCGGTGCCGGATCCATGGGAATGGCTGCCGGTTACTATCTTTCACGAACCAATCAAAAAATCTTACTACTAGACGCCCACAATCCGCCGCATGATCAAGCAAGTCATCACGGGGAGACACGGATCATCCGCCATGCCTATGGTGAAGGGGAAGCTTACGTACCGCTCGCGTTAGCTGCGCAAAGCTTATGGTACGAGTTAGAACAGATCAGCGGTCGGAACTTGTTCCTAAACACTGGCGTCTTGAACGCTGGTCAACGCTCGTCCCGCTCGATGCAGACGATCATTAAGAGTGCTGAGCAGTATGATTTGCCGCTCGAGGTCCTGACGGCTGACGAAATGAGAACTCGCTGGTCCGGTTTAACGATGCCCGACGATTATATCGGCTGCTTCGAACCGACGTCTGGAGTATTGAAGTGCGAGGATTGTATTGAAGCATACCGTGACCTTGCTGTAGCGAACGGTGTCGACATCCGGACGAATGCAACAGTGACGACGCTTACTGCTCATGCCACTGGTGTTGACGTGACGGTTGGATCAGACATCTATTCAGCTGACGCGTTGATCGTCGCAGCCGGGGCTTGGTCTGGTCCGTTGCTCGAACAGACCGGACTCTCCTTACCGCTTCGCCCGGTCCGAAAGACGTTTGCCTGGTTTGAAGCAGCGGAAGAAGTATTCAACGACGCGGTGTTCCCTGCCTTCGCCTTTGATACACCCGCCGGTTATTATTACGGTTTTCCAAGCATCGCTCAAGCCGGTCTGAAAATCGGACGGCACGATGGTGGTATCCCGGTTGATCCGAATCATCCACGCCGTCCATTTGGTCAAGAAGCCGGTGATCTGGCAGATTTACGACAGTTCACGAACACATTCATCCCCTCGATCGATACCTTATCTCATGGCAAAACATGTCTTTATACGATGACACCGGACGAGGACTTCATCATCGATCTGCACCCGGACTATCCGCACATCGCGATCGCCGCCGGCTTTTCCGGTCACGGATTCAAGTTCAGCAGCTTAGTCGGAAAAGTACTCAGTGAACTAGTCATCGAAAAATCGACTCCTGAACCGATTGCACCATTTTCGATTGAACGATTTACGAAAGTCAGTGAATAAACCTAAAAAGACCGTCAACGAGAATTTCGTTGACGGTCTTTTTAACTTGCATACGTTATTTTTGCTCTGAATTCGACAAGGCTTTATGTTGTGCTTCCGTCGATTTCCACCAGCCGTTGATAAATAAGACAACTCCAACGACTAATGCGATGATTGGAAAGTACATCAAATGATATTCTTCCAGTGCTTCGCCAGCAAATTCCGGTGATAATTCCACATATGCTCGGAATATCTGAACAATGAAAAATAAGAAAAAGCTTGTGATAAGTGCATATGTACCGTATCGATAGTTAGGATCTTTCATAGGAACGCTCCTTTTCCAATTAGTGTCATTGTAGACTATTCTCGATTTAATTGAAATTTCCTTTCTTTTTACATTATCATTTTTAAGAATACCATTAGTAGCATGATATTAGTAGCATGATATGATAATTTCAGGAATCTCATCGATGAAGGAGTTAGATGCATCATGAACTTTAATCTATTTAAAAACCATGTCCGTTTTAAAATTGCACTTGAATTGATTGATCTCGAAGATGGTTTATCAATCATGCAACTGAATCAACGCCTAACGGATGTACCGCAGTCGACCTTATACCGGCAAGTCAATGCGATGATGGACGATCAGTTGTTGAAAGTCGTTGCCGTCCATCGTGTCGGAAAAGTCGAAGAGAAAATATATGCTTTAAACACAAGCGGTTATCAAATTAGCGAAGCAGACTGGAACAGTGCGACGTACGACGAAAAAGTGAATTTCGTCTCGTTCTACTTCATGTATGTCTTACAGCAGTACCAAACATACTTCGAACAGACCGTTCAAACGGAAGGTCAGGACCACTCGACGTTCTCGATTGTTAAACTGCAGCTGACGGATGAAACCTTCAATGATTTCCAACAGGACATGCGGACATTGCTCGAAAAATATCATCACTTGGAGATGGAAGACCAGGCAAAAGAACGGACCGTCTCACTCGTCATCTTACCGTAAACACTCTCTGTATTCAGGAGAGTGTTTTTTTTATCAGTACATCTTTTATTGACTTTTCTATTTTCATTATTGATAATGGTAATAGAAAAGGAGGGTTTTTATGAATACAGATTTCTCTGCCTTATCACAAATCGACTGGGAACGACTTCTGCCCCTATTATTGATTTACCTCTCCATCAATCTGATTCTACTCAGCTGCGCCTGTATCGATTGGTTTAGACGCAAGGACCGGATCGCGACACCGACTACTTGGTTAATGGTCATTCTTCTCGTCCAGCCGATTGGCTCGATTCTTTACTTCGTCATCGGAAGGAGGACGACGGCATGATTCAGATTTCCAATCTCCAGCTTTCACTTCAACGACGTCTCATTCTAGACGATATTTCCTTTACGATTCACGAACATGAATGTCTCGGACTGATTGGTCCAAATGGTGCCGGAAAGACGACACTCCTGAAATGTCTAAGCGGCATGATTGAGGGTGATCGTGGTTCCATCACGATGTCTTCCCGCCCCATCCGGCAACAGCAGCGATCGATCGGCTATTTATCCCAACAGACCGACTTTAAACCTTGGATGACGTGCGAACAGTCACTGCGTTTTTTCGGTCACTTGTCGGGGCTTGATCGTGCAACGTTAAATAAGCGGATTCCGGACGTTCTACATGAAGTTGGACTCCACGCTCAACAAGCAGAAGTCATCGAACGCTTGTCCGGCGGGATGCGCCAACGTCTCGGGATCGCCCAAGCGATCTTACATGAACCGACATTTCTGATTCTCGATGAACCAGCTTCCGCCCTTGATCCAAGTGGTCGGCATGATATCAATCAGTTGATCCTCCGTTTAAAGAAACGGATGACGATCATCGTCTCGACACACCTGTTAGAAGATGCGAAAACGTGTTGCGACCGCTTCCTCGTCATCAAACATGGAAAATTGCTTGGTCCGCTCGACAATCAACGCAACGTGGATCAATACCGGATTCAAGTCGAGACGCTTACAGCTGCCCCGTCTTTTTCTGCGACACTATTTCCACGAGTCGAGATTAGTCGAATCAACCCATGCTGCTATCAATTCTCTGCACAGCAGCCACTTGACCTTTCAGAGTTAGCGACCACCTTGATTCAACTAGGATGGTCGATTGCTTCGATCGCCTATCAACCGATTGGACTCGAGGAACGGTTCCTCGATATGGTGGCGGACGTATGAGGACGTTTTATACGCTGACGCTGACCGAGTGGTTGGAAGCGTGGAAAGAATGGAAAATCGTCTGGTTACCGCTGTTTTTCATTGCTCTCGGCGTGACGCAACCATTGCTGTTGATGTATATGGATGTCTTACTCGCACACGTCGGAAACGCGGATGGCATCATCGTTGATCCGAATCGTCCTGCTCCGCAATCACTTGACGTCTTCAGCGCAACGATTCATGGACAGTTCAATCAGCTTGGCTTGATCGTTCTGATCATGAGCTTCATGGGACTGCTAGCGTCAGATCGCCAAACCGGCATGCAGGATTTCATTTTAACGCGTCCTGTTTCTCGGAATGTCTATCTGCTATCGAAATGGTTCAGTCACGGTATGATCAGTTTATTCGGAATTCTAATCGGGGCACTCACGTCCTATTGTCTGACCGTCTATTGGTTCGGATTCCTTTCGCCGATGCTTGCGCTACGCATCATCCTCGATTTTAGTCTTTGGACGTTGTTCGTCGTTAGTCTGACATTACTGATCAGCACCTTCTTGCAACGCGCTGTACCGATTGGCATCCTATCGCTCGTCGTCTCCTTGCTTCTTGTTGTACTTCCTTCTCTAAAGCCAGACGTTCTATTTTTCATGCCTGGTGCGCTTCTGTCAGTTCCATCGAACACATCGTTTTTTTCTTCGTCCCATCTGTTCGGTGTCATTTCTTGTCTCGTTTGGATTGTCCTCACACTCGGCTGGTCGGCACTTCGGTTCCGAAAAACGGCTTACTGATCCGGCTCTACAACAAAAAAGGATAACGGAAGCGTTCAGCAGTCCGTTATCCTTTGTTTGGTTGTGTCTTTCGAATCGTTCGTTGTCTTGGGTGCATGGCAAGCTTCGCTTGACGCATCCGTTCAACGGCAGGATCCGTCGCAGCATCGAACGCCGCTAGACTCGGGTAATGACCGACAAGGCGTCCCTGCTCCAAAATTGCAAAGCTGTCACAGAGTTGCTCGGCAGCTTTAATGTCATGGGTGATGAAGACATATGTTAAGCCGTGTTTTCGCTTTAAATCAGCTAGCAAAGCGAGAATCAATCGTTTATTGACCATGTCGAGACTACTGACCGCTTCGTCTAAAACGATCAGGCGTGGTTCGGCAGCAATCGCTCGCGCAATTGCGATCCGCTGGAGTTGCCCGCCACTGAACTGCGCCGGATATTTCGTCAAATCCGTCGCCTTGAGCCCGACCTGTTCGATTAACGTCATCAAGCGTTGTTGCCGCGCATCTCCCTTTAAACGAATGAAGTTATCGAGCGGTTCCGCAATGATATCAGCCGCTGTCAGTTTCGGATTGACGGCAGCAAACGAGTCCTGAAAGACGACTTGGACGTCACCTTGAAACAGACGTTTTGTCGCGTGGCGATCGACACCGTTAAACCAGATCGTTCCGCTCGAGGGACGTTCGAGTCCGAGCAATAGTCGTCCGAGCGTACTTTTCCCGGCACCGCTCGATCCGAGCAACCCGAGACAGCGTCCGGCTTCAAGCGTCAATGAGACTTCGTGTAAGACAATCTGTGCTGGTTGAAACCGGCGCTTGTAGACATGCGAGACTTGATCAATTTGCAGTAGACTCATCCGAACGCCTCCCTTCCGATATGCTGTGCGAGAAGTGACTGCGTATACGGATGCTGCGGTCGATCAAACAATTCAAAGACATCCGCCTGTTCGACGATCCGTCCTTGTTGCATGACGAGGACTTCGTCTGCAAGTTCAGCGATCACACCGAGATCGTGCGAGATGAGTAACATCGCCGTTCCGTAGGTCGCCCGCATCCGTTCAAGTAATTCAAGAACCGTCTTTTGATTGAAGACGTCGAGCGCGGTCGTTGGTTCGTCGGCAATCAGGACGCTCGGGCGAAGGGCGACGGCTAATGCGATCATGATCCGTTGCAACATCCCGCCACTCAGCTCGAACGGATAAGCTTTGAGCAACCGGGCGGCATCCGTTAGATTAACTTCTTCAAGTGCCGTCATCGCTTGCTGTTTCGCTTCACGCTTTGAACAACGTGAATGGGTCTGAATCGTCTCGATCATCTGGTGCCCGATCGAGTAGACCGGTGTGAAGGCACTCATCGGATTTTGCATAATGAATGCAATCTCACCGCCCCGAATCGACCGAACAGCGCGTTCCGATAAGGAAAGGATCGATTTTCCGTTCAGTCGGATATCACCGGTCACGTCTGTCGTTTGCGGATTAAGCAGACGCATCAACGCAAGACTCGTCACTGTCTTCCCACAACCACTTTCTCCGACGAGACCGAGGATTTGACCTGGTTGAATCGAGAACGTCACCCCTTCGATCAATGTTACTTGTTGTTTCGTACAGACGGTCAGACCGTCGACAGCTAAGATCGGTTTGATACGGGCACCTCCTCTCATTTCATCGTTTTTGATACACCGAATCGTTCTGCTAACTGTTCTCCCACTAGGTTAAAGCTGATGATGACGAGCATGATCGCAAGTCCCGGATAAATCATCAATTCCGGATTCGTCCGGATGTACGATTTTCCTTCGTGAATCATCGCTCCCCATTCGGCTGTCGGTGACTGGACACCAAGCCCAAGGAACGACATCGCCGAGATATCCATGATCGCCCAGCCCATCTCAAGTGTCCCAATGACGAGTAGCGGCGGTAAGATGTTCGGCAGGATGTGCGTCCGGATAATCTTCCATGAAGATGAACCGTTGACGCGAGCAGCCGCGATGAACGCTTCCGTCTTCAACGTCATGACCATTCCGCGGAACATCCGCGCGTAATAAACCCACTGGACGAGCATCAAGGCGATGATGACCTGCTTGAGACCCGGACCAAAGATACCGACGAGACCGAGGACGAGTATCAGACTCGGAAACGCCATTACACCGTCGCACAGACGCATTAAGAGTTGATCGACCCAACCGCCACGATAGCCGGCAAGTGTTCCGACGAACAATCCGATTGCAAGTGAGGCGATGAAAATCAACACGGCACATCCGAGTGAGATCCGCGCACCATAGATCAAGCGCGACAAGAGACAACGTCCGAGCTGGTCGGTTCCGAGCGGATAGGCTGACGAAGGTCCATGAAGCTTTTGCGTCAAGTCGACGAGATTCGGATCATGCGGTGCAATCCACGGTGCAAACAACGCAACGCCTGCCATGCCAATCAAGACGAGGGCACAGAGATAAAGAAGCGGTGTATATCGCGACCGGATCATCGTTGCTGGAAGTGGAGTATTCATACTGCTCCTCCTTTTTTCGCTAGTCGTGGATCGAGCACGGCTTGAATGATATCAACGAGCAAACTGCTGCCGATGAAGACGAGTGCCGCGAGAAAGACGTAGCCTTGGATGACCGGCATGTCTCGATCAAAGATCGCTTCGATGAAGTAGCGACCGAAGCCAGGCCACGAGAAAACGGTCTCGACGATGATCGTTCCCGTCAGCAACTTCCCGAGGTTCATCCCAAGACCCGTGATCATTGGCGGAATCGCCATCCGAAGGACGTGTTTGCCAAGAATCCGTCCTTCCTTTAATCCACGTGTCCGGGCAAACAAGACATACGGTTCATTCAATGCTTCAATCACACTTCCGCGCAGCAATCGTGTATAAAGGGCAATCAATGGAAACGCGAGTGTCAATGCCGGTAAAATTAAGTGCATTACGCTTCCTGTCCCGCCGACCGGAAACCAATCAAGCTTTACGGCAAAGAAGAAGATGAACAGATATCCGAGCCAAAACGACGGAATTGAAGCCCCGATGAAGGCGATTCCCCGACTCAGATGGTCAAAGAAGCCATTTTTCTCAATGCCGGCAAGGAACCCGAGTGGAATACTGATGACAAGCGCCAGCAACAGACTCGTCAAAGCCAGTTCGACTGTCGGTGGTAAACGGAGCAAGACATCTTCAAGGACCGGTTTACCCGATAGATACGATGTTCCGAAATCGAGCTGCGCCAAGCGGATGACGGCATCAATATATTGTTTGTAGAACGGTTGATCGAGCCCGAATTCTGCTCGTTTTGCAGCGAGTAGTTCATCCGTCGGCTGGATATGGGCAGCAGATAGATAGGCCTGTGCCGGATCAACTGGCGATAAATGAATTAACCCGGTCAGAATCAAGACAGCAAGTAACAAGATCGGGATGACGGATAATATACGTTTGACGAGGAAGACCCCCATGTCATCCCTCCTTTACTTGATTCCGATACGCGCGAATGGACTCTCGTCTCGGTTCGCTGGGAACTGGAAGTTCGTCACGTCCGATTGATAGATTGCCATCTTCTTCAAGTACGAGATTGGAATTAACGCACCTTGATCTTGGAGCGATGGCAGAATGTCGGCGTACATCTTCTGACGCTTTGTTTCGTCCGTCGTCTTCAAGACATCTTTGATCTCTTGCAACAGTTGTTCTTTATTCGGATAAGCCGAAATCGCTTCCTTGAAGCCGAAGCCATCTGTATCAATCAAGTTCACGAACGTATGCGGATCATACGGTGCACCGAAGTTACTGTAGAAGTTGATATCAAACCGGTTATCCTTGAAGCGCTGGACTTGATCCGGTAGTTCGACGGCTTCTGTCTTCAGCTCGACACCAATTTTTGACCATTCCGACTGAAGTGTCTCGGCCATCGCCTTTTGGACCTGTTCTGCTGCGTCATACATCATCCCGATTTGCAATGGTTGACCGTCTTTGACGCGAACCTTCTCACCTTTCGGAAGTTTCCAACCTGCTTCATCAAGAAGACGATTCGCTTCCTTCACGTCATAATCCCGTTGCTTCACTTTCAAGTTCGATGTGTACGGCATGTTCGGTGGCAACAAGTAATCAGCTGGAGCTTCTAATCCCGACGTGATCCCTTCAACGAGGGCGGCTTTATCGAACCCGTGCTGTAACGCCTGGCGGACGCGTTCGTCAGACAGACGTTTATTTTTCGTGTTCAAGACGAGGAGACGCGTCGCGACTGGTTCAGACATCTGCGTTTTGTACGACTTATCCGTCTTCAACTGGTTGAAGGCATCGATGCTGATCGCCCCTTCCCCGTAAATCAGATCAACCTGTCCTTTTTCGAGTGCTAAGACACGTGTCTCCGCATCCGGGATGATGTCGACCTTGATGTGATCGACGTTCGGCTTCGGTCCCCAGTAGTTCTTGTTGACCTTAAACGTCGCGTACTGATCCGGTTTGTACTCGTCGAGCATCCATGGACCTGTCCCGACTTCCTTTTTGACACCTTTCGATGTATCGCCGTTCTCCGGGAATCCAGCCTCTCCGAGGAAACGTACCGGACGGACGACCGCGAGTTCCTGAATTGTCGGATAGTACGCTTCGGATAATGTCAGACGGAATGTCTTTGCATCAACCGCTTCCGTCTTCTCGATTTTCGTGATGAACCCAAGCCAGCTATGTAAGGCTTTTTGTTTAAGGATCGCATCAAAATTCTTTTTGACGATGGCTGCGTCGAACGTCGAGCCGTCCGAGAACTTGACACCGTCACGGAGCGTGAACGTATACGTTTTTCCGTCTTCAGAAATCTTCCAAGACGATGCTAAGTATGGCTCAAGCTTTCCACCTTCGCCGTAGTGGACGAGTGGCTCATAGATCATCGACTGTGCAAACAGTTGTGATGGGTTATAGACGTGCGGGTTCATCGTTCCGACGTCGCGTGGCCACGCGAGCGTCAATGTATCTTTATCTTTTCGCTCTCCTGTCGACTCGCCTGGATTCGAGCAGCCGATCAATAATGATGTCAAAGACAGGATCGAGACGGTAGAAATTAGTAATTTTTTACGGTTAACGTTCATTGTAAGCAGAACCCCCAACTTGTATTGATAATCATTTTCAATTGTAAGAGGGAAAGATAAGGATTGTCAATGAATAATCTAGATGTTGACTGGACTTTGAAGCGCTTTTTGACAGGGTTTCCACAATTAACAGAGAACGTTCTGAGCACGTCTCTTTTTTGTGAATAATTGTAATCAAATACGTTAAACGATATCCTAATCTGTAGGATATGTCTCTTGTGCAACAAGACGATTCGTATTGAAAGGATGATGTTATGCCACGACTGGTTTCCTCCGTCTCGCTTGTGTTTCTCGCTCTCCTCTTAGTGCTTCCTTTGCTAATGATCGATGGGCTGATTTTATCCGTCGGAGATGTTTCCTACGACTCGTTCGTTGGTTGCCTTGTGTTTCTTTTATGTTTCTATCTCGCAAGTCTCTTTGTTAGCGTCATCTTCGACGGAGCGATGCGTGCGCTCGGTGGACTTTTTAAGCGCCCTGTCTCGAACGTACTCTTTGCCGTAGTGAATTTTTGGGTAAGTTTAAGTGTCTTGCTTTGGATGGATCTCTACGTTAAGTCCATCACGATTTCTCTCGCGACGAAAATCGTACTTGTGACTGTACATACGGTATTGTTTTACCTGATTCATCAATCAGGAGATTTGACTGCAAAATCTTCCGAAGTCACCGAATCACATGATCCAGTTGTAAAGGAAGCCCTCCGCTTGTTAGAGAATGAGGATCCTGTGAAGTGTGTCGAGACGTTGTGTCTCAGGTTTCCTGACCGTCCGAAAAAGGACATCATTCGGATCGTCCATCGCCTACATAGCAAGTAAAAAGACCTGACTGTTTCTGAATGATTTCAGAAGCGTCAGGTCTTTTTCGATGAGTAGAAATGAATCGCTCATTTTTTTTATAACGAGCTAAGTAATCAATACGCTTATTTAACTAAATAGAGAAACAATCCAACTAATCAAAATTCCGACGAATGCAAAGTCAGAATCTCCGAATGTCGTTCCTTCGAAACCGAGATTTCCGAGTAACGGTAGAAGGAAGGCTGGTAAAAAGCTGATGAGAATACCGTTTGCAAACGATCCAAGTATTGCACCCCGTCTTCCCCCAGTCGCATTACCGAATACGCCAGCAGCAGCACCTGTAAAGAAATGAGGCACTAATCCAGGAACGATGATTGATAATCCGAGTAAAGGTAAGAAGAACATTGAAATCAATCCAGCGACAAAACTAGATAGAAAACCGATGATGACCGCGTTTGGCGCGAATGGGAAGACTGTTGGACAATCTAGCGCCGGTTTTGCATTCGGTACGAGTTTATCCGCGATTCCTTTAAATGCTGGTACGATTTCTGAAATTAACATCCGAACACCGGCAAGTACGATGTAGACTCCTGCCGCGAACGTAATAGCTTGAATGATAGAGAAAACGATATAGTTCGATCCACTCGATAATTCTTTTTCAATGAATCCTGGTCCAGCAAATAATGCAACGACAACAAAGAGTAACGTCATCGTCAAAGAGACGGCAACAGATGTATCTCTTAAGAATCCTAATTGTTTAGGTACCTTGATTTGCTCCGTTGAGTGTTCTTTATTTCCCGCATATTTTCCGATCGTTCCAGAAATAAAGTATCCGAGAGAACCAAAGTGCCCAACTGCAAAGTCATCAGAACCAGTGATTTGTCGAACGAATGGTTGTAAGAGTGCTGGAAAAAGAACCATACATAATCCAAGTAGAATCGAACCCACAACAACTAATAGAACACCGCTCAATCCGGAAACTGAAAGAATTGCTGCAAGTAAACTCGCCATAAATAACGTATGATGTCCAGTCAAGAAGATGTACTTAAATGGTGTAAACCGTGCCAAAACAATGTTCATGACCATTCCGAACACCATGATCATTGCAGTCTCTACACCAAATGCATCTTGAGCAACTGCTACGATTGCTTCGTTATTTGGAATGATTCCCCGAATGCTGAATGCATGATCGAACATTTTACTAAAGATTTCGAGTGCTGCGATGATGACACCGGCTCCTGCGCCGATAATGATAAAGCCCATGATCGTCTTGAGTGTTCCCGAAACCACTGTCGCAATATCCTTTTTTTGCAACAGTAATCCAACAAGAGCAAATATACCGAGCAGGATTGCTGGCGTTCCTAAAATATCTCGCATAAGTAAATCAAGCAAGGTCAGTCCCCCATTCTTTTAAGTGTTTTTACTTAAAGTCTCGTACTAAGTTGTGTTTTGATGTCTTCGATATTCATGACATTTTCAAGTGCAACGATATCGCGTGTACCGTTGTCGAGCGAAACAATGATATCTTTTGCGCCTAGATAAATATCAGCAGGTTCAGTTTGAGCCGTCGATAGATCCGTATGAGAAACATTTGCCTCTTTTCCCATTTGTTCAAGTGCCTTTTTAACGTTGAGTTCCATGATGAAGCTTGATCCAAGTCCGTTTCCACATACTACTAAAATTTTCTTCATGATTTAGTCCTCCTCAGAATATGGTTCGATGATTGTTTCAATTTCTGCTACAGAGTTTGCTTCTAGCAAACGTGTGACATCCACTTGATTTCCTAAAAGATTCGTCAGCTGACTTAGCGCTTTAAGATGTGTTGTTTGATCAATGGCGGCAAGAACAAAGAACAGATGGACTTCTTTATCTTGTGGAAATAAAACAGGTTCTTCTAATTTCAAAATACTCATTCCTAGTTGAAGTACTCCGTCTTCTGGTCGTGCGTGCGGAATCGCCACATTTGGCATCAAAACAATATATGGACCATGAGACTCAACGTTTTGAATCATCGTCTCGATGTACGACGGTTGAATTTTCTTCTCGAGCAGTAAAGGGCTTGCTGCCACTCGAATGGCATCCATCCACGAATCCACACGTTGGTGTAGCTGTATTTGGTTTGTTGTGATTAAATCATTTAGCACCGGTTGTCCTCCTTGTAGCAGTTTTTGTTGTTTTGGAAATAACAACTGATTTAAAGCCTGTCGCAACGCCGATTCACTATCGATTGTTGCATGTTGTTTGATGACAGCAATTAAATCTTCCAATTGAATTCCATCTGCTTGGTTTCGTTTTAGAAAACGTTGCTCTACCGAACGTCTTAATGTAATTTGCTCAAAACGTGTTGGTAATGTAGGTACAAGCATGACATCTGCCTGCAAATGAATGCTCTCTTCTAACGGAACTGTCGTAAAAATGACATCGATGATTTCAACGAATTGACCGACTTCTCGTTGTGACACCGGTGGTAAAAATACAATCTCCGGAAATTGATTTTTGAGAATGTAATCGAGCATATGCGATACGCTAATCCCACTTGGACAGACGACAATTGCTTTTAACTTTTTATCCAATTGCTCTCCTTGCTGATTTAGATGTGTAGCAAAGTGAAGCGTATAGTACATGACTTCGACATCTGGTATATCTTGATTCATCAATTTGCGGAATGGTTCTAGTGCTTTCGATACAAGAACATGTAAAACTTGATGTTCTTCCATGACATACCGCTTCAATTCCGATGAAGATTCCAAACCTGAATAAAGGCGTTGCATCGTAGCTTTCGAGTGAAGTACTAACTTTTCACAAAGAGCTTCTTTTTCGATAATGAAAGTGCAAGAAATCGTCTCAAAATGAGTAATTACCTCATGCATGACTGCAGAAAGGCGAATATGAAGATCTTTTTGAATTTCCTCTTCTATCTTCGGACCGCTTTGAATAAGGAGATCTAACGTATCAACGAATAGTGTTCGTTCTTCGAAATACGAAATGAGTGTCGAATCAATGTCTTTCATGAACAGCGGTTCTTCACTCGGAACGATTTCCTTTATTGCTAGCGATCGACCCATCATCAAAAAATAAGAAAGTTTTTCTCGATGCTCTTCTACAAATTGAAATTGTTGTTGTGCTTCATATGATTCGATTTGTTGTTTCGCTTTAATTAAACGCTCTGACCAATCATCAATGATCATAGCCATCAAATCATTTTTCGTAGAAAGTCGAATTAAGCGCTCAATCGCTCGATACATATACAAATAAATAGTTTGTAGATGTCCGTAGAAGTGATATCCATCTTTTCGAGAATAATTGAGTGTAATTCCAAATTGAACGGCATCTTTTTTCACAGCGTTTAAGCTTTCTTGCACTGTAAATTTCGATACATTTAACAACTGTTGATAATGAACGGAAGATACAAAATCGTCTTCCATCATCGTATAGAACGTGATCAACAACTCACGTTCTTCTTCTGAAAAGATTAATTCAGCCTTCTCTAGCTTTTCTCCAATCCCCTTATCAGCTGGAATCGTTAAAATCGATCCATTCACATCAAGCAATGGGAAGTGATGATATCCTAGCCATTCCTGAATACGTTCGATTTCATACTCCAAAGTGCGTTTGGAATACGGTAAGATTGTTAATAAAAATGGAATTTGTACGATCTCTTCATGAAGAATCACATGAAGGATTCGTTTGCTTTTCTCGTTCAGTAACATTAGTGGAGGCCCTCCTACGCATTCAGTATAAAACGAAAACAGTTGCTTTTTGTAAGCGTTTACGATTGAAGTTTGTTCTGGCTCATGACAAAAAACTGTCTCTACTTTCTCAACACAAAAAAACACTCATTCGCTACATGAGTGTTTTACAAGCAATTTAATTTTTATTTGTACTTTACCATACTAAAACAAGCATCCTGTTCTATAACGAACAAATATTCATGGGCATGGTAGACTTTACTCTTTTACTAACTCGTAAAATTGATACGTATTCTTTCCTGACGACTTAGCAGCATATAGCGCGACATCTGCCTGCTGTAGCAAGACTTTTAACTCTGGACGAAATTCGGCGTCATACATCACGATCCCGATACTTGTTGACACACGGTAATCTGTTTCCCACTCACTTAACGAAGTGACGATCCGCTTCGCGAGTCGCTCCCACCCTTCCCTTGAATCAGCATGACCGAAATGGAGGATGAACTCATCGCCTCCTAGGCGCACGGCCATCGCATCGTCTTGTTCGCGCACGAACTGTCGTAGACGTTGCGCGACCTCTTGCAAAACAATGTCCCCCGTCTCATGTCCAAAGACGTCGTTGACTTGCTTAAAGCCATCGAGATCAAGGAAGAACACCGCCCCTGTCTGTCCGGGATGATCCTCGAACTGCTTCGTTAAGTACCGCCGATTATGCAGTCCTGTCAACGCATCCTTCCAAGCATGACGCTCAAGCTCTAAGTAGTACAAGAAGAGTCGGACGATCCGTTGCAGCAGCTGAACATTCTTCTGTTCATACAAGCTGACCCGATTATTGATCGCACATAACGTGCCGAACGTTTCCCCGCTCGTCAAGACGATTGGAATCCCTAAGTAGGACCGGACGTGAGCCTCCTCCAAACCTTTTCGCCAATCGCCGAGTTGTTCCGCGTTTGGAATATCTTCGAGGACGACCGGCTGTTTCGTCTCGAAATCAACCAGTTTACATAATGATTGGTTTAATTCAATCTGCATGCCTTCCACCATCGGAATATCTGCTTTATCGTTTGCAATCTTTAACATCCGTTGTTGTCCTGCTTCGATTGCTGATAAGTACAACATCTGATCCGGTAAAATCTCTTTTGCGAAATCGAGTACATCGTCAGCAAGCTCATCAAAATTTTGATACATCTTCAATTCTTCAAATGGTTGATTCATACAGCACCTCATTTCAAAGTCGTCTTCTGCGGTGTCTCTGATTTGAAAATTTGATACATATATTACCACTTTCTCTTTTTGAAGTCGTCTAAACCTCTGTTGCTTAAAAGCGTCCGATGGTCCTATTTATACATCCAAATGAGAAGGATTATCATTTTTTTATTTTTGTATAGTTTATAGAAGTAAAAAACTGTTCCAGGTAATTCCTTGGAAAATGGCGTTGCGTCTTCCGAATTCGTTTGCTATGATTCTCAGTGAACATGACAATGATAATCATTATCACTTATTGAGAACAGATTAATCAGGTAGTCATACATAATCCATCTGCTGCTCAATCCGTGATTTATGTGTTATCAAATCAAATATGAGGAGCTGAATCATCATGGGGAAATGGAAAACACCACTCGTCGTGAGTTCGCTTGCTGTTTTACTCGCAGCATGCGGGAACGCAGGAGAAGCAGACACGAAGAAGGACGCAGAGGCACCAAAGACGATCAAAATCAAAGACGCACATGGAACGGTCAACGTTCCGGTTGATCCGAAGAAAGTCGTCGCACTCGATAACCGGACATTTGAGACGCTTGCCGCATGGGACGTCGAACTTATTGCAGCACCAGTCGGACTGCTCCCGGCTGAGTCACCTTATGCAAAAGATAAGGATATCGTCGATGTCGGCATGCACTTCGAACCGAACCTCGAAGCGATCGCTGGTGTCAATCCGGACGTCGTCATCGTCGGGCAGCGTTTCGCTGATCATTATGAAGACATCAAAAAACTCGTTCCAAACGCCGCTGTCATCGATCTTGACATCGCATTACCGGAAGACTCTGGTACGCCAGGTGAGTTACTCGTCAAAGGACTTGAAGATACGACAGAGACACTCGGACAGATCTTCGATAAAAAACAAGAAGCGGATCAGCTCGTGACGACACTCGAGCAATCGATCAAAGACGTCAAAAAATCGTATAACGGACAGGACAGCGTCATGTCGGTCATCGTCTCGGGTGGCGATATTGGATTCTCAGCGCCGATGAGTGGACGTGTCTTCGGACCGATGTATGATTTGTTCGACTGGAAACCAGCGCTCGAAGTTAAACAAAAATCAGGGAACGATCAAGGTGATGAAGTCTCGGTCGAAGCGATCGCTCAAAGTAACCCGGACTGGCTACTCGTCATTGACCGTGACGCGCCACTCGGAAACGCAGAAGGTGCCGTACCGGCGCAAGATGTCATCGACCGTGCGCCTGCTCTGCAAAAAACGAAAGCAATCAAAGACGACAACATCGTCTATGCACCAAAAGATACGTACTTAAATGAATCGATTCAGACGTACTCGGAATTCTTCACTGACATCGCGAAAGCGCTCAAGAAGTAATGGCACATGCACAGCAACAAATGAATGGAAGAGTTGAGCCACCCGCTCGACCTTCCTTTTCTGTCGTTTGGACGAAGCCGTTCGTCTTGACCTTATGTCTCGTCTTAGCGCTCGCTACGGCGTCCCTCTTCACGGGCGTCTACGAACTACGGAGTGCCGCGAACGATTTCGATATGTTCTGGATCACGCGCGTTCCGCGGACGCTCGCCTTGATGCTGACCGGTGCTGCGATGGCGATGGCAGGACTTGTCATGCAACTGATTACCCAAAACCGGCTCGTTGAACCAACGACGACGGGAACGATCGAATGGGCAGGACTCGGACTGTTAGCCGTCTACTTACTCGTTCCGGCACCGTCGCTAATGATGCGGATGACCGGTGCTATTCTTTTTGCATTCATCGGGACGATGGTCTTCTTCTGGTTTCTCCGTTCGGTCCGACTGCGGTCATCATTAATCGTCCCAATCATCGGTCTCATGCTCGGAGCCGTCATCTCTGCGATTTCGACGTTCCTCGGTTTGTTCTTCCGTGCCAGTCAGGCAATCGAAGGCTGGTTCGTCGGTTCGTTCGCGTCCGTTCAAATCGGTCGCTACGAGTATCTCTGGATCATCATCGGAGTCACGGTCTGTATCTTCTTCCTTGCGAGTCGCTTGACGCTCGTTGGGCTTGGCGAAGACATCGCGACGAGTCTCGGTGTCAACTACAACCGGCTGATGCTGATTGCGACCGGACTAATTGCCCTATCCGTCGGTGTCGTCGCGACTGTCATTGGCAATTTGCCCTTCCTCGGCTTGATCGTTCCGAACATCGTTTCGATGTTTCGCGGTGACGATCTTCGTAGTAATTTGCCGTGGGTCTGTCTGATTGGCATGGCAACGATTCTAATTAGTGATCTGATTTCACGCACGATCATCCGCCCGTTTGAACTGCCGGTCTCCTTGATTCTCGGAACGGTCGGAGCAGCCGTCTTCATCATCATTCTGTTACGTCGGCGGAAGACTGGAGGTGTCAGATGAGTACCGCGATTAGACAACAAGAACATACAAGAAATCAACCGAGCGTTAAACGTGAAACCAATCGCCGGGCGTCTGCCTTTCAGTCGAAACGACTCGAGCGCCGCTACTGGATTCTCCTCATCCTGTTCCTTAGCGGCGGAGTGTTCAGTACGATTGGTCTCTTGCTCTACAATAATCCGGTTCCGGTTGATTCTCCGTCCTTTTGGCCGGTCGTCGAACGCCGGATCACGGCAGTCATCACGATGGCGATTGCAGCAATTTGCCAAAGTCTCGCGACCGTCGCCTTTCATTCGATCACGAGCAACCGGATCATAACACCGTCCCTGCTTGGTTTTGATGCCCTTTACTCGACGATCCAGACATCGATGATCTTTTTCTTCGGTGCGGGAGCACTCGTTGGCTTTACCGGCACGAATGCCTTTTTGACACAGGTCGCGATCATGCTCGCGATGAGCCTCTTGTTATACGGCTGGTTATTGTCTGGTAAGTACGCGAACTTGCAATTGATGTTACTCGTCGGAATCATTCTCGGTACTGGTCTCAACTCGCTATCGTCATTCATGCGAAAGATGCTCGCGCCGTCCGAGTTCGACATCTTACAAGCGCGCCTGTTCGGTTCGGTCACGAATGCCGACGCAGCTTACTTCCCGATCGTCATTCCGGTCGTCCTCGTCGTTGGTCTGTTGCTCTACTTTTCGTCCGGACGACTCAACGTCGTCGCACTCGGAAAAGAGGTCGCGACATCGTTCGGTGTCAATCATCGCGGCAGTGTCATCTACTTCTTGATTTTGATTTCACTCCTGATGTCGATGTCGACGGCTCTGATCGGACCATTGACGTTCTTTGGTTTCTTAGTGGCGACGCTCAGCTATCAAGTCGCTGCGACATACGATCATAAATATGTTTTCCCGATGGCATTCGCAATTGGTTTCTTCGTTTTAACGACTGCCTATTTCTTCATGTATCACATTTTCAACACGCCAAGTGTCGTCTCCGTCATCATCGAACTGTTCGGCGGGCTGATTTTCCTTATCGTGTTGCTTAGAAAGAGGTCCCTATGATATCACTCGAACAAGTTAAAAAATCGTATACAGACGATGTCAGAATCGGTCCAATCGACTTAACGATTCCAAAAGGCGGTTTCACGGCTTTGATTGGTCCAAACGGTGCAGGGAAATCAACGACGTTAATGATGATCGGCCGTTTGCTGGATCTCGATGCCGGGCAGATCGAAGTCGCTGGCATGGATGTGACAAGTAGTAAATCAAAAGATTTAGCAAAGATCATCACGATCTTGCGACAAGAAAATCATTTCGTGACCCGGCTGACGGTCCGACAGCTCGTCGGTTTCGGACGGTTCCCCTACTCACAAGGTCGCCTGACAACGGACGACGAAACAATCATTTCGAAATACATTGATTTCCTCGAGTTGACATCGCTTGAGAACCGCTATCTCGATGAATTATCTGGTGGACAGCGGCAACGAGCTTATGTTGCGATGGTTCTTTGTCAGGAAACGGAATATGTCTTACTCGACGAGCCACTCAATAACCTCGATATCGCCCGCTCAGTCCAGATGATGGGTTATCTACGACACGTCGCTGATACGTTTGGACGAACGATCATCACCGTCTTGCACGATATCAATTTTGCCGCGAAATACGCCGATCACATCTGTGCGATGAAGGACGGACAAATTGCCGCCTTCGGAACAGTCGCCGAGGTCATGGATGAAGCGCTATTATCCGAGATCTTTGAGACACGACTTGAGATCATCGAAGGCCCATATGGTCCGATTGCTGTATATTGATACTTAATAGAAATGAGGAATGAACGATGCAGATCGATTGGCTACCCCTAGAACAAGTGACGCAAGAGGGCGAACATACCTATACGTTTCATTTAAAACGCCCAGATGATTTCGTTTGGGAGGAAGGCGCCCACACGCATATGGCGCTAGAAGGTTTTAATGCAGGCGAAAAGCCGAACCGCAGTCTGATCCGGCATATGTCAATCTCGACGCTCCCTCATGAAGGAACGATTGGGATCACGACACGGATCAAACCGGAAAGTTCCGTCTTTAAGCAGACACTTCAGCAATTGAAAATGGGTGAAAAGATTGCCTTATTCAAGACGCACTCGAATATTCCACTGCGTCGGGAAGGTCGTACGGTGTACTTACTCTCAGCAGGCGTTGGTTTGGCAACGTTTCGTCCGATCATCTTGCAACATCAGGCTGATAGAAGTGGCGTTCCTCATCTACACTCGTTGAACGTCGATTCTACGCGAACTGAACTATTTAAAACTCAGCTTCTTTCACATGAGCAGTTTAGCCCTACTTATGTCGAAAATCGCTCTGCTTACTACGATGCTGTCAAAGCGATGACAGCGGACAAGGAAGGTTTGTTCTACATCGTTGGTAGTGATGAATTTCTCCGAGATACGATTAACGTGTTACAAGGTGCTAACATTCCAAAGGCTCAGATTATGATTGATAAACGCCAAGACCAATTGGATACGTTTTTGGCATGAAGAAGACCGGGACATTCACACTGTCCCGGTCTCTTTTTGTATGACGAACAAAGGATCACTTATACGAAAATAAATACAATGGGTAAGAATAATCCGCTCATCAAGAGCATCCCTACTATGACAGCGATACTCGATTTGAAAACCGACAATCGATCATTAAAAAGACATTTAATACAAAGAAAAATCCTAATAAGCGAATAATCATGGCTTTATTCATATGTACTCCTTCATAGCTACTATCTATTTGGATTGTTTCTTGAAACAGAATGCACTCTAATCATAGCGCTTCAAAGAATAATTTTGGAAACGCATTCAAATAACTGGTGATTTGATATCGTTGTAAGTCATACTGACAGTAGGTATTAGAAAAGGAGTGTTGAAGATGGAATACAAAAAAGGACTCGAAGGCGTCATTGCCGCTGAAACACAAATCGGTTTAGTCGATGGAACATTAGGTCATCTTATCTATCGTGGACACTGGGCAAAGGAACTTGCATTATCTTATTCATTCGAAGAAGTGGCGTATTTCATCTGGAACGGTGCGTTCCCGACTGAATCGGAACTTTTGACATTCAAGGAACAGATGACAAGCTATCGTGAACTTCCTTCTTACGTAAAGACGATTCTCGATACATTGCCGAACGAGATGGATGTCATGAGCACGATGCGCACGGCAATCTCGGCGCTTGGTACACCCGCTTTCGCTTGGCCACCAACAATCGATCAAGCGATGCACTTAACGGCACTCTTACCAACGATCATCGCCTATAAGTATCAAAAAAATCAAGGCGCTGACTTCATTGAACCGAATCCGGAACTTGATCACGTCGCGAATTATATCTATATGATCAAGGGACAATTACCAAGTGACGTTGAGATTAAAGCGCTGACAGCGTATCTGATCTTAACAATCGAACACGGCATGAATGCTTCGACGTTCGCTTCTCGTGTCGTCGTCTCGACGGAATCGGAAATGATTTCCGGCGTCTGTGCCGCGATCGGATCCATGAAAGGGCCACTTCATGGTGGTGCCCCTTCAGAAGTCATTGAGATGATTGATGAAATTGGAACGATCGACAACATCGAACCATGGATCCGGAACAAATTAGAAAAAGGCGAAAAATTGATGGGCTTTGGTCACCGCGTCTATAAAACACGCGATCCGCGTTCAGAAGCCTTAAAAGTCGTCTCAAAAGATCTCGCACAAGAGAGCGATTGGTTCAATCTGATTACACAAATGGAGCAAACAGCAATCGATTTACTCGAAGAGTACAAACCGGGCAGAAAACTCTATACGAACGTTGAGTTCTTTGCGGCAGCCGTCTTAAAAGGACTCGATATTCCGAAAGAACTGTTCACACCGACGTTCACATCTAGCCGCATCATCGGTTGGACGGCACACATCCTTGAACAAGCAGGAGACAACCGAATCTTTAGACCACAATCGTTGTATACGGGTCCGATGCCAGAAAAAGCGGCTAAGTTTTAATCCGCCTTCTTTTTAACAATTTCTTAAAAAAAGTGGAGCGATGTATAGCATCGCCCCACTTTTTTGATGTTTTATTCAACGACTTTCTCTAATGTTAAATTCAATATCTCTACTTCACATCCTGCCGCTTCTACATCCGGGCTACAGGCGTACGGTCCGATCTTCAAATCGGTCACGTCATGTAAGTGTGCGATCCGGAGCTGCTCTTTGTACGTTCCTGTTATGTGATAAAGTGTGACGTCTTGATTGAGATAATGAAGTTCAAAGACAAGCGGCGCATCAAACAATGTGTTGTCGACATCTCGACACGACCAGTCCGAGTACCCAAAACTCGTCACGACGGCACCGAGATGTGATGGACCATCCGGAATGAATTCAGCCGAGACTTTCACCCAGTGATCGTCATTCACATATAGCAAAATCCCCGCTTGATCATATGTAGCATTCGGTTTTAATTTCACTTCAATCCGGCATTTGAATTCTCCACTTGGAGCATCCTGTAACAGCGCATGCCCCGTCAGACGGTTGAACTGATAATGGGTATTGCGCCAAAAATCCGTATCCGGATCCGTCATGAAGCGTAACGGTGTCTCCTCTTTAATACGCGACGGTTGATTGAGCCAATTCATCAACATATCCTCCTTTTTCTCAACGCCCTCTTAACTTCCGTAACTTTCGATAGCCACGAATGAGCATATCGAGCATACAATCCCTCCTATTTTCTATGAACCCTCAGACTACTTTACGAAGTCGTTGCATATCCTTATATAAAGCCGATCGTTTCAAACGTCTATTCCGTATTAAGTATTGCACATCTGACCGGTTATCGTACATCAGTTGGATATGGAAATAATTGATATATTCAAGAATCGCAAAAATATATAAAAACAAGGTGATTCGTAATCCATACACCGGAAGCTCAGATTGAAAACGCATCCAATCGATTCCGAACGTGCACGTCGTCAGAACGAATAGAATAATATTGATGACACGACAGTGGCGTAATCGTCGGACGACCAGTTTCGGGGTATTCGACGTTCCTTCTTTCTTCAGACGTCTCCACTTGCTATACCAATACCAAGCTCCCTGAATCAACAACAGTTCGAACAAAAACAGTGACATCCAAAATGCACTGAGTTCAAATAATTGAAGTTGCGGAAAGACACGATTACCAAACCAGCTGAGTGGTAAAATCGTGATGACCGTGAACAATTCCCCTCGGTATAGATAGGCGAAGCGCTCGGCAACGATCTGCCTCATGGCGCCACCCAGTCAATCCGGAATTTACTTCCTGGACCAAGCTGTACAATCAAAGGTTGATCTTCTGCAATCACGCGTCCGAGGACGTTGATTCGCTCATCCGCCGGCAGATCACGTTTCGTGATTTGAACCTCGCCCGCATAGCGTCCGTATCTTTCATTATCGATCGTGATCGTCCCAAGCGGACGGGCAGACGGATCTTGCGGTATTAGATCAATCGTCGACGGACTCATGCGCGATTCAACGGATCGAATGACATCCCGCGCCGGATCAAATCGATTCGTTTCCGTATCCCGTTGTTCTTGTCGTCCGTTCGCGAATGCCCGAAGTACGATGACTCCGTCTTGCTCTGCTTCAAATTGCCGAATCGTCGCTTCCGTCAACCGTGGATCGCCGACAAGGATTCGGTCGACGGTCGGCTTTAAGTCCAGATAACTTGCGAACGGTGCCACTCCCCGATGGTCTTCAAGTGTCGGTAACGTCTCGAATAACGGTCCGCGAAGTGTTCCGTCGCCCGGTATGAATGCTTGGACGCGTAATCCTTGCGCCTGCAACCAGGCATTTTTTTCGTCAAACCACGTCCGGTCGAGTCCGGTTTCCGGTCGCGGATAAAAGTTATGCCACGCTTCCGTACGTTCGAGTTGCAGACCATGTGCCTTCATCTCAGTTAATTCGTCTGCCGTTAAGGTACTGGCATTGAGTGCGACCATCATCTGGTTCGATAATGTCGCGATTTGTCGCGGACTGATGCCGTAATCAAGCCGCAGTCCGGTGACACCCCAGTCCGTTAGCGTCGCTGCCGTCTCCCACGTCTTTCCGAGCGTCGCAAGTGACGCTGGTGCGATGTCCGCTACGAGCTCATACCCGAGTGTCTTTGCTACACGACCGAGCGCTTGCAAGCGTTCGACGTACAGTGAGGAATCATCCTCAGGGATATGAAGCGATGTAAAGAGCGACGTAAAGCCGACGGTGCGCATCCGCTGCAACCACTCATTCGTCTCATCCGTGATTGGTTCATTTAAATAGATCGATAATCCTTTCATCGACTCACTCCTTCACTTCTCTACTTAGGGAAAAAGCAGCTGATTCCTTCTTTTTCGAAGGATTCAACTGCTTTTCATTACTTTAAATACCGTCTGCCATCTCTTCTTTGAAACCGAACCAGTACGTGAACAGGAAGCCTGCGACGTATGAGATGACGAGACCACCGATATACGTCAAGTACATTCCGTTATCGATCAACGGTGTTAACGATAAACCGGATACGCCGACACCAAGTGCTGTAGTCTTCATCGTCGCTTGGAAGGCACCACCGACCGCTGCCCCGAGACATGCCGTTACGAACGGTCGACCAAGTGGCAACGTGACCCCGTATAACAACGGTTCACCGATTCCAAGGAAACCAACTGGAATCGCACCCTTGATGATGTTACGCAAACGCGGGTTACGCGTTTTGACGAAGATCGCCATCGCTGCCCCGACTTGACCTGCTCCTGCCATCGCAAGAATCGGTAAGAGTGGCGTGTTGCCGATCGTATTCAAGAATTCAAGGTGGATTGGCGTTAGTCCGTGATGGAGACCGACCATGACGAGTGGTAGGAAGAAGCCGGCAAGTACTGCCCCAGCAAGTGGTCCACCGACCTCAAGTACGGCATTGATTGCTTTCATGATGCCGTCTGACAACAGTCCAGCCACCGGCATGATCGCATACAGCGAGGCGAATCCGACGATCAGCACCGTCAACAGTGGCGTGAAGATGATGTCGATCGATGCGAACATGAAACGACGGATGTGTTTCTCAAGATACGTCATTAACCACGCGGCAAAGATGACCCCAAACAAGCCACCCCTGCCTGGAACAAGCGGTTCCCCGTAAATCGTGATGTCCGCAAGTACCGGATTGAATAGAATCCCACCGGCAATCGCCCCGAGCACCGGTGTTCCGCCGAACTCCTTCGCCGTATTCCAACCGACAAGGATCGCGAGATATGCAAAGACCGTCCCACCGATCAATAATAATATTTGCATCCAGGTCTGTGTTGCATCGACACCCGCGTTCTTCGCGAAGTTGGCTCCCCCGTTGATGATACCGGAAGCGACAAGCCCCGGAATGAGCGGGATGAAGATATTCCCGATCCGGCGTAAGAAGCGCTTGAACGGTGACTGTTGTTTCGCTTTCACTTTTTGCCGCTCGACCGCTGCTCGTTCTTCTGGTGTCAAATTCGGTTCCACGGACTCTTCCCCAATCGCGAGTCCCGTCTCGCGACTTAAATGGTCGGCTACCCGATTGACTGTTCCCGGACCGACGACGATTTGTAACGTTTCGTCATCGATGACCCCCATGACCCCATCAATCCGTTTTAACGCATCGATATTTGCTTGCGTCGGGTCCTTTAACGATAAGCGAACCCGCGTCATGCAGTGCGCAAGCTGCCGGAGATTGTCTTTTCCACCAACGTGCTCGAGGATCGCTTGTGCCAGCACTTCTTCCTTCTTCATCGTGTTTCCCCCTTAGAGTGCGTCTCGGACGAATCCGTTCGCTTGCTGTAATCGTTCGACGGCTTCCGTGTACGGAATGTTTGCGAGAATCATGACGATCGCCGTCTTAACGTGTCCGTGCGCTTCATGGAAGATCCGTTCCGCCGTTACGGCATCGACTCCTGTCGCCTCACTGATCATCCGCTTCGCCCGGATCTCGAGTTTTTCGTTCGTTGACTGGACGTCGACCATCAGGTTTTGATAGACCTTGCCAACACCGATCATCGCCGCCGTCGAAATCATGTTCAAGACGAGCTTTTGCGCCGTTCCAGCCTTTAATCGTGTTGACCCCGTCAAGACTTCCGGACCTGTTTCGACTTCGATCGCATAACGCGCGTGCCGACTGATGACCGCATTCGTGTTACAAGAGATCGCTGCCGTCACCGCTCCAACTTCCTTCGCGTAATCAAGCCCACCGATGACATACGGCGTCCGTCCGCTTGCTGCGATCCCGATGACTGTATCACGTGCTTCTAACTGGAGCGCTTTCAAATCATCGACGGCAAATGTTCGACTATCCTCAGCTCCCTCAACGGCTTTAATCAACGCGCGTTCGCCACCAGCGATCAAACCGACGACCATATCTGGTGAGACCCCGAACGTCGGTACACATTCTGCTGCATCAAGAATCCCGAGCCGCCCGCTCGTACCAGCACCGATGTAAATCAAGCGTCCTCCGGCATTAAATGACGTAATGACGTGTTTGACAACTTCAGCAATGACTGGTATCTGCGTTTGAATGACCGTTGCGACCGTCTGATCCTCGGCATTCATCACGCGCAACACATCTTCGACCGACATATCGTCGAGATGCATCGTGCGCTCATTTCGACGTTCCGTTGCTAACTGATCTAACATCTGCTTCACCCTTTCTGTTATCCCTCCCTTTATTATACAATTAAGAAATTTTAATTCAATATTTTTTATTTAATTTTGAAATTAAATTTCTATATACAATAATAAAGTTCTTTTCTTCTTTTTCAGGATGGATCAGCAGATTTCCTGCGGGCTTCGCTGACCATCTCTTTTGAAAAATCGAGTAAGGAACAGACTTGGTCGCGACCGATCGTTTCAAGGAGCAATGGGATTCGTGGACCTAGGGTTGATCAATCGTCAGTTGATAGAGCAGCGTCGCATAGTATCATTGATAAACAAAAAGCTGATTTTCACCCGTTAGTTGCCTAAAGGACAAAAATCAGCTTCCTATGAAACCACTTTTTACATCTCATGTTACTAATAGCATCATTCGTACCGGAACCTGCATGAGGCTCTAAGATATTTATTGAAGAAGTCGTTCACCAGAGGCGTAAATCATTTTAATTTCTCTTCCATATCCTCTACTGAACTAGAACTGTCGCTATTCTTTTCTTTCTCCTTAACGAGATATTCGATATCATATGTACCCGGCTCGATCGTACCGCCTTGTACCGTTTGTTTGAGAACGACGGTTTCTGATGCTTTGACGCGTTTCTTTTGTTGGCTTGTTTTACTCTGTTGCTTTCTTGAATCGAAGACGACAGTCCTTGATTTGCTCTCACGAACGATGACATTCAACAAATGCCCAGAGCGAGCTACGACATCAAATGCATGGTCTCCTGTGTTCGTCAATTTGTATTCAAAGACGAGTCCCTCTTTCGTAGTCCCTTTGAAGGATGTCTCATTCGTCTCACTCCCACTTTGCGGTTGAATCATACAACCGGTCAAATAAAGAATCATAGGGATCAACAACCATTTTTTCATCTATAAAACTCCATTCTGTATAAAGAAATTGCTGAGTTACTCCCATCCTAGAAGTGGACGCGGTGGCTCCTCGACGAAGGCACGGTATCCATCGAAGCTCATTCCTTGTCGTTGTGGATTGTGGTTGCGAATCAAAGGATCACCCGTCTCGTCCTCGTTTTGCCAAAATCGATGTTCCGTTTGAAAGACCTTGATCGACGAATACTGGAATCGCTCTGCCATTAAATATTCTCGAACCGATTGCATCACTTTTTCAAAGCGCGCATCCGAGTCGTAGCTAGCGCCGAGACTTTCTTTATCTTGTTTCCCTTCGAAAATCTTAACCGAGAAATAAGCATTCTTCTTCGCAATCGGGTACTCGATTTCAACGCGAACCGAGTCGACGAAGCGAATTGGTCGAGGTTTGCTCACTTCCTCTTCGGAATTGTAGTCCTCTACATAATAAGCATCTGTTGCAATCGAGAACTCCTTGAACTCCCAGAACATATCCCCTTGCGCAATGATTGCATATTCGAGGAATGTGCCGAAGTTCTGTCCGATCGGGTCAGTCTCCTCTGTCGACAACTCATGAAACATCCAGTGCATATACGGCGTCTCCTCCGTCTTCGCATCTTCCGTATGGATCAAGACGTATCCTTCGTTCATTTCGCCAATCATCAAGAAATGATCGTAGTCTTCATGGATCAGGTCGTCCTCTTTAGCCTGGATCGTCATTTCAATGACTTTTTCAAGCGGATAGAGTTCGATGCCAAGACCTTGAATCATGAACAACTCCGCTCCGTCATGTAAACGAAGGAATGTCTTATATTCACTTGGTAACGTTAGCTTGAATTGTTTTTCAAATGACTGAATCGCCTGTTCCGCCAACGGGTCATTCAAATTGAATTGAGCGACTCCTGTATCGTATCGCCGCTGAATAAAGGTCGACCCGTGATTAATTTTTTGTGATAAGACGTCAAGTACCGCTTCGATTTGGTTCATTTCTTTCATGGGTCCCATCCTTTTCGTTTCGTATTCGTGAATGATACGACTTCACCCTATACACCATACCATTTTTTCAATTATTTGGTGTATTCCATCCTACTCGTTCTGTGGTATTCTCGTTCTAATATCATTCAAAAAATGACGAGGTGACCCATGTCTAAATCATCATCGATGTTACTCATATTACTCGCTGCGATCTTTTGGGGTACGACTGGGACCTCACAAGCCTTTGCGCCAGAAGATGCACACCCGATTGCAATTGGTGCCGTTCGTCTTGCTGTCGGCGGACTGTTCTTGCTCTGTCTCGTCTTCCTAAAAGGAAAGCTGACATTGCGTGACTGGCCACTGCGGACGATTTTACTTGCTGCCGTCAGCATGGCAGCTTACCAGCCCTTGTTCTTCTCGGCTGTTTTAATGACGGGTGTCGCTGTCGGTACCGTCGTTGCGATTGGTAGCGCACCAATCTTCTCCGGATGCATCGAGTGGCTGTTCTTAAAAAAACGTCCGGCGTTGCTGTGGTGGGCTTCAACCGGATTATCGATCACCGGTTGTCTGTTGCTTCTGAACAATCAAGGGACGGTCGCGATTGATCCAATTGGGATCGTTCTTGCACTTGGTGCCGGACTATCGTTTGCCGGGTATACGTTCGTCAGTCGTGATCTTGTCAAGACCCATGCGCCGCTGTCGGTCGTTGCCGTCATCTTTACGACGAGCGCCTTGCTGCTATCACCTCTGCTCTTCTTATTTGATCTCTCGTGGTTAGTCACGCCACGAGGAGCCGGAATCAGCCTCCATCTCGGCGTCGTTGCAACCGGGCTTGCTTACTGGTTATTCGCAAAAGGGCTATCGAACGTACCGTCGTCGACTGCCGTCACTCTCTCGCTCGGTGAACCATTGACGGCTGCCTTGCTCGGTGTGTTCGTCCTCGGCGAACAGTTAAGTGGCACGGCTTGGTTCGGGATCTCGTTATTGTTACTCGGTATCGTCTTATTAATCAGTTCGTCTCGCCTAGCAACGCGCCAAACCGTTTTGATAGAAGAACGACAAACTCGGACAGGAGGCTAAATCATGCAAGAAATCACGCTTGAAAAACTACAATTTCGCGAGGATTACAACATCGGACTCGATCAGTTCTTGATGGATGTCGCAAATGGTAACAGATTGATATTTCATTTCCGTGGGCATACGGAGGAGACGATGGTCATCGTTGGTGACTACAGTTGCAATTACTTCCGATTGACCTTCGAGGCGGATGCGATTCTGCTACGTTCACCGGACCTCTATGAACTAAAAGAAGATGTCGAGATCAATCCGATTCCACTTCTGACGCTGACCGATTCAAAGCTACTGACGTTCGCACGTGAAATGATGGGACTCGATCCTACAAAAGACTGGATCCATTACTGGCTCCGGGCGTTCGAACAGGATTTTCATGTCTTGTCTCCCCGTCCACCAGTTCTGACGGACCTCGGACATAAACGCAGCGATGCGATCGTCACGTATTCATTTGATTCGCTAATCGTTGAATGACCCGAAACATTTCATACGCAAAAGATCCACGAAACGGACAATCGTTTCATGGATCTTTTCTACACAAATTTATAGGCATACATTATGAACGGTCAATCGTATACTCCATCATCCAGCATGTATCTTCATTGATTTTTTTCACTTTCTGAAACCCGCATTTTTCATAAGCTCTAATTGCTCTAAGATTTGATACGTCAGGATCTAGAATAATTCGATTTACTTCCTTGCTTCGAGCGATATCTTCAACGAATAATTTTATCATTTTCGTTCCAATACCTTTATTAAAAAGTTCAGGATAACCAATAAACTGGTCAATTCCAATTATGATAAAATTCGCAGGATATCCAAATGCCTCTTTTTGTTCGTCCGTTATCAAATAACGTTGCATGAATCCAATAGGTTCATCCTCTAACTCTACGATGTATGGAGCGACAGGTATCTCTCCATTTACTCTCGGTTCGTATTTATCTATCACTTGTTGCAACGTAAATGGTGCGTTCATATCTCCATAGAACTCTAACACTTCTTTTGTACTTAACCATTGAGACATGATTTCATAATCGGTATGTTGCATCTTTCTGATTGAGACAGAATTGATTTTCATATGTACCTCTCACATTCATTAGTAACCGCCCAACGCCTCACGCCAGACGGTTACTTGGATTATAGATACAAGGATAAGGTTTTCTCAACCGACTGGACGGAATCGACCGGACTGAACCGCTGTACGACACGACCTTGGCGATCGATTAAAAACTTCGTATAGTTCCATTTAATCTTTGACGACAGCAGACCTGACCGTTCGCGTTTTAGGAATGTATAAAGCGGATGTTCATTTAGTCCATTGACATCGATCTTCTGAAACATCGGAAACGTCACGCCATAGTTCAGCTGACAGAACTGCATCGTCTCTTCCTGACTCGCGAACTCCTGCTGATTGAATTGATCGCACGGAAAGCCAAGCACCGTGACTCCTTGATCGTCATATTTATCGAACAATGCCTGTAGTTCGCCAAGTTGTTTGACGAGCCCACATTTGCTTGCCGTGTTGACGATCACGAGGACACGCCCCGCATAGTTACCTAATGAAACAGTCTCGCCCGCTGCGTTTTGTACGGTTGCATCGTATACGGTCTGCATGTTTCCCAGCTCCTTTGCCCCGAGTATAAGACAAAACGCCGCACCCTGTCGTTTTCAGGCATGCGCGTAATGCTTTACCAAATCGCCTCTTCTTTGTCGCTCAGTTTGATGACGAACGGTAAAATCAAGACGAACAAGAGACTAACATATCCGAGCGATAAGTAATGTTGCGAGTCTTTTGAAATGTATTGCTTCACGCCGCAGTTCGGACACGCTTTACCATGTTTCGCAAATCCGACAGCAAGCACTTCTTTCATTTTGAACGTATACTGGCAATTCGTACAACGTACCATTTGATCATCTCCTTCTTCCTTTTCTACTGGTGGATGCAGGAAAAAGTTTCATGAAATCGAAGGTAACCGACATCTTACCTCATGGATTCTTCCTGGTCGCTCAACCGAATCAGAAACGGCAAGAACAGGACGAACAAGAGACTGATATTCCCGAGTGAAAGATAAAATTGCGACTTTCGGGACATGTATTGTTTCACGCCACAGTTCGGACATGGTTTGCCTTTCCCATGTATTGCAACACTGACAGCGAGTAGTTCTTTTGTGTTGAACTTATACTGACAATTCGTACAGCGTGCCATGACATCATCCCCTTTTCTGTTATCTACTTATAGAGTTTGGAAAAGGTTCCGTTGCGTCGATAGGTTGTAAACGCATCTTCAAAAATTCATAGCTTCCACCATTCGTAGCCTGTTGGAAGCGTTCGACGGGAAGGAAGCCACTTTTCGTATACAGGCGAATCGCCCGCTCGTTGAATGTCGCGACAGCTAATTCGATTTGTTTAGGTGCATACCGGTCCATGATGAACGCAAGACCGGCTTCTAAAAATGCCACTCCATTTCCTCGGCCCGTCAAGTCTGGTCGCATGCCAAGCCCGACGTCAACGACGTCTGCGTTTGGTTCGAATACATAATAACCAATCAATTCTTCACGATCCAACACAGCAAAATAATGTTCCGCCCGCTTTGCTGGATCGAGAAATTCTGCTAAATCTTCTTCATCATTTGGCATATCATAAAATGCAAACGCCCCGTCATATTGCCACTCGTAGGCAATCTGTTCCGCCTGTCGTTGCGTCAGCGGTGAAAATGTATAGCTCATCAGGAGTCAGCTCCTCTTGGATTCCTCAACGAGATCGATTCTTTCGGTAGTCTAACAGTAGCGGCAATACGTTTAATCCGATCGAGATGAACGTCAACACCCACAGCGCCCGCTCCATGCCCGGTACGACGTCCTGTAACGCTGCCCAATCCTCCCGCGCCACGAATTCCGCGACGAGTCGGTATTCGGCGCACAGCGTCAGTGCCGTAAAACTCAGTCCGAGCACCATCAGGAAACGATAGTCCTTACCGATCAAATAAAATATGATGTTCAGTGCCGTAAATCCAATCGCCATTAAACCCAGTACGATCCACATCGTATCGTCTCCTCTCACCTCTCCTTTTTACTATATTTGGAATCCATTATTCGGTATATCCGCCTAGAGTTGGATTTTCCGACGAATAGATTCATACGAATGATAAATGGATATCATTTGTAAATGATTGTTTCAAGCGCTATAATCTTACTTTCGCATCCGCTGCTTAGGAGGAGATTACGCATGGAATCACTGAAGGAGTCATATGTAAAGCTTGACGGGTACGTCGTCGTCAAAAAAGATGGTGGTCATGTACCGCACGAGGAATTTCTCGTCGAATTCACCCGCTGGCTAGAGACGAAAGGTCGTGGCTGGACAGGACTTTCTACTCAAGTCGATCAAGACGGCAACGCCATCGACAATATCAAATAACTACATATCGCAAAAAGACCGGTCGAAGGAATGCTCCTTCGACCGGTCTTTCAATTGCTACTCCAAGAAGTTGATTCGTACTCCGATGATTTGTTTATCTCGATTTTTCTTTACTTTCAGATGATAAATACCGTCTCCATATCCAGACTCGGTCATGATACCCGCTTGAAACAAATGGACGTCCTGTTGACCGAAAAAGAGTTCCTCGGCTAGTTCCTCCTCACGAAACGCAACATCATCACCGATCAATACAAATCCTGAATCAATCGCGATCTCATGCGAGCGCGTCCATCTGCCCGTCGGCTGATTGACACCTTCGTATACTGTGAGTAAACGAACCGTTCCATCTGAATCATATGTGACGGAAGCCGTCCATGCGCCAGACTTCACTTGCTCCAAGACAATCGATGCTAGATCTTTTTCATTCGAATCCGTCACGAGCAGTCGATGACTACTAACACTAAAAGTACCCAGGGTAATCTTTTTATTAGCCCGGTCTCGTAACATTTCGGATTCTACCCATTCGTTGAGTGAAGAGGCACAGTATTTTTCAAGTCCCTTTTTAGGATGCCACGTGAAGACGAGCTCTTGTAAAAAACGACGTCGAATCCGGTAGCATAACCGTCTCCCATCTAAATGTTCACCAAAGCAGATCATATCCTCCGGTAAACCATCTGGACGATTTATGTGATGGTGGATGATATCTTCGACTTCAGAATGACTCGATTCAGTAGGTATCGAATAGAGTTGCCAGTCATGAAAGGCTGCACCATTTGATTCCTGCATGAGTGAAATGTAATCCGTCGGGAATTTTGAACCGAGGATTTTTTCTGCACGCTTTAGATCGATTAGTGATACACCCGGGCGTTTAGACGATGGATTGATCTGTTTGATGGCTGGTTTCATATAATACCTCCGATAGTTGAAGAATGAATTCACTCTTCATTCTCAGGTTCATATAGTTCGTCATTGATTTGATAAATAATTATTTCTTCCGGCCTACTGCGGATGACGTTTTCTAACGAGTTCATCGATACATCGTTTGAGCATATGAAAAAACCACAGCCGTCATGACCAGGCTTGATAAGTACCGATGGAGGATTTCGATTAAACGAAGCAACTGATAGATATTGTCGGAACCCCTAATGCCGCCTTTCCTCAAATATAAATTTTAAATTATCATAATTCGAAATCACGTAGAAAACATTTTCTTCTCCTAACCAGTACGTCTCGCGAACGACGCGTCTGAGTGTTTCCTTGTTCTTTAACTCAACTGTGAAATAGAGAAGCGGATCTAAATGATGTTTGCGACTTGGATAAACCGTTTGAATGGTATAGTCAATATTCTGTTGCTGAAAGAACTGCTGATGTTGTTCCCTTAATATATATTCATCCGAAAAATACAGGTACAGCGGAAATTCATTTCGATGCTCTAAAAACTCAAACAAAATTATCTTCGTTGGTTAAACACATTTGTCTCCATCTGATGGATTTATTAAATATGCCGTTTTAATTGATTCGTCCATATCTAAAAAATGACCGAACAGACGCCCTAAATCACCCGTCACTGCATACTCTTCGATCCAGATTCTTGTCATGCTTATCTCGTTTAGTATGTAGAGGTACCTCATTAATATTTATCTTTTGACTACTGTTCATATCATCCTACTCAAAAATATTATCTGTGCTAATCAAAGATACCTTCAAAACTTATACTTTTTAATTATGTCATTTCAAAGGTATTTTTTATATTGTCCTAATTTAATCTAGAGAGATTCTTAATAACTATATAATGACTGTGCAACACCAATCATGCATATACTAAATGTAACTTTTACCTGTGTCCTTTCACGACAGAAACTATAACACTTGGAAATTAATGCATTAAATGCATTTCAATATTCATATACGTTAGGTATATGATTGTTCGATGCGAAGATAGTTATCCCATCGCCTAAATCCATATCGTATAATAAGCCATTTTGAGTTAGAATTAATATGGAAATTAAAAACATAAATTACAATATAGGTATCAAAAGAACTGATAAAGGAGGGTCTACATTGGAAGAAAGAAGGCGTTCGAATCGGAAGCCATCTGGAATGGGCGGAAAAGGTAAGCTGTTCGCTATATTCGGTGTACTCATCATCGGCATGTTTGGCAGTATCTACAGCGCGCAGAATGACAAACCGACGGAAGTGAAGAAAGAAGTAAAGGCAGAAGACAAGAAAGAGAACAAGAAGCCGGAATTCACGGCAGATCTCGAACACGCAACGCCGGAGACGATCAGTAATGAATTAAAGAAGTATAGCGAAGACATCAAAGGCGCTAAAGTCAGAAACAAAACATTAATTGTGACTTACAAAGATTCAGGATTCTGGAGTGAGAACACACTTTTGGATTCGTACGCTCTCGACTCTATTCGATTGACGAAACAACTATATAAAAACAAAAGCTTTGATCTATTTGCATTCGAGCGTCCTACCGTCATGACCGATGATAACGGAAATGAAAAAATGGAGACCGTGCTTAAATCTTATTACACCCGTGATAAACTCAATCAAATGAATCTCGATAACTTTTCAGACATGGTGTTAATGGACACGGAACGCTACTTTCAAAAAGCGAGCGGCTACTGGATTCACCTCGGACTGTTTAACAGTCTAAAAAAAGACATGATTAAAAAGTTGAATTCTCCAATCAACTTCAAAAACATGGATGGCACTCGATATGACATGAACATCGACGCGACGAATGACGTAGTGGAGCAGCCGGATTCTGTGGAAGACAAAGAACCTATTGTGGCGGAACCAGTCACTAAAGAATCAACAACGGAAGATGCTAAGGCAGAAGATGAAGTAGCTGAATCGTCGTACGATACCGGTACATTGTTATCAGCTATTTTTAATATCTCTCCAGGATTCGATCAAATGATGTTCAAGATTGATGATTTGAATGCATCTATCGGAACAGACAAAGGAAAAGTAGTCGCACCTTTGTCCTCTAGCCTGTTCGAATTAAAGTCGATGATCGATGCGACTGGGAAAGAAATCATGACGATGCAGCAATCGGCTTCCCCTCCAGAACTCAAAAATACTACTCAACAACTAGTTACTAATCAAACGGAATTGAATTACCTTTATTCAGAACTTCAACAGCAATTTTATAGCATCGATAAACATGATTACCCCGATGCTGAGAAACTAGCAAGTGATATTAGAAATACGCTCGCTAACATGAAACGACTAACTCAACCGAACATCGAAGCATACTCTAAATATTTTATGAGTCATGCAGATGAAGAAGGTTCGTGAACATAGCACACGGAAGGCACTCTAGTGCCTTTTCTTATTTACATGAATAGAACATATGTACGTAAGAGATGAAAGTTTAATTATAAAAATCTACAAATACCGAACTAGCGTCGAAAGGCTGGCTCAATCCCAAAGATCATTAAAGAAATACTCAGTCATGCTACTGATAAAACGACGATGAATATGTATACGCATGTAATTCACACGTTACATGAATTACCGACAATAAACTCGTGACATTAATAGACAACAAAAAAACCGCTCAACCGAGCGGCTCATGACATTTTGACGAAAAAAATAAAAAAAGTGGGAAGTGAGTGGGAACTGACTCCCACTCACCCCTCACAAATCGCTTAAGCCTGCGGACGTTTCCGACGCAAACCATAATATTGATAGAACTATACGTCATAATTACAGTGTCTTTTCCTGTACTTTCTAAGATTTGGAATGGTAATTTCCCATTACCTTATCGTCAGGTGTCTCCCACTTTCTGTGCAATCGACTGTGCAATGCACCTGTAAAACAATCGGTGTGCAATGGATCGTATAGAGACTGCGGGCAATCCGTTTGCTTCATACCCATGCGGGGTATAGATAAGCATTGACCGTCGGACTGTTTCACACAAGGAGGAGCACATGAAAGTTTTGCTCGTGAACAAGACGCAGATCGTACTGTCGGGAGAGGCACCTGAGATCCTCGCCGCGTTCGACCGTCTGACGAAAGGCTTGCAGGTCGATGTCCTGAAGCAGACGGAGAACTTGATGCAGCTCGACGTCACGGAAAGCCGCAAGAAGCGGGAACGCTTCGAGGAACAACTGAAGATGCAACTGGGAGTGTCCTAAACGGGCACTCTTTTTATGTACGCAAAAAGACCTCCCGCAGATGCAGAAGGTCATTTATGGAACTTATGACTTGGATCAAGACGAATGACTTTAAAACGTCCTTCTTCAATTACGCCGTGAATCCTGAATGAATCTTTCACTTGATAATGGATAACGTCTTTTTCGTTATAAACATCCGTTTTATCAGATGATCTACGAAATCTCTTATCAACTTGCTGAAATGTCATTCCTGAAACCATATCTAAAAAGTTTTGAAACTGTTTTAAGTGTCGCGATTGTAACTCCTTAAACCCATAGTCGCTTTCAAGTTTATACTTAAAAGAGATGATGAACGGGGCTTGAGTACGATTAGTCAGCGAACGACCTGCTGGTTCACTTGTTTTTACGTGAGTGAGTTGACGAGGTGAACGTGCTGGCATTTAGCAGTCATCCTCTTCAATCAGGATTGAACTGTAAAAGGTGCGCATTAAATCTAACGGGATCGGTTCTTTACAACGATTATCCGCGTCAGGTTTAAAAGTATGTTTCCATGGATCCTCGTTATGAGTTAGCGCCTCTAACGAATTACCGGTTTGGTCGCCATACGTATGCCAGACGCTTTCTAATAGATCTAATTGTCCATCAGAAAATTTTTCGTTGTCACTAGTGACACTCGGGATATCTCGATAACCTTGCCCTTTATAAGCATTATATAATTCTGGTGATACTGGACCGTGGCGCCATGCCTGGAATTCAGTATCTGGTGCAACATTTTCCCCCCGAAGCGTGTAAATCCACGCTACCGCATAATACGAAAGTTTTTGTAATTTCTTGTTGGTCATACTCTCTTTCGAAAGGAAGAAGTTTGCGACATCAAAAATTGATGATTGTTCACGCATGTATAACATCTCCTTCATGCTACTTTTTTTTGCTACGAGAATGAGAACATTAATTGTCTCCATATGGAGACATTTTATGCCTACATTTCTATTACGATTTTTGTCGCACTTATGATTCACTTTATTATCGTCATTGCGGTGTCATTTGTACAGTATATTCCCGCGACAATTTTCGACAAACTTGTTACACAAAAAAATCCCACCCGTGAGGGTAGGATAGAATCATGCTTTAGTTGTGCCGTCGCGTTTGCTCGTCAACTCGTATAAGCCAGAAGCGGATAGACCGGATAGCGCACCCGCCCATAAGCGAAGATAGAGATCAATGTCACTAATTGGTGCCGCAAGGAAGCCGATCGCGAGACCGACAACGACACCGAGTAACGGTAGGAAGTTCTTCTTCAGGTTGAACGCCTGCTTGAAGACTTCGATGACGCCCATCGTGACCGGTGCAATCACGGTAGCCAGAATCAATACGTTCATCATACGCGTTCCACCTCGATTTTCTGTTTGTCACCCTTGAGTGCCTTCTCGACTTGCTCGAGGACGTTCTTGTCTGACGCATACGCCCCGACCTGCTTCCCGTCAATCTTCACGCGGTACATGTCGTCGCCTTTCGGCTTCTCTGGTGCAGGCTTCGGCTTCGGTGTAGCTTCTGCCTTTGCTGGTGCCTTGTCACCCTTCTTGAGCTCGTTATAGCGCTTCTTGATTGCCGCCTTGAACGCATCCCCGCGCTTCTCGTCCAGGATACGGTGCGGGCAGTTCTTGCCGGACCATTCCTTGTGGAACCGGACGTCATCCCCGCCGAGTCCGAGCTGGATCAAGGCTTGCGCCGTATACTCGATGGCGTTCGCCTCTGCTGCCTTGTAACGCGCCCCTCCACTCTTCGAGTAGCAGATTTCGATGCCGATCGACGCGCGGTTCCCCTGCCCTTGTCCGTCGCCCGCGTGCCATGCGTTGCGGTTGAACGGGATGGCTTCGACGACTTCTTTGTCATCGATGGCGACATGGAATGACGTGGCGCTACCATTCGATTTCATGTAGTTCACTTCATTCTCTGCCGCCGCATCGTTCCACGTGTTGTGGATCGTGATGTATTTCGGTTTCAGGGCGTACGGTGCCTTGAGGGAATATTTCGATGCGGGTAACCAGCTCTGTACGATTTTATAAGCCATGGTGTAGCCTCCTTATTTATAGAAGATGCCGAGAATCGTGGCGATGCCGCCGAGTGTCGGGACGATGATGAGTGACCATTTGCCGAACGCCGCCCATATACGCTCGCTTTGTTTGTCCTTCACTTCCACGTTAAGCGTCTGTTCCTTATGCTTGCGGTTGGATTCGTTCTCGAGTGCTGTTGCTAGTTGCGAGATGACGAGCTCTTGCGATTTGAATAGTCCACGCGTCATTTCCTGCGAATCGCGGATGACCGAGCGGGTCTCACGGGACGCATCATTGAGCGTGGATTTGATTTCGAGTTGTGAGCGCTCAACAGCTCCCAGTTTGTCGTTAATCGAGGTAATCTCGACACGCATCTTTTCGTCCGATTGTTCGAGCAACGCAATGCGTTCCCCGTGGTTCTGCACGGTCTGGATGATGGAATCCATGTTGTCGGCTCCTTCCAAGCGATGACCCCCTACTGCGTTTAGTCTGTGTCTGGATGTCGGTTCATGATGAAGCCCGTAGGCAAAAGAAAAACGCCCGGTGAGGGGCGTTAGGGTTTACTTCCGTAATCTGAATGTAGAGGATGCCACTTTCACGAACTCGATGACGACTTCGTGGTTGTTATTACTCGCTCCAACCACGAAAGAGCCCCCTGGCACGGTGATGTTCGTCCCAGTTGTGATAGTTAATTTTGCCGTATTTGAAAAGACTGCTACACCGAAGCGCGATCCATCAGGCAAACTTTGAACACCTGATAGTGTGGCATCTGAAGAACCGGATAGTACGTAAATTACTCCATCCTCTACTGCCAGGTTCGATTGCGTTAAACCGATTGTCGTAAAGTCTACACGTTTCCAACCAAAACGTGCGCCGAGATTCAGTTTTTCAGATAACTTTTTTAAACTCGGTTGCTTCGGCTTAAAATTATTCAATGCTTCGACAAACTCGAATTCGATCATCATGTCCCCTTCTCCGTACTTCGCATCCCACTTTGTATTATTCGGTACTCCAACGATAGTCGAACCACTCGCGATTGTGATGCTCGCATCCGAGTTTGAGCCGATGTGGAAATAAAAACGCTTCGCTTTCGATGGGTTTTTGAATCCCGAAATCGTCACTTGCTCGGAACCGCTGACGGTGTATACCACATTGTCTAAAACTTCTAATTCCGAAATGATGTTGTTCGTCGCAAGTGAAGATAATGGGATATACAAATCGTAGGTGTTCGGTGAAGAAATGGTATTCGCAGTTCTATATTTCATTAAAACTTGTTTTGCCTCTACCTGTGAAATAACGAATGCACTACCGTGGCGTATGCGTTCTTTCGCTTTCAACATCTTTCTTTCAGACCAGTTGATCAAATCAGTACTTGTAGTGAAGTAGGTAATTCCTCTATCGTTTTTATACCCGTCAGCATACAAATAAAATTTGCCGTTGAAACGAACTGCAGAAAGTCCCTCTGTTTCTTGTATCGGCGAAATGTTGTCGGATAATTTTGTATACACGCCATTCACAGATGTACTTCGCCATTGTTCGATTTTTTTATCGTTTTCGTCTTTCACAAACACGTAGTAAAAATCATTATCGCGAATTAGACACGGATCAATCTTATTCGTGTCTTCTAACGTCATAGGTGTAGCATTTTCGAATATCATGCTTTCAGCGTTCAGCATTTTTGTTATATACGGACGAAACGAAGGAATGGTCGTTCCGGATATATCGACATCTGTACCTATTTGCTTAGATAGCAACACATAGAAATCATCTCCATCGACGAAAATTTCCGGTGCCCAAATTCTTGTCGAAGAAGAACCTCCTAGTCCAACACTCAGCGTCTTTGTTGTCCAGTTTACCAAATCCTCTGAATGAGATAATACGAAATCATGAGGATTGTATCCTGTATGCGCCATGTAAAAGCGCCCTTTAAAAAACGCGATTGATGGATCGCGTTGGTTGTTAAACTTAGCGCTATTCGTATTTAAGCGAATGATGTTTTCGCCGTCACTCGATAGATATAATGAATTCGAAAAATCAGAAGTGCTTTTGAAAAATGAAAACAATAAAATTTCATTGTTGTTTTTTTCAAGTCGCGTCACTTCATTTTTTAATATCTCATCGATCGTTTCACCTAACCTTTTAAAGTCACGGTGTGCTTTAAAGCTATCACTTCCGTCCGGAACGGGAAGTCCATAATTAAGCGTTAGCCCCATTGTCCATCTCCTCCATTTGTTTTAAGACATATGGTTGTAAACGAGCCGGCACTTCATTGATGGTCCGCATCCCCGCTTGGATGGATCGTACGTAAGCATTTACTGCCAATTGATCGATGCGTGATAATGTCGGTAATTCTGTAGCTTCTTCCATGGTCATTCACCTCCTAAGATGATTTCATAGATACTCAACAAAAACTCATTCGTCTCGATGTTTGATTTTTGCAATGCGAGATTCGACTCATATAGCATCAAGTTCATTTCCGATAGTTCCGCATTTTGGTCTTGCAACGCCTTGATTTGCTCGTCGCGTAACTCCTTCGCCGTCTTTTGTTTCGGTTTCGCTTCTTCTACGAGTCCGTGCATGAACAGGGCGTCGAAGTTCTCCTGTACGTACCCAATTAGGTTGTCGCGGTCGACGATCGTCACTTCGACCTCGTCCCATTCGTAATATTGCCGTTCGAGTTCGTTCTCGTCGTCTGCCTTGAGTACGACGTTCTGGCGAAGGCGCACGAACGCCTCACCTGTCGCATCGATGAAACGGATCCACACCGGTTCTGGTGACAATGTACTTCGGACTTTCATTCCGACACTTCCTTTCACTTAATACGCAAGTCGTGCGCTCACTCTCGGGTATTGCCCGACAGAGAACCATGTATTCGCGGTATTCATTCGGAATATACCGGCCGCGAAGTTGTCAGACCCGTCGCCTCCGACATGAATACTTGCACTCGCAGAATAGGTTCCGTAGTCATACAATCCTGAATTCGATGTCCCTTCGATTGATTTCGGCAAGAAACCAGCTTCTACTGAATCGAAGATATCTGAAATCTGACCTACAGTATCTCCGCCAAAACCCGTCTGTACTGTCGTTGTGTAGCCTTGTCCTGTGTTGTTAAATGCGCGATTACCAATTAAATAAGCGTTCCCTGAAGTAATAAATACTCCGTCGACGTAGCGGCTCATCGCCCCAAAGACATCTTCGATACCGCGATAGCTGACCACTGTATCGGCTCGCGTATACCGTTCTGCGACTGTCTTCCCATAGGTACTGTTTCCATATGTCGCCGTCGCTCCGACGCGCAACACCGCCCCGTCGACGCCCCCGTAAGGATTATTAGTATCTCCGATTCCGATGGCTGCTTGCGAATTGAAATTCGCATACTCCACGAGGTAGAGCAATTGAACTGCACTGACGAGATGAAAATCTTCGATGCCCCACCCAGGACCATGAGATTGCGCCATTTCTCGGAACGTCCCGATATCGGTGTGATTGAGAGCAATGACGTTCGAATAAGAGAACAGCTTACTCCCTACTTTCGTACCTAAGAACGCACCGATATAACGTTTTTCAACCTCGTCTGCTTTACCCGTTCCACGATCTCGGTAAAACGCGGGGTGAATGATGAAGCCCGCTGCCGGACCGTTCGCGATCCAGAAGTCGAACCCTGTCGCAGTGGGTACCTTCTTGAACCAGAACTTTGGAATCTCGACCATGACGTTTCCTTTCGTCCCGTCATGCGCAAACGTTGGGTCCCCTTGGTAGGAAGTAACCGTTCCATCACTAACTAAGTTACAACGACGCATGCCTGCCCATGGGAGAACGTTCGAGAAATCGCTCGTTTTGATTCCTTCGTTCGTTGAGACGTTCCGTCCTATCGCATCACCCAAACGCAACACTTGACCGGTCGCCTTGTTCCAAGACAACCCGAATGTCATGACCGCTTGCGGAGTTGCTTTAACACGGTTATCGGGGTTCCCGTTCGAATTTTGTGATGTATCAATCGGGAAAAACTGATAATAGTACTGCGTGCCATTGACGAGTCCGATATCGACGTAGCCATTCGTTTTATATTGATCCCTTACAGCGGAAGTCACGACTGTCGTTCCGTCGTTCGCGCTCGTTGGGTAACTTCCGATTTTCCGGACGACGCGTGTCACATACCAGTCACTGTCGGTGGGATCCGTCCATTTCAACGTCACGGACCCACTCGACGTGTCTGCTGCAATCCCTGAGACATTTCCGGGAGGTGTTCGGTCGATGTTCGATTGCACGTTGCGCCACTTATCAATCAACGCATCGAATTTTAAAGTGTCGTTGTCCTGCGGGTTGACCGACAATACTTCCTTGTCACCAATCTTATAGGCAGGTAACTGTGCGATAGAAATCTTCCCGTTAACATCCAGTCCCGGATATCCGTTTGGCTTATTTTTGTTGGTTTTCGGTTCCATCTTGGCGAGTTCGTCAGTCAACACTTTATCCGTTTCGTCCGCCAGTCGATTGATATCCCGCACGACGTCTGCTGGCATCGCGTCGTCAATTTTCGTTAGTTGATGATTGGATGTCTTCGTCATGTCTTGTCCTCCTTGTTCGATAGTTGTTGATATGTCAATCCTGTCGCTTCAAGCACATCATACGTGCTGTACATCGCTTCTGCTTCGTCGTACGTGTCGTAGTCGAGCTTGCGAACGAGCAGTTGCTTGTAGGTGAGGTGCGTTGCTTTCAGTTCCGCATAATCATCGAAGTAGTTCTTGACCGTGTGATACGTCGTGAACTTGAACTTGTAGACAATCGCGAAATAAGCGGGGATGTCGCGTGCAAGAACTTCCTGTACGTCCTCAATCCGCTCCGGAATCCCGTAGGTGTCGCGGAACTCAATCGTATAGATGAATTGGTCATAGTCGATCGTGATGTCGACGAGACCGCCCGTGAAGACGCCTGCGAGTCCTTCCAAGTCCTCGATGGTCAATGCCTTCCCGCCCCGCATCGTCGCCCGCAAGCGCGAACGTCGGGCGTCAAGTGAGCGCGCAATGCCGTCCCGCAGACCGTAGAAGTCTTCCTTGAGCGATAATCCCCAGTCCGTCGCCGTCTCGATGAGCAGTTCCGAGTAGAGGTAGCGGTCAATCGTCTCCTGTTGCTTGCTGAGGGCATACGCCCCCGCGAGAAAGATGCTGTTCATGTCGAGATGCTCGCGCCAGTAGTCCGCGCTCATGTCGAGGAACTCCTGCTGCATCTCGTAAGCCAGTGGTGAAATCGTCATGTCAGCGTCACCGTCCCGAGCGTCGCGATCTCCTTGACGCCTGGCGTGATGTTCGCCGTCCCGCCGTTGACGAGCAGGTTCTCGACGTCGACCATGCCCGGCTGGTCAATCAAGAGGTTGAACAGTTGTGCATAGCGGATGACCTCCCCGCTGAACGCGAGGGCGGCTAAGTAGTCTTGCAGTGCCTGTTCGAACGCGACCTCGACGGCGTTGAAGTTCGCGTTCGCCTCGATCGTGATGTCCGCCTCAATCGAGATCGGTAACGGGTTCGGGGCGAGCACGATATTGTTCGCGATCAAGGCCCCTTTCGCGCTGACCTTCTCCTGCGCTTCTGTGACCTGTTCAAACGTCGGCATGCCTTCTTTCGAGGCGACGAGCACCGTGACGCTACCCGGTGACGGGTCCGCGCGGAATACCTTCGCCTTCGTGATGCCCACCGCTTCGAGCGCCCACGTTTCGTAGTCGTCGAGGTTACCGGCACCGGATAAGTTCCGGGCGACGAGACGCATGCGAGCTTTCAGGTCGTCGTCAGACTCTTGATCGACGCCTTGCACGACCGCTTCTTCATTCTTCACTGTCACGATGTCGCGGAAATCCCCGTCGACCGTATTGATAGCACCGTGCACCGGGTTATAAATAATTCCAACCTCGCTCGCCGTACAGGTCGTCGTGACCTCACCGGGGATCAAGTAGTCGGGATCGGGTTGTACTTCGGGTGGCACGATCACAGCGTCTGCATCGAGCACGTACTGGAGTCCGCCTTCCGTATATAAAAACGTCCCTTGCGGCACCGTCACCGCACTCATCGCGGATAGGGTCACAGGGACGATGGCTTTGACGCCGGGTTTCCGTCCGTCCGTCAGGACATCTTTTGCGTGTTCATCGAGATAGGCGCCATAGGACAGTTGCGGGATTGCCGCTCGGATGGCGTAGCCGATGTCGTTCGAGAGTGCCGCTGCCGTCGTTGCCGCAGGACGGGTCGCGTCCCAAATCGGTTCCCCGATCTCGACGCTTGCTTGGGCATCGTTCTCCTTGACGACCTGTAGCATCTCGTCGTGGATGTCGTCGACCGCCCGCATCGGGGTGACGAGCGACAAGTCAATATCAAATTCCGATTCCATCTATACTCACCTCTTCCGTCGTTCCGTTATTCGGCGTGATGTAAAAGCTGAATGCTACCTTGTCCCCGTCGAGGGTGACGTTGCCGACCGAGATCGATTCGACGTCCGGTAGTTCCGTCACCGCCAGTTCACAGTAGGCTTGGATCTCGTTCTCGATGTCCTCGACGGACGGGAATGCCCGATTGACGAGCGTGTAGAGGTACGAGCCGTAGAAGTCGGTCTCGATGTCGTCGAGCGTCGTGATTTTCGGGTAGACGTCGACCTGTCCGCGTGCCGTCACCATGTATTTTGCTGTTCGGTGCACCGTCGCCATGTCGCCGTCGACCTTGCCACCGAAGCGTCCCGAGCGCCAGTCCATCGCCCACGTCGCGGTCCGGAGTTCGCTGCCGATGTCCTGATTCGCGACGACGTTGTTCTCATTGTTCTCGTCATCGATCCCGAGCAATAGCTCGTCGAAGACGTCATAGGTCTCTGCCATGTCACACCTCCTTAGAAGTCAAAGAATTTTTCAGGGTCTAGTTTGTTCGTCAAGCCTCGCGCCCAGACGGGGTCACATACCTCGAAATGCAAGTGTGCTTGCGTTGATGTGCCTGTATTTCCGACGACGCCAATCTGTTCTCCAACTTTTACGTACGCCCCTGCTTTGTGTGGTGATCTCGAATTCATGTGAGCGTAGACGAATTGTTTTTCTCCACCGCCTAAATTTCCTTGCGCGATGATCCACCAGCCATAACTTTCGGAATAATCATTCAACATGATTACCATGTTTGTGACCGCTTTGAGCGGTGTCCCGAGCGGTGCTAATAAATCGATACCTGCATGTGTAGGTTTGCCGCCCGAATAAAAAGTAACCGACTTGAAGCGATACGCGCCGACTTTGTATTTCCCTTTATCGATCGGCAGGACGGCGCCTTTAACACCAACGGGTTTCTCATCTCCGAACTCACTGTTCGCAGGTGGCGCATATTCCGGCTCTGGGGTTTCATCGTACTTCGATAATGTCAGCGTCATCTTATACCCGTACTGATCGAGCGTATGCCGGTGATCCTTGACGTACCAAGTGCCTTTCGCTGTCGCGATTGTCGTGTCAAAATCTACTTTGCGCCCGGCTACTCCAAAAACGTGACCCGGTAAGGAAACAGTGACATTTCGCTCTTCCCGCATCACCGATTCTTGGAGTTTCTTTAACGCAGCGTCCATCTCTTCTTTCGAGGCGTATTTGCCGGAGACTTGCTTGACGATGACGCCGAGCTTCGTTCCGAGGTTGATGTTGTCGATGCTACCGTATGTCGTTTTCGACTCGGATTTCTTCGCCTTTCCACCTGACGGGATTTTGTCGGCGTCTGTAATAAGGGAGTCCGGATCGCCTCCGAATCCCGAGTAAAGGACTTGCGCCCATTCCCGATAATGGAGAGGATAATCGTAGTTAGAATAACCGACCCAAAAGTGCGCCATCTCGACGACGCTCATCTTTTTACCGAGTCGTTTGGCAGTATTCGCTTTCTCATTCAAGAAGATATCTGCTGCTTTCTTCATATTGTATTCACCTGTCAGTAATCGGTTGGCATCGACGGGCGTATCGACCGCACCCGGAATGATTTGGAACAAACCAAGTGCTTGTCCGTATTGTGTCGGTGGTCCCACTGCTTTTTCAGAACCAGCGGATTCGATCGCCATGATCACTTTCAGAAAGAGCGGGTCGATGCCCTTCTCTTTTCCGACCTTGACCATCAAGTCGTTCCATTTATCCGTCCCGGCAAGTGAACTGCCCCAACCGGCTCGTACGTTGATGCTGTCAGGTCCTTTGTAATCCGCCGCAGTCTTCATCGTGCTGGACGTGTCTGACGTGCCTGTCGGTTTTGCGCCAGTTTCGATCTCACCCGTGTAGTCAATCGCCGTGTACGTGTTCTGCGCATCTGTGACGGTTCGTACTTCGCTTGCTGTCTCGCGGGTAATGACGACACCTTGCATGGCACCCCGTTCTCGGAGTTCGAGCTTGCCGGCGTTCGCTCGGATATAATACCGCTTGTTCGTCGCCGCTCGCTCCATCCCCATGACTGTCTGGAGGATGTTCTGGCGTGTTTCGTTGACGAACTCCAAACCAAAGTATTTCTTCTTCGTCTTCGCGACGTAGCCAACCTTCTGACCGAGTTCCTCGACCATGCGCCGGAACAGCTTCTCGAGCGTGATCTCTTGCGAGACGACGGTCGCCTCACTCCGGTAGAGGTAATAGGCGTTATCGTGGCACGTCAGCGAGACGCTACTGTCTCCGTTACGTTCACACTTGAAAACCCGTCCCTCGAACAGCAGCTTGCTCGAATCGGTGTAGACGCGGATCCGTTCACCGGTGTCGTACGGCACGCCTGCTGATGCGCTGATGACGAGCGTCGCCGTCTGGTAGAACTTATCGACGCCACCCGCGATGTCGCACGAGACGACGTACGGGGTGATCGTGTAGCGTTTCTTATTCTTACGATGATAGTAGTAGACGCTCATGACAGACGCACCACCACGTAATAGCGGTTGATCGTGCGGTCATGCTGCATCAGCACCCGTTCGCCTTCCTTGACCTTCTTGACGATGTCCGCGTTCCAGCGTGCACCCTTGATGCTCTCACTCGAACCGTCCGGCTTCACCTGAAGCGGACTAAGTCCCGTCACCGTGCCTTCGAGCAACCGCACGGGCGGCTTCGGCATCTGCTGTATCAACTGTTCCATGATATCCTCGACCCAACCCATTCGATCCCTCCTACTTCACTGTTTTCGTCTTGACCTTCGGCTTGCGTTCCTGATGGATCTGCATCGTGTAGACGATGTCGTGCGTCCCTGCCTCGTAGCCCCACTCGAAGTTCCGGATGTTGCCCCAGATGGCGCGTTTCATCGCCGGGATCTTGACGAGCAGGCGGCTTTCGTTCTCCTGCCGGTCCTCGAACCATTTCGCGAGCGTGACCGGGTTCTCGTACCCTGTCTGTGAGAACTCGTACTTGTGACCAGGGAAGAAGGACTGGATCGGAAACGAGATCGAGCTGAGCGCGCCCGTGCGGGTATGCGTCCGGCGGTCGATCGTGCCGATGTCCTCATAGTTGCGGGAACGCGAAAAAGGCAACGACTCAGGAAGAATGGGAATCTTCTTCGTCATCACCTTGTTGACTTTGACCTTCTTGTTCTTGTAGACATAGACGGTGACGTACTTGCCGTTCACCTTCTTCTTCTCGCGTACTTTGACCCGCTTGGTACGTGTACCGACGTAATGATGTTCGAAATAGATGTCAATCGGGCTTTTACTCATCATTTCGCCCCCATTAATACAATTTCGCGTGCAAACTGTTGACCCAGTTTATTGACGTCCGCTTCTTCGCGGATGATCGTCCCGTGCATGTTCACGATGACGGTCGTCCCTTGCGAAACAGGTTGATTCTGCGGAGCTGGATTTGCTGGTGGTATAACCGTCACCGTAGGATCCATTGGTTGAAGAGTCGAAGCTACATTCGCTTTTGTGTTCGGCGCTTCAGGCATCGTCAAGCCCTTCATGTAAGAAATGTTCTCTTGGCGGGTCAGGACGCGTTCACCTTGGTGCAGGTTGGCGATGTAGTTATCCTTCGGTACGTACGAGAGACCGAGGGCGTGTGAACCCTCGAACCAGTGTTTTTCGCCCTTCTTCATGCGTTCTGACGGCATACCTTCTATGAGGTAACCTAAGAGTCCGCGTCCGCCTTTCGCACCTTCAGGAAGCCACCAGGCTCCGTCATCGATTTGCTTCTGTATGCCACCTTTTTGCCCAATCCCAGTTGCTTTACCAACTTTATCGCCGAACTTATCGATATCTTCCATCCCCTGTCGGATGGAGTCAATTTTCTCAGCGATGCCTGTCAATATTTCACCAAATGCGCCAAACGTATCGCCTGGTTTCTTAAGGTCGGTTCCTGTCAGAATCTCAATGAAGGATGTGAACGTCTTACCACTAGATTTCAAGACGTCCTCCAGACCGTCGAACGTCTCACTTGACCACTCCGTGATATCCTTCCACGTGATTTCAATACCGTCTCCAAGTCCGAAGACATCTTTCAAAGAGCCGCGGAACTTCTCACTCATCGCATTGGTGAACTTATTCAATCCCTTTTCGTCTTCGAAGAACTCATTGACTTTTCGGAATGCAGGTTTAAGTTCCTTCACCATGCCGTTTCCTATCGAAGCAGATGCTGTCTTAACGTTCTTCTCAAGTCTTGCAAGTTGCGCAGGTGATGAATTACGGATCTTCTCGATGAATTTGTCGTCGATGCCAATGCCGTTCAACGTTTGATCAACCGCTTGGAGGTTCGTCTGCCAGTCCGCGTTCGAATCAAAACCATTTTCTCGTAGTGCCTTCTTTCCGACGTTGAATCGTTCCGCAATCGACGTAATGTCACCGGACATCGCTTCCTTCAGCGAGAAGGACGCCCCACGGAAGCCTTCTTCCGTATTCAAGGCAGCAAGTCGTTCTGTAATACCAAGCATTTCTTTCAATTGCCCAGTATCCTTCGTGTTCTGCATGAAGGCGAAAGTTCCGCCCATGATGTCCTCGCTTGAATACGTGGAGGATTTCCCGTACTGTTGCGACATTTTATAGATTTCGCTACCTTTTTGTGGTGAACCAGACAAGGCGTTAATCTGTAGCTTCGTTGATTCCACATCCATCGCGGGCTTGATGATGTTATCCCAGACACCTTTTGCACCCATCGCAAGCAGTGCCGTCGTTGCGACGCCTGCTAACGCTGTGATATTTCCAAGTGTGCCGACGATGCCGCCAAGTCCGTCTGAAAGACGACTGATTGCGCCGCGCCCTTCCATGCCCATACGACTGAATCCACTGCCAATACGATGCAATAGGTTGCCAGCTCGTTCAGATTCCGCTCCCAACCTCCGAGTGTCGCCCCGCAGGTTTTCCAGTCCTCGAGAGGTTTTACGAGCTTGTCTTTCGATTTCGCTAAGCCGCGACGACGCCATATCTTTTGCGTCGAACACGACCGTATAGCGTTTTTCTGCCATTTACATCACCCTCCCGATTCCATGTTTGAGTCGTTCCTGTTCTTCTTCGAGCTGGACGACAAGTGAATTGAACGCATAACGCTTTTGTTCATCTGTCCAGTTGTATACTTCGTGTGGAGGGATGCCGTGCAGACGGAAGATGTGATGGAGGTAGAAATCTTCTTCCACCGGTTCATCACGTAGACGACGTAATCCATCTGCTCGCAACCCTCGCATTAGTTTTTTAGTTCATCATTTTCTTCTTTCACTTTCTTTTGATCGACGTACCCAAGACACTCAAATACTGCGGCCCGAATGACACGCTCCTCTGCCAACGTGATGACCTTGCCCATCGCTTCCACCGGGTCCCATGTCCCGAGTGCGTCGTAGAGTTTACCGGAGAATACAGGTTCCTCATTGTGATCATGCAGGCTACGAGAGATACAAAGCGCGTCCAATCGATCATCATACGCGTCACCCGTGAACTCTCTCTTGCCGTCCGTCGCCGCTTCTTTTTCGATCTCTTTGTATTGCTCCTTCGAGAGTTTGACGAAGAACGGCGTATCCGCGAGCCCAAACAATTCGACCTCTACCTTCGTCTCTTCCTCTTGTCGTTTCAACAATTTGTCTAATAAGCGTTGGTTTGCCATATGTGTTGCCTCCTTCTTTGGGTTAAGTAAAAAAGAGGGGTTGCCCCCTCTTACTTCCGGTTATCTCCATTCTTTAACTTGATGCCTGTTGCAACGAACGGGAATTCGATTTTGACGACTTCTCCGACCTGCCAGTTCGCGATATCACCGGATGTGAACTGGCAATCGATGATCTGGTAAGAAAAGCGTTCTCCTGATTCGGAATCCTCTAACTCTGCGAGGAAATCGATCCGTTGTTGCCCGCGTTTTTCCATCGAAGAGAGCAACAGTTTCTGTAAGGTAGCCGTGTACTGAAACCCAGCAATCGTACCTTCGATTTTGATGCTCTTATCCTTGTACTGGATGACCTTCTTACGCGGAAGTTTGATTTCTTCTTTATCAATCGTGAGCTTGACCTGGATGCGGTCAATGTACGTCAGACGTGTGCCTGTGCTGTAGTACAGCGCAAGCCCCGTCCCGAGCATGGTCCGTTTGCCATCGAATGCCATCGATTAAGCACCTCCTGTAGCTGCTGTTGTTGGGACGCTACCGATTTGGAAGTCGATGAAGAACTTCTCAGCGGCATCGATGAAAAAGCCGCGTGTCAGGAGATAGATGCGATCGCCTTCGGAAACGTAGTCCGGATGAACTTGTGTGACGGTGCCAGGTGCAAGAACGCCCTCATCGACGAGCGTATCGTTGAAGTTATTCAGGGCACCCGTCAGGATTTCTTGACCCGGTAGGTCGTTGTTAATCTTGCCAATGTATTCCGCTTCGATAGCGTCGTTGAGCGTCGTCTGGTAGACTGCCGCGTTGTAAGCGATCCGAAGCTTCCCATTCGCGTGGTGCGGTTTGCTCGGGTTCGTCCCTTCGACGACCTTACTCGACGTAATCGCCGCTTCAAGGACGACTTCTTGCCCGTTGTGGATTGGTACCGCGATACCTGCCTGATACAGGTCTTCACGCTCCGCTTTCGTCAAGCGACGTTCGACATCCGAAAGGAAACCGATGATTTTACGTGTGAGCGATCCTTGTGACATGCCTTTCGCCCCTTGCGCGCCCGCGATCCATGCCGCAAGCTCCCCAGGAGAAATGACGTTACCCTCTAGATCCGCACCGCCCATACCGATGTACATGACGTCGCCATGTTTCCCGGAAGCGTATGCCCCTTTGATTGCTGTATTATCTGCAAGACCAGCCGCGGCACCGACGACACCGACGTAGTTCTTCCCATCGAGTTCGTTGCGGATGCGCCATGCTTTGATGTCTTCTGCGTCTCCTGATGCAAGATCACGACCGAGCGTGAACACGTCGAAGTAATACGGGTCGAGTTTCATCAACCCGCTCTCGAGAGTTTCTGAGTCACCCAGAACGTATGCTACGATTTGTCGTGCTCCACCTTCGAAGCATCGTTTTGCGAACTTGTAGTTCGAGACACCCAGCGCTACGAGGGCTTCCCCGACGTTGTTGAGCGTGACGACCTTCCCTTTGTTCGCTGTCAGACCATTCGTGACCATGCCGATGACGCCACGTTGTCCAGGACGGATAGCGGCTTCCTGCATCTTCTCGATGACCATGTATAGCCCTGGTAAAAGTGGTTCAGGGCCATTCTTGTCCCAATATGCCATGTATGTGCTCCTTCCTATTCCAAAAGATTCGTGACCCGGTTGACGATTGGACCACGGTTGTGAATCTGTTCAACTTCTTCATGCCATGACACCGTCAAGGTGACGGCTCCGACGTTGTCTGTCGGATTCTCGATGGCGCGGATGTTCGCGTCGAGCAACACGAAACGACCAATGATGCGGTTGTCCTGTGAGTAGAGCGGCACCTTATTCCCCTGTAGCTCGAGAGCGAGCAGGACCTTCTCGGCGTCCGCGAGTGCCGTCGTCCGCTTCGGGGCGAAGAACGTCACCGTCGCTAGGACGAGGCGTCGTGAGATGCCTGTCGCATGCGGGAGAGCGCGCGAGATGGGCGGAGACAAGAACAGGCAACGCTCGGTGAACGTCGCCGGTACTTGGTCCGTGTAGAATTTCGTGATGCCCGATTCCGCGCGGCAGAAGGCGAGGAACGAGTTCTGTTTCTGAATCGCCATGTTCAGCCTCCTAACCGGCGTTTGATCGTGCCGTCGATGCGTTTCATGATGCCGACCGCCATGTATTGTTCGGACACCGCGACCGCGAAGTCAAAGAAGTGCGTCGGCTCGACGAATGACTTGCGTCCTGCCGTCCAGTGGCCCTCGTTGACGAAGGCGGCATACGGATTTCCGGTTCCGGCTTCGACCTCATAGCCACCCCTGCGTTTCTCGAAAATGTTGAAGCTGTTACCCAGTGAAAAGCTGTTCAACATGTCGCGGGTGTCGACGAGTTGTTGCCGGACGATTTCCTTCCGGGTCTCCGCTAAGAGTTCCGCCCCGACCGCTTCCATGATCAGCGGAATCTCTTGGTCGAAGTCCTTGCGAATCCGGTCCATGTCCCGTGCAAAGTCGTCAAAGCCATTCATAGCGGTGCCTCCCGTTTGAGTGGACACTCGATATGGTGTTGTTTGACCTTGTACGGCTTCCCGGCGATGTAGACCGACCCATCGATCACGACCTTGTCCCCTTCCAGGAGGTCAGCCGAGATCTTGAAGTGTGCGAGGTCGTCCGAAGACGAGACCCGCATGCTGTCGGTCTGGATGAGCGTCCCGCGCCCTCTGACGAGGTAGCAGGGTACGTTCGTTGCGTCCGGTGTGCTCGGATACGAAAAAGCGTCCTCTGACGGGAGACCGTAGCCCCCGCCCGAAGACGTCTTGTCGAGATGATAGATACTGGCGCGGTCGGAAAGCAGTTTGTCATAACTCATAGAATCCGCATCCTGACTTTCGGTGTTTCGGTGACGACCGCCTTGACGAACGGATCGAGCAGGGATTCAATTTCCGGTTTCCCGCGCAAGCCTGCACTATCCGCCATCTGGTAGCTGTAATCACCGATCTTCTCGCTCTTGTACCCCTTGACCGCACTCTCATCGAGCGCCGACAGGGCGTAGTATTCCGCGAGCTTCTTTGCCGCTAACTTGACGCGCATCGGCACCGTCGGATACTGCACGGGTGGGAACTCATGCCCGGCGTAGGAGAAGATATCCGCCTCCGCTTGGATGATGTCATCCTGTAGCTGGGCGTCGCTCCGTGCCTTGACCGCATCGAAGCTGGTATAGCTCTTTAGTTCTTGGACGGTGATGACGGGCATCAGACCCCTCCTTCCTGCGTCGCGAGGATGGCGTCGACGAGTTGCGCCTTCGTCATGCTCGAACGTCCGGAGATGTTCATGTCGGTCGCAATCGCATAGACCTCATCCCGTGTCATTGCCTCTAGCTGTTCACGATTGTAAACAGGCTCCTCACTCATGAGAGCGAAAGGAGCCGGGTCAGGGTGTGACGTCAGCGTCGATGTAAACGAGCGCTTTTGGTGTACGGATGACGAAGTCGACTGAAGACAGTACGAAGTGGTATGTCGCTTGCTTCGCCATCGCTTCAGGACCTTCGCCAGTACGTGAGTACTGCACGTCGAACCCAGTGACGACCGTCAAGTTCGCGAGTGGCGTGAAGAGAACTGTATCTTCGACAATGTGGTCCACGACTTCGATATCGTAACCGTGGAGACGCGTCAAGACACCGTTGACAAGAACTGCATCCCCGAGTGCTGTAGGGCGAGCAATGACTTCTGCTTGGAGTGCAGTGTGTGTCCCGCGACCCATGACCCAAACGAATGTGCCAGCGCGGAGTTGTTCTGCTGCGACTTTCGTCGGGACGACTTGAAGGTCAGCGATCTTGATTGCACCCGTAACGTCGTGTTTGATTGTGTCTGCATCCGTACGAGCGAGTTTAAGGAAACCATCGTCAAGTTTGATGAAAGCGTCTGACGAAGACTTGTCGCCGTTGAACGCGAGGTCTTGTAAGTCTGCACCGAACTGCTGCTGAATCATTGAAGCGATGATGTCCTCGACGTTCTGACCGCGTGAACGCGCTGTGTAGTAGACGTTGTCGTTCTCGAACCAAGCGTCTGTGTAGACAGGAACGAGCGAGAACGGTACTGAACGTTCTTCTGCGTGGTCCGTGCCGTCTGGCGTCGTGAGGATGCCTTTATGCTCTTTCAAGCGACGTTTCTTGACGCCGAGCATCTCGATTGCACCGTTTGAAGATTTAGCAGCGTAATAGTTCAATTTTTTCAGCGTATCGCCTGAAGCGACGACGTCTTGCATGAACGCACGTCCGTCATCCGCCGGGAGTGTGACGTTGTTCGACTTTTTGATATTGTCCATCTGTTTTTGGAGCATTTCAGTAGTGTTCAATGGGTTCATCCTCTCTCTTATCCAAAGTGACTTGCGTATGAAGCTTTATCTGGGACTTCTGCCTTCTCGACGGCTTCGTGTGAAGCTGGGAGCGGTCGGACAGATAGCTGTTTTTCGAGTTCTGCGATCTTCGCCTGCGCTTTCTCCAGTTCAGAGGCTTCTGGTTCTGCCTCAGGTGCATCGACTTCCGGTTCAGCGGCTTCTGGTGCGTCCGCTTGCGCTGGTTCTTCTTCTTTTGCGACAGGGAGTGCCGCTTTGAGGAGATCCATCACCTCGCTCTTGAACGAGTCGAGTTCTTTCTGCAATTGTTCCTGTGTCATGTCTGTCACCTCCTCTCCCTGTTCGTCTGGTAGAATCCCCATGTCCTTGAGGACTTCCGTGACGGAATCCTTGATCTTGGCGAGGAACGACTTGCCGTCCTCCGCCTTCTCGATGACCTCACCCATGCCTGCAAGGGAGAATCCGGTGAACTCCCCCTTCTGGATGCCGGTCCATACGTCATCGACAACCTTGATTGCCATGACCCATGTACCTTTGGTGACGAGTTGACCACCGAGTTCAAAGTCAGCAGGTGCGATATAAGATTCCACGACCTTTCCGACGTCGGATTCGAAGTCGTGCTGTAGGTCTACCTGCGGCTTCCCGCTCAGATAGGCATGAGCCGCCGATTCAATCTCGTCAGCGGTCATGTAGTCGTCATGAGCATCCTTGACGAGCGGTTCATACACGACGCCATAAGCGATTTGCTTGGATTCGTCTTGCTTGAGTAAGATGTCGACTTGCTTCTCGACGCCCCAGCCGTCCTCACTCTTGGTCAACAAAAAAGACCGCTTGTTAGCAGCCTTGTCGACGATGGAGACGTGAGAAACGACGAGATTCTTGATTTCACGTGGCAACATTTATCAGTCCTTTCAAAAAAAGTAAAAATAATGCTTGCAATTGTTGCGTCAACTGCTTAAATTCAGGACAGAAAATTGGAGAGGAGGAATCCAGAATGCCTAAAGAAATAGGAACAAAAAGACTGCTTATGGAGCAGTGGTATTGCGAAAAATGCGACGAAACGGTCGAAGTGTTATACGAAACATCATCATCTCAAGAAGGGGAGCTCACGGAGTATATTTGTTATCCGGAGCACCATCACCTAAAATTCAAACTTGATAAAAGCAAGAAACAATTACCGCGTCGTTAATTAAATTGATCAATGGTACCCTGTCGGATTGCGTTCTTTTCTTCCGGCGTCAGACCTAAGATGTTCGGATCTACGACAGGGACCGTCGTGCAATGGCAGTTGATCCGTTGCTTTGCCGACAACGAGGTGTCTCGCGGATATCTCGCCAGCTCACCTTCAACATCAAAGAACTCATTTAGCCCTTTCTGTGTACCGCTCAATGCGACGTGCGACGGACGGGGCTTGTTCTTGCGCCCTCCGCTGTGTAACCACTCGACGCCTGTGACAGCGGGTGATTGCCGGTAGGCTTCCTCATCCCCGACACTGGCAGCAGTGAGCGTCTCCGTGATGGCGATGCGTCGTGCCCGCGCGCGGTCGAAGTCCGGCTCATCCTTGAGCGCTTGAATGACGTCATGGACGCTTCCGCGCTGTTCAAGGGTACTGGCGATGACTTGCGTCACCTTGTTCGCCGTGTTCTGGTCGAGGACACGCCCCAACTCGTCGCTGTAGGCTTGCATGAAGCGGATACGGCTCGGACTAATCGCTTGGAAGACGACGTCCTTGTCGATGCGTGCCATCGTCGTGCTGGCGATGTGAGAGGCGACCTCTTGCAGGTGCGGCATCAAGGCGAGTGAGACAGCGGGTGCCATCGTCGTTGAGGCGAGAACGCCCGGCAGTCCCATCTGGAACGCGAACCCCATCGTCTGACCGATTTCCTCGTAGAAGAGGTTGATCGCGGTGATGTAGTCCTTGCGGTGCTCCCGCAGGAGCCGAGCCAAGACCGCTTCGAGTCCATTGATTCGCTCGATGAGATACTCGACTTCCGGGAAGTCCTTCAGCAGACCGCGCAGTTCATCGTCGTCCGCCTTCGTGATGAAGGAGATGTCACACATCGCCCTCACCCTTCCAGCTACCCATGACGTCGCGGACGTCGTCTAGCGCATCAGTGACGTCTTTGAGCACGTCCTTGATGACACCACCCTCTGCCTTGGCTAAGGCTTCTCCCGTCGCTTGTGCGAGCTCCTGTGTCGGTGAAGCGACCGCATCCCCCGAAGGGAGGTCGTACTTCTCGTCTTTCAGCGGTTCAAGTTCCTTGCCGAGCAATGGACCGATGACCGCGCGTTTCTCGTTGACAGAGAGCGATGCTCCTGCCTTGTCGAGCGTTGCGATGATCAATTCGCCGTCCGTGAGCTCTGGTGCTCCGAGTGCGACCTTGACATGCTTGAAGCCGTAGGACGGGAGCAACAAGCGGTTGAACAACATCTCGATCTCGACGCGTTCCGGTTGGAAGACCTGCTCCTCTGCGATGCGGCGTGCTTCCTCGACCGTCGCACGGTTGTAGTCGCTGGATAAGCCGACATAGACCGGCGGCAAGCGGAAGACGGACAACAGCTTGTCGCGTGCCTTGTCGTCGTATTCGAGGAACAAGGCGTCCTTCTGGAGCATGTCGGTCATCGATTTGAGCTCAACTTTTGGTGCTTGCTTACTTTCACCCGTCGGATCGTCGTCGATTCCATCCAGTTCGATGACAAGGATCTTGTGCTGAGCGTTCTCGTTGCCGACATCATTCGCATATTGGCTTAATTGCTGTTCGCTCGCCTCCGATAGTTGACCGTTCGAGACGATGATTGCCGCAGGGAGGTGACGCCCTTGCGTGAAGTAGCGGTAATTAAGCTCCTCCGCTTTGCGTGCCCCGGCAAGAGAGGGAACATGCCCAATCCAGCGCGGGACACCGTAATCGGCGTCTCCAAGCTTCCAGTGCACGATCTCCGTCGCCGTACCCGGCTGTCCTTCGGATAAGTAATCACCCGTCAGGCGGTCCATCGGTCGCGGGTCGTTGAATTGCTTGAAGAATTGCTTCTGACCGCGTCGGAAACGTCGAAACGCCCGTTGCGCGGTCTTCTTGACACCCATGCGCTCAATCGTCACCTCGACGGGAGCACCCGGCTTACTGACCTCCATGTCGTCGGGATTGACGCGGACCAGTTCGATGACTTCGCCCTTGTTGTCCCGCAACACTTCGATGAACGCCTCTCCGATGGTCTCGCGGTCGTTGACGAGCTGCTTGAAGATCTTCGTCAGCGGTTCGTCGAACCCCATCCAGTCGAGCGTCTCCTGCAACCTGTTCCATTCCGCTTCCTTCGCGGTATCGTTCGACGTCTCTTCGACGTATTCCGGCAAGAAGCCGTACCCGGCGATGTTGTGGGCATAGGCATCGATCGCTTGCCGTAGGATGGTCGATTGTTCCACCATCAGGCGGAGCGACTTCCGGTCATACGGCGCGCTCACCCACGCCCCGTTCTCTGGCTCCGTGAGGAGTGACTTGACGACGGGCAGCGTCACGCTATCCGCGCTCTTGATCAAATGTGCTTTCATCTATCCACCTCCTAGAAACTCAATTTTCTTCCCTCACGCCGCTTCTTCGGCTTAACGTGGAGATACTCGACGGCATACCTAAGCGCATCCATCAAGTGGTTGTAATCGTCAATCGGTTTGTTGATGGACTCGCCACTCAAGCGGTCCTTGTCCCACACATAGTTATTGATCTCGATGATGAAGTTCGTACAGCGGGGATGGATGACGATCTCGTACTCCTGCAAGCGAGTGATCCCGTGCATGACGCTATCCTTGCCCTTGCGTGCCCCTGTGACGCGGGTGATGCCAGAGCGACGTAATTCCTCAATCGTCTTCGGCTCCGCGCTGTCCGCGACGATATGGCGCTTGTGGACCTGCTTGTACTTGAGCATCGATGCAATCTCGCTGTTGAGCATGCCCGTCTGGTAGTGCTCGTCACAGACGTATAACTTTTTGTTCTCCTCATCAATCTGGATGTCGATGAACGCGGTCGGGTCGGTCGCAAACCCGAAGTCGAGCCCGGCATAGTTCGGTAGGTCGTCCCGTCGTTTGAACTCCTCGACGCGGAACCGCTCGAATACCAACCCGTCGGCAATCCCCCACTCCCCGTCACAGACAATCTTCGCCCGACGCGGGTTCGTGTGGTACAAGTCCTCGTACCGCGCTCTATCCACCTCATCGAGCCATTCATTGACGCGGAACGTCGTCGTGGTAGCGAACGTGTTGCTCCGGCGTGTCTCCTCATCGAAGAACACCTTCTTGAGCCAGTGCCGCTCGCTCCACGGGTTGAACGTAATCGTGACCTGCTTGAAGAAGTCGTCCGCCTCATGACTCCCCCGGATCGATTCGACGACCGTCGAGAACTTGTGCTCCGTCTCGATCTCGAACGCTTCCTCGAACCATGCCCAACAGAGCATGCCGTGCTCAACGGTGATCGACGTGATCTTGAGCGGGTCGTCCAGTCCACGGAACAATATCTTCTGCCCCGTCGGCTTGTACGTCAGTTCCGGCAGGGACTCGTTCGTCTTCCACAGGTGTTTGACACCGAGCCGCGCGATCGCCCACTTCAAGTCGGTGTACGTTGATTGCTTCAGCGTGTTTGAGAAGCGGCGCACGACGAGCAGGTTCGCCCACGGGTGTTTCATGATCCGTTCGACGAAGTTAATGGCAGCGGTCTTGGATTTCTTCGACCCCCGCGAGCCTTTGACGACGCGGTAGAACGATTTATCATGCCAGAAGCGGTTGTACCCGCCTCCGATTAAGTCTTTGATGCTGACGACTGGACCCTCAATCATCCTCGGGCACATCCTCGACGAACGTCGGTGTCTTGACCTCTAGCTCCGTGACGTCCGTGAACAAGCGGTATCGCTTCCCGAGCAGTTCAGCGGCTTTCGTCCGTTCTGATACCGTCGGCGTCTCTTTCGACACGATTTGGAAGCCCTGCCCCTGCCCGACGAGGACAGTTCCCTTCTCTTCACCGCGCAGGACGCCCGTGAGGTACTCTAGGACTTCGTCTTGCGAGGCGATGAGGGCGGTGGTCTTCTGGGACATGCGTTCGTCTATATAGGAGCGAAGGTCAAGTTTTGACAAGTTCTGCTCTCCAATTTGCTTTGCTGTTTTTTTGCTATACCCAGCTCGTATTGCTGCCTGTGTTGCGTTCAAATCGATTAAATACTCATCACAGAATCGTTGTTGCTTCGGTGTTAACTCTGCCACTTCCTCACCCCCTCTCTCTTATGCTCTGCATCCAACCGACAGCATCCGCTCGATGCAAGGCACAAAAAAAGACGCCGGTTAGGGCGCCTTAGTTTCTCCATATAGATTCGATACATCTTCTAGCGACTCTACTTCCGACCAACGAATCGATAACGAGTCTCCCGCTTCAAGGAAGACAGGTGCTTTATGTTCGATGCCTTCAACGAGATCGTCTAGCTTAAAATCGTCTGATACTGGAATGTCAACATCGTGCTTCTTACCCGAACGCATGTTGAATCTCACAATCGCTACTTTACTCATACGTCGTCTCCCTCTCCTGCATGTTGCTCCATCAAATCTGTATATCCTTTGAAGAATAGTTGTGAGATATTCTCAAATACACGCTCCCATTCTTCTCCGTGGTTTGCTTCGACTCCGCAAATTACATGTGCCAACTCATGAGCGATGATTTCAGCGATATGCGCTAACGGAATGTTAGGGTTCACCTCGATGATTGGTTCACTACCGTCATCAGGGAATAGTGTTACCCCTAGCTTATCGATTCCGTTTGTTTCGCTTTCGCCAAAGTAAATGTCTACTTTTACGTCTGGATAGTGTTTATCCATTACTTGTTGTAATAGTTGAATCGGGTCATTGATAATATTCAACGGCTTTCCTCCTTGTATTTACCTCACTCCGGGCGGTTCGCCCCTGTCTAACGTCAACCGGTACAACATGTGACTCTCGTTCTTCGTACGCCCATCGCAATCCTCAATGCAGATAATCGCTGTCTCGCTGAACAGCGTCTTGATCACACCACTACGGTTCGGCAAGGATTTATACGTCGTCTTCACGCGGTCATGCAGTTTCAGTTTCGACAAGTGCCTTCTCTCCCTTCGTGTACTCCAAGCAACGGGCGGTACCCACTGGTTGCAGGACACGAAAAAACCGCCTGGCACCTCTGCAGACGGTTTCTCATTTAGTACGGCAGGAAAGGGTGCTCGGACAAACTCACGCAATCCATATAACTGCGCCAACAGTACGACTACATACATTGCTCTGGCTTATCCTGCAAACAACGCACGACCACTCCGCCCGACTGGATCGTCTTCCTTATGTGTGTGGCTGCGTCATGCGCTGTTCGCAAGAGGCGATGGTCGAATCACGCAAGGAGTGGATGATCCGGGTCTCGCCTGTTGGTGTGACGTCCTACATGAAAGGAGGGACATGTAAACTATCACAGTACAAGCATATCGCAGAAAACGGCGCCATTACTCTCTAAATCCTTCATTTTTCCTTCACCTAAAAAGACGCCCCGAAGGACGTCCTAGTTATTTAGAGTAATCACTTTCGATTTCTAATCCTGCCCCGAAGTAACTCTCGGTGTCCATCATGTGGACTTGGCACCCATAGAATCGTGCATCTTTCTTCTTCGTTGACTCATTTCCCATCGAAGCAGCATTGTCGCAAAGTTCACGCCATTCCTTTCGACCGACGTAGAAGACGACTTCGTACTTCGGGCGTAGGCTGTTTAAATCTCGTAAAGCGAGATCCGCTTGTACACAAATTTCTCTGTAGTTCATTCTGCTTCCTCCTTAGTTTGATTTATTAGATTCATAGCATGGGAACACGTCTCCGCATAGTCGACACCTTCGTAAAAACGCTCATAGAATACTTTCACGATGTCGCTTGCATCTTCATTGTCGTCGATCATGTTAGAGATGTAGTTCAAGTTGCGTCGCAATTGCGATAGTTCACTTAACGTATCTTCTTTGTTGTATCGCCCCGTCCAATCTGGTTCGATATTGTCATACTTGCACCAGTCTAGATACTCATACTCATATTCCGCATCGTTTGCTGGGAAGGTTGCTTTAAAATCTCGACCATACGTTTCTAAGAACCACTCTTTGAAATTCATTCTTAATCACCCCGCATTATATTGTTGTAAGACAATTCGCTTCTCGATTTCAGACGTACCGACGACATATACTTCAAAGTCTTCCACCGTTATCTCTGGTTCTTGAAAATAACTCGTCATTCTATAGGCAACCAGGTCTTTCGCTTCTTCCTCAGATGGTGCGCTCACTACAAAGCCTGTGAACTGATCATAATCCGTTTTGACGTTATGATTTCTGATAAACTCATAGATTTTCATCATGTCTCCACCTTTTCTATGTCCATCGCTCTCATGTACAGTGCCTGGAGTTTCATTTTGTATTTCGGTAATCTCAGTTTGCCTCTTTCCGAATACTCAATTAGTTGCTCAATGTAATAGCGTTTCGTCAGCCATAGGGCTTGTGTTTTCGTCACTTCTAGCTTGCGACGACTGCGCAATGAGCCGTTTATCAATTTCACTCGAATCAAGTGAATCTTGTTTCCTTCAATCACGAGTTCGGACAATTGTTCCTCGTCGCCTCGTCTGCTATCCAGTCGATTGGAATAGATGATATTCATTCCGATCCCTCCCTTTATTTCACTGTATAACCTTTGACATTAATCAATTCCAACTTCCCTTTATCCACCTTAGCTTTGATGTGGATCTCCATCTTCGGATTCAAGCGTTGCAATTGTCGTATCTTACCTTTTTCTTGTTTCGGACACGTTACTGGCACTCGGACATTATCGTCGATGATGTAAATAAGATTGTTGTAGTCATAGTCTTGATCCTCTTTGTAGCGGACATTCATAACTTGATACGTTTCGTACTTCGTCGTAACACCTCGGAAACGTTCTTTGAAGTGATGGAAAGGATTCAGTCTATCCGACATAATTAATTCTGCTATTTCACTGGCAATCATCCAAACGATCCCGATACCCATACAAGCAGTGATTGCAATTAAAATAAACCCGATTACAATTTCAAACCATTCTGTCATTCTGCTTCCTCCATTCCGATGAATCCATGTCGTTTCATGGCGTTTTGTACCTTGCGTATCGAGCACCCGAAATCTTTCGCGATCCGTTCGTACGTCCATCCCCAGTTGTAGCGAAGGTGATAGAGGTAGAAGAACGGAATCTCATCCCGGTTCCCTGTGTTCGGTTTACTAGAAGTCCCGCTGATTGCTTCCCGCCATGCCTCGTATAGCCCGTGGTGCTTCATGTAGCGGATGACCGTCGCTTTTCCGACGTGTAGGGTCTGTGCGATTTGCTCGACGTGTACGCCACTCTGACGCATCTGGATTGCTTCTTTGCATTCGGCATGAGTCAGGGTCATACGTTGCTGTCGTGTGTTCATGGCGCCCTCCTAGAATAACTTCTCCTGGTAATCCCCTTGCGCGATCTCCCGTTCGAGGTTGCGCTTGATTGCCGCAAAACGCGCCTCCTGTGCGTCGTCCCACTTGCCGTGTACCTCGACATCCCCTTGCATCACCCAGACGCGTGAGTGGCTGATGACGCGCCCACGTTGCGGGTATTCGCTGTGCTTGTAGTGCTTGACCCACGACGTGAAGTGAAGCGCCTCCCCCTCGACGTCGAGCTGTCCGAAATGCCGTCCTTGGTCGTTCGTATAGGTCGCGGCGTAGATCCCGTCCTGCATCGTATCCCTCCAGTGGGGAGTTGCCTCCCCGCGTAGTCCATCGAAATCAAGGTTTTATCGTTCCTCAGAGACACTATCAAAGAATTGGAACAGTTTGTTTCTAGCTTTTTTCCACTCTAAATTAGCATCATCAAATTGTTGCGATAGCTTAAACCGTTCAGAAAGTTGTTTTTTATAGTAACTGGCTTCCAAATATTCCAAAAGGTCAGTAAATTCTTTTTTATTCATGACTTCCACTCCTTAAAATTTACTTTTTACCCCGAACCACCGAGAGGCGCATGCCCCTCAGTAGCCGTCCCCGAAATGGTCGTGCACGATCCCGAGGAGCTTGTGCTTGATGCCGTAGTACGTGTTCGTGCTGTAGATCTGCATCATCGACATGACCAACTCGTCCTTGCGGTAGTACCGCGGGTCGTACAGCAGTTCCCACAGCTCGCGTTGCTGGTCGTCGATCAGCGTGTCGTGGATCCGGCTCAGGATGACGTAGCGTTGCTCAAGCAGGCTCACCTCGTCCATCGCCAGCGTGTAGCGTTCGACCTTGCTGCTAGGTGCCTGGTGAGTCTGGACCTCGCTCGGGTTGTACCCCGGCGTCAGCTTCGTTGCGGACATCTCTGCCATCGCCCGTTTGCTCTCGATGCGGCTCGGGAGCGTGAAGTATTCCTTCAGGTACTTGGCGGCGACCTTCCGCTGTGCCTTCGTCAGGCGTGTCTCGAACAGGCGCTCCTGCATCAGTATCCCTCCGCGATTCGAACGTAATTGGTGGAATTTTTCTGCTCGTACATGTTCAGGATGTCCTCTTCCGTGTAGCCGAGTTGCTCGAGGATCAATGACCACGCGGCGAGCATCTTCGACGTGTCGCTTGCCTGCAAAAGGTTGATGTAGAGATAGTCGAACGTCTCGTTCTGCAAGACGAACGTCTGGCGGTCGAACTGGGCACGGTCATACTCGATCGCACGCGGCGTCTTCTTCGGGTAATCCGTCATCAGCAGCGAGCAGTAGAAGTGGAGCCAGTCGATCGCTTCTTCGAGCAGCTTCGTCGGGTCCATGCGCTTATTGCTCCAGTACTTGAACGTCTTCGTCTCGTTGATCATCTCGCCGGCTTCAACGAGCAGGGCGACGTAGCGCTTGCTGTGCAGGTCGTAAGCGAACTCATCCGGCGTGATGCCGCGGGATTCGCAGATGCTGTGGTCGAGCAAGACCTGCTTCTCGCAGATCGCCTCGAGCGTCGACTGGCTGATGATGAGCGGTTGCGGTTCGTGTGTCATATGTGGTAGCTCCTTCTATGTGTGGGATATGTGTTGCTTGAAGCGGATCGTCTCGACCCGTTTGAACCAATCGCTCACCGTATGCTCGCTGACGCCCCATTCCTGGGCGAGGCGTCGTTTGCGTTGCATGCGGTCGCGTCTGTCCGGCTCGCTGTTGAACCGGTCGTAGAGGGCTTCCAGTTCCTCGTCAGAGGGGCGGAGTTTCCACCGCCCGTAATGCACAATCTCGAAGAAATGGACCCACGTGTCGATCGTCGTCTTGGTGACGCCGTAATGAACGGCGAGTTCCTTGCGTGTCAAGCCGACGTCTAGCATCAGGTGTCGAAATTCTTGTTCCGTTGGGCGTCGTGACGGGCTAGGCATTGCCTTCTCCTTTCTAGTCGTCTAGCTAAGTGACGGGGCGATGGGGCTAAAATCAAACTTTTATCGGTTAAACTAATGACCCATCTATCAAAAGAACACCGTGCTTTGTTTCATCAAACTGTTTTATAGCATCGACAATCGTGAGATCATCATGACCATTAGCACGAATGAATTTTTCGAAAGCATACTCTTTAGTTCGAATATGTGGATATGCTTCTTCGATTACTTCTTCGACACTTTCACCGCCTACTACACTTACGTATAATTTTGTGGCGGCGACGTGTGGGCGGAAATATAAGTCGTTGTCTTCTCTTGTGACTGCTACCAATGCGTAATACTCGTTATCGCTAAACTCAACATAAAAATAATTTTCCATTGTTTTCATCTCCCTATAAAATTTACTTTTGAATCGCTTCCATCCAGTCCACCGCGCACCCGTTCGTCGCCGCAATCTCCGTCCCGCATGCCTCGAACGTCGCGAGCGGAATGCTCGCCCGGTTGCTGTATTTCGTCCAGCCGTCCCACGCCTTCAGGAACGCGTCTGGCGGGAGGAGATACATCTTGCCTACGTCGCTGAACCGGACGAGCAGGAAGGTGGTCGTATGGAACTTGTCGAGCGTGCGGATCGTCTCCGCCTGATGTGACTTGATGTTCTTCAGCGGAAAGCTCTTGCCCTTCGTCTGCTTGGCTTCGAAGAACACGCCCCGTCCGCCCTGTAGCGTCCCGAAGTAGTCGAGTCCGTTCGCCTCGGCGTAGATGGTCTTGACGATCTTGCCTGCGTTGCCACGGATCGTCTTGACGCCCGGCTCGCTCTTGAAGATGAGCGCCTTGCCTTGTAGCTTGTAGACCTGGTTCGCCTGATTGATCATCGTCTCGAACTGTTTGCCTGCTTGTTGCGCGGTTTTCCCCATTCCTGCCAGCCATCCTTTCGTAATGCGTCGTATTCGTGTGCATAGAAGTTGCCATACTGCCAAGCGCGTTCCGTGCAGCCATCCCCGTGTTTCTCCAGTTTGTACAGCGTCACGCCCCGCAAGAGATGCGTCCGCTTCACACCCGGTGCAGTCCGCGCCATACGCGCACCTCCTGCTCCTCCCCGGCGTAGCGTCGTGTCTGTGTCACCCGTGCCTCTAAGGTCGTCGCGAACGGTGTCCAGCCCGTCATGCGGTAGTAGTTGAGCGCGTCGCGGTAGCTGAGTTCCCGGTGCGTGCCCTTCTTGATGTTGTAGACGTCGTACTTGCCGCTGAGTGACAGTTGCAGGTCGCCCCGGATGAGCACGATCCGTCCGCCGTAGGCGTTCAGGTAATCCGTCAACTGCTTGAACTGCTTGACCTTCGTTTGTTTCACCTTCGTCATCTATGTCAGCCCCCTGTGTATTCGAATATGAGCGAGTAAAGCGTCGTCTTCGGCAATTCCTGATCATATATCGCGATGAGTTTCCAGCCGCGTCCAGTGAAGTCCTTGAGGATGGCGTCACGTCGGGTTTCGCCTGTCGCCCGTCGGAAGGTCCGTTCCCCGATCGGCGGCGTCAGCTTGGAGCTAGGTTTCGGTTTGCGCCGCATTCGAGGCGAAGATGTAGCCGCTTGTTCTCGCTTTGCAGCCGCAAGTTCTCGACGAGCAGCTCCTCGTACGTCTTCTGCTTTTTTGGCATCGTCGGTGCCTCCAGGAGTGGGTCCTTGATGCCGGTGCCCTCAATCTGGATCTCGACGACGCCCTCTTGTTCGAGCAAGCCGTATACTTCCGAGACGGTCATGCCGAGTGCCTTACCGATATAAGAGAGTGAACGACCATCCGTGTAGAGCGTGAGCGCGGTGCGTCGTCTGCGTTTGATCTCGCGAGCGTCCGGGTTCATAGCGTCTGCACCCGTGTGAACGTCACCTTCTCAACCTTCACCAGTTGTCCGTTGCGATCCTCGACGTCGAGCGTGCTCGTGATGACCGCGTTCTGCATCTGACTCGCAATGAAGTGGATCCATTTCGCGTTCTCCTTGCGCTGGGCTTCTTCGAGCAACTCCCATGTACTGACGCCTTCTGTCGTCTCGACCGGCGCTGGTACGGTGTCCTGTGCGTCCTTCTTCACTTCTGCGATGGCTTCTGTCATCTCTGGTTCCTCCTTGACGAGTGCTGCGATAGTATAGTTCGATTCGAATCCTTCTGCTTCCGTGGTGACAGCGACTTCTTGTTTGGCTAGATCCGCTCCGCTTGCTTCGATCGGATTCCCATTAGCGTCGATCAGCTTCAAACGAATCAAACGGTTCTTGATACCTGAGTACGATGTATTTGCCTTCGATTTGATTTGTCCGATCGTTAAACCTTCTTTGAACCATGCGACAACCTTTTCATCTGGTACGCTTGGTTGCCGTCCTTTACGTCGCGACGTGCCCTTCTGCGGCTTTGTGCGATCAGTCGGCTGGACACCGCTGGAGGAAATGACTTCCTCCACGTGTGCCAACGATAAATTGTCAAGTGTCGCAATTTGTTCAGCGGTCATTCCGCGTTCGTAGCGTTTCAGGATCAGCTCGGGTGTCATGAGCGCACCTCCAGTAGATCAGGGCTTTCGTAGATGTTGCCGATGACTTCATAACTATCGCTGCGGATTTGCAACAACAAACTTTCTACCCATGACTCGCCTTCGAATTTTTGTATAAAATCATATTTCAATTCAAACCCACTTTTTCTCCAGACAACCTCATATATTTTTTCCTTCGAATATTTTTGTTTTAGTAAATCGCCTTCGTAAATTTCGACACCGTTTTTATCTTTAAGACCGGTGTACTGCATCCAACGACCTTCGTCTTCAATTCCGAAATAGTGATTCACGAGCACTTGTCCTTCGCCGTCAGCCCATATACCAGGCGAATAATCCATCTCTCCCAAACACCATTTGCGAAACTTAATCTCTCGCATACTCTCTCCTCCTTAAAAGTTCAGTTGTGACAGCCGGTAGTCGTTTCCGTACATCTTCACGATTTTCGCGTCATCAATGATCCGGGAAAAGTTTCGCTGTCCGATCCGTGCTTGGAGTTCCTTGCCGCGTAAATTCGTCGTGTAGATCGTCGCCTTGCCGAGCCGAGCGTCGAGGATTTGGAACAGGACGTCGTTGCTGAACGTGTCCGTGTCGATCGTCGTCTTGCTGCTGTCCGTGTACTTAACTTGCTCCGCTCCGATGTCGTCGAGGACCAGGAGCGTGACGTCTGCTAGACTCGTGATGATGTCGTCCTGTGAGCCTTCGTTGCCGAACGTGCCCTTGATCTTCGTCAGGAGACGGGGAAGCGAGATGAAGACCGCGCTCTCGCCCTCTGCCTTGACCGCATTGACCGCCGCCATGCTGAGGTGACTCTTGCCCGTCCCGTAGCTTCCAGAGACGAGGAGCGTGCCTGTGAGCGTTTGTGTGAAGTGTTCGAAGGCGCGTTTCGCTTCCGTCAGCTCGGGTGACGTCGGGTGATAGCCTTTGAAGCTCGCATGAAGCAGTTTCTCGTTGATCGTCGAGCCGGAGCTGAACGCGTCCTCGATCTTACGGCGTTGCATCAGGCGTTCGTTCTCAATTGCTTGACGGGCGATGGCGAGGTCCTCGCACTTGCAGCCCTTGACGGCTTCGAAGTATTCGCCGGTCTTCGGACCGAACGCGTATTGCTGGCGGACGACTTCAATCTCGTGTCCGCATCCTTGGCACGTCCGACGGTCGAGGATTTCTTGCGTCAGGTCGGCGCCGGTCAGTCGTGTGATGGATTGCATGGTCTCGCCTCCTAGAAGGGAAGTTCTTTCCCGAATGATGGATCGTACTGGCTGTGGTCTGGTGTCGCTGAGGTGCGTGTCGGTTGTGAGAGGTCATGTTCATCCGTCCAGCGTTCCTTCTCGAACCACCGTCCGCCGTCTTGCGGCTTGAGCCAGTGCTTGTTGTGGTCGAGGTAACGCAGATAGTGTTGAAGACCTGTGGCGATGGTGTCGTGGGATGTCCCTTTCTTGATGGCACGGGTGTAAGCGGCGATGGCTTTCTTCTTGTCGACCTTCTTCGGATAAAGTTTCCAGATCGATTCGAACAAGGAGAGGTCAACTTGTTGACCATGGGGTTTATCTTTTATATCTTCTTTCTTCTTTCTACTTTCTTCTTTCTTCTCTCTAGCACCGTTACGTAACGTTACATCAGCGTTACTTGAAACGTTACCGTCTGGAAATTCAGGCGTATCAATGGGTTTCGGTTCTTCGAGTTGCTTTTGTCGATGGCGCGCAACCCGTTTTCGCGTCAATTCGCGTTGTTTTTCCATGCCTTCGATGTTCTGGTATTTCGTCCAGTTCGGAAGCAAGAACGCACTCGATGTCTCGTCGAACTCGACCATGCCGAATCGTTGGAACAGTTCCATTGCCATCCGCACGGTAGCGGCAGGACGATCGATGAGGGTGATCAGCATGTCTTCCGTGTACGGGAAGCTTTCCGTTAGCATGATGTAACCCTTGTGATTGCCCTTGCCTGCCATCGTGAGGAGCTTGCACCAGATGACGATTAAGGTATCGCCATCGGGCATTTTCTCCAATAACTTGATTTTCTCGTCATCGAACATGTCGACCGAGAGCTTGATCCATTTGATTTCATTCATGTCAGGTCACCAAGGAAGATCGGATTCGTCGATGTCGATGCTGTTGCCTCCACTTGCGAACGGATCAGCTCCGAACCCTGCTGGCGCTTCCTGTTTCGGTGGAGTCGCCTGTGGTGCTGATGCGCTGTCCTTCTTCGATTCGAGGAACCGGACGCTGTCTGCGACGACCTCTGCGCAGTATCGACGTTGCCCTTCCTTGTCCTCGTAGCTGCTGATTTGCAAGCGACCTTCGACACCAGCGAGGGAACCTTTCTTCAGGTACTGGGCGACGTTCTCAGCTTGTTTGCGCCATACTGTGCAGTCAATGAAATCTGCTTCTCGTTTGCCATCCTGCCCAGTAAATGGACGGTCGCAAGCGAGGGTGAAGCGTGTGACGGCGATGCCTGACTGGGTGTATTTCATCTCTGGATCTCGTGTAAGGCGTCCTACTAATACAACTCGGTTAATCATGATGTTGCCTCCTTAGGTGCCGCGCCTTGTTGGCGGCGAATCTTTGTGATGTTGGCTTTGACTGTCGCGTAAACGGTTTGTAGCATCGTGTCGTCGAGTGTCTCGAACGTTTGTGTCTTGAAGTATTCAAGGAACTTCGCATGGACGTCTTTGACATCCGCGCCGTTCAGGTCTGCGAGATCCATGATGAGATTGTTGATGGACCCGAGTAGTTGACCGCGATCGACTTTTGGCGGTGCTTCAGCGCGTTCTTTTTGGTACGACTTCTGTTCCTCTGTCGCAGCATGCCCATCGTCGTCGTCTTCGTTTGTGACGCCGAAGGCGGCTGTTAAGGAATACCGCTTCGAGTAGGTGATGGCAGATCCGATGGATTGTGCTGTTTCTTTTCCGGTTGGAAGTAAAAGTGGCGGGAACTCCATGTACTGTCCGCTAGAGTGAAGCAACATCGTCGCGACGCCTGCCTTGCCTGGTTCGACGACTGGAATCTGCGTGTAGCTAAGTCCGTGTTTTGGACCCTCGACGTGGATGGCTTCTGCAATCTTTTCGAGCTTTGCGTACTTTGATTTCAAATGTGGGTTCGTCCCTGTCTTTTCCGGTTGTTTGACGTTCGCTTGGAAGTCAGCGAGCGCTTTTGCAATTTCATTGATGCTTTCAGAGCGATTCACGATACTCATCTGCTTCGACCTCCATTTCTTCGTGGACGTCCTGCAAGATGGTATCAAGCAGGATGGCGACGGATTCACGTTGCTGGATTTCACGTTTATGCAATTCGATCATGGCGAGATCGTTCATGATTCGGATCTCACATCGTTCGATTTCTTCCTGACACTGTTTGATGCGTGAGTGATTGTTCTTGGCGATCCAGTCGATGCCGAATGCTTTCTCCCGCGTGTTGGTCAGGACTTCGTACGCCCCTTCTTGCAGGCGAAGCATCATTTCTTCTTTGGTTTCGTTCATAGGACCGCCCTCCGGTAATCAAAGAGCTGCTGGCGGGTTTCTTTCTCCCATTCCAAACGTTGTTTCTCGTCTGCTTCATCATGTTGCACTTCCCAGTAGCGAGATTCTTCGCAACGGTCACACAAGAACGCGTCCGCTTCTTTGACATGAGGGATTTCGTTGATGTCTTCCGTTTCGTAACCGCAGTTGTCACAACAGTAGACACTGACTTCGGTTGAAGTATCTTCCATCGTCGTTTCCTCCTTAGCGTCCGAGATCCCGGAGAATCTCCATCGCTTCATTGGTGAGTTCTAGTAACTCGGCGTGCTGATCGTCCGTCAAGTTGAGCTCTCTGTGTGCTTCCATCAAAAGTTGAACAAGGTCGATAAGCCGAGGTTGCGCTTCTGCGACTTCCGACGCCCGTTCTGCGAGGGTTTGGAGTGTCATAACGCCGCCACCACCTTCGCGTCGATGGATTCCTCTGCACCGAGGAACAGGTTGTTCTGCTCGTCGAGGGCGTTCTCGATCGTGTACAGCTCTTCGTGGATCTTCTTCAGGAAGGCGTGCACCGGGTGATCCTTATGAAGCAGGTGTGAAGCGTCTGCCATGTGCTTGTACGATTGTTCGAGTGCCGCGTGGATCGCGTCGATCTTGACCGGACCCTTCGCGACGAGTGCCATGATCTCGGGCGTCGTCTGGACGATCGCGGGAAGCTGGCGGTTGATCTTGTGTGTCGTGACCATATCGTTTCCTCCTTGTGAGGGTGCATGCTACAATGAAGATGTCGAGTAATCAGAGAGCATGACGCCTTGTGTGTCGTGCTTTTTTATTTGCCGTAAATCCGTTTGACCTCGCTCCAGTTGAGCAAGAGGACGATGATGAAGATACCGATGCCAATTAGGAGAACCATGGCTGTTTACGCTCCACGTAGAGAGTAGCGAGCGTGACCGGGACGAGAAGCAGGTTGATCATGCCGAGGTAGTAGAAGTAAGCGATCATGTGGTCATCTCCTTTCTCATTTCCATGTCTCCCCACGCCCCCAGGCGTCGAGGTCGATCTTGTTGTAGAGTTTCAACTTCGAATTGCTCGGCGTGTGATACGGAATGCCGTCGCGCATCGTGTACTTGTCGAGCGTCCCTGCATCGATGCCGAGATACGTGGCTGCGGCTGGACGTTGCATCCATTGCGCTTGCCCGTCCGTCATCTTACGGATCGCACGTTCTGCGCTTTCTTCGAGCAGGACTTCCAGTTGCGTTTTCGATAAGGTGATGACTTCGATTGGATTCATGATTCGTTACTCCTTACACGAGTGCTGGACGCCAGTTGCTGACGTACGAGATAGCTTCGTCAAATTGATTTTGTCGGATGTCACGGTAAGACGAGACTGCGAACGCACGCTTGAGGTCACTACCGAATCGTCCGTACAGCTTGCGTTTCGTTTCATATAGTTCCGATGGACGTTCTTCGAGTTCTTTCCAGATGTGTTCAGCACGCTTCTTCTTCGCCCGTTCGACCGCAAGTTGTTGTCCGTAGTCGAGTGTCATGCGTTCGTCGACCTTCTCCGTCAGATCCGTGATTGCCACTTCTGTCTCCGTCTGTTTGACGAGTAGTTGAGCCGTCGCTTGGAATAGTTCGGCAAGCGGAACACCCTGCGGCACTTCGTAAGATCCAGATTTTCGAATCGATGGAAGAACTTCGCTTGTCACCCATTTGCGGAAACGTTTTGCCTGTGGTTTGCGGCTATCAAGTATGACGTCGTAAAGTCCATCTTCATCGATGACCGTCAGTGTTTTTGCTCCGGTCGATGTTTGGAACACCTCATTACTAATGACCCCTTCTTCGAGTCGTGCTTTTACTTGGCTGACGTTGTTCAAGTCGAGCACCTTACATACATCTGCTAAAACGAACATTGGTTGCTCTGGCGTTCCAGCGACGCGGACTTCATTTCCTTCGAATACTTTCGTGAGTTGATTCATCGTATTGCCTCCTTATTTGCTTGTAGATCGTGAATACTGGGTAAAGAAGAACAGTGAACAATTGCAGGTCAATTAGATTTTTGATATCCTGTATTTCGGGATAAAATTATTTTTTTACCCGTAAATCGGGTATTTTTCTGCAAAAAAAAGTTCTTCAACGGAAGCCTCAAGGATTTCCGCGATCGCTAACGCCAGTCCGACTTGTAGACCGCGTCTTCCTCGCTCGATATCGCTGTACATCTGCGGGCGAATCCCTAAGCATTTGGCGATGTGAATCTGAGTCATCCCGATCGAAAGGCGTTTCATCCGAAGCGCCTGACGTACTTCTTCTGGCATGTTTGTCACCTCTTTTCTTCGTTGTGTCTGTCTTACACTTATTACTATATACCTGTAAAACGGGTAAGTCAACCCGTAAAACGGGATTATTTTACTTTGTTTTGCGGAAATACCTGTAAATCGGGTACAATTGACCTCGAAACAGTCATATCGTGGTCATTTTGTAGTACATTCATTTTGTGAGGAATTCGGCGCATTATATAGAAGGAGAGACGATATGATGGAGACTATAGTAAAGGGTGTGCAGTTCATGACGGAGGAAGAACGGCTTGCGAAGATGGCGAGTCGAATAAGAAAACTTCGATCTAAAAAAGGAATCACGCAACTGGAAATGGCAAAACGATTAGGGAGATCCCAGTCCGCTTACGGTGCTTGGGAATCAGGGGAACGATTTCCACCGGCTGATGTCATGCCAGATTTAGTTGAAAAATTAGATACAAGTTTTGATTACCTATATTCTAGAAGCAACGATCCCCATCCGAAGTCTGAACAAGAATTGATATTGAAGGCAGAAGAGAAGACGTTATTGAAGTTATTGAATATATCCGAGTCCGAAGCCGATATTTTAGGTAGAGAACGATTGAATACGTTATTTAATTTTTATAGATTCCAATTGAACGAAGCATTGAACGAATATAATAATAGTAATAATATCGAAAAAAAGAAGGACGAGCAGTGAGGATTCTCACTCTTCGTCCTTTTTCTCATGGGCTAACGCCTCTATCATCATGTCGTTTAAGGTGTAGGGAACTTTCTCTAGCTTTCCAGTTTGCGGATTCAGTACGTGCTTGATCCGCTGCGTGTTCAGAATGGACTCAATTGACGGATTCGATTCAACTACCTTCTTCACTGCTAACACAAGACCGCCTCGTTTCGAAATGAAATACGAACATTTATTCTGCATTTGTTTCTTTTCTCATAGTAAATAATTTTGGAAAATAATGCAATAGACCTATTACAATATTTACACACCTTTGGTATACAATCGTTCGACACGAAACGCCAGACTTTGTCGAATGATATTTCCTTGATCGCATAAATCCGCCTCATATCGGGAACCAGTTTGGGTTAGAATGAGTATGGATATACATAACATAACTGGAACGCAACGGAATTAGCAAGGTTCTTGCTAAAGGAGGATATAAATTGGAAGAGAGAAAACGTTCGGATAGACGACACTCTAAGCAGAGTTTGATGTGGGTCGTCAGTATATTCACTATTCTGCTTTTAGTTGTTGGTGCTTATCAATGGTTCAATCATGAGGAACCCGTTGCCACGAGTAAGCCAAAGCAAGAAGCATCCCAGAAGAAAGTAGTCGCAAAGGAAAAGGTAGCGGATGAGAAAATAGAAGTAGAAACCGAAACCGTCGAACCGGAATCAGAAGAAGTGTCTACTCCGGAAGAAGCTGCTGTTGAAGAACCAACGCCAGTTGAACCCGAGATGACCGATGTCGAGAAGTACCCAGAAGCCATCGAAAGCGTCGTGCGAATCGGCGAGAACATGAACGCGATCTATGTCGCAGCAGACGAGCTGGAACAACGTTTCACACCGTATGTAGAAGATGGTGATTTTAGCACATTCGAATTCGTACCACGCGAAGAATTGAAGGACTTGTTCGTCTATGACAGCAATCTTTCAATCGAAATCACGTCGAGCACACACTTCGATGCACCGGATTACACGCAGGAAGGATTCCGTCAGACGAGGGAAGCGCACTTGATCATCGCTAAGGAACTGGAACAACTGGACGCGCTCCTTGAAGTGTATCGCGGACAGTTCCGTCAAGATCCGGAAGGAACGCTCGCCCAAGCCAAGGGTCACTTCGAACGGATCAAAGCAGCGGCACAGATGGAGTTGCCAGGATTCGAACAGTTCTTCGAAACTGCTAAAACCGAAGGCTCATAAAAAGGTGTACACTGAAGGCACTCAGGTGCCTTTTCTTACTGACATGAATAGAACGTATGTACGCAAGAGGAGGAAGTAACATGGCAACAATCAAGAAAAATGAAAAGACAGGACTCTGGTGGATTCGTCTCTCACTCGGGACGGACGAAAACGGGAAACGGATTCAAGCCTATTTTTCTAGCAAACGAAAGCAAGAGGTCGAGTTCTGGATCGCGGAGAAAATGACCGCTCGACGAGACGGGACGATTGGGAAGGTCATACAGGTACGGACGATGGCACAACTGTTCGAGGTATGGCTTGAAGACCATGTCCGTCTGACGAAAGCTGAGACGACGTATCATTCGTATCAATCGATCATCAAACAGATTCCGGAATGGTTCATGAAGTTGAAGGTTGATCGCGTCGAAGCAATTCACGCTCAGCGTCTCCTTGCCGATTGGAGCCGGACGTCGTTGAAGGCATCAACCATCAATTCCCGTCGCGCCATTCTCGTCGGCATGTTCAGTTGGGGTATCCGCATGAATAACTACAAAGGACCGAACCCCTTCTCTGCCGTCTCGAAGCTGAACGAAGGATTAAAGGAGATGCAGACCTATTCGGCTGAACAGCTCGCTACGTACCTACGGACTGCTCGTGACGTGATGACGACCGGAAACTACGCTGCCGTGATGTTGATTAGCTACACCGGTCTTCGTGCTCGGGAAGCGACAGCACTCCGGTGGTCGGACATCGATTTCGAACGGATGGTCATCATGGTAAAACGGACAGCGATTGAGGTCAAGGGTGGGCACGCCTTCTCAAATACGAAAGGAAAGAAAGTGCGTGTCGTCACGATTTCCCCGCACGTCGCGGAAGAACTGCGCCGCATCCGGACTGAGCAACGCTACAATAGCTTGCGGATGGGATGGCGGAACGAAGAAGACTTGATCTGTCTCGGTGTCAATGGCGCTTACCTCTGGCACTCCGGACTTCGCCGACGTCATATCGAGACCGTCAAAGCGGCAGCTCTCCCGAGCATCACATTGCACGGTCTGCGGCATACCCACGCGTCCTTATTGATGGAGATGGGCGTCCACGCGAAAGTCATCCAGGAACGTCTCGGTCATGCCGATGCCACCTTGACGATGGATACCTATGCGCATGTATTGCACACTTTGCAGTCAGATACGGCAAATCAGTTCGAACATTTATTGGAAAGAAAAAGAACCGCTCAACCGAGCGGCTCCTGATAAAAAACGTATTTTTCAGACCAACTGTGCAATGAATGTGCAATGGCGGTCTGGTGATAGTCGGAAACGGCTTACTGTTGCGGTCTTTTACGGCGCAAACCATAATATTGATAGAACTGAACTTCGATGTTCCCGTTGTACAGCTTCCGGCGTTTCGTTGCTGGACGTCCGTAGGCTTTTTCGAACTCGACATACGACGTGATCATGTAGACACTGTAGTATGGGAATTCTTTATACGCTGTTCCGATCTTACGGTACAGCTGATGGACTTCACGCGCGTCCTCGAGACGTTCTCCGTATGGCGGGTTTCCGATGATGACACCAAAGTCTTCCTTCGGTTTGAAGTCTGCCGCGTCACGTTGCATGACGTTGATCGCATCGCGGACGTCTGCGAGTTCTGCGTTTGTTTTCGCAAGCTTGACCATCTCTGGATCGACATCGCTTGCGTAAATTTTCAGTGGTTTGTCCCACTCCGCTTTGTCGTTCGCTTCGTTGATCGCATCGAACCACGCCTTCTTCGGAATGCATTTCCATTCCTGCGAGACGAACTCCCGGTTGATGCCTGGTGCGATATTACGCCCGATCATCGCCGCTTCGATTGCCAGGGTGCCTGAACCGGTAAAGACGTCGTAGAGCGGCATGTCCGGCTTCCAGTTCGTCAGCATCAGCATCGCTGCTGCCATCGTCTCTTTCAGTGGAGCTGCTGAGTGGAATTCACGGTAGCCACGTTTGTGTAATGCGTCGCCTGACGTATCGATCGTTAATGTTGCGATATCCTTTAACAAAGCGACTTCGATCGGATAGCTCGCACCTGTCTTCGGTAACCATTCCGTTCCTTTGTTGTACTGCTCTTGCATGTGCGAGACGATCGCTTTCTCAGTGATCTTTTGACAGTCACGGATCGAGAACAGCTTCGATTTGACCGAACGACCGTTGACGATGAAGTTCGCATCCCACGGCATCAATTCGTGCCACGGTAGTGCCTTGACTTGATCGAACAATTTTTCGAATGTTGTCGCGCGGAACTCAGCAACGACAAGTTTGATCCGGTCCGCTGTCCGGAGCCACATGTTCAAACGGGGAATGTCCTCCATCTCACAATCGATGTAGACCTTTCCGTCTTCGACCGTACACTCGTATCCTAACGCACGGACTTCTTTTGCGACGAGCGCTTCGATTCCCATCGCCGCTGTCGCGATGACTAAGCGTTTTGCCATATCGCGTTCACTCCTTTATCGTTTCTTCCACAGTATCGTTTCATTGCAATAAAAAAAGAGCCCAGGGTGGACCTGGACTCTCGTTCAACTTAAAAATAACAGCCTATGTGGTCCTGTAAGCCATGTTCTGTTCCTTAGTGTTCCAAACGGTTTGACCCTCACACGCAGGCGACAATCATCTATCTCCGTATTTGCATACGCTCTCCATTGCGTTCAGTTCCGCTCCGGAAATTCCCCTACCAAATTTGGGTTTCTCGCTCGTGGGGTTTACCTCGTTCCACCTTCATGGTTTCCCATGAAGCTCCGTCACTGTGGCACCTTCAAGAAGTTTCGGCCATATCCGAAGACTTAGGCGTTCCTTCTGCCGTCAGCTTGACGCTGCCTACACTTATCTTTTAGTGTAGCACGATCACTACAGCCATCGCAGGCTGTGCGAGCATGGACTTTCCTCAAAGCATCGAAATGCCCCGCGATTGTCCGAACCAACATAGTCACTGCTTATGAGTGTAGCGTAGATACCTCTTTCCTGCAAGAGGTAATTCTCGTTTTATAAACGAAAAAGTTGCGTCCCTGCCTCATTTCACGGTATAGTACAAGAGTTCAGAAGGAGGCATGCAGCATGAAAAAACGACGCTCTGGTACGAACCGGCGAACGGTTCGCAAGTTGACATTCCTGATCGAGATCGACGAGATCAAGGCACTTCATCTGCGAAACGGCATCTTCGCCTTCTATCGTCAAGGAGAGCTCATCCACGCGTTCGAGCCGTTCAACGTCAAGGCGCCCGATGCACTCTCAAAACGTAGCTATCATTTCGATCAACACGATATCTTGCTTATGAACGAACGGTTCCCTGAGCAAATCCCGTTGTATGATGAAGCGATGACGTTACGCTCTTGGGCCGACCAGGTCGCTTATGGTTTATACCAATTGATCGATTCCAGTCGCCTGTCGTTCGTCCATGAGGATGACACAGGATACAAGATGGAAGCGATGATCACATGGACTGGAGAGGCATTGACGCCTCCGACGCCCGTCTATAAAAAAGGAAAAGACCCGAAGTAACCTTCAGGTCTCGTACGGCGCTTCCCACTCAGTGGGAGGCGCTTTTTTATTTGACTGTCAGTAAGCGTTCGACGGTCCGCGTATGCCGTCCACCTGTCGTTGTAAAGACAAGCTTATATGGCCCCTTGTCTTTCAACTTATACGTAAACTTATGCGTACCGTTCGTTAAATTCGATTGCGTGAATGTCTTAACGACCTTCCCGTCCTTATAGAGACGTGTCGTCGTCTTCGCACTCGCATACTCATCAAAATAGAATGTAAACGCCTGATTCGGCTTAACCGTTGCCGGTAACGAGATCTTCGAGATCGGTGCCGGCAGTGTCGCTAAGATTCCGGCATTCAAGCGACCTGCTCCGTAATGCAACTTCGTATCACCTGATTTTTTCGTCGCTGCAGCATATAACTTACTGCGCATCGTCGTGTTCGAGACGAATGGGTTCTTCGATTTCGCGAGCGCCAACACACCACTGACGACCGGTGTCGCCATCGATGTTCCGTCCAAGTAGCCGTACTTGTTGCCGACGATTGTCGAGTAGATCCCTTCCCCCGGTGCCATGATGTTGACTCCTTTACCGTAGTTCGAGAACGTCGAGGCACGCCCCAGCGTTCCGACGGACCCGACACCGACGACTTGACTCATCGATCCTGGGAAGAGTACTTTATTGCGCCCGTCGTTTCCGGCTGCTCCGACGACGAGTATGTTCTTCGCTTCCGCCTTTTTGACCGCTGCTTCCATGTACGGATCAAACTCATATTGTCCGAGTGAGAGATTGATGACATCTGCTCCCTGCTCGATTGCATACAAAATACCGTCGCCGATGTCGATTGATGCAGCAAAGTCTCCATCGAAGACATCGGCCCCGATCAGTTTGACACCAGAAGCGACACCGACGATCCCTTGACCGTCTTCACGCGCCGCGACGATACCGGCGACGTGTGTCCCGTGATCGTCAGGTTTCCGGATTCCAGAAATCGTCGTCGTCTTATAGATGACGTCCTTGAACTCGCGGTGTTTCGTATCGATTGCATCATCGATGATCGCAACGCGAACGTCCGATTTCCCGCGGCTGTACTTCCAGTAAGCCGGAATCCGTGACTGATCGAGGTACGTTTGTTGGAACTGGGCAGAATCCGTTGCTTTTTTGACGTCCGTGATTGGAATCAAATCGGCATCGATATCCTTTTCTTCGAGATGCTCAAGCGGCTCAACGAGCGAGAATCCTTTTTGTTTCAAGGCACGAATCTCGGTCAGCCCCTGATTCGCCAACCACTCTTGTTTTTGTTGTTCTGTAAACGTCGGATCATATTGTACGTATTGAGACTGCGCGAAAGCAGACGTTGGCATGGCGACGATTGTCGCTAGCGTGAGTAGTGCAAGTTGCTTTTTCATGGGAACCCTGCCCTTCTCTGATTACGCGCCGACCGAAGAATCGTCTGGACTAAAGCGGAACCGTGCCGTCCGGTTCTTCGCTGACTTCAAAAGGAATGATCTTTCCGATCGTCACGTAAGCATAATAGCGTGCAAGGACCGCACGCCAACGCGTTGCATCGATCCCTGTCAGATCTTCACCTAACGGGGAACCGTCGAATGTCTCGAACTGTTGGCAAAAGAAGGCTTCTTCCTCCTCGTGCCACGTCACTTCTTCGCCGATGAACCCGGTCGAAAAGCGGACAAAATCCGCAATCGAGGGTCCAATTACTTCTGCCGGCAAGCGTTCGCTCATCCGTCCGACCAGCTCATACCGGTCGCGTTGTGCTTGTTCCGCTTCTTCAATCGAATGACACAGCAGCACTTCACGATTTATTTCTACTAACACGACATAGTCACCACTCGGTAAATTGACGTGAATCATCCCTACACCCCTCGGACTGAATTCGTGCGGCTTCTAGGTGTCATTTTTTCTTCGATAATTTATAATGTCCATTTTCGATCAAATGTTAATTCAATCGGCTCGTTATCTTTCGACTTTAACATAACGACCCGCGTCGTTTCAATTTGATCGACGAGATCCGCTTGACGAAGAGACTGAATTTCCTTTGAAGAACCGGCTTCAATCCGGTCTCTGTAAGGAGCAAGCAACTCTTGTTGATTGCTTGCGAGTGCGTACCAGGCAAGACGGGCAAACGGTTCGTCCTTCGCCGTTTCAAGCGCATAACTCTCGAAGATATCTGGAAGATAACTGCTAAATTGATCAAGCGCGTCGATTCGTTCAGCGACATCTAAAATCGTCAACCAGCTCGGGAGTGAAAGCAACGATTCGCTCGACCACCAGTCGAGTAAATCGACATGCTCTTTAAGTAATTGATGAGCTTCCGGCCGGTCAATCATATGTTGTAGCGTCTGGATGAGTTCGTTCCAGGCAAGTGACCAGTACTCCTCTGATGGATTAGCTGAAAGGAAAAATTGACGATAGACCGTCAACAATTCCGAAACGTCCGTTAATGGTTCGACTTCTAACCGTTGATTGAATCGGCTAACTGCTTTTGTAAAATAATTTGGTTCAAGCGTCAGTGCCATATAGAGTAATTTTGGTGCATTTTTAATTTCGCCTTGATCGACCGTCTCAAATAATTCTTGAATCCATTCTGGTTGTGGTTGTGTCATAATCTTTTTCCTCCGTCTAGTAAATTTATTTACTATACCCGAAAAAAGATTGGTTAAATCCTTTCTTCTCTAAATCGCTCCGATTCGTTGGGCGGTTTCCTCCGAACACAAGACGATCAACGTCCCGTTTTTCGGAATCGCTTCATCGAGTCGACGGTTCAAATCGAGTCGTTTTCCATCAGATAAGATCGTGACGCCTTCTTCTAGCAAGGCATGATAGGCGTCACGGTACGTTCCCCACTCCGGTCTACTCGGAATCGAGAATATGCCTTCACCGTCCTTCGTCAACAAATCCGTCACGACCTTCGTCACACCAGGATGATGGGACGCGAGGATCGCCATCCGGGCAATCGTCTCATCACCAAGTAACACCTCATCAACCTTAACCTGTTCGAAGCTGTCGAGGTGTTCTTCAAGCATCATTTCGACGATTGTATAAATGTTCGGATTCGCCCGTTCGATGCTTGAAGCAATCAACAATGTCCGTCCGTCAGCATGGACCGGTGGAATCGAATGATCGGCGAGGACGATCGCGCGAACCGCCTTTTCGATGTGTGCCCGTTCGAGCGTCGATGTCAGTGCCGGATCACCACAGACGTAATGAAATCGTGGGTGACTGAATGGCTCGCGCTCTAAATCATCGACGAGGACGACATCCGTATGTTCGAGTAATGAATCGATGACGTGCTTCGAACGCCGACTGTAACCGAAAACGACGGTATGCCCTGTTTCTTTCACTTGTAATAACCCTCTTTCCTTTTGATTGCGAATCAACTGGACACCGTCGACCAGTTTTGAGATTAGTCCCCCGACGATCCCGATTCCAAAGATGAAGACGAAAATCGTCAGAATCCGACCGGTATCAGAATTCGGGAAGAAGTCACCGTACCCGACCGTGACGACGGTCGTCATCGTCCAGTAGACGGCCCGGAAGTAGGATCCGAACGTTTCTGGCTCAAGAGCATACATGATGCCCGCGACACCAAAGACGAAGATCAAGGACGCATATCCGAGCGTCCGCATGCGTAAAAACGATACTTTTCGTAAAAAACGTAACCAGACCATCTTTTTTTCATTCCTTTCGAACAATCCGGTCTCTTTCCCTGTCAATAAGGGCGAAGGAGGTGATACACATGACACAAGCAGAAGAAATCAAGACAAGTCTCGTCATTGTCTTCGAGCGGAAGGACAAGGTGACAGCAAACGGTGATGCCATCGTTGCTCGCCGCCGCTATAACGGCTTACGTTCGAATCTTCCAGCAGACGTCGTCGCTTCGATCGGTCAAGCGGTCGGCAGCTTACTCGACGGACGCTACGCGCTGACGGAAATCAGCCGTGACTACGCTCTACTCAAGGCATAACTTATCCCTACATTTCATGAAAGGAGTGACCATTGATGGAACATACGATCGTCCTGACATTTGATACGGTGACAAAAAAACCGTATCGCTTGCGGATCGCTGGTGCGAAGGAAAATGCGACTGTGGCTGAGATCAAAGCAATCGGTGACTTGTTCATCGCCCATGACCCGTTCATGAACGGTGTCACACGTCTCGCGTCCGCTGAATTGCAAAATAGTTCGGAATCGCCATTCGTCTTGTAAGCTTTTTCAGTCCATCGTCACGGGATTACGTGACGATGGCTTTTTTTTGGTATACTAGAAACATCAACCAGCTGAAAGGAAGTCAATTTATGGCCAAACGCCCACTCACTCCTCGCGAATGCGAACTCGTCGTCTGTAGTCTCTACGTAATGGAACTCATCCCGTTCGAAGGCATCATGGAACGTCTCGAATCCATTACGCTCCGAGACATCATCGGCCCCGTCGCACGTGGCGAATCGACGCGGGAGCAAGCTGCTGACGCGCTTGACCAGTACATCAAGGTCCGACGTCGCCGGTTCCGCAACGTCCCACCGGAACATCTGTGGTCGCTTGACGACCGGATTGAACAAGAAGCATTGCGGATGATCCGCAAGCGTTCGCCGCTCTCGGCAGGAGAAAAGCTCCAGCCGAAAGCCATTCCTCATGAAATGGGTGATACGGTCGAGTTGAAAGTGACCGAAATTCAGGATCGCAACAACAAAGTGACCTTGATCGGGAAAGTCGGAAACGTCACGGCGAAGCTCCCGGTCGCGAACCGTCAAGCCTATAAAGGCAATAAGACGATCTCTGCCTGGATCACGGGTGTCGAGAAAAAACCAGCCTTACTTCATCTGTCGACATCCGACTACGGTAAGCATCAGCCGTCAGACGACGTCAAAGCAGCGTACGCAACTGCCGTTGCCGCGTTACGTCGTTATTTCGAGACGAACGAACTCCCGACGACCGAAGAAGTCGATCTCGCGAAATCACTGTTCCAACGGATGATCCGTCGCGATCAGAATGATTGGTTCACAGTGTACGTCGCGATGGGTCGCCCACAACTTGATCACGTCCGGCGCTGGGTCAAGGTCATTCAGATGCTCGCTCGCTCACTGCGCGGAGACGAGGAAGCGACACAACAACTCGCTTCGCAGGAAGATCGTTTCTTCAAGGACGCCTTATTGCGTGCCTGTAAAGCGGCAGAGAAAAATTTCACGTCTTGATGCTTTCGCCCTAGAATGTATCGATTCCTAGTCAAAACGAAAAAAAGAACGCTTCGGACCGGATAAGTTTTTCCGGGACGAAGCGTTTTTTCGTGGATCATTGAACCGCAAAATCATAGATACGCGTTCCTTTTTTACGATTCACATCTTTGATTTCTCCTTGATACATCAGTTGCTCATTCTTCAGATCGATCACGGACACTTGGAATCCATCGCTTGTCTCGGAAGAGAGATAAAGCTGCATCTCGTCCTTCGAATCCAACCAATCAATCTTTTTCAAAACGAGCGGACTGCTTACGCTATGCTCGGATAATCGTTTCGTTTCCAAGTCGAACATCGACCATTCGATTCGTTTCGTCTCCCCTTCCGGCAGGCGGAAGCCGATGAGATAACGACCGTTCGCATAGGGCGTATAACCGATTTGCTGCTGATTCAACTCCTTGATGGAACGAACGCTTTTGCCGTCATCGAGGAAATAAGATAGTTTAGTGTTCTCCTCATCGCTGTCAGACGGTTGTTCCGTGTAGACCACCTCATTTTGATGAATCGCTAAAAATTGACGAGCGTGTTTAGGCGCCACTGGCTTTTGAAGAACGATCTCTTCAACCCGGTCGCCTGTTAAATCGAGCACAAGCAGTTTTGTTTCCCTTGGCTGATCGACTCGATCGAGTTGGATGTAGACCTTCATCGCCTGTTTATCGACGACACTGGCTTGTATGTCCATCCCCGTCTCAAGTTTTGTATCATACTGAAATGTTTTCTCGAACATCTCCTCCGTCTTAAACGTAAACATCTTAAATTGCAGTTTATTGTGTTTGATCTGAATCGCATACTCTGATTGTCCATCACTGCTAGCGTTCGTTTCCATTTGCGTCGTAAATTCGTAATATTCATCTGGCAAATTCGTCATGCTATCTTCACGGAATAGTTGTCCGACGTAAGAATTTGACTGTTTTTCGATGTCTCCCTTAGCGTTGACATCATAAATCGTCGAACGCATGCCTTTCGTCTGAAGACGTAAATTAAAATTTTCGATTTGCGAAGGTTTTCCACTGACGGTCTCGAGCGAAAAGTCTGCTCCTTTGATCGACAGCGTGTAGCCGATGTAGCTTCCGATTGTTATGAGAATGATCACTCCATAGATCAGAAGTTGACGATATCGTTTCATGAGATTTCTCCTTTAGACGGATAGACGCGTCTGGACTAACCGCAGATTTTTGTACGACACATATAACGTTAAGAGCACGATGTACCCGAGATAAAATTGCATGTGCAGTTGACTCAAATCGTTCGAAATAGCTGACAATGCTAAGCCTAAAATGATATAACCGCCAATCAACGCAATCCCATGTAATCCGACGAGCAAGAACGCTTTTCCCTTTCGGAACGATCGTTCAAGTAATACTGTCATGAAGACGAACGAGATGACGATGAATGACATCAGTAAGATGAATAAAATATCACTCGGATACATCGTATAGAACAAATTCATGTAGAAGGAGTATTCATTGATGCTGGCTGTGACCTGTTGAGCATCTGGTAACAACCATAAGTAGAGATTACGACTAAGTAACAACAGCCCCCACTGAATTCCGATCAAACTAGTCACGACAAGTAAAAGTGCCGTCATTTTCGATCCAAAAATCGCCCGGCGTGATCCCGGTAACAATAGCAATCTGTAAATGTACTTCGTCTCACCCATCCAGTCGCGGTACCAAATCCAGAACGCAAACAGGATGATCATCCCCATCGCTAATACAATGACTGAATCGTAAAAATCCGTTGCTTGTGCGAATGTCAACGCACCACCTGCTCGCGCAATTGCGTCCATTTCTGATATCTGCTCGATCCGCATCGTTTTCTCGATCGTGCTTTGATAATCGTAAATTTGATAGAGCAGTGACGCGATTTCCGCGACGATCAAGCCTGAAATCAACAACACCAGTAATTTCGTACTTCGTTTTAGTTCTTCATTCGTTAATAACAACCAGCGTTTCATCCTTGATATACCTCCCGCATCCGGTCTTGGACCGATTGATGATGATGACCTCGCAGTTCATCCGTCTCTTTGACTTCGACGATCTGACCGTCTCGTAAGAACAACACTCGGTCGATCACTTGCTCGACTTCAGCGATTTCGTGAGTCGTCATCAGGATACTCCGTCCTTCCATGAACTCACTTGAGAAAATCCAGGCAATCTGTTCCTTCATGAACAAATCGATTCCCGCGAGCGGTTCGTCGAGTAATATGTATGGACGATCGAGGGCGAATCCTAAGACGAGATTGAACTTCGCTTTGTTCCCTTTTGATAAGTTCGCCATTTTATCCGTCGTAAACAGCTGAAACGTCTGCAGTAACCGTTCCGCTGTCTCTTGATTCCAGTCTGGATAATGATCTGCCATATATGCGAGCGCTTGTCCGATCGTCATGTAGCTCGGCATCGTCTGAAGATCAGGCACGAACGCAATTTTGTCGCGCGATGTTTTACCGTCGACCGTCACCGTCCCGGCATCTACCGGAATCAGACCGAGAATTGCTTTTAGGATCGTCGACTTCCCTTCCCCGTTCAAGCCGATCAGACATGTCACTTCGTTTAGACCGACGGAGAACGTCACGTCACGCAAGACCTGTTTTTTCCGTCCATATCGCTTCTGTAATCCTTTTACCTCAAGCATCCGGTTCACCCTCCTTGATTATCACCATTGTATTAAGACAATAGTACATCTGTTAACTGTATGGTACATGCCATACAGTCTAGCGTCAACTTGTTTTTTTCCTCATGTTATCCAGAAAATGAAAAAAGAGCCGGGCAGCAACGACCGACTCGTTCTATGCGTCTACAAAAAAAAGAGAGGACATCCTAACGGACGCCCCCTCTGAAAACGTGACTGGTGCTTCAATAAATATCAATCGTTGACTCCAGTGCCCGGCATGTCCGACGCACGGTCGGTAAGAAGTCGGTCCGTTTTGCGACACCGCCTTCAATCTGGACATGCTGAATGCCTTTCGTCCGCTGCATCGCTGTTAAGACGGTGACCAGCTCAATGAACCAATTCGAGATCAGTTCGACGACCTGTTCGTCAAAAGCGGCAGCGCCATACACATCATACCCGTTCTCGCAGAGATGGTTCGGGAAGCGGGCTTTGAACCGATGAATCAAAGTGTCCGTCGTCGGAATCAAAAATTCGTCGTAGACAACACGTTGCTCGGCATCAAGCGTTTGTTCTGTCACACCATCCATCATCAAATGTGGCTGATTGCCGATATTCAATGTCCAACTCGTCTTCTTTCGCTCGCCAGTGGAAGTGATCGTTCGCATGGTTTCATCCATCTCCTTTTGATGTGTAAGCGTTTACCTTCTCATTCTACCTGTCATTTGACCTGTTCTGCAACCGTCAACTTGACCAATTTAAACGATAACTTCGCTTGACATTCAGTCTACCAAATTCAACGCTTTTTGACGATGTCAAGAATTAACATCGTCCTTGTAGATGTAGACGGCAACAAGGTCAATCAAGACATGGATGATGATCAGCGGCCAGAGCGTCTCGAGCGCTAGATACAAGTAGCCGAATCCCGCTCCGATCAGTCCTGTCACTAGAATCGCGAACCACCCTTGATAGCGATGGGCAATCCCGAACAGGATGGCACCGATCCAGACGAAGCTGACTTCAGAGAACGGTAAAAATAATTCGAGCGTATGGAAGAGAAACCCGCGATAAATCAACTCTTCCGTCACTCCTGCCATCAGCGCGACCATTTGGAATCCGGTCCGCTCCTCTTTCGTTCGCGGCAGAATCAGTCGCTCCGCCTCACTTTGATAGAGCGGCAATAAACGTTTGCGAAACGCTGGAACGGTCGCTGTCAAAAGCAAGACGATACAGAGAAAGACGATCAGTCCTATCGTCGCGTACCAGACTGGTCCACTTGGGACAAAAAACGTCAAGCCGATTTCCGGTAACAGCGTACCGCTGACCAGCGTTCCACCGACGAGCAACAAACATAAGATCCCGCTCGACTGGACCATCGAGGGGTAGAATTCCTTGCGAGGCGCAATCGTCAAATCGACCGGACGGACCGCCGCGATGATCGAAAGGACGACGAGTAATCCGAGTAAAAACCCATTTACGAAGAGATACATGACTTCGACTCCTTTTTTGATTCCACACTCCCGTCACAGAAAGTGCTATTAGACCCTACTAAAATATGATACCATTCAGTGGAATCCTAAACAGAGGAGAGAACAATATGCGAAAAGTTTTTCGAATCAGCATCTTGTTCGTACTGTTCGCCCTCATCGTCAGTAGCTTCATCTACTGGCAAAATCGGGAACGTGTTCAAAATGAAATGTATCGTACGTATTATGGACAGCATGGCGTACCTGCCGAGAACATCGACATCTACGAACAAGCCGCGGCACGTTACGGCATCGACTGGAAGCTACTCGCCTCCATCCATCGCGTCGAGACGATCTTCTCGAACTCGTCAGCGATGCAATCGTCCGTTGGCGCCATCGGCCCGTTCCAATTCATGCCGAAAACATGGGTCGGTTGGGGATACGAAGGTGGCACGTCGCTCGGTGACATCGAGCATGACGGCATCGACGTGACGGATCCGGAAGCCATCGAGAAATATGGTGGTCTCGGAGTGGACGCGGACGGCGACGGGAAAGCCGATCCGACGAGTCTCGTCGACAGCGCCCACACGGCAGCGAAATACCTGAAGCAACACGATGTTACGAAGACATCAGACCGAGACACGCTCGCGACAGCACTGTTTGAATACAATCGCAGTGAACAATATGTTTCTGACGTGCTCGCCCAATATGATCGTTACCAGCAACACGTCGAGGCGATCGATGCGAACGACCTCGACATCAAGAAGAAGACACTCGCATTCTTCCTTCGCATCAGCTCACGTTTGACCAATTAAAAGGAGGCACCACCCATGACACCAGCCGATTCTTCCGAACTCTTGATTGAGGAATCGTCGATCCGCGTCCAGACGACGTTTGATCGAGACAAGACGAAACGCTATTTACGCAGCTACATCTTTGACGACATCGCAGAAGGGACGCACGTCGCCGCTTTAATCTACACACCACGGACGACGGACGCCTTTCTCTCTGGAACGACGACACAACGTGCATACAATTTGATGAAGAAGTATGTCAGTGACCCCGTCAAACAATATGACATCATCAGTTTGATGCCGGATCTGCTCGTCAGCGAGGATCTGCCGTTCGCGCAAGCGAGCTTCGATGAGACGAACTACGAGTTCGTCGCGAAGACACTTGCTGAAGTCAAAGCAAAAAATGGCGTCGTCCTCTGTGGCTGGGGATCGCCTGGTCGCCTGATGCACCACCTGCCGGCATATGAGGAACTGTTTGATCAGTATGCAGACATTCTCTATTGCTCCGGCATCACGAACAAAGGTGAACCGAACCATCTGCGCTTGACGATGGACGATAGCCCGATGATCACGTATAACGACATGAAACAAAAAGCGAAAAAATTGCGTCGTAAATGACACAATAGACCCTTCCTTAATGGATAGGGTCTTTTTTTGAAACATTTTCCAAACATATTGCGTATAATCAAGGTCTACATCAATCATTACATAGTAAGGAAGGTCATATGATGCCATTTTGGGATGAAGATCTACAAGAAGAAACGATCATTTCAGTCAACGAAACAGACATCACACGAATCGAGCAAGCCGTCAGCGGTCGACTCCCCGCTCGCTACCTCAAACAGATGCGAAAGCAAAACGGTGGTGTTCCAGAAGCGAAGGTCGTGATGGTCGAGTTCGAGAATACATGGTCGGACGAAGAAACGGGTCTACATCTTCCGCTCTGCTCGATGACATCATTGACATTCGAGCGGTATCTGGACGAATTGTCGGTCCTCCGGGAATGGGACGTCGAAGGGAACGTCATGATGTTCGCTGAAGGAGAAGGTAGCTATTTTTGGTACTTCCACTTTACGGAAGATACTGAGCCGACTGTCTGGTGTCTCGACATTTCGGACGAGACGACCCATTTCGTTGCGTCAACCTACGACAAGTGGTTAACGAAGCTGAGTAGCGATGTTCCGGAAGTCGTCATGCCGGATGTTGTATTTCTGACGTTACCTGAAATCAAGGACATTCTCCGTGGAGATGATGAAAACGAAAAACTCCTCGCCTACTCCCACTGGATGATTCTCGATGAAGAACAGGAAGAACTCATCGAAGCGTTCATGACACTGATCGAACGAAACGACCAGCCTGATTTCCTTGGCTCTTATGCGTATTACCTCATGGAAGTCTTGACGAACAACCCGGATTTATTAGACCAGAAACGAGATGTCGTCACTGCCTTGATCCTCAGCAAAGGTGACGATCTCGATGCAGAGGATCTGTTGTCTTGGATGGACGAAGAGAAAGACGAAGAGTTATGACCTAAACCATAAAGCCAGTATTCCTCGTCCAAACGGATGACGAATACTGGCTTTTTGCATGCATGTAAAATCTTTTAAGACAACATCAACTCAAGCAAACAGTCGACGAGATCCTTCTCCAGTTCAAGTGCTTGCAACTGGTGCATCATATTGACCGGATCAAGCTTTTGTGACAATAGACGGTACAAACGGTCCTTCAGGTCATAGCTGATTTCCGCTTGGTCGAGAAACGCATACAACCGGTCCATCTTGTTCTCGTTCGTCGACATCTCGACTTGAAGCGACAACGTGATCGTCTCCGTCACTTCACCGAGTTCGACACGAAGTGACTGCGTCGCATGATCATAGACGCCGGTGACACTTTCCCCGTCGCGCTGGACGTAACCTTCGCGGACTCCGCGTAAAATCAATGTGATTGACCGATTTTCCGGTAGCAAGTCACGATGTCCAGTCGGTGCAGCGATCGTCAGTTCACGCGCTTCCCAGTCGAGCGCGAATGTCGTCTCAACATTGACGCCATCGCGGTGTGCGACCCCTGTGCTGTCGTCTTCAAACAACGTAAACCGGTTTGAGGCTCCTGGGAAGACGACAACTTCGAGATCGTCCGGATTATGCAATGCATTCGAATGCTCGAGATGACGACCGAGTGGGACGATCGCGCCGGCTTTCGCAAGTACGCCTTGGTCTTCGAGATAGCGGAACAGACGGATCTGTTTGCCACCTCGATAACGGTGCCCATTGAAGAAATCGAACCATTCTCCTTCTGGCAACCATGCAGTCGCAGCCGTCATGTGCAGTTTCCGATGCATCGGCGTGACCATCGGCGCGACGATCAATTCCGTTCCGAAGTAGAACTGATTCGGGACATTGTATGCTTGATCGTCTTCTGGATGCTCATAATACATTGGTGAGACGAGGGGCAAGCCGTCAAAGTGATTGCGGGCATTCATCGTGTAAATGTACGGCACGAGCTGATGCCGGAGTCGTAAATATTTCTTCATGACGTTCGCCGCATCGGTCGAATAGCGCCATGGTTCCTTCCCATTGAAGATGCTCATCGTACTATGCAGACGCATGATCGGACTGAAGACACCGTACTGGAGCCAACGTGTCGATAACTCGTCATCTTTTTCCCCGCGCTGGTGCCCCCCGATATCATGACTCCACCAGCCGTAACCGATGTTCGACGCCGTCGCCGTGAAATACGGCTGGAATTGGAGTGATGCCCACGAGATGATCGTATCACCCGAGAAACCGACCGGATAACGGTGACTTCCGGGTCCCGCGTAACGTGAGAAGATCAACGGTCGATTACCATCACGTGCGATATCGAGTGCGTGGTAATGATTGAGCATCCAGAGCGGATCGAGCCCTTTCATCTTCGAGTTCGCGCCCTGTTGCCAGTCGATCCACCAGAAGTCGACGCCATCCGCCTCATGCGGATGATGCAACTTCGTGAAGTAGTTCTCGATAAACGTCCGGTCCGAAAAATCAAACGGAATCCGGACATCCGATTCGGGATCAACACCCATCGCGACTGCCATCGCCTCGTATGCTTCCTCAAACCCACGCACACCGTCCGCCGGATGCAAGTTAAGCGTGACCATTCGGTCGTCGTCCTTCAACCATTGCAAGAAGCCGCGTGGATCCGGGAACAGATCACGGTTCCACGTATAACCCGTCCAACCGCTCCCGTACCGTTCCGGGATATCGGTAACGTGCCAGTCCATGTCGATAACGCTGACCGAGAACGGAATATCTTCCGTCTTAAAGCGGGTCATCAAATCCTTATATTCTTTTTCACTATAACGCCAGTAGCGACTCCACCAGTTGCCAAGTACCTGACGCGGTAACATCGGCGTCGGTCCTGTCAAGTGGTAGAAGTCACGCAGTGCCTGTTTATAATCGTGACCGTATCCGAAATAATAGATGTCATGCGTACCAGAGCGACGCGGTTCGACGAAGTGGTCTTCCGTCAGTACGAAGGCGTTCGAATCGTCGATCGCCGCGTATCCTTGCCGTGAGACAATTCCTTCCTCGAGAGGAATGACACCGTCCGCGTGGTCAAGCGTCCGTGCCGTTCCTTTTAACGTCCGGAGTGGTCCGCCGAACGTATAACGGCTGTAATAGGTACTGAAGTTCCCTAAGACATCGATATAAAGTGTGTTCGCAGCGAACGGTCCCTTTGTATAATGCAGATGGACGTGCTCGGTGATGATTTGCAATTCTTCCTCGTTTTCGACGATGCGGTAAGCAGGTACCGGGAAATCACGATTGAAGACCGTTTGGGTCGGTCGATCCTCGAATTGTCCATCCGCCGCGTATTCGAGTCGGATCATCCGACTCGTCAAGACCGTGAAACGGTAGACATCTCCTTGGATGATAGCGTCTGGTCGTGCTTGTGGTTTCATGTCGCGCGTGTAGAAATGGGATTCATCAATTGTTCGCATACAGGTTCGGGACTTCCGTCCCTTTCACTTCCTTCCAGGCTAAGTAGTGTGCAACCGATTACACATCTAGTGTATAAGAGTTCATGTTCCCACTTCAAGGAAGAATCAACCTAAAAATGTCCCGCACCTGAAAATAGATGCGGGACGTTACGTCATAATAAGGGTGAAATCAAGCGCGAAAGTGACTCGAAAATACGGAAGCGGAGCGGGCGTTTGACGTAATCATTCGATGATAACTGAATCGAGACGTCGAAATCAGCAATGAAGTCACGCTCGAGCTGTTCGGCACTTTCCGTATCGTACAGGAACGCCATTAGTTCATAGTTGAGGACAAAACTGCGAATGTCCATGTTTGCCGTTCCGACAGCACCAATCTTGCCGTCGACGAGAAACAGTTTGGCATGGATGAAGTGACGGTTGTACGTGTAAATCTTGACCCCATCTTTCAGGAGTGGTCCAAAGTAGGAACGGGTGCCGTAGTAAGACGTAAAACTATCGCCTTTCCCCGGTGTCAGGATGCGGACGTCAAGCCCGGCACGTGCTGCAAGTCGAAGTAGCGTCATCGTCTCATTGTCCGGAATCAAATACGGTGTCGCAATCCAGATCGAGCGTTGCGCCGAGATGATGGCCGCAATCAAGGCATTGCGAATCGCGGGATCCTTTGAGGTCGGTCCGCTCGTGACGATTTGAATCGCTCCGTCGGACGCAACATCATGTTTCGGGAAGTACTGGTGGATTGTCTCTTCCCCCGCAAACGTCTCCCATGTGTCGTCCGATTCGATTTGGGCATAAATCCAGTCGTCGAGGAACGTCGCTTGTAATTCCTTAACGGCACGTCCTTCGAGCCGTAAATGCGTATCGCGCCAAAACCCGAACTTCTTACTCTTGCTGTCGTACTCATCACCGACGTTCAGTCCACCGGTGAAGCCAACCTTCCCATCAACGACGACGATTTTCCGGTGATTGCGGAAGTTCGCCGTGAAGATGAATAAGGGACTCGAGATTGGATCATAGGCTGCGATATGTGCCCCAGCGTCGCGTAACGGACGTAGGAAATTCTCACCAAGCATATAGCTTCCAAGTCCGTCATACATGAACCGCACTTCGACTCCCGCTTCGAGTCGCTCGATCAATGCTTCCCGGATTGCCTTGCCTGTCTCATCGTTTCGATAGATGTAGTACTGGATGTGGACGTGATGTTTCGCTTGACGAATTGCGTCAAGAATCGCCGGGAACGTCTCTTCCCCGTTCGTCAGAATCTCACTTGCTGTATGAACATCTACCCCACCACCACCGAAGTTGCGAATCGTGTTCGCAAGCTTTAAGTGATTCGGTGGCAATTCACTGACGGCAAGCGACCGGACTGGACGAATCGCTTGTTTCAGCAATTTTCGTTCGTCATGCGAACGACGATTCCGGCGGCGACGCCGCGGATTCCGACCGAACATCAACCAGATGATGACACCGAGAATCGGTAAGAAAATCAGGACGAGAAACCAAGCGATCGTTGATTCCGCTGTCCGGTTCTCGATGAAGATGATCATGATGACGGCGAGCGGCACAACCGTCGCTGAAATCGTTAAGACATAAAATAAATAGCCGAGTTGATATAGTCCCCAAATAATTCCGCCGGCGACTAAAAATACAAGTGCGAATTGTAAAATCCGGTTGCGCACAGACCTTCCTCCTTCAATTAACATACCTTCACTAGTATTCTTTTCCCATTCACTATGAAAATATAACAAAAAAGAGAAACCGCAGATACGGTTTCTCTAAAGATTGACCTTTTATAAAAAGTTTTCTTCGTACATTTCACGACCGGGTATCGGATCGTTCAGAAATGCCCAATCTGTTTCGTCTTCCTGGACGAGACACGTGTCAAATAGCACCTCGAGTTTCGCTTGTTCTAGTCCGATACCAATCAAGACGAGCTCGGTCCGTCGATCCTCGTCTGATGCAAAACGACCAGCGTATTCCATGTTCGAAGCATATCCTGCCTGATGGAACAATAGTGCCATCTCAGGACGTGTCGCAAGGAACAAAAAGCCTTTCGCCCGGACGACTTCTTGCGGCCAGTCTTCAATCAAAGCTAGCAAGCGCTCAGGGTGGAACGGCACGTCGCGCTTGTAGACGAATGAACTGATCCCGTACTCTTCCGTTTCCGGAATATGTTCTTCCGCATTCAACTCACGGATCCAACCGGCGCTTGCTGCCGCTTGTTCAAAATCAAATAAATCAACGTCTAAGATGTCTGCCGGATCAACTTGGCCATATGTCGTCTCGATCAAACGGGCAACTGGATTTAATGCCTTTAGATAGCCGATGACGGTATGGCGTTCTTCCGCTGTCAGACGATCGACTTTATTCAAGACGATGATGTCCGCGAACTCGACTTGATCGACGAGTAGATCGACGACTTCACGCACGTCTGTCTCATCGACGGCCTGTTTCCGCTCAATCAACGATTCACCAGACTCGAAGTCCTTCAGGAAACGGTACCCATCGATGACCGTGACCATCGCATTGATTTTCGTGACTTGTGATAAGTCGATTGCACTGTCCGGATCTTCGTACGTGAAGGTCTGGGCAACCGGAATCGGTTCCGAGATACCACTCGATTCGATGACGATACCGTCAATATCGCCTTGGTCGACGAGGCGTTTGACTTCAAGTAATAAATCGTCACGTAACGTGCAGCAAATGCAGCCGTTCGAAAGCGTGACGAACGACTCTTCCGTTCGCGAGAATCCGCCTTGCTCAATCAATGCCGCGTCAATGTTGACCTCACTCATGTCGTTGACGATGATCGCAAGGCGGCGCCCTTCGCGATTATGTAGCAAATGGTTCAATAGTGTCGTTTTACCGGATCCTAAGTAACCGGATAAAACGGTGATCGATATCGGGTTCATTATCATTCATCTCCTAAAACGTAATAATTACGTTTTATAGAGTAATCGACTTTTCGCCTGCCGTCAATCGGAATGATTCCGATTTATTTTTTCTATAAAAAAGGATGCAATTCAGAAGAACGAGAAAAGAAACGTTTTGTAAGCTCGGAATCGCTTCCTAGGGAAATACAAGCAGGAGCGACCCTGCAACGAAGTGTACCGGCGCGATGCTTGTCCCAGGAAAACGATTCGAGCTAAACGAAAGAGCGTAACCTTACTACTGACTTTGAATCGGTAAATCCCATGTCGAGCCAATCAAATCCGTGATCCGCTCCGCTGCCTCGTGAGAAAATCCGGCGATCGTGTAATGATTCGTATCTGCAATCACATGATACATTCCGTTCGGTAAACTGTCGGCGAACGCAGCGTGAGCCGCATTGATTTGTTCGGTCAATGCCGGGTTCAACCAACTTTCTGGCATACCACCCGCCCAGTTCGAAGCGGACAGGACGAGGACCGGCTGCGTCACGTCTTCGATCAACGAAAGAATCATCTGATTGTTCTCCTCTACCGATTGCCATTCATCGAGCGTTCCCCGCCAATGCCCAGGTGCCGCAAAATGCTGCCACATCGGCAATTGATCAGCCTCCGGTAAGACACTAAACATCTTTTTTCCCAGACGGTCAGGAATCATCCAAGCAATCGGTCGGATGTGACTAAGAAAATAGAGGAATCGATTCCACTCTTCTTGCGTTCGTTCGTACCAGTTCGGCAATGCCGCATCGACATCCGGGTGCGACGGATCAAGCAAGACGATGCCGCGTGTCTCGTCTGCAAATAATTGTCCACTCGCGAGCGAAATATAGGCTCCGAGCGAGTGACCGATGAATACATACGGTACTTCGACTCGAAGCATCCGTAAAACATCTGCCAACTCATCCGCCTGATGCGTAAAGAGCCGTTTGTTTTTGCCACGACTCGACCGACCATAACCGAGACGCGAATATTCAAAGACCCGTCCCCGTTTCAATAATTCAGTTCGGAGCCAACCCCACTGATGCCGATTCGACATCATCCCGTGATCGAGGACGAATGTGACGTCCCCACTTCCCGTCAACCGGGTATCAAATCGACCGGCTGATGTTTCGACGATATATTCCATACGCTATCCCTACTTCCATTCATTCAAATAACGAGATCGCTAGTTCGTACCCAAGGATGTTCAAGTAATCAAATAACTGGGATCGATGATGATAGAGATGCACGGCTGCTTCGATCGCCCAGCCGTTCATCGAGTCGGTAACCCCCCAGTACGTCGGACGCGTCAAAAATCCGACCGTGACTTTTTCTTGATAGACCCGAAAGGCTTGATCGATTCGCTCTGATAACTGATTGCACATGACCGGTTCCGCATAAAATGCCTGCATCGCTTCTGCCGTCGCTCCTTCTGAGAGCATCAAATCGGCTTCAAGCAATACAGCGAGATGGACGGCGACTTCACCGACGGTCCGCTTCCCGGGGATCGGTTGCGCGTTCCAGTCCTTTGCTTCGATCTTCTCAAACAAGACTTTCGACGTCTTCACACCAACACTGACATGGCGAATAAGGGCACGTTCCCAGTCAGTCATGCGCGTTCCCCCAAGCAATTGCGCGGAGTTCGAGTTCCTTGACAAACGCATCCTTACCGGCGATATAGGCTTCGATATCAAGCGGATATGTTGTCGCTAACTGTTCCTTTAATGCCCCGTAAGCAGCGGCTTCTTCTGGATGTTTGCGTAAGTAATCCCGGAAGACGAGATGGCGCTTGATATCAGGATCTCCCGTCGCATAGAGATGGATGTGATGCGTCCGTTCGTCTCCGCCTTTTCGGTAATAGCGGCGCCCCGGCATGCCGAATTCACCCTTCGCTTCGTAACCGAGTGCTTCCATCGGTTCATCAAACTGCTCGATTTCCTCGAGCGCATCGACGACAGGCAGGATATCGATGATCGGTTTTGCCGCGAGTCCTGGAACTGATGTACTTCCCATATGATGGATTTGCTTAAGACGTACTCCGAACACCTCCCGTAATCGGTCCGCTTCTCGCTCGTATTCACTCGCCCATTCTGATTGATAAGGTAACACAATGACTTGTCGCATGATCGTCTCCCCCTCTCATCTCAGTATGCCAGTTTTTAGGGTAAAACAAAACGACCATCCGTTTTGGAGGTCGTTTTGCTACATATGATGTTAGAGAAGTGTTAGTCCTTTAGATAATCAAACAGTTTCGCCGGTCCACCGAGTCGGAGATCAGCGATGATATGCTGAGCATCGACGACCTTTCGAACAGGGAAGTCAGCGAGTGGTGCCATGACATGTTCAAACAATTGAAGCCGAGCCGGTCCACGGTATGCTTCTTTAATCTCAAGATCCGTGATTTGACTGCGTGTCAGTTCAGAGATGATCAACTCGCCTTGATAACCGCGATGTTGTTTGAGCATGAACTGCGGCGCACCGACAATTGACTGTGCCTCTTCGACTGCCATCGGAACGTATTTGTATCCCATCGTCGCTTGTGCAACGCGGAGCGAATGATAGTCAAGCGTTCCAACGAGTACATCATTGTCTAGATACAATCGGGGTGAACCATACTTCTTCGGAAAAGCAGCTACTTCTCGACCAGAGGCGATCGCCGGCTGATTATTGACATACATCGATAGGTAGAACTCACCGATTTCCCCTTGATACCGAACCGGAATGACTTGCCCGCACTCAAGATAACTCCCAAGACCGGTGCTATCTGGCATATTGATGATCTCAAACTTGATTTGATTGCTCAGCACCTCAAGCGGTTCCGGAACGACTGCTTGTAACGCTTCGATGTCCGTCTCATAGATGATGTTCAAGTATTCCCGATTCCGAAAGAAGATATCGACCGCCGGAAAGACTGGTGCATTGATCGGCGTCGCTACGACGTTCTTTACATCGCTTTGTTTCATTTGAATTCCTCCTTTATGCATTCAATAATGTGTCAAAGCGTGCGACACTTGTTTCAAAATCAGGAACTGTCTTCGCTGCTTGCGCTTCTTCGACGATTTCTTGAATGAGTGAGTTGAACGGCGGTTTGATATCGTACGTCTTGCCGTACATCGTGACGATCCCATTAATGAAACGAATTTCGGTCGGTTGACCTTTTTGTAAATCCTGCAACATACTCGCTTCTAAGTCGCGTGATCCGTGCATCAATCGTGGTACAGTGATCAATTTTTTATCGATATCGTCTAATGTCGCATAGGCTGCCGGCTCAAACGTACTCATCATTGCGAATGTGATGCCGTGGGCGTGACCGACCTCAACAACTTCCTTCATTGTATGGATTGCTGCCCGTAACAAGACAGGATGATCGAGAACGTCGCCGTACGTACCGTTACACGCAGCGGATAACCCGCTGAACGTACTATTGATGACGAGTTTTGACCATTTCGTCCCCGGTAGATTATCAGAGATTTCTGTCCCACCGATGTGATCAAGGATTTCCTTCAGTTGGACGATCCGGTCCGTCTTCTTCCCGTCCAGTTCACCGATTTGCATCGCATACGTCTTAAAGTGCTCGTAATCTGATGTCAGGCGTGACTCGCCTGGTCCGACGTATGTCGCTCCGAACTCGACAGATCCCGCAATGATACGTTCGCTTGGAATCTGTTGTTGAATGAACTCTTCCGGTACACCGTTTTGCAAGGAGACGAGAATGCCGTCTTCCTTCAAGATCGTCCGCACTTTCGCGAGGACCGGTTCATTGTAGACCTGCTTCGTCAGCAATAATATGATATCGTACGTCTCTGTGATGTCATCCGGATGAATTGCATGAACAGCTTGCGTTAAATCCGGACCAATGACGTGTGCCCCTGTTGTGTTCAGTGCCTCAATATGTGCACGGTTCGTATCAATCAAATCGACACCCGCATACTGTTGACTTAGATAAGCTCCCATGATGGTTCCAAGGGATCCTGCTCCGTAAATTCCGATTTTCATTTCTATCACCTCTGGTATATACGGTATACTAGTTTCATCATAAACAGAAATATATATAATTATATGTTTTGATAACCTATAGGTTATGTCAGGAGGGTATCATGGAACTCTTACATTTAAATTATTTTCGTCACGTTGCAGAGGAATTGAACGTAACGCGTGCTGCCGAACGATTATTCATCAGCCAACCTGCCCTTAGTGCGACGATCAAGAAACTCGAGCGTGAATTGAACACGATATTATTTCATCGAAAAGGCAGAACGATCAGTTTGACTGAAAATGGTCGACTGTTACTTCAGTCTGTCGAAAAAATCGAACACGAGTTGACACGTGTTCAGGAACGAATGGTACGAAACGATGCATCAACGGAAACACCACTCAGTCTTGCCAGTTCACATGGTCGCTTCATCCAATTGATTCTACGGGAGTTTCTTCTTCCACAAACTGCTCCCTTGTTCAACTCGGACATCCTCTCGAACCGTGAAATCCTGAGCGGTCTCCTTCATCAAGAATTCCATTTCTCAATCAGCTTCATGGAACTCAAACATCCGCTCATTACGAGTGAACCAATCGTGGAAGAGGAGATCGTCATCACCTACCCTGCTTCCTATTCAGAGAAAGAAGCGATTACAGCACTCTATACGGATGCAACGGAGACTGCCTTTTTGTTTCCCTCCCACAATAAGGACTACAACCGCTTCATCCAATTGAAGATGGCGGAACTGAACATCTATGCCGATACCACGCACTACATCGATGATGTCTCACTTCAGCTCGCCTTACGCCAGCAACGGTATTACAGCTTTGTTCCTGTTTCCGTTTGTCGGGAGATGGGACTTCCCTTCATTACGGACGATGTATTTACAGTAAAGTCACGACTCTACATGTCGCATGCGACGGATCAATTGACGGTCGAACAAGCAATCATGTACGAACGCATTAAACTGTTTCTACTTTCGCAACGCGCATATCTAATCAAATAAAAAGAGGCTGGGACATAACTCAGTTTCACAAACGAAAGGCCCTCGAAACGTGTAGTCGTTTCGAGGGCCTTGTTCTATGACGAAAAACCGATTCTGAATAAACAAATAAGGACAACCTCTGATAAAGTTAAAGTGACCAAACCATAACCATCGGAGGTGCCCTTATGTTTAAAGATTATAACATGAACCAGCTGGTTCTGCCCTTAGATTTAGAAGTTCGTCTTCAAGAAAATGATATCGCGTTCGCTGTCCATCATCTCGTCGAATCCATTCCGGATGATGTTTTCGATCCTTTCATGCGGACGACGGGATGCCCTGCTTATCATCCGCGGATGATGATGAAAATCATTTTATGTGCCTACACACAGTCGGTCTTCTCCGGTCGGAAGATTGAGGGATTACTATCCGATAGTCTGCGGATGATGTGGCTAGCGCAAGGGAATGCGCCGAGCTATCGTACCATCAACCGTTTTCGAGTGCATCCCGCAGTCACTCCAATCTTGAAGCAAGCCTTCGTTACCTTCCGTTGCCATCTCGTCGAGATGGGAGAAATCAATGAAGAAGCCATCTTTATCGATGGTACAAAGCTAGAGGCGAATGCGAACCGATACACCTTTGTTTGGCGGAAATCGATCGAACGTCATAGTTCGTCTCTCGTGGACAAATCGAATCGTATCTATGACAACCTCGTCGAACAAGACATCCTACCGGAAATTGAACGAGAAAGCCCGGACGAGCTCACTCTCTCAGAACTCGAACACATGGGTGAAGCTTTAGACGCACATATCGCTTCCATCAACCAAAAAATCGAGGCGAGTTCGGATACCCAAGAAAGAAAACGTCTACGTTCTGAACGGAAGGAACCACGTCTCCTTCGAAAGGAGATTACAGATTTCATCGAGCGTAAACAGAGATACGCCCTCTAAAAGAGGACGCTCGCTGGACGGAACAGCTATTCGAAAACAGACACAGACGCGACGTTCATGCGAATGAAGGAAGATCATATGCAAAATGGACAACTCAAGCCAGGCTATAACGTTCAAATCGCGACCGAAGGACAGTACACACTCGCTTATGATATTTATCCGAATCCGACGGATGCCCGGACGTTACTCCCCTTTTTAGATGAGATCAGCTCATATTTACCACTACCACCGCATATCGTTGCGGATGCCGGCTATGGGGGTCAGGAGAATTATCAGGATATTCTGATGCGCCGAGGGCGCATTCCACTCATCCCTTATACGATGTTCGAAAAAGAAAAGTCTCGAAAATGGCGCAATGATCCATTTAACACAGCAAACTGGTCTTATGATGAAAGGTCGGATCGTTTTGTGTGCCCTAATGGACAGGACGTAACATTCCATTACATGTCCAAGAGAACAGATCGGTACGGATTCACGCGTGATTTCAAGGTGTATGAAAGCGAAGGGTGTGATGGCTGCCCGTTTCGCTCCCGTTGTACCAAGGCCAAAGAGGGTCGTCACCGACAGGTACACATAAACACTTCATGGGAAGAACAAAAAGAACAGATGAAAAATGGCTTTCAGATCAAAAAACAGGATCCCTCTATGCGAAACGGAAGATAGACGTGGAACCAGTTTTTGGATATCTGAAGGCTAATTTGAGTTTCACTCGCTTTTCTGTGAGAGGAAAAGCGAAGGTGAAGCGTGAGCTCGGCTTCATCCTCATGGCCGTAAATTTAAGAAAATGGCTCATCCAAAGCGTTGCCCGAAGGGCAACTTGACGCGAGACAATGAAAAAAGAAGGAATTGCACATCCTGAGTGATGGCAATTCCTTCTTCTCGTTAAATTCAGCTAGTTATGTCCCAGCCTCTTTTTCATATTACTTCGTGATGAAGTAGCGTGATTGATCAAGATGATCCTTCGCTGTATAGATGTTGAGTTTATATGAGCCGTTCGTCAATGCCTGACGCATCTTCAGAACGTAGTTCCCGTGCTGATCCGCCACGTCTTGAGCAATCAATTGATAACCAGACTCTGTTTTTTGGTAGAGGCGGACGATTTGACCGTGTACGTACCTGTCGTTAGACCATTTTTGACCGCAATCTTGAAGCCGCTTGCCGTCGTTTTCGCTTTCGCGATTTTTGTTGATCCTTTATAGAGCGTCACGTCAAGACCTTCCGTTGCTTTACCGCGGAGGATAGTTGATCCGTAAACTGCTGATTTTTTATCGATCGCCGGTGTCGCAACGACACCTGTTCCGACCGTGACGTTCGTTTCTGTTTTCATGAAGCTGAGTTCTGAGACGATCGTCAACTGATCACGCAATTTAAGCGGACGTGTCACGACTTCATATTGACCCGCTTCGTTTGCTGTTGCTGTTCCAAGGACTTTATCGCCGAGTTTGACCGTGACTTTTGCGCCCGGAACGGCTTGACCTGTGACGACTTTTGCACCTGGTTTAACTGCTTTTGCCGAGACCGTGAAGTCTTTCATCGGCACATTCATGTTGAATTTAAGGAACGTACCTGTCTCACCTGGACGTGTTTCACCTGTATTTGTGATACCTTCATACCGCTTGACGTACGGTGCAGCTGCAACCGCTGAATCAAAGCTGACCGTCATCGGTTTGCTTGCGACGAGTGACCAGTTGTCGTCCGCTTTATAATCAACCGGTTGTTTCGCTTTGATGAAGTCTGAGATGACGTTACGTGTTTCGTAAGCCGATTTGTAGACGATGTTCTTTCCGCCGCCAAGACCCGGGAACGTCGCACTGCCTGCGCGATAGTTGTTCGTCGCGACGAGGAATTCTTGGTCGTCTGTGATCGCTTTGCCTTGATACTTGATGTTTTGAACACGACTTGCATCTTTATTGGCGACACCACCGTTATAATCGAATTTCGCCGGTTTCGTGATGTCGATTTCATACGTCAGTCCATCGAGGATATCGAAGTTGTAGCTCCGGAATTCTTTGTTCAACAACTCTGTCTGCTCACCACCAACTTGGTTGAATTGACCGGCAGACATCTCGAGCCAATCTTTGACGTCAGCACCTGTTACTTTGACGACTTCGAGTGTATTCGGATAAACATAGAGATCGGCGACGTTCTTGAGTGCGATCGGTCCCTTTTTGATCAATGTGTAATCGGATGCGTTGACTTGGTTACGACCACCTGTTTTGAATGGTGCACCTGCTGATAACAACGGGAGATCTTTATATTTCGCAAGATCCGCATTTTCTTTGAGTTGTTTCTCGACATACCATTTTTGAGCATTCGTCACGAACTGAACTGAATCATCATCTTGTGCAAGAGCGAAGAAGCTCTGGATATCATCATTGATCGTACCGACTTCTTGACGAATATAAGCGAGTGTTCCTTCATGCGCTTTTTCAATCAATTTGACTGCACCTGCATCTGCTGTCGTGTCTTTCGTCACGTCCGCTAATTTAGCGCCAGATGTATCAACGACCCATTTCCCGTCAACTTGCTTCAATTGAAGATCGATGACACCGACGTTTTTCCCTTGCGTGTTCGCCATGACGACCGGCTTGCCATTGATCAAGCCGTTCGTTGCATCAACGTTTGGTAGTTTATTAAACGCCGAATCGGCTGCCGGGAATTTGCCGTGCTGGTGACCTGTCATCAAAACATCGATGTCTGCGACTTTCGTCAACGCGTAACCGACATTCTCATCGCCATCTTTTTGATCCACAGTATCCCCAATACCTGTATGTGCGAGCGCAACGACGACGTCTGCGCCTGCATCTTTTAATTTCTTCGCTGTTGCTTTAGCAGTTGGGACGATATCCTCTGCTGTGACTTTCCCCGTCAGGTTCCCCGCATCCCATGCCATGATTTGTGGCGTGACGACTCCGAACACACCAACCTTGACTGTTTTCATGTCACCGTTCTGGTCTTTGACCTGACGTTCGATGATTTGATAGTCTTTTCCATCTTTGTTGTAGTCTGCGACGATTGGCTTTTTCGTAACGGCATCCAATACGTTCGAGTTGACGAACTTGATTGAACCGCTCGAAGCACTCATCGCTGACTTAAGGAAATCAAGACCGAAGTTGAATTCATGGTTTCCGAGCGTGACTGCATCATAACCAAGGTATTCCATCAATTCGTACATCGGATGTTTGCCTTTGTTTCCTTTGTCGTACTGATTTTTCACGTAATCACCAAACGGCGTTCCTTGAAGAGTATCCCCGTTATCAAACAAGAAGCTATTCGTTACGCCCACTTCCGTTTGTTGCTGTTTGATGACTGTAGCGGCTTTGACAAGACCGATCGTCTCGTCCTGTGCATCCTTGAAATAATCGTAGTTCATTGAGTTCGTATGTAAATCCGTTGTTTCTAAGAAGCGTAACTTGACGACACTGTTGTCGGCAGCAAGTGTCTTGACTTGAACGACTGGTACGAGCATCGGTGCGATCAATGTCGATGCGATGACAAGTTTAGTAGCTTTTTTCATATGGATTTCCCCCCAGGAAGTTTTAACTGCTTCATTAATTTAGCATGGTTCGATTATAGCTAATAGTCCTTTCAAATAGGTCGGACATCCGTCTTATTTAACCTACTTAATCAATTCCAAATACTGGCTTTACATTGTTGATTTTACCTTTACAAATCAGGTTCACATGGTAAAAAAAGGAGATGATACAAATGAGATGAACCACATAAAAAAACGATACATTTCAGGACATGAACCTGAAAACGTATCGTTTATAATTGATGTAGAACGTAATTGTTCATTCTCAACTCCTACAGGAAAAGAAAGCACGTTTTTCGCTTTCGTCAGGGTCAGGTGAGACCCGGTAGACGAAACATAGTTTAGGATACCGCGGCTTATCCGACTGTGGAAAACGAAAATGACAGAAACGTTCTTCGATCAGATTCATGGCATAAGATTTTCACCACTCCACGTCCCTTACACCGTTTTCTCTGGTTTCCGCCGGACGACATAACCAAGAATTCCACCAAGTAACGCAAGTCCTGTTGCGAAAAGAACCGTCCAACCTGCCGTCTGTTGAGCGAACTCGAATAAGACGTCACTCCGCCACTTCATCGCGAACTGAACATATGAAGCTTGACTGACGATGAAGCTGATGACACCGATCGCGATCGCAAAAATGAATGGGTCGATGATCGCCTTGAAACTCCGGATACTACAGACGAAGTAAATCACAAATGTCACGAGTAACAACACCCAATACGCACTCTCACTTGAGATGTTTGGTGCCGTCGTTCCGGCCGATTCAGCATCAATTGCTTGGATCGTCTGTCGTGCGACACCGTAATCAACAGGATCAAGCTTCAATTGTGTCGCTGATAAATCAGGACGTTCTCCACCGACTAACGTCAACAATTGTTCCGTCACCCGATTCGTATCAATCCCATCGACAACTTTCTGAATCGAGTCATTGAGCTGTTCCGTTGAAGTCTCCCCGTTTAGCATCGAGACCGGGATTTCCGCATTCGCTCCGAGGACGTCTGCTTGATACACGACTTGTCCACCATGAATCCAGTCATACATCCCTCCACTTCCGGCGTTCAGACTCGCAACGGTCAATGCCGTTCGTAGTGAGGAATCACCGTCATACTCCGCTTCGTCCTGCACCGTAAAGACAAGTTGGAGCGTACTCGCGAACATCAAAATCAGCAAGCTGGCACGTCCGGCAGCTGTCAGACCGGATAACTTTTGCGGGAAAAACGCCATCCAACCAAGCAGACTGACGACAAGAAGCGGTAAGATCCCGCTTATCGCATAGCCGTCTTGTAACGCAAGGAACGGGACATCGTTTCCGCGTCCGGCAAGGACGAACCAGATGATCCCGACCGTTAAAAAGAAACTGACCGATCGAATCGTCCAACCGAGACGACTTGCCTTAATCCGTAACACTAAAAATAACAGGACGATCAATCCGATACCAAAAACAGAATAAAGCAACGTGCCGTAAGAGACATCGAACGTCAATGGCGCGAGGACTTGTTTTAAGTCAATCCCAAACAACGATAAGACGTCGCCGGCAGAACTTGCATCCAGCACCTGATTGATGATCCCTTCTCGGACTGCGCTCGGCATCGTGATCGACAGCCCACCGACGAACAAAAGCATCAACGAAACAGTGATGTCTGTTTCTTTCCATGTGATATCCGCCTGTTGCATCTGCTTCACGAGATCCTGATAGTCTGAGGATGAGGTGATTTGTGAAGTCAAAAATGCCATCACACCGTAGATGACACCGAAAAAGATGAGACCGATGAGGACGCCATACAGGACGTCCCAGACGGAAAACCGTCGTTGTTTCCTTTCTTGCCTTGACTCCATCCCATTTCCTCCTTTTTATGTCTGATGTTTGAATATTCCTGCTACAACGAAACCAAAAACATCAAATTCATTCAACAGCCATTATATCCCACCTTTTCTCTGACTGTCTCCATCGATTTCCAAAACAAAAACCGACTTCTCAGAGTGAGAAGCCGGTTGAACGATCTTTTGCCATAGTATTTTTTTCTCTATTAGATGCCTTCGTATGCTTGTTCCATGATCGTCCGTAATTCAGCGACAAGCGGCATCTTTGGATTCGCTATCGTACATTGATCTTCGAAAGCATCGACTGCCATCTTATCGAGTTTTGCCTCAAAGTCTGCTTTTTGAATACCTTGCGCCTTGAATGACATCTTAATGTTGAGACGTTGTCCAAGATCGGCAACTGCTTGAATAAGTGATTCGACCCCTTGTTCTGTCGTTGCTGCCGGAAGACCGAGGTAACGTGCGATGTCGGCATACCGTTCATCGGCGACGAATGATTCGTATTTTGGGAATGCTGCCAGTTTCGTTGGGCGTGACGCATTATAACGAATGACGTGTGGCATCAGGATCGCGTTCGTCCGTCCGTGTGGTGTGTGGAATTCCCCACCGATTTTGTGCGCGATCGAGTGGTTGATTCCGAGGAAGGCGTTCGCGAAAGCCATCCCTGCCATCGTTGACGCATTGTGCACTTTTTCCCGAGCTTCTGCGTCAGATCCGTTCTCGTACGCTCGTGGCAAGTAGTCAAAGATCATCTTGATTGCTTTGAGTGCCAGTCCATCCGTGTAGTCGTTCGCAAGAACCGATACGTATGCTTCTGTTGCATGAGTCAAGACGTCCATTCCGGTATCAGCAGTAATCGAAGCCGGTACAGTCATGACGAATTCCGGATCAACGATCGCGACATCGGGTGTCAACGCATAGTCAGCAATCGGGTATTTGACGTTTTTCTCTTTATCCGTGATGACGGTGAACGGTGTCACTTCAGAACCCGTACCCGACGTCGTCGGAATCGCGACGAACTTCGCTTGACGACCGAGTGTCGGGAATTTGTAGGCACGCTTACGGATATCCAGGAATTTTTGACGCAAGTTCGAAAACGTTTCGTTCGGTTGTTCATAGAAGAGCCACATTCCTTTCGCAGCATCCATCGCTGACCCACCACCAAGAGCGATGATCAAGTCAGGTTTAAAGTCACACATCGCTTGGGCACCTGTCTGAACAGTTGTCACCGATGGATCTGGTTCGACTTGGTCGAAGATTCGGTAACTGACAGACTGTGGCAAGTTTTGAATCACTTTATCGGCATATCCGAATTGCACCATCGTTGGATCGGTGACAATCATGACGCGTGAGACGTCAGTCATTGACCGGAGGTACTGGACGGAGTTCTTTTCGAAGTAGATTTTTTCAGGAACTTTAAACCATTGCATGTTCACGCGTCGTCTCGCCACCTTCTTGACGTTGAGTAAATGTTTCGCTGTTACGTTTTCAGAAACAGAGTTTTTCCCGTATGATCCGCAACCGAGTGTCAGTGATGGTGTCAACTCGTTATAAAGATCACCGATTCCGCCATGAGCAGATGGGCTGTTGACGAGAATCCGGCAGGCTTTCATGCGGAGTCCGAACGCTATCATCAAGTCATCGTTCGTCGTATGAATGACGGCGGTATGACCGAGACCCCCGATTTCAAGCATCTGTTCAGCAATCGAAAACGCTTCTTCGGTGGATGCAACGCGGTACGCACCGAGTACGGGACTGAGTTTTTCATGAGACAGTGGTTCTGCTGCTCCAACGTGCTCGAGTTCCGCGACGAGCATGACCGTCGTTTCCGGAACATCGATCCCAGCTTTTTCTGCAATCCATGTCGCAGGTTTCCCGACGATGTCCGCGTTGACGGCACATGTATCGGTTTTGATGACGAGTGATTCGAGGCGTTGTTTTTCTTCCGGTGTACAGAAGTAACAACCGAGTGCTTCCATTTCTGCACGGACCGTTGCATATATTTCTTGGTCAACGATGACGGCTTGCTCAGACGCACAAATCATCCCATTATCAAACGTTTTTGAGAGAACGAGATCGCTGACTGCCCGTTTGACTTTTGCAGATTGTTCAATGTAGCAAGGAACGTTTCCTGGTCCAACACCGAGTGCCGGTTTACCTGTTGAATACGCTGATTTGACCATTCCTGCTCCACCTGTCGCAAGGACCATGGCGATTTTTTCATGGTTCATCAAGACTTTCGTTGCTTCAAGTGATGGTTCCTCGACCCACTGAATACAGTCTTTTGGTGCTCCCGCTTTGATGGCTGCATCGCGAAGTGTTTTTGCCGCTTCGACGGAACACCGTTGTGCCGATGGGTGGAATGCGAAGACGATTGGGTTGCGCGTCTTGATCGCAATCAATGCTTTGAACATCGTCGTCGATGTCGGGTTCGTGACCGGTGTGACTCCACAGACGACACCGACCGGTTCAGCGATATACGTAATGCCATTTTGAACATCTTCTTCTAGAATCCCGACCGTTTTTTCATGACGTAAACTATTGTAGATGTATTCTGTCGCAAACATATTTTTAATCATCTTATCTTCAAAGACACCGCGCCCTGTCTCTTCTGTTGCGAGACGAGCGAGTTCGACGTGCCGTTCAAGTCCGGCAAGTGCCATATCACGGACGATCGTATCAATTTTTTCTTGATCGAATGTCAATAACTCCTGTAATGCACGTTGTCCTTTTTCAACAATTTGTCCAATTGCTTGTTCGACCGGCGTTGCCGTCGATTTTGTTTTTTCTTTCACAGCCATGAGTGGTTTCCTCCCTGTCGTGGAACGAATCTGAGTTTGATTTGCCAACCATTATGTCAGGAATGCCAAGCTGTTTTTCAATAGTTTGTGCTTTCCTTCACAAATCAATCATAACTCCTTTTTCCTGTTTTGTGCATGACCATCCTGTGAATTCCCTCACATCATTGGTAACGTTTACATCTATTGTGAATTCTTCTTTTTCGTCATTTTGCTCTATATACGAAGACGTGTGCGATTTATCACACCCGCATTTTCATGACTTGATAGCCGTTTCATCATCTTGTATTCTGATTATGGGGTACATATTAAGAGCTACCACTAAAGGAGGACACTTGAATGTCAGTTGTACAGGAAATGTTAGCTTTCAACGAGCGATTCGTCGCTGAAAAACAGTATGAGCAGTTCGTCTCGGATAAGTTCCCGGACAAAAAGGTCGTCATCCTGACGTGTATGGATGCCCGCCTAACGGAACTTCTTCCACACGCACTCGGTCTTAAGAACGGGGATGCGAAGATCATCAAAAATGCTGGTGCTATCCTATCGCACCCATTCGGTTCCGTCATGCGTTCAATTCTCGTCGCGTTGTATGCACTGGGTGCCGAAGAAGTCGTCGTCATCGGTCACCACGACTGCGGCATGAGCACGATTGATCCTAAACACATGATCAGTGAAATGAAGGATCGGGGTATCGACCAACAGATTCTTCACACGCTTGAAGTATCAGGTGTTGATTTAAATCAATGGTTGCGTGGCTTTACGTCAGTTCAGGAGAGTGTCGCCCACTCTGTCAGCCTCGTGAAGAACCACCCTTTACTGCCACCTGGTACGAATGTCCACGGACTCGTCATCGATCCAGGAACCGGTAAACTCGACATCGTCGATTGCTGATTGCTCTCTATAGAAGAAACTCAACGAGATTTGGATATTCTACTCCATCTTAAATTAAAGATAACGTGCCATTTTCTTTTAAAAGAGAAGGATGGCACGTTTTTTTGTGTGAGCCATTTTTAGTGATCAAAACGCTTTTCATCTCATGCTTCCGGGTATAAAAAAAATGTGACTTTTTATGCAAAGCTAAAAAGCCTATCGTGAAGTCCTTTAATACGAGGTCAGACTTTTATCCTTGACAGTGTTCCACCATGGCTGTAAGATACTTTAGTATAGTGCAGTGATAACAAAAGAAAGTGTGGTTTTACCGAATGATTAACGCCGTATTGTTTGCCGTCTTTTTACTATTCATCTTAGCGATCTTCCGCGTCCACATCGTGCTCGCGATGGTCATCAGTGCGTTCGCCGGCGGTCTCGTCGGCGGTCTCGATTTAACGAAAACAACCGAAGCATTTGCTGGTGGTCTTGGCGATGGGGCAGAAATCGCTCTTAGCTACGCGATGCTTGGTGCGTTTGCTGTTGCCCTCTCGAAAACGGGCTTACCGGATGCTCTCGCTCACGCATTGATTGCACGTTCACGTGGTAACGCAAGTGCCGCATCGGTCAAGAAATTAAAAGGATTCGTCTTGTTTGCGATTCTGTTACTCGCAATCAGTTCACAAAATGCTTTACCGATCCACATCGCCTTCATTCCGATCATCATTCCGCCGCTTCTTGGTCTCTTTTCTCAGTTGAAGATGGACCGACGTCGAATTGCGATCATCATGACATTCGGTCTCGTCACACCGTACATGTTCTTACCGATCGGATTCGGAGACATCTATCTGAATCAGATTTTACTGAAAAACCTTAAAGCTAATGGTCTTGATACGACGGGAGTTTCTGTCATCGAAGCGATGGCGATTCCAGCACTCGGAATGGTCGTCGGTCTCTTGATTGGTCTTTATACGTACCGGAAAGAGCGGACGTATGAAATTCGTGATATCGCCCCAGACGACTATGAAATCCCGGTCATCACGAAAACGAAACTGATCTTAAGTGGTGTCGTCGTCATTGCGACATTGATCGTTCAACTGCAGACGGAATCAATGATTCTTGCTGCAACGACGGGACTCATCCTCTTCTTGTTGCTTCGTCTCGTTCGATTCAGTGAAGCGGATGACGTCATCACGCGTGGTATGCGGATGATGTCATTCATCGGTTTTGTCATGATCTCAGCGAACGGATTCTCGAACGTCTTGCGTAAGACGGGTGATATCGAACCGCTCGTTGAGAACTCAAAAGCATTGATGGGCGACTCCCAACTTGTTGCCGCGTTCGTCATGCTCTTGATCGGTCTTCTCGTCACGATGGGCATTGGATCAAGTTTCTCAACTGTTCCAATCATCGCTGCGATCTTCGTTCCACTTTGTATCCAGTACGGCTTCAGCTTAGAAGCGACGGTTGCGATCATCGGGACAGCTGGTGCTCTTGGTGACGCTGGTAGCCCCGCGTCAGACTCGACGCTTGGACCTACGAGTGGTTTGAATGCCGATGGTCAGCACGATCACATGCGTGAAACCGTCATTCCGACGTTCTTGCACTACAATATTCCGTTGCTCATCTTCGGTACGATTGCTGCGGTCGTGTTATAAAAACAAGACGGATTCGCTATCATGGTGGATCCGTCTTTTTAATTGTCTCCGTTTTTTTCCTTTTCATTTGATCTTCGGTTCTCTAAAATAAAGGAATGTACTGATTACAAAGGAGTTGTCTTACGTGTTATCTCAAATCGTCAACCAGATTTTGCTTTCACTTGCCGATCTCGGATATTTCGGTATCGCCCTCGGGTTGATGATTGAAATCATACCGAGCGAAATCGTTCTCTCATACGGCGGATTCATGATTTCTCAAGGAACGATTAGCTGGCCACTCGCTGTCGTCGCCGCCGTCATTGGCGGATTGTTGTCGCAATTGTTCTTATATTGGTTTGCTCGCTATGGCGGTCGTCCATTGATCTTGAAGTACGGAAAGTATGTCCTGATCTCTGAACATCATCTGGATTTAGCTGAACGCTGGTTCTTGAAGTACGGTCAAGGTGTCATCTTCGGAGCTCGCTTCATTCCTGTCGTCCGCCATGCCATCTCGATTCCAGCTGGTCTTGCGAAAATGGATCAAACGAAGTTTTCGCTCTACACGGTTCTTGCCATCATTCCATGGTCAATCTTGTTCCTCTATCTTGGAGAAACACTCGGAACGAACTGGCGCTCGATCAAGGAAGTCGCTGCACCATATACGAATGGTGTTTTGATTGCTGCCGTCGCCTTAATTATCGTCTATTTCTTCTATAAACGCCGTCAACGGTCGGTTTAACTCATCAAGCAGTCTGTCTGTCGACGGACTGCTTTTTACAACACACAGGAGGTCCTGCCATGCTCACATACCCGCTCGCCCATTTCCCGCTACGTCGTTTGACCGCATCCTATCGTTCTGGAAGCCCGGTCGCGACTGGCATCACTGTCGACGGACATATTTTAATCGTTGAAGAATCGATCGATGAATTTCGTGAAACACAGATCCTCTCCATTCATCAACTGAAGGATGACTGGCGAAAGACGACGATCGTCGAAAGAAACGACATCGACTTTTCCCTCGTTGATCGTTTTCCAGACGGACGGCTGTTACTCGTCGCTACTCGTTGTGATGATGATATCGACGGCACATGGTTGCCAAACGCCTTTATCTACGATCCTCAAGGTCAGTTACTGAATAGCTTTTGTTTAGACGACGGGATTCAAAATATGCAAATCGACGAACAAGGTTGGATTTGGGTCAGTTATTTTGATGAAGGTGTCTATGCCGATGCCGTCACGAGTTCAAATGGCGCTTTCGGTCTGGTCGCTTTTGACGATACAGGTGAAGTGCAGTATAAGAATCGGCAATATCCGATTGATGATTGTTATGCTCTGAATGTCTGTTCATCAACAGAAGTCTGGTTCTTCTACTACTCCGATTATCGTTTCGTCCGTATTAATCAAGAGGACGATCTCGTTTGTGAGGCTCCTACGATCGCCTTTTCTCAGTTCGCTCGGTACAATGACCATCTACTTGCTGCATACTCTGATGACGTACAATTACTTGAACGAAATGGAACACGTTTTAAGAGCATTCGTTCGATTCGTTTCATGACCGAACAAGGAAATTCTCTGTCAGGTGACCTTACAATGCGTGATGATTTGATCGTCTTAGCAACTGCTGAGCATCTGTATTTTGGTAGACTAGGTCAACAACTCGACACTCTACTAATGAGCGAATGAAAGCTGTTACATATTTGTTTCATGAATATCTGATTATTGAAAACTCTATTTCAAATTTTCAAAAAGACTAGCCGAGCCCTATCCGAGGATAGTATACTCAGCTTTATAGTTCTTACGACAAGTTGTCTGAACATTATGACGTCACAGATTTTTTTGGGGGAAACGATGAGTTCGAATTTGAAACGAGATTTAACAGCACGACAGGTACAAATGATTGCGCTCGGAGGAACGATTGGTGTTGGTCTCTTCCTCGGGGCATCAAGTACGATTGCTTGGACAGGACCATCAGTCTTACTTGCGTACATGCTAGCCGGAGTTTTTATCTTTTTCATCATGCGGGCACTCGGCGAGATGGTCTACACCCATCCGCACAGTGGATCATACGCAAAGTTCGCAAACGATTATATCCATCCAGCTGCTGGTTTTTTAACAGCAAGCAGCAACATCTTCAACTGGGTCGTCGTCGGAATGAGTGAAGTCATCGCCGTTGGAACGTACTTACGCTTCTGGTGGCCTGAACTACCAACATGGATTCCAGGGATCGTCGTCATCATTCTCTTGACGCTCGCAAACCTTGCTTCCGTCAAGATGTTCGGTGAACTCGAGTTTTGGTTTGCTTCGATCAAGATACTGACGATTCTTCTGATGATCGTCGCTGGATTCGGCATTATTTTCTTTGGACTAGGGAATGGAGGAAATCCAGTCGGTCTTTCGAATCTTTGGACAAACGGTGGATTCTTCACAAACGGTTTCACCGGGTTCTTCTTTGCCCTCTCGATTGTTTTCGCCTCTTACATCGGTGTCGAGTTGATCGGAGTCACGGCTGGGGAAACAAAAGATCCAGAGAAAAACATCACGAAGGCGATCAATGGTGTCGTCTGGCGGATTCTGATTTTCTACGTTGGAGCGATTTTCATTATCGTCACGGTGTATCCGTGGAACGAATTATCCGATCTTGGAAGTCCGTTCGTTGCGACATTCGCCAAGGTCGGTGTGACGATTGCTGCCGGCATCATTAACTTCGTCGTCATCACGGCCGCTTTATCCGGTTGTAACTCAGGAATCTTCAGCGCCAGTCGGATGATCTATGCATTAGCGGAAAAAGGGCAAATGCCGTCTTTCTTCTTAAAGGTCAATAAACGTGGGATTCCGCTCTATACAGTTCTAGCCATTTCAATCGGGATTTTCTTTGGTGTCATTCTCGATATCATTCTCCCGCACGTTCTCGGAAAGGATACGAACATCTTCGTTTATGTCTACAGCGCTTCGGTACTACCAGGGATGGTGCCGTGGTTCGCGATATTAATCAGTCATATCCGTTACCGAAAACTCGAAAGTGAACGGACAGCCTCGCATCCGTTCAAGATGCCAGGTGCGCCGGTGACGAACTATTTATCGATCGTCGCGCTGATCACAGTACTCGTCGGCATGCTGTTCAATGACGAGACACGCGTCTCAATCTTAATCGGAATCGCCTTTTTGATTTTAAGTACGATCTACTACATCGTAAAAGTACCGAAAATCGAAAAATAAAACTGTTGCTACTCCTCTCATGACACAATGAGAGGAGTTTTTTTCATTCACTGTATTTTTATTTTGAAGTCACATATTATTCATGATAATCGTGATTTCCCGAACGTCTAAAAACAATTTAACGACAGAAAGGAGAGATGAAATATGAACGGATTCAATCGTTTCCTGCTCGTCCTAATCGGTGTTCTCAGTTTAATCAGTGTCGTCAGCATCTGAACAGTCGTCGATTTCCCGGCACCGTTCGGTCCAAGAAAGGCGAAGATTTCCCCTGCTTGCACGTCAAACGAAATCCCTTTGACGACATCCTTTCCATCGTACGTCTTCGTCAAGTTCTCGACATGAATCATCTTCATTCCTTCTTTCCCTGAATTCCAAGTCATGTCCAAGATTTTCCCGTTTTTTCTGTTCTCGAATCAAAAAAACTTTTATACAGATGGCGTAACGTACAACCATTCTACACGAACTATTCAGCGATTTTTGCATATAAAAACGCGCTCTCAAAAGAGAACGCGAGATTAAAACATATACCTATTTCATACCTGAAATATTGTATCCTTCGATGATGTACTTTTGGAAAATCATGAAGATGATGATAATCGGGATGACCATGAATGTAGCTCCAGCCATTTGCAATCCGTAATTCCCACCATGTTGCCCCTGCAGTAACGCTAAGCCAACAGATAGAGTGTACAATGATTCGTCATTCGCGATGATGAGTGGCCATAAGAAACTATTCCATGCTCCAATGAATGTTAAAATTCCCTGTACCGCCAGAATGGGTTTTGACATCGGAAGAACGATTGAGAAGAAAATACGCCATTCACTTGCTCCATCTAGTCGAGATGCCTCTAGCAGCTCATCTGGAATCGTCGTCATGAATTGGCGAAATAGGAACACGCCGAACGCACCAACTAATCCAGGTAAAACGATTCCTGTCATGGTATTCGTTAACCCCATTTGATTAAGCATTAAATAGACTGGAATCATTGTTACTTGACCCGGGATCATCATTGTAGCGAGTACTCCAATGAATAATAACTTACTCCCTTTAAAACGAAATTTGGCAAATCCATAACCAGCCATCGCCGTTAAGAGTAGACCGAAAAACGATGCTAATACAATCAAAAGTGTATTTTTCAAATAGGTCAAAAAGTTTAGGTTCACGAATAAATTAACGTAATGCTCAAAAGTTAGCTCTTTTGGCCAAATCGTTAGCGGAAGTGCTAAAATTTCTGCATCCGTTTTTACTGAAGAAAGAACCATCCAAAAAAACGGTAAGAGAAAACAAAGACCTAGTAACGTCAATACCGTTGCAAGACCCCATTGAAAAGTAGACTTTTTTCGTCTTTTCTCCGGACGTACGATTGGCGAAAATCGAGCTTCCTTGCCTGTTACAACTACAGGTTTTTCTTTCGGAATCATCGCCTCGTCCTCCTTCCTTTAGTAAGGATTATCATTTTTTTGAACGCGGAATTGGATTAATGTGACCGTAATGATTAAAACGAATAAGACAACGGACCCTGCAGCAGCATATCCGAAGTTGCTCAGTTGGAAGCCATTTTGATAGATGAACAGTGCCAATGATGTCGTTGAGTTCAACGGTCCACCTTCTGTCATTATGAACGGTTCCTCGAAAAATTGAATCCATCCAATCAATGTCGTCACCGTGACGAAGAAGATGGCATATCGCAAGAGCGGTATCGTGATTTTAAACATTTGCTGAAATGTACTCGCACCGTCCAGTGCAGCTGCTTCATAGTACGTTCGTGGTATCCCTTGTAATGCCGCAAGGAAGATGATCATGTTGATTCCAACAGCTCGCCATAAGGCTAATAGGATCAAGGATAATTTTGCAACAAGTGGATCTTGTAACCACGGAACATCCGGCAAATGAATTGCATTCAAGATAAAGTTAAAGAGCCCATATTGGGGATTGAATAAGAATCCCCAAACGACGGCGACTGCAACGACGTTCGTAATCGACGGCATGTAAAAGACGACACGAAACCATTCAAATACTTTTCCTCGACCAAAGTTAATCGCAATGGCAATGGAGAGTGAAAGTGTAATGACAAGCGGCACACCCAAGATGACATAAAAGACCGTGTTCGTTAATGCCTTTAAGAAAACCTCATCTTTAAAAATTTCAAGATAATTAGAGATACCGATCCATTCGATGTTTGCATAGTTCGCGATTCCCGCTAAATCCATGTTCGTAAAACTCATTACTACGGCGACGAAAAGCGGCGTAATCGAAAACAGAAACAGTAAAATGATGGTCGGTGCAATGAACAGATAAGGCGCCTGATGGTTGAGCAACCGTCTCATTCAGAGGACTCCTTCCTTGAAGCTTTCGCTTCGATTATTTTAAAATGGTTTCTGCTTTCTTTTGGAACACTTCCACTTCTTTATCGACCGCTGCATCTCCACGGTACATTTTCTCGAAACTCTGTAAGTAGGTTTGTGATACCTTCTCCCACGATGAGATGAGAGGCATTGGTTGAGCAGCTTGCATTTGTTCACCAAACGTCTTCAGTTTCTTGTCATTTTGAAGTGTATCGTTTTTCCATGCTTCTTTTGTTGAAGGGAGCGACTTCGTCATCTCCATCCATGCTGTTTGTGTTTCTGGTTCACTCATATACGCGATGAATTTCGCTGCTTGATCTTTTTTAGAACTACTTTCAAAGATACTCAGGTTCGCTCCACCTAGGAATGAAATATTATTTTCTTTTTTTGGAAGGACTGCAGTCCCCCATTGTGATTCAATACCCGGCATCTGTTCATTAATCAGATTGATCATCCATGGTCCACTAATGAACATTGGAACATTCGGATCCTTTGCACCAAATGCTTGTACGATATCCATTCCTAAATCAATCGGAGCATACTTTTGTTTGAAATAACTCGTTAAATATTCAGCACTTTCAATGAATTCCGGCTGATTAAATAACGGTTTGTTATCTTTCGTCAACAGGTCAGATCCATTTTGACGTGCGAACATGAAGTTCAACATCTGGTCGTTTGTATCCAATGTAATCCCGTACATATTCTCACCTGGGCGTTTGGCAAGCTTAGCCGAAGCATCCTCAAGTTCTTTCCATGTCTCTGGCGCTTTTTTATATCCCACATCGGCTAATGCATCTTTTCGGTAATAAAGGACTCGTGTATCTGTATACCAAGGTGCACCATAAACGCCATCTTTTAATTCGACTGTTTCATATGATCCCTCATAAAAATTATCTTTTGCAAGAGAAGGGTATTTCTCCACATATTTTTTCATGTCTGAAAGAGCACCAGCTTCAACGAATTCCGGCATCCAAGATGTTCCCATCTGAACGACATCTGGTCCGTTCTTCGAAGCAACTGCCGTTAACAATTTATCATGTGCCGTATCCCACGGTATCGCTTGAACCTTTACTTTGACACCTTTGTTCGCTTTCTCATATTCTTTCACGAGCTTCGGTAATGCCTTTCCTTCTTCACCCATTGCCCATACCGTTAATGTCTTGTCATCTTCTCCGGATCCTGATGAACAAGCTGCTAATGTTGATACCGATAATGCGCTGACCGCAAGTGCCAGTCCGAGTTTTTTCATGGTTCCATTCCTCCATCTCGTATTAATCGAAACGTTTCGATTGTTTTCTAAAAAAATAATGTTTATACAAAGGTTTTTCCTTAAAGCAACAGGTTAAACGTTTCTATAAACATTATAAGCATACATGTATGCGCTTACAACCTATTTTTTTATTTCTTTTGGAGGACGGATCCTGCGACGATAAACTTTGAGTCAATCTTCGCATTCGTTCGCTCTCGTTTATCAATCAATTGAAGTAACGCGCGAGCAGCGGTCTTGCCCCAATCCAACTTAGAATAACTGACGCTTGCGATTTTCGGTTGTGTATAGTTCATAACCTCGAGCTTATCGAATCCCGTCAGTGATATATCGAGACCAATCCGAAATGATGTATTTTGTAAGACATCGTATACGCCGAGAGCCATATCATCATTTAAACAAACGATAGCATCCCCATCTTTCAACTCTTCAAGGATTTCACTTGCAGCACGGATACCAGAACGTTTCGTAAATCCACCTTCCCATCTACGAACCGCAATACCCGCTAAGCCGGCCTGTTCTAGAACGACAGCGCGACGTTCGAAAGCATCATGGTTTTCTTCTGGTCCATCGACGAGATGAATACAGTGTGGTTTTGTAGCGGTTATCGTTCGCATCGCTTGTCGCATACCCATCTCATTATCAAGTAGCACACAACTAATATTCGGATGATCCATGTTTCGATCAAGAATCGTCAGTGGATGTCCCCGATCAGCAAATCCAAGAATTTGTTCTTGGGTGAAACGATGACCTAAAATTATCCCGCCATCGACGATTCGTTCTGTCATGAGGCGATGGGATTCCGGTCCATTACAGACGATCAACTCATATCCCGTTTCTGACAACTCATGATTAATTCCTTTTAATAATTCGCCGTAAAACGATCCTGAATAATCTCCTAGAAAGGCACCGATGATATGCGTCTTACGAGTCTTCAGCGTTCTAGCAGCAGCATTCGGGATGTAATTCAACTCTTCCGCGATTTTCATGATACGTTGACGTGTTTTTTCCGTCACTTTCGTACTCCCGTTCAATGCGTAGGAAACGGTCGAAATCGAGACGCCTGCTGCCTTTGCAATATCCTTAATTCCTGTCATTTCACTTCACTTCCTTCTTCAAAAAGTATAGCATAGGACCGCCGCGTAAGGACCGAGTTCCTCTTCACTGTAGTCCCCTACACCTATTAATGTCTTGCCCATCTTTATTCGATGTCGAATTGAGTGATTCGACAAATTAATTAAAATACGAAGGGACTGTTCGCCATAAATTCGATCAAATGCGATCATCGTCGATGGCGTCTCCTGCCACCTCATTTCTCCATCCAATAAGGCAGGCTCTGCCTTGCGTATCGAAAGTAAACGTCGATACACCTGCAGGAGACTATCGTCATCCAGTTGTTGATCGTGGACGTTACGATCAACATCGGTCAATGCCTGTAACCAAGCTGTTCCTGTCGAGAATCCACCTTCTTTCGTCCACATCATCGGAAGACGTGCATGATCACGACCCTTCAGCTGAACGGACTGTATCGCTCCACCTTGCTGTAAATAACGGAGAGTTTCGATATCCTGGTAATCAGATTGCTGAATGTTTCCGTTCGTCATCCCGATCTCATCTCCTTGATAAATGAAAGGAGTTCCTCGTAATGTCAACTGGAGCAATGCTAGCATTTTTGCTGCTCTTATATCATCGTCGTACCATCTAGAGAGAACGCGAGGCTGATCATGATTGTTCCAAAACAAGCTGTTCCAGCCGTCTTCTTCCATCTCATCTTGCCATTTTTTAATCGTCTTTTTTAATTCCGCTGGATCAAACGATTGGAGGTGCCATTTATTTTTACCCGCCACCTCGTCTAGAGCGCACGTCTCAAAGTTAAACACCACATCAAGTAATCCCTCTTCTTGAAGCTGACGAATTTCGGATGGAGATAGACCACCTGCTTCGCCGACTAAAAGAAGATTTGAACGATCAACGGATGCCAACATCTCTCGTAATCCCTCCTGTACACGTTCAAAATTCAGCCAGCGATGCGGATGAAATTGTTTTGCGATTAAATCGATGACATCAAATCGGAATCCACGAACTCCTTTTTCAATCCAAAACGATAGAATGCGTGCAAATTCTTTTGCCACTATCGGCTGTTCCCAATTAAGATCCGGTTGTTCCTTCGCAAAAGAGTGGAAATAGTACTGCTGACGTATACTCGAATACGTCCAAGCAGAACCTCCAAAAAAAGATTCCACTTCTGTCGGTTCGTCATGCCAAATATATGTATCGCCGTATGGACCGTCCGGATCATGTTCGGATGCGATGAACCATTCATGGCAGGATGAGGTATGATTCGCGACTATATCCATCATGATCGTGATATCATGCCGACTCGCTTCGTCAATCAAGGCTTCCATCTCGTCCATAGATCCGTATAGAGGATCAATTGAAGTATAATCCGCTACGTCATACCCGTGATCATAACCAGGTGACGTGTACACTGGGCATAACCAAATCATGTCCACCCCTAGCCTCTGCAGATAATCCAATCGTTTCCGAATACCATTCAGATCTCCGACTCCATCTCCATTCGTATCTTGAAAACTTTTCGGATACAGATGATAGACTACTTGATGCCGATGACTTTTTATCATGTCGTTCACTCCATTTCTCATATGCTAAAGGACAGGACGACTTCCATGAAGTCATCCTGTCCTACTTTAGAGCGGAAGCTCGATTTGCAGTTCGTTTCCACTTGGAAGGATCGTTTTTAACGCCTCACGTTGTAATAGATAACCACCTTGACGATAACGATTGGATTGATTTGAAAGATTAAGCAGTTCTCCATTCCATAAAATGCGTCGTTGTCCCCCCCGTGTGATTCGAATACGACAAGGGATATCGAATAGGTCCATCTGGATAGTTCCGGTTATGACTGGATCAAGAAGTAGCCCGTCTGAACGCTCTCGAATCCCTAAGACATTCGTCATTAATTGATTCAGCCAAATACCTGGTCCACTCGAGTAAATTCGCCATCCCCCTTTAACCGGAATCTTACCTTCTTTTAATTCGTTCCAACGTTCTTGCGCTTCGTAACGCGTCGTAAACGCAGCATCCGAGCTACTGAAATACGCATTTCTCTGACGGCGGACTGCTTTCGGCACTTTTAGATCCACAGGGTTAATGACGTCAAATGCTTCCGTTATGTTTTTTTCATCAGCTCCGATTTTCGCCAGTGCCTCAATGTAACGAATATGGGCATGCACGTATTGCAGTCCAATTTCACGACCGACATTAGCTGCTTGTTCTGCCCGCATGAAATGACGACTCACACCACCACGATATTGTGCTGGGCGATCCATCAAACGTACACCATCCGGGAACTTTAAATGTTCTTCAATGATCTTTAAGTTTTGCATAGCTTGTTCTGGTGTAACGAGTTCTCCGATGATACTACGGGTCAACGGTAGCAATCGATATTTCATTGGTAGTCCATCATCTGAGGGATGAATCATCGGATGATATCCATCTTCTTCGACTCGTAAAAATCCAGGGATGACCCCGTCCAGAATCATGTCTGACTGGAAGGACTGTTCGATGGTAGTAGCTAGTTCCGCTAATCGTATGCTTAATGACGATTGTGGTAACTCGTTTGCTAACGTACGGAATGTTTGGAATGTCAACGCTACCGTCCAAGTACTGATTAACTTTTTCTTTAACGCATCATCTGCTGGTTGTAACGTATCGTCCCAATCTCCTCCGCCGTATGCGGAAAAGACACTGTTCGGTACGAAATCCTTTTCGATCCGTGCACACGCTCGTTCCACATGATGCATGAGCGATTGTTTTAGTGTTTCCTGACCGGTCTCTGTTCGATATGGAAGTAGTTCATCGAGACATGCCCAATCGTGTGTTCGCTGAAGATAATCCGCGCATGCCTTCAGTGGCCAGACGATCACATCACCATGGCTATCCTCCTGCTGGATACCAGCATATTCATCAAACATGAACCATTGTGGCCAATGTCCTGCCTCGAATTGATGTGAAAAAATCTGAAGCAGTAATGCGCGAGCTTCTTCAAAATGACCGAACGCCAGTAAAAATTCCATCGGACCTTGCGATACGTCGCGTGTTCCCCATGCAGCACCACCGTATTGCTCTAAGCCGTGCGGTGATTGGTAATGGATCCGCATGTTTTGGATGTACCAGTCTACTTGAAACTGTAGAGCATTCGCATCCTGCCAGACGTCTTCAAATTTGAGGTTTTTTCGATAAGCAGACTTCCATTGATTGAAGGACTTCCGTTCTTCGTCAGCATTGAATTCACACTGCATTCCTGCACCCATTCTCATGACAAGATGATCGGTTGCTCCGACAGATAACCATACCAAATCATCTACGATTGGCTGAGTTAACCATTCAGATGTGGAGCCCGTTGAAAAAGGCTGATCTATTTCAAGCGTGTATGTCAAATCAGGTAGAATGCGTTTACTCAATGATTCTTTTGTTGCCGTAAAATGAAGGCGTGCTCCTACCCGTTCCATTTGAAACGGCACATCATATTCTTGTGTGTGCATCGTCACTTGCTGACTGATTTTCATCGCACGCGGATATCGCGTCTTAACCGTCGTCTCAAGCACAGGTCGCTCAGCACCAATTGACGTACGGACTTCAATCGTCTCGTCATCTAAGAAGTAGTACCAGATTACTTCGTTCCATCCCATTTCAAAAATCGAAGGTAACGCTAATAATTGATAGGCTTCCTTTTGCTCGATGTATATGCGTTGCCCAGATGTTTTAGGGATGTTCAAAGGATTTCTGACGTTCGACATCCACTTGTTGTAATTCGTATTCCCATATACGATGTGCGAATTGAAGACACCATTCATATGGACTGTTGTCGCCAATTTCTTTTCTGTTGGCGCTAAACTTCCCGCATTTAATAAGATGCTTGCATGACTACGTTCAACAAGAAGTTCCTTTTCTTTTAAAACAATATGATGACCATTAGGTGTAAAGAAGGACAACAACTGTGTTCCTTCCCATTCTTCAAGCAACCTTTCCGGATACAAACCGTCGAGTTGTTGTTTCGTCGCTGTATTCCCGACAATCGTCTTTGGTGTTTGTAAAAAAGCCGTACGGTGATGTCCCTTCCGTTCCTCCCCACGCTCATATAAAGGTATAAATCGATCAATCGATTGTTCATCAAGTGCTTCTTCCATCGAAGGAATGAACCGTAGCTCAAATTGGAAAGATAGCTCTCCAGCTGATTCTTTGACAGCTGTTCGAATCGTCGGTAATGCGAACTCATACTGATTTATTCGAGAGGGTAAGTGTGCATTTAATCCCTCTGCTACATTCGTTTGCCGAAATGACGCACCATACACATCGAATCCATCCGTCGCAAACTCTTCGATTCGATCATGCGAAAGAATCGCAACGCTCGGAAAGCCTGTCGACTGTCGCTGGTTTTGTCGAGCCAATATCCCATGTTCGATCGCGACGTAGTCAATGTACTGTGCCATATACGCCTCATTCGTACGTACACCGGCTTCGTCAGCCAGTCCTAAATCCTGTGTATAGGTTACGTCAAATTCTCCTTCCCCAATGAGTGAGACTTTAAAATGCATTCCAGTCGTGTGAAGACTTGCGACGACCTCGTATCCGAATGTTTCGTAGTCACCTTTCCAGCTGATCGTACGCTCAGATATTGCTAGTTTACTAGGCGAATGGATACCAAGTAACGGTAAGGCCACACTGGAACCATGACGAACATATACATTCATCAAGGATTCATCAAACGGATGATGAATCAATTGATTGATCATGATACCTTGGTAACGGATTTGACGAATGTCGCCGCCTTCAGTCAGTGTCACACTAAATTCATCGTGTCGTAGATGTGGAATGGTCGTTAATGTGTTCATCAAATTGCCCCTTTTCAACAGTCTGTTTCAACCAAAATTTTTCATGTAATGCACATGTACTATCCGTACCAACATAGAGAATGAATTCACCAGCATCCGCTTTAACCGAACCGTCCGGATGTTGATACATCAACATCGAAGCATCGATACGGAATGTCACTTCTCGACTGGAACCGGCTTTCACAAGAACGCGTTCATATCCTTTTAATTGACGTAAGGGACGTGACACATCAGCAACCGGGTCTTGCACATACCATTGAACGATTTCTTCCGCATCTAATGTGCCTTCGTTCGTAACAATAACGGATGCTTTCCATGCAGTTCCCTCCGGCTGCTCATATAGCCTTAACTGCGTATAGTTAAAATGGCTATAACTTAATCCAAAACCAAATGGAAATAACGCTTCATTTGGAGCGTCCAGGTATTTGCTTGTATAGCGTGGATCAGCGCCTTCGATCGTCATTGGTCGACCCGTCGGTAAGGCATCGTAACGTAATGGCAACTGACCGACATGATACGGAAATGAAATCGTTAGTTTTCCAGAAGGAATCACATGACCATACAGTAAACGGTGAATCGCTCGTCCTGACTCTGTTCCCGGATACCATGCTTCAAGCACTGCATCGGAATGATTAACGACATCTCTAAGATCGAGTGGTCGCCCGTTGAATAGCACGGTCACGATCGGTTTTCCAAGTGTCGCAAGCCTTGCCAATCCATCGCGTTGTGTTTTCGGCAAACGGATATCCGTTCGACTTCCAGCTTCTCCACTCATCCAAGACGCTTCACCTAAAGCTATAAGAATCACATCTGCTTGCGCCGCTACTTCCATCGCCCAATCCCAGTCAATTTCCGTATCAATCGTTGATCCTTCTGCAAAAACATAATCAATGTTCGCTTCATCAAACGCCTCTCGAATGGAAACCGCTTCTTCACGTTTTCCGTTGCCTGCCCATGGACCAAGTACGTCCGTTGAAGCAGCAAACGGTCCAATCAACGCGATCCGCTGATCGTCTGCTAATGGCAGCACTTGATCATTTTTCAGTAAGACACAACTTTTTTCAGCTAAACGCCGTGCCGTATTCCGATGACCTTCAGATAAGTGGACTCTTTTCTCAAGTTCGGGATCAATGCCACGATAAGGATCTTCAAACAACCCAAGATCTTGCTTTAACATAAGTATTCTGCGTACTGCTTCGTCTAATAAGTCCATCGAAACGACTTGATCATCGATCTGTTGTTCCAAATGATTTAAGTAAGCACCTGACATCATATCGATATCGACGCCCGCTTTGATTCCTTTTTCTCCAGCTTCAGCAAGAGAACCCGCGACACCATGCTGGATTAATTCCTTAATAGAAGACCAATCCGAAATCGTGACCCCGTCAAACTCCCACTCTTTTCGAAGAATTTGGCGTAACAGATACGTACTAGCTGTTGCGGGAACACCATCAACGACGTTGAAGCTTGTCATGATGAGTCGGGCACCCGCTTCGATTGCCCGTAGATAAGCCGGTAAATAAAACTCTCGTAATTCACGATCCGACATATCAACCGTATTGTAATCACGACCACCTTCAGCGGCACCGTAAGCCGCAAAATGCTTGACGCAAGCTGCTAAAGAATCAGCTTGTTTTAAATCCTTTGATTGATAACCACGTACGAAGGCTGCCGCATATTCTCCATTGAGCCAAACATCCTCACCTGTCGATTCCATGACACGCCCCCAGCGCGCATCACGTACAAGATCCACCATTGGCGAAAAAGTAACATGCAGTCCCGAAGCTGTTGCTTCGATAGCAGATTGACGTGCCATCATTTCCACTTCGTCACTATCCCACATAGAAGCAAGCGCCAACGGAACTGGATAAATCGTTCGATGACCATGAACGATATCCGCCATGAACAATAGTGGAATTCCTAATCGATTATGTTTTAAATAATTTTGCTGAATGCGAAATGCCTGTTCTGCTTGATGAATTCCGATGACAGATCCTAATTCATAACGGTTATCCTCTGTCAGACCACTTTCCTCCATTAGTTGAGCCACTGGTCCAGTCACAGTATCAGATGTCTGTGGATCATAGACAGAAGGAAGAATTTGAACGAGCTGTCCGATTTTTTCCTGTAGCGTCATTTGCTGTAGTAAAGCTTCAACGTTCATCTATCAGCACCTCTTATTCCTTAAATTTATCGAAACGTTTCACCTGTTAATCAAAATTATAAGCGCTTTCATAAAAATCTTCAACCTTTCTTTCGAAACGTTTCGATAAAATGAATAAAAGTAAGAACTCTTCCTTTTCAGAAAAGAGTTCTTACTTTGTTTAGATTCTTTATGACCAAATATAAATGCCATATACGACACCAACAGACGCTACAAGCGTCGTACCGATTGACACCAACATCATCGTTAATCCGATTCCTTTTAATCGAACGACTCGTGCCAACGCGAGACTAAACGAGAGCACTGCACCACTTGTAAATATAAGCGCCCCTCCAAATAACAACGTAGAATTAATCCATGACTCTCCGATGACGATCCATGCGTAAGTGACACAGCCTAGAAGAACAGTCATGATGAGCCATTGTTTCGATGTTCCCTTTTTCAACATATCGATTCCTCCTGATTTGCTTCTATGTTACTTGTTCGCCCTTTCCCATTAGATTCCTGTCACTAAAAAATCGTGCCTCCTGTTATACGGAGACACGATCCACTTACGACGCTACTTGCCATTTTTCTTTTAATTGCTCCATCTCTTCTTGACCTTCGTGCGATTGCATCCAGAGATTGAAGACATCAACAACGTCTCCTTCCGACTCTCGAACGAGGTAACTCTTCTCCGCCGGAATCCATTTTTCTTGAATTCTTGGTGCCGCGAGTCGTTTGTCGAGCGCTTCATAATGAATCGCCTCGACCGTATCGGTGATCATGACATCGACTTCACCTGACGCAACCGCATGCGGGATATCAAGGTTTTGTTCATACATGACGATGTTCGCCTTAGTGAATGTCTTACGGACAAACTGTTCATTCGTTCCCCCTGGATTTAGACCAATCGTCACGTCTGGACGATTGATTTGTTCGATCGAAGCAAGACGTTTAGCATCTTCTTTACGGACGAGCGGTGTCTTTTGGAACGACAGATAACTCGATGTGAAGTCGCCGATGATCTCGCGCTCGATGTTCTTCGTCACGCCCCCGACGACCATATCGAATTTCCCGCTAGCAAGATCAGCAGATAGCGTTGGCCATGTCGTCGGGACGAATTCGACGTCGATACCAGTCGTCTTCGCGAATGAACGGATTACTTCGATATCGAACCCTTCGTACTCGTTCGTCTTCCGGTTCAAGTAGGTGAATGGTTTGTAATCCCCGGTCGTTCCGACGACGATTTTTTTCGTCGCAAAGACGTTCTTCGCTTGTACACGTCGTGGTTGCTCCGATTGCCATAGCGTCAGTAAGCTCGCAAACAGGACGCCACCTCCGACGACGATCCATCCCCATTTACTCATGTGCTCCCGCTCCTTTCGCTCCGACCGTCTCACGCGTCGAGACGATGTTCCATTTTTTCTTCAGTTGTTGCACCTGCTCTTGTCCCTCCGCACTTTCAATCCAGACCCGGAAGACATCTCCAAGCTGTTTTTGATCCGGTTTCATCAAATACGCCATCTCAGCTGGTTCCCACGCCTCTGTCAGTTTCGGCACCGCAAGATCGAGTTCTGTCGCGTAATGCAACGCCTCGATGTCGTCCGTCACCATGACATCGACTTGTCCGCTTTTTACGGCTTTCGGAATGTCCAAGTTGTTCTCAAAGACGGTCACATCTGCTTTCGGAAAATGCTTCTTCACGAACGCTTCGTTCGTGCCACCCGGATTGACGCCGATTTTGACTGCTGGATCATTGATTGCAGCAAGCGAATTCAAGCGTTCGACATCTTTCTTCTTTACGAGCGGTGCTTTTTGAAAGGAGAAATACGACGATGTAAAGTCTCCGACGACCTCGCGCTCGACTTTCTTCGTGATGCCACCGACAGCGATATCAAACTTGCCTGATTTCGTATCCTCCGATAATGTCGGCCATGTCGTCTTGACGAACGTCACATCAAGATTTGCTGCTTTTACGAACGCTTGGATGACATCGATATCAAAGCCTTGATAACGATTCCGTTCCTCGTTCCAGTATGTAAAGGGTTTATAATCCCCCGTCGTTCCGACAACCAGTTTTTGGTCTTCGAAGATGTCATGTGCTTCGGCATTCGTCTGTTGATTCCAGATCATCCAAGCGGCAACGCCTGTCAGGACAAGTCCAGCTAATAGCCATGGTTTCTTTCTCATCGTATCTCTCCTTTCTGTTTCGTCGTTGCCCATTCACCGAATATTTCCACAATTTAACCTAAACGATTTTCGGTGTGGGTAATAGTCATTATCCTACCACACTTACACGTGATTTCAAGATAATTTGACGATTTTATGCATAAAAGCGTTAAAAAGATGTTTTGATGACGGTTACAGTTCCATAAGTCGTCTCTCTTTACAGAATCCCCTCGTCTTTTCCATACTGAAACAGAATCATCAAATCGTGAAATGGAGGAATGGAACATGAGTCAGATTTTTATCATTGGTGCAAATGGTAAAGTAGGTCGTCACGCTGCTCGTTTACTGCAGGATTCGGAGCATGATGTCAAAGTAGGATTACGTTCCAAGGACCAATTCAGTGATTTTGAGAAACTCGGTCATACCCCGGTCCATCTTGATCTTGAAGCCGACGTCGCAACAATCACGGAAGCATTACAAGGATCAGATGTTATCGTCTTTACCGCAGGATCCGGTGGTCATACAGGAGCGGACAAAACGATGCTGATTGATTTCGACGGTGCCGTCAAATCGATTGAAGCAGCGGAAGCAATCCATGCGAAACAGTTCATCATGGTCAGTGCCTTGAATGCCGATTCGCCAGAAACATGGTCCGACAGCATGAAGCCGTATTACATCGCGAAACGTTATGCGGATCGTGTCCTGAAGGAATCATCACTCAACTATACGATTCTTCGTCCGGGCGGACTGTCGGATGAAGCGGGAACAGGAAACGTCACGACGGATCCGTCCGAGCAAGCGACTAAAAAAATTCCACGCGAGGATGTCGCCCGTGTCATTTTAGCTGCGATCGGTCATGATAAAGCATCGAAACAAGTCGTCACACTACTCGAAGGTGACACACCGATCAATGAGTTGTTCTAATACAAAAGCTCACGTCTCGGAAATTGAGACGTGAGCTTTTTTGGATGCCCGCGATTTTACATGACGCTTTTACTTTTCATTCAATTACAAAATCAATTCCCATCGGTCCTTCCACCGGAATCTCGTGAAGCAACTCATACTTTTGATTCGTTATGAGCAGTTTTCCTTTATCCGAGTGATTAGGGTCAAATTCGATGAAGTATGATTTTTTCGTCTTGGGATGAATATATAAGTACTTGTACCATTTGTCTGCTTTCCAAAATTGCGGTTTGATTTTCTGGACCGAGAACGATTGACCGAACGACCATTTGACTAGGATGTGGCGATCCCGATTTTGATTATCATGAGAAAATTGCTGAGCGACTTGAATCCCTTGTGTTGCATCAATCATTCGAATCGGATCGGTACTATCAAAATTCGTATTCTGAAGAAACGGATAGTATCGCTCGGTTTGTTCCCCTGCCTCATTGATCCGAATCATCCAACCATCTGTACTAGCGAAGTATGCCGTATCGTCCTTACCATAAAGGGCTGAATATGCATAAGGTTCTTCCTTCTTACGGTATACGATCGGTTTTTCAGTCTGTTTATCTAAGAAAACCATCGCTGCTTTTTCTTCTTGTTCATCGTCGCTTCCAATACTGGCATAAGCTAAATGATGCTCTAATTCAATCATCATCGAATTGCTTGGTTCGAATCGCGCAGGCATCTCGTAGTTCTCTTTTGTATCAAAATTAGAAAAGGTATGTGAAAATCCTGTTCCTTGAGATGACTGTGGTGAACCGGTTTTGTATGAATTCAGCGTTTTGAACCATGTATCCGTTCCAAAGTGTTTGATCGATTCCAACATGGGATCGTGCTTGAAATACGTCACATCATGTTGAACAAACCGTCGCTTCGTAAAATCGAATGTATAAAAATGATTTGGATAACCTTGTACTGAAGCAAACAACACATTCGGCGTACTCAGCTTTTGTACAAGCGTCAGGTTCGTAAATCGAGGGTCATGGATTTGTCGTTCACTTAGTACCTTTCCTTTCATATTGATAGAAACAATTGAACTATAGGCAAGTTCGGGATCATTCGTTTTTCCTTGCACCTGTCCTGGGTAAATTAACATCACGGTATCTTGTTGAGGACTGAAATCGATCGCTGTAATCGAAGAACGCGGTAGAATATTTGCGGTTGCGCGATCCTTTTGCACTTTCATCCAGGTCGCTAAAAGAATACTTCCACATACAAGACATACTAGACTAAAATATATCCACTTATTTCGGATAAGCTTATCCATTCTATTCATTACTCCCGACTCTTTGATTGGTATAATGCCTTCTCTCTAGTTATACACTGTTAAATCAGCACATGATGTCATTCTTACAAGACTGTTAGACGGATTGACCCACTTTAAAAACTTTCATTTTGAATTCTGAATACGTCAAAAAAAAATCCCTTACGTTCATTTTAGCAACGTGAGAGATTGAGAGATCGACTTGTATGAATTTAATCTTGTTCTGCAATAGTACGCAGTCCACGTAACGTTTGAATTTTACGTTCATGGCGTTGCATCACGAATGTTAGACCCGTCACGATTGCAAGATTGAACCAAATCATCGTACCTGTAATCGGATTAAACAAGTTAATAAGTACTGCAATGATATTAACAAAAAGAACGACTTTATAGAGCTGTAAAATCCGATGCTCGTGATGGATCCGTGACTCAAAGTCAGAGTACAAATGAAATGATTCATCCGAGGTCCGTTTTCTTAAGAAGACCCAGCGGAATGATGTATCGACGACTTCAATGTCCATTTCTTCTAAAAACTCAAAGTAATCCTGCGACTTCGGATGGTTTGGCATGTTTTCTAATAATTCGATTCGATAAGTATACATGCTAGGTTCGCCTTCAACGAATACATAACGTCCGAATCGAAATTGCTGTAAGTACCAGCCTTTGTTTGCCATCTCATTTAACCACACTTCTTCTTTTGCATAATCAGCATAAAAGCGATAGACGGTTTTACTGCTCACTTTGCTCCACTCCCATCATTTCTTGGCCATGTCGTACGAGTTCTTTTAATCGATTCAGCTCTAGCATTAATCGATCTCGTCCCTGATTCGTCATGATGTACTCTTTCTTTCGACCTGCTTCTTGATCAGTGGCTTCAATCCATCCTTTATCCACTAAGCTACTGAGTGCTCCATATAAGGTACCGGCTGCTAACTTCACACGGTCGTTACTCAACTCTTGTACGAATTGCATGATTCCATAACCATGGCGCGGTTGTTGGAGCGAAAGCAAAATATAATAGACAGCTTCTGTTAATGCTGTCGCTTGATCCGCACGTGACATTTTCACACCCCTTATTACACCATCCGTTATATCGGCTACCGATATACTAAAAATATCCTATTTTGTATCATTTGACAACAAAAACATGTCTGAGCTGGGCTCAAACATGTCCGATTCTTACTTATCTTTTTATTTTTCAAGCCATGGCTTGCTGCCTAACGCCCTCTCTTTTCCAGACTGTAATGAGACACGTCACCAAGAAACTACCAACAAAAAGTAAGGATAGATGAAGGACTTGCGTCCCGACTGATCCATCCATGAATAATAATCGACCGAAACCAGAGACGGCATTTGGAACAGGCAGGAACGTTCCGAGCGATTGATAAAATGGTGCCAGCATCTTCGCTGGAACAATGTTCCCTGCGGTCATTAACTGGAACGGGATCAATGCGACATTAACGAGTGGAGCAATCGGACCAAACAAGGCAAAGTTCATCTGTGTGACTGCGATACAGGTCGCAACGACGAGGAGCTCGAACGCCCATAGTTTGATGAATGGTGTATCGATGTCTGTCAGTAGATGCGCCATCGAGACGAGGAGCAATGGTACGACAAGTAAGACGATGCCGTGCAATAGTTGTCGACTCCAGAAAAGATCCCATTTTGTGTGACGACTCTTTAAAATCGTACTGACGAGATTGAATTGTATCCCCATCGTCATCATCGCGATGTAAATGACAAAACCGAGAACGAGCGGAAGCATTGATAAAGCAAAATCCGAGACGGCATGTTCCGTAACGATTGACGTCGTGAACGTCGGCTCACCATTCAACTGTTTGCTGATCGTTTCCGTTGCTCTCTCAAGGATTGCATTTGCGAATTCCGCATTCGTCTGACTGACGTGTGCCGTTAGTTGATGCGTTGCATCATCTTTTTGTAAGACGAGATCGACTTCATTCGCATCAAGTGCTTGCAACCCTTTTGTTTCTGTTGCAACCGTCTGAACCGTGAACGGTGCTTGTTGCAACGACTGGATGAACGGATCATTCGCTTCTGCGACGACCCCAACATTTAATTGATCAAGACGTTCTGTCGTTCCTTGGTAACCCGTCATCCAGACAACGAGGAACAAGAACGGTACGACGATTGCGAAGACGAGCCCCACTTTCGTTTGTGTCATTGACCAGACATCTTTCCATGCTTTCATATTACAATCTCCTTTTACATGCATTACTTATAATATCACGTGCAACTATATGTCCGAAGGAAAACCATTCACGTCACATTCCGGTGAATGGTCTCAAGTGTTACTTTTAATTGCTCGATTTGCTCTCGCGATAGTCCACGGAACGCTTCGAGTTGTAGCTGATCGAGCTCTGGCCCGAGGCGATCGACGATGTCGCGTCCTTCTCGTGTCATCAAGAGCAGAACCGCTCGTCGGTCCCGGGGGTCCGGCGTCCGAACGATTAGTTCTTTTTTACCGAGCTTATCGAGAATCTTACCGATCGTCGTTTGATCACGTTCTGTCACGAGTGCCAGCTGCTTTTGCGAAACACCATCTTGTTTAGCGAGTTCGCTCAGGACAGAAAACTGCTCTGGTGTCAGACCGAACGCTTCCATCCGTTTAGCAGCAGCACGTTTGAACGCATAATAACTACGGGATAATTGCATTCCAAGCGACCATTCCGATTCTTTCATCCCATCATCTCCATATAGTTGCACTACTTATTATTTATTCACTATACCTGAAGGAGAATGAGCTCGTCAACGGTCTCATTTTGCCTGTCGTTGACGAATCCCATCGATATGCGCTTGTTGGGTGGCACGATCGACTTGTGAATGAACACCGAGTTTTCCTGCAATCGTATCGACTTGACTCGGTGTCAACGGCTTTTCTGTCGCGAGTTGCTCGATCGTCTTACGTAAGACGTTTCGTTTCAAGACACGGACATGCGCTGAATCGACCGTGATTTTTTTCAGTTCACAGCGTTCGCTGAAAACGATCAAGGAGTGAAAGAGCGCAGGATCCGTTCCTTCTAAGAAGCGTTGCATGCTTTTGAGATGCCCTTCATTTTGTTTGATCGGATTATAAAACCGTTGTTTGAAGCGATTCTGGAACTGCTGCGTCCACTGACGGTCCTGCTCGCGTCCGAAAATCCACCCGCTGTAGTTTTTCGATTCGAGTACATAGATGCCACTTTCATGAATGAACGTCACATCGATTTCCGTCGTTCCTTCTCCACGCGCACGTGGTAAGTATGTATTAAAGACATACGTGCCGTATCCGGACACTTGATCGAGTTGACGTGTCGTCAAGTACTCGCCCCATTTTCCTTTATCACGAACGATCCGTAAAAACGGCTCGCGTGTCAGTCGGTAATACCGGCTATTGTGATATGAACTTCGTTTGACGAAGAAGAACAAACCGAACGTTCCGAAGAAGAACAGCACCATGAGCAGTCCAACTTGAATCAAGAATGGCAAAAATGTCACTAACACATTGTCCACTAGATTAATCTCCCTTCCATATTAACCTTTATTTTCCACTATATCAGCATAATCAATTTCCACCTCATTTTCCACTATTTGTTATGGTGACTATCCTATGGTACGGTAAAACAAAGGAAGGTGTTCTCCATGGATTCTGTCGTCACGTTCGCACCACTAATCGTCTTATTCTTCATCTGGATGTCCTTATCTCAAAAAGCAGACGAAGCGAAACGCCGTCAACAAACGATTCTGAAGAAGCTACAACGGATCGAAGAGCACCTCGGTCTGAATGAGGTGTCACTAGAAGAAGCAGCGTTACAAGTCGAACTGGTTCAGTTGCTTCATGAAGGAAAGACGGTTGAAGCTGTCAAACGGGTTCGGGAATCACTCGGTTTCTCCTTACTTGAAGCGAAACAGTATGTCGATCAACTAAAAAGCGAGCACGGATTATGATTAAAAAGACCATCTGACAGTGAAGTTCAGATGGTCTTTTCCAACTATGTATTCATTTATGTGCATCAAGTATCAACGAAGGAAATTTCATCTGTTCTGCATTTCGGGGATCGTATCGTTTCGAGCGGAAAATGATGCCGTCATCTCCGTTCCAATCTGCTTGATGAAACGATCCGTTCTGATCGAAATATTCTAGAAGGCACACTTGAAATCCAGCTTCTTTAAATACTTGCTGTAACGTTTCATATGTATAGACGATTTTATGACTCGCCGCCGGATGGTCAGCAGGACCGGGGCCACCGACTTGAACGATTGCTTGGTATGCCTCATCTCGAAAATTACCGTCCGGCACTGCACAACGGACGTATCCCCCTGGCGCAAGATATGTATAACAATGACGTGCCGCGTCAATCCCTTCTTCAAACGTCAAGTGCTCCCAGACGTGTTCGGCAAGAATTGCTTGCAACGTGTCGTTCGAACACAACCGTTCCCAATCGGACCGATTGAGCAGATTCAACTCATCTTCCTGTGTATGATACCAGCCGGGATTGTTGTAGTACGGTCCGGCTCCAATAACGATACGTTCTTTCATACGAGATCCTCCTTCTTATTTCACCATTCTATTAATTCTCATTTCACACATTTGTCCCTGCTTGCGACAAAAAACAGACGACGGAGAATCCGTCGTCTGTTGCTGTTAATCTCGTGCTGCAAGGCGATACAAGAGATCGAGTAATTCGATATAGAGCCAGATGATCGTCACGATCAATCCGAATGCTGCAACCCACTCCATCGATTTCGGAGCACCCGCACGAACTTGTTGCGAGATAAAATCGAAGTCCATCACGAGTGACAGGGATGCCACGATGACGATGACGAACTGAATACCAATCGCAAGCGGTGAGCTACCTGTCATGAATGGGAGGTCGACACCAAATAACGAGAGAATCAAGTTGACTGCATACAAGACGAAGATCGAGAGAATCGCTGCTGTTACCGCAGAACGGAAACGTTGCGTCACTTTTATCATGCCTGTCGAGTAGACGAACCACATCGCAAATGCAACGACGAATGTCGCAACGACTGCCTTCCCGACGATTCCTGGATACATGCTTTCGAACATGAGCGATAACGCTCCGACTGCCACCCCTTCAACGATCGCATAGACCGGTGAAAGAACCGGTGCCGTCGCCGGTTTGAATGTGATGACCAAGGCAAGAATTAGACCGATGACCAGTCCACCAATCAAGGCTGGGAACAACAATCCTTGGTTTTCTGCGAGGAAGAACCAACTTCCACCTGCTGCTGCCGTGACGAGAGCGAGCAGTAAGAAAATCTTACTCATCGTCCCGCTTTTCGTCATCGGTCGTTCTCCAACACGTGCCGTATCGAAGCCACGACGCAATGCCGGGTTAACTTTAAAACGTGAAGCCATTGCATTCACTCCTTTTTATGATTCTGCTTTGTATTACGAAAGCTTCCCGAAAAAGTTTCAAAATAACCATTGATCGAGTGCTTTTAATTGCAACATGACGACTGGGATCGAGGCTTTGGCATCGATGCGGTGTGATTTCGCTTGCCCAATCAAACCGGACGTCACGAAGTCCGACCCTTCGAGCGCTTCCCCGATCGGACCAAATGCATCACTATCGACTTGACGGTGTCGGTAATGGATGAACCGTTCCGTCGTTCCTTCTCTGACTTTACAACCGTCCTCGACGTCCGGGCGATTCAGTCCGTATTCGGCATAATGCCAGACGGTCGTCGTATCCCAAGGCGAACCGATATGCAGGATTTGACCGTCGGCCTCGATGAAGCGTTCAATCGGTGAACCCGGACCGAAGCCATTTTCTAGTGTATGATCGGCAACGAATGTCGCCGCATCTTTCCCCCAAGCCGTCACGGACCACATCGGATGATCGCTTCGAACGACGCCGGGATACGTTCGAAAGACCTCCGGTACACGACCGATGCCGCGTGTGACCGTTTTTGCCGGGTCATATGCCGGCATCTCCCGGCGGATCGTTTCCCACCATTCTTCCGGTACAGCCGGTTGGCTCCAGTTCTTCGGATCCGAATTATCGGTACTTTGCGCCGGCATCATGATTAACCCTTCCGTCGTGACGACCTCCTGCAAGGCTTCGATCAACGCTTGTACGCCACCGGGAATCCAGCCGATTTGTTTAAGTGACGTATGGACGAACAGTTTCATACCGGGCGTCACACCTAATTCGCGTAACGCCTCTTTGATTTGTGATTTCGTGACCATGTTTCGTGTTTCCATCGATCTTATCTCCTTACTCGACGACTAGTGCAATCGTCGACCCCGTTTTTCCTTGTTTGACCTCGATTTTTGCGTCAACTCGTGACTTCAGCTCCTGCACATGACTGATGATTCCGACCATACGGCCGCTCGCTTGAATTGAAAGCAACGTCTCGATCGCTTGTTCAAGCGATTCCGGATCAAGTGTTCCAAATCCTTCATCGATAAACATCGTCTCAAGCGATACTCCTCCACTTGCTTCTTGCACGACTTCCGATAGTCCAAGCGCAAGTGCAAGGGACGCCTTGAAGCTTTCTCCACCGGACAACGTCTTGACGTGACGTGTTTGCGACGTGTAAGCGTCAAAGACATTTAAATCAAGTCCGTATTTCTTGAGTCCTTTTCCTGCCTCCGTTTTTCGCTCGAGCTGAAAACGGCCCGATGTCATCTCATGCAGATGTCGGTTTGCGGCGAACAAGATCTCATCGAAGTAAGCCGTCTGAACGTACGTTTCGAACGTCATCCGTTGTGCGTTCTCGCCGACACCGACGCGAGCGAGTTCACCGATGACCCCATATCTCGCATCCTCATCTTCGATTTGGCGTTGCAAGTTTTCCCACGCCGTTATCAACTGATCAATATGTGCCCTTTCCTTCTCGAGCCCGACACGTCGATCGGTCCGCTCCGTCAGTTCGAGCGACACCGTCTTCAAGTCCATCCGCAACAGTTCAAGATCCGGACGCACTTGACCTTCCGTCTTCAAGCGAGCTTGTTCCTGTTTCAGCTTCAATTCCTGCCGCTCTAGGCGGTCTTGTTCCAGCCGTTCATGGAGTAGACGAATGTCTTCGCGTGACCGTCTCGCATCGCGGAAGGCTTCGATCGTCGGAAACGCTTCTTCTGACAAGACTGCTTGTAATTCGTTTTCGCGCTTCGTCAGACGGTCGCGCTGTTCCGAAAGAGCTTCGATCAATTGACGCAATCGTCCTTGGTGTTCCGCTAAGTCACGATCGAGCTGTTCCTTTTCGCGTAAATGGCGCTGTTTATCTTGCTCGAACTGCTCGATGCGTGTTTCTGCCTGTTGTTGTTCTTCACGAAGTGCTGATAACGATTTTACGAATTCTCCAGATTGACTCAGGCGACCAGTCAAGTGTGCCAATTCCGATTCGATGACAGTTTGGTCTTTTACCACCCTATCAATCTTCAACTGTAGTTGCTCTAGCGATTGTTCGAGTTGTTGAAGACATGTTTCAAGACGTTCTTTTTCCGTCTGTGCTGACGCTAATCGGACTTCCGTCTGTTCGACTTCCCGAAGCTGTGCTAAAACTTCCGCATGAGTTGACTCGTTTTCACTAGTTTTTTGAATCTCGATCGTCAGTTGTTGCAGACGCTCTGCAACCGTCCGGTAAGAGGCTTGTAACTCTTGATGCGCTTGTTGTGCTTCTAAGAACCGCTGTTGTGCTACATCGACCGATAGTTCCTGTGCGACGGCGACAGCATGTTGCGGATGCGACGTACTGCCACAGACAGGACAAGCCAGCCCGTCCGTCAATCCCTTGGCAAGTTCAGCAGCCAGTTGTTCCCGTTCACTTTTACGAGCTACTTCATACGCACGCGCTGCCGCCTCTTTTTGATCCCGGACGCTTGTACCGCGGACGATCAACTGTTGTCGCTCTGCTTCCAACTTGTCATACTCTGCGAACTTCGTCGCCAACTGTTGCAAGGTGAAGCGTCGTTCTTGCGCCTGTAAGCGTTCTGCTCCGACGTTCTGCAATGGTCGTAGCTGTTCCTGAACGGTCTTTCGCTCCGTCCGCGTTTGTTCAAGTTGTTTCCTGAACGGTTCCGGATCAAGTTGCTTTAAGCGTTCTGTCAGTTGTTGCTGTTGTTGCCGTAAGAGGGTCTCCGCTTCCAACCGTTCGCATTCTTCTTGAATTTTCTCAAGACGACGACTCAGTTGTTCAATCTGCGGTTCTTCCGCCAGTAATCGATTTACTTTGTCTTGAACGGTGCCTTGCCGCTCTGTCAAGCGCGTGACGTGCTGTTCGGTTTCTTGCTGTTGCCGTTTAAGTCGTGTTAGCTGTTCTTGATCTTGTTGCCATTGATCAAAAAATGGTGCGACGATTTGAGCACGTTCAGCAGCCGTTGCTTCTTCTTGCATCCGCTTAATGTCGGATGATCGTTCAAGCAACAACTGCTCCGTCCGTTGAAGTTGCTCTTGCTCTTGGAAAGCTGCTTCGAGTTGTTCGCCCTGTTGCAACCGTGTCGTTTTGCTCTCGACGATCGTACGTGTTTGTTGCTCCGCTTCATGAGCCGCTGTCAACCACTCATCCCGTTCCGTCGTCAACGCTTCCATTCGTAACCGGATGTCCGCTTCAGTTAATTCACTCCAGTTTGCTTGCAGGGGTAACTCCTCAAGCTTGGCCCATTGTTTCGTCTTCGTTTCCTTGATGCGTGCCGCAAGATCGAGCGCTTGTCGGTGCAAGCGTTGTTGGAACTCACCATAATGTTCCGTCTTGAACAGTTGTTTGAGAATCTGCAATTTATCTTTTGACTCTGCCATCAACAGTTCCCGGAACTTATTTTGCGGCAACAGGAGAATTTGTGAAAACTGTTTATGGTCGAGCTGGATCAATTCTTGAACGCGCTGCTTGATTTCCGGAATCTTGATGGCAAGTGGTTTCCACGCCACGCCGTCGAACCGAGCGAACTCTGCTTCATGCGAATAGCCGGTTTTATTGACCGGATGCGGTTGACTCGGTTGCCGGATGATCCGGTACCGTTCTCCTTTCAGCGTAAACTCCAGTTCGACTTCCGTCTTTTGTTCAGGTACGGCAAAATGACTTCGCAACTCACTCATTTCCCGCTCACCACCGGACGTCTCACCATACAGGGCGAACGTCAATGCATCAAAAATCGTCGTTTTCCCAGCCCCTGTATTCCCGGAAATGACGAACATCGTCCGTCCAGCAAGTGCCGTGAAATCAATCGTCTCTTCACCAGCAAACGGACCAAAGGCGCGTAATGTCAGTCGTTCTGGGCGCATGTCGCTTCCTCCTTCAAGACGGCTCGCATCGCTTCCGTCGGCTTCTTCTCACGAACTGCTTCATAAAATTCACTGAACAGATCCGCAACAGAAGCATCCTTGACCTGCTCACGCGATGCTTTGACCGCCCGCGTACTCTCGCGGACGAATCCGATTCGCTCGAGGTGCAGGATGTTCGGATAGATTTTTTTCAGCTTGCCCATCGGATCCATCAAGGCTTCGCCGTCCGTCAGGTTGATTTTTAAATAATCATCCGTGACTTGCGTCGCAACGAACGCAGGATCCGTCAATTCATCGAGACTACCAGTCAGTTCTCGCAAATCACGTTTTGGTGCAAGCGGTTCGAATCGACGATCGAACGTACCAGTATCGTTCAACGTCAACACATCGACGCCTTTGACGTGATGTGCTTCTGAAAACGAATATTTCAAGAGCGATCCGCTGTATCGGACCGTCTCGGATTGAATTGCAAGCGGGTTGTGCAAATGACCGAGTGCTGTATAGGTAAACGGTGCAAACTGGCTCGCACTAACTTGCCCTGCCGTTCCGACGGATAATTGCCGCTCCGAATCTGTCTCGAGTCCACCGATGACAAAGGCATGACCGACGAGAACACTCGGTCCGTCTGGGACACATCCGGCAAGGATCGTCCGCATTGCGTCATCATGTGTCTTGATCGTTTCATCATTGTGCACATACCGGACGGTCGCAGGATCAGCGAACGGCACCGGGTAAAATGATACTCCCTTGATCGCGACCGGCTTGATGACCGGCGTCAATTTTCCAACAAGGTGTAGACCCGCCCGTTGAAGTAACGTCGTTCCGAAACTTAACCGTTCGGCTGAATCATGATTTCCGCTGATCGCAATGACCGGTATGTCCCGGTCAAGAATCAGAGCAGCGAGCGTCTCATCGAGTAGTTCAACGGCTTCTGTCGGCGGGACGGCACGGTCGTATAAGTCACCCGCAATGACGATTGCATCCGGTTGTTCGCGATCGACGAGTGTCAAAAACTCGCTCAGGACCGCCCGTTGGTTCCCGAGCATCGACTCGCCATGAACGATTTTACCGAGATGCCAATCGGCAGTATGTATCCATTTCATCTTCATCACACTCACTTTTTAAATATAGTAGCTTAAGTGTAGCATGCGAGCGTTCGTTCTGCGACGAACATCTGTTTGGAACACAAAAAGGAGGAGTTATCCTAACACACAGCGACACTACCATACATTTAAACAAAAAAAATTAGAATTTTTTTGATCAAAAAACTACTTTATCTTTAACATCAAGTCAATTTCCGTTGACCTTATACCTTTTGATGACTTGGAACTTCAAAAAACTGCTAAGATATAAGGTATACATTTCCACTCGAATCGAAGGAGCAAAAATATGAAGAAATTATTAATGTTGACTATATTATGTACTACTTTATCAGCCTGTAACGCAAACGATTCTAAACTCAGTTTTAGTGAGCTAAAAATAGTACCTAACGCTCTCCAATCGAAAATAAATCCTGCCACTACTTTGCAAATGATCAACACGAAAGACGATATCGCCTATATTATCTATCGCACAAAGAAAGCAGTCGCTTCTGATCTTGAAGCACAAGGAGATACGCTGAAGATTAAATTGAATGAATCTAAAACTCATAAGAAGACAAAGCAGCATGTCTATAAATTAACTTTAGATCCTGAACATGAAATCATCGATGTTTACGTAAACGGTAAATCTACCGCGTTTGATAACATAACGAACTGATAAATCTAGAAATATCAAAATAGAAACAATATACATACGAAAATCCCTTCTTTTCTTTGTGAAATGAAGAGGTTGCAAAAAAAAAGCAGGAGGCGAATGCCTCCTGCTTTTTGTGCTTTCACAACGAGCGTATTACTTCGTCCGTTGCTTTCTAAAACGTTGGACGGAACGAATCACAGAAACTGATCCGCCAATGATCGCACCGACACCGACGACGATGCCTGTCTTAAATTTTTTGCCCGTTGGTTCGGATGTATGCGTTGCTTGATTGTGTTCAAAAAGTTGTTGGAGGGGCGACGACGTCTCGACTTCGAGAATCTTCGATGCATCCTGATGCACATCTTCTCTACGTTCGACACTACAAGGTGACAGATAGAATGGGTTCAAGTTCGTCCGGTACCGGTCCGGATTCCAGTTGGCTTGCTGGACAACCGCCTGTGTTTCTTCCGTCTGTGCTTGATCCTTCATTGGATCGAATTCTTGTTTCATCTGAATCACTCCTCTTCACGTTCAAAACCTGTAGACCGATTTATGTCTGAAGTCTTATTTACCTGTTTTTTAAACATTTAAAACATATATTTTTAAAATTAGTTTTACTGTTTTATGAACGTTTATCCGAAATAGGCGTGATACAGTCGTTTTGCTTTAACGAGATCCGCCTCGCCATGAATCAAGACACGACCATCTCGAAAGGCGACCATTCGATGCTCATCCGTCGTAAACGCCAGCAAGTATGGATTATGGGCGGAAATCGACGCAACCGGCTGGAGGCGTTGTTTTAATTGTTCGAGATCCCGCTGCCCGTCTCCACGGATTTGAACGGCATCGCGACCGCACAGTGCCGTGAAACGCACCGTTTGATTCGATAAATAAGGATAAGACGGCTCGATGCCGCACGAGGGGCACTCTGTTTGCTTCAGTGACTGGACGTTGATTTGTTGGAATGTATTCGACCACACGTCAAAGGCAAGCAGACGTGTCCGCAGCGCGTCCGTCTTCCCGCTCAACCACTTCAACGCTTCCGTCACTTGTAGAGAGGCGACCATCTGAACAGCTGGACCGATGATTCCCGCCGTATCACACGTCTCCTGATCACGTGGTAATTGATCGAGCAGGCACTGCAGACACGGCGTCTCTCCCGGACGAACAGTGAAAGTAATCCCGTAACTGCCGACGCAGCCGCCGTAAATCCACGGAATCGAGCGCAACAATGCCATATCGTTCATCAGTAAACGAATATCGAAATGATCCGTCGCATCGATGATGAGATCGATATCATCGAGAAGCCATGTCAGCGCTGCCCGGTCGACATCTAATACATGTGCTTCGATCGTCACCGTCGAATTAATCGCTTCAAGCCGCGCTTTTGCAGCAATCGCCTTCGGTACGATGTGCCGTGCATCGTCCTCCGTATAGAGTTGTTGCCGTTGTAGATTACTCCACTCGACATAATCGCGGTCGACGATTCGGACGACGCCGACACCGGCGCGAACGAGTTGTTCTGCCGATGCTGTTCCGAGTGCCCCCATCCCGATGATCAGTACCTTTGCTGCTGCGAAGCGTGCTTGTCCTGCTTCTCCGATCGGTTGAAATCGAGTTTGGCGTGAATAACGTGTCATCGAATCAATCCACTCGTTGGACTACTCGCGACTGCATACTGTTTCTTCTCGATTCGTCCCGCTTCGTATCCGAAGCGCCCTGCTTCGACGGCTAGTCGCATCGCGCGCGCCATCTTGACCGGATCCTGGGCATGGGCTACAGCGGAGTTCAATAAGACACCATCCGCTCCCAGTTCCATTGCATAGGCGACGTCAGTTGGAGAACCGATTCCAGCGTCGACGATGACAGGCACCGTCGTCTGCTCGATGATGAACTTTAGGTGGAGCGGATTGAGGATGCCTTGCCCAGACCCGATCGGTGACGCTGCCGGCATGATGGCATGACAGCCGAGTTCCTCGAGTCGTCGTGCAAGGACGACGTCGTCCGATGTATACGGTAAGACGATGAATCCTTCTTTAAGTAACTCTTCAGAAGCCCGTAACGTCTCGATTGGGTCAGGTAGTAATGTCTTATCGCACCCAATTACTTCGACCTTGACCATGTCACACATACCGGATGCCCGCGCAAGCTTTGCTAGCCGAACCGCTTCTTCCGCTGTCTTCGCACCAGCCGTGTTCGGTAGTAAATCGTACTTCGTTAAATCAAGCGACTCCAAGAAATTCGATTGTTGTTTGTCGAAGAGATCGAGCCGCCGGACAGCGAACGTCAAGATTTGTGAAGCGGACGCATCGATGGCCTCCTGCTGTACCGTAGCATCCGTATATTTCCCCGTTCCGAGTAATAACCGTGATTCGAATGTCTTTTCTCCAATTTTCAACATCTTTATCCTCCTCCTACGAAATGAACGATTTCGAATATGTCATTGTTCCGAACGACCGTTTGATCGTAAGCTCCGCGGTCGATGATCTGTCGGTTCTGTTCGACGATGACGAGTTTTTCCCCTAAGCCAAGTTGCGTGAGCATATCCTCAATCGTCTCAATCTGTTCAATGGTGTGGTCGTTGCCGTTAATCGTAATGTTCATCGGACTTCCTCCTTTAGGATCAACCGTAATGTGTTTGCCAAAACTTCCGCTGTCGCCGGTGCGAGTAATATGCCATGCCGATGATGCCCCGTCGCTATAAAGATCCGACGGGATGAATCGGCGACTCCGATATATGGCAAGCCGGACTCTGTTTGTGGTCGTACGCCTGACCAGACTTCTTCGATGACAGCATCACGGATCGGTGGATAGAGACGCTCTGCTGCTTGAAGCAGTGACGTGACTCCTGCGACACTAACACCGATCGTCTCGTCGTGCGGTAGTTCGGTCGCACCGATCAATATCCGTCCGTCCGCTTTCGGTACGAGGTAGACGGCATCATCAAACAGGATCGAGCGTAACGGCTGACCCGCGAGACGGACTGCGAGACACTCCCCTTTGACCCCATATGTCGCAATCGAAATGCCAGCTGTATCGAGCAAGGCTTGGGACCCGCGTCCGGCAGCAACCGTCACCGTTCGTCCCGTCCACGTTCCCGTGTTCGACTCAACCCTAATGAAATCATTACTCTCCTCGATTCGCGTGACGTCCACCTGTTCTTCGATTGGTACCCCACGATTTCGTAAGACATGCATCAATGCAGTCGTTAGTCGTCGCGGATCGATTTGACCGACCGATGGAAATAAGTATTCTTGCCCATTTCGTTTCAATAAAAATGGTTGTTCCCGGTAGCCACAATCGATCCCGGTCTCGCGCGTGAGGCGTCGCGCAAGTAACGGATACAGACGGCGACTTCGCGCGGCAAGCGTATGCAATTCTTCTCTCAGCTCGATGTTCGTCGCAAGCATCCCGGCAGCCGCCCGACTCGTCCCTTGTCCGCATGTTCCGCGATCAAGGACAAGAACGGATTCGTTCTGACAAGCGAGACTGTAAGCAAGCGTCAAACCGATGACTCCACCACCGATGATGATGTGATCCGTCATACCCGTACCCCCTGATAACGCTGAATGGCAGCATGCGGGTCCGCTTGACCGAGAATACCGGATAAGACGGCGATTCCGCTTGCACCGGTCGCTGCGATCTCAGGAATGCGATCAGGAGTGATCCCGCCGATTGCGATGACTGGTTTCGTCGTGAAAGTGACAACTTGCTTCAAGGCATCGATCCCTCGCGGTGGCACGTTTGGTTTCGACGCTGTCGGATAAATATGACCGTACAGCAGTCGGTCGGCTCCTTCCGCTTCCGCTGCAAGTGCTTCTGCCAGAGAGTGGACGGATTTCCCGATGATGAGATTCGGAAAGTGTCGCCGAACATCGCAGACACGTAAGGAACGTCGCGTCAATTGCACACCGATGCCAGCGACATGGGCGACGTCGACCCGGTCGTGAACGGTTAATTGATCAGACGAATACCCTTTTGCAAGGAGCGCGTCAATCAGATCTAACAATTCTGTTGCCGACAAATTTGGTTCTCGAAGATGAAGCTGATCCGTATATGGTTGAAGCGATTGAAAGGTTTCCACTCCATCGCGTGGATTGATGGATCCCGTCGAAATCAGATGTAGACGCATCATGTTCTTCCTTTCCATACGAAAAAGGACCACTCCCGATGTTGAAGGGAGTGGTCCGAAAATGCGCTGAAGCGCTAAGGATATCTAAGGTTTCGAGCCACTTCCCTCCGCTAGTACGAACTAGATCAGGTTCAAAGGGTCCGGATACTTCCGTCTCAGTCTGCTGCGAGACTCCCCTAGTGTCTTTTCGTGTTTAATTGGCTTGCCCCATTAGTCTAGCATGAGTCGCTTTGCTTCGCTAGTCCTAGTTGAGCGCTTCCACTTGCTGAACAAGCTCCGATTTCGTCGGTCGCTGTTGCTTCTGGCTGTCGGCATAGGTCTGCTTCAGCTTTAAGATCCGCATCACTTTAGCATCGAGCATCTCTGACGACAACGTTTTTTCTTTAACCGCTTGCATCACTTCGGTGTGGACCTTCGGATAGGCACCTGCTTCCGAAAACATCGCCATATCAGCTCCATTGACAAGTGCCTGACGTGCCGCTTCCGCAAGACCATATCGTTTCGTGATCGCCCCCATGACAAGGTCATCCGTGATGATGACACCCTTGAATCCGAGTTGTTGACGCAAGAGGTCAGTCAAGATCGGCTTCGAGAGCGAAGATGGATTTTGATCGTCATACGCGGGATAGAGAATATGGGCGACCATCACCATCTCGGCGCCCTCTTGAATCGCTTCTTGGAACGGTAACAGTTCCGTTCGCTTCAGTTCTTCCTTTGATGCTGTCACTCTCGGCAAACCGACATGGGAATCGACACTCGTATTGCCGTGACCGGGAAAATGTTTGACGACCGGAATCGTTCCCGTCTCTTGCATCCCATGCATCAGGGCCGTACCGAGAGTCGCGACGGTCTTCGGATCAGCACTTAACGCACGGTCGCCGATGATTGGATTGTTCGGATTGCTATTGACGTCAAGGACCGGTGCGAAGTCCATGTTGAACCCATAAAATCGTGACAGGTGACCGAGCGTACGTCCGACATCTTCCATTTTTGCAGCATCTGCACCTTGCGCCATCCGTTGACTCGTCGGGAGACGTAATCGTTGATCCGGTACCTGGCTGACCCGTCCGCCCTCTTCATCAACCCCGACGAAAACATACGGTTTTTGGTTCGTTTCTTGAATGGCACGCGTGAACGTCAAGAGTTGATCTTCTGACGTAATATTCCCACCAAGCAGTAAGACCCCACCGATCGCATGCGTCTGCAACAATTTCCGGTCAGCTGCTGAAAGTTCCGTTCCGGCAACTCCGATATAGAGCAATTGATCGATCTTTTCTGACGTCGACATCGCTTCAAGTTGCTGCTTTAATCGTGCTTGTTGCTGTTCTTCCTTTGTCGGCTCAGGCTTTGATTTCTTCGCCTCCGTCGGTTGCTTCTTTGCTGGTTGTGATGGTTTCGTTGGTTCCGTCGTCTCCTGCGCACACCCTGCAAGCAACAGGCAACCGATCAGTGCTACTTTCTTCACAAAGAATCCTCGCTCCGGACACCATTGATGGAATAATAGACGGAAATCTCAGCGTTCAAGGATTGCGAGACCGAACAATATTTGTCTTTTGATAACGAGATGGCGCGACGGACCTTATCTTCCGGGAGATCACCTTCAAGCCGGTAATGAATCGAGATCGACGTAAAGCGCCGCGGATGATCCTCTGACCGTTCCCCTTCGATATCCATTTCGAAATGAGTAATCGTCAAGCGCATCTTCTCTAAAATCGAGACGATGTCGATTCCAGTACAGCCGGCAACGGCATGTAGCAGCAGTTCAGTCGGTCGTGGTGCTTGATTTTCGCCACCGTTCTCCGGTGCTGCATCCATCGCAAGATGATGCCCTGATTCCGTCTGTCCACTAAACCCCATCTGTTTGTTCCATGTCACTGTCGCTTGCATCGTTTCCACTCCTTTGTCAGTAGTCCTCTTCTGTAGTATACGCAAAAAACAGCAAGCCTGGAAATTCACACGCTATTTCGAATAATGGTTCTTTTCCCGAAATCTCGCTTTGCGATACCCGAAGAAATCGTTTCATGCTATCCTGTTACTCATAGTTTCGCGCGCAAGCGCTAGAATTGAGGAATCATCCATGTCACCTACTACTCGTTTAAGTCGACGCGATTGGCTGTTGATCGCCACGTTGTCGCTCCTGACGTTCGTTCTCGGAACAAGCGAATTCGTCATCGTCGGGATCCTCGCTGAAATCTCCTCAGCTCTTAATATCACGATCGCAACAGCCGGTACGCTCGTCTCGGCATTTGCCATCTCCTTTGCGATTGGTACACCGATTGTAATGTCGCTGACCGGTCACCTGGAACGGCGTCGCCTGATCCTACGTCTGTTACTCGCTTGGGTCTTACTGAACCTTGCCAGTAGTTTTGCTCCAAGTTACGAAGTATTGCTCGCAACCCGCATCCTGACTGCCATCCTGACCGGTGTCTTGATCTCGCTCGCAATGGTCGTCGCAAGCGATGGCGTACCTGTCGCGAAGCGCGGTGTCGCCGTTTCGTTCATTTTTGGTGGTTTTACACTCGCGAACGTCCTCGGTGTTCCGATCGGTACGTTCATCGGTCAACACGCTGGCTTCGCAGCCACGTTCTGGCTGACGACAGTCATGGGAATGATTGCGTTCCTCGCTGTGTGGAAGATCGTTCCCGTCCAGCAATCGACGGGCTCCGGTTCAATCAAGGAGCAGCTTGGATTGCTCGCTAATCCACGGATCCTGATTGCCTTCTTCATTCCGTCGTTCGGCTTCGGAGCAACTTACGTCGTCTACACGTACCTCGTGCCGATCCTGCAAACGGAACTCAGCATCGCGAAGACATGGATTAGTCCGATCCTGCTCGCTTACGGTGTCGTCTCGATCTTCAGTAACATCCTTGCCGGCAAGATTGCAAGTAAAAATCCGATGGGTCGCTTACGGTTCGTCTTCGTCGTGCAAGCAATCGTCCTTGCTGCATTATACTTCACGACAGTATCCCTTTCACTTGGTCTGTTTAACATCGCCTTGATGTCATTGATGTCGATTTTATTGACGACTTCGACACAAATCTATTTGATTGACCTCGCCGAAAAGTTCAATCCGGAAGCAAAAGGACTCGCCGCTTCCTTGATGCCGGTTGCAAGTAATGTCGGGATTGCCTTCGGTTCGGCACTCGGTGGCATCGTTTATGCGAACGGTCCGATGATGAACACGGCACTGGTCGGTGGGCTTGTTGCGCTTGTCGCTGCTTTATTAACTGCAATCAGTCATCGTCTCGATCAGCGGTCATGAACGGCTACCTTATCCTTTTTTGTAACAGGTCGATGACGGTTCGATGACGTTATGATGATAGTCCCTATCTTACTGATGATTTTTCAGTATGATGGGGACTATGTTGTAGTAGAGGAGTGTCTGAAAGTGAAAGCATTACACATCATCGGCATCAGTTTATTGACGATCATCCGGCTCTGGCTCGGAATTCAGTGGTTCATCGCCGGGATCGGCAAGTACATCAATGGCTTTGATGCAAAACCGTTTCTTGAAGGGGCGCTAACGAAAGCGATAGGCGAAGACGCACTCGTCAGTTCGTGGTATGCGACGTGGATCGAGCAACTCGCCTTACCAAACGTCGGGCTGATCAACGTCTTGATTCCGTTCGCGGAACTCATTGTCGGGATCTTGTTGATTCTCAGTCTGTTGACTGTTCCTGCACTGGTCGTCGGGAGCATCATGAATCTCAATTACTTACTTGCTGGAACGATTGCGTTAAACCCGTTGTTCTTAGCAGCCTCAATCGTCTTACTTGTTGCAGGACGCTTTGCGTATCAAATCGGTATTGATCACTGGATCATGCGCTGGTATCGTTCGTCGCAACAACCACATCCCCTCGACCGGATTCCGGTCTAACGAAAAAACTCTCCCAAACGCGGGAGAGTTATTTTTTTTGTTGCTCGAGAATCGTCTGCTGTGTCGGAACCCCGCCGACTGGGACTGTCCGCTCGAGGAACAGATAAGGTTTGCCATCGACTTCAAAGCGACGGTCACCGAGATAACGCGCTGAACGTCCATCCATTGCAAGTTTTTGTTCGATGGCTGCGACATGTTCGTCGAGTGAATAAAACCGATCGTCAAACGTCAGCGTGATGTTTTTCTTACGATACCCCAGTAAGAAGCTGTAGTAGAACCAATACAGAGCACCTGCGAAGATGACAAAAATCAAGAATTGCATGTGAGTTCCCCCTTTGTATAGTCTTTATACGTTGGAAGAAAACGGAAGGTTTCAAATTAGGAGTGGAAAGTGGTTACTTTTATTAATTTGTAATAATTTGTTCAAGGATAAGTTTATTCTTCGATCCCTTATTTTTAATTTCTGTTTCAAATACTGTTTCGGCTGTTAATGGATTGACGACAATCGCTTTGACTGCTCCATTTTCCATCCGATATGCAATATATATATGGTCGTTTTCTGCATTAACAACTGAGTATGAAATAACTTCGTTTTTAGCAAACGATTTTAATTTTATCGTTTTAACGAACTGTCGATCAGACTCAATATCATAGATGTGCCATCTTAACTGTACTTGCTCAGAAGATTCATCCGACTCTTCAATTCCTACCAAATATCTTCCTTCTTTCATAATATAAGTACCGTTAGGAAAGTCTGCAAATCGATTTAGTTGTTTTGTTTTCTGTCCATCTTTTACAACGATTTTTACTTCCATTGTATCTGAATCTTTTAATTGGTGCATTTGTTCCACAATCATTTTTCCGTCATAAAAAGATCGAATAACATCGCCTTTCTCTAAACGACTTGGCAACTTAATTTTTGATACTGTCTCATCATTTAAATCTATACTAAAGAGATTTTCTCTCACTGATTCTCGGTTAGGAATATACGATTCAATTAGCAGCATATTACCCATTCGTTGGAACGGAGAGAAACGAATGGATCGATTTTGTTGAATTTCAGAAATATCAAATGTTTTCCGAGTCAACTTTTTCGTCGATACATCCCAATATTGAAGTTCGATTTCCCCATCACCTGTAGCACGTAAGCCATACGTCACTAAATCTTGAGTGTACAAATGGGTATCGTGTTTAAAAATAAATTGACGAAATTCACGAGGAGACTCTTCCCATCTATTTTCGTCTTGAAAAATATAAAATAGGATAGATTTATCAATCCTCTGTACGTTACCTTCAATATCAATAGAATATCCGTTCGGATTACGACTCCACTCATTTAAAATAAGTCTCATGTTTTGAACAGCATCTTGCTTCGGATTACCTTTTATTGTTTCAACTACAAAATTAGTTTTATCTACTGATAACACTTGTCCTACATAGATTCCTATAGATACGATACTGACTATTCCCAGAATCAAAAGATATTTTATTGAACGCATAGTGTCCTCCTTAAACAGCAACTTTCCATTTTAGTAAACGTAGACTTCTCCAAATTACATAAGCAAAATAGAGGACAAATAAACTCACTAATAATATAGTTTTCTCCAGATTTAATAATAAGTCTGTTCGTTCTAAGAAATATAAACTAGAAAACGTATAGGCAATTACAAAAAGAATTTCGATTCCGATTCGAATAAATCCACTCCATTTTCGATACGAACGTTCAATTAATACAAGTAAAAAAATTAAACTAACAATGAGAAAAGAAACTGAAAGAATGATTAACAAATTCGTCAGATTCATTGAGTAAATTTCGCCTAGAGTGCTTCCAAGCGTCCCAGTTCCCTCTTTTCCCATATACTCATTTTGAATGACCCATCTAAAAATAGATCGACTACCTTGAATTAAGAGCCATTGAATACCAAGGAAACTCATGATGATAAGAAATACAGATGTTAGTTTTGAAAAGAAAATACTTGCTCGATTCCCTGGAAGCATCAGCAAACGGTACATATATTTCGTCTCACCGAACCAATCCCGATACCATATTTGAATTGAATATATGATGACTAACGCCATTCCAATTAATATGACGTAACTAAACCATGAGGTTGCATCAGAAAAAGATAGTTTACCGATTTGATCAAACGTTTCATATAGAGTCACTGTATTAGACTTCATATAATCTTCGATTCTGCGCTCATGTAGTTTGACTTTTACAACGACCGACACCAGCTCAATCGCTGCCATCACAAGCACGGCAATTACATATAACTTAAAACTCCGCTTAATCTCTTCATTCGTCAATTGTATGTATTGTTTCATCGCTGATAGACCTCCCGCATCCGGTCCTGAACCGACTTCCCGTACAGTTCTCGCATCTCTTCTGTCTCATGTTCATCGATGATTCGACCGTCCTGTAAGAAGACGACCCGGTCGATCAAATGCTCGATTTCCTGAATTTCGTGTGTCGTCATCAGGATACCGCGCCCTTCCATGAAGTGGCTTGAGAATAATCCTGCAATCTGTTCTTTCGTAAACAAATCAATTCCTGCGAACGGTTCGTCGAGTAATAAGTACGGACGATCGAGAGCAAATCCAAGAATTAAGCTGACCTTCGCCTGGTTTCCTTTTGATAAGTCGGTAATCTTATCTGTTGAAAGTAGCTGGAAAATTCGCATCAATTCATTCGCAGTCTCCTGGTTCCAATCGGAATAATAATCTGCCATATATGTCAGCGCGTCACCGACCGTCATGTAACCGGGCATCGTCTGAATATCTGGAACGAAGGCGATCTTATTTCGATTGATCTCGCCATCGACGAGAACCGTTCCCGCGTTGACTGGAACAAGACCTGCGATTGCCTTTAGGATCGTCGATTTCCCCTCACCGTTCAAACCGATCAGACATGTCAATTGATCCATCGGAACCGAGAACGAGACGCCTTGAAGGACTGGTTTTTTTCCGTACTTCTTTTGTAAGCCATGAACTTCAAGCATCGATCTTCCTCCGTTCCGTTTCCTGATAGACGGTCTCAACTTTCGAGACGACCTCATCAAGTGGAATTTGAATCGCCTTGACGGCATCGATGAATTCAGAGACTGCTTCTTCAAGCATCTCGGTCCGTACTTTTTGGACGACTTGTGAATCGCGTGTAATCTTACTCGGGACATTCCGTTCTGTCGTAATCAATTGCTGCTCCTCCATCTCTTTATATGCTTTTTGTGCGGTATTCGGATTGATTCCGAGCTGTGCGGCGATTTCGCGGCGGGACGGGATCTCTTGCCCGCTTTGCAATTCCTCGGTCGCGATTCGTTGTTTGAACCAACGGACGACCTGCAGGTACACCGGGCTTCTTTGGTCGAACTGCATCGGTAGACCTCCCTTTCCTGTGTAATGTATTAAAACATTAATACACTTCTCTTCTGTATCATACTCACCATACAGTTTGTCTGTCAAGCTGGTTTGTCTTCTTAATCACGAAAAAGTCACCATCCGATTCTTGGATGGTGACTACGGTCAACCTATTAATAGGGATTTGGATCTTCCTGCGGTGTATCAGGAATCTCAGTTGGTTCCGGGAACGTATCCGGTTCCGGTTGACGGACAGGATCTTCCTGTGGTGTATCTGGCACCTCGCTCGGTGGTGCTTGCGGAACTTCGTCCGGTTGATGATCCGGTTCACGTTCAGGCACTTCATTCGGATTTTTCTTCATCATGTTTTCCCCCTTAAGACGTGATGTAATCGCCGCCGTTGATATGAATCGTCTGACCCGTGATGTAACTCGAATCACGAGAAGCCAAATAGACATAAGCCGGTGCATTTTCTGACGGTTGTCCCCGACGCTTCATTAACGTGTCTTCCCCATGCGACTCGACTTTCTCCTTCGAGAACGTCGCTGGAATGAGAGGCGTCCAAATCGGTCCCGGTGCGACAGCATTAACGCGGATTCCTTTCTCAATCAAGCTTGAAGCAAGCGAGCGTGTCAATGTCGTAATAGCGCCTTTCGTCGCCGAGTAGTCGATCAGCGACGGTGCTCCACGATACGCTGTCACCGATGAGGTATTGATGATTGCATCTTCTTTATGCAAATGTGGAAGCGCAGCCTGAATCAAGTAGAACATCGAAAAAACATTCGTTTCGAACGTTTCCTTCAATTGATCTGGTGTGATCGCAAGGAAATCATCTTGCGGGAATTGTTTTCCGGCATTGTTAACGAGAATGTTCAATTGACCAAATTCTGCAATGACGGTATCGATGATCGCTTGCGCATTTTCCGGTTGACTGACATCCTTCGCGATTTTTAAGGCTTTGACCCCGTAGCCTTCAATCAACGATTTCGTCTTTTCTGCGTCTTTCCCCTCATTTAAGTATACGATTGCGACATTTGCCCCTTCTTTCGCATAAGCGACAGCAACGGCTCGACCGATTCCACTGTCTCCACCTGTGATCAGTGCAACCTTCCCCGTCAGTTTTCCTGAACCGACATAATCCGGATCATCGTAGATCGGTTCCGGTTTCATGGCGTACTCGACACCGGGTTGTTGTTCCTGCGTCTGCCCTCGTGCTTCTTGATGCATCGCTTCGAACTGCTCTTCTCTCATGAACGATCAGCTCCCTTATCATTGTGGAATGAACTACATGATTAACCATTCCCTTGCGATACATCTATAAACGTTTTTCCGGAAAAGTCAGATGTCATTCGTCAATAGCGTTGGAAATACATTGGTTTGAAGCATTTTTGATAATCCGCTCGGATACAATGTATATTGATCCAGTTTATCGAACGGAACGAACCGGTACGTCAATTCTTCACCTTCGGGACCGTAAAAGTCTTCCGTTGAAAGTGGTAGTGGTTCTCGACATGTTACTTCATAAAACATCCCCAGTTCATGAAACTGATGGTCTGCGTAATTAAAGAAATTTTCATGCAGGAAACGGAAGACCGGTGGCTCGATTGACTGTCCTAATTCTTCTAATAATTCACGTTCAATCGCTTTGGCACCACTTTCACCAAATTGTACCCGTCCTCCCGGTAATGACCAAAAATCATCTTTTCCTTGCCGATGGATCAAAAGATGTCCATCTTGAATCAACAGCGCCACTGCGCGAATGTTAAGCTTTTTTTGATTTACTGCAAACGTCAAATCCATCTCATTACCTACTCTCATTTTATTAGACTCCCATACTTTCTCATCATTTCCCACGATTGCGTTTTGTCATCAAATTCATCTCGTTGTAACACGGATTCATATTGATTTTAAGGGATTCTGAGATTGAATATGTATTCAACATTACAAGAATTGTTATTAAAATATATCTAAGCAATCGAATTGAAATACAAACGTCTGACTTTTCAATGCTATACTCTCGTTAGTCAAATGACGACAGCATCATCTACTTCAATTCACCACACTTTACACCACACACATTCTATATACATGTCATTTCCGACAAGATCTCGATTTACATCAAGGAGGAACATTCATGAAAAGAACAATCACGACACTTGCAATGAGCGCGCTCGTTGTTTCAGGTTTTGCAGCTACGGGTACAGATAAGGTTGACGCAGCTACGAAATCTACGTACAAAGTAAAAATCAAAGCAGACGGACTTCGCGTTCGTACTGGCCCATCTCTTAAATACCGGATCGTCGACGGCGTCAATTCGGGACAGACTTTCAAATACTTGGGTCATCGCGGAAACTGGACAAAAATTCTTCATAAAGGACATAAGCGTTACGTCTACTCAGGTTATGTGAAAAAATATCGCGTTTCTGGTCATACAGCGAAGAAAGCTTCATTCTCGACTTCATCAAATGGCTTCTCGCGTCCGACAAGCGGTCCAGTAACACAAGGTTATGGAAAAACTAGCGGCATCTTCGGCTACACGTTCCATAACGGCGTCGACTTTGGTGCACCAATCGGAACGCCCGTTCATGCAGCAGCGGCAGGTAAAGTTGTCACATCGTCTTACCAAGGAGCATATGGAAACCATGTCATGGTCAAACATAAAGTGCACGGTATTTCGTACACAACGGTATACGCTCACTTAAGCAAACGCTCTGTCTTCGTCGGTCAAACGATCCCGAAAGGCGCAACGATCGGTGCAGTCGGCAGTACAGGAAACTCGACAGGTGCTCATCTTCACTTCGAAATCCATCGCGGTAACTATGTCTATAGCGGTACTTCTGCAGCGAACAGCGTCAATCCACTCGCCTTTTTATAAGCATTTAAGGTACCTCAACCGGGGTACCTTTCTTATTTTTAATGGGCATTTCATCATATCCAATTCCATCCAATCTTGTCAAAGAATTTTATGGATAATTGGATAATGAATAGAATTAAGTCTGTTTAATATAATTTATTGAAATAATATCGAAATGTGAATGTAACATTTAAACATTTTCGTAAATGTTATACTCATCTATGAAATTTACATAACGGTTTAGTCACACAGATTACATATTCAGGAGGAATGAATCATGCATGGTTTTTGGAAAGGTGTTTCAGCGACAGCCATCGCTGTGGCAAGTTTTGCTTCGTTTGCCATACCACGTGCGGATGCAGCAACGACGTTCTATAAGGTGAAAGTCATGGAGGACGGTTTGCGTGCTCGAACGGGTCCTTCGACATCATACGGTACGATCACGAGCTTTGAAAAAGGTGATACATATAAGTATCTCGGACGGACAGGCAACTGGACGAAAATTCTGTACGGTTCAAAAAAAGTCTATGTTTCTTCTACATATGTTAAAAAATATTCTGTAACACGTATCTATAAGATTAAAGTCAATGTCGACAACCTTCGTGTTCGTAGCAGCAGTTCGACGAGCAGTACAGTCGTCGGAAGTGTCGATAAGGGCGAAACGTTCCGCTACCTCGGTCGTACAGGCGATTGGATCAAGTTCTTATACGGTGGAGATAAACGATTCGTCCATGCGGACTATGTCTCGAAATACGCTGTTTTGACACTGACGAATAGCAGTGGCGCATCAAAAGCGTCAACGTCGACATCAAAGAACTTCGCGACGCCAACGAGCGGTCCGATTACGCAAGGTTATGGACCTTCTAGTGGTGCTTATGGTTACACATTCCATAACGGTATCGATTATGGTGCAGCAAAAGGTACTCCGGTCTATGCGACAGCTAGCGGTAAGGTCATTACGTCTCAGCTCAAAGGCGCGTACGGCAACTATGTCATGGTTTCACATACGATCAACGGATCGCCGTTCATCAGTCTGTATGCACATATGAATAGCCGCTCGGTCTCGGTCGGTCAAACCGTCACGCAAGGTCAAAAGATCGGAACAGTTGGCGAGACAGGTAACGCTTTCGGAACACATTTACATTTTGAACTCCATAAAGGATCGTACGTCTACAGCGCAACTTCTGCTGGTAGCAGTGTCAATCCACTCGATTATCTGTAAAATGACAATAACCCTCGCCGTCTCGGCAAGGGTTATTTTTTCTTATTGTTTTCGTTTTGCTTGATACGCTTTTGAATAGCGATCGGCTGCGATGATTGCATCAGCGACTTCGTCCGCCGTAACGTTGAATCCGCTGTGGATCGTCTCACCTTCAGCGGTCGCTGCCTCGCCGACTTTGACGATATCTTCACGTGACGCATCTTTTAGCTTGACGTCCTCGAGTGTCACCGGTAAACCAAGATCCGTGTAAAGCGCGATATAGCGCTCGATTTCTTCTTGTGGATGTTCTTCGAGCGCCAACTGGACGAGTGTACCAAAGGCGACCTTTTCTCCATGCGTCAGGTGGTGAATCTCACCGTCAAGTGCCGTAAAGCCATTATGAATCGCATGCGCCGCTGCTAGTCCCCCACTTTCAAAGCCGAGCCCACTTAAGAGGGTATTCGCTTCGACGACGGCTTCGAGTGCTGGTGTGACGACTTGTGCCTGAACGGATTCGTACGCCAGACGCCCGTGCTCGAACAAGACTTCCTCACAACGTTTGGCAATCGCTTGTGCCGCAATTGTCGGTCGTCCTCCCGCCATCGTCTGTCCACCAAAGGCGACGACACTTCGGACTTCGACCCACGTCGCGAGTGCATCGGCAATTCCGGACGCGAAGAAACGTGCTGGCGCTTGGGCAATCAGTTTTGTATCGACGAGAACAAGATCGGGATTCTTCTTATAGAAACGATAGCTTTCGAAAATCCCTTCGTCGGAATAGATGACGGACAGAGCACTCGTCGGTGCATCGGTCGAAGCAAGGGTCGGTACGATGACGACGGACACGTTCAGCTCATCCGAGACGGCTTTTGCTGTGTCGAGCGTCTTTCCACCCCCAACTCCCATGACGAAACGAACATCCGCTGCTTTTGCTTGCTCAGCGATTCGTTTTACTTCATGCCGTGAGGCTTCACCACTAAAGTCTGCCTTCTCGATACTGACGTTTTCGCCGGACAGCGACTGCTCGACACGTTCCTTTACGATTTTCCAGACGACATCGTCCGCGATGACGAGCGCTTTTTCACCGAACGGGCTCACATATGTACCGAGCCGGTCAATGACATCCTTTCCTTGGACATACTTCGAGGGACTAATGAAGACACGTTCTGACATGTTTCAACATCCTTTCTGTAAGGGACACGATGGTCAATGATATACAGTAGAGGAATTGCCGTTTCCGCTTATGCTTAAACCCACAATCGAGTGAACAAAAAAAGCGGACTTTGATCATACGATCAAAAATCCGCTTCCCTTTATACGTGACAACTTAAGCCACACGTGACGACGATCGTGTCTCCGCTTTTTTCTTACCGACGATCGCTCCGATCACCCCACCGATGATAGCAGGAACGACCCAACCGAGACTGACAGAAGCAAACGGTAATACCGCATCAAACACTTTTGTGACGGCTGAGACGTTGATCTTTGCTGTCTTCAATCCATCAAACAAGCTGACGAGGAACGTCATCCATAGCGCCCCTTGATACACGGCTGGCTTCCCTTTAAAGAGTGGATGCAAGAACGTTAAGAAGATCAGACAGATCGCGAGTGGATAAAGCGTCATCAAGACTGGTTTAGAGACAGCGAGTAATTGATTCAGACCGATGTTCGCAACGAGTGCGCTGAAGACCGATAGACCAATCGTCCATTTGACGTATGAGATTTTTGGGACGAGTGCCGAGAAAAAAGCGGCACACGCCGTGATCAAACCAACACTCGTCGTCATACAAGCGACTGTGATCATCAGACCAAGCAAAATCGCCCCATACTCACCGAAGTAATGATCCGACACAGCAGACAAAATCTCTGCGCCGTTCGCGAGCTGTCCGATCTCAGAGACACTTGACGCGCCCATGAAGGCAAGCGCAGTGTATGTGATTGCAAGCAAGGCTGCGGCAATCAACGAGGCTTTCGTACAAATCAGCAGCAACTGCCGCTTCGAAGTGACACCTTTTTCCTTGATCGCTGCGATAATGATGATACCGAAGACAAAGGCACCAAGCGCATCGAGTGTCATATATCCCTCTTGGAAACCATTAAAGAAAGCATTTGTTCGATATGTCTTCAAAGGATTCTGAAAACTTCCGATTGGATGCAAGACGGCAACGATGATCAAGAGACCGATGAACGTGATTTTAATCGGTGTCAGTACTTTCCCGACGACATCGACGATCTTTGTTGGGTTTAAGGACAATAGACAAGCAATCGTGTAAAACAAAATCGTGAAGATCAGTAACGGCAAATGGCTCGTCGATTCACTGAAGAACGGCTTGATTCCGATTTCATACGAGACCGTTCCGGCACGTGGAATTGCGAAGAATGGTCCAATCGCGAGATACAAGATGACCGAGAACCCGATTCCGAAAGCAGGATGAACACGTGACGCCATCGCTTGTAGATCGCGTTCCCCTGAAAACGCGAATGCGAGAATCGCAAGCAATGGTAGACCGACACCAGTGACAAGGAATCCGGCATTGGCAACCCAGACATGCTCCCCTGCGAGCTGTCCGAGCATCGGCGGAAAGATGAGATTTCCTGCCCCAAAGAACAAGGCGAAGAGCATCATGCCGATGACGATGATAAATGATGTTGGAACAGTTTTAGACATAATAAACCCCCACTGATGATTTCCGACTTCATCCGCTCCCTAAGCAGATGAAGTACTTCGTTCGAAAGGATAACATACGTTTAGGAGCTCGTGCTAGGAGTTTATCTGGAGAATATTCTGAAAATTCGGCAGAAAGTTTGATACCACTTTAGTTTAAAGAATCTAATACGTCTTCGCGTCAAAGTATGAAACCGGATTCATAAGTTCATCTGACGTAGTAGGAGAATGACATTTTTTATGGAAAGTAAATATATGGATAATTAAACAGGAGGTATTCTCATGAAATCCATCTATTTTCTTAGCGTCACCCTTTTACTTGCCAGTTGTTCCCCGGCTGCCGAGAAACCAAAGACGTATGACATTTCGTTTACGCACGAGAAACAAGAGATCCACATCGTTCCTTTGTATAAGGCGTATGACGACTACATTCAAGCGGTTTCGAAACAGCCAGAGGACAATGAGGCACTATATAAAAAATACGTATTGGGCGCTAAAAATGACGTCATCAAAAAAGAACAGCTCCAAGCCATGCCTGTTCCTAGCATCTATGAACAGCCTTCGGAAAACATCAAGGACTTAAAACAGATGAATACATATTTGAAAAAACACCATCAGCACATCATGAAACAGATCAAGTCCAGTCTCCTGACTTCGATGAAACAACTTCCACGGGATGAGAAGCTCGTTGTCTTCGTCTCCCCAACGACACCACTCGAACATGATGATGCCAAACGTTATGGTGGTGTCAGCGGTGTCGCTCAAGGAAACAATTCGATGAGTCTGTTCTTCTTGAAGGATTTTTCGAAAGAGTCATTACTCAATACGACGGCGCATGAATACCATCATACCGTAGCCCTCGATGAGCCGAATCGTGCGACAATACTCGATTACATCATTCTCGAAGGAAAAGCGGAATTCTTTGCCCATAAGCTTTATCCAATGGAATCATCGGAAGCGATTGCCCCTTTACTTGACCACTCCTTGGAGCATGTGATTTCGGAGCTGAATGCGGAACGATTGACGACGGATGATCTGTTCTTTGGAAATTACGAAAAACAAATTCCATCGTTCACGAAATACAGACTCGGCTACATGATCGTCTCCGACTTCATGAAACAACATCCCGAGATCTCCTTGAAGGAATGGTCACGGATGTCCTCTGTGCAAATTCTTGAAAAAAGCAGTTACAAGAAAAAATTAACGATTCGCTAAAATCAATAAAGCACGAGACAACGGGTGCATCAATCTCCTTCGTCTCGTGCTTTATTAGTTAACCTTCGTATTTTTTAACGATCGTCGCCACCCCTTGACCGCCACCGACGCATAACGTCGCAAGACCATGCGTCTCACCCGTCCGCTCGAGTTCATGGATCAGCGTGACGAGAATCCGCGCACCGCTCGCACCGATCGGATGACCGAGCGCGATCGCACCGCCATTGCGGTTGAGCTTCTCATGCGGGAACTGTAGCTCCGCATCGACCGCGAGAGATTGTGCCGCGAATGCTTCGTTCGCTTCGATGACATCGATCTCCTCAAGCGTTAAACCTGCTTTATTGAGTGCCTTTTGGACCGCTTGGACGGGACCGATTCCCATGATGCTCGGGTCGACACCGGACGTTCCGTTCGCGACGATCTCAACGAGTGGTGTCACGCCGAGTTCTTTCGCCTTCGCCTCTGACATGATGACGAGCGCCGCAGCCCCGTCATTGATGCCAGATGCATTGCCTGCCGTGACCGTTCCGTTCTTCTTAAACGCCGGGCGCAAACGACTGAGCGTTTCGACGGACGTTCCGGCGCGCGGAAACTCATCTTGATCAAAACGGATCGGATCGCCTTTTCGTTGTGGAATCAGCACTGGCGTGATTTCTGAGACGAACCGTTCTTCCGCTAATGCCGTCTGCGCTTTTTGCTGACTCGTCGCGGCGAACTGATCCTGCGCTTCGCGGGAAAGTTCGTAGACGTCTGCTAAATTCTCTGCCGTGATCCCCATATGATAGTCATTAAAGGCACATTCGAGCCCGTCCTGGATGATCGTATCGACGAGTGGTTGGTCACCCATCTTTAGTCCAGACCGTGCGCCCGCGAGGACGTAAGGTGCTTGACTCATGTTCTCCATCCCACCAGCAACGATGACATCGGCTTCGCCCGACTTGATCGCCTGATACGCGAGATGGACGGCTGAGAGACCGGATCCGCAGACCTTATTGACGGTCATCGCTGGACATGTCTCCGGTAACCCGGCAGCGAGGGCTGCCTGCCGAGCTGGATTTTGACCAAGTCCTGCTGAGAGGACGTTGCCGAAAAAGACTTCGTCGACGTGATCTCCTGCGACACCAGCTTTTTCAAGTGCCGCGCGAATGACTGTCGCTCCGAGTTCCGTTGCTTTGACGTCCTTCAAACTTCCATTGAAATTCCCGATCGCCGTGCGCGTCGCACTGACGATGACGACTGCTTCACTCATCTGCTCCATCTCCTTATTGAATCGTGTATCCACCATCAAGGACGTTCGCTTGTCCAGTGATGCCTTTTGCTTTGCGGCTCGCAAGGAACAATGCATAATCTGCAATCTCCTCGACAGCAAGCAGACGTTTTTGCGGAACGAGCGGATAGATGACTTCTTCAAGTACCTTCTCAAGCTCGACGTGTCGCGTTTTCGCTAAGTCTTCCAGTTGATTACGAACGAGTGGTGTATCAACGTAACCCGGACAAATCGCGTTGACGGTGATCCCGTATTCCGCTCCTTCAAGGGCTGCGACCTTCGTTAGACCAAGCAATCCATGCTTCGCCGAGTTATATGCTGCTTTCCCAGCAAAACCAATCAAACCATTGATCGATGCCATGTTGAGAATACGTCCGTAACCTTGTTCCTTCATGATCGGAAAAGCATGTTTGATGGCCATGAACGGTGCCGTCAACATGATCTTAATCATCAATTCGAACTTCTCTGTCGGAAACTCTTCAATTGGTGAGACGTGTTGAAGACCCGCGTTGTTGATCAAGACGTCAAGTCGACCAAACTGTTCGACCGTCTGCTTCAAGACGGCTTCGACCTGTGCTTCATCGGTGACGTTGAGTGTCATGCCGACCGCCTCATGACCAGCTCCGCGAATCGCTGCCGCAGCTTCCTCTGCTGCTTCCGCGCGGACGTCCGTTACGATGACCTTCGCTCCTGCTGTTGCGAACGCCTTTGAGATTTCTAGACCAATTCCGCTTCCTGCACCTGTGACGAGTACGATATCTCCTTGAACCATCTGCTTCACTCCCCTACCGTCAAGCGCTCGAGTTCCGGACTGACCGTGAATCGTGCTTCCGTGACTTGTTTGACGTCTTCGACCGTATGACCATTCAGCGTCTCGATCAAGACCATCCCGTCCGGCGTGAAATCAAAGACGGCCCGGTCCGTAATCAGACGGTTGACGACGGCGCGTCCTGTCAACGGCAAGGTACACGACTGTTTGACTTTCGATTCGCCGTGTTTGTTGACATGCTCCATGATGATGACGACGCGTTTCGCTCCGTTGACGAGGTCCATCGCTCCGCCCATGCCCTTGACCATCTTGCCCGGAATCATCCAGTTCGCGAGGTCACCGTTCTGATCGACTTCCATCCCACCGAGGATTGCGAGGTCGATGTGCCCACCGCGAATCATCGCGAACGATTCAGCACTGTCGAAGTAAGAAGCTCCGGATTGTGCCGTGACTGTCTCTTTGCCAGCATTGATCTCGTCCGCATCAACTTCATGATCAAGTGGATACGGTCCGATGCCAAGAAGTCCGTTTTCGGATTGCAGCATGACATGCATATCGTCCGGAATCGCATTGGCGATCAATGTCGGAATCCCGATTCCGAGGTTGATATACATCCCGTCTTCAACTTCCTGAAGCGCGCGTTCAATGATGATCTCTCGTGTCGTTTTCATATCGATCTCCTCCTCAAGCTTCCCGGACAGTCCGGCGTTCGATGCGTTTTTCATAATCCGTTCCAACAACGATGCGCTGGACGTAGACAGCAGGCGTGTGGATCTCGTTCGGATCGAGTTCGCCGACCTCGACGAGTTCTTCGACTTCGACGATCGTTACTTTTCCAGCTGTTGCGACGATCGGGTTAAAGTTGCGTGATGTCTTCCGGAAGACAAGATTCCCGAGACGATCTGCTTTCCATGCTTTGACAATCGCAAAATCGCCGACGATTCCTTCTTCGAGCAGATAGGTCTTCCCATCGAACTCCTTTTGTTCCTTTCCTTCAGCAATCGGTGTCCCGACGCCTGTTGGTGTATAGAAACCAGGAATACCAGCACCACCGGCACGGATACGTTCCGCTAGCGTACCTTGGGGAACGAGATCGACTTCGATCTCGCCACTGAGGTACTGTTGTTCAAACGTCTTATTTTCCCCGACATACGACGAAATCATCTTCTTGATTTGTCGCGTCTGCAAGAGGAGACCAAGTCCAAAATCATCGACGCCACAATTGTTACTGACGACCGTCAAATCCTTGACGCCTTTCTCTTGTAACGCCGTAATGGATTTTTCCGGGATTCCGCAGAGTCCGAAGCCCCCTACGACTAGCGTCGCCCCGTCAAAAATGTCTGCTGTCGCTTCCGCGAATGATGCGTATACTTTCCCCTGTTTCATCTGATGATGCCCCCTTCTAAACTCTTAGTACAAACCAGTCAAACTATACAATCCGATCATCAAGAAGACCGTCACTGTTTTAAGGATCGTAATCATGAAGATGTCTTTATACGACTGACGGTGCGTTAGGCCCGTGACGGCAAGTAATGTGATGACGGCACCGTTATGCGGTAACGTATCCATTCCGCCGGACGCCATCGAAATGACGCGGTGCATGACTTCCGGTGGTATGCCACCCGATGTGATTGCCTGCGTATATTTATCCGACATCGCACTTAACGCGATCCCCATCCCGCCTGATGCGGAACCGGTGACACCGGCAAGCGTCGTCGTCGTGACGGCTCCGTTGACGAGCGGATTCGTGAATGTCTCCGAGATTTCGCTTGAGACGGACTTAAATCCTGGTAACGCCGCGATGACGCCACCGAAGCCATACTCAGCACCTGTATTCATGACCGCTAAGAGCGCACCACCGATACTGACGTTCAGACCAGCTTGGAAGTTCGTCTTGATCTTCGGGAAATCATAGAGCATGGCTGCGAGAATTCCGATCAACAACGCCATTTGAACGGACCAGATCGCAAGAACAGCGGGTGTCTCGATCTTTCCGAATGCTTCTAGACCGATTGCTGAAAAATCGAATCCTTCTGGATACCATTTCGGAATCGAGAGTGTAAAGACTTTGTTCATTACGGCAACAAGGACGAGTGGGACGAAGGCAAGGACTTGGCGATAGACTGGTTGACGATCCGTCTCGAGCGTCATTTCTGGTTCGTTCTTTAACTCCATTTGCGGTGCAGTACTTGCCGCTGTCGCTTCGAATCCAGCGTACCCTTCACCCGCTTGATGCGCTTTTTTCTTGCGTGACTCGAGATACCACATGCCGACGACTAAGATGAACAAGCCACCGACTGAACCCATGATCGGCGCAGCATAGATATCTGTTTTGAAGAACGTCGTCGGAATGACGTTTTGAATCTGAGGTGTTCCTGGTAAGGCATCCATCGTGAACGTGAACGCACCAAGTGCGATCGTTCCCGGAATGAGTCGTTTCGGGATGTTTGCTTCGCGGAACAAGTTCGCAGCGAACGGATAGACAGCAAATACGACAACGAATAAGCTGACGCCGCTATATGTAAGAATGGCGCCGAGTAAGACGATGGCAAGGATAGCGCGCTTCGCACCAATCATACGAATGATTGTCTTTGCGATCGACTCCGCGATACCGGACATCTCAACGACTTTTCCGAAAATCGCTCCGAGGAGGAAGACCGGGAAGTATGCTTTGATGAAGCCGACCATCTTTTCCATGAAGATATTCGAGAAGAATGGTAACACCCAGTCCGGGTTCGTCAGTAAGACGGCGAACAAGGCACAGATTGGTGCAAATAGGATGACCGAAAAACCACGATAGGCAACGAACATCAATAAAGATAAGGCAAGAAGAATGATGACGAGTTCCATGAGTAAGATCTCCTTCAAATTTAGTAAGCGCTTTCATACCGCTTCTTCATCATTTAACAATGCAGTGTCGAGGAGGTCAATCAAATTCCCTAAAACCATAAGTACAGCTTATAGAAATCATAAGTTCACATTATAGACACAATTGATGGGAAGAGTTTATTTTTTCGATAAACAGGAGTTAGTCCGTTTATGGCGTATATTTCTTAAATAACGTACTTTTTTCGAAAGGATGGACGATTCATGAAAAGCATCCTTTTTGACGTCTTACATAACGTGACGCTATTAATGGCTGGTTTTTATCTACTTGGAAAATTATCACCGCTTCCGATCACGCGAGAATCTCCACGTCTCACCCGCGTACTGTATGGTCTTGCCCTGAGCATGATCTCCTTACTGCTCATGCAGATGACAATCGAAGCAGCCCCCGGCGTCATGATTGATTTGCGCCATGTTCCGGTCATTGTCGCCGCCTACTTTGGAGGCGTTATTCCAACAACGATCGTGACGGTCGCGATCATTGTTTATCGCTTTAGTCTGGGAACGAACTTGGCTGCATTCACTGCATTTGGTTTCATCGTCGCTGTCGCCCTCGGAACGAGTCTGATTGTTCGTGAAATGCCGCCTTACGCAAAACGGACCTTTACACTCGTGACGCTCTATGCGACGGCTTTGCACGCCCTTGTCTTATGGATCGTCTTACCGAAACAAATCCTCTTACTCGAGGTCATGTCGGTCGTCATTCCCGCTTCTTTCGTTAGCAGTTGGCTCGCCCTTTTGATCATTCGTGATATCCGCCTGACGAAACAGTCGTTACGGGTGCTTCGGCAGAAAGCACAACTCGACTTTTTGACGGGATTGAATAATTCACGTGCTTTTAACGAATACTTCACGGATCTCAAACAACGATTGATCTTGAACAAACAGTCCATCGTGTTGTTGACGATCGATATTGATCATTTTAAACAGATCAACGATACGTATGGACATGAAGCGGGTGACGAAGTGCTACGTCAGTTTGCCAGCCGACTGCGTGATGGCGTCGCAGAGAGCGGGTATTTATCTCGTAACGGCGGTGAAGAGTTCTCCGTCTTGTTTGAAGGCGTTCCGCTCTCTGAAGTGATTCCTTTAGCAGAGCAATTACGTGAACGTATTGCCTGCAGCCCGTTCCGACTAGCGACGACCGATCTGCCACTTACAGCATCATTTGGTTTAGCCGCGTATGATGAGACGACATCTCAAATCGACCATCTCTTACCGGATGCGGATGCCGCGCTTTATCAAGCAAAACAACAAGGACGGAATCAAGTCGTCCTGTTTTCTCCTAATGCAGAATCTGCCGTCAGCTTCCAAGAATAACGATGGACGTCACCTCTGAAATCCGCTACCTTTAAAGTAGAGGCAGGTGATTGATATGAAGTTAACAAAAGGTCCTTATATCCTGATCGGTCTTCTCTTAGGACTCGTGTTCGGATTCATTGGTGACAACTTCTATTTGTATGTATCAGCAGGCATTCTCGTCGGAGCACTGCTTGAATTGTATGTCGCATACGAACAACGCAAAAAAAATAAAAAATCATGATGGAGGTACCAACATGACATTCAGTGACTTATTCCTCTCGACCCTTACGTATATCGGTGTCGCGACCGTACTCCTTGCAATTGGTGTCGTCCTGTTCGAGGTAACGACGAAATCAAAGGAACTGGAATTAATCCGTAATGGTAAGAAAGCAGCCGTTTATGCATTCGGTGGACGTATTCTCGGTCTTGCCATCGTCCTCTATTCGAGTATCTCGAACTCCGTCAGCATTCTCGATATGGTCTTATGGGGTGCACTCGCAATCGTCTTACAAATCGTCTTGTTCTATCTCGCGGATTTACTAATCCCACGCTTAAGCATGACAAAAGAGATTGATGCGAACAACGAAGCAGTCGGCTTGCTGCTCCTCTTCTTATCGATTTCGATCGGTTTGATCATTGCTGGGTCGCTTACATATTAAAACGCATGAAAACAGCCCTGGATCATTATATCTAGGGCTGTTTAGATTGTATATCATTTAATCCATATTATAGATTCTAGCTTTATAAGGTCGTAATCTAACTGTGTCATTCGAAACGTTCAAATTTATCCATCCTAAACCCCATCAATATTAATTCCAAACTGAAGTGATTTCTTTTTCAAACATGACGGCCTCTCCTTCTTGAGAACGATCGACCTCATCTTTTATATGATGTACAGGTGCGACGACCTCATTCCAAGCACTCTTCAGATAGTTTGCTTGATCGACGTTCATCGATTCCTTACGATGCATATTGCTTGCAACATATTCAAGCGCCTCAATATAAGTAGTATAGTTCTTCGCTACTTTTTGTAAGGATTTTGATTCTGGATCATTCGACTTGAATTGGAAAGATTTTTCGATGTGGTGCATCGTATCAATCTTCGACCTCAGTTCATTCATGGTCACATTCTTTGTAATGGAATCACCCGTCGAATAAGGTGCAAAGTTAGCCATATCTCGCATCGATCTATCGATGTAGTCTTTTCGATTGACTGAATTGACGGTCTTAGCATCCATCAACTTCTCATGCTCTTTATCTATATAAGGTGTTGTATAAGGGATATATCCTGCTTGATACGAATACAAGCTTCCCCCGATTAATACAATGACTGTCGAATAGAAATATAAATATCGTTTTTTCAAAATACGCTCTCCTTAATGCTATGGAATTTTATGTATCTTACATCCTTCTATTAAGATCTGTAAAAAATGTTCGGGAGCAGTAGACTCCTCATAACATCATTCCTTTCTTTCAAATTGCTAATTTTTCAATCCTTCATCGACTTTTGATCCACGATAAGAAATTTAGAAACTATTACAAAAAGTGGATACGTTAATACAATGGTGATTAAAATGAAGCCTAAACCAGGGCTTGGCATGTCTCCCTCATTCGTGACTGGAATAATCCTACTTATGAGATATGTGAATAAAACAAAATAGACGAACCAGGAAAGACAGATGATTCGTTCAAATGACTTATGTAGAGTGGACTTGAAGGTGATCCGTCTAATTAAAAATGGAATACTGGTTAGAGTGATGCATCCGATCATGATATTCAGAGTCCAAAACATACTTGAAGACATATCAGTAAGTCTTATGATTCGATTGATATTTAGCATGAATTGTAATGGAACAAATAAAGCGATGGCATATAAAAAGCTAGCTATGTTGATGTTTAAAAAGGTTTTCATTCAATGAATCTCCTTTCGAAAACAATGTTTTTCCTTGAATCATGATTGATACAATCCACATCTTACCAGACCGCGCTTTAGGAAAAGAGATTTTGAGTGCTGTTTTTCACTTTTTTTAATATTTAAAGTAAGATAGTTCTCTTTTAAATCGCGGTCAAGACTCTTCCTTTGTACGTCTAATAAATGACTCCCTTCCAATGTGTCGTTCAATAAACTAGAATCCTTAGATGTCTATGGGATGAAAATGATATATTAATTAAAGACTGCATCTTATATCGTTGTACCTAAAGTGTTGTCAAACATTCAATTTTGTTAATTATCGATGAAATCTAACTAAGGGAGACAGTATGAACGAAATACTAATGTATACCAATCTTGCTATTGCAAGTCTTACGATCCTTATTTCCTTTACAAAAAAAGTAGAGCAACCAAATTTTCGAGTACTAGTAATTGGTGTCAATTTATCTATTGTTATAGTAAGTATCGTGCTTTTTATACTTAAAGATAGTGCCACATATAGCACGTTTGTAAAAACACTCTCGATTAGTATCTATATGATATTATTTGTAACCTATGACATCGCAACTAATCGACTTAGAAACATATTAATCTGGTCTTTCCTAGTATGTGCGACTGTACTCATCTCTGGGCTTTTATTAGAATAAAATAATAGCGTTAAAATGACCTGATGTAGCAATCAGGTCATTTTAACGCTATTGAGATGAATGTTTCGAGTAAGGAACGAATTCAATCTGCACAGTACATGATAAGCTTTTCAAACATCGTTGTAATGAATAGATACGTAAAATGATTTTACGGAGTAATCATCACCATAACGAAAAAACATACAACAGCCGCTAAAATAGCACCTGTTATCATTTTGAAAACAAATGCCCAGTAAGATAAGGATTGTCTGTTATACCGATCCAACTGCCGGATAGGTAAATTAAGTACGAGCAGAATAACTCCAAATGTTAAAATCATAAAAATATTTGTGTTGAGTTCATAGCGACCAATTAGCATTGTCGTGATAAACAGTATAAAACAAGCAATATAACACCGTATTAATAGTCCTTTATTCACATATCCACCTCACGGTTCAGCATGATTGTTTCCACTTTCATATTATTGGATTACTATTAATGACTCCTACAAATTTGCCTACAATCCATGAGAACACGGTTTATAACCCATTCTGAATGACGTACATGATAAGTGTGCCACAAATCATACCTACAATTGCTAATAGTACTTTTTTCATCATTTCTTACCCCCATCGATTTTTGTATTCTGTGCTGTAATGACTATTAATCTTTTAATGTTCTCTTTCGATAGATCATGAAGACTAAAGCACTAGATAATATACCAGCAATCAAAATAACGATTAGATTAATGGATAGCGAAGAGAAAGAGGCACCATTCTCAACCTTTTCAGCTAGCTCTAACAGTTGTAAGTTCGGCAAATAATCGACAATCGAAAGTAACGGATATTTATCAGAAACCTGCTGGAGTAACGTTCCGAATCCGAATAAAAACATGACAGGTAATACAGCGACAGAAGCTTCCATCACAGAGGAAGTCATCAATCCTAGAAGTGTCCCTAAGGCAAGGTAGAACAAGCAAGAGACGAGAAGTCCAATTATTATGATGAAAGGATGTGACGGAGCATAACCCGTAATGACGGCACTGATGACTATGGTGAAGAGTGTGATCAGTGCAGTCAATATACTTTTGCCACCTAGAATCTCTAGAGTGGAGGCAGGTGACAGCATCAAGCTTCGTAACGTGTTCTTCTCTTTCTCTTCTGCAATCAATGTGCATTGAACGAATGCTGCTACTGAAGAGAATGTCAAATTGATGACGGTGTAGTGAATTTCTAACGTCACTTCGCCAATATTCTTATAGACAATCGCCATCAAGATAGGTACTAGCAGTGTCGTACCAACAAATACGTTTCTTGACACGTCTTTTACATCCTTCTGAAAAATGGCCATTGTACGATTGATTGAAAAGATCATCTGAGGTCACTCCCTGTTACTTTTACGAACACATCCTCTAGAGTCGGTTCGTTAGAATGGATAGATACAACCTGATTAGTACGTAACATTTCATAGATATGACGAGCATCTTTCTCATTCGATTCGAAAACGTGTTCTAGGCCGTCTAATGATTCGAGTGTCAACGTCTGATCAGCAAAACGCTGTTTGATCGATTTTGGTGATCCCAACAACTGGATATGACCACGATTTAGGAAGGCGACACGATCGCAAAGGGTGTCCGCTTCTACCATATCGTGAGTCGTTAAGAAAATCGTCGCACCGTCTCGATTCATATCTTTAAGGGCAGAATAGATGGCTTGAGTGTTGACAGGATCTAACGCAGAAGTAGGTTCATCTAAGAATAAGATTTCGGGTTGATGTAAAAAAGTTCGAGCGAGCAGTACCCGTTGTTTCATCCCTTTCGAAAGTAAGGCAACTTTCTTATTCTGCTCATCACCTAAATTGACTAACTCCAGTGCACGATGAATACGGTTTTCAGAGACAGAAAAAATTTTGCAAAATAACTTTAAATTGTCTTTTACCGTCAAGCGATCGTAGAGACCACTATTGTCTGTCATGATACCTACTTTCTGAAAAGTGTTCTTTTGTTTGAGTTTTTCAGAGGGAATTCCAAGTAAACTGGTTGAACCCGTGGACGGTTTCATTTGACCAGTCAATATTTTGATCATGGTAGTTTTACCAGAGCCACTGGGACCAAGTAGCCCGAAAATTTCTTTTTGCTTGATATAGAAACTTAAATCGTCAAGAGCCGTCTTATCTGAAAAGTGTTTCGTCAATGATTCAATTTCGATTACCTTTTCCATAGTATAGTTCTCCTCTCGTTTTCTAACCTTAGAATAGTAGAGAGCGCTATACATCGCACTATTTTAACGATGAATGGAGTTAATAAGCTTATGAAAAGAGTAATTAGCTTGCTAGAAGATCGTCACTTAATGCCGAGCATTTCTTTAAGAATGTGTATTTTATTCTTAGATAAGGGCACTTCAGTACGATCGTCGAGAACCAGACTAAAACTGTTCCGTGTCCACGTGACAATCTCGCGTACTTTCTTCAGATTTACAAGATAGGAACGGTGACATCGGAAAAAATGCCGGTCCTGAAGAGTCGTTTCATACTCATTCATTGTATATAGACCGGGCAACATCGTATCCGCTACATGAATTTGAACATTTCCCGATGCGCTCTCGAAAAATTTGACCTCATCTATATCTAGTAAAATAAGATTACGTTCAAGTTTAGCAACAACCTTGTTCAGTTCGAGAGGCGAAAAGGGAGCGGATTTTTCAAGTCCATTGATCTCTTCATCATTTTCTGAGATTGCTTTCTCTTCTTCTTCCTCAATTTCTGTATTGATGCGTGTAAGCCCAACACTACTTAATACATAAGATTCTTCGGATAAAGTAATTGCACTCTCCGTACTTCCTGTAAGTATTAAGAGACATTTTTCTTCCTGTAGCAACAATTCGATAACTTTAAATAGAATATTCTTCGTATATTGATCAATGTTTTGATCCGGCTCATCGAAAACGACCACCGGTGTATCTTGTAAAATAAGAATTGCGAGTTGCAGACGTTTCTTTTGAGAACGATCTAGTTTATTTGTTCTTTTCTTTGCTATCTCGATTAATTGTGTAACTTCGAGTGTGTCTGAAATCGCTTTTGAGCTATTATACAATTTTTTATAAAAAGCAAGATGGTCTAAGATGGTTAATCTATCGTATGTATATGGATGCTCATAATAGAAACTGATTGACGAACGATATTGTACAGTATTTCCTGGGTGATGATTGTTTACATGAACATGTTTACTTGCACTGCGGATACGACCTTCAAGTATCTTTATGAGTAGCTGACGATGGGTAATATTAGAACTAATCGCCAATGACTTTCCTGGAGAAACAGAAAACGTGAGTTTTTCGAGTACTGTCGTTTTATCTTTCTGGTCTATGTAATTAAGTTCGTTAATAAATAAAGTCACGCTAGTCCCCCCCTCTGGGATGAATTCCCCATTGAAAATATACATCCACCTTATCATAAAAATTACATAATTTAGGATTATAAAATAGAGGATACTAGAACAATAACTAAATATAATGTGTTACAGCTATCTATGATTTATTACTGTAGACGTTAATAAAAACAGCTTAGGTCCGTTTAAATAACGAACTTAAGCCGTTTAAAGAATCCTTTAAATACTTTTTCAACTAACAGAAAAAAACACTTTCGCTGCTTTTACTATTTTTCAAGCTCTTCTAGCTCTGTCCGCGAACGCGGGAACCCATTCGCTTGCCACTCGGCTCGATAGATGGAATCGAGTTTCGTCAATCCGACCTCATCCGGGTCCTTCGTAGCATCCGGACTCGGATCCTGATCGAGATGCGCTAAATATTCACGTAGTGCATCTGTTTGTGTGCCCTGTTCCCGCTTCCTTAACAAAAGTAGACTCGTTCCGGCAATGATGCCAGCTCCAAATAAATACCGTTTTTTCAAGCCCATACGGTTTCCTTCTTTCTTTTCTTAAACCAACCCACCACCGTCACGCAGGCGAGGATGCGCGATGCGTTTGACCTTTCCCTCTTCGACCGTCAGGACATGATCGGGTTGTCGCTCGAAGTAACCGGTCTCAAGCACTCCAGACCAGCTCTTCACTTCTTTTGCGAATAATCGAACGTCCGAAATGGCTGATACATCAACGTCAAGAATCACGTGACCTCCATCTGTAACGAAGGGACGATCATCTTTCACGCGTAGTGTTGCTGATACATGCTTATCACGCAGACGTTGCCGCACGTAAGGTAAGGCAAACGAATCCAGTTCGACAGGTAACGGTCCACTTAAATGATGGACGAACTTCGAGGAATCGGTCAGATAGAGCAATTCACGACTCATCAGGGCGACAATTTTTTCACGAAACAATGCACCGCCACCGCCTTTAATGGTTTGAAACTGACCGTCGATTTGATCAATTCCGTCAACTGTCACATCGATTTCCATTCCCTCTTCCAGATCAATCAATGGGATTTGTAACTGATCAGCAAGCTTTACCGTCGCAAGCGACGTCGCCACGCCACGAATCTGTAGTCCAGCCTGGACGAGTGGACCAAGCGCCTTGATAAACCGTTCCGTCGTCGAACCCGTTCCAAGACCCACTATCATTCCATCCTTCACGTAAGTTAGTGCTGCCTCAGCGACTAATTGTTTCTCCTGTTCATACATCCGCATCCCTCCCTACATTTCTGTTCCCGTTTCGATTCGTCTTCAATCGACGGAGAGAGAGGATTCCGTTAACGTCAGATACTGCTCAATCGCCTGGACGAGCGGTTGCTGAGCTTCGACCCAAAACGCGATAGATGTTGGATCGGCGTCGAGGTGACGTTTAACGATTTCATCGATCGTCGCTTGACCGGAATCGTGCATGACGGCATCAAAAACTGTCGAAAATTGACTCGGATCCGCTTGAACCGTCTGATAAAGACTATTGCTAAGCAGATAACCGATCGTATACGGAATGTTGTAGAACGCAAGGTTCGGATTAAACAGATGACTGATGTACATCCATTTGTAGCGCGCTGGTTCAGGCAGCACTGGACCATAGGCTAAGCGCTCTTCCTCTTGTAAGAGTTCACTCAACCTTTCAGCATTGATCGTACCATGCTGACGTTCCGCATAAAAACGTTGCTCGAAACGAAACATTCCGGGAACGATGCTGGCATATTTCAGCCCCTCTCGAATCTTGACCTCTAGGAGAGCAAGTACTTCCTCGCGCTCCGTCGTCTCTTTGATCGCAGCATCGAGGACGAGATTCTCCATGAACGTTGAAGCCGTCTCCGCGATACTCGTTCCTTTGACTTGGTTTAAATACAGTTCATCTTGCAGAACATAATTATGATAGGCATGACCGAATTCATGAGCAAGTGTCGCGACGTCTGGATAACTGTCACGGTACGTCATGAAAATCCGGCTCTCTTTTGCAATCGGAAAGGCAGCGCAGAATCCGCCTTCCGCTTTTCCGGGACGATTCTCCGCATCGACCCATCCCTCGTTAAACACGTTTTCAGCAAAAGCACCGAGCTTTGGATTCAACTGTTTGAATTGTTTGCTTACGATTGCCTGTGCCGTCTCAAACGGAACATGCCGCGCGGAACGATACGTATTCGTCTCAAAATCATGCCATTCTCCCGTCACCTGCTCTGCCTGGGCAATCTTGCGGGCATAATAGGCGTGAAAGAGGTCTCGGTGCTGATCGAGTGCTTCGATCATCGCTTTTAAGCTCGCTTCTGAGATCCGGTTCTGCTCAAGCAACTCTGTCAATGGTTGCTCCCAGTTCCGCATCTTGTAGGATTGCAATCTGAAGCCGGAGATCCGGTTCAAGATCGTCGCAAACAAGTCAGCCTCTTTGGCACAAGCGGCGTCAACTGCAATTGCTGCCGCTAGACGAGCCGAACGATCAGGCGCGAACATCGCTTCATGCAATCCTTGACCGATCGTGACCTGCTTTCCGTTCAAGTCGACCCGTAACGCCATGAAGCGCTGATCGTAGAGTTGTCCCCAGCCCTGGAATCCATCCACACCGAGATCCTGTAACAATTGTTCTTGAATCAGTGGTGCACGACGGGACTGGATGTCACGGCGTTCGTTTAAGAAAAAGGCGTACGGTGAATCCGTAACGAGCGCTTCCCACTCTTCTTGAGACAGTGCTGCGATCTTTGTATCGAGTGCTGCCACTTCACTGCGTACCATCGCTTGGACGACTTCGATCTCTTCAAGCAATGGGTGGACTTCAACACGCGTGACATCTTCAGCGTACAGGCAATAAATGAAGTCGCTCCATTCCTCGACGTCGCGCGCGACTTGCTGATAACGCTCGACCTGTTCTGCCACATCAATCGGCCGATTCGACAATGCTGTTTGTATGGAGGCGATGCCTGCTTTGACGTCATCAATCGTATAGAGTGTTTCTAATTGCCATCGTGTGTGTTGCATGTGATTTCCCCCTCTTCGTGATCTTTCCGTTCTTTCATTCGTGAGGACACTCGACTTCTCCTGTATTTTCCATATAGATACAAAAAAACTCCTTCAGTCATTGACTAAAGGAGGACATCATCATAACACGAAGAAGTAGACACATAGGAAATGCGCTAGACTACCGAGTAGTACGAAGATGTGGAAGATTTCATGGAATCCGAGATGTTTAAACGATAAGACACGCGGCTTTAATCCATAGATGATGCCACCGATCGTATAGAAGATACCACCAAGGAACAATAGACCGATGCCGAGCGGTGATAAGACTTGCGCGAGTGGTGTGATCGCAAACACCATGATCCAGCCCATTCCGATGTAGAGCGTCGTCGATAACCAGCGTGGACTGTTGAACCAGACTAATTTGAAGGTAATTCCGGAAACAGCAATCAACATGACGATGCTAAACAAGACCCAACCCGTCGGACCATTCAGACTGACAAGACAAAACGGTGCGTAGGAACCGGCAATCAACAAATAAATCATCGAGTGATCCAATCGTCGCCAGATCGCAATCGCCCGATCGCTCGCAAGGACCATATGATACGTTGCCGAAACAGCATAGAGTGCCATCATGCTGACCCCAAAAATAATCGCTGCGACGATGGCGAGTGATGCTCCGCGTTCTAACGATGCTTTAATGACGAGTGCGAGTAATCCGACAAAAGCAAAGACAGCCCCTCCCAAATGTGTTAATCCATTAATCGGTTCTCTCATATAAGCTTTCACTTTTGTTCCTCCCCTGATATGTAGTTTTGAATACTACATGGCGTTATATACATATTCTATCATATGATGAAGAAGTAGAAAGTCCTATTTTAACGATTTTGGAGGTTTTTTTATGACACGTTCTGACGACACGAGACATGATCGTCAATTACAGCTCGCAGATATCCCGAACATTGATCTTTATATGGATCAAGTCATCCAACTGTTTGAGCGAACATTCGAGGAAACGACGCGGAATGCGGATGAGACAATCCTGACGAAGACGATGATCAACAATTATGCCAAAAAAAAATTATTTTTTCCGGTTACGAATAAAAAGTATACGAAGGAGCATTTGATTTTAATTAGCTTGATTTATCAGTTGAAAAGTTCGTTTTCGATTAACGATATCAAGACGATCCTAACGCCCTTGAACGAAGGCATCGAACAGAATCAACTCGATCTGGAAGACTTTTATCGCACTTACCTTGAACTGACAGAACGAAATACAGCCCGTTTCATCACCGAACAAGATGCTCTTACCGCCTCGACGACCGATCCACTGGAACAGATTTTAGCGCTGGCTCATATGAGTAATCTGTACCGGCGCGCAGCGGAACAGTTGATCGATACCCAACTAAAAAAATAAGATAACGCTTTCACTGCGTGATACACTATAAGAAAAAGCAGAGGAGGAACAGTCATGGAGATGGCGACGACTTTCTTGCGACAACTGGATCATATCGCACCAGAATTCAGAACATATCAGGACGGTATTCTCATCGAATTGGCATTTGACCGGACGATCGGAACGGAGCAGGTATCCGCAAGCACGTTACTTGAGACAGCAGACGATTTAACGACACGATTGCGCACGCAAACTACGCAGGCTTTGCTGCTCGCTTCAAAAATCCATGCTTTTGACGCTCATGCACCGAGCCGCATCGCTGAGATGATGTCGCTTCACGGCTATTTTAAATCCCATCGTTTGTCGCATCCCCTGAATGCCTACTCCACTGCGCTGTTCATTAGTCGTATTTCTCCACAAGACATGGTACTCGAGCGGACCGTTCAGTTATACACTCTTCTTAAAAAACAGCATCGTTTCATCGTATCACCGCTGTTGACCTCCTTCGTCTATTTTCATGCTGCGACACGCGGTGATTTAGACGAACTCGCTTCGCGTATTGAAGCAGTCTATCAACGACTGAAACGACGTTTCGGTCGCGCTCAACAGACGTATATCGTCGCCTTGTTATTCTCTTTATTACCAGAGGACGATTGGGATCGTTATATCGCGCAATTGGAGTCGTCCCGTAAATTACATCGTAAGCATCATGTCCCGCTGTCATTCCACGGAATGCTTGCACTACTCGGCGACCCCAACATTCATGCTTCGGCACTCCAACAGATGGCAGAGACGTTACGCTCCGATTTACGTTTTAAGTACCGGAGGGACTTGGTCTATTTGACGGCGATCCGATTATACTTGAGTCAACAAACGATCCTGCAACAACTCTTCCCATCTTCGATTCTTCCGCCGGATAGCGCCGATGCGACTCCGTTCTTGCTCTTCCCTGTTGATTTGACCGATACGTCACATGCGACAGATGGCGGAATTGACGGTGGATTCGATGGTGGAAGTGATGGCGGTGGGAGTGGCGAGTAACCGTTTAAAAATAATACATTAAAAAGGGCAATCGACGTGTGGCATTTCTGCCGGACATCGATTGCCCTTTATTTTAGTCATTTTTAACCTTGTTGGTTCTCTTCATCGGATGGCTCGACATCGCCATCTTCATCAGAAGCATGCGACAAATCGGGTGCCTCTTCACTTGAAGCTTCGTCATCTGGTCGTTCTGTTTTCTCAGCTTCTTGATCTTGATGCTTCGTTTCTTTTTCATCCTTCGATTTTTCCGGAACCTCCGTATTGTCTTGCGGGTCACGTCCGGCAATCTCATCCTTCGTCATCCGGTTTCCTGAAGTAATCGGGTCCGTCTCTTTATCATGTTGATTAGCCATTTGGCATCCCCCTTAAAATGTACTTGTTCCACATTTTAATGTATTCCCGACTGAAGAACGGTTAAACCTCAGCACGCCCTCGAACGATGTCCTCGATGAGTAATTGTTCAATCGGCTGAGGGTGATGGACCTCGTAGCCTTGCATATAAAGTTGCTCATCCAACACTTGAATCTGTTGCAATTGCGACGCGGTCTCGACTTCCTGAATCACGAGCGCGATGTTTAACGTCGACGTCAAGGAATGAACAGAGCGAATCATCGAACGCTCTAACTGATTTTGCACGAGTCGACGTGTAAAGATTGGATCGAGCTTGACTGCTTGGACTGGTAAACGCAATAACGAATTAAGTGACGCGTAGTGACTACCGAAATGATCGACCGTCAGACGGTAGCCTGCTTGGCGCAGCTGCTCCAAACGTTTGATTGCAAAACGACGACGCGTCTGCAATACTTCCTCCCGTATTTCAAGAATGAGTCGTTCGTCCGGGAAATACGATTTTTCTGTCAGTCTCAGTAATTCTGAAAAGAGTTGATCCGACTCGAACTGGCTTGCCGATAGATTGACGGCGACGGAAATCTTACGTCCAAATGTCTCCTCCAAGCGCCGTTGATCCAGGATCGCCTGACAGATCGTAAATCGACCGATGTCTGGGAAAATCTCCATCTTCTCGGCAATCGGAATAAAATCCGTCGGACTGACGAACCCAAGCACAGGATGATTCCAGCGTAGAAGCGCTTCGACCGCGACGTAGCGTTCTTGTTTCGCATCAACGATCCATTGATAGTAGAGCTCGAATTGTCCCCGTTCTAGTGCATACGAAAGCTCTGATTCAAGAACTGATGCAAATGGATGCTGTTCCGCATTCCGATTTGGATTAACAAATGAGGTTCGCTGTTTCCCCTCGTGTTTGACTTGTTGCATCAAGGCTTCTGCTGCGTAGATTTGTGTCTGGCGACTTGCCATATCACCGGTCAGAAGACTGACGCCAGATGATGCCGTCACCTGAATCGGTTCGGCTGCAACACCAACGATCGGTTGCTCAATCGCTTCCGTGACGATGCGAGCGTAATCTTCCGCATATTGTTCGAATTCCTGTTCCTGTTCGAGTGCTGCTAAGACGACGAATTCATTCCCATCCATTCGACCGACGACATGATTCGGTAAAGGAACATATTTCAGCCGATTCGCGATTTCGCGTAGCACTTCGTTCCCTGCCCGGTACCCATGCGTCGCATTAATCGCATGGAAACGGTCGAGGTTCAACACCATTAAGAAAGCAGGATGAATCGTCACACTTGAGATCAGTCGATTCATGTACCGTTCGTTATAGACATCTGTTAGCGCATCCTTGATGACATACGTTTCGACGTTGATCGATTTACTAATAATATCCGCATACCGCTCGACGAGTGCGATATCCTGCTCCTTGAAGTCGAATGGTTGATCATCAAAGGCACATAATGTCCCGATTTTTTCATTTTCCGCATTTTTGATCGCTACTCCTAAAAAGCTACCGTTCCCAAGAGCTTTCGTAACCGGATGATTGACGGTCAATGGATCGTTGAGCAATTCATTGATCGAGACCTTCCCGTCCGTCTCATCGACGACCAGCTTACAGAGGACATGTTGGAAGACATGGGTCGAGCCTTCTTCGATCAACTGACGTTCTTGATTGATTGCCTTGACGACAAAGTTGCTGTATGAGTCGTTCAATGCAAAAAATAACGTATTGACGCCAATTCGTTCACTCAGCTTTTCAAGAATTTCCTCAACGAGTGGATGTAATGCTTCATAACGAATATGTGAGTTATTCACCGTGTCTTCCTCCTTTCTGAGTCTGTCGTCGGTCATACGCCGATCGGAAGTTGAATGATGAAGGTACTGCCTTCCCCTTCCGTCGATTGGACGGAGATTGCTCCGCCATGATCGAGGACGATCATCCGACAAATCGCGAGTCCTAAGCCCGTTCCGCCAATTTTGCGCGTATCCGAGTTATCTGCTCGGTAAAACTTATCAAAGATGTAAGGGAGCGCTTTTTCTGGAATACCAAGCCCTTCATCTGAAATCTCAATTCGTAATTGATCTGACTGATTTGATCCTTTGATCCGAATCGCGCCGCCTTCGGGCGAATATTTAATCGCGTTCATGATCAAGTTCGTAAACAGTTGTTTCATCTTCTCACTGCTGGCTGAAATCGTATAGGATCCCGGACTAAATTGGACACTGATGCGATGTGCGCGACTCGCAAGATCGAACATCGGCTTCATCTCGAACATCAATTGTTTTAAATCAAGTAATTCTTTTTGTGTTCCGTGTGTCGAGTCTTCCCCTTTTTGAATTTCCAAGATGTCATTGATCAATTCCGCCAATCGAACGGTTTCCGAATGAATCGTCTGCAAATAGCGTTTCTGCCGCTTCGGATCGACTTCTCGTTTCATCAATAACTCCGTGAAGCCCATGATCGAAGAAAGCGGTGTCCGCAACTCGTGCGAAACGATCGAGACGAACTCTGCCTGCTTAAGGTCGAGCTCCTTGTCTTTCGTCACGTCACGTAAGACAAGCATCATCCCCCATTCAACGTTCGCAATCGCAATCCGTTCAGCGTAGGCACTGAGCAACAAGTTCCCCCTGAATGCCGATAACTCGATCGTTTCTCCCGGAATATCACCGTTCATCAGTTGACCGATGTAATCATGAAGTGCTTCCGGCTGATCGACATGTTCAAACAGCGACGTCGCCCGTTCATACGCGTGACGGAACCCTTGCGCCTGATTGACGAGTTTTGGTGGAAACATATTCAATAAGGCCTGGTTCGCATAAATCTGCTCCCCGCTACTCTCGATATATAGGACAGCTTCCCGAATCGAATCGAGTAGCTGATACGTCTTGATTTTTTCATGCTCCATTTGATGGAACAGGAGATGGCGTTCAAGCGTCATTCCAAGTTTTCGTGATAGATCAAGTAAATCCCCGACTTGTTCTAAATTGAACTGGGCGAAGGCATGGCGGATGTATAGCAGTCCGACGACTTGTCCGTTGCTTGGAGACTGCACGGGAATTGCTGACTCGAACTGGTCGCCGAGTGGCAATTGGACCGATTTACGCATGACGAATGCGCGACGCAAGACCGAATATTGATCGAGATCTTTTTCGATCAGCTCCATATCGTCGATCCCTTGTGCGACGAAATGATTTAACTGCTCCCGCCGGTACAAGAGGATAGCTCCTTCTTCTACCTCAAGCAGTTGCAACAAGATCATCAAGACAGTCTCACAGGCTGCTTCAACATTTTGTGTCGCCAACGCTTCCATGATTTCATTGCGTTGCTTCAATTTCACTTCGACGTTTCGTAAATTCTGTTGTAATCGATTGATTTCACGTTGATCGAGTGATGTGAATCGTGCCTCAGTTGATGCCGGAACCGTTCCTTGGCGCAATCGGTAAGGGCGATCCTTCGAGTGGTCGCGTAAAATTCGTTTCAACGTGTATCCTCCTTTCTGATTTCATTCATGCTTTAAATTATATCACGGTCCGTACCGTATCAACAGTTCCAGCACTGTCTTCCTTACATGCTGGTTTGCACTAATGTACGAAATGATTCTTCAAAGGAACGGTCCGCATCACGCGTCCGTTTTTTCGGTCCCTTCGTACGCCCGCCTGCTCGTCGGATTTGTTGTCCGACATGGCGAGTGTGGAGCAATAAATCGATATTATCGTTCGTGAACTGGCGACCATTTTGATCAATTGCGAGTCCCCCTCGCGCTAAGACGAGTGCTGCCAGACCAAAATCCTGGGTCACAACGAGATCGCCACGTTTCATCCGATTGACGATCGCATAGTCGACGGCATCTGGTCCTTGTCCGACGGTAATCGTCGTCGCTCCTTCTCGGATCATCTGGTGTGCCGTATCACAAACTAAAAAGACGTCACGTCCCTGTCGGTGTCGAATAACAAGATCGACAACGGGACATCCGTCCGCATCTACGAAAATAGACATTTGAATCCTCCCTTATTGTTTCCACTATCAGTGTCACAAATCGAAAGATTTTTTGTCAAGTCGCGCTTCCCATTTGACCGTCTCTTCGTTCTTCCGGACAATAGAAAAGAGAGGATGTGTTGAAATGAACGCTGCGACGTTCCAATCTTTTTACCTGTTATTGAAAAAAACGAAACCACCGGTCGGTTTATTATCTGCCGCCGTTTCCGTCTCCGTCATCCAAGCGCTGGCTGCGCTCGCCATTCCTTGGTTCTTAAAGACGTTGATTGATGGTTTTACTGTCGATCGACTGACACCACAATTGATCAGTCTATTTGTGATCGTTTTCCTCGTCCAAGTCGTCGCGAACGCTTTATCGATCTATTGGTTACAGATCGTTGGTCAACGGATCGTCGCCAATTTACGAACGCTTCTATGGAAGCATCTATTGACGCTATCGATTCCGTTCTATGATGAGACAAAATCCGGTGAGCTCGTCTCACGACTCAATAGTGATGCAACGACACTTCAGCAATTGCTATCGGAACAACTCGTCCGTTTGCTGACGTCACTCGTCTCAATCATCGGAGCAATCACGATCCTATTCTTCCTCGATTGGCAAATGACGCTCGTCATGGTCATCGCTGTCCCCGTGACCTTGTTGATCATCATTCCGCTCGTCCGCAAATTACACAAGATTTCTCGTGAGACTCAGAAGGAACTTGCAGGATTATCCGGTTTTTTTGCCGAGATGCTCGGTGAGGTCCGACTCGTCAAATCACAAGCAACAGAAGACTATGAGCTGGGACGAGGAAAAACGCGGATTGAGAACTTATACGGATATGGTGTGAAGGAAGGACGAATTCAAGCCCTCTTGTTGCCGATCTTTAACGTCACTCTAACGACGATGCTGATCTTGATCATCGGTTTTGGTGCCTACCGCGTTGCGACGAACCAGATCACGGCGGGTGAACTCGTCGCCTTTTCGCTCTATTTGTTCCAAATCATGACACCGCTCGTGACGATGACTGAATTTATCACGAAGTTACAGAAAGCACGCGGTGCGACAGAGCGAATCATTGAGCTTCTCGATGAATCACCGGAAGCACCTGGAACGCTTGTAGCATCTCGTCCGTTTACGGACGTGACGGTCGAACACCTGTCATTTGGATACAATGAGACGTCGATCTTACAGAATGTCAGCTTTACGTTACCACGCGGCAAGACGACAGCAATCGTCGGTCCGAGTGGCTCCGGTAAAACGACATTATTTGCGTTACTTGAGCGATTTTATCAACCGACGTCAGGACAAATCCGTCTCGGAGATCAACCCATTTCTGATTTGACGTTATCGTCTTGGCGACAGGCAATCGGATATGTCGCGCAGGATTCCCCCGTCTTATCAGGAACGATTCGTGACAATCTCGTCTACGGTCTGACAGATGACATCAGTGAAGACAAAATCCGTGCGGCTGCACGGATGGCGAATGCCGATACGTTCATCGAACGATTCCCGGAAGGTTATGCGACTGAGATTGGAGAACGGGGCGTCAAACTGTCTGGTGGTCAACGCCAACGAATTGCGATTGCACGTGCACTCCTCCGTGATCCGGAAATTCTGTTGCTTGACGAAGCGACATCCAGTCTCGACTCCGAGTCGGAACGTGTCGTTCAAGAAGCACTCGAGCGATTAATGGTCGGACGGACAACGTTTGTCATCGCCCATCGTCTCGCGACGGTCCGTCATGCCGATCAAATCATCGTTCTTGAAGATGGTCAGATTTCAGGTATCGGGACACATGATCGACTTGTCGTCGACAATCCATTGTATAATAAGCTCGTAACGCAACAATTCATCGGCACGGAACGTGCAAGGGGGAATCACGTATGAATACAGTCGGTTTCATCGGATTAGGTGTCATGGGACAAGGCATGGTCCGCAATCTGCGTAAGGCAGGTTTTACAGTCAAAGGATACAATCGCACGAAAGAGAAAGGACTCGTCCTTGAAGCAGATGGTGTCGAAATCGTCGATACGATTCAAGATGTCGTCACGGATGTCGACGTCGTCATCTCGATCGTCGGTTATCCGCAAGACGTCGAGCAGATCTACTTCGAAGACGGCATACTCGATCATGCGACACCAGGAACGATTCTGATTGATATGACGACGTCTAGTCCGGCTCTTGCTGAACGAATCGCGCAGGAAGCGACAGCACGCGGTCTTCAGGCACTTGACGCACCTGTCACGGGCGGTGATCTCGGTGCGAAGAACGGAACACTCGCGATTCTCGTCGGTGGTGAAGAAGCGGCTTTCGCACAAGCGAAGCCATTATTCGAGGCGATGGGGAAATCGATTTCACTCTTCGGTGGTCCTGGTAAAGGACAATCGGCGAAGCTCGCGAACCAAATCGCAATCGCCGGATCGATGATTGGAACAGCGGAGATGTTGTTGTTCGTCACACGATCCGGAATCGATCCGACACAGTTCATCGAGACGATCAAATCTGGTTCTGCCGGTAGCTGGAGTCTTGAGAACTTGATTCCGCGCGTCATCGCCGAAAACTACTCACCTGGTTTCTTCGTCAAACACTTCATCAAGGATATGCGCCTTGCCCTCGAACGCGGCGCTGAGATGGGTATCGCGACACCTGGTCTCGCACTCACGAAAGACTTATACGAACAACTTGCTGAGCTGGGTCACGCCGATTCCGGTACACAAGCGCTTTATCTATTGCTCGCTGAGCGTTCACGCGCTTCCGTAGAATAAGCAAAAGCCTGTACGCTACGTCTACTGACGTAATGTACAGGCTTTTTTACGTTCATCCCTTAACGGAACGTGTTGGTTTCAAGCGTTCATAGAAGTGTGCCATCGTCGTATCGAAGTATGGCGTCAAGAAGATGACACCCACTGTACTAAGTAGTGCGAGGATCCCCCAGCCGATGAAACTCAAGTAAAGCATGATCAGTTCACGCTTATGCCCTTTCATCATCCGGCGGCTTTCACCAAGTACTTGCCAAAACGATAATTCCGGTCGATCGACTAAAATATACGGAACGAGACGATATGCTAGGTAAAAGTATAGTGCCGGTAAGATCAAAAATGATCCAACATAGACCAATACCGTTACGATCGCATATGCGGCAATCGTCCGGAAGGCACGTCGAAACGAAGAAAATCCTTCGAATAACGTTCCGATTCCCGCGGACTCTCCGCGCGTGAAACGTAAGTACGCAATTGTTCGTCCCACCGTCACCGGAGCAAGGACGATCGTGACGACCATGTTCAGTGCGATGAATCGAACCATACTATCAATGTCATCTTGGTCAAATGACATCCGGCTTGCAGCGAGCGCAAAAATAAGGAAGTAGATGATCGAGATGCTTAATCCGACCAACCATTGTCCTTTTAACGTACCAAGAGCAGCTTGTTTCAATTGTTTAGGGTTCATGTCGTACTCCTTTATATCCACTATTTCCACTTTTGATTTTAGCCCAGTTCCTTTGAAAAACCTAGTTCTCCCACTCTGCTTTTCATCTGCTTGAAGCGAATCGTCGAAAAGTCGTCACGAGCGCATGAAAAAATCCATTTCCCTCATCTCAACAGATCAGAAAAATGGATTGATTCACTCGATGATCATCCTAGGAGTCGTGTCAACGCCTCAACGCGTTCCTTTTGAATGGCACCGTCTTGTAAGACCGCCGATCCTACATGCAGTTCGGACGCCTTCGTTGCTTCAAGAAGTGCCTCTGCATTTTCAAGTGTGATGCCGGATCCTGGTAAGATGATCAAGTCCGGATAGTCTGCAATCAAGCGTGCGATCGTCTCTTTACCTTCTAGTGCCGTCGCTTGACCACCTGACGTCAAGATCCGGTCGACTTCCGGAAAATCAGCGAGTACTTCTGCCGCTTCAAGAATATCACGACTACTGTCGATTGCTCGGTGGAACGTCAATGACAGTTCCCCTTTATGTTTGATGATGCGACCGAGGAAACCTTCGTCGACACGACCGTCTGCTGTCAATGAGCCGACGACGATCCCGGCTGCACCGAGTTCACGGATCAAGTCAATATCCGTGATGATTGTCTCCTCATCTGATTTCGAGTAGACGAACGATTTGCTATGTGGTCGCACGAGGACGTGAACCGGAATCTCAACCGTCGAGACGACTTGACGGATCAGTCCGTAGCTCGGCGTCAATCCCCCTTCGGATAATGCGGAAACGAGCTCGATCCGGTCCGCTCCGGCTTGTTCTGCTGCGACCGCTTCTTCTACCGTCGATGCAATGATTTCTAACATGATACATCCCTCCCGCATCAGTGTATCATGAGACGACCATCCAGTTCACGCGTTCGTTGAACAGTTTCATCTCCCATGATGGCGGATAGGAAGCTGGGCTGAGGACGATTTTCGCGCGCCGGAACTCTGCCACTTTATATTTTCGGTTTCCTTGGAACTCGTCATTGGCTAAGAAGGCGTAGACATCTTTTGTGCAACTAATGACCGCTTTTTGGATAAGTGACGATTCGATATCATCACTAACGAAGCCTCGCTCAATCTCAGCACCATCAAACGATAGGAAACAGGCATCAAAAGCATAGGCATCCAGCGCTTGCAATACCTCGACCCCGACCGTCTGTCCGTATGCATCGACTGTTCCGCCTAACAATCGAATTTCCCCAGTGAACGGTCCCGTCTTACGGCACTGCTCCAAGTGACTGGCGACGATCAGTGAATTCGTGACAATCGTCGCGTTTCCCGTTAAATAAGGTAACAAATGCTCGACCGGTTCTCCCCGTCCGAGAAAGATACAGGAATAGTCACTGAGCCACCCTTTCGCATAGCGCGCTAAACGGCGGGACAGCTGATCCGTTCGCCGTGAGATCGGCGTCTCCCGTTTTCCTCCTTGATAGATAGCACCGCCATAGACACGCTTCAATTGACGTTCGCGTTCCAACTCCTCTAAGTAGCGTCGTACCGTTTCTCCCGAGACATCGAGACGTTCGATCAAATCCTTCGTCATGACTTTCCCTTCCTCTTCCAGCCATTCCATGATGCGTGATTTCCGCTCTTCTCCTAATAACGACACGTGCGCTTCCCCCTTTACAGACCAGTTCTAGTTCTAGTGTAGCGAACGTCTGTAAAGGTCTTGTAAATCCGATGTAAATAAACGTGTAGTTCCTATGAAATGTCGTTGAATTCGTCCGTTATCCGACTCTTTCATCAAACGAAAGACGCGCCTGCCTCTCAATGAGTGAGATGCAGACGCGTCATTAGTCGTTCATTCAGATGATTTCTTTGCAAAGAGTGGAATCTTAGACTCTGTTCCTTGGCGAATCCGTTGGATGTTATCACGGTGCTTGAAGATGACGAACAACGCAAGAACCGTAAAGAAGGTCGGAACGATCCAATCGTTCGTCAAGACGCCGATCGTGATCGACACGACAATCCCGACACTTGCTGCGACGATCGAACTGAGCGAGACCATCCGGCTCAGGCGAAGTGTCGTCAAAAAGGATACGAGCAGAAAGATGAAGAGAATCGGACTCGTCACGAGCAACATCCCACCAGACGTCGCGACTGCCTTTCCGCCCTTGAACTTTGCGAAAATCGGATAGATATGACCGACGACAGCCGCTAATCCAGCAAACAGCGGATGCACATCCGCGCCCATCAAGATCGGAACAAGGCTCGCGACGGCTCCTTTTCCAAGATCACCGATCAAGACGATGATTCCTGCCTTTTTCCCCAAGACACGGAACGTATTCGTCGTTCCGAGATTCCCGCTACCTTGTTGACGAATATCGATTCCGTGTCCCCATTTCCCAACAAGTAATGCGAACGGAATCGAACCAAGCAGATAGCCAAGAACCAAAATCCCTATGATTTCAATCATAGTCAACCTCCAACCTCTTAGTGACCGACTTTCATATATTCCTCAAGAGTCTGTCCGTTATTTTTAATTTGTGTCGCGACATCGACTCCGACATAACGAATGTGCCATGGCTCATACGTATAACCCGTCCGCGACTGGAAACCACGGTCGTAACGAACGATGAAGCCGAACTTCGCTGCGTTATTCGCGATCCATTTTCCTTCTTTCGTATCGCCAAGAGCGGCAGTTAATCCATTACCTACGCTTGGTGCCGAAATATCAAAAGTGAGACCGGTCTGGTGTTCACTGTGACCAGGGCGTGCTGAATATTGATCAGCAGCTGCCTTGCCGTCACGTGCGACATAATTATTATACAATACTTTTTGACGTGCGCCGGAACGGAATCCGCTGACAGCGTTCAATGTCACGCCTTCTTTTTTAGCAGCAGCGAACATCTTTTCCATCTGTTTCGCAGCTGGTGCTCGCATGTAGCTTTGTTCAAGTACACCCGAATAGGAGAAGCTGACGTTTGGAACGACGAGATCCGACGGCTTGTAGTCGATTGGCAAGCTATACTTCTTGTTGACGACGACGAGCATTCCAAGCGAAAGATCGGCTTTGGCATCTGCTGATTTATCGACGTCTGGCGTCTCATCTTCTGGTTTCGATGGTTTTTCCTGCTCTGGATCCTGAGACGAACTATCCGGTTTATCCGTCGATTCGTCCTTTTTGTCTTCTGTTTTGTTCTCTGCTGCAGGTGTATCATCTTTCTTTTCTGTTTCATCCTTCGTTGCCTCATCCGAAGATCCTTGGTCCTCTTGTGTCGTCTCATCGGATGATTTGTCTTCAGATGACTTGTCTTCTTGTTTTGCATCTTCTGACGTATCGTCTTTCGTTGTTTCATCTGTTTTGTCTGTTTTGTTTGTTTCTTCTTTGTTCGTGTCTTTTGCTGTGTCTTCTTTTTTCGTTTCGTCTTTTGATTGTGTTGTCTCATCTGATTTCTGTTCAGTTTTCGTCGTATCGTCCGCTTGTTGATCTCCAGGATTACATCCTGCAAGGAGAAGCGCTAACGTACTAACGGTTACGATTTTTTTCATGAGTAAGACCCCTCTTCTTTTTATGCTTCTCTATGTTACCGCTAATTGTTCCATCCGTCGAGCCTACTTCCAACAGATGGACTAAGACCCTACCTTACTTCTGCTTCTTTATTTTCGCAAATGATTCTGACTTTGTCATCGGTCGTTAGTACCAAGTGCTAAATTTTACTGTTCAGGGTGCAAATAAAAAAAGCGGAACCGATTCAATAAAATCGATCCCGCTATTGTTGTACATCTTCACGCTTCCGTTAAGAGTGCTGCGTCCGTCTCACTCATCTTCTCGTAGATATCGTGCCAGTTTGGGAACACCTTCGGCAAACGAATCGGTCGGAAGTTTTCCTTCTTGACGACGACATGTGTTGTCTTTGCCGATACCGCAAGTTTTCCGTCTGGATGCTTGACGGTATAACCATAAATCGTCCGTAAGCCATCGTAATGATCAATCCAGACCGTGACGACCGCCGTATCACCGTACGTCAACGAGCGCTTGTAATCGAGATTGACATTCGTAACCGGGGAGACATAACCCGCATCTTCCATCTCCTTGTAATTAAGACCCAAGGACTGGATTAATTCTGTCCGTGCCAGTTCCAGATAGACGAGATAGTTCGAATGATAGACGATGCCCATCATGTCCGTCTCGGCGTACCGAACAGGTATTTCAATCGTGTGCATGTAGCTTCCCCCTTAAAAATCCTCTTTTTCAAGATAGGACCATTCTGAACCGGATAAGCTAACTTTGTCAATTAATCGCATCGATTGTTTCGCGATCGCCTGTTCGACAATCGTGATCGCTGCCCGTGCGTTTCCGTTCGGAACGACATCGATTTTCTCGGTAAGCGTCTGTCGCGCGTCCTCCGTCAGCTCATATCCGAATCGTGCCGCATATCCTTCAATGATTTGAATCAACTCGTCTGGCGAATAATTTGGGAAGTGGAACGACCGCTTGAAGCGCGACTTCAATCCCGGATTACTTGCGAGCAAGGCGTTCATTTGTTGCTCGTAACCTGCAAGAACAACAACGAGATTGTCTTGATGTTTCGTCATCTCATCCACAAGCGTATCGATGGCTTCCTTCCCGAAGTCATTTGCTCCACCGTTTAACGCATAGGCTTCATCAATGAATAAGACACCACCCAGTGCGTCTCGAATCGCGTCGCGTGTCTTTTGCGCGGTCTGTCCGACATATCCGGAGACGAGGTCAGCTCGGCTGACGACTTTCAAGTGTCCGCGTTTTAAATAGCCGCATTGTCGTAACACATCGGCATAAAGCTGAGCGACAGTCGTCTTACCGGTACCACTATTGCCGCTAAAGACCGCATGCAGTTCGACCGGTAATACCTTATAACCGGCTTCACGACGGCGTTTTTGCATTGATAATAAGGCTTCGATCTGTTTCAATTCATCCTTTAGATCAGACAATCCGACGAGCGCAGCGATCCGTTCTTCCACCGTCGCGTCCGGTTCTTGCACCATCTCGAAATCTTCTTGTTCGAGTAAGGCAAAGTCTTCGTGACTGGCGCTCTCTCCAAGGCTTGCTCCCTTCTTGAAGATCGCATCGAGCACGATATTGCGAACCGCCCGTCCGTTTCCGAAACTCGCGTCGACGCGCTCCCGCTCGAGCCGACCGAGCAACGCCCGCTCTGCTTGTTCCGTCAAGACGTAATCATTTGCCGTCGCAATCGAGCGTCCGATCGCGAGCAGCTCTTGATCCGTATAGTCTGCAAGCAGATAATGATTCGATTCCGGGAAACGGCTTCGTAGTCCGGGATTTGCCTTCAGGAAATCACGCATCTCTTCCGGATAACCAGCGAGGACGACTGCAAACCGTCCCGCATATTCCCCACTCGTCATCGCAGCGACGAGCGTATCGATCGCTGCCTGCCCATAGTCGTTCCCACTTTGTCCGGCACGCTTTAAGGCGTAGGCTTCATCGATGAAGAGTACACCTCCGACAGCTTCCCGGACTTTGCTCATGACTTGTTCTTCCGTTTGTCCGACGAAGGCACCGACGAGCGACGAACGATCCGTCTCGACGACTTCTGGTCGTTCGAGTAGTCCAAGTTCATGGTAGATCTTCGCCATCAAACGGGCAAGCGTCGTTTTCCCGGTCCCCGGGTTCCCCATGAAGATCATGTGTAGCGATGGTTGATCACTTGAACGATAGCCGTCTTCCGACCGTTTTTGTTGGTACTTCAAAAAACGATACATGTGGTGGACCCGTTGTTTAATGTCTTCGAGACCAATCATCGCGTCGAGTTCCTCGAGTGCTGATCGTTCAACTTGTTTGCTTTCGACGGGAAGTAAGGCAACGACACGCTTAAGATCCTGAATCGTCGTCGCCTTCAATTCCGTCATCTCACGGAACGCTTCTCGGGAATAGAAGCGTTCTTGTAAGCTATCGACGAATGTCTGCGCCGTCTGCTCGAGCGTTGCACTCGAACGTAGCAATGCCGTTCCAGCATCGAACAGTTCCGTCCAGCGTTCGGCATCTAGCCGACGAAGTCGTTCTGTCAGTTCGACGATTTGATCCGTCTCCTCGACGATTTGGCTCGCTTGGAGAATCAGTTCCTTTGTCGCAGATCGTTTCGCGTTTGCATTGTCCGTCTCACGAATCGTCGGGAACGTATGCGCGACGAGACGCTGATACGTACTTTGTAGTTGTTGCTCCGTTAATAACTGCTCAAGACGTGCTGGCAAGCGACCATGCTGACGGATTTCTTGCATCCAGCTCTCAGCTAAGGCGTCCAGTCGTCCTGTCATGATATAGCGATGCTCGACAAGTAACGCTAAGATACGGACGAGTGCTTCCGTTTCTCCAAGTAGCCGACTACTTTGGGCATAACGTAGCGCAAGCACCTCCTCAACTTTTGCGCCCTCTTCCCACGCCTTGATTTGATTGAACATCTCCTCTTTCGAGAATGCTTCCATGTTGAACCTCCTGCGTCTCGAAAAAACCGACTTTGTCCGCTACCGTTTCGTAGCGTCATCGCCGGTCGTTTCTTGTTTATTTTGCTTTTAGCCATTCCTTATCGAACGTATCAATTGTCTCAAAACTCTTCATCTTGACAGAGTAGAACAATTTACCATTATTGCGTGATTCGGCACCGAGGACTTTCGAACGGTCAGATGCGATATAATACGTCGCTTGTTCCTGGTTGTTTTCTTTATCGAAGATCGATGGATACTGTTTGATCCATTCTTCAGGAACCGTGCTCGATGGTTCTTTTTTCACGTAAACGTCCGCAGCCATCCCTGCAATGTCTGCTTCTCCCTCGACTTGTCCAAAGTCCCCTTTTTTAATGAAGGCGAGAATCTGTTCATTGAATCCACGAGAGAGGAATGGACGCGGCGCACTGACGCTTTTGCCTGCTTTCGTCTCATTGACTAACTTCCCTGTCGCATCATACTCACGGAACATTGTGCCGTTCCAGATCGCAAGCGATCCTTTTGACGGTCCGTCTACGACTTCTGTCCGAAAATGCCCTTTGTCGTCAAACACGACTTCATATGTCCGGGCTTCGAGCTCATCTTTTTTCGTTGCGAGTTTCTTCTCGACATATTGAATGCGTGTCATCGTATAAAACGGTTTGACCGTTGCGGCTTTTTCATCGCTTGCGGTCTGCGTCTTGTTCAAGAGATAAAAATTGTAGGCAAGGAGGATCGCCATTGCCACGATTGCTACTGCAATCCACGTGCTCGTTCGTTTCGTCATGCCATGTACACCTTCCTAGCTCAAGTCTCTATTCCCTATCATCGTATCGGTTTTAAAGGGGAAATACAAAGGGTTTGTCCAAGATTTCACGATTTCTGAGTAAATTCGTCAGACTTTTGAACAAATCAGAAAACGTTCAGGACGACAGAAAAAGGCGAACCGAATGAATTCGGTCCACCCTTGATTACGTTTACGCTTCCTTCGGCGTCAGCGAGACGATCATCGACTCATCGACCAAGTAATAACTATGATGTGGCATTTCACGTAAATAACCATCCTGAAACAACATCGCACAGTCGACTTGAAACGTTTTACTATACGGTTTCAAAGGAAGTTTTTTCACCCGGTCAAAATAGCGATCGACAGCAACCTGGACATGATCCATCTCATAGACGAGTTCCCGGTCTTTTGCTTCCATGATGGTGAATGTCTCACGCGACATGTAAAACACTTGTGTCGAGCGTGCTTTCAAATACGGCTCCAGCTGTTTCAGGTCGATCCGCTGCTCATTATCCAGAAGCACTGTCCGATTCGTCCCTTTCGGTAGTTCAGATTCAAACGCATGCGTCGCTTGTTTGACTTCATCAAGCGTCACGTCACGCATCGGCAACGGTCGGTCTTCCTTCGGTTGAAACCACTTCTTGAATCGATTCATCGAATTCCTCCTCTCGTCAAAAAAAGGTGGGGTTTCCCCCACCTTTGATTAGACAATTTATGCTTGTTGGAGACGCTCACGAAGGACCATTGGTAAGATCCCGCCGTGACGATAGTAATCGATGTCGACTTCTGAGTCGAAACGAGCAATCGCTTCGAATTCAGTGACTTTTCCATCTGCCGCTGTTGCCGTGACTTTAACGATGTCACGTGGACGAACAGACTCATCGATTGCGATACTGATCGCTTCTTCACCTGTTAGACCAAGTGTTTCAGCTGTTGTGCCTGCCACGTATTGAAGTGGAAGAACACCCATCATGACGAGGTTTGAACGGTGAATCCGCTCGAAGCTCTCCGCGATGACGGCTTTGACGCCGAGTAAGTTCGTTCCTTTTGCTGCCCAGTCACGTGAAGAACCCATACCGTAGTCTTTACCAGCGAGGATGACGAGACCTGTACCATCTTCTTTGTACTTCATCGCAGCATCGTACATCGCCATCGTTTCGCCTGTTGGCCAGTACGTCGTGAAGCCACCTTCTGTACCTGGTGCTACTTGGTTACGGATGCGGATGTTCGCGAACGTTCCGCGCATCATGATTTCGTGGTTACCACGACGTGAACCGTACGAGTTGAAGTCTTTTGGTGCAACCCCTTTGTTGACGAGGTATTGACCGGCTGGTGTCGTTTTCGAGAATGAACCAGCTGGTGAGATGTGGTCCGTCGTGACTGAATCAGCGAACTTACCGAAGACACGGAGTCCGTTGAGTGCTTCGACTTGACCCGCTTCCTTCGCCAAGTTCTCGAAGAATGGTGGGTTTTGAATATATGTCGACTCACCGTCGAAGTCATACTGATCGCCTGTTGGCACGTCAAGGTTGTTCCAGCGTTCGTTTCCTGTGAAGACTGAATCGTATTCTGCACGGAAGCTTTCTGGTGTGACGACCGTGTTGATGATCGTTTGGATCTCATCACGTGAAGGCCAGATGTCAGCGAAGAAGACTTCTTGTCCGTCTTTGCCTGTCCCGAGTGACGCGTTCATGATATCGACGTCGACTGTTCCTGCAAGTGCATACGCGACGACGAGTGGCGGTGAAGCCAAGTAGTTCGCTTTGACGAGCGGGTGGACACGACCTTCGAAGTTACGGTTTCCTGAGAGGACAGACGAAACGAGCAAGTCTGAACCGAGGATCGCATCTTCAACAGCGCGGTCAAGTGGACCCGAGTTACCGATACATGTTGTACAGCCGTAACCGACTGTGTTGAAGCCGAGTTCGTCGAGATACGTTTGGAGTCCTGATTTCTCGAGGTAATCCGTAACGACCTTCGATCCTGGCGCAAGCGATGTTTTGACGTATTTCGGAACTGAAAGACCGAGTTCGATCGCTTTTTTCGCGACGAGTCCCGCACCAATCATGACGTATGGGTTTGATGTGTTCGTACAGCTTGTGATTGCAGCAATCGCCACATCACCAGTACGCATCTCAACCGCTTCGTCTTCGAACTGAACGATAGCGACTTTGTTTGCTTCTTCTTCTGCAAGACCAAATCCAGCGTTTCCTTGTGGAGCCGTCAACGCTTTTTTGAATGATGTATGGACATCCGTCAAATCAATCCGGTCTTGTGGACGTTTTGGTCCAGCAAGCGCAGGAACAATCGTTGAAAGATCGAGTTCGACCGTTTTCGTGAACGTTGGATCTTCGTTTTGTGGCGTGTAGAACAAACCGTTTGCTTTCGAATAGTTCTCGACTTTTTCGATCAATGCTTCATCGCGACCTGTCAAACGAAGGTACGTCAATGTCTCTGTATCAACTGGGAAGAATCCACATGTTGCACCGTATTCTGGCGCCATGTTTGCGATTGTTGCCCGGTCAGAAAGTGACATTAAGTGGAGTGATGGACCGAAGAACTCGACGAATTTACCAACGACGTTCTCTTGACGGAGCATTTCCGTTACACGAAGGGCAACGTCTGTTGCTGTCGTTCCTGGATGCATCTCACCTGTGATGCGAACACCGATGACTTCAGGTACTGGGAAGAATGATGGCTGTCCGAGCATGCCCGCTTCCGCTTCAATCCCACCGACTCCCCAACCGAGGACGCCGAGACCGTTGATCATCGTCGTGTGTGAGTCTGTTCCGACGAGTGTGTCCGGATAGACATCAACTGTACCGTCTGCTGTTTCCTTTTCAAGGACGACAGATGCCAAGTACTCGAGGTTGACTTGGTGAACGATTCCTGTTGCTGGTGGTACGGCACGGTAGTTGTCAAATGCTGACGTTGCCCAGCGAAGCAATTTGTAACGCTCTTCGTTACGCTCGAATTCGAGATCCATGTTTTCTGCAAGTGCACCAGCAAAACCGTAGGCATCGACTTGAACCGAGTGGTCAACGACGAGGTCTACTGGTACTTCTGGGTTGATGACCGATGGGTCTCCGCCGAGATCTTGCATCGCTTTACGAAGTGATGCGAGGTCAACGACCGTTGGAACACCTGTGAAGTCTTGAAGGATGACGCGTGACGGTTTGAACGGAACGTCGACATCATTCGAAACTTGAGCTGTTCCCCATTTCGCCAAGTTCTCGACGTGTTCACGTGTGATCGAACGACCATCTTGTTGACGAAGTACTGACTCGAGTAGGACACGAATCGAATATGGAAGGCGTTTGACTTCCGTCAATCCGAGTTCTTCCAATTTTTCAAGACTGTAGTACTGATAATTCTTACCGTTTGCTTCAAACGAACGGCGTGCGCCAAAGACATCTTGCGACACATCTGTTTGCTTCATGGTGATTCCCCCTTTAAGTGTTCACGACATCAAGCCCCTGATACCGCTTACTTGTACAGTTCTATCATAGTATAATATGGATTCCGTTACAATTTGAAAGAACAAAAGACTTTCGATAAGTTTTACTTATTGCCGATATTAGAAAATTATTCTGTTGTCCTGTTCTTGCCATATTTCCAGTCATGCGTTTCCATTTAGAATGTTCAGGGTACTTAAAAAGTGTAGTATGATATCCGATTCTTGTGGAGGCGTTTATTATGGCGAAATATAAAAGCGATGCAACGCACGTCATTACGACGATTATTTTCAATGATTTAGAAAAAGCGCAAACAGGCTTCGCGATGATCAAAGACCTCGAAGCGATCAAGGAAATCGACATGGAGCAGATGGTTCTCGCAAAACGCGACGAAGCAGAGGGGTTCTCTTTCATCGATGCGATCGACTTCACGCAACAGGATCAATCGTTCAAGGGTTCATTGATCGGCATGGCAATTGGTGTCATCGGTGGTCCGTTCGGGATGCTCGTCGGTTCCGTCGCTGGCTACTTGATTGGTGCGAATCGGGATGAGAAAAACGAACGAGATTCGTTTGATTTGTTTAACCGGACACTGAATCAGATCAATCCCAATCATTACGGTGTCATCTTGATCAGTGAAGTCAACGAAGATTCAGAAGCCGTCAATGCGATTGCCGCTGAACTCGGAGCGACGATTCGCCGGACAGGTGAGACATTGCCGGATGGTGCCGTCTAATCAAATCAAAGTTGTCATCTTTACGTTCTCGTTTTAAACGGGAGCGTTTTTTAATTCGTGAATCACCTGTTTTGCTGCCTCCTGCGTCGTGTCAGGATCGACTTTATATAAAGCATTTTGTTGCACGGATATGAGGATGTTTTTGTAGCTGATGATGATAAGATCAGACTGATTCGATAGCTTTTGATTAAGCCCTTTGTAGCCATCACTTGATTGATACTGCATCACGTCATTGCCTATGTATCGATCTGTATAAGTAAAATGGATCGCTAACCGCGTATCTTGTTTTTGATTTTCAAAATAAAGTGTCTCTTGTGTCGACGGTGTGTCTATCGTTCCGTCAACGGTTAACCAACGTCTCTTCCCAAAACTCAATGATCGATCTACAGCCGTGAAATCTGAACCTATCGTACTTGCCTGCAACTGAAATTGATCCATCTTCAGGTGTTCATCCATGTACTTGAACAGCTTTTCATACTGAACAGGATGTAAGATAGGATGTTTTGTCTTCTGATTCGTATGAGTAGTAGTTTTGACTTCTACTTTTTTCTGTTCCGTCGTGACCGCCTCATCCGTACATCCTACACTTAAAAATACACTCGAAAATAGGATCGCCATGTTTCTCTTATAGCGCATACACTATCCTCCCCTTTTGAAAACACCCTGATATCACTTTGCCTTAAAGTTGTATAGCGGTTTAATGATCTCGACGACATCGACCGTTTCTTTCGTATTGCGAATGATTTCGTCCATCGGTTTATAGACGAAAGGCGACTCGTCACGCGTCGACGCGACGACAGAACTTGACCAGACATCGGTCATCGTCTTTTCGAATGCATCGAGTTCAACTGTTTTGAACGCTTTAGATCGTGACATGATGCGTCCTGCTCCGTGTGGCGCGGAATAATTCCAATCAGGGTTTCCTTTTCCGACGACGATCAAGGAGCCATCGCGCATGTTCATCGGAATGATTGCCCGCTCGCCGGCTTTCGCAGAGATGGCACCTTTTCTTAAAATCATCGCATCAAGATCAATGTAGTTGTGGATCGTATCGAACTGATCCACTACCGTCCATCCCATCGCCTCGAAAATGACTTCGGTCATCGCTTGACGGTTTAATGCTGCGTATCGTTGGGCGATCTTAAGATCATGGAGGTAACGCTCCATCGTTTCTCCGGAAACAGATGCTAAATCTTTGTTAAACGTAGATCGTTTTTCCTTCAATTGCTGCAAGGTCGCCTGAATATCCGATTCGCGCCCCTGCTGCTTTAATTCCTCAATGATTTGACCCGCATCAAATTGGAAGCGTGCCGTCTCGGCTTCTGCCTGATAATGTTCAGCGATCGTCTTCCCAAGGTTGCGACTGCCGGAATGAATCACGAGATAGCGCTGTCCTGCTGCATCCTGGTTCAGTTCGATGAAATGATTCCCTCCACCGAGCGTCCCGATCGACAACCGTGCCCGTGTCTCGTTGAACGGTGCAAGTACTTGATCAAACGGTACCTGTTCTGACAATGGATGGGCTTGCTGACGCACCGACATGCCACTTGGAATGAGATGCTGGATCGTTGCGTCAAGCTCTGCAAAGTCGATTGGTCCCTGTCCAGCAAGTCGTGTACATAACATGCCGCAACCGATATCGACACCGACGAGATTCGGTACGACCTCGTCCGTCACATGCATCGTCGTTCCGATGACGGACCCTTTTCCAGCGTGACAATCCGGCATGATCCGAACGCGACTATCTGTCGCAAATTGTTCCTCCAACATGGCTGTTACTTGCTTAATCGTCAGTTCGTCGACGTTGTCCGTGAAAATCTTTGCTTCCCCATATGTGCCTTGAATCGTTTTCATTCGATTATTCCTTTCTTATCCATTTAATTATTTTGCTGTTTCTTGCATGATTTCAATGAATTGTTTCGTCAGTGTCGTCGGTCCCGTCTCCGTCAACCAGACAAAGGCTGTCGTACTCGCGGCACCTGACAGGTATGTCTGATGCAGTCCTGCCGTGTCCAGTTCCCGCAACGTACTCTCCGGCAATACGGTCACAGCCTTCCCCTTCCGAACGAGTCCGATTAGCGTCAAGACGTCAGAACACGTCTCTTGCGATACGACACCAAGCCGTTGACTTAATGTCTGAAAAACACCAAGTCCTTCCTGACTTGGAATGATGAGATCCGCTGTCGGATGATCAGGGTGCCAGACTTGATGAAACGGTTCTTCCTCCATCCATTCAATCGAGACGCCTTGCGCATCAATCGGCAGACGGACCAACGCTGCATCAAGCGACCGCTCTTTTAACCGTTCGATGAGCGCACTCGATTCTCCTTGGTGGACTTGTAAGATAATACCAGGATGTCGTCGTTTCATCTGTTCGATCCAGTCAACAAGCCGACTGGCTGATAACGTGTTGACACCAATCCGCAAAATTCCTGTTCGTCCGGCTTCAATGTCGCTTAATTCCATTCGTGTCTCCTGCTCAAACTGTAGCAAGGAAACCGCCCTTTCATATAAGCGGTTGCCGCTTGGTGTGATCCGGATTCCGCGCCCTGCCCGCTCGATTAGACGAACGCTTAACTCTTCTTCCATTCGTCGGATTTGTTGCGTCAAGGCAGGTTGTGCCATTCTTAAGCGCTCCGCTGCTCGTGTGACAGATTGTTCCTCGACGACCGCACAAAAATAGCGGTACTGACGTAAATCCATACTCATCATCTCTTTCATATGTTTTCATGTATAAAGATATATGAATCATAACATCAATCATATGCTATGATGCAGGAATATCTTCAGTTTAAGAAAGGAGCTTTTTCATGAAACAAACGACTTCTACTTTCCAGTGGATCGTCTTCTTACTTGCGAACACGATTGCCTTACCGATCGTCGTCGCTAGTCTGTTCGACCTCTCCTCAGTCGAAACAGCTGCCCTTGTCCAACGGTCGTTCTTTGTAGGCGGGATTGCCTGTTTCCTACACGGCGCTTTCGGCCACCGGCTTCCAATCGTATCGGGACCTGCCGGATCATGGGTCAGTATCTTCGTCGTCATCGCCGCACTACCGGTCGATTCAAAAACAGCCTTTACGATTGCGATGGCAGCCGTTGTAATTGCCGGTATCGTCCTTATCATTCTCGGTTTGACAGGATGGACGAAATACTTATTACCCGTCTTCACACCGCTCGTCAGCGGAACGTTTTTGCTTTTATTATGTATTCAATTAACAGGCGTCATGCTTGGTGCCGTCCTCGCCGTCGAAGCAACACGTCTCGCTGGTATCATCACGTTCTTACTTGTGCTCGGACTCAGCCAATTCGGACCGAGTCGCTTACGTCCGTTCGCCTTGATGATCGGAATTCTCGTCGGTTGGCTCGTCAGCCGTCCGTCACTTCCTACGTCGTCTAGTTTGTTTGCACCACCGCAAGCGTTACCGTTCGGATGGCCACAGTTTGACGGCAGTGCATTCCTTGTCGCGATTCCGTTCGCGATCTTGCTCGTCGTCAATTTGATCGCTGCCTTAAGCGCCGTCGAAGCAACGCTTCAAAAACAAGGACGTCTGCACCAAGGCTTGTCGATCGAAGGTGTCATTCATTTACTCGCTGCTACGTTCTCGACGCTCGTTCCTGTGCCATTACCCATCACGAGTGGATTCATCGCACAAACAGATAGCCGGAAACGTCGTCCGTTCTTGATTGCCTCACTCGTCATCGCACTGATTGGTTTCTTCCCAAGCTTGATCGGGATCATCGCAACATTGCCGCGGAGCGTCGCGAGTGCAGCGTTGCTTGCGACATTGCCACACATGTTCCTGATTGCTTGGCAGTCTGCTGAAAGTAACATGGAGAATAGCCGTCGCCGCCATGCGTTTGCGATCAGTGCCGTCATCGGCATCAGTATCTTGTTACAATCAACCGTCATCGCTGAAGTCCTGCCTTTGACGCTTCGTCCGTTTCTCAGTAATGGATTGCTCGTCGGAACGATGCTTGTGCTCGGTTTCGAAATTGTCGAAAAGGTTCGTTCACGTCGTGCAAAACAAGCGGATCGATTGGCGAGCTAAATGGTATTGTAGGTCCGGACGATGTCATCACCCTCGCTTACTTTTCCTGTAGGAGTCGATGATGAACATCTCGTCCGTTTATTCATCTAAAAAAGTAGCCATTTCGAGTCAAATCGAAATGGCTACTTTTTTTATCATCATATTTAATTAAAATCAAAAAGCTGTATCATTCAACGCACTTCCCGCCACCATTTCCGTGTTGTGCTCTCGGGTGTCACACTCTCCCCAATCATTGGTGTCAGAACAGGAATCTCATCGCGTTTTGCTTCCTTGAGCAACCGTTCGACCGGTTCGAACCAGGCATGAAACGCGAGGATAAATGCAGACCAGTGAATCGGCATCAAGACGCGACCTTTGACATCACGATGTGCTTGAACTGTTTGTTCCGGTAACATATGCGAGTTGGACCAACGGACATCATACTGCCCACATTCCATCATCGTCAGATCAAACGGACCATATTGTTCACCAATTGCTTTGAAATGCGGACCATACCCACTATCGCCACTAAAGAAAACTTTTTGCGAGCCTTCGATGACCCATGATGCCCATAGCGTCGAAAATTGATCAAAACCATTTCGTCCTGAATAATGACGAGATGGGGCTGCCGTCAGTTTAACACCACCAACTTGCGTCGACTCATGCCAGTCGAGTTCCGTGATCCGGTCCGCTGAGACGCCCCATCCACGGAGACGACTCCCGACACCGAGCGGCACGATGAAGCGACCGACTCGATTTTTTAAGGCAAGGACGGATGGATAGTCCAGATGATCATAATGGTCGTGTGAATAGACGACGACATCAATCAACGGAAGGCGTTCAAGATCAACTTTCTGTGTCGTTTGAAACCGTCCCCCTCCCAGTTTCGGGAATGGCGACGGTGCGCGACCGAGCATCGGATCAAAAAAAATCGTTTGTCCATCGAGTTCAAGTAAAAACGCCGAATGTCCGAACCATGTCACACGTGGTGCCTCACTATCGTCTTGCCGTCGCTGATATGGAAGCGTCGGCAGCGCTTTGACAGGACGCAGATTTGGAATGTTTCGTCCGTAGTCCTTTAAGATGCTTTTCATCGAGTCCCATTCCATTTTCAACTGGAAGTCCATCTCATTTTTGAATTTCCCGTCAACAAAACGATCTGATCGTTCAAAACTCAGTCGTTCCGCACGGCTTGGTCGATTTCCGAACACCGGGTATCGGTTGATGAACCAGGCAGTCGCGAGACCAATGCCTGCCAAAGCTGTCACTATTTTTTTCATGTATTATCACCTCTTCGATGCTCTCAGTATAGCACCACGATTCCTCACATATCTTGCCCAGCGACTTCGGATACGAAAAAAAGTGAAGATCACCAATATGGCGTCTTCACTTCTAGGTATTAGTCGAGATCGTCCGCTTTCCATTTCGCCCGGTCGCTCTTCTCACCTTCCTCACGGTGATTGGATTCATAGGCGTTGTTCCCTGGATTTTCGACTTTATTATCGTCGTACCGATGATCGTGGTCATGGTTATGATGATGCTCATGGTCATGATGGTGATCGTGGTCATGGTCATGATCTCGATCCTTGACGAACAGTGCAAGACCACCTCGCTCGACTTCCGCGTAATGCCGTTCTGCCTCATCATCCGAATGTCCGACACGTTTTAACGTCTCACGGAGCGGTGGTTCTTTAGAGAACGTTGATTTGACTTGATCAATCCAACTCGCACCTGATGCTTCTTCTGCTGCATCATCTCGACCGACGACAGAAAAGTCCGAATCATGATGTCCTTGCTGTTTCAATTCTTCAATTTTTCGTTCCAGACTCGATTGATCCTGATAAATCCCAACAAACCGTTTCGCCATCACATGACACCGTCCTTTTTCATATGAATTCAAACACGCTCTATTTTTACCCTTGTTCGATTGTCATCAAACGAGATTTCCAGAACGAAAAAACGGACCACTTCGAAAAGTAGTCCGTGAAAATATTAAAGTTGTTGCGGTGAATCGACCAATGTGATCGTTCCTTCGTTTTTCTGAACGAATCGCTCGTAGACGAAATCATTCGCAAATAACAGAACGGCATTCTCCCAGCGGTCATAGACGAGAACCGTCCGTGAATCCGTCAATTGTTTGACAGCAGCGACTTCTGCTGGCTTGATCCACTTGGCGACTTGGAAGTTCGCGGCATCCTTCAAGATGTCAACGCCATACTCACCTTTGAGCCGGTGCTCGAAGACTTCGAATTGGAGTTGTCCGATCGCTCCGAGGATGATTTCGTTGTATTCCGTTTTGTAGACCTGGATCGCACCTTCTTGTGCAAGCTGTTCGACACCTTTTTGGAACTGTTTCGACTTCAAGGCGTTTTTCGTGTAGACCTTCAGGAAGAGTTCTGGTGCGAACGTCGGGAGTGCTTCATATTGTAACGATGGATCGCCATTCGTGATCGTATCACCGATTTGATAGTTGCCTGAGTCATATAACCCGATGACATCTCCTGCGAACGCTTCGTTGACCGTTTCACGCTCATCCGCCATGAATTGAGTCGATTGCGACAGCTTCATCTTCTTGCCTGTCCGTGTCAGGACGACGTCCATCCCACGATCGAACTTACCTGTACAGATCCGGACGAACGCAATCCGGTCGCGGTGGTTTGGGTTCATGTTCGCTTGAATCTTGAAGACGAAACCACTGAAGAAGTCTTGCGCCGGCTCGACTTTTCCTTTGTTTGACTCACGTGGTGTCGGTGAAGGAGACAAGTTCAAGTAATGTTCAAGAAGTGGTGTGACACCGAAATCGACGAGTGCTGATCCGAAGAAGACCGGAGTCAGTTCACCTTTTGCGATCAATTCTTCATCGTATTCGTTACCTGCGCCGTCGAGTAAGTCGACTTCATCCATCAACGTCTCGTACATTTCTGAGTTGATCGTCGTCGCGAGTTCTTCGTTCGCGAGACCTTCCTCGCCGAGTTCAATCGTCTTACGATCATTTTTGAAGCAGTGGAATTGTCCTTTGACGCGGTCGTAGACCCCTTCGAACTGTTGCCCTGAACCAGCTGGCCACGTCACAGCTACAGACGGGATGCCGAGGACTTCTTCGAGTTCTTCCATCAATTCGAGTGGGTCACGCGCTTGACGGTCCATCTTGTTGATGAACGTAAAAATCGGAATACCGCGCATTCGACAGACTTGGAAGAGTTTCTTCGTTTGCGACTCGATCCCTTTCGCCGCATCGATGACCATGATTGCTGAGTCAACCGCTGTCAGGATCCGGTACGTATCTTCACCGAAGTCCGAGTGACCTGGTGTATCCATGATGGAAACGATTTTTTTGTCATATTCGAATTGCATGACCGAAGACGTAACAGAGATTCCCCGTTGCTTTTCAATTTCCATCCAGTCCGATTTCGCGAATTTCGAGTTTTTCCGTGCCTTGACAGAACCTGCCTCACGGATCGCGCCTCCGTGTAGGAGGAATTTTTCAGTTAGTGTCGTCTTACCCGCATCCGGGTGGGAAATGATGCCGAAAATCCGACGCTTTTCGACTTCCGTTTGTAGAATGTTTGTCATGTATGGTAGTTCCTTTCACCGATATATTCAAAAGTCCGATCAATCTTTTTCGCAACTAGTCTATCATACCGAATTTTCAAGGTCTCGTCCATTTCACTTCATTGACTTAATTTTCAGATTTAAAGTTGACAATTCATCACTATCTTCTTTACGATGACTAGGAAGTTCACTATTACAGAAGGAGGAGACGTACAATGGTATTCCATCAAGCCCGGACATCTGTCCACACTGTCTTTGTATCGGCTACAACTGTACGTCACCCAATCGTTTAATTTTTAATTAAGCAGGGTGTGCGTATGCGTATACGTACATGCTGCCCTCTTATATTTGGACGGGTATGCCCATATTTGTGCGTATCCGTCTTTTCTATTGTCTAAAAACGGAATATAAGGGGTTTTCACTATGTTTAATGCACTCAAACAGCTTGATCGCAACATCTGGATCCGGTTCGTCGGGGAAACGATCACCGGAATCATGATGTTCATGATTGCACCATTTTTAGTTCTCTATTACGCGGATCGACTCGATTCCTACTTCCTAGTCGGCGTCATCATGGCGACTGGACCGATCATGTCACTCGTCGGCGCCGTTCTCGGTGGCCACTTCGCTGATAAATTCGGTCGAAAACCACTGATGGTCATCTCGATCATCGGTGACGTTATCGCGCTAATCGGTTTCTCGTTCGCCGATTCATTCGGACCGCTGCTCGCTTTGAACGCGCTGCTCGGTTTATCGAGTTCACTGTTCCATCCGGCAGCAAGCGCGATGGTCGCTGACGTCACACCACCAGAACGCCTGAATGAATCGTTCGGTCTGCTGCGGATGGGACATAATGTCGGCGCAGCGTTCGGACCACTTCTCGGAAGTGCTGTCCTGTTCGTCGATCGTTCGCTCATCTTCTACTCCGCTGCCTTCGTCTTTTTCCTGTATGGACTCGTTCTTTACTTCTTCATCGAAGAAACGAAACCGGAGTATATCGAAAAGACAGACGAAGTCAAAGTATCACCGCTCACTGTATTGCGGAAGGATCACGTCTTTTTAATCTTCATCGGTGCGGGTGTCTTCATTTCGATGGGGTTTGCCCTCGTCGAAAGTATGTTACCGGTCTTCTTGAAAGAAGCACTGCCAGGATTACCGACGAAGCAAAATCCTTTTCCTTACTTGATGGCACTCAACGGAATCATGGTCGTCTTATTCCAGTTCCCGATTGCTGCTCGCTTGTCAGGGAAGGCATTCGGAAAAGTCATGTTGCTTGGTGCCTCGATCTTCGGAATCGGCATGATTTTCCTCGCATTCGTGCCGTCTTACCTGTTCTCACTCGGAACGAGTTATGTCGTGCTCGTGACAGTATTGCTTGCGATTTATGCATTCTATACACTCGGTGAGATGATCATGTCCCCTGTGCAGATGACATTCATTGCCTTAATCGCCCCGGAACATCTCCGCGGAACGTACAACGGTGCTGCGAGTCTTCAGTGGTTGATCGGTGGCGTCACCGCCCCACTTCTCGGATCCTTATTCCTTGATACCGGAAAAGGTGATTTTGCTCTCGGATTCGTCGGACTGCTCTGCTGTGTATCAGGTGGGGTCTATCTCGCACTCGATCGTTCGATTCAACGAGCGAAACGTTTAACGAAATCAGCCTAAAAAAAGCGATGTGTCATGCTCCGACTTCTGTCAGAACCTGTCACATCGCTTTTCTCGTTAAGATGGTAATTGATTTGCCGCTACGAACGGACCGAACAGGACCGGTAGCGGATCGAGTCGTTGCTGGATGTCTGCAATGAAGTTCGTCGATCCACTGACGAAGACGATCGGATCATTCGCTGTGATCATCGTCAGGAATTCCTGCATCTGCTGTTCCCATCCTTCTTGACGAATGTGGTGGACGATCATGCCTTTCGTCGTCAAGGAGAGGACATTTGCTAACATTCGTTCTGCCAGTTCTTCAGCTGAGACATGTAATAAGGTCGTTTTCCGACCGCTCAAGAGAGCATGCCTTGCTTCATCAATGACGGCTCCTAGATGATGTTCTTCTGCGATCAATAAGATATCTTGTTGCCGCCAATTTTCAGCACGGCGGTATTTACAAAAATGCCGACATGTATCGACGAGTTGATGGTGAACAATTGCCCATGCTTGAAGTAAAGGTGCATTTTCTTTAAGGTCATATTCGATTTGAATAGCTTGAAGAATTTCACGACTGATAATATCCGGGTACGTCAACAGAAACGATTTCGTTTGATCGATTTCATTCAGTAAAATCAATTTAAACAGTTCACTCGATTCATGCTGGTTTGTAATCTGATTCAATAATTGACTCAGGCGTAAAATCCGCAGTGCCCGAGTTCCGTCCTGAGCTCCCGCTTCTCGAAGCGCGCGCAATTCTTCTTCGTACGTCGCCTCGAGCGAGTCATAGAAGCGCGTCGCGATCCGCAATCCCTTTTGCTCCATCGATGGACCGAGCTGTTGCAAAAGGTGTAATGCCTGATCGAAATGCATAATTTAACCTACCTTTCACCATCCATTATGCGTGAATCCACTCTCAAAAACAATCTCTAAAATGCATCTTATTTTTTGCACATTGAAAGTTGTAAATGCTTGCGTCCCCCCCTAGTATGTGTGTTAAGTAGGTGATGAAAATGCGCATGACACGTTATACGGATTACGCGATTCGGTCCCTGCTGTTCGCAGCAGCCAATCCCGATCGTTTAGTCCGAATCCAGGAAGTAGCGGATTGTTACGACATTTCTAAGAATCATTTGATGAAAGTAGTCTATCGTTTGGGACAGAGTGGTCTAATTGATTCTGTCCGTGGTCGTGGAGGTGGTTTCCGCTTAGCAGGTCCTCCGGATGCAATTCATATCGGTGACGTCGTACAACTGTTTGAACCAACCGTTCATTTTCTCGATCCGCAAGAAGGCATTCACGAGGTCCCTTCGCTTAATCCGGCACGTGATGCTTTCGATGATGCCATTGCGGCGTTCCATCAAGTACTCAATAGTTACACAGTACATGATTTGCTACATCCGACAGCTAATACTCATCCCCAAATACTTGAAATGATTCCGAACCGCAATTGAGCGGGTTCGGAATCTTTTTTTATTCCGTCCTCGCTCAATTGCGATTTCTTAAAACGCTCGTGGTATACTTATATAAGAAAGGAGGGGTACAGATGAACCCTCAAGAAGAACTCCATCTTTTATATCTTCGCTTAAAGGAAGAAGAACCCTCCGTTACACGCGGTGAGGCCTTATGGGCCATCTTTGAGGAAACAGCTGATGATTCACTCCGCTTCCTCTCCTTATGGACGTTTTCACAAAATCAATTTGACCTAGGACACTTCCGGTCATTTCTCGTGTCCTTCACACTCTTAATGGAATGGATCCGAAAAGACGAGATGACACTGACTCCAAAACAAGAACTTGATTTGTACTGGAACTATAAGTCCTATTTGATCTATATGGCAGAACAAGAAGACGTGACGGTATCGCTTCTCGAAGAAGATCTTGACCGCTTCATCGATTTTTGTGACGCGCATGGATTCGCGCGCACACGCGACTATATTAGCTTCATGGTTTACAGCAAGCTTGGTGACGAGGAGCAAGCCGATCACTATTTATCGGAATGGGTCGACGCACCAAGCGACGAACTCAGTGATTGCCCATCCTGTGAAGCCTTCAGCCGGATGACGTATGCAATCGAACGTGGATTCGAAGATCGCGCCTTACTTCTTTATGCGGCACTGCGACATGAACGCGGTTGTTCACGGATGCCAGATCAGGCTCATCCATACATCCTGCCATTATTCCTTAGTCGCAAAAAAGAGCGTTTTGATTGGAGCGAACGATTGATTGAAGAAGTCAAACGTGGCGAAACACTCTTTACCGGTGGCGATGAGCCCTATCATTTATATGCGAAGATGTATTACGACACAAACTATACCTGGTTGATGGAAGAGAAAAAACAATTGATTCCATTCTTAACCGATCGTGGATATCTCCAGTTCCTACTCGCTCACTATGCATTTGCCCATCGACAATCCCTTGGTGAGGAAGCGTCGTATCTCGCAGCGCTCCGGACGAACTTATATGAAATCGCTCAATCTCTTGATCGTCGGATCGAAGGTGCCTTCTACTTGAACCTCGTCGAGCGTGAACTGAAACGGATCACCCAGTTCGTTGCTTAAATCTTATTCGTAAAGGAAGTGTCTTCATGTTAGATCATGTCCAACTCGCTATGCCGAAAAACGAAGAAGATCGCGCCCGTGCATTTTATGCCGGGCTTTTACATATGAAGGAAGTCGATAAACCTGCTGGTGTTCAAAAAAGTGGTGGTGTCTGGTTTAAAGAACACGGTACAGCGCTTCACCTCGGCATCGAGGATCCATTCTCTCCTGCTAAAAAAGCGCATCCTGGATTGACTGTCGCTACATTTGAAGAAATGAGTGATCGCTTGCAAGCCGCAGGTTATCCCGTTGAGCATGATACACGACTTGCTCCGCGCCGTCGTTTCTTTACAGCGGACCCATTCGGTAACCGATTGGAAATCATTTCCGCTCATCTTCCGACCTTAACGCCGAAGAAGCTGACAGATGGTTCACATATCCGCCTAGTCGCCCCCGCTTCGAGCCTCTCGACAGTCGAGCTGAGGATCATTGACGATGCAATCGAGACACTCGAATCATTCGGATTACGCGTCTCAATCAGTCAACATGCGCGTGCTGTCAATCCGTTCGGCTCCAGTGATCCCGAGTTACGCGTTGCAGATCTCCACGCCGCGTTTGCTGATCCGAACGTCGATGCGATCCTTTGCGTTCGCGGTGGGTTCAGTACGAATGAACTCGTCGATTTACTCGATTATGAACTGATTCGGACGCATCCGAAGATTCTTTGTGGCTTCTCTGATATCACGGCGCTCAGTCACGCCATTTTGACGAATACAGGTTTAGTGACATACTCTGGACCAATGTTACGGGCTTTCCGTGATCGTGACGCCTATACGATTGATTATTTCAAACAAGTCTTATTCGCAACGGACCCGGTTACAATCAAGCCGTCGATTCATTGGCGGGATTCGGATCGCGGACATGTCATCACGTTACCGAACAAAGGACCGATACTCTTATCTCCGGGACAAGCGAGCGGTCGTCTGATCGGTGGAAATCTTTGCACCTTGAACCTCCTTCAAGGCACGTCGCACTTCCCTGATTTGCGGGATACAATCTTGTTCCTCGAAGACGATTACGAAGTCCACCCAGCGACGTTCGCCCGTGATTTCGCCTCTTTGATGGCGCAACCAGGCGCTGAGACAATTCGTGGGCTCGTCTTCGGGCGGTTCCAACTCGCGACGAAGATGACGGAAGAACATCTGCGCTACTTGATTTCACTTTACCCATCACTAAAACAGATCCCGGTCCTTGCGAATGTCGATTTTGGACATACGAGTCCTTTGTTTACGTTCCCGATCGGTGGACAGGTTGACCTTCATGACGAGGTCATCCGACTTCATATTTCTTAAATATCAAAAGAAGGAGACGCGGCAATCCGCATCTCCTTCTTTTTTAATAGTCGAGCAATCTCGAAGCGTCGATTTGACGTTTCGACCCATCCGCGAACATCTCGAGTGTCGCAAAAATCTGGTCATTTGCCCATTCATAGTGAAGTAATGTGAAGTCTTCGAGTGTCGAGACCGTCTTGAACGTTTTCCCGACCGTAAACGCACGCTTCCGGCTCGCGTCTTCTGCCGGAACGGTGACGAAGATGACTGTAATCTCCTCACCCTTTGTATCATAATAGAATTCAACGATCCGACCGTCCGCTGTTTCAGGTAAGATACCTTTACGGGGCTGTCCGGTCTCGTCCAATTGTACATATGGTTGCAGCATTTTTTCGCCTCACTTTCTCCGTCATTCATCATAGCACGTCCACCTGATTTATGCTAATCTATATTTGATGTGAAAGGGGGATGAGTCGCGCATGGAATGGTTCATGAACGGGATTCTGCTCTGGGGCTTTATCATGATTACACTCATGGCAATCGGCGGGTTTTTCATGTTCCGGAAGTTCCTCAAGAAGTTGCCGAAAGAAGACGGTAAATCGATGATGGACTGGGAAGATGAGTACATCGACAAGACACGACACCTTTGGACGGATGAGACGATGGAGTTATTGAACGCTCTCGTCATGCCGGTCCCATCGGCATTTCGTGATGTCGCACGCCGCAAGATTGCCGGGCGGATCGGACAGTTCGCACTCGAGGAACGGGCGACAGAGATGACATCTGAACTGGTCGTCAAAGGGTATATTTCTGCGACGCCGAAACGCGATCATAAATTCTTGAAAAAAGCTTTGACGGAGCACGCCATCGACTGGCGAGACTACGCATTATATTTCCAAAATTGAAGGATGCACGAAAAAACCGCCGAAGTCACCTTCAGCGGTTTTTTATTGGGGTAAATGTGCTACAGACACGGTGCCCGATTTCACCTTTTTGTATTTGAGATACATCGCGAAGCGCCACGGGGCAATCATACCGAAGGCGACGAGATAAAAGATCCCACCCGTCTCGAAGATGTCGATTTGCCCTCCGATAAAGAATTTCGCAATCGTCCGAATGAATAAGATGCCGAATAAGACGATGAAAAACGCTTTCGAACGTTGCAGATAAATCTGCCCTTCCGCTTCATAAAAATTGGATGTCTTGATCAAAAAGATACTGAAGATGGCTCCAATGAGCAATGCTTCTGCTACCTCCGTCCATGTCAGACGAGAAGCTGGGTATAGAAACTGTAGCATTCCCGTTGACATCGCAAACGGTGGGATCAAGATTTTTTTAGCGTTCGTCGGTTTTGCTGATGCCTTCACGCGAATAAAGCTGATCAGCAAACCCATGACGAGCGCTACCCCAGTTGATATCCAAATCATCCGATCACTTCCTTGATTAAAATCCTGTGAATCCGACGATGTCACTCATCCATGCCGCGAATTTACTGAGACCGTCAAAATACAGCATGACACCGAAGACCATCATCAAAGCTCCACCGAATTTCGTTAATTTCAGACTATACTGCACGAACAGACGCGAACGACCTACGAAAAATGCCATTAATAAGAAAGGAATCGAGAACCCAAGGACGTACGCGAGCATGTAGAACATACCTTGGCTCGGATTGGTCGCAGCTAATCCGATGACTCCTGCGAGAATCGGACCTGTACATGGTGTCCAACCAGCCGCAAAACCGATTCCGACGAGTACCGTTCCGAAGTATCCCCCTTTTCGTTCCCCAAGATTCAGTTTCTTTTCACGCATCAAGAATGTCGGTTGCCATAACCCGACGAGAACGACACCGAACACGAAGATGACGAGTGCCCCGATCATCCGTAACGTATCCCGATATGTGATAAAGACATCTGCGAACAAGGATGTCGAGAGTCCGAGCACAGCGAAGACCATCGCAAATCCAACGAGGAAAGCTAACGTGTGAAACAGGGATCGCCTTTCTCGTACCCCTCGTTCCTTCAAATCCGTGACCGACACTCCTGTAATATAGGAGAGAAATACAGGATACAGCGGCAACGTACACGGAGAGACGAATGATAACAAACCGGCTCCGAACGCTAACCACAATGAGAGCTCCATATGAGCATCCCCTTTCTTTACTACTATAGAAGAAGTTCCTTCTCTATTTTGCCAAACTCCTCTGCATTTAGCACCTATTATCTCACAGAAAGTTGCAAAAGATTCGTGTCCGCCAAAATTACAAAAAAATTACATTTCGTCAATTTTACTGAAATCTCGTTGCACCCAGTAAATGGACTTGCTAGAATATGGATACGACACCAATGTAAGGGAGACCGCTATGACGACAGAACAACTATTGACGTTAGCCATTGAAGCCAAACGTAGCGAATTATATCATCAAGCTGACCAGTCCAGCTTCACCTCCCCGCGTGTTTTGCAACTTAGCCATGAACTCGACGTCCTACTTTTAGAATATTCACGGACGGTCCAAAACTACACCATTCACGGTTCAAACGAACCGCTCTTATCCTAATGCACGATCCAGTCAGCATTCGAGTGCGAATGTTGACTTTTTTATGACTTCTTATTTCTGATGGAGGTGCTTTATGTCTGCTCTTACGTTCTTAGCTAGTTCCCGTCCCTTTTATGTACCTGACGATCTTCCTCGATTATACGTAGATGAAGTCGAACCGCTTGAATATGTCTCCTTGAAGCAAGGACGATTCACGATGTCTTACCTTTATACGATTGATGGTGCTGATCAATGGGAGTTCATGATTTACTTAGAGCGTTATATGGAAGAAGGAGATGTCCTCGAATTACTCTACATTGAAAATCAAAATGACAGCATGCATGACCATCTACCGTCCGCTCCACTAGTAGAGCCGATTGACATCAATATTCAACAACGAACATACCAAACGATTCACGGCACGTTTCAGCTTTCCGCTAACGATTGGATGCAGGAATTGTACCATCGTTCCTATCTGACAGCGTTTGGTGTGACGACGATCGTCAAGTATTGATCTGCATATCACCTATTTCACTTTTTCATCACTAGACGATAAAAGGATGACATAGTTTCTATATTTAAGTCGTTTTCCTTTTAAATTGTTCGAATATTTCATCGAAAGTAAGTCAAAAGACCTATAAATGTCTATTTTTCATAATTAGTATGTCCTACCGATGACAAAAACCGTTCTTTTGCAATCTTCTTGTCATACAAGCTCAGTTTGTAACTCGAATGACATTGACCTGTAAACGCACAAGTCAGATTTGCCGTGTAAAGTAGGAACAGTAAACACAGCATATGTCAGGAGGACATCAATAATGAAAAAAGCAGTTTTCGCTGCCGGTCTTGCAGCAACAGCTCTATCAGTAGGATTTGCCCAAGAGACAGAGGCTGCCTCAGAAACGGTAACAGTAAATACACCAGTACTCAACGTACGCACAGCACCTACAACTGCATCAGCAGACGTAGGCAATGTATATAAAGGTCAAACATTAAATGTCGAAGGACGTTCTGGCGCATGGATCCAAACACACATTAACGGTCAAAAACGTTATGTCCATGGCGCGTATACGTCTGCAGCAGGCTCATTCGACTTTAAAAAAGCTACAGTTACTACGGCAGTATTAAATGTCCGCACACAACCAACGACAAGCTCGAAAGATGTCGGTAACCTCTACAAAGGTGAAAAAGTCAACGTAGAAGGTAAAGTCGGTGCATGGATCAAAACAACAATCGACGGTAAAACACGCTATGTACACAGTGCATATACAACACTCGGTAGCGTAGCGAAAGCACCAGCAGCTCAACCAGCTGCGAAGCCAGCGGCTCAACCGGCTGCGAAGCCAGCACCAAAAGCAGCAGCTCAACCAGCAACTGCAACAAAACAATCAACACCTGCAAAATCAGGTACAAAAGTGACGATGAACGTCAGTGCTTACACGAACGACCCATCTAACAATGGTAGCCAACTCTACAATGGTCGTGCGTTGACAGCAAGCGGTTATGACGTTACAAATACGATCACGTACAATGGTATGCGTATCGTAGCAGCTTCTTCGCAATATCCAATCGGTACACGTATGCACATCGAAGGCATTGGTGAAGCAATCGTACTCGACCGTGGTGGCGCAATCCAAGGTAACCGTCTTGATCTTCTCGTTGGTTCACAACAAGAAGCACTCAACTGGGGTCGCCAAAACGTCACAGTTACAGTCTACTAATCAAAATAAACAACCTGCCGGGCGAGATCGCCTGGCAGGCTTTTTTTATAGCTATTTTTTTTAAGAGACCGTGACATGACCAGATTGCAGTTGATACATCTTCTTATACAGTCCATCTTGCGCGATCAATTCTTGATGGTTACCTTGCTCGATCACTTCCCCTTGATGCAATACAAGAATCAAATCAGCATCTTGAATCGTTGATAATCGGTGGGCAATGGCAATCGTCGTCCGACCCTCGCGCATCCGTTCGAGCGCCACTTGGACTTTTTCTTCCGTTTCCGTATCAATCGAACTTGTCGCTTCATCGAGAATCAGGATTTTCGGATCCCGTGCCATTGTGCGTGCGAAGGAAATCAACTGACGTTCTCCAGCGGAGAATGTCGCACCCCGCTCGGCGACGGGACTGTCATATTGCTGATCGAGTTGATTGATGAATCCGTCGGCTTGAACGAACTGCGCGGCCGCTTCAACACGATCAAAGGAAATCGAACTGTCGAACAATCGAATGTTATCCGCGACCGTACCCGTAAACAAAAATGAATCCTGCAGGACGAGTCCGACATGCTTCCGAAGTTCTTCCTCCGATAACTGCTCGAGCGGTTGACCATCGATCAAAATCCGACCCGATTGGTAAGCGTAAAATCGCATCAGGATGTTGATGATCGAACTTTTTCCGCTTCCCGTATGACCAACGAGGGCAATCGTCTGTCCTTTTTTCGCCTCGAATGAAATTCCTTTCAAAACATCTTTCTCTCCATCATAACTAAAGCGAACATCTTCAAAGACGATATGTCCTTCCGACACACGTGCATCCCCTTCGAGCTGTTTCGTTGGTTCCGGTTCATCCGTATCGAGCACCTTGAATACACGGTCTGCCGAGACGACAGCTTGTTGGAACTCAGACAATTGTTGCATGATTTGCTGAACCGGTTGGAAAATTCGCTCCATGTAACTGATGAAAGCGTAAACGACACCGACTTGGACTGTTTGCGAGAATGATAAGACACCAAAGTACGTCACAAGTGTCGCAATCGAAATCGCCAGTAACAATTCGATGATGGGTCGTAGTAACCAGCTATCAAGCTTTAAGTTCTTGTAACGACCGTTTTGATGAGCGACGTTCGTCTCTTCGAATTCTGCCATTAGACGCTTTTCTTGGCGGAACTGCTGGATGATCGCCATCCCGTTGATCGATTCATTCAGTTGGGCATTGATTTTCGACAGTAAATCGCGGACTTCCGCGTAATACTTCGTCGAATACTTCCGGTAAATCCAAATGATGAAATAAAACAGTGGTAACAACAATAACGCAATCGTCGCGAGTCGCGGTTCTAACAGATAGAGGAAGATATATGTCCCAATCAACTGGACACCGCTTTGCACGAATGTCGATAAGACACCGATGTAAAGTTCTTTAATCGCTTCCGTATCGTTCGTGATCCGGGAGACGAGTACCCCAGCAGGCGTTCGATCAAAATAAGCGAGTCGTAAGTGCATGACGTGTCGGAAAACATCGATACGCAAGCGTTGAATGACTTGTAAGGCAATCTTTTGGAACTCAAATGCTTGCAAGTAATCGACGATGATCCCTGTCGTATGCAATAACAAGTACGCCGTAAACAAAAGTGCAACTTCCTTTACCGGATACGTACCCGGTGCGACATATTCATCGATAAAAATCTTGACGAGATACGGTCCCCCGAGTTTTGCCGCTGTCGTAATGAACAGCAGGATGAAAGCGATGCTGACTTGCTTTTTGAACGGTTTGACGAAATCAAGCAATCGTTTCAGGACGGCTTTTTCATTGATATCATGATTCATTCAGAACGCCCTCCTTGTTCAACAAGTGATTCTAGTTGCTGGCGATCGTACGTCTCTTTATACCAACCGTCATGAGCGAGTAATTGCTCATGTGTTCCTCGCTCGATGATCCGACCGTCTTCAAGGACGATGATCTCATCGGTATGCGACACAGCCGATAATCGGTGGGCAACGATGATTTGCGCTTGATCGTGATCCGCCGTACGGAAGTGGTGGATGATCGCTTCTTCGGTTTTCGCATCGACCGCAGACAAGGCATCATCTAGTACTAAAATCGGACAGTCTGCTAGTAACGCCCGGGCAATCGAGATCCGTTGTTTTTGACCACCAGATAACGTGACACCTCGTTCCCCAACCATCGTCGCGTATCCTTCCTTAAAGCCGAGAATGTCCTCATGGACTGCTGCGATACGCGCCACTTCCATGATGTCTTCCATTGATGCATCTGGTTTTGCAAAGGCGATATTATCAGCAATCGAAGCAGAGAACAGGAAATGATCCTGCGGAACGATCGCTACTTGACGACGGACGGTGTCTCGTGTCAATTGTTTGATATCTCGTCCGCCAATCGTGATGGCGCCTTGTTTAACGTCATATTCACGCGATAACAAACGAACGAATGTCGATTTCCCAGCACCCGTCTTTCCGACGATCCCAAGCGATTTCCCAGGCTTCAACGTCACATCGATCTCTTGAAGGACCGGTTGCGTGTCATAGATGAATCGTTTAATCCCGACATGAAGTTCTGGTGACGAGACACTCGTTGCTGCTTCCTTCGCATCTTTAATTTCTGGTTCGATCGCAAGCATCCGTTCGATCCGGTCATAGGAAGCACGACCCCGTTCAACGATGTTGAACAACCAACCGAAGGCGAGCATTGGCCACGTCAATAAACCAAGATATGTAGTGAAGGAAACGATATCCCCAATCCGGATTTCGCCTTGTCGTAACAAGTAGGCGCCATAGCCGACCGCGATGATATACGATAGACCGACTAATCCAAAAATCGTCGGATCAAACAGTGCATCAATTTTCGCCACACGACGATTCTTTTGAACAACGTCATCAGACAGATCGGTAAACGTCTGCACGTCGGATTCGACTTCCCCTGTTGCTTTTAAGACACGGACACCACTGATGCTCTCCGCGACCTTATCGTTCAAATCAGAGAACGCTTCTTGCGCGTCATGAAAACGGGAATGTAACATCTTACCGTAGCGTGACGTCAAATAGACCATCAGTGGCATTGGCAAAAGTGACACGAGCGTTAATTTCCAGCTGATCGTCGTGACCATTGTGATGATGACAAAGCTCCCCATTGTCACCGAGTCGACGAGCGTTAGAATGCCGGCCCCCGCTGTCATCGAAACAGCTTGTACGTCGTTTGTCGCATGTGCCATCAAATCTCCGCTGCGATATTTCTTATAGAACGATTGATCCAAATCTGAAAAATGACCATACAGTTGACTGCGTAACAATCGCCCGAGGCGAATCGATGCACCGAAAATGTGAAAACGCCAAAAATAACGAATGAAATACGTCGCGACCCCGATGAGTAACAATGTACCAGCTAGACGAATCAAATCATTCTTCGTCAAGCTTCCTTCACTCAGACCATTGACTGTCGTTCCGATGACCTTCGGTGGAATAAGTTCTAACCCTGCCACAAAAATCAAACAGATGACCCCAAGACTATACGCTTTCCATTCTCGTCGGAAAAACCAACCGAGTTTCCTGAAGACTCCCATTCAAGTCTCCCCCCTTTTTTAAATCCTATGATTATTTGAAATAGTCTCACATTTTAGATTAGTTCTCTTTCTAAAAAATAGCAAATAAAAAGGAGACCATTTGGTCCCCTTTTGTACAGCTTATTTTTTAGGTGATTTCATTGAACCACTCATTGAACGCATCACTTGGTTGACTTTCTTTTGTGATGGCTTTTGACCCATTTGCATCATCAATGTCTTAATCATATCTTCGTTGATTGGTGGGTTTTGCTCCAAGTAGTTCATCATGTATCGACGAGCGATATAGAAACCAAGGGCGACACCTGCTACCAAGCAAAGAAGGGCAATTAAAATCCAAATCCATGTAGCCAAGTTGCTTCCTCCTCTAACTTAAAACGTCGCTTTTTACTATACTATAATTCCAATTGTTTGCATAGATGATAATAGATGAAAAACGAGTCCGACATAAGATCGGACCCGTTTTTCCGGAAATGATTATCCGAGTTGCTTGACAGTCGCTAAAACGTTCTCAACAGACATGCCGTATTCTTTCAAGAGGAAGTCTCCAGGAGCAGATGCGCCGAAACGATCGATTCCGATGACTTGTCCTTCTGTTCCTACATATTTGTACCAACCGAGTGAAGCCCCTGCTTCGATTGCTACACGTTTCGTGATGTGTTTTGGAAGAACCGATTCTTTATACTCTGCTGATTGTGCTTCGAATACTTCCCATGATGGAAGTGAAACGACAGCTGCTGATTCACCAAGTTCTTTTTGTGCTTCGACAAGAAGGTGAACTTCTGAACCAGTACCGAGCAAGAGTGTATCAGCTTTCGTAACGTCACCAGCGATGACATAACCACCTTTTTCAGCACCCTCTGTCGTCGTACCTTCAAGTTCAGGAAGACCTTGACGTGTCAAGACGAGTAGTGTCGGTTTATCTTTTGCTTGAACTGCTGTTTTCCATGCTGCGATCGTCTCTTTTCCGTCTGCTGGACGGTAGATCGTGACGTTCGGCATTGCACGGAAGCTCATCAAGTGTTCGACTGGCTCGTGTGTTGGACCATCTTCACCGACAGCGATCGAGTCGTGCGTCAAGACGAAGATTGATGGAAGTCCCATTAATGCAGCAAGACGAACCGCCGGACGGAGGTAATCCGAGAAGACAAAGAATGTCGCGCCGTAAGGAATGACGCCGCCGTGAAGTGCCATACCGTTGACAGCTGCTGCCATTGCGAATTCACGTACCCCGAACCAGATGTTGCGACCGCTTGGATCGATATCGAAGTCTGCTTCGCCTTTAAGCATCGTGTTGTTTGATCCTGCAAGGTCAGCTGAACCACCGAACAATGTCGGAACGTTCTTCGCGAGACCATTCAAGACTTCACCGCTTGTTTGACGCGTTGCTTTTTTCGACGACAAGTCGTATGTCGGAAGGTCTGCTTCCCAGTTGCTTGGCAATTCGTTTGCAATCGCGCGAACGAGTTCAGCATGCAATTCTGGGTGCGCTGCTTCGTATTGTTTCATTGTCTCGTTCCATGCGTCTTCTGCAGAAGCACCACGTTGGACGATTCGCTCGTCAAACAATGATTTGACTTCTTCAGGTACGTAGAACTCTTCGTGATCCCAAATGTAGCTTGCTTTCGTCAATTTGATTTCTGCTTCACCAAGTGGTGCACCGTGAGAAGCCGACTTCCCTGATTTGTTCGGTGAACCGAAACCGATGACTGTTTTGACTTCGATCAATGTTGGTTTTGTCGTCTCTGCCTGTGCCGTCGCGATTGCTTTCGAAATGGAATCGATATCCGTTCCGTCTTCTACGCGAATGACTTGCCAGTTATACGCTTCGAAGCGCTTCTGGACGTTTTCAGAGAATGATTTGTCGAGATCGCCATCAAGTGAGATATCGTTTGAATCATACAATACGACTAATTTTCCAAGACCAAGGTGACCTGCGAGTGAAGCCGCTTCAGCTGAGACACCTTCCATCAAGTCTCCATCTCCACAAATTCCGTATGTGAAGTGATCGACGACGTTGAGATCGTCACGGTTGTATTTTGCTTCAAGATGACGTTCTGCCATTGCCATACCAACTGCCATCGCGATCCCTTGACCAAGTGGACCCGTTGTTGCATCTACACCAGCCGTGTGACGGTATTCCGGATGACCCGGTGTTTTTGATCCCCATTGACGGAATGATTTAAGATCATCCATCGATAGATCGTATCCCGATAGGTGGAGGAGTGAGTAGAGAAGCATCGAACCGTGTCCGGCTGAAAGTACAAAACGGTCGCGGTTGAACCATTCTGGATTTTTAGGGTTGTGGTTCATATGATCCGCCCAAAGCGAGAATGCCATTGGCGCTGCTCCCATTGGCATACCTGGGTGACCCGAGTTCGCCTTTTGTACGGCATCAATCGATAAGGTACGAATCGTATTAATTGCTAATTGTTCTACTGTCGTCATGTTCGTCAAAACAATCATCCTCTCTCTTTTTCACAAATTCCTACTCATTTTAGCACACTCTTAAATGTGATACAACTTTTCTAAATAGTATGTCACATTAAAATGAATGCGCTATCTATAGCCGTTCTATCGACTCATACAGGATGCATGAATCCATGAAAGATCGCTATTAAGATGTATTGCTATCGTACAATGTTTCCTCATCTACTCACTCTAAACAAAAAAGATACTCGCTCTAAACAAAAAAGAGGTCCGCTTGACGCGAGACCTCTTTCTTCTATAAAAGAAACGAACGATTATTGTTTATTCCGTTCTTCTTCTTGTGCTTGTTTCAATTTCTCAGGTGTTACGTCCGTTCCCTCTTCATCGACGATTTTCATACCCATGAGTTGGTTTTTGAACGATCCACGGAATGCTGCGAGATACGCTGCACGTAATTCTTTTTGCTCTGCCGTTTCCGCTTCCGATAACGGCTCAACTTTTGATTTATTCGCTAATGCATTAATTCGATCTAATTGTTCTTGTGATAACATGGAATCCCTCTTTCTTTATGACTCAAACTTGAGTAGTTCAATTGTATTCTTACTGTAAAAGAGCTTATAAAAAAAAGCAAGTTAACCGCGTCAGTCGACGGGTTACTTGCTTCTCATTCCGGGCTAGGTGTCAGTTCGCGGTATTCAAGATATCGACGATTGACCGTTGCTTTTGAAATATCATGCCCCATCCCCCGCAAGGTGATGGCGATATCAGAAAACGTCAATCCGAGTTCTCGAAGACGTACAATTTCTTCGATCGGTACGTCTTTTCGACTACGTCCTGCGTTCTCTCCTTGGCGATTGAGATTTCGTTCCGGGCGAAAACCTTGTTCGACTGCTCGCCGCATGCCACGGGCGATTTTTGCATTATGCAGTTTCCGTTGGTATTCTTCCACGAGTGAGACGATCTCAAGGACCATCGCTTCTGCATCCGCAAGTTGATATTCTCCATCTGAATCAAGCGTCATCAAGCGGACCCCATGTTTTTTGAATGTATGCAAAATAGCGATTTTTGCATTCCCTCGACCAATCCGTGTATCATCCGTTACGAGGACCGCATCTACCGTATCGCGTGTCACATAATCAAGAACTGTTAGCATCCCTTCCCGATCAACATCATATCCACTCTCTTTTTCAGAGACGATATCTACGACATCAAACCCCTTTTGAGACGCAACCTTCGAAAGCTCCATCCGTTGGCGTTCAATCGAACTATCTTGTGCTTCTTTTTCGGTCGATACTCGACAATAAATCACGACCTTCATCGTACCTCACATCCCTGTTCGTTCTTTCACAACTTTTCCATTTTGTCATTGTTGTGCGATTGGTACAACGATTTTGCTTTTTGAGATGACATGTTTTGTCTCAACATCATTATTTTTGATCAACCAGTTGACGTATTCCTCATCTGACATCGAACCATCATTGTAGACTTCAGCAATTTGTTCGACTGTAGCGTTCTCATCGACCGTAACGGAAGCCGTCATCAATTGTGCTACCTTTTCATCTGGGCGTGGTGTGAGTAAAAAGATCACGAAGGCAATACTTAATGCATAGAAGAGAATAGAAAAAGCATGAGTACGAATCGTATGAATCATCATGAATCCCTCCAAATATGAAATGAATGAGTTAGAATAAACGTTCGCGGAACAATTGTTCGCATAATTCATAATAAACACAGAACCCGTGTTCGGTCAACACAAAATGTCGAACAATTGTTTGTACGCTCATTTGTTCTATGTTATAGTGAATTTAGAAACATATATTCTTACATTTCAAACTTCAATCCAGAAAGAGGTGGCAATTCGTATGCGGAAAATGTCTAAGCGCCAACAAGAGATTCTCGACTACATCGTCTCTGAAGTGAAACTGAAGGGGTATCCACCATCAGTTCGTGAAATCGGAGAAGCAGTCGGACTCGCGTCTAGCTCGACGGTACACGGTCATTTGGATCGACTCGAGAAACGGGGAATGATTCGCCGTGACCCGACGAAACCACGTGCGATTGAGATATTGCTTGATAAGCCTGAAGAAATCACGGAAGCTATCGTTCATGTTCCCGTCATCGGGAAAGTCACAGCTGGTCTTCCGATTACAGCGATTGAAAACATCGAAGAACAGTTCCCGCTCCCTGCACATTATGTAGGAAACGAAACGGTCTTCATGTTGACGATCGATGGTGAATCAATGATTAACGCAGGTATTCTTGACGGCGATCGCGTCATCGTACGCCAACAAAACACAGCAGAAAACGGAGAAATCGTCGTAGCTATGACCGAAGATAGCGAAGCGACGGTGAAACGGTTCTTCTTAGAAGATCAACAGGTACGTCTACAACCAGAAAATGACTCGATGGATCCGATGTATTTCGATAATGTCTCCATTCTTGGTAAGGTAATCGGCGTGTATCGGACGATTCATTGACGGAGGGACCAGTTACGACTGGTCTTTTTTCATGCCTTCAGGAAATGTACATGATACCGTCAATACCGTCGCACTGACGGGTTACGTTGCGTATTCGGTCGCAACGCAACAAACGGATTGGTTACCGACTGCCATCGGTATCGCTGTCGGTACGCTTTGGTTGTCACCTGACCTCGATTTAAAGTCAGAACCGTATTATCGCTTTGGACCATTTCGAGTCCTGTGGATGCCTTATGTGAAGATCATGCCCCACCGCTCGATCTGGTCACACGGATTGATCATTGGGGATGTCATCCGACTCCTTTATAGTGCTGCACTTGTGATTCCCTTATTATTTCTCAGCTTGTATTTTCAAGTCATCGCGTCAGAGACCATTGATTCCTGGTTCGCTTCCCTACCCGCTTTTGTCATTGGTATCATGGTGGCGAGTACAATTCATATCCTACTAGATTATTCCAGTAGTTGGTTTCGACCTAAAAAAAGAAAAAAGCGTCGTCGTTAACACCTCTTTTGCTTGCTTGCAGGCAAAAGAGGTGTTTTCTTATCCAATTTTTCGTATCTTTAAACATTAAAATAAAAAATTTCCATTCCTATATTTCAATTATATGTATTGAAAACGTTATCAAATCGGAGTAATTTAAAGTAGAAAGACCATTATTTGCTTTAATCCAAAGGGAGGGTTTTTGCATGAATAACTTTGTATTGGAAATGATCGGTACGATGATCCTCATTCTGCTCGGGGATGGTGTCGTCGCCGGTGTCGTCTTGAGAAAGACGAAGTCCGAAAACAGCGGATGGATTGTCATCACGTTCGCTTGGGGTCTTGCCGTCATGACAGGAGCATTCGTCGCTGCTGAGAGTGGAGCGCACTTGAACCCTGCTTTAACAATTGCACTTGCTTTAAACTCTGATTTACCGTGGGCAGACGTTCCTGTCTATATTGCCGGACAACTTGTCGGAGCTTTCATCGGCGCCATTCTCGTTTGGCTTCATTACATGAAACATTTTGAAGCGACTGATGATCAAGCTGCAAAACTCGGTGTGTTCGCAACAGGTCCAGCGATTCGCCATACGCCGTCGAACTTGATTTCTGAAATCATCGGGACATTCGTTCTCGTCTTCGGTATCTTGGCGCTCGGTTTAACGACATTCGGTGACGGCTTAAAACCACTTATCGTCGGTTTACTCGTCGTCGTCATCGGTCTATCACTTGGTGGTACAACAGGATATGCCATCAACCCGGCCCGTGACCTTGGACCGCGTATCGCACATGCTATCTTACCGATTCCGAATAAAGGGTCATCTGACTGGGGCTACTCATGGATTCCAGTTGTTGGTCCAATCATCGGCGGAGCGCTTGCCGTGTTCATCTATCAATTGATCTACTAAGATCACGTTTCACAAACACATACCGCTCAAGGGGGATTTCGAAATGGAAAACAAGTATATCCTAGCACTCGACCAAGGTACGACAAGCTCACGTGCGATCATCTTCGATCACGACGGGAAAATCGTCAACTCGGCACAACGGGAATTCAAGCAATACTTCCCGCAACCAGGCTGGGTCGAGCACGATGCAAACGAAATCTGGGGTTCGATTCTTGCTGTTATGGCTGAAGCACTCGGAACAGCAGATATCAAACCTGAGCAAATCGCCGGAATCGGAATCACGAACCAACGTGAAACGACAGTGGTCTGGAACAAAGAAACAGGTAAACCGGTTTATCACGCGCTCGTTTGGCAATCACGTCAAACGTCTGGTATCTGTGACGACTTAAAAGAACAAGGTTTGAATCAGAAGTTCCGTGATAAAACAGGACTTTTGATTGATGCCTACTTCTCTGGTACGAAAGTCAAATGGATTCTCGACAATGTCGAAGGCGCACGTGAGCAAGCAGAGAACGGTGAATTACTCTTCGGTACGATTGATACGTGGCTCGTTTGGAAATTGTCTGGTGGAAAAACGCATATCACGGATTACACGAACGCTTCACGGACATTGATGTACAACATCTATGAGCAAAAATGGGATGAAGAGTTGCTCGATATCCTCGGTGTTCCTGCATCAATGTTACCAGAAGTTCGTCAATCGAGTGAAGTCTACGACAAAACAGTACCATATCACTTCTTCGGTTACGAAGTGCCAATCGCTGGGATCGCTGGTGACCAACAAGCTGCACTCTTTGGTCAAACGTGTTTTGAAGAAGGTGAAGGAAAGAACACATACGGAACAGGTTGTTTCATGCTCATGAACACAGGTGAGAAAGCCGTTTCTTCTGACCACGGACTCTTGACGACAATTGCTTGGGGCGTTGATGGAAAAGTCGAATATGCGCTCGAAGGCTCTATCTTCGTCGCCGGTTCTGCAATCCAGTGGCTCCGCGATGGACTCCGTATGTTGAAACACGCGAAAGATTCAGAAGGCTATGCAACGAAAGTCGATTCAACAGACGGTGTTTACGTCGTTCCTGCTTTTGTCGGTCTTGGTGCACCGTATTGGGATTCAGATGTTCGTGGGGCGATCTTCGGATTAACACGCGGAACAGATAAAGAGCACTTCGTTCGGGCAACGCTTGAATCACTCGCTTATCAAACACGCGACGTGTTGACAGCGATGGAACAAGATTCTGGAATCGAACTGAAAACACTTCGTGTCGACGGTGGTGCTGTAGCCAATAACTTCTTGATGCAGTTCCAATCGGACATCCTCGGCGTTCCTGTCGATCGTCCAGAAATCAACGAAACGACAGCACTCGGTGCAGCATATCTTGCTGGATTAGCCGTCGGTTACTGGAAAGATAAAGCGGAAATCAAACAACAATGGAAGCTCGATCATCAGTTTAAACCAGAGATGAAAGAAGACGATCGTGAACAACGCTATGCTGGATGGCAAAAAGCAGTGGAAGCGACAATGGTCTTTAAACCATCGAAATAAGTTAATTAATAACCCGATCCCTTTTACAGAGGGACCGGGTTTTTGATATCTTATAGAAAATATAGCGTGAGGTGCCTCATGAATACCATTTATTCTGATCAACAGCTAAAAGAATACATTCAGTTCGCGCTTGATGGCAACATCACGCATGAAGAACTGGCAGATTGGTGTTACCGGTATATGATCAATGTCTACCATAATGATTATTATCATCTTGCAACTGACGGACGTGGAACTTATCCATTAAGTGAACAAGCGACTGAAGTAGCAAACGATATCGATGCACAATGGGATCTCTATCTTTATAACACGTATTCTTTGGATGCATTACAAACACTTGATTTAGCTACAGTTTGCTTACCTAGAGAGTGGTTAGAAGAGTGGCTCCGGTCGTTTTGATTCATCAGAGTCTCTACTAAGTTTTAATATGAATAGAAGTAATTGAAATAAATCCTCCTCGCCTATTCGCGATGGGGGATTTATTACTTATTTGCCAAACTCTTTTTTTAATCCGTCTTCAATCTCATCAACAGATTTCGATTGACCGCTAAGGACTGCCGCTAAAAACGCACCTTCGACGAGTGGTGCGTCGATAAAACGTACCGTCCGTTCGCCACTGTATAATTCAAGTGCTAATTCTGTGTTCATCGTCGCAGAACCAATATCCGTTAAGACGACTCCATCGTCGTCTAGTGTATTCAGTGTTTCTTCGATTCGTGTCGCGTCTGTTCCAATGCTACCATCTTCAAGACCGGCTGCTACTAAGACTGGCGTATCCGGTGCCATCTCTGCCAACAGTTCTTTCAGCCCAGCCGCGAGTTTTTCACTATGAGAAACAAGTACAAGATTAACCATGAAGCACCTCCGCAATTTCGCTGAGTAGCAAAGCACTCGATAAACTACCTGGGTCCTGTACGCCTTCCGTCGCTTCACCGAAGTAGGACGCGCGCCCTTTCGTTGCGATACGCGCTTTTGTATCAGCAAGTGCTTGATCGATTGCAGCTTTCAAGTCCCCTTCTTGCGAGAGCGCTTCTTGGAACGGTGTCCAGATATCGACCATCGTCTTTTGACCGAATTCCGATTTCCCACGCGATTTGATCCCTTCCGTCGCTTCGCGGAAAGCGTCTGCAAGATCCGCACCTTCGACTTCTGTTTTCCCTTTGAATGCACCGGCGAACTTAACGAATGCTGTCCCGTATAAAGGACCGGATGCCCCACCAATCGTTTTGATCAGCGTCATCCCGACTTCTTTGGATAAAGCTCCTAAATCCTCATATTCGCCGTGTTCTTCTAGCGTCTTCTGGACTGCTTGGAAGCCACGCGACATGTTAATTCCATGATCTCCATCACCAATTTCCCGGTCAAGGTCCGTCAATTCATCCTTATGCTGTTCGATCTGTTCCGCTGCTTTGAGGAGCGCGCTTTGCAACTGTTCCGTCGTCAACTTCATGTTTTTACACCCCGTTTATTTGAATTAGAATCCAATCGCTTTCGTTTCTGCATCGAGATATCCGAGCAGTTCATCATCCACTGGTAAGAGCGTGATTGAGAACCCGTGCATCTCAAGCGATGTCATATAGTTTCCAACGAATGAGCGGGCAATCTCGTAACCATGCGCCTCAAGTTCTTCCGCGACATATTTATACGTGATGTACAGTTCGGATTCTGGTGTTCCGCCCATCCCATTCACCATGACGGCGACTTTTTTGTCTGGTACTTCTTTCGTCAAACGATCGAGCAACTCTTTGACGATCGCATCAACGGAAGCGACTGCTTTTCGTTCAAGTCCTTTTTCACCGTGGATCCCGATTCCGATCTCCATCTCGTCATCATGCAACTCAAAGCCTGGCTTGCCGCTCTCCGGCATGTAACATGGTGAGAGTGCCATTCCAATCGAACGAACGCCCTTGATGACTTTTTCCGCAACTGCTTTGACTTCACTTAGTGATTTTCCTTCTGCCGCTGCAGCACCGGCAATCTTATGGACGAAGACAGTTCCTGCGACCCCACGACGATCCTCTTCCTTTTTGATCGCGATGTCATCATTAACGACGACCGTATCAACTTCAATATCCTCGAGTTCAGCAAGTTCCTTCGCCATATCGAAGTTCATGACGTCACCTGAATAGTTCTTGACGACGAGTAGGACACCTTTTCCCCCATGAGCTGCCTTGATGCCTTCAAGCACCATGTCGGGTGTCGGTGAAGTGAACACTTCCCCACAAACAGCCGCAGCAAGCATACCGTCCCCGACGAATCCAGCGTGTGCCGGTTCGTGACCGCTTCCCCCACCAGAGACAAGACCGACTTTTCCGTCCAGTGGTACTTTCCGCGCAACGACGTTAACACCTTCGACTTTTTTATACAAATCAGGGTGAGCAAGTACGAGTCCGTCGACCATGTCTGAAACGAACCGGTTTGAATCTTTCATTAATTTGTGCATGAAAAACGCTCCTTTACCTAACTGATTTTGCCGTACCACTTACTCTTTACCACCAAATCAAGTCGAGTATGTCGAAAAAAATGATGAAAATATTGACCAGTTGGTGACGATATACCGCACGAATGCTATGCTCTTAAAAAAGAGGAGGAATTGAATGTCATCAGCCTTTCAAGCAGGTGTCCGCGCCTGTCTACCCACCGTCCTTGGCTATATCGGCATCGGCTTTTCCGCAGGGATCGTCGGTCGTGCCTCCGGCTTATCCCCTTTTGAAGTCGGATTCATGTCCGTCTTCATCTATGCCGGCGCCGCTCAATTCATCATCACGAGTCTCTTGCTGTTGAATATTCCCGCCTCTGCCATCATTCTGACGACATTCATCGTCAATCTCAGGCACTTGTTAATGAGTCTGACGCTCGCTCCGCACGTCGAGACACGCCACCTTCGTGATCGACTCGGTACCGGGACGTTACTGACGGATGAATCGTTTGCGGTCGCAATGAATACTGCGCAAAAAGGGAAGATCTCACCGTCCTTCATGCATGGCTTAAATCTGACCGCGTATCTTAGCTGGATTATCGCAACCGTACTCGGTACACTTGTCGGTAGCTGGTTTCCTGATCCCGAGCGCTTCGGTCTCGACTTTGCTCTGACGGCGATGTTCATCGGTTTATTGTACTTACAATTTGAAGGAGAACGTACCCGCATTGCCGTGAATAGTTGCCTCTTATTGATCGTCTTACTTTTGCTTTACATCACCATGCGCTACTTTTCTGCGGAAGTCGCCGTTCTTTGCGCGACACTCGGTGGCGCTAGTATAGGAGTCGTGATCACACGATGGAAATCCGCCCAGAATTAATCGGTCTCTTTTTAGCTTGTGGACTCGTCACTTGGATTCCACGTATCTTACCGTTTCTCGTCCTTCATGGACTGACGTTACCGCGCCTTGTAACGGAATGGCTCTCGTTCATTCCCGTCTGCCTGCTTGGCGCCCTCTTCTTTCAAAATTTACTTATCGCGCAAGACAACGCGTTCCCGACGATTTCGACGCTTCATGTCTTCGCCGCCCTACCGACGATGGCAGTCGCGATTTTCAGTAAAAGTCTTTCTTGGACGGTCATCACCGGTGTCGTCACGATGGCGTTTCTAAGGATTTATCTGTAAGCAAGTTATTCATCTTTAACATATTCCGGTAAATATTTTGTGTTATCCTTAAAATAGAAATACATAGATAGTGAAGGAGGTGCTGATGTGCCGAACAAGTGGCTAATACCCTTTTTAATTTTATCGTGCGCTAGTTTTCTACTTGTGAATCAAATGGATCTACCTTACATGCTAAAACAAGGACTGGTCGTGTTGTACGTCATCGCCTATTTCGGTGCGATGGTTGTTTCTCGCAAAATGAAAGTCAGAGATCACAAACAATGACTCGAAAAAATCTCCTCTAGTCTTGAGAGACCGGAGGAGATTTTTGTGATCACGTATTTGCTTGTACATCCTGATAATCCGATTGATGTTCGAACTCTTTTTTCGCAAACGGACATAACGGCAGTAGCTTGACGTTTGCTTCCCGTGCCCAGTTGACGATCTCGGCAACGAGTTGTTCCCCAATCTGTTGGTTCCGGTGCGCGGGATCAACATACGTGTGATCGATGATCCACATGCCGTTGTTCGTATCGCTGTAAGTGATTTCTCCAATCACTTTACCTTCCTGATGGGCTTCGATTTTACGTTCCGCTCGTTTCAGCTCCATTTGCTTCCCTCCGTTCGTAAGATAAGGCGCCGCTTGGACAACCATCGACGACGCGCATAACGTCTTCCACCGGCGCCCCGTCCGCTTCAATCCACGGACGCCGTTTGACATCAAAGACGGTCGGTAGACTTCGTACACAATGACCGGAATGAATGCAGACTTCCGAATCAAAATAGACCGTGATCTCTTTGCCTTCATATCCTTTTTTCATGATGTATCGTCTCCCTTTCTTTGTACTCTTGTATCTTTCCATATCCTTGACTCAATTCCTGTCGACGACATGAAAAAAAGCACTTCCAGACAAAAGTCCAGAAGTGCTTGAGTTGGATTAGAACAAGACCATGTACTGATCGCGTTCCCATTCCGTGACTTGCGTCCGGAACATATCCCATTCGATTTCTTTCAATTCAACGAAGTGCTCTGCGATGTGATCGCCGAGAGCGTGCATGACGACGTCATCCGCTTTCAAGACTTCGAGTGCGTGGCTGAGTGTTGATGGAAGATCATCGATTCCGTTCGCAACGCGTTCCGGTTTGTCCATGACGTAGATGTTACGGTCGATTGGAGCCGGTGCTTTCAAGTTGTTCTTGATTCCGTCGAGACCTGAAGCGAGCAATGTCGCAAGCGCGAGGTACGGATTCGCTGCTGGATCGACTGAACGAACTTCGATACGAGTCGAGAGTCCACGTGCTGCAGGAACACGGACGAGTGGTGAACGGTTACGGGCTGACCATGCGACGTAGCAAGGCGCTTCGTAGCCAGGAACAAGACGTTTGTATGAGTTGACTGTCGGGTTACAAACCGCTGTGAAGGCACGTGCGTGTTTGAGGATACCTGCTGTGAAGGCACGTGCATCTTCCGACAATTGCATGTCTTCGTTGCCTTCATCGAAGAAGACGTTCTCGTTGCCTTTGAAAAGCGACATGTTCGCGTGCATTCCTGATCCGTTGACTCCGAAGAGTGGTTTTGGCATGAATGTCGCGTGCAAGTTGTGCTTCGCCGCGATCGTCTTGACAACAAGTTTGAACGTTTGGATGTTATCCGCTGTCGTGATCGCATCCGCATATTTGAAGTCGATTTCGTGCTGACCTGGAGCGACTTCGTGGTGTGATGCTTCGATTTCAAAGCCCATGTTCTCGAGCTCGATGACGATTTCTTTACGGCAATTTTCACCAAGATCGACTGGTGCGAGGTCGAAGTATCCACCTTGGTCGTTCAATTCAAGTGTCGGACGACCTTTTTCATCTTTCTTGAAGAGGAAGAATTCTGGCTCTGGTCCAACGTTGAATGATGTGAAACCGAGTTCTTCCATCTCTTTAAGTACCCGTTTGAGCTGACCACGTGGGTCTCCTGCGAACGGCGAGCCATCCGGATTATGGATGTCACAGATTAAACGTGCAACTTTCCCTGTTCCATCTTCTGTCCATGGGAAGACGACCCATGTGTTTAAGTCTGGGAAGAGATACATATCTGATTCTTCGATCCGGACGAATCCTTCGATCGATGAACCATCGAACATCATTTTGTTATCAAGTGCTTTTTCCAATTGGCTTACTGGAATTTCAACGTTCTTGATCGTTCCGAGGATATCTGTGAACTGTAAGCGAATGAAGCGTACATCCTCAGCTTTAGCGATTTTCAAAATGTCTTCTCGTGTAATGTTGCGACGTGTCATGTGACAAATCCCCTCTCCGATTCGTTTTTATATGGTTACAGGTCCTTACTTGAAGAAACGCCCGAGCTCACCTTGGATGAGCGACGTCTTTCCATGTCGTCCTGCTTCCTTCAATTCATTTTTCAGGAGTTTATACAATTCACCGTCAGATAGTTCCGGGCGCGTCTCGACGACGCTCTCCGCAACGCGTTCGCGTTTGACGAGATCGTTTTCAAAAATCAATTTGATCCCTGCGATATTCAGTCCCTGATCCAGGTATTCCTTAATCGACAACAGGCGATCGACATCGTTGAACGAATAGAGGCGACGCTTCGTCTCTGTCCGCTCCGGCTTAATCAGTCCCTGTTCTTCGTAATATCGGATCTGGCGGGCAGATAACGCGGTCAACTCTTGAACGACTCCGATGGGAAATAGTGGCTTGGACTGGCGTGATGAGTCTGCCATGTGGTTCCTCCTTTTTCCTTACTCCATGAGAATAAACCTCTGTCAGGCAACTTGTCAAGCGATGTAAGAAAAGTTAACACAACTTTTTTAATCACTTTACTCGAAGTCGTTCAGAGGTCGTTTTCACGAGATATGCTAGTATTAAACGTTTTTTTCTGGAATTAATTGTTTTTCCATCAAGTGATTGACGGCTGAGATGATCGCGATCTTGACGTGGCTATACGTTAAACCGCCTTGGACGTATGCAGTATAGGGTGCACGGATCGGACCATCCGCTGACAACTCGATCGATGAGCCTTGTACGAACGTTCCTGCTGCCATGATGACATCGTCCGCATATCCCGGCATATAATCCGGAATTGGTAACGCATGTGCATTGACGGGTGAAGCAGCTTGGATCGCCTGACAGAAAGCAATCATCGGCTCCGGCGCATGGAACGAGACCGATTGAATCAAATCCGTCCGTTCTGCCGTATGGTGCGGTGCCGTGTCAAAGCCGAACTGACCGAGCATGCTTGACGTGAACATCGCACCCATCAACGCTTGGCTAACCGTATGTGGTGCCATATAGAAACCTTGATACATATCCGGAAGTGCGGATAACGATGGACCGGCTTCGGCGCCAATCCCTGGCGTCGTCATCCGGAACGATGCCCGTTCGATCAAGTCCGTTCGACCGACGAGATAACCGCCAGTCTTCGCAAGACCACCACCCGGATTCTTAATCAACGACCCTGCCATCAAGTCTGCCCCGACGTGCGTCGGTTCGATCGTCTCGACGAATTCACCATAGCAGTTATCGACGAAAATCAAGACATGGGGATGAGCGTCTTTGATGGCGGCGATCGCTTCACCGATTTCATTAACCGGTAGACTGCGTCGCGTCGCATACCCTTTTGAACGCTGAATCCCGACGACCTTCGTCTGCGGTGTGATCCGTTCGAGAACGGCCGGTACGTCGATCGTCTCGGCGTTTTTCATCTCGACGACATCATAGTGGACGCCCAGTTCCTTTAATGAACCGCGTCCGTCACCACGAATTCCGACGATCTCTTCGAGCGTGTCGTATGGTTTTCCTGTGATATAGAGCAGTTCATCGCCCGGCAACAATAAACCGAACAATGCGATACCGATTGCGTGGGTGCCGCTGATGATTTGTGGACGACAAAGACCGGCTTCCGCACCGAAGACGTCGGCATAGATGCGTTCGAGCGTATCGCGTCCTTCATCGTTGTAACCATAGCCAGTTGACGGCATGAAATGAAAATCACTGACCTTGTGACGCCGAAACGCATCGAGGACACGGAATTGATTATATTCCGCGACCTCTTGCGCCTTCTTGACGTACGGAGCGATCTGTTCCTCCGCCCGGTCAATGAGCGGACGAAGCGTTTCGTAATGGGTTAATTCTGAAAACATGTTTACACCTCGTATTGTTTCAATGTCGCATATAGACGCGTATCTTTACGCAAGTAACCTTTAAGAATGACAGAACCATCTTCTTCGAACGATTCCTTCAAGTTCATCATGACTTCCTTTGCCGGATTGTAATGAGCAAAACCATCAACCGGGATGCGGATCTCGAGATACTCGAGGATCTCACTGATTGAACGTTCGATCTCTTCAATCAAACGCTCGATGTCCTGCGGATCAAGTGCAGAGATCAACAGTTTCCCGCCTGTAAACAAGCGGTTCAATTGATCCTTCTTGTTGTAGACTTCGAGTTGCGGAATGTCACCGGCACCGAGTTCATCGAGAACATCGTTCGTCGTCTGCATCTGGTTCAAGTAATGCTCACTCGACGCATCGACGACGTGGAGGATCAAGTCCGCTTCTAGCACTTCCTCGAGTGTCGAACGGAACGCTGCGATCAACTTTGTCGGCAGATCTTGAATGAAACCGACTGTATCCGTCAGGAGGATTTGCCCACCTTCTGGCAAATCGACTTGACGTGTCAACGGATCGAGCGTCGCGAACAACTCATCCTTTTCGTATGTGTCGGCTTGAGTCAATCGGTTGAAGATCGTTGATTTGCCGGCATTCGTATAACCAACGAGTGCGATTTGGAACGTCTGGTTCTCTTTGCGACGTTCCCGGTAACGGGCACGATGCGCGACGGATGTCTCGAGTTGTTTCGAAATCTCATCGACGCGGCGCCGGATATGACGACGATCCGTCTCGAGTTTCGACTCACCTGGTCCACGTGTTCCAATTCCGCCACCAAGACGTGACAGTTGTGTTCCCTGCCCAGCAAGACGTGGCAACAGATAACTCATCTGTGCCAGTTCGACCTGCAATTTCCCTTCGCGTGATTGGGCACGTCCAGCGAAGATATCGAGAATCAACTGCGTCCGGTCGATCAACTTGATCGCTTCCGGGTCTGATAAGGCAATCCGGATATTTTTCATTTGACCGGGCGTGACTTCAGCATTGAATATGATTAAATCAGGTTCAAGTTCGTCTGCTAACGCAACGAGTTCCTCAACCTTTCCTTTTCCGATGAACGTACGGCGGTCAATTGCTTGTCGTTTTTGATCCAAACGACCGACGACGACACCATGCGCAGTCGTTACGAGTGCTTCGAGCTCCGCGACCGATTCTTCATAGACATGATCCGGGACACCGGGGAGCTGGCAACCAACGACGATGACGCGTTCTGACATAATATCATTCCTTTCACGAGTAAAGACGTACTGCGCCCCTTATCATACCACAGCCACCGGTTCGTCTGAACTTTTTTGGACAGGAAACATCCGTTCGGTTTATGATGGAAGAAACACCATTACGAAAGGGAGGAAAACGATGGCACGCGAACAGTCGTATACGCTTCCAGAGTTCATTGAACGCTACCTATTTTATTTAACGACAAGCGGACGACAACTTTCGACCGTCCGGCGCTATCGGTACGATTTAATCGAAGTCCACCGCTATATGACGGATGTCGATCAACCACTTGAGACGATCGATGATTTCAAGGCGATTTCGATCGAGACGTGGAAGACGTTCATCAATGAGTACTTGATCGAAGAGAAACTCTACCAACAAGCGACGGTCGCCCGAATCGTCACCGTCATCAATCAAGTCAATTACCAAATTCGACAAACGAAGGCGAAGCTGATCGAATACGCACAACCGACACATGAATTGACGGCAAAACACGTCGCTTCCTTTAAGGAATACGAGCAACTCGTCCGAACGAATCAATCCGATCGCGGCTTGACGGAACATCAATTGAAGGCCCGTCCATATTTGATCGATCGAAACGAACTCATTCTCCGCCTGTTTTATCGCTACGGTTTACGCGTCCATCACATCATCGGCTTAAAGATGCAAGATCTCAACTTCGCCCAGCAAGAGATGACCGTCCACGATCGACTCGGCAACCGCTACCTGCTCCATCTCGAGCGGGAAGATCAAGATATCATGTTGCGTTACTTGAAGACGATTCCGGAGCCCGTCCGTCCTCGTTATCACAGTACCGACCCTTTTTTCGTCGCGTTCGACTTCGCCCGGATGACATTCCGCTGGGTTTACAGTAAGAATGCACCGAAGCAATTGTCGATCGTCATGATCACGAAGATGATGCGTCAGCTGAATGAACGGTCGGACAACAAGCGGGTCTTGACGCCGTCGATGTTACGCAACAGCTTCATCCTAAAAACGTATCAGGACGAGATGACGAAGGAAGAACGCCTGCAGAAGACGTGTCTTTATAAGGATGTCTCGCTTCGACGTTATGAAGAGGCGGTCGAGGAACTGACACCATTACTGTAATGACACATTTACGCTGAAAGTGAAGTAGCTGTCATTTTTCACTTCACTTGCGAAGCGTCATTCTTCTTTCGTTATTCGTCTCGAATTTTTAATACGACCCACACCTGAATGAAACCTAAAAAAAGACGACCCCCCGGTCGTCTTTTTCATTAGCGAGAAACTTCTTGTGTCTCTTCTTGTTCATATAACGTCACGTTGCGCGCTGGTGCGAACGTCGAAATTGCGTGTTTGTAGATCAATTGCTGTTTGCCTTCCGACTCCAAAATGACCGTGAAGTTATCAAATGACTTGATCAGCCCCCGTAATTGATACCCGCTGATTAAGAAAACAGTCGTTGGGACTGCATCTTTCCGTAATTGATTTAAAAAGACGTCCTGAATGTTGTATGTCGCTTTCATGATTCCCCGTGCCCCCTCTTTTTATCTGTTTCTGTCTTCGGGCAACTCTTATTTAACCGCTTTCAGAAACTCTACAGTTCTATCATAGATAATTTTGAACGTTTCTTCAAATGAAAACTTTCCCATATCTACCCAAACGCCATCAAATTGATGACGGAACCATGTCAATTGACGTTTGGCGAAGCGTCGTGTGTTCCGTTTTAGCATGTCAACAGCAGGATCGAGTGGTGCTCCGTCAAGAACAGGTAACATCTCTTTATAACCAATCGCTTGCAACGCCTTCGTCTGTCGATACCCGGCAGCGTCCAGACGCGCCACTTCCTCTAGAAGGCCACTGTCGACCATCATGTCTACCCGCTGATCAATCCGGTCATACAAACGATCCCGGTCTTTCATGTGTAAAACGAACAACAAACTCTCGTAAAGTGCCGGTTGACTGCCAGTCGTTTGTGTCTGACCAGTCCGCGCGACCTCGATCGCCCGAACGACCCGCTGGATGTTATTCGGATGAATCGCTTCTGCGCGCACCGGATCGAGTTCCTTTAACTGATCATGTAGTGCAGTTGCTCCATGTGTCGCCGCATACGCTTCGAGTTCAGCCCGTAAGGCTGGATCTTCTGCCTGCTCAGTAAACTGGTAGTCATATAAAATTGAACGGATGTAAAGCCCTGTTCCGCCGACGATGATCGGCAACTTACCACGGCTCGCGATCTCATCGATCGTTGCTCGGGCAACCGTTTGGAAACGGGCTACACTCATCTCGTCGTCCGGTGTAACGAGATCAAGCAGATGATGCGGCACTCCTTCCATCTCTTCGGTCGTCACTTTTGCCGATCCGATGTCCATCCCTTGATAGACTTGAACCGAATCTCCGGATAAGACCTCTCCGTTTAGTCGTTTTGCGAGTTCAATGCCTGTCTTCGTTTTTCCGACTGCCGTCGGTCCGACGATGACGATAACTGGTTGTTTCTTCATTCTGCTTCACCCATTCTTTATCTTTTCATTTTTGATTCGAGTGTACCACAGCCACTTACTAGGATTAAAAAAATCCACAAAAAAACCGCCCTCCTTGGACGGTTCCATACTTACTTGTCTTATACGCGACGGATGAAATCGTCATAGATGGCACTAAAGATGCACCATCCACAAATGACGACGCCTGTCAGCATGATGCCCCAATCTGCCATGGTCGTTCCTCCTCTAGTCATCGTTATTCTCTCTTTTGACGGTTTGAATGGTTTGTAAACCCTTTCGAGCAGGTTTGACACCAATTCTTGGAATCAGTATGATAAAAGTACGATTGGTACGTAGCGCGGAGGCTGACCTGCATCGGCTTCCTATTAGAGGCACTGCCTCTCGATTCCATGTCTTGTGCTGGCACGAGGCGACATAGGAAGATTTCCTTCTTCCACAGAACAGGTCCGGCATCATGCCCGGGCCTGTTCTGTGTGCTAGTAGATTATTTCGAAAGGAGCTGGTTCTCGTGCGCATTCAAATCATTGGTGGGTCTGGTACTGGAAAAAGTACACTAGGTGCATTCATCGGACAATCGGAACGGATTGCGTGGATCGATACCGACCATTATCTCTGGAAAGATACGAAGTTCACTGAAAAACGTGACGTCTCCGAGCGATTTTCCATGTATGAAGCAGATATACTGTCTTACCGTGATTACGTCGTCTCCGGTTCCGTCTTCGCCTGGCACCCGGATGGTTTCACCAATCGGGACTTGCTCGTCTTCCTGTCGCTCGACGAATCGCTCCGGATGGAACGGCTCATCGCACGCGAAGCAGCACGTTATCCTGACTTTTCAGGATCAAATGATTTCCTCGACTGGTGCCGGACGTATCATACAGCGACGGACCCGAAGATGATCGGCACGTTCGCGGAACACCAACTGCAAATGGAACGGTCGGTTTCCCCCGTTCTAAGATTAGACGCTTCCATACCGACACAGCTTCAGTATCAAAAAATAATGGAAACATACGACAAATTGCCTCACAAATAATGAAAAACGGGTCCCCCTCTTCAGGTGGACCCGTTTGTCTTAATACATATCTTTTTGCGTGAAGTTCCAGAAGGCAACGATTAGTGCCGCGACCGTCCAACAACCGAGGACAGCAAGCGAGAACGGAAGTGTCATCCCTTCGATCGGTGGCGCTTGACCATCAAGGTAGTTAATCAGTCCAAAGTTGACGTTGACGAGATACTTCGAACTCGTCCAGCTCGAACCGAGCGTCGTCAGTAACGTACCGGAAATCAAAACTGCCATCATGATCCCGATGCCTGTCGCCGTATTCTTGACGAGAACGGAGACCATCAAGGCAATCGTCCCGACGACCGCCGTGACGATCCAGGCTAGACCGACCGCCATCAACAGATACTCCCACATCGGTAACGTGTGCACGAATTCAGTCGAGAACGTTCCGCTCGGTGAAGCTTGGAATCCGGTCAAGATCGGTGCGGTCCAGCCGTCATAACCGAGGACGATTCCGGATATCGCATAACAGACGACGACGGTCAATGCCATCAGCATCGATGTATAAAGTAATACCGTCAACCATTTCGCCATGAGGATCTTCCAACGCCGGACCGGTCGCGACAGCAATGTCTTGATCGTTCCGTCATTTTGTTCCCCGCTGACGATGTCCGCCATGATGACGATGATGAACAGCGGTAAAATCAGCGTCAATCCTTGCGAAAAGAATATCCGGATGAACGTCGGGGCTCCCGGATAATTCGGATTGATGTCGTTATCGAGATAGTATTGGTTTTGTTTTAGGTCGAATTCAAGGAACTGACGGAACTCATCTTGAATACTGCTAGAAGCAAGACGGTTCTGTGTATCGACGATATCTTGTTGAAGTTCAACCCGCCAATCAAGTGTTCCTTGCTTTTTGATCTGTTCTTGAATGTCTCGATACTGTGCGTACGTAAACATTGAGACGAGGACGATGAGGATGATCGCAACGACAGCAAACCGACGTTTCGAAGCGATTTTCGTAACTTCATTTCGGACGAGACCGATCATGTTCGGATTACGCAATGTGATCGCCTCCCGTCAACGTGATGAACAGATCTTCAAGCGTCTGGACTTTCCGTTCGATCGTCCAAACTTCAACACCTGCTTCAAGCAACTGCTTGTTGAGTGCCGGCGTCTTACTAGCATCCATCAAGGTATGGACCGTATTCGCATCGACGACTTCGGATACTTGAACTAAATCAGAAGCCGATAAAATTTCGTTCGCCTTGAAGGCATCATCGACACGCCAATCAACACCAGGAGCAAGCGACTCAACCAGCTCCTTGACCGTTCCGACTTGGACGATTTTACCGTAACTCATGATCGCGACACGATCGGCGAGCATCTCGATTTCAGCGAGAATATGACTCGAGACGAGGACCGACAGTCCCGTTTCCTCGACGAGCCGGCGGATGAATTGACGCAAATCCCGAATCCCCATCGGATCGAGACCATTCGTCGGTTCGTCGAGAATCAAGACGCTTGGTCGTCCGAGTAGTGCTTGGGCGATACCGAGACGCTGACGCATCCCGAGCGAGTATGTCCGGACTTGATCGTCGACACGCGCCGTCAAATCGACGAGATCGATGACTTCCTGAATCCTTGCCTCGTCGACATTCGGTAACATCCGGGCAAAGACTTGTAAATTTTCACGACCTGTCAAATATTTATACAACTCCGGGTTCTCAACGATCGAACCAATCCGCTCCATCGCTTGGACGAACTGTTTGCGGACATCGAAGTCACAGACTGTGATTTTACCGGACGTCGGTTTGATCAGTCCGACGAGCATCCGGATCGTCGTCGTTTTCCCTGCCCCGTTCGGTCCAAGGAATCCGAAGACCTCACCCGGTTGAATTTCAAACGAGATATTATCGATGATCGTTTTTTTTCCGATCACCTTTGTTACACCTTCTAATTTAACTGTTGGTTTCACGTCTCTCACCTCTTATTGTCTATTCTAGCGGAATAATGAATCATTTGACTTGTCAGAACACTTCATTTCCGCACATTCTTTCTACATTTGCTACAATCAGGATAGAACCTAGAAGGAGGAACGTTCATGAAGCGATTACGCTGGCCCCTGTTTTTAACCGTTTCACTCTTACTGACCGCACTGTTTGGTTACGGTTTCGTCAACGCCTATAGTGACGTCGTCAATCCACCGAAGCGTGCCGTCCTCACACCAACAAAGGAAGAACCTGTCAAAAAAGGCGGAACGTACGTCGCGCTTGGTGATTCCTTGACGCGTGGTGTTGGAGCATCTAACGGAAATAGTTATGCTGCTCTTGTCGGACGCGACCTTGTCAAAGCGAACACGGTCGAGCGTTTTCAGAATCTTGCCGTCAGTGGTGCCCGGACGGAAAATTTATTAAAACAACTCAAACAAAAAGAAGTCCTACGCTCAGTCAGTCAAGCGAAAGTCATCTCGGTGACGATCGGCGGAAATGACTTGTTCAATCGTGGCGAAGGTGTCACGAATTTCGATGCAAAGAAAACGGCCGCGACGATTACGACGGCTCAAGACAACTTAAAAAAGACGTTCCGGATTCTGCGCGAACAAAATCCGGATGCTGTCATCTTCTACGTCGGACTTTATAATCCTTTCCGTGCAACGGAAAACGGTGAGGCGTTCGATGCGATCGTGCAAGACTGGAATGCTAAATCCCGGACGCTCGGGATTGAATATGACGTCGAAATCATCGACACATTCAATCTCGTTCGCGACGTCAAACGTGATTTATCAAGCGATCAGTTCCATCCGAACGACTCTACCTATGAAGAGATCGCAAAAGCCGCATTACTTGCTGTCAATAAACGTTTCTAAAACAAAAAGCCGCCTAAATGGCGGCTTTTTGTTCCGATTCATTTCAGGCGTTTGGCCAAGGTGATGAGTCCCCATTGAAGCGGCAAACGTGTCCAGAGCAACCATGATGGAAGGCGCTTCCCATTGACCGGTTTCGGATTGACGGCCATATTGACGTTTGCCGGTAAGACCGCGTACAAAAAGGCCGGAAGCGTCTTACGAACGAGATGTACTCCTTTTCCTGTCAATAGCATGAGACCATAAGCGATCTCGATCACACCCGTTACTTGGACGAAAAAGCGCTTGAACGGAATGAACGACGGCATGATGCTGACAAACCCTTTCTCGTTGCGGAAATGACCAACTCCCGCAAACAATAATCCTGCTCCATAGACTAAACGTAATAGCATGATCTTTCACTCTCTCTTTCCACTTTACGGATTCATTCGAAACAGCTTCAGTGTATCGAACTGATCCGATTATCTCAACTTTTAGAAATTGTCGTCGAATTATGGGGAATGATGAGTCATTTCGGAATGTCTCCCGTAATCAGGTGACAAGTCGCTTCATTTGCTATGATGAAGTCAGAAATCATACAGGAAGGGATGACGACTTATGGCTGGAAAAACAAAAGGACTTTTACCTGGATTGACTGGAGGAATCATCGGTGCCGTTCTGACGGCAACGATCGCGTTTCCGATTTTACTCGATCAAGAACAACAGGTCGCGGACACACCACTCTCAAACGGAATGCCAAAACAAGTCTCGACGACGTCGAATGATCCAGTGACGAATGCAGTCGCCACTGCTCAAAAATCCGTTGTAACGGTGACGAATTATCAAACCGGTAATGCGATGTCGCAAAAAGAAGCAGCTGCCGGCTCGGGATCTGGTGTCATTTATAAAAAAGAGAATGGAAAAGCATACATCATTACGAACCACCACGTCGTCGATGGCGCATCAAAACTCGATGTCACACTTAACAACGGTAAAACACTGCAAGCCAAATTACTCGGTAGTGACGAAACGTATGATTTAGCCGTGTTAGAAGTCGACGCAAACGACGTTCCAGGAGTCATCACACTCGGGAAATCGGCTGACTTAAAAGCCGGACAGACTGTCCTTGCGATTGGTAATCCACTTGGTGAATTCCAAAATTCCGTTACCCGCGGAATCGTCAGTTCGAAAGACCGGACTGTACCGGTCGATACGAATAACGATGGACAAGACGACTTTAATACAACGGTCATCCAGACGGATGCCGCGATCAATCCTGGTAACTCAGGCGGTGCCTTGATCAATGAACAAGGACAACTCGTCGGTATCAACTCGATGAAAATTGCCGAGTCGGGTGTTGAAGGTGTCGGTTTCAGTATTCCAATCGATGATGCATTACCAATCCTCAAACAACTTGAGACGAACGGTAAAGTCGAACATCCGACACTCGGTGTTTCCTTACAAGATGTGGCGGCGTTCCCTGCTGGTTATTTAAAAGATCAAGTTAACTTACCAGACAGTCAAAAAACAGGTGTCGTCGTCATGTCAGTCGAACCGAACAGTCCAGCCGCTGCGGCTAAACTGAAAACAGGTGACGTGATCACGAAAATCAACGACTCCGAGATTAAAGGATTCGTCGATATCAAAACGGCACTCATCAAATCAGACGGTCCACTCTCACTGACAATCATCCGTGACGGAAAAACGATGACGGTCGAGACAAAAACAACGACGACCGACCAGCTGTAAACTTCAGCCTGACGTTTCGTCCGCCTTCCTTTTCGGGTATTGTTTTAGAACAATATCGAATTGGGAGGCTTTTTCTATGTATGACTTAATCGGTATCGGCATTGGTCCGATGAATTTAGGGTTGAGCGCACTGGCTCATCCGACAGATTTAAAAACGTTATTTTTTGACGAAAGCGAACAATTCTCATGGCATCCCGGCATGATGATTCAGGACTCGATGATGCAGACAAGCTTCATTTCCGATCTCGTCACACTTGCTGATCCGACGAGCGCATTTTCTTACCTTAATTACTTACGATCGATCCAACGTCTCCACACGTTTTACTTCTATGAAAAACTTCTGATTTCAAGACAAGGTTACAATGATTACTTACGCTGGGTGGCGACACAGCTTAATGATTTACGATTTTCAACCCGCGTCGTCGATGTGCAAGATACCGGTGATAGTTTTGAGGTCCTCGTCGAAGATGTCACAACCGGGAAACGGGAAACGTTCGAAGCACGGAACGTCGTCATCGGTACTGGCTCAAAGCCCGCGATTCCAGACACGTTTGACGAGCGTGTCATTCACAATACACAGTATGTCATGAAAAAGGCAGAACTGTTGCAGCGCAAAAAAATCAGTATCGTCGGCTCCGGTCAAAGTGCTGCCGAGATCTTCCTTGATCTTTTGACGACACCTGCTCCAGAGCGTCCTGAACTCGAATGGATTGCGCGTTCGACACTGTTTGAGACACTCGAGACCGGTAAACTCGGAGAAGAAATTTTTTCACCGAGCTATGTGACGTATTTCAACCAACTCCCACTCGAAGTAAGACAAGAGTCGGTCAAGAAATTCGCCCGGTCTCAGAACGGCATCAGTCCAGAGACCCTGCAATCGATCTATGCCCACCTCTATGATTTGACGGAAGAAGAACAGCAACAAGTCGCGATTCGCGCGAATCTTGAAGTGAAAAAGATTACCTATGACGAACGGTTCACGATTGCGATGCAACATCAAGAGCTCGAAGATGAACGCTCGTCCAAAACAGATGCTGTCATCGCGGCAACCGGCTTTTCGCCATCCCTTCCAAGCTTCATTGATCGACTCGATATCGTGTTCGAAGCACCCAACGCTTGGAAAGTCGACGCGGACTATCAAATCGTGCGTTCCGTCGAGACGGCGCATCATCTTTACGCAACCGCTAATTTAGAGTTATCACATGGTCCAGCAGCTGATAATCTCGGCATGTCTGTTTCGCGGAATCAGTTGATCTTGAACGCTGTCGCCGGTACGGAACTTTATCCGGTCGAACAACATGCGACGTTTACGACGTTTGATTAAGTCAGATGAGCATACAGTAAAACGGACGAGGTATGGTGCGCGCCATACCTCGTCCGTTTTGTCTATTTCAATGCTTCACGTCACGGTTTTTTCGTTAGTTCTAGTGCAGCCAGTAACAATAACGTAGCTTGCACCCGTGTCACTCCTGATTTAGCCAGTAACAGATGAAAGGCAATCAACCAGTTGACTTCGTCTGAAAAACGATTCCGTGCTCGCTCCCGATCGACGATCCGGGTCACGTAAATCCAATCAACACGTTCCATCGATGGTAATAACGCAAGAAGCGGCATTAAACGATCCCAAATAATGATTTCTCGCCGTTCAAGTAGTTCCCGCCAAGCAACGATTCGTTCTTGTTGCGCTGACGCATCCGGATGCGCTGCTAAGATCTGCGCCGTAATGACACGTTCACTCGTCCGTTCCATATATTGCGCAAGCCACTCTTCAAACGTATCAACGCGTTCTAAAAACGTATCTGGTAGTGGGTGCTGTTCAAGCAAAGTCGATGTCACGACATACTGCTTCGCAGCATTCAGATGTGGTCGTGTCGCATGCAAGCGTTCCATGTAGGGAAACGCATCAATCCCTTGTCGACGGTTCAGTACTTCATTGAGTGCAAAAAATGGTCGGACTCCTTTATCACGAATCAATCGATGTTTAATCTTCTTTTCAGCGACGATGATTTCTTCGATGAGGACATCAGGATCCGTGCTATTCAGTTGAACATGGGCAACGAGCAATGGTGTATAGCGGCTCCGTAACGCTGAAAAGCGAGATGTCTTGTGTTTGATCGTTCGCATCAGACGTTCGTAGACATTCTGCTCAAAGACAGTATCGTGAATCGTGTAGGACAGCGCAAAAAAACGATGGAAATCATGCGACGATTCCTCCCGCAAGACGGGATAGCTCTCATCATAATTCTCACAGAATTGACCGTACATCCTTCCACCTCTCCTTCTTTTCTATGCATCGTTTTCCCTAAAAATGGCTTGCACAATCATATTTTTAAACGCACAAAAAAAGCAACGGAACATGTCCATTGCTTTTACATTCTTTCAAATCGATTCAAACTCGTTGTCTCTCTAACAAACGGGAGAAATAACCACCTTGATCCATCAACTCGTCATGCGAGCCCTCTTCGACGATCCCGTCTTTCGTGACGACGAAAATCTTATCCGCATTCCGGATCGTCGCTAAACGGTGCGCAATGACGAGGGTCGTCCGGTTCTCAGACAGTTCGGCCAGCGACTCTTGGATGAGTGCTTCCGTTTCCGTATCAAGGGCAGACGTTGCTTCGTCCAGAATCAGAATCGGTGGATTCTTTAGGAACATCCGTGCGATGGCAAGTCGTTGCTTTTGTCCACCCGATAACTTGAGTCCCCGTTCGCCGATTTGTGTGGCATACCCATCCGGAAGATCCGCGATCATCGGTCCGAGGTGGGCACGTTCCGCCGCTTGCACGATGTCTTCGTGCGTTGCATTCAGATCACCGTAGGCGATGTTCTCAGCGATCGTCCCTGAGAACAAGAAGACATCCTGCTGGACGATACCGATTTGTTGACGTAGTGACTCCTTCGTCATTTGCCGGATATCAATTCCGTCAATTGTGATTGCGCCATCTAGAACATCATAAAAACGTGGAATCAAAGAACAGATCGTCGTCTTCCCTGCCCCGGATGTTCCGACGAATGCGACCGTCTGACCAGGTTCGACCGTCAGATTAATGTGTTCTAAGATTAGACGATCCGCTTCATATCCAAATGCGACATCCTTGAAGGTGATGCCACCGTTCAAGCGATCAACGACGAGCGCATCTGGCGCATCAGGTAAGGACGCATCTTCATCAATCATCGAAAGGAATCGCTTAAAGCCCGCCATCCCTTTCGGATACATCTCAAGCAATGCCGTGATCTTATCGATTGGCTTCAATAAGATATTCATGTAGAGAATGAAGCCGACGAGTTCTCCTGCCGTTAAGGCTTCGCGATATGTCAGGTACGCACCGACGACTAAGACGGCAAGTGTCATCAAACGAGTCGTCAAGTAGATGCCGGACAGGCTCTTACTCATGACCTTGTAGGCATTGATCTTCGACTGACGGAACGTTGCGTTGTCTTTTTCAAAACGCTCGATTTCGTAAGCTTCGTTCGTGAACGACTGGACGACACGGACACCGGAAACACTGTCCTCGACGCGTGAATTGACTTCCGCGATATTACCGTACATCCGGTCCCATGATTTATTCATCCGAACGTTCGCATAACTGATCAACCAGATCAGGAATGGCACAGCAATGATCGTCACGAGGGCAAGCGGCACATTGATCGTCAGCATGATCGAGAATGCACCAAGCAAGGTCATGACGGCAATGAACGCATCTTCCGGACCATGATGGGCTAGTTCCCCGATATCGAACAAGTCATTTGTGATCCGGCTCATGATATGACCCGTCTTTGTATTGTCAAAGAAACGGAACGACTGTTTCTGAACATGACTAAACAACTGACGACGCATATCGGTCTCGATATTAATCCCGAGCTTATGTCCGAAATAGTTGACGACGAATTGCATTAGCGTACTGATAACGTATAACGCTAATAATCCGACGCTGACAAGGATGATCCAGTTCATCTCTCCGTTTGGTAACAAGGAGTCGATGAACCATTTAACTGCGAGTGGAAACGCAAGTTCTAAAACCCCGACGAATAAGGCAGACGTGAAATCGAGCCAGAATAAACGTTTATGTGGGATATAATACTGATAAAAACGGTGTAACATGTGTAGCCTCCTTCCGAGTACTTCTAGTGTACTTGAACTTTTTTGAAAATACTCCTTCTACCTATTCGTTTTTTTGAAAAACGGTATTACAGTTTTCCAGACAAAAATTATATTTTTAATTCAGGGGAATCAGCACTTTTTATGACAAAATGGTAACAACGATTTTTACCTATCTCTTGGAAGGAGCTATGTCACGTGAAAAAGACCGTTCTCGCCCTCACGACGCTCGCTTTGGTCGGTACCACAATTCCGGTTTCAGCCGCGTCAACGACACTGACTTTGACGGATAACGTCAACATTCGCACGGCTGCCTCGACTTCCGCGAAGGTCATCACGACTCTAAAAAAAGGTACGAAGCTGACAGCTGTCAAGAAAGTCAACAGCTGGTATGAAATCCGCTATCAGTCGAAACCAGCTTTCATTACTTCAGCATACGTCAAAGCAACGACGGAAAAGGCTCCGACAACTACGACCTACATAACGAACACCGATGCCGTCAACGTCCGGCAAAAAGCAACGACGAGTTCGAAATCACTCGGAAAACTGGCAAAGAATACTGTCTTGACTGTTCAGAAACAATCAGGTGATTGGTACCAAATCACATATAAGAAACAAACGGCCTATGTCCATGCGACGTTAGTCAGTAAAAAGACATCAAACGTCATGACGGATTCCAAACCACCAGTGACGACTCCCGTCAAACAAGTCGTTAAAGCGGTCGATCGATCGAAAGTCTACACGGTTAATGCGAAGGAAGGCTTGAATGCTCGGACTGCTGCAGCGACGAATGCAAAAATCTACAAGACATTACCGCATCAGACGGTTCTTGATGTCACAGGTGCCGTTGATTCATGGTACCAAGTCAAGCTCGACGGAAAAGAAGCATATGTCGCTTCGACCTATGTCAAAGCTTCAACAAAAGCATCACCACCAACAACGCCGACGACGCCTGGAGTCTCTTTGACGCCGGTTGATGCTTCGAAGACGTATCGCGTCAACGCACCAACTGGATTGAATGTCCGTACGTTACCTTCGACGTCGTCTAAAGTCTTCACACAAGTCGGACACGGTTCGACAGTCAATGTCACGGGTGAAACGACAGGAAAAGATAGCGGCTGGTACCAGATCAAGATTGGAACTGGTCTTTACTATGTCGCGAAGAGTTACATCACGACGGGATCCGTCACGACGACGCCTCCGGTCACTCCAACGACACCACCTGTAACGACCGTTCCTGGTTCAACATTGATGGAACGTGCGATTTCGATTGGGCAACAATATCTTGGAACGCCATATCGCTGGGGCTCAAGCAATCCAGTCAACGGTGGCTTCGACTGCTCTGGTTTCATCAATTACACGTTGAATGCTGCTGGCTATTCTGTCGGACGGACGAACGTCAACGGTTACTGGAATGATGACCGTTATCTTGGGGCGAAACTTTCGAAACTTCGTCAGCCAACACGCGGCGATATCATCTTCTTCGAAAACACGTATGCCGCTGGTCCAACACATATCGGCATCATGCTGAACAACGACCAGTTCATCCATGCGAATGAACCAGCTCTTGGCATCAGCCGTCTTTCAGAACGTTACTGGACACAAAAGCTGTTAGGCTTTAAATCACTTTAAGACATTTTTCATCCATCCTTCGGGGTGGATGTTTTTTTGTCTTAACACCCCTTTTTGGGATATACTGGATATGGAAAGGATGTGTCCGCATGTCTTACAAAACACTTTATGTCCGACTTCTCTTTCTTGCCTTATTGATTTTTGGTGGCTCGATGCTCTTGTATTATATCCAGACGGGAGACGTCTATATCGGTCACTTGATCGTTTCCGTCGCCGCATGCGTCTTATTGATTTTCAGAAGAACGACATCCTCACACGAACAGGCATGAAGCGAGTGCGCTTCATGCCTGTTTTTTCGTCATTGAACATTAACCAATGCTTGTATCTCTCGCTCAAGATCGCCTTTGAGCCGTTCACTTTGAAGGTCATCCTTCAATCGTAAAACATCCTCCAGTCGTTCCTGACCAATCCCTCGTTGCATCGCCAGTACGAGCGTCTGTAACATCATCGCTTGGTCGAATCCACTCGCAGCAAGCCAGGCATCTTGCATCTCCCATATCTTATCGACGCTCTGCTGCAGCGTCTGATTCGGTAATTCGATGCCATTGACAAGGAGATGGACTTCGAGTTGTCCGATGTAATGTTTCGCGTCATCGATCGCCACAGTGACGAGTTTTTCCCACGCCATTTGCATGCCGTCCGTATCGTTTTCAAAAATCGCGATGAGTCCTTTCGTCAAATCGACTTCGATTCGTCCGACGGCAGTCGTTTCACTAAATGCAAAAAACTGCTCCAATCGATCAAACTCTTGCCGTGATTGTTCGATTTCCCCTTCTAGATATAAAAACAATCCGAGGAAACGTTGAAACGAAATGACATGATAATAGACATCTTGCTCCCGCATATACTGAACCCCTTCACGCAATAAGGCGATCGCTTCTGTATAGTGATCATCGAACAAACTTGCTCGGAGCGCACGCAAGATTTGGAAATTTAAATAGGTTTTTGGCGCCAGTGGAATCTCGCGTGGTACATCCATTGCTTCGATCAGCTCATACGCTTCCTTTGTCCGTTTGAGATTGAATAAAAAATAGACTTTCGAGATCTGAACGAGCAACTGCTCATCTTGACGACCGAGCTGTTGAAAAATCCGCTCTGCTTTCTCATAATATATCAAACCAAGCTCCGGGTCAGACGCTCGGAGGGCATCGCCGTATTTATGATAGACCTGCCCTTGCCAATAGGAAGTCGTTTCCGGAACCAAGTAAGGTTCTAGAAGTTCCTGAATTTTTTCGTCTGAAAAATATGGGGTATGCCGCGAACGGATTGTTTCGATGAGTTCCCGCATCTGAACATCTCGCGGATCGAGCATTAATTCTTCGACTGTCACCTGTAATCGCCTAGCAATCGCCTGTAAGGCGGGAACAGACGGTGTCGCTTTCCCATTTTCGACCATACTGAGCATTGACTTCGTGATGATGCCGGTCGCAACATCCGTTTGCGTCATTTTTTTCTGTTTTCGGATCTGTTTGATACGTTCCCCTAACACACTGGTCACTCCTTTTATCATAAAAGTTAAATTATATTGAACTTTATCTTTACATTTTTCTTCCACTCCTTTATTCTACACTAAAGTTCAATAAAATTTAACTCTGAAGGAGTGAACAGGATGTCATTTAATTTAAAGCGTGTCTTATTCGGAAAGTTTTGTTCATTATTCGCAGCTAGTCTCTTTACGTTCGTCGCCGGACTGACCGTCTTACGGGAAACGTCGTCTGGTTTTCAGTTTGCGCTCGTCCTGCTTGCAGGATCAGTGCCACGGATTTTGCTCTCACCGGTTGCTGGTGTCCTCGCTGATCGTTGGAACCGGAAACGAATCATCGTCATGACCGAAAGCTTAAGTGCACTCGTCTTGTTTGGACTTTTGCTCTATTCGTTACAAGCCCCTCTACATACCGTTCATTACATCATCGCTAGTGTCCTTTTGACGAGCCTGTCGACGTTCCTGTCCGTTACCTTATCAAGCTCGTTACCGCGACTCGTACAAGAAGAGGAGTTACAACGCGGGAACGCACTCTTCTCGACGATTCAATCGACCTCAACGATCACTGCTCCACTCGTTGCGGGACTGCTTATCGCCACTGTCTCCATCACGCAATTCTTGATCTTACCGTTTCTCTTGTTTGCTTCTGCTGCCTGGTGGAATAGCCGCCTCCGCTTTCTTGCAGTGGATACCTCTCCTCTGGTTACTACCGATACTCCGTCTTTCATCTCGGAGTTTAAAGAAGGCTACCGCTATCTGTTCCGTCAACCAGTATTGACGACACTCGTCCTGATGGCGATCGTCCTGAACTTCTTTTTTGTTGCTTTTGAAATCTTGTTACCGATTATTTTGCTCAATCGACTGCAATTCACACCATTTCGGTTTGGACTGGTCGAGTCCGCACTAGGTGCCGGTCTTCTCGTCGCTTCGTTGCTTCTTGCTTTACCTCGCTTTACGGTGAAACGTCCGTTACGCACGATATTCGAGTCGCTCTTTTTAATCGCCTCTTGTTATGCGCTTCCTGCACTTGCTTTACTCGGCTACGTTCCCTCTGCTCTACTACTACCCTTTTTCATGATTCTATTGTTCATCGACGGCATGCTCGTCTTACGGATGAACATTCCGCTACAACTCATCGTGCAAAAACAGACTGATCCAGCTTACCTCGGGCGTGTCATCGGTGTCCTTGAATCGGTCGCCATGGCGATGATGCCGATTGGTACCCTATTATTTGGTTTACTGAGTGATCATGTGTCTATCATCGTGCTACTTGCAGTCGGTACAGTCGGCTTGTTCGGTGCAGCGTTATTCGGATTCTTCCGATTGCGTAAAGACATCGTATCCGAACGCATTCCAGTAGTAGACGCAAAAAACACGTCCTCCCTCACTTCGTGAGAAAGGACGTGCGTATAAATCAGACTGTCGCTTTGACAGCGTCCATGATTAATTTTAATGATTGTTGTTTTGCTTGTTTGTCTGCGATCATCGAAGCAATCATCACTTCGTCCGTTCCATATGAATCGGCAAGCTCTTGTAATTGTTTCGCAACGGATTCCGGGTTACCGACGATCATCCGTTTCCGATTTTCAGCAATCCGGAACTGATCTTGGAACGTATACGGATACGCTGCTGCTTCTTCCGGTGTCGGCGTTCCTGTTGACGAGACCCCTTTTTCGAGTAAGAGCAGAGATAAATCAAGGCTTGACGCCAAACGTTCTGCTTCTTCCGTCGTTTCGGCACATGTAACGAAGATCGAAACGAGTGTTTGTGGTGTCTCATTAAACGACGTCGCCATGAAATTATGACGATAGTAATCCATTACTTCCTGACCACCCTGTCCATTGATGAAGTGAGCAAAAGCAAATCCGAATCCGCGTTGTGCGGCGTTCAAGGCACTACCACCACTTGATCCGAGCAACCAGCCTTCTGGTGTCGTATCGACTTCTGGTGTGGCGACGAGTCCCGCGAACCGGTGTCCGGCAGGTGCCCCGTCTTTCAGGTAGTCGACGAGATCATCAAGTTGCTCACCATAATCAGCTCCACCAAACCGTGGCGACGAACCTTCTTGTAACGCACGCGTCGCAAGGGGCATACCACCTGGTGCCCGACCGAGACCGAGATCAATCCGGTTCGGAGCAAGTCCTTCGAGGACACGGAAGTTCTCCGCAACTTTGTAGGCACTGTAATGTGGCAACATGACGCCGCCTGAACCAAGGCGAATCTGTTTTGTCACGGCTGCCATATACGCGATCAAGACTTCCGGACTCGAACCGGCTAGTGTTTTTGCAAAGTGGTGCTCGGATACCCACAGGCGATGATAACCGAGTTCGTCCGCGATTTTTGCGAGCTCGACCGTTTCGTGTAAGGCATCAGATGGGGATTGTCCTTTAGAGACCGGGGATTGGTCTAAAATACTAAGTTTCATATATGTCTCTCCTTTTTCTTTCGAATGCGTACTTACACTGTACGCCTCCTCGTTGTACCGTGCAACGAAACTGCTTCTTTCTGTCATGGGGACGTTTTTATTTTAAAATTCAGGGAACAATCCTTACGTGAGCATAAAAATCTAACGAATGAGGTGGAGCTACATGTCAACGCATACTACGAATCAAGAAGCAGTCGAAACGGTCAAGAAACTGATCGATAAAATCGAGACAGCGATGCTGACGACGATTGCAGCAGAAGGACTCGTATCGCGTCCGATGCAAACGCAGGATATTGAATTTGATGGTGACCTCTGGTTCCTCACTTCAAAAGAAACGGACAAGTATCAAGAATTACTTAAGAATCCGAGTGTTAACGTCGCGTACGTCGACAAATCATACGTCTCGATTCGTGGGACAGCAGAACTCGTCGAAGACATCGAACGAAAAAAAGAGCTCTGGAGCCCACGTTACGAAGCATATCTTGGAACGACATACGAAGATCCGAAAGTCGTCTTGATCAAGGTCAACACGGAAGCTGCTGAGTACTGGGAAACAGGAAACACGACAAAGTCCGTCAAACAAGTCTTGAAGAAAGTCGTCGGCAAAGACGATGAGAACGAAATCAATAAAACAGTCGACTTATCTTGACGAGTTAAACCCGCGCAGCTTGCGTGGGTTTTTTCATGTGAAGATAGTCGTTTTTCTCAAAATGATGTAACATAATAAAATGAACTAATACGTAACTTAACTAAAAGGAGTACAATCATGGGAGAATTTTTTACGTTATTACGCCGGGGTAACCGGTCTGCGTTGACGGCAGGCATCGTCAACTCTATCATCGCCATCATCAAGGCAATTGCCTACGTCCTGACGGGAAATGTCGCGATGTTCGCCGAAATGATGCATACGCTCGGGGATGCTGCCAATCAATTTTTCGTCTTCATCGGTTCTGCCCTCAGTAAAAAAGCACCAACGAAACGGTTCCCGAATGGCTTTGGTCGTCTCGTCAATCTCGTCTTGTTAGGCGCAATCCTCTTTGTCGGCATCATGGCCTACGAAACGATTCATGAAGGGATTGCCCACATCATCGAACCGACAGAATCGACAGGCTTCTGGATCACGTTATCCGTTTTATTCGCAGGGGTCGTCTTAGAAAGTGGTGTGTTCTTTAAAGCAATGCAGGAAATCGCGCATGATGCGAAATTGGACTCAAAAGGACCACGCCTCATCCTCGACAGCTTCCGGTCACTGAAGCAAGCAAAACCAGCGACACGCCTTGTGTTCCTTGAAGACTTAGTCGCAACGGCTGGCGGAATCGTCGCGATGATCGCCGTCATCATCTCACATGTGACACCGTTTCATCAGGCAGAAGGAATTGCTTCTATCCTGATCGGGCTGATGATGTTTTACGTCGTCGGAAACGTCTTCCTGCAAAACGCAGCTGGTGCACTTGGTGAAGCCGATGAGACGATGGCAGCACGTCTCGGCGGACTGATCATGAAAGACCCAGACGTCAAAGACATTAGTAAACTGGAAGTTATTAAAGAAGGCGATCATTTCCACGTCGAAGTTGAAATCGAAGTTGATCCGACGTTGACGATCGCTCAAGCAGACGACATCAAGGACCGCCTTGAACTGCAGATCCGTTTGCAACAAGGCATCATCGATGTGACGATCGGCTTTGACGAAGACGATAAGATTCAACAGTATGTCGTTGCTTCTGACGAGTCATGACACCGTTCACGCAAGATGTCCTGACCATCATCCGTTCAATCCCTGCTGGTCGGGTCATGACGTACGGGCAAGTCGCTCGACTCGCCGGTCATCCGCGTAGCGCACGACAAGTGGCGCGGATTCTTCACAGCATGAGTACGACGGAACGTCTACCGTGGCACCGCGTCCTTGCTGCTGGCGGAAAACTATCGCTCGAAGGCGATGAACAACGGCTGGCACTTGAAGCAGAAGGTGTCGAGTTCCTTACAATCCGTCAACTCGATTTATCGCGTTATCAAGTAAGAAGTGAATAGATGAAAAATAGAGGGATGACCGGTGTATGTACCAGTCATCCCTCTTTTTGTTGTTTTGAATCAAGCTTTTGACATACTCGAAGCCGAAGCAATTTGTCGACGTACTTCTGCTTCAAGCTGTGGTTCCGGTGGTTGCCAGCCTTCTGGTTTCATGACCTTTTGGTCAGATTCTCGGAAGATTGGTTTTCCGTCCGGTCCAAGCTTCGCCATATTGGCACGTTGAACGATCTCAAACAATGGAGCCGGATCAAGCCCGATCTCAACAAAGCTTCCCATGATGAAGTAGAGCGCGTCCGTCAAGGCATCCCCTTGTCCAACGAGTCGTTCGACATCTGTTTCGGGTTGTTTCATCTGGAGCGATTTTTCGACCGCTGTATCAAGCCCTGACTTGAAACGTTCGATCGCCTCGAGGAACTCTGCTTCACTTGTCGCCGTTTGATGCAAGAATTCAACGACCGCTTCTTCTGCCGTCCAGGTCGAGCGTTTAATCCCACGATCAACCGTCATTGGTGTTGGCGTCGTTGCACCAGGGTGTGAAAACACACGGTGGAATTCCTTTACGTCTTGATAATAATTTGTCATACCGATCATCCCCTTTTACCGAATGTCTCCATTCTAACAGGTTCAGAACCGGAGTTCGACTCATTGATGAACGACGTCGAGTAATGCCATCCCGCGCGTGATTAATTCATCTCGCTGTGCGGACGTTGCTTTTAAACGCTCGAGATCAGCGACCAGACGTGGTTGGTCGACTTCATCCGCTAACTCAAGTAATTCGAGGCGGAGTAACCAAGCGTCCGGTAACTGGACGAGTGTCTGGTCGATTAGTTGCGGCAACCGTTCCCGACCGGCTCGTCCTTCGCGAATCTCACGAACAACTTCAAAGATTGGATCAGCCGCTGTCAACGGACGCTCGATTCGTTCGAACTCGATCGTTTCTGGAATTGGCTTCAGTGCTTCAACTTCCGTTCCCGGGAATGCTGACGTGATGTCACCGACGATCAATTCCATCCGGTCCATCGTCATCGTTTTCCCATCGTTCGAGAGCGTTGCTACTTCTAAGACGACGAGTGCCCGGTGACCATTGACGTTTTGAATTGCTGTGATGTCACCTGTGACGTGAACATTTCCTTCCGCCCAGTCGAGACGTTCACCGACTTTGACTTGCATCAATACTTCGTTCAATTCCTTGCCGTGAAGGAGTGTAAAGCCTTCCGGATGATCTGCAAGTCCTTGACCTGTCAACACTTCACCGTTTGCAGCCAACGCTGTCGGTCCAGTCAGTTTGACGATATGCAGCGAATCGTGAATTTCTTGCGTTTCAGGAACACCGACGAGTGAGAGACCGCTGTCGAAAACGAGCGTCGACAGGTTGCCTGATTCAACGGCTTTCGTCAGTCCGTGGATGCCACCGCGAATGTAGGACATCGATTGAGCGAATTCTTCAAGTGCGTCGCGGAGTTGTTCAAACGATTCACAGACGAAGAGTTCTTTTTGCATGCTCGTCACGTCATGTTTCGTCGCAAGTGCTTTTTCAAGCGAGAATGGATGTTTAACGACCGCGTCCGTCAAACAATGGCGACTTTCACCGACTGATGATAGAAGACCTGCCCCGTAGATTTGTGGGTTGTCGATATCACCGATCAAACCGAATTCAACCGTCCACCAGAACAGACGTGAGATTTCGTTCGCTTCCGAAATCCCTTTGACGTGTGTCCGTGTCTCTGCAAGCTCAATTTCAGCTTGTTCGATATCGGCTGACGTCGAGAATGGACTCTCTTTGACGATCGTCAATTTCTTTAGTGCCTTGAATACGTCATGCTCGGCTTTATGATTAAAGGCATGTGCCCCGATCTCACCGAAGCGACGAACGAATTCCGCGTAGACCGGATTCATCAAGATCGGTGCATGCCCCGCTGCTTCGTGCAGAATATCCGGTGCTGGTGTATAGAGAATGTTATCGACCTTCCGGATGTCGGTTGCAATCGGTAATAAACCATGTCCTTGGAAATCGAAGAAGGCGACGCCAGGAATGAGACCATCGACAGCGACTGTTCCCCAGCCTCCACGGCTTAGGTTCGCTGTCATCTCACGTACATCTGGAATCCGTTCCGGGCTGATGCCCGATGCAACAAGCCCTTCGAGGTATGCTGGATGTGCTGTATCTTGTAACGTATTTAAATTCAGTCGCATGACGTATCTCCAAACGGCATGATCTGTTGGCGTGTAGTCTTCGTAGTGCTGTGGTGCGACATGTGGACGTAAGTGACTTGGAATGATTGGTGTAGACATATGAGTTCCCCCTTGAATGAATGTAAGATAACAAAAAAGCCCCTGCCGAACGTATCGTTCGACAGGGGCGACGAAAGCCGCGGTACCACCCTGATTACCCAGTCATCAACTGAGTCACTCATGATTGGGATAACGGTTTGCTCCGCTCGCTTATGCAAGAAGCTCAGAAACTGTAATTCAACACCATCTGTGTACACGTTCGCAGCGCCACGTGCTCTCTGAAACAGGGAGATGGTCTTTACTTCGGTTTCATCATCGCTTAATCTTTCGTTCTGTTATGCTGTTATACTGTTATGCTTTTAGCAAGTAAAGTATCGTTAAGGAGGACTATACGCTTACTTTTTACTTTCGTCAATGGCTTTTTTACGTTTAAATCGATTAAATGTTTTATCACGGACTGATTTTTGTTCGATCGTCAATGATGTGATATGGCGACGAAGCCCACCATTGAGCCGTTTTTCAAAGGATTCGAGTTCTTGTATCCACTCGTTCATCGAGACGACGATCGGTAAAATTTCCATGATGACTTCTTCCTCGAGTTCATCACGGTCGAGAAAAGAGTGCTTGACGAAGGCAATGTTCTCTTTGACGAGATCCTCCATCGCGAGCGGTTCTTCCGTCAACAGGAGATCGTATGTCAGCAAGACTTTCTCTTGTCGCTGGGCGATGTGCATCAAGTGATAGAACAGTTCACTTCGAAGATCGTCTGCAATCGAATCAAGTGCCTTCTCTCGTTCTCTGAAGCGCTCCGCCGTCGCGACGCCACGTTCGAGGCACGATTGCATATGTTTGAGGATCAGCAGGTTCCGTAGAAGCGAGGCATGCTTCTGACGCGTTCCTCTAATTTCTTCCTTGTGTAGGTTGAACAGGTTTTGTGTCTCAAGGAGCGAACGTCCCATCTTATCGATTGCTGCCCGATATGGGGTGACCTTGCCTTCAAAGGCAATTGCTCGCGTGACGACGAGTAGTTTCTCAAAGAGTTTCGTCGCTTTCTGGTAATAGACATTGCCGTAACGTGGCGGGAAAATCAACGCATTGATGCCGAGTGCACAACCGATCCCGAGCATGACGAGCAAGTAGCGGATCAAAACGACTTGCCAAAGTGGTTCGGTCGCAGTCGCGACACTTTCGAGAATGACGATGATCATCAAGACGACGTGTGGAATCGTCCGCCCGAAACCAAAAGCTAGCAAAATCGAAATTGCTGCCATGATGACGATCCCGATCGCAAGCGGATTCGCCGGGTTATCGCCTAAAATCCAAAGTGCGAGTAACGTCAAAAAGGCACCAATCAAGTTGGCCTCTGCTTCCTCGAGAAATTGTTTCCATGTCTGATAGACCGAAGGCAGGAGTGTCGTCGCTGCCGAGATCGCAGGCAGGATTGGGCTGAGGTTGAACAGGTTACTGATCAACAGCGCCAAGATGACCGCGAGACCTGTCTTAATGGTCCGTGGTCCGATTTGTAAGGATTGTCCACCCATGTCCATCCCTCCTTCTTATTCAGTATGCCCTCTATTCTTCACCGTTAGCCATCAAAATTCAACAAAAAATCCCCTCCGCTTAAAAACGGAGAGGAGATTTAGGTGAATTATGATGCTTTCGTACCTGTTCCTTCTGTCATTTCCGCTTTCGCGACCGATTGGTCAACAAGCGGTTTTTTGAGGAAGGATAGGATTGCCGCACCGACGAGTGAACCGATGAGGATCGCACCCGCGTAACCGACGATTGCCATGACCGTACCTGATGGACCATCAAGTAACGGGAAGACGAAGATACCGCCGTGTGGTGCAGGGAGCAAGACGCCGAAGACGATCGTCAACGCACCAGCGATCGCTGAACCGATGACGCTTGACGGAATGACGCGCAGTGGATCGGCTGCAGCGAATGGAATCGCACCTTCAGTGACGAACGATGCGCCCATTGCGTAAGCAGCGATACCTGCTTCACGTTCTTGCGGCGTGAATTTCTTACGTGCGAACAATGTGGATGAGAAGGCAACGATGAGTGGTGGAACCATACCACCTGCCATGACAGCTGCCATGACTTCCGTGTTACCTGCTGTAAGAGCAGCTGTACCGAAAACGTATGCTGTTTTGTTGATTGGACCACCCATGTCGATTGCCATCATCGCTGCGACGAGCATACCGAGGAGGATTGCGTTTCCACCACTGAGTCCGTTCAATGAATCTGTGAGCCATGTCATGAACTTCGCAATCGGCTCATTGATGACGAGCAACATGATCATTCCTGTGATGAATGAACCAAACAGAGGATAGAGCAAGACTGGTTTGATTCCTTCAAGTGCTGCTGGAAGACCTTTGAATACTTTAACAAGCAAGAGTACGACGTACCCGGCAAGGAAACCGGCAATCAATCCGCCGAGGAAACCAGCGTTACCGTTGCTTGCAAGGAAACCAGCGATTAGACCAGGAGCAAGACCTGGTTTATCAGCGATCGACATCGCGATAAATCCAGCGAGGATCGGAATCAAGAGACCGAACGCGGCTTTCCCGATCGTCATCAATTGCGCAGCGAATTCATTGTACGATGGATCTTTTGGGTTCGCAGAGTTGATACCCCAGAAGAAGCTGATTGCGATCAAGAGACCACCTGCAACGACGAGTGGTAACATCGCGGATACCCCACTCATCAAATGTTTGTAGAATCCGCCACGAGCTGGTTTTGAGCTTTCGCTTGAACCGCTCGCTTTATAGACAGGTGCATCCTGTTTGACGGCACGGTTGATCAATTCTTGTGGTTTCCGAATTCCTTGTGCAACTGGTACTTCAACGACGTGTTTACCGTTAAAACGATCCATCTCAACTGCTTTATCCGCTGCGACGATGATGGCTGTCGCATCGTTGATATCTTGTTGTGTCAAACCGTTCTTGACGCCTGTCGATCCGTTCGTCTCGACTTTGATACGGACACCCATCTCTTCCGCTTTTTGACGAAGGGCATCAGCTGCCATATACGTGTGTGCGATTCCTGTCGGACAAGCTGTGACGGCAAGGATATATGGTGCGTCTTGATCGACGTTGTCGCTTGAGACGTCAACTGGACCTTCTTCTTCGCGTTCCTTCGCTTCGATTGCTGCGATGACTTCGTCTTTCGTTTTAGCCGCAAGGATCGTATCGCGGAAGTTCATATCCATTAAATAAACGGATAGTTTCGAGAGTGTTTCAAGGTGTGCATTATCTGCGTTCTCACCCGCTGCAATCATGAAGAACAACCGACTTGGTTGACCGTCGAGTGCTTCGTAGTCAACGCCTGCCGAACGACCGAAAGCGATTGCTGGTGTTTTGACCGCTGCTGTTTTTGCGTGTGGGATGGCGATTCCTTCCCCTAAACCTGTCGTACTTTGTGCTTCCCGTGCGAGAATTGCTTCTTTATATGCCGAGCGATCGTTTAGTTTTCCTGCCCGATCGAGGACGTTGACGAGTTCATCGATGACAGCGGCTTTAGATGACGCTTGTAAATCGAGTTGAATCGTATCACGTGTCAAGAGATCAGTAATTTTCATGAGTAGTCACACTCCTTTTAGGATTGAATGAGTTCAACGACGTTGACGTCTACGAGGAGACGATCGATATCTTCTTTCGTACAAAGACCGAAGGAATAAGCAGACGCGCTGCCAGTCGTTACCGCATAGCGGAACGCTTCTTCTGGTGATTTGCCGAGCGCGTGGCTGGCGACGAATCCAGCGACGAGTGAATCTCCGGCACCGACGGAATTGACGAGCTTTCCTGCCGGTGTGTTTGCCGTGTAGGCACCTTGACGATTGACGAGCAGTGCTCCGTCTCCTGCAAATGAGATGACGACATTCTCGGCACCACGCTCGACGAGCTGTTGCGCGTATGGAACGGCCATCTCCTTCGACGTAATCTCGACGTCGAAAATTTCACCGAGTTCATGGTGATTCGGCTTGATTAAAAATGGACCGAGCGGTAAGACTTCAAGCATCGCTTCCTTCGTCGTATCGACGGCGAAGCGGACGTTCCGTTCATTCAAGATCGTCGCGATATGACGATAGAGATCATGCGGTAGACTGCTTGGGATACTGCCTGCGAAGACGACGATGTCACCGGCTTGCATCGTCTTGAATCGGGATAATAAATGCTCCAGCTCTTCCGGTTGAATCTTCGGTCCCGCTGCATTCAGCTCAGATTCTTGATCGGCACGAATCTTTACGTTGATCCGCGTCTCATCTTGAATCGGTGTGAAGTCCGTTAACACGCCTCGTTTCTCGAGTTCCGTCCGGATGAATTGTCCAGTACTTCCTCCAAGGAATCCGAGTGCTTGTGTTTCTACCTCATAGTTTTTTAGGACGAGAGAGACGTTGATTCCTTTCCCTCCGGCCACTTTTTCCGCCTGTTCGACACGATTGACTTGTCCTGCCTCAAATACCGGTAACGTGACATAATAGTCGATTGATGGGTTGAGTGTCAGTGTATAAATCATTTCGCGTTCACCACCTCTGTGTATTGACTGTATTTCGCTGCTTGCTCACTGGATGTCGTCGTGATGATCGTCGCCGCTTGCAAGGACGCCACCCGACTGAAGCTGATCGCATCCAGTTTCGTCTCATCGACGAGTACATACGATTGTTTTGCTAATTCGATCGCTGTCTTCTTTACGAGTGCCTCTTCCGGATCTGGTGTCGTGAAACCTTGTGCCGGATGAACACCGTTCATCCCAAGGAATGCGACATCAAAATGGTAAATCAACATTCCTTCACGTGCGTTGTAACCGACGAGTGCCTGCGTTGAATGCTTGAGTTGCCCTCCGACGACGAACGTCGGGATACGGTGATAGAGTAACGTGTTCGCTAGAGGAAGACTGTTCGTTACGACCGTAATCGCCTTCTCTTCGAGATACGGAACGATGGCAAGCGTCGTCGTTCCGGCATCGAGATAGACATACATACCGTCTTCAATCAGGTCGGCAGCCGCTCGCGCGATCCGTTCCTTCTCTTCGACATGCTGATCACTCTTCTCGAAGTAACTCAGTTCTTCAATTTGCAAATGGTTTGCTGTTGCTCCCCCGTGCACTCGACGCAGGTGACCTGCTGTCTCGAGTTGTGATAAATCCCGACGAATCGTGGATTCACTCGCACCGGTTTGTTCGACGATCTTTTGCATCTTGACGACTTCTTCTCGGGCTAAAAGCTCAAGGATGAGTTGATGGCGTTTTTTGGTTAACATAAGGTTTCCCTCCGCATCTTTAATATAAAGCGTTTACATATAAAAATCAATCAAAAACGTTCAAAATTTATATAAATTCTTTATAAAACGTTCAAAATACGACTTTTTTCGACATGAAACCGTTCTTATAGTTTCATTATACATCAAAAACGGTCATTTTATGACTGTTTTATTTTTTGAAATCAATCATTTTTTAAATTTTTGACGATTTTTACAAAATAAAAAACCACTTTCCAAAGTAATTTGGAAAGCGGTGAATGCAATTCAATCAATTCGGTCATCTTCGTTCACTGGACTTCATTTTGTAAACGACCGATTCCTTCAATCGATACTTCGACGACATCCCCTGTCTGAAGGTAGACCGGTGGTTTCATACCATGTCCGACACCAGCTGGAGTTCCTGTCGCGATGACATCTCCGGCTTCAAGCGTCATCCCACGTGACACTTCCACTAAAATCGTCACGACGTCACGCAACATTAAGGCGGTTGATCCTGACTGTCGGAGTTGTTCGTTCACACGTGTCTCGACGAGGACGTCACTTGGATCAAAGCTATCCGCTGAGACGATGACCGGTCCGAACGGACAGAACCCATCGAGTGATTTACCACGGAAGAACTGGACGTGTTCTTTTTGTAAATCCCGTGCCGTCACGTCATTGACAATACTGTAGCCAAACACATGATCAAGCGCATTTTCTGGTGTCAGATCACGCCCTGTCTTGCCGATGATGATGGCGAGTTCTCCTTCATAATCCAGTTGCTTCGTCAAATCCGCATGCCGTTCGATTGGTTCGAACGGACCGACGATCGACGTCGGTGCTTTCGTGAACAAGACGAATTTCCCTGCTCCCGCCGTATCCATCTCTTTGATATGATCAGCATAGTTCTTGCCGACGCAAATGACATTTCGTGCTGGTACATACGGTGCGAGTTGTCGCACATCCCCTTTAAGTAGTGGTGCGATATCTAAATCAAGATCAACATCAAACTCACGTGAAATCACTTCAAGCAATGAATCGGTGTAGACTTGCCCTGTTACATCATATGTAGTGCCCTGTTGTTCAACCCCGATGCCTACTTTTCCGTCTTGCTCAAATCGAAACCATTTCATCTTAACTGCCCCCTTTATTTTTAGTATAGCGAAACGGATAACCCGTCGCACCTAACCTCTTCAGCCTATATTCAGTCCTAAAATCATTTTACTATTATTTTCAAAGATAGAGCACCATCTATACATGTTACTCAATCGTTCCTCGATCTTGTTGTTCGTTTTATCTGGTGAAAAATTATGAAATCATCCGTTATAAATAGTTATCTCATGAATCATATTGAACAAATAGTACATTTAAATATTAAAACATCCTAAAATTGTTTATTCTTGCGATAAGAAGTTAAACTTTTCTATAGGAATATGATCAACGTTTATTGAACAATTGTATTTTTCTAATATGTTTTGAAGTAATGGAAAAATGTCGTTCAAATTATTTTTTTGTTTAAAATCATCAATAACTTCAACATCAAAGTTCCATCGACATTCTTCTTTATCCTCTAAAAAACCACCCGCCACTATACATAACTCATCATACGTTTCTTGAGTAACTTCCTCAGATGAAATAAGGAGTGCCTTAATATAATTATCATCTCCGAATTCGTCTTCCGAGATTCCATCAATATTTTTTAAATAAGGAAAATCGTCAATTGTGCTAGGACGTTGATAATCAATCAGTATCATGCAATAAATAGGTGGTGTTAAATAACCAGTTCTCAAAAAATATGCTTCGACCGACCTTAAATTGATTATTCTATTCAGGTGGTAATTTTTCATTTAGTGAACCTCGTTTATTTATTATAGTGAGTTTAATTAATATTTTTAACGTTAGTTCAGATAACTTTCTTTAATAGTTTACACCTTATCACATCATACAACTATCGGATATATAGTACTTATATGACTCGTCAAGATAATAGAAAGGGGTAGCATTCCCATGTACCTAGGAATGCTACCCCTTTGATAAAATTCATTATGCAATCCGTTGCGCTAATCGATCAACAAGAGCCTGAGACTCTTCATTTAATCCTACCAATTCAACTTTTTTGCCGAGTCGTTCATATTTCAAGACGACGTTCTCGATCGCTTCGATGGCTGAATCATCAAATAAGTGACACGCTGAGAAATCGAGCGTGATGATCGATGATAGATCAGCATCGAGCTGGAACTGTTCCGCAAATGCAGTCGTCGACGCAAAGAATAACGGTCCACGGATCGTATAACGGACTCGTTCTGTTTGCTCCTCACGCTCGACTTGGATGCGAGAAATTTTTGACGCGAATAATAACGCTGCAAGCAAGATCCCGACAAGGACACCCATCGATAAGTCATGCGTCAATACCGTCACGAGCACGGTCGCGAGCATGACCGCAGAATCACTTTTCGGTGACGTCTTGAGCATCTTGAATGAGCCCCAGTCAAACGTCGCATACGAGACGAAGAACATGACACCGACAAGTGCTCCCATTGGAATCGTCATCAATAGATCGTTCATCGTAAACATCAATAGCATCAAAAACACACCTGCTGTCAACGTCGACAAGCGACCGCGTCCACCGGATGTGACATTGATGACTGATTGCCCGATCATCGCACAACCTGGCATTCCACCGAACATACCGGCGATAATGTTCGCAATTCCTTGTCCGCGCGATTCCATCGCTTTGTTCGACGTCGTATCCGTCATTTCATCAACGATTCGTGCTGTCAGTAACGATTCGATCAAACCAACGAATGCGAGTGACAAGGCATATGGGAAGATGATTTGAAGCGTCTCGAGTGAGAACGGGACATCTGGCAAGAAGAAGCTTGGTAACGCCGCTTCGATTTGTCCCATATCCCCGATGACACGGGTATCGAGCGAAAAGACGACTGTTAATACCGTCATAATCGTGATCGCAACAAGTGGCGCCGGAATCGCTTTCGTGACCCGTGGAAATAACAAGATGATGGCGAGTGACGCGGCGACCATCGCATACATAATCCAGTTTTGCCCTTCGAACTGTGGCAATTGCGCCGAGAAAATCAGAATGGCGAGCGCATTGACGAATCCGACCATGACAGCTCGAGGAATGAATCGTAATAACTTGGCAATTCCTAAAAAGCCGAACGCGATTTGTAGAATTCCGGCAAGTATACCGGCAGCTAGTAGATAATCAACACCGTGATCTTTGACGAGCTGAACGACGACGAGTGCCATCGCGCCAGTCGCAGCCGAAATCATTCCAGGGCGACCACCAGCAATCGAGATGACAATTGCAATGATAACGGAAGCGTATAGCCCAACCATCGGGTTGACACCAGCGATCAGCGAAAACGCGATTGCTTCCGGGACGAGTGCTAAGGCAACGACGATTCCGGACAACAAATCCGCTTTTGGTTGCAAGAACCACTCTTTTTTCCATTGAGTAAACATATGATGATTGAGACCCCTTTTCTAACATGAATGATCTCAGTGTAATTGGATTAGTTTCAAAAAGCAACCTTTTTAGGAAGTTTTGGTCCGAATGCGGGCAATCTCATCGACCATCGTTTTATAAGTCGCCATGATTTCCTGTCCCGCAAAGACCGGATCTTCATCCATCGTCTCGAGTGCCCGGCGCAGGAGATGGATTTTCGGTTTCTTACGTTCGAGCAATTCCTCATAGATGAAATCGAGAACTTCTTCATGTGCTTCCTTCGATTCTTCGGAAATCGAAGACAAGGTGATCAAACGCTTCATATGTGCGCTCGTCTTTTCGAATAAATCCTTCCGAATGACGACTTCATCTTGTGGACGATCGAGCCAGACCGATAGGAATCGTGGCGGAATCAATTGTTCCTCCGTCCGACTGACGTCTTCGACGAGATGCGTCAACCGATTGAACACATAGCGGACGACCCGTTCCGGTTGAGTGTTCGGCTCAGATTGACGGAAGAAGTACATTGCATATTGCAACATCCCCGTGTAAATGACTGCTAAATCTAGAAGATACGGTTCCTTCGTCTGACCGAATAAATCACGTAACCGATCGAACGTCCACTCGATCTCAAGAAGTCGATTGTTTTCCATGAACGTCTTGAGTTCTTTTTCATTTGAAGCAATGGCCTCTTCGAACAATGTATATAATTTATATTTTTGCATCAATTCCAAATAACAGTTTCCTTGTTGAATGAATGTTTCATAATCCGAGACATCCCGTCCGACAAGAATTTCCTTACGCGCGGTCCGCATTTTTTCAAAGACGGTATTAAAGACATCAATGAATAATTCGTTTTTAGAGGAGAAGTAATTATAGAACGTCCCTTTAGAAACGTTACTGTGTTCGAGAATATCCTGAATGGAGGTTGATTGATAACCCTTTTCGACGAATAGTTGATAGGCAGCATCTAATAATTGTTTCTTTTTTGGATTCATGGTCTTGTCCTTTTCTGTTCATAATTGGTTCGACAACCACTTATTTTAGTGTATGAAGCAAATAATTTGAACTCATTCGACTTCTGCTGGTAAGATAGCCAAGTCAGTCATAGAATTCAAGTCTAACATTTTAGACTCGTAGTACAAAAGGAGCATAACGAAATGCAATCAAGCAAGCAATCATCACGACTTTATTTAATTTTAGCTGTCCTCATGGCAGGTGCGTTCGTTGCGGTCCTAAACTCGACGTTACTCAACATCGCCTTACCGTCGATCATGAAATCGTTCGGTATTCAGGCAAGCACCGCCCAGTGGTTGACGACGGGATATATGCTCGTCAATGGAATCATGATTCCGACTTCGGCATTCCTCGTCCAAAAGTTCTCAACGCGTCAACTGTTCTTGACGGCGATGACATTGTTCTCACTCGGAACGATTATCGCTGGACAAGCACACATCTTCCCGCTCCTACTCGGCGCGCGCATGATGCAGGCCTCGGGTTCCGCGATCATGATGCCACTGTTAATGAACGTTCTCTTGACCGGTTTCCCAATCGAAAAGCGTGGGCAAGCGATGGGAATCTTCGGACTCGTCATCACCTTTGCTCCAGCAATCGGACCGACATTGTCCGGGTGGATTCTTGAACATTATGAGTGGCGGATGTTGTTCCATCTCGTCACACCGATCGCATTGCTCGTACTCTTCACGGGTGCCTTCTTATTGAAGAAAGAGACGGTTCAAAGTTCACTTAAGCTCGATTTGTTCTCACTCGTCCTTTCAAGCTTCGGCTTCGGTGGTTTGTTGTATGGATTTAGTTCCGCCGGTTCTGCCGGATGGGGATCTTGGACGGTCATCGGATCATTGATCATCGGTGTAATCAGTTTGACTTCCTTCATTATACGTCAATTCATGCTCGAAGAACCGATGCTTGAGTTCGGTATTTTCCGGTATCCGATGTTCGCTTTATCGCAAGGGATTTCAATGGTCTTGAACATGTCAATGTTCTCCGCGATGATCTTGATGCCGATCTACATCCAGACGATTCGTGGCATCTCACCATTTCACTCTGGTCTCTTGATGTTACCGGGTGCGATCGTTATGGCGATCATGTCACCAATAACAGGTCGTCTCTTCGACCGATTTGGTGCTCGCATCCTTGCCATCATCGGCTTATCACTGACTGTCTTGACGACGTTCTCATTCAGTCAGCTAGCTGCGGATACGTCATACGCGTTCCTCGTCATCATGTATACGTTACGTTTCCTTGGAATCTCGATGGTCATGATGCCGGTCATGACGAACGGATTGAATCATATTCCACAACATTTGACACCTCACGGGACGGCATTAAACAACACGTTGTCACAAGTATCGGGTGCGATTGGTTCAGGTCTGCTCGTGACGATCATGACATCGCGGACGAAACACCACGTTCCGGAACTCGCTTCACAACCTGAAGCTGCAAATCCGGAATGGTTGCAGATGCAGGCGATGATTGAAGGAATCAATGATACGTTCTTTATCGCGACATTACTCGCACTTGCTGCTTTGATCTTATCGTTTTTCATCAAAAAACGACGGACAACGACACTCGCAGTCGTCGAATCCGTCGATCAAGAACAAAAATATGCATGATTTGATTCTCCCCTGTCTAAAAAGATGGGGGAGTTTTTGTCTAATCCAAACGTTTGTTTAAATGCTGTCGATCATACATTCGTTGATTCGTACTCCCCCGAAAGCTTGTCGTTCGGTCAAGTTTCGATAGGATGAACGGACCATCAATCAATCCATCTAGTCGGCGTAACAAAGGGTGCCATTCTCGGTGCTTAATGATCTCTTCCAACACATAGCCCGTATACAAGATCACTTCATAGTCTGGTCCGAGTCGTTCTAGTAGCCGATAGAGCGCTATTGCTTGTAACAACGGTTCCCCACCGGATAGCGTCAGGCGCCGGTGACCGGTTGCTTGAATCCGCGCGACCGTCTCGTCAATTGTCCAAGCTACGCCACCTGCAGGATCCCAGGAGGACGGATTATGACAGCCGGCACAGTGATGCGGACAACCGGCAAGAAATAACACCGTTCGTAAACCGGGACCATCGACGACGGAGTCAGGAAGAAGCGAGAGGACCCGTAACATCGTGTTTCACCCGATTCTGCTCTTCTGCCCGTTTCGCTTCATTCCAGCGGTCCAGCGTACCGACGAGATATCCGGTGATGCGCCGAATGCGTTCGATCGATCCACTCCCGCAAACCGGACATTGATCCTCGATCGTCTGCTCCGTTCGGCAATCAAGACAACGATCGACGGGATGATTGATTGATCCATAACCGATTCCAGCCTCCGCCATTAAACGAACGATGTCTTCGATTGCTTCCGGATTTCCAGCAAGCGCACCATCCGTCTCGACATAGGTGATATGACCGCCATTACATAATGCATGGAACGGGGCTTCGAGTTGAATCTTCTCACGGATCGTCACGGGCGCATCGACAGGAATGTGAAAGGAATTTGTATAATACGGTCGATCTGTCACTCCTTCGATCTCACCAAAGTCCCTGACATCGCGACGTGTGAACTTACCGGATAATCCTTCGGCCGGAGTTGCGAGTAAACTAAAGTTCAACCCTGTCTGTTCGCCAAAATTGTCGACTACCGTCCGCATCGCTTGAATCAATGCAAGACCAATCCGGTGTGCTAGTTCGGAATAACCATGATGACTCCCCGTCAGAACGGACAAACATTCAGCAAGTCCGATGAAGCCGACCGCTAACGTCCCGTGTTTGAGGACCGGACCTACCTGATCCGTATTTCTTAGCGTCTCACCGTCTTTCCAGACGTGTTGATATAAAAATGGAAACTCGTCAGCCGTTCGACTTGCCTGGAACTCATACCGTGCGATGAGTTGCCGGCATGCAAGTCTTGTCGTATCTTGGACGACTTCGAACATTTGATCGACGGTTTACTCTGGAGTGCCAAACGGACGAGATTGATGCTCGTGAAGGATAAATTACCACGACCTGTGACGGACGGTATGTCTCCACGATCCTCGAATACACGGGTCCGGCATCCCATATACGCGACTTCCGCTTTTCCCGGTTGCTCCTGGTGATTAAATGGTGCATCGAGAAATGCAAAGTTGGGAAACAATCGCTTTCCTGTTACCCGTGTAGCGAGTTGAAACAAATCATAGTTTGGGTCCATTGGTGACAGATTGATTCCTTGTTTCACTTTATAGATCTGAATTGGAAAAATCGGTGTCTCACCCTTGCCCAGCCCACGCTCCGTCGCTGTTAGCAAGGCACGTTGGAAGAGCCGCCCTGCATACGTCGTATTCGTTCCGTAATTGACGGATAAAAACGGAACCTGTCCACCACCGCGCGAATGCATCGAATTCGTATTATGAATGAATGCTTCACATGCTTGAAACGTTTTTTCATACGTCTCCTGCCATGCATGTCGCTCCCGCTTACGCCGCTTCCAATGCGGAACGAGGTCATTTAGTTTCGTCCATTCCCGTTGATAGGTCTTTTCGACGAACGGCGCTAAATCATCATCAAAGGTTGCGAAGGCTTGTCCGCCATGCTGCATGTTTTGATTCGCCTGGACGATGATTGCCGCAAGGGCGAGGGCAGAACGAATGTCTTGCGCCGGACGGATCGAACCGTGCGTTGTCTGAAATCCGTTTGAGAGTAACTGACCGAGCGGAATTTGGGCACAAGTCGTCGTCCCAGTCACATAATAATCGGCGTCATGAATATACAAAATGTTGTCGTCAAGCGCCTGCAAGACATCCGCTTCGAGATGTCGTCGCATCATCTGCCGTGCTGCTTCCCCAGCAATCCGTTGTAACTTCGCAAGTGGTGTTTTGCCATCAATGTTTGCATTCTCTTGTTCGATCTCTTGCGGTGGTGTGAGTAACGCTTCTAAGCTCTCCATGATTCTTCTTCCTCTCACGCTTTTTTGTAATCACTATAGCGAGAGTACAGAAACGTTAGCAATCCCTGCACAATTTACGATTTTTTCAACTGTTTCAGCCGTTCTGTCATCAATCTGTTCGATTTATCGTTCAAATGTCTGCATCTTACTCGTTTTAGCCAAGCGCATGAATTTGGACGAATCTCACACGTGAAACGACAAAAAAGAAGAGGCGCATGATATCGCCTCTTCTTCGTCTCTTCATTCTGCTTCGAGTAACGCGTCCGTCGCACTTGGTAACTTGACCCGAAAAACCGTCCCTTCTCCTAAGATCGATTCGACTTCGATGTTGCCATCATGTGCTCGAACGATTTCCTTACAAATCGATAATCCAAGACCTGTTCCGCCGATTTTTCGGCTGTCTGAGTTATCGACACGATAGAATTTGCTGAATAGATGCGGCATCGAATGACTCGGAATCCCGATTCCGAAATCACGGACGCTTAGTTCAATCTGATTGTGCTGATGGGTCAGCGTCACAACGACATCCCCACCGTCCGGTGAGTACTTCACCGCATTATTCAATAGATTTCCAAGTAGCTGTTTCATACTGTTCGCATCTGCTTCGACCATAAAGTCCTGTTCGTCATTCAAATCAAGCTGCAGACTATGTTGTTCCGTCGCTGCTTGATAAAACTGAATTTGTTCCTTGACGATTTCTTTCAGATCAAAGATTTGTTTATCATACTCTTGCTTTCCTGACTCCATCCGCTGGACGTTCAAGAAGTCGCTGACGAGATTGGTCAATCGTTTCGATTCATCATGAATCGTTTGCAAGTATCGCTTGTTCCGCTCGGGATCCAGATCCCGTTTCAACATCAGCTCCGTAAAGCCATAAATTGAAGAGAGCGGTGTTCGAAGTTCATGCGAAACCGTCGAGACGAGTTCTGATTTGACCCGATCAACCTCTGTCTCAGCCGTGACATCACGGAAGACGAGGATCGTTCCTTTCGACTGTTCTCCATGCGCGATGGCTTCGGCATAAACTTGAATGAAATATTCACCCTGGTCGATCGACAAAGAGAACATGCCCTCAGGGATCTCACCCGATAAGACTTCTTCAAAGTACGCTTCAAAAGCTTCTTTCTGGTCCATCTGCTCGAACATCGTCTCTGGTCGGACTTCAAGAAACGTCATCGAGTCATTGTCTTCCTCGACCTGTAACGACTGGAAGATATCAAATAATGCCTGATTCCCTAAGATCGTCTTTTCCTCATGTTTGATATAAAGAATCGCTTCCCGAACGGAATTCAACAGTTGCGCCGTCTCTTTTCGTTCATATTCCATCTGTTCATAGAGTGACATCCGCATCAATGAAATGGCGATTTGTTTCGAAAATGATTCCAGTTCCGCCAAATCTTTTTGATTGAACGGCGCGTCAAAGCGCGCTAAATAGAGACAAGCAATCAATTCCTCTTTCGCCGGATCCATGATCGGAATGACTCCCTCATAGACATGATACGGATACTTGATAAGATCATCATTGGCGACCTTTTTCGAGGAATGCGCTGTCTCCTTTGAAATCATGACCCGTTTCAGCAGCAATGATTCTGTTTTTAAGCTCTCCTGCTGATCCTCTGTCATTTCCTTTGGAACGACTTGGGCGATCTCATTATTCTTGATCAGCAACAGGGCACCAAATTCCGTCTTCGTCAACCGGACGATCGTACTGATGACAGAAGAATAATCAAATAAACTCTCTTTTGAAGCAAGTGTTTCGATTAATTCGTTCCGATCTTGTAGATGCAACTCGTTCGTCCGAGTCACTTCCAAAGCGCGCTCAAGTTCGTCCTGCTTTTGCGTCAGTACTTCCTGATTGCGTTCCATTTCTTGATTCTTTGCTGACAGTTCCGCATGTTGTGATGAGATCGATCGTGCCATTCGGTAAAACGATGCCGTCAATTGACCGACTTCATTATGGCTGTCGACGTCATGCTCGAGCGAAATCGACTTTCCTTCCGCAAGACGACGACTTTTGACATTCAGTTCGCGGAGCTGTGACGTCACACGATGAATCAACGGACGGACGATGAACAATAGACAAAATAAAAAAACCATCAAGTTTAAAAACCAGAACCATTGTGTCTTTTGTAATTGATCGAGTACTTGTTCCTTCGTCCGACCGTCTGCATTGTCCACGTATAAATAACTGGCAACCGATGTGATGACACTTAGTGCAAAGACACTATAAAAAATTGCCATCAACTGTCTGCCTAACTTCTCAGTCATCCAGTGTTTCATGTTCATAAATCCTCCTAGCAGTATATTGCCCTTCGTTCAAGATTGTTTCCTCCTCATCTATTATCATCTAATGATTCCCGGAAACATCTTTCTTGAATCCTTTATGGTCGGGCAGGCGAGAGTCCAATCCCGGTCACGAGAGCAATTGCATCAATGACTTGCCCTTTCGTCAGATCATCCGTCTCGATCTGTTGACTGAACAGCGGATCGGATAATTGCCGTAGTCGTTGTTCCGCTTGTTGACCGCCCCACGAGTTTGGACGCTCAAAGCGGCTGATCAGGCGGCGTTTGACAGTCGTCTCCTTCGCCATCAAGGCGATATGACGGACATCATGTCCAGTCTCGCGTAACGTCCCGATGATTTCCTGAAAGTACGCTGGATTCGTCAAGGTCATCGGTACGATGATCCGCGCTTCTTCCGTATCGAGCTGTTCGAGGAGCTGACGGTTGAACGTGCGCCATAACGGCTCATCCTGAAAGTCATCTTTGTTTGTCGGCAGCTGTGCTCGTAAAAAATAACCCGTCTCTTCCGGATCAAAAATGTGTGAGCCGCTCCAGCGTTGTTGTAATCCGTTTGCTGCCGTCGTCTTACCAACGCCAAACGTACCGTTAATCCAAATGATCATCTTGTTCTCCTCCACCCTGTTTTTGTTGTACTATACTGCTAAAACAGTCGACAAGTTTCAATCGACGATAAAAAAACACTCTGCTAAAGAACAGAGTGTTCACCCATATAACCATGTGATTAAAACCGGTGCGATGACACTGGCACAGACGGCCGTCAAGACCATCGTCAATAGACCGACCGCTCCTTCCCGTTGATCGAGACTCATCGACTTCGTCGCGCCCATGACATGAGCGATTGATGCTAAACCGACCCCACGGCTGACGAAGTGGCGAATCTTCAATCCCGTCATGAGCTTCGGACCGACGATCGATCCGGTTAACCCCGTCAATAAAACGAAGGCAGCCGTCAGCGTCGTCGTCCCACCAGCCTTTTGTGAAATTGCCAAGGCGACGGGTAACGTGACCGACTTCGGTAACAGAGCAAGATTCGTTGTCCGCTCAAGATGAAGCAATAGACCAAGTAACAAATCAGAGCTCATGGCAATACATGTTCCAAGCAAAACACCAAGTCCGATTTCTGGTAGAAAACGCCGAACGTGATGCCGGACGCGGTAGAGCGGAATCGCAAATGCCGTGATTGCCGGACCAAGCATCTTCGATAGATATTGTCCACCTTGCATGTATTCTGCGTGTGAGACTCCAGAACAGACGAGAATTAAGATCAAAACTGCCGTTACCGTCAGGATTGGTAACGTCCAGACACGAGGATAACGTTGATAGATGAACATTGCGATACTAAACAATGCAATTGACAGGATGATCCAAAACAGTGCCTCATTCATGTCGTGTCACCGCCTCTTTTCGGTGTGCTAGTCGATCAACGATATATGCTGATCCGACTAATGTCAGAAGGCTACTGACGATGACGATCAATACGATCTGTAAACCGGATGTCCGGAGAAATGCGGTATAATCCATGATTCCGGACAGTGCTGGAACAAAGAACAATGGCATGACGAACAGAAGAAATGTCCCGCCCCGTTCGACGGCCACAAGCGGAATCAGACGGCTTTTTAACGCCAGGTACAGTAGAATCAAGCCGATGATGTTACCGGGTAATGGTAATTGAAAGGTTTTGCTCACCCAGTCCCCACTGAGTGAAAAGCAAAAAATGAGTGCGATTTGAGCAATGATTTGAATAATACGCATAACGCGTGACAGCATGATAAAGGTCCCCTTGTTAACAGTTTCGGGTACTATTATCCGCCTCTTTTCCTTAACAATCAATGAAATCTGGTTAATCAAGTGAAGTAACCGTTCTCATGAGAATCCACGTATTTTTTGTACTAGGACAAACAAAAAACTACTCAATCGTGTATCAGTACAATAAATGATTCGAGACGAACGAAAAAGAGGCTGACTCCAAAAAAGAATGACGCGTCTTTTCACGCACTTTCCTCAGGCGAGACACAAGCCAGTTTTCCTGCTTTATACAAGCAGGAAAGCGGGTCTTGTTTGTCTCTGAAGCGCATAAATGCGCTTTTTCCTGTAGGAGTTGCGTATGACGCGTCATTCTTTGTAGAAACTAACTTTTGAGTCAGCTCCCTTTTCTATAATCTGAGACGACACCTGAATGGGATCGACTCCTCTTCTTGATCACATGACCCTTTTGAATAACTTCTCGAGTTCATATGTCGTCCATTCAATGATGACTGGACGTCCGTGTGGACACGTGAACGGCATCTCTGTCTTCGCTAAATCATCAATCAACCGACGCATCATCTCATCGTTCAACGGATGATTTGCCTTGATCGATTTCTTACATGCCATCATGATGGCGGCATCTTCCCGATACGTCTCAAGATCGATTTTCCGTTTCATCAATGCCTCATCGAGTAATTCTTGAATCGTCTCTTCCTGTCGATGGGACGGGAACCACGTCGGGACTTCTCGGACGATGAAGCTCTGTGGACCGAACGCTTCGAATTCAATGCCGACGTCTTTTAGTAACGGAAGGATTTCCTCCATTCGTTTCATGTCATCTGACGAGATTTCAAACGTATATGGTAAGAGTAATTGCTGCCGTTGCTCCGGTGGTCGACCGAACATGACTTTATACGTCTCGTATTTGATCCGTTCCTGCGCCGCGTGTTGATCAATCATATACATCCCGTCTTCTCCGGCACAGACGATATAGGACGAATGAAGTTGTCCGATGACGTCGAGGTGTGGAAAGCGCGGACGCGCGTGGGATTCCTCCATCGGTTCGACAACGTCCTGCTTGACCGGTTCGATGGGCTCGAATAGATCATCCTCGTTACTAAACGGCAATGGTTTCTCTACAGAGGGTCGATCGTCCTCTTGCGGTTTTTTCGGAATCGGATAATTCCAGACTGCTCGCGATGACGTCTCCTCGACCGGTTCCGCGACGTAAGAAAAATCGAGTTTCTCTTGACTACTCGGATCCTTTTTCGGTTTCGGTGGCGTCACCTTCGGAATCAACGTCTCTCGGCTGAGCGTCATCTTGATTGTCTCTTGAATCAACTGGCAGAGTTCCATCTCTTTTGAGAGACGAACTTCCCGTTTCGCCGGGTGGACGTTGACGTCAATCAGGAGTGGATCCATCGTCACCTCAATGACGGCAATCGGATACCGTCCAATCGGTAAGAGCGTATGGTAACCGTTCAAGACCGCTTGCGTCAGGGCGAAGTTTTTGACCGAACGTCCATTAAGAATCAACGTGATGTAATTCTTCGAGGCACGGGTCACTTCCGGTTTGACGAGATGACATGTCAGTTGATAATCGGCATTCGCTCCCTTAGCGACCAACGTCCCTTGGATCGTTTGATGACCGTAGACACTCGCCAGTGCTTGCCGGACGTCTCCCGATCCATTCGTCTGAATCAGCGTCTTCCCTTCATGTGTTGCTCGGAGTTTAACCTCTGGATGGGCGAACGCCATTCGGTTCAACACGTCCGTGATTGCGGCAAGCTCCGTATGCGTCGTCTTCAAATACTTCAGCCGTGCCGGTGTATTGAAGAAGAGATGCTCGACTGTCAATTCCGTTCCTCGGTTCATGGCAGCTGGTGTCCGCTGAACGACCGTCCCGTACTCAAGCGTCACTTGAATCCCTTCCGCGTCCTCGCGTTTCGTCTTCAACGTCACTTTACTGACGGACGCGATCGAGGCAAGGGCCTCTCCGCGAAAACCAAGTGTCTTGATTCGGAACAAGTCATGCTCGTCCTTAATCTTACTCGTCGCGTGACGAACGAAAGCCAGTTCAGCGTCATCCGGGTAAAACCCGTGTCCGTTGTCACGGATCGTCATCCGTTTCATTCCGGCTTCTTCGAGTTCGACATCGATTTGGGTCGCACCGGCATCAAGTGCGTTCTCGACCAGTTCCTTGACGACCGACGCTGGTCGTTCGACGACTTCTCCCGCCGCGATCCGGTTCGCTAAACTATCGGATAATTCACGAATGATTCCCACTGCATTCTCCTCACTTTCTCGCTTCGGCTTGTAGACGATACAGCGTATTCAATGCCTCGAGTGGCGTCATATTGATCAAATCAAGACTCGCCATCGTCTCACGCAGCGGATCCGCATCTGAGAACAGACTGAGTTGATCAATCGGCTCCTCCTGAACAGGAGCTTTTACAGGTGCTGCGACCGGAACAGGCTCCGCCTGCTCGAACTCGGACAAGAGGACTTGCGCCCGTTCGATCAGACTATCTGGTAAATCAGCTAACCGTGCGACATGGATTCCGTACGATTGGTCGGCTTTTCCGTCGCGTACTTCATGTAAGAAGACGACACGCCCATCTTGTTCAACGGCACGGACATGAACGTTCGCTAATCGATCAATCGATTCTTCGAGCACCGTCAGTTCATGATAATGGGTCGAAAATAGCGTCTTCGCTCCAACGTGCCGGGCGATGTGTTCAACGATTGCTTGTGCGAGTGCCATCCCGTCGTACGTCGAGGTCCCGCGACCAATTTCATCAAGCAGGATCAAAGACCGGTCCGTTGCACGCGTCAAGGCTTCTTGTGTCTCGACCATCTCGACCATGAATGTCGACTGTCCACTGACGAGGTCGTCTGCTGCCCCGATCCGGGTGAAGATTTGATCGAAGATCGGCAGTTCCGCTTGAGCAGCTGGTACGAACGAGCCAATTTGATGCAATAAAGCAATCAAGGCGAACTGTCGCATATAGGTCGATTTACCGGACATGTTCGGTCCAGTGATCAACAGCATCTCGCGTCCTTCGTTTAAGGTAATCCCGTTCGCGACGTATTCACCGCGCGGTAAGACTGTCTCGATGACCGGGTGACGTCCTTCCTGAATATCAACCGTTCGGCCGGTCGTCGTGATTGGTCGGACATAGTCGTGTGTTTCGGCAATCTCAGCCAGTGCGACGAGGACGTCGAGTTCCGCAATCCGGCGACTGACGCGCTGTAAGCTTTCGATATGTCCTTTGACTTCGTCACGCACTCCACAGAAGAGATCGTACTCGAGCGTGACACTCTTCTCTTCCGCACCAAGGATCAGCGCTTCTTTTTCTTTTAATTCCGGTGTGATATAACGCTCAGCATTGGCGAGTGTCTGCTTCCGTTCATACCGTCCTTCCGGTAACAGTTTGGCATTTGCACGCGAGACCTCGATGTAATAGCCGAAGACACGGTTGTAACCGATCTTCAACGTCTTGATGCCGGTTGCTGCTCGTTCATTTGCTTCGAGTGTCGCAAGCCACGTCTTGCCGTCTTTTGAAGCGACAAGTAACTCGTCGAGGTCTGGTGAATAACCGGACTTGATCATCCCGCCCTCTTTCGTTGAGATCGGTGGGGCTTCAACGAACGCACGATCGAGTAGATCGCTCAATTCGTCGTGTGGATCGAGTCCGAGACTAAGTTGACCGAGACGTTCGCTCATCATCTCTTCAAGTGCTGATTGGATACGGGGAATCAATCGCAACGTCGACTTCAATTGAACGAGATCACGCGCTGACGCTGTTCCGTAACCGACTTTTGCGACGAGTCGCTCAAGATCATAGACTTCCCGTAACGTATCTTTTAATTGCTGACGCTCGAAATAGTGTTGCAACAGTTCCTCGACAGCGTCGAGCCGTTCCGTGATGACTCGCTCCGATAACAACGGTTTTTCCAGCCAGCGTTTCAGCATCCGTCCACCCATCGCTGTACCTGTCACGTCAAGTAGACCAAGCAACGAACCCTTTTTGTCTCCTGTCCGTGCCGAGCGGACGAGCTCAAGATTCTTGACCGTATTCGGTTCGAGTTGCATGAAATCGCTCGCTTCGTAGACAATGGCTGGTTGCAGATGTGTCAACGCTCGTTTTTGTGTATCGTGCATGTAGGCATAGAGGACAGCAAAGGCTTCCGCTTGGGCTGTATCAATCGCGCGATCTCCATGTGGATGTGTCTCGCGTCGTGAACTGCGCGTTAGCGGGATCCGTAAGGACGCAAGTGCCGTCTCATGTTCCTCTGTCGTGACGATGATTTCCCGTGGCAAGATAATGCTTAATTCTTTGATTACACCATCGAGTGTTGCAACGCTTGTCAAGGCACTCTCACCTGTTGAGACATCACCGCGGGCAATCCCAAAACGACCGTCCTGTTCGACGACCGCTACTAGGTATCGATTCTCTTTTTCCGTCAACGCAGACATCAACGTTCCCGGTGTGATGACTTGGATGACTTCGCGTTTGACGAGTCCTTTCGTCAACTTTGGATCCTCGACTTGATCACAAAGCGCCACTTTATAACCACGCTCGATCAACTGTTCGATGTAGCCGTTCGCCGCGTGATGGGGTACGCCACACATCGGAATCGGATGCTCCGCGTTTTTACCGTTTTTCGCCGTCAACGTCAACTCCAGTTCATGGGCGACTTTCTTGGCATCCTCAAAAAATAATTCATAAAAATCACCGAGCCGATAAAACAAGAAAGCGTCCGGATAATCTGCCTTAATCGAGAAGTATTGTTTCATCATCGGTGTGTTGTGTACTGCTTCCATTCTTCCACCTCATTCGTCGAAAAAGCCGACGGATGTCCGTCGGCTTTTCGTTCATTTCGTGATTAGTAGCCGCAACCGCCGCTTTTGTTTTCTGCTTCCATGCCGCTACCTGTCTTACCTGCAAGAACGTCTCCGTCCGTTGCTTCGATGATTTGATCCGTAATCCCGTTCGAGATCGTCACCGTGATGTATTGGAGAAGTCCGTTGACTTCTTCTTGCGTTTCTTGGAACTGTTGGACGACAGGCATCTCATCAAGCTCAGCGAACAATTTATCGAGCTTCGCTTCGACACGTGCGAGTGCTTCTGTTTTGCCGTAATGTTGGCAGTTGACTGCCTCTTTTTGAAGGAACTTGATTTGTTTCATCATCTTTTGGACTTTTTCATTCCCATTGATGTTGGCTTCTGCCGCTTTGAATCGTTCTACTTCCGGTGTCTCTGAAATCATTTTGGCGATTTCATTGGCTTTTTCGATGATTTGTTCATCTGTATACATCCACATTCGTCCCCTCTATCGTTAGCGAACACGTCGCTTCCCTTAGCATTTCTGAACGATTCCTCGTTCTATCGCATTCATTATACCGTTCTGACGATAGAGTGACAAGAATAGTTCCTTATTCAATCGAACGCCATAATAGATAGGCAGCGTGACTGCGAACAGGAGCGAATTCCTCTGCCAGTCGCGTCGCTTCTTCTACTGTCGGTCGATATCCAAGTAATCGTTCAAAAGCCCGTAATATCCCAATGTCCGATGCCGGAAAAAGATCCGGACGACCGTACCCGAACATCAGGACGTTTTGAACCGTCCATGGTCCGACACCTTTCAGTGCAATCAATGTCTCAGCGATTTCTGCGTCGGTCGCTGACGTCAATTCCTCATAATTAATCTCTGCTGTTGCTACCCCGAGTAGATAATCGACTTTACGTCCTGATAGTTGCAGAGCGAGCAAGTCCTCGCGACGCGCTGCCGCTAGTTGGCGCGGTGTCGGCGGTAGGATGATTCCATCCTTGACCGTTCCGAATGTCCGAAAGACACGTTCCGTCAACGTATGCGCAAACGACAGATTGATTTGTTGATGGATGATCGAACGAATCAAGGCCGTGAACGGTGAATGATCAAGAACGAGCCGTTCGTCGCCGAACTGTTCGACGATCGCATGTAATGACGTCGTCTTAAGACGCTGCGCAGGATTCGGCTCACTGAGTCGAAAGCGTCGCTTGAGTTGTGCCAACACCGCTGCTTGCGGTCCTGAACCGTCAATCCGTAACGTGAAGCCGTCGATATCTTCAACCGTCGTAATATACGCCTGTTCTTCAACGAAGATTGGAACAACGAGTCGCCCATTCTGTTCGATTTGTAACGGGTCTTCCGTCAAACGAGACACGATTCCTTTAAAATCAAATGCTTCCGACAACGTCAGATCATACGTCCACCGACTCATCCGACGAACACCTTGATGGCACCGAGGATCAAACCGATGATGAATCCACACAATGCTCCGTTGACCCGGATCCATTGCAAGTCACTGCCAACCTTATCCTCGATCATGTGAATGAGTGTCTCGGTATCGAACCGATTCAAGTTCTCGCGCACGAGTCCGCCGATTTTTTGGTGATTTTGTTCGACGAAACGCACGAGTTGCTCCTTCATCCACTGATCACTGCTATCCTTGAACGTCGGATGCTGTTCCCAGTCGTCTAAAGCGCGCGAAAGCATCGGCATCGCCCGTTCCGTCCAGAAAGCGTCTGACGTCAAATAGCGTTCGAGCTCGATCAGACCAGCGTCATATGCACGTTCAATGACCGGAACGAAGTCAAACCGGTCGACCTCACTTGCCTTCCAAGCATCGATTTTCGCGAGACGCTCTTCATCAATCGACAACTGTGCCAGGTTACGACGCAGATGATCGAGAATCGCGAGTCGATTCGGATGATGGACGTGTCGCATATCTTGAATGACCGTCAACAAGACGCCTTGAATGACCAGACTGAGTTTTTCTTCCGAATAGACTTTTTGGACGGTTCGCGCCGTCACCCGCAAAAACGTATTCTTTTCTTGGTCAATCATTGCCGTATAAGCAAGGCGGCCAATCTGATCGCGAATGATCGGATCTTCGAGAAGACGTTGGCCGTAATCGAGTAACTGATCCATCAGCCACTCGTCGAGTCGACGTTCCTCATTCAACTCCATCGCCCGGACCGCCAGCCGTTTTGACGGATACGCTTTGATCGTCTCCGTCACCCGTGTATTCGCAAACTCAAGAATCGCCTCTTTCGGTAATTTCCGGATCAGACCGACCAATAGTTCGGTAACGGTCGCTCGAAAAGCAGGCAGAACGAGAATCGAACGTAAGATTTTGATGACACGGTCTGCGAGCGTCATATGTTGCAGCTTCGCGACGATACTCTCTTTATTGAGCAAGTCCGTCTCGAGCATATGAACGATTGATTCGATGACCCGTTCCCGATTTTTCGGCAACAGGTTCGTATGGGGAATCTTTAAGCCGAGCGGATGGCGAAACAATGCCGTGATCGCAAACCAGTCGGCAATCCCACCGACGAGTCCGGCTTCAAAACCACTCTGGAGCCAAAAGACCCACGCATTTTCTTTAAATGGCAATGAGACGACGAATCCGACCGCCATGAAAATCAACGAGACGGTCGCAAGCCGCCGTGTCGATGTTTTAGGTTGTTCAAGTGATGACACATCGTTTCCTCCTTCAACTGAGTCACTTATCTACCTTACGAACGGGACAAGGATTAGGTTTCGACACGAAAGAGCCCCAGTCATCGACTGGGACTCCCTATGTACTTAAAACGTGTATTCACCAAAACGGTCGCCATCCCATGTCGCGGTTGCCGTTGAGACAAAATAGACCAGTCCGTTGCCGAATGTATTTTCCATTAATGAAACGAGTTGTTGACCATTTGTCTGTTCAACGAACGCTAATCGGACTTCTTCTTTCCCTTGATAAATCCGTTCGTAGACACTTAAACCGCGTGCATTGAGAAACGTACGCGCCGACTCGAATTGAATCGGACCGACTTCAGGTCGTCGTTCCTGAATGAATGACTGACATTTTTGCTCGAATGTCTCCATGGTTCTTCACTCCTTCTCTCTTTTTGTTCATGGATATCATGTTCCCGACTCTTCCTCATCATAATCCTCAAATGTGAAAAAAGCGACAGATGCGTCGCTTCTTTCATCATTTTACGACGATTTCTCACAATCTGACTCCAAACTGTCGGGCAGCATGGATCGCAGACGTCGTCGCACCGATCGTCCCAGCACCCGGAAAGATGGTATCGCCGATTGCAAAGAAATGATCGACACCTGTTCGAAACGGTGCCGCGAATAGGAGACTCGTACTCGGACGTTGCGGATATCCACCGACTCCACCATCCGGACGGAACGTATAGCGGACCCATGCACCTGGTCCACACGGATGGCGTTCGATTGCCTGTTGCGCGAAGCCAGGAAACTGCTGTTCGAGAATGGCTTCGAAGATCGCCGACATCGTCTCGACTTGTCCGTCATAGCGTTTCCGGTTCGTCTTATCAAACGTACCAATCGGAACATGGCATGACATCGTCAGCGTCCGCTGACCAACTGGTGCACGTAATCGATCATCCGGACGGGACAGCGAGATGAAGGCATGACCTGAAGGTAAGGACAGATCATGAACTTGCCGGAATGCTTCGTCAGACAAAATGAGTGCCTCTGGAATCGCCGCATAATACGTAAAGGTCGCCCATTGCTGTAATTTTTCCTGTCGTCGGTACGTTCGTCGTAACGTTCGTCGCATATCCATGCTGACGACTTCCCGGATGCCTTCAAGCGGAACCGCACAGATGACAGCATCAGCAATCATCAAGCGTCCTCGGAGATCCTCAATCAAAAATCCATCTGATGTCTTTCGAATCGACGTGACTTTTCGCCCAAGGAGACAGGTTGCCCCGCTCTCCTCTGCTGTCTCTTTCAATTGCTCAGCTAGTCGGTACAAGCCACCCGGGACATAATAGGCACCTTCATGATAAATCGATAAGGCGACGGCTCCTAGTAAAGCTGAGGCCTCCTGCCCTGTCTGCATGCTGTCGAGCAAAATCCCATCGATCACTTGTGCGAATAACGTATCCGCTAGTCGATGTTTTCGTAACAAATGACCAATCGTCAGCGGAAAATACGGCAAGAGAACAACACTTTTCGCGTGACGGACTAACCGCCGGACGTCTGCTGGATCTTGAAGTGGTAATGCTGGAAGTTCTGCCATTAGCGGACGAATCATCTCGTGAATCTGCTCGATTTCAGCAAAGAAAGCCTGAATCGACGATGCCTGCTCCGGAAAATGTGACGTCAATTCGGTTAGAAACGCAGCACGATCCTGATAATAATGAATCGTCCGTCCTGCGATGCGAATCGTCATGACGACATCGAGCGACTCGACCTGATGCGTTACTCCAAGATGATCAAGAACACGGGCGTGAATACCACCGGGCTCAAACCCCATTCCGAGTGTCGCCCCTACCGGATACGTCAGGTCCCGGCGCGTGAACTTCCCGGCTGATCCCCCCCATTCACGGCTTCCTTCAAGGACGGTAACAGTATGTCCTTCTTGTGCGATCAGAGCCGCAGCCGTTAAACCTGCAATTCCTCCGCCGACGATGACGACGTGTTTCATGATGATTCCTCCTCCGTGACCCGATTTTCTTTAAACAGGAAATTGCGGATTTCTCGGAAGACCGGCTCCCGGCGATGAATCGTGAAGTGATCATATTTATACGATTTTGTCTGGATATTATCCGTGTAGTTCTCGAGTGCAAAGGAACTCTTTAACGAAATTAGATTGAAATCGCCTCCTTTGGCACCAAACGAATAGACGAGCACATCGCGCGGCCACGTCTCGAGCCGCTTAGTTAAATTGTTCATCGCTGGTGAGCCCTTCGCGAGATCACGAATGGCGGGACTGTTCGTATTCGTGCCAAGCGGTGCGAGCGTCAACCCGAGTTTTGCGTAATCGGAGCCGGCGATTGGTGAGTCGAGCGTCACAACTTTTCGGACGTGATACGGCATCTCTTCTTGGACCGTATAGGCGACGACATCCACACCACCCATGCTGTGCCCGACGAGCTGGATATCGGCAAAGGTCGCTTTTTGTTTCGCATCATACGCAGCAATCGCTGCATTCAACCACTTTTGTTGATCGGCAAGGCTCGCCTCGTCGTCTGCAAAGACGATTCGGACAAGCGGGTAGCCGGTTGGCGAGGGTGTGACGCTACAAGTCGCTTTCCCAGAACGAGTCACGTCACATCGACCGCCATCATCGGCAACTTTTTTTTTCGTGAAGTTCTGAATCATTGGGACGAACGTCCGCTCTGTACCGAACAATCCATGGACGAGGAACGTCGGTACGATTTCACTCTTTCCTTGCGTAACGATCTGACGCGTTGGCGGTGGAGCACTCGATGTATCTTCCGCGAATAGCCACCATGCCCCTCCTCCGACAATCAAACAGACAAGGAGCGAAATACTGATTGTCTTCAACTGTTGCCGACGCAAACGACGGACACGGTGAAAGATCCAGTAAAGCAATAAGCCAACACCGATCAATAATACAACACCGGTGATGATCCAGCCTGTCGGATTTGGTACATAGGCAATCAACTGTAGTTGGTTTGCTTTCGTTCCGTATAATTTCCATGACACATCATGGTAATTCGACCAGTCGATCTTTTCTCCGTTTTGGAGACCAATCACTTTCGGACCGTGGAGCTTGATCTCGATATCGGCTTGGCGAATATAACGATCAGCAAGTTTCTTGACTTGACCCGTCGGTTGATACCCTTTGATGTTCAGGCGATCGATACTTAGATCGATGTTCGTATCAAGTCGATACGTATCAAACCAAAATCCGTCTGATTTTTTCATGTCGAACTTCGTATCAGGTGGAATGAGAATCCCACCGATGCCCGTCTTCCATTCGTCTTTGATCGACGTCATGTCCTTGAAGTTCGCAAATGTCTTCTGCATCCGGATGCCTTCGTAGTCATCCTTCGTCTTGAACGTCTTTGCCGCATAGCCATTCTTTTCTGCCTGTTTGACATAACCTTTCCAATTCGGATTTAGATTCAGTAAACGCGCCACTGGATGTTCCTTTGCGGCATATGTCGTTTTTAAGGTGACGCTCTGATCGGTATGGATCGTTGCATCGTACTGGATGCGAATACACCCCCCAAGGAGTAGTGTCAGCATCAAAAATGAGAGCAGTATCCCTTTCTTCTTCATACTCATCAGGTCACATCCTTTCCTCATCTATTATTCCCTATCTCGCAAAAGTAAAAACGGTCGACTTTGATTCTTTCGTCATGACGCACTTCAGGCAGCGGATCGCTGATCCGCTGCCTGAAAGTATGCGGACCTGGTTCGTCCGTGATCGATATCAACCGATCAAGTTTAATTCACGACCGACTTTTTCGAACGCTGCAAGCGCTGTCGTCAAGTCTTCGCGTGTATGTTCCGCCGTTACGATCGTCCGAACACGTGCTTTTCCTTTTGCAACGGTCGGGAAGGCGATGCCTTGAGCAAAGACACCTTCTTGACGGAGGCGATCGGATAATTCGTGACAACGCGCCTCATCACCGACGATGACCGGTGTGATCGGTGTCGTAGACGTCCCGATATCGAATCCAAGATCCCGTAATCCTTGTTTGAAGAATTCCGTGTTTTCCCACAGACGATCAAAGAGGACCGTTTCTTCTTCCATGACACGAAGTGCTTCCCGGTTTGCTTCAACGACTGCTGGTGGATGTGATGTCGAGAATAAGAACGGACGCCCTTTATGGATCAAGTAATCTTTGACGTGTTGTTCACACGCAACGTATCCACCGAGGACTCCGATTGCTTTTGAGAGTGTACCGACTTGCAAGGCAACACGACCGTCAAGACCGAAGTGATTGACCGTACCGCGTCCTGCTTTCCCAAGAACACCTGAAGCGTGCGCATCATCGACCATGACGAGCGCGTCATAACGCTCGGCTAATTCAACGATTTCTGGAAGTGGTGCAATGTTTCCATCCATCGAGAAGACACCGTCCGTGACGACGAGGCGCGTCCGTGCGTCTTGTGTTTCTTGTAATGCTGCTTCAAGATCCGCTAAGTCAACGTGTTTATAGATCCGGCGTTTCGCTTTTGTCAGACGGATCCCATCGATGATCGAAGCGTGGTTCAACTCATCCGAGATAACAACGTCTTCAGGACCGAGTAACGCTGATAAGACACCGAGATTCGTTGCGAATCCTGACTGGAAAACAAGTGCCGCTTCCGTATGCTTGAATGTCGCGAGTTCCCGCTCAAACGCTTGGTGCATCTCGAGCGTTCCAGCAATCGTTCGAACCGATCCTGTTCCGGCACCAAACGTCCGCGCTGCTTCCGCTGCTTGTTCAGCAAGACGCGGATGTGCTGCGAGTCCGAGGTAGTTGTTCGACGACAGTTGGATCAGTTCCTTCCCGTCAATCGTCACGCGATTGTGTTGCGCGCTCTCGAGTGCTACAAGGTTGCGGAACGTGCCCGCCTGTTTCATCTCTTCTAATTCTGTCCGTAAGTGTTCAAATCCCATTAATTCGTCCCCCTTGGTTGTAATACGACTTTCCCGCATTTCCCTTGACGCATCAATTCAAATCCTTCTTCGAACCGCTCAAGCGGCAACGTGTGTGTAATCAACGGTCGGACATCAACTTTTCCACTTGATAAGAAAGCAGAAACCTGACTCCATGTCTCATACATCTTCCGACCGGTGATGCCTTGAACCCGGACGCCTTTGAAGACAACGTGGTTCGTCAAATCGATTTCGACCGGTTTGACCGGCAGACTGAGGATGTTGACGTCTCCACCTGCTGTCACCATTTCGAATGCTTGACGAATCGCAGCCGGATGTCCACTCATCTCACAGACAACGTCGATTCCGTCGCCGTCGGTCATACGCTCGATCCGCTCCAAGACATCGTCATGACGTGAATCGATGACGACATCTGCCCCCATCGTCCGTGCGAGTTCAAGACGATACGGATTGACGTCGATTGCGACGACTTCCGCCGCACCGGCTGCTTTAGCGACTGAGACTGCCATCAAACCAATTGGACCACAACCGACGATTGCGACCGTTTTAGCGCTGACATCACTCGCAAGAACGGTATGGACAGCATTTCCCATCGGCTCTTGAATCGAAGCGATTCCCGCTGGCATATCTTCCGGGTTGACCCAGAGGTTTTCTTCCGGCATGACGACGTATTCCGCAAAACAGCCTTGTGTATCGACACCGATGATTTTCGTGTTCTTACAGATATGATATTGCCCACGAAGACACTGTTTACATTGATGACAGACGATATGCGTCTCAGCCGAGACACGGTCACCAAGTTTCAAGCGTTTCGTACCCTCCCCGAGCTCGACGACTTCGCCCGAGAACTCGTGACCGAAGACATACGGCGGATTGACACGTGACGCTGCCCACGCATCCCACTCATAGATATGCACGTCCGTCCCACAAATTGATGTTGCCTCGACTCGAATCAAGACTTCTCCACGATCCGGTACGGGTACGGGTACTTCTTTCAGTGCCGCACCGAATCCGCGCTCTTCTTTGACAAGTGCACGCATCGTTTTCGTCGTTGTCGTCTCTTCTACCGCTGTTACTAATTTCGTCATCTTTCCCCGACTCCTTCGCGGAAGCTCACGTTTATTTATATGTGGCGAACTTCCAAATGTTTAGCATCCCCAAAAACCAAACACATCTTTCCTCTATCTTACATGAATTCTGCCGCTAGTTTACCGAATGTTTCTTCGTTTAGCTCAAGATCCGCATATGCGAGACCCGATTCTTGGTACCCATCGATTTGTGACTGGTAATCAGGACGTGTTTCATCCTGATAGATCAATCCCATGACGAGACCATCGTGTGCATGAACGGTCTGTTTTGCAAGATCCAAGTTCGACGGATCGTATCCTTCGATATCGGACAGCTTCGTCAAGTTCTGCTTGAACCAATCGTACGTATTGACCTTGTTGAATGTGACGCATGGACTGAAGACGTTGATGAAGGCAAATCCTTTATGCGCCGTCGCTTGCTCGATCAATTGTGTCAACCCTTTTAAATCATTCGAGAAGCTCTGGGCAACGAATGTCGCGCCAGCCGTCAAAGCAAGTTCAACCGGTGAAACACTCTTTTCGATCGATCCTTTTGGCGTCGATTTCGTCTTGAATCCAGGTGCAGAAGTAGGTGACGTCTGTCCTTTCGTCAAGCCGTAAATCTGATTGTCCATGACGATGTACGTCATGTCGACATTGCGTTTGAACGCATGAATCGTATGTCCCATGCCGATCGCGAATCCATCACCGTCGCCACCAGACGCGATGACCGTTAATTCGCGGTTCGCCATCTTGACACCTTGGGCGATCGGTAAAGATCGTCCATGAACGCCGTGGAAGCCATACGTATTGATATAACCGGAAATCCGACCAGAACAGCCAATCCCGGAAATCAATGCCAACTCTTCTGGTTCGAGACCGACGTTTGCGACAGCACGCTGAATCGCTGCTTGAATCGAGAAGTCTCCACACCCTGGACACCAGTTTGGTTTGACATCATTTCTAAAATCCTTAAAGGTTGCCATGATATACCCCTCCTACGACCTGCTCGACGACCTCTGCCGGGTAGAACGGGTCGCCATTGAATTTCAGGATATGCTCGATCTTCGATGCATGTCCACAGTTCATCTGGATCAGCTTCGCCAGTTGTCCTGTTGCATTGTACTCGACGACGATGACTCGTTTTGCCCGCTCTAAGTGCGGCGTGACGAGTTCACTTGGGAACGGATGGACTTGACGGATATGCAAGTGATCGACCTTGATCCCTTGTGTTTCGAGTCGTGGCATGATTTCTTCGATCGTTCCACGTGTCGAGTTGAAACCAACGAATAAGATATCCGGTTCTGCATGATGCTCCGTTACAAGAACGGCATCCTGTAAGCGGAACGTATTCAGCTTACGAAGTCGTTTCGTCATTTGATCGACCCGGTTCTTCGTCGCTTCCGACGGACGCCCTTCCTCATTGTGCTCAACACCCGTCACGTGATGAATCCCGTGCTTGACGCCTGGAATGACACGTGGGCTGATCCCATCTTCCGTCACTTCGTAGCGTTTGAAGTACGCTTTCCCTTCAAGTTCCGGTAAGTCTTCCTGAATCAACTTCCCGCGACGGATCTCAACGCGTGACATATCTGGTGGCTCAACCGATTGTTTTCCGAGCGATAGCATCAAATCCGTCAATAGAATGACAGGACATTGGTACTCTTCTGCAATGTTAAATGCTTCTGCTGCATCGTAGAACGCTTCCTCGACCGTTGATGGTGCCAAAACGACCTTTGGAATTTCACCATGTGTACTATAGATCATCGCCATCAAGTCAGATTGTTCCTGTTTCGTTGGTAGACCTGTTGACGGACCACCCCGTTGTGTATCGACGATGACGAGCGGTGTTTCCGTCATCCCGGATAACCCGATCGCTTCCGCCATTAGTGACAATCCTGGACCAGCAGACGCCGTCAAAGCACGGACACCTGCATAGTTGGCACCAATTGCCATCGTGACCGCTGCCAGTTCGTCTTCCGTCTGGACGACCGTTCCACCGAACTGCGGTAATTTCTTGATTAAGTATTCCATGATCTCAGATGATGGTGTGATCGGGTAAGCTGCCATCAGACGCGCTCCACCGGCAATCGCGCCAAGAGCAATTGCATCGTTTCCGATCATGAACATCCGTTGTTTTCCGTCAGCCGGTTCCAAGACGAACCGTTCGCCCTCTCCTGCAAGAGCTTCAAACGCTGCTGCTCCTTCACGGATTGCTGCTAAGTTCTTCTCGACCATATCTGGACCTTTTCGTCCGAAAATCTGTTCGACGACGGCTTGGAAACGCTCTGGTGCAATGCCGAGAATCGCACTCGATGCACCAATCGCGACCATGTTCTTCATCAAAGCCGTACCGAGATCAGCTGCGATCTCCGTAAATGGAATCGCATACAATGAGGCGCGTGCTTCGTCCGGATTCGTCGGATTGAATTTCGCATCCGCGATGATGATGGCACCTTGACGCAATTCATGGAAGTTGACGTCGATCGTCTCTTGATCGAATGCGACCAAAATATCGAGATCATCGGAAATCGTCCGGACTTCCTGTGTCGCGACACGAATCTTATTATTCGTATGTCCTCCCTTGATACGTGACGAAAAGTGACGGTAGCCATACAGGTAATAGCCGAGTCGATTCAAGGCAATCGCAAAGATTTCGCCTGTTGATTCGATCCCTTCTCCCTGCTGACCGCCAACTTTCCATGATAACTGATTATACATCGACGTTCGCTCCTTCTCTGTCCCCTGAAATGATAGTTCTCTCTATCCTCCCTCATGATACCGATTTACCGGAAGTAGTACAATGCTCCCTCGGTGGAAAGGTGAGAAAAATTCGAAGACGCAGCAAAAAGACCATCTACTCCAGTCGAGTAAATGGTCTACTTGTAAATATAGGACCTATGTCCAATTCATCATCGTGGTTCGATGATGAGTTTGATGGCGGTTCTTTCTTCTCCATCAATTAAAATGTCTGTGAAGGCTGGGATACAAATCAAATCGATGCCAGAAGGCGCCACGAATCCGCGTGCGATGGCGACGGCTTTGACAGATTGATTGAGCGCTCCCGCACCAATGGCCTGAATCTCGACGGAACCTCTCTCTCGAATGACACCCGCGAGTGCACCTGCTACCGCGTTTGGATTCGACTTAGCTGATACTTTCAGGACGTCCATGCGTGTACCTCCCCATCCAGAAATGGCAATCAGTCGAAGAATACTGACTGATCCGTCAGATGAATCCGTTCAATCTTCGTTGCTTTTTTTGTTGTGTCATCGATATGAATCAAGACTCCATTAAGTTGTTCCCGTCCTTCGGCAACTTCAAACCGCGTTGGGAGCTGTGTCTTAAATTTTCGTAGGACATCTTCCTGACGCATCCCGAGCACACCGTTCAACGGACCTGTCATCCCGACATCCGTGATATAAGCCGTTCCTCCGTCAAGAACACGCTCATCTGCTGTTTGGACGTGTGTATGTGTGCCAACGACAGCTTGTACACGACCATCGAGGTGATAACCCATCGCGATTTTTTCACTCGTTGCTTCCGCATGGACATCAACGAAGATCGCATCGACTTTTCCTTCGACTTCCGCAATCAGTTCATCAACGGTACGGAACGGGTCACCGAGAGGTGGTAAGAAGACCGTTCCTTGGACGTTGATGACGGCAATCTTTTTATTGCCTGCCTTAACGATCATCATCCCACGACCTGGTGTGCCTTCCGGATAGTTCGCAGGACGGATGATCCGGTCCGCGTCGTCAATCCAGTCAAAGATGTCACGGTTATCAAACGTATGGTTCCCCATCGTGATGCCGTGGAATCCGAGTTCGAGGAATTGATGATAAATCGACTTCGTGATGCCGCGTCCGTGTGCTGCATTTTCACCGTTGACAAGCATGACGTTCGGATTGTATTTCGCTTTCAAGCGTGCTGTAAATTGTTGCAGGATATGTCGACCGGGTGCACCGACGACGTCTCCGATGAATAAAATCTTCATTGCTGTTCCTCCGTTCATTAAAAAAAGTGGCGGTCGCCCGCCACTCCACTTATTTCGCGTATTCGACTGCTCGTGTTTCCCGAATGACCGTGACCTTGATGTGTCCCGGATAATCGAGTTCTTCTTCGATTTTTTTCCGGATGTCACTCGCCATCTTGTGAGCCAGTACGTCATCGACGACGTCAGGTCGAACGATGATACGGACTTCACGACCCGCTTGGATCGCAAATGATTTTTCGACACCGTCGAACGATTCCGAGATTTCCTCGAGGCGTTCGAGACGGCGGATATAACTTTCGAGTGTCTCCTGACGTGCACCTGGGCGAGCAGCAGATAATGCATCCGCAGCTGCGACCAAGACGGAAATGACAGATGTCGCTTCCGTATCCCCGTGGTGGGATGCGATCGCGTTGATGACGGTTGGATGCTCTTTGTACTTCGTACCGAGCTCGACACCGATTTCAACGTGACTGCCTTCGACTTCGTGGTCGATCGCTTTCCCGATATCATGCAGAAGACCCGCACGCTTCGCAAGCGTGACATCTTCTCCAAGTTCAGCTGCCATCATACCTGCAAGGTGGGCAACCTCAAGTGAGTGATACAGGACGTTCTGTCCGTAACTCGTACGGTACTTCAAGCGACCGAGAATTTTGACAAGGTCCGGATGAATGCCGTGGATCCCGACATCATACGTCGCTTCTTCCCCGATTTCTCGAATCCGCTCGTCGACTTCACGACGGGATTTGTCGACCATCTCTTCAATACGGGCCGGGTGAATCCGACCATCCTGAACCAATTTCTCGAGCGCCATTTTAGCGACTTCGCGACGAATTGGGTCAAAACCAGACAAAATGACGGCTTCCGGCGTATCATCGATGATCAAGTCGATCCCAGTCAAGGTCTCGAGCGTACGGATGTTGCGGCCTTCCCGTCCGATGATCCGACCTTTCATCTCATCGTTCGGTAAGTTGACGACCGATACAGTCGTCTCTGCGATATGTTCAGCGGCGAACCGTTGAATCGCAAGTGACAAGATGTTACGTGCTTTCTTGTCGGCTTCTTCTTTTGCTTTTTGTTCGATTTCTTTTTGAAGAATGGCTGCGTCATGTAAAGCAGCCTGTTTCGTCTCATCCATGATGATCGTTCTTGCCTCGTCTTGCGATAAATTCGCGACGCGGACAAGCTCTTGACGTCCCTGTTCATACAGGTCCTCTACTTTGCGCTCTAGTTCTTCAGCTTGATGCTTCCGTTTCGCGATCTCTGCATCACGTGTATTGATTTGATCTTCCTTACGGTCGATAGCGTCAACACGGCGATCGAGTGTCTCTTCTTTCTGGAGCAACCGGGCTTCTTGTTTCGCTAGCTCTTGGCGACGTTCACGCAATTCTTTTTCCACTTCGTTACGAAGTTTGAATGCTTCATCTTTCGCTTCGAGTACGGCTTCTTTTTTCGTTGCCTCAGCCGATTCACGCGCACGTTCAACGATTTTATTCGCTTCCGTTTCTGCGCCTTGAATTTTCGCTTCTGCAATCGATTTCCGCAAGAAGTAGCCTACGATGAATGCGATCAGCAAAGTGAGGAGAAGTATGACAATCCAAGTCAGTGTACTCATGGGTTCACCTCCCCTTTGCAAGGTGTTTCTTAGTTCATTTCGGTATTTCATCGAAGCTGTCTAAAAAACGTACATCTATATTGTAAGGATAGCACTCGTTCATTGTCAACGAACGGACGGGAAAGAATTCCACTGTTTTCCTCTTTTACACTAAAAAAGAGAGGATTCGTATGCGAATCCTCTCTGAAACGGTTTATTCAGCAAATAGATCTTCTGGTTGTTCTGCTTCGAAATCAACCGGCTCTTCGCGATCGACGAGACCGTGATGTTCACGAATCAAACGTTCGACCTCTGCTGCGACTTCCGGATGCTCGACCATGTATTGCTTCGCGTTCTCACGCCCTTGACCAAGACGCTCTGAGTTGTACGAATACCATGCACCACTCTTTTGAACGATATCCAGATCCGTTCCGATGTCGATCAACTCACCGACCTTCGAAATACCGAGACCGTACATGATATCAACTTCTGCTTGTTTAAACGGAGGAGCAATTTTGTTTTTGACGACCTTGATCTTCGTTTTGTTACCGACGACGTCCGTACCGTTTTTCAACGCTTCCGCACGACGCACTTCTAAACGAACAGACGAGTAGAATTTGAGTGCTCGACCACCTGGAGTCGTTTCCGGGTTACCAAACATGACACCGATTTTTTCACGGATTTGGTTGATGAAGATGACGATCGTTTTCGATTTATTCGTTGCACCAGACAACTTACGGAGCGCTTGGCTCATCAAACGCGCTTGAAGACCGACGTGTGAGTCACCCATCTCGCCTTCAATCTCTGCTTTTGGTACGAGTGCCGCAACAGAGTCGACGACAAGAATATCGACCGCACCAGAACGAACGAGTGCTTCCGCGATTTCAAGTGCCTGTTCCCCAGTATCCGGTTGTGACAAGAGGAGCTCATCGATGTTGACACCGAGTTTATTTGCGTATGCTGGATCAAGCGCGTGCTCTGCATCGATGAATGCTGCTTGTCCACCTTGTTTTTGAACTTCTGCGATTGCATGAAGCGCTACCGTCGTTTTACCTGACGATTCAGGTCCGTATACTTCGATGACCCGTCCACGTGGGTATCCACCTGCACCTAGGGCAATATCTAATGTAATCGATCCAGAAGAGATCACTGATACCTTCTGATCCGCATTTTCTCCGAGTTTCATGATGGAACCTTTACCGAACTGTTTCTCTATCTGGCGTAACGCCATCTCAAGTGCTGCTTTACGATCACTCACGTAGCAGGCCTCCTTTTAATTATCTTACTGAGATTATTGTACTTCTTTTGAGACCGAATGACAAGCATTTTACGAACATTTATTCGCATACTTGCACTTTGACCAATTTTCTCACTCGGATGCTTTTTCGAGATGTTTCAGTAGAAGGAAATAGGTATCCTTGACGGCGCGCAGTCGAATCATTCCCCGGTCGAACGATGGATATTGCCATTCGACGATGCGTGTTCCATGTGCGTCCGCAACAGCACAATAGACGGTTCCGACCACTTTTCCGCTGTTGCTTGTCGGACCTGCTTCCCCTGTCAACGCGACGGCGATATCGGATTGATACAGTTCGCGTACCCCTTCAGCCATCGCGATTGCGACTTCTTTACTGACAGCAGTATGCTCTCGTAACAAAACTTCCGGTACCGATAATACGCCTTGCTTCGCTGCATCATCATACACGACTGCGCTCCCACGCAACACTTGACTCGCACCGCTGACATCAACGAGTCCACTTGCGACAGCTCCTCCCGTCAGTGATTCGGCGAGTGACAGTGTCAATCCTGCTTCTTGATACCGTTTCAGTACGACTTCCGGCAGGCTTGTCTCGCCATATCCATAAAAGTACATGCCCACTTCAGCCAGTACGTGTTGTTCCAGTTCATCGAGCATACGGTCGGCTTCCTGTTGATCGAGTGCTTTAGCAGTCAGACGCAACCGTACTTCAGCGAGTTCCGCATAAGGGGCGACCGATGGATTGGTTGCCTCTTTGATTAACGTTTCCAGGCGATCGTTTAGAGCCGATTCTCCGATTCCGAAGAAACGTAGTGTTCGGGAACGGATTGTCTCTTGACCGAACAAATGACTGAAGTGATCTTTGAGGATTTGCTTCATCTCACGTGGCACACCGGGTAAAACGATATATTGGTGGTGCTCCGTCTGCACCGACATACCGGGAGCAAGACCCGCATCATTGCGTAAAACCGTCGCGCCAGCGATGACTAGTGCTTGTTTCCGTTCATTGTTCGTCATCTCCCGTTGACGTGTCTTCAAGAATCCTTCGATTCTTTCGTACGCTGCTTGATCGAGAACGAGATCGCGCCCAAGCAGGTCAGCGAGCACCTCTTTCGTCAAGTCATCCTCGGTCGGTCCAAGCCCCCCTGTGATGACAAGGAGATCCGCCCGCTGTTGCGCCTGACGGAACGTTTCCTGCATCCGCTCGCGGTTGTCACCGACGACTGTATGATAATGAACGTCAATTCCTGCACTGGCTAGCCATTCGGAAAGGTACTGTGCATTCGTGTTGGCGATTTCTCCAAGGAGAAGCTCACTTCCGACTGCGATGATTTCTGCTTTCATGTTGATTCCTCACCTTCTTGAAGTATAAGAAAAGACTGTTCGGTATGACGAACAGTCTAAATTGATCCAACTTACATGGATTTCGTAATTAACTTGATGTTTTTCGAGAAATACTCGACGCCTGAATAGATCGTCAAGATAAGAGCAAGCCACATCGTGATATCTGCGAATGGAATATTCCACATCGCAAAAACGATATCGTGCAATAAATACGCTGTAATCGATGTCAACTGGACCCATGTCTTTGCTTTCCCAGAGTTTCCGGCAGCAAGAACGATGCCTTCGTCAGATGCGACAAGACGAAGACCTGTGACAGCGAACTCACGGCAGAGAATGATGACGACGATCCATGCCGCAACGAACTCAAGTTCCACAAGGTAGACGAGCGCAGCAGCGACTAACATCTTATCGGCAAGTGGATCCATGAATTTTCCAAAGTTCGTTACTAGATTTTGTTTGCGGGCGATATACCCATCGAGCCAATCCGTCAGTGAAGCAACAAGGAAGATGATGGCTGCAACGAAGTGTGAGACGGGAAGTTCAGCTCCTAGTACATCCCACTGTCCCCAGTTCGGATCAATCGCAAGTACGATGACGAACACGGGAATTAATAAAACGCGTAATACTGTCAATTGATTCGGTAAGTTCATGTAACGCCCTCCTCCTTCATTTCATATGTAGATGAATATGCCATCTAAAAGAAGGCACGCCGGTTTACGGCGTGGCTACTTTCTTCAGATAGATGTTTTGGACGAGAAGCGAACGGTTCAGTTTCAGTTCTTGGTCATTGACGACGATTTTATCAATCCCTTTAATCGAACCAATCCGGATCCGGATCAAGTCCGTCTTCGCGTCCTTCACGACGATCGGATTCGGATCCGACGCGTTGATGTGATCTGGCGCGAGTGCTTCTCCTTCAAGGGATGTATCACGCACACCAACGAATGGTGATGGAGAGGCATCTTTCTTGATTTGAATCGAGACACTCATCGTATCTTTCGTTGCGACTTCATAGGTGACATCTTGACCAGATGTCGACTTCGCAGCAACCGCTTCTTTTTTAGGTTTTTCTTTTGTTTCTTCTTGTTTCGCCGGTTCTTCCTTCGGCTTTTCTTCTGTCTTCGCAGGCGCATCCGTTTCTTTACTCGGTGCGTCTCCTTGGTCGATCGTGACATCGTTTTGCTTCGGTGCAGACGTTTTTGCCTCTTCGTTACCGTCGAGGAACATCTGAAGTCCATAATACAAGGCAGCACCAATCGCAAAAATCAGCACGATGATGATGATGTTCGGAATCCAGCGCTTTGCAACGCTTTTCTTCGGTGCACTTGATTTCGAATACGTCGCGCGTCGTGATAATTCGACGACCGGTTGTGCCTCCGGTTCCGGAAGATCACGCTTATAGGTCGTGAAGACTTCGTCGACGTCAAGACCGAGTGCTTCCGCATATGTCTTGATGAAGGCCCGGGCGTAAAAAGCACCTGGTAATTGATCATAGTTGCCTTCTTCAATCGCGACGATGTAACGCTTTTGAATCTTCGTCGTCGTTTGAATTTGTTCGAGAGAGACGCCTAGCGCCTCTCGTTGTTCCTTTAAGTAGGTTCCGAGCTCGGTCATCGGTAACACACCTTCCATTTTTCATACTTATTCAAAGTTGAACCAATCATTTCCCCCATGGGAACGAGGCAGTTCAGTCACAATGATTTCTTCTGTCGTGTTGCGTAATTCAATGATGTAATCAAAATCATCCCACGTATATTCACTTGATTTGACGAATGCATCCGGATGTTCGACGATTTTCGTCGCCGGTAGTCGCATGACTTCGCGTAAAATCTGCCAGTGCCGTTCATCGAAATTCCGTTGCGACACCAATGCATCGATGATGTAGACGTAATCCCCAGTCCGTTCGTCATCGAATAACGACGTTCGTACCGTCTGTTTGATCAGCGTCGAAGAAAGGAACAACCATTTCTTGTTCGCACTGACGCTTGCAGCGACGATCGATTCCGTCTTCCCGACTCGTGGCATACCGCGGACACCAATCAACAAGTGCCCATCCTGTTTGCATAGTTCTGCCATGAAATCGACGAGAATCCCTAAGTCTTCCCGAACGAAGCGGAACGTCTTTCGTTCATCACTGCTTTGATCGATATAACGACCGTGACGAATCGCGATCCGATCACGCAGTTTTGGTTTTCGTAGTTTGATGACCTCTATGGTTGACATCGTCTTGAGAATAGCAGCGAGTCGTGGAATTTGATCCGGTTGTTTCGTTTGGAGCAACATACCGCGTCGTTGATGATCGACACCATTGATCGTCACGATCGAAATATGTAACATTCCCATCAACGAAGCAATGTCCCCGAGTATACCGGGACGGTTGACCTTTAATTCATATTCGAGATACCATTGCTCGAACTCACTCACGCGCCCATCCTCCTCTATTGATACGATTATCCATTCCTCATGTTAAATGATTTTTTGAAAAATGAAAAGCATTCCTGAACTGAAATTCCAATGCTTACATCCACGCACCATCTATTTTAAGGATGGCTCCCGACACATAACTCGATTCTGGTTGCACCAAGTAACGGATCGCGGAAGCTACTTCCTCTGCTTTTCCGAATCGTCCGGCAGGGATTTCAGCAATCGCTTCTGCCTTTTCATCCTCAGAAAAAATCGCGTTCATCGGCGTATCAATCCATCCTGGCGTAATCGCATTGATGCGTCCATGCATTGGTCCAAGTTCTTTACTGTATGCTTTGACGAAGCCCAGCTGTGCTGCCTTGCACGTCGAATAGGCAACTTCACCCGCGACACCTTGTTCCCCTAATACACTACTGATGACGACGATCGCCAGCTGCGACGTAAACGGTTTCGTCCGCGTCACGGTTTGACTGATGCGCATCAACGCATCGACATGTATTCTCCAAAGTTCACTCATTGATGTTGCCGATTGATCGAGCAACAGACCGCTATAACTCGTTCCGGCACAATGGACGAAGGCATCGACGACAGGTAACGCCGTACAAAATGCCTGCAAGTCCTCATCATCCGCTAAATTCGCCGTCAGGATGTGGTGCTCTCCTTGCCACTCCTCTATCATCCGTTCCAAAACCGCTTGCTGTCGATACGTCTGAAGCACCAATTCATGTCCGGCGGCAGCAAGTTGTTTTGCTGCCGCAAGACCAATGGCGCCACTCGCACCGGTGATGAGGATTCGCATCACGCGTACGGTTTGACGATTGAGATCGCCCGGTTTTCAATGGCGAACAACTCGTCGAAACGGGCTTCGATCTCTTCTTTCGTAATCGAAGCAATCAATGTCGGAAGCGTGAACAGATTCGTACCGGCAAGTGCGTGACGCGAGAACTGATTCGCAATGAATTCCGGTGAATTCAAGGCACGGAGGAATTTCCCTTGCATCATGTTCCGCTTGCGCGTGACTTCATCTTCCGTGAAGTCAGGACGCGTTTGCAGAAGTGTCTCATATGCTTGGATAAACTTGTCTGGATCCTCTGTCTCCATGCCGAACGTCGCGAAGGCGAACTCTTCCTCACTCGAGTAATCAAAGCTGAACGTATCGTCGATCAGACCGTCTTCATACAATTCCAAATACGTCGATGATGTTTGATCGAATAAGAGGTGCAATAATAATTCACTCGTCAACTCACGACGGACTTGTGCTTCGCCGCGGACAGATTCGTCCTTGTAACCGATTAATACCTTCGGTGTCTTGACGTCGAGCTCGAGTTCGAGACGTGGACGATGCACGCCGTGCGGTTCTTGACCATAATCCCGCTCGATCGCCGGGCGATCCGTATAATCCTTCTTCGCCTGATTCGCCTTGATCAATGCCAGCGTCTCTTCCGGGTCGATGTTTCCGACAACGAACAATACCATGTTCGATGGATGATAGAACGTACGATAGCACGTGTATAGATCATCGGCTGTGATTTGATTGATCGATTCCGGTGTTCCTGCGATATCGATTCGGACCGGATGCGTCGCATACATCGATTCGATTAGACCGAAGAACAGACGCCACCCTGGATTATCTTGATACATCTGGATTTCCTGCGTGATGATCCCCTTCTCTTTTTCAACGCTTTCCGGCGTGAAGTAGGGATCTTGTACGAAATCGATCAATGTCTCGAGGTTTTGTTCGATCAATGACGTTGCTGAGAACAAGTACGCTGTCCGTGAAAACGAGGTAAAGGCGTTCGCTGAGGCACCGAGACGACCGAACTCTTGGAAGACGTCACCTTTTTCGGATTCAAACATCTTATGCTCGAGGAAGTGGGCGATGCCGTCCGGTACCGTGATCCATTCCTCTCCTTTTTTAAATCGTTGATCAATCGAACCATAACGTGTCGTAAACGTCGCATACGTCTTTTCGTATCCTTTTTTTTGCAACAGATAGACGGATAAGCCGTTATCGAGCTGCTCGTGGTATACCGTTTCGTCTGTATCGTGATAAGTCAGTTGTTCCATCATGCTTCACCTCGCAATAGATATACGGCATCTAGATCGATTGCCGTTGCTAATCGAACGACGTCTTCACGTGTCGCCGTCTCGATGATGTGGATCTCATCTTCAAGTGTCAGTCCACGCATCTTCGAACCATTCAACCAACCAATCAATTGCCCCGGCTGATCAAGAATTTGACGGCGCGCATTGATCAACATCGCCTTCGTCTGTGTCAATTCTTCATCCGTGAACTGTCCCGCCTTCAAATCAACGAGTTGCTCTAGGATGATTTTCTCGGCACGTTCCGCTTCTTTTGTGTCAACCCCTGCATAGACGTAGAGTGCACTGTTTAATGCCGCATATCGTGAAGCCGCATAATACGCGAGACTCTCTTTTTCACGGACATTCATGAACAGTTTCGAATGTGGGAATCCACCGAACAGACCGTTGACGATTTGCATCCGGATTGAATCGGCAGACGTCGGATCGACCGCTACCCGGTAACCAAGGTGCAGCTTCCCTTGTTTGATCGGTTGCGTTTCGCTCGACCGTTTCACACCGTTGACCGGTTTTTGTTCAGGGATGTAATGGCTGACTTTTTCTGAGTGCGATGGCAAGAAGGACAACGCATCTTCCATTTCCTCCTTCGTCACCTGTCCGACGACGAAGACATCGATTCGATCGTCTTCGATCATCGAACGGTATGTATCACGCAAGGACGATGGAGTGATCCGTTCGAGTTCTTCGATTGTCCCAAGCGATGGTAACGAGACGGCTTCACCTGGTGCCATCAATTCAAGGAGACGCTGCTGTGCGTAGCGCATCTTATCGTCGTACAGCGAGCTGATTCGTAAGGCATGCAGTCGCTTTTCTTGTTTGACGAACTGTTCGCGGAAACCACTTTCCGTCAAGTCTGGATACAGCACCATTTGCTCTAGCAATTCAAGTGCTTCTTTTAATAACGACGGGTGATGGACGAGTTCTCCACGGACGACATCAAGTTGGAACGAGATGACGTGCTCTTCTCCGAACTTCGACGCGTCCGCATAAAGCCCCGCATCATATAATGTCTCAAGTGGTTCACGTAATGCTTTCATCGACGGATAAGCAGCTGTCGATTTTTCCATGATGTATGGTAAAATCGCGCGGCTAGTCAGTGTTTTCGCCTCTAGCGGTGCTGAAAACGTGACGAGGATCGTCGTCGTCTTGAATTTATCGGTCGGAACGAGGTGGAAGCTCGTTCCTTCCTTTTTCCATGTGCTAAATGACTGACTCATTACTCTCCATCCTTTCGTTTGAACACATGCGCACTGCGAACGTATTCAATATCTGCTTTTTGGTTAACGGCATTCTCATAACGGGCTGCTGTAAAAAAGAAATCACTGAGCCGATTGATGAACGGTAACAAATGAGCCGCTTGGGGAACATCGATCATCGAACGTTCGACGCGACGGCAGACCGTCCGTGCCACATGCAATGTCGCGGCCGCTTCCGTTCCGCCTGGTAAGATGAACTTGTCGAGTGGTGGCGATAATTCCGTTAAACTATCAATCCAACTTTCTAAATCAACTGTTGCTTCCTGACTTAACCGTGATGGACGAGGTTCGACATACATCAAGTCACTGCCACAGTCGAACAACGCATGCTGGATGACCGTCAATTGTTCTCGTACTTCGATCGATGATGCTTTGGTCCGAGCAAGTCCGACGAAGCTATTCAATTCATCGAGTTCTCCCATCAAGCTGATCAATCGATCATTTTTTTTGACTCTCCCACCGACAAGGGATGTTTCTCCTTCATCGCCTGATTTCGTATAAATTTTCATGTTTTATTCACTCCTATAGCGAAAGGAAGCGACTCATAATGTTCGCTTCCTTTGTTTTTTTGGTAATCGGATTCGGAAAGTCGCTCCTTCTCCTAAGCGGCTGTCGACTTCGACCTCTCCACCATGAGCACGGACGACGTTCGCGACGATCGCAAGACCAATTCCTGTACCGGTCTTACCGCGCGTTCGTGCCTTGTCCGCCTTATAGAAACGATCAAAGACGAAAGGTAGATCTTCTTCCGGAATCCCGTCACCTGAATCGATGACGGATAATGTAATGTTTTCCCTATCTTCGTCAATCTTAATCTTGATTTCTCCGTTCTCCGTATAACGAAGGGCGTTTCCAAGAAGATTCGTTAAGACTTGTTCCATCTGATCCGGATCGGCGTCAAATGTGATGTTCGGACCGGAAACCGAGAAAGTGACCTGCTTATCGCGTCCCATTTGTTTGAATTTCTTGATGACTCGCTGTGCAAACGAGACCGTTTCGATGGCTTCAATCCGTAACTCCTGATAACCGGCTTCCATCCGCGCGAGATCGAGTAGATCATTGACGAGACGGGACAAGCGTTGCGATTCATCATAGATGATTGATGCAAATTCTTTCGTCGCCTCGTCACTTTCCGTCATCCCGTCGACGATCGCTTCCGAATACCCTTGCAACATGACGAGTGGCGTCCGCAGTTCATGGCTGACATTCGCGACGAAGTCGGCCCGCATCTTCTCCAGTTGTTGTGCTTCCGTCATGTCGCGCAGGACAGCGACCGCTCCGATCTGCTCTTCTTGTTCGAGTAACGGACTGACGATGATGATGTAAAAGCGTCCTTCCCGTTCAAACGAAACCGTCATCTCCGTCTCTTCCTTCATGACTGTCTGGAACAGCTCGATCAGTTCATCCGGTACGGGAGAACCTGCAAGAAATGCTTCAGCTGGTGGATTCGTCGCGAGTAGCTCACCTGATTTTGAGAACGTCAACACGCCGTCTGCCATACAGCGCAGAATCGAGGAGAGCAAATGCCGCTCCTTATCGAGATCCGTGACGTATTGATTGAGTTGGCTACTCATCTCGTTAAAGGCAAGCGCTAAGTCACCAATCTCATCACGTGAACGTTGCGTCAGGCTTTGATCGAATTTCCCTTCACCGGCCTCAACGACGGCTTGACGAATCGTCCGTAGTGGTGCGGTGATCCGTGTCGATAGGAAGAAAGCAAAGACGGTCGTCCCGATGATCGCTAACAAGACACAGAGCTGAATGATTTGACGTGCGCCTTCATTCGCTTGCTCGATATTCGTCAATTGTTCGATCAAGTAGATCGTTCCGTTGCCGCTATCCGTAATGAGCGGTGCTCGATACGCGAGTGCCGCCTTTCCATCGAAGGTCTCGTAATTACCGATTGCCGTTTCACCTTCTTCACCATCGATCGCTTTCCAGTTCTGACGTTCGAGCTCCTTGATGATCCGGTTCGCTTTCGCTTGTGAAATATTCGCTTCGACAGAATCGTCCTGGGTCTTCGCAATTAATGTCGCGCCATATATATCCGTGATTTCGACAGCAGTACTCGATCCTTCCTCGATACCGGAGTGCGCCTGAAAGACGGTCTCGACTTGTTGACCGAGCTTTGCAAGGTGCCCCCGCTCCTGTTCGATATGAAAAGAGTTGAAAAATTCAAGTAACAAGATCGTCAAGGCGATCAAGACGACCGAGACAAGCAATAGGATCGTGCCCCATAGTTTGATGACTACACTTTGCAACCATTTCATCGTCAGGTCGGACTATTCTCGAACTTGTATCCGACACCCCAGACCGTCGTGATCATTTGAGCAGCGTTCGGAGACAAACGATTCAGCTTTTCACGCAGACGTTTGACGTGTGTATCGACCGTCCGAAGATCCCCAAAAAATTCATAGTTCCAGACTTCCTTGAGTAGTTGTTCCCGTGAGAATACTTTGTCCGTTTGTTTTGCCAAGAAATACAGGAGTTCATATTCTTTTGGTGTTAAATTGACTTCTTGTGATTCAACCGTCACGCGGTGTGCGTCATTATCAATCGTCAAATGTGGGAAGACGATGACATCTTTTGTTTTCGCATCCGTATGGAGGAATTTCGTTGCACTCGCTCGGCGAAGGATTGCTTTGACACGCAAAACGACTTCGCGTGGACTGAATGGTTTGACGATATAATCATCTGCCCCCATTTCAAACCCATGGACGCGATTCGTTTCTTCACCTTTTGCCGTCAGCATGACGACCGGCGTCGCTTTCGTTTTCCGTAGTTCTTCACAAACTTGCATCCCGTCCATCTTCGGCATCATCAAGTCGAGGAGAATGACATCGTATTCTGTCTCAAGCGCCATTTCAAGCGCCGTCTCTCCATTGTCTGCTTCCTCGATCGTGAAATTTTCCCGCTCCAGATACATCTTCAACAGGCGACGAATTCGTTCCTCATCGTCGACGACTAAAATACGTGCTTCTTCTGACATGCTGTCTCCTCCTATAAACTAAACTCTACTCCTCTATCCTACTACTCTTTTAGTATACTATGAAACGAAAAGAATGGCTTGCACTGGCTGATTTCCCCTAAACGATACTCTTTTGTCAGAGAAACATGAAAAAGCAGCGGACCGTTTCCGGATCCGCTGCTTTTCTTTTCCTTATGCGTACGAGTGTAATCCCGCTACGACAAGGTTGACGAAGACAAGGTTGAACATGATGACAGCAAAACCACCAACACATAACCATGCTGATTTTTTACCGATCCACCCACGCTGGATGCGCATGTGGAGATAGAACACGTAGAAGAGCATCGTGATCAGTGCCCAAACCTCTTTCGGGTCCCAGCCCCAATAGCGGCTCCATGCCATTTGCGCCCAAATCATTGCGAAGATTAATCCGCCAAGGATAAAGATCGGAAGACCGATCGCGATCGCACGGTAACTAATCTCATCAGCTGTTTCTAGATCAATCTTCCGCGCGATTGGTTTCAGACTCTCTGCGACACGCTTACGGAGAACTACGAAACGTAGCAACACATATAAGACGACCCCACCAATGACTGACCATAAGACCGTATTGACCTTATTCGCATTCAAGAAGTTCGGCAATTCAATGACGGCACCTGAACCAGATAAGACTTTTCCGTTCTCAGGACCTGTCAGAACCGGCATCGTGTATTCATGTGTCATCTTCGCACCATTCTTCGCGACGTATTCGATCGTTGATGCAGAACCTGTTGCTTTGAACAAGAGGCCGACGAGGATGTAACCAACGACACAAACGAGTGAGAACATGACGATCTCAAGCCATGTCCGTGTTTTCGATTCTTTATTGAAATCCGTCGCGTGGACCAGATAGAGCAATCCGGTCGCAAAACTGACAGCGAGAATCCCCTCACCGAGCGCTGCCGTCGTAACGTGGATTTTGAGCCAGACACTTTGAAGTGCCGGAATCAAGGGTTGGACCTCATCCGGGAACATCGACGCATAAGCGATGACGAGCAAGGCAACCGGCATTGCAATCAAGCCAAGGACATTGTTTTTATAGATGGCATAGACGATTAAGAATCCAAGGACCATCATCATACCAAAGAATGTCGTGTATTCGTATAAGTTCGAGACCGGAACGTGTCCAGCACCCGCCCAGCGCGTAAAGAAATACCCTAACTGAGCAAGAAAACCGATGATCGCGAGCGTATAGGCGATCTTACCAGAACGTGTCGGACCTTTTTTACCACTCGTCGCAACAGCGAAAAAACCTGTACTGACGAGGTAGACGATGAATGACGTTAGGAGCAGATTACTGCTCAACTGAAGCATGTTCATTTAGCTTCCCCCTCTTCCCGCAACTTTTGTCGGTCCTCAAGTTCTGGTAGACCAACTTCCGTCAACGCGAGATTGGCTTCTTTTTGAAGCCCTAATGCGTTTTTGTTCGTAAATCCAGCAATCTGAATGCGACCGTTCTTCTCACGTAACCAGAGACGACGGTGCGGCCAGTACATCCCGATCAATAGACCTGCCATGAAGATGATGCCACCCGCAAAGAGGAATGGGAGCGTCAAGTCTTTCTTGATTCGGACACCTGAGATGTTTGAGAGCTCCGTACCGGCAAACGCCATCTTGTACTGGTTCTCATCCCCACCGACATTCAGCTTGATACCAATCAAGCTACGCTCCCCTTTTGGGTGCTCCGGTGATTTGATATTAAAGACGAACGCCGGATTGACAGGACGTCCAGAATTGGTCGTCGGCTGTCCATCCTTGACGACGAAATCAGGCAAGAAATCCTTCAATTCGACATCATAGCCGTTTTTCAACTTGTAGGTCTCTTTTGGTTCACGTAAATCGACCTTGATCGTATCCACGACTTTACCTGTCTTTTGGTTGACGATGCTAAACGACATCGTCTTAAATTCTGGATCTGCCGCGTATTGTTCTTGGAAGACTTGGAAATCATCGAATTCGAATGGACGGTTGACTGCCGTCTCGCCTGATTTGACTTCTTCGAGTTTCGGTTTGAAATCACTTGTCTCTCCGACTCTTTTATAGAGCGTCATCTTCGTGTCGTAGTTTTTCGGTACATTTCCGCCCGCTGCTTCAAGTGATTTCTTGAATTTTGCGTCCACCTTCTCAGGATCATAAAACTCGATATTGAACGCCTCATTCTTCAAGTAATACTTGTTGTCTGTCGCCTCGATCGGTAATGTTTCTCCTTCACGAAGCCAAAGCAGTTCATCTTCATGCATGCCCGGTACGACCCGAAGCATCGCCCCTCCGAAGAATAGTACAAGACCGATATGGTTGATGTAAGGACCCCATCGTCCAAAACGTTGCTTTTCCGCTAAGAGCGCCCCGTCTTGCCGACGAACTTTATAGCCCTTTTTCTCAAGTAACGGTGCGATCGCATCGATTTTTTTGACGTCTCCAGTCGCTTCAGCGCCAAATCGCTGACCATTCATGAAACGGTCCGACTGGATGACCGGTTGTTTCTTCAATGCTCGGTAGAGCGGGAAGAAGCGGTCAATCGACACGATGATGATCGATAAGAGTAACAGTGTGATTAATCCGATGTACCACCATGATTCAAACAGGTTGTGGAATCCTAACGTATAGTAGATATCCCCTGCCGTACCGTATTCTTTTTGATAAAATTCTTCCGGTGGTGTTGCCTGCGGAATATACATCTCTTGCGGGAAGATCGTACCGACCCCACTCGCGATGATGATCAGACCGATCAGCCATAACCCGACCTTGACGGACGAGAAGAACGTCCATGCCCGGTCGATCCAAGATGGATTTTTACGTTTCGAACGAAGTTCTGCTTCCTCGTAACGCATGTCCAGTTGTTTAAAATCTTCTTGCTCCTGCATCCTTAAATCCCCCTTCGATGCGTTACTGGTTCGCCTTCTTCACCATCTCTTCCAGCTTCGCTTGATCAATCTCACCTTCGTATTTCTCGACGACCTCACCTTTTTTGTTGATGATGAACGTCACAGGTAAGTTGTAGATCCCGTAAGCCTTCTCGACCGAACTATTCGTATCCATGAGGATCGGATAATCCGTTCCGCCGATATCTTTGATAAAGCTTGAGACTCGAACCGGTGTTTCTCCGACATTGACCGCTACGAAATTGACACCTTGATCCTGCATCATCTGATAGTTGTCATTGATCAAAGGCATCTCTTTCTTACATGGTTCGCAGAATGTACCCCAGAAATTGAGTAAAAGTCCTTTTCCTTTGTATTCATCCATTGAGTGCTGTTTCTCACCGTATAGATCGACGAGCGCGAAACCAGGAGCATCATCGCCTGCCATGACACGTCCGTTTTTATCGCGTGTCGCCTGATCGACGAATTGCATGATGACAACTGCGCCTGCAAACAAGACCATCGTCATGATCATCAGACGCCAGAAGGAGCGTTTCTTCTTTTTTTGCTGGGCCGCTGCTAAGCGTTCTTCCGGATTTTGTTTTGTTTTTTTCATATTTTACCGCCTCCACCCATATTGTACTTGAAATCGCTTAAACGTTGATAAAATGTGAAATTCGTTAATCGTTTTGTCACAAAAAAAGAAAACTCAACCCGGAGGATGAGCTTCTCGCTTTACAAATTAACGTTTTTTTGTGTTCTTACGTCTTTTCGTAGGTGGAGCGGCTGGATCCGCTAGCTCACGCAATTGATTGACTTCTTTTTTTGAAAGTTCACGCCACTCGCCAGAAGTAAGACCTGCCAGTGTCAAGAAACCAAACTGTTCACGTTTCAACTTCAAGACTTCTGAACCGAGTGTCTCGACCATTTGACGGACTTGGCGGTTATGTCCCTCGTAGATGACCATTTCGAGGATAGCCGTGTTTTTCTTCTTATCGATGTCACGCATCTCGACGCGTGCTTTCCCTGTCTTAAAGCCGTCCGGCAAGACGACGCCTTTTTCAAGACCTTTGACGTGGAAATATTCCGGTACGCCTTTGATTTTGACGATGTAACGCTTCGGTACCTTATACTTCGGGTGAAGCAGAAGGTTTGAGAATTCACCGTCATTCGTCATCAACAGAAGACCGCTCGTATTGTAGTCGAGACGACCGACTGGGAAGACACGGTGTCCCGGTGGTACGAGATCAACGACCGTCTTACGCCCCTTATCGTCTTCAACCGTCGAGACGACACCTGTTGGTTTATACAGCATGTAATAAACGTGTTCTTCCCGCTCGAGCTTGACGCCATCGACTTCGACTTCAGCACGCGCTCCAACTTTCGTTCCGAGCTCCGTGATGACTTTCCCGTTGACCTTAACGCGACCTGCTGTGATCAATTCCTCTGCTTTACGCCGTGAAGCGACACCTGCTTGTGCGATGATTTTTTGTAACCGTTCCATTAATTCACTCTCTCCTCTAATGAAGGATCATTCCGGAAGAAGAGATCTCCATCTGATTCGAACGTTTCTTCGAACTCGAGTGGTGGTAACTCCTCAATACTATTCAGACCAAAGTGGTCCAGGAAATGATCCGTCGTCTTATACAATTTCGCGCGACCAACGCCTTTGGCGCGTCCCGCTTCTTCAATCAAACCTTTTGCACTTAACGTATGGATGACGCGTTCCGTCTTGACGCCACGGACGACTTCGATATCAGCACGCGTGACGGGTTGTTTGTACGCGATGATGACGAGTGTCTCCATCGCTGCTCGAGACAAGGAATCTTCTGCGAGCGAACCGGCATATGCCTGAATATATGGCGACATCTCTTTTCGTGTCACCATCTTAAAGACGCCACCTGACTCCACGATTTGCAACACCCGTCGCTCCGCTTCGAACGTCGTCTGAAGAGCCAGTAACTGTTCGCGCGCCGCCGCTTCACTGATCTCTAGCGCTTGACTGAGACCACGTGGGTCGATGCCGTCATCGCCGACGACGAATAACAAGCTTTCAATGATTTGTTCATACGCCAATCTGACTCTCCTCCTTCACCATGCTACGCAACAAAATGTCATCGGTCATTTGTTCACAATCAATGACGCGTTGCTTCACGAGTTCTAGGACGGCGAGGAAACTGACGACCAGTTCTTCGACCGTCGGCTGCTCCACAAAAAAGCCAAAGAATGTCGTACGCTCACGCGTCGCGACGTAACGGGCGACAGACTCCATCTGTTGCTCAAGTGAACGTTCTTCCCGTTTGACCGTCTTCGAACGACGTACCTTCCAAGCTTCCCGTTGGCGCATTTTTTCATAGGCACGTAATAAATCACTCAGTGATAACGTACCATTATACTCTTGTGCATCCGTGTCGAGATAACGCATCAAATCCTCTGGTTGTTTCGAAAATAGCTCAAGACGTGCCTCTTCCTTTTCTTTCAGGACGAGTGCTGCTTCCTTATATGCCTTATACTCGATCAACTGTTGAATCAGACCTTCTCGTGTCGGTTCTTCCTCGAAATCAGGAATCTCATCGTATTCCGTCTGTTCGATCGGCAAGAGTTGTTTGCTTTTCAGTTGCAACAGCGTCGCTGCCATGACAAGATATTCACTAGCAACATCTAGTTCAAGATGTTGCATCGCACGGATATAGGACACATATTGATCCGTCACCATGGAAACGGATATATCATAAATATCGATTTCTAATTTACCAACCAAGTGTAACAGCAAGTCCAGCGGGCCTTCAAACGCATCCATCTTTACACTGTATGATTCCATGATTCTCCCTGCCCATCAACGTTTTTTGCGCCTTAGTATACCATACAACGGATGGGTTCGACTATGTTATATTCAAAAGGAAGAGGTGATTACATGAATCCGATCGAGCGATTCGTATTCGAATTCAATATCCGGCACGATTACTTCGAGTGCCATGAAATCTTAGAGGAAGTCTGGCAAGAAGGACAACGCCAGGACGAAGCGCTTGTCGGTCTGATCCAGCTGGCCGTCGCCCGCTATCATCACCGCCGCGGCAATACGACTGGGGCACAGCGGACATATGCGAAAGCATTTGATAAAATCGAACGCCACCGGGCAACACTGATTGCGTCCGGGATCGACGTCTCATATTTGCTCGATCATCGCGACCATTTTACGGATAAGGTCTATCGGCACATCCCGTTACCTGTCTTCCCGGACGTCATCCGAACCGTCGCACTTGAAGCGACAGCACCTGATCTCGACTATGTGACGCATAAACATCGTTTGCGCGATCGTACGGATGTCGTCACGGCACGACAAGAAGCGCTACAAAACCGAAGAGACCGGTCCATCTGAGCCATGGACCGGTCTTTTTATTGATTTTTCCATTTGTCGACGAGGCGTTGCGTCTCTTCGGTCGCACCCGTAATATCCGTTCGAAGAAGTTTGGCTGCTTCATCGAGTAGGAGATACGACATCCGTTCTCCACGGAAAGACGGTGATAATGCGATATGTTTCAATTCAGCATGGCCATCCATTAATTGAAACCCGATGACACCGACGAAATCCTCATCTTGTTTGTACAAATACAAGCGTTGGTCTTCTTCCTGTTCATAGGCTTGAACCGTTTCAAGCAAATACTTCGGATCCTTCACTTCGCACGAAAAGGCGATCAGCCCCATCGCGGTCCGTTCATTCAACTTCTTATATTTTACTAGCATGTGATTCTACACCTTCCTAATTTCAACAACTCTCAGGAGCATGAACGACTGAGACTCATTCATTCTACACCTTCTCACACAGAATTACTGCATTTTTTTCATAATCCATGAAAAAGGCAGGAGACCGTCATGTGACGTCCCCTGCATCTGAATCATGCTTGTTCTTCCATCACTTGGATGAAAGCACGCATGTAATCTGGTAGATCAGGCGGGCGACGGCTCGAGACGATATGTCCGTCGACGACGACGGCTTCATCGTGCCAAATCGCACCTGCATTCGTCATGTCATCCTTGATTCCTGGCGTACTCGTGACATTAACACCTTTTAAGATGCCAGCAGAGATCAACACCCAACCAGCGTGGCAGATTTGACCAATTGGTTGTTTGTTCTGGTCAAAATGACGCACCATGTTCAGGACAGAGTCAAAGCGGCGTAACAGATCGGGTGACCAACCACCCGGAACAAGAATCGCATCGTATTCTGCTGGATTGATCTCATCGAACGTCTTATTCGATTTGATCGGAACACCGTACTTCCCAATATACGTCTCATCTGCCTTCTCACCGACGATGTCGACGATCGCGCCTTCTTCACGTAAGCGATGGACAGGATACCATAATTCTAAATCCTCGAAGTCATTGCTGACGACTTGGATGATTCGTTTTCCTTCTAAACGCATGACAAACACTCCTTTACAAGTTGAGTTCCCTTACTGATTGTACCCGCTTCTAAAAAAAGAAAAACTCCTCTTCAAACGTTTGAAGAGGAGCAAGAACTTATGCTTCGACGCGGATTTCTTTGATGCCAGCGCCTTGCTTCATTTTTTGTGCATGTTCGAGACCTGAAGTCACTTGTCCGAAGACTGTGTGTACACCGTCGAGGTGCGGTTGTGGCTCATGTACGATGAAGAACTGGCTTGATCCAGTGTTACGACCAGCGTGTGCCATCGAAAGTGAACCCGCTTTGTGTTTGTGTGGGTATGATGTAGACGTTTCGCAAGGAATCGTTTTTCCTGAACCGCCTGTACCGTTTCCGATTGGGCATCCGCCTTGTGAGACGAAGCCTGGGATGACACGGTGGAAGTTCAATCCATCGTAGAAGTTCGAGTTTGCAAGGTTTTCGAAGTTTTCAGTCGTGATCGGTGCTTCATCGTTGAACAATTCGAATTCGATTTTATTTCCATCTTCTAATAAGATATGACCAGTTTTTTGCATGTTTGACCAACCTTTCGTGCTTTTCAGCAAGAGATTCGTCACGATTCAAGATCGTGATTCCATGGTACAGTGTACCAAATTTCAGGGCATCGTGCAGACCTTTTTACTCGACGGCTGCCTCTAACACATCAAGTGTCACCGAATCTGTTACTTCGACACGAATTTGAATTCCATTCGCGAGTGTCACAACAGGATCCGTATGTCCGAAGTCCGCATCGAGAACGATTGGGAAATCATAGCCCCGTGTCGCGCGCAGAATGATGTCTTTGAGCGGGAAGTCCGGATCAAAATCGACTTTGCGCGGGAAGCGTCCGACGACGAGTGCCGCAATCTTGTCATACGCACCCATGTGTCGCAATTGCGTGAAATACCGGTCGATCGTTTCTGGTGTCTCACTTTCGTCATCCTCAAGCATCAAGACGACACCGTCAAATGATGGCAAGTATGGTGTCCCAGCAAGCAGCAAAAGTGTTCCCGTGTTCCCCGTCAGAATCGGACCTTCTGCGACACCGGTCTTAACGATCGTATATCCCGCGTTCACTTGATGCTCTCGTCTTCGGTCATCTGCGACGTCCCAGCGTAAAATCTCGTCCGTCCACTCCTCCGATGCTTCGATCCGACCGATCGGTTCCGTCTGCATGAACGTACGAGTGAATGACTCTTCCGTATACGGATCAAGACCATCAAATTGACCGAACTGCGTCAGCAATGCGGGTCCGACGAACGTCGTCAATCCTGTCTGCTGATAGATGCCAGCAAACAATGCGGTGATATCACTGTATCCGACGAAGATCTTCGGATTGTTTCGGATCAACTCATAATCAAGTTCATCGAGTAATTGGTGCGAGTTAAACCCACCGATTGTCGAGATGACCGCCTTAATCGACGGATCGGCAAACGCCATATGTAAATCTTGCAGCCGTTCGCCGATCGTTCCTGCCGTATGACTATGGACAGCTGTTGCGTTCGGCATCAAGACGACCTCGAATCCCATTTTTTCAAGTGTCGCGATACCGCGAGCGAGACGACGTGGCACGTATGCAGCAATTGCAGACGCCGGTGAGACGATAGCAATCTTATCTCCTTTTTGTAAGCGTGGTGGTTTCATGAAAGTTCCCCCCTTTTTCATTACAAGTATTTCCAGTATAACAAATCGAAAGGGAACCGCGTACTTTCATTTTTTAATCCATTTTATAACGTTACGAACAACGAATTCCCGTCCTCCAGTAACTCACCTTTTTCCGAGACATAGTCAACCTTGACCGTCATGTATTGAAGGATCTTTTGTTCGCGCAACGACTTTGCCCACGCTGTAATCTGCGTTTTATCCTGTTCGCTTTGCTTGCGTGGAACGCTAATTAAAATCGTCGGAGCGACTTCCGTACGTAAATAAGCCTTTGAATCAAAACGCGCATTACCAAGCTGTTGAATCTTATCGTTATCAAACAGTACCACCATATCTAGTTCCGCGTTCACATCATTAAGAGTAGGCAACGTGATCCGTCGTTCTAACTGATCTTCCCAAAGTGACGCATGATACGTATCGACGAACCTTCCCGACTCCTCATCTTGATATACGAAAAACTCAGTATTCGTTTTTTCGTCAATCGCTCGTGCTGCGTACTCAAACGAAAAATTACCCATATTGTCGTAAATACTGCCAGTCACCTTCGCTTTCGGAAGATGCTTCTCTAAGTAAGTCTTTGCTTTTTGTTGTATTTCAGCCTCTCTCGTTTCATCCGAGTCCATGTCCTGTGTAAAAGCGTACGTCATCATCAATGCGCCACCCCCGATGACTCCAATTAGACTGACAATTCCAATCAACCAATGTTTCATGCACTCACCCCTTATTAAAAAACCCATATTTTTACACCTTCAATTTTATCATAAAAAAAGAGTAGCGGACGAAGTCCACTACTCAAGTATTGCTGATTGGATTGCTTACTGAATGACAGCGTGAACGAGCGGACGTTCTGCCGGTTTCGTTTCACTAATGTGATACGCATGATCCATTTTTTCGATCGCTTGGTCGAGCGTTTCTTTGTTTGAACGAAGCGTTGCGATGACATCGCCGACTTCGACACGATCGCCGACTTTTTTATGCAGCGTGACGCTTGCTGCGTGGTCGATCTCATCTGCTTTCGTCGCGCGTCCAGCACCGAGGATCATTGCCGCAACACCGACTTCGTCAGCGATGATTTCAGAAACGTAACCGGCTTTTGAAGCAACGAATGTTTTTTCGTATTTCGTTTCAAGAGCTTTTGTCATGTCGTCAACGAGTGACGCGTCGCCGCCTTGCGCTGCGATAAACTTTTTGAAGACGTCAAGTGCTGCGCCGTTACCGAGACGTGTTTCGAGATCCGCATACGCTTCATCGAACGTCGGGTAGAACTCACCGAGGACTGCCATGTGTGATGCAATCGTCAATGCGATGACTTTCAAGTCACGGACATCTTTTCCTTGAAGGACTTCGATTGCTTCCTTGACTTCGTTTGCGTTCCCGATTTCAAAGCCGAGCGGCTGATCCATGTCTGTAATGACAGCAACCGTCTTACGATTGACGCTCTTACCGATCGAGACCATCTCTGTCGCGAGTGCTTTAGCATCTTCGAACGATTTCATAAAGGCACCAGAACCGGTCTTCACGTCGAGTACGATGCTGTCTGCTCCTGCTGCGATCTTTTTCGACATGATTGAACTTGCGATCAATGGGATCGAATTTACTGTCGCAGTGACGTCACGTAATGCGTAGAGTTTTTTGTCTGCAGGCGTCAAGTTACCTGTTTGACCGATGATCGCCATCTTGATGTCGTTGACTTGTGAGACGAATGCTTCTTCTGAAAGTTCAACGTCAAAACCAGGGAACGCTTCGAGTTTGTCGATTGTTCCACCTGTATGACCGAGTCCACGACCGCTCATCTTCGCAACCGGAATACCGATTGACGCAACGAGTGGTGCGACGATCAGACTGATTTTGTCACCGACACCGCCTGTTGAGTGTTTGTCGACTTTTTTCCCGTGGATACGTGAAAGGTCGATCACGTCGCCCGAGTTGACCATCGCCATCGTCAAATCAGCGATTTCACGATCTGACATTCCTTGATAGAAAATCGCCATCGACATCGCTGACATTTGATAATCTGGAATCTCACCATTCGTGAATCCTTCTACCATTGCTTGAATATCAGCTGTTGCGAGTTCGCCACCGTCTCGTTTTGTTGCAATCAAATCTACCATACGCATAATCTAGTTCCTCCTCAGGAGTGGTTTGTGAGTTTTAAAACAGTCGTTACATTTTTTTGATCGAACCGCGAACAAGCGATAGGAAGTGTGCTCGGACACGTTCTGTCGTTTCGATGACTTCATCATGATGTAACGGTTGATCGAGAATACCTGCTGCCATGTTCGAGACACACGAAATCCCAAGGACACGCATATCTGAATGACGGGCAACGATGACTTCAGGGACCGTCGACATACCGACGACGTCTCCTCCAAGCATCCGTGCCATCTTGACTTCTGCTGGCGTCTCATACGTCGGACCAGTATTTCCGAAGTAGACACCTTGACGGACACGAATTCCGAGCTCGTCCGCTGTTTCCTGTGCAAGACGAAGTAATTCCGCATCATACGGCTTCGACATATCCGGGAAACGTGGTCCCATCTCGTCGACGTTCTTACCGATCAATGGGTTCGTACCGAAGAAGTTGATGTGATCCGTGATCAACATCAAATCACCTGGTTCGAACGCTTCGTTACAAGCACCCGCTGCGTTCGTGACGATCAATGTCTCGACGCCGATCGCTTTCATGACGCGTACTGGGAATGTGACCATGTCCATCGAGTATCCTTCGTAGAAGTGGAATCGTCCTTGCATCGCAACGACTTGTTTCCCTTCAAGTGTTCCGAAGACGAGTTGTCCGGCGTGTCCTTCAACCGTTGAGACCGGGAAGTTCGGGATTTCATGGTATGGAATTGCGATCGGGTTTTCGATCTCATCAGCGAGGACACCCAGTCCTGAACCGAGAATCAATCCGATTTCCGGTTTCGCCTGCATCTTGCTTTCTAAAAACGAACGTGTTTCATTCCAGTTGACTGTCATCTGAATCGCTCCCTCGAATTATAGTTCTGTTAAAAAGCTTGTTCCGTGTGCCGGCATTTTGACACCGAAGTTTTCAGCAACCGTTGCCCCAAGATCAGCGAACGTCTCACGGATACCGAGCGGTTTTGCGACACTGTTTTTGTGATAAGCAAGCAACGGTACGTATTCTCGCGTGTGGTCTGTCCCAGCATGAACCGGGTCGTTTCCATGGTCAGCCGTGATGATCAAGAGATCATCTTCTTTCAAGCGATCAAACACTTCCGGAAGACGGGCATCGAACTCTTCGAGTGCTTGTCCGTAACCTTGCGGATCGCGACGGTGTCCGAACAACGCATCGAAATCGACGAGGTTCAAGAAGCAGAGTCCGTTGAAGTCTCGATCGAGTTGCTTCACGAGTTGATCCATGCCGTCCATGTTCGACTTCGTACGGATCGCATCGGTCACGCCTTCGCCGTCATAGATATCAGCAATCTTACCGAGTGAGATGACATCAAGTCCAGCTGTCTCAAGTTCGTTCATGACTGTCCGGTCGAATGGTTTAAGGGCATAGTCGTGACGGTTCGCTGTCCGAACCCATGCTCCTGCCTCACCAAGGAATGGACGTGCGATGATACGACCGAGCATGTACGGGTCATCCCGCGTAATATCGCGTGCATATTCACAAATCCGGTACAGTTCCTCTAATGGAACGACTTCTTCATGAGCTGCGATTTGAAGGACAGAGTCTGCCGACGTATAGACGATCAAGGCGCCTGTTTCAACATGTTCTTGTCCAAGTTCGTCTAAGATTTCCGTACCAGAAGCCGGTTTATTCCCGATGATCTTCCGCCCTGAGAACTCTTCTAAGCGATGAATCAAATCATCTGGGAATTTTTCGAAGACACGGAATGGTGTATCAATCCGCAATCCCATGATCTCCCAGTGCCCTGTCATTGTATCTTTCCCTGCAGATACTTCCTGCATTTTCCCGTATGCCGCAAGCGGTGCTTCTTCAGCCGAGACACCTTCGACCGGCTCGATATGTGAAAGTCCGAGCTTTGCCATGTTCGGCATGTTTAATCCGCTACGTTCACGCGCGATGTGACCAAGCGTATGTGAACCAAGATCTCCGAATTGTTCAGCATCCGGTGCTTCTCCGATTCCTACGGAGTCCATGACGATCAAAAATACACGTTTAAATGATTGAGCCATTTGCTATTCCTCCTATTACGAGCTGTAGTTGTGCGATTCCCGTTACGAATTTTCCCGTAAAGGAACTAGACAAAACGCATTAATTGTCTGAAGTCAGACCTTTAAAAGATAGAACCATCATGCCCGTGGATGATGTTTCTTATACACGTCATGGAGTCGTGCTTTATTGACGTGTGTATACATTTGTGTCGTCGACAAATCAGCATGCCCTAGCATCTCTTGCACGACGCGTAGATCAGCACCATTTTCAAGAAGATGGGTCGCGAACGAATGACGCAAGACATGCGGCGTGATTTCTTTTTCGATACCGGCTTCCTTTGCCCGTCGTTTGATCATCTTCCAAAAACCTTGTCGTGATAAACGATCACCGCGACTGTTCAAGAAGACATCGTCCGTCTGTTGACCACCGAGACTATTACGCGCGAGGTCAAGATATGTCCTGACGCTTTCAATCGATGTCGAACTCATCGGGATGATACGGGACTTGTTCCCTTTCCCGATACACGACAGATACCCTAGTTCGAGTTGCAAATCGTTCAACTTCAGTTGTAGCAGTTCGCTGACGCGCATCCCTGTTCCATAGAGAAGCTCAAGCATTGCTGCATCTCGTCGTGTAAGCGGATCGACACCGACGACCGAATCAAGTAAACGTTCGACGTCGGTTTGACTCCAGACGACGGGAAGCTTCTTCTCCGGTTTCGGTAAATCAAGATGACGGGACGGATCATGCGTCGTTAGTTTCTCTTCGACCAGATATTGATGGAACGAACGGATTGAGCTCGTCGCCCGGCGGACCGTCGATCGTGACTTGCGTGCTTCAAGCAATCGTTCAATGTGGTCGACGATATGATGTCGGTGAACCTGTTCAAACGAAGAAACTTCCGCTGTTTCGAGCGTCTGTAAGTATTGATTCAAATCATTTCGATACGCAGCTGCCGTATTCGCGGACATTTGCCGTTCAATCACTAAATAGTTGATAAATGCTTCCAGTTGTTCACGCACTGAACTCATCCTCTTCGTTTACGAAATCGCTTACTTTCCCATCATATCAAAGGTGTAAACCGTTGTGAAGAGGTCTGACCTATAAAAATCGAAAAAGAAAAACCATCCGAAATTTCCTCGGACGGTCAGACTGTTTGTGTTTGCGATTGTTCCAACGCTTCCCGAGCGTGACGCTCTTGGCAGACACGGCAGACGCCATGGAATGTCAGGCGGTGATCCTTGATTTTGAAATGGAATCGGGACACGATTTCTTTCTCTACTTCTTCAAGCATATCGTCTAAAATCTCTTCGACGGATCCACATTCGATACAGACGAGATGGTGATGCGAATGACTCGCACCTTCTTGTCGTAAATCAAACCGGGATACGCCATCTCCGAAGTTGACCTTATCGACGACTTCGAGCTCCGTCAATAATTCGAGCGTCCGGTAAACCGTCGCAAGTCCGATGTCGGAGTTCTTTTCTTTTACAAGGAGAAAGACATTTTCGGCACTGAGGTGATCCGACTCATGTTCGAGCAGGACACGCACAGTCGCTTCACGTTGGGGAGTCAGCTTATATCCTTTACCGCTTAGCTGTTTTTTGATGCGTTCTACACGACTTTCCATCATAGCGCCCCCTTTGTTCGAACTGATGCTATTATCATAGCTGAAACTCAGTCTTTTTTCAAATTAAAATGATTATCAACTGAAAATCATTTAAATGAGAATCATTTTAAAGTACGGATCTGCCAATGCTGAATCGCCATGATCGTCTTCGCGTCGACAATCGTTCCGTTTGCTACGAGTTCGAGCGCTTGTTCAAGCTTCAATGTTTTGTTCTCAAGGAACTCATCTTCATCGAGCTGACGATCACCGGCAGTAAGACCAATCGCTTCATAGATATGTACACGTTCGCTACAGAAACCAGGCGCACCGTAGAAATCAAAGACATGTCGTAACTCTTTCGCGACGTAACCTGTTTCTTCCTTTAATTCACGTCCGGCACAATCGAGTGGATCTTCACCTTTCTCGAGTTTGCCCGCTGGTATCTCGATCGATAGACTCTCGAACGCCTTCCGATATTGTTCAACGACAATCAGATCCCCTTGTTCATCAAAAGCGATGATGGCGACGGCACCATTATGATAGACCAGTTCACGAACCGAGGTATTACCGTTCGGTAACGTGACGACATGTTTCTCGACATCAAAAACTTTTCCTTCATAGATCACTTCACGTTCAATCGTTTTTTCTTCCATCGGTAGTGTTCCCCTCTTCTATCCTAGTTTACGTTCTCTGTCATGATTAGTATGCCGTTTCCGACGTATTGCCGCAAGACTTCAAGCCGTCTTTTTCATAAGATATGATACACTAGAATGCAGAAGTTCCAAACTTACAGTTCATTTAAGAAAAGAGGGAATTGAACATGTCATTAGGATTAGGTACGATGACGATCTTAAAACGCGGACAGGAAGAAGCGGCAGCAATCCTGCGGACGGCACTCGACGCGGGTATCACCCATTTCGACACAGCGGATGTCTATGCAAACGGAGCCGTCGAATCGATTATCGGTCAAACCTTCGCGCAAGAGGATCGTAGTCGATTGTTTCTTGCCTCAAAAGGTGGCAATCGAATGAATGCGACCGGAACCGGTTGGACTTGGGATCCGAGTTATGACTATTTGAAGCAAGCCTGTCTTGAAAGTTTAAATCGACTCGAAACACCTTACCTCGACCTATATTACGTCCATGGTGGCACGATGGACGACGATATCGACGCATCGATTCGCGCGATGGAAGACTTAAAAGCAGAGGGGAAAATCAAGGAATATGGTCTCTCGTCATTGCGACCGAACGTCATCGAATATTGGCTTGAGCATAGTAATTTCTCTTACTTGATGACGCCTTATTCATTGCTAGATCGTCGCATCGAAGAGTTGTTACCACGCTTAAAAAAGAAAAACATCCAAGTCGTTGCCCGCGGTCCACTGGCAAAAGGACTGTTGACACACGAAAGTGCCTCACGCCTGCAGTCGGTTGATCGTTTCGAACAGTTCGATAAAGAGACGCTCGAAGCCAGTCTACAACAATTACAAAACTTCCCGCTTCCAGCGCTTGCATTGCAAGCAATCGATCAACAGGTCGATATCGTCCTTCCAGGTGCGTCAAGCGTGTCGCAACTTCAAGCGAACGTCCAAGCGATGAAAGAGCCGGTTTCGCAAGCTCAGATCGACCAGGCGCTTGCTACACTGCCAGTTCATCACTATACCGAACACCGGTAAGGTTTAACACCCCATTTCTCCGGGAATCTCCTTCTTTGTAACGTTCATACAGAGGAGGAGTTTTATTATGGCACGTATTTTAATCGTATCAACAAGCGCAGATGACATGAATGGTCACAAAACAGGATTATGGTTCGAGGAGTTCGCAGCACCCTACAACCTGTTCAAAGATGCAGGACATGACGTGACGGTCACGTCCATCAAAGGCGGAGATGTTCCAATTGATAAAGCATCGATCGTCAAAGAAATCTTACCGAAATTCCAAGATGCTCGCCGTGCATTGCACGATACGAAAGCACTTTCTGAAGTAGATCCAGCATCATTTGACGCTGTCTACTTCCCAGGTGGTCACGGTGCGGTGGTCGACTTCCCGAATAACCCACAAGTGGCGAGTGCCATCGAAGCTGTCATCAAAAAAGACGGCGTCGTCGCATCGGTCTGTCATGGTCCTGCTGCCTTCGCGCACGTCATGATCGATGGCAAACCCTTCGTATCAGGTCGTCAAATCAACGGCTTTACAGATGAAGAGGAAAAATCAACAGGTCTCGAAGATAAAGTACCATTCTTGCTCGAGACGACACTTCGCAGTGAAGGGGCTACTTTCCTGACATCGGATGCTGGTAAAGAGTTCGCTGTCATCGATGGCAATGTCGTTACAGGACAAAATCCGGCTTCAAGTGAAGCAGTCGCAAAACTAGTCCTTGCGAAACTGGCTACACAAGCTTAATAGGAACAGTGCTTATAGAAAATGGAGCAGGCGACGGTATGTCGCCTGCTCCATTTTTTCACGTGAATTATAACCGATGAAGTGAATCCAATCGTTCGAGATTGGCTTCTGTCTCACGCTTTTTTCGTTCAAGCCGCTTTAACTCGTTTTCAAGTTGTTGCTGTTGAGCTCGCAGCATTGATCGTTCTTCCTCTGTAAAGGAACGAGCTACTTCTTTTTCTTTGAAATACCACCACTTTTTAATTTTCTCAGGTGGTGGTCCGATCTCAATCTGTTGCTCATGCTGTTTGACCTCATCCATTTGTTCAGCATGGGCCAATTGAAGCTGTTCTAATTCTGTCTCATAAGCTGTTTGTCTAGCTTCAAGAATCGGTGTCAGGTACGCAAGGATATGCGCCGTCAAGTCTCGCTCGACGACTCGTCGTAATACATCTCGACGAAGTGAGGCTTCCGAATTGCCCGAAGCATTCTTCCAGACGGTTGGATCCGCCTGTTCTAGAATCTCCTCTTCTTCCGCTTCTCCGAGCCAGCGTAATTTGAGTAATAATGGCTCGAGGAGTACCTCCTCTACATACGCCGTAAATTGCGAATACGACGTCGCTTCTCGCGTCAACGGTTCTTCATGTAGGTGAAATAACGCTTCTGCCTCTTCTTCGATCCAGTCTTCGTAATCATTAAAGTACATGGTTTAACTCCTTACTTCATCTCATCAAAAACAAGACTGGCTCGAATCCGCCATCTACATGACAGTCGAGCCAGTTTTGTTAGACGTTCGCTCCGTTTTTTTTGATTTCCGCGATCGCCCAATCACACCAGTCCAAGTAATTCAACATCATACGCAAGCCGTATTCACTCGTCAAGGTCTCACCTAGTGTCGCACCGTTCTCGAGATGATCGTGACGCCAACTTTGCATCATCTCGACGGCAAATTGATGGTGTCGCTTCGATTCTTCTAGATAAGCGACAGCTTCCTCTGGTGGGAGCAGATGCAAGAGCGAGACACGCATCAAGTTCTCATCCTTCATCTTCGGTTTGAATTCATTCGGTGTCCGTAACCATTCGACGAGCTCCGTCCGCCCTTTATCCGTGATCGAATAGACTTTCTTATCCGGCAGATCTTCTTGAACGATATGAACGCTCGTCACAAGTTCTGCCTCTTCCATTTTTAACAACTCTCGGTATATTTGTGTATGATGTGCGGTCCAGAAGTGGATCATCTGTTTTTTAAAAGTCGCGCTCAAATCATAACCGGTCGCTTCCCCTTGGGTCAGCAGCCCGAGTAGTGCAAATCGTAATGCCACTGGCTGCACCTTCTTTCCTTCTTTTGTATATATACTTAATTATCTCAAATATACCTGAATTTCGCTACTCTCGTGTCGAACAAATGTACGAATGAAAACGACCTACGTCGACATCACATTCGATCGTAGGTCGTTCTGTGTCATGATTCTCAAGATTAGCTTAGGTTACGTAATCTTTCGATTCCCTGTTGGACATGTTTCCAGTAAGAAGAAGGATGCGGAACGAATTGATGACGATCGAACCATTCTCCTGTTTTATCCTGAATACGCTCAATCGTCACGTCAGCGATGCGATCCAACTGCTCAATCGAAAAAGCGATTAATCGTTTCACTTCGGTTTCCTGGAGCATATACGATTCTAACGCTTGATCACTTTGTGCGAGAAACACATGGCATCGTTCACAATCCCAAAGTGTCGCATCCCGAAACTCCTCCTCCTGAACTCCAAGAGGTATTAGTTGATCAAAGGTATAAGCTAAACCAATCTCTTCTTCGAGTTCCCGGACACCATCTTCAACCGTCTCATTTGCAAGCAGATGACCGGCTGCCGTGATATCGAGCATTCCCGGAAAGTCCTTCTTTTGTTCAGAACGTTGCTGGAGCAACACGACGTCCCGCGTTGGATCATAGACGAAACAATGAAACGTTTCATGCCATAGACCTTTTGCGTGGACTTCTGATCGCGGACGCGGTCCGAGCGGATTCCCAGCTCGGTCCACCGTCATGATCATCTCTTGTTCACTCATCGTAACACCTTCGATGCTTGATGGAATCGTTCTCCAACCGTATAGAGTTCAGCGATCAAGAAGACACTTGCGATCCAGATGATAGCACTTGGAAACAGAATCATCGCCGTCAAGAATAGAAATCCTTCCGTTCGTTCGATGAGTCCTGGTTGATATTGAAACGACTTGTAACCGTAGTTCTCACTAACTGCTCCGATCGCAAGGAACATCGTCATCCCAATGACGAATGATGCGACAAGTAACAGAATCACAACCTGCGTTTCCGGAAACCGGAGTGCGAGACCAATTAACACTGACAGTTCGACAATTCGGTCGAGAACAAGATCAAGAATCGTACCAATTGGTGTTGTCTTCTCTTTTCTTGCCATCGTGCCATCAATAACGTCGAGCATACCCGAGATCCACAATAGGACAATTGCCGTTCCCATCATGTCGTTATAGACGAAAAAGCCTGTCGCACCACCGATGATGCCCGAAATGATCGTCACCTGCGTCGCTGATAATCCAATTTTCTTAAATAAGGTCGCCCCTTGATCAAACAGGGGTTGAACGATTTTACGCGCACGCGTATCTAACATGTCACCCCTCCTTTCTAACGATATACCCTTCTATCGAATGAATCGTCTCGTCTGAAGAAAGTACGAGCCGTTCGCCTGATGGCCGTTCCACTTCGTAGAACCGAACGCCATATTGAATGAGTTCTTTCGTAATCGTAACACGCTCATCCGTTTCCTTCGTCGGTCTTGAGACCAAGTTAACTGACGTCAACGGATACCAAGTCGCTTCGATGTAGATGCCTTCACCGAAAAACGGACTTGTCTGACTGAGCGTGATCGGTGTGCCGCGATCCACGATCCGTCCTTGTTCCAAAACATAAATGACATCTGCCATCGCCATTGCCTCTTCCCGGTCATGCGTGACAAGCAGTGTCGTGACGCCTTGTTCCTCGGTCAACTTTCGGATCAATGTCCGAAGTTCTCGTCGTCTCGGTACATCTAGACTCGAGAACGGTTCATCGAGCAACAAGAAGTCCGGCTGACTCGCCAGCGCACGAGCTAGACTCGCACGTTGCTGTTCACCACCTGAAAGTTCGTGGATGGCACTTCGTCCTCTCCCCTCGAGTCCAACGCGATATAACCAAGAATCAAGTTCGATCGGTGTTAACTGTTTCGCACCGAGGCGAATGTTTTGTTCAACGTTCAAATGCGGAAACAATAAAGAGCGTTGAAACATCATCGTCACACCTCGTTGATTCGGAGAGAGTGTCGTGACGTCTCGTTCCCCGAATCGAATCACTCCACTCGTCACACGTTCGAGACCCGCAATCAGGCGGAGAAGCGTCGTTTTCCCGCTACCACTCGGTCCGACTAAAGCCACGCATTGTCCAGACGCGATGCTTACATCGATATCAGACAACACTTGTTTGCTTCCAAATCGTTTATTGACTTGTTGTATCGTGACTTCCATTTAAACGCCTCCGTACGATTCGTATCCAGCCAGAAAAAATAACGGCTTGTAATACATAAAAAAGAATAGGTAATCCAATCAACCAAAGTGTCGCCAGACGAGCTGCCTCCTGGGAATTACCAGAATACGCCGGGAACACTTCCAGTGCGATCATGCGGACGATTCCGCCTCCAATCAACGCAACAAGAGCATATTGACTGATCGTGATCACGGTGACGAGCAACGTCACCGACTGTAATGTCGATCGTAACATCGGTCCCGTCAAATAAAACCAACGTTTGAATCGATTTCCTTCGAGCAAGACCATCTGTTCGAGCATCCGCTCACCGAGCGTCTGAAATCCGTTCGTGTACAAACGGACTGTATATGGCAATGTCGGCAGAAGCAACACGAGCAGTACACCGAAAAAACGATCTGCCAGACCGAGCCGGATCCATGTCAAATAGAGACCGAACGACAACAATAAGACGGGAACGAATAGCGGCAAACTAATCAAGAACTCTGCTATACGAATGCGTGTCCCGGTTTGAAAAGCGATCGCTTTTCCTGCCATGTATCCGAAGAGATGATTTAACAATATAACGGCACAGACCATTGCAATGGTCGTACCAAGCGTTGCTTCAAGACGCGGATTCCAATTCCATTCTCCCGGAATTAAACCGATCAATGGAACGTTGAAAAGAAGAACAATACATACGATGACGCTAGTTTTTTTCATTCACTTCGCCCCCTACTGATCTTCGTTGCCAACGGGCGGGTTAAACCCGTCATGAGCACTAGTAAGAGGAAAAGTCCACCCGTCAAGACGACACTCATCGCAAAAGCGAGCGGTTGTTCCGATAAATCACCTTGTGTGTATAAGTCAAAGGCATAGACGCCAAGTAATTTCGGATAGGTCACGCCGAGTAATGCCGGAATTTCATACGCGAATAAAATAAAGGCAAGTAAGATAAAGCCGGCTTCAAGCATGGGAACGAGCAGGAACACACCCCGTGCATGCCAGAATCGGCGCACTGGCGATAAATCGAGCATCATACCGAGTTCTTGGTAACGTGGATCGAGACGTCGTACAACCGGTAAGAGATAAAAAAAGACGAACGGAATTTCTTTATATAGATACGTCAAGATGACACTGATGTAGTTCCCTTCATGCGGTCCGATGATCGGCACATCACTGAGGTAGAGGATTGCGAGATACGCCGCTCCTAGATGAGGAATGAATAACGGAATCGCGAGCAACACCGCTAGCCGTGTTCTGCTCAAGATTCGTGCGAGCATCACACCGATGATCAAGGCAATGCCCGTACTCACGATGGCAACGTAACTACTGACGGTTAGACTCTCTAAAAAGACGTCATCCGTCAGTAGCTCATGATAGTCGGTGGGTGACGTCATTGAAACACTGACCCACAGCCCGTATAAGACCATCCCTGCCATCAGAATTGCAGCAGGATATATGTTACCGCGCCACACGAGACGGCCATTCCTTACGGATCATCTCGAAGACCGATGGATCTAGTTCCGTCCGGACTTTCCCTTCAAAGACACTCGGCTTCGGTGTCGACGGTGCGGCCGGTACATCAGCGAACTGCTTTTGTTCTGCCTGATCAAGTGTCGACAAATCGAGACTCGTTCCATCGCCCCAGTAAGTCGCATCATATTTTTTCAATTGTGCCTCTGGTGACAACAGCGTATTGATCGTAACGAGTGCACCTCTCGGGTTCGGTGCGTTGAATGGTACGGAAAGGAAATGGGTCGATGCGATTGAGCCATCCTTCAAAACAATCGGACGCGTTTGTTTCGGAAACGTTCCTGACTTCACTTCTTGTTCTGCCCGTCGTTCGTTGAAGCCCATCGTGAAGTCGACGTCTCCCTTCGCGTATAACTGATCGAGTTGCGCAAGCGTCTTCGGATACGTTTTCCCCTTTTTCCAGAGGTACGGTTTGATTTCGTTCAGGTAAGCCCATGTCTTCTTGAAGTCTGCTTTTGGGTCTTTTAGGGTCGCGTTCGATTCGACACCATACATGACGTGACGGACGAAGGCGTTTCCTGTAAAATCCGTCACTTCTGGATACGTGAAGCGTCCTGGATTTTCCTTGACCCAAGACTTCAACGCTTGTAAGTCCTTTGGTGGCGACTTTACATCAGCTGCGTCATAGTGCAACGTATATTGGACTTTTCCCCATGCGGCTTCGAGCCCGTCTGTTTTCGTACCGCTATCTGAACTTTGGGCGGCAGCATCAACGTATTTCATGTTTGGAAGAACTTTTGTAATTTCCCCATAAAGTAACTCATCTTTTTTAGCATTCAAGAAGTTATCGCCATTAATCCAGACGACATCGATGACGCCTTTTTCCTTACCTGCCTTTTTCTCAGCACGTAATTTTTGAATAATGTCTGCCGTCTCGATCGGAACGCGTTCGAGTGTAATATTATGTTCCTTCTTCAGACGGGGCGTCACATATTCATCGATATAGGCGTTGATTCCGTCATCGCCCCCCCACATGTACATCCGAACCGTTGATTTTTCTGCTTCTTTCTCAATCGTCTGATAAGCGGTTCCTAAAACGTTTTTCGGTTCCGGTGTCGCATCCGGCGTCCCGCACCCGGCAAGCAAGGTACCTAATGCAAGAAAGCTCATTACTTTTGTTTTCATTCGTTGTTCTCCTCCGTCATCACTTTTTGTCAAAACCTGATTTTCCTAACCATTCAATCAGCCGCGGCATGACGCCGTACCCTTTTGCGGAAAGCTCCATCCACCACGGCGCATTGACCTCTCGCTTTCGGCGACGCATCGCCCGAACGACGGTCAGTGCGAGTTGTTCTTTCGATAAGACGATCGAAGCCACGTTTTTTTCATATTTTCGGCTGATGTCAGCTCGAACAAAAAATTCCGTCGCAATCGGTCCTGGGTTGACCGTCATGACGTGGATGCCTTTTGGACGTAACTCCAGACGTAACGCATTCGAAAACTGCAACATAGCAGCTTTTGTCATGCAATAGATCGTCGACTTCGGTGTCGGCAACTTTCCTGCCTGACTCGCGACATTGACGATCATGCCGCCTTCTCGAAGTAACGGAAGGCACGCTTTCGTTAGACGAACAGGACTTAAGACATTGATTCGGTGCATCGATTCGATCGTTTCAATCGAGGTATCGTCTAGGAAGCTGAATTCCCCGAAACCTGCGTTATTAATCAAAATATCGATTCGTCCATAACGATTTGCGAGTGTTTTCGCAAGAATTTCGGGCGCCACTTCCAAATCGTAGACCAGGTAGTCTGCCTGGAGTTCAGATGCTAACGTTTGTAATCGATCCTCGCGTCGTGCGATTAAAATCAAGTTTCCCCCTTCTTTATGCAGAGTGCGCGCCAGTGCTTCCCCGAGTCCACTTGAAGCACCGGTGATGACGATCGTCCGGTTGATGAGTTGCATTAAACTTCCTCCATTTTCGAATAGTAGAGGATACCAGATCGTTTCTCAACCCTAATCGCACCACGTGCGACAAGCGTATCAAGACGTGCCTTCATTTCACTCATGACGAGTGGGAATGATTTTTTTAATCGATTCCCATACGTCACTTGTGCTAATTCAAATAACGTATGCTCTTCTGAAAAATACTTTAACAGTTGATCGCCGCGTGCCTTGCGTTGCATCAATCGTTCTTCAACGAGTGCCGCGACATCGCGAATCGGATCACCATGACCGGTATACGCAATTCGGATCTGTTCTCCTTGCAGTTTTTCCAAGGAGTCGAGATACGCAAGAACAGGTCGTTTCACGAGCACGTCATCACCCGGTTGCGGTTGTTCAAGCAACGGGTTCGGTTCGACCCGGTCCAGCAAATGGTCCGCCGCGAACAATATACCATCGTCGCTTAAAATTCCGATTTGGTCACTCGAATGACCCGGCAGTTCGATGACGCGATATCGCCCAGAAGGTGTAATTGCGTCGCCTTCCTTTAATATGAAATCAAGCTGACCTTTTCCAAGCCATTTTAAGGCAGATTGATAGCTCGGTAACATCTCTTGAATCGCTGACGGAACACCAAATGAAGTCGCCAGTCGACGTAAGAACACGTCCCCATTGTTTAGGAACGTCTCGTCCTGTTCCAAATACGGACGCAACCGCGCATGTCCATAGACAGGAATGCCTTTCTCTGAAAATCGATGTGCCATCCCAGCATGATCCGCATGGTGATGCGTCACGATGACACGATCTAAATCCTCAACCCTCAAATCGTGTCGCGCAAGCGTCTGTTGCATCATTTGCCACGCCTCGAGTGTATCGGGTCCACAATCAATGAGGATGTTTTCCCCTTCCGTTCGTAACACATAACAGTTCACGTCCCCTACAGGAAATGGTGTGGGAATCGGAATCGGGATGATTTCGTCTGATACAGTCATGCCTACACGCCTCTTTTCTCTCGTCCATTTTCTTTCATTATAGAGAGAATGAAGCTATAGCGCCAAACTTTGTGCGTCAACGGATGATATTTGTTGTCTAGCTTACGCTAGAGTATAAGAAATGGATGCACAAAAAACCGACCTTTCCGCAGATTGAAAGGTCGGTCAAAAACTTATTTTAAGTTGAGGACTGTTAATTTGTCGCGTGTCATCGAAGCTAAGCTACGTCCGACACCTTGAACACCAAGACCCGATGATTTAACACCGATGAATGGGAAGTGGTCAGGACCACGTTCCGTACGTCCATTGATTTGAACAGAACCTGTTTCAAGCGCGTCCGCTACCGCAAACGCAGCATCGATGTTTTCCGTGAAGACACTTGCTTGAAGACCGTATTCTGATTCGTTCGAGTATGCGATCATTTCGTCGACCGAGTTAACACGAATAATTGGAAGAACTGGTCCGAACGGCTCTTCCCAAGCGACGCGCATGTCACGTGTCACGTTGTCAAGAAGTGTTGGTTCGATCAAGTTCGCTGTACGTCCGCCACCTGTGACGAGCGTTGCGCCCTTGTCTGTTGCGTCCGTAATCAAGCCTTCGACGAAGTCCGCTGATTTCGTATCGATGAGTGGTACGACGACACTTTCTTGTTCAGGTGAACCGACTGTCAATTTTGCAATTCGAGTCTTAAGTTCTTCAATAAGCGCATCCGCTTGGTGATCGAGAACGAAGACACGTTTGATTGCTGTACAACGTTGACCTGAGTAAGAGAATGCACCACTGATGATGTGATCTGCTGCAAGGGACAGGTTCGCATCCTCAAGAACGAGTGCTGGGTCTTTTCCACCGAGTTCAAGGACAAGTGGAATCATTGCAGATTGACGTGATAAATGTTGTCCTGTTCCTGTACCACCTGTGAATGTGATCATGTTGATTCCCGGATGAGCTGTCAAGTAATCACCGATGACTGATCCACGACCTGTGACGATGTTTACGAGTCCAGCTGGAAGGCCTGCTGCGACGAGTGCCTCGACCATTAAGATACCGCTGATTGAACCTTGTGTTGCCGGTTTAAAGACGACGGCGTTCCCTGTCATGAGTGCAGGTGCGAGTTTCGCTGCTGCCAAGTTAACTGGGTAGTTGAACGGTGAGATGGCAAGCACGACACCGAGTGGCGCTTTTTTGATGACCGCGATTTTTTTCGCGCTACCGCCTGGGAACGAATCCCCTTGCATCATCTGACCGTCGAAACGGAGACCTTCTTCCGCAGTGTAGCGAATGATTTCAGCTGTCCGTTTGACTTCTTTGACGCCATCTGCACGTCCTTTACCGACTTCGCGCATGATGACTTCACCGATTTCGTCCGCACGTTTCTCGAGTTCCGTTGCCCAAGCGTGAAGCAGTTCAGCCCGTTTGTTCGCTGGTTGTTTTGCCCACTCTGCTTGTGCCGCTTTCGCTGAAGCGATGGCACGATCGACTTCTGATTTTGTCATCGCTTGAACACGACCGACAAGATCCTCTTTATATGGTGAAGAGATTTCAATCGTCTCTTTTGATTCACTTTCATGCCATTTTCCATCTAGTAAAAACGTGTAGGTTGTTGCTGTAGTCATTCCACTCTACCTCCATTTATTTTTATCTCTCTCATTTCAGTGTGTGGCTGCATAGCTTATTGTAATCAATTGGTCTGACAAATGCCAAACTTTTTGCTTAACATATTATGAAAGCGATTACAACACTTTTTTTGTCGATTCAGAACTAGAATTTTTAACGTAGCATGCCGATAACTAGTCAGAAGTGAAGTGAAGGTAATGGAAAGGGGCACAACCATATGTACAATCAGCACGATATTTTATTAGAAGCCGGCACGAACGAACTCGAGATCGTCATCTTCCATTGTGGTCCGTATACGTTCGGTATCAACGTCATGAAGGTTCGGGAAATCATCGTTCCGCTCCCGATGACACCACTTCCGGGTACACCGGATGCTGTCAAAGGATTGATTGAACTCCGCGGCGAAGTCATGACGGTGATCGATTTGCCTACAGTCATCGGTGTTCCCCACGACGAAGCAACCGAGGATCGACTGATCATCTGTGAATTCAATGGGGAAAAGAGCGTCCTGCGTGTCGATTCCGTGACGGAAATCCGTCGTATCTCATGGGAACAGATCGATACACCAAACGAACTCGCTCGTGGCATCGAAGGGTTAACGAATGGTGTCGTCAAAACGGGCGACAAGATGATCATCCTGCTCGACTATGAAAAAATTGCCCTTGAGCTCTCACGCAAGGATATCTTCGCCCGCGAAGAAGGACGTCGCGTCCAGTCCCGTGACCGGTCCGATAAAATCATCTGGATTGCCGAAGACTCGGAAATGCTCCGGACGTTGATCATCGAAACACTCGAGGAAGCCGGTTACCACGGACTGAAGTGGTTCATCAATGGTAAGGAAGCTTTTGATGCGTTTGAGAACGGAAGCAACTGTGATCTCCTGATCACCGATATCGAGATGCCGAAGATGGATGGACTTCATTTAACGAAACGACTCCGTGAAGATGATCGTTATGCAGAACTGCCGATCATTGTCTTCTCTTCCTTGATTTCCGACGATTTACGCCATAAAGGCGAGTCCGTTGGTGTCAATGCACAAATCACGAAACCGGAAATCGGTCGATTGATCGAAACGGTTGATTCATACGTCTTATAAGAAAAAAGAAAAAAAGCCGACGAGATGTCGGCTTTTTTAATCTATTCGATTCCTCAACGCAGTACGTCAAGATTTTTTCCAGTAAACACATCGAGCCAGATGACCCGGAATTCAACCATGCTGTCTTCAATCCGATCGACGATTTCTTGCGTACCGGTCATGGAACCGGATTCTGCTTCTTTTTCAAGCAGTTCGAAATCATCGGCTAAATCATCAGCGGCAACGGAATAGGAAGCACCTTTTAGCAAGTGAGCGAGCTTTTCAGTTTGCTCAGCATCTTGTTTAGCGACGGCATCTTTCAGTTCAGGAAACTTTCGATCGAACTGCGCGATATACGTTTCTCCAATTTTTTGAAGGAACGCGTGATCCCCACCCGCGATCGATTGAAGTTCTTCGAGCTTCTTAGCATTAAAAAAAGGCATGTCTTCCCCTCCTCTGTTTTCATCTTATCACTAATCTTCGTAAAAAAAAATCGGAGAATCATTTACACGCCATCGTTTCTATTTCTATAATGAGACAGTGAAGAGCAGGAGGGATAGACAATATGTTGACGATTTATCGAAGCGATGTCACTGGGGCAGTCAACGAGATACAGGAGTTTACGAAAGGTTCCTGGATCCATCTTGTCAATCCGACCAAGGATGAAGCCGACCAAGTCATCGCTGCTACGAATATTCCAGAGGATTTCATTTATGACCCTTTGGACGTGGAAGAAAAACCACGTTTTGAAAAAGATGAAGAAGGTCTACTGATGATCGTCGACGTTCCCTACATCGAAGAAGAATCATCAGGACGCCGTTATAATACGATTCCGCTCGGTATCATCGTGACATCCCGTCATTTCATCACCGTTTGTTCGCAACAGCTCGATGTCCTGACGTTATTCTCGAGTGGTAAGTTGCGAGGATTCCGGACGAATTATCGATCGCGCTTCGTATTTCAGATTCTCTATAAAGTCAGTTCCTCGTATCTCCGTTTCCTACGCCAAATCGATCGACGGATGGATGAACTCGAGGAAGAATTACAACGTTCGATGCGAAATCAAGAAATCTTTCAACTCATGAACCTTCAGAAATCATTGGTCTATTTCATGACATCCTTGAAATCGAACGATGGTGTCCTCGACCGAATCATCAAGACACCGAGTCTTGAGAAACACGAAGACGATGAAGACTTACTCGAAGATGTCTTCGTCGAACACCGGCAAGCAATGGAAATGGCACAAATCTATAAAGACATCATCAGTTCGACGATGGATACATTTGGTTCCGTTATCTCGAACAATGTCAACTTCGTCATGAAGTTCCTCGCCTCGATTACGATCGTCATCTCGATTCCGACGATGATATCTGGGATGTTCGGAATGAACGTCCATGTCCCTTGGGAAGGAGAAGTCATCGGTTTTTGGATCGTCTTCGGCATGATGATCTTCTTCTCTGGTCTTGCCGCATTCATCTTATGGCGGAGAAGGTTCTTCTAGTTCAAGTAAGCGCAAGACTTGTATGACTCAAAAAAGACTCAGTGACGGTGTTTCTGTCGCTGAGTCTTCTTCATTTACATGTTAATTGATTTCGACTGTCACGAGACAAAGATCATCCGCTTCATCGCTCTGATCCGGTTGAATCAGCTGATGGATGTTCGGTCCTTGTTGTTCAATCAGATTTTGGATGGCGTGAATTCCTTCATCAATACCTTTACTGTACAATTCCATGAAACCATCCGTGTACAGATAGACACATCCTGGTGAGACGATGTCGATCGTCTTGCTCGAATACGTCGAGTCTTCGAACATACCAACAGGAAGTCCCGTATTTTCAAGCGGAATGATTTGATCGTTCATCCGCAACAAACCAGGTGGATGCCCCGCGTTCGCATAGCTGAGTTTCATTTCATCTAAGTCGATATAAAGGTAGACAGCCGTGAAATAGATTTCTGTCTCGTCTCCCGGAAACAGTCGACTCATCTGTTGATTCAATTCTTCAAGCACTTGAGCCGGATCACCAATCCGGTGCACGAGTTCAAACAAGATTGAACTCATCCCCATCGTAATCAATGCAGAGGAGACACCGTGTCCCATGACGTCAAATAAGATGATGCCGTATTTATTCTGAGAGATGCGATACCAGGCATACATGTCTCCCGCTAGTTTCTTAGACGGGATATAGGTCGCCATGATGCGGATCTCATCGTCTTCGATATTGGCACTAAGCACACTCTGTTGCAGTTTTTGCGCCAAATCAAAGTCTTCCTGTAGCACTTTTTCATATCGTTTTCGTGCATCGATTGCTTGCTTCAGACCGATCGCATTACGAACTCGTGCGAGCAATTCCGTTTTTCGAATCGGTTTCGTCGTGTAATCAGATGCCCCTGCATTCAATCCATCAACGATATCTTCTTCGTTTGATCGACCCGAGACGATCAGGATTGGTAGTTCATCAAGACCAAACCGTTTTCGGATCAAACGTGTTGCCTCGATTCCGCTGATTCCCGGCATCTCAACGTCGAGCAGGACGACATCTAATTGCTCAATGAACAATGGATCCTCCATCAATTCGATTGCTTCTTCTCCACTCATGGCTTTGACGACGTCATATCCTTCATTTTCTAACAATCGCTCTAAGAGCATTAAATTTGTTAATTCGTCATCTACAACCAAAATACTCATCCGTCGTCACCTCGTTCTGTTTAACATGTTTATCTGAAATCAGTTTAGCACACAACCTACAATTTCGTTTAGACGGATGTTGCTTTTTCCGTCATACTAGAAAGTGAATGAAAGGAGGAGTGGACTATGTGGCTATATGTCGTCTCCATTCTCATCATCGTATTCGTCTTGGTCGCCTCGATCATTGTCATTTCAAAAGGATATGGCTATAAGGGCAACAAGGACGATATCGAAATCGATTATGATGAAATCAACCGAAAACTTCGTCACGAAAATGATGATGATTCATCCAACAAATGAACCTCTAAGACCATCATATCACGGTGGTCTTTTTAAATTCATTTCAAATACATGTTTTTTTTTTAGATGTTTTTGATTTGCTCACAAGGGTATATCCATATCATGGTTAAATACTATCTCAAGGGAGTGTTTATTATGGAACCGAATCTTCAACATGATCCACACGCAACGCACGCAGAACATCCGAATCGTCAGTTTGATCAGGAGGAATCATCAGGTCGTCAAGTTAATCTTGTCACAGGGATGTTAATCGGTGCCCTTGTCGGCGGACTATTAACGCTACTTAGTTCTTCGTCCCGTCAAAACACGAAACAAAGCTTACGTGGTGCGAAGGATTCCGTCTCGACACTCGCGTCTTCCATCAAGGAAGATCCGTCGGGCAAAGCGTCGCAAGTTATCAATCAGGTAAAGAGTGCTTCAAGTATCATCCAAGAAGTGGCGTCTGACGTTCAAAACGTCTATGACAAAGTGAACACAGAACTTGAAACAGTGAAGTCTGATGCTTCGACTGTGAAAGATACAGTCAATGAGACAAAAGGTGACCTGAGTTCTATCAGCAATAAAGTCGTCGAAGCGAAAGATGTCGCACTTGGCAAAGAAGAACCACCTGCTGAGCACGATGCTTCTAATCAACAAGCAAATGATGCTCAATCTTCTGAGGAAAAAAATAAAGGTGAAGGCATCTAATCGTTTGGTGTACTTCTTCATTCTCCCCGATGTGTTCAACACGTCGGGGTTTTTTTAACGTAGGAATTGAACAAGAATCGCGACGCGTTCACGCATCCCGAAACGAAGGACACCTGAAAGGGGTGTCTCTGCCGGAATCGCGTCCGTCAGTAACCCCAGTTGTTTCGCCTCTTTTCGAGCGCGGTACAGATGAAAATCTGACGTGACAATTGAGACACGTCGGACATTCTTTGGTAACAAGTCTTTTGAATACTGTAGATTTTCCGTCGTCGATGTCGAACTGGACTCAAGAACCAGTCGCTCCGCTTCAATGCCAGACGCCACCATTCCGCGTCGCATCGCTTCTGCTTCCGAGATATCCTCATCCGGTCCTTGTCCACCACTCAAGATGAAGCGGACATTCGGGTGTTGTTTCCCATATGCGGCTGCCGCCTGAATCCGATTATGTAAGATTTGCGACGGTTTCTCCCCTTTGACACCTGCGCCAAGAACGATGACATACGGCGACGACCCATCCGCAAGTGGTCGTTCTCCTCTGTTGACAAAAATCCCGACACTGTACCAGAAGGCGACACAAGCGACGAGTCCTCCACCAACCATCCATTTGATATTTCGTTTGTTGAACGTGCGTTTAATCATACCGTACGACCTTTCTGCTAAAAAATGGGTTACGGTATGCTGTACGAATGATGCTTGCAAAAAGTTTCAACCTGACGGGCTTTACCTCCAAAAAAATGCGATCTTCTCTGAATCGAGAACATCGCATTTTCCTATTGATTGACTCGTCATCAATTTCCCCAAATTGATGTCACGTATTCCGGATGATCAATGAATGGATTCCGGTTTTTTTGCCACTTCTCGAAGATGACGTCGTTACGACGCATTTCGAAGCTATCGACTGGATCAAGCTTATTCCATGCTTTCAGCGTCGATAATTTTCCATGTAATGGGTTCGTTCCATTGTTGACGTTTTCTGAGGCTTCGAGATCGATTTCTCCGCCACCTTCGTAACGAACTGCCATGTAGAAGATCATCCGCGCGATGTCACCTTTGACTCGGTTCGGTGGTTCCCACGAATCGCCATCACGGTAGCAATCGCATCCACTATATTTCGTACCGCCATTGTCGAAATCAAGATTCCCACGTGCGCTGTTGACGACGACATCTTCCGGACGCAAATGATGCAAGTCTGTTCCCGGTCCGTTCGTCGTACCAAAGTCACCGTGCGACTTTGCCCAGACGTGTTCCCGGTTCCATTGACCGACATTTCCACCATTGCTACTTTTCGCAATCGATTTCCCCGTGTATAACTCGATAACGTTGTTCGCATTGTTTGGATCTTGATCCGTTTCTTTCAGTGCTGTCCATACTGTGTCGTATGACACTTGTGTATGGTTGTCGATGATATCGTGCAGCGATGCCTTCAACGCTGCCCCTGTCTTTCCTGCTGCCGGTAGATAGTACGCATCGATCGTCGATTGAGATGTAACCATCTGCGGACCTGCCGCTACTTGTTTTGGATCGACTGTTTTTGCAGTGACCGGTGTAAAGACGATTGACCCGAGCGCAAGTGTTGCGGCAAGTGCACCTGTGACCTTTGACTTCCAGTTCATGCGTGTTCCCCCTCGATTGGTATGTATGAAAACGGATGTTACACGCTCATTTTCACATCGAATCCATTCATGGTGGAAGATGGACGATAGACCTGCTTTTTTGAAGATGAGTCGTCGTTCAGATTCTTTATCGAAAGACAACGGTTAGATGGTCCTGATTTTTTTCGTCCAAGACATCAATTGCATCAAAATAATTCTTCGAAAGAAATATTCTAGAGTCAAAAGTCACGAACGAAAGACACTGACAAATAAGAATCCGGGACGATATTCCTTTCCTCTAAGGCTTCACTATAATGAATCATGCAAGCGTTTTCATAAATCATAAGGAGGTCTTTTCGTGAAACAAAAAGGATGGATTTTAGCAACCGTCGCTTCAGCTGCATTTTTAGCGCCACTTGCGCAACCGATTGCAGTAGGTGCAACAGCTGACAATGGTACGATGATGCAGTACTTCGAATGGTATGTACCAAATGACGGTAACCATTGGAATCGTCTCGGAAGTGACGCGACGAAACTGGATCAGCTCGGTATTACATCAGTCTGGATTCCACCTGCCTACAAAGGAACTTCACAAAGCGATGTCGGCTACGGTGCCTACGATCTATACGATTTAGGTGAGTTCAACCAAAAAGGAACAGTCCGCACGAAATACGGAACAAAAACGCAATTAAAAACAGCGATAGGACAACTGCATACCGCTGGAATCGATGTGTACGGGGATGTCGTCATGAACCATAAAGGTGGTGCTGATTTTACCGAAGCCGTTACGGCAGTCGAAGTCAATCCGAGCAACCGCAATCAGGAAGTCTCGGGCGATTATCAAATCCAGGCGTGGACGGGCTTCAATTTTGCAACACGAAATAACCTCTACTCGAACTTCAAGTGGAAATGGTATCATTTCGACGGCACGGATTGGGATCAATCGCGTTCAAAGAGCGCCATCTATAAGTTCCGTGGTACCAGTAAAGCTTGGGATACGGATGTTTCAACTGAAAATGGCAACTACGATTACTTGATGTACGCAGATCTCGATTTTGATCACCCGGAAGTTCAACAAGAAATGAAGAACTGGGGAAAATGGTACGTCAATGAGCTTGGTCTTGATGGGTTCCGTCTCGATGCCGTCAAACATATCAAACATGGTTACTTAGCGGACTGGCTCGCGAACGTTCGTCAGACGACGGGCAAACCGCTATTCACAGTCGCCGAGTACTGGCAGAACGATCTTGGAACGTTACAAAACTACTTAAGCCGGACGAATTACCAACAATCCGTCTTTGATGCCCCGCTTCATTATAAATTCGAGCAAGCAAGTAAAGGTGGCGGATACTACGACATGCGGACGATCTTTGACGGGACACTCGTCAAGAGTAATCCAGTCCAAGCCGTGACACTCGTCGAAAACCATGACTCGCAACCTGGACAATCGCTTGAATCAACAGTTCAATCGTGGTTCAAACCACTCGCCTACGCGATGATCCTGACCCGTGAACAAGGGTATCCGTCTGTCTTCTACGGCGATTACTATGGCACAAAAGGCACGTCGACCCGCGAAATTCCAGCACTTGCTTCGAAGATTGATCCGTTGCTCAAAGCACGGAAGGACTTCGCGTTCGGAAAACAAAACGATTATCTCGATAACCAAGACATCATCGGTTGGACACGGGAAGGTGTCTCGGATCGGGCAAAATCCGGTCTTGCAACAATCCTCTCAGACGGCCCTGGCGGTAGCAAATGGATGTACGTCGGCCTTCAGAACAAAGGAGAAGTCTGGACGGATATCACTGGAAACAACACGGCATCGGTCACGATCAATCAAGATGGCTACGGTCAATTCTTCGTTAATGGTGGTTCGGTTTCCGTCTATCGTCAACAATAATCACGTAAAAAGGTCTCTTCCGTATGACGGGCGAGACCTTTCTTCTTCATTCAGCGAGACCGACACTCGACTTGATGTGATCTTCTGTTTCGATCGCCTGTAAGAGGAAATGTGCCACATCTGCACGATTGATTTGTTTCGCATCTTCCGGTACACCTGTATCCGCTTGGCGATAAAGCCCAGTCAACGGACCGTTCAGTAAACGGAGTGGACGGGCTACCGTATAGTCAAGATCCGCCTGTTGCAGGAGCTCGATTGCTTGGCGGTGATCCTTCAGTGGATTCTTCAGAATCCGCTGAGCGAGCATCCCTTGCACACCCGGTAACTCATCATCGACACCGGCAGACGCGACATAACCGATCCGCTCTATCCCCTGTTTTTTCATCGCTGTCACGATCCGGACGAGACTTCGTTCTAAAAAGCCACTGTACGCAAGACTCTCCGTACCGAGAGCTGTCAGGACAGCATCTTTTCCGGCAACAGCAGCTGTTACCGCTTCTTGATCGAGCACGTCGCCCTTTACGACTTGTAACCGTTCGTCATGTAGTGTCAGTTTTTCTGGACTGCGGACAAATGCTGTGACCTCATGCCCGTGATCAATCGCCTGTTTGACTAGTTCTTGTCCAGTTTGACCAGTCGCTCCAAAAATAATCAGTTTCATACGAAACATCCTTTCTCTTTCAAGATCCACTGATTCAATCATACCCTTACCACTTGAAAATGAATCGTCTCACCTTGTCTTTATTTTCAGAAAATTGTTTTTATTTGTTAACACTGTATGCTAAAATCTTCCTAAGTACATATGGATATTTTTTCCTTAAACAACTAAATCATCGTTCTCAAAAATCACCCTATCTTTATACATCAGATGTGTCTTCACATGTCCACGATCTCGTGATCCGCTTTGAACAACAACTAGCACGCTACTCAACCATTTGACCTTGGAGGGATTTCCTATGAAACTACAACAATTAAAAGATCAACTCAATTCCATCTATCTCGGTAAACCGGACGTCATCGATCTTTGTCTGACGGCACTCATCGCAGAAGGACATATTCTATTAGAAGATGTACCGGGAACAGGGAAAACGATGCTCGCCAAAGCGCTCGCCCAAAGCTTTGAGAGTGCCTTCTCCCGGATTCAATTTACGGCGGATCTTCTCCCATCAGACGTCATCGGTTCGGATTTCTTCAACTTAAAGACACAGGAGTTCGAGAATAAACGCGGTCCATTGTTCGCGAACGTCGTCTTGATTGATGAGATCAACCGTGCTGTTCCGCGGACACAATCCGCACTGCTTGAAGCGATGGAAGAACGTCAAGTCTCGATCGGTGGAACGACCTATCAGATGCCCGCCCCATTTTTCGTCATCGCGACACAAAACCCGATTGAATCGGCAGGAACGTTCCCATTACCGGACGCCCAACTCGACCGGTTCATGGTCGCAATTGAAGTCGGTTATCCGGATTTCGAGAACGAACGGCGCTTATTGTCTGAGATTCTGACGAACGTCCGTCGGTCAGCTGTCGGCATCGCGTCAGGCGGTGACTTGATTTCCTGGCAGGAAGAGGCACGCCGCGTCCATGCATCACAAGACGTGCTCGATTACTTGCTCCATATCGTCCAAGCGACACGAAACCATGAACTCATTGAAGTCGGCGTCAGTCCGCGTGGAGCGATTGCATTACTTCGCGCCTCGCAAAGCTACGCATTCTTGAATCAACGCGACTTCATCATCCCGGAAGATATCAAATATCTTGCAAAACACGTCCTGTCTCATCGCCTGACACTGACACTTGAAGGTGGAATCAAGACGACGAAAGCGGCTGTCTTGACGCATATTCTGGACGACGTGCCGGTTCCGGTCGAGATGGGGTGACGAATCATGCAGATTGAACGTTCCGTCCCGTTTTGGCTTGAACGCCGACTCTTTCCACTGTACGTCGCGATGACGTTCATCTTCCTCTTCATTCCACGTCTGTCGATCCTCGGTTTTCTGTTCGCCGCCTTGGCGACGATTCATTTCGTCGTCGGTCGAACAGAAAAACAGCTCCGACGGGACGTGGCAATCGAATGGAAGCATTATGAAGCGTTGATGTTCAACCAAGAACAGACATCGCTCCATCTACAAGTCTTCGGTGTCGAATCTTTAAATCAGCTCGGACTCGAAGCGACGCTTCGTTTGCATACGGATGGTGGGGTCATCTTCCCGGAGATGGACCCGCTGCATCCGGCGACGTTTCATGCGGTGATTGACTCTGAAGACGCGGTAACAATACCGATTCAGACGGTTCGCCGCGGACCGGCGGAGTTCGATGAGATCATCTTGACGATTCGTTTGCCTTGGAAGATGGGCGTCTATCTCTTTACGTTCGATACGTATCCGTCGTTTACAGTCTTACCGTCCTTGACGGCGCAGGCGACGCCGCTTCTTTTACAGCGTTTACGTATCGGCGACCGACCAGATCGGTACTCGCCACTCAAGAACAAGCTCGTTCAGCTGGGTGCAAAACCCTATACGGCAGAACCGTCAAAAGAGATCGATTGGTATGCGACAGCGAAGACCGGTCGATTGCAGGCAAAAGTGTTCGAAACGAGTAATCAGGATACATTTACGATTGCCTTGAACTTATCTGCCCCGAGCGGTTACGGACTCCACCAACAATTTGAGACGTTCATCGAACAAGCGGCATTCCTGATCAGTGAATTAATCAAGGAGGGCTGTAAGATTGAACTGTTCTTGAATCGACTCGACGGAGCAAACCGGATGACACATCTCTCGTTACAAGAAGGCCAACCACAATTAAAGCATGTCTTAATGACCCTCTCGACGGTCTCGACGCGTGATTCGTTCATCGCGACACAACAGTTCGAACGCTATGTACTGCGCCGGAAACATATGAACAGTCAGTTGATCCAAATTGGCAATGACCGGATCCTCGCCATCGGCTGAGGATCCAAAGAAAGGAGTTTTTCGCCTCATGGTGTTTATCGCCCGAAAATCAATTCAGCTTATCGTGGCATTTTTTGTCTTGATTGCGATCAGCGCCCTTCCGGCGCTTGTCGCGCAAATGAAATTCAACCCAGCAAGCTACTGGGAAGGTCTGAAGCAACAATTTGCTCAATTAACGAAACTTGATGAGATTACCTATTTCAACGTAACCGCTCAAAAGGAATTCTTGTTGCTTCCTACCATCAGTCCATTCATTAAAGAGACGTTGATCATCTTTACGACAGCTATGCTGGTCTCCGCTGTGTGTGCGATTTTTTATGCTTATTTGTTTTATCGGAGTGGTCGCAAAACACGCATGATGCTGAAACAAACGACTCGGACGCTTGAGATGGTTCCGGATCTGTTCTGGATCATTCTTTCGCAATTCCTTGTCCTCTATCTGTTTAAAACGACCGGGTATGACAAAATCGAAATTGCGGGATCCTATGCTGAGTACATTCGTTTTTTACCGATTCTTACGCTAACGTTGACAACACTATTCTTCTTCATCAAATGGTTAACGACGCAAGTACTCGAACAGGAAGCTGCTCCTTTCCTTGAACTCGCACGGGCTAAAGGCATTCGTCCTGCCGCTCTTTTCTGGAAACATTTGATTCCGACAATGATCTATCGGTTTTATCTGTTTTTCCGAGCGAACATCATTACGGTATTATCGAGTCTCGTGATCATTGAATACACGTTCGAAGTGCAAGGTATGTTCCGGTTCGTCTTTTATAATGGACAAATGCCGGTTTTGATGGTCATCTTGTTCTTAATCTATCTGCCGATTTTCATCATTGATTTGTTGGCAGAATGGCTTATTCCTAACGCCTGGAAAGGGGGGATTTGATGCGTCGTACTTTGATGCGAGATCCTGTCTTCTGGCTATGTTTATTTTTACTCACTGGTTTACTGCTCCTTAGTTTTGGAAATACGATCTTTCGTGATGGTCAAGTCGATCAAATCTCGAACCGGTATGCTGAAGACGGTACGTTCCTTGCGACGTCACCACTAAAACCGTCAAGTGATCAATGGCTCGGTACAGACCGCTCTGGCTATGACCTCTTTCAATTGATGATTGAAGGATTTAAATGGACAGCCGGTATTTGTATGATTGTTGCGCTCGGTCGAATGTTTCTTTCACTGGTCATCGCAATTCCGCTAGCTTTCCGAAGTGCTCGCGTCAATCGATACTTAAAACTTGTTTTTGATGGATTTTTAGTTTTACCGCTCTCTCTTGTCGCGTTGCTCATTTTGCTTCCATCACTTACGTTCTTTGATTCGACTGCTATCCCACCACTTTTTGATCGTGTATCGTTTGAATTGATTGTCTTGATTTTGCTTGGTCTCCCCTCTTTATCGCTTTATCTGATTGCTGAGACCCGCCAGTTACTTAGTCAAGAGTTCATGATTGTCGCCCAGACGCTTGGTGGCAGTCCGTGGCATCGGTTCAGACGCCATATTTGGCCACATCTTGTTCCAACGTTGACAATCGTTTTTATGCAACAGTTCATCCAAACGTTGATGTTACTCGTCCACTTATCGCTCTTTGATATTTTCTTTGCCGGAACAGTTAATTTACATGTAGGAACTGCTCCAACGATCTTTGAATGGTCATCGATGTTTGGCTATTACTACAATCAGTTTTCGGCGACGTCGTGGCTCAACCATATGTTCCTCGTTCCACTGATTGGACTAGCATTAGTCGTCTTTTTCAGCAATCTATTCATGAGTCGACTCGAACGGGCTTTCCGCTTCCGCCAGCAACTAAAACCAATCAAGCTATCGGCATCTCGTGCTCAAGACGAAGCAGCCGCGACGTCGATGGTTGATCCCTTTACACCCGTTGCACTGAAGTCCCATCACGATTCTGATTGACAATCCATTTTTTTCCTCTTACACTAGAAAAAAACATGAAATGAGGGCGTCCAATGTAAATCATTCTGAATTCTCACTCCTAACTAAATACGTACGATATGGAGGTCATTCAGAATGAACCGGTTTACGCTTTTATTGGTCAGTCAATGGATTGCGAATGCGGGAGATGCGCTCTATATCGTCTCTCTGATCGCAATGATTTATCAAACGACAGGGCAAGCGAGTCTCGCTGCCCTATTTCCCGTTCTCGTCACAGCAGGCATGACAGGAAGCGGCTTCTTATTCGCCCAAGTCGCTCAACGTGTTCCCCATGCCTCGTTGTTGTTCGGCAGTCAACTCCTCAAGACGATTCTCTTAGGCATCATCTGGGGACTTGATTTACCACTGCCACTTATCCTCGCACTCGTTGGATGTATCGCTTTCTTCGACGGATTTGCTCGTCCGATCGAAAGTGCCTTCATCCCTCGACTGTGTCAGGATGTCCAAAAGGCTAACAGTCTCGTACAAGGTTCGAATCAAGTGATTCAGCTCATCATGTGGCCGCTCGGCGCCATTCTGGTCAGCTGGTTATCGCCGCTTTCCGTCTTGTCCGTCTCGGCCGGTCTGTTTTTAGGTGCTAGTCTCATCAGCTATCTGTTTTACCGGAGTGTCCGTACTTTAGCTGATGCCGCAATGGATGGTGAAGATGTTTCTTTCCGGTCGAGTATTCGCTACACGCAATCGCATTCTTTCGCGAAAGCCAACACGTTTCTCGTTGGAATCGATGCGTTCGTCAGTACGGCTTGGATTTCTGCTCTGTTCCTCGTCTACATCGACACCCACTTCCAGTTATCAGAACACTGGTGGGGTATCTTGAACGCCTTCTATCTGCTGAGCATGATTGCCGGCAGTTACATGATGTTACGTCGTCGTGGAACGCGTTCGTTGCTTTATCGTAGTATCGGCTTTTCGATTGCTGCGACCTTCTTGTTTGCTTTCGCTCCAATCGTCACACTTGCCGTGATCGCTTGTCTGTTCCAAGGGTTTGCGAGTCAAGTCCGGGCGATCGAGCTGAATACGTTGTTGCAGACGACGACACCACTCGAACGGTTACCGTATGTCTATAGCGTGCAACAAACCGTGTATGCACTCTGTTTCTGCCTCGGCAGTCTATTGTTCGGATGGCTTGCCGATTTATTTGCGATCGAGCTCGTCTATGCGCTCGCAGGAGCCCTCTCCTTGTTGATGTGGCAACCGGCTCGCCAGGTATTAGCACGTTCCTCTCAGGAGCAACGACACGTGTCGTAATAAATGACAGTCAAAAGGACAAAGGTCAAAGCACCTTTGTCCTTTTTTTGATTCAGTTCTGACGCATTCGCGTCACACTATACAACAGAAGCAACATAAGTGAGACGAGACCGAGCGCGGCATAGGTCATCTGAAGCGAGAAGACACGTTCGACGAAGACGAACAGCGTACCGGTTCCAAGCACAGCTAACCGCTCAATGACTGAGATCAGCGACGTAAACGTTGCACGTCCATTTGGCGGCGCAACTTCTTGGATGACAGTGGTCAAATAAGGCTCAGCCCAACCATAGCACAAGTACAGCGTCCCGAGTAACCCGATACTGACGAGCGGAGAGGCAACCGACAATCCGGCAAGACACACGATATAGATCATCGCCCATCCGACCGGCGATCGAAACTGTGATAAGGACGCGCCGGTCGCCTGCATGATTTGAAATAACACGAAAACGAATCCGAAATGGACCATCGGTATCGTTTGATCCCGTAGATAAAGTTGCCAAAACTCATCGACGAAATCAATCGTCACCCCGTATAACAAGACAAGACAAAGAATTCGGACGTAGACGCGTCGAAACGAAAAACCGTTTAGCAATGTCTTTAATGAACTCGTCTCTCCGTCTTGTTCTCGCGATGCTTCCTTTAAGAAAAACGTCAGTAGTACTGTTCCGAGCAATACCCACCAAGATACGTGATAGTGCCAAATCAAGTCTACCGATCGCACAGCGTAACTCCCCACAAGTCCTGCGAGTCCTGACGTCAATAAACCACCGATTGAAATCACTCGCCAGACCGTCTCGAATCGCTCTTCTCTCCTATGCATTCGTAACGTTTCATAGACGTGGGCTTCAAGCGTTCCACTAAGTGCTGCGCCACCGATGCCGGCAAGGACCATCGCTAAGAGGAAGGCAGGTAATGAGTGCGCTTCAATCAACACCGTAAACGATAACCACTCACATACGAAACCAGCCAGAATGAACGTCTTTCTGCCCCACCGATCGGATAACAAACCGAACGGGACCTCACCAATCAACATGACCCAAGCAAAGACGATTTCTGCGATGACGACGTCGGCAATGCTCATTCCCCGGTCTTCCCAGTAAAAGCGCTCAATCACATACGCTGGAATGAACGAACTACTGGCTTCGATCAGGATCCAAAGAATGAACGATCGTCGGACTTAACAAGGCCATCTGCTTCGCCGCATCTCCTCACTTCCTTTCTATTTGATAGTAGTTAATTCCCGTTTTGCAGATGAAACCAACAAAAAAACGCCCTTTGATTAAAAAATCAAAGAACGCTTTTGACATTAACATTCATCTGCCGATTCCGTGACCGGTACGACGGACTGGACGATCGGTAGTTCGACGATGAACGCGGACCCGACACCTTCCGTTGATTCGACATGAATCATTCCTTCGTGCGAACGAACGATTTCCTGACAAATCGCAAGACCAAGACCGGTACCGCCGATTTTTCGACTATCCGAATTATCGACTCGGTAAAACTTACTAAACAGTTGTGGTAACGCGTGACGCGGAATGCCGATTCCCTCATCTTCGATCTTCAGCTGGACACGATCTTCGACTTGACGCATCGTGATCGTGATTTGACCACCATCCGGTGAATACTTGATTGCATTGTTGATCAGGTTCGTGAACAGCTGACGCATTTTTTGTTCGTCAGCATGAATCCGCCCCGTCGTCGTTTCTTCAAAATCAAGGACTAGCTCGTGATCTTTTGCCGAAGCCGTATGGAACTCGACCGTTTCCTGAATGACTTTCGTCAAATCAAGCGGTTTGAAGTCATATTGTTGCTGACTCGATTCCATGCGCTGGACATCGAGGAAGTCGTTGACGAGATTCGTCAACCGTTCGGTTTCTGCATGAATCGTCTCGAGATACCGTTGACGTTTTGATTCCTGGACGTCGCGCGCAAGCATCAATTCCGTGTAGCCGTAAATCGAGGCAAGCGGTGTCCGCAACTCATGCGAGACAGTCGAGACGAATTCCGATTTCATCCGGTCGATCGCTGTCTCTGCCGTCACGTCACGTAAGACGAGCATCGTACCGCGGAAACAACCACCGTAATGAATTTCCTCTGCATACAGCGTGACGAATCGCTCTTCCTTGTTTAAGGACAACGCCAAGCTCTCCGTCGGAATTTCCTGACTGCAGACATGATCCATGTAGGTTAAGAACGCCTCATGTTGATCGACTTGCACTGCCAACTCTTCGATTTTGACGTCGAGCGTCATCAATCCTTCTTCCGCCACTTGATCGTGCGCCGGATGATGGAATAAAGCGAGCAATGGTTTATTGGCAAAAATCGTCTCTCCTTCGATATAGATGACCGCTTCCCGAATCGAATGGAGAAGTTTGGACGTCTTTTCCCGTTCTCGTTCGACTTCTTCAAAGACACGCATCCGGAGCAAGGAGAGTGCCAATTGACGGGAGAACGACCAGATTTCGTTCGTCTGCTCTTCCGTAAAGGCATCCCGGTAACGGACGAGATAAATGCTTGCAATCATTGTGTTCGTCGCTGGATCCATCACCGGTACGACGATTTCGTACATCGCGTACGGATATGGGAGCGGATGATGACTCGCGACTTGTTTCGTCGAGCGAACAGCACGCTTGTTTTGACGTGTGCGTTCGAGTAATGACGTCGAAGCATGTAATAACTGGTGCTCCTGAGCTTCCGTCATCCCGTAAGAGACGAGATCCGTATAGCGGTCTTGCTCTAGGAAGACGATTGCTCCGAGCTCCGCATCGGTGATCGTAATCAATTTTTCGATGATCGCCGGATACGCCGTCAACGTTTCGCGAGACGCAAGTGTCTCGGTCAACTCATTGCGATAACGCAAATGGGTCTCGTTACGTAATGTGATGTCGAGTGCTTCTTCGAGTTCTTCCTGTTGCGATTGAAGTTCTTCTTGCTGGGCAATTAATTCTTCCTGTTGACTTTGTAGTTCGTCGTTACTTGCGACGAGTTGATGTTTTTGCCCGGAAATGGCGGCTGCCATCTGGTTGAACGTCGTCGTCAACTCACCAATCTCATCTTGACGATTCGTGATGACGATCGGTGTCGCATCCTCACCTTTAGCGAGTCGTCCACTTTCCCGGTTCAACTGACGCAACTGACGCGTCAAGCGGCGGACGAATGGTCGGACGAAAACGAGAGTAATCAATAAGAGGATTGCAATATTGACGGCTCCGAGAATTTGCGACGAGTTGACTTGTTTACCAAGCTGCTCTTGCGCCGCCATCTCTTGATCGTTTAAGGAATTACGATATTTTGTGAAGACCGTCTCCATATCAACGATACTTGAACTCATATCAGCTGCACTCTTCGTCTTGATGTTGAACTTCCGCTGTGGATCGAGTGGTTTTGATTTCGTGACCTTTCCAAGCGTCGGCATCTTCAAGAACGGTTCCGTCACTTTGCCGTCTTTTTTCGCCGCGACATAATTGACGAGGCTCGGCATGACGCGTTGGGTATACGCTGTATAGAGTTCCCGTGCGTCCGTTGCATACTGCCGTTCTTCTTTGAAGCGTGCATTGCGCTCGAACCAAGTCGTTTGTTGATTGATGCCATTTTTCTTTGCTTCGATTTCTTTTAACATCTCTTCGTCACCAAGCAAGACGAAGCCACGCATCTCGTACTGCATGCTTTGCCATGATTCGTACAAATCGGTCGCCCGTGTCCGATGTTCGTTTAACATCTTTAATTCTTGGCGTGATTCATCCACCTGTTGTTTCGTATATAGGTAGACACCACCTGTCGTTAGCAGCAGTGTCAGAAAAATCACATAAAACGCAGACATGATTTGCCGTCCAATCGTTCGATTCAGCCATGTTTTCATTAAAGGAATTCAACTCCTTTCCCTTTATCTTTCTCCAGCAATAAAGGTATTCCCGTCCATTCATTGTAAACTTTTTTCAATCGATACACAGCATTCTGCTCAAAAAGATTTCAATTTCATACAACTTTAATCTAAATCGTTGTATATGACAATTAGATGTCACGATTCAATCGTTTCCAACAAAAAAAGAGCCCAGCAGGACTCTTTTCAATGATGATGGTGGTGACTATGGCTCCGAACTGGCTGTTCATCCGCTAAATGATCCGCATCCAAAATGCCAAGTCGTAAATACTGGGCTAAGACTTGTTTTTCAGTCGTTTCAGAAATCTGATCTGCTCCTTGAATGAGCCTTAAAATACCGGTCGCAATCCGTAACGGTTCAAGGTTCGTCTTTTCGACCGGAAAACTTGTTAGCGTTTCTAAGTAAGCGACGTAGTTTAGTGCATCTGATTCCACTGGACTGACAAGACGCGCTGCATGCTCGCGCAGTTGTTGCGTCAATGAATTTGTTGAGATTCCTTTTGAGGCTGAAGAGATGACTCCGAACAGAATGAAACCGATGATGAGAACGAAAAATCCGACCATGAAAATCGGCATACCTGAAAAGAAGCCGTCGCCTCCCAGTTCGCTTTCCATGAATGCTACTGTGAACATGATGAGCCCTCCAAATGAATAGAATAATAACGATCACTTATCCTACGTTATCCTCTTCAAGAAAGTTTCACCTAGTTAGGTAGTTTTTGTAATTCGGCTTGGAACCAGTCTTCAACGAAGAAGCGTTCCGTCTCCGTCTCGATTTGATACGAATACAACACCTCAAAGTCACCCTCTGTCAACATCGGTAACGTCAATTCGCGTACGAGTTGACGTAACTCCTCCGTCAGTTCAGCTTCATAGCGGATGAATCCATCTTCCCGGTGCTCGACTTCCGTCAAGTATGGGAGGAGGATATGCTTGCCGAATGATTGTGGATCATCGATGACTTCTGCTGTCACACCGAATAGTTCTTCTGCTTCTTCGACGAGTCCTTCTGCTGACTGCACCTCAATATGATCCGGAAACCAGACCGTTAAGCGGTGCCCTTCCTGTAAAAGTCGTTCAAAGACAGGACGAAACGTTTGATTTTGAATCAGTTCGTATTGCATCAGTCTTCCCCTTTCGTGAATTCAAATTTTAATTGATCGCGTTCGAGATAAAGCATCGCCTTGAACTGGCGGGCATTCTTCTTCATCTCGAGTGGCTTCGTTTTTTGTCCAGCGAGTACCTTTTTGACTTCCGTTTGTGTCAATCGAGCACCAAGGATCGTTTTCGGTAACGTAAAGCCGCAGTTGTTTTTTTGATACCCACTACAACCATAGAACTTCCCACGATCAAGAACCGCTGATTGGCACAGCGGGCACGGACCAACCGGACGATTTGTCGCACCACGCGGGGATTTACTCTTGACTTGCGTCGGATCAACAGCGAGTTGTTCGATCCGTTGCTTGGCATCACCGACGAGATGCTCCGACAGTTTCTTCGCCTGTTCAATGAACTGGGCGGCAGACGCTTCCCCTTTACCGATTTGCTCGAGACGGCTCTCCCACTTCGCTGTCATCTCTGGCGAAGCAAGAATACTCCCCGTCACGGCATCGATCAATATCCGCCCTTTTGGTGTCGGATGAATCTCTTTTTTGACGAGTTTGATGTATTCCCGCCGTTTTAGTCCGTCGATAATCCCGGCACGAGTTGCTTCCGTCCCGAGTCCCTCGACTTCCTTCATGATCGCTTGCAGCTCATCTTCAAGCAACTTACCGGCTGTTTTCATACCGAGGATGAGTGTCCCTTCTGTATAACGTTTCGGTGGCTCCGTTTGTTTCTCAAGCAGACGACAGCCTTTGATCGGCATCTCTTGTCCTTGTTCGACGGCTGGCAATTCGACTTCCTTCGATTCGATTTGTAAGACCTGTTTAAAGCCCGGATCAATCGTCCGACTGCCACGTGTCAAAAAGCGGTCCATCTCGCGTGTCGTTACGATTTCTGTCTTCTCCGAGACAGCGTCCGGTGCAAAGGCGGCAAGGAATCGACGGACAATCAAGTCATAGACTTGCGCATCTCGTCCCGAGAGCTTGGCAACGGCACCCGCCTCTTCTGTTGGAATGATCGCATAGTGATCGCTGACCTTTGCCGAATTGACGTAGCGTTTATCGTTAGCTGGATTGTTCGTCAGGACATCCTTGATCGGGCTATACTCTGCTTGCATCAGTAATCGATCAAGAATGACTGGGAACTGTCCCGCCTCCTCTTTCGTCACGAACGACGAGTCCGTTCGCGGATAACTGATCCAACCACGGATATAGAGTTTTTGCGCGATATCGAGCGTCTCTTTTGCACCGAGACCAAACCGTCGGCTCGCTTCTGTTTGTAAGAGCGACAAACTGAACCAAAACGGTGGACGTTCCGTCTGCCGCTTTTTCTCGATTGATGCGACGATGCCGGTTCCTTTTGTCCGATTCACGATCGCTTGTGCCTGTTCCCTGTCACTCAGCTTCGTCTGTTTCTTCGCATTGATGTATTTCCCTTTGTATCGCGTAAAATCCGCTTCGACTTCATAATACGTCTCCGGTTGGAAATTCTCGATTTGTTTTTCCCGTTCGACGATCAGTGCGAGTGTCGGTGTCTGGACCCGTCCGAGGGAAAAGACATCAGCGATGCCCTTCTTTTTCAGTAACGTCGTATAGGCACGTGACGCATTCATCCCGATCAGCCAATCGGCGCAAGCGCGACTCATCGCCTCATGAAAAATGTTCTCCGTTTCCTTTCCATCGAGCAGGTTCGCAAACCCATGGTCAACGGCTTGAGGCGTCAGACTCGAAATCCAGAGTCGTTGCAACGGTTTTGCGTTGTTCGCGAGACGTAAGATCAATCGGACGATTGCCTCTCCCTCTCGCTCGGCATCCGATGCTATAATGATGGAAGTCGTCGTCCGCTCATTCAATAATTTTTTGATGACTTGGTACGGTTTACTTTTACCTTTTGCCAGTCGGTAATCAAATCGTTCCGGGATAATTGGCAAATGGTCATAGTTCCATCGTTTCCACTTGGCGTCATAATGCGCCGGCTCCTGCAGTTCGCATAAATGTCCAACCGCGTAGGCGAGTTTTGCCCCTTGCGGAAATCGGTCACACGGTTTGATTTCGATGTAGCCGTCCCGCTTCACAGACGGATACGGAGCTGCCAGTTTTTCAGCTTGTTTTGGTTTTTCAGCAATGATCAATTGCACACGCTTCACCCTCATTTCCTTACTTCAGACATGTGGAGGTACCCATGCCCTATTTTACGTTATTCATGGCTTTATTCTTTATTTCAACATCGGCAATCTTCGTCAAATGGGCGGAGACCCCGATCGAGGCTGTCGCCTTTTACCGCATGCTGTTCTCGACCTTATTGTTGCTCCCACTCATTCGCTTGAAGGAACTTTTGCAACTCAGTTCGTCGACGATTCGGCATATGCTATTAAGTGGCATTTTGCTCGCCGGGCATTTTTGGCTGTGGTTTCTCTCTCTTGATTATACGACAGTTGCGAGCTCAACGCTCTTCGTGACCGCAAGTCCGATTTTTGTCCTTGCCGGTAACGCGTTATTTTTTAAACAACACCCGTCGCGCAAGGCACTCCTGTTCGTCGCTGTCGCCTTGTTCGGTGGCGGTCTCGTCGCTTACGGAGATATCGCCGTCGGCATGCGCGCCTTGATCGGGGACGGTCTTGCTTTGCTCGCAACGATTTTAGTCGCTGGTTACTGGTTGCTCGGTCAACACGTCCGCACAAGCGTTTCGACGAATCTCTATTCGTTCGGTGTCTATGCCGTCGCGTCGATCGTTCTGCTTTTATTATCGTTGATTCAATCAACGAATCTCGTCGCTGCGTTTCAACAGGATTGGTGGCTATATATTCTTCTTGCCGTCTTCCCGACGCTACTCGGTCACAATTTATTCAACTGGGCGCTCGCTCGTGTCAGCGCTAGCATCGTCAGCATCACGATCCTTGGCGAAGCGGTTTGGGGCATGATCTTTGGGTATTATCTGTTTAATGAGAAGTTAACATGGATTCAAATCACCGGTGCCGCTTTACTCTTGATTGGAATTGGATTGTTCCTCCGACGCAATGAACGTGATATTCGTGAACAGCTCGCCCATCGTGAAAGTGCCACTAGTCAATCTTCCTCATGACAAAAGCGAACCAGGATGATCATCATCCTGGTTCGCTTTTTCGTTACGATCGTGGATCGTCAGGTCGGACTTTCGGTAAACGCCATGTCATCACAAACGCGAGAATGGCACAGAGAACACCACCGATGAAGACGTAACGTAATCCATGCGACAACGCAATTTCTGCCGCATACTGCACGTCTTGCCCGAACGTTTTAGCCGTACTTGATTGAAAGAATGGATCAATCGCGTATCCTGAAAGCGTATCTGACGCTGCAAACGAACGAAGGATGGATAAGTTGAAGATCGTACCGAAGATCGCAACACCGAGCGTCTGTCCCGTCGTACTCAAGAACGAGTTGACGGCCGTCGCTGAACCACGAAGTGACCAATCGACGGATGTCTGCAAGACGACCATGAAGACGGGTTGTGAGAGACCAAAACCAATTCCGATCAGCGAAACGGCAAGATAGATGAAAACATCACTTGATTCGCGCGTGATCAACGATAAAATTACTGTACCGACGATCAGCAGCCCCATTCCTGTCATCGTCCGGTACCGGGGTGAGGCGACACCAATCGTCCGTCCACCGATGATGGCGGTCAGCGTCCAAAAAAGCGACAGTGGCATCAACATGAAACCAGCTTCGGTCGGACTCTTCCCGAGTACCCCTTGGGCAAAAATCGGAATATACGCTGACATCGAGACGAGCACCCAGGCGGAAAAGAAGACCGCTAAGTTGATCACGAGAATGACCGGATGGCGAATGACTGCTGGTGGCAAGAGTGGATCGCTCGCCTTTTTCTCGACCCGATAAAACGTGAACAATAATACGAAACTAATGAAAAAGCTCGCTAGAATGATCGGCCGCAAGAACGTCTCCGACTCACTGCCCGACAATAAACCGTACAGAAACGCACTCATCCCGAGCGCAAACAATAAGGCACCCCGGTAATCGATTTTCCGCTCCGTTTCCCTGACCGTCTCTTTGTAGTAAACGACGATCATGAAAAACGATAATAAGGCAAACGGTACGTTTAGTAAGAAAATATACCGCCACGAAAGCGATTCGACGAGGAATCCACCGACGAGTGGTCCAGCGACACCCGAAATCCCCCACACGGCACTGAGCACTCCTTGGATTTTCCCTCGTTCCTCATATGTATACAAATCACCGATGATCGTCATTGCAATCGGTAATACAGCTCCTGCCCCGATGCCTTGGACGGCGCGGAAGACGATCAACATCTCCATCGATTGAGCGAGTCCACAGGCTAACGAAGCGACGGTGAAGACGCCGATCCCGAATAACAGAACCCGTTTTCGACCATATAAATCTGCCATCTTGCCGTAAATCGGTGTTGATACCGCCATGAACAACAAGAACCCAGCAAAGATCCAACTGACTAATTTCGCCCCGTTCAATTCACTCGCCATGACAGGTGTTGCCGTTGCGACGATCGTCCCCTCAATCGCGGCTAAAAACGTCGCGAGCAACAAGGCGACGGTTACTTTTTTCCTCATTTGTTCCACTTCCCCTCTACTGTTCTATCATACTGGTTGAACCAGTGATAAGAAAAGTAAATGCTTATGAAACAGGATTCGCGGGAACGGTATGGAATGGTATACACTAGACTCAGATTCACGATTTCGAATGGAGGAATGTCCTATGTTACGAAAAACGGCACTGATTACCGGTGCATCGGGTGGAATCGGACTGGATCTCGCTGTTCTCGCAGCGCGAGATGGCTTCGATTGTGTACTCGTTGCCCGCAATGAGAAAAAATTGAAGGAGCTTCAACAGGTCCTTGAAAAACGCTATCAGATCAAAGTCTATGTATTCGCTGCTGATTTATCACTAAGCGACAGCGTTGATCGTCTCGTGCAATACTTAGAGGAACAAGAATTGACAGTCGATCTATTGTTCAATAACGCCGGATTCGCCACGTCGGGACGCTTTGCGGAAATCGATCCAACAGAAGACATTAACTCGATCCAGGTCAACGTCGTCGCCTTGACGGATTTGACGAAACGTCTCTTACCAGGAATGGTTGAACGTGGCTTCGGACGCATCCTGAATGTCGCGTCGGTCGCTGCCTTCATGCCAGGACCTTACATGAGTGTCTACTACGCAACGAAAGCCTATGTCCTGTCGTTCTCGGAAGCACTTGCGACAGAAGTCGACGGCTCGGGTGTCAGTGTGACTTGTCTCTGCCCAGGACCGACCGATACGAACTTCTTCGACCGGGCGAACATCACGCTACCGTTCAAGAGTATGCCGTCACACCTCGTCGCATTCGCTGGGTACCGTGGCATGCTCAAAGGACGCCGCGTCGTCGTTCCAGGTGTAAGCAACCGGGCCATGGTTTCCTTGTCTCGTCTCCTGCCGCGTCGTCTCCTAACGGAAGTAACAGGACGAATCCAAAATCCTGCACGTCAGCAAGAATCCTCGACAGAAGAAGATCTCCTGTACGCGAATTCATGAAAAAACGGAAGAGCCAGATATCTGGTTCTTCCGTTTTTGTATTTACGCTTCGCGATGACGAAAGCGTCGCGTCACATAACGTTTGACGCGATCAAATGTCATCGTATAATGATACAGATAACGAACGACGAGCGCACCCGTGATTGAGACGAGGTACCCCGTCGATAAGACGAGTAACCAGGAAACAATCGCGAGGAACCATGAACTCTCGAATCGTAAATATTGCCATTGTAATCCTTCTGATGAGGTAATCAACATGGCGCCCGGGAAAACGGAGGCAGCGAGTAAGTAACAAGCGGCGTAGCGTCCTCTAATGGTACCTTTCATCAACAAAATACTACCAAACACTAAGCCGACGCTCGAGACGATGAGTAACATGACGACATAAGCAAGCGAAATCGATGATCCCAGCATATGCCTTCCCTCCTGTTCGGTATGTTACTATTCTGTACCCCTCTTTTCATCGAATGAATGCAAAATTCGTAAAAAAATCGGAAACAATATCCAGATGAATACCGCGTTACTGAATCCATGAAGTAAGTCAAACGTTCCCCCGGTCACAAGTAATGTCAAAAAGGCTTGCCACGAGAACCCGGTTAATACCAAGAAACCGAGATTGCTCACCCATCCATATAAAAAGCCAGCAAAAAAACCATACCCGGTCAATACGATTCGGGATCGAAGAAACGGAATGAATCCTAGACTGGCAATCGTTGCATACGCCAGTGCCTGAAATAGGACGAACGGACCGCTTCCTAAAAATAAACTCGTCAATACGACGACGAGCATCCCAGAGATAGCACCGGCGATTGGATGAACGAAGACGGCTACTAATAAGACGATGGCCGTTGCCGGCTGAATGTTCGGCAAACTGGAAAACAACAAACGTCCAACGATTGCCGCTGCCGTCATGATAGCGATGAACCGTAATCGTTGATCTGTCACCTGAAGTCTCTCAAACATGATCAAGAACAAAGAAACGATCAGAACCGTTACGACGATCATACGAACAACCGACTTTCTTGTAAAAAGTGCTTCGTTGGTCCATCGAAAGCCACTTCTCCGTGCACCAGATAGATGATCCGCTGTGCTGCCCGAATTAGAACTGGATCATGCGTCGCCATGACGATCAGATTCGTCGGATTCTGCTTCCACGATGCGACAAAAGCCATTCGTGCGCTGTCATCAAGTCCAGCCGTTGGTTCATCAAAGTAATAGCTGTCTTTACTCCATTCGATACCGTCCAAGAGACGTTTTTTTTGCGTCGTAAAACTACCGCTTCGATCGTCTAATGGCGCAAGCATCGGATGCGCTGGTACATAATGCATCTCTCCCGCCCGCCGAACTTTTCCGTAAAGCGGGCGCTCGACACCGAGTGCGAGACGTAGGAGCGTCGACTTTCCACTCCCATTCGCACCGACGATCGCAATCCGTTCGCCTTGATGAAATGACAATTTCCCTGTCACCAGTGCATAGCGTGTCTGCAACGGATAACGATGTTGAACGTTTTCGATTTGGTTCAGGAAACGTCCAGTTGTTTCAGCCGATTCACTCGTCAGCGAGAGGTCGGATTGGATCGTCATCGAACAATGGATCTGACAACCAAACCGTCGTTCGATTTCTTCAAGCAATCCCATTAATCGCTTGCGTCTGACATGATCAAGAAAGAGAAACGGTTCCGACAAAAAAAGTGTCTTCGGTGACGAAGACAAGGCATGACCGAGTCCGACGAGCTGTTGTTCCCCAGCCGAAAGTTCACTCGACTCCGCTTCAAAAAAGGCTTCTAAGCCAAGTAAGGTCGCAAGTTCTCCGGCTCGAAACAAGGAGACGGTCGCAAGCAAGTCCCGGACACGTCCATGTAGGAGGCGCTCTGGTGTCAAGACTGATTGATCATGCTCGATTGCCTGATGTCGCAGTCGCTCTTCGCGATCGTTGTCGGTATACATGATAGGCATCCCGCATTCCTCCCTTTGTAACTAATAATGATATTGGTAGCAACAGAGCCGAAGCGATTGCCCATGATGTGAAACAAAGCAGGACTCCCATTGTTAGCAGGACTCCGGTCTGAACATCTCGTCGCGCGAACGGTCGTAAACGAGACGGTGCCGCTTCGATCGGGATGATATGATAGGCCGCCATCCGTTCCAGACGAATGCCAAGCGACGCATCAGGATGACTCATCTTAACCTCCGGCCAAGTCCGTAAAAACGAGGGAATTAGTGCCAGGACCATACCCGTCAATCGTGTTAGTCGGGGTAGGAGACGAAACAACGGTCCCATCTGATCAAGTCGAACTAACGTGAAGATCCATTGACTTGAGGTGACGAATAATGTCACCTGGATCGTCGTTTCATATATGGCAAAAGAATCGATGCTTGCTCCATATAAGAGTGGTACACACATCATGACGGCATAGAGAGCAGGAAGTAAGAGATATCGAAAAATAGTCCGCTCTTGAACGAATAAGAACAAGAGTAGATGATAGACCACGATGATCGTTTGATCGTGTGTGAGGACGAATGGAATCGTAATCATCCCGATGAAAAAGAGAGCGACGTTCACTGGGTGAAGTCGCTCCCGTTCTGGTTTACTCAAAATAAGCCATTGCATCTTTTTCAAACCGCCATTCGAGACGGTCTCCTTTTTTCAGTTCATAACTCCCGGCACCGACTTCCCCGGGTTTTCCGTTGACACCGAAGACCCAGCCACTCCCTGCTCCAGCTGACTTTTCACGAATCCCATCGACTGCCGTTACATATGCCATCTCACCTTTACCTGTTTTAACGACATCAAGCGTTGTATCTTCAAGCGCATCCAGTGCTGTATCTTTTTTATTTAAACACACGTCTTTATCAAATAATTTCTTATCCTTGACGTGATCCACGACCGACACCTTGACTTCGGTCTCACAAGACGCTGTTTGTTGTTCCTCTTTTGCTTCTGCGCAACCGGCAAGTAACACGATACTTGCAGCAAATAACCATTTTTTCATCGTACGACTCCTTTTCGCCTTGAGGTCTCAAAGCTGTAATTGTATAACAGAATGGTTTTATCTCGTAGTGATTGACCGTCAGACCGCAGATAGGTCAGACGAATCGCATTCGCTAAAACATCGTCCCCTGTATTAACATACGGGATAAGTTTCCCTTTGTCATCAATCAAAAATACTGTCGCATCCTGTAGACTAAACGTTTCGTAGAGCCCATCGAGGTCCATCTCGACATAGGGGGTTTTGGAATCATGTAAAATCTCATGCATCGAGAGTTTTCGTAACGTCTCAAACGATTGGTTCGCATCAATCAGTTTTTGATAATACGATATCAATGATTTCGTCGCCAACTCTTCACGTGGTCGATAGGAAATCGTTCCGGTCAACTCTTGGTAACTGACATCGTACCGAATGAACCGTTTCGGAGTTTGGACGAGCATCTCAAACGAAGCATTCCGTAGATTCCCGCCTCGATCGAACATTAGCTGGCTTTGTTCCAACCGTAATCCGTCTTCTCCTACACGGCGTTCGACTTGTGCGAGAAAGCGATCGAACGAATCATCCGTGATGGTCACGCGACCAATCTGTTGAGTTTCTTCCCGCAACGTTCCGGCATCAAACGGTCCGAGGAACAGTTGAAACAGGAAGAACAAGAACCCGAATAATGCCATGTATCGTTTATAACGTGAATTCTTTTTCGGATGCAACACGATCAAAAAGATGATGATGCCGAGCGGTAATTGAATATCATAGACTGGAAACGACACGGCGCCGAGACACGCATAAAAAATGAACTTCATATACAAGTATGTTTCTTTTTCCGTTCGCCGTTCAAGTAAAAACGCTAAGCCACTAGCAGCCAGTAAAAAGAGTGCCCATAAAATGAGAAAGTCCATCTTTTACCCTTTGACCGGGACGACCCGGTGATCAAACATGAGATGGCTGTTTGCAAATACTTCTCGTGCCTCTTGTTCCAGTACTTCTTCTTGATCGACATAACGCGCAGATACGTGCGTCAAGAGGAGCTTTTTTACCTGCGCCGTATCCGCGATGACAGCTGCCTGTCGAGCAGTCGAGTGACCGAAGCGTCCCGCATGTTCGACTTCTCGATCGGCAAACGTCGCTTCATGGACTAATACATCGACATCTCGCGCGAGCTCTATCGACGCCGCGCACGGCATCGTATCGCCAAGAACCGCTAGCTTGACACCTGGTTTGGGAGATTCTAAAAAGTCAGACGATGCGTAGACCGTGCCATCGAATTCAAAGGTTTCTTCCAGTGTGATTCGGCGATAGAGTGGACCGGAAGGAACTCCAAGTGCCTTCAGTGCATCGACACGCAATGCCCCACGCTCTTCTGGTCCTTCTAGGCGGTACCCGAACGCCGGAAAACGGTGCTCAAGTGACCGCACCGTCACGCGGAAACCATCTTGTTCGTATGTTTGACCATCTTCGACTTCAACGATCTGGAGTGGATAACGTAAATATGTTCCTGTAATCCTTAATGTCGCGTCCATCCATTCCTTAATCCCTGTCGGTCCATAGATCGTTAGCGGTGTCGTTCCTTCTAAGGCAGCTCGCGTACTGATAAATCCTGGTAATCCAAAAATATGATCCCCATGTAAATGGGTGATGAAGATCGCGTTGACTTTTCGTGGTTTAATCGGACTGTGTAAGATTTGATGTTGTGTCGCCTCTCCACAATCGAACAACCAGGTCATTTTGGGGTGTAACAAGGCAATCGAAGTAACGTTCCGTTGTTTTGACGGCATACCGGCTCCTGTCCCTAAAAAATAAAATTCCATCTTTTTCCCCTTTTCGTAAAATTAGCATTTTTTATACACAAAATACACCTTTCGTCTGTTGAAGCATGGTAAACTGTACCTATTCAGATTTGGAAGGTGGTTTTTTCCATGACTAAGATTGAACGGACATATGCCCGGATCGTCCGGGAAGCCCGTAAACTAAACGAGAGTTATCGGCAAAAATACGGAAAGTCGATTCAAATCGATGAAATCGCTTCGACCTTATTATGTACAGAAGAACTCGTTTTAGAGTCTATGGAATATGTGGATCGTCCTCAAGTAGTTTAATCGTACAATGATAAAGAGTGTATCGCAATGTCGCGATACACTCTTTTTGTGTTCCATCAGCTTATTTGTTCGTGATGTAATCGACTAACGTCACACAAAGTTCCGCTGTTTTGACGAGTTCTTCGATTGGCATCTTCTCATTCGTCGTATGGATATCTTCATATCCGACCGCCAAGTTGACCGTTGGAATACCGAAACCAGCGATGACATTGGCATCTGATCCGCCACCAGAATGCAAGAGACGTGGTGTACGTCCAAGTTGTGTGATGGCTGCTTTTGCGACTTCGACAACTTGATCTCCATCTTCGAACTTGAAGCCTGGGTACATGACTTTGACTTCCACTTCGGCACGACCACCGAGTTCTGCCGCTGCTTCTTCAAACGCCGCTTTCATCTTCTCAGTCTGCGCTTCCATCTTCGGAGCAACAAGTGAACGTGCTTCCGCGAAAATTTCTACATAATCACAAACGATGTTCGTTGATGGACCACCACCGCTGAACCGTCCGATGTTAGCTGTCGTCTCTTCATCAATCCGACCGAGTGGCATCTTAGCGATGGCTTTTGAAGCAATCGTAATCGCCGAGACCCCTTTTTCTGGTGCGACACCAGCGTGAGCTGTTTTTCCAAAAATCTTCGCATTGACTTTTGCTTGGGTTGGAGCAGCGGTGATGATGTCCCCTACTTTTCCGTCTGAATCGAGTGCGAAACCGTAATCCGCATCAATTTTCGATGAATCAAGGACCATCGCCCCAACAAGTCCAGATTCTTCACCGACTGTAATGACGAACTGGATTTTTCCGTGTGGTTGTTTTGTCTCATTGAGTACATGAACGAGTTCAATTAGTGAAGCGAGTCCCGTTTTATCATCTGCTCCAAGAATCGTCGTGCCGTCCGTCTTGACATAACCGTCCTCGATGATTGGTTTGATTCCTTGACCCGGGAATACTGTATCCATATGGGAAGTGAAATAAATTTTATCGACCCCGTCTTTTGTTGCCGGAAGCGTGACGATCAAGTTATTTCCTTTGTGTTCCGTCTTAGACGAAGCGTCATCCTCAAAAACGTCACATCCGAGATCCTCAAACGTTTTTTTCAAGTGAGCACAAATCCGTGCTTCCTCTTTTGATTCCGAATCGATCTGGACAAGCTCTAAAAACGTATCCAATACGCGTTGTTCATTGACCATGACAAAAACCTCCTCTAATATACTTCAATCCAATAGCGCTTTATTAGTATACCATCCTGACAGCCATTTGCACTTCTGAAAGGTTGTTTGTACAATGGCAGTAATCAGTCGATATGAGAGAGGAGGACATGACGATATGGCAAGACCATCGAAACAACAACGGATCATTAAATGGACGACGATCGGAATCTTAGCGATTTTCCTACTCGGAACATTCGCTTCAACGATGTTCTATTTCTTTTGATTGACGTAGCGTTGTTTGAGACGCAAATATTGCTCTGCTTCCTGCAGCATATGCAACAAGGCAGATCGAACCTCGAACTCCTCCCGCGTGACGGGTAAGGCAGAGGCACGAAAACGCGTCAATAGCGCTTCTAGTTCTAAAATGTATACCATTGCGTCGGCTTCAGGTCGGACATTGTCGCCAATCGTCCGAAAGAAGGCGGCGACTTTTTTTCCTTCTTCGACGACGAGAACAAGTTCCTCCGCATGATGGACGATGCCACGTAGGAGCTCGAATTGTTGTTCGCGCATCCGGAAATAGGCATAGTCCTCATCGTCATTACGTCGACCGATCGCATTCCCCATCCGTTTTAAGGCAGCATCTTTTCCCTCATGTAACAGACGTTCCGTCTCGTCAAGCGTCAACGCATGATGATTGACTCGCCCTGTCTCGATCGCGGCCGCGACTTCATAGAATAAGGACGCGATCCGTTGATCAATTTTTTCCCGTCGGTCGTCGATCAACAAATCAAGACTTGGCATGTACATGTTGACAAGCATTCCGACACCAACACCAATTCCGAGCAATAAGGATTCATTCAACAGGATGTGTGCGTTGAGCTGACGTTCCGTATACAAATGTGTCAGTATGACGACACTCGTGATGAAACCGTCCTGAAGTCGGAGGCGTTGAACGGATGGAAGGAATAAAATGAAATAGATCAATAACGTAACCGGACGATAACCGATGACTTCGAACAGAATGAATCCAAGTACGATGGCAAGTAATGACGCCATGATCCGTTCGTAAGACGACCGAAACGTCTTCTTTCGTGTCGATTGGATACTCAAGATCGCAATGATCGCAGCAAAGACGTAATAATCGAGCTTAAGTCGCTCCGCAATCCACATCGCGAGCGCGGCAGCGACTGCCGTCTTCAGCGTTCGATAACCGATTTGCATCAGGTTCACCTCCCTTTTGTTTTTCTTTGTTAGACTACCTACGTTGGACACGAATGTCCATTGCTTTTTAAAGGACGTGATTTTCTTTGACGACACGCACTATCCGTCCTGGTCGCCCCGTGCGCCGGACTAGCTCACTGAAAGGGTTACTCTTCTTTTTCCTCATCGGCATTCTCTTGTTCTTTTGGCTTCGTGAGGAACCGAAGACAGTTTTATCCCCACCGGCTCCTTATACAGCTGAGCGCTATGAGAAAGGTACAATCAACGAACAAGACTTCCAAACGTTCGCCGAGGCAAAGGAGTATGCGGGTCAGCGTGGTGCGGTAAAGCGCGCTTCCGATGACCGCTACGTCTATCTCGGTGGACAAGGTACCGGAATCGTCGATGATCGCGGTATTCTGTCGATTCATCATGACGCCGATTTAAAGAAACGGCTTACCTATGTCGCTTCCGGCACACGCGTCCAATTGCTTCAGTTCGGTGAACAGACGAGTCGCGTCAGCGTCGCAGGCGCAACTGGTTATGTTCCAACGGATCGCTTACGTCCGTTCCCGGCAGAACGTGTCTCGAATCCGTCGTACTATCAGACGAAGGGAAATCGACTCCTTCACTACATCGTTGCTGACGGTGGACTTGGTGGATTGATTGTCGCTGGTGAAGCGATGAACGCGACGTCTCGGACGAGCAAATACGTCGAATCGAAGACACTGACACGTGATTTGACGAAACCGACGCGCCTGAGTGCCAAACAACTCGATGCGTTCATCAAGGAGCAAGCGCCGGACAGCCCTTTGGTCGGGAAAGGAAAAGTCTTTAAGTCCGTTGAAAAGAAATACCGGGTCAACGCGGCCTACCTGCTTGCACACGCCATCCACGAATCCGACTATGGACGGTCTGAGATTGCCCGCGAAAAAAATAATCTATTCGGCGTCAATGCGACGGATTCTGCCCCGGGAGAAGATGCGACTGCTTATAAATCCTTGACGGATTCAATCGAGCAGACCGGCCGATTCATCGCAAAGGACTATCTTGATCGGGATGGACGTTATTTCCGCGGGGCTTACCTTGGGAACAAACAAAAAGGAATGAATGTCTTTTACGCGTCAGACCCCTTCTGGAGCGAAAAAATCGCTGGTATCCTAGTGAAAATGAACGCCTTCTAAATCCGAGATATGATACACTATAGGGCGAGACAACAATCATTGAGGAGTGAACACGTCATGGAAAAAGTTTTAGTATTTGGTCATAAAAATCCTGATACCGATACGATCACATCGGCAATCGCTTATGCAGAATTAAAGAAAGCGCTCGGTGTCAATGCCGAAGCAATCCGTCTTGGTGAGATGAATGATGAAACGTTATTCGCGCTCGATACGTTCAAAGTTTCAGCACCACGTCTAGTGACAGAGGTCGCGACAGAAGCGTCACACGTCATCTTAGTCGACCACAACGAATGTCAGCAAAGTGCGAACGATATCGACGCTGTTATCGTAACAGAAGTCATCGACCATCACCGAATCGCAAACTTCGAGACATCGGATCCTGTCTATTACCGGGCAGAACCAGTCGGTTGTACAGCAACGATCCTTAACAAGCTCTACAAAGAGCATGGTGTTGCAATCAAACCAGAAATCGCTGGTCTGATGCTATCAGCGATCATTTCTGACTCGCTTCTGTTCAAATCACCGACTTGCACAGAGCAAGATATCATCGCAGCTCGTGAACTCGCAGAAATCGCCGGTGTCGATGCGAACGTCTACGGTCTTGAGATGCTCAAAGCTGGAGCTGATCTCTCGAAGAAAACCGTTCCTGAATTGATCTCACTTGACGCAAAAGAATTCACGATGGGAACACTCAAAGTCGAAATCGCTCAAGTCAACACGGTCGATACAGCTGAAGTTTTGCTTCGCCAAGAAGAACTCGAAACAGCGATCAACGAAGTCATCCTTGCAAAAGGTCTTGATTTGTTCGTCTTCATCGTCACGGATATCTTGACGAACAACTCAGTCGGACTCGTCCTCGGGAAAGAAGCGAATCTCGTCGAACGTGCTTATGGTCTTGAAGCGACGAACAACCTCGTCTACCTCGAAGGTGTCGTTTCACGTAAGAAACAAGTCGTTCCTGTTTTAACAGATACAGCTCTTGCAACACAATAAGTAAAAAAAGAAGGAGTTCGCTCCTTCTTTTTTGAATAAAGAATATGAATGGTCGTTCATTCATTACATAAAGGAGGAATCAATATGACACAAACAATCATGGTGACGGGTGGAACAAACGGTATGGGAAAAGCGATGGCGATCGCTTTAAAGGAAGCTGGCTGGAATGTCGTCGTCACAGGACGTGACGCAGAACGCTTGCGACTGATGGATGAAGCATTGGAACAGATTCAAGGCGAGCATCTGACGATTCAGATGGATGTCCGTGACGCGGACGCTTGTCTTGATGCTGTCAAGCAAGCACGCGAACGGTTCGGTCGTCTCGAGGCATTAATCAACAATGCTGCCGGGAACTTCATCTGTCCGACCGACGAGTTATCACCAAATGGATGGAAGACGGTCATCGATATCGTCCTTAACGGGACATTTAACTGCTGTCACGCTCTTGTCAAGGGTTGGCAGGAAGATCAAGTCGCTGGCGGTCAAATCGTCAATATCGTCGCTTCTTATGCATGGCAGGCAGGTGCCAGTGTCGCTCCGAGTGCTGCTGCAAAAGCCGGCGTGCTGAACTTGACGCGGACGCTTGCCGTCGAATGGGGCTATAAATATCAAGCCCGTGTCAACGCGATCAGTCCGGGACCGATCGAACGAACGGGTGGTGCCGATAAACTCGCTTTATCACCAGAACACGCGGAACGAATTCGCCGCAACGTCCCACTCGGTCGATTCGGAACACCGGAAGAGATCGCGACGCTCGCAACCTGGATGGTATCAGATCAAGCCCGCTACTTGAACGGAGAATGCATCGCTCTTGACGGTGGTCATTGGTTAAATAAACAACCATTCTGATGATTGAGATTTAATGACTTAAGAAGTCGTTCTCCACAAAGATAAGAATGACGCGTTTCATGCCACTCCTACAGGAAAAAGCGCATTTTTGCGCTGTCAGAGACGAACAAGATCTGCTTTCCAGCTTGAATGAAGCAGGAAAACTAGCTTGTGTCTCGCCTGAGGAAAGAGCGTGAAAAGACGCGGCATTCTTTTTTGGAGTCAGCCCCTTACATTCGTCTCGAACTATTTTTCTTTCTTTTCGCTATGTTTATGAATTATATAGAACAGGTAGAAAGTACAAGAAGGAGGCGATCATATGTGGGGTGCGTTCGGTTGGGGTGCGTTAGCAGGTGGCGCCGTTGTCATTGGCGCCTTGTTTGGACTGTACTTACCCTTAAAACAACGACTGATCGGTTACATCATGTCGTTTGGAACAGGAATCTTGATTGGAGCAGCGACATTTGAGTTGCTCGATGAGGCATTAAAGAAATCAACAACGTTCGTCGTCGCGATTTCCTTTATCGTCGGGGCACTTGTCTTTACGGGCTTTGACTTGTTCGTCTCGTCACGCGGCGCGAGTAAACGGAAACGCTCGTCTGGTGGGAATGAAGGCACGGGGACGGCGATTTTCTTTGGGACGATTCTTGATGCCATCCCAGAATCAATCATGATCGGTGCCAGTCTGTTATCTGGAAATGTCAGCGCGGCACTCGTCGCGGCAATTTTCGTCAGTAACATCCCGGAAGGTTTATCGAGTACGACAGGGTTACGAAAAGATGGCTTTTCGAAGAAAAAAGTCTTGCTGATGTGGGGAGTCGTCTGGTTAATCTCCGCCCTCGCCTCACTCGCCGGCTATACGGTTCTCGCAGAACTACCAGACATGCAGTTCGCCATGATCGGTGGCTTCGCAAGTGGTGGGATCATCGCGATGCTCGCTTCGACGATGATGCCGGAAGCTCACGAGGAAGGCGGCGCGATCGTTGGTCTGTTCGCAGCACTTGGATTAATCACTGCCATCATCCTCAGTTAAACACATAAGGCGTGTTGTCCGGGAAACGAACCGGACAACACGCCTTATGTGTTTAACAATTTAAAACTCACCTGTTCCTCCCGTAATCCCCTCCCATTCCTCCTTAAAACGAGCCACGAACTCTTCCATGTAGCGATGCCGTTCCTCCGCTAAATGATGGGCTGTCTTCGTATTCATTAAATCTTTTAGTCGGAATAACTTTTCTTCAAAATGATTCAGGGCACTTGTCTCGCCTGTTCGATCACCCGGTTTTCGTGGTGTTAGTCCTGGCACATGCATTGGCTCCCCGAACCGACCAGCAAACTGAAACGTTCGCGCAATCCCGATTGCGCCAATCGCATCGAGACGGTCGGCGTCTTGGACGACTTGTCCTTCGATCGTTCGCATTGGTGGACGTGTGCCATCTTTATAGGACAGGCTCGTGATAATGTTTAAAATCTGTTCCTGTTCCTCCTCTGTCACCTTTCCTTGCAAAAAGGTGGCGACCGTCTCTGCCGTTCCCCCGAGTTTGCTATCTGCTACGTCATGAAGTAAGGCTGCTAATTCGATGATCCGAACATTCCCGCCTTCCTGTTTTGCAATATGTAACGCTAAACGGCGAACTCGTTCAATGTGAGCATAATCATGACCTGAAAAGTCCGTCGCATGAAACGACCGGACGAACGCTTCCGTTTCTTGAATCATTGTCGACCCCTCCATTCCGGTTCAAGTAATCCATACAGTATCATGTCATGCCGCTCTCCGTCTCGTCGTAAAAAAGCACGGTATCTTCCTTCCTGCACGAACCCAAGTCGCTCGTATAATTTAATTGCACGCAAATTATAATCAAAGACCGTCAATTGAATCCGGTACAGATTCAGCTCCAAGAAGGCATATTCGAGGATCGTCTGTAGCGCATCCGTCGCATACCCTTGCCCTTCACAATCCGAATCGATGCCGATCATCAACCATGCCGTTCCGTGTGTCGGTAAAATATCTTCTAATGCAACGACCCCAATCATCCGTTCATCTTCAAAGTTCCGAATCGCAAATCGAAACGTCTCCGGTGCATCCGTCGCCATCATCTTTTCAATCTTATCCATGGATAAATGACGATATGGCGTCGCACTAAAATTGCGGGCGAATGTCGCATCGTCAAGCAATCGTTGCATCACTTCGGTATCTTCCGGTTGAAAACGTGTCAGACGAGTATGATGACCTTCCAGTAGTTTTTTCATTCTTATCCCCCTCTATATTAAAAATCGAAAAACGCTAACCCCTTTTCAGAGTTAGCGTACGGTGATCATAAAACTTTTTCGAGGAATTTTTTTGCCCGGTCCGTCTTCGGATTGTCGAAGAGTTCGACTGGTGAACCTTCTTCCATTAAAATTCCTTCATCGAGGAACAAGACACGATCGGCGACTTCTTTTGCGAAGCCCATCTCGTGCGTCACGATGACCATCGTCATTCCACTCTCAGCAAGCTGCTTCATGACGTCTAGCACTTCGTTGACCATCTCTGGGTCAAGGGCTGATGTCGGTTCATCGAACAGCATGACGTTCGGTTCCATCGCAAGTGCGCGGGCGATCGCGACCCGTTGTTTTTGTCCACCTGACAACTGATTCGGGTAATTATCGCGTTTTTCCGCTAAACCGACACGTTCCAGTAACGTCTCCGCTCGTTTAATCGCCTCGTCCTTTGAAATCCCGAGGACGTTGATTGGTGCGTACGTCAGATTATCAAGGACAGACTTATGCGGGAACAAGTTGAACTGTTGGAAAACCATGCCGATGTTCTGACGTGCTTTCGAGATGTTCGCCTTTGGTTTTGTCAGTTCAAAACCATCGACGATGATCGTCCCACTCGTTGGTTGTTCAAGTAAATTGATACATCGTAGAAATGTTGATTTACCAGATCCCGACGGTCCGATGACAGCGACGACTTCACCGCGTGTAACCGTCGTCGAGATACCTTTTAATACTTCTAATTTTCCGAACTGCTTATGCAAATCGGTGACTTGGATCATAGGTTCCATCTGATTACCCACTCTTTCTCATAGCTTTTTCGACTTGTTGGCCTATCAAGCTCAATCCCATGACAAGAACAAAATATACGAATCCGGCAAACAATAACGGTTCGAAATAGATTGCCTTTTCTCCTCCGACGATTTGCGCCCGGCGCATGACATCAAGCACGCCGACCGTCGAGACAAGCGCCGACTCCTTCGTCAACGTGATCAATTCGTTCATGATCGCTGGGAGGATGTTTTTAAAGGCTTGCGGCAAAATGATCGAACGCAGTTGTTTGAAATACGAAATACCGAGCGCGTCTGCTGCTTCCCATTGTCCACGATCAACAGCCTGAATCCCTGCCCGAATGATTTCCGAAATATACGCTCCGGAGTTCAAAGAGAAGGCGATGATTGCTGATTGGTATCCTGTCGTGACATATCCAGTTAGTTGCGGTAATCCGAAGTGAACGATTGCCAGTTGCAAAATCAGTGGTGTACCCCGGAAAATCGCTGTGTAGGCATGACCGATAAAACGGAGGATTCGACTTTTTGTGATTTTTAGTGCCGCGACGACGATTCCGATCAGCATCCCGGCAATGGCTGCTACGATGACGACTTGGAAGAGGACCGGAATGCCCTCGAGAATATATGGAATTGAATCTTGAATCTTTGTAAAGTCTATCATAATCAATCTCCTAACGTCGCACAAAAGGGATGAGGTTACCCCCACCCCCATGCACTTGACTTATTTTGCTTCTTTTTGGAACCACTCTTCTGCTAATTTATCGATTTCACCACTGTCGATCATTTTCTTCAGCTCTTTGTTGAAATCGTCACGCATCTTATCCCCTTTTTTGAAGGCGATTGCTGAACCAGCTGGACCATCTTCTTTAATCTGGTACGTTTTCAGGGAGGCATCTTGATCCATGTATTTGACGGCGACTGCATCCTCGATAATGAGGGCATCGATCCGACCTGTATTCAATTCTTGAATGATTTCTGGAATTTTGTTCAATGGAACCGTTTCGCTGTCTTTAAAGCGGTCTTTCGCGAGTCCCTCTTGAATCGAACCAAGCTGGACACCGATTTTTTTACCTTTGAGTTCATCTTCTGAACTGATCGCTTTATCCTTCGTCATGACTAAGTTTTTCGATTCGAAGTAAATGTCCGTGAAGTCAGCATTTTTCTTCCGTTCTTCCGTTGGTGTCATGCCCGCCATGACGAAATCCACACGACCTGAGCTAAGCGCACCAAGTAGACTACCGAATTCCATATCTTCGATTTTTAATTTATATCCAAGATTTTTCGTAACTTCTTTGGCGATCGCAACGTCGAAGCCGACGATGTCTTCTCCTTTTTTCGTATCGATGTATTCAAATGGGAAGTAATCCGCTGATGTTCCCATCGTCAATACTTTATCATCCTTACTTGATCCACCTGTTGATTCTTCCGACGCGCCACATGCTGCCATTGTGACTGCCAGAATGCCTGCCATTGCCGTTGCTAATAATTTTTTCATTCGAGTTTTCCCCTTCCAACGCTCAATTGTCAGAACTTTAACAATAGTATGACTTATGTGTATGTCCAATTCAATACCGAAAAGCCTGACCTGTTCTATTGCTTTTAGGATATACGAATATTTATTCACTGTAAAGCATAAATATATAAATTTTTTTGACTTTCTATTCATAAATCATGCATAAATGACTGTTTATACAATTTTGCAAACGTTTTCAAATTTAAAATTTATTATTTTAGTCTTATGAATACACAAAAAAGACTCCTTTTTCAGGAGTCTTCTTCGTTTAGGCGTAGATTTCAATTAATGATTCAAGTTTCTCGACGACTTCTTCCGCCGTGAACGATTCGATGTCGAAGCGCTCGACCATCGAGAGGATGTTTCCATCTTGCATTAACGCAAATGATGGAGATGAAGGTGGATAACCTTCGAAATATTCACGCGCACGGTCTGTCGCTTCGCGATCTTGTCCAGCGAATACTGTGACGAAATGATCGGGCTTGATGCCCTCTTTCCGATTGACGTACGCTGCTGCAGGACGGGCGATCCCGCCAGCACATCCACAAACAGAATTGACAAGGACAAGTGTCAGACCTTCCCGTTTCATTGCTTCATCCACGCTCTCTGGCGTCGTTAATTCTTCAAATCCAGCAGCTTGCGCTTCTTTGCGGGCTGTTTGGACGACATCTTCAAAATACATTTGGAAATCCATCGTATTGCCTCCTTTGATTCGTTCTCCTTCTTATTGTACGAGTTTCGGTGAAATCTGTCCAAGTCTGCCGCTTAATTCATTTTCTAAAAATGGTCGCGCCTGCAACAGATCACGGAACGCGATGTACCGGTCGATTTTTTCTTCCGTTGGTCGCTTGTTTTGTTTGTACGCACGGATCAAGATGTTCTTCGGTGTGTGCTCAAGATCGATGAATTCAAGCAATTGCGCTTCATATCCTACAAGCGTCAATAACTCGGCACGAATCGAGTCCGTCGCAAGTGATGCGAATTTTTCTTTGATCAGTCCGTGCTGGAGCATGACATCAAGTGGAGCGCAGTCCAGTTGACGGTTCAGCTCCTTTTGACAACACGGTACACTTAGGATGACTGATGCATTCCAGTCGACAGCTCGTGCGAGTGCGACGTCCGTCGCGACATCACAAGCGTGAAGCGTCACCATCAGGTCGACTTCCGTTTCCCCTGTATAATCATGAACGTCCCCGACGCGGAATGTCAGATCGGTATAATCCAGATCACTTGCAATTTGCGTACATTCTTCGATAACTTCTTTCTTTAAATCAAGACCTGTCACTTCAAGGTCGAATCCTTTGACGACTTTTAAATAATGGTAGAGAGCGAACGTCAAATACGATTTCCCGCAACCAAAGTCTAAAATCCGCAGTTTTTTTCCTGTTGGTAAGGCGGCGATGCTATCCTCGACGAATTCAAGGAAGCGATTGATTTGCTTGAACTTATCGTACTTCTGTTTTTTGACTTGCCCCGCTTCCGTCATCACACCTAGACGAATCAGAAACGGAACCGGTACACCGTCTTCTAATAGATAGGTTTTTTTTCGGTCATGCGACAAGAGTGCTTTCATCGGTTCCTTTTGGGATGTCTTGATCGCGACTTTCATCTTTTTCGAGAGCTGGAACTGCCATTCTTCTTCTTCAAAACGGAAGAGGAATTGCCGGAATTCCGTGAACCAGTCATCGAGTCGACCGATGAAATCCTCCACTAAAATATTTTCATGCTTCATGACGCGTTCAAATTGAAACTCAACCTGCATCATCACCGTATCTCTTAATAGAATCGGTTTTACCTTGATTCGTCGGAGATCATTGGATTTTTGACGCGGATTGCTCATCGTTGCATGGATCAGTACTCCTTGCGTGATTTTCGAAGCAAGGTTCGCTTTTAATTCATGTAGTTCCACTAGTCGTCCCGTCCTTTTCTAATGTTCTTTCGAAACTGTAGCAAATTCGTACCTGTTCGACAAGTTTACACGCTTCATCATTCTTACGTAATCAAAAGGAGGAATGCATCATGTTCAAAAAAATTCTCTCACAAATCGGAATCGGTGCTGCAACGGTCGACACACGGTTGACGGATGATCGCTGTGAACCAGGCGGTCAAATCCACGGTGTCGTCCATATCAAAGGTGGAAACGTCGATCAAGGAATTGACCGGATTTATCTTGAATTCAACACGCAGTACAAACAAGAAGTCAATGATAGTACGACGTTTACGACCTTTACGCTCGACCGGTTTGCCTTAAATGAAGCGAAGTTCACGATCGAAGCGGGTGTCGAGCGGGAAATTCCATTCACATTACGTGTGCCACTAAATACGCCACTCTCCGTCAGCCAATCGAAATCATGGATCGAGACCGGACTTGACATCGCACAATCCGTTGATCCGTCGGACCGTGACGCTGTCATCGTCGAAGCAAACCGTTACCAAACGACGGTCTTAGATGCCATGGAGTCACTTGGCTTCCGGTTAAAGAAAGCCGATACAGAAAAATTACCTGGACGATTCCGTAAAGATTTACCGATTGCTCAGGAACTTGAATACTCAGCACGCAATACACACTACGCTCATAAACTGGATGAGATCGAAATCATCATGCTCCAAGACAGCTCAGGGATTGATTTAATCGTCCAAGTCGATCGTCGTGCGCATAGTCTCGGATCATTGTTCAGTGAAATGGCTGGAGCGGATGAGTCGATGATCAAACTACGCCTATCCAATAGTGAACTGCAGGATCAGTCATTTGTCGAACGCCAGCTGACAAACATCGTGGAGCGCTATAGCTGATCGATCGAATGACTAAAAAGTGATTCCTCTTCAAGGGGAGTCATTTTTTTGTTCAAATCGGAATGCACAAAAACATTATTAAAACTTATTTGCTAATGTAATCGTTTTCAAATAAAATATTGTTTTAAAACAAGCACCTTGCTATACTGTCCGTATTGAAAAGAATTCCAGTCGTGGTTTGACTAGAGGAGGATGTACATCATGAAAAGGATCGGGCAATTCACGTTAACAGCAGGACTCGCAGCAGTACTCGTTTCAAGTAGTTTGCCTGTCATGGCAGAGGCAGGATCTTCAGCAGATCGGATCAGTCAAAAAATCGACACGATGACGCTCGAACAAAAAATTGGACAGATGATCATGCCGGACTTCCGGCAGTGGAATGGCAGTAACCATACGTCGCTTGCTCCGGAAGTCGCGAACATCATCGACCGCTATGATTTAGGTGGCGTCATTTTGTTTGCTGAGAACGTCAGTGAAACCGAACAGACGACAAAACTCGTTCATGATCTGCAAGAAGTGGTCAAACAAGATGACAGCAACGATATTCCGCTCTTTGTCACGATCGACCAAGAAGGTGGCATCGTCACTCGGCTCGGAACAGGAACGAACTTACCCGGCAATATGGCGTTAGGTGCGACCCATAGTAGCGCGTATGCCAATGATGCCGGTCATATCATCGGTTCTGAACTGCATGCGCTTGGCATCAATGTCAACTTCGGTCCGGTTCTTGACGTCAACAGTAACCCTGGAAATCCCGTCATCGGTGTTCGCTCGTTCTCAAGTGACCCGGAGCTCGTCGGAACGCTCGGTTCCGCTTTGATGAAGGGTATTCAAACTGAAGGCGTCGCAGCGACCGCGAAACACTTCCCGGGTCACGGCGATACCGCGACCGATTCCCATTATGGCTTGCCGGTTGTCAACCGGTCCCTGGAGGAGCTGGAACAAGTCGAGCTCGTCCCGTTCAAGCGAGCCATCGCCGAAGACATCGATATGATCATGACAGGACACATCGGAATGCCGCAAATCGAGTCTGAAGTCGTCACGTCAAAAAACGGCACTTTCCCTTTACCTGCGACATTGTCGGATGACGTCATCACGGGCGTACTGCGCGAAAAACTCGGCTACGATGGCATCGTCATCACGGATGCTTTGAATATGCAGGCGATCGCCGACAATTTTACGGAATCAGAAGCCGTTCTGAAAACATTTGACGCCGGTGTCGACATCGCGCTCATGCCGACGATTCTTCGTTCCGAGCAGGATGTCACAAAACTCGACCAGATTTTTAAGGACGTGATTGCGGCAGTCAAAGACGGACGTCTGTCAGAGGAACGGATTGATCAATCGGTCGAGCGGATCCTGACGCTGAAGGCAGAACGCGGAATATGGAATGGCACGACGGATACGACATCCTTAGCAGATAAACTCGCGCAAGCGAACCAAATCGTCGGTAGTCCCGAACATAAAGCAAAAGAACGCGCGATGACGGAAGCCGCGGTCACACTCGTGAAAAATGATCAGCGGACGTTACCCTTCAAGCCGAAAAAGAATGCAAACGTTCTTGTGATCGCCCCTGCGACGGATCAAACGGACAGCATGAAAAAGACGATTGCTTCCCTGCCTAAGAACCGGAACTGGCACGTAACGACAGCGAATTACTCGGCTACTACGCTACCGCTCGACCAAAACCCGACACTACGGGCACAACTCGATGCAGCAGATTACATCATCGTCGGTTCAAACGTCAATACGAGTGCCAAACTACTGCCTACTGCACCAGAACAAGCGATTCCGGCTTCAATCTTCCGGTATGCGAAACAAACAGATATACCATCCGTCTTGCTTAGCCTCCGCAATCCATACGATGTCGCCGTTCAACCGGACGCACCGGCACACGTCCTCGTCTATGGTTTTAAAGGGGATCCGAACGGACCGGACTCCGAAGCAGGCAATCTGAAATCAGCGGGACCGAACCTCCCTGCTGGTATCCGAGCGATTTTCGGAACGTTTAAGCCGCAAGGCACTTTACCTGTTGATGTACCAGTCTTTAAGAACGGTGTCTTTACCGATCAACTGTATCTCGAGTTCGGTGACGGCTTTAAAAACTGGAAAAAATGAGAACATGATACACAAAAGACCGAGACCCCTTTAAAGGATGTCTCGGTCTTTTAATGATTGATACGGATATTCCGCTTCTTCTTTCGCACGATGGTAGACGCGGTATAACCAATAGGTCAGTAATGCATAGACGACAATGACAAGAACAGCAGAAATGTAGCTCCCCATGCTATATGCTACCTTGAAGTTTCGAGTCGTAGCGGATATACCGGACAACACGATTAACGTTGGAATGATATATCCAATAAATCTTACTTTGACTTTACCCAGTATTCGTTGCACGGCATACGCGGCGCTGATCGCGAGTACGATCACGATGATTTCCATTTCTACCCCTACTTCCGCTAAATGTTATACCTAATTATACCATTTAACTTTTTAGGAAGATACTGTCCGTGCTGGAATCGTCTCGTACACCGACGTAAACGTTTCTTCCGTCCATCCCATATGCCAAAACAGCAACTCATAATAACAGCTCGTCACGAAATGCCGTTTCATCCGCTCTCGTTCAGTCGGGCTTGCTTGTTCCGCCAACGCATCAAGCCGTGCAATCTGTTCAAAGACGACCTTTTCGAACCATTCCGAACTATATGTGTCGATCCATTGCTGATAGATTTTTTCATCCGGTGTACACGTCAACAATTGTTGCCCAACTTCATAATACAACCAGTAACATGGCAAGATGGCAGCAATCGTCTCACCAAGCGTCCCTTCACTCGCATGATGCATGTGTGAGACGTAAGCATATGCCGTTGGTGCCGGTTCAAATGCTTCAAGGTCTGCTTCCGTGATACCGAGCGGCTCGAAAAATGATTGATGCAAGCTCAGTTCTGCCCCATATGTCGAAGTCGCGTGCTCGGCAAGTGTCGCGATCGTCGCAAAGTCATCTGCTTTTGACGCTGCCTTCGCTTGAATCTTCGCAAAGTGTTTTAAGTAATACGCATCCTGCATGACATAATGTCGAAATTTCGAGAGCGGTAACGTTCCCTCGCCGATTCCTTGAACGAATGGGTGCGTAAAACTACTGTCCCAATACGCTTGTGCTGCTTGTTTGATTTCTTGTGTGAATGTCATGATCTCATCCTCCTCGTTTTTATGAAACGAAAAAACACCACCCCGAAACACACGGGCATGGCGCAAGAAGAACAAGACTTGACGCCACTTCCCTCCGTAAGTACGAACTTAATCAGGTTCAAAGGGTCCGAACGTCTTCGTTCGTCTCAGTCGGTCAACCGACTCCCCTAGTGGTCATTATTCGATTCAAATCCACTATAGCATGCTGAAAATGGAAGTCAAGTTGTCCTCTTTTCGCTATACTATGGAGTGTCAGAAGGCGGATATCGTCTCCATCTACAGACCGATTCCGAACTTCTTTCGTTCTCGTACACTAATTTTAGTACCTGATACTATAATTCATTCTGTTACTTACAATTGGAGGATTTCATTATGCATACACCAACAAAAATCATGGCGTCAGCCGTTATCGCTTCTGCTTTATTACTTCCGACAGCCGCATCCGCCGAGCAGGTCGTCGATAAGACAATCGTCACTCTCGGTGAGTCACTCGGCGCAAAAGATAAGGCTTGGGTGCTTTCACGTCTCAATGCACCGGAAGGTATCACACCGATCATCGCAACCTCTGCAGACGAAGAAAAATACCTCGGGAAAAACATCCCCCAGTCACAAAAGGGCGGCAACATGTATTCATCCGCTAAGATCGAATTGACGGAAAAAGGTGACGGACTTTCCGTTGCGACGGAAAACATCACGTGGGTGACGAAGGATATGTATTTGAACGCTCTCGTCACGGCAGGTGTCAAAGATGCCGACATCACGATCACTTCTCCTTATAAAGTGACTGGAACATCGGCACTGACAGGAATCATGAAAGCCTATGATCAAACTTCGGCTGAGACCGGAATCAAGCTGAGTGACGAACGGAAAGATTTAGCACAGCAAGAATTATCGGTCACATCAGACGTCGGGAAGACAGTCGGGACAGATAGAGTCGCTGATTTGATGAATGAGATCAAGGCCGAAATCGCGAATCAAAAACCAGAAACAAAAGTCGAGATCGAAAACCTGATCGTCCAAGTCATTCAAAACAACAACATCCAACTGTCTGATGCACAGATGGATCGGTTGACGAATCTATTCAATCAAATGGAGCAAGCGAACATCAACTGGGGGCAAATCGAGAGTGGACTGAAAAATGCTGGTCAAGACATCCATGCGTTTGCAACGTCCGAGGAGACAAAAGGATTCTTCGCTAAATTATTTGATGGTCTGAGTGACTTCTTCAGCTCGATTGCTGGTGTGTTCAAATAATTCAGACTTCCGCAATTAACAAGATAATGGTAAACTGGTTGTATCTGAAACGAAAGGTGGTGTGAAATGATGGACTTTGCTGCGTGCAAACATTGGTTAATGGAACAATTGTATCTGTTGCGCGCGATTTTTCATGGAATGGCGTTCTAAGGCACCCGTCTGCCCTTTTTTAGAACTTCATGATTGAAAAATACAGCAAAGCGCATCTTTCACACACTAGGGAGAGTGCTATTTGCGCTCTCCCTTTTTTAATGCGCGCGAAAGGATCAACTTATTATGATGATTTGCGACATTCAACATCTGACAAAACAATTCGGAGGCGAAACGATTTTAACGGACGTTTCCCTCTTCTTAAACGAACACGATCGTGTCGGTCTGATTGGACGAAACGGGAGTGGTAAAACGACATTACTCCGCTTACTTGCTCGCCTTGACCAACCGGACGGTGGAGTCATCTATCAAAAGAACGGTTTGACGATTGGCTACTTGGAACAACTTCCCACTTATGCCGAGACAATGACCGGACTCGACGTCCTTTGGACGGCGTTTGAAGAGATCCTCGCAATCCGTTCTCGGATGCAACAGTTGGAGCTTTTGATGGCGACAGCGCCAGATGATCTGGATGCACTACTCGTTCGATATGCGGAAGCGACAAATGCATTCGAACAAAAAGATGGCTATCTACTCGACTCGAAGATCGAGCGCATGGTGAACGGATTACATTTACGTCCGTTACTCACTCGCCCTTTCCATCAGTTGAGCGGCGGTGAGCAAACGAAGATTTGCCTCGGTCGCATGTTGCTGATGGAACCACACCTCCTAATCCTTGATGAGCCGACGAACCATCTTGATTTAGCTGCCGTTGAATGGTTAGAACAATTCTTACGGGACTACACTGGAACTATCCTGCTCGTCTCTCACGACCGGGTCTTCTTAGACGCCGTCGTCACCTCGATCGTCGAGCTTGAAGATGGTGAACTGACCTCCTACCTAGGGAACTACAGTGCGTTCGTCGTCGAACGAGAACGTCGCTTGATGGAACAGTTCCACGCCTATCAGGAACAACAGAAAAAAATCAAGAAGATGAAGGAAGCGATTCGTCGACTACGGCAGTGGGCAAACGAAGCATCTCCACCGAGTGAGAAATTATTCCGTAAAGCAAAATCGATGGAGCGGGCACTCGAGCGAATCGAACGGATCAAACGACCGCAACTCGAAGCCAAAACCGCTGATGTCTCTTTTTCTTCTACCGATCATACGAGTCAAGTCGTCTTTCGCGCTGAAGAGCTCTCTTTCGCTTACGATTCCCGTCGCATTTTCGATGTTGTCTCGTTCGAAATCATGGCTCAAGATCGAGTTGCAATCGTCGGAACGAATGGGAGCGGGAAATCGACGTTGCTCGCACTGTTGCTTGATGAATTGTCACCAGACGCAGGCACGCTCACGCGTGGACCATCGAACCGGATCGGTTACTTGTCCCAGCATGCCCATTTCGAGGAGGATGCTCGCTTAATCGACTGGTTTAGAGACCGCATTGCCGTTCCAGAAGCGGAAGCCCGCCATATTCTTGCCCGGTTCCTGTTTTTTGGACCGACTGTCTTTCGGTCTATTTTGTCACTAAGCGGAGGAGAACGTGTTCGATTGCAGCTTGCCGTACTCGTTCATTCGTCGATCAACGTTTTGATTCTCGATGAGCCGACGAATCATCTAGATATTGAATCAAGAGAGACGCTTGAAGAAGCACTCGAGAATTTTTCTGGTACATTGATCGCCGTCTCACACGACCGCTATTTCTTGAATCGTCTTTTTTCAAAAATCATTTGGCTTGACCATCAAATTACTTCGTATACTGGAAACTATGCTTACGCAGTGGAGAAACGACAAGCCAGTCATGACACACCACCTCAGATAAATCATGAGAAGAAATCGAAAATTTCAAAGCGTTCGAAAGCACCTGCGAAAGAACAGTCCATTGAACAGCAAATAGAAGAGCTGGAACTTCAAGTCGTACATCTTGATGCCGTTATTTCTCATGTATCCGCGGAAGAAGAATGGATGACGGTCGAGATGGAAAAAGAAGCATTGTTACGAAAAATTGAAAGTTTGTATGAACGTTTAATTTTAGAAACTTGAACTAAAATGATTAGTCCTTCTTTGACTCGGGAAAATAGGAACAGATACGTCAAAGGAGGAATTCATCTTGTCTCAAGCTATGTTGATCATCAACCCGTCTTCTGGTAAAGAACTCGGAAAAAAACACGCGACGCTCGCTGAAGAGACGCTTGCTACTCGCTTTCAAACCGTCGACGTTCGATTCACGGAAAAAGAACACGATGCAACGGAATTCGCACGTCATGCCGCCCAGTCTAATTACGACGCCGTCATCGCCATGGGTGGTGACGGAACGGTCAATGAAGTCATTACTGGAATTGCCGAGCAACCACATCGTCCAACACTTGGGATCGTACCGCTTGGGACGGTCAATGATTTATCACGCGCGTTACACATCCCGACGGACCCCGAAGAGGCGATTCAGATATTAGCTGATGCCCCTGCCCGCCCGCTTGATATCGGTAAATATGATGATCATTACTTCATGAACGTCATTGCGGTTGGTCTGATTGCGGAAGCCGTCGAAGAAGTGAGCATCGAACAGAAAACGTCACTTGGATCGGTCGCTTATTTCATTGAAGGTCTGAAAGCCTTTAAGGATCATAGTCCTTATCCAATCAAAATCAACTCTGCCGAAAAACAATTTGATGGAGAAGCCCACTTGTTAATCATCGCCTTGACGAATTCCGTTGGTGGATTCGAATCGTTTGCGGAAGAAGCAAAAGTCGACGATGGATTACTGCATGGATTCATCATTACGAAGCTCGGATTCTTTGATGCGCTTCAAGCATTACCTAAACTCATCACGGGTGGGTTATCAAAGGCGGATCAAATCGAACACTTCACGACGACACGTGTCGAGATTCGTTCGAAAGAAGAGTTACCAATCAATGCCGATGGTGATACGGCAGGTCATGTTCCTGTGACTGTCGAGGTACTCCCTCAACATCTCACTGTATATTCACCATTCTCTGCTGACTAACGTTATACGAGTAAAAAAGAAATCGACGATTTGTCGGTTTCTTTTTTACTTTAAAATCCATTACAATATATGTTAACAAAGCGTAATTTTGAAATATATTTGAAATATTTTTGTGTTATTGACGATGCTATAATCATCTCAGGCGAAAAATCATTCTTTAAAATAAATAAATATACATAAAATCTTACAATTTTGTAATGATCAGTTCTGGCGCTTCAGATTTTTAAGGAGGAAATACACTTAATGAAACGTTTGCTTACAACAATGACAATGACAGCTTTGGTAGTTTCAGGTTTTGCTACAACGAGTGCTTCGAAAGTTGAGGCCGCAACGACATATAAAGTAAAAGTCATGGCAGACGGACTACGCGTCCGGACAGGTCCATCAACGGCTTATAAAATCGTCGGTAGCGTCAATACAGGACAGACATTCAATTATCTCGGTGTTTCTGGTTCATGGACAAAAATTTCATACGGCGGCGCATCACGCTACGTTTCTTCTACATATGTTAAAAAGTACAGTACGACGACTTCAACAAAAGCAACGACTGGTTTTTCGCGTCCAGCAAGCGGTCCGATCACACAAGGATACGGTGCGGCAAGCGGTGTTTATGGTTACACGTTCCACAATGGTATTGATATCGGTGCTCCGACGGGTACACCCATCTATGCTTCAGCTGCTGGAAAGGTCATCACGTCTCGTTACTACGGTGCATACGGTAATCATGTCATGATGACGCATACGGTTAACGGCATCCAGTACACGACAGTTTACGCACATATGAACAGCCGTGCTGTTTCTGTTGGACAAACGATTGCTAAAGGAACAAAAATCGGGACAGTCGGCGCGACAGGAAATGCCTTTGGTGCTCACTTGCATTTTGAAATGCACCGCGGCTCTTACGTCTACAGTGGAACGTCTGCAGCAAACAGCGTTAATCCACTCAATTACTTCAACTGAATCAGATTCGCCGGACTTCTCATCTTGAGAAGTCCGGTTTTTTGTTTCAGATGAAATCTTCTGACAGGAGTGGTACGGTATAATCATGGCTCTCATGCATATAGGAGGCGAATCATATGAAACGAACCATTCCCTTGATTCTATCGGCATCTTTCGGCGTGACTCTGCTTGCCGGTTGCCAAGATCAACCGACACCTGAAGAACGTCTTGATGCCTATATCAAACTTTGGGAGAAACAGGACTACGATAAAATGTATACGTACGCGAGTACAGCTACTAAAAAAGAATACGGTAAAAAAGAATTTATCGAGCGAACGAAACAATTGTCGAAATCACTTGATATTCAAAAGTTATCCGTCGAACGAAAGAAAGCGGAGGAAGCAACGGATGACGAAAAAGCGTCCCTTCCCGTGCGGATTTCCTTTGATACGGTTGCAGGAACCGTTGCCTACGATAAACAAGTTCCACTGACATTTGAGAAACAAGGTGAGACCGAAAACTGGTTCATCGACTGGGATACTTCTTTTGTCCTAAAGGATTTTAAAAAGGATGACAAAGTCCAGCTACAAACCGTTGAAGGCAAACGTGGTGATTTACTCGATTCGAATGAGAAACCGCTCGCAACCTCTGGAAAAGGATTTGCTGTCGGCGCGACAGCCGGACAATTAAAAGACATCGAGAAAGTTGCCGAATTGCTCGACCGCCCGACCTCTTCAGTCGAAGATTCCTTAAAGGCAAGTTGGGTCAAAGATGGACAGTTCGTTCCGCTCAAAACGATGACCGACGAAACAATGGTTGAAAAATTGCGTGACATTCCTGGAATCAGTGTCCAAGAAACGGAAGTCCGAACGTATCCACTTGGTAAAGCAACCTCTCATTTGATTGGATATATCGGTTCAGCGACAGCAGACGAGATTAAACAATCAAAAAATCAAATCCAAGCTGGCGAGCAAGTCGGGAAACGTGGACTTGAACAAGTACTCGATGAGCGCTTACGTGGTAAAGCCGGTGCGACAATCACTTTACAGAAAAAAGACGGCTCAAACGTTACTGTTGCCGAAACGAAACCGACGGATGGCGAAGATATTGCGTTGACAATTGATGCCACTCTTCAAAAAAAGACTTATGAAACGATGCAGGATGATCCCGGAACAGCATCAGCGATTGATCCGCGGACCGGCGAGACCCGTGTCTTACTCAGCTCTCCTGGCTTTGATCCTTCTGAATTCATGTCAGGAATCTCACAAGCACGACTCGATGAACTGACGCAGGACCCGGACCAGCCATTATTGAACCGATTCACAAGTGCCTTCGCACCCGGTTCGACTCAAAAACCATTGACGGCTGCTGTCGGATTAAAGAGCGAAACGCTCGACCCGGAAAAAGCCTACACAATCAATGGGCTGAAAAATAAGATCGATGGTTTTAACGTCACCCGCATTCATGAGACACCGGCCCCGGTCAATCTGCATAATGCGCTCGTCTATTCCGACAACATCTATTTCGCCCGTTCGACACTCGAACAAGTCGGAACGAAAGCATTTACGTCTGGTCTTGAAGCGCTCGGATACGGTGAAAAGCTACCGTTCACGTATCCATTACGTGCCTCACAGATCTCAAACGACGGCACGATTTCTTCTGATGGACAGCTGATGGACACGTCTTACGGACAAGGTCAGATGTTGACGAATATTCTACACTTAGCATCGATGTATGAAATTTTCCTGACTGATGGAACAATCTATCGTCCGACACTCTTACAAGAGGAAAAAACGAAGCAAGTCTTTAAGAAGGATTTACTCGACGCAGACGACGCGAAGATGATCCGCGATGATTTGTATGATGTCGTTCATAACGGTTATACGCTTCCGGCTGATATCAAAGAAGTCGATGTTGCCGGTAAGACAGGTACGGCAGAATTGAAAAAGGCAGGCGAAACCGACGGCAAAGAGAATGGCTTCTTCGTTGGATACGACAACGACAAAAAAGATCTTCTCGTTGCCATCATGATCGAGTCAGTCGAAAAAGAAGATCGTGGCAGTCCGTACGTGTCGGGACTCGTCGCCGAAGTACTCAAACAAAATCGATGATCGGAGTGATCCCTTGATGATTCGCACTAGCTGTACTTCAGACCTCCCTGCCCTGCTTACACTGACGGCTGAGACTTTCGCGCATCACAAGCGGTTGTCGCCTCACTTTCACCCAGATGTAACGACGCCATACACGCTGGAGTCTTTAAGACGGATGCTCGATTCAGAGCAACACCTCTGTCTGACGGCGCTCAACGGAGACGAAATCACCGGTTACTTGTTTGGCAAATGGACGGCGCCAGCATCCGATCGATTTATGCCCGTTCGGATCTTGAACATCACTGACGTCGGTGTCACCTTTTCCCATCGTTCATCGGGAATCGGTCGCCAGTTGATGCAGGTGGCAGAAGAACTCGCACTCGAACGAAAGGTGGATGCTGTTCGCTTAAACGTTTGGACGGTCAACGACCGGGCCGCAACGTTTTATGAAGAACTCGGATTCGAACCGCTGTATACGAACTTGCAGAAGTCACTCGTTCAAAAGTGACATCTATACGAAAAAGAGCGGATGATCGTGTGATCATCTGCTCTTTTTCATTAATGTGACGGCGTTGCTGCAAGCCGTGCTGCCATCAACTGTTGAATCGTTTCTCGATCGTTTTGATGGAGTAAGTCGACGATCTTACTGCCGACGATGACACCCGCGACTGTTCGACTCAATTGTTTGACGTGTTCTGGTGTACTGATTCCGAACCCGGCAAGCACCGGTACCGGGCTATGGGCTGCGACATTTGCTAAATGTTCTTCAAGTGTCTTATCAAACGTCGTCTGTCCGCCAGTCGTCCCGTTAACCGTAACGGCATAAAGGAATCCTTCGCTTTTATCGGCAATCTTTTGAATCCGTTCCATTGGACTCGTCAAGGAGACGAGTTGAACGAGCGCGATATCCGACTTGTCCTCTCGTTCGAAGAACTGTTCACTCTGTTCAAGTGGTAAATCAGGAATGATCAATCCGTCAACCCCGACTTCTCGACATGTCGCTAAAAACGCTGTTAATCCATAACGGAAAATCGGGTTTAAGTACGTCATCAAGACGATTGGAACATCGACGGTCTGACGGGCAACGCGAACCGCCTCAAGAACATCCTTCAGTCCGACGTTCGCTTCTAGCGCCCGGAGTCCCGCTTCTTGAATGACTGGACCGTCAGCAACGGGATCCGAAAACGGAACGCCGACTTCAATCGCTGTCGCTCCGGATTCAGCGAGAAACGCTAAGATTTCCGGAAGGCGATCAATCCCTCCATCTCCCCCCATGACGTACGGGATGAAGGCTTTTTCGCCCTTACTTGTAACGTAACGAATCGCTGTTTCTAATCGCATCATGCTTCCCCCTTTAGTGCGTTTCTGACAGTAACGACATCTTTGTCGCCACGTCCTGATAAGCAGATAACGAGAATCTCTTCCTTGTCCATCTCTGCAGCGAGTTGTGTCGCATAGGCAATCGCGTGTGCTGATTCAAGTGCCGGGATGATTCCTTCCTTGCGGCTCAACAGCTGTAGTGCTTCGAGTGCTTGTTCGTCGGTCACCGCTTCATACTGAACACGACCGATATCTTTGAGCAAACTATGCTCGGGTCCGACGCCCGGATAGTCAAGTCCTGCTGAGATCGAGTGCGCTTCTTGTACTTGACCGTGTGCATCCTGTAAGAGATACATCATCGATCCGTGCAAGACACCAACCTCTCCTTTTGTCATCGTCGCTGCGTGTTGATCCGTCTCAACACCACTTCCCGCTGCTTCAATGCCGTACAATTTTACGTCCGTATCATCGATGAACGGATGGAACATGCCGATCGCATTACTGCCGCCGCCAACACAAGCGACGATCGCTTCCGGCAGACGCCCTTCTTTTTCGATGATTTGGCGTCGTGTCTCTTTTCCGATGACCGCTTGGAAATCACGGACGAGTTGCGGGAATGGGTGTGGTCCGAGAACAGAACCCATCAAGTAGTGCGTATCGTCAACGTGTTTGACCCAGTAACGGAGTGCTTCATTGACGGCATCTTTGAGTGTTCGACTCCCTTGTGTGACCGGGATGACAGTTGCTCCAAGTAACTCCATCCGAAAGACGTTCAACTCTTGACGACGGACGTCCTCTTCTCCCATGAAGATGACACATTCGAGGTCGAGCAAGGCACAAACCGTTGCTGTGGCGACACCGTGTTGCCCTGCTCCTGTCTCAGCAACGATTTTTCGTTTCCCCATCCGTTCAGCCAGTAACGCTTGACCAATCGTATTGTTGATTTTATGGGCACCGGTATGGTTCAAGTCTTCTCGTTTCAAGTAGATCTTTGCGCCACCGATCGTTTGCGTCAAATGTTCAGCAAAATAAAGTGGTGTCTCACGTCCGACGTATTCTTTTAGCAATTCGTCCATCCGCGCTTGAAATGTTGGATCATCTTTTACTATTGCATAAGCTTCTTCGAGTTCAATCACCGCGTGCATCAATGTTTCCGGGATGTAGCGTCCTCCGTATTTACCATATTGCCCTAATGTATCCGGTTGTGCGTAACTCATGCTTCTCTCTCCTTTACGGCATCTGCGAATGCCTGCATTTTTATGGAATCTTTCTGTCCATCCGTTTCGATGCCACTTGAGACATCGACGGCGAACGGGTGATATCGTTTGATTGCTTCTCCTACATTTTCAGCTGTCAAGCCACCGGCAATGAACAGTGGACGTTCAGCTTGAATGTCTCGTGACCAGTCGAATGTCTCGCCACTTCCAGCAACTGGTGCGTCAACGAGCACATACTCCGTCTGTTGCTCTACTTCCGTGATGTCCGTCACGGGAATCGCTTGAATGACGGGAACCGGCAGCTTGCCATCCGGGATGATCCCGTGAATTTGAACGAGATCCAGTTCGACCTGTTCGACCGCATCAATCACCTGTTGATAGGTCGGGGAGACGAAGACCCCGACGACCTGGACCGTACTCGGAATGTCGCGTCTAAGACGCGCTGCTTCTTCTAGCGTGACTTGTCGTTTACTTTTAGCAAAGACGAAGCCGATGTAGTCCGCTAAGCGAACTGCCGCTTCGACATGTTCGCTTTCCCGGAGACCACAGAACTTAATCCGTGTCATACGCGAACGCCACTCACTTCTCGGATGAAGATTTGTGGATCGTCTGCTCGCATCAATGTCTCACCGACGAGGATCCCGTCTGCACCGGCAGCATGTAATCGCTGTGCTTCCTCGACCGTCTTGATGCCACTCTCACTAATGTAACGAACGTCCGGTTGTTGCTGTTCTAGTAATCCGATCGATGTTTGTAAATCGACTTCGAACTTCTTCAAGTTCCGGTTATTGATGCCGATGATTTGTGCACCGATCGCCTCTGCCCGGTGTAATTCCTCTTCGTCATGGACTTCGACTAAGACCTCAAGTCCTTCTGCGTAAGCATACGTATACAAGTCAGCAAGCGTCTCCTGCTCGAGGGCCGCAACGATCAAGAGAATCAACTGTGCGCCATGTGATTTTGCCCGGTCAATCTGAATCCGGTCAATCATGAAATCCTTACAGAGGACAGGAATGTTGACTGCTGCAGCGACTGCCGCTAAATCGGTCATCGATCCTTTAAAATATGTCTCATCCGTCAAGACAGAGATGACAGTCGCCCCACTCGCTTCATATTGTTTTGCCTGAGCGACGACGTCGACATCGAGTGCGATTGCACCTTTTGATGGAGATGCTCGTTTGATTTCCGCGATGACGGATAAATCTGTTCCCGATAGTCGTTGCTTGATCGACGGCTTCAATGCTTCATGACTGATCCGTTCGACGCCAGTTAATTTTAATTGCAGGACTTCCGTCCGTTTTGTTTCGATGATGCGATCTAAGATATTCATCCGATTGCTTCCTCCCGTGTCATTTGTCGTAATTGGTTCAATCGTTCCATCGCTCGTCCTGAGTCGATGCTATCTGTTGCTAAGGCGATTCCTTCTTCGATCGTCTTCACCCGATTTGCTGCAAAGAGAGCGATCCCAGCGTTCAGTAGAACGGTGTCGCGATAAGCACCATTCTCTCCACTCAGGACTTGCAGTAAAATCGCCGCATTCTCTTGTGCACTTCCACCGCGGATCGCTTCAAGCGGTGCGGTCTTTAGTCCGACTTCTTCCGGATGAAGACTGAAGCGGATCAGTTCGCCTTCGTCGAGTAAGACGAGTTGGTTCGTTCCGGCAAGGGACGCTTCATCCATTCCGTTCGCACCGTGCAAGACGATCGCCCGCTTCCGACCGAGTCGATGTAAAGTCAACGCCATCGTCTCGAGCATATCCTCCCTGTAAATTCCTAATAGTTGTGTCTTGAGCGGGACCGGATTCGTCAACGGACCAATCAAGTTAAAGATCGTCGGAATCCGTAAATCACGTCGGACCTTCATGATTTGCTTGACGCGCGGATGCATCCGTTGTGCAAACAAGAAGGCGATTCCGTTCGTCTCGAGTTGCTCTACTAAGTGTTCCGGTGTTGCATCGAGTGACACTCCGAGTGCTTCAAGTACATCAGCGCTCCCCGTCTTACTTGAGACACTCCGGTTCCCGTGCTTCGCGACTTTCATGCCGGCACCGGCTAGAACGAAAGCGGCTGTCGTACTGATGTTGAACGATTGCGAGCCGTCGCCTCCTGTACCGCAATTATCCATGAAATCACCGGTGACTGGAATGTCGAGCGCGACTTCGCGCATGATCGAAGCGAGACCGGCTAATTCTTCTGCAGTCTCCCCTTTTGCTTTCAATGCGACGAGAAAAGCGGCAATTTCGCTATCAGTAACATCTTCGGCAAACAGTTCGCGTGCTGCCTGTTGCATCTCTTCATATCGTAAATGTTTGGCTTCTGCTAATTTCAATAATGTCTCTTTCATCGTTCGTCACTCCTTCGTCAATTCAATGAATCGTTTAATCATCTGCTGCCCTTGAGGCGTTCCGACGGATTCCGGATGAAACTGGATGCCGAATGTCGGATGTGTCTTGTGCTCGAGCGCCATGATCGTCCGGTCCTCCGTTTCTGCCGTGATGACGAGTTCCGTCGGTAAGTCGTTTCGAGCGACGATCAGCGAATGATAGCGCATGACCTCTAACATTTCTGTCATTTCGTCGAAGAGTTGTCCCGATTGTCGAATCATTGATGTCTTCCCGTGCATGATGACCGGCGCTTCAACGATGCGTCCTCCGAATGCTTCGCCGATTGCCTGATGTCCGAGGCAGACACCGAGAATCGGTACTTGCCCCGATAATTGACTAATCAGATCGATGCAGATGCCAGCGTCAGCCGGGCGACCGGGACCGGGTGAGAGGATGATACCGTCCGGTTTCATCTCGCGGAGCTCTTCGATGCTAACCGCATCGTTTCGAATGACGTGGACGGCCGTATAAACCGATGCGTATTGATATAGGTTATAGGTAAAGGAATCATAGTTATCAATCAGGACGATCATTTCCAAACCTCCAGTAGTGATTTCGCTTTGTGTAACGTCTCCTGGTACTCAAGGCGTGGAATCGAGTCGTAGACGATACCAGCCCCTGCTTGAACAGAAGCGACACCATCCTTGATGACCATCGTCCGGATAGCGAGAGCAAAATCCATATTCCCCCGAATGTCGAAATAGCCAACAGCTCCAGCGTATACTTCTCGTTTGACCTGTTCGTACTGGTCAATCAACTGCATCGCTCGAATTTTCGGAGCTCCTGTGACCGTCCCAGCCGGTAGACAAGAGACAAGTGCGTCTGCTCCAGTCTTCCCGTCTGCTAACGTCCCTTCAACGACGGAGACGAGGTGCATGACGTTCTTGAATCGTTCGATTTGCATGAAGCGTGTCACTTCGACGGTACCAATCTGACAAATCCGTCCTAAGTCGTTGCGTCCAAGATCGACGAGCATCCGGTGCTCGGCCCGTTCCTTTTCATCGTGAAGCAACTCTTCTGCTAGCCGTTCATCTTCCTCTGTCGTCTTCCCCCGGCGACGTGTGCCGGCAATCGGATTCGTCGTCACTCGATTCCCTTTGACTTGGACCAAACTTTCCGGGGAGGCCCCAAGTACGATTGCTTCGCCTAAGTCGATATAAAAGAGATAGGGACTCGGATTATCCTTACGGAGTTTTCGGTAAAATTGGAACGGGTCACCCGTAAACGTCGCATCGAGTCGTTGCGAAAGAACCAGTTGGAAGACGTCGCCTTGCCGAATATGTCTCTTCGCTTGTTCGACGAGTCCTTCAAACGTCTCTTGATCCATCAACGGTTCATAAACGACATCCCGGAGTGGACGCTCGATGTCTGTTCGCTCTCGCGATTGTTCGAGTTGCGCTTTCCGATCTACTAGACGTTGACGTAATTCATCACGATCGGTGATGCCACCAAGTGACGTTTGAATTAAATGAACACGATGTTCGAGATGATCAAACAGGATGATTTGGTCGTAGACGGCGAGTAGCGCGTCCGGTAATTGGCGCGTTCGTTTCGGAATCGTTCCGAGTGTCTCATACGCCCGCATCATATCGTATCCGACATATCCGATCCCGCCTGCTAAAAACGGAAGATCTTCTTTGACGCCATTCCGGAGGATCATTTGTTGCATCAGCCGTACTGGATCACCTGTTTCTTGTGTCAATCGCCCTGTCTTCAACTGTTCCCGTGTCACGGTTCGTCCTTCTGCGCGGATCATTTCCACCGGATCGACACCGATGATTGAATACCGTCCATGATCCGTATGCGCTGAACTTTCAAGCAAGCATTTCTGTGTTCCACTCAGTTGTTGGAAAATCATGACCGGCGTCATCTCGTCGCCGTTTAGTTCAAGTTGTTCAATGATAAGTGTGTCTGTCTGAACCATCCCTGTTCGCCTCCTGGAATAAAAAAAAGTCCCCCACACAGCGTATGCTGCATGGAGGACGATTATCTCGCGGTGCCACCTCTCGATTGGAACGGTTCGACCGTTCCCACTCTGTCTGATGCGTCTAAATAAGAGACATCATAGCCTACGATAACGGGGGCATCCGTCGTGACCTACTTCTTCGTTCAGCCACGCTCTCATGAGACCATTCACGAAACCTCGCCGTACGGAAGTCGCACCATTCTTCCGCTCTCTGAAACGCCGATGTTGCCTCGCTACTTAACTCACTCTACGATTTATTCGATTCAATTGTATACGAAAAGGGTCTTCTCGCCCATTCATGTAGAACATGAAGGACGGGAAGACCCGCGGTACCACCTTCGTTGACGATGCTGACATCGTCCCCTTTGAAACGAACCGGACCATTGTCCTGATTCGTCGACCCCAATAACGGGAGGAACCCGTCAGAGCCTACTACCCACTTAAAGGATTCGGTCTGAAGCTCGGAAGGCCATTCGCTTGTCACCCGATACTGATTCACACCACCCATCAGCTCTCTTAAATCGTTTCACAAGTTACTTCTCTTCGTCTTTGCTATCGTGTGTTGAATTGTCTCTTATATTACGATGCTTCTACTTCCCTGTCAACTGGAAAATCTCAGTATAAGGAAAGTTGGTTTGGATCGATGGATTCGAGTGCTTGTTTGACGGTTTGCAGGAACTGTCCGGCAACAAGTCCGTCGAGTACCCGGTGGTCGATTGACATACAGAGATTGACCATATCGCGCGCTGCGAACATGCCGTTCACCCAAACTGGACGTTTAACGATTGATTCAACAGATAGAATCGCTGCTTGCGGGAAGTTAAGGATCGGTGCCGATTGAATCGAACCGAATGAACCAGTATTGTTGACCGTAAACGTCCCACCTTGCATCTCTGCAGACGACAACGTGCCTGCTTGTGCGCGTTTCCCGAAGTCATCGATCGCGCGTGCGATTCCCTTGATGCTTAGTTCATCCGCGTTCTTAACGACCGGTACGAACAGAGCATCCTGTGTCGCGACAGCAAGTGATAGATTGATCGCTTTCTTTTGAATGATCTTATCTCCCGCCCATGTCGAGTTCATGATTGGATGTTTCTTCAATCCTTCGACCGTCGCCTTCATGAAGAATGGTAAGAACGTCAATTTGACCCCTTCTTGTTTGAAGAACGCATCTTTATGACGATTACGTGCTTCGACCAAGTTCGTGACATCGACTTCGATCATCAACCAGGCATGTGGCGCTTCGTGTTTCGCACGTACCATGTTCGAAGCGATTGCTTGACGCACACCGGCAGTCGGAATCTCGATGTCGCCCGTTTCCGTCGGTTGTGGTGCACTGACCGGACGTTTTGGTGCGGATGGTGCTTCTGTTGGAGGCGCTACCGGAGCCGTTTTCGCTTCCGGTTTTGGTTCAGTTGTTTGTGGTGTAGGAATAGCACCGGACTCAATCAGTTTCAACAAATCTTTCCGAGTAATCCGCCCGCCGGCTCCTGTACCCGTCACTTGTTCGAGATCGATGCCATGCTCACCCGATAGTTTCAAGACTGCTGGTGAATAGCGCTTTTTCATCGAAGTATCAGCCGTCGTTGTCTCTTCGACAGCCGGTACTTCTTGTTCAGTCGCTGCCACTTCCGTTGATCCCCCGTTGACTTGCATCGTGACGATTGCGTCACCGACTTGCAACGTATCGCCTTCTTCTGCAAGAAGTTTTTCGATCACACCATCAAACGAAGATGGGACTTCTGCCGTTACTTTATCAGTAATGACTTCTGCAATCGGATCATATTTTTTGACAGTGTCACCTGGTTTGACCAGCCACATCGAAATCGTTCCTTCAGTAACGCTTTCCCCGAGTTGTGGCATCGTAAGTGTTTCAGTCTTCATCGGTCAGTTCCCCCTTAGTATGCGTGTAACGTCCGGATTTTATCTTCAATTTTCTCACTTGAGATGTTGAAGAACTTCTCCATCGTCGGAGCGTATGGCATCGCTGGTACGTCTGGACCACAGAGTCGTTCGATTGGTGCATCAAGATCGAACAAGGCTTCTTCTGCAATGATTGCCGATACTTCACTCATGACGCTACCTTCTTTATTATCTTCCGTGACGAGCAAGACTTTCCCCGTCTTTTTCGCTGCTTCGACGACTGCTTCGCGGTCGATTGGATAAACAGTCCGCAAGTCAAGGATGTGAACATCGATTCCGTCTTTTTCAAGGCGTGTTGCTGCCTCAAGTGCCATATGAACACATAGCCCATAAGTGATGATCGTCACGTCTTCGCCCTCACGCTTGACGTCTGCTTTACCGATTTCGACCGTATAGTCGCCTTCAGGAACATCCCCTTTTAACAGACGATAGCCTCGTTTGTGCTCAAAGAACAAGACCGGATCATTCGAACGAATCGCTGCCTTTAGCAATCCTTTTGCGTCATATGGATTCGATGGGATGACGATTTTCAGACCAGGCGTCGAGTTGAACATCGCTTCGACCGACTGAGAATGATAAAGTGCCCCGTGAATACCGCCGCCGAACGGTGCTCGGATGACGATCGGACACGTCCAGTCATTGTTCGAACGGTACCGAATCTTCGCTGCTTCACTGACGATTTGGTTGACCGCTGGCATGATGAAGTCAGCGAATTGCATTTCAGCAATCGGACGCATGCCGTACATCGCAGCTCCAATTCCGACACCGGCAATCGCACTCTCAGCGAGCGGTGCATCGATGACACGTTCTTCTCCGAATTGTTCAAGCAACCCTTGTGTCGCCCGGAAAACACCACCACGGACACCGACATCTTCGCCGAGGATGAAGACGGACTCGTCGCGCTCCATCTCTTCTTTGATTGCACTATTGATCGCTTCGATTAAACTTAACGTCGTCATTTCGTTTCCTCCTCGTCGTACACGTAACGTAATGCATTTTCTGGCGCATCGTAAGCCGCTGCTTCAGCATACGCCGTTGCTTCATCGACTTCTTTCTCCATCGCTTGTTCGATTTCAGTCGCTTTTTCTTCAGTCAAGACACCCATTTCAATCAGACGCGCACGGAAGAGTTTGATTCCGTCACGTGCTTTTAAGGCATCGAGTTCTTCAGCAGAACGGTATGATTTATCGTCATCATCGGATGAGTGTGGCACGAGACGTTCGACTTCAACTTCGATTAAGGTTGGACCTTCTCCCCGTAATCCACGTTCGCGTGCTTCTTTGACGACTTTGAAGACAGCAAGTGGATCAATACCGTCCACTGTATATCCTGGCATACCATAGCCAATCGCCCGGTCAGCAACGTGTTTAGCTGACAGCTGTTTCGAAAGTGGTGTCGAAATCGCGTATTTATTATTTTCACAGAACAAGATGACAGGAAGCTTATGAATTCCGGCAAAGTTTGCTCCTTCATGGAAATCACCTTGGTTTGAAGAACCTTCACCGAACGAGACGTAAGCAACGAGTGGCTCCTTACGCATCTTCGCAGCCAGTGCAATTCCAACAGCATGTGGTACTTGCGTCGTAACCGGACTTGAACCTGTCACGATGTTCAAGGCACGTGAACCGTAATGTCCTGGCATTTGGCGACCACCTGAGTTCGGATCTTCTGCTTTGGCGAATGCCGATAGCATGATATCGCGTGACGTTTGACCGAAGTGCAAGACGACACCTAAATCACGGTAATACGGCAAAATGTAATCTGTTCCTTTTTCGAGTGCGAACGCTGCACCGACTTGAGCCGCTTCTTGTCCTTGACACGAGACGAGGAAGGGAATTTTACCTGCTCGGTTCAACTTCCACATCCGTTCATCGATTTTCCGCGCACGGACCATCGTTTCGAACATGTGAATCGCGTCTTGTTCCGTTAATCCGAGTTCTACCAATTCTTTGAATTCTATCTTTTCCATCCGTAATTCCTCCTTAGGCGTGAACCGCAAGTCCGTCGACTGCAAGTGCTGCTTCTCCAAATGCTTCTGATAAGGCCGGGTGCGGATGCACGAGCTGTCCAACTTCCCATGCCGTTGCATTGAGTACGAGCGCTAACCCACCTTCACTAATCAGTTCCGTTGCTTTTGGTCCGACGATGTGAACGCCGACGAGATCATCTGTCTTCGCATCCGAGACGAGCTTGATGAAGCCTGCTGCTTCTCCTTCAATCCGCGCTTTTCCTAACCCATTGAACGAGAAGCTCCCGACCTTAACGTCCATTCCGGCACGTTTCGCTTCGTCTTCCGTTAAACCGACCGATGCCGCTTCCGGTACGCTGTAGATACAACGTGGTACGAACGCATATTCAAGTGGTGTCGTCGTTCCGTTTACGATCGCCTCGACTGCTTTGACGCCTTCTGCTGACGCGACGTGCGCGAGTTGCAAGCGACCGATGACATCGCCGATTGCATAGATATGTTGATCCTTCGTCCGGAAATAGTCATCCACTTGGATGAAGCCATTTTCGACGACGATATTTGTGTTTTCGATTCCGATACCTTCGACATTCGCCATCCGACCGATGGCGACGAGCAACTTATCCGCTTCAAGCGTCGTCTGTTCTCCGTTACGGTCGATCGCGATCGATACGCCGTCTTCAGACATACGGAACGTATCACTTTGTGCAGCTGCGCCCGTATGAATCTTGACGCCCCGCTTTTTTAGTTGGCGGGCGACTTCACGACTGACTGCCGCATCTTCTGTCGGTAAAATCCGGTCGCTGAATTCAACGACCGTTACTGCGACGTCAAAATCCGTCAACATCGATGCCCATTCGACACCGATGACGCCGCCGCCGATGATGACGATTGATTTTGGCAAATCTGCCATATCGAGCGCATCATCCGAACTGAGGACATACTCTGAATCAAAAGCAAGACCGTTCAGTGGACGTGGACGTGATCCTGTCGCAACGATCAATTGGCGTGGAAGAATCAACTCGCCTTCGCCTTCTTCCGGCTCGACACTGATTGTTCCGGGCATCGGTGAAAAGATACTTGGTCCAAGAATCGAACCCCGACCATGAAAGACTTCAATCTTTCCTTTTTTCATCAGGTGCTGAATGCCTGCCTCTAATCCATCTACGATCTCTTGTTTGCGTTGTTTGACCTGTTCGAATCGTAAAAACGATTCCGGTACGTCCACGCCATATGTAGTAGCGTGTTTGACCGTCTGATAGACTGCTGCTGATTTCAAAAAGGCTTTAGAGGGGATGCAGCCACGATGTAAGCATGTCCCGCCTAATTTTCCTTGTTCTACGATTGCTACCGACTTCCCGGCTTGTGCTGCACGGATCGCGGCGACATATCCACCGGGTCCTCCACCTAGGACAACGACGTCGAATTCTCTAGCCATGTTGGTTCGCCTCCATATTCCTTAACTTCCTCTTCCCCACGTAAGACACGCAACACTCCTTCTGCGAGCGCCTGCAACTCATCTTCACCAGGACTACGCACGACTTGACCAAGGTGGGCGACGCGTTCTTCGATCATACGCGTCAACCGATCACTATAAGCAAGTCCGCCTGTTAGAATGATCGCGTCGATCTGACCGAACAAGACAGCACTTTGACCAGCGATTTCTTTCGCGATCCGGTACGCCATCGCTTCATATAACAATGCCGCTTTTTCATCGCCTTCTTCAATCCGGCGCTCGATCTCAACCGCGTCAAACGTACCTAAGTGCGCAACAAGTCCGCCTGACCCAACGACCAGACGCTTCATCTCTTCAAGTTTATACTTGGTACTATAACATAGTTCTACTAGTTGACCAACAGGTAGCGATCCGCTTCGTTCTGGCGAAAACGGTCCTTCTCCATCGAGTCCATTGTTGACATCGATAACACGCCCTTCATGGTGTACGCCGACTGTAATGCCGCCACCCATGTGTGCAATGATCAGGCGCAGTTCCTCGTATGGACGTCCGATTTCCTTCGCGTACCGTTTCGCAACAGCTTTCTGATTCAAGGCATGGAAAATACTTTTTCGTTCAAGTTCAGGTAAGCCTGTAATACGCGCAATCGGTTCTAGTTCGTCAACGACGACCGGATCAACGATGAATGATGGGATGTCGAGTGTCCGAGCAATCTCATCCGCAAGGAGTCCACCGAGGTTCGATGCATGAACGCCAAAAATACCGCTGAGTAAGTCTTCTCGCATTTCTCTGTTGACCGCATACGTACCGCTGACAAGCGGTCGGAGTAACCCACCACGACCAACGACTGCAGTAAGCGCTTTCAAATCAATCTGTTCTTCAGCTAACACTTCGAGTACTACATGACGACGCATCTCCAGCTGCGCTGGAAGCGGTCCTCTGACCGCTTCCGCTGGATGGCGTAACGTCTTCATGAACACCGGGTTTGGTCCTTCGAAGATACCGATCTTCGTCGAAGTCGAACCGGGATTGATCGTCAAAATACGTTCGCTCATGGATATCCTCCTCTGATCAGCCGCGTGATCCTAGAATGTTTTTATCACGACGTAAGAATTGGCTGCGGGCACTACGCATCGTTGCGATACGCTCTTCTGCCATTTTCTCCGCAGCACGATATGTCGGTAAATGATCGCGTTTTGCGATCTCGAATACTTTCGTGACCGCGTCGTAGACGAGTTCAACTTTTTTCATAGCACGATCACGGTTGTATCCGTCGAGTTCATCGGCAACGTTGATGACACCACCCGCATTGATGACGAAGTCTGGTACGTATAAGATATCGCGTTCTTCGAGCATGTCACCGTGACGGTCTTCTTTAAGTTGGTTATTTGCCGCACCAGCGATGATTTTGACTTTCAATTGTGGAATCGTCTCGTCGTTTAATGTCGCACCGAGGGCACATGGCGCAAAGATGTCCGCTTCGACGCTATAAATGTCTTCTGGTGCGACGATCAAGGCACCGAATGCTTCTTCAGCACGTTGAAGTGCTTCTTGGTTGATGTCCGTGACGATCAGTTTCGCCCCTTCTTCATGCAAATGACGGCATAGATTGAAGGCAACGTTACCGACACCTTGGATCGCAATCGTTTTTCCACCAAGTGAATCTGTTCCGTACACTTCTTTTGCCGCTGCTTTCATACCACGGTAGACTCCGTATGCCGTAACTGGTGATGGGTTACCACTTGATCCGAATGCTGGGCTGACACCAGTGACGAAATCTGTCTCCATATGGATATAATCCATGTCTGCAACCGTCGTATTGACATCTTCTGCTGTAATATAACGACCGTTCAGTGACTGGACGTAACGTCCGAATGCCCGGAAGAGTGCTTCTGATTTTTGTGTCTTCGCATCGCCGATGATGACAGCTTTGCCACCACCAAGGTTCAAACCAGCGGCTGCATTCTTATACGTCATCCCTTTTGATAAACGGAGCGCATCAATCAATGCCTCTTCATCAGATGCATAATTCCACATACGAAGTCCACCGAGTGCCGGTCCGAGTGTCGTGTCATGAATCGCGATGATTGCTTTTAATCCAGATACTTTATCGTGGCAAAAAACAACTTGTTCGTAATCTTCCATCTCCATTGTTTCAAAGATACTGAAGCGTGATTCTACATTTGTTTCGACCATTTTAAGTTCCTCCTCAGATTGTTTGTTTTACTTTTTTCGTCTGTTGAGCATTTAATAGCGCAAAGGCTAGTGAGTACATTTTTGCTTCTGCTGTATCGGCGCGGCTTGTCAATACAACTGGAGCCCGCGCTCCGACGAGAATCGCCGCCACCGAGGCATGTGCGAAATACATGAGCGATTTGTAGATAACGTTCCCAACTTCGATTTGCGGAACGACGAGTAAATCCGCCTGCCCTGCTACGTCTCCCGTCAAGCCTTTTTGCTGGGCAGCGACGAGATTCACGGCATTGTCGAGCGCAAGTGGTCCGTCTACAAGGCAATCCTTGATTTGACCACGTCGGTTCATTTGCGTCAGTAGGGCAGCGTCTATCGTTGCCTGCATCGTCGGATTGACGACTTCGACGGCTGCTAAGACTGCGACTTTCGGTAATCCGTATCCAAGCGCTCGTAAGGCGGAGACACCGTTTTCGATAATTTTTACCTTATCTTCGAGTGACGGTTGGATATGAATCGCTGCATCGGTCAATCCGATCGCTGATTCACGCCCTGGCACTTCGAACAACGCGACATGCGACAGGACATTTCCAGAACGCAGACCCGTTTCTTTGTTCAAGACAGCTTTCATGAACATCGCTGTCGGAACAAGACCTTTCATCAAGACACTCGCATCCCCTTTGCGAACGGCATGAGCGGCACGCTCTGCCGCTTCTTGCGATGTAGAGGTGTGGGTGATCACGAACTGCGACTCTCGTAATGTCCGTTTTTGAATCATCTGCTGAATCCGTGTCGCATCCCCGAACAAATGAAAACGCGCTAAATCGTTTTCAATTGCTAATGCGACAGCATCCATCACTTCTTCGTCATCCGCAGCTGCAATCGCAACGACGGAATCTTCGAGTCGAGCTGCCTGCTCGACCATTTCACTGAATCTCACTGTATTCCCCCCCTTACCTGTCATACATAAATAGTAATAGCAATTTTCGTGCCAATTCAAAAGAGACGGTAGGATAAGCAAGAACGTCTTTAATTTTGCACGCTTTTGCATTTTTTGCAATATATTGCACGCAAAAATTTGCGCTTCATGAATAAATGTTAAATCGTTCCACTTTGTAATAAAGTGCCCGGAGAGAAATCCCAAGTTGTTTTGCGGCTTCTGTTTTGTTGCCATTAAAAGCAGTAAGCGCTTCCCGGATCAATCGTTCTTCGACGTGAGACATCTCGTCGGATAAATGTTTGATTTCCTTTTTCTGTCTCGTCGTGACTTTTGTTGTTTGTGGCACGACAAGTTGAAGATGTCCTTTTCGTAAGACCGTTTCTGTTTTATCCGTAAAAATCAATGCGCGACCGATGACATTTTCAAGCTCGCGGACATTTCCTTTCCACGGTTGCTTCTTCATTGCTTCGAGTACATCATCCGAGATCCGTCCGACCGATCGTCCATAACTTTGATTCAATTTGCGGAGTAGGTGTAAGGTTAACGGTGCGATATCATCCGGTCTCTCACGTAGTGCCGGTATGTGAATCGGTAAACGATTAATCCGGTAGTAGAGATCCTCTCGGAACTCATTCATGATGATTTTTTGCTCTAGATTCGCATTCGTCGCCGCGATGATGCGGACATCAACCGGAATCGCCTTCGTGCCACCGACCCGGACGACTTCATTTTCCTGTAACACCCGTAACAGTTTGGCTTGGACGTCGAGTGGCAATTCGCCGATCTCATCTAAGAATAGCGAACCTCCGTGTGCTTCTTCGAAGTATCCCCTCTTGCCGCCGCGCCGCGCTCCTGAGAACGCGCCTTCCTCGTACCCGAATAGTTCACTTTCGAGTAACGTCGGTGCAATCGCCGCACAGTTGACGCGGACGAATTGTTCATATTTGCGTTCGCTTGCTGCATGGATCGCATGTGCGAACAGTTCTTTACCGGTTCCGGATTCACCGCGAATCAAGACGTTGACTGGCATCGTTGCCGCAAGCTTCGCTTGATCGACGACGAAGCGCATTGCTTCACTCTCGGCGATGATATCATCGAATGTATATTTAGCTTCGAGTGTCCGGATTTTTTGTCGCGCTGCCTTTAATTCTTTTGCTAGAGCCTTCATTTCCGAAATATCTCGAATGACCCCAACGGAACCGCGGACTTGTCCATCGACGATGACAGGTGCTGCGTTGACGATGATATCGCGTTGATCTTGTCCGATCTTCATACGAACATCTCGCACGTTCTCGCCTGTATTCAAGACTTTCAAATGAACGGATTCTTGCATCCCGATATCGGCGCTAGCCGGTTTTCCGACGACATCTCGTTCTGTGAAACCGGTCATTCGCGTATACGCCGGATTAATCAGCATCGTCTGTCCGTCTTGATCGGCGACGGAAATCGCTTCGCTCGTACAATGAATGATTGCTTCGAGCATTTTCTCTTTTTCAGTCAGACGCTCAAGTAACACTCTGACGAATTCACCCGGTAAGACCGCCGCTCCCGGAAAATCATGGATTAATTGTTCGAGTACGCCACTTTCTCCCGTAGCGTCAATGATGAAATCGACGTCTGCTCCTTCGAATGCTGACCAGTTCGTTTCGATCCGAATGTCCGCGCGCCGTGCAAGCGCTACCCCAGGCGCCTCCATGTTTGGATCAACAAGACCGATGACCGTTAATAGTGGTGAACGTTGAAATGCGTGCAAGACCTCTGTTCCCCCTTGACCTGCTCCGACGACGAGTAGATGATGCATATAAATTCCCCCTTTGAAACTGCTTACATTTCTATCCTACTCGGAATAAAAAAGGGAAGCAAACCCGATTCGCAGAACGGTCGATTTTTTGATACAATACGCTTGGAAAGGAGTGGCGTCCTATGCGTATCATTGGTTTGCTCTCATTATTAATCCCCGGCATCATCGGCGCGATTGGTATTAAGCTCATGCGCGACAGTGTCTTTCTAATTGCGCAAGTGCCGTTTAAATACTTAGGCGATGCGGCTTACGTATATGTATTGCAAGGTCTCGTTGGGTTGATTCTTGCGATGGGTGGTATTGGATTTGTCGCAGGATATGTCTTTTATCGCGATCGAAAACGTGGAAAAGTCTCCGACCGCTATCAAAAAAAATAAACACAGAAAAAGGTCCCCATCTCTTGAACTCATTTCAAGCGCGGGACCTTTTACTCGTATAAAATTGGTTTCACTTACGGATGAACTCCTCTCATAGTTAGAACTATTCGTGTACTCCAAAACCTTAGGTGTTCCTCTTAATGAAGAGGTGGAAAGAAATCAGATCTGGCTATCGAGCTAACGATAGAATGGTATTTCAGTTCCATCATCTGACTGTACTCGGGACCTAGGTGGAGCGTAATGTCATCCGCTTGAAGCAGTCAAACATTCGGTTGCTAACAATCACTGCTAGACAACACTCCTTTTCACGAACTGTACTTTTCATTTTAGACGATCCGTTACCTTCCACTTTTCCCTAGCTTCGAAATCATGGAAGCTCCCATTCATTCGAGATTTCCCATCTAGAATGAACAAGATACCTTGGTACGACTTCTACCAAGAGAATGTCGTCCGGCATTCTTGAGCCATTTACAGTTGGCGTTCTGAGATGATATTCATCAACGGGATTTCCGGAGTCCTCGCCGACTCGACGTTCATCTGACGTCTTGCCAAATCATTTGGTACCTTTATTATAACAAACATTTCAGTTTATGCAATATTTATTTGCAAACGCTTTTATTTTTTTTGATCTCTACCGTATGCTGTAGAAAGAGTGCATTCGAAAGGAGATCTTGTATGCGAAAAGTCATCGTATTCGAACATCTATCTTTAGATGGTGTCGTTCAAGCACCGAGTGGAAAGGAGGAGGATGTAAGCAACGATTTCGAACATGGTGGCTGGACCGTTCCTTTTCAACATCCTGAGATCGGTCAAGTCATTCGCGGATGGATGCATGAGGACTGCTCTCTGTTGCTCGGTCGTGCGACTTACGAACAATGGGCAAGTTATTGGCCACTCCACTCAGATGTCTGGCCGATTGCCGATCATGCCATGAAGTATGTCGCCACGCGTCATGCACTACCTGTCCTTTGGCAGCCGACAACTTGTTTGAAGCATCCGACTTCTGAACTAAAGCTTTTGAAACAACAGGATAGCCCACCGTTTCATATCTGGGGCAGTAGTGAACTCGTTCATACACTTTATCAAGCGGATTTGATCGATGAGCTTCGCTTGATCCATTATCCTGTCATCATCGGTTCCGGTAAGCGTCTCTTTCCCGATCAAAGAATGGTTCCCCTCACTTGGAACGTCATGGAACAACACACGTTTGATAACGGAGTGTCAATCATTCGCTATGAACGAAATAAGAATCAAATATAAACCGTTATCGTTTAGATTCTGCCTTTTACCAGAAAGAAAGAGGAAAGAAGCGTAGCGATTCGAGATGGACAAAAAAAGTGCAATCTTTCTCGTCAAGAGAAAAACTGCACTTTATCTTCAGTCTGGCGCCTTTTATGAATTAGACGGTATATGGCTTCAACCGGATTGTTCTTGATTCATATGACTCGATACATACGAGATGAATTCCGAGTTCTTTGGACTCTTCTCTTGTTCGATCCGACCGTTAAACAACTCGTGTTGCTGCATTCCTTCGTTCCAGGCGGACTTGATGGCATGACGCATCGCTCGTTCGACGCGAGAAGCTGTTGTTTGATGTTTTTTCGCAATCGTCGGATAGAGTTCCTTTGTGATCAATCCGAGTAGATCTTCCCGTTCAAGCACCATTAAGACAGCGTCTTTTAAATACGTAAACCCTTTGATATGCGGAGCGATCCCCACTTCTCGAAGCGTCGAGCCGACTTTTAGATCAATCGTTTCGATCGCCGGAGCTTGTCCTTGATTCGTCACGAGACGAATTTTTTGAACGAGCTGATCCATGCTGAACGGTTTAAGTAAGAAGTATGATGCTCCAAGGGTGACCGCCTGTTGTGAGACCTCGTCCTTACCGAAAGCACTCAACATGATGACAGCAGGATTCTTCTTTTTCTTCATCAATTCTTCGAGCACACCAAGCCCATCTAAATGAGGCATGATGATGTCGAGGAGCAATACATCCACCTCATGTTCTTTCATGCGTTCGAGACAACTCTCGCCATTGTAGGCGACGCAAACGACTTCCATGTCTTCTTGCGCAGAGATATGCTGGCGAATCAGTTCGACCATTTCGCGATTATCATCTGCTATCCCGACTTTAATCAATCCTTACACCCCATTTTTAAGCGATTCTTTCATCGTCTTCGCCTGATCCATCAATTCCTCGGCATGCCGTAATGTCAAATCCGTCATATGGGCACCGGAAATCATCCGTCCAAGTTCGTTCCCTCGATCTGCTTGAGACAAGACGTTGACTTGGGTCGTCGTACGATCCGTCTCCTCAATCTTTCGAATATAGAGATGTTGATCCGCCATCGAAGCGACTTGTGGTAAGTGCGTAATACAAAGCACTTGTCCGTCTACCGACAAACGATAGATTTTTTCTGCCATCGCTTGTGCAACACGACCCGAAACACCCGTATCGACTTCATCGAATATGATTGAGGCGACTCCGACCGAGCGCGAGAAGATCGACTTCAGTCCAAGCATGATACGAGATAATTCCCCGCCCGATGCAACTTTTCCGAGCGACTTGAATGGCTCTCCCGCATTCGTCATGATGAAGAATTCCACATGGTCGATCCCGTTCTTGCGTAGCATCGGTGTCTTTCCGTCTTGAAGAAAACGAATTTCAAACCGCGCCTTCTCCATGTAAAGCTCACGCAACTCCAAATGAATCGCTTCACTTAATTGAACTGCCGCTTTGCGACGCTGTTGTGAGAGTCGACCACCAATTTCAAACAATTCGCTTTCGAGCTGTTCGACTTCGGTTTTTAAGCGTTCAATTCGTTCATCTCGATTTGTCATCGTATCAAGTTCAATCCGAATTTTCTCACCGTAAGCGATGACTTCCTCAATCGTCGCTCCGTATTTTCGTTTCAGCTGTTGGAAGACGGACAAACGTTGTTCGATCTCATCGAGTCGATTGGAATCGAACTCAAGTGTTTCGAGTTGATCTCGAATGGCATAACCGACTTCTTCTAGTCCATAAAAGGCGCTTGCGATCGCGTCACTTTGCTGAGAAAACTGTTCGTCGATGCTTGATGCTTGTTGTAGTTCACGCATCGCGTCTCCAACGGAATCGATGCCGCGCATCTCATCGTGTAAGGCGTCATAGGCTGTCTTCAACGACGCATATAACTTCTCGAAGTTCGCAAGACGATTCCGCTCGACGAGTAACTCATCTTCCTCATGTGCTCGAAGTTTTGCGCCCTCGATCTCTTCGGTCTGAAACGATAACAAGTCGATCCGTTGGGCGAGTTCTTGCTCGCTTTGTGCGAGCGATTGTAGCGCCGTCCGTTTTTCTTCATACGTTTGATAACCGGACTGATAGGCTTGAAGGAGTGGCGCGATCGCCTCTTGCGCGAAGTCATCGAGAATCGCTTGATGGTACGTACTGTCCATTAAATGCTGATGTTCATGTTGCCCGTGCATATCGACGAGGACACGTCCGAACTCACGTAAAATCGTCAGTGTGACCAGCTTATTGTTGACGCGACAGACACTTTTTCCTGTCGCGAACAGATCACGTCGCAAGATGATCAATCCGTCTTCGATATCGATGCCATACTCTTCTGCAAGATCATAGACGAGATGGTCGTCTTCAATCAGAAACAATCCTTCTAGTTCCGCCCGATCTTCCCCGTATCGAACGAATTCCGCGGATCCACGTCCACCAATTAATAATCCGATCGCATCGAGAACGATCGATTTACCGGCACCTGTTTCCCCAGTCAAGACGGTCATTCCTTTTTTAAAGTCGATCTGTAGCTCGTCAATGATCGCAAATTGTTTGATCGATAATTCAGCTAGCATCCTGTCAACTCCTTACAGCATTTCTAAAATTCGTTCCGTCACTTCTTTCGCTTGTCCCTCACTTCGTGCAATCAATAGGATCGTATCGTCCCCACACACCGTTCCAAGCAGTTCGCTCCAGCTCAAATGGTCTAGTAAGACAGCGACTGCATTCGCATTTCCCGGCAGGACATGCATGACAATCAGATTTTGAGCAGAATCAATCGAGATGAAGCTATCTCCGAGCAGACGCCGCAATTTCCCGAGTGGGTTGAAGCGTTGGTCGGCGGGTAAGCTATATTTATAACGTCCATCATTCAACGGGACCTTCACGAGATGGAGTTCCTTGATATCTCGTGATACCGTTGCCTGTGTCACCTTATATCCTGCATTCCGTAATTCCTCTACCAATTCATCCTGGGTTTCTACTTCTGATTGGGTGATGATCTCCCGAATCTTAATCAACCGTTGCCCCTTTGTCATTCCTGCACCTCACAGTATTCTTCGATGTTACTATTGTAATCCAATAAATCATCAAAAGTCCACGTTTCCCATTTTATTATCCGGTTTTCATCGTGCCACACAACAAGGAAGACGGACCCATGAACCGGATCCGTCTTCGTTATCATCTGTTCGTTTAAAGACTAGCATGCGCTAGCTTGACCGTCTCCGTCGCATGAACGGACGGATCAAGCCCTGGTTGACCAAGGCGTGCATGCAACAAGAACTCAATGTTGCCCTCTCCACCGGTAATCGGAGAATAGTCGAGCTGCTTGACATAGAACCCTTGTTGAATGAAGAATTCGATCATCTCATCGAGAACTCGGACATGAATCCGCTCGTCACGCACGATGCCTTTTTTACCGATATCCTCACGACCTGCTTCGAATTGCGGTTTGACGAGCGCCATGACGTCTCCTCCTTCAACGAGGATCATCTTCAATGGCGGAAGCATCAAACGTAATGAAATGAACGAGACATCGATCGTCGCAAACTGCGGCGCGACAAGGAACATGTCTGGTGTCGCATGCCGGAAGTTCGTTTTTTCCATCACCGTCACGCGGTCATCCGAGCGAAGCTTCCAGTCCAGCTGATTGGAACCGACATCAAGTGCATACATATGTGCTGCTCCATTTTGTAAGGAGCAGTCGGTAAAACCACCTGTCGACGATCCGATATCGAGACCTGTTTTACCCGTGACATCAAAATCGAATACTTGAAGTGCCTTTTCCATCTTAAAGCCACCACGCCCCACGTAAGGCATCAACTGACCTTTAACGTGCAAATCGATATCGGACTTGACCTTTTCACCGGCCTTCTCCAATCGTTCCGTGCCACTAAAGACGAGTCCAGCCATGATCGACCGTTTCGCTTTTTCACGCGTTTCAAACAAACCGCGCTCGACGAGAAGAACGTCGAGGCGGATTTTCTTTACATTTTCCATGAATCGTCACACACTCTGTTTCTTTCCTTGATTGACGAAAGCGCGTACTTCTTCTGCGATTTGTCCAGGTAATAGTCCAATTTCTTCCAGCAACTCATTCACACCGCCGTGCTCGATATACCAATCCGGAATACCGAAGCGTTTGACGCGTGGGAATGCTTCCTGCTCGTTCGCATGCTCAAGGACAGCTGATCCGAATCCACCTTTTAGGACGGCTTCTTCCAGTGTCACAAGTGGAATTCCCTCTGCGTAAAGAGCGTTCAGCATCTTCTCATCAAGCGGTTTGATCGTCCGGGCATTGATGACACGAACTGATAATTCGCCTGCTAAGAGATCCGCGATTTTGAGCGCGTCTTGCACTTGTGGTCCGAATGCAAGGATGGCGACATCTGTTCCTTCACGTTCAACTTCCCACGTATCGAGCGAAATTTCATGCAATGTCTCATCCATTGGTACACCAAGTCCTTCGCCACGCGGGAAACGAACGGCGATTGGTCCTTCGTATTTAACAGCTGAATAGAGCAAGTGCTGTAGTTCATTCTCATCCTTTGCCATGACGATTCGAATATTCGGCACGTGGCGCATGAAAGCAATATCGAAGACCCCTTGGTGTGTCTCACCATCTGCTCCAACAAGACCTGATCGGTCAATCGTAAACGTTACGTCCAGATTTTGACGCGCCACGTCATGCACGAGTTGATCGTATGCGCGCTGGAAGAACGTCGAGTAGATTGATACAACGGGTTTCATGCCTTGCGTCGCTTGACCAGCTGCGAACGTGACAGCATGTTGTTCCGCGATCCCAACGTCAAACATCCGCTCTGGGAATTCTTTTTCAAAACAATCGAGTTTTGAGCCAACACTCATCGCTGGTGTGATCAACGTCAGCTTTTCATCGTCGCGTGCCATCTTCGTCAAGGTATCCGCTACCGTAAAGGAATAACTTGGTGCTTTTGATTTTCCTTTGATGACTTCGCCGGACTCCATCTTGTATGGTCCAAGACCGTGCCATGTACCGACCCCATCAAACTCTGCCGGACGATAACCTTTCCCTTTTTTCGTGATGACATGAAGCAGGACAGGTCCTTCTTCTTTTTTCACGTAATTGAGCTGTTCGATCAAATCATTAAGATCGTGTCCATCGACCGGACCGTAATAGTTGAAACCAAGTTCTTCAAAGAACATCCCAGGAACGAGCGCTCCCTTGACGGCTTCTTTCAATTTCTCGCTTCCTTTTTCCAAACGTCCGCCAATGACCGGAATCTTTTTGATCAATGCTTCAAGCTCGTCTTGCGCAAAACGTACTTTTCGCGATGAACGAATCCGTCCTAGCATTTGATGCATCGCACCGACGTTTGGTGCAATCGACATCTCGTTATCATTTAAGATGACGATGACGTTTTGTTGCTCTGCTCCGATGTGATTCAATGCTTCGAGGGCCATACCGCCTGTTAACGCCCCGTCACCGATGATCGCGACTGCGCGGTCATCCTTACCGCTCAATTCGTTTGAAACAGCAATCCCCATTGCTGCTGACAAGGACGTCGAGCTATGCCCTGTCTCCCAGACGTCATGCACGCTTTCATTGCGTTTCGGAAATCCACAAAGTCCTTTATGCTGACGGAGCGTATCAAACTGGCTCGCGCGTCCTGTGAGAATCTTGTGCACATAGGCTTGGTGTCCGACGTCCCAGACGAACTTGTCATTTGGACTGTCGAATTCACGATGCAGTGCAAGCGTTAACTCGACGACTCCAAGATTCGGTGCCAAGTGCCCACCTGTCGTCGCTAATTCTTCAATCAAAAAGCGTCGAATATCGCCTGCGAAAACTTCGAGTTCGGAGACCGACATACGCTTTAAAAATGACGGATCCTGTATTTCTGTCAATTTCATACCTTACCGCCTCTTTTCCTTACAATCTTATAGGGTTTGTACCCTACATTGTACTAGAACAATCTATCGAGCGCCATTGTCAGCATAGAAAAAGACGACGCACGATGCGTCGTCCTGCTTAATGGTCACGCTTGACCACGAAGTCTAGCAGTTCCTTAAGTGTCGTCGCTTCGACCGATAGTGCTTCAATCGCCTGTTCTGCTGCTTCTACCTGAGCTGTCAGTGCACGTTTCGCACCTTCAAGACCGAGGAGTTTCGGATACGTCGCTTTTTCATTTTCTTCATCACTACCAACCGGCTTGCCGATTTTTTCAGCATCTCCTGTCACGTCTAAGATGTCATCTTGAATTTGAAAAGCAATGCCGAGATGGCGACCATATTGATGCAGGTGCTCAAGATCTGTCGGACTAACTGCGGCGAGCAACCCGCCTGCTTCGACCGCAAAGACGAGAAGTGCTCCTGTTTTTCGACGATGAATCGATTCTAGCTCCGCTACATCATTTATGCCACCACGCTCACCGAGCATATCATCGAGTTGTCCGCCGACCATACCAGAAGCTCCTGCCGCCGCCGCTAATCGTTCGACGAGCGCAAGCTTCACTTCTGGCGAAGCTGGTGTCTCGAGGAGGCAGCTGAATGCGTTCGTGAGCAATGCGTCCCCTGCTAAAATCGCTGTCGCTTCATCAAAAGCGATATGATTCGTCGGACGACCTCTACGGAGATCATCATCGTCCATTGCCGGAAGGTCATCATGAATCAGCGAATATGTATGAATCATCTCAAGTGCCGCAGCAGTAGCATCTCCTTTTGAGCGGTCGATTGAGAAGGCATCGAGTACTGCATAAATCAAGGCCGGACGAATCCGTTTCCCACCGGCATCAAGTGAATACCGCATTGAGTCACGTAAACGGTCGGGTGCATCGAGTCGCTCCATGAACTCTGCCATTTTGTTTTCGACTTGTGTCTTCCATTCATGCAAGGCAATCATTGTGCTCCTCCTTTTTCCCGCAGCGTACCATCTTGCTCCAGGATCTGATCGAGTTTTTTCTCAGCAACGGATAACTTTCCTTGGCAAAGAGCTGTCAATTTGACGCCCTCTTCATAAAGAGCCATCGCTTGTTCTAGCGGAGCTTCGCCCTCTTCGAGTAACGTGACGATCTCTTCTAGTCGTTCTAGTGCTTCTTCAAAAGATTGTTCCGTCTCCATCCTTACTCCCCATCCTCTCGTTTGGCACGAATCGTTCCATCATGGAATCGGATATCGAACGAAGACGCTGTTAATGCCTTCGCGGAACGAACAATTTGTCCATCCTGTTCGACATACGTATAGCCGCGCATCAGGACATGCGTCGGACTGACGGAGTCGAGTCGCGCGAGCACATGACGCACTTGTTGTTGTTTCGATTGCAAAAGCCGACGCACGATTTCGAGTCGACGACGCGACTGTTCAATCGTTGCTCGTTGTTGTACGAATCGATCACGTACTGGTATTCGCATTAAACGTGTGTGAAGACGCTCCACCTGCTGTCGGTTTTGAGTCACGATATACTGCATCTCTTTTTGGAGCAACATTTCCGTCCGGTCCAGTTGTTCCTGCTTTAGTCCGAGTAAAACACGTGGCGATTTAAGACCGTAACTCGCGGCTAGACGTGTCACTTGCTCCTGTTTACTCTTAAGGAGTTGTGTATACGTTCGTTCTAAACGTCGCTCTACATCCTGGACACGATGGACGAGTGCCTCTGCTTCCGGAGTGACAAGTTCTGCCGCCGCTGTTGGTGTAGCAGCACGAACGTCGGCGACGAAATCACTGATCGTAAAATCAGTCTCATGTCCGACAGCAGAGACGATTGGGATACGGGATTCAAACACGGCTGTCACGACAGACATTTCATTGAATGCCCACAACTCTTCGATCGAACCGCCACCACGACCAATGATCAACACATCACAGGCAGCATGCTCGTTCATCAGTTGAATAGCACGACTGATTTGGGGTGCCGCGTCTGCTCCTTGTACAAGAACCGGCGCGAAGACGATGGCTGCTTGCGGATAACGACGCCGGAGTGTCGTTGCAATGTCATGAAGCGCCGCTCCTTTTGGCGATGTGATGATCCCGATCCGATCCGGAAAAGCAGGCAACGGTTGTTTGATCGCAGGATCAAACCAACCACGTTCTTCAAGATCCATTTTCAGGCGAGAAAACGCCTCGTATAACGCGCCCACACCATCTTCCGTCATCCGTTCGACATAGAGTTGCATTTCTCCAGAAGAGACGTAGACAGATAAGCGTGCCGTGACGACGACACGCATGCCGTCGCGTATGTCTGTCTTGACCCGACTCGCATCCCGAGCAAACATGACGGCTTTCATCCGTGACTGTTCGTCCTTCAACGTAAAATAAAGGTGACCGGAAGAGTGTCGTTTAAAGTTCGACACTTCTCCCACCACCTGGACTTGTTGTAGAAGGGCGTCACCTTCTAATTCACGTTTGACATAGTGGACTAAATCGGAAACGTGAAGAGGTTCACTCATTGTGCGGCCTCGATCGTGTTATGCAGTAACATCGTGATCGTCATTGGACCAACGCCACCCGGAACAGGTGTAATCATCGATGCAACGTCTTGTACCGTATCAAAATCAACATCACCGACGAGTTTACCATCGACACGGTTGACACCGACGTCAATGACGACAGCATCCGGTTTCACCATATCTGCAGTAATCAGCTTCGGTACACCGACTGCGACGATCAAGATATCCGCTTGGCGTGTCATCGCACCGAGGTCTGCAGTTTTTGAATGACAGTATGAAACGGTAGCCGATTCATTCAAGAACAACATACCGACGGGTTTTCCGACGATTTGACTCCGTCCGACGACAACGACGTGCTGACCCGCGATCGGTACATTCATCTCTTTTACGAGATGGAGAATACCGTTTGGTGTACATGGTAAAAATGTCGGTTCACCAATCATCATCTTCCCGACAGAGACAGGATGGAAGCCATCGACGTCCTTTTCAGGAGAAATCGCAAAAATGACCTTGCTCTCATCAATATGGTCTGGCAACGGCAATTGAACGAGAATCCCGTGGATACTCGCATCTACGTTCAGGCGTTCAATCAAATGAAGGAGTTCTGATTCCGTTGTTTCTGCCGGAAGTCGGATCAACTCTGAATCCATTCCGATTTCCTTCGCTGCCTTCTCTTTTCCGCGTACATAAGATTGACTAGCTGGATCTTCACCAATCAAGATGACAGTCAATTGCGGTTGAATCCGCTGTTCTTTCAGACGTGCGACTTCTTCTTTCAGCTTCATACGATATGAATGGGCTACCTGTTTTCCATCGATTACTACTGCCATGATTTGTCCACTCCCCCAAAAAGTTCGATTCACTCTTCTGTCTCTTTGTCTCTATTCGGTTTTAAATCGGTTTATGAATTTTCTTTGACGACGCCTTGTGCCACTTTACCAAGAACACCGTTCACAATTTTCGTTGCTTCTTCATCTGCGAACGCCTTCGTCAATTCGATGGCTTCGTTAATCGTTACTCGAACCGGAATGTTCGTTTCGAACAACAATTCGTAGACGGCCAAGCGAAGAATCGTCCGCTCGATGTTTCCAAGTCGCTCGAACGACCAGTTGACGAGTGCTTCTCGAATATGCTGATCAATTGTTTCTTTGTTCGTTTCGACACCGTTCACCAATTGCTCGACGAATGTATCGTATTCCTTACCTTCTACCGCGAATTCAATGGCCTCTTGTGCAGTCAGATCCGAAAGTTCCATTTGGAACAAAGATTGGACTGCGAGTTCGCGTGCCATGTGTCGTTTCATCATGATTTTGCGTGCTCCTTTTTTTGTCGTTCTCAATCAGTTAGTTTAGCACATTCCTCTTTTAAAAAACATAGAGAACGCCAAAAAAAGACGGGAGTTCGTCGCACAAACTCCCGTCCTGATTCAGTTTACGATCGTACCTTTTAACTCACGCTCTGCGAATTTCGTCGTAAATGTACCACGACGGAATACCGGGTGACTGAGAACACGTTCGTGGAACGGGATCGTCGTTTTAACACCTTCGATCCAAAATTCAGCTAGCGCACGTTCCATTTTCGCGCATGCTTCTTCCCGTGTTTCTGCATGAACGATCAACTTTGCAACCATCGAGTCATAGTATGGTGGAATCATATACCCTGGATAGACCGCGCTATCGATGCGCACGCCCATTCCGCCCGGTGTCACATATTGTGTGACACGTCCAGCAGACGGACGGAAATCATGGTCTGGATCTTCGGCATTGATCCGGCACTCAATCGAATGACCATGGAACTTGATATCCTTTTGTTTAACGGCAAGTGGATGATCGAGCGCGACTTGGAGTTGTGCTTGAACGAGATCGAATCCTGTGATCATCTCCGTTACTGGATGTTCCACTTGAATGCGCGTGTTCATCTCCATGAAGAAGAATTCTTCCGTCTCTTCGACGAAGATGAATTCGATCGTTCCAGCTCCTGTATACTGAATCGCTTTTGCTGCTTTTACAGCAGCCTCGCCCATCTTCAACCGTGTCGCTTCACTGACCGCAGGAGATGGTGCTTCCTCAATCAGTTTCTGCATCCGGCGCTGAACGGTACAATCTCGTTCACCGAGATGAATGACATTGCCATGCCGGTCAGCAAGTACCTGTACCTCGACATGGCGGAATTCTTCGATGAAGCGCTCTAAGTATACGTCTCCGTTTCCGAAGGCTTGTTTCGCTTCACGGCGCGTCTCACTTAGACCATTGATCAACTCTTCTTCCGAACGAGCGACCCGAATCCCTTTACCACCGCCACCTGCTGTCGCTTTGATGATGACCGGATAACCGATTTCTTGCGCCAGCGCGACCGCTTCTTCGTCTGTGACCGTTCCATCTGAACCAGGCACGACGGGTACACCGCATTCGATCATCGTCTTTTTCGCGACATCCTTGATCCCCATCTGACGAATCGCATCCGACGTCGGACCAACGAACTTAATCCCACACGCTTCACACATCTCGGCAAAATCGACGTTCTCAGCTAAGAAACCATAACCCGGGTGGATCATCGTGACTTGACGATTTGTTGCGATCGCAAGAATGTTCGTAACGTTTAAGTAGGATGAAGCAGAACTTGCTTCACCGATGCAATATGCCTCATCTGCTAAGCGAACGTGTAACGCTTCCTTATCCGCCGTCGAGTAGACAGCAACGGTTTGTATTCCAAGTTCCTTTGCCGCTCGAATGATGCGGACGGCAATTTCTCCACGGTTGGCAATCAATAATTTTTCCATGCTGTTCACCCCCGCTTACGGACGGATCCGGAAGAGTGGTTGACCAAATTCAACGAGATCTCCATCGGCGACAAGAATCTCGACGACCGTTCCAGATACTTCCGAGTTTAAGTTATTGAAGAGTTTCATTGCTTCAAGGACACAGACGACTTGACCGACTTCGATCTGATCCCCGACTTTGACGTATGCCGGTTTATCCGGATTTGGACGAGAATAGAACGTCCCGACCATTAACGCATTGATTGTGATCGTATCGTCAGCGACTGCTTCTTCTTCAACAGGTGCTGCTGTTTGTTTCACAGGAGCAGGTGTTGCTACCGGTGCAGCGGGTGCTTGGTGTGAGACCGTTACCGTCTCTCCTTGTTTCTTTAACTCCAATTTATACGTATCCGTCTCAAGTGTGAGTTCGTTTACACTCGACTGATCGAGCATTTCGAGTACTTGTTTCAACTGATCGATTTTCATCTGTCATTCTTCCCCCATCTATGCTGTATTCACAATTATTATACCAGGTGCTAATGCCTACTCAAATACTTATATTAACTGGTCATACCATTGGATGCAAGTCACGCTGGATGAAAAAAGACGCCTCTCGACCTAACAAAAGGTGAAAGACGTCTTGTCGTTTCGTTCTTATCCGTTGTAACGACCTGTGAAATCACCTGTACGTGTATCAACCGTTACTTTTTCGCCCGCTTCGATGAAGAGTGGCACTTGAATGATGTGTCCCGTCTCTACTGTCGCGTTTTTCTTGACGTTCGAAGCTGTATCGCCTTTAACGCCCGGCTCCGCTTCAACGATCGTCATGACGACCGTGTTAGGTAATTCAAGACCGAGGATTTCGCCGTTATAAACAGCGATTTGAACTTCCATGTTTTCAAGCAAGTATGGAAGAGCTGCTTCTACTTGTGCCGTCGTCAATTCCAACTGCTCGTAAGATTCTGTATCCATGAAGACATATGTCTCACCCATTGGGTAGAGGTATTGCATCTTGTTACGCTCGATGTGCGCACGCTCGACACGCTCACCGCCGCGGAATGTCATCTCTTGGATGTTCCCGTTACGGATATTACGCATTTTCGTCCGAACGAACGCTGCCCCTTTACCTGGTTTAACATGTTGGAATTCAAGTACTTGCCAAATCATACCGTCTGAAGTTTTGATCGTTAATCCTGTTTTTAAATCGTTTACTGATACCATGAATGGTTCCTCCTAAAATGTCCCGTCACTCTGAATTAGAGAGTGATCAGTTCTTTTGGTGAAGACGAAAGAATTTCTCGACCTGTTTCCGTGATCAAGACGTCATCTTCAATTCGGCATCCGCCGACTTGCGGCACGTAGATACCTGGTTCGACCGTGACGATCATGCCCGGTTCAAGTTTCGTCTCAGAGCGGAAAGATAGACCAGGTCCTTCATGTACTTCTAGACCAATGCCGTGTCCCGTCGAGTGACCGAAGTACTCGCCGTATCCTGCTTCTTTGATGATATCACGCGTCAATGCGTCCGCTTCGATCCCTGTAATACCTGGTTTTAAACCATCAACACCCGCTAGTTGCGCTTGTAAGACTGTATCGTAGATTTTCTGCAATTCAGCATTGATCGGACCGACTGCTACAGTCCGTGTGATATCTGAAACATAACCGTTCAGAAGCGCCCCAAAATCAAGCGTGACAAGTTCGCCTGTCGCAATGACCTTCGAACTGGCAACACCGTGCGGCAAGGCAGAACGATAGCCCGATGCAACAATCGTATCGAAAGAAGAAGACGTCGCTCCATGCTTACGCATGAAGAATTCTAGTTCATTTGATACTTCAAGTTCCGTCCGTCCTGGTTGAATGTACGTCAAGATATGCTGGAAGGTCGCATCTGCGAGCTCCACCGCTTCCTTAATCATCTTAATCTCTGATGAATCCTTAATCAAGCGTAGGTTTTCGATGATTCCCGTCGTCGGAACGAGTTCGATCGAAGAAGCTTGATCATACGCTTCAAAAGCACCGAGTGTCATCGCATCTTTTTCGACGCCGACCGCGCGAACCCGTGCCCCTGCCATCAATTCACCCATTGTCTCTGGAATCGAACGTTCAATTTGGACGATTTCCATTCCTTTGACTTGGTCTGCCGCTTGCTCCGTGTAACGGAAATCCGTCACGAAGTACGCTTGCTCTTCTGTTACAAGACATGCACCGCTTGAACCTGTGAAGCCGGAAATATAACGAATGTTCTCTGCTTTCGTGACGAGTAATCCTGGAAGGTCCCGTTCCTTTAAAGCTGCTTGTAACGCCTCGATCCGTTGTTTCATGATTGATTTCCCCCTTATTCCGATTGTTGTAAAGCTTGGAGTGCTTCTGTTGCCAGACGATATCCCGTCATGCCAAGTCCAGCGATGACCCCCTTGCAGACTGGTGCGATCATCGAATGATGCCGGAAGGATTCACGTGAATGGACATTCGATAGATGGACCTCTATGACGGGTGCTTCGATTGCAGCAATCGCGTCACGTAACGCGATACTCGTATGCGTGTAGGCAGCCGCATTGAAGACGATGCCGTCCGCCCCTCGTTCTTCGTGAAGAACATCAATCAGTCGTCCTTCATGGTTCGATTGCTCGAACCGAAACTGAATGTTCGGAAAATAAGCGCGAAGCTCGTGTTCTAAATCAGCTAACGTTGCCGTTCCGTATGTATCCGGTTCGCGTGTTCCGAGTAAATTCAAGTTTGGTCCGTTTAAAATCAAGACACGCAAAAAAACACCTCCTCGAATTCTTTTTCATTGTATCATAACCCGATTTCCGACTCCTAAAGATTACCTCGTTTTGACGAGTCGAACATAGTTTTTTTGTCGTAAATCAAGTACACTGACGATACACCTAATTTTAATGAAGACGGGATGCGTTCTATTATGAAAACGACTAATCCGCCGGTCGGTGGTCAAGCCATCGTCGAGGGCGTCATGTTCCAAAATGCGACCCATGCGGTCTCTGCGATTCGTCGAAATGATTCGTCGATTGAGACGTTTGCACAACAAAAACCGATTCGACCACGAATCGCCAAAGGAAAACGAATTCCACTCCTGCGCGGTCTCTTTGCATTAATGGAATCTTCAGCGAATGGCGCAAGTCACATGAATTTCGCAAGTGATCGCTACGGCGTCAAACCCGGTGAAGAAGAACCAGAAGAGTCAACGGCTAGTCCATTGACGAAATGGCTCGGAGTGGCTGTCGTCGGAATTCTTTCCTTTTTCTTTGGGAAATTACTCTTTACGCTATTACCTGCTTTCCTTGCGTCTTTGTTTGATGTGTTTCCGCTCTTATCGGGACATGTCGTTCAAAACATCATCGAAGCAGTGATTAAATTAACGTTACTATTTAGTTATCTCTACGTGATTTCTTTGACTCCACTCGTAAAACGACTCTTTCAGTACCATGGCGCTGAGCATAAAGTCATTAACTGTGTCGAGTCCGGACGTCCACTCACCGTCGAAAACGTTCGTGTTAGCAGTCGACTCCATTACCGGTGTGGCTCGAGTTTCTTGATTTTCACCGTCATCGTCGGTTTTTTCGTCTACTTGATCGTCCCAACAGATCCGCTTTGGTTGCGTCTCGTCTGCCGGATTGCTTTATTACCGGTCGTCATCGGTCTCTCATTTGAAGTCTTACAGCTAACGAATAAAGCACAACATATCAAAGGACTTCGTGTTATCGCCTTGCCTGGTCTATGGTTACAGTACTTGACGACGAAAGAACCGGATGATGCTCAAATTGAGGTTGCGATTTATGCGTTTGAAGCCTTAGAAAAACAGGAACATAACCTACATGAGAATGCACTGGGTTAATCGATAACAGGGGTGATATTATGATCAGACAACGCATTGGTTCTACATTCGCACTCGTCGTGTTACTGTTCGCTTTTGTCGGCTTTGGATATAAACTCGTCAATAATCCAAGTAGTCTGTTTTCACAATTGCTGTTCTTCGGCATTACTGCCGGGATCATCTTCTTACTCTTTAAGTTCCTGACTCGTAATCGAAGCGTCGGAAACGGTACGAACGCACAGTACCGTAAATCGGTCGCTCAATCCAAAAAAATGCATGGTCCTTCGAATTCTGTTCGCCGGACAGACTTCAAGAAAAAACCAGTCAAGTCTTCGAAAGCACCTGCATCGAATAAAGTCAGACCGTTACGTGATCGTTCGAAAGCGCCTCATCTGACGGTCATTGAAGGAAAAAAAGGCAAAAAGAAAAAACGTGCTTTTTAATGTTGAAAGCATATTAATTAAGGAGGTTCGTCGCCTATGACGAACCTCCTTATTTTTCACTCCGTTTCGACCCAACCGATGTAAGGAAGATTGCGGTATTCTTCAGCACAATCAATCCCGTACCCGACAACAAAGTAATCCGGAATCTCGAACCCGACATAGTCCGCATCGAGTTCTACTTCACGACGTGCCGGTTTATCAAGTAACGTACACACCTTCAGGACGCCTGGCTGATGCAATTTCATATGATCACATAGGAAATGAAGCGTCCGTCCTGTATCAATGATATCTTCGATGACGACGACATATTTTCCTTGAACATCGAGATCGAGGTCCTTCTTCAATTGAACACGACCTGAAGAAACGGTCTTTGTACCATAAGAAGAGCACGCGACCGTATCAATTTGGACGCTTCCTTTGATTTCGCGCATCAAATCCGCAGCAAAAACCATCGATCCTTTCAATACGACGACGAGAACGATTTGACGTCCTGCCGCATCTGCTTCGATCTGCTGTGCTAACTCACGAACTTTTTCTTTCAGTTGTGATTCCGACACTAACTTTTCTTTAATCGTGATTTCCATGACAAGGTGCGAACACCCGTCACCCCCTTCGTCCATTTTCAGGATCAGTATAGCACAGCTACCTCATAATGCGTACTTTATCATGAAATTATAATAGATTGTTCGTGTTTAAGTGTATCTAATAAGAAATTATATAAAAAAACAAGCCTCAATCCTCTGGATGGGCTTGTTGATAGCGATGTAACTCTTCTTTCAGACCAGGACGTTCCGCAAAGAACTGAATCATCCCATTGATTTTATCCAATGCTTCGATGCTAATATGGTGTTCGATTCCTTCGACATCCTTGTAAATCAATTCCTCATCCACACCAACAAGACGAAGAAAATCTTCAAGCAATGCATGTCGTTCTACAAGACGCTTCCCAATCTTACGTCCTTTAGGCGTCAACATGAGCCCCCGATATTTTTCATAAACGAGATAGGTCTCGCGGTCGAGCTTTTGTACCATCTTCGTCACAGACGAAGGATGTACACCTAATGACTCCGCAATATCCGATACACGGGCATATCCCTTATCTTCAATCAACTTATAAATTTGTTCCAAATAATCTTCCATACTCGGAGTTGGCACGACATCACCTTCCCATTTCATTCATTAGCGTTTCCAGTTCCACTCATCACTACGGTATTTCTCGGCAAGACGCTCAATCTCCTGCCACTGCTCACTAGTGAATGTCAACGGAACGAACGACAAATCAAGTGCTTCTTCAAACCCTTTCGTGAACGCTCCTCTTACTTCGTCAAATGCTACAGCACGACCTGCTAACTCGTTCAGAGCGACAGCCTTTCCTGAAAAACGAGCCTTCATCCGCTCACGCGTCGACTCATCATCGTACAAGAAGCAATCAAACAGTTCGCCTTCATCAACAGAGAGTGGAACAGAACCATGCTGTAAGACGACGCCTTGATGACGGACTTGTGCACTTCCGGCGACTTTTCGTTTACCGACAGCGAGTTCATAATACGATGCTGCATCAAAACAGACAGCCGATTTCGGCTTCCGTAATTCTTCTTTTTCCTCTTCCGTCAATGGAACTGAAAATTCGACTGGAATGCCGAGGTGATGGTATCCCTTGCGAATCCCTTCCGTCAACATTCGGTAACTTTCGATGACCGTGCGTGGTAACCCTTCTGTATCTTCAGGAATGACGATACTGTATGTCAACTCGTCTGCATGCAAGACAGCTCGCCCTCCTGTCATCCGACGCACGATCGGAATGCCGAGCTCCGCAATCCGCTTTCGATCGATATCACGGGTTGCTCGTTGGAAATGACCAATACTTAATCCACGTGGTTCCCATGAGTAAAAACGAAGCGTCGGTGCGATCTCCCCCCGCCCGACGAACTGAATTAATGCTTCATCGATTGCCATGTTCATTGCCGGCTCCATTGCCGGCGTCGTCAATACTTGCCACTCTCTGTTCACTTCAGCACCCCCAAAACGTTTCCGTATTAGTGTATCAAACCCTTTCTCGGTCGCGCAATCACGAGTCGATTGCCGAAATCGATTTCGTTGACTATAATGAAACAGAGGTTAAACGAACGAAGGGGTTGGAAGTCGAATATGGAAACTGGAACTATCGTTACGATCGTACTATGGGTCGCGCTGATCGCCTACATCGCTTGGCGTTTCATGCCGGTCAAAGGTATCACGAAATTGTCACAGGAAGAATTCCGTGCGAACTATCGCAAAGCACAAATCGTCGATGTCCGCGAGACACAGGAATTCAAAGGTGGACACATCGTTGGTGCTCGTAATATCCCGGTCAGCCAAATGAAGATGCGCTCGAAGGAATTACGGAAAGATATGCCGATTTACTTGTACTGCCAAGGTAGCATGCGTTCTTCACAGGCTGCAAAAGTTTTGAAAAAAGCAGGCTATACGAATCTGTATCAATTAAAAGGCGGATTCAAGCAGTGGTCAGGAAAAATCAAACGGAGCTGATGCTTCGTTCATCGCAAAAAAAGGATCCCTCCGGAAGGAGAGATCCTTTTTTTATGGTTCTTGCTTATACATGTACTTCTTGTTTTGGTTCATAGCGTAAGACGGGCTTGCGAGCAGCAAGTGTCTCGTCCATCCGTTTGACGACCGTCGTGTGTGGGGCGTTCAAAACGACATCCGGTGTCTCTTCGACCTCTTTTGCAATCTGGAGCATCGCATCACAGAAGGCGTCGAGTGTTTCTTTCGATTCCGTTTCCGTCGGTTCGATCATGATACACTCCTCGACGTTCAACGGGAAGTAGATCGTTGGTGGATGGTATCCAAAGTCAAGCAGACGTTTAGCGATATCAAGCGTCCGGACACCTAATGCTTTTTGACGTTTACCCGACAAGACGAATTCGTGCTTGCAATAGACGTCGTATGGCGCGTCATACGCACCTTTGAGACGAGCCAACATATAGTTCGCATTCAAGACCGCTTCTTTCGAGACGCGAGCGAGACCTGCCCCACCCATCGTCCGAATATAGCTATAGGCACGAACGTTGATGCCGAAGTTACCGTAGAATGGTTTGACGCGACCGATCGCTTCCGGGCGATCGTAGTCGAGGACATAACGCTCTTCTTCTTTGCGGACGATTGGTTTCGGTAAATACGGAATCAAATCTTGTTTGACCCCTACTGGACCCGATCCTGGTCCGCCGCCACCGTGCGGTCCTGTGAACGTCTTATGCAAGTTCAAGTGGACGACATCAAAGCCCATGTCCCCTGGACGAGCAATGCCCATGATCGCATTCGAGTTCGCACCATCATAGTACAGTTTTCCACCCGCCTCGTGAACCGCTTGTGCGATTTCGACGATATCCGACTCAAACAAACCGAGCGTGTTGGGATTCGTCAACATGAGTGCCGCTGTATCGTCACCGACTTTTTTCTTTAAGTCTGCTAGATCAACGAGACCACGTTCATCCGATAAGACCGTCACGGTATCAAATCCAGCGACTGATGCCGATGCCGGGTTCGTTCCGTGTGCCGAGTCCGGTACGAGGACTTTCGTCCGTTTAAAGTCACCACGTGCATGGTGGTAGGCCTTAATCAACATCAAGCCTGTCCACTCACCGTGTGCTCCCGCCGCCGGCTGGAGCGTCACTTCATCCATTCCTGTGATGACCGCGAGTTTTTCTTGCAGATCATACATTAAACCGAGTGCCCCTTGAACACTTTCGACTGGTTGAAGCGGGTGAATGTGTGCAAACCCAGGGAGGCGCGCCATATCTTCATTGATTTTCGGATTGTATTTCATCGTACATGAACCAAGTGGATAGAATCCAGAATCCACACCATGGTTACGGTTCGAAAGTGCCGTGTAGTGACGGACGAGATCCAGTTCAGATACTTCCGGTAGTGCCACGTCTTCCTTCCGTAACATCGAGGTCGGTAACAATTCTTCTACTGCCACCTCATCGACAGTCGGTAACGGTAAGCTATAGGCGATACGACCCGGTTTAGAAATTTCAAAGATCAATGTTTGCTCATTCATGTGTGAGTCCCCCTAACGCTGTCACGAATTGATCCAACTCTTCATTCGTCCGTAATTCCGTTGCACAAACAAGCATTTCATTCTGACGTGCCGCGTCATAAGCGCCTAACGGCAAACCGCCGATGATCCCGTGATCGAGCAATTGTTGACTCGCACGTGTTGCATCGATCGGTAGCGTAACGACGAATTCATTGAAGCTCGGTCCATCGTCAACGATCGTAAAGCCAGCCTGTTTCAGCTTTTGTTTTAAGGCATGTGCCGTTTGCAAGTTGCGTGTCGCGAGTTCTCGGATTCCCCGTTTTCCGAGTGCACTCATCGCAATCGAAGCAGCGAGTGCATTCAACGCTTGGTTCGAACAGATGTTAGATGTCGCCTTGTCACGGCGAATGTGTTGTTCACGTGCTTGTAACGTCAGAACGAAACCGCGTTTCCCATTCTCATCGACGGTCTGCCCAACGAGACGTCCCGGAATCTTACGCATCAACGCTTTTGTCGTCGTGAAATAACCACACGTCGGTCCACCAAAACTTTGTGGAATTCCGAACGGTTGGCAGTCTCCGATCGTTATGTCAGCGCCAAGTTTACCTGGTGCTTCTAAGATACCGAGTGCCAGTGGATTCGCAGAGACGATGAACAGCGCACCACGAGCATGAGTCGCATCGGCCAATGCTTGTAGTTCTTCGACACGACCGTAGAAGTTCGGATACTGCACGATGACACAGGCAACGTCTTCGATTGCATCGAGTTGATCGATCCGTGTGACACCTTGCTCAAGCGCCAACGTCTCGACGTTTAGTCCTGGACCGTTCGCATACGTCCGAACGACATCGTGCGCTTCCGGGTGAACGCCGTCTGAAAGAACGATCGTCTTTTTCTTCGTATGGGCACACGCAAGCATAGCCGCTTCCGCTAACGCCGTAATACCGTCATACATCGACGAGTTCGCGACGTCCATCCCTGTCAATTCACAAATCATCGATTGGAATTCAAAAATCGCTTGCAGCTCACCTTGCGAAATTTCTGGCTGATATGGTGTATAGGCAGTGTAAAACTCTGAGCGCAGTAACATATGGTTGACGACAGCAGGTGCATAATGATCATAGATGCCTGCGCCAAGGAACGATGGATATTGTTTCGTATTCATGTTTTGGTCGGCAAGCTTCGATAGCGTCCGAATCAAATCTGTTTCCGGAAGTGGCCCACCGACTTCTTCCAATGTACCGTTATCACGGACGGATGCCGGGATATCAGCAAGTAAATCTTCGATCGATGCTGCACCGATCGTCTGTAACATCGCCTGCTCATCTTCTGCTGTCATTGGTAAATAACGAAAATCCATAGAAATATCCCCCTTATTTCGTGCGACGATAAAACGGTGTCGCTGTTCGTTTCGCTGCTAAACGTTTTCCGCGTACTTCTACTTCAAATTGTTCTTGTTCCGCTACTTCTGCAGGAACGAGTGCCCAAGCAATCGCTTTTCCGACTGTCGGCGGCAACGTACCTGTCGTCACCACACCAACGACTTCCCCGTCATGCCAAACCGGTGCATCTTGACGCGCAATCCCTTTATCGAGTAATTCAAGACCGATCAAGCGCCGCGGTGCTCCTTGTTCTTTCTGTTGCAACAAGACTTCCGAACCAACGAACGGTTTGACTTGTGGTTTGACCGCAAAGCCCATTCCCGCTTCGATTGGTGAAATCGTTGCTGATAATTCATGTCCATAAAGAGGAAGACATGCCTCAAACCGTAATGTGTCACGTGCCCCGAGCCCGCATGGCACGACACCTTGCTCAAGTAGTGCTTGCCAGACAGCAGGTGCGTCACCAGCTGCCATGTAGAGTTCGAACCCATCTTCCCCTGTATACCCACTGCGTGAGACGATCATTTCCACTCCTGCAACCGTCCCCTGTTGGAACTTGAAAAATCCGATCTCTGATAAGACAAGTGGTGTCATGCCGGAAAGGATGGCTTCCGCACGTGGTCCTTGGACAGCAATTTGACCATATTGTTCCGATTGATTCTCAAGCGTGACGTCCCCTGTTAGATAGTGACGTAAATGTTGTTCGTCTTTTTCAATGTTCGAAGCATTGACGACGAGAAGATAGTCCGTTTCTGCCAAACGATAGACGAGTAAATCATCCACTGTCCCACCGTCTTCTTGGCATAAGACGTTATATTGCGCTTGCCCCACCGCAATCTTCGAAATATCGTTCGATAATGTAGCTTGTAAAAACGTCAGAGCATCCGGTCCGCTGACGAACAGTTCTCCCATGTGCGAGACATCGAACATGCCGACGTTCTCCCTTACTGCAACGTGTTCTTCTTTAATCGAGGAAAACAAAACTGGCATTTCAAATCCCGCAAAATCCACCATCTTACCGGTTTGCGAAACCGTTTCGAATAACGGTGTTCTTTTCAATGTCGTTTGACTCATACAAATCCCCCTATTTACGAACATTTTTACTCTCTCTTCTCTTTAATGTTCCATTTTCAAATCCATCTTACCAATTAAAATCATAATTATCTAGTATTATTCGGAAAAAGGAACATACGAAAAAGAGAGAAAGGACCCTGTCCCTTCTCTCCTATTGTTTCATATTCTTCCCATGAAAGCCATTTCAAAATTGTTTGATTCCGGCAGTTCGTTTGATTTCTTCTTGAAGTCGTCGCCCTTCCGTCACCAATTGGCTCGCTCCTTGCTTCACACGATTTCCTTCTTCGGTGATCCGGTTGATGTTCCCTTTGATTTGATCGATTCGGTGCGTTGTATGATCGATGTTCGTCTGCAAGGTTTTCTGACGAATCGTAAAGCGCTCCATCAATTGCTTTAATTGTTGAATATCCTGAGATAGCTTCTTTTTGTAAAGAATGAATCCGAACAACACAAGTCCTACGATGGACAATAAAATAATACCTAACGTAATCCAAATCATGACTTTTCCTCCAATACAGTTTCAATCGCATGAACCAACCCTTCGATTGATGTCGTTCCTTCAATGCGAACAGTGGCAACTCCAGCATACAAAGAATAGCGACGATCGAATAAATGCTTCACCTGTTCCCGTTCTGTCACGAGTGGACGATTCGAGTCAGAAGCAATCCGTTTCCAGATGACATCAAAAGGCGTATCAATCCAAATGACTGTCCCTGCCTTTTTCATGAACAGTCGGTTCTCTTCTCGTTCGACGATTCCACCACCCGTGACGACTACTTCCGCGTTGCTGTTCCTTAACAATTCGCTCTCGTGTGTACGAAACCCTGCTTCGCCATGCTCAGCAAAAAAAGAAGGAATCGTTTGTCCATGTTTCTGTTCGAAGTGTTCATCCAATTCGTCGACCGTGTATCGTCCACGTAATCGATGTCCGACGGCTGATTTACCAGTTCCCATAAAGCCAATCAAATAAACCTTACTCATGTGTAACGACCGCCTCGATTCTTTGACCATTATCTAATCTCGCTTCCATTTTAAAGCCTTTATCGGTCACTGTACAGCTGACTTGTCCGATTGGATAGCGGAGGGTCTCATCCTTCGTACAATCTGCTTTTGCCGCGCGGATGAGAGATTCGAGTTGTAGTGCTTCTTGTTCCAACTGATGATGGCGCATTTCTTCGTCAATTTGCTGACAAGCGATTAAGAGCACGACTCCCATTCCCAGAAGTAACAGTAAGGTCTGAATCAAGATGAATCCGTCTTGACGCATCGGAAGGAACGTTTGCTGTCGTTCAACTGAATTGAGAGGATCTCGGCAGTGCTTGTCACAGTGTATTGTTTGACATCGCGAGCGTATGTCAGTTCACCTCCTTGTTCTTTCTTGAGGCGTAGTTGATCCTGCACACGGACGAGACGCCATTTCTCAGCCGTCTCTCCCGGATTAACGTCCATTCCGCGAATCTCATCTCCAACGCGTTCACACATCGTACTCCGCCACATGAGCCGTTCTACGGTATGAAAGAACAGTTCCTCATTCATTCGATTGACTTCCGGTGGGCGAACGAGTGGTGTCAGCGTCAAAATCGCCAACAGGAGCAACGGACTGATCCACAGGACGAACGATAGTTCGAGGAGGGTCATTCCGGATTCTGCTCGCAAGACATGTCGTTTCATTGCACCACGCTCCTTGCTTCAGAACATAGGACACTGTTCGGTTTTCAACTTGATCCGTCGCCATCTGCTCAAGCTGTTTCGTCTCTTGTTCCCATTTGATTTGTTTCGTTCGTAAATCGAGATAAGGATCGATCGCTAGCATCATGAAGACACCCATCGCAACGATAGAGAGAATCACTTCGAGCAAAGAGAAACCCGCTTGTCGTTTGTCCTGCATACTTCTCACCTCACTTTACGGATTGCCATTTGATAGTTCCCAAGTAAGAATTTAATTTCATACTCGGCTGTTGCCGAACGGCAAGACCACGTCGCTGCATAAATCGAGTGATAGCTCTTAAAGTAGATGATGCGGTTTGACGGGGGAACGGCACATGTATGCCCATTCTGGAACGTTCGTTGCCATAACAGCCGGTCATCCGCAAGTACAAGGTATCCTGTCCCGTCTCCTCGAAATCGAAACTGCATCAATGCTTGATCTTGTTTCGAGTACTGCATGAGCCGAAGCGTCTGAATATCTTGTTCCATTAGACGAACCTCTTGTTCAAGCGGAATCCAGTCCGGTCGTTTTTCAAATAGTGCCGGCAACAACAAAACAAGTAAACAAGCAATGATTGTCAGTACCGCCGTCATCTCAAATAAGGTAAATCCTTGTTCACTTCGTAAGTTCGCCAGTCTTCGGATCATACGTATACGTCTCCTGATCACAGACGAGGGCATTCGGTTTATCGGCGGTTCCCCGATTGATCGTCTGGAGCGATTCTGGGTACTTTTTCTCTTTGGCGTAATACAAATTGACCTCCGAACGAATGACTCGAATGTTCGCCTCACAACTTACACCTTTCGCCTGATCCTTTCCACTTGTCATCGTTGGAATCAAAACGAGCAGTAACAACGAAATGATCAATAAGACGGCTGCCATCTCCAGTAAAGTGAATCCGTCCTGTCGTTTTAAGAATTGTTTCATCGTATCGTCTCCTCTGTTTAAAATGGAAGCTGCTGTATCGCTAGCTGAATCGGATAATATAAGATGAGAAACAACGTTCCTGTCATGATCGTCAATCCCCCGTACAAAATCGGCTCGATCCATAACAACTTTTTCTCTAACTCCTCTTCCATCGACTCATGCAAGAGCGTCGCTTGTTCAAGCAACAACGGACCAAGATCTCCACTTTCTCGCGCTAAATGGACTATTCCAATCGTCTCGGCTTCGATGATCTCATCTTCGCCAAGCGCTTCTGCAAGTGGTTCCCCCGCCTGTTGTTTAGCATGCAAACGAGCGTACAAATGACCTTTTTTATTCGCTTGTCCTTGCTCTAGATGACGAAAGGTCTCTTCGAGCGAAAAGCCAGCATCGATAAACGATCCTACTTCGATCGTGAATAAATAGCTGTAGTAGAGACGAATCAAACGCTGTAACGGTTTCAGTCGTAAAATACGGTTTAATGGAAAGAAGCGAAAGAAGAGGTAACCGGAGGTTAACAAAATAACGGGAATACTTGCGAGCATATATTTCGCAGAGGGGTGAAGAAGAAGATGAAGAAATGAGGGGAGAGTTTTCGGGTCCGACATCTCGAGGAGAGATGGAAATACGTAGAGGGCGTAAAAGAAGAACAGCAGGAATAGACTGGTCGCTAGAACAAGCGGATATCGGATCATCTTCCAAAACTTCGATCGCATTTCTGTTTCGAGGTCGAGCAGTTTCACGATTTGGCGAAGAACAAGCAATGGTCGCTCTGTCCTTTCTCCAACAAAAAGAAGTCGTTTTAAGGTATTCGTTAACGCAAGCGGTTCAAGGGATGCTGCAAAGGAGTCTCCTTTTTCAAGACGTTGCTCCATTTCTCCGACCACTTCCGAGAACGGATGACGCTCGAATCGTTTTAAAATGAGTAGCGTCTCTTTCGCGGAAATTCCTTTTGATAACAAGCGATGATATCGTTTTAAGAACCGACTTTGATTGCGGCTTGTAAGTTTCTGACGGTACAGCGGACATCCTCTCCTTTTCGCTCGAGATGAATGATGCGTTGACAGACAGCTAGCTCTGACTCTTCGATACCTAAACTGCGCAATCGTAATCGCGCTTCATCAATACTTCCAGCGTGTAGCGTAAACAACACGACGTGACCACTAAGGGCAGCATTCATCGTCAAACGTGCTGCCTCCCTTGTCCGCACCTCACCAAAAGCAATCCAATCTGGATCCGCTCGCAGTATTTCCTCAAAACATCGCGTAGCAGTGAAGCCTGCTTTTTCATTTAGTTCCAGTTGTAAGACGTTTGGTACCGTACATTCCACCGGATCTTCAATCGAGATGATTCGTTTTTCTTCCATTGCACTCATCAAGGAATATAACATCGTCGTCTTTCCTGCACCTGTCGATCCGGAAATGACGATACACCCATGTCGTTGTTCAGCTAACCATGCGAAGTCCAATTGATCATGTAACGTTTGTAAAGCCGTTTCTCGAGAGACTGTCGAACGATAAAAACGCCACGACATCGCATCCCCTTGTCGACTCGGTAACAACGAGACACGCATTCCCTTTTTCCCATGTGGATACAAGCCACTTTGCGGAATTCGTTCATTTTGTTCCTTTAAGTTCGCCTCATAGCGAATATGGCTGACAAGCGTCCGGTAACGTGTCAGTTCTACGTCATCTTGTTCACACAGCCCATCGCTCGTTCGACAAACGATTCGGACGCGAGTCTCGTTCGGAACGAAATGAACATCTGTTGCACCGAGTGCTTCGAATCGTTCCATGAGTTGTGTCGTCCATTCCTTCATTTCTACTCACCTCCCTACAGCAAACAATACACAAAAAAAAGAAGCCGACCAAACCGGCTTCTTTATGATACGTGTGCAATTGTCCGATGTTTACGCTTCGCTAATGTCTCAAGACCCGGTTTATCATACCCGATAACGAGTTGTTTTCCATCAGTGATGATTGGACGGCGTAACAACTTCGGATTGTCACTCATGAGGCGTAATAACTCACTGAGTTTCATGTCTTCAATATCAATGCCGAGATCTTTGAAGGCTTGACTGCGTGTTGCGAGCAAACTTTCAATCCCGTCTGTCGATAATTTTAACAGTTCCATGAGTTCATCAACTGTTGGAGCATTTCTGAACAGATGACGTTCCTCTACATCAACATGTTCCTCTTTTAACCATGATTTCGTTTTACGACATGATGTACAGCTTGGATATGTGAAAAAGACTAACTCATTCGCCATTTTTGCTCCTCCTCTCAAAGTGTGGGGTTTCATTACAGTTACTATAGCACGACATTTTGACTTTGTACACCTTTTGTACAACTATTGTACAACTTTTTTTGAAACTTCATCTTTTGTTCACAGTTATTCCTTAACAATCACTAGAACAGGATAGACGAATGATTGTTTGCTTGGTAAAATAAGTACGTATATTGACTATCTGTCGGATTTAGGGGGTTATAGGAATGGGGAGAATGTACCGCGTACTCGGTTTCTGGACTGGTATCATCGCAGTCATGGCATTTATCGGCGCATTGGGTGGCGATGCAAGCTCAAGTGAGCATACGGATTCATTTTTAGTCATGGGCTTCGTCTTCTTGGCACAAACTGTCTTTTTTGCAGCGCTTGGTTACTTGCGTTTAACTGAAAAAACGTATGTCTATATCTTTGGAGCTTACTTAACTGTATTTTTCATCGTCTTTACGTACTGGTCGAACTTCCAGATGTAATGAAAAAAACTCGTCATCCTCTTGGATGGCGAGTTTTTTTGCTTATAGAAACGGATTGGTTTTCATCTCTTGTCGGATCGTCGTATTTGGACCGTGACCCGGATAGACTGTCGTGTCTGCTGGTAGTTCCGCAATGAGTCGATCAAGCGAACGCATCAATACGTCTTGATTCCCACCATAAAGATCCGTTCGCCCGACGCCTTGTTGGAATAGGAGATCCCCACCGAATGCGATTCGTTCTCCCTTGAAATAGAACGTCACACTTCCTGGTGAGTGTCCTGGCGTCTCAAGTACATGCATTGAAAAGTTACCGATTGCCAATTGTCCTGGTTGTAACAGATGATCGGCTGGCTTCATGCGCATCGGCGGCATGCCGAATTTTGCCGAACCATTCCATTCTGGATTACCAAGCCAGCCTGCCTCTTCCGCATGAACGTAGACAGGAGCTTTCGTGAAGCGTCGTAACATATCCACACCACCAATGTGGTCAAAGTGAGCATGGGTCAAAAGGATTCCTTTTAAGGTTGCTCCTCGACTTTCAATTTCATCGAAAAAACGCATATCTTCTGTTCCTGGATCAATGACGAGACACTCCTTGTCCTTAAATAACAAGTAGCCATTCTCAGATGCCATACCGGAAGTGATCATGACGATTTCCATTCTATAAAACCCCTTTTCAATAGACTCTTCCCCTACTATACACGAAATTGTCGAAAGTTCCTGCAACGCCCTCTCGACTTTATCCCGAGAGTCGGATAAACTAAAAAGTGAGATTTAAGTGAAATCTTCGTGAAATTCATAACGTGATTGTTTAAGGGGGAGTACGTCATGCATTTGGATCAACCAATCGGTTGGCTTTTCTTCTTCGTCGCACTCGTCGGTGTTTGGGCCGTCGTTCGTTCACTTAAGAAACGCCAAATGTTTCCACTCGTATTCGCAGCCCTAACTGTCGTCTTATTCGGCTGGTTTGGGATTGCGACATTGATTTACGGCGGTATTCCATCGTAATCAGAGTACACTAAAAAGAGAGGTGCCTCGAGCATCTCTCTTTTTTGTTATTTTATAAAAAGAGTAGACCTACTAGAACGTAGACCTACTCTCAGTATTATCTTACTTATTTTGAAGTTTGAAGGAAACGTAGCAAGTCGCCATAGATGACTTTATCTGAGAGTCCTAATTCTTTCTCAGATTGTTTCGTAGATTGTTTACACATTTCCGCTTGTTCCCCGTCCTTCACTTCTTTTCCTGTCTTACGGTCATAACATGTTTCTTGCGTGTAGACCGTCTTATCTGTTACGACAGAACCGTCACGGAACAACGCATAGTCTTTATGTTGTTTTGAGAAGAGATCGGTACCGAACAAGATCTCATTCTTGAAATCATGACCTAACAGGTGAAGCAATGTTGGTTTAATATCGATTTGACTCGCAACATTTTCGTGTTTGACACCTTTCGTTTGACCCGGTAAATGAATGACGAACGGTACACGTTGCAGTTGCGCAACATCATACGGAGTCAACTCATCTTTGTTCATGAGTTCTGCCATTGCAGCATTATGGTTTGTTGAAATACCGTAATGGTCACCGTATACCATGAAGATCGTATCATCCCACGTACCATCTTTTTTTAGACCTTCGATGAACTTACCGAGTGCCATATCTTGATACGCTAGCGCCTGAACGTAGTGGTTCAGTGTCGTAGAACTCGTTTCAAGCGGTGGTACGAGTTCATCTTCTGGTTTTGGCATCTCAAATGGATAGTGGTTCGTTAACGTAATGAATTTCGAATAAAACGGACGTGGTAAATCTTTTAACATCGGAAGTGACTGTTCAAAGAACTTGTCATCGAGTAAGCCCCACTCCGTCAAATCTGCTGGATCCCCTAAATCATAATCCGTCTCCGAGAAGAAACGATCTACGCCGAAACTGTTGTAGACGATGTCCCGGTTCCAGAATGACTTGTTATTCGCATGGAAAACAGCTGAGTAATAGCCATCTTCTTTCAACATCTCAGGTGTTGCACGGAATTCGTTCTCTCCGTTCGTAAAGAATGCAGATCCACGACCAAGTGGATAGATCGAATTCTCAAGAATGAACTCAGCATCTGACGTTTTCCCTTGTCCTGTGTTGTGATAGAAGTTATCCCATGAATGGGATTCCTTGATCAATTTATTCAAGTTCGGTGTAATTTCTTGACCGTTTGGTGCTTTTAAACCAACGGCAAATGATTGAGCTGACTCAAACGAGATGACGATGACGTTCTTACCTTTATACTTGCCGAACATCGCCGGATTGGCTGCAGCATGCTTCGAATCGATGAAGTTTTGGACTTCTGATAACTCAGAGCTATCCGCAAGTGCTTTTTGCGCAGATGTCTTCGACTGGATGAGTGCGTCATACATATGGAAGTTAAATGTTCCGATGTTCTTAACGAGTAATTCCCGGTCAAAGGCACGTGTCAATAATTCTGGACGTTCTGTCTCAGCAAGCGTCAAGTTTCCAAGGAAGACGACGACTGCTGCGACGAATGCAAGAATTGCGCGCCCACGTGACGCGACGTTTTTGGACATATCCATTTTCCGTAAGAAAAATGGTAAGATGATCAAATCGCCGACGATCAGTAAATCAGCCCAACTTAAAAGCGATGCGAGTGAAGCTGAAACCGTCTCTGCATTCGAAGTTTGGAACAATACTGGCAACGTCAAGTAATCATTAAAGAAGCGGAAAAAAATGATGTCCGCATATAAAATGATGGTTGCGACGAACAGTGTACCGTAGATGAACCATTTTTGGACATTTCCTCGGAAGAAGAAGCTAAATCCAAACATGAAGAGCGCTGAACTAATTGGATTAATTAGTAGAATGAATGCTTGCGCGGAATTCGTTACGGGAACGTTGAAGAAAAGTGTATACGCTAAATACGTTTTTAACCAAATCAATAAGGTCGCAATCCAAAAAAGCTTATGCTCTTTATAAGTACTGCGAACGCCTTGACCCATCTTTAGGCGCATTCGCGACCAGATGTTTGCGTCTTGCTGCATAAAAACCTGCCTCCTAATTTACATGTGCTTTCTGCTTTCAGTTCACACAACTTACATCATAATGTACATATACCCATATCACGTGAAAATTTTACGCTTAGTTTTACAAAAATGCAACCGGAATCCGGAAGATACTTAACAATCACACAATTACTATACGTTTGTAAACAAAAAAAAGATTCGCCGGAGCGAACCTTTCATTGAAATTGAATATTATCATTTTTTCAAGAACATTTGCTTAGCAAGCCATGCACACCCGATGACTCCAGCATCGTTTCCGAGTTCAGCAATCTTGAACGTCGTTGATCCAAAGACACGGGGTAACGCAAACCGTTCAAATTGCTGACGTAGTGGTGCAAGCAGTGTTTCACCTGCTTTCGAGACACCACCACCGATGACGATGATTTCCGGATTGATACTATTTGCTAGATTTGAAATCGCAAGTCCGAGGTGGAACGTCACTTCCTCTACAACATCCGTTGCGATACGATCGCCTTTCTCATACGCTTCAAATACATCTTTCGCCGTCACTGCTTTAATGTCATTCAGTAGCGATTCTTGTCCTTTACGTTTCTCAAGACCAAGACGGGCGATACCCGTTGCTGAAGCAATCGTCTCAAGGCATCCTTTACGTCCACATCCACACATGACGCCATCTTCAGGCAACATCGTGATATGACCGATTTCTCCTGCCATTCCGACCGTACCGTGAACGATTTGTCCGTTCGTGATCAGACCACCACCGACACCCGTACCAAGTGTGACCGCGAGTAATTCTGTTGCGCCACTACCGGCACCTTTCCACATCTCACCGATCGCTGCTGCGTTCGCATCATTTTCAAGTACTGCCGGTAAACCTGTCAACCGTTCGAATTCACCAACGAGTTCAAAATTATGCCACCCGATGTTGACTGCCTTTTCAACGACACCCGTATTAAAGTCGATGAATCCTGGCGCACCAATACCTGCTCCGACAAAATCCTCTGGTCGTTTGTTGCTTTCTTGACACTTCTCAAAAAATGATTTTGCAATATCTCCTGGAATTTGTGCACCATCATTCAGGATCACCGTCTCAATTTCCCATTTTTCTACGATGATGCCTTGCAAATCCAAAATTGCCATCTTCACTGTCGTTCCACCGATATCAATGCCGAGTAACCATTTCATTGCTCTGTCTCCCCTATGCTCATATAATGTCTACTTGTTCATTTTAACGGACACACTCGCATTGCGCAAAGGGTTGCGCAACCTTAAACATTATCGGATTGTGAACGTTTTAATTCATGTCGTAAGATGAGTTTTGCTGAATCATACTGACGTTGCTCCAAAACGCCTGCTTCTTGCAATTCATCAAGTTCGAGCATCATCATCGCAATATCTGATGCTCGATCTCCTAGATAGATGAATGTTCCATACGTCTTAAGTAACTGTTGTACATCATACAGCGTCTTCATCGACCATCGGCTCCTTTACATACGCATGTAGCAAATCATAGGTCGCTTGTAATGACGTCTCATGTGTTCGTTCGTAAGAATGGCTCGATTCAATCCCCGGACCAAATAGTCCGTGTCGAACATCATGTCCCGCACGCATTGCTGCCGAAGCGTCCGAGCTATAGAACGGATAAATATCAACTTTATATGGGATACTATTGCGTTGTGCTAGACGTGTTAGCTGATGACGTAACGCTAAGTCATACGGACCGGAACCATCTTTTGCACAAATCGAGACCGTGAATTCGTCAGAGTGCTGACCATCTCCTAACGCACCCATGTCGACCGCGATATATTCTGCGACTTCTTCCGTGAATCCAGCATTTCCACCGAACCCAACCTCTTCGTAATTTGAAATCAGGATCTGGACCGTGTGTGGCAGGTCGATGGTTTTCCATTCTTTAATCAATTCAAGCAACAAAGCAACCGATGCTTTATCATCGAGATGGCGCGATTTCACAAACCCAGTTTCCGTATAGAGGAAACGCGGATCAAACGTCACGACGTCTCCTACTTCAATCCCCGCGACGCGCGTCTCTTCGGCTGTCGTCGAACGAATATCAAGTCGGACTTCAATATTATCAGCGGACCGTTCCGTTTTGTTCGTCTCGCGTGACGTATGGACACTCGAATGATGGAAAACAATCGTACCGGAAATTGTTTGACCGTCCATCTTATGCACGAGACAGTTCTCTCCTTCGATCGCTGTCCAAGCATAGCCCCCTAATTGTGATAAACTGAGTCGTCCCGTTGGTAAAATCTCTTTTACCATTGCCCCTAATGTATCGACGTGTGCCGTCAGTAACCGCGTGCGAGTTGAAGCACCAGGCAAAGTCGCTAAGATGGCTCCTTTCTCGAGTTTTCGATACGTGATGCCTTCTGCCATCAATCGCTTTTCTACGTATGTAATCGCTTCTTTCGTCGAACCTGTCGGACTTGGAATCGAGACCAGCTCTTCAATCGTACGTATGACTTCTTTCATGTTCATTCGCTCCCTTTCAATCGGACTACAACGTGCTATCCGCTTTGTTTTCATGATAACAAATATTCATTCTTTGTCGGTACTGATATCCTACATCCACTACGCGAAAAAGCTGTAGCACTTTTTTGCTACAGCTTTTTGTCCACACCATATAATGAACTTAGACGTATTTTTTCATCCAAATATCATCACGGTATGTGCCATCTTCTAATTTTACGGAGTCTGGATCTTCGGCATATACTTCAAAGCCGAGCGATTCGTAAAGACTTTGCGCTGCTTCATTTCCTGATAATACGGCAAGAATGACTTGCTCAACGTCTGGTAACTTCTTCGCCTCGTCGATCAAGGCCTCCATCAGAGCACGACCGGTCCCTCCACGATATGCAGGCGAAACATATACTCCGGAAATCATCGCTTTGTGCGATTCACGTGACAGTTCATATGGCTTGACCTGTCCAAACCCAAACAATACATCGCCGTCGAACATACCGAGCCAAATCTCATCGGAGTCGGGTTCTCCTTCTAGACCTTCTCGTACTTCGCGGAGCGGGGTTTGCTGTTCATCGTCAAACGAATGACCGAACGCATCTGGATGATTCTTTAATCCCTCAAGGCGTAGATTCCAGTATTGTTCTGCATCCTCTTTAGTTAATTTTCGAAAAGTATACATGACTGTCGATTCTCTCCTTTTTTGGGTTTCATGACGTACAAATAATAACGGAAAAACGCTTCTATCTCTTACTTAACCCTTTTCTAGTAAAATAAAACCTAGATTTTTTTCTCTTTCAATTTCACTTAAATACAGTAGTGATGTTTGCCTCTTTTTTTCTCATAACAAAAACTCAAAGGTGGACACTAAGATACAGGATCACCATTTGAGTTTTTAAGCTCTCTATTTATGAGGTTTTCGTCATGCTTTGCGCCGTTAATCTTGCAAGACAGGTTCGAGTGTCTGACGCAATACATCAGCAGAATGATGAAACTTCTTCATTTCTTCTTCCGTCAACGCGACTTCAATGATTTCCCGCACACCTTGACGATTGATGATCGCCGGTACTCCGATGTGAATGCCGGAAATCCCGTACTGCCCATCTACATACGCCCCGACCGTCAACAAACAGTTCTCGTTCCCAAGGATGGCACGCACGATTCGAACAAGTCCAAGTCCAATCGCATAATAAGTTGCTCCTTTACGTTCGATAATATGATAGGCAGCATCCCGAACGTTGATATAGATTTGATCAAGGTCTGCTTGAGAATAACGATCGTCCTCAGCAAGTAGTTCATCAATTGTTTTTCCATAAATACGGCTATTACTCCAGGCAGCGAATTCCGTATCTCCATGTTCTCCAAGAATGTAGGCATGGGCATTGCGAGAATCGATGTGAAAGTATTCTCCAAGCATTTGACGCAGACGTGCTGTATCGAGCACCGTTCCTGATCCAAATACGCGTGATTTTGGAAGACCGGAATATTTCCAAGCCAGATGTGCCATGATATCAACCGGATTGGAAGCCACGACGATGAGACCATCAAAACCAGAATCCATAATCTGACGAATCATTTCTTTCATGATCAATGCATTCTTTGCGACGAGATCGAGTCTCGTCTCTCCTGGTTTTTGAGGAGCTCCCGCCGTGATGACGACGACCTCAGCCTCTCGGCAGTCCATATAATCTCCAGCCCAGATCCGCATCGGTGAAGAACTAAACGGGGTTCCGTGGTTCAAGTCCATCGCTTCACCTTCTGCTTTTGCTTTATTGACGTCAATGATGACAAGTTCCTCACAAAGTCCGGCTGTTGACATCTGATAAGCAAAGCTTGAACCGACCGCACCTGCTCCGATTAACGCCACCCGTGTTACTTTCGCATGTAATTCCATCTCGTTATGTCCACCCTTTCATTCGTTCTAAGAGTTTGTTAACTATCTCACAAATAAATTGTAACATCTTTCACATTCTTTGTAATATGTGAAATTAATCACATTTGTCCATTTTGTGTCATCGATATCCTAACATAAGGAATTACCCTGTCCTACTTTGCACTTACCAGAATCGGACGATGATAAACCCGATTCCACTCGCTAGACCACTCGTCATGACGTTTACCGCATCATTTCCAAGAAACCAAATACCCGATACGTAAGCTGTCGGTTGTCCATGATGCTCTCGTTTTTCCGTACGTTCCCCGCAAACTGAACATTCATACACGCGTTGCCACATTGCTCCAAATAGTGTATCGAGCAGACTTCCAAGGACACCGATACCTGCCACAAGTAAGGCCTCTGTCAAAGAAAGAGAGAAGATCCACTGCGCTGCTAAAGCGATGAACGCAGCTCCAGCAATTGTTCCTAACGTTCCGATTAACGACATCGCTCCGCTCGTTCCTGCTGGTACCCGTCGTAATGTTTTCAAAGACCATGGATCACGTCTTGAGAGTGGACCGATTTCCGAAGCCCATGTATCGGCATTCGATGCCGCGATGACGAATAGGAATAACAAGAGATATGCAAAATTCATCGTCATGGCGTAGGCTATAGCAGCGACGAACGCTACTCCTCCATTCGCAAGTACTTGCCATCCGTCACGTGCACCCTCTTTTTCGACGATCGCGTCCACGGATTTTTTTCTAGAACGCCCAATTTTCGATAAAAGACTCGAGCTGCCAAAGAAGAGTAAGAGCACCACTAAACCTTTCAAGCCGAATCCAAATGAGACACCACTGCCGACGAGCATTGTCAAGACAGCCCCGCTTGTCGTCAACAAGCGAAAATATCGTCCAGTCCAGGCGAGAATGAGACAAAATAAAATCGTAACACTTAACATCGGATAACCTCTTGGTCCGTGACGATGAGATCAACTGGGATATCGAAGTCCTCCACTTCAAAATCTGGAAAGAGCTGTTCTGAAAAGGCGATGGATACTTTACAACCTGTGTATGTCACGAGTGCACGATCATAATAACCGCCTCCCCACCCTAAGCGATAGCCATCCCGTCGATAGGCGCGTCCCGGAACGAGACAAAATCCCGCTTGATCAAGTGTAGTGCGACGAGCTGAATCCATTGGTTCTGCGATCCCCATCTGATTATGCTGCAATTGATCTTCTGGTCTGTATTCATAAAAGACCATCTCTTCTCCGACTACTTTCGGTATCAAGACCGTCTTGTCCTCTTGCCACGCTTGTTTAATCAATATGCTTGTATCACATTCATTTCGAAATGCTAACGTGATTGCGACACAAGTCGCTTGTTGCCATTCAGGCAATAACAAAACATGTTCGTGTATTAACCGTTCCTTTTCAGCACGGTTCTCCATCACATCTAATCTTTCTTTGATCAGACGGCGTACTTCTTGTTTGTTCATAACTGTCTTCCTTTCCACAAAAAAAGCCATCACACGAAGTGACGGCTTCCATCTCAATTATTTCACTTCACGGTGAAGTGTGTGTTTACGGAGACGTGGGTTGTATTTCTTCAACTCAAGACGCTCTGGGTTGTTACGCTTGTTCTTTTTAGTGATATAAGTACGGTCACCAGTTTCAGTGCAAGCTAATGTGATTTTAACGCGCATGGAATTCCCTCCTATCTAGCTCTCGATGTATCAAGTGATTTTGCTTTACATAAGGTTAAGCATACTCAAGTATCGTACCAAGAAAGGAAAGGAATTGCAACTGTTCATCCGTTCTTTTTCGGATTCGTCACGTGTTGATATGGTTTTTCAAGGTTCTCTTCAAAACGAAGAGGTTTCTTTTCAACGTGATACTCCTGTTCCACCCCGTTGCGTGACTCTTCCCGTTCTAGATAAACGACAGCCGATTGACGCAATGCGTCTCCTTCAAGTCGTTTTAACGCAACGACCAGACCACCTGAACGATCCGGAGAACGCTCACTCTCGACATCATAAACATTACTGACGAGTGGCAACTCTTTCATCTTGGCGATTGCCTGGGCAGCTGACGCTGTTTCCATATTGAAGTTATGGACGACTTGGAAGTCAACGATCTTCGCCAAGGCTTGCGCCTGACGCAAGAAGGCTAGATTTAACGCAGCCAGTTGATTGTATGTTTGAACGAGCGGTAGACCTGTCACTTGTACCCCGTATACATGTACACCCTCCTCGAATCGATACGCTTCAGGATGTTCCGTTACGACGTAGACGTTCTCTCCCGCTGCCGCTAGTCGTCTAGCTACATCACGAACTGGACGGTGAGATTGTTCGTAATCCCGAGTGAACATTAGAATACCATCCTTGTTCAAAGCAGCATCGCGTTTGACCGCAACATAATAGTCATGAGCCGTTAAGAAAACATCTGGTTCAATGTCTTCATCTTGCAAGAACGGATATTGTTGATAACGCCCTTCCAACCAGTCCATCGTTAATTCTTGTGCATCGAGACGACGTTCGGTTTCTTCAAAACGTAAGATATGCTCACGGAACCGGTTCGCAGCGTACTGTGCTGTCGTCTGTCCGTCTAAAATGAACGGCCAGTCACTTGAGACAGCAAGTAGATATTCTCGAATGAGCTGGCGTTTCGCCTTGACAGTCAATGCATCTTGATGACGATTTCGCGCAACGATTCCTGCTAGTCTCTTTTCGAGCTGGTGGAGATGGCGAATCATCCAGTCGTTGCGCTCGTTGATCCAGACTTCCGCATAGCCTTTTCGTCCCCACGTTCCCATCGCGACATGTGCCGTATCGATGTCTTGGAAGTGACGTTCGAGGAACATAGCTGGTGAAATCGACTCAATCGCCTGATCCTCTAGACGTTCCATCGCTTTACCAAGGAAATCAGGTCCTTCGAACCACCAGTGACCAAACAATTCAGCATCAAATGGTGCTGTGACGAGAAATGGCGGGAAGTCTTGTCCTTGATATGCATCTAAATGTTCACCAAGTGCTTGAGCAAAATCTGCTGCATGCTCACTTGTTCGTTGCCATGCCCAGTCACGCACGTAATAGTCTTTTTGATCCGTCTCACCTGTTACACGATGCAATTTCAAACCGGTATCATAACGTAAGCCTTCCGGATGCATGAACTCAGCAATTTGATCCCATTCCCGATCATACGCGAGATCCCGATAAAACTCACGATAATCAGGATGTCCCGGATATCCGATGACAGAACTCCAGATTTTTCCGGAAATGATTTGATCACGCGGGAAGAGTGCTACGCCGTGTGGAGAATAGACGGGTGCTCCAATTCCGTGTTTTGGTGCTGGATCGGCGTTTAAAATCGAATGTTCATCGACGAACGTATAGCGAATGCCTTCCTCATATAAAATTCGATCAAGTCCTGGCGTATAGGCACATTCCGGCATCCAAAGACCTGATGGACGGAATCCGTAATGGCGTTCAAAACAGTTCAAGCCTGTCTGAATTTCAGAGCGCGCCGCTTGTTCAGACAACATGTGAGGACTGAACCCGTGTGTCGCCGTACAGGTAATCAAATCAAGATAGCCTTGCTCTTTGTAATGGCGGAATGCCCGGTTCAAATCTTTTTCCCAGTGAAGGAACGTATTCAATAAATCTTGATAGCGGTCTTGATAGAATAAAAGAGCATCTCGTTCCTTTTGGTCAAGCTCTCGCTCCAGTTCCTGACGAATCAAACGTAATGTGTCCTCGATATGCTCGATGTAGCGGTCTTGAATCAGTGGATCGGCAAGCATCTCGATGACCGGCGGTGAAATACTGACTGTCCAACCGAGCGGACGTGATAAGCGGTCGACTTCCCACAATAATGGAATGTAGGTTTCTGAAATCGCTTCATACATCCACCGTTCCTCGAGACGATGCGCCTCTTCATGACGGATATATGGTAAGTGTGCATGTAAGACGAGTGAAAAATATCCTTTTCGCATAGCTTCTCTTCCTTTCCTCTCTCTAATTCCATTATCGGACGCGATCGAAATAAGAATACGGGCGTAATACCTCGACCCATTCCGGCTGTTCGACCTCACCGTATTGCCAATGATGCACGACTTCGGCGAAGCGTCCGTCTGTGACTGGTTCGTCACGTGGTGTCTCGACTGGTTTCGAACGTAGTACTGGAACGAAATCTCCATCAATCGTTTGAATGCCCCATTCAATGATGTATGTAGTATTCGGGGCAACTGGTCGAACGAACCAAGCATTCGTCATCTCAGGCAGTTCGAACTGATACGTACGATTCGCTTGTCCTTGTTCGTAATCGACGAGTGTGACGTCAATGATGCGTAACTCTTTACGGAACGAATCAAATGTCGTGTGATAATGCGTTTCTAACAACTGTTTCGACAGTTCAGACAATTCCCAGTAGACATATAACGCAGTCGGTGACTGAACGATCGCATGGAGAATATCATCTTCATAATGCGTCGCCATTCCAAACGCATCACGTTCGAGTGATGGCATCACTTGCACAGACGGTACGACATCTAATACCGGTGCAGTCGATTTTTTAGTCTGTTTGACAGTTTTTGATTTTACTTTCGGTGCTTCTACAGTTGGTTGATCTGTCAATGATTTACGATATTTGGTCCAAGCATATTTAATTTTTCCTTCAGTCGTATCCAATTGAGCTGCGATTTGTTTTGTTGTCAGCCCTTGTTCTTTCATTTTAATGATTTGCTCAAGCATTCCCAATCACCTCTCTGTCATTATTCACTTCTTTCCTATTCTACAAACGTGTTTCGAATCCCTTTACAAAAAAAGTAGGCAGAGGAAATTCCTCCTGCCTACTTAGTTCACCCATTTAAATCATAATGTTTTCCTTTTTCGAGATAGATCAGATGTTCCCCGACGTTCGTCAAGTGGTCACCCATTCGCTCGATATATCGGCAAATGTTCGTGAATTGCATGACTTCATCGACAACGATCGGTTGCAAGGACATATGACGCATATACTGACGGAGCGCCTTGTATGTCGTCTCATCGATGACATTGTCGAGATCAGACAGTGCTTTTGCTTTTTCGACATCTCCATCACGATATGCAACGATTGCGGTTTCCGTCATATCGAGTAATGTCTCAAACGCTTCCTTCAACAAGGAGATATCGATGACGTATGGAAATGTTTCGACACGAAGGACTGCTTTTGAAATATTTCCTGCATAATCCGCAATCCGCTCGAGATCCGATGAAATCTTCATCGCCGTGATGATCCGTCGTAAATCCGTCGCAACTGGTTGTTGCTTCGCGATTAAGAGGATCGCATCATCGTTGATTTCGAGTTCAAGATCATCGAGTTCATTGTCGTTCGCAATGACACCACGTGCGATATCTTGATCATATTTTTCGAGCGCCTCTGCTGTCGTTGCGATTTGTTGCATCGTTTTTCGTGCTAGTAAAAAGACTTTTTGATCGAGTATTGCAAGGTTTTCTCCAAAAATTGTACGGTTCGCTGCCATTCGTCTCGTCTCCCCTTCTTATCCGAATCGTCCTGAAATGTAATCTTCCGTCCGTTTGTCGGTCGGATTTCCAAAGATCCGGTCTGTTTGATCGAACTCGACGACTTCACCATTCAAGAAGAATGCTGTTTTGTCAGATACACGTGCAGCTTGCTGCATGTTGTGCGTGACGATGATAATTGAGTAGTCCGATTTCAACTCTTGGACGAGTTCTTCTACTTTTAATGTAGAAATCGGGTCCAGTGCCGATGTCGGCTCATCCATCAAAATGACATCCGGCTCGATCGCGAGGCAACGCGCGATACAGAGACGTTGTTGTTGACCACCCGAAAGACCATAGGCATTTTCATTTAAGCGATCTTTGACTTCATCCCAAATCGCTGCTCGGCGTAAACTACGTTCCACGATCTCATCAAGGATTTTTTTGTTTTTAACGCCATGGACACGTGGACCATATGCGATGTTATCGTAAATTGATTTTGGGAATGGATTCGGTTGCTGAAAGACCATTCCGACAGACGTCCGTAATTCTTCAACACCATACTCTTTTTCAAAGATATTACGTCCGTGATACTCAATGACACCATTCGTCCGCACGATCGGAACGAGTTCGACCATCCGGTTCAATGTTTTGATGAATGTCGATTTACCGCATCCTGACGGTCCAATAATTGCCGTAACTTCATTTTTTTTGATATCAAGATTGACATCTTTAAGCGCGTGATCGTCACCGTACCATAAATTTAAATTTTTAACGTTATAGACGCTCTCGCGTGCTACTACTGGTTGGTTCATACGCTCTGCCCCTTCTGTGACGACTGATTTCGTATTCAGCTTCGTATCCATCATCTGTCTTCCTCCTTAAAAGAAATCCCTTCTATCTCGTTCGATTAATAGCGTTTAGAAAATCGGTTCCGGATCCAGATCGCAAGCGAGTTCATCGTCAAGAGAATGACCATCAAGATGATGATTCCTGCTGCTGCAAGACCTTGGAAGTCCGCTTGTGGACGACTTGTCCAGTTATAGATTTGAATCGGTAATGCCGTGAACTCTGAAAAGATCCCTTCTGGCGCACGGGCGATGAAAATGGCAGCTCCGACCATGATCAACGGTGCTGTCTCACCGATCGCTCGGGATACAGCTAAGATGATTCCTGTAATGACTCCCGGAAGTGATGCCGGAAGAACGACTTTGAACGTCGTTTGCCATTTCGATGCACCGAGTGCGAGTGATGCATGGCGCATCGCTTGTGGCACGGCGCGAATTGCTTCTTGAGAAGAAACGATGACGACCGGAAGACTCATCAATGCGAGTGTTAAAGCTCCAGCAATCAACGTCGAACCGAAGCCCATATTACGTACGAAGAACGTTAATCCGAGTAATCCAAAGACGATCGACGGAACACCTGCGAGGTTCGAGATATTGACCTCGATGAACGATGTCATCCGACTCTTTTTTGCATATTCTTCTAAATAAATTGCTGCTCCAACACCAATGATGAAAATCATCGGGATGATCAGGAGCATCAAGAAGATCGATCCCATTAACGCTGGATAGATTCCGGCACGTTCCGCACGACGAGATGGTGCGTTTTGTAGAAATTCAAGTGATAACCACGAAGCACCGTCACGGATGACGCCGAATAGGAGAATACCTAAGACGACGAGACCGAAAAACAGACCGACGAGGAAAATGACTTTCGTTACATTGTTGACGACGAGGCGTTGGCTAATGGATTTCTTAACTGCGACCGGGTCGATGAATTTTTTTGTGACAGGTTGCTTTTCTGGTAAGGCCATCTTAATACTCCTCTCTGAAGCGGCGTGTGATCCAGTTCGCGAGTAAGTTCATCAATAACGTAAAGACGAACAAGAGCGTACCAACCGCATAGATACTGTAATATTCAACTGTTCCAAATCCAGCATCGCCTAAAGCGACCTGAACGATATACGCAGTCATCGTCTGGACCGGCTCGAGTGGATTAACAGCAGCTGTCGGATTCGAACCACCAGCGATCGTCACGATCATCGTCTCACCAATTGCCCGAGACATTCCGAGTACGATTGAAGCAATGATTCCGGACAAGGCAGCGGGAACAACGACTTTTAATGCGACTTCAAGACGTGTCGAACCAAGAGCAAGCGCACCGTCACGAATTTTTTTAGGAACAGAGCTCATCGCATCCTCAGAAATCGAGGCGATCATTGGAATGATCATGATACCGACGACGATCCCCGGACTGAGAGCATTGTAGATTTGAATGCCTGGAATTAATTTAACGAGTAGTGGTGTGACGAACGTCAACGCGAAGAATCCGAAAACGATCGTCGGAACACCAGCTAAGACTTCTAAAATTGGTTTTAAGATACGGCGTGCACGGTCTGACGCATACTCACTTAAATAAATCGCAGACGTGAGGCCGATCGGCACGGCAACTAGCATCGCAATCACGGTAATCTCAAGTGTACCGACGACAAGCGGCCAAATCCCATACTCTGGTTGAGAGTTCAGTGGATACCAACTCGTACTGCCGAAAAATTCCTTGAACGGAACGACTTCAAAGAAATGCTCGGTTTCAATGACTAACGTGAGAATGATGCCGATGGTCGTAACGACCGAGACGAACGCACACAGAAATAAAACGATCGGCATGATGCGTTCCATGACGTTTTTCACACTGAATTTTTGCTGTCGGTTCTGTTGAATCAGCTCGCGAACCGATTTATTGGGTGTTGAATTCATCCTTCTTCGCTCCCTACTCCTTCTTGACATGAGAACGGGACCCAACCGGTACAGACTTCCCCGGTTGGGCCATCCTCATGACTCGATGATTATTTCATTGCATCTTCGATTGCTTTTGTGTTTTCATCGTAACGATCTTGTGGCATTTTGATATAACCGACTTCTTCAGCTAAATCTCCAGCGTTTTCGTTCGTGAATTTCACGAAGTCTGCCACCTGTTTTTTATCGTTCAATGATTTGTTGTTGACGTACGTGTAGATTTCACGTGACAGCGGGTAAGATAAATCCTTGATTGTTTCTGGTGTTGGATCGACAGCATCTTTTCCTTCAGCTGAAAGTGGTACTTCTTTTAACTTATCTTTATTTTCAGCGTAGTAGGCATAACCGAAGTAACCAATCGCACCTTTCGTTCCTTCAACCCCTTTGACGAGTACGTTATCGTCCTCAGACAGTTGAACGTCTTTACGCATGTCTTTCTTCTCAAGTACTTTTTCAGAGAAGAAGTCGAATGTTCCTGAATCTTTCCCTGGGCTGAAGAACTTCAGTGGTTCAGCCGGGTAAGAAGAATCAACATCTTTCCAAGTCTTAACGTTTGGGTCGAGCCAAATCTTTTCGAGTTGATCAAGCGAGAGTTCTTTTACCCATGTATTATCTTTGCTGACTGCAACAGTTAGACCATCATATGCAAGTGAAAGTTTTGTATATTCGATGTTGTTCTTTTTCGCTTCAGCTGCTTCTTCTTCTTTAATTTCACGCGATGCGTTCGAAAGATCCGTTTCACCGACGACGAAGCGTTTGAATCCGCCACCCGTACCAGAGACACCGACTGTGACATTTACGTCAGGTTGTTCCGTTGAATATTCTTCACCGACAGCTTCCATGATCGGGAAGACTGTAGAAGAACCGTCGATTGCGATTTTCCCTTTTAAATCAGATGAACTAGCAGAACCGCCTTTATCGTTACCACATGCTGCCCCCACTACTGCGATTGATGCTACCGTTGTAATGAGTGCTGTTTTTTTCATCCAAGACATGATTAATTTTCCTCCTCGAAAGTATGTCGCTGACGATGCTACGACTTTTTATCCGTTTTCCTTACAAGACTTATACTACGGATGAACTATTAAAACGAAATGAATCCAACGTAAAAGAATTGTAAAGGCGTGTTTTTTAGTGTTTACAATTCGAAATCCATTACAAAAAAAGGTCAATACAAACAAAAAAAACGAGAGTGATTGCTCACCCTCGCTTAGTTTCTAGTTAATTTGGCTTAGTCTGCCACGGTACGTCCTTTACGTTGAAGTACGCTTTGACAAGATCATGACCGATTTTCGAGTTGACAGTCTCTTGTTCCATATAAGGAAGGAACACGGCCCACGCCATCTCTGGATTGTCATACGGTGCCCAACCGACAAGATTCGAGTTCAATGAACGAACCGGTTGCCCGCTTCCGTCACGTAAGGCGATTCCGTCATCCCCATAGACGCTGACCTGTGCAGTACCTGTTTTTGCTGCAGCATCGATTCCAGTTTGTGCGATAACTTTGGCTGTACCACGCTCACCTTTTACAACACGGTGCAACCCTTCCCGGACATGATCAATATTATCTTGACTGACTTCAATCCGGTTCAGATAATTCGTTTTAAAGCTGTAATCGACTTTTTTCGTACCCTTTTCAATCGAGTTCGACGCCAATACTTCTTTTAAGAAGTGAGGCTGAACTCGATAACCACCGTTCGCAAGTGTTGAAATGTACTGCGCGACTTGAAGCGGCGTAAAGGCATCGTACTGACCAATGACTCGGTCCATCAACAACGTGACACGGTCTGGCGTCCCTTGAACACCTTTTGCTTCGTAAGGCAAATCAACACCTGTCGTCACCCCAAGACCGAACTGACTATAGTAATTCTGCATGATGGCAGCTGCTCCATCCACGCTCGCACCAGCAATCCCATTGCTCGGATATTTCGCCATCCGCATCGCAATGTTAAACATATAGACGTTCGACGAGCGCTCAAGCGCCGTTAAATCCGTAATCGGTCCCATGTTAACATATGATCCTTTTTTTGTACCTCCGATTGTGATCGGCGCATCGTTGATGACTTCGTTTTGACGAATGACACCTTCCTGTAGTCCCATCGCAACTGTCGCACCCTTGATCGTTGAACCGATTTGAAGAGACGTCAAGACATTATTAATCGCTACATCCGTGAACTTCCCAGTCGAAGGATCAAGCTTTTGACCTGACATCGCTAAAATCTCACCAGTTTGTGGATTCATGACGACGGCATATCCTTCTTTTAAATAACGACTACCCATGCCACGACCCATTTTGATCGCTTGTTGCATGATTTGATCTACTTTTTTATTGTATTCCGCATCAACGGTTAGAACGAGGTCCTTCCCGGACTCGCCTTCTTCACGTTTTGGATCACCGACCGGTTCTCCATTAAACGTTTCGTACACATCGTATGCCGGTTTCCCGCGCAGAAGATCTTCGTACTGTTGCTCAAGGAACGAAGTCCCGACACGATCATTCAAACTATATCCTTTTGCTTTGAACTCCGCTTGTTGTTCTGCCGGAATCTTCGAGTACTTTCCGAAGATGTTTCGAAGTGTTCCTTCATACGGATAAGAGCGTTCGTAAAACGGTTCAACCGATACACCTTTCAAATCTTCTAAATTTTCATCGATGATTGCCATCTCTTTTGCAGACGCACCGAGCTTGACGAGTTGTGGATCAAGCGCATAACCGACTTCCATGTTATGTTTGATCGCAATGACTTCCATCGTCTTATCATCGTAATCAATATCTTTTTTCGTGATCGCATCCAGGCGGATTTGATCTTGTTCCGCAATCGAAAGCTTACTTTGTGCTTCCGTTGAAGGATACTTCTTTTTCACTGCTGCTTGGTAACGACGATCCGACTCTTCCGTGTTCGTCGCGACCCAAAAATCCTTGATGTCACGTTCCGTGACTTTCCAGTCTTTTTTAGGCAGATCAATGATTGCTGCGAGACGCTGCGCGATTTCAATACGTTCATCTACTTTCGTCGATTGTGCGCGACGATATACAATGGAGTATTTAGAAATTGTATCGACAAGTAGACGACCATCCCGGTCATAAATCTTACCGCGTGGTACTTCATACTTTGATGCAGTCATCTCCGTTTTTTGGACTTCCCGCGAAATTTTTTCACCATTGACGATTTGAACGACTCCTAGACGGAAAATCAAAATCGCAAACAATAAAAAAACGACGAAGAACATTAAATTCAGACGAAGCGGCAGATGATTACGCCGTCTTCCTCGTACGGTGATTCGTTTAGCCATGGCGTACTCCCCTATCGTTCAAAAGTCATCTTGTTTCATTATATAGAAGGAAACTTTCCATAACAACCTATCCCATGATTTTCCGCATTAAAAAAAGCGTATCGTTCACAATTGAACGATACGCTTCTTTCCATTACTTCGCGTCAGCGTAAAGCTTCGCTACGTGGTCCCAATCAACGACGTTGAAGAATGCATTGATGTAATCCGGACGACGGTTTTGATAGTTGAGATAGTATGCATGTTCCCAAACATCAAGACCAAGGATTGGCGTTTTGCCTTCCATGACTGGTGTATCTTGGTTTGGAGTCGAAACGACTGCCAATTTCCCACCGTCAACGATCAACCAAGCCCAGCCAGAACCGAAACGAGTTGTTGCTGCTTTTGCGAACGCATCTTTGAATGCATCAAATGATCCGAATGCTTCGTCGATTGCTGTTGCAAGTTCCCCTGTTGGAGCAGCGCCATCGTTCTTCTTCAACAATTTCCAGAAGAATGAGTGGTTCCAGTGACCGCCACCGTTGTTACGGACTGCAGTTTGAATGTTTGCTGGGAGAGCATCCAAGTTTTGAAGAAGTTCTTCAAGTGACTTTCCTTCATGTTCTGTACCCTCAAGCGCCGTATTCACGTTCGTGACATACGTGTTGTGGTGTTTCGTGTGGTGAATCTCCATCGTACGAGCATCGATATGTGGCTCAAGCGCATCATAAGCGTAGCCGAGTTCTGGTAATTCAAATTTTGACATGTTCATGTCCCCCTTTGTGCTATTTTCGAAAACTTCAATACCCTTTAAGACTAGCAAAAGTACCTGTGTTGACGCAAGTCAAGACCCTCGGATTTACTCGACTTCTCGCGGAGCAAAAACAGAGACGCCTCCGCCCGGAACCGGGAAGACACCAAATCCTTCTTCGTCAATCACGACTGGATGATCTTGATGGTTTGTATAGTCGAACCATTCTTGACCCGCACGCTCTTCACCGACGAACATGCGTTTCTCGCACATGTCGGCGTTCGAAAGCAACACGGCACAACCTGAGTTCTCGATTTCATCGACACCAAGACGAACCCAGCCTACACAGTGCGGGTCATCAAGATAATCCTGTTGTTCTCCGTATGCTTTATGATAGCGCGTATAGAGCAGGGCATTGATCATCTCTTTTTTTCCTTCGACAGGGGTCGGTCCTTGGACGCCATAGTAATCCCCGTAAAAGACACATGGATATCCGTCCTTACGTAACAAGATCGATGCATAGGCATGTTGCTTGAACCAGTCATCCACCCATGATTCTAGCGACTCGCCAGGCTGTGAATCGTGATTGTCGACGAACGTCACGGCATTCGTCGGATGCGACTCGACGAGCGTATCCGCAAACAATGTCGTTAAATCAAATTTTTCTCCCTGCTTGGAAGCTTCATGGAATTTATAATGAAGCGGAACATCAAACAAATCAATCGTGTAGTCGACACTGTCTAGGAAATGACGGCAATCGTCGAGATCTGACTTCCAAAACTCGCCGACCATGTAAAAATCGCCTTCGCTGCTTTCCATCATCGATTTCGCGAATTCACGGACAAATTCATAGTTGATATGCTTGATTGCATCAAGACGGAAGCCTTGGCAATCGATCGTGTCCTTGAACCAGTGTCCCCAACGGATCATTTCTTCCCGTACCGTCGGATGATTGTAGTCGATGTTTGCAAACATGAGGTAATCATAATTGCCGAACTCATCATCTACTTGGTTGTTCCAATCTTTATTATTTCCGGAAATCTTAAAGATCCCTGTTTTTTCTTCGCGCGCGTCAAAATCCGTTCCATTGAAGAATTCGTGTGTCCAGACGAAATCCGAATACTTTCCATTACGACCTGGGAAAGTAAACTTCGTCCACGCATCGATTTCAAACTCTTCTGAAATTTCTTTCGATCGGTCTTCTGGATTGACTTCCACTACTTTAATCGTTTCGAGTTCGTCTGCTGCAGCTTTATGGTTCATGACAACATCCGCATAAACAGCGATATCGTTCTCATGGGCAACTTCGATTGCTTCGACCAGTTCATCCTTTGTGCCATATTTCGTCCGGACCGTTCCTTTTTGATCGAACTCGCCTAAGTCATAGACATCATAGATGCCGTATCCTGTATCTTCATCCGACTGACCTTTCGATGCTGGTGGAATCCACACGGACGTGATGCCAGCAGCACGCAATTCAGGCGCTCGTTCTTTCAAACGTTGCCAGTGCTTTCCATCATTCTCTACATGCCACTCGAAAAACTGCATCATCGTATGGTTACGTTCCATCTCTCTTCGCTCTCCCTTAGTTACTATAGTATGAATATTATTACAATACCTTTACTATTCCCCGAGCGAACAAAAATAAACGCTTCCCGTTTGCAACGAGAAGCGTTCAACCAAATGGACCCTGCAGGACTCGAACCTGCGACCGGACGGTTATGAGCCGTCAGCTCTAACCAGCTGAGCTAAGGGTCCTTAAGTAATAGTAGCGGCGGAGGGAGTCGAACCCACGACCTCACGGGTATGAACCGTACGCTCTAGCCAGCTGAGCTACACCGCCATGATGTATGTTTCTTACTCTTATTAGATTACGAGATGTGACGAAACTTGTCAATATGCTATTTCAAAAAAATAAACAGCTGATTTCATTTTTTTCGAAATCAGCTGTTTTAAAATAAGTCTACGCTTAGTTCATTAATGCTGTCCGCTGTTCAAGGACGAGATCCGTGATGTTCACAGCGTGATCGCCGATTCGTTCAAGGTTTGAAAGTAAGTCGACGAAGATCATTCCCGCTTGTCCTGTACATTCACCAGCATTCACGCGAAGTACATGCTGTTTACGGAATGAACGTTCGAATGCATCAAGTTTCCCTTCAAGTTCAAGAACTTTTCGTGCCCGCGTGACATCGTCTTCTTCGACGGCGCGAATCGCACAAGCGACGATTTCTTGTGTCAGGACATACATCTCATCAAGCTCTCGCTTCGCAGATGTGGTGAACTGAATCCGGTTGACGATCTGGAAGTCGATTAATTCAACGATATTCTCAACATGATCACCAATCCGCTCAAAGTCATTGACGGCGTGCATCAATAACGAATGATCGTTTGATTCACGTTCTGATAAATCATGTGCTGCTATTTTAACAAGATAACTCGTCACTTCTGTATTCAGGTAGTTGATCGCATATTCAATCTGCTCGGATTCTGAAACATCTTTTTTATCATGCGATTGCGTGTAACGGTGTGCTTTTGCAAGTGCGTCTTTTGAGAATTCACCCATACGCAAAACTTCAAGTTTCGCTTGGTTTAAGGCAAGCGCAGAAGATTGATTTAAGATGTTTTGATCGAGATGACGCGGTTTTGAATCGATCGTCGTATCCGTACCTGGTACGATTTTTTGAACGAGCCATGCGATTTGTGCGATGAACCAACATTGAATCAATGTGTTGACGACATTGAACGTTCCGTGTGCAAAAGCAATTTGCATTTTCGGTTCTAAACCAAGCGCGTCTGTAATCCATGCGATGAAGCTTGAGAACACTGGTAATGCGATCAAGAACAAAATTGTTCCGATGATATTGAAGATGACGTGTGCGGCGGCTGTCCGTTTGGCTGCGATCGACGCACCAAGTGCTGCAAGTACTGCCGTAATCGTTGTTCCAATGTTATCACCGAACAAGACCGGTAGTGCCGCTTTGATATCGATCATGTCACCAGCATACAACTCCTGTAAGATACCAATCGTCGCAGATGACGACTGAACAAGAACTGTAAAGATAGTTCCGACGAATACACCAAGCAATGGGTTATCCGACATCGAGACAGTCAACTCTCGGAACCAGGCACTTGATTCGAGCGGAGCCATCCCGTCCCCCATCAATGTGAGACCGTAAAACAATGCACCGAAACCAAAGAAAATCTGTCCGATATACTGAACACGTTCTTTATTGAAGAAGAAGATCAAGAAAGCACCAATGGCGATTGCCGGAAGTGCCGCTTCTTTAACATTGAACCCGATGATAAAGGCCGTGATCGTCGTACCGATGTTCGCTCCCATGACGACACCAATTGCTTGTCGTAAATTCATCAGACCTGCACTCACGAGCCCGACGACGATGACAGTCGTACCGGATGACGATTGAATCAATATCGTGACGACGATACCTGCTAAGATACCTAATAGTGGATTCGTCGTATACTTATCGAGGATATAACGTAATCGGTCTCCCGCTGTTTTTTGGAGACCATCTCCCATATACTTAATACCGAAAAGGAAAATCCCAAGTCCACCGATGAAGGTAAAAATCATTTCCTGCAAATCATAGTTCATCTTGCCAGCTCCTTTATTTGATGTGGATTGATGTGTTTGTAAAGTTTATTTTTTCGACCCCCCTATTATGTAAAGGTCTAATGAACTTGTAAACAGTTTTCCCGACATCCAATTGTTAAGGTTTTATTAATCTGTACCACTACAATAATTCCTTTATTTATGAACAAATAGACAAACCAAAAAATCTGTTATAAAACAATGGAAAGAGTGATATTCTTGTCTTTTTTACGTCAACTCATTAATTACTTACAAACTTCATTAATTCCAAACCGCTCGTTTTTACGACTTCGTCTATCAGATGTTTCTTTGTATTTCTGTGGATTGGCTTGGATTTCACTATGGACGACGATCATCGATTCCTTCTTTTTACAAAAAAATATTCCAATCGTGATTTGGTTCGTTCTCCACTTCATCTTCATCGCTATTGCGGTCTTACTGTATTTGCTCTTAATGGCATATCTGACGAAAGGATTCGTTCGTCTGTTACTCCCCCGTCCATGGGCATATCGTCAGACGTTCCCTTATACGGTTGCAACGAATCTATGGACCTTCCCCCTTGGCATGCTTCTTTACCAATTGGGGCATCATCAAATAGGAGTTGCTTTACTCATCCTCGGGCACTTCATTTACACGTTGGTGCCATTATGGATTGCCCGTTCCCCGAAACCTCGCGCGTCACGTAAATCTCGATGAGTATCAAAATCAGGCGTCCGACGGATTGACGGATGCCTTACTTTCATTAAACAATTGTAAATGTTCGATTTTCGTTCTTGTTTCTCGATTTTTAGGGAATAGTTCGATATGATAGAAAAGGTAAACATAAACAATATGGCGGTATGCCACAAAAGGAGATTTTCGATATGCCGAAAATGGTCCATCGCTCTAAGACTCGTCCCGTTCGTGTAGGGGACCTTGTCATTGGTGGAAATAATGAAGTCATCATCCAAAGTATGACGACAACTAAAACACACGACGTCGAAGCGACAGTCGCTGAAATCCTACGTCTTGAAGAAGCTGGTTGCCAAATCGTCCGCGTCGCTTGTCCAGAAGAACGTGATGCGCTCGCACTTGCAGAAATCAAAAGCCGAATCAACATCCCGCTTGTCGTAGACATCCACTTCAACTATAAACTCGCGCTCATGGCGATCGAAGCTGGCGTCGATAAAATCCGGATCAACCCAGGTAATATCGGTCGCCGCGAAAAAGTCGAAGCCGTCGTGACAGCAGCAAAAGCGAAAAACATCCCAATCCGTATTGGGGTAAACGCTGGTTCACTCGAAAAGCACATTCTCGAAAAATACGGTTATCCAACAGCACGTGGTATGGTCGAAAGTGCCTTGCACCACATCAAGATCCTTGAAGACCTCGACTTCCATGACATCATCGTTTCATTGAAAGCATCAGACGTACAGTTGGCGCTTGAAGCATATCAACTTGCTTCTGAATCGTTTGACTATCCACTTCACGTAGGGATTACGGAATCGGGTCCACTTCGTTCTGGTTCATTAAAATCAGCAGCAGGACTTGGAGCGATCCTCTCACGCGGAATCGGAAATACGGTTCGTGTATCTCTTTCAGCGGACCCTGTCGAAGAAGTAAAAGTCGCAAAAGAAGTCTTGAAATCATTTGGTCTCGCAGCCAACGCCGCGACATTGATCTCATGTCCAACATGTGGTCGGATCGAAATCGATTTGATGTCGATCGCTGCAGAAATCGAAGACTATATCGAAAATATCCAAGCGAACATCAAAGTTGCTGTTCTTGGTTGTGCAGTCAACGGTCCTGGTGAAGCACGTGAAGCCGATATCGGTATCGCCGGCGCTCGCAACGAAGGATTGTTGTTCCGCCACGGAGAAATCATTCGTAAAGTACCAGAAGCAACAATGGTCGAAGAATTGAAAAAAGAGATCGATGCCATCGTCCTCGAAAAACAGGCTGAAAAAGAAGCCGAAAAAGCAAATCACGTATAAGATAGGGGCTCCTCTTTCATGAGGAGTCTTTTTTCGTATCTCGATTTCGACTATGTTATACTAAGTGAAGAAAAATTCTTAGAACGTGGGTGACTGTAAATGAAAATTGGAATCGACATCGATGGAACGATCACACATCCATCCTCTTGCTTCACTTACATGAATAAACATCTCGGAACGTCGATTGACTTCAATCAGGCGTCTGAATATGAATTGCATACGTATACGGATATGAATCAAATCGAATTTTGGGACTACATGGTGAACTCCGGTCACGAGTCAGGAATTTATCGTGAGTCCATCCCTCAAGAACATGTTCGCCACCACTTATGGAATTTGCGGAAGCAATATGATCTCCATTACGTGACAGCACGATCGGAACTCGTTCGTCCTGTAACTGAAGAGTGGATCAAACAACATGAACTTCCTCTTGATTCCTTAATCATGACGGGATCACACGACAAAGTACAAGTCGTCCGTGATTTATCACTCGATTTGTTTATGGAAGATCGATTAGAGAATGCTGTGCAGATTGCAGAAGATACATTCATCCCTGTGATTTTGTTCGACGCACCTTATAACCGTAAAGCCGTACCGAATAATGTTATTCGTGTCGCTTCATGGAATGAGGCTGTTCAAGAGATTCAAAAATTTGCACCGATTCGTTAAAACAGCCGATTAGGCTGTTTTTTCCGTTTTTCATGTTATTGAACTCTGAGATATCTTACAATGATTTTCGTTTTAAATTTTAAAATAGGAAGTGCTTCATGATGCTTGCTACAGTGAATATCTTTTTTATTAATATTTGTATTATTTTTCTCGTTTCTACGTTCGCCTTTTATCTGCTTCGTGATCGTTTACCGATTCAACCCGACTCGATGATATCTACTCGGCTGTATTTTGGTTTTGCTAATGGGATCACCGGTATTCTTCTTATGCATCATGCGATTGATTTAAACGGCGCACTGATTGATTTGCGTTTGTTACCTCTCGCTTTATCCGCTTTATTCGGTGGTAACATCAGTATCACAGTGACGGGATTAATGCTTTTGATTTATCGTTTTTTAATCGATAATGGCGATTCTATAAATGCCTTACTTAGTTCTGTCATGACGCTACTCGGTTTTTTGATGCTGTCATTTATTTGTCGTCGGTTCATTACACGGCAAGGATATTTTTTTACCGCCATCGTGACAGTCGGCTCTCTACTTGTTCTTTGGCGACTGATTACGAGTAATTCCCCTGTAGATGCCTGGAGGACGATTTATATTCCTTATTTCGTCTTAACGATTGGCGGAGCCTTTTTGTTTTATCGTTTGTCACTACTCCTGCAACAACATTTTGTTCTTTACTCTTATCAATCCTATCTCGCTTCGACCGATCAATTAACAAGGCTTGCGAATCGACATGTCATTTTGGAAAAGGTCACGACGCTTGAAAAAAACAGAGCTTCTTGGGGCGTCATCTTGTTTGACTTAGATCACTTCAAGAGTGTGAATGACACGCATGGTCACGCCGACGGCGACGCCGTCTTGCGCCATTTTTCGATTGTATTGAATGAACATTGTCCCGCACCTATCACGGTTGGTCGATATGGCGGTGAAGAGTTCATCGTCATCATTCCAGATTGTGACCTTTACGAACCTATTCATTTAGCAGAAACAATCGTGGCAGCCGTTCAACAAACGCCATTTGTCATGCAGGATCACGCTGTATCGATCACGGTATCTGCTGGAATTGCTTACGCTCATCATCAACCCGCTGAAACGGTCTTCAAGCAAGCAGATATTGCTTTGTATGAAGCAAAAACACAAGGTCGAAATCAATATCGACTGTACCAACTGTATGAAAAAGCCACTTCTCTCCGAAAGGTTCGGACTGAAGTGGCTTTTTAGGGATTAATGAATCGTTCCTTCATTCGTTTTTTGTAGTAGACAGATGATTTCTTCGAGTGGTACCGGTTTAGCGAAGAAGTAGCCTTGGAACAAATGAATCCCGATTTCTTTGGCAATGCGTACTTCTTCTCCCGTCTCTACCCCCTCGACGATACATTCGACATGCATCGACTGACTCAATTGAAAAATCGACTCAAGGATCGATTGTCGTTTCTCTGATGCTCCGATTTGTTCAATGAATTGCTTTGGAATCTTTAATTGACGTAACGGTAATAAACGTTCGAGGACGTGATACGAGGCATGACCAGTCCCGAAATCATCAAGAGAAACTGGAAAATCGAGTGTTTTGATGCGCTTGAGCGCTCGATGAATCGATTGACTCTCAAAATCAAGCGACTGACTTTCCGTGATCTCGATCTTAATCTGTTGCGGCTTTAGTGCATACTTGAGTAGCGTTCGTTCAATGAATGGCATGAATGACTCACTCGTCAATTGTCGTGGCGATACGTTAACCGATAAGGTAAATTCATCCGGAACGAGACCGATCAATGCTTTACGCGTCTTACACCCTTCCTCAAAAATCCATTCTCCTAGACGAATCATCAAGTCACTTTTTTCAGCAATCGGGATGAAGACGGATGGTCGATTAGCTCCTTGCAACGAGGTCTTCCAGCGAACCAATGCTTCAAGACCAATGAATTGTTCTGATCGAACATCGTACTGCAATTGATAGACGAGGTAAAAGTCCGTTTCAATATTAGCCTGTGCTAATGATTGTGCTGCTTTGACTCGCAATTCTTGATCCTTTCGCCAGGCTTGGTCAATGCACATCACACGTTCATTTTGTTGAGCGGCTTCCTGTAGCGCAGTCAATAACTGCTGTACTCGACGCTTCCGATTGTCCGTCGCCCCTTCTCCATTATCGATGACGATGGATATGTTGACGTAGACATGATGCCCTTCGATTTCGTAAGGTATGGAAATTTCTTGACTCAATTTTTCCATCGCTTCCTTACATGCCACCTTGTCCGGCTTTTTCATGACGATCAATAACGTTCCTGCTTCGATTCGAGCAAACGCTTGATAAGGAGGTAGTTTTCGCTTGAGCCGTTCAATACATGCTCGTAACACTTGTGACTGAATGTCTTCTCCAAAATACCGTGCCAACTCATAATAATTTTCTAAATGAATCCCGACGAAAATGAGCTGTTTTTCAGGTCTTGGGAAATCGACTTCGTTCAATCCTTGACGATTCAAAACACCTGTTTCTTCGTCACAGCGTGCCGTATCGTGTAGTTGTATCGCCAAATCATTCAAACGATTTAAATTACGGATATGCAAGTGATTGATGACAAGGGCGATGGAAACACCAATTATAATCATGCCAATTCGTCCATAATGATCAGTCGGATCAATTTTCACCGTCACGGTATCGGCATTCCACATGACGTAAAAACTAGTTGCGATGGCAATGATGATGGCGTACCACATCATGATTCGTTGATACGAAATCAAAGCGATCATTAAAAACAAAAAACTGCTAGCCCAAACGGTGACCGCCACATAAGGTAAAAAACTAATCGAAGTGATTGGAACAACGAGCAACATCAAGGACAATAAGTGGGTTTGCAACACCACGTCCATCTTACGACGACTGATATAAAAAATAAAAATCCCCATGAGGACTAAAAATGAAATAATGACAGAACGACTTAAATATGCATTCTTTATCGTCTCTTCCGTCGTCGTATAAATGATTAAAGCGCCAACAAGCATCATGAAAAGGGCAAAATTTCCGATCCACCATTGTTGTTTCCGAACAATGTCCTCCATGTATTTCCCTCCCTTCCATTAGTTTTTTCGTATATAGGTTTCGACATCGCTTGATGATACTCCTATCGTATCGAATGTGTCAATTCTTTCCTAAAAAGAAAAGTCTTCCCTCATACATGTCGTGGAAGACTTTTCTCTAACATTTATTGTCCTATAACCCAAATCGTCCTAACTCTTCGATGACATCCGTTGCTAACAAACTACTTGGATGTAATCGTCGTTCAACTTGTTTTGAAGCACACGCATACCACTCCGCTCCTAGCGCTAGCGTTTTTTCGACATCTCCTGATGGATGTTGCGCAAGGAGACTCGTTAAAATTCCAAACAAGGTATCCCCGCTTCCTCCCTTTGCGAGACCACTCGATGCACCAGAGATGACAAACCCACCTCCATTTGGTTTAGCGATTAAAATGACATGGGATTTCAACACGACAGTTACTTGATGCAAGACGGCATACTCAGTTGCTTGACCGAATAGATCATCTTGAATACTTGCAACAGTCTGATTCGTCATCCGAGCGAATTCGCCAATATGCGGTGTGACGATGATCGGCGCGGTTCGTTCTGGGTAACTTTCTTTTATTAGTGCTCCGGCATCTAATACTACCGGTAAATCACTCTCAAGTAGATGATCCACCCATGTTTCGGCTACTTCTTGCGATAAACCAGGACCGATTCCAACTGCTGATATGGAAGATAGCACGTTCTGAATCGCCGGTAACGTCTGGTCCACGACCATCGCTTCCGGTGCTTGGACGACGATCCCCTGTTTCGCAAGTGACGTCGTCGCGACTTGTAGTTTACCGACTCCCGTTCTTAGGGCTGCCCGTGTCGCAAGTTGAATGGATCCCGGCATCGTGTCACTTCCTCCAATCAATAATGCCGTTCCGTATGTCCCCTTGTGACCGTATGGTTCCCGCTTAAACAAGGAAGCCAGATCCTTCGGTGAGACGCGCCATTCACCAAAAGCCGGTAATCCGATATCTAGCGTTTCTGATTCTCCATAAAACGGTGCCGTCCGTATCAAAAAGGTAGATCGTTTCATCGCATGCAATTGAAATGTCGCATCTGCTCGAATCGCTATCTCTTTGAATCCTATAGTATGGTCCGTTGGCACACCGCTCGGTACATCTATTGCATAGATGCGTGCTCCTTGCTGCTTTTGTTCCGATACGAATGTACACTGCGCCTCGAATTCCGGATTAATCCGACCTGGATCAAATCCAGTACCGTATAAGGCATCCAAAATGACATCATATCGACCACATGGTTTTTCGGCTACAAGTCCGAACGCTTCTGCATAATGAGTATGAATCGTTGCAATATCCGAACGACTCTTTCCAAACGGAGTGAATAGCGTGACATCGAATCCGTCACGTATCAGTTCGCGACCAATGACATAACCATCCCCACCATTATTGCCGGTTCCACACAAAATTAGTATTCGTTCCCTCTTCGAATGGCGCGTTTTAATCTGTGTTGCGATCTGACTTCCGGCTCGCTCCATTAACACCTCGAGCGGTAGCCCAGATGTCCGTGCCCACTCATCAATTTGTCGTGCTTCCTGTGTATCATAAATCATCATCTCATCACCTCTGTTCGACTATTCCCGTTTTAATCAGGACTAGTCGTATAAAAACAAAAAAGAGAACGTCCCGAATGGACGTTCCCTTCTATTTAAGACGTCAAGCGTTGACAATTCGCACAACGTCCATAGATTTCGAATTTATGATCTTCGACTTCAAAACCAGTCTCTTGAGCGGGTGAAATCCACTCCATCGGGCAGACATTCAACGTCTCCGTCTTGCCACAGATTCGGCATATCAAATGATGATGGTGATGACCGGAAGCACAGGCAGCCCGATATTTCATCTCACCGTCTAATTCCGTCACTTCTAATAAGTCGATTTCCGAAAAATCATTCAAGTTTCGATAAATCGTATCATAACTTAACGAAGGATGAGACGTCCGGAGAGCTTCTGCCACTTCCCGCGCACTGACATACCGATTCACTTCAAACAGATACGATAGCAAATCCAGACGTTTCGGTGTCATTTTAAACCCAGAAGCCTTCATTCGTTCACGCGCTTGTTCGATGTTCGTCTTCATGTGTTTTACCTCCTATCCAAAAACGTTCTAATAGCATGACGATGATCAGTTCGAGCACGGCAAGTAGGACAATCATTCCGCCGGGTGCTAAATCAAACTGATAAGCCAGGATGAGTCCAAGTACTGTTGCAATCTCACCGAAGATGATAGCTAAAAAGATCGTCGTCTTAAAACTTTTTGCAATTCGAAGTGCTGCCGCAACCGGCAACGTGATTAAGCTCGAGACAAGTAAAATCCCGACGATTCGCATACTAATCGCGATCACAAGCGCAACGACGATCATAAAGAGAATGTGAACTAAACGAAGTCGGATTCCCGAGACACGTGCCTGTTCCTCGTCAAATGAGAGGAACAACAATTCCTTATAAAAGGCAAAGACGAAGATGACGACCACGACCGTCACGATAAGAATCGTGTACACATCCGTTAAGGCAACAGCCGAAACCGTTCCAAATAAGAAGGAGACGAGATCCATTGAAAAGCCGTTCGCAAGACTAATGAATGTCGCACCGAGCCCCATCCCTGTTGCCATGATGATCGGAATCGCGAGTTCTTGAAAATGCTTATATTTAGCGCGCAACCAATCAATCGTCAGTGCCGCGATGACCGACGTCACGATTCCTAAGTACAGTGGATTTAAGTCCGCTAATTGCGCGACCATACCAGAAATCAAGAGACTGAGTGCAATCCCAGCTAACGTGACGTGCGAAAGTGCATCTGCGATCAGGCTCATCCGCCGGACGACGACGAACGAGCCAATCAATGGGGCCGTGAATCCAATTAAAATGGCAGCCACTAAAGCATACTGTAAAAATTTTAACGTCATGAATGCTTCGATCATTGGACACTCTTCCCTTCGTGAACGAGGACACGTCCCGGAACTGGATAGAGGGAGCGGATCGTCTGTTCATCTAGTTCCCAATACTCTTTAATGCCACAGTTACAACCTAAACGTCCATCGACCAAATGAATGACATCCGTGACGAGTTTGCTGACGAAATGGATATCATGTGTCACAAGGACGAACGTTCGCCGTTTATCTCGACGCAGTTCTTCAAGAATTTCATAAAATTCTTTCACGTATCGCTGATCGACACCAACAGTTGGTTCATCTAAGATCATTAAGTCTGGATCGTTGACGAGCGCACGCGCGATGAAGACGCGTTGTTGTTGACCGCCGGACAAGTCGCCGACTTTTGAATCACGGCGTTCCCACATTCCGACTGTTTCAAGGGCAGTCCGTACTTTGTCTCGATCATCGCGTGACAAACGACGAAAAAGTCCTTTTTTAGCATACAACCCCATCTCGACGACTTCTGCGACAGTTACCGGGAAACCCGAGTTAAACGAAGCTGCTTTTTGCGAGACATAGCTGATTCGCCACCATTCATTGAATTGCGATTGGGGTTGTCCGAATAAGCGAATCGTTCCTTTCGGTTGCAATAAACCTAAGATACATTTGATCAGCGTCGATTTCCCAGATCCATTTTCCCCGACGATTGCTAAGAATTGTCCTTGTTGAACCTGAAACGAAACTTGATTCAATACCCGGCGATCTGGATAATCATAGCTGACTTGATCAATCTCGATGATTGGTGTTTCCATTTATTTTCACTCCTTCCGTTTTCGTAAAACGGAATAATTACGTCTTAATCAACTGTCTTATTATAGCGTTCGCTAATTATTGGTGCAACTCTAGCAACTTCCTATCCTCCTTTGAAAATAATCAAGGTACAATAAAGACAGAAACTAGCTGTTTCCGGCTTGTTCAGGAAGGGAAATCTTTTAATGCACGCATCGCAGAGAGGAGTCGAGGTCACTTGAAACAAGAACTTGCAGTTATCGATATCGGTTCCAACTCAATTCGTTATGTCATCTTCCATCCGATCGCTTCTGGTCGTTACATCGAGAAGATTAACATTAAAGTCGTCGCGCGTTTATCTGCTCATATCAATAAAGACGGAGCACTTGACGACGCAGGCATCTCGTTACTCGAAGAAACGTTACATCGATTTTACGAAGTCGGTGTCACCCATGAGGTCGAGGAGACGATTTGTGTCGCGACCGCTGCTATTCGTAATGCGACGAATCGAGAAGCAATTGTTAAATCCGTTACTGAAAACACACCTTTTTCCATTCAGGTTCTAACAGACGAACAAGAAGCATACTATGGTTATTTTGCTATCATCAATTCGACCTTCCTGACAGATGGGTTTTCTGTCGACATCGGCGGTGGTTCCATGGAAGTCACCTTGATCGAAAATCGCGAGATGGTAGCGTATCATAGCTTTCCATTTGGCGCCGTCACATTGACACGGCAATTCGTTTCCGACGAGACACTTAGTGCAAGTGATAAGAAGAAGTTGGTGAAATTCTTACGGGAACAATTCGAATCGATACCATGGCTAAGTGATAAAAAGCTTCCTTTAATCGGTGTCGGTGGTTCTGCCCGAAACTTCGTTCGTATCCATCAATCCAATCAGGATTATCCGCTTCGGAGCGTTCATCAATATCAAATCAAGGCGAAGGAACTCGCGAAAATGGTCGATGATCTGGAAGGGAAATCAGCGAAACAGCTATCGAAAATCGAAGGGTTATCAAAGGATCGAATCGATATTTTCCTGCCGGCATTGATTGCGATCCAAGGGTTAGCTCAACACATCGAAGCGGAAGAATTCATCATGAGCAATCTCGGTCTTCGTGAAGGTCTTGTTTACGAGTTCGACGTGCAGGACGAAGCATACCGCCGGATTGAAAACGTACGTGAGCAGAGCCTCTATCAGCTTGAAAGTGATTATAAGGTCAATCGTGATCGTGCGTCGTATATCGGAACACTTGCTAAATCGATGTACCGTCAACTCGTCACGTTAGACCTGGTATCAGAACGAGCGTCCGATTTACGCCTCCTCGATTCCGCAAGTCGTTTGTTTTATTGCGGTCAATACATTAATCCGGATACGCGATCAGACCAAACGTTTTATTTGTTGACGAACACCGAAATGAATGGCATGACGCACAAGGATCGCGTTGCGCTCTCCCTTGTCAGCTCCTATTCTTCAGCGAAACGGATGCAACAATTAGCAAAGCCGTTCAAAGAATGGTTCACGGAAGAATCACTGGACCGCTTCGACTTACTCGGTTCTTTACTCAAGTTAAGCCATGCCCTCGACGTGACGGAACGAAAAGCTGTCGATCATTTGGAACTGTTCCTTAAAAAGGACCAACTCCAATTCGTCCTCGATACAGGCAATCACGATTATGGATTTGAAGTCGAAAAAGCCGAAAAACAAAAGAAACACCTGGAACGAATCATTGATTGTACGATTACCTTCGAAACGAAAGGAGATCTTCCTTCATGAAGCTCGACATACCGGAACATTTCAATAATCGTGAGCTCAGCTGGCTCCAGTTCAACGAACGTGTACTGGGTGAAGCTTTTGACACACGCAATCCATTAATGGAACGTTTTAAGTTTCTCGGTATCTTTAGTTCCAATTTAGACGAGTTCTATATGGTAAGGGTCGGTGGCTTAAAGGATGAAGTGCTCGCTGGGTTCAATAAACCGGAAAATAAACAACAGATGACACCTAAACAACAGTTACGTGCGATCGCCTTGAAAACAAAAGAGTTAGTCGATCGGCAATACGAAGCATTTCAAGCAATCAATCAGACGTTATCAGATGAAGGCATTACATTCTTAAAATACGACGCCCTGACTTCAGAACAAACGACCTATGTAAAATCCTTTTTCCGTGAACAAGTCTTTCCGGTACTCACGCCTGTTGCTGTCGATGCCTATCGTCCGTTCCCGATGTTGTCTTCAAAATCACTTAACATCGCAACGGTTCTTGAAGCAGAAGACGGGACGAAACGAAATTTGGCACTCGTACAAGTACCTGCTGTTTTACCGCGATTCGTCGATTTACCGGTAGAAGATGACGAGACGACGGCTGTCATTTTACTCGAAGACGTCATCATCGCCTTCATTGACAGTTTATTTAAAGGCTATCGCGTGTTGTCTGCCATGCCATTTCGGATCACCCGGAATGCCGACCTTCCGTTTCACGAAGAAGGGACACACGATTTATTGAAGTTAATCGAAAAGGAATTAAAAAAACGGCGTTGGGGGGTAGCAATTCGACTTGAAGTCCAAAAAGCTGCCATCAATACTGAACTACTCAACATGCTACGTGATGTACTTGATTTGCAGGAACGCGATATCTTTGCTGTAGATGGTCCGATTGATTTGACGTTCTCCTTCGCCTTCTACAGTCAAATCGGTGTTGAATATGATCATTTGATCTATCAGACGATCATGCCGGTCGACCCACCCGCACTCGATAGTTCAAAAAATCTGTTCAATCAATTACTGGAACGCGACTATCTCTTGCATCATCCGTATCATACGTTTGATCCTATCGTCCGGTTCATCGTCCAAGCGGCTAATGATCCGAACGTCCTTGCCATCAAACAAACCCTTTACCGCGTATCTGGTGACTCACCGATCATTAAAGCCTTAAAAACAGCAGCCGAGAACGGGAAACAGGTCACTGTCCTCGTCGAACTCAAAGCTCGATTCGATGAGGCGAAGAACATCGAGTGGGCAAAGCAGTTAGAAAAAGCCGGCGCTCATGTCATCTACGGATATAGTGATTTAAAGACGCACTCGAAGATCACGCTCGTCGTCCGACTCCACGAAGGAAAGATTCAGCGTTTCGTCCATCTTGGTACCGGCAACTATAATGATTCGACGGCGAAACTATACACGGATGTCGGATTATTGACGGCTCGAGAAGAAATCGCCGAAGATGCGACAAACTTCTTTAACTGGTTGTCCGGATACGGGGAACAACCCGAATGGAACGTCATCCAAACTTCACCGAACGCGATGCTTGAGAAGTTCCTGTCATTGATTGATGAAGAAATCCATCATCATCAAAAACACGGAAACGGTCGAATCGTCGCCAAGATGAATAGTTTAACGGAGAAAGACATCATCTTACGTCTCTATAAGGCATCGCGCGCCGGTGTACAAGTCGAACTTATCGTTCGTGGCGTCTGTTGTCTGCGTCCTGGCATTCCAGGTGTTTCGGAGAACATTCGCGTCATCTCGATCGTTGATCGTTATTTGGAACATTCACGCATCTTCTACTTCCATCATAACGGGCAGGATTTGATGTATGGATCAAGTGCTGACTGGATGACACGCAACATGCGAAAACGGATTGAAATCTTGTTCCCGATTATGGACGAAGAACATAAACAATATCTAAAGGATTGTCTCGCCCTCGCCCTTGCTGATAATGTCAAAGCGCGTGAGCAGACAGCCGCTGGATCCTATTATTACGTTAAAGACGGAAAACAGAGCTGCGAATCACAGTTGCTGATTCTAGATTATACGAGCGGCAAATTAAAGCAAAAACCAAGTTTTACAGCTCCATTGAAACAAAAGTGGATCACAATCGAAAAGAAGGATGACAAAGTCATTCTTGATCAAAATGCCACCTGACATTTAAGATATACTTTACTTCAAATGCTGATTACAGCAGAAAGGACGAAATGTATGCTTCAGCAAATCTTGTTATCCCTTCTCGCAGGCGTCATCTGCGGAGTCGTGTTCACCGCATTGAAATTACCAATCCCTGCTCCACCCGTTTTCCCAGCCGTCGTCGGGATCTTTGGTGTCTTCCTTGGGATGAAAATCTATCTGTTTTTAGTAGAACGCTTTTTCTAATCTAAATGAAAACAGTTCTCTTTACTGCCAGCGCAGATAGAGAACTGTTTTTTTGATTCTTTTAAGGTTTTAATGATTGGATGATCAGTCATACGAGCTCTGCTTGAATAGAAAAAGCTTTTACTCACTCTCTTCCGTCGCCGCCGCCGTATCCATAGCATGCAACATCCGTTGATGTAACCACCGGTGACATGTCGGACACACCGTCTGGTATCCTTCTGATGTCAAATGCCATTCGAGTAACGACTGCCTAGACTCCTCACAATGAACACATTGACGCGCAATTTGTTCTAGATGATTTCGCTCCTTGAAGCGCTCGATTCGACGTTGTTTAGATTGTTCGAGTGTCAGCACATCGGTTTCGAAATACCCATACTGCCATGAATCAAGCAGACGTGTGCGAAACGCGCTTTCGACTGGTCCGGTTTTAAGACTAAGTTGATCGAGTGGTCGTCCAAGTAACGGATGTCGTAAATCCACACTGATGAGATCAAGACATACATAAGATCCTTCCGAATCGTCAGCAACGGTCAACCAAAACGGATCCTCTGGACGTGTCGTATACTCCGTGAACAAGACTTCTGCATACGCAATGATTCCATCAGACGTCGCAAGAAATACTTCTTCTCCCTCTGCCAGATCTGCCGGCAAATAAAACGGTTCCTTTGTTTCATAATAGTGGACAACAGCTTGTCGTATCGCAAAATTAGTCTCATCGACGACGAGTATATGACACATCACTGACACCCCTTTATGAGTTATTCGACCGGTGCTCCTAGAATCGGTAGACGCCAGTCTGCATCAAATGCACCCGAACGTAACATATCGATTTCTTGTTTATACGGTGCTACTTTTTTCTTTGGATTGAGACCAATGTAAGGTGTCTCTAGAATTTTGGGTAAATGAGCCAGGGCAGGATGATGCACGACACGGTGTAAGGCATCAAATCCAATCTCACCAAAACCAATATTTTCGTGACGGTCTTTCCGCGCACCGCGGACATTTTTCGAGTCATTCACATGGATGACACCAAGACGATCCAGTCCGACGATTCGGTCGAATTGTTCGAGAACACCATCTAGGTCGTGCACGATATCGTATCCCGCATCATGCACGTGGCATGTATCAAGACAGACGGACAGACGATCATGATGTGTGACGCCTTCAATGATCTGAGCAAGTTCCTCGAAGGTTTTTCCGATTTCCGATCCTTTTCCAGCCATCGTCTCAAGCGCGATCTTCACCTGTTCTTCGCCTGTCAATACTTCATTGAGTCCTTCAACGATCCGTTTGATTCCAACCTCTTCCCCAGCACCTACATGCGCACCTGGATGCAATACGATGTGTCGTGCTTTCTCTAGAGCTTCTGCTCGTTTGATCTCAGCTCCTAAAAACGAAACCGCGAGTTCGAATGTCTCGGGTTTTGTCGTATTCCCCAGGTTGATGATATACGGTGCGTGTACGACGATTTCTTCAATTCCATTCGCACTCATATGTTGCAACGCTTCCGGAATTCGTAACTCTTCCATCGGCTTACGGCGTGTATTTTGAGGTGCTCCTGTATAGACCATCATCGTCGTTGCACCATAAGACGCTGCTTCCTCACTGGCACCTAACAGCATTTTTTTCCCCGAAACGGAGACGTGTGAACCTATTTTCATGTTGTTTTCCACCTTTCTCTTTTTACAGTGTACCAAATCTTGAAAACGACAAGACACCCGAAAAATGTTTTTTCATTTCACGGGTGTCATCAATGGAGTTATTTTGATTTGCGGGCGTTTTCTTTACGTTGCGCGCGACCGACACCACGTTGTTCTTTGATGCGTTCACGTTTTGCTGTTTCTTTCAGCTTATATTGATGTTTCTTCTTATAACCTGGTTTAACACGTTTTTTCGCTTTTGCTGCTTCACCCGAAAGGCGACTATGCGCTGTCTTCGAGACGGCAGTCTTCATGTGCGGCTTCGCACGGCGGCGTTCTTTGACTTCGACGATTTGACTGCCTTTGACATCGACGTTCGTAAATTGAATGCCACGATCCTCTAAGCGATTGATCATACCGTTCTCGTGATCTTCAAACAGCGTGTACGCCAATCCATCTTGATCGACACGACCTGTCCGACCAACACGGTGAACGTAGAAGTCCAAGTCTTTCGGAATACCGTGGTTGATGACGTGTGAGACACCTGAAATATCGATTCCACGTGCAGCAAGATCCGTCACGATGACATACTGGTACTTCGCATCGTTGATTTCCTTGATCGCTTGTTTCCGGCGACGAGCCGGGAGATCACCGTGAAGAGAACCAACATTAAGTCCTGCTTCTAGGAACAAAGCTTCGACTTCGATTGCTTCTGCTTTTGTGTTCGTAAAGATCAGACAGATATAAGGGTTCAACGCTTTCGCGACTTTTAGCGTCAACTCTGAGCGCTCACGGTGCTTGACTGGAATCGTATGGTGAACGATTTTCTTCGCTGTCTGCTGTTTCGGATCCACATGGGCGTAACGCGGGTTGTTCATGTATTTTTTCAAAAACGGTTGCAATTTCTCAGGAATCGTTGCTGAGAAGACCATCATCTGAAGCTGTTCTGGAAGAGCTTGAGCAATCCGGTCAACTTCTGGCAAGAACCCCATATCGAGCATTTGATCCGCTTCATCGATGACGTAGTGCTTCACGAAATGCGGCTTCAATGCTTGTTCCTTGAATAAATCTAAAATACGTCCCGGTGTTCCGATGACGATTTGTGGCGAGACTTTAACACGACCAATTTGACGTTCGCGATCCATCCCACCTGTAATGAGACTCGTTTTGATGAAGTCAGGTTCTTTCACGAGTAACGATTTTAGTTCTTCATGGATTTGCCAAGCAAGTTCACGCGTCGGAGCAACGATGATCGCCTGTAATTCTTGAAGCTTCGGATCGACGTTTTGAACGATTGGAAGAAGGAACGATAACGTTTTTCCTGTTCCTGTTTGTGATTGACCGATGATATCGCGCCCCTTTACTGCAGCTGGGATGATCCGCGACTGAATGTCGGTCGGTTTTGTGATGCGGGCGTCATCGAGTGCTTCGATGACGAACGGGTGTAATTGATAATGGCTGAATCCATTCATGAATTGACACCGTCCTTTCCTTATTTGCTGAGGCATCTGCCTCTCGATTAGTTCAACATGGTTATGGGTCTACTACCGTCATACAGATAGGAGTACGTATAAAAACGATTTGGAATCTTTTTGTTTTTCGTATGAAGCTTCAATGCACTGAAGGCGACTTTCATCATCTCATCAGCACTCTGGACGACCGTCGCATCCATCGATTTCATGTCAACAGCTTCTAATATAGCACGATTCCCGTCTATGCCGACAATTATTTTTCCTTTGATGCCTGCTTTTTTCAATGCTTCGAGGACACCAAGCGCGATATCGTCATTATGACAATAGACGGCATCAAACGGAATTCCTGACTCAATCACCTGCGTCATAACCTTTTCTGAAGTGATGGGGTCGTAATCCCCATTCACGGATTCGACAATCTGAAGTTCCGGCTCACGCTCAAGACCAGTCAAAAATCCTCGGTGTCGTTCATTCGTTGTATTGACGTTTGCTGTCCCTGCGACTTCAATGATATTGGCGGTAGCTCGTCCCGTCTGCTTGATACGTTCGTGTTTAATGAATGATGCAAGTTGTTCCCCAATCAATTGATTATTTGAAGTGATTGAACTGACGACTGCATCGGAACGAATCAATCGATCGATGGCAAAAACCGGAATCCCGGCACGAGCCGCTTCTTCTAATGTATTAGCGATATAGACGTCATCTAGTGTCGTCACGAAGATCGCATCGACTTTCATCCGAATGAACTCTTGAATCTGCTCCCGTTCATTGATACGTGAGTTATGGGAAGTCGTGACGACCGCTTCGTATTTATTGATTTTTGCCTGCGTTTTAAACGCATCTACGAGCCGTTGTGCGAACTCATGCTTATCATTCACGATCGTAAATCCAACGAGATGACGTCGTGGACTAGGATCTGGATTGACGAACAAGTTGGAAATGAACAGAACGGATGAAATCCAGACAATCAGGACGAATAACCAGGCCTTATTGAATTTCATTCCATTTGCTCCTTTCGTGGCAAGTGAACTTGAATCGTCGTACCGACGCCCGGCTTACTATCAAAGATCATTTTCCCTTTATGATCACGGACGATTTGTTTCGACATGAAGATCCCAAGTCCATTTCCGTCGACTTTCGATGTTTTGAATGCTTGACCGACATGTTCGATTTGATCTCCGTCCATACCGATTCCGTTATCCTGAACAATGAATACGACCTCTTCTGGATAGACATGGACATGCAGATGACATATGCCGTCCGGTCCTTTAAACGCAACAGCTTGTAGGGCATTTCGGACACAGTTTGCTAAAATTTGTAAGATTCCCTCTTCTGACGCATAAATCTTCGGCATAAAGGATGGTGTATAAATCTTGCAGTCCGCCTCGTAATGATGCGCTTCAGCTTCGAGGATATATGTCAATTTCTTCATTAAATCATTCATATCAATCGTCGTTTTTTGAAGCGCATTGTTCTCACCTTTTGACAGATCGAGCATCGTTTGAATCATACCATTCGCCCGATCGAGTTCTGATAAAGCAAGAACGAGCATTTCTGCATTACGATCTTTTTCCGTCGCTAACAACTGTAAGGTCATCTTAACAGGCGTCAATGGATTACGGATTTCGTGTGCGATTCCTGCTGCTAATTGACCGAGTGATGCTAATTTTTCTTGATGTAACATCGTTTGTTGCTGACTCAATTGCTCAAGACGCGCATTTTCCATCCGTTGTGCATACTCGTTATAGGCGGCAACGAGTGTCTTGACCTCATTAGATCCCGCTCGCTCAAGAACGATCGGTTTGGGTGAGGTGCTTTTCTCGATTTTATTTACAAGTTCAAGCATCGGCGCGGTCAACTGCTTCGACATCAAATAGCCGACAATTAGACTGAGGACAAGCGTTAAAGCCGCGATGATCAAATATTGTTGTCGTGTCGTATAGACCGGTTCATAAAAAACATTTCGCGGCGTTCGAACGAGTATTTTCCAATCCGTCACTTTCAAATCTTTCGCAAAGTAATACATATCTTGATTCGTACTAAAAATCTCGGAAGGTTCTAGCGATTTAAAAGCACGGTCAACCACACTTCTTGATAATACGCGCTCTTCATCTGTCACGAGATTACTGGATGTGGCTAACAATTGTTTTTTACTATTGAAGAGGTAAGCAATGGTCTGATCGTCGAATGATTCAAGTGAATTTCGAAAAACAATCGAATTCATGACGCTTAATCCACCACCAAAGACTCCGACACGCTCATTGCCGTCTCGAATCGGGACGAACATGTACGTGACAGCATCTGACTCCATCGTATATAGCTTGCTCATATGAAAATCCGTACTCGTCAACGTTTGCAAAAAATCGTCGTCTTTTAGGATGGTACTATTCTCCACTCGACGATCATCGCTTGAAAACCAGGTGATTTGTTTCGTCTTTCGGTCAAAATAAAAGAGACTTTTAAATCCTGTATCAATATCTAACAAATTGGATTCCTCAATTTTTTGACTCAACTTTTTAGGGTTTTTGACATTCAACTGCAAGCTCATGATTTCTTCATGCAAATTCCCGACATTGTCGCGAATCGCATTCCCAGAGACTTCAACACTTTTTTCACTCTGTTTCTCTGTTTGTTGTTCGACTCGGGAAATCGTGACCCGGTCTGCAGTGAAGGCAAGCGCTGAAATGACAAGACAAATCAGGATGAATAAGACGGCGGTGATTTGGAAAAAATACGACCGCATCATTTTCTTTGACTCCATCCCTTCGCCTCCCTTTTGAATAATTGACAACTTCATTAGTATAGCATGTTCTGTGGCTGAAACAGACTCCTCTATTTTCATTCAGCTTCAATCAATGGTACACTCTAACTAATCATTCTTTTTCACAAAGGGAGAATCTACAACTATGCTAGTAAAAAAAATCAGCCCCCGCGGCTATTGTTACGGTGTCGTCGACGCAATGAAACTTGCACAACAAGCGGCATTGAATAAAGATTTGCCACGTCCGATCCATATTTTAGGGATGATCGTCCACAATGCTCACGTTACACGTGAGTTCGAAAACATGGGCGTCATCACTGTTGATGGTCCTGATCGCCTCGAAGCCTTAGAGACGATTCAAGAGGGAACGGTCATCTTTACAGCACACGGTATTTCACCTGCTGTTTATGCTCGTGCTGCAGAGAAGAACTTACACGTCGTCGATGCGACGTGTCCTGACGTAACGCGTACCCACGACTTGATTCGTCAAGTCGTCGCAGATGATTACGAAGTCATCTACGTCGGGAAACATGGGCATCCGGAGCCTGAAGGTGCCGTCGGCGTAGCGCCGGAACATGTTCACCTCATCGAAAAAGTCGAAGATATCGATGAACTTCCTCCTCAGCTTGCTCATAAAAAAATCATCGTCACGAACCAGACAACGATGAGTCAATGGGATGTCCAAGCTTTGATGGAACACGTTCGGAAAAAATATCCGCATGTGGAAGTACACAATGAAATCTGTAACGCAACACAAGTCCGACAAGAAGCGGTAGCGGATCAAGCAGGAGACTGTGATCTCGTCATCGTCGTCGGTGACCCACGTTCGAACAACTCGAACCGTTTGGCACAGGTATCCTTTGATATCGCAGGAACTCCTGCACATCGAATCGGCGATTTAACGGAGCTTGATTTATCATGGCTTGAAGGTGTACAGCAAGTCGGCGTCACATCAGGTGCATCGACGCCAACACCGATCACGAAAAAAGTCATCGACTTCTTACAACAATATGATCCTACTGATATTAGTACGCATGACAAGACACCATTCCTTGAACTAAGACGGATTTTGCCTAAAGTCAAAGTACTTTAATCCTAACAATCGATACAGCAAAACCGAGTCGCGATTATCATTCGCGACTCGGTTTTTTACTGCTCAAAAGATACCCTTAGCGTACTCGATTCGTTGCCTCACAAAAACTGAAACGGATTCGTATTCGCTGTTGAAATTAGTAGTTCAACGTCGATTTTTTTCTGATCGAATCGGCGCTTCAATTCGTTGACGACGCCTTCTTTCATGACCGACTCTACATGATGTCCGGGATCAACGACCGCTAGTCCAAGTGCCATCGCATCATGGGCGACATGAAAATAGAGATCACCCGTGACAAGGACATCGGCTCCGGCAAAAGCTGCTGTCGAGACATATTTATTCCCATCGCCACCGAGAACAGCGACTTTATTGATCTCCCGTGATTCGTCTCCAACGAAACGCAAGTTTTGAACACCAAACACCGTCCGAACGTGCTCTGCAAATGCTCGCAACGTCATGGGTTTCGGCAATCGACCTATCCGTCCGAGACCAAGTGGCGCTGCCGGACGTTCCTGCTTTATGAGATCATAGGCTACCTCTTCGTAAGGATGTGCCTGCTTCATCGCTCGAATGACTTGTTTCTGATCCAATTCCGTCACGATCGTCTCAATTCGGACTTCAGAAACCCGCTCGAGTTGATTCGCTTCACCGATATATGGCGTAGCCTCAGGCGACGGTCGGAATTGCCCAGTTCCATTGACATGAAACTGGCAGTCACTATAATCCCCTTCTTGCCCGGCTCCTGCTTTTGCAAGTGCTGTCGAGACACGCTCTGCAGCTTCTGTTGGTACAAAAACGCTCAACTTGTAGCGCGTATTTTCAAATGTGGGGGCGAGAACTTCACATGACTCAAGACCGATTGCCTCTGCCATCCAATCATTGACCCCTCCTGGTGTCACATCAAGGTTCGTATGCGCAGCGTACACCGCAATATCGTGCTTGATACATTTTGTGACGATGCGTCCTGTTGCGGAACGATCCGTCACATTCGCTAACTTGCTAAAAATCGGTGGATGATGCGCGATGATGAGATCAACCTTTTTTTCAATCGCTTCATCAACGACAGACTCCAAGACATCAAGTGTCACGAGCACACGTTTTACGTCCTTGTTCAACGTTCCAATATGCAAACCGATCGGATCACCCTCGAGCGCGAATTTTTTCGGAGCGAACGCTTCAAACTGCTCAATGACATAATTCCCATTCGCCATCAGCTTGTCACCTCTTCCATCTTTTGAATCAATCGTTCGATCGCTATGATTTTTTCAGATAAGATTTCCGTAGTTTGTCCTTGTTTCATCTGCTCCAAAATATACTGACGTTTTTGTTTTTCCATTTGCCACTTTGCAATGAATTCTGGCGCTCGCTCTCGCATCAACTGCGGACCAAAGAAGAGTTCCCATTGTCGTGTTGTTTCATCTTCCGAATATAAGGTTTCTTCGCCACGTTCCGCGACAAGGATTTCATAAATCTTCCCATTCTCCTCGACGATGGCTTCTGACAATAAGGCATACGAATGTGCGAGTAACCAGTTTCGGACATCGACTGCATCGACATTCGGTTGTAGAATCAAACGTTCTTCTCCCGACAATCGATCTTTCCCTTCTTCAAGGATTGAGGCAATCAATGTTCCACCCATTCCCGCGATCGTGATCGCTGTCGCTTCTCCCGGTTTCAATACCGATAGACCACTCCCGAGACGGACATCAATTTGGGACTCGAGTCCTACAAGTGCCACTTGTCCTTTTGCGGCTTCCATCGGTCCTTCATTCACTTCCCCCGCGATGGCGCGTTCGATTTTATTTTGTTGGATACAAAAACACGGTACGAATGCATGATCCGAACCAATATCTGCAAGGATGGCTCCTTGTGGAATATACGACACGACTTTTTGGAGTCGTTGATCCAATACGACGTTCATTTGCATCTTCTTCATCCTTCCTATTTTCCGAAAACTCTCTTTTAAAATAGCGGATTTACAGTAAAAAAGAAACCATCCGCCCATAAAAAAACATCCATCTCGTAACGAGATAGATGCTCTTGTTCTTATTTCTTAGCAGCTAACCATTTAGCTAGAACAGCTGCTTCTTCGTCATTCGCAAGACCGCCAGGCATTTGCCCTTTACCGTTCATTGCGATGTTCTTGATTTCATCTTCTTTCAGCTTCGCGCCGATCTTTGTTAAGTTCGGACCAACGCCGCCTTCTAAGTTTCCACCGTGACATCCTGTACATCCTTTAGATGCAAACAAGTCTTCTGGCTTCATTTCTGCAGTTGACGGCCCTTTGCGAGCTTCCTTCACCTGATCGACCCCAAAGTAAGACAATGAAATCATTGCGATGATGGCGATGACTGCGATCGCCGCAAACGGTACTAATGGATTACGCATTTGGATTCCCCCCATATTCTATACCCAACCAAGTTGGTGACTGAATGGTATTCCCCGTTACTATTCTACTGTAAAAAAAACAGGGAAGGAAGAAAAAAACGAAACTTTTTTCTCCCTTCCCACTAAAATTTCATATATTCTTCACACTTTGAATTAATCGAGGAAGTCTTTCAAGCGTTTTGAACGACTTGGATGACGAAGTTTCCGAAGTGCTTTTGCTTCGATTTGACGAATCCGCTCACGCGTGACGCCAAACACCTTGCCGACTTCTTCGAGTGTTCGAGTCCGACCATCATCAAGTCCGAAGCGAAGACGAAGGACGTTTTCTTCACGATCCGTGAGTGTATCTAACACATCTTCGAGTTGCTCTTTTAAGAGTTCATATGCAGCAGCATCCTGTGGTGCTGTCGCATCTTGATCCTCGATGAAATCACCGAGGTGTGAATCGTCTTCTTCCCCGATCGGTGTCTCAAGAGAAACCGGCTCTTGCGCAATTTTCAGGATTTCACGAACTTTTTCCGGCGTGATTTCCATCTCTTTCGAAATCTCTTCCGGTGAAGGTTCGCGTCCGAGATCTTGCAAAAGTTGACGTTGGACACGAATCAATTTATTGATCGTCTCAACCATATGAACCGGAATCCGGATCGTCCGTGCTTGGTCGGCGATCGCACGTGTGATCGCTTGACGAATCCACCACGTTGCATACGTCGAGAATTTATATCCCTTCGTATAGTCGAATTTCTCGACCGCCTTGATCAGACCCATGTTACCTTCTTGAATCAAATCAAGGAACAACATACCGCGTCCGACATACCGTTTAGCGATCGAAACGACGAGACGTAAATTTGCTTCCGCTAGACGTTTTTTCGCTTCCTCATCGTTTTGTTCGATTCGTTTCGCGAGTTCGACTTCGTCTTCTGCATTCAACAAATCCACGCGTCCGATTTCTTTTAGATACATCCGGACAGGGTCATTGATCTTAACGCCGGGTGGAACAGACAAATCGTTCAAATCCGCCTCTTCCTTTTCATCTCCTGTACCGTCATTGTTAACCTTGATACCTTCTGTTTCAAGCAATTGAAGGAATTCCTCGAATTGCTGAGCATCCATTGATTCGAACGAACTCAGTTTGTCTTCGATTTTCTGGTGCGACAATTCACCATTCTTATGTCCGAGCGCGATGAGTTCCTCTTTCGCGAGACGGAGTAATTCAGCTTCTGATCTTGCTTTTTCTGCCATCGAACCATACACTCCTTCCACATCATGCAGCAGGTCATCGATCTTTTAAACGACGCTTTCGTTCAATGATCGCCTGCATCAGTTCCGCTTGGGCACGGATATCTGTTTGTTGATTCAATCGTGATTTTTCTTCTTCGAGCAATCGACGTTGCTGTTCGTTCTGGACGGCACGAATGTAATGACTGAGTAAGTCAGGATCATATTCAGGTATCAGCATGAACTCTAGATCCACTACGATTCGTTGCAGGGAAGCATCATGGAGCATCGTCAAAAAACGATCGGAACTTCCTTGCGTACCTGTCCCGTAAAATTCATATAACTTGCCGGCAATCAATTGATGTGCCGGATCATTGAATTGGACACCCAGCTGCTCACGCACTTCTAGACATACTTCTTCGGAACGGATCATGTAGGCAAGCAAGAAGCGTTCTGCCTTTTTCCAGTTCGCGAACGTTCGATCAGGAGGTGCTGTCGGTACAGCGGTCGGGCGATCGGAAACGATTTGTTCTCTTTTCGGCTGTTGAACGATTGGACGCACTTGTGCGATCAAGGAATCTTTCGAGAGTTTAAATTCCTCAGAAAGTTTTCCTAAATAGATGTCCCGTAACAACGGATTGGATGTTCGACCAATCTCTTCAAGCATAGTTTCAATATATCGAACGCGTTCTCCTTCTAATCGCAAGTTTTTTCCTTGTCGAAAATAAAAAGATTTGAATTCAAGACTTGAAACCCGTTTTTGTTCGATCCAGTGTAAAAACGTCTCTTCTCCCTGGTTCCCAATAAAAGAGTCAGGGTCTTCGCCATCCGGTAAGCGGATGACGGAACAGTCGACGGCAACGGCCTCAAGCAACTGTAAGGCTTTTAGCGTCGCAGCGCGTCCTGCTTTGTCTCCGTCATAACAAACAATGACTTCATCGACGATGCGTGCCAGGTTTTGGGCATGAACAGGCGTTAACGCTGTTCCTAAAGAAGCTACCGTATAAGGTATACCCGCTTGAGCAACACGCACAACATCAAGATTTCCCTCAACAAGGACGACTTGTTTGATTTTACGCATCGCCCCTCGTGCTTGAGCAAATCCAAATAACAGTTCACTTTTATTGAACAAAGGGGTTTCCGCTGTATTAACATACTTTGGGTCACGACCGTCAATCGAACGACCACTAAATCCGACGATCGTGCCATCACGATCGGAAATAGGGAACACGACCCGACCGTTGAATCGATCTCGATAATCACCATCACGTCCGATTGAAATCAATCCCGCTTCGACCATCTCATCTAAATCAAACCCACGTCGTGCCAAGGAATCCACTGTAAAACGATCTTGATCCGGTGCATACCCGAGTCGAAACTCACGCATCGCCCCCTCGCGTATACCGCGATTTTCTAAATAGATTCTTCCGGCGTCGCCTGCTTCCGTTTGAATCAGCACCTCGTGATAGAGCTCGGTGACGATTCGATGCGCTTCGCGCATGCGGAACTTCTTTTCCTGTTCAGGCGTCGATTCCGACTGCTCGAATCGGTCTAGTTCTAGCTCTGGAAGTGTGACGTCGCTTCGATCGGCTAATTTCGAAACGGCTTCCTTGAAACTCATTCCTTCTGTTTCCATGACGAAAGTGATTGCATTTCCTCCTGCACCACATCCAAAACAGTAGTACATCCCTTTATCAGGAGAAACAGAAAAGGAAGGTGATTTCTCAGAATGAAACGGGCAAAGCCCTGAATATCGATTCCCTTGTTTTTTTAATTCTACACGTTCTGAAATCAATTCGACGATGTCCGTTGCTTGGCGGACCTGATCGACGATTTCATCAGGAATTCGCTTCATTCCGTCCTCTCCCCTTTCCTTGAGAACTTATCCTTACATGACCATACCCGCAATGAAACGGAACGATGACTCGTTCCGTTTCATTAGAAAAAGGGCATTATCTCATTTATCAGCTAAACAAGTATACTATGTTCCTGACTGCTTGACTAGTCATGCGCTTTCCCGGAAATTCCGGTCAAAATCAAATTCGCCGTCTCTTCGACTGCTTTATTCGTCACATCAATAATTTGGCATCCGATTCGTTCATATAAATTCCGTGCGTATTCAAGTTCCCGATTGATTCGGTCCATCTGCGCATAGGCTGCTTCAGGTTTGAGTCCTAATGAACGCAATCGTTCCATTCGGATATCGATCAACTTTTCCGGTGAGATGAGTAGTCCAAAACATTTTTCTTTTGGAATATCGAATAGCTCTGCCGGTGGAATCGATTCGGGTACGAGTGGTACATTTGCTACTTTATATCGCTTTAAGGCTAAATACTGCGAGAGCGGCGTTTTAGATGTACGCGACACACCGATCAAAACGATATCGGCGCGTTTAATTCCTTTTGGATCACGTCCATCGTCATACTTAACAGCGAATTCGACCGCTTCGATTTTCCGGAAATATTCCTCATCTAAGCGATAGATTAATCCAGGTTCTTCCTTCGGTTGCATCTGCAAACGATCTTCCATCGTGTCAAGCAATGGACCAAGTAGATCAATCGCCTTTACACCGTGGGCACGCGCTGTGTCTGCAAGCAGACGACGATGCGTCGCATGAACGATCGTAAAAGCGATCGTTGCTTGTTCTTCTTTTGCATGAAGAACCAAGTCATAAATGACTTGATCATCATCGACGAACGGAATGCGGACCGTTTCGATGGCTTGTTCCGGGAACTGAATAGCAGCTGCGCGGACGACGAGTTCACACGTCTCTCCGACAGAATCACTCACGACATAAATCCGTTGACGCATCAGGAGCCCCCCTTAAATTTCTTCATCACGTGCTAAAGCGACCAACACTTTCGTCATGTTCGTTTTCGTCATTCGACCGACGACTTTCAAGACCCCATTCTCTTCTTCGACGACTGGCATCGAATCAATCTGTTTTTCGATCAGTTTCATACCGGCACCAATTAACGTTTCCGATTTTTCACAGACTGTCAAATTTGGCATTCGTGTCATGATGATATTGACCGGTAACGAGTCTAATTCTTGATTACCGATTGCCGCACGTAGAAAATCCTTACGTGATAGCACACCGACCAACGCATGGTCCTTGCTGACGACAAACAGCGAACCGACATCTTCTAGGAATAAGTGGACGATTGCATCATACACAGTCATCCCTTCATGAATGACCTTTGCTGATGACATGAATTCGCCGACGGTCAAGGTGTCCAGTTTCTCATGAAGCATGGAAGCATTTTTCTTTCCGACATACATATAGCCGACACGTGGGCGCGCTTCTAACATGCCGGTCATCGTTAAAATCGACAAATCAGGTCGTAACGTCGCTCGTGTCAGGGAGAGCGCTGCAGCAATCTGCTCTCCCGTGATCGGACCATTCTCTTTGACGATTTGGAGTATCTTTTTTTGCCGTTCATTTAACTTCATCGGCTCATCCGTCCTTTTTCTTTACGCTAAAGTGAGTGCATTGAACCGAGCGACTGATTCGATTGCTTCTGCAAATCGTTTCATTTCGCTAAGACGGTTCGTACGGACCGTTTCGTCATCCGTCATGATCATCGTACCGTCAAAGTAGGCTGTGATCGATGGAACGGTTGCCTCAAGTGCCTCAAGTGCACGTGCATAGTCAAGTGACGCGATAGCTTGATCGACCTCTGGTAAGGCTTTCTCAATCGCCTCATGCAATTCGCGTTCCGCATCATTTTCAAAGAGCGCTGGATTAACAGTTGTGACACTTTCTGCTTTTTTCGAGATGTTCAAGACACGGCTTAATTGTTCGACCGTTTTCTTGAACGATTCTTTTTTCGTCGCCTCTTCGAGCATGGCAGCACGCTGTTCATTCGCTTCGACTGTCAACATATGGTCAAGAGCGGCTTCGACGACATCATGACGGAAGTCCATTTCCGATAGACGGTACTTCAAACGTTGCGCAAAGAAATCTTGTAATGCGGCTTGTACTTCTTCGGCATCCTTCGTATAAAGACCTGCTGCTACCTGTTCAGACACGACGAAGGCAATCAGTTCAGTCAATGTCAAGTTCAACTTACGATCCGATAAGATTTGCACAATTCCTTGTGCTTGACGACGCAATGCATACGGATCCGCTGATCCACTTGGAATCATGCCGACACCGAAGAATCCAGCGACGCTGTCCATCTTATCAAGGATCGCGTAGAGTGTCCCTGTCGGTGTCTCCGGACTTGCATCACCCGCGAAGCGTGGCATGTAATGTTCGCGAATCGCAGCAGCGACTTCCGGATCCTCGTTTTTCATGTTCGCATAACGTTCACCCATCAGACCTTGTAATTCCGTGAATTCATAGACCATCTGACTGACGAGGTCGAATTTATAAATCTGACCCGCGCGTTCGACACGTGTTTTGTCTGCGCCGACACGGTCAGCAAGTGCGAGTGCCATTTGACGTACGCGACGGACTTTTTCACCTGTCGTTCCTAATTTTTCATGGAAGACGATTTTATCAAGACGTTTCGCCTGTTCATCAATGTCTGCTTTTTTATCTTCTTCATAGAAGAACTGAGCATCTGCTAAACGGGCACGAATGACTTTTTCGTTTCCGCGAGCAACGTTTTCAAGATGGGTTGCGTTCCCGTTTCGTACTGTCACGAAATAGTGGAGCAACGCACCGTCACGTTTGACTGGGAAGTACCGTTGATGTTCTTTCATCGTCGTGATCAAGACTTCTTCCGGCAACTCAAGATACGCTTCATCGAATGCACCGAACAAGGCTGTCGGATATTCGACGAGATTCGTGACTTCTTCAAGTAAAGACGCATCGATCGGTACTTCGAATTGTTCACGCGCCGCAAGCGCCGCGATTTGTTCTTCGATTAATTGACGACGAGCTTCATAACTGACGATGACGTGCTCTCCTGCGAGCGCTTCGACATAGGCATTCGGACGAAGAATCGTGATGTCTTGCCCAAGGAAGCGATGCCCACGAGACGTCCGACCTGTTTCGACGGATGCGACTTCAAACGGGATGACTTGATCGTCAAGAAGAGCAATTAACCAGCGAATCGGACGCATGTAGCGTAACGATTGTGTACTCCAACGCATGTTTTTCGGGAACGTCATCGCTTCAACGACTTGTTTTAATCCGGGAAGTAGATCGGCTGTCGCTTGTCCAGTTTCCTTACGCGTCGCATAGAGGTATTCGACTCCCTTTTCTTCCCCAAGGAAGAGATCGTCCGTCGTGAGTCCTTTACCACGCGCGAATCCTTCTGCAGCTTTCGTCCAGTTCCCTGCTTCGTCCATCGCGATCCGTTTTGCGGGTCCTTTTAATGTCTCTTCGAGGTCGCTTTGACGTGCTGCGAGACCCTTGACATATACTGCAAGACGGCGTGGTGTCGAGAAGGATTCGACGCTTGTGAACTCAATCCGTGCTTCTTCAAGGAAACGCGTCACGCGTTCCTTGAGTTGTGTTTCGGATTGAAGGACGAATCGAGCCGGCATTTCTTCTAAACCGATTTCAAGTAATAATTCATGCATGTGACTCACCTGCTTTCGACTTGATCAATGGGAAGCCAAGACGTTCCCGTTCTTCGATGAAACTTTGCGCACAACGGCGCGACATGTTCCGTACACGATGGATGAATCCTGTGCGTTCCGTGACGGAAATCGCCCCCTTCGCGTCGAGAAGGTTAAAGGTATGCGAACATTTCAAGATGTAATCATATGCTGGGAAAACGAGATTCTCATCCAAGGCACGATTCGCTTCTTTTTCATATTGATCGAATAATGTAAAGAGTAAAGCGACATCTGATGTTTCAAATGTATACTTCGAATGTTCGAATTCCGGTTGATAGAAGATATCACCGTATTTGAACCCATCTGTCCAAACGAGATCAAAGACGCTCTCGACATCTTGGATGTAAGAAGCGAGACGCTCGATTCCGTAAGTGATCTCTACTGCGATTGGATTACACTCGATTCCACCGACTTGTTGGAAGTACGTGAATTGTGTAATTTCCATTCCATTTAGCCATACCTCCCAGCCGAGACCAGCAGCACCGAACGTTGGGTTCTCCCAGTTATCCTCTACGAAACGGATGTCATGTTCGAGTGGATTGATCCCGAGCAACTCGAGACTTTGTAAGTACAATTCCTGAATGTTGTCAGGTGATGGTTTCATGATGACTTGGAATTGATGGTGTTGATACAGACGGTTCGGGTTTTCTCCATAACGACCATCAGCCGGACGGCGTGATGGTTCTGTATAACAAACGTTCCACGGTTCCGGTCCGAGACTCCGTAAAAACGTCATCGGATTCATCGTACCGGCTCCTTTTTCTACGTCGTATGCTTGCATCGTCAAGCAGCCTTGTTCTGCCCAAAATTTTTGTAATGTCAAGATCATGTCTTGTACTGTCATCTTCACGACTTTCACCTCCGAAATGATTAAGGAACGCAAAAAACGCCCCTATGTACAACAATCGTTGCACATAGGGACGAGACGAGCCCGCGGTTCCACCCTACTTGCATGCATCGCATGCCACTCTTTTTGACAAAAAACACTCCGAAACGCCGTTCGCGCCCCTCTCACTCCCAGCTCACACCACCCTGGAATCGCTTGATTGAGAAAAAAGACGGTACTCCTTTTCGTCATCGTGTTCATTTAGTTACTTCTTCCGCATTCATTCTACCGAACCCGCTTGTTGCTGTCAATCGTTGCCGAAATCAATCAACTGGTCGAGGACACGTTTTGAACGCAGACGTAACCCGCTGTAGCGTTCCATATAAGCATCCATGATTTGACGCAATAGACGCTTCGTTTCTGGCTTTACCGTCACGGTACCAATCCGTGAGAAATCATAGACGGAAAACACATAGAGCATCTTCGCAACTGCCTCTGACATATAGACAGCATGTTCATCCTCATGGCGATGCCGGCGACAGAGTAGACCGCCGTGGTGTAACGAAAAAGCGAATGGCGCTTCAGCACTTCCGCAAATCGTACAACCATTCAAATGTGGAGCAATGCCTAGATGACGCAACAGACGCAATTCGATGATGAAAGAGACGACGTCAGGATCTAGTCCTTCATCCATCGCCTCTAGTCCTTCGACGAATAAATCGTACAGCGCCGGTTGCGGCACCCGTTCATCAAGCGCTTTATCCGCAAGCTCCAATAGATACATCGCATAGGCCATCAACACGACATCTTGCCGAATATGCGCATGACTTGTAATGACGTCTGCTGATTTTAACTGACCGAGACCCCGTGAACGTGGATAGATATAGACAGCTCGGACGAAAGGCTGACTAGCCGCGTTAAAACGGCTACCCGGCTTCTTCGCTCCTCGCGCCATGACGGCGAGCTTGCCGTATTCACGTGTCAGTAGCGTAACGATCTTATTCGATTCACCATATACGACCGTTCGTAATACAAGCCCTTCCGCCTTATCGATCATCGCTTAATACTCATCATCGCGGAAGCCGAGTTCACGCAATTGACCGGCCTTGTTGCGCCAATCCTTTTGGACTTTGACCCACAAGTTCAGGTAAACTTTCGTCCCGAGTAACATCTCGATGTCCGTTCGTGCTTCAGAGCCGATTTCTTTTAGAAGTGCTCCGCGTTTACCGATGATGATTCCTTTTTGGGAATCGCGCTCGATCAAGATCGTCGCATGGACATCGACCATGTTTCCATTCTCACGCGTCTTGATTTGATCAATCGCGACTGCGATCGAGTGTGGTACTTCGTCGCGTGTCTTCTGCAAGACTTTCTCACGAATCATCTCTGAGATGATGAAGCGCTCTGGGTGGTCAGTGACTTGATCCGCCGGGTAATACATTGGTCCTTCTGGTAAGATCTTCGCGATTTCTTCAAGTAACGGTCCGACGTTGTTACCTTGAAGCGCAGAGATCGGAACGACTGCCGCGAACTCGAGCTCATTTTTATATGACTCGATGATTGGCGGAATATCATTCGGATGAATCAAATCGACCTTATTCATGACGAGAATGATGGGTGTATCGAGTTCCTTCAATTTTTCAATAATGAAGTCGTCACCTTTTCCTTTTGGTTCCGTCACGTTGACCATGAACAAGATCGCATCGACTTCACGCAATGCGTTCGTCGCGACCTTCATCATGAAATCGCCGAGTTTATGTTTTGGTTTATGGATCCCAGGTGTATCGATGAAAATCGTCTGAACATCTTCTGTCGTGTAGACACCTTGAATCTTATTACGCGTCGTTTGTGGTTTATCAGACATGATGGCAATTTTTTGTCCGATGACACGGTTGAGGAATGTCGATTTTCCGACGTTCGGGCGTCCGATGATCGAGACAAAGCCCGATTTGAATCCTTCTTTAAACATGTAAATCTCCTTTCGTGAATGCTCCCGGTAAGAGAGCGCCCACTGTTGTTTCTGTGACATCCCCTTTAAGGTTCGTCAAATAGATTGGCATATCCGCATCACACATCTCTGATAACACTTGGCGGCATTGTCCGCATGGTGCGACTGGTCCTTCTGTGTCCGCAACGACAGCCATCGCTGCATACTCGCGCGCATCTTGTGCCCACGCAGAGAAGATAGCTGTCCGTTCTGCACAGTTACAAAGACCATACGCTGCGTTTTCAATATTGCAGCCATGGAAGACTTGTCCGTCTTTCGTTAAGAGAGCAGCACCGACTCGGAATTTTGAATATGGAACATACGCTTTTTCGCGTGCACGTTTAGCTTGTTCGAGTAATTGTTCTGTTTTCATGTGAGTATCCCCTTTTTAGGAACGGTATTGGCCAAAAAGGCCGGATTCTTATTGTACCAAATATGGGATGAAGATGCATAGCGCAATCGCAACAGATGTAAGCGCCAACACTAAAACAGCACCACTCGCGATATCTTTGACTGCTTTTGCCAGTGGATGCCACTCCTGTGTCACGAGATCCACGACGCGCTCAAACGCTGTATTGAACATCTCGGCACTTATGACGATCCCGACCGTCAGAAAAAGAATCGCTCGCTCGACAGATGTCAACGGTAATAAAAAGGCGACAAGTAATACGATGCCGCCAATGATGACATGAACTTTCATATGCCGTTCTTCTCGAATCGATTGGCGCAACCCATGCATCGCATGTCGAAATGGTTGCCACCAGCTTTTCACAATGTGCCCCGGAATAACTCGAAGTGATGCAGGATTTCCTCCTGTCGCTTCGTCATGATTTCCTCATCTGCCTTTTCAATGTGATCATATCCGAGTAAGTGGAGGAAACCATGGACGGCGAGAAAACCGAGTTCACGCTCGAAATGATTGCCATATTCAGCCGCCTGTTCGCGACATCGTTCCACGGAAATGATCAAATCACCGAGGACGACTGGTTCATCTTCCAATAATCCAAAATCGATTTCATCTTCTCCGAGTTCTTCCATCGCGAAGGAAATGACGTCTGTCGCCTGATCTTTCCCACGCCATTCACGATTAATCTCTTGAATTTCATCGTTTGAGACGAAAGTCACGGACAACTCACTGTTCGGATCGACTTCTTCTTGTTCCGCCGTGTAAATCAAAATCGATTCGACAAGCTGTCGTTGCTCTTCCGTTAGACGATTATTTTCGTCTGTCATATAAATGTTCATTTCGTTGCCTCTTTCTTTAATTCTGGATACTCGATTCGTTCATGGAACAAACCGGATAAGGTATGACATGCACTTTCACCAACGCGATAAATCTCGCGTGTCGTGATGTCACATTCCGCAAATTGGTCGTCCATCATCTTTTCACGAATGATTTTCGCGACTAGGTCCCGAATTCCTTCTTCCGAAGGAGCTTTCATTGAACGAACAGCCGCTTCAATCGAGTCGACGATCATGATGACCGCCGCTTCACGCGTTTGTGGTTTAGGTCCTGTATAACGGAACGTATCCTCATCGACTTCACCTTGTTCTGCTGCCTTGACATAAAAATATCGGAGCAACGATGTTCCATGATGCTGGCGACAAATATCGATGATCGCTGCCGGGAGTTTTGCGTTTTCGAGCAATTCAACACCATCCTCCGTATGTGCCAAGATGACACGTGCCGACTCTTCCGGCGTCAATCGATCATGCGGATTGCGTCCATGCTGGTTTTCAATGAAATAAAGTGGTCGTCGTGTTTTTCCTAAATCATGATAGTAGGCACCGACTCGCGCAAGCAACCCATCTGCACCGATTGCTTCACAGGCAGTTTCTGCTAGGTTCGCGACCATCATGCTATGATGATACGTTCCTGGCGCTTCGACCAAGAGTTTCTTCAACAAGGGATGCGTTGGGTTCAACAGTTCAAGCAGACGCGTCGGTGCTAAGATACCAAATGTCATTTCGAGGAACGGCAATAACCCAATCGCAAGAATGGCACTCAATATCCCACTAGCAATCGCAAAACCGACTAAAGTCAATGTTTCACGTAATTCGAATGTGCCACTACGTAATAGAACGAATGCAAAGAAAATCGCGATGTTTGCTCCGGCAATCGAAATACTGCTCATGAAAATACGACGACGTGACAAACTAGACTGTAGGAAAAACGTTGCGACTAAACCACCGACTAACAAATAGATCGCGATATTGAAGCTGAAGTTTTGATTCGTACTATAGAAGAATGTTCCGGCAAGTGCCGTGAAGAGTGAACTTGATAATGCAATCCGTTCGTTTAATAAATTGCGCAGAACAAGCGCAACAAAAGCAGTCGGTGTGAGTAAGTAAAGTGCAGGATTGATATCGTTTGCTAAAAACGCCATGCCATACATGACAAGCAATTGTAAGCTGACGACGAGGTAGACAAGCCCAAACAACCGGATCCGCCCCATCTGTGCATACCGTAGTTTCGAGCGATGAATGAAGCCGAATAGGAAAGCAGTCATCAACGCACTGACAAGCATCGCTCCAAGTAACGGTTTCAACGACTGACGGTCAGAAATCAAGCCGACGAGTTGTAGCTGGCGGTAAGCATCTTGCGAAATCACTTCGCCTCGCTTCACGATCACTTCCCCTTCCGAGATGATGACCGGTTCCACTTTATCACTTGTTTGTTTACGAAGCTGTTCCGTCTTTTCCGGATCATAGACGTAGTTCGTCACGATCAGTTGATCGGTCAACGCCTTGGCAATCGCCTTTAGCGAGAAAGAAAGCGGTGAACGTTCGATATCAGTTCGGGCATTTTCACGTGCTTCAGCCACTTCGCCGCCATCAGACGAGATGCGCTGACGCATCGCTTCTTCGATTGCTGTAATGACGACATCCCGTGTCGTGTCTCGAAGCGCTGTCGTTGAAGCTACAAGTAAACGTAGTTCGTCGTCCTTTAAAAGAGTTGCCGCTTCTGTCCCACGCAAACGCTGTTTGATTTTACTGATCTCGTCTGCTTTTTTAATGCCGGATAAACTAGCAAAAAGTTGTTCGACTTTATCAATTTGCTGTGCTGCATACTCTTGTTTAATCGTATACTGACTCTCGATTGCAGCAATCGCATTTTCCTTGATTTGATTCGTCGCGACCCGATCCTCCATCGTCAATGGCGACCGGATGTCTTCTTCTGCAATCGAGAATGGTTCTGCGGACAAGGCTTCTGGTCGGACACTGACATACATCATCGTCGATACGACGAGATAGAACACTACTGTCAAAAGTCCAACCCAGACCCTAACCTTGCGCATATCATCTCCCCCTTTTTCCATTATTCCCGTAACGGCTTATGTCAATTCCTGACTGTAAGCATCAACGATTTTCCGGACAAGTGGGTGACGCACGACATCAGCTGAGCCGAAGTGTTCGAAATGAATGCCTTTGACATTTCCGAGCAGATGCAATGCTTCTTGTAGACCAGACGTTTTTCCGCGCGGAAGATCAACTTGTGTCAAATCGCCTGTGACGATCATCTTCGAATGAAAACCAAGACGTGTCAGGAACATCTTCATTTGTTCACGTGTCGTGTTTTGCGCTTCATCTAGAATGACAAAGGCATGTTCAAGCGTCCGCCCACGCATATAAGCGAGTGGCGCAATTTCGATGACACCACGCTCAAGTAGTCGAGCCGTATGTTCGACACCAAGGACGTCGTGTAACGCATCGTATAGAGGACGTAGATATGGATCAACTTTTTCTTTAAGATCACCAGGAAGAAATCCAAGATTCTCTCCTGCTTCTACTGCTGGACGCGTCAGGACGAGTCGTTTGACATGTCCTTCCTTCAGTGCTTTTGCAGCCATCACGACTGCGAGATATGTTTTTCCGGTCCCCGCTGGTCCAATACCAAATGTCAAATCACAGCGATCAATTCCGCGGACGTAACGTGCTTGACCGAGCGTTTTCGCACGAAGTGGTTTTCCTTTATGATTCGTATGGATGACCGTATCGTAAAGTTCCAGTAGTTCATCCACCCGATCTTGACGTGCGAGTTGAATGGCGCTCGTTGCGTCACGCTCCGTCAAAACAGCTCCACGATTGACGAGTTGCTTCAGGACACCAACGACTTGTCCTGCCAAGATCACAGACTGTTCCTGTTCGGATTGTGCCAACAGCTCATCTCCTCGATGTGTAAGCTGGACTTCAAGTTCCGCTTCCATCGTACGTAAGACTGCGTCATTCGGACCGACGAATGCTTGAATCTGTTCTGAATTCGAAAATGCAAATGGGATTCTTTCGTTGAATATCACGTTGTGAATGGCCTCCTAGTCATGGATAACAAGTTGTCATCGCTTCATATCTAATCTCTTCCACTTTAGCACTTCCACCGAAAAGATGGAAAGAAAAACCCGTTTCCACCTTTTGGAAAACAAAAAGAGTCGATCCTACACGTTTCGTAGGATCGACTTCCTGTCCAACCATCATCGTTTTCGTTTAGAGACAGGCGCTCCGAGAACCTCACTCCAGACGATCGCACGTCGCATTTCGTCTTGCGAAAGCGTCGTTGCTGATGCCGAACGACTCGATGTTCCAATAGCACCGTCTGCGACGCTGTCTTTGATTTCACCAATACTCGAAGAAGGAACCCCTTTTTTCGAATGTTGTTTCTGACGTTGGTCCAAACGTTGTTGCAATTCCGTTCGTTCATGAACTGGTCGTGCTTTCGTTTGGGTTACCCCAGGTTGTTTCTTCGCAGGTGCTTTTTTACGAACGACAGGTGGAGGTGTCGTCTCTTGTCGAACCGTATCCACCTGTTCGACCATTTGCTTCACATACTCCCCGAACTCTTTTGAAGGTGTCCGGTTCGTCTGCTTCGGTTTTTTATCTGCTGCTTTTGAGATGACGGAGATGACACCGAATGCGATCATCAATCCGACCCATATGATATCCATACCGTCTCACCCTTTACTGTGAGTCATGTGGTGATGATTGTCCACCGATTGCTTGACGCATTTTCGTATCGGCTGTCACGTTCAAGTAGTTCGCATAATCCATGACGCCAAAATTTCCGTCACGCATCGCTTCTGCGATAGCAAGTGGTACTTCCGCTTCAGCAGCGACAACCTTCGCTCGCATCTCTTCAACACGTGATTTCATCTCTTGTTCGCTTGCGATCGCCATTGCGCGACGCTCTTCCGCCTTCGCTTGCGCAATGTTCTTATCTGCTTCCGCTTGATCCGTTTGAAGGACCGCACCGATGTTCTTACCAATATCAATGTCCGCGATATCGATCGAGAGAATTTCAAACGCCGTTCCTGAATCGAGTCCTTTTGCAAGGACTGTCCGTGAGATCATTTCTGGATTCTCAAGTACTTCTTTTTGGTCATTACATGATCCGATGGTTGAGATGACGCCCTCACCAACACGCGCGATAACTGTTTCTTCCCCAGCACCACCGACGAGACGATCAATATTCGCACGTACCGTGATCCGGGCTTTCGCTTTCACTTCAATCCCATTCATCGCGACACCGGCGATGAACGGTGTTTCGATGACTTTTGGGTTAACCGACATTTGAACAGCTTCTAAAACATTACGACCAGCAAGATCAATCGCCGCTGCGCGTTCGAAGCTCAGCTCGATATTCGCCCGGTGTGCTGCAATCAAGGCATTGACGACACGGTCAACGTTACCCCCTGCAAGGAAATGACTTTCCAGTTGGTTCGTATTCAAGTTCAATCCCGCTTTAACTGCCTTGATCAACGGATTGACGATTTTTGATGGTGTTACTCGACGAAGACGCATCCCGACTAATGTAAAGATTGATACGCGTACGCCTGCTGCGAGCGAGCTAATCCAGAGTGGAATCGGGACGAGCGTGAAGAAAATAGCGAGGAAAATTAAGATTCCTCCAGATATGAGTAATACGGTCAATAATTCAGGTGTCATGTGTGGGACTCCTCCTTCGTATGTTGGACTCTAACAATGACGCGTCCGTGCGTCACTTCTTTTACAACGATCGTTTCCCCCGCTTGAATGAAGGTTCCTTCTGTAACGGCATCGATTCGGTTCCCATCGATTTCAATCGTTCCTGACGGACGTAATGGTGTCAGACTGACTCCTTCTTGTCCTAACAGTTGTACTTTGTCTTGATGAGAAAGGTAGCCCTTTTCAGACGATGTAGAATCCGTCAAAATCAAACCTCTCCAAAGCAATGACTGATTTGATTTTATTCTGCGATACGCCCAGAAACCGGCCGCAAGTGACAGAAAAACTGCAAGCCCAACGGCTAAACCGACTTGTCCGACGGTCGCACCTGCCATAATCAAGCTAGCAAGGACAGCACCGATCCCAAGGACGCCAAAGATTCCAAACCCTGTGACGAATATTTCAACCAGTAACATGAGTACCCCGATCATGAAGACCGTCAAAATCATCCCTAAGCTAAACGTCATGCGTACGTTCACCCCTTTTCATTCGTGTCAGAAGCTACTTCTTTTGCACTTTGATTCGTTACTACAATTATATACGCTTTCAAAACAAAAAGGTTTCATGACTATTCTGAATTCATCAAGAAACTTTAAAAACGTGACAGGAACGACAAAAAAAGGTGTCCCTCGGGACACCTTTCCATGTATTAAGCGAGACGTTGTTTGACGAGTCGATTAATTAAGGCACCGTCTGCCTTGCCCTTAAGCTGCGGCATGACGACACCCATTACTTTCCCCATATCCGAAGGAGCAGAGGCACCCGTCTGCGCAATAGCTGCGTCGACGATTTCCTGTACTTCTTCCTCGGAAAGCTGTTTTGGCATATAAGCTTCGAGCACGACAATCTCTGCTTGAATTTTCTCGACGAGATCGTGACGACCAGCGCTTTCGAATTCTCGGAGGGAGTCGTTGCGCTGCTTCATTTCACGTGAAAGAATCGTTAATTCTTCCTCGTCTGTCAATTCTTGCTTACCGAGTTTGATCGTTTCATTTTGCAGCGATGATTTCACCATGCGAATCGTCGTAAGACGATCTTTTTCACGAAGACGCATGGCATCTTTCATATCCGCTGTCAAACGCTCCTGAAGACTCATGAGGATACACCCTCTCTAACGTTAGAACTTCTTACGCTTACGCGCAGCCTCCGATTTAAGCTTACGTTTTACACTTGGCTTTTCGTAGTGTTTACGTTTACGAACTTCTGCAAGCGTACCATCTTTTGAAACACCACGTTTGAAGCGACGAAGTGCGTCTTCAAGTGATTCATTTTTACGTACACGAGTTTCCACTAGTTTTCCCTCCCTCCGATATTACCGACTAAAGGAAACGTGTCAGACACGTCATACAACATTATAGTAGGAATATACAATTTGGTCAACAGTTGATTCAAGCGACTTTTCTGTACCCTACGCTGTTCCTTTTTGTTCTTTTCTATCCTCTCATGCTTGCATCCGTTTGACAACAAAATCTGATCATTCCTGCATCAAAATTCAGAAACTTTTTTGTAAGCGTTATCATTATTTTTTTAAAATGTTTTGTCAAAAAGGGTGATGATGTGTCAAAATATAGGCAATTATCAAACAAAGGAGTGTGACATCACGTATGAAAGAAGCAAAACGCATCATCTGGGGTTTGATTCTCGGCGTAGTTCTCGGAATCATTCTGGCTAGCTTACCGGATAAGTCGATTTATGAAGGATTGAATAAATATGCTCTACAACCAATCGGAACAATCTTCCTGAACTTGATTAAGATGCTCGTCGTACCGATTGTCTTCTTCTCAATCGCCCTTGGTGTCATGGGACTCGGTAATCCAAAAGAACTGGGTCGTGTCGGTGGAAAAGCGATTACTTACTTCATGACGACGACAGCTGTCGCGATCGTCATCGCTCTCGGTTTATCATTATTGATTAAACCGGGTACATTCGGTAACTTCGAAACGCAAGATCTTGAATATGATAACGGCAATCTACCAGATACGAGTTTGATCAATACGATCGTCGGGATGTTCCCGACGAACCCGATCACGTCGATGGCGGAAGGCAACATGTTACAGATCATCGTCTTCAGTGTCTTTATCGGTTTCGGGATCACATTTCTCGGTAAAAAGGTCTCGACGTTACGGACTTTCATTGAACAGGGTAACGATTTAATGACATATTTGATCACACTCGTCATGAAGATGGCGCCGCTCGGAGCGTTCGCCTTGATTGCATCGGCAGTCGGTTCACAAGGCTTTGATTCCTTAAAAGCGATGGGACTTTATATGGGTGTCGTCATTTTATCTTTGATCGTTCATTCTGTATTGACATATGGCTCGACTGTCTCACTTCTTGGGAAAATGAATCCGTTCTTCTTCTTTAGAAAATTCGCACCTGTCATGTTGTTTGCTTTCTCGACGTCTTCGTCGAACGCAACACTTCCTGTCGCTATGCAAACGGCTCAAAAAGAGCTGAAGGTTCCACGCTCCGTCTCTAGTTTCGTTCAGCCACTCGGTGCGACGATCAACATGGATGGGACGGCAATCATGCAAGGAGTTGCGACTGTTTTCATTGCGCAAGTCTATGCGGTTGATTTAACACCTGGGCAACTTGCGACGGTCGTTCTGACAGCTGTTCTCGCATCGGTCGGAACAGCTGGTGTTCCGGGTGTCGGTCTCGTCATGCTAACGATGGTTCTTCAGTCGGTCAATTTACCCGTCGAAGGGATCGCTTTGATCATCGGTGTCGATCGTCTTCTGGATATGATGCGTACAGCCGTCAATATCACGGGTGACGCAGCATGTGCCGTCATCGTCTCGAAATCAGAAGAAGGTAACCTCAAAGAAGGCGAAGAAACCGATGAACGCTATGCGTAATCGTATGTCTCTTACTCCAAGAAAGGACGTTCCGCAAACTGCGGAACGTCCTTTGTCGTTTGTTTGATTATTTTGCTAAGACGAACGAGCTGAGTCCCTCAACACGAACCGTACCTGAAACAGTGCGGATCGTTTTTGTTCCTGCTTGTTTACCATCTACGAGAAGCTTCCATTTCCCTTTCGGTAGCTTCATGTCAACTACTGTTCGATTTGCATTGTGAATGACATATAAATCGTTCTTCTGTTGCGGAGCGTCGTCATCTAGTCGATACGCAATGACTTGTGCCGGTGCTGCTTCAAACGTCAAGTAACGACGGATATCTTTCGCTGTTGCTAAGTGAAGTGCAGGGTTCTTCTTGCGTAATTCGATTAATCCTGTCATATAATCGACGTCTTGTTGACGATCCATCTTCCGTTTCCAATCGAGCTGGTTGACAGAGTCCGGTGATTTATATGAGTTATGATCGCCACCTTTTGTCCGCATGAAGTCCTGACCTGCATGGATGAACGTCGTTCCTTGTGACGTCAGCAAAATACTTGAAGCTAGACGGTGCATCTTCGTCTTCGTTGCGTCATTGTCTTGTGGATTCGTCAGGTTCAACTTATCCCAGAGGGTATGGTTATCATGTGCTTCAACGTACGTGATCGCTTGATCTGGTTCTTGCGTAAATCCTTGAATGTCTTTATCGTAAGCAATCTCGCCGACGATACCACGTTTGATACGTGTCTCAAGACCCGCTTTCCCGTTGATGAATCCAGCATCCGTGTCTTCGAAGACACTACCTTTGAGCGCATCACGCAGGTTGTCATTGAAATGTCCGATTCCCGGCATTTGTTTTGTGTTCGTTTGGTTTGCTTTCTCTGAATCTGGAAGAGGAGTTCCGAGGCTCCACCCTTCTCCGAACACTAGAATCGACGGATCAATTCGCTTCGTCGCCTGTTTGACAGCGTTCATCGTCTTGACGTCGTGAATGCCCATCAAGTCGAAGCGGAAGCCATCCCAGTGGTATTCCTTTGCCCAGTACGAGACAGAATCAACGATTAGTTTATGCATCATTTGACGTTCAGAGGCTGTATCATTCCCGACACCTGTACCGTTCGCTAAATCGCCGCCTTCTGTATAGCGGTAGTAGTAACCCGGTACGATCTTATCAAGATTTGATGCTTTGGCGTCAAACATGTGGTTATAGACGACGTCCATGACGGCACGTAGACCATTGTCATGGAGTCCTTGGATCATCTGTTTCATTTCCGTAATCCGGACTTTTGGATCATATGGATTTGTCGCATACGATCCTTCTGGTGCATTGTAGTTCTTCGGATCATAACCCCAGTTGTATGATTTAAGCGGATTCGTCTCATCGACGGACGCTGTATTGAAATCATAAACAGGAATGAACTGGACATGCGTGATACCAAGTTCCTTTAAGTGATCGAGTCCCGTCTTTGTCTTCGTTTTTTTTCCATCCTTCGTTAAACGTGTACCTGGCTCGATGACACCAAGATATTTTCCTTTTTGTTTGATACCTGAATCGTAACCTGAATTCGTCACATCAAACATCGATAGATCACGGACATGTGATTCATAAATGATCGCGTCTGTTGCGTGACGAAGTGGCATTTTCCCATTCGTCCAGCGTTTTGGATCCGTCTCGCGTAAATCAACGACGACACCTTGGTCTCCGTTAACAGCGACCGCTGTCGCATACGGATCAACGGCACGCGTCGATTCTTTTGCGTGTTTGACTTCATATGTGTAACCGACACCGTCAAGATCACCCTTGACCGTCACTTGATAGACACCACGATCCGTCCGTTTCATCTGGATTTCACGCGTGATATCTTTTGTCGTAGCTGCTTGTTGTTTCGGTAAACGATATAACTCGAGTTCAACGGCTTGCGCTGTCGGCGCCCAGACCTTGAATGTCGTCTTCGATTTCTGATAGTCGACGCCGAGCTTACCACCATAGGCATACTTTTGATCGAATGCTTTCGAACGCAGTACCTTCCCTGCTTCAAGAACTGCTTCTCCAAAAACAGGATGCGTCACGCGGACGACTTTTGCTAAATCGATATCAGAAGCGACTTCGACTTTCGCCGTCTTGGCATCGATCGCTGATACGACTGGATTCGTCACACCTTCGAACGTAAATGCCTTTAAGTCTTCTGCCGTCATCGGTGTATTCGTTTTAAGCGTCATCGTCCGGAAGTCATCAGCCAAAAAGCTCGTGATTTTTGGCGTCCGATCAATTTCCGGTTTGCTGTAGTACACTGTCTGGTCCCCTTCGATCAACCAGATGTCCTTCGCACCTGCATAAAAGAAACGATCGGCTCCGTCTTTTTCCGACCAGCCCTCAAGATGAGGAATGACGCCTGCAAGACGTGCTTTCGTTGGGTTATCAAGCGTTACTTTGGCAATGGCACCGAACTCATCCTGCTGATCGAATTCGAATCGTTTGCCATCTTGCGCTTCCGGCCAAGACCAGACGCCGTATTTATCATAATCATTGTCATACCGATAATAGTGGATATTCGTGTCGATTTTTTCGACGTCTGCTCCATTAGTCGGATTGACCGTCGAGATATCCTTGCTTCCCGACTCGATCCAGATTTCAGCAACTCCGTTTTTAATCATATCTTTCGTGATGAAACGATCGTTCTCAGATCCCCCATCCTTGTTCCAGTTATCATCTCGCACGATGAAGCCGACTTTTTCCGGCTGATCGACTGGAAATTCATAGGCTGCGATTTTTCCGTAAGCATCTTCACCATTAAAGGCATGTGCTTTATTCGGAAAATAATCCGGACCATTTGTCCATAACCACAGGTTCCAATCCTTCGTGGCATTCGGGTCTTCCTTGTAGTGAATGATGACCAATGTAGACTTTCCTTTTTCCAGTGCTTGACCGGATAAAGACAGTCCACTAAATATTAGTGCAAACGTTAGCGCAACGATACAAACGGATCTTATGCGTTTCATACGATAGCCATCTCCTTTGTTATGTAATCGTTTTCATTTTGCATCCGTTTACAAGTCCTGTCAAAGCCTATTTGATGATTCGAACAGAAAATAAGACTTTTGAACCAAAGTGATTCGGTTGGATGGAAAACAACAAAAAAAGAACCGTCCGTGTGGTAGACAGTCCTTTTTACCGGGTTTAAGAAGATGCGAGGATGGCATGAATCTTGGCTTTCGTTTGTCTCATGGATTCATCCGATGCAAAGAAGTACCATACCCCATCGTTTGCGATATAGCCTTCTCCGTCTAGCTTTAATGGTTTCAGCTGTTTGAATCCCGGCTGATTTTCTTGAGCAAGTTGTGCCGCCACGTCAAAACCGATGTTCGTCGCGAAATTATGCTTCATGACATTCGTGATTTCTTCCATCTTGGTCAGTAAACGAGGTCCAGCCAGTTTAGCACCGACGGCTTCTAAAACTTGACGTTGCCGAATCTGTCTGCCCATATCGCCGAGTGGATCTTGTTTTCGCATACGTGCGTAACCACTTGCTTCTAGACCAGTTAAATGAATCTTTCCTTTTTTATACTCCTTTTGTAAACGACGGTCGTTCCAGCTGAAGGCGGATGGATTATCCACTGTGACACCGCCAACAGCATCAACCAATTCAATCAACCCATCCATATTGATCTTAGCGTAATATGGGATATCGACATCAAACGTTTGTTCCACCGTCTCGACCGTCTCCTTTACACCACCATAGGCATACGTATGATTGATTTTCGTCTTCTCACCTGTCGGTATCGTAACTTGCATGTCGCGTGGAATGGACAACGAAGTCGCTTGCTTCGTTTTCGGATTAAACGAGAGCAACATGATGGCATCTGCCCGTCCCTTATCATTCTTTCGCTCGTCGACGCCAATCAAGAGGACATTGACTGGCTTCATCGATGCGAGTGGCTTTGCTTTTTCCCCACCCAACGGTTGTAAAAAGGAATGCGCCGTCTGTTGGATTTTTAAAAATGCCAGTCCCGTCGAAGCGCTAGCAATCAAGACGATCACGAGCAGAAGCGCACTGATGACGCGACAGAGGATCGGAGGTCTTCGTTTATCGATGCGTGATTTCATACTCTGTTCTCCTTCACAATTTGTCCTCGTACGTCTTCATCAAACCGGCAATGTTCGAATTGTGCAGAAACAGCACCGAATCGATCTGCTTTTGTTTGGCAAATCGGGAAACATCAAATGATTTTGGAACGTATCGAATATCCACGACTTCTAAGTTGGCACTTTTCGCAAGCAATGGTAACACAGGATTTGCAAACGAATCCTTTAAAACCAAAATCGTCGGGCGATTTCGATTCGCCGCTGACTTCATTGACATGATGTCGTGGTTTCCGCGAAGAAATACTTCATATCGATCGACATAATCACCTTCTTGTTTGACGAATGATTCATCAATGACAGGACGTCCACATTTCCCTTCATAACAAACATCGATACCGTTGAAGAACGCAGGAGCATAATAATCTAGACGGTCACCGGATGCCGCATAGGAGAGCGTCGTTTTTCGTGCTAATGATCCATAGTAGGCGTGTTGATCTTCCTTCCGCCACTTCGTTTCAGGTAACGTCGTTGACAGTCCCATTCTTTTTGTGATGACTTGGTAAGCTTCTGTTGCACCGTCGATGTTCCAGTGATGATCTGTCTTGAAGTAGTCACTTAACTTCAATCCTTGCAAAGAAAGATTGGTCATCCCCGCCGCTTGAAAGTCTCGTACCATTTTTTCATAGCGCTCGTTTGCATTGGAAGCGACATAAGACGGAATTAGTTTGTCCCGTTCTGCGATAACGGTTTTAGACGGTGCTAACGCCATATAGACCGGACGATCGACTTCTCCAACGAATTGTTTGAATGCTTGCGGAATTTTTACGTTTCCTGATGCACTCGGTTCAATCATATAATCGTTTTTTGCCGTATAAATGCCATTACGAAACGGCTGTCGAAAGACATCTTTTGATAAAAGCGCCTGTATCTCGACGAACGTTCCTCGCAACAGTAATTGATCCGTGAAATAGGTCTCCATTTTGAGCATATCCTTGCCTGTCGCGATTCCCTCGACGGTGGGCTCAACGGACTGGGCAAGTGTACGATTTTCCAGCTGGGACCGGACACGGTCTTCCCGGACAAGCGTTCCGAGTCCGATCGTCAGTAAGACGAGAATAAAACTGACAGTCGTCACCCACATCATGATTCGCTCGAAAGAAGGTGTCTGATTCGTCTCCTGTTGCGTTTTCATCAATGGCTGCTCCATGGATAGTCCTCCTTTTTAGAACCGGAAATAGATGAACGGATTAAACGTGCTCGCAACGAGTGCCGATGTCGCAAGGAACAACATCAACATGGCGTACCCATACTGCATCGTTGTTCCGATCTTCCCGAGAGAGACGACGACACGTTCTCCGAGATACTTCGGAATCGGTGTCGCAGCGATACACGCGACAAGTAGTAGGACTCCGTTCTGAACGAGTTGGTAACTCGCCCGTTCATCCCATAGCACATCCGGTACGAACATTGCTTGAATATACATAACGGCTTCTGGAAACGTCTCTGAGCGGAAAAAGACCCAACCGACGAGCACGAGGATGAGCGTCCAGACTGTCGAGACGACAGGCATACGCTCGAGCCATCTCCCGAGAAATGCCTTCTCGAGCATGATCCAAACTCCGTAATATGCGCCCCACGCGACGAATGTCCAACTCGCACCGTGCCAAAGGCCCGTCAACATCCAGACGATCGCCAGATTTCGATACTGCCGCCACGGCGATACACGGTTTCCCCCTAACGGAATATAAACATAGTCGCGGAACCAAGAGCCGAGCGAAATATGCCATCGACGCCAAAATTCTGACACGGATTTTGAAATATATGGGTAGTTGAAGTTCTCCAAGAAATGAAATCCGAACATCAGTGCTAAACCAATCGCCATATCGCTATAGCCCGAAAAATCAAAATAGATCTGTAAGGCATAAGCGATGATTCCAATCCATGCTAGCCCCATCGAAAGGTCTTTCATATTAAAAACAGCGTCTGCGACCTGACCACATCCGTTCGCAAGAATCAATTTTTTTGATAGACCAATCGTAAAGCGGCGAACACCACGTGCAAAATCAGATACCGTCTCTTGACGACACTCGATCTGACTCGCAATCGTGTTGTAGCGGACAATTGGCCCCGCGACGAGTTGCGGGAAAAACGCGATATAAAGGGCGAGGTCGAGTGGATTCTTTTGCACCGCTTCCTTCCCTTTATAAATGTCGATGACGTAACTCATCGCATGGAATGTATAAAAGGAAATTCCAAGCGGTAAGACGACTTCTGGAACGAACCAACTCAGACCAAACGATTCGTTGACGGAGCGGACGAAAAATCCGCTGTACTTAAACCAACCGAGCAATCCAAGGTTGACGACGATCATGCTGAACATGATCCACTTCACTCCGACACGTTGCCGGTAGAAATCAACGAATAAGGCAAAGAAGTAATTGATCGTGACGCTGAGTAGCATCAGTAAGGCAAAGCGTGGTTCTCCGAATGCATAAAAGAACAGGCTGGCAACTAACAGCCAGCCGTTACGGAATGTCCGAGGCAACACGTAGTACACGAGCAGTACTGTCGGCAAGAACAAAAATAAAAAAATCGTCGAACTAAACAGCATAGGTTGCTTCCTCCTCTGCCTTGACGTATTGCGCGATGGCGAGTTCGCGGAGATGGACCCGGAAGCTCCCTTCGTTTAAAAACTTCCAGGCCATTTTGAAATAAACCGCTCCTGGCACACGCTCCATCTCGAACTGGACGATCGTCTCATTCGTCAACGTCAGATGCTCCGTCTCAGAGACCATCCGCTTCTTTTGCCCATACTGCATCTTAAATACTTGAACGAGACATGGTTCCGCCACTTCAAAACGGCACGTTACCTGAATGATGTCACCTATCAGTTCAGCATCTTTTCGATACAGTTTTGAAGGCGGATGTTGAAAGCCTTGATCGAACAGTTGCAGATACAGTTTGTCAGTCGCTATCGCATCCTGAAAATCAAAACACACCCCCGGCGCTGCATCTTCGAGCAAAATCTTTTCCTGAGTACCGAACGGAAAAAACTGATAGCTCGCGACGGTCAGCTCCTTATTCATACCGGTACCTCACTCATGATCGCATCGACGATTCGTTCTGCTGCCTGTCCATCGCCATACGGATTCGCGGCTTGCGCCATCGATTGATAGAAGATTTCGTCCGTCAATAATTGATGGCTCATCGCATAGATATGCTCTGGATTCGTACCGACCAGTTTCAAGGTTCCTGCTTCGACGCCTTCAGGTCGTTCCGTCGTCTCCCGTAAGACAAGAACGGGAACACCGAGTGAAGGCGCTTCTTCTTGAATCCCGCCTGAATCTGTCAGGATGAAGGAAGCACGAGCTGCCAGGTTGTGGAAATCAAAGACATCAAGCGGCTCAATCAACTGAATCCGTGGATGATGCTCTAGGCGAGCTGCTGCTTCTAGCACGACTGGATTCGGATGGACTGGATAAACGATTTCTATTTCCGGATGATCATTTGCCAACTGTTCAATCGCTTCAAAAATCGTTGCCAGTTGTAAATGGTTCTCACGACGATGAACCGTCAGCAAGACGAGTTTTCGCCCCGACTTCTCAAGTCGTGTCAGAACAGGATGCGTATAGCTAGCAGAAACGGTTGTCTTAAGTGCATCAATGACCGTATTACCCGTTACGATGATTGGTGTCTGTTTGTTCTCAGCACGTAAATTCATCGCCGCTTGTTCGGTTGGAGCAAAATGATAATCCGCCAACACACCTGTCAATTGACGATTCATCTCTTCCGGAAACGGTGCATACTTTTCATATGTCCGCAGTCCTGCTTCGACATGACCGACTGGAATCTGTTGATAGAATGCCGCTAACGAAGCAGCGAACGTCGTCGTCGTATCCCCATGGACAAGAACGAGATCCGGCTGTTCCTTTTCGAGGACACGACGCATCGCATTCAGAATACGTGCCGTCATCTCCTCTAACGTTTGACGCGGACGCATCAAATCCAAGTCATGGTCCGGAGTGATCTGGAACAATTCGAGTACCTGATCAAGCATTTCCCGGTGTTGCGCCGTTACGACGACAATCGGTTCGACGTCTGGACGGTTTTCAAGTGCTTTTACGACGGGTGCCATCTTAATGGCCTCAGGTCGTGTTCCGAATACGAGCATGACACGTTTCATCTACTTCATCCCCTATCTCATTTCATGACGATCGTTCGATCGTCTCGCCTCTCATCTGTTGCTCAATGTCACCGATTCGACCGGTTCGTTTTTTCGAAACATAGTGAGTGGCTTGCTTTTTGGATAACTGTTTGTACCAATATAAATATTTATTGTATTCCGCGAGTGTTTCATTCGTTGGACCAAATAAACGCACTTCACCGTATTCCAGCCAAAGGATCTTCGTACAAAAGCTTTTGACTTGATTCAAAGAATGGCTGACGAAAAAAATCGTTTTTCCTTGATCCCGGAATTCGCGCATCTTATCGAGACACTTCTCCGTAAATGTTTGATCGCCGACAGATAAGGCTTCATCGATGATCAAGATATCCGGATTGATATTGATCGAGATAGCAAAACCGAGACGTGCCCGCATCCCACTCGAATAGGTTTTGACTGGCTGATCGATGAACTCTCCGATATCCGCGAATTCGAGAATTTCCGGTGTGATCTCCTCGATTTGCCGTTTGGTCAGTCCCATCATCAATCCTTTGAGCTCGATGTTATCGCGACCTGTCAGTTGACTGTTCAATCCACTTGAGATGGCAATCAGTGCTGATTTTCCTCCTAGCGTGACACATCCATACGTAGGCGGTGTGACGTTAGCAAGTAAATGGGATAACGTTGATTTCCCACTACCGTTGATGCCTACGACACCCACGATTTCTCCCTCTTCAACAGAGAAGGAGACATTTTTAAGCGCATAAAAGGATTTTCCGCTCACTTTTCCAAAGAGCACTTCCTTTAATTTATCGATTGGACGCTCATAGAGCATGTACCGTTTTGAAACGTTCTCAAACACGACGTGACTCATCGTCTTTCCTCCTATACATAATCAATGAAGTAGCGTCGGAAACGAATATGGACCGCTGCTCCGACGAGCAGGATACCGAGTGTCACACTCCAAAAATAAGCGCCATACCAGATGTGATCCATCAAGTAACCGGTTCCGATCAAGGCGGAGCGGTACCCCTCAATCAAATAGACGAGTGGATTCAACATCAATAGCATCTTGAACAGTGAATGTTCTGGGGGAATCCACATGATCGGCGTTAAATACATCAGCATCCTTATCGCGGATGTCACCATGTTCTGGACGTCTCGGATCATCGTAGCAAGAGCCGACAATAACAACGAGACGGCATAAAGAAAGATGACGCCGGCTGGAACGATATAAAACAGCTCGAGCGTATGCCATCCTGGGAAGTAACCAAATGCACTTCCTAAAACGATCGTTAGGGCAATCATCGCAAGGTGTCGATAGAATTGAGCCAAAATGACATATGCCGGAATCGTACTCAACGGAAAATGCATTTTAGAGACGAGCGCGACCCGACCGTAGATCGACCGTGATCCACTTGGAATCGTGCTTCCGATGAAGAACCATGCGATCAGTCCACTAACGAGCCAAAAGACGAATGGAATTCCGTCGACAGGATGTCCACCACGGATTCCAAAACCAAAGACGACCCAGTACACCCCGATCTGGAGGAGTGGCGTCATGATCTCCCAAAACCAACCTAAATACTGCATGCTATACTGACTTTTTGTTTCATAGAGTGACAGCCGAAAGATCAGATACAGATGATCTTTCAGCTCCCCTCCAATCGTTCGTAACGCGTTCATATTGCTTTTGCATCCACTTCCGTCACGCGGTGCGTATGCAAGTTACCGAAGTTGAGGACCTTGACCGCATCGAGTTCACGGACGATTCCTTTTGTATCGAAGAGTAACGGTGTCCGCATGTAGTTTGCGAAACGACGTGAATCGAATTGTTTGAACTCATCGTGGTCGACTAAGACGAGTGCTAGATCGGCGTCTTGGATCGCTTCGATTTCATCAACGAGTTCAAAGCGTGTCGAGATGGAATGCTCGACGTGTGGATCACAGACCGCGACATCGAGTCCACGATCGAGCAATTGTTCAATGACTTCGACAGCTGGGCTCTCGCGCATATCGTCAACATTTCCTTTATACGTCACACCGAAGACAGCGATTTTTGGACGAACACGTGAACCGACGAGACGAGCGGCTTGTTCAGCGACGAATTGTGGCATTTGGACGTTCGTTTGTCGTGCCGTATGAATGATGCGTGCAAGTGATGGGACTTTTGCGACGATGAAGTACGGATCGACTGCGAGACAGTGACCACCTACACCCGGTCCTGGATGATGCAAGTTCACACGTGGGTGCATGTTTGCCATCTCGATGACATCTAAGACGTTGATCTCAAGCTGGTGACATACTTGCGTCAATTCATTTGCCAGTGCGATGTTGACATCACGGAACGTATTTTCCATCAATTTCGACATTTCGGCTGTCTTCGCGTCGGTCCGAACGATTTCTCCTTGAACGAATGTTTCATAGACGGCTGCTCCTACCTCTGCACATGCCGGTGTCAATCCTCCAACGATCCGGTTGTTATGAACGAGTTCGTGTAAGATCTGCCCTGGTAACACACGCTCTGGGCAATGAACGACATAGACGTCTTCACCGATCGTAAAGCCGGCTTCTTCAATCAGTGGACGAACATGATCGTCCATAGTGCGTGGCGCGATCGTCGATTCAACGATGACGACGTTTCCTTTTTCAAGGAACGGCAACATGTTGTTGACGGCTGACACGACGTATTTTAAATCACATGATTTATACGTATCGTTCAAGTTCGGCGTCGGGACGGCGATTAAAAAGACATCTGCTCGTTCTGGCGTAAGTGTCGCTCGGAATTTTCCGTTAGCGACGACTCGTTTGATGACATCCTCGAGTCCTGGTTCCTCAATATGAATCGTTCCCGTGTTCAGAAGATTGACGATGTGTGGATCGATGTCGACACCGACGACCTCCGTGCCGTGATCCGCGAACATCGCCGAAGAAGGTAATCCAATATATCCTAGTCCGATTGTGCAAAGTTTCATTTTGTCATTCCTCCATCGAGTTAGTCATACTAGCCAACGAACGGTCTGTGGCTTGGCTGTAACTAGACCATAACGACATTTCCTTTGCTTTCCAATGCTTCTAACCATCTCTTAAACCATTCTTCACAGACCTTACATTTCCAGCGTTTTCTATTGTTTTTGTAAATCTTATGAAGCTTTCACGAATACTTCGTTGCCATTCATATCAAACAAAACGACCCGTCAAGAATCCGCCTTCATTCCACGTGGATTTCCCTTCGAGTCGTTGACTATTTTTCTTATTTTGTCCCAGATTCCATGAAAATCGAGTCATAGACAGCAAGAAGTCGGCCTTTTTCTTGCTCCCAGTTGTATTGTCTCCTTGCTACGCTTGCTCGCTCCTGCATCACTCCGCGCAAGCTCTTATCCTTCACTAGACGATTGACCGCCTCGGCGATACTATGCGGCGATTCGACATCGACGATCAAACCGATTCCTTCTGTTTCGACGACACGACGGATTTCCGGTAAGTCGGCCGCGATGACAGGAATTAACGCTGCCATGTATTCGAATAGTTTATTCGAAGAAGCTGAATAATGATTGAAGCAGACGTTTTGAAGGACCTGAAAGCCGACAGTCGCCGCTGCCGTATAGCTTGGTAGTTCAGCAAGCGGAACCTTCTCAATGAAGCGGATGCGAGACTTTTCCGATGATTGCGCAGCCAGTTGCATCAGTTTCCCTTTTAACTTTCCATCTCCAACGAAAATAAGTGTTCCTCGATCGATGAACGGCATCGCTTCAATGAGTCGCTCCAGTCCACGTCCTTCCTGGATCCCGCCTTGATACAACAAAATCGGCTCGTCTGGTGCGAGTGCTAACTCTTCGCGTAACGGTCGCGGTTGCGGAATAATCGGTTCGTAAAACGGATAATTGTGCAAGACGGATGGTCGGGTTCCATATAATTTTTGATGATAATCTGCACGCGTGTCATTTTCAACGATGGTCTGGTCGACGAATCGAAGCAACCAGCGTTCTAATTTCCCTTGCATGCTTCCGTATCCTGTCCGATCGGTCTGGACTTCATGCGAGTCATAGACGATTTGTGCACCACGCGCCGCCCCAATCGCTTGTGGTAACGTATTGACATCGTTCGCATGCATGACGTCATAATCATGCTTCCGGGCAGTACGTGTCATACGAAGAATGCCGAAACTGTTATATAGGGCGTAACGGATGAATCGACTTCGCATGAATAAAAAGAGCACGAGCATCACGGGAATGAGCCATGGCGCAAGAAGCGCACCCATCAATCCGATAGCAAGTGTCCGTTTTTTCCGTTTGTGAAAGAACGGGAGCCACCTCGCAAAAGGTGGCGTCCGGTCGATTCGAATGACGCGAAACCCCGGCATCGGAAATTCGACTTCCGGAAGTGTGCTGTCATTTAAGCAGTATAGATCCACGCAGTGTCCTGCTTCGACGAGTGCCGTACATTCACGTAAGACACGGGCGTCATTCGTAAAAGGATTCCAAACAAACATTCCAATGCGCTTCATTCTGCGACCGCCTTTCGTGACTGCGTTTGTTCGATGGCTTCAAACAAGCGCTGTTCATTTTGTTCCCAATCGAAATGGCGTTGGACGTAATCCACACCCGCCCGTCCCATCGTTGCACGTTTCTCTGGATTTCGTGATAACTCGAGAATATGATCGACGATCTCCTCTTTTTTCCGCTGGACAGACACATAACCGGCTCCTGCTTCTTCGATGACATGCGCCGCATGACCTGATACCGCACCGACGATGGCACAGCCCATCGCCATGTAGTCGATGATCTTTCCTGGTGTCACTGTATCGAACGCTGTACTCTCGACGAGTGTCGCAAAGGCGATGTCACTCTTCGCGAGTTGTTTCAACGCATCCCAGCGTGGCATCGCGTCAAGAAACTCGATATTCGTCAATCCACGTTCCTTGACGAGTCGTTCGAACGTTTGTTTGTGATAGCCGTAACCGACGACTTGAAAGCAGATATCCTGTTCTTGTTGAAGTTCCTGTGCGACGTCAAGCAACAAGAACACATCTTGTGCGAGTCCGATATTCCCTGTATACACGACGCGAACTTGTTCCGATACTTTTCGACGTTTGATTAACCACTCGTTTTCCTCGATCGAGTTCGGGATATAATGAATTTTTTCCGGTGCAATGCCTCGTCCTTCGATATACGATCGAAAACCTTCACTGTTGATGACCAATTGATCCGCCTGTCGATACATCCACTTTTCAAGCCAGTAGAGCGGAGTCAATAAGAGACGCGATTTCGTAATGCCGACGCCAATCAACGATTCTGGCCATAAATCACGCACATCAAGAATCAAAGGAGCCTTTTTGACATGTTTCGCGACGACCCCGACGAGCCCCATGAAGATAGACGGCGTCGTCGCATAGATGTAAGCGTAGGATTTTGGATCATGTCGAACCTCTTTCACCGCAAGTACGAATTGTTCCACGAACAAGCGAAGGCGCCGCCATAAATTATTCGTCGCCCGGACGTCACGCGGTTGGATACGAGTCACATGTGCCGTGTCGAGGCTCGGTTCATCCCAGAACATCGAGTCCGTATAGAGTTCTGCCGTCGGATAAAGCGGTTCTGACGTCAGGACATGAACGTCACTTCCCGCTTGTTCCATCCGCTTGAAGATATTCTTCATTCGGTTTGCCGCACTGCCAATTTCCGGATAGAAATTTTGACAAATCATCAAGACGTTCATCGACGACTCCGGCGCTGTTTGAGTTGACGTCGGAACTTCCAGTAGCGGACGACGATTTTTCCGAGCTTTGAACGCGCGAGTGAGCGGTATTTTGATTTCCATGATGCATTCACCTCCAGCAATTCTAGATTTGACACCAATGACGCTTCGAATCGATCAAGAAGTGCGGCATATTGTTCTTCGAGCATCTTATATTGTTCACGCTGTTCCTGTAGTTGCTGTTCATGACGTAGTGATTCCGCTTGTGCCTGCTCGAATAAATCTGTTTGTTCCGCTAACCGTTGAACTTTTCGTTCTAGAGTCTGTTGCTTGCGCTTTAAGTCAATGATCGTTGCGAGATGCAATCGTTCCACTTCTTCAAAGGCATCCTCGAGCCATTCGACTTCCGTTGGTACAATTGCTCGACCATCTCGTGGTTCAGGATAGACTTGAATCGTGATTCCAAGCCACTTATCAAGCCGCTCGACCGTCTCGATTTTACCGAAGGGCGTCAACTGTTCAAGCAGTCGATTTAAATAATACGTCCGTTTGTGATCCGCATAATCGTTCACTCCAAATGGAACTGTGATGACGAGTCGTCCTTCTGGTGCGATGAACGAGACGGCACGAGCGATGAAGCGTTCCGGCTCCCCGATATGTTCCAATACTTCCGTCATCAAGACTGTGTCGAATTGAATGTCAGGTGTATACGTCATGACATTCGCTTCATGTAATTCCACTTTTTCCTTTACGGATGCCGGTTCCTCAAGCAATGCTTGTTTGGCTTCAGTAATCGCTTCTGGTAAGACATCGATTCCGACGACATGTTTCCCTTCCCGTCCAAGCAAAATCGGAACAACTCCACCGGAACAACCGATATCTAAAATGTGCTCCCCTTTTGCTTGTCGAACGATCCAGTGAACACGCGCGCGCACTTTTTTACCGAATCCCCCCCCTAATTGATCGTAGTAAGCTGCTCGGATTTGATCTTTTGGTCGTGCTGTCTTCATCGATGCCGTCATTTCTGCACCTCCTCAAGTAATAGATGTTGAAGGCGATCCGTCTCCTGACGGTCTGCAAGCTCCATGAATCGACGGATCAACGGGTTCGTCAATGTGATCGGCTCATAGAAACCAATGATTGTGCGCAACAATGCGACACTTGGTGCGAAATCCTTATCACTGCAGTAGCGTAATTTAACGAGATACCAATGCTCGAAGAAATGCTCGAATCGTGTTTCCTTGTATTCCTCAAGCACTCCATAACGAGCGAATTTCTCAGCTCGTGCCCGTTCTCGGACAACACTGCGTTCAAAAAATTTCACCGTCAATGCATTCACGGTCGATCCTGCAACTGCTGCATAATAATAATGGATGACCCGATTGACGAGTAAGACACGATTGGCGCGAAGCATCAATTCCTGGAAAAACAAGGAGTCCTGACCGACTGCACCGACGACCTGTTCCAATTGATGTTCGAGCAAGAAGGTACGACGGACGACGAGTGCTTGAATGCTTTGTACCGCAAAGCGATGTTTCAATAGAAAAGCTTTTGGATCTTCACAAACCGTTCGTCCTTGTTTGCGAATCGTCGGCAAGGCGATGATACTCGTCTTCTCGGCAAGTTTTTTCATATGACCCGCTACAAAATCAAGTGATGGATCATTCTCTAATTCCTGAAGCAAAAAGGCATAACGATCGCTGAGTACCTCGTTATCTGGATCAAGGAACGTCACATAGTCAGCTCGTGCCATCTCGACTCCCTTGTTGCGAGGACGCGAAGCACTACCACTACCACCTGTCTCGAAGAAATAGGTTCTGACATTGCCATAACGTCGCGCGAGACGTTCTACGGCTTGACGTGCCTCTATGTCCGTCGATCCATCATCTACGAGTAAAATCTCTGACTCCATGAATCGATCCATCCGTGTTAGACTGGCGAAGCATTTATACGTGAGATGTTTCCCATTGTTATAGATGGGAACAACGACCGACAGTTGCGGTGTGTGATCCGTCGGAACTACTGTCTGCTCGTTCCACTCAAATTGATCGAGCAACAGCGTTTTTCCGTTCAATTCACCTGCTTGAAACGCGTCATATCCGATATCTGACCGCCAGATAATCGCACCGTTTCGGCTACCGCTCATCTCATGTAGATGATATGGATGTTGGCTCCCCTTTCGGACAATGCTGGCATCGCTATATTTAAAGCCATTCACGAGGTCCTCTAAATAATATTCACCGTAGGATTCATGCCCATCCATCCAAGCAACGAGATCCGCTTGATCATAGGTTTGCTCCGTCAATGCATCCGCTGAGACGATTTCGTCTGGTGTGAGACTTTGACGATTGATCACGTCACGAATGACTTCCCCATCCTGAGCGACAACGATTAGTAAACGATGTTTTCGTGTTTCAGGTACTCGTCCAATGAACGCTAGAATCTGATCCATCCGTTCGAAGACTGTATGCTCCGTCATGACGGCACGAAGTCCTTCTGCTCGTAAACGTTCGATTTCTTCTTGCGATGTTCGTTCTACGATCGCCGTCGCCTCCTGTGCGTCATGTACGGTGAAGATGTTCGGAAACTCGTTGTTGACGGCGATACTGTAATTCGACAGGATCAAATTACCGAGTGCTTGCGATTCATAGACGCGACGGGCACACATCGTCTTACTATATTTGATGCTATTTAGGTTCAGGACCCAGTCATAACATTTACTGACTTGTTGTAAGGCATCATAAGGAATCGCTGGTGCGACCCGTGATTGATAGCGTTCCGGAAACTGATAGGCTGGTAAGTCGAGATGATAATTCCGGTCCACGATATCGAGTTCGTGCGAAGACTGCATGACCCCATCAAACAACATCTCCGTATCTTTCACACGCTCCGGATATTTCGCCATCCAGCTACCGGCGAATAAAACGCCCTTCTTTCGGCTACGTGTCGCTCCAATCGGATTGTGAATCAATGGATTGACTCCAAACGGCATCGCCATGATTCGATCATGTCCACATAAAACACGATATTCAGGAATCATCGCCTCATCTGAAGTCAGGACATAATTGGCAGCTTGAGCCACGTCTTGAAACCGTCCATGGTTACTCGGGTCTTCCGTCGATTGAAAGACGACTGGAATTCCTTTAGCTTTGACTTCCTGCATCATCGAAAGTAACCGTTGGCGTTTCTTTGAATTTGGTGTGGCGACACCTTTCCAATCATCCCCTCGTAATCCTTTCCACGAAGATACGACCAAAAAGAGATCAATCTCGCGCTCGAAAACTTCTTCGAATGTGTTCGCATTGACATAATGGAGATGAACGGCATCTTCATAATAGGCATACATGAATTCCGAGCAGACGATTGCCATCTCGATTGGTCGTTTTTCATAATAACGCGTCGTCGTCCGTACCGGAATATGTGAGACATCCAATTGATCTAGTAATGACGCTTGGCTATTTTGTTGATAACGTGTCGTCGTGTTTTTAGAAGTTCGAACCGTTGGCAGACGCAAGACGTCCAGCTGACGAAGTTTTTCGAGTGACTCTTTACTTGCTGTCGTCTCGCTTGTGAGCCGCTTTTTCTCTTCGCGAACCCAGTTTAGTTGTTGCATGATTTGTCGTTTCCATTTTTGATCACTCACACGTAAACACCCTTCCTCTTTTCAACTCTTTTTTAGTCTACGGAAGCAATTCAAAGGCTACTTGAAGGACTTGCAAGGTTTTTGTAAAGACTTAGTGAAGCTTTTTTGGATTTTCCTTACATTCCATTTCAGTCAACCTGTATTTCCTAGGAAATCGACCGGTTTCGCTTTCTTGTCCGTGGAAATCATTTACGCGTTTTCGAAAACGACTCTTATGCACTCTCATTGTTTTGGATTTAAAAAACGGGGAAACATTACTACGTACTGATAAAAGGAGATGACTGGACATGTTAAACGAAAAAAATCATGATTTACCAGATGAAAAGGCAGACGTTGGTCTTCACCCGGACCCTGATCCAGCTGAGACATCAGATCCCGGAATCAAGCCTGCGGAAACACAACATCCGGATCCAGATCCAGAAGAACTCAAGCGCGATCAAAAGGATTCATGAATCTCATGCCATAAAAAAGAGGTTGCGGAATAATTCCGCAACCTCTTTTGGCGTATTACTTAACTTTTACTAATAGTTTCCCTGTGTTCGAGCCATCGAATAATCCGAGGAAAGCATCTGGTACACGATCGAAGCCTTCAAAAATCGTCTCTTCATATCGTAATTTCCCTTCACTGACCCATTGACCGAGTTGCCCAGCCGCTTCCTTGAATCGTTTGCCATAATCCCCCACTAAGAAACCTTGCATGCGCGCACGCGCAATGATTAATTTCGATTGAACACGTGGACCGATGTCCTGTTGTGCGTTATACCCAGAAATAGCGCCGCAGACCGGTACCCGCGCGAATGGATTAAGCCGATCCAGAACCGCATCGCCGATCTCTCCACCGACATTTTCAAAATAAACATCGATGCCGTCTGGACACGTCCGGTCTAATGCTTTCCGGATGTCTTCCGTTTTGTAGTTGATGACTTCGTCAAAACCAAGATCTGCTTTTAGGTGCTGTAACTTTTCGTCACTTCCTGCAATCCCAACTACTCGTGCACCTTTGATTTTAGCGATTTGACCAACGATCGATCCAACAGCCCCTGCTGCTGCCGATACGACAACAGTTTCTCCTGGCTGTGGATTCCCGATATCAAGCAACCCGAAATACGCCGTCATCCCTGTCATTCCGAGAACACCGAGCGCTGTTGAGATTGGAGCGATCTGCTCATCGATTTTACGGACACTTTTCGCATCGACGACTGCTTTCGTTGCCCAATCGAGCATCCCCACGACGACATCACCTGACTTGAACGCCTCACTTTTAGACTCGATGACACGCGCTACGACACCCCCGTGAATCGGTTCATCAATCTCAAACGGTTGCGAATAAGAACGCGTATCGTTCATACGTCCCCGCATATATGGATCGACTGAGATATAGAGTGACTCCAGTGCGACTTGCCCTTCTCGTAAATCTGCTAACTCAAATGATTCATAACGGAATGTTTCCCCTGTTGGTTTTCCGTTTGGTCGTTCCGCTAATACGATACGTTGTTCTGACATGATTCATGACCTCCTCATTCAATGTACTTCTTCACTGTAACAATTCCGTTTCTGAAAGACGAATCCTTTGCTCGTTTGGAATTTTCTAACTTTTCCTTGACGTCCTTCTGTTCTTACCGTAAGATAAAACACAATTCATAACTTTTATACTGTTATGCACAAAAGCGTTACATAAGGAGAGGATTTTGTGGATTCATCTATTTTGCGTCAGCCACGTCAATTTGCAGTGCATGTTTTAAACGGTCTCAGTATTGGAATTCTCGTTGCCCTTATTCCAGGAGCCTTACTCGGTGAACTCGCTAAGGCATTATTGCCATACGTTTCTGGTGCCCAACACGTTTTGGACGCAACGACACTCGCGATGCGACTTTTACCAATGGTGATTGGTGTCGCCGTAGCGATGCAATTTAAAGTAACACCGATCGCCACCACATCGATTGGACTCGCGACGGTCGTCGGCTCAGGTGTTGCGACCCGTGCGGATGCGACATTCGTTTTCGTCGGTACAGGTGATGTCATCAATGCTGGTTTGACGGCAGCTATTGCAACAGCAATCGTCTTATTGATTGGTGAACGCTTCAAAACATATACGGTGCTTGTCATGCCAACGATTTTGATTGTCGGTGCCGGTGGAATTGGTGTTCTGACGTATCCGTTCGTCACACGGATCACAACAGCAATTGGACATGTCATCTCAGACTTCACGGCACTTCAACCCGTCTTGATGGGCATTCTAATTGCGGTCGCCTTTTCCGTTCTCATCGTCTCTCCGCTTTCGACGGTCGGCATTGCAACCGCGATCAGTTTATCGGGTGTTGCTGCCGGAGCTGCCAATCTAGGTGTCTGTGCCGCTGGGTTCGGTCTTGCGATTGCCGGTTGGCAAGCGAATTCACGTGGAACGTCGATTGCTCATTTTCTTGGTTCTCCTAAAATCCAGATGGCGAACTTCATTCGTAATCCATTGATGATTCTACCTGTCATGTGTAGTGCCGCTATCCTTGGTGCATTAGCAGGAATGCTCGGTGTTCAAGGTACACCGTTTAGTGCCGGATTTGGAATGTCTGGTTTAATCGGTCCAATCAATGCGCTACACCTGATGTCAGGAGGATGGACGCTCTTCAATATGACATTCGTGCTTGGTCTTTTTATCGTCTTACCCATTATTCTCTGTTTATTGTTCCATCTACTCTTCCGGAAGTTCCGTCCATGGATGAGCGCAGAACCGTACCGACTCGATTTCGAGTAAGTGCATCTTGATTGATATTTTAACCACAAAAAAGCCAAGCCGACCGTCTGAAAAAATCGACGTGTCTAGCTTGGCTTCTTACTTCTTTATTTTTCAATCACTGTTAACAAATCAAGCGGTGTCTCGATGACATGATCTGCCGAATTCCACTCGGATGGCGTACCAAAACCATATTGACATAAGACGACCGGCATATGTTCCTTACGAGCCGCTTCGACATCAGAAGACCGATCTCCAATCATCCAGTAAGATCCTTCTCCAAACTCATCGCGGTGAGCGCGTAAGATATCCGATTTTTCTTTTCCATTGACGGATTCCAAGCATTTCGGACTTGTGAAGAACGAGCGGATTTCCTGACTATCAAGCACAAGGTTTAGATAATGGTTGCCGCAATTACTTGCAGTCGAGACCGTGTGTCCCGCTGAAACAAGAGCTTGCAATAATGATCGAATTCCGTCGAACAAGACGTTCTGTTCAACCATCGTTGCTTCTAGATGACCATGTCTCTTTTTACGGATTAAACGAATATCCTCTTCTGAAGCTTCCGGAATCGCTTTTCGCCAAAAGGCGCTTCCTGCAAGACCGTAGCTTGCCTGAACACTTTCTTGCGAAGGTTTTGGAAGATGCGGCATGTCCTCCATCGCCCGATGGATTGCTTCTGTCATTTGTTCCGTTGAGTCAATCAATGTACCGTCAATATCGAATAAGATAATTGCCATGTTCCCACTCCTTTTACATCTCTTTTTTTGCTTTTCTCTTTTTCTGAATCAAATAGCCAATCGTAATCAACACACCTAAACCAATCCAAACTATCGGATGATTGAGGTGATGCAATTTTCGCCATTCATGACCAACAGCTTTCCCGCCCCAAATGAAGAGCGTCGACCAGAGGAAAAAGGAAATCGTCGTCACGACGGTAAACGTCCAGCGTGAAACACCAGTTAGACCGGCACCAATCGCAAATCCGATACGCCACATCGGAGAAAGAAGAAGAATATAGCGTCCTTTCGTCTCCATTTGCGTCTGAAACTGGAGCATTTTTGTTTCCGAAATCCGAAACCATTTGAATAAACGATTCAATAACCGTTCACTCCCGAACTGTCCAATCGTAAAAAAGAGGTTCTGACTAATGACGAAGCTTACTACAGCAAGGAACACCATGAATAGCAGATTCGCCTGTGCCGTATGCACGAGATATCCTGCATACGCGAGCGGTACTTCGCTCGGTATGAATGGAAACATGAGCGTCATCATGATCCCGATATAACCGTATGATTCCATCCAGTGGTGTCCCATTTTCGCCCTCCCTCTCTCTTTACCAACTATTTCTAGTGTATCGAAATTTCAAGAGGGCGTACAGGAAACGGCTCTTTTTACATCAGAAAGAGCGACTTCTTGTGTGAAGTCGCTCGGATCATCTATTTGATCAATACGCATCCTCGCTTTGCAATGGTTGCGTACGACGTTTTTGTTGTTCATCTTGCCAGTCGCTGAAACGTGTCAATTCTTCAAAGACTGTTTTCGTGACGAAAAGGATGACCGCGATATCGTCTGCAAATCCAAATCCGAGTACGAAATCAGGTACGAGGTCAATTGGTGACACGAGATAAACCAATGCGCCGATTACTTTTAAGATCGTCGTACGACGAATGTTACGGTATTCACCTGACTGGTACGCGCGAATCATATCGACGAACAACGTCAACGGTGAAAAGACGACGGACAAACGAGAGTTCCCGTTTACCTTTGCAGTTGCTCGTTGTAACAGCGAGTTCGTCTTTTTCGGGCGATCAATATAATCTTTTGCATCTTCGGCATATTGATTTTGTTGTTTTTCTAATTGTTGATTCGAGAATTTCATTCCTATTTTCCCCCATTCTAAAGTAACTTCGACGCTTTTCTATTTCCCTGTTCCTACGGATGATAATCCTGTCAGGTTTCAGGATATGATGGAACGGTAAAAAAGGGAGAGAAGCGTTACAGAAAGGATGATTTTTATGAATCATGTTAATCAAACCGTCATCATTACGGGAGCCGCGAATGGCATTGGTGCAGAACTCGCCCGCACCTACGCTGCGCATGGCGCAAATGTCGTTCTTGCTGACATCGATCAGATGACAGGAGACGAATTAGTTCAACAAATTGAAGAAGATGGTGGGACGGCTTACTTCTATCACCTCGATATCCAACACGAAAAAGACGTTCAACTGTTGATTGAGAAAGCGATTGAACATACTGGTCGTATCGACATCGTCATCAATAACGCCGGTATCATGATTCGAAAACCCTTACTCGAATTGTCACTTGAGGAATGGGATCGGGTTCATCATACGAACCTGCGTAGTATCTTTTTAACGACTAAGGCCGCTACACCTTATTTGAAACAAAGTAAAAGTGGTGGTCGGATCGTCAACCTGGCTTCGACCCGCGCCTTCATGTCGGAACCGCATACAGAATCTTATGCATCGACGAAAGGTGGCATTTTTGCTCTGACCCATGCACTTGCTGTCTCACTCGGAGAAGACGGAATTCTCGTCAACGCGATTGCTCCTGGTTGGATTGAAACCGGTGACTATCAAGAATTATCACCTGAAGATCATAGTCAACATCCAGCTGGTCGCGTCGGAAAACCAAGTGATGTCGCTCGTGCGGCTCTCTATCTAACACACCCGGATAACGATTTCTTGACGGGCGAAACACTGGTCCTAGACGGTGGGATGACGCGAAAGATGATTTATGAAGAATGATTCGGATGGAGTGCCTTTCGGGGCACTTTTTCATTTCACAAAAACTATATTTATACCTTTTTCAAGCATTAATAAACCTTCTATTTATACGATGTTACAAAAATATATCTTCTGACATCATTCGGAAATCAATCAATTACATAATGATTTTTCCTTTCATATCAACATATTCTATTTATTCTTCTGTTCACGCATCATTATTTTCATAAATTCTTCATACTTTCTGCTAGCTTCTCTTGTATTTTTTTAAAAGAATTGTAAAGTGGATTTTCTGATTTTCTTGTTAGAGTGGGATAGGTAACACTTCACAAGGGAAAGGAATGACGCTTAGTTTATGAAACGACCTTTCGGAAAGTCACTCGGGTTATCGCTCATGACACTCACTTTACTCGCAAGTCCGCTCATGACGACAACTCCCGTCGACGCAGCAAGTTCATATAGAGAAAAGCAACAACAAAACCAGCAACAACAATCGAAGCAACGCGAGGCGTTGTCTCAAAAAAATAATCAATTATCTAAAGCACAGCAACAAGTCTACGCCCTGGATCAACAGATTAATGGGCTGACATTACAAGTCGTCGAGAATCAAAAGAAAATCGACGAAAACACGAAACAGATTGCTCGATTAGAAGATAAGATCGAGAAGTTGCAAAAGAAAATCAAGAAACAAGAAAAAATGCTCGGTGATCGTCTAGCGGTCCGTCAGTCGAAAGCCGATAACGCCCCACTGCTTGAAGCCGTCTTCGGCGCAAAAGATGTCGGTGATATGATTAGCCGTTTCAACGCCTTCAATACAATCGCGGAAAGTGATGCTTCTTTATTAAAAGATTACGAATCAAACAAAAAAGAACTGGCAGCTGCGAAAGAAGAACTGAAGCAGACACGCCAAGACTTGATTGAAGATCGTAATGTTTTAAAAAAGAAACAACGTGAATTAAAACAAGAAAAACAAAAGCGAACAGCACTTCTGAAACGTCTGACGTCGCAAAAGAAAAAAATCGAATCCAGTATCCTTAGCCTGAAAGAGGCATCGGCCCAACTGAAGGCACAGGAAGAGGCAGAAAAAGCTGCAGCACGTGCCGCGAAAGCAGCTGCAGCAAAAGCTGCAAAACAATCGGCAGTGCCAGCATCTGTTAGCAAGGCCAGCACGAAAGTCATCTCAAAAGCAAAAGGTAAATTCATCAAACCTGCTCAAGGCTCTGTTTCGCAAGGAATGGGTGCAGCAAGCGGAAGTAATGGTTATGCGTACCACAATGGAACCGACTTCGCTGGTCCACTCAACTCGCCAATCGTTGCGTCTGCAAATGGAACAGTCATCTTAGCAAGTTCCGGTGGTCCTTACGGCAACCACGTCTATATCTCTCATAATATCGACGGAAAAACGTATACGACCGTGTATGCCCATATGAATGCCTTGAACGTTAAACAGGGACAACAAGTCAAACAAGGACAGCAAATCGGTGTTCTCGGAAGCACCGGTAACTCGACTGGTCCACACTTGCATTTTGAAATCCACGATGGTGGATACCAGTATGATGCGAATGGACGGACGAATGAGCTCGATCCAGAAAGCTTCTTCTAAGTCGATTCAAGAAAAAGTGCACGCCTTCTCTTCCTGAGAATGCGTGCACTTTTGCTGTGTTCATTAAATTTTGAATTGATGTGTCTGACTGTCAAGCGACGTCGTCGTCGACTCGAGTTCTTGCATCAATTGATGAATCTGTTCGAACGATGCCTGTTGATCACGCATCGAAGCAGCGATCTCTTCATTTCCGGCTGCAAGTTCTTCCATGACACCACTAACTGTACTGACTTGACCAACGACATGGCGGGCTTGTTGTTTCGAATGTACGAGTTGTTTCGTCACATAATCGAGTGTTTCGGTCACACTCGCTACTTTTTGACGCGTCTCACCGAATGCTTGTTGGACGTGTGTAAAATTCTCGACCTGGTTCGTCTGTTCCCGCTCCGCTTGCACGAGTGCTTCTTGTAAAACAGCGCCGTCTTGGCGAATCGAACGGACGAGTGAGAAGATCGAACGCGTCGCTTCGTGTGTCTCATCTGCTAACTTTTTAACTTCACTCGCCACGACGGCAAATCCACGACCGGCTTCCCCTGCTCGCGCCGCTTCGATTGCCGCATTGAGTGACAATAAGTTCGTCTGCGCAGAGACTCCAGCGACGAGTTGCGCCATCTGTTCGATTTGTTGCGTTTGCTCAAGGAAACCTTCTAATTTCTGACCGAGTTCACGATTTTGTTCTGTTGACGCGCGTAATGAAGTAGCCTGTTGTTCCATGACAGAACTACTTTGAACCATCACGTGATCTGCCGCCTGTCCTTCTGCATAAGCGGTTTGTGCGCGTTGTTCGCTCTCCTCGAAGAGTTGTTGCATATCAGCCATCGTACTGACCGTTGTCTGGATATCATCCGACACCGTTTGTGTACCGCTCGCCATCTCATTAATCGCATGGGTCATGTTACCAGAAACTTCGACGATGTTCGCGTTCTCTGTCGTCGCTTCCGTACTCATTTGACGAATTGTGTTCGACGAACGACTGATCGTTCCGATGACCTCATGTAAAGTTCCTTGCATCTGCGCAACAGCCGTCTCGAGTCGACCAATCTCATCTTTTCGACCGGATACGACCAGTTCCTGTGACAAGTCTCCATCCGAAATTTGCTCTGCTGTCCGGACGACACGGCTGATCGGTCGCGTGATACTACGTGCGAAGTACCAATTGTATAAAGCTAGACCAATCAAGAGGAGGAATGTCGCGATTAGGACGGTCCGCGTCAAATTCAATGTCTCGTCTTTTGCCTCACGTTGTAAGACATCATAAAACTCCCCATTTTTCGTATGTAACGTATAGAGATCACTGAGGACACCTTCAATTCGTGCGGCATGGGAGCGAATGTCAATCGGATTCACCGCGTCCGTCAGTTCCGTCCGTTTTGCAGCGAGCGTCTTATACTTCATATCCGCCCGGTTCAACTCTTCTTGAAACGCTGGAATCAAATATGTCTTCTGTAGCTGATTCAAAGCTTGCTCGTTCTTCTTACTAAGAGCCTGAACCTGCTCCGCCTGACTCTCAGACGGTTGGCTTGCCAGTCGGTTCCATGCTGCCTGTTCATATAAGAGCTTCGTTTCGAGTTCTGAAATTTCAACGAGTTGTTTCCCGTAGTCTTCGTTATAGGATTGAATTTGACGGAGTTGGAACAAGGTCCATCCCATCAAGATGACGACACTCAAAATCGTCACTAATGTTGAGAGTAAAAATCGTTTCCGTAACGTCATTGGATCGTCACCTTACCTTCGAGCACATCTTGTTGCAGCTGCTCTAATTTTTTTCGTTCCCCGTCCGTAAAGTTCGTATTACGGATTGGAGCCAACTGGATTGCCCCTTCTTTGACACCAAGGACGACTTGTCCAGATTGGAGTCCTTTTGCATCCACATCTTGTCCGATTTTCGTAATCGCAAGATCAACTTGTTTTAGCATCGACGTCATGACGGCGTCAGGCGCGATCGGGGTCTGATCGCTATCAACACCGATAGCTTTTTTCCCCTTCGTTTGCGCCGCTTCAAGGACGCCGCTCCCTGTTAACCCAGCAGCTGCATATAACACGTCTGCCTTTTTCTGCATCATTTCGTTTGCAAGCGTCCGTCCCTTTTCGGGCGCCGCAAAGTCCTCCGCATATTCGACGAGTACCTTTGTTTTCGGATTGACGGCTTTAGCGCCAGCTATGTATCCTTTTTCGAACTTCTCAATCAAAGGCGACTTCATCCCACCGACGAAACCAATCGTATTCGTCTTGGTTTGGATTCCTGCAGCGGCACCCGCTAAGTAGCTTCCTTCGTCCTCTTTGAACGTAACCGAGAGTACGTTCGGTAACGTCGAGACGGCATCAATCAAGGCGAATTGTTGTTTCGGATATTTTTTAGCAACGGTCTCAAGATCTGTCTGCCCCATGTAGCCGAGTCCGACGATAACGGTCGGCTTCTTTTTCGCTAACGCTTCAAATGCTGTTTTATAGGTCTTCGTTTCGTTTAATTCCCGGTAATCGATCGACCAGCCTTCCTTCTCCCGTAACAACGCCATACCGCTCATCGCTGCATCGCTGAATGATTGATCGCCAAGACCAACATCCGATAAGACGACCGCCATTTCCTTTCGCTCCTTGACTGCCCGTTCTGGATCATCGATGACACTACCGCATCCTGCAAGGCTTAGTGTCGATGCCAGTATGATTCCACTCCATCGTTTCATTCATTCCACACCCTTCCGACATTCTACATCTGATTATCGGAAGCGATGTCTGACTTTTTAATACAAAATCCAAATTCAGAATAATCCCACAACAAAAAAACATGCCCCTCTAAAAAAGAGGGACATGTGACATATTCTTAGTAGTCGCTATCAGACGTACCACCAGTAACGATTGCGATTCCTGCTGAAGCACCAATGCGTGATGCACCTGCATCGATCATTGCTTTTGCACCTTCGAAGTCACGAACGCCACCAGACGCTTTAACACCGATATCAGGACCGACTGTCTCACGCATGAGACGGATATCTTCGACTGTTGCACCACCTGTTGAGAAACCAGTTGATGTTTTCACAAAGTTAGCACCTGCTTTAACTGAAAGTTCAGCAGCTGTTTTGATTTCTTCTTTTGTAAGAAGACAGTTTTCAAAGATGACTTTAACGAGCGTACCGTTCGCCGCTTCGACAACTGCACGAATATCACGTTCTACTAACTCAAGATTTCCATCTTTTAGTGCGCCGATGTTTAAAACCATATCGATTTCTGTTGCACCGTTTTGAATGGCATCCTTTGTTTCGAATGCTTTCACTTCTGGCGTGTTTGCTCCAAGTGGGAACCCGATGACTGTACATACTTTCACGTCATCATCTGACTTTAAGAGTTCTGATGCTAACGCGACGTATGTCGGGTTAACGCAGACGCTTGCGAATTTGTATTCTAATGCTTCTTTACAGAGTGTTTCGATTTGAGCACGTGATGTTTCTGGCTTCAGTGCCGTATGGTCGATCATTCCTGCTAAATTCATGATTGTTATCCTCCTTAAGGCTTCCCTTTGACTCTGATATTATTCTATCACGCAAGAGGTCTGACTTCTATCTTTTTACGCGACTTTTCGAAGCTGTTTTTTTCGAATCCAGACTCCATTGAGCGTAAAGACAATCGCTGCTGTCCAAATACATGTAAACGCCACCATATGTGTTTTAGTAAACGGTTCATGATAGAGCAAAACACCGAGTCCAAGTGATAAGGTTGGTGCGACGAATTGCAAGAATCCAACCCATGTGAATGGAATTCGTTGTGCCCCGAATCCAAATAACAAAAGTGGCACAGCGGTGACGATCCCCGTTAAGATGAGTCCAGTCATCGTACCGACAGATTCGGTTATCGAAGACGTTCCCTGTACTTGCCAATATCCGAGGAAGATCAAAGCCAGTGGAAGCGGCGCCATCGTCTCAAGTGTCAGACTGACCGTTGATTCAAGCGGACGACGTTTTTTGACGACGCCGTAAAAACCGAAGCTTAAGGCAAGCGCAATCGAGATCCATGGAAATTCGCCGTAGCCAATCGTTAAAATCAGAACACCGATCGTCGCAAGGACAATCGAGATCCATTCAATCCGTGAGAGCTTTTCTTGAAAGAAGAAGACACCAAAGACGATGCTGACGAGCGGATTGATGTAATAGCCGAGCGACGCCTCAACGATGAATTGATGATTGACAGCCCAGATGTAGATGAACCAATTCAAGCTGATGATCAGTCCATTTAAGAAAAAGAGTCGGCGCGTGAACGGATCACGCAATGCCGTCTTCCATTTTCCAAGTGCTTTTTGAAACGACAGTAAGATGAGTAGAAATAGAAACGACCAGATGATCCGGTGCGCTAGTATCTCTTCACTCGGTACATTAGCGAGCATCTTCCAGTAAAGCGGTAAGAGCCCCCAAATGATATATGCGACAAGCGTCGCAAAAAATCCCGGTAGATTCACATAATCCCTTCTTTCGTTATGATACCTTCTTCATCCGTATCTTTCCTGCTGATAAACCGCTGATCGTAAACAAAGCAACGGCAATCCAAATGAACAGGAAAGCGATGAAGTGAATCGTCGTAAAGACGTCATTAAATAGATAAATTCCAAGGAGTAGCGTTAACGTTGGTGCAATGTACTGCAGAATTCCGACGTAAACGAACGGGATTTTCGGCATCCCGTATCCAAATAACATCAATTGAACTGCTGTTGCGATTCCGAGCATGATGATTGCAAGCAGTGCACTCGTCGGCATCGCAAGCGGTTGACTATCCGTCACGCCTAGCGTCAAGAGAGCGAACGGGAGCGTGACGAGCGTCTCTAAAAATAATCCCGATAATGGCTCGGCTGCCGCCTTTTTCTTCAGCACACCGTAAAATGCGAACGAGATGGCAAGTGAAAAGGCAATGATCGGAAATTGACCATAACCGAGCGTTAAAATCATCACACCAGTGATTGCTGATACAATCGCGATGATTTGTGGACGCGTTAATCGTTCCTTAAAAAAGATCAAACCGAACAAGACGCTGACGAGCGGATTGATATAATACCCGAGCGATGACTCGACGATATACCCTTCTCCGATGGCATACAGATAGAGTGACCAGTTCCCACCTAATACGAGACCTGCCGCAAGCACGGTATAACGTTGGCGTTTGTTTTGCCACAGGTGACGAACGAATTGAAACTTCTTCGTCAAGCGTAACAATAGTGTCACGAAGATGAACGCACTTAAAATCCGGATTGAAACGACCGTCCATGCTGGAATTCCAGCAGCAAACACTTTGTAGATTGGCAACAGTCCACCAATCACGTAGGCGACGAATGTCGCACTCATACCCCGTTTATCCACGGTCATCCCCCTTATGTATGAAGAAAGCCGCCAGTGGCGACTTTCATTGAACCTTATTGTGCGTCAAGCGTCTTAAACAATTCGCGTAATTCCTCTTCCGTCAAATCACGCCAAGAACCAATCGGTAAATCGCCAAGCTCGATGTTCATGATCCGGACGCGCTGCAGCCGTTTGACCCGGTAGCCGAACTCTTTACACATTCGACGAATCTGACGATTTAACCCTTGCGTTAAAATGATGCGAAATGTCCGTGTCTCAAGTGGTTCAACGATACATTCCTTCGTCGTTGTACCAAGAATGTCAACACCACTCGCCATTCCTTGAATGAATGTGTCCGTGATCGGGGCATCGACAGTCACGATATATTCCTTATCGTGATTGTTTTCTGCCCGGAGAATCCGGTTGACGACATCACCGTCATTCGTCAAAAGAATCAAGCCGTCTGAATCCTTGTCGAGACGACCGATCGGGAAAATCCGCTTCGGATGATTAACGAAATCGATGATATTTCCTTCGATATCAAGCTCCGTCGTACATGTGATGCCGACCGGTTTATTTAAGACGATGTAGACGGGTTTTGGTTTCGTTTGGAGTGGCTGACCGTCGATTTCGACGACGTCCGTCTCTTCAGCTTGCGAGCCGAGTTCTGCCGTCAGACCGTTGATCGTCACACGACCTGCGTCGACTAATTTATCGGCAGCACGCCTTGAGCAAAAGCCCGTTTCACTAATGAATTTGTTGATTCGCATGAATAATATCCTCTTTCCTTAATTGAACTGTATTCAGTGTAGCGCATTCCTGAAATGAAAACAAAAAAAGTGGCAAAGAAAACCAGAGGTTCCCTTTGCCCTTTCGATTAGACTACAGCGTCTTTAAGTGTCTGCATGATGCGAACGAATTGACCATCGTTCATCGGATAACCGGCTTTCGTGATTTTGACACGAACGAGTTGTCCGATCATCGACTCATCGCCTTCGATTGCGACACGCAAATAGTTATCTGTGTAACCGACGAGACGACCGCCTGCTTCTTCCGAGAATTCTTCCGGAATGATCTCAAGCAGTTCCCCTTCGTATTTCGAAGCATATTCCTTTGCGAGTTGATCCGATAAAGCGATCAAACGCGCGACGCGTTCTTCTTTGATTGATTCCTCGACTTGATCATCCATCATCGCAGCGGGTGTTCCTGTCCGTTTCGAGTAGGGGAAGACATGCAACTCACTGAACTTATGATCGTTGATGAAGTTGAACGTTTCCATGAACTCTTCTTCCGTCTCACCTGGGAAACCGACGATGACATCTGACGTAATCGCACAGTCAGGCAAGACTTCCTTCAAACGCGTAATCCGTTCTCCGAATTCTGCCATCGTATACTTCCGGCGCATCCGGCGAAGGACCGTATCGGAAGCCGACTGGATCGGAACGTGCAAGTGACGAACGACAATCGGTGAATCCTTCAGGACATCAAGTACCTCGTCCGTGATTTGACTAGCTTCGATCGACGAAATCCGCAAACGTTCGAGTCCATTGACGGATTCGAGTGCTTTAAGTAATTTCGCTAAGTTGTAGTCTTTTAAGTCTTCTCCGTAGCCACCTGTATGGATGCCTGTCAAGACGATCTCTTTATAACCCGCATCAACGAGCTGTTGTGCTTGCTTCAAGACATCTTCTGGTTGACGAGACCGCATGAGACCACGCGCCCATGGGATGATACAGAACGTACAGAAATTGTTACAGCCTTCCTGAATTTTCAGAGAAGCCCGTGTCCGGTCCGTAAAGGCCGGTACATCCAGTTCTTCATAGACTTTTGCTTTCATGATGTTTCCGACCGCATTGATTGGCATGCGTTCTTCACGGAATTGTTCAATGTATCCAATCATTTTATGCCGATCTTGTGTTCCGACGACGACATCGACGCCAGGAATCGCCATGATTTCAGCAGGAGATGTTTGGGCATAACAGCCCGTTACGCAGATGACACTATCCGGATTTTGGCGAATCGCCCGTCGGATGACTTGGCGACTTTTCTTATCTCCGGTATTCGTGACCGTACATGTATTGACGACATAAACGTCCGCATGATCAGCAAAATCAACGCGTGCGTAACCAGCGTCCTTGAACAGTTGCCAGACAGCTTCTGTTTCGTAATGGTTGACTTTACAGCCAAGCGTTTGAAAGGCAACAGTTGCCATTTCGTTCACCCTTTCAATTCAAAATGATACGAGACGGCGGAAAGGACATAAAATGGTGCCGTTTCCGTCCGTAAGATGCGGCGCCCTAGAGCGGCTTGTTTAAAACCGGCATCCGTCAAACGTGCGATTTCTGCTTCAGCGAACCCACCTTCAGGTCCGATGACGACAAGAAGGGAATCTCCCTCTTGCAGTCCAGCAAGCGTCGTAGCGAGGACGGAAGCCTCCCCTTGTTTCGCTGATTCTTCATAGGCAACCAGACAAGCCGTATAGTTCGATGCATCCTGTAAGACTTCATCATACGCCACGAAGTCGACCGTCGGCAAGTGGGCACGGTACGATTGTTCCGCTGCTTCCTTGACGATTTTTTCGAGTCGTTCAATCTTTTTCGGAACCTTCTTCTGATCCCATTTCGAGACGGAACGGTCGGCTTCGAAAATCCGTAGATGATGGATTCCGAGTTCCGTTGCTTTTTGGGCAACGAGTTCGATCTTATCGCCTTTTGGCAATCCATGGGCGATCGTCACACGAATCGGTAGCTCCGTCTCGATCGGTAGCGTCTCTTCGATACGGGCAGAAGCTGCCTGTTTCTCGAGTGCTTCCAGGCGACACCGGTAAAGACCTGTTCCATCGAGCACGAGAATCTCTCCGCCGACTTCCATCCGCATGACGTTTTTCATATGGTGTGCGTCGTCTTTCGGGAGATGAAAGACATCTCCCTGACGCATCGAGGGCTCGACGAAATACCGTTGCATGCGCTTATGCCTCCCGTTTCGCGATGATTGCGACCCAGTCCTCAAGCTTCGTCGTCTCGACGATTGTAAATCCTGCTTCTTGCATCGCTTGTACGACCATATCTTTCTTCTGACTAATGATACCGGAAGCGATGAAATGCCCGCCTGGTAACGTCAGCGTATAGGCATCCTTGACGAAGAGGAGGATGACTTCCGCTAAGATATTCGCGACGATCAACTCGACCGGCTCACTCAATTCCTTCATCAAATCGCCTTGACGGACCGTGATCTGCTCACTGACGTTGTTCAAAGCGACGTTTTCCGTCGCTGATTTGACAGCGACTTCGTCTAAATCGAGTGCAAAGACATCCTTTGCCCCAAGCTTCGCAGCTGCAATCGCTAAGACACCGGATCCTGTACCGACATCGACGACACGATCTTGCTCTTGCAAGTAGTTTTCGATTGCTTGAATGCAAAGAACCGTAGTCGGGTGTGTTCCCGTTCCGAACGCCATGCCTGGATCGAGCTCGATGATCTTTTCACCCGGCTGTGGCGTGTAGTCTTCCCACATCGGGACGACTGTCAGGTGGCGGCTGATCTTGACCGGTTTATAGAATTGTTTCCATGAATGTGCCCAGTCTTCTTCATCTACTTGAGTCAGCGTGACAGCACCCGTGCCAATCGACAGACCGAAGTTCGTCAATTGTTGGATGTCCTGTTCGATGCCTTTGATCGTGTCCGTCAAATCGCTGCTTTCTGCAAGATATGCCTTCACGAGTACACCTTGAGTCGGGTACTCATCTCGTTTCGTCTCATCCCAAATTTCACCGAAGTTATCTTCGCGGTGGGACATCATCTCGAAATCTTCGACGTCCTCGATGACGACTCCGCTTGCTCCCGCTTCATGTAAGATGTTTGAAACTGCTTCGATGGCTTCTTGTGTCGTATGGACACAGATCTCTGACCATTTCATTTCTTGTCACGCTCCTCTGTAGTGATCACCCTGTAAAGAATGTCTTGATCCGGCTGAAGACACCTTCGTGTTGCTCTTCGACACCTTTTTCATCGCTGATTTCATTGAATTCCCGTAATAGTTCTTTTTGACGTTCCGTCAGATTCTTCGGTGTGATGACGACGACGTTGACGTATTGGTCACCATGGTGACCGGACCGGACGTTCGGCATCCCTTTTCCGCGGAGACGGAAACGTGATCCTGTCTGTGTGCCCGCTGGAATCTTCAGACTGACCTTGCCATGAACGGTCGGCACTTCGATCTCATCACCGAGTGTTGCTTGCGCGAATGTAAGTGGCATATCCATGACGATATGATCGTCGACGCGTTCGAACAGTTCGTGTGCTGCGACACGGACGACGACATACAAGTCACCTGCTGGTCCACCGTTGACACCGGCTTCCCCTTTGCCTGCTAAACGAATTTGTTGCCCATTGTCGATCCCTGCTGGAATTTTGACACGGACATCTTTGTTTTTACGGACACGACCAGCTCCACGACATGTTTCACATGGCTCCTTGACGATTTGTCCACGACCATGACATGTCGAACACGTTGTTTGGTTGACGACACGACCGAACATCGTGTTTTGTTCGACGTTGATGTGCCCCGAACCACCGCATCGTTTACATGTTTCTGGATGTGTTCCTGGTTTAGCACCCGAACCATGACATGTACCGCAATCTTCTTCGACTGGGATCGTGATCGTCTTCTCGACGCCTGTGACCGATTCCATGAAGTCGATTTCCTCAACGTATTGTAAGTCCTGTCCTTTACGTGGGGCATTTGGATCTTGACGACGTCCGCCACCGAAGAACATGTCGAAGATGTCGCCAAATCCTTCAGCTCCACTGAATCCACCGCCACCTTGTGATGGATCTTGATGACCGAATTGGTCATAACGTGCTCGTTTATTGTCATCGGACAACACTTCATACGCTTCCGATAATTCCTTGAATTTTGCATCCGCATCGGCTTCCTTGTTGACGTCCGGGTGGTACGTCCGGGCAAGCTTTCGGTAGGCGCGTTTGATTTCCGCTGATGAGGCATCGCGCGCGACGCCTAGTACTTCATAATAATCGCGTTTTTCCACGTGCAGTCTTCCTCTCTCTATTCCGATTCATTTCATACTGTTTGATTTTACCGAACTTCGTGCGACATGGAAAGAGCCAAAGCGCGGATACGCTTTGGCTCTCTCTAGCGCCCGAAAAATCGGTCGGATGAATTACTTGTTGTCTTTCTCGTCAACTTCTTCGAACTCAGCGTCCATGACATTGTCGTCTTGACCACTAGCTTGTGCGCCTTCAGCGCCAGCTTGTTGCTGTGCCATGTTCTCGTAGACTTTTTGTGTCAACTCTTGAACGACTGTCGACAATTCGTCTTTTGCAGCACGGATTGCTTCGATGTCTGTTCCTTCGAGAGCTTTTGTTACTTTTTCTTTTGCAGCTTCTGCTTTTTCTTTATCAGCGTCAGCGACTTGCTCACCAAGATCTTTGATCGCTTTGTCTGTTGCGAAGACGAGTTGGTCTGCTTCGTTGCGTAATTCAACTTCTTCTTTACGCTTGTTGTCTGCATCCGCATTTGCTTCTGCATCCTTGACCATTTGCTCGATGTCCGCTTCAGTCAAGCCGCTTGATGATTGGATCGTGATTGACTGTTCTTTGTTTGTTCCGAGATCTTTTGCAGAAACGTTAACAATACCGTTCGCATCGATGTCGAATTTAACTTCGATTTGTGGCACGCCACGTGGTGCTGGTGGAATGTCCGTCAACTGGAAGCGACCGAGCGTTTTGTTATCTGCTGCCATTGGACGTTCCCCTTGAAGGACGTGGATATCAACAGCTGGTTGGCTGTCTGCTGCAGTTGAGAAGACTTGTGATTTTGAAGTTGGGATCGTCGTGTTACGATCGATCAATTTCGTCATCACGCCACCCATTGTCTCGATACCGAGTGAGAGTGGAGTTACGTCGAGAAGAACGACGTCTTTGACGTCTCCAGTCAATACGCCACCTTGAACCGCTGCACCGAGGGCAACGACTTCATCCGGGTTAACTCCTTTGAACGATTCTTTACCAGTGAAGTCCTGGATTGCTTTTTGAACTGCAGGAATACGAGTTGAACCACCAACGAGGATGATTTTGTCGATTTTGTCTGGTGTCAGACCTGCATCGTTCATAGCACGGCGTGTTGGTTCCATCGTACGTTCAACAAGATCTGCTGTGAGATCATCGAATTTCGCACGTGAAAGCGTCATTTCCAAGTGAAGTGGACCTGATGCGCCAGCTGTGATGAACGGAAGGCTGATTTGTGTTGAAGAAACACCTGAAAGATCTTTTTTCGCTTTTTCAGCTGCATCTTTTAAACGTTGAAGCGCCATCTTGTCTTGAGCAAGATCGATGCCGTTTTCTTTTTTGAATTCTGCTACGAGATGATCGATGATTTTTTGGTCGAAATCATCTCCACCAAGACGGCTGTCACCTGCAGTTGAAACTACTTCAAAGACGCCATCACCGAGCTCAAGGATCGACACGTCGAACGTACCGCCACCAAGGTCATAGATGAGGATCGTGTGATCTTCGCCTTTTTCGAGACCGTAAGCGAGCGCTGCTGCTGTAGGCTCGTTGATAATCCGTTTTACATCAAGACCAGCAATTGTACCAGCGTCTTTTGTCGCTTGGCGTTCTGCATCGTTGAAGTAAGCCGGTACTGTGATGACAGCTTCTGTGACTTTTTCACCGAGGTAGTCTTCTGCTTGCGCTTTTAATTTTTGAAGGATGATCGCAGAGACTTCTTGTGGTGTGTAGTCTTTGCCTTCAACTTCTACTTTATAGTCTGTACCCATATGACGTTTGATCGACATGATCGTGTTCGGGTTCGTGATTGCTTGACGTTTTGCAACCTCCCCTACTTGACGCTCACCGTTTTTGAATGCGACGACAGATGGTGTCGTACGGTTTCCTTCTGCGTTAGCGATGACGACGGGTTCGCCACCTTCCATTACTGCAACACATGAGTTCGTTGTACCTAAGTCAATACCGATGATTTTTGCCATGATCTATTTCCTCGCTTTCAATGATTGGAATAATGAAGTACAGGCTGATTACTCAGCTACTTTAACCATACTCGGACGAATCACACGATCGTGCAATTTGTACCCTTTTTGGAATTCAGCGATGACGACACCTGACTCGTGTTCTTCGCTCGCTTCTTGAACGACCGCTTGGTGTAAGTTCGGATCGAACGCTTCACCGACAGCTGGAATCTCGACGACGCCTTCATTTTGAAGCGTTTCGACGAGTTGACGTTTTACCATCTCGACACCCGTCAAGACAGATTTCGTCTCCTCGTTTTCCGTCTCGATTTGGAGCGCCCGGTCCAAGTTATCGACGAGTGGCAACAGCTTTTCGACGATCGCTTGTGAAGAATACTTCGCGCGGTTCTCTGCTTCGACACGGTTACGACGCTTGAAGTTCTCAAAATCCGCACGGAGGCGTAATTCTGAAGCTTTTGCTTCTGCGAGTTGTGCTTCGAAGTCCGGCTTCTCGTCTTCGACGAGATCCGCTTGGATGACTTCTTCTTCTGTGACTTCGACGGTTTCAGTCGGCTCTGTCACGTTTTCTTCTTGTTGGAGGTTTTGATTCTGTTCTTTTTCTTCCACTCTGAATCGAGCCCCTTTCTATATTCAATCCAAATTGTTCTTATGCAATTCGGTTTGGAATGCTTGAAGTAGATGGATGATCGAGTTGATTCCCCGGTTGTAATCCATCCGTTTCGGTCCGATCAATGCGAGTGTCCCAATTGAGACACCGTCGACCGAATAATGGGCCCGGATGACGCTACAATCTTTTAATGCATCCATATTGTTCTCACTCCCGATCGTAATCAAGATTTGATTATCGAGATTCGGTCGTAGGAAATCGAGAACAGCTTCTTGCTGTTCGATCAGTTCGAGAACAGGTCGTAGTTTTGCGACGTCCTGAAATTCAGGCTGATCGAACATGTTGGCTTTCCCGCCCAAATAAATGAACGGTCGCTCCTCTTGATCCGTCAAGACGAGATCAAGTGCTTTCGAGAGCAATACCGTCTGCTCAGAATGCTCTGAACGGAAGCGACGGATTTCCTCAAGCAGACGACTGCGTAAGGCTGAGAGCGGCGTACCGCGCAACGTCTGGTTCAGACGTTCCATCAGTCGGCTCGCTGCTTCCTGGGACAACGCTTGATTCAATTGCAATGTCTTGTGTTCAACATGTCCCGTCTCTGTGACGAGAACGATGACGACACGACCCTCGGCAAGAGGAATTAATTCTAGATGATGCAGTCGTTGTCCGTCTTCTTTTGGTCCAAGTACAAGTGTCGTGTAATGGGTTAAATCACTCAACAGGTCTGCTGTGTGCCGAATCAACCGATCATTCTCATTCACGGAATGGGCAAAGAGTGACTTCAATGCCTGTGCTTCTTTTGGTGTGATGTTTTCCGGACGAATCAGATGGTCGACATAAAAACGATATCCGAGTTCGGAAGGAATCCGTCCTGCGGAAGTGTGTGGCTTTTCAATCAGACCCATCTCTTCGAGGTCCGCCATCTCGTTACGAATGGTCGCGGAACTGAACGTCACGTCGTCTCGTTTTGAGAGCGTCCGTGAGCCGACGGGTTGAGCAGTCTTGATATAATCATCGACGATTGCACGTAAAATCAACAATTGACGATCCGTCAGCACCTTCTTCACCACCTTATTTTGTTAGCACTCACTTTTAACGAGTGCTAATTACATCTTTTACTATAAGGAATTGTCCGCCCGATGTCAACCGAATTGCGTGACCCTTTGAACAGTTTCCCATTCTGCGATACAGTGAAACAAAGAACGGAAAGGATGAATCGGATGATTGAATTATTGGCAATGGCGGGAGTCTTTGTCTGGCTGTTCATCGCGGTCATCGGAACGACTGCGTATTTTTTAAGGAAGTCGAAAAAATGAGAGAAGCGGTGTTCCACATTTGGGAAACACCGCTTCTCTCATTTTCATTGATTTCAGCTACTCTTATGTCATTGTACTTGCGCTTCACCAATGAACTCTGCAAAGACTTCGTTCGCTAGCGGAATTCCGGCTGGCGTCAAACGGATATGTGTCTCCGTCTGCTCGACGAGACCGTTTGGCAACAACCGTTTCATGACTTCACCAAATACATCTTTAAACGCTACTCCATACTTCTCCTGGAAACGCTCGAGCGATACGCCGTCCTTCATTCGAAGACCGAGGAACATCTCTTCTTCCATCCGCTCAACGTTCGTCAACGGCGTCTCTTTTCGAACCGGTAACCCTTCCGCCTTGATATAGTGCGGAATCGGTGCGATGTTCGCACGACGCGTCTGATTGATATAGCTATGTGAGCCTGCACCAAATCCGTAGTACTCATCGTTTTCCCAGTAGACGCGATTATGCCGACTCTCTTTTCCAACTTCTGCGAAGTTCGAGATCTCATACTGTGCATAACCACCTGCTTCAATCGTTTCGATCATCACTTGATACATCTCTGCCTCGAGATCTTGCGTCGGTAGCGGTAGTTTTCCTTTTCGCTCTTGAATCGCAAAAACCGTGTGTGGTTCTAAAATCAATGAATAGGATGAAATATGCGTAATCGGTAATTGTAGCGCCCGAGTAACGTCGTAGCGGACCTGATCGAGTGTCTGATTCGGTAATCCGAACATCAAGTCGACGGAGATGTTATTAAATCGTTTCGCTGCTGCATCGAGCGTCTGCGCGACTTTCGCTTCCCGGTGCGTTCGACCGATGCGTTCGAGCAAACCATCGTCAAACGATTGGACACCGAAACTGACACGATTGACACCACCTGTCTTCATGATATCAAGTTTCTCTTCCGATACACCGTCCGGATTCGACTCGACCGTATACTCTAAATCGTCACCTGTTAGTGGCAACAAATGCTTTTGAATGATTTCCATTAAACGTTGCATCTGTGGTTCATTCAAAGCAGTTGGTGTGCCACCACCAATGAAGATCGTCTCGAGATGATCCGTCGGATATTGTTTCAGCGTCAGTTCGATTTCGCGTTCAAGCGCATCGAGGTATTCATCGACGGGCTGATTCTTTAAAAAGACTTTATTGAAATCACAGTAGTAACAAATATGTTCACAAAAAGGGATGTGGACATATGCGGCGCGTATTCCCATTTCGCCTCATCCTTTCTCTATAAAAACCAAAAAGGGGACGCAAGCGCCCCCCACCTGTTTAATCTTCGTCCATAGATAGAACGGACATGAAGGCTTCTTGCGGTACCTCTACTGAGCCTACCATCTTCATGCGTTTCTTACCTTCTTTTTGCTTCTCGAGCAACTTCCGTTTCCGAGAGATGTCTCCCCCGTAACATTTCGCGAGAACGTTCTTCCGTAATGCTTTAATCGTCGAACGCGCGACAATCTTTGTTCCGACTGCTGCCTGAATCGGCACTTCGAACTGCATCCGCGGAATCAATTCCTTCAGCTTATCAACGATGACCTTTCCACGTTCGTACGCGAAGTCACGGTGAACGATGAAGCTGAGCGCATCGACGTTTTCGTTATTAAGAAGGATATCCATCTTGACGAGACGCGACTGTTGATAGCCGATCAATTCATAATCAAGTGACGCATATCCTTTTGTACTCGATTTCAACTGATCAAAGAAATCGTAGACGATCTCAGATAACGGCAATTCATAGGTGATTTTGACACGTGTCGTATCGATGTATTGCATATCGACGAATGTTCCGCGTTTCTTCTGACACAACTCCATGATTGCACCAACGTAATCATTCGGTGTCATGACAGCAGCCTTAACGAACGGCTCTTCAATGAATTCAACTTTTTGCTGATCCGGCATCTTCGATGGGTTATCAACATGCAAGACTTCACCCGCTGTCGTCGTCACGTGATAGATAACGGACGGTGCCGTCGTGATCATATCGATGTTGAACTCACGTTCGATCCGCTCCTGAATGATTTCCATGTGGAGCATCCCGAGGAATCCACAACGGAATCCGAATCCGAGTGCTTGTGAAGTCTCTGGTTCGAATTCGAGCGCCGCGTCACTGAGTTGCAGTTTTTCAAGTGCTTCTCGTAAATCATTGTATTTCGCAGCATCGATCGGATAGAGTCCACAGTACACCATCGGATTCATTTTTCGGTATCCTGGCAGTGCTTCAGCAGCCGGCTGTTTCGCGAGCGTAATCGTATCCCCGACACGTACATCGCCGACCGTTTTGATCGAGGCCGACAACGTTCCAACATCACCAACTGTCAATTCTTGCTGACGTAATGGTTTTGGTGTTGCAACAGCAAGTTCAAGGACTTCGAAATCCTTACCTGTCGACATCATTCGGATTTTATCGCCAACCTTAACTGTTCCGTTGACGACTCGAATCGAGGCAACAACACCACGATACGCATCATAGTACGAGTCGAAGATCAATGCTTCAAGCGGTGCAGAGGGATCACCCGTCGGAGCTGGTACTTTCTCGACGATCTGTTCGAGAATTTCTTCGATTCCGATTCCGGCTTTCGCGGATGTCGGAACGGCTTCAGACGCATCAAGTCCGATGACATCTTCGATTTCTTGACGGACGCGTTCGACGTCTGCAGAAGGCAAATCGATTTTGTTGATGATCGGGAGGATTTCGAGATCGTTGTCGAGTGCTAAGTAAACGTTCGCAAGCGTCTGCGCTTCGATTCCTTGCGCCGCATCGACGACGAGGACAGCCCCTTCACAAGCTGCCAGTGAACGCGAGACTTCATATGTGAAGTCGACGTGTCCCGGTGTATCAATGAGGTGAAGAATGTAATCTTCCCCGTCTTTTGCTGTATACTTCAATTGAACAGCGTTGAGTTTAATCGTGATGCCACGCTCACGTTCGAGCTCCATGGCATCAAGTGTCTGATCTTTCATTTCGCGCGATGTCAACGCGCCAGTTTTTTCTAAAATTCGGTCAGCGAGTGTCGACTTCCCGTGATCGATATGGGCAATGATCGAGAAGTTACGAATACTCTTCTGCCGCTTTAAACGGTCTTCATTCGTCATGTTTAGAGTCACCTTACCTTATTTTCAAACGTACATACGGTTCATTATACCAAAAAGCGCTTCACTGTACTATCTCGTTTTGTTTTACCCGAAAAACAAAATGTGAAGATTCCCTAGACGTCGTATTGCTTTTAAGAAAAACGTTTGCTACAATTGTGTTTGTTCTGTTGAACGATAACTGCAGATATGCGAATATAAATCTCGAATGAGTTTTATTGGAGGTGAATCATCCATGGCTAACATTAAATCAGCAATCAAACGCGTTAAAACAGCTGAAAAACGCCGCGTCGCTAACGTACAACGTAAATCGGCAATGCGTTCAGCGATTAAAGCAGTCGAAACTTTCGCAGCTGAAGGTAACAAAGACCAAGCGGTCCTTGCTTTCGCTACAGCTTCTAAAAAAATCGACAAAGCTGCTGCTAAAGGTCTCATCCACAGCAACAAAGCTGGTCGTGACAAATCACGTCTCGCTAAACTCGTAAACGCACTTTAATTCTTTCCGAAGAATACGGTGATGGGTCGCCACTAGGAGGTATCTCCAGTGGCGATTTTTTATATGATCTGAAATGGCGGACGAAGGACTCGTGTGAAACGATTCCTTCGTCCGCCATTTGCTGTCTTAGTTGTCGTCTAGACGGTCGATCATGACATAGTGAAGACCAATTCCTTCAATGAGGAACGGTTCTCCAACACGTTCTAGTCCAAGACGCTCATAAAAAGGAAGGGCCGTAACGCGGGCGTTACACCACCAAGCTGTCACTTGTCGTTCTTTCAAGAGACGACGGGCTTCTTCGATCAGCGCCCGACCATATCCTTCACCACGCACTTGTTCACTCGACGCCATGCCACGAAGTTGGTACGTCGCTCCTGGCGCTTGTGCATGTGATTGTTCCGAGAAACTACCGATCGCGACAATTTGTTGTGCTTTTATCCCGCCGAGATGAAACGTCGAGGCACGCGCATCGTCTGGATAAACACACGCTTCACGTGGTTGATGCGGACGCAACACTTCATGCCGTAATGGGATGACTTCTTCTGCTGTTATGAGCTGGACTTCCATCATCATTCTCCTCCTCTATAGTGTCGCTAAGCGAACGATCAACGCATCGAATAGAATCTTCTTATCACCGCGCCCCGTCTTCATGCCTTCATCCGTGGTCGTGATGGCGATGAGTGCTTGCTCGAGCTGCGCAAAGGTAAACCGCTTCGCAGATTGTAATGCCAATTTGATCGCATAGGGATGGGCTCCGACTTTCGATGCGATTTGTCGTTCTCCGTATCCTTGTTCTGCTAATCGTTTCGATAACAGCATCATCCGGTATTGGCGTGCCATCAGCCCAAGAAGGGCCAACACTTCCTGTCCCTGTTTTTCAAGGTCGCGAATCAAACGGATTGCTGGTTCGAGTTGACGCTTCATCAAGTAGTCCGTTAATTGAAAAACGTTGTCCTCTAATGTCCGCGGAACCAACAAATCGACATCCTCGATTTCGATCGTCGGTCGATCTCCTGCGAACAACATCAACTTCTCCAGTTCGTGCGCTAATGTCCCCCACATCTCAGCAGTCAGGAAAATAAGCCGCTCGATCGCCGGACGTTCCATCCGGTACCCTTTGTCATTGACGGCATCCAGGACGAAGCGGAACAGCTCTTCGGTCGTCGGTTTTTTCGCCTCCAGCACCGTCGCGCGCTCCTTCAATCGTTTAACGACGGTTTTTCGTTCATCGAGCTTTTCTGCTTCGACAATCAAGACAACGACCGCATAGTCTGCCGGTTGTAGGATATAATCTGCTAACCGTTCGAGGTTATGTTGTTTTTTATCTTTTGCTCCTGTCAGAAACGTTGCAGGTTTTGCAACGACGACACGGTAGTCACTCAAGAATGGCACCGTCTCTGCTTCATCAAGCACCGCATCAAGCGGTTGGTCGTTCAAATCGATTTTCATATAATCAAAGCGTTCTCCGTCCGGAAGAGCCGCTTTCACGATTTCACGTTCCCATTCTTCTAACAGATGTCGTTCCGTTCCATATAATAAGTATAAATTCGCTAATTTTCCGTTGACGAGCCAAGGAGTTTTCATCATTCCCACCACATTTCACAGTTTGTTCTTAACTTCATCATAGATAATCCTCTTTTATTCCGCTATACTAGAAGCGGAATCTATTAAGGGGGAATGCAGCATGGCACATTCAGTACGCCCACCAAGTGAAAACGCGTTCGAGAACGATATTCAATCAAAACGCAACGATGCGCTCGACTCTGCCGTTGGTTTTGGTGCATCATTCGGCTTCTTCGCAGTCTTGTTCATCATCGGTGTCGCAATTAAGTTCTTAAGTCTATAATCAGTAAAACAGCAACCTTGGGGGGTTGCTGTTTTTTTATTTTATCATAGGTTCACAGCCCGCTGAAGAACAAGTTACACTCCCGTCCTCATCCGTTCGAAAGACGATCCGATCTGTCCCGATTCGTTCGAGGACGTCCGGATGTGGATGCCCGTATCGATTTTTTCGTCCGACTGACAAGATGACAATCTTCGGATTCGTCTTTCGTAAGAGTTCTTCACCGGTCGACGTGTTCGAACCATGATGACCTGCTTTTAGAATATCGATCGGACCAATCTTTAACTCGTCTTCGATTGCTAGTCCAGCGTCGCCTGTCAGTAAAACACGTTGCTTGGCAATCTGTGCGAGTAATATGATAGACCGATCGTTTTCTTCTTCTTTTCGTCCAGTTGGTGCAAGTACCTGTAACCAAGGACGAATCGTTTGTCCCTTTTGAACGAACTCAACACGCGTTCCAGTGGCTTCGATGGAACGAATCAAATCATTTCGCTTCTCATCCATGTTGTCATATGCACCTAAATAAATGGTTTTCACGCGAACTTGGCGCAGTACACCTAGAAGTCCACCGACGTGATCGTGATCAGCATGTGTCACGATCAGACCGTCAATTTCGGCTTCTCCTCGTGTGAATAAAAAGGGAGCGACGATATGACTACCTGGATCAAACGGACGGAGCAGTGGATGCGTCGTTTGTTGATAAACGCCACCGGTATCCACGACGAATGTCTCTCCTGCTTTCTCAAGCACGATACTATCGCCTTGCCCAACATCTAAAAACGTGACTTGCTCAGGTGCGCGCCACTCCGTGTAGCCCCATGCCGCAAGTAAAAGGATCAACGGGAGACCATGCCCCCACCATCTCCGCTCAGCAATGAACCAAGCGATTCCCATTCCGACAACGACGATCGTCAAGACGATCGGAGAAAATGCCGGAACGGCAACCATCGCCAACGGTAAATCCTCCGCCAGTCGTAACACTTGATCCATCCATTGAATCGCATACTGATGCGCGATCTGAAACGTTGAACGAATCGGTAAGAACGGAAGTGTCGCGAGAATGAACGATCCCGGCAGAATCACCCATTCAATCCAGCTACCAATCAATAGGTTCAACAATGGCGACCAAATTGAAACAGTCGTCTGTTCAATACCCTGCAAAAAGAGGAGTGTTCCAAACTGTGCCCAAGCACTGATCAGCAGCCAGTTCCAAGGACGACGAACCGAACCCATTAGTCGTCTCGACAGCACAAGAAACAGCGTCAGTCCGACCGTCAATTGAAATCCGATATCGTAAATGACAGTCGGTTGAATCGCCAATTGAAAAGCCGCTACCCCTGCAATGACCTCCACCGGATCTAACGGTTTGTGGAAACGACGACCGAGCAACAGAATGATCGCGACAAGAACAGCTCGTGTGACTGGAGGGCTCCACTCCGTCAACCATCCGTAAATCGGCAGTAAGATAAGAACGATATCGAGTCGTTTTTCTTTTGTCATTCTGATTTTTCGTAAGACATACAGCAGACTAAATACTAAAAAAGCGATATGTGATCCTGAGATGACGATTGCATGTAATAAGCCGAATTTCTTAAACCGTTCGAGCGTCACTTGATCCATTAGTCGATCCTCACCAAACACAAGCGCTTCGACGTAGAATGCTTGCTTTTGTGGTAACAATTCTTCGATCCGCTTTAACCATACTTCACGTACCCGTCTTCCTTCTGCCGCATACCCAGGTGTCCGATGACAGGAATCAAATGAACGGACTTCCCACTTTCCAGCGTAACGATGTGTATGCATGAATTGCTGTTCATCAAACCCTCCAGCATTCGATTGTTGGCGGACATCGAGCGGTTCCGTATTTACGCGACAGGAGTGCCCGATTCGTTCGTATCCTGTTTCTTCTTCCGTAATCGTTGCCGTCAATAGAACCGATTGACCGTTACTCTCTGCCTCATAACGAATTCGATCCCCATTACGCTTCCCTGACAAGATGTCAACAGACGAGACGTCATGCGGTTCAGGTGACAGATGACCCATTCCGATGAATAGGCAACTCAGAATGAACAGAAAAAAGAGACGACCGATTGAAAAAGACCATGATTTCAAGACAGCGAAGAGCATGAGGAGCACTAACCACCAAATCGATTCTTTGATGGCAACGATGAGTAAGAGGACGAACAGCACATGAAGTGGCATCAGTAGACGATCAGGTAGGATTTAAGCGATTCTAACGTCTTTTCCCCAAAGCCCTTCACATCTCCGAGTGATTCATATGTCGCAAATCCCCCCTTCTCCTCACGATAGGCTAAGATCGCTTCTGCTTTGGCGGGACCAATTCCCGGAACCTCCATCAACTGTTCCGCCGTTGCCGCATTGAGGTCAATCAATCCTTTCGGTATCTCTGCTTTTGAGCGTTTCGTTGGTTTCGACTGATCTTTCCCTTTTTTTACCGGCACGATGACTTCCTGTCCATCAATGAGACGTGCCGCGAGATTCATTTGTCGAATGTCAGCTTTCGCAGTCGTCTTTGCTTTTTCGATTGCATCCTTCACTCGATCACCCAAATGGAATTGATAAGGTCCAGGCGCTTCTACTGCTCCTTTTACGTCGACCATGATGAGTTTGTCACGAATCGAGGTATCCTTTTCTGCTGGCTCTGCTTTTGCCTCTTGTTGTTTATCCGTTAAGGACGGTTGATCGACCATCGCTTCATTTGAACAAGAGGGTAATGGTACGAACAATAAAATGATGAGCAGCAGGACGACGACGAGACCTGCTATCTGTTGCAAACGTGGAACGGTCAAGACGAATCCCTCCTTTTCCCACGACTCTAACAGGTCACTACAGACTTCAGGAAACGAAGGAATACGCACTAACCATTCTTTACAGCACGATCCTGCGGTGTTTCGTCGGATGAAAGTCCTACCATCCATACCGTTACTTTGAATTAGCATCTGTTTCACGAACAAAAAAATCCGTCTCCTTCAAGCAACACGAACGTGTATCGCTAAAAGAAGACGGATGAAATCACTTTTACATTTTTTCGGCAACGAAGAAGATCCGCTCGACTGTCTCAGAAGGAGCGTCCGGTCCAAAATCGCCTGTGACCGCGAGAACCCGGAATCCGGCTTCGCGTAACCATGTTACGTATTGTGCCGGAGGATACGTCCGCTGATGATGCGTTTCATCGACACGCTCATAGCGACCATCCTCCTCCTCGATGAAGAATGTCAGTTCATGGACGACAGAAAGCGGCGCTTCACCAGGATCCGCGAACCAGATATACGAGCTTTGTTCCGCATGTGTCGCGTACGTCTTCCCATTGAACAGCGTCTCCATTTTGTAAGGGGAGTGTGTATCAAATAAGAGACGTCCACCCTCCTTTAGAATCGCTGCTACATGCGTAAACGTCTGTTTGACATCCTCTTCCGTCTGGAGATAATTCAAGGAGTCGCATAGGATCGTCACGGCATCGACAGGTGTCGGCAATTCGATTTCGCGCATGTCTTGCGCCCAGAATTGAATAGTCAATCCTTCTTCCATCGCTTTTTCCTGCGCGACTTCGAGCATCTCTTCAGATAAATCGATCCCGAGCATCTCATAGTGGGCTGCTAATGCAAGCGTCGCCGTACCCGTTCCACATCCGATATCAGCAATCGTACTTCCAATCGGAACGTATGCTTTGACCCAGTCAACCCATTGATCGTAAGGGACGTCTTGCATCAATTCATCATAGATGTAGGCGAACTGTTCGTATGCCATTAGTTGACCTCGACTTCAACCTTTGGAGCATCTGCCCATAGTTTTTCGAGGTTATAGTAATCACGATCGTCACGGTGGAAGACATGAACGACGACGTTTTCAAGATCCGCCAACACCCAACGTGCCGCATCGAATCCTTCGAGGCGTTTGATCGGCAGGTTATGTTCGTGCGCGACTTCTTTGAGTTCACGCGCGATCGCCTGTACTTGTTTTTCTGAATTTCCTTCACAGATGACGAAATAGTCGGCAACTGGTGAGATGCTCGACATATTCAGGACGACGATATCTTCAGCACGTTTATCGTCGATGGCATTTACGATTAATTGTAATTCTTGTTCGACTGTCATAGGACGGTCCCCTTTCGTTTGGCCGCGACGAAGGCATTATAGGTCTCAATCGTTCGCGGGAAGATGATAGCTTGTTTTGTACATAAAAAATGAATCGTCTGACTGAGTGTTGCGATGACGGCGTCCGTCAAATCCTGTTCGGCTACTTCACGAAGCACTTCGACACCCGAATAACTACGATTCGGCTCAATCGCATCCGCGACGAAGATGATTTGATCAAGCAACGGCATACCAGGTGCCCCTGTTGTATGATTCGCGATGGCCTGATAAATCACGTCTGAATCAAGACCAAGTTCTCGACGCACAAGCTCCGCACCCACTGGCGCATGAAGTAGTTCGTCATCATAGTCGAGTAAGATCCGTTGATTCAATTCAACGGCAATCGAACGCATCTCATTCGTATCGCGGTATTTTGCATAATCATGGAGCATGGCAGCAAGTGTTGCTTCTTCTTCGTCAACACCATATTTAAGAGCCAAGTGTCGTGCCGTCTCGACGACACCTAACGTATGCACATAGCGTCGCTCAGGTAATGTGTTTTCAATGATTTGACGTGCTTCTTCAAGGCGCATATAGATTCCACTCCTCAATCCGTTGTCGAACGGCTTCCGGTACAAGGTAGCGAATGCTCCGTCCGCGCGCGACCCGTTGCCGGATATCCGTCGAAGAAATTTCTAGCAATGGCATATCGACCGCTTTCACACGGGCACCACGCGGAATCAAATACCGACTTCCCGGTCGAGCGACGGCACCAAAGACGACTTCCTCGTATAACCGTTCAGCTTGATACCACGTATCGAGACTAACGAGTGAATCTGCGCCGATTAGAAACAGAAACTCATGCTCCGGGTATCGGTGCTTGAGTGCACGAATCGTATCATACGTATAGGAAGGTTCTTTTCGCTCAAATTCAATCGCAGAGACAGAGAAGGCAGGGTTCAATGCAATTGCTTCTTCTACAAGACGGAGACGCTTAGTTGCGTCTGTGACAGTACGTTGTTTATGCGGTGGTACATTCGCTGGTAAAAACCAGACCGCATCAAGTTCGAGTTGTTCCTGCGCTTGTTCGGCAATCAGGAGATGACCGATATGCGGAGGGTCGAACGTTCCGCCCATCAGTCCGATTTTCATCGTGGCAATTCGAGCGTCTTGTTCTCTTTTGATTCTTTATAGAGAACGATGACTTTTCCGATGACTTGAACGAGTTCAGCATTCGTTCCTGCGACGAGTTCTTGTGCGACATCCTTTGGTGCGTCCGCACAATTTTGTAGTACTTGTACTTTCAAGAGTTCCCGCTTTTCGAGCGCATCCATCAAATCAGCGCACATCGCTTCACCGACTCCATTTTTACCGACTTGGAAAATCGGGTTTAAATCGTGAGCTGTCGCGCGTAAAAAACGTTTTTGTTTACCTGTTAACATGATTAAAATTCCTCCAATTGCTTTCGTATCACCTGCTCGCCAAGTGCGAGATCAGGTGCTTGTCCGGTGAAACGTTCAAATGCTTCAGCCGCTTGTAAGACGAACATCGGGACGCCGTCGAGTGTGTCGAGACCTTTTTCAGTCGCTTCACGTAATAGACGGGTCGGCGTCGGTCGATAAATAATATCACAAATCAAAGCGTTCGTCTCTGTCAATTCAATCGGACGTGCTTCGACATGTGGCGCCATCCCGACAGAGGTCGTATTGATGATGACGTCGTAACTCGTTAAATCAAATGTTTCGTGCCATGGCAAAACGTGTGTTCCGAATTCATCGGCAACCGCCTTAGAGCGTTCTTCTGTGCGGTTCGTGAGCGTCACATCTCCCGGTAGCGCAGCAATGATTCCTCGTGCTGCACCGCCCGCACCAAGGACAAGTGTCTTTTGAAATGACGGACGACGTTCTGTCAACGCACGGACGAATCCGATTCCATCTGTATTCGCACCAATCAACTGCCCATTCTTCCAGTATACCGTGTTGACGGCACCCGCTTTTTGAGCTGCCGGCTCCAGCCGATCCAGGTACGGAATGATTGCTGTCTTATAGGGAATCGTCACATTGATTCCATCTAGCTGATGTGTACGTAATTTCGTAATGATTCGTGGCAATTCATGCTCCGTTACATCGATAAGGTCATAACAGCCGAAAAGCCCAGCCGCTTCCAGCCAAGCTGTATGCAGCTCAGGTGAAAGTGAATGGGCAATCGGATGACCGATGACGGCAAAGCGCATCAGACGAGCGCCTCACGTAAAGATACAGCGACACCTTTCGGGGCATAAGCAGCGACACGTCCACCTTTTCCATGAACCGCAACCCACCCGAGTCCACTGAAGACGATATCCGTCTTCATGTTGTCGCGAAGACTGAATTCATGACGGACGAGCGGAGGTAGCATCTCACGCGTCTTTTCGTTCGGCGGAGACAACAGCTCACCGTTATGGTTCGCATATAGATCGTCTGCTTTTTCAAGCTTCGTCCGGTGAACTTTCAATTCGTTCGACATATAGATGACGAATGAACGCTTGTTCCCTTCCATATAGTCCAATCGCGCAAGACCTCCAAAGAAGAGCGTCTGTTGCGGATGGATTTGGAAGACTTGCGGCTTGATCTCTTTTTTCGGTGTGATCAGCTTCAAGTCCTTCGCATCAACGTAGTGAGCCATTTGGTGATGATTAATGATCCCCGGTGTATCATACAGGTTACAGTTATCGTCAAGTGGGATGTCGATTAAATCTAGTGTCGTTCCTGGGAAGTGACTGACCGTGATGACGGCCTCATCCTCTTCACCGAAACGTTTGATGACTTGGTTGATCAGGGTCGATTTCCCGACATTCGTACAACCAACGACATAGACGTCGCGTCCTTTTCGATAATAATCGATTTTCTCAGCGAGTTCATCGACCCCGTGACCTTTTTTCGCACTGATCAGATGAACGTCAACTGGACGTAATCCAAGTTCTTTCGATGCTTGACGCATCCAGTTCATGAGACGGTTCGGATTCAATGACTTCGGTAATAAATCGGCTTTGTTCCCGACGAGTAAGACATCATTTTTTCCGACGAACCGATGTAATCCCGGTAACCAGCTTCCATTAAAATCGAAGATATCAACGATTTTAACGACAAGTGCATCTTTTTGACCAATTCCGTCTAAGATTTTAACGAAATCATCGTCCGATAAAGATACATCTTGAATTTGATTGTAGTGCTTTAATTTAAAACAACGTTGGCAAATGACCATTTCACGATCAAGTGCAGATTTAGGTGCGTATCCTGGTGCTTTTGTGTCTTCCGTTTGAATGGCGACACCACAACCAGCGCAGTGGATTTCTTCGATCATATTATGTTGAGCCGCATGCGGGAATGATTTCCCTTCTCTTTTCACCGTAGCGCCCTGCTCGCTACTCCAAGAGCGTAACTTCCGACCTCTCGCCGTACATGTTGCGACTACTGCCTTCCCTTTCATCTACCGATCTGACAGGGTTATTGTTGCTTATCCTGACGAAGTGTTTCGATCGGATGCTTCAGTGCAGAAGGATCTTCCTTGACGCGTTGTGTCAATTTATAGATTCCTTTGCGTTTCATCCGGTGGAAAATGACACGTTCCATCAGGCGATTGAATTTCGTGACGACACCGTCCGTCTTAACGACGGGTTGAACGTGGATGACTTCGATTCCAACGGAGTTTGCACCGAGTACATCCGTGAAGAGTTGGTCTCCTAAGAAGACGACTTCTTTCGCGTGATAGCCGAATTCCGTCAATGCCCGTTTAAACCCGATAGGAAGCGGTTTTCGAGCAGGCGCAATATAATGCAGTCCGAGTGGATCCGCGAACTTCTTAACGCGGTCTCCGTTATTGTTCGATACGATGATGACGTCAAAACCATATTGATTATTCACCATATCCAGCCAAGCAACCAATTCGTCTGGAGCATCTGCGATATTCCATGCGACGAGCGTATTATCAAGATCGGTCAAAATAGCTTTGACACCGTTTCGTTTGAGCATTTCAAGGTCGATATCGTAGATCGAAGCCACGAAATGTTTCGGATAAAGTCGTTTGAACAAGAATAAAACCTCCAGATAATGGTCTAGCTCTATAGTTAAGTTTAAGAAACAGTTATGCTCTTATCGTTCGATTATAGCACAATCAGGTAGCAAGAGCGACGCACAAAAGAAAACGGAAGGCGAACCTCCCGTTTTCTTAATAATACCGAATCCACAAATAGAGTTGGGATAGGATCAACGTCACAATCGTGATCGGTGCTCCGTAAATCAAAAAGCGCATATAGGTGAATTTTTCACCTTGTCGTGTCGCAAGACCCGCGACAATGACGTTTGCCGATGCACCGATCAATGTCCCGTTACCACCGAGACATGCACCGAGTGCGAGGGACCACCATAAAACATCCACTTTCGCATCTGCTGGTGTAAGTCCGATCCCAGCAGCGACATCATTGATGAGCGGGATCATTGTCGCGACAAACGGAATGTTATCAATCGTCGCACTCGCGATACCGGACAACCAAAGAACAGCAGTTGCTGTCGTCTGAATGTCACCGCCTGTCAAATCAATCGTCTTCTCCGCAAGATATCGAATGATACCGGCTTCCTGAATTCCACCAACAAGTACAAATAGTCCGGCGAAGAAAAAAATCGTAGTCCATTCAACACGTGCAAAGATTCCTTCTAGCTGATGATCGTTTTCAATTGTTAGCAACATCAGGACGGTCGCTCCAAGAATTGCGATCGCTGGTGCTTCGAGATGGAGTCCGATTCGATCAAGCATCGGATGCAATACGAAGAGTGCAATCGTACTAACGAGTACGACACTACTCCGCGTGACGAGTTTTCGACTGACAATATAACTCTTTTCATCGATTTCCATCAATTTTTGTCGATCTTCTGCCTCGACATGCAGTTGCTTCCGGAAGACGAAGTACAGAATGCCGATCGTCACGACCGTAATGATCAGGATGATCGGTGCAAGATTCAGCAAAAAGGCATTGAACGTTAAGTGTGGATTCGCGGCACCGATCATGATGTTCGGTGGATCGCCAATCAAGGTCGCCGTCCCACCGATGTTCGCAAATAATACTTCGGCGAGCAAGAACGGAAACGGTGCGATTTTAAGTATCTTTGTAATCGAGAAAGTGATTGGGACAATCAATAAGACTGTCGTGACGTTATCCAAAAAGGCAGATCCAAGTGCCGTCAATGCGGATAATAGAATCAACACTTTGATTGGGTCGCCTTTTGTTGTCTTCGCTGCACGAATCGCAATATATTCAAACAATCCAGATTGATTGGCAATCGTAACGAGAATCATCATCCCAATTAATAAGACGATTGTTCCCCACTCGATGTATTCAAATAATGCAGTCTCGAGATCCACAATGCCGACGATGACCATCGCGAGCGCTCCGAGTAGAGCGACGATCGCCCGGCTTACTTTTTCACTGATGATGAAGCCATAGGTCACTAAAAAAATGATAAGTGCGATATATGTCTGGACCTGTGTACTTCCGATTTCTGCTAATGCCATTGCCGGCATGATTCATTCCTCCTAAACGTAAGGAGACGCCCCGAACGGGCGCCTCGCTCTCATGAATGCCATTGTCCGAGGCGTTGCCCCATTAAAACTGGTCCAATCGCTTGTGTATCTAATGTCAATGCATCTTTCGGACAGATCAGGACGACCGTTGAACCGAAAGAAAAGTATCCGAACTCATCTCCTCGACGAAGTTCCTTTGCTTCGTTTGTCCGAACGATTGAGTTGACGTTGAGTGCACCGACCATGACATGTTCAAGTGCATGTTTTCCTTGGACGATACGTGTCACGCGACGATAGTTCCGTGTCAATGGACGAAGCGCATGTGTGAGACCGATCTCATTCACCGGTGCCGAATCCCGACCGAGCGTATAACTGGTCCGGATCGTTCCGTCCATCGGTACATGGACACGGTGGTAGTTTTGCGGACTCAAGTAAAAGATCATCACACGTCCCCCGACATATTGTTGCGCCTCGTGATGGGAACCGAGTAACTCTGATACCGTATACGATTGTCCTTTGACGGTAAAGCGGCTATCAGCCGTCAAGTCGTCAACGACAGACAACATACCGTCACACGGACTGACGAATGCGCCTTCTGATTGATCAATTGGTCGCATTTCCGGTTTGACATGACGAATGAAAACGTCATGTAAACTCGAATACGCTTCTAAATTCCGAGTCGCTTCTGCCATATTCAAATCATATGCCCGAACGAACGGACCGATGAACCGACGACTGACCCGGCTCATCGCAAACCGTTTCAGCTGTTTGGCAACAAGCGGGTGTCCATTTAACTCGAACACGCGAGAGTAGAACCATTTTTTAATCATTGAGATCACCGGACGATTCTTCTTTTGAATCCTTTACTTCTTTTCCAGCAAAGAACTCTTTATAGCTGTCTTCTGTTTGTTCACCAGCTACCCGTCCTACTTCCTTACCGTCCTTAAAATGAACGACCGTCGGTGTACCCTCGATGCCAAACGTGTCCCAAGCTGACTGTTCGAAAGCAAGATCGATTTGTTCGAACGGAATGTCTTGTTTTTCACCAAGCGGAACAAGATATGGTTTTACTTTTTCGCAGTGCACGCATCCCGTTTGATAGAAATACGTATAGAATTCGTCACCGGATTTTACTTTATCCGAGACTTGTGTAGCTGTTAGATTGCCATTCTTCGATGCGGAATCATCACGATCCGTGAAGACGAGCAGTAATCCCCCAACCAATACGATCAAGGCAATGACTCCCGCTGTAATCCAGTTCGCTTTGGATTGCGGTTTTTTCGTGTTTTTTCGTTTCGACTTCTTTGACACGTCTATCCCTCCGTCATTCTGGTATAAGCCATTTTTTCTGAATCATTATAGCATGACCATTCGCAAGAATCGTATCGATTTGCAAAGCGTCATCAATCAGTAACAGATCAGCACGTTCTCCGGTCGCTACCTGCCCACCCGGAACGCCATATGCATCCGCGACATGTCGCGTGATCGTCGAAATTGCCTGATCAAAAGCAACACCATGCTCTACTGCATCGCGCACGGCTTGCATCAAGGAAGATGGTTTTCCTGTATCGATTCGCACTAATCGACCTGCATCATCAAACGCCGGAAGACTTGCACCAGCGTCGCTCGACATCGTGATCTGCTCGGGTGGGATTCCCGCTGCTAGAGCACGGGCAACAGCCTGCCCTGCCGGAATCTCTCCTTCATCAACGAAGCTTTCTGTCGTACACGTCGTGAAATCGATTCGTCCGCCCTGTTTCGCCCAAGCGAGTCCCGCCTCAAAAATCCGTTCACTCCGATTGATATGCGTCGGGAGAAATTGCCCTATTGGAATATCAGTCGTTTCAATCACTTCATGTAATAAATCAAGCCCTTGTTTCCCGTCTCCGATGTGGACGTTCATCGTTCCCGACACGCCTTTGACCATGCCGGCGATTCGAGCCTCTGATGCTAACCGCGCGAGTTCATGGGCAGTCGGCTGTGTCGATCGGTGATCATTGATGGCAATCTCTCCGATGCCAATCACTTCATTGATGAGGACGATATCATGCCCTGTCGAATGTGTCAGGAAGACGGGTGGCACCATGTAACTTCCGCTCAAGAGAAATGGACGAATACCGGATGCGGCATATCCTCGTATGTGTGCCAGTAGATCAATTCCGGTTCGCGTCCAGCCATCTGTTCCGAGCAATCCGACGACTGTCGTGACACCGCCTTCGAATATGTCACGAACAGTCAACGGAGCCGTTCGTGTCGCAAATCCGCCTTCCCCTCCTCCACCAATTGGATGTAAGTGTCCATCGATGAAACCAGGAACTAGCCGTTTGCCGCGACCATCAATCCGGTGTGTAATCAGTGCTTCATCTATGGTATAGGAACCGATTCCGATGATCTGATTTCCTGCTATGTAGATATTTTGCGGCATCTGTTGCCACATGACCTGTTCGATAACGATCATCGCTCATTCCTCCTTAAGACAAAAAGCGAGCCTATCGTCCAAGTGACGATATCTCGCTTTTCCTTATTCTGCCTTAGTCCCTTGACCAAGACCTAAATCTTCATTGACGGCATCGAGTGCGAAGACGACAAGTGAAGTGACGACAGACATCGCTGTCGCGAATCCAAAGCTATACGATACTGCATCAACCGCTGATACGATGAACACGGCTGTGTTCACGAGTAAGAATGACCAAAAGAATGTAACGAGAAAACGCATGATTTCCCCTCCGTTTCCATAACGTACTATAGTGTTGTCCTACGATTTGTAGTATACCATTTTTTAATCTAAGCAACAGCCTTTCTCCGTTTTTTTCAAACGCTTTCTTTTCCTTGAAAAACTTCATCAATTCATACAGGCGACTGTCACTTCGTATGCTACAGTAGAACTAACGAAAAGAAAGCGGAGGATTTCATCATGACTCGTCACTTAATTGCTGTCGATCTCGACGGCACCCTTTTAAAGGATGATAAAACGATCAGTGTGGCAAACATCGCTGCGCTTCAACGTGCACGTGCAAACGGTCACGAAGTCGTCATCGCAACCGGACGACCATTTCGTCACGCCAGGAAATATTACGAACAGCTCGGTTTGACGACACCGATCGTTAATTTTAACGGTGGTCTCGTCCATCACCCGCAGAATGTTCATTTTGAAGTCCAGCACCATCCAATTCCACTCAAGACCGTCCAACATATTTTGGAATCCGTCGCTGAAACAAAGACACAAAATATCGTTTGTGAAGTCACGGATCATGTCTATTTTCAATATGATCCTGTCGGTATCTATGAATTTTATACCGATCACGCCTTGTCGGTCACAACGGGAGATTTACGAAAAGTACTTCTTCACGAACCAACGTCACTTTTGATTCATGCTAAAGGAGAACATGTCGATGAGATTCGTTCCGAACTATCCGGTGTCCATGCTGAGACAGTACTTAATCGTCAATGGGTGAAACCTGAATTCATGGTCGAAGTGATGCGAAAAGGTACAAGTAAGGCGGTCGGTCTTGCTCACATCGCGCATCATCTCGGGATTGATTCCCGACAGATCGTCGCGTTTGGTGATGAGGAAAATGATTTGGAAATGATCGAGTATGCTGGTCATGGTGTTGCAATGGGAAACGCCATCCCTGCCTTAAAACACCTGGCAAATGGCACGACGAAGCGAAACGAGGACGATGGTATCGCGTACTATTTAAAACATGTCTTAGGACTCGCATGAAGAGATACGAAAAGGCACTTGCTGCATATCGCAGAGCAAGTGCCTTTTTCATTATCCTTTTCGGAAGTATCCAACGACCGAGTCCGTCGCGACGACGTTGATGAATACTGTCTCGTCCGCTTCCCGACAAATCCGTTCGATATCCCGCAATTCGTGACGCTCAATGACCATCATCAACGTCGCTTTCTCAGCTCGTGAATACGTACCGATCGAAGGAATCTGCGTGATTCCACGAATGATGTGCTGATGCAGAGCCGTCGTGATGTCATCCGCATGATTCGTGACAATAAAAATCGTCAAGCGTTGGTTACTTGTATGAATCTCATCGACGACCTTAGAAGTCACGTAGATGAAGACGATCGTATATAAGGCAGTCGACCAGCCGAACAACGCACCTGCCAATAATGCGATCAAAAAGTTCAAGACGAACAGATATAAGCCGACACTGCGATCGGAGAAACGGGCAAAGATGAGGGCGACGATATCAAACCCACCCGTTGAAGCACCGAATTTAATCGTGATACCGGTACCAATCGCAAGCAAGACCCCTCCAAACACTGCATTCAGTGTCTGATCACCTGGTATGACAGCATATTGAGGAATAAGACCAATAAAAATCGTCGTTGCCAGAACCGAAATCAACGTGACGATTGTAAAACTCCGACCTAACATGATCCATGCAAGCACGATCAAAGGTAAGTTCAGCGCTAAGAACCAAACGTTTTCACCAAACGAGAACGCTGTATTTTGAAGGACTTGCGTCAAGATTTGGGCAAGTCCTGTAAATCCAGTCGAATAAACACCACTTGGAATCAAAAACCAGTTCATGGCAACGGCAATGACGAATCCTCCAATCGTAGCCACGATCACTTTTAACATACTTTCCTTTACTACAGCTGTCACACGCCGTTCTCCTCTCATTCATAACTATCTTGAAACACTTTAGCACATTCAAATGTCGCCGGATAGTCAAGATTTCCAAAGATTGATGTTCTTTTTCATGATGGCGTTTTCATTTGTGACAAAGGTGTCCTCTAATTCGTGTTACACAAAAAAAGAACCGACTTGGCATCGGTTCTTTTTCATCGTTTTATACTGTCATCGAAGCAGGCACCGTAATCTTTCCTCCTGCCGGAACTTCTACAGTCGTTCCATGAACGTTTAAGCTGACTGCTTCGCCTTCCGTCTGAGTGATTTCGACGGCGTTTGGCTGAACATGGACATGGATATGATGACCGCGCCACTGCATCCGGAACGCATAGCTCGTCCAGCCTTTTGGCAACATCGGCTTAAAGGACAACGTATCGTTCGCTACCCGTAATCCGGCGAATCCATGGACGATCGACATCCAAGATCCAACCATCGACGTGATGTGTAATCCGTCTTCTGTATCATTGTTGTAGTTATCGAGATCAAGTCGCGCCGAACGTTGGTACAATTCAACTGCCTTTTCCTCATAGCCGACTTCCGCTGCAATGATCGAGTAGATACATGGAGATAATGATGATTCGTGAACCGTACGTGGTTCATAGAAATCGAAGTTCGCTTTCTTCTCTTCTAGACTGAAGCGATCCGTCAAGAAGTAGAGACCTTGCAGGACATCTGCCTGTTTAATGAATACAGAGCGAAGGATCCGGTCCCAAGACCAATTCTGGTTCAGCGGAAGATGTTTTGGATCGAGTTCAGCGACCAAAATTTGTTCCTTATCCATGAAGCCATCCTGTTGCATGAAGATACCAGGAGCTGCTTCATCTTTTGGATAATACATCTTCGCGTCGATATCTGCCCACTTCGCCAGTTCCTCATCCGTCAACGCTAATTGATGCATGAGTTCTTGCAAACGTTCTGGTTCTTCTTGTGCTAGATGACGGTGAACGGTCTGTGTATATTCGAGACACCATGCTGCGATCAGATTCGTATACCAGTTGTTGTTCACGTTGTTCTCGTATTCATTTGGTCCCGTCACCCCAAGAATCATGTAGACATCCTTATGCGCCACATAATTGACACGGCTTGCCCAATAACGAGCAATCTCGACTAACACTTCAAATCCGTATTGTCCGAGATACGACGTGTCACCCGTGTAGTTCGTGTAATTATAAATCGCATGCGCGATCGCGCCGTTCCTGTGAATCTCCTCATGCGTAATTTCCCACTCGTTGTGGCACTCTTCTCCATTCATCGTCACCATTGGATAAAGCGCACCCTTCATCCCGACATTCTTATCCGCGTTTTCTTTTGCTTGCGGTAATTGATTATGCCGATATTTGAGTAGGTTCCAAGCCACTTCCGGCTTCGACGTCGCGAGGTAGAAGTTCAAGCAGTACGCTTCTGTATCCCAATACGTCGCACCGCCATACTTTTCGCCCGTGAATCCTTTCGGTCCAATGTTAAGGCGTGAATCTTCGCCTGTGTATGTCTGGAACATATGGAAGATATTAAATCGAATCCCTTGTTGTGCTTCGACATCTCCTTCAATCTTCACGTCTGCTTCTTCCCAGTGATGCAACCACGCTGCTTCATGTGTCGCAAGTAATGTATCAAATCCGGATTCGAAAGCGGTATGAACCCGTTTCATCGCTTGTTCCAGTAATGCGTCGATGTCATAGTCACGATTCGTTACGAGCGCAACGAATTTCTCGACAGTGACACCTTCTCCGACTACTGCTTGTTTCGTAAAACGATTCGCGACATACTGCGTATTGCCGTCAACGACTTCACAACGTGCGCCTTCGACATCCGTGATCATAGCTGCTGTCACATGCCAATCAAGCTTTTTCGTCTTCGACGTGACGTAACCAAAACGCTCTTCGATTCCGTGTTCAACGGGAAGCCAGAACTTCTCATCATAGTTTGAGTCTTCATTCTCAACATCCGCATCGAGATACGATTCAATGATGATCTCTGCTTCGAAATTGACAGGTGTTACCGTATATTGCAAGGCTGCGATTTCTTTATCGACAATCGAGAAGAAACGTTTGGATTCAACTTTTATTTCCTCTTCCCCATGTTTCAACAGCATCGTCCGTGACAACACACCGTGTTGCATATCGAGTTCGCGTTTGAAGTCGACGACTTCCCACGTGTTCAAATCAACTGCTTTTCCATTAACGGATACTTTTAAGCCCATGATATTGACAGCATTGAGTACTTTCGCGAAGTATTCCGGATAACCATTTTTCCACCAACCAACACGTGTCTTATCTGGATAATAAACACCTGCGACATACATGCCTTGATGTGTGTCACCTGTGTACTCTTCTTCAAATGTACCGCGCATTCCCATATGACCGTTTCCGATCGATGTCATCGATTCTGCTAGTCGATTATCTTCTGGATGAAAACCAAGCTCTGTAATTTTCCACTCATTGACCTCAAAAAGTCGTTTCATCGTCAAGTCGCTCCTTTTATGCTAAACATGTCAGCTAGCCTGATCATGTAAGCGTTTCATCTGTACTCTACATTCTTTATTGTACACATAAAAAGCTTCAATGCAATCGTTTGCACGAAAATAAATTTCTTTTTCTGCAACCGCTTCCTTTTACTAGGAATAGATGTCTCTTGCATCAAAAAAAGTCTATGATTAAACCCGTCGGTTTAAACATAGACTTTCGTTTCATGCTTCGGATTTTCCGCCACAAGACTGACGGACGACAAGATAGTGTGGGACAATGACGCGTTTCCCATAAGGCGTCGCATCTTCATTGATTTGTTCAATCAAACAATTCGTTGCTTCAAAGCCAAGTCCAAAGATATTGATTTCGACAGAAGTCAACGGTGGACTTGAGAATTCTGCGATGAACAAGTTATTGAAACTGACGACAGCCATTTGATCTGGTACACTGATGCCCATCTCATTGAGCGTACTCATGACACCAAGTGCCATCATGTCGTCACTGACAACGACAGCGGTCGGTGGGTGTTCAAGTGACATTAGTCGTTTGACTGCTTCAGCCCCTCCTGTCGTCATAAATGGTGCGCTGACAATATAAGACTCTTGAATTGGAATGCCCTCTTCCATGAGAGCCGTCTTGTATCCGCCGACACGCTCTTGCGTCACGGCTAAGTCCTGTGCGCCACCTACGAATGCGATGCACTCGTGTCCGAGTTGATGTAAATACTTCGTTACCTCTCGACCTGCCAGATAATTATCCGTATCGACATACGTGACGTGCGACGAATCACTGAATGGTTTCCCGACGACGACGAACGGGAACTTCGAGTCTTGCAAAAATTGAACGACTTTATCATCCGTTCGGGAATAAAGAACGACGACACCATCGACGCGGCGACCCTGAACCATCGAGACGACACCTTCGTAAACCTCTTCTTCCGAGACACCTGTCGTCATATAAAGCGAATATCCATTTTGATGCGCTTTTGTACTAATCCCTCGAATGACTTCCGAAAAGAATGGATTTTGAAGCGTTTTTGTTGCGGCACTCGGCATGACGAGACCAATCGCTTGTGTCGTCCGATTCGCTAGACTGCGCGCATGAACGTTCGGATAGTATCCGAGTTCATCCATCGCCTGTCGTACCCGTTCTTTCGTCTTTTGACTGATACGCGAACTGTTCGCGATGACGCGTGACACCGTCGAGGGTGCGACATTTGCCTCCCGTGCTACATCCTTGATTGTTACCTGCATCCCCTTCACCTCACATTTCCCCTACTTAAGTATTTTATTTCGTTTGACGTTGCATCCGTTTACGGTGAACGAGAAGAAGTATGAGCGCTAAAATTGGAGCGATTGCACCGATTGCGACGATCGACCACCAATTGACTTGTGATTTTTCGATGACGTAGCTATTTGCGCTACTTGCATCGAGCGTGATTTCATACGCGTCACCATCTTGACGCACCAAGTCTGAGAATAAAAGACCTCTCAAACGCTGATCATTACCGATTTCTTTCGCAGATACACGTAAGCTCGTTTTTTTCTCCCCAAGATTAATCGCATAAACGACTTGTTGTTGTTTGGTTTCCCGTGAGTAGACCGCCATATGATCCGCTTTTGCGATCAAGCGTTGCTTCCCTGTGGCAAACGCTGGGTAGTCCTCGCGCATCTCATTCAACGTTTTTACGTACTGTTGCATCTTCTTGTTTTGATCAAATGTCATCATCATCCGGTTTCCGGGATCCTCACCGCCTGGCATCGCTACCTCTGTTCCTTGGTAGACGATTGGCATACCTGGAGCAGCATAGAGTGCAAACAGCGCTAATCGAAGTTGACGCTCCTCTTCTTTTGCGCCACTAATCTTCGCTTCCGTGATGAAACGTTTGACATCATGATTGTCAATGAAAGTTGCAAGTCCTTTAGCATTCGGATTAAACGTAGTATCTCGATTATAAACTGAATCGAGTTCTTCCGCTGAACCATTTTTGCGGGCAAACTGGTCCTTAACCCCATAATAAAACGGGAAATTCGTGACGGAATCAAAGCCTAATTTTGAATAGGAGGCAATTTTTCGCGGATCTCCGTCAAACACTTCAGCCAGTAAGAATAAGTTTGGATGCTTTTCCTTTACTGCAGGAATGAATGTTTTCCAAAATGCGGCTGGCACATGGCGAACCGTATCCAGTCGATAACCGTCTATACCCGTTTCATCGACCCAGTAGTTCGCAACATCAATTAAGTAATTCACAACTTCAGGATTTTCCGTATTGAAGTCTGGTAAATCAAATAACCAATTATTTTCGACTTCCGATGGGTTATTCCAGTTCATGATGGGTTGATTTTTATGGAACCAGTCCGGTTTTTCTTTGACCATTGGGTGATTCGGTCCTAAGTGATTGACGACAAGATCGAGAACGACCTTGATATCTCGGTCATGCGCTTCCTTGACGAGACGCTTGAACTCTTCTTTTGTTCCGAAATGCGGATCAATCTCGTAATAATCATCCGTCCAGTATCCATGATACCCATTTGGACGGTTCTTAAAGATTGGTGTTAACCAAATTGATGTGAAGCCTTTTTTCTTGATGTAATCAAGACGTTTCGTCACCCCTGCTAAATCTCCACCTTGGAAGGCTTTTGGATTCTCAGGATCCGCCTCTCGGTCATTACTCGGGTCTCCGTTCTCGAACCGATCAACCATGATGAAATACATCCGTTCTTTTTCCCAACTTGCTGCTTCCCCGATCATCGGTTGAAGTCCGATAGACAAGAGAAGCGGCAAGAGGAGAAGCATTATGCCTCGTCTCATGCCGCTGATTTCCCCCTTATGATTATCCTTTCGTTCCACCAGCTGTCAAACCAGAAACGAAGAAACGCTGGAATGCGAAGAAAAGAAGAACGATTGGAACTGCTGATAATACGGCACCTGCCGCGAATAACGTAAAGTTGTTGTCGAACTGCTCTGACACCATGTTATACAACCCGACCGCAAGCGTCTGTTTCTCAGGAGAACGCAGCACAAGCGATGCTAAGATGAAATCGTTAAATGGAGCCATGAAGTTGAACAACGCGATGACGGCGACCATCGGCTTTGCGAGCGGTAAGATGATTTGCCAGAAGATTCGTAAGTGACCGGCACCATCCATCCGTGCCGCCTCATCAAGTTCTTTTGGAATCGTATCAAAATATCCTTTGGCAAGATACGTATTCATTGGAATCGCGCCACCTGAATAGAGTAAGATAAGCGCCAGATGCGTATCAAATAATTCTAACATATTAAGCAGGACATAAATCGCAATGATTGCAACGAATTGCGGTACCATCTGCAACACGAGGAATAGGATTAGTGAATTTTTCCGACCGACAAAGCGATAACGTGAAAAAATATATCCTGTTAACGTAATCAAAGCGACAGAGACGACCATCGTGATGACGGCGATCTTAATCGTATTCAAGTACCACATGCCGTAATCCGTTTTTGCTGGATCAAACAAATCGAAATAGTGAATTAATGTCGGATTACTTGGGAAAATATCCGATGTAATGCTTTTCCCTGGGTTCAGTGAGGTACCCACGACCCAAAGAAGTGGATAGACGATAATGATGGAGGCGATCGTCAAAATGAGATATGACAATGCCATATTAATTCGGTTTTGTTTTCTCATATTAGATCATATCCTCATCTTTGAATGATTTTGAACGCTTGAACTGAATGACGGCAATCGTCATGATGAAGAACGACAACACAAGCGTGATGGCTGCTGCGAATCCGTACTGCGGATTTGAGCCGAGCGATAATTTGTAAATCCATGAAATCAAGATATCCGTTCCACCTGCTGATTGTCCCGGTACTGCCGGTCCACCATTGTTGAAGAGATAAATGATATTGAAGTTATTGAAGTTGAACGTATACTGCGTGATTAAGATTGGTGCCGTTGCAAATAGAATCATCGGTAACGTGATTAGGCGGAATTTCTCGCCTGCTGTTGCTCCGTCAATCGTCGCCGCTTCATAAAGATCTTCAGGAATCGACTGTAAGATTCCTGTCGTCAGCGTCATGATGTATGGGAATCCTAACCACCACTGAATACCAATCAAGGCAAGCTTCGTATACGTCGGATCCGTCATCCAGTCGAGACCATTCTCAAGACCGATCGCTGGTAACAATGTCGTATTGAAGACACCGAAAGTTTCATTGAACATCGAGCGGAAGATCAAAATCGTGATGAACGCTGGTACTGCCCATGAAAGAATCAAGATCGAACGGAAGAAACGTTTTCCTTTGAGTCCTTTTTGATTCAGCAAGACTGCAAGGCCAATTCCAATTGCGATGACCCCTGTCGTCGAAGCGACGGTCCAGACAAGCGTCCAACCAAGAACGCTCACGAACGTATCACGGAAAATATCGACGGTGAAAATGTTCAGGAAGTTTTGGATGCCGATCCAGTCGACCAGCTTCGCTGGTGGTGAGTTGTTGAATTTGTAGTTCGTAAACGCAATCAAGAATGTAAAGATCAACGGTAAGACGACCGTGAACACTAAAAGTACTAGTGAAGGAATCAACATCGCGTACGGGAACCCGTTATCGCGGAAGTTCCGTAGTTGCATCTTCAAGGAAGGTACTTCGAGGTTCATGTCACGTAACTTACCGATTCGATACGCATCGATAAAGTTCCAGACGTAAATGGCGATACCAAAGACAAGTAAAATCAAGGCAATGATGCCCTCGACCATTAGAAAGATCGAGTGATCCCCCCTTACGCCTGGTACCTCACCGAGTGTAATCAAGCCCCAGATCGCTCCGCGATCGCCAGGACCATTTCCGGCTCCTTTGAAGAACAGTTCAAAGTTAACGAGGAAATATGAAAGTACGACAATAAAAAATGTCGCGCCTTTAAGGAATTGTTTATTGTATAGTTGTCCTACTCCTGGAATGATCGACATCAGCGCCGCAATCTTGCGGTGGTTCGTCTTTTTTTCAGGCGTTGGATTCGTCGGGTGTGGTGTTGCAATCGCAGCCATCGTCCGTTCTCCTTTCCAAAGGTCATGTCTGACCTCAGGCTTCTCTTCCAACCATAAAGATGAGGGGGAATCCAAGATCCCCCTCTCTTTATCTCTTTGTCATGGATTCATGCGTTCCACTTACGCTTATTGATTGTTTGCTTCGATTTGTTGCTTGATTTGTTTGACAGCATCATCTGCTGATTTTTGTGCGTCTTGTTTGTTCGTTGCAACAAGTTGAAGTGCTGCTGCCATCGGCTCCCAAACTTGACCCATTTCAGCGATGTTCGGCATAGGTACACCGTTTTTCGCTTGCGCGAAGACTGCTGCTGCGACTTCATTGTCCTTGATTGTTGCATCTTCTTGAAGTTCAGTGACTGGTGGGATCTCGTTGTATTTCTCGAACATTGCTTTCGCGTTATCTTTACCAGTGAGAGAAGCCAAGAACTTTTCAGCCCACTCAGCATTTTCTGAGTATGCTGAAATTGCGTATGTTTTTACACCAACGAAAGTTTTGATTGGTTCACCGTTTGGAAGTTTTGGAAGTTCCGAAGCTCCAAGGTTGATACCTTTTTCCTTATAACTTGCAACAGCCCATGGTCCGTTCATGACAGCTGCAGCTTTTTTATCACCGAAGAGTTGGTCCATGGCTTGACCACCGCCACCACCGATGAGACCTTTCGGGAAGAGACCCTCTTTATACCATTTACCGATGTAATCCATTCCTTCGACGGCACCTTTATTGTTCAAGCCGATATCTGCTGGATCCAATTTGCCACCATTGTCTTTAAAGACATAACCACCGTATCCACCGATTGGACCGTATGCGAAGTAGAAGTTGTCCCACAGAGCAAGGAATCCGTACTTACCATCTTTTTTCTTTTCAGTAGACAGTTTGTATAAGTCATCCATCGAAGTTGGTGCTTCTTTTAGTTCATCTTTATTGAAAAGGAGGATTGGTGTTTCAATGGCTTTCGGATATCCGTAGACTTTCCCGTCAAACGTTACTGCTGATTTTGCAGTATCGAGGAACGGCTCAAGTGCTTTTTCTCCGTCTTTAAGTTCAGCAATCAACCCTTGGTCAACGACTGTACCAATTTGATCGTGAGGAAGAAGCATGATGTCTGGTCCTTTACCTGCTGGTCCATCAAGTGCTACTTTCTTTTGCTGATCCGTCATTTTGACTTCTTTGACTTCGACTTTCACGCCTTCTTTTTCTTCGAACGCTTTAGCTGCCGCTTTTGTCGTTTCAGCTTTGTCTGTATCTTCCCAGACGACGATTTTAGATGGTTTTTTACTGCCTGATTCTGAAGATGAAGAATCAGAATCTGATCCACCGCCACATGCTGCAAGTGCACCCATTGCCATGACAGATACAGAAAGACCTGCTACGAATTTTTTCATTTCCATGATTGAAATTTCCTCCCCAAGTTAACTTATGAATGATACGTTTTAATGCACAACGTTTGCATAAAGGCACAACCATTTTCCCATGATAACAACCAAATGGTTGTAAGCGTTTTATGAAAACGTTTGCATCACCTTTACATTTTTATTATACAATCTAAAATCCTTTTGACAAGACCTTTTAATCAATTATTTTCTTACATTTCAAAAACTTTTTATTTCTGATTTCATTATTTGAATCAAATGCTAGGTTGGATAAGAAAACAAAAAGAAAACGTTTTCATTTTTATCGTTTGCACAACATGATGCAAACGATTGCATCATACTCTCGACTTTTATCAGGAATCCTTGATTTCATGGGATTGCAATTGACTTTAAGAAAGCGCTTTACTATTCTTAGGTCGAAGATATAATCAATACGATGCAAGCGATTGCGTTAAGGAGTGACTGCCATGTTCAAAGAAGCTGTGTTTCACCGTGCGATGTCTCCCTTCGTCTATAAGTATGACGAGCGAACAATCCACATCCGTTTACAAACAAAAAAAAATGACGTTGATCGCGTCGATTTGATTTGGGGCGATCCGTATGATTGGCATACTGAAAACCCAGATGCCGCCGACTGGAACTTCGATCCCTCGAAATCAAACTACTGGAATACATTCGAAACGCCGATGAAGCGTAGTGGCTCTGATGAACTATATGATTATTGGTTCATTGATGTCGTTCCACCCTTCCGTCGTCTACGATATGGTTTCCGTCTCCATGACGGTGCGACAAGTCAAGTCTTTACAGAACGTGGATGGTTCGATGAAAAACCACTTGATGACACTGGATATTATTTCTGCGTTCCTTTCCTTAATGCAGTCGACGTATTTACTGCACCAGATTGGGTCCAGGATACGGTTTGGTATCAAATCTTCCCAGACCGCTTCGCAAATGGCGATACGACGAACGATCCGGCTGGTACACTTCCATGGAACAGCACGGCACCAACGACGACGAATCTCTTCGGTGGAGATTTCCAGGGTGTCATCGATCATATCGACTACCTTGTTGAGCTCGGTATTACTGGCATTTACTTCTGTCCGATCTTCTTGGCGAAATCGAATCATAAATACGATACGATTGATTACTTAGAAATTGATCCACAGTTCGGCACTAAAGAAAAATTCAAGGAAATGGTTGATTTGTTACATGCACATGGTATTCGCATCATGCTAGATGCCGTCTTTAATCACGCTGGCTTCCACCATAAAGCCTTTGCTGATATCCGTGAACATGGTAGTCATTCGACATATAAGGAATGGTTCCACTTGCGCGATTTCCCACTCGTGACCGAACCGCTACCGAACTACGATACATTTGCTTTCGTACCTGAGATGCCGAAATTCAATACCGAGAACGATGAAGTAAAGTCATACTTACTCCATGTCGCCCGCTATTGGGTCGAGGAATTCGGAATCGATGGCTGGCGACTCGACGTCGCCAACGAGGTCGATCACGCATTTTGGCGTGATTTCCGTCAAGTCGTCAAGGAAGTCAACCCTGACACGTATATCCTTGGTGAAATTTGGCATGACTCACAGGAATGGTTGCTCGGTGACCAGTTTGACGCCGTCATGAACTATCCATTTACGAATGCCGCTTTGAATTTCTTTGCTTTAGATAAGACTAAAGCAACTTCGTATGCGAACGATATGTCGCATGTATTGTTCTCAAACACGATGAATGTCAATGAAGTGACCTTTAATTTAATCGGTTCACACGATACACCACGTGCGTTGACGCGTGCTGGCAATAACAAACAAAAGCTTCATCTTCTCTTGTTATCGATGTTGACGTTCTCGGGTAGTCCCGTCATCTATTATGGTGATGAAATCGGTCTCGATGGCGATCAAGATCCAGGCTGTCGGAAATGCATGCCATGGGATCCAGAGGAGCAGGATCAGGAGTTATTCGCCTATACGCGACACTTGTTACAGCTTCGAAAGCAGCATAAGACGCTTGCGAACCAAGGTCACATTTCTTTCGTTCATGCGAATGATGAGACGAATACGATCATCATGCGTCGCATGAGCCCGGAAGGATTGTATTATATCTACTTCAACAATTCAGATGTTCCTGTTTCGCTGACCGCTCCACAAGCTGGTCGAGGGCTTGATTTATTGACGAACACGCACCAGCAGACACTTGATGTTTCTCTCCCCGCTTATTCTGGAACGATCGTTCAAGTCTTATAACCACCTAAAAGCCTGTACACCCACCTTCTAAAAAAGAAGTTTTGTGTACAGGCTTTTTTCTGTATCCGTTCTCCAAGATAAAAACAAGTTAATGAATGCCATCGAATTAGGGTATAGGGTACAGAAAGGAGGACATCCTCCATGGAAATTTTCTTTTACGCCGGTCTCATCCTCATCGGCTTGTTTACGATCAGTTACTTGAGTGAACGATTCCACATCCCGAGTATTCTGGCCTTCATCTTGATTGGAATCGTCCTTGGATTTTATTACGATCCTCCCGAAGAACTGAAACTCGGAGGAGAAGCGGGCATCATCGTCCTGTTCTTTTTACTCGGTCTAAAATTTTCAGTGGCGGACTTGCTGATTCAGCTCCGTTCCATTTGGAAAGCAGGAGTCATCGATATTCTACTTTCGTTTGGTGGAACAATCCTGTTGACTTTATCGTTCGGTTTTTCCATCGCCGAATCGTTTTTGATCGGCTGTGTCTTGTATGCGACGAGTTCTTCGATTTCAGCTCGACTGCTCGATCGGGAACCGGATAAACATCAGGATGTGAATCGCTTCGTGCTGTCCTTACTCGTCTTCGAAGATTTGATGGCACCGATCCTACTGACGACGGCCCCGTTCGTTTTAGGGACTGAGACGTTCTCGGTTGCCAAAATCAGCATCATCTTTTTAGGGTTCGCCTTCTTCTTCATTGCTTTAATCATCATGACGTTATTCATCCGAAGACGGAAACGTCTCGTCGATTCACTCTACCGTCATCCTGATGCCGGCATCGGAATCATCGGGTTAATCTTGTTATTTTCCGGTATCGGTATTTTATTCGGATTGTCAGAAGTACTTGGCGCCTTTATCATCGGTATTCTGTTAACCGAACTGGATGAGACGCGTTATCTTAGACGACTAGTCACTCCGTTTCAAGACTTATTATTACCATTGTTCTTTATCACGTTCGGAATGTCATTTGAGTTGACTGACGGATTACCGATTGATCTATTTTTCTTCGCTCTTGTCATTTGGGGAGTCGTCTCTAAATTCTTAGTCGGTTACCTCGGCGGAAGGTCCTTTGGTTTATCGAATTATCATGCGATCGAATCTGGCTTCTGTCTTGGTCCACGTGGTGAATTTTCGATACTTTTCATCACGCTCGCTAGTGGTGCATTCGTGACATTGACTGGGATATACATTTTTGTTTCTGCTTTTCTTGGAATTTTACTATTCCGTATCTCTACAGGATTGACGAACCGTACACATGCGACCGCACGAAAAATCAAAAAGAAATTGAATTAAAAAGACGTCGGCGCATCGTGCGTTTCCGACGTCTTTCTTCTATATATGTTCTTCCTATGTTCTTCGATTCATCGTCCGACAAAAACAGGGCGTTTTTTTTCGATGAAGGATTCAACAGCATGACGATGGTCTTCCGTTTTTCCAGCACGTGACTGGTAGACGATTTCTTGAGCGAGCATTTCCTCCAAATTATTTTCATAACTCGCTGCTTGCAGCTGCTTAATGTACCCGATCACTTTCGTCGGACGATTCGCTAGCTGACGAGCAAAAGCTGTGACCTCTTCTCCAAATTTCTCTGATTCGATGCTTCGTGTCGCAAGATTGAGCGAAACGGCTTCGTCTGCTGAAATCGTATCACCGAGTAACGCAAGCTCCGTTGCTTTTGCCGCTCCGATCAGTCGAGGTAAGAAATACGGGGCACCCGCATCCGGAACAAGACCGATATTAATGAATCCGAGTGACAATTTCGCTTCCGCGTGGACAAGCCGAAAATCGCAGGCGAGTGTCATTGATAAACCGGCACCTGCTGCTACACCATTGATAGCAGCAATCGTCGGTTTTTTCGATTTAGCGATTGCCCGAACGACAGGATGGTAATACTGCTTTAGATATTCACCATGGTCGAGCTCAGGAGAGACAGTTTTTAAGTCTTGTCCTGCGCAAAAACCGCGTCCTTCACCAGTCAAGACGATGACTCGTACTTCTTCATCTTGATTTGCTTCTTCTAAAGCGTCTGCGAGTTCTTCTAATAAATTCGAGGTTAATGCATTCAATTGTTTCGGTCGAGCGAGCGTTAACGTCGCAATCTGATCCTTGACGACATAATTCAGTTCTCGTTTCATCGGATTCCCCTACCTTTTAAAAATGAATGATTGTTCATTATGATGTATTCGTGATATTTTATGAAAATCCTTTTAAATCTCTATTTTTTCGATGAAAGACAAAAAACCCTCTTTCATTATGAAAATTGAAGGCGTATAGTTTCAAAAAGATAAAGAAACACTATTCGTTTTATGAAACAAAGGGGATTTATTTTATGAAAACAGTCAAGCAACCAAGCTTATTCCACATTACGTGGCCATTATTCATTGAAATCGCACTGCATATGAGTCTCGGAATCATTGCAACGTTGATTTTAAGTTATTACTCGGATAGCGCTGCTGCGGCAGTCGGCGTATCCAATCAAATTTTGAATATCTTCATCATTTTATTCAATATCACATCGGTCGGTGCAACGATCATCATTGGTCAGTATCTTGGTGCAAGAAAGACACAAAATGCTCGCCAAACTGCTCGATCCGCTTTTGCAATTAACTTGTATACCGGTCTCATCGTTTCTCTGACCGTCGTCTTGTTCGGAAGACAACTTCTTGGATTTTTCTCATTAGAAGGAGAGACCCTCGTTTATGGCGAAACGTTCATTAAGATCGTTGGTTTGTTCCTTTTCTTAGAAGCCATCTCACTGACACTGGGTGCGATTCTTCGGAGTCATGGATTCACTAAAAATGCTATGTACGTCACGCTACTCATGAATTTCGTTAGTGCTTTTGGTAACGTCATCGCTGTTCTTGGACTCTTCGGCATTCCCGTTCTCGGTGTTGCTGGTGTCGCTTGGTCGATCGTCATCGCCCGGACAATCGCTGTCCTTGTGTTGTTCTTTGTCGTTTACCGCAAACTTTCTTTACGTTTTACAGTAAAAGACTTGATTCATTTCAATCGTGAGGATGTGAAACGAATCATGAACATCGGAATCCCATCTGCTGGTGAAGGGATCTCGTATCAATTCTCACAACTCATCATCACAGGATTCATCGCAACAATTGGTGAAGCAGCGTTGTCTGCTCGTGTTTATGTATCAAACATCACGATGCTTTGTTTCCTATTTACGCTTGCCATCGCTCAAGGAACTCAATTACTCGTCGCACGCCAAGTTGGTGCTCAACAATTTGAACAAGCATACGGACGTGCTGTGAAAACATTGAAGATCGCTGTTTTCGCAAGCTTCATCTCAGCTGTCGCTCTTGCTTCATTCGGTTCATCGATTCTATCAGCGTTCACATCGAGTCCCGAAATCATTGCAATCGGTATCCCACTACTCTGGGCAAGCGTCATTCTTGAACCAGGTCGCGCGATGAACATCGTGCTCATGGGAACTCTTAAATCGGCAGGAGATGTTCGTTTCCCTGTCGCCATCGGTATTCTATCGATGTGGGGAATCGCGGTCGTCCTAAGTTATACGCTTGGTCTTGGTTTCGGTCTTGGACTACTTGGAATCTGGATTGCCTTCTCTGCTGACGAATGGTTCCGTGGCATTTTCGCCATGAAACGTTGGCACGGACGGAAATGGGTTCAATACTCACTCGTCAAAGGAGAAACACATGAGCAAAACGAACGTCGAGAGGCTTCTGAAGCAGTCTAAGATTGACTTTGAATCCCTCACTTATCCTGTTGATCTTGATGATTTATCTGCTGAAGCCGTCGCTAGAAAGATTAATTACCCCCTTTCGACCATTTTTAAAACCCTTGTTTTGAAAATGGTCGAAAATAAATATGTCTTCGTCGTCATTTCGGGGGAAGAAGAACTCTCTCTAAAGGCAGCGGCTAAAGCATTGCATTCGAAAAAAGTCGCGCTTGTTCCGATGAAGGAGTTAGAATTCCTGACTGGCTATATTCGAGGTGGTGTCTCTGCCATCGGTGCTAAGAAGAATTTTCCGGTTCTTTTATCGGATCGTGCTATCCATGAACCATTCATCATCCTATCTGCTGGAAAACGTGGACATCAAGTTCGATTGAATCCTCATGATTTTTTATCTTTCACTCAGGGGATTCTCTTTACGAACGGCTGAATTCCATCTCCTAATTATGGTATGATGAGTAGTATCGATGAAGTGGCAGGAGGAATCATTTTGTGGAAAGATCGTGTTCGTAATTCAATACCCAACCTATTTACGTTCGGAAATCTGTATTGTGGTTTTTTAGCCATCGTCATGGCAGCAAAAGGTGATTTTCAAAATGCCACCTTACTAATCGTCATCGCGATGATGCTTGATAGTCTGGACGGACGTCTTGCTCGGATGCTTGGTGTAGCAGGCGACTTCGGAAAAGAACTGGACTCATTAGCAGATATCGTGACATTCGGTGTCGCACCTGCAATGATGGCCTACTATACGTATTTCTATGAATTCGGAGAAGTTGGTTTACTAATCTCTGCTCTGTTCCCGTTGTTCGGCGCATTCCGTCTTGCCCGGTTTAATTTATCGGCAACGAATGTGGCATCTGCTTATTTTTCAGGTGTACCAATTACGGCGGCAGGTGGTATTTTGGCCGTCGTCACGTTGTTTAGTGGACGAATGAACGACTTGATGGTCCCACTTGTCTTCACAGGTCTTGCCTTCTTGATGGTCAGTCGTGTCAAGATTCCAAGTTTTAAAGACATTCCCGTTCCGCGCCATACGTTCGTCATCACCTTTACGTTGCTGTACGTGACGTATGTCATGATTGCGCGTAGCAATGAGTGGTCGACGTTTTGGTTCGTTGCTGTTCCGTTGTATATCGCGTTTCTCCTTTTCTCATTTATCAAAAAGAAGAAGCAAAGACAACATTCAAACGGATGATGATAGGAAGTGGTTCGGTTTCTCTTGCGAGAAGCCGGACCACTTTTTTTATAAGACCGCTTCTCCCTCGCTCGTTTTCAAGATATATGGGTATACTTATGACAGAAGCTATTTTGGAAATGGAGGAATGTCACGCATGGAGCAGTTTCATAAACGTCTTTGGATTTTCTTTTCGATTTGGTTCGCCATTGGCTTGATCTTAGTCGGTTTTTCGTTACTTCCTCCTTGGCTCGAGTGGGCCAATGCCGTCTTTTTATTCGCTTCCGGCTTATACGCAGCTCTCTACTTTTGGCATGTCTTACCGAAGGGACGTCTTGTCATCCCCTTCATCTTTTTTGGTTCGATCATCATTGAGTCGATTGGGGTCCATACCGGTTGGCCGTTCGGAACATATCGTTACGAGTCGGATTTCGGTGTCCAGTTATTAGGTGTGCCGATTACGATTGGGGCTGCATGGTTGTCGGTCATGGGTGCGAGTCTCGCTTTCTCCCGTTTGTTCTCATTTCGCTATAGTACACTGACTCTCGTTCCATTGTTTGCCGTTTGGCTCGATTTAGCGATCGATCCTGTTGCTGCTAACGTGAAATCGTATTGGCTTTGGCAAGACGGTGGCTGGTATTACGATATTCCGACACAGAATTTCTTCGGGTGGTATGGAACGGCGCTCGTCTTTTCCTTTTTCATCAATCGCTATCAAGTCAAAGCGACGGATGCCGCACTCGAACAAAACAATCAGTATCTCTTTTTGATGTTGCACACTTTATTCGGTGTAACAGCAGGAGTTGCTGGTCTCTATGGCGTCACTTTGGTCAGCTTAAGTGCGTTCATCGTCTATTTCATTGTGAAACGAGGGGTTATCGTTGAAAGAAGCAAACAAAAGCAAATTAGCTGAATCCGTATTTCATACGTATGTTGATCATGCTTTGATTCAGCGTCATTTTCACCGTGTCTTATACCGCGCAGACGATTTACCCGTCCCAGGACTCATGCTTGCTACGCATAGTTCTTGGTGGGATGGTATGATTCTTTTTCATTTGGATCAGACCTGTTTCCATCACGACCCCTATGTCATGATTGACCAGGCAGGACTCGCCCGTTTTCCATTCTTCTCCCGTCTCGGAGCTTTCTCTGTCGACCGGACATCGTTCTCTGATATCAAGAAAAGCCTTCAATATGCAAAAGCACGACTCCAAAACGGAAGCAGCGTCTGGATGTTTCCTCAAGGTGAGGAACGGCATCAAGAAGAACGACCGATGCACTTAGCAAGTGGAGCAACGCAATTAATGCGTCATGCGGATACCGTGTCTCTCGTCGCCTTCTACTATTCGTACGGACATGAACAGCAACCGGATGTCTATGTAAGGACGCGTCGCTTTTATCCATTGTCTGACGAACGATCCAGTGTCCAAGTAAAACGTCTGACAGTAGAGCTAACAGCATTATATGACGACATACGAGCAGATGCGATGGCAGAGCGTGTCGATTTGTATCGCTGTATCTCAAAACGAAGGGAACCACTCCCTGCGCGAACGGAGCGCTGGTTACGGGCACTTCGGTCATGAGTTGGTTCTTTTTTTTCCTCGCTCTAGCTGTCTGTCTCTACACATGGGTCAATTTAGCTTTTTTACCTCGATTAACGGATGCCGTTCAACCAGATAGTCTAGCAGTCTGCATCCCGTTACGTAACGAGGAGCGCAATGTACGAAAATTATTAGACGCACTGGAACCCGCTTTGACATCAGGTATGCACGTCTACTTATATGAAGATCGTTCGACCGATCGGACGCGTGAGTTATTGCTCGATCGGATTGGTCAAGACAATCGTTTTACGGTGATTGATGGTCTTCCCTTACCAGTAGGCTGGGCAGGAAAGGTCCATGCGTGTCATCAACTCGCGAGACGAACGACAGAGGACTATCTATTATTTCTCGATGCTGATGTGACACTGACACCTGATGCAATTTGTCGCTTATACGGAACGTTACGAACAGAACGAGCCGTTTTCCTTTCTGGTTTTCCGTCATTTCCTGTACCGACGTTTCTCGGGAAGTGTTTGATTCCGATACAACATGTTCTTATCGCACAGCATCTTCCGATTCCGTTTCGCAAGGTGAAACATCCGGCTTTTGCCGCTGCGAACGGAATGGTCGTCCTCGTCGAACGACATGCTTACGAACAAGTCGGTGGACATGACAGCATTCGAACGGCTCTTGTAGACGACCTAGAGCTTTGTCGTACATTTAAACGACATGGATGGACAACGACACTTGTCGAAGTCGCCCCAGTTGTTTCTTGCGACATGTACGCCACGAATGAAGAGGTCTGGCAAGGTTTTCTAAAGAATGTCTTTCGTGGGATGAACGATTCCTACGTCGTCGGATCATACTTTCTACTCTTTTACTTGATTCAAGCAAGTGTCCTACCTTATCTCATCCTTCACCCATCCTGGCAGATGGGTGGCGCACTGATTCTTCTTTACTTAGCAAGATTCCGGATCGATCGTGCGGCACAAATCCGACATGTTTGGTGGCTTCATCCACTGGCGGTACTCCTTTATGTCATCTTGCTAGCCAGTGCGATGATTCGAAGCTTTAGGAAACGGGAAATCACATGGAAGGGTCGAACCTATTCATAAGGAGGAATCAATAGTATGAAACATATAGCTGTCATCGGAGCCGGTCTTGGTGGACTCAGCGCCGCCATTTCATTAGCGGCAAAAGGGTTTCGTGTCACTGTCGTCGAGCGTAATGCACATATTGGCGGCAAGATGATGCCGATCGTCACAGAAGGACATCGCTTCGACTTCGGACCGAATACGATCACAATGCCGGAAGTCTTTCAGTCTGTCATTCTCGAGTCCGGAGCAGATCCCGATGAATACTTTACATTTACGAAACTCGAGCGCCATACGATCAATCACTTTTCAGACGGACGCACGTTAACCTTTTCGTCTGGGCGAGAAGCGATGCGAACAGAAGTAGATCGTTTCACGAACGGTCAGTTGGCGAAAAACGATATTACCGGTTACCAAGAGGAAGTCGCGAAGTTGCATACGATCGCCAAACGACAATTTTTCACAAATATCGATTCATATGTCCGCCCTTCCCTTTGGCGTGACATGCTAAAAGTGCATCCCTTTCAAAGTCTCCATGGACTGCATAAACACTACTTTAAGGATAAAGAGTTAATTCAGGCACTTGATCGTTATGCGACATATATCGGGAGCAGTCCGTATCAAACACCTGCTACCTTCAGTTTAATCGCTCATTTAGAACTAAATGACGGCGTCTACTTCACGAATGGCGGCAATACAGCAATCGCAGAAGGATTCGCTCGACGTGCAAAAGAACTCGGTGTCGTCTTCCGGCTTGGAGATGAGGTGACCCAGATCGAAGTCGTCGACGGACAAGCAACGGAAATCGAATTGAATCATTTAGAGTATCTACCCGTCGACTTCGTCGTCATGAACGGTGATTTGTTGACACAATATCCACGTCTGATCTCAGAAACCGCACGACCTGATTTTAAAAATCCGACGCCTGCTCAAGTCGAACCGTCCATTTCTGCCTATGTCCGTTGCATCGGTCTCTCACGTCGGATCGAAGGACTGGCTCATCATAACGTCTTCTTCTCTTCAGATTACGAAGCAGAGTTCAAAGCACTTTTTGATGAAAAACGTTATGCGGAGGAACCGACGATCTATATCTCCAATTCTTCCGTCACAGCCCCAGAAATGGGACAAGCGGGTGACAATCTGTTTGTACTCGTCAACGCGCCTGCGACAGATACTGGACATGCGATTGATTTTGATACGTATGATCAACTGATCAATCAACGGTTGCAGTCGTTTGGAATTGATATTTCATCAGATGTCGTCTACGAACAACGGGTCACACCACAGGATATCGAACAAACCTTCTTTGCTTATCACGGCTCGTTGTATGGCTTGTCATCCAATGGCATCCGGTCGTCTTTCCTCCGTCCGAGCAACCGTTCAAAGAATGTTCACAATTTGTTTTTTGCCGGTGGATCAACGCATCCTGGTGGTGGTAGTCCAATGGTGACGCTTTCAGGAAAACTAGCAAGTGAACGAATCGTCTCTGCTGTCGCCGCTACCCTGTGAACGTTATGTGAATTGCATATCAATCACTTGTACGGACAACTAAGATTTGATACGATTACTTCGAGTTCAAGAGGTAGTGATTGACCCCACATCCTCAATCAAGCGCAAGGTGACTTCCCCGAGTCAAGAGCGTTGAAGAACTTACTTTTTCTAACCAGCGAAATCAAATGGGACCCACCCATTTCATCACGTGACTCATCGTGTGTCCATTCGCATGACTTACGACGTTCCCCCTTAGATCGTCTCATCCGAATGGTCCACAGATAGCTCGATAAAGAAAAGACCATCCCCGTGGTCGAAACAGACCTATCTCGTAGTCCAGATGTTCGCTCTGGTGTAGAAGTAATCTGAGACTCCCCGGTCTCAGACCATAGAAAAAAGACCTTGGTCCCCGCCAAGGTCTTTTTTCTATGGTCTTGTATTAAATCGTTGCGAGCAACTTCATCTTTTGCCAACGGCTGACGTACGCCCGCTTCGTAAAGACGTCGTAATGATTATCCCGTGCCGCATCGAGAATACCACGGTATAAGAAGGCAGCTGCCTTTAAAGCGCGTCTGCTCTCCCGCGGATACCGATCAAACGATGGAATCGCCGCATCATACAGATGCTCTGCTCGAAGTGCAACTTCTTCCCAAAGACCAATGAAGTCTCCTGAAGGGCGACCAGCGAGTAATGACTCCGCTGTGACACCGTATGTCTCCATCCATGAATGGGGCAAGTAGATGCGGCCGCGTTTTGCATCTTCTCCGACGTCTCGCAATATATTCGTTAGTTGCATCGCGATTCCAAGATCAATAGCAGATTTACGGAGATCAGGCTGTTGCGGTGCAAGGATTGGCAATAACATTAAACCGACAGTACTCGCTACGTAATAACTGTATTGCTCTGTCTCCTCAAGCGTCTGATAACGATTTTTCTCGATGTCCCAACGCATACCTTCCGCGAGTTCGAGAAAGGGTGTCTCATCCATTTCGTAACGTTCAAATACATCTGCTAACGCAATCCATAACGGTTTATTTAGTACTTCACCATTGCGGAATCGTTTGAATTCATTCAAAAAAGCCATTAAACTTTCTTTCGGTGTATCTGATTCGTCGACGGTATCGTCAAGGAACCGGCAAAATGTATAAATCGCATAAACAGCTTGTCGATCTGCTTTTGGTAAGAGTGAAAAGGCTTTATAGAACGTTTTAGATCCGGACTGAATGACTTCCTCACATTTGATATACGCGTTCTGGATCGTCACTGAATTCATGTTTCCACCCCATCTCTTGTTCCATTCGGTTTACGAGTATCGTTGCGCCCATCATGACGACTGGTACTCCTCCACACGGATGCACCGATGCACCGACGGCATATAGTCGATCGATATCTGGATATGGTTTTGCCTGTGTCTTTAAGGCAGCTGATTGACGAATCGTCGGAGCAATTCCAAAACTGCCACCTTCGTATAGTCCAAATGCCTGTGCATCATTCGGTGTACGAATCTTCATTTCTTGTATCTTTTCCCGAAATCCCGGATGATGATGCTCGATTTTTTCGAGTACGGTCTCGACGAAGTCTACTTTTTCATAATCTTTCACACCATAGCCACGAGGAGAAGGAATTAATGAATAGACGACGCTATCGTCCGTTCCTGTTAAACTACGATCAATCTGACTCGGATGGAACAGATAGACTGCCGGATGTTCAGGTAATCGTCCTTTTTTAAAGATGTTTGTCATGAGTGGTTCCAAGTCATTCGGCATCAAAAATCGATGCACCGGTAAGTCAACTTTCCCTTTCATCTTGAAATACAGCAATAGCGTCCCGCCTGAAGGAGTATATGTTTTAGGTTGTTTACCTTCCACAAGACGTTCCATTAATGGAAACTCTCCATTTAGTACGATTTGATCGAATGCTTCATGTGTTCCACCTTGTAAGACGATTTCCTTCGCCTGTCCCTGGTCAACGACGACTCGTTCAACGGGTGCCTCGAAGACGAACCGGACACCTCGTTCGACTAATGTGTCATACATGCGTTCAGCAAGTGAGAAATAACCACCTTTTACATACCAGACACCTTCTGCTTGTTCCCGGTATGGAATCAAACCATAGATGGATGGTGTCGTATACGGATTTCCTCCGATATAAAATGTTGGGAAACTGTATGCCATGCGCAAATATTTACTCTTGAAGTATCGCTTCAAATGATCATGCGCTGTCTCTAAAGCGTGCATCTGTAATAATGGACGCATCATTTCTGGGTGCAACAGCTCCGTTTTCCGACGATAACCACGTTCTAAAAATTTCGATACACTCGTCTTATAATCCTTTTCTTTTTGATGCATGAATTCATAAAATCCACGACCTTCGCCGAATTGGCGTTCGATCGCAATGGCTTGGTCCACGACATCAGATACTTTCGTAACGACGGTCCCGTCGTCGAAGTGAAGGTCATACAATGGATCCACCCGTTCGAGTTTTACTCCCGTCACGCCTGCTTCTGCCAACTGCTCTTTCAACTTACCTGGCATCAGGACGATTGTCGGACCTTCATCGATGCGTCCACCGGATTCAAAATCGACGGATCGTAATCGACCACCGACATGCGCTTCTTTTTCAAAAATCGTAATCTCGACTCCCGGATGTCTTGCTGTCAGCAAAAGTGCTGCATGCAGTGTTCCGACGCCTGCTCCTACGAATCCTATTTTCATGTCCGCACCCCTTCTTTTTTGAGCACGAGTTCTGCCGTAATACGCGCGGATTCGAAGATTGTTGGTAAGCCGCTCCCTGGGTGTGTGCCTCCCCCGACAAGATACAAGTGATCCAGCTCTTCAAACTGGTTATGCGGTCGGAAATACATCATCTGTGTCAACTGATGCCCAAGGTTAAACGTCGCTCCTTGATGGATCCCCATCGCTTCCCAATCGTCCGGCGTGAACATCTCTTCGACTTCGATTGCCGCTTCAATCCCTTGATACGGTGAACGCGTTTCAAGCGTATCCAGAACACGTCGACGTAATTTTGGTCCTTCGATCGACCAATCGAGTTCCGAGTAGTTGTTCGGAACCGGAACTAACACATACATGGCGGACTTTCCTTCAGGTGCTAGTGTCGGATCAAGAACGGATGGATTTTGAACATAAAATGAAAAATCATCGGATAATTCTAAAGTCTGCGTCATCTCGCGAACGTTTTTCTCGTAGTCTTCCGCAAAATAAATCGTGTGATGTGGCGCATCGAATGTCCGATTGACGCCAAGATACAACATAAACGTCGAACACGAGAATTTTTTGCGATCAATTTTTGGTCGGGACCATTTTTTCAGTACTCCTTCCGGTACAAGGTGATTCATCGCATGTGCGAAATCAGCACCGACGATAACTTCATCAAATAACTCATGCTGACCTGACTCAAGGATGACCCCTTCGACGACTTTGCCGTTTAAGATCAATTGCTTGATGCCTGTACCTAACTGAACCGTTCCACCGAGTTCTTCGATGGCACGTTGCATCGCAAGTGGCACCTGATGCATCCCACCAATCGGATGATGGACACCGTATGCATGTTCCATGTAAGACAAGATGGAGAAACCTCCTGGACATTCCCAAGCCGACATCCCTAAGTACTTCGCTTGGAACGTAAAGGCATACTTCAGTTCTTCGCTCGTGAAATAGTCGGACAAGACATCATAAAGTGATCGCCCGAGTGAGAGACGCGGAAGTGCTGTTAAGACACGCGGTGACAAGTAGTCCGTTAATCGGTCATGACGTGTCTGTAGAATCGGCATCAACTTACCGAGCTTTAACGCTTGCTCTGCCATGAATCGATCGTACCCTTCCCCATTTCCCGGAAAGTGGCGCTCGATCGTCTCTTTCATCCGGTCCCGATCCGTCGTCATCGTAAACTGTTCTGTTCCACCTTTGAAATAGAGTGTATACATCGGATCAAGTGCCTTTAGATCTAAATAATCTTCTAACCGTAGACCGGCTTCGTGAAAGACGTTTTCTAAAATATGCGGCATATTAAGAAAAGTCGGTCCTCGATCAAATGTGTATTCACCTAGCTTGACGGCAGAAGTTCGTCCACCGACTTGCGGTTGTTTTTCATAAACGGTGACGTCTACTCCTTTTCCTGCTAATAACAAGGCACATGCAAGTCCCCCTGGTCCTGCTCCTATCACTGCTACGCGTCGCTTCACCCAAATCTCTCCTTTTTATCTCTCATCGTTTCAACTATTATACTAAGCACATAGTAAGAGCGACAAATTTGAACTGTCTTCCAACTGTAAAAACGCCAGACTTCGCTTAGGAAGTGGCGTTTGCAGTCACGATATACCAAGCACCTTCTTTTAAGAATGGTGTGATCGAAATATTTCCAAACCCAGCTTTCGATAAATCTTCTTTCAATTCTTCCTGGCTTGGTAATGGATACAAATTCTCATGCAGTGTCATAAAGGCATTGAATGCTGCTGAGAACGGTGCACCATGTGAACTGTCACGAAGTGGAGTGACGAGAATGACTGTTCCATCATCTTTGACGAAACGGCGTACCCCTTTTAGTAAAGCAAGACGTTCCGGTTGTGGGAAGTAATACAAAATATTATTCATCATGACACCATCATACGTTTCTTTTACGTCAAACGTTTTGATGTCTCCGACGACGAAGTCAATCTCTCCACTCGTATCTCGTCGTCTCGCTTCGGCGATGACCGACTCTTCAATATCGATTCCAGCGAGCCGCAATTCAGGTAACGCTTCATGAATTTTGCGAAGATAACCGCCATAGGCACAGCCGATATCGAGCAGTGATGTCAGATTGCGACTTCGAATGATATGACGTACAGCCGGGAAAGCAACGGTCTCGACAAGTGCCGACGTTTCGGCAACGATGTCGCCATGTTCTTCTCCATTAAAGACTTTCTGTTGCCCCTCTTCTAGGAATTGTGGATAAGAGAACAAGGCGGGTAAATGTAGCTCCATCATCTCAGATAACATAAAACCGATACTACGATCGTCTGATTGAGAAAGTTCTGGCAATACATGACGCGTCGCCGTATAACGTAAATCTTTTTTCTTTAAATGACCGACAGCTACGCCAACCTCAAACCAGCGGGATAACGCTTCCTGTGTCAGCGGACGTCGCATCCGTAGTTGCGCTTCCGCCTGCGTCGCTCCCGATTGAAGAGCATCGAATAACCCATATTTATAACCGATGTATCCATGCCAGAGTGGTAACACCGGTTCTGCGCGTTTCATCCATTTCCGTGCTCGGAAGACCTTCGTCCATTCCTTCAACTGTGCCACAAGCGTTCCCCTCTCTACTGTGTAATACATCCCTTTTCCCAAATAACAACCACTTGTAAACAAAAATTACTAGCAGACACGACAAAAAGAGTCCTTTCGACCCAAAAGGTCGAAAAGGACTCTTTGATTTCGCATAAAATCAGAAAAACTTCATACCGTATGGAAGCGAATAGCCAAGGAATACTGTCACAAGGACAAGCACGATGAATCCGATGACGAAACCGGAATAGGCTTTTCCTTTTTTGACACGAACGAGTGTCAATTCTCCGAAGATGAGCGTCAAAAGACCTGCTGTGATCTTCGCATGGTAGAGTGGATCTGGATTTTCAGACACCCCCATGATTTTAATGTACAGGTAAAGACCTGTCGCGAACGTCAATAAAAGCAGAAGACGGAACGCCATATGAATGCCTTTTGCGGCTTTCTTATTGTTCTTGTACATCGAAAACGCGACGAAGAACGTAACCAATAAAAGTACCCAAAGTAAGACGTGTGTGTGAACGAATGCTGTGATTGGCATTTCATTTCCTCCTTTCTTTTCCTATTTCATCGTATCTGATTTCCGTACGAACACCTAGTGTTATTTTGTTGCTATATGGTTTATTCAGGAGATTGTCACATGTGTGGACTGAACGAGTGGGAATTTGACAGTGAAAAGACTCCCTTCTCTTACGACCGATTCCACATGAATTTCTCCCCCATGACCGGTGACGATTTCTTTACAGATGGCTAGACCAAGGCCCGTACCACCGATTTTCCGACTATCCGAGTTATCGACGCGGTAAAACTTTTCGAATAGACGACTGAGTGATTGTTTCGGAATCCCGATTCCCTCATCCCGAACTTGAAGAATGACTTGATCACGTGATGTCGTGAGTACGACATCAATCGCACCACCAGATGGTGAGTATTTCACCGCATTATTCAATAAATTATTGAGTAACTGTCTGATTTTTTCTTCATCTGCTTCAATGACAGGCAACTGATTTCCTTCGTGACGGAACGTAATCCGGTGGGCTTGTGTCGAAGCCGCATAAAAGTGTGTCGTTTCTTCAGCAATCGCATGAATGTTCACAGATGTCTTTTTGTACGATTGTGTACCTGACTCCATGCGCTGGACGTCTAAGAAATCGTTGACGAGATTCGCAAGACGTTCCGTTTCGGAATGGATCGTCCGTAAGTATCGATCTTGGCGCGATTCTTCAATATCTCGATTGAGCATGAGCTCTGTAAAACCATAAATCGAAGAAAGCGGTGTTCGAAGTTCATGAGATACAGTCGAAACGAGTTCTGATTTCAAACGATCCATTTCGGTTTCTTTCGTCACATCCCGCATGACAAGCATCGTTCCTTTATGCACCTGATGAATGTGAATCACCTCGACATAAAATTGAATGAATACCGTTTCGTTTCTAATCGAGAACTGTAGACTATCTGTCGGTAATTCTCCCCGAAGAACTGAATCAACATATCGACTGAAGTTTTCCGGTTCATCGACGACGGATTGAATGACTTCTAAGCATGTTTGAAGTGTTTCTTGTTCCGCCTGGACACCATATCGCAGTTCCGGGAATAGATCGTACAGTGGTCGATTGACGAAAACCTCTTCTTTCCCTGGCTCAAGATAGATGACTGCTTCACGAATTGAATCGAGAATCCGTTCCGTTTTCGTTTTTTCTCTCGTCATCTCGTCAAACAAACGCATCCGGAGAAGGGATAACGACAATTGACGAGAGAAGGACATGACATCCCGCATCTGTTCATTCGTAAACTGATCGCGGTAACGGACCAGATAGATATACGCGATGATATCATCTGCGGTTGGATCGAGAATCGGCACAGCCGTTTCATACATATAGTACGGGTACGGTAACGGATGATTGCTCACGACTTGTTTAGAGGAGTGAACTGGTGTCTTGAGTGATTCTGCTCGTTTTAACAGTGACGCATCGTTTTGAAGTAACTGCTCTGCCAGTTCATCCGTCATACCATAGGTGACGATGGAATAACTCTCTTCCTCATCGACGAATACTAATGCACCAATTTCAGAATCCGTGATCGTGACGAGCTTCTCGATGATTTCCGGATAAGCGGTCAACGATTCACGTGCCGCGAGCGTCTCTGTCAGATCATTCCGGTACTGAAGGTGTTGTTCATTGCGCATCGTCAGTTCCAATGCTTCTTCAAGTTCCTGTTGTTGTGCTTGCAATTCTTCTTGCTGCGCTTGTAATTCTTCCTGCTGGGCTTGCAACTCTTCATTTTTTGCCAATAGATGCTGTTTATTCTCAGAAATCGAACTTGCCATCTGATTAAACGATAGTGCTAAAATACCAATCTCATCTTTACGATTCGGTACTTTGACGCTTAAAACATCTTCACCATTCGCAAGCCGTTGACTGTTCTTAACGAGAGACAATAATTCAATCGTGATGCGACGAATGAATGGATAGATGAAGAAGATCAAAACAGCGATCAAAACGACGATATTCGCTAACCAAATCAGTTGCGTCGTTCGGATTTCCTGCTCCAATTGATCACTTGTCCGTTGTGCCCAATCTTCCAAAAATTCACGATAACCGCCGAGTGCCAGTTCACTTTTATTAATCTCTGATAATACATCGATGTTTCCTTGACTATCTAACTGAATCTTTCCTTCAGTTAACAACTTTTGACCGAGTGGCAATTCAGCTAGCGTCGTTCCTTTCAAGAAGGATTCTGTAATATCTCCTGACTCTTTCGCTTTGACATAGGATTGAACAAGCGGCAAGATTGCATCGAAATAGTATTGATATAGTTCTCTCGAGGACTGGGCGAATGCCTTTCCTTGATCGTAGATTGCATTTTTTTCGAACCAATCCGTTTGCTGAGCAATCTTATCTTGTTGAGCCATAACTTGGGTATACAATTCTTCATTTCCCATCAAGGCATAGCCACGCATGTTGAATTGAACATCCTGCCATTCTTCCCATAGAGCCCCTGCGCGTGCACTGCGATCTCGGATGTCTTCTAATTTCGCCCGTGTCGCTTGTAATTTCGTATCCGTGTAGTTGTAGACGATCAATGATGAAATCATCAATGTAGCTAATACGACATAAAAGGATGCCATAAGTTGGCGTCCGATTTTTCGATTAATCCACTTGGTGATCACTCAATATTCCTCCTACTACATCAATCAACTCAAGAGGACTAAAGGGTTTCGAAAAGAAGTAGTTTGCACCGATTTCTTCCGCGCGCTCTCGATCAGATTGTTGACTTTTAGCGGTCAACATCATAATTTTCAAGTGTTGCTTATCTGGATGTTGTCGAACTTTTTCGATGACTTCGATTCCTGTCATCCCAGGCATCATGTAATCCAACAGAACGAGGTCATATTCCGTGTTCATGATTTTTTGATATGCCTCGTCTCCGTCCGTCGCTTCATCAATCGTATATCCTTCATCTTCTAGTGTATCAAGTACCAACATACGTAAGACATCTTCATCTTCTGCTAATAAAATACGTGCCATCTATTAAAACCTCCCAAAATTATCCATCATTAAAGTGACATATCTTCTTTATTTTACACAGTTTTTTCACAATAAGAAACGGAAATCACTCCATACCTTGATTTTATTCCTTTATTCCTCATCCCTCTTTCGAACTATACTAAAACCTCCCTCGCCTCTACCTGAAGTAGGAGGACAAGAGAGGTCTCAGTCGTAAAATTAAACTAAATCAATCGTTTCTCCTAAAGCAAAAGCATAAATGACTTTCCGCGAGATTCGAATATGAAGAATAGCTTCTAATGCTTCTTGGTATAGATTCAATTGAGTCGCATACCGTTCACGTAACACATCAGCAGGTGTCTGTTCGACTTCCGTCGTAACGATTTGATCCGATTTATAGTCGAGTAAGATATATGACTCCCCATCCTGAATCAAGCAGTCGACGATTCCCTGCATGACTGCGTCATCCACTGGACCCGTCCAGTCTTTCCGAAAACGTGATGCTCCGATTTTATACGTAAACGGTAACTCTCGATAGACGTGGTTTGTCCGTAGTCGTTCGCTGAACAATTGTCCGATCTCGGAGTCTAGGAACTCTTGCAACTGTGGTGTTGCTTCCCGCATCGTCGTCGCTTCGATAGGTGTGATTCGTTCCATCGTTTCCCATTGATCGATCTGTTCTGAAATCGCTGTATCCGGTTTGTATAATTGCATCGCTAGGTGTAGGACCGTTCCTCGTTCCGCTCCACTAAGTACAGGTCCAAGGAATTGTGGCGTTCGGTAATACGTCGTCTGGCGATACGTCGTTTCAAATGCTGCGCGTTCCAACTGTTCCGCGCGCTTCAGTTCCGTAACGGTCTGTTTCGCTGCCGTCTCTGTCGCGAGTAGATGCGGATACTGATACGAAAATGCCGATTCAACGATTTCTTTGACGTGCGTATTGACGGGCACATCAATTTTTTCAAGCTTTTGGACGTGTTCGAGTTGCTCCACGAGTGTTGAGATTTCTTGATACGGTGCTAACTCCTCTAAAGACATCATGCGAATCGACCAGTTCGTCTCATCCGGACGTAGTAAACTACTGCGTAAGACTGCCGGAACGACCCATTCCGCATAACTCTTCGCTTGGCGCCGGTCATTTTCAGGTAGTAAGACTTCGTCGAGTGGCGTCATCTGCCAGGCCACCATTTGATCTTCTAAATCCTTGACTGTCCCGACGAGAATCAATTTTTCCTTTGCTCGAGTCATCGCAACATACAAGACGCGCATCTCTTCTGCCTTCATCTCGCGATCCATTTCCCGACGGATGACTTCCTTCAATAGCGTTCCAGATCGCAAACGACGAATCGGATCAATGGCGTCTAGAGCAATGCCATACGTCTTATGCAACTGAATGGCCTGCATTTGATCCTGTTTGTTGAATTGCTTCGTCAATTGGCTGACAATCGTCACGGGGAACTCGAGTCCTTTTGATTGGTGGATCGTCATGATTCGAACGACGTCCTCGTCTTCTCCAAGCGAACGGGCTTCTGCGAAGTCTTCTCCTCGTTCGATCAACCGATTGATCAGGCGTAGAAAACGATATAGCCCACGATAACCGGACGTCTCATATTGCTTTGCCCGCTCATATAAGGCATTTAAGTTAGCTTGACGACTTCTGCCTCCAGCGAGACAGCCGACATACTCAAAATAGCCAGTCTGATCAAACAATGATCGAATGAAGGCAGGAAGCGCACTCCCACGTGCTTCGGTTCGCCATGCTTGAATCTGACGGATGATCTCGTCTATTCGAATACCAAGTGCTGATTCCTCTGTCGCCATCGCGAGTGCCGCCTCATAAAAGCTTCCTTCTTTTTGTTTTGCTCGAATCCGCCCTAGATCACGATCCGCCACACCGAAAATCGGCGATCGTAACAGACTGGCGAACGGGATATCTTGAAGTGGATTATCGATTGTCTTGAGTAACGCCATCATGATTTGAATTTCCGTCGCTTGGAAATATCCGCCCGTCGTATCTGCATAGACCGGAATCTCATACTGTTCGAGTACTTCAACGAGTGCCTGAACACGCTTGCCGCGCGAACGGGCCAAGACGACGATGTCACGGTATTCGCATGTCCGGAATCGGTTCGATTTCGCATCGTAAATCAGATGTGGATGTTTAGAATCGACGAGTTCTAGAATTCGTGTTGCAATCGCTCGTGCTTCAACTTCTTCTTTTTCACTATCAAGTGGATCAATCAAGAGTAATTCAGGGTCGACTTGCTCTGATTCTAAATAACTTAAATTACCGAGTCGAAGGTGCGCCGCTTCATCGTAATCAATTTCTCCGACTGTCTCATCCATGACTTGGCGGAAGATTTGATTCGTTCCATCCAACACCTCGAGGCGACTGCGGAAGTTCTTTGTTAAATCGATGCGTGTTCCGACGTCGGTCTGCTGGAATCGTTTGAATTTCTCCAGGAACAATCCTGGTTCTGCATGTCGAAATTTGTAAATGGACTGTTTGACATCACCGACCATGAATAGATTCCCTGTTGCCTCGTCCGTTTTCGAAACCAGTTGAATGATGCGTTCCTGGACTTCATTCGTATCTTGGTATTCGTCGACCAGTACCTCAACGAAGCGTTCCTTTAGAAGTTTTGCCACATCCGACGGTTGTCCCTCTTCCGTCAAGATCTCTAATGCAAAATGTTCAAGATCCGAAAAATCAACAATTCCACGTTGTTGTTTCGCTTCGAGATAATCATTTGCGAATTGACGCACGAGTGTAACAATCGTTTCTACATGTCGGAGCTGTGATCGTAAATCCTCCAAGTAATCGACACCTGTTTTTTGGACAAACAGTTCTTTCATTTTCTTGAATTCTGCAACGAGTCGTGTCCGCTCTGTCTGGAACGGTTTGATGCCTTCATCTCCGCGCGGACTTTTCCAACGACCGAATTCTACTGCTTGAAACGCAAGAGCAACCATCGACCATTGCCGTACTGACGTTTCAAGTACTCCAAAAGGAGCGATATCCTGTCGCATCATCTGTCCCATTTCCGTATACCCGGACTGTTCCAATTCAAAAGCAAGTTCTCGATAACGTCCTAGTAGATTCGACAACGTCTCCCATTCCAGTTCGACCAATCGTTGCATGAGCGGAGACTCATCCGGATCGATTGGTTGATCGTACTGATTGATTAAATGCGCATAAAACGCTTCCGGATCAGGTAAGGATCGAGAAAAACGGTAGAGATTTGAAATCAGCGAAAGCATCGCTTGATCGTCCCGATCTGATGTATAACTATCGATCAAATCATAGAATCCCGGATCCTCAGAGGCATAGAACGACTCAAAGACCGCTTCTAAGACATCATCTTGCAGTAATAACAGTTCAGATTCGTCAGCAATCCGAAACGCCGGATCCAAACCGATCCGGTAATAATTCTCACGTAGAATCGATAGACAGAATGAATGGATCGTCGTAATTTGTGCCCGGTTCATTAATTGACGTTGTTTTTTTAAATACAGATCATCCGGTGCCTCTTTGATACGCTGATCCATGACCTCAATGACTCGCGTTTTCATCTCACGCGCTGCTGCATTCGTAAAGGTAGCAACAAGAATCCGATCCGCCGACAACTCATCTTCGGGATCGATCAATCGTTGCGTCAGCCGTTCGACGAGGACAGCTGTTTTCCCTGATCCAGCAGCTGCTGAGACTAAGATATGTCCTCCCCTTACTGAAATGGCTTGTTGTTGTTCTTCCGTCCAACGCACGCTCATTCTTCATCCTCCTTCAATCGTTCCAGTACCTCTTTTTCAGACATCGGTTTTAATGGACGATATTGATTTCCGAGTGATTCATCGAATTGACAGACTGAACGATATTCGCAGAAACTACACGGTGTCCGTTCCTGATAATCGAATGGATTGATTGCAATATCCCCATCATAGATATCTTGACTGCTGTCTTTTAATGCCTCCCACGCATGATCCATCAGTGCCGATAAATCTGCCTCTTGTACAACACCCTTCGTCTGTGATTTATGCAGTCCATTTTTCGTGAAGGTCACTTTGACGAGTGGGGATTTTTTTCGTTCATCGTATGCAATATGATCCATCGCTCGCAGTACCTCATCATTCTCGAGAATGACGCCTTGCATCTGATAGGACTCGAGTAATAGTCGATTACGTTCTGCTTCATCAGCAGATAAATCGCCTCGTAGCATCGGATTTTTAACATGGAAATACAGCGCACCAGCAGGCTTTGCCTGCTGTTGATACAGCAGCTCTGACTGTTCCACGACTGTTTTCAAATACAGCAACATCTGTATGGCGAGTCCGTAATAGATTTCCGCAAAATCTAGTCCTCGTGCACTCGACTTATAATCTATGATACGGACGTATAACTGGTCACCGATCATCGCCTGATCAATACGGTCAATGCGTCCTGTGAATTCAATTTCCGTTCCGTCTGGTAGCGTAAAGCGTAAAGGTGGAAACGTCGCATTCCCAAAACTGATTTCAAATAGATCTGGTTCAAAATCCGTTCGCTTCGCCTGCTCGACGAGCATCTTAGCGGTCTGTTCGACGACATCCGTCAACTTTTTCTTGATATAACCAAATCGACTTGAGCTCATCAAAATTGCATTCTGGATTTCTGGTGTCACCTTTTCAACAGCTTCCTTCGCAAGTGTTCCACATGTCTCACTATCGAGCTCGCGCCAGTGCCGTCCGGAAGCTTTGATACTGAGCGACAGATCATTTAATGCGCCGTGGAACAGATTTCCGATGTCCGGCGCTTCGAATTTATAGAGCTTTCGCTCGCGTAAACGAAGTCCATACCGAGCAAAATGTTTATACGAGCAAGCATTATACGTTTCAAAACGCGAAACGCTCGCTTGCAGAGACTCGCCATATAAGCGATGCGCCAACCCTTCCGGTAACGCTTCCGCTTGATTTTGATAGAACAAGGCACTTGAGAATAGACCCATTCGTTCGCGTCCTTGTCCGTTTTCAAGAAGTGAATTATATACTTGAAACCAAATTGGCTGAATCGGATAACGTCGTTGCAAACGGCGGAGTTCAATCGCCGTCGCTGCTGCCGCGCGATCGGGACTCGTCACGAAATCGAGTTGTTCTTGCGGTGCATGTTCGCCAGCCTCCGCAAACTGTGTTTTGATCGGACGATCAAGCAACAGTTGCCGCTTCAATTGTTTCGTAATTGCCGCCGGCTGCAACGCCTTTCCTTCTTCATCGACAAGCGCATAACTGACATACAATGCTTCACTTGGAGCCATCATCCCTTGATACAGATAAAATAGTTCATCATCAAACACATCGAGGGACGCTTTTCCGACCGGAATACCATGTTCATGTAAAAAGTCATGATCATTTTCGGACAGTAACTTCGATTGATCTTGGACGAACGGAATCAGACCATCATTCGCTCCCAGTAAAAAGACGACTTTCACTCGTTGCAATCGTCCACGCACATAATCCGTCGCAATGACTTGATCAAGCGATGGGGGGACAAGTGCAAAACGCAGACTCTCAAGTCCTGTCTCGACCATTTGGACGAACAAGTCCGTTGATAAAGTATGCTCAGGCGCAGCAGCTTCTAGCTGTTCGAATAGGTGAAGAATCGCTTCATACACTTGATCATGTTCCCGAGCAGCAAGTAACTGATCTTGCTCTAATGCTTGCTTGCGCCATTCCATTAAATGTTCTGCAATTTTTTGTTCTTCGAGGAATTGATAAAGACCTTTCGTATACGCGCTCATCGTCTTTGCCTGCTTTAACCGACGGTGTAACGGTTCAATCAAGTCGACGACGAACGTACGGAGATGATTCAATTCCTCTTCTTGCGCGATTTCCTCTTCCGTTAAGCGAACTTCCTCTGCTAAGCGTCGCTTTAATTGCCACGGTTGTTGCCACATCGACCCTTTGATGCCGCGTTCGAGCACGAACGTCTCGAAACGATCGAGCGCTAGACGCGCATCTTCTGCTGGAATCGGTAAGAGCTCCGTCTTCAGTAAACGAAAGACCGTTTCTTCCCGATAACCCGATGTCACGATGTCTAAAGTAGATTGAATCAAGTCAACGAGCGGATGATGGATCATCGACTCACGTTGATCCAAGAAATACGGAACATCATACATGTGGAAGGCTCGTTCCAAGTGATCCGCATACGGTTCAAGATGTCGTACGACGAATGCCATTTCATGAAATCGATATCCTTTTTGTCGAACAAGTTGAATCGCTTTCCGCACGGCTGATTCTGCTTCGACTTGCCGGTTGACTGCAGCTGTCATCTGAAAGCCGTCAACGTCATGATCGACAGATGGATAACCTGGCTTTAACAAGGCCTGCTCTAAATGCCGTAGCCCTTCTGATTGAAATTTGATTGGCTGTTCATACAAGATTTCTTCGTACGGAATCGATTGTTCCTGCATTTGCCCGATCAACTGCATGTAGCAACGCTGGGACACACCAAAAGACGTTTGTTTTGCATAAGGATCCGCCGCGTCCATTGTAAAACTAATATGCATTTCAGCCACTTGTTGCATCAAGGCAAGCAGTACTTGTTGTTCCTGAAGCGAAAACTCATAAAATCCGTCGACGATGATCGTCGCTTGATCCAGTCGCGCTTTCGGAAGCAACTCAAGTAACGTCGTATAATAATCATCCGCATGGAGTGCCTTATCGACGATTCGTTCCGCAAAGCGCTCATAAATCAACGCAAGGTCGTTCAATTTTGGTGACCGTTCGAGAGACCGATCACTCACTTGACGCAACATATCTGGCTCGATCAATGAGCGTTTAAACGACGCGATGAGTTCATCAAGTCCTTGGAAAAATCCTGGCATATTTTTCGTACGCTTAAAAATCTTTAACTCGTCTTCTGATTCCTCGACGACCTGTCGGAGTAATAATTGTGTTCCTGTCTCATCGAGAAATGGAATTGCTTGATTTCCGTAATCGCGTAAAATATGAAACGCAAAGCGCCGTAAACTCATGACTTCGAGACGAACAAGACCTGCTATCCGTTCATCTGTCGCAATCCGACGCTCCATTTCAAATGACATCTGATCCGGAACGATGAAATACATCTTCTCGCCTAGTGGTCGTTGCTCGAGTTCTTGTACGACGCGCTCAATCAATTGTGTCGTTTTCCCACTACCAGCACGACCAATGTGCATATGGTTCATCAAGAAAACCTCCTCTACGTTTTTATGTATCATTATTATCGCACAAATAAGAACAAATGTACTGTTTTCGACGCATGTCTTTTCGATATGGATTTGCTATAATCAGAACACATCCTAATGTAAGGCAGGTGATGATTTTTGTCGCTCTATGAAATGCTTGGAGGCGAGCAAGTACTCACCTCTTTGATTCATTCGTTCTATCATCAAGTCTACCATGATTCCTTATTGCGTCCGTTATTCCCTGATGATCGACACCGTGTCGAACAGGCACAATTCGCCTTCTTGACCCAAATGACAGGAGGTCCACGCGATCCGAATCAACCGCCGACGAGTTTAGCGATGATTCACCGGCTATTGCCGATTCAAAAAGAGCATGCCATCCGTTGGTTGGAACTGATGGAAATAGCTTCTCTTGATACGATTCCAAATGAAGAAGCGCGACTCCAACTCCTCGAGCGATTACGGATTGGCGCAACGAATGTCTTACGTGTTTGCGAAGCACACCAGATGGACTGAGGGATTTTTCTTTCTCATCTGTCCATTTCCATGTAAAATAATAAATGGAGGCGATATAACATGACGGAAGAACAAGAACAACGACCGGAACTCGTAAAGAATGCGATTGAGCAAGCAGAAGCATCGACGAACGAGGACGATACACTCGAAGAAGAACAAACCGAAGAACAAAAAAAATTGGACCATATCAAAGGTCTCGTCACCCTTGAACGCGGTTCTGATTACTACCGTGTCGTTTTTTATGACGATCATAAACACTTGATTTTCAAGGAACTCGATTACGACCGTGTCGACTTTGTAGGTCGGTTCTACAATGATAGCTTTGATCCGACGAACTTGACGGAACTAGAAGAAATCGCAGACAAAGCACTTTCGACTTCTTTACGGAAACGATTCCTTTAAGACATAAAAGAAGCCGTCCTCCCAACTGGAGAACGGCTTCTTTTTTATTGATCGGATTGTTTTTTCTTCCGACGAAGGACATAGGCAAGAACGCCACCTGCGACAGCGATTCCTGTTGCCGCCAAGATTGGAAGTAAGACTTTTTTATTAGATGCTAGTTTTTGTTTGACTTGTTCAAGTCGCGATTCATTCGTCTCTTTTAAGGCGATCGATGTTCGACGATTCATCGTGACATGCTTCGCAGCATCCGTCACAACGATTCGTTTCGTGACCCAACGGCGATTTCCGGCATCATCGACGACTAGTTGTCGCGCGCGTTTGATTCCTTTGATTCGTTTACCCGGTGTATTTTCCGGACGTACGATGCGAGAACTGATAAAGCGTCTGCCACCTGTCGCACCAAATCCAGGCTGCAATTTTCGGCGATTTAACCATTCATATGATTCATTCATCGTGTCGCGGTAAAAGTTACCGCTTCACCTCCCTATGATTTCTCTCTCTACTTCTTTCTCCTTACATAAGTAAGATTCCTGTTATGTGTTTCCACTTTTCATCGATTCTTAAACTCCGGCAATTGGAAGCGCCGTTGCATTTCATACGCCAGTTCCAACGTTTTGATTCGTTGCCGTTCGATGCTGTATGCGGATGCGTCCGTATCAATACATTGACCTGTCTGAAACTCTACCTGTACTTTTCCAGACTTTTTTTGAACAGTCTTCATTTGCTTGAAATTGATCCAAATGCATTCCGCCTTTTCTTTTGCGGTCGTCGGAAAAAATATCGTTTGTGCCTGCCAATCTACTAAAACAGGTGTCTTTCGGTTCGGACCAAGAATATGTCGCGCTGCTTCGATCCGTCCACGCATCGATGAACCAAAATATAAACAGGATTCTTCAATCAACTTAATCGGATGACCCTCTAAAATACTTTCCGAATGCTCCTTGATGACAAGTGTCTGTGGTTCACCATATTGACCATATCGTGGAATCAAAGCTAACGTTTCTTCCGTAACTGGGTATGACATCTCCTTCACTCCCTTCCTGAATTATATTGGTTATATCAAACTTCCTTCTACTCTGCATGAGTATACCGATTATTTCCTAATGAAAAAAACGAGATCCTAGGATCCCGTTTTTAAAATTCTTCTTGCTTTTTTTCCTCTTGTTCAATAAAGTGACGTGGGAAATTAAAAATCACACAAACTTTCCCGACTCCATTTCCCGCAGGGCGATTCTCAATTGCTACCGTACCATCATGACGCTCAACGATCCTTTTGACAATGTAAAGACCAAGCCCAAACTTCCCTTCTTTGCCCCGTGAAAATTGATGAAACAAGGGCGAAGAGTCATCAAGTGGCGGTCCATCATTTTCAATTTCGATATGAACCTGATCCGCTGTCCCAGACAGTCGGATGTCAATTTGTGTTTCAGCATAACGAATCGCGTTGTCCATGACGTTTTCGAGTGCAACTCGTAATTGTTCCCCTTCACCAAGGACGATTCCCGCTTCTCCACTAACATGCCATTCGAGTGACTTCGTTCCAGAAAAACGATTTTTCAGCAGGTGTATCATCCGATCGATATCGACATTATCCCACGTCGAACGATCGAGCTCGAAATAGTCGAGCTTCGTGACGTAAAGAAGAGCCGCCACTTTTTTCTCTAATCGTTCCGCTTCCTCATCAATGACCGATACGGAGCCGGTTAAATCACCATCTGGATAGATCCCATCTGAAATGGACTGAGCATAACTTCGAATGACCATGATTGGCGTCTTCAAATCATGTGAAATATTTTGAAGCAACGATTTTTGTGCCTTATCCTGCTTTTCAAGATCCATCCGCATCGCATCGACGGACCGTGCCAGTCGACCGATTTCATCCCCACGATCGAGCGGAAGTGGTGTATCCCACTTTTGAGCCGCGATTTTCCCGACTGCTCTTTCGATTTCGACGAGCGGATGTGTTAGACGACGCGCCAACCAGAAGGCAATGAATAACGTAAAGATACTACCGATGATGACGACGAAGCCGATTTTTGAAAACAGTTGTGTAATCAGTTCTTGTCGATAAGCATCCCAGACGTAAGAGACACGATAGTAGGTTTCGCCGCTCTCTTCCATTTTACGAATACTATAATAAACGTCTTCTTTATCAAGACGCGTCGTATACTTTGCCGTAACTGTTTTTTGATCAATTGCATCACGGTACATCTGATTGATCAGTTGTTGCGGTGCCCCACCGTAATAAAGTTTTCCGTTCTTAGATAGCAATAGGATATTAACTGATCGAGATTCTTGTTTTCGACGATCGAATTCAATCGGATTATCTTGTAGCATCTCGATGACAGAGGCATCCTTCGAGAAGAAGACCTCACTATTCTCAAGCGTCGAATAGACCTGTTCATCGATGAAATTTCCGATCGATGAGCGGATGACAAGGAGAATGACTGCAGATAATGTGACGATGACGAGCAGAAACATCGCCCAAATCTGAAATCCGAGACTGCGATTTTTCATGCAGACACCAAGCGATAGCCAATACCATAGATCGTTTCGAGTTCCAGTTTCGATAATTTTTTACGGACACGACGGACAAGATCATCGACGACGCGGTCCGAACCGAAATAATCGTCACCCCAGACACTGACGAGAATCTGCTCGCGAGACATCGGCGTCCCGATTTGTGTCGCAAATAAAATCAGTAGATCATACTCTTTTGAGGTTAGATCAATTTCTTGACCGTTCTCCTCGATGATTCGTTTCTCAGGATAAATCATATAATCGCCGTATTGAATGACTCCACTTTTCGGTGTCGCATACGTACGTGCTAAGATTTTTTTGACACGAATGACCAGTTCGCGCGGAAGGAACGGCTTCGCAATATAATCGTCCGATCCCATCTCAAGACCAATGATCTTATCGATATCCTCATCACGCGCCGAAATGAAAATGACGGGTGTCGTTTCATCATGCGCCTTGATTCGCTTAATCAATTGAAAACCATCCATATCCGGTAGCATGATATCTAAAATCCACAAATCTGGCTTCTCTACGATCGCAGAAGCAGCTGCCTCACCAGATGTAAACGATTTAACCTGCCAACCTTCTTGTTCCAAGTACTTTACGAGTACACGATTCAAGTTCACTTCATCATCAACCAAATAGATTGTATGCATGGCTCTCACTCCTCGACTAATGTGCTTTGTTTCAGTGTATCAAAGGAATTCCGCAAAATTATGGGAGAGTGGATAATAATTCAAAAAAACCTTTCTTTTCAAAAGAAAAGAAAGGCGAAGTCATAAATTTTCTATTATTTGACGAGACGGAGCGCTGGATACGCTACTTGCTCGTTCTTTGAAGTCGCAGGTGCCACCTGTTGACGTCGTTCCATTTTCACGACGTGCGTCAAAAATCCAACGCCGCCTCCTAGCAATACTGTTACACCCGTCATTAATAGAATCTCCATTTTCTTCGCCACCTTTTCCATCGCAATTGATAATCAGTATCATCCTCAAACTGACTATAGCATGCTTAAACGAAAATGAGAAGCGTTCTCACAAAATTAATCATCTAAAAACTTTTTTTGTTCTAGTTCATGACGTTTTCGAATGATCTCCTTCCAATCGAATTGTCCTTGTTCGAGTCCATTGATTAAAATTTCGGCAGTTCCGACATTCGTTGCGAGCGGCAGATCGTACACATCGCATAATCGAATGAGTGCGGAGACGTCCGGTTCATGCGGTTGCGCCGTTAGCGGATCGCGTAAAAAAATCACGATATCGATCTTTCCTTGCGCCACGAGGGCTCCGATTTCTTGATCACCGCCGAGTGGTCCAGATTTACAGCGATGAACATGTAAATCTGTCGCTTCCATGATCCGTTGCCCGGTCGTTCCTGTCGCATACAATGTATTTTTCTTGAAGAATGCAGCATAAGCTCGTGTAAACCCCATCATCTCATCTTTTTTTTCATCATGTGCGATCAATGCGATATTCATTCGTATCCCCTCCTTCTTGTCTATGCACAGAAAAAGAACTTCAGAAACCTGAAGTTCTTGAAACACTCATGAATTCGTCGGTTGCTTCTTCAACACGGTCCGTAAAATCTTTCCGGTCGTATTACGAGGTAATCGATCGATGAACTCAATCTGTGTCGGACATTTGTATTTCGCGAGTGATGTGCCACAGAATGTCCTCGCCTCCTCTTCTGTCATCGTCTCACGGACAACGACGAATGCTTTGACAGCTTCGCCCATCTCCTCGTCCGGTATGCCGATAACAGCGGCTTCAATGATATTTGGATGCTGATAGAGCACTTCTTCGACCTCACGTGGGTAGACGTTATAGCCACCGACGATGATCATATCTTTTTTGCGATCGACGATATAGAAATAACCATCTTCATCACGACGAGCCAAATCACCCGTATATAACCAGCCATCGCGTAACGTCGCTTGCGACTCTTCTGGCATCTTGTAATAACCCGTCATGACGTTTGGTCCACGAACAATCAATTCTCCGACCTGACCATCTGGTAATTCCTGTCCGAGTTCATCGACAACTTTGTTTTCAACATCGACGATCGATGTACCGATCGAGCCTGGTTTCTGAACACCATCGACCGGATTGAAACAAGTGACGGGCGATGCTTCCGATAAACCGTATCCTTCGAGGATATGACACTGGAATGTCTGATCAAACGCTTCAAGGAGTGGTACTGGAAGACTCGCTCCTCCTGAGACGAATAGACGGGTTGACTCAAAATAGGTCGCGTATTCCGGATGTGCCTTCACGGTTTGCAGTAAGAAATTATACATCGTTGGCACGCCTGCAAAAATCGTCACCTGTTCTTTTTTCGCTAACTCAAACGTCTCTTGTGGTGAAAACCGTGAAGCAATGATGATTGAGGCTCCATGTGCGAGCGAAGCATTGATGACGACTGTCAAACAAAAGACATGGAACATTGGTAATACGGCAAGTGTCCGGTCTTTACTTGATACGTGTAGATAAACTCCGATTGAGCGCGCATTTGACGTCAGATTACGATGCGATAACATCGCACCTTTTGGTTTTCCTGTCGTCCCACTTGTATAGAGAATGACGGCGATGTCATCCAGTTCATTCGTCACGTCTGTCAATGGATGTTCGATTTCGAGCCAGCGATCGAGCGTGATGAACGTAACTTGTTGATGTGTTTCGTTTGGTCCTTCCTGATCCGCATAGGGAACAGAGACGACAATCTTGAGGTTCGGTAAATGAACGAGACGATCTTTTGCAGCTTCGACAAGCGGAGCAATGCCTAAAATCCCTTTCACATCACCGTTCATCAGGATATACCCGATTTCATCCGGCGTGTATGTAGGATTGATTGGAATTGCAATAGCTCCTTGTTTCATGATGGCATAGTACGCGACTAGGAAGGATGGACTGTTCCCTAAGATAAGCGCAACATGATCGCCCTTTCGAATTCCATTTGCTTCAAGCGCGCCGGCTGCCCGGTGAAACTTCTCGACGAACTCACGATAGCTGACTTGCGTGTCCTCAAACACATACGCCGTTGTGTCCGGATGTGTTCGAGCTGTCTCCTCAACGGATTGAATCAATCCAAGCATGAGCAAAATTCCCCTTTCGAATGAATGACTATTCATTTTTTACGTAAAAAAAATCCATACGTAGTCAAAAGCGACCGTATGGATAGTGTAACACTTTTTGGAAACGTTTTCACCGAGTTTCTTTTTAACCGTTAACGATGACACCACCATTTAAGTGAAGGACCTGTCCTGTCATATAACTTGAATCGTTACAGGCGAGGAAGACATAAGCAGATGCCATCTCGGCCGGTTGCCCTGGGCGATCCATAGGTGTATTCTTACCGAACGTCTTGACTGATTCATCCGGGAACGTCTCCGTGATGAGTGGTGTCCAAACCGGACCAGGCGCGACGGCGTTGACACGAATTCCCTCTTTTGCCAGATTCATTGAAAGACTCCGCGTGAAGCTAACGATTGCTCCTTTAGTAGCGGAGTAGTCGATCAATAATGCGTTCCCCTCGTATGCTGTCGAAGATGTTGTATTGATGATGGCAGAACCAAGTGAAAGGTGCGGTAGTGCGGCACGGGCAAGACGCATCATTCCGAAGATATTTGTCTTGAACGTCTTCTCCATCGACTCATCCGTGATATCCTTCAGACTATCTTCTGGTTTTTGCATACTTGCATTGTTGACGACGATATCTAAGCGACCGAAATGGTCGATCGTTTTTTGAACAAGTGTTTCACAGTAGTCTGCGTCCCCAATATCTCCTTTAGAAAGTAGGACTTCGCCTCCTAATTCTTCAAGACGCGCCTTCGTTTCTTCTGCTCCCTCTTGATCGCCATAGAAAGCAATGACGACCTTTGCCCCTTCACGGACATAAGCAATCGAGACAGCACGACCAATTCCAGAATTGCCGCCTGTGACGATTGCGACCTTTCCTTCAAGCTTACCTGCTGCCTTATAATCATCACGCTCATAATAAGGTAACGGTTGTTCGTCCTCCGTCTTCGGTAATTGTTTTGAAATCTGTTCAAAATCGATAAAGTCCGTCAACGAACCTTCTAAAAAGTTATCTTTATTATAGCCCATGAAAAAAACTCCCCCTATGCTGTTGATAGAAGGAGTTTTCCCATAAAGACTTACGCTAAAACGTCTAGCACCTCATCAAGTTCGACGGCGCCGAAATATTTTTTCAATTCGTACCGACCGAGCACTTCGCGAAGAGACGCGCGATCATAACGTGTACCTACAAGCGCCCGTGCGATTTCTTCCGCGTCCTCGACGCCAAAGAAGTCACCGTAAATCTTCGCTTCTTCAATGATGCCTTTTTTGACATTCAATCGGAAGTCAATCGTTCCGATCGGGAAACGTTTTTTTTGAATGACATCGAATTTCGGTGATTTTCCGAAATTCCATTCCCAGTTGCCATAACGTTCTGCCGAGATGGCACGTACTTTATCCCAGTCTTCTTCAGTTAAGATATACCGTTCAATCTCTTTCCCTTCATAGATCGAGGCAAGGAGATGATCGACGAATTGTTCCATCGTCAACGGTTCTGTCAGGAATTCCGAGATGTTCGCGACACGACTCCGAACCGATTTAATGCCTTTGGAACGCATCTTCTCTTCACTGACGACAAGCGCATTGACGACTTCTTCGATGTTCGAATCGAGCATCAGCGTACCATGACTAAACATCCGTCCTTTTGTCGTGAACTGGGCATTCCCGCTGATTTTCCGGCTTCCGACATGAATATCGTTTCGTCCAGATAATTCCGCTTCGACACCGAGTTTATGCAGCGCTTGCACGACCGGCTCCGTGAACTTTTTATAGTTGTTGAACGAATCACCGTCATCTTTCGTCAAGAAACTGAAGTTCAAGTTTCCTTCATCATGATAAACAGCGCCACCGCCGGAAAGACGACGGACGACGTGGATGCCGTTTTCCTCGACATACTTCAAATTAACTTCTTCATTCGTGTTCTGGTTTTTTCCGACGATGATGGATGGACCGTTGATATAAAACAAGAAATAGTCTTCTTCATTGACGTTCAGGTTGTTCAAGATGAATTCTTCGACAGCGAGATTGATTCGCGCATCGCGAATCTCAGGATGGAAGATGAATTTCATAAGGGTTTCGTGCTCCTTTGTGATGGAATCATAATGTGATCAGTTACAGCCGTCGACACCACACGCATCACCTTCAGCGATGATTTCAAGTGTTTGTTCTTGGCGGATCTTCGTGAAGACTTGTTCGAATGCTTCTACTGGTTGTGCGCCGGAAATAGCATATTTTCGGTCGAAGACGAAGAACGGTACACCACGAACACCAAGTTGTTGTGCCATCGCCTCTTCTTCTCGAACATCTGTCGCCAGTTCTTTTGATGCGAGAAACGCTGTGACATCTGCTTCAGCAAGTCCTGCTTCTACTGCGATCCGCGTCAGAATGGCTGGGTCATTCAAATCTTCTCCATTCATGAAATAAGCTGTGAACAAAGCTTCCGATACTGCATTCATCTTACCATGTTTTTTTGCAAATTGAGTCAGGCGATGAGCCTCGAATGTATTGGCTGGGATGACACGATCCATCTCGTAGTGCAAGCCTTCCTGACGTGCCGTATCAACGACACCTTGCGACATATTCCGTGCTTGTTCGAGAGTCGTCCCATATTTCGAAGCAAGAATTTCGTATAACCCTTGCGTCGGCACTGCTGGTGCATCTGGGTCAAGTTCAAAGCTTTTGAATTCGACCTCAACATCCAACTTTTCGTTCGCAATTGCTTGTTCTAAACGACGCTTCCCAATATAACAAAACGGACATGCATAATCCGACCATACTTCTACTTTCATCTGTGTTCTCTCCTTTTGTGCAGTTTCATACATTAAGCATAGTCGCCTCTAGACAGAGTTGCAATCTTTCCGCCCAGGTCGATTCGAATATGTGCGAAAAAAGAACCAAGATCGTTTTGATCTTGGTTCTTTAGTGCGTTCATCGCTTATTCTGTTACAAGCGCGTGTGCTGCATCTTCGATCTCAATATCGAGTTCTTTCGTGTAAGCAGCTGTTTGTTCTGCTGTCCAGTTCAAGACAGTTTTCATTTCTTCGATGACCGCGTCTTTGTGAGCACGAGCCCAAGCGATGTCGAAGAAGACAGCACCTGTACGCCGGATGAAGAAGTCGATCGGACGAGCGACCATTTCATGTTCGATACCATAGTGAAGTTGTGCGTAGACAGAACGTGGAAGATCTGTCGTAGCAGCATCATATGCTGTTGCATATTCAAGCACTTTCGGTAGGTTCGAACCGTAGCGTTTTGCTAAGAATTGAACTTCCTCTGTTGTTAGACCATTCGTTGCTGTTTGAGCTTTTAGGAATTCAGCAAATCCTTTTGCTCCGCCGACATGTCCACCCGACATTGGCATGTTTTTCGTCGAGCAACGTGCATACGCAACATTTTCTTCTTTTTTCAAGAGTTTTGCAACGAGATCAACGACGTGCTCACCCATTTTACGGTATCCAGTCAATTTCCCACCAGCAATCGTGATGAGACCTGACTCAGATTGCCATACTTCATCTTTACGAGAGATTTCAGAAGGGTCTTTTCCTTGTTCATAGATCAACGGACGTACACCAGCCCAGCTTGATTCTATATCTTCCGCTGTTACTTTAACATCTGGGAACATATAGTGGATCGCGTCTAGGACGTAGTCTTGATCTTCGACTGTGAACTTCGGATGTGCTGTATCTTTATCGAAGAACGTATCTGTCGTACCAACGTATGCTTTTCCATCACGTGGAATCGCAAAAATCATACGACCGTCTGGTGTATCAAAGTAGACCGCTTGTTTGAGTGGGAATTTCGATTGATCGATGACAACGTGGACACCTTTTGTCAAACGAAGTTGTTTCCCGACTTTCGAGCCATCTTTTTCACGTAATTCATCAACCCATGGACCTGTCGCGTTGACGACTTTTTTCGCACGGATTTCATGCACGTCACCTGTCAAGAGGTCTGTCACACGCATCCCGACGACTTTTCCAGCATCGTAGATGATTTCTTCTGCTTTTGTATAGTTGACGACACGTGCGCCATGTTCGACTGCTTCTTTCATGACTTCAATCGTTAGACGAGCGTCATCTGTGCGGTACTCGACGTAGTAACCGCCACCTTTAAGACCTTGTTGTTTAACGAGTGGTTCTTTTGCTAATGTTTCTTTTGCAGATAACATCGTACGCCATTCAGAACGTTTAACACCTGCTAAGAAGTCATAGACACGAAGACCGATTGACGTACTGAACGGTCCGAATGTACCGCCCTTATGCATCGGAAGTAACATCCACTCTGGTGTCGTAACGTGTGGGCCGTTTTCGTAAACAATCGCACGTTCTTTACCGACTTCAGCGACCATTTGAACTTCGAATTGTTTTAAATAACGTAGACCACCATGGACTAATTTCGTTGAACGACTAGATGTACCAGATGCGAAATCCTGCATTTCGACGAGGCCAATCTTCATACCGCGTGACGCCGCATCGAGGGCGATTCCCGCACCTGTGATCCCGCCACCTACGACAAGTAGATCGAGTTCTTCACGTGTTAATCGATTATAGACATCTGCACGGTTTTTGCTTGAAAATGGTTGGTTAGCCATGAATAGTTCCTCCTGTTTAGGTTCGAAAAAAAAGAGACCACAACAAACACGTTGACTATGTCAACTGTTGCTGTGGTCTCTCCATATTCTCCGACCGGTTTATTAACTTGACCTTACTATAACATAGATCACATCATTTGAACAACATCGTAGCTTGAATAGCTTTTTGCCATCCGCCATAAAGCGCATCCGTCTCTTCTTTTGCCATACTCGGCTCGAAACGGCGTTCTTTTTTCCATTGCGTAGCAATTTGTTCACGGTTTTCAAAGAATCCGACAGCAAGACCTGCCAAGTAGGCTGCACCTAATGCCGTCGTCTCATTGATTTCCGGACGTTCGACCGGCGCTTGAATGATGTCACCTTGGAACTGCATTAAGAAGTTATTTTTAACCGCTCCACCGTCAACACGAAGTGTCTTCATCTCGATACCTGAATCTTGCTCCATCGCAGATAAGACGTCACGTGTTTGATAAGCGAGTGATTCTAATGTTGCGCGGATAAAGTGTTCTTTTTCCGTACCACGTGTCAAACCGAAGACTGCACCACGAACGTCTGAATCCCAGTAAGGTGTTCCAAGACCAACGAATGCCGGTACGACGTAGACACCTTCTGATGACGTGACACGCGTTGCGTATCCTTCTGATTCCTTTGCATCATCAATGATGCGTAATCCGTCTCGTAACCATTGGATTGCGGATCCTGCGACAAAGATACTTCCTTCTAAGGCATACTCAACTTTACCATCGACGCCCCACGCAATCGTTGTGAGCAGTCCATGATCTGATTTCACAGCCTCTTCGCCTGTGTTCATCAACATGAAGCAGCCTGTACCGTATGTGTTTTTCGCCATTCCTGTGTCAAAACACGCTTGACCAAACAAGGCGGCTTGTTGATCACCCGCTGCACCAGCGATCGGAACCGCTTCTCCGAAGAAATGATAACCTGCTGTTTCTGCGTACACTTCAGAAGAAGGTCGTACTTCTGGAAGCATCGCTTTCGGGACGTCTAAGATGTCGAGTAATTCGTCATCCCATTTTAATTCATGAATGTTGTACATCAACGTACGACTCGCATTCGAATAGTCGGTCACATGTGCTTTTCCGCCAGATAATTTCCAGATGAGCCACGTATCGATCGTCCCGAATAATAGTTCACCACGTTCAGCACGCGCTCGTGCTCCTTCGACATGATCCAAAATCCATTTGACTTTCGTACCAGAGAAATAAGCATCAATCAATAGACCTGTCTTCTCACGGAAGAGCTCGGCATGACCGGCTGCTCGAAGCGCTTCACAAATTTCAGCCGTTTGTCTCGATTGCCACACGACTGCATTGTGAATCGGTTTCCCTGTTTCTTTTTCCCAGACGACGGCTGTTTCACGTTGGTTCGTGATCCCGATGCCGGCAATCTGCGACGGTTTTATGTTTGCTTCCGTCAGACAAGTCGCCACGACCGCAAGGACACTTCCCCAAATCTCGTTTGCGTTGTGTTCGACCCAACCTGGTTTTGGAAAATACTGCGTGAATTCCTGTTGCGCTGAATGTACGATCTCACCAGCACGATTAAACAGGATCGCACGTGTACTTGTCGTTCCCTGATCCAATGACAAAATGTAGTTCTCCATCTCTTCCCCATCCTTTTGTATCTAAATAAGTTAAGCTGACTTTGACTTCACTGACGTTGTTTTGTTCGGACGAACACCGAATCTATAGCATAAGCCTAATATGATGATTGTCACAAGTCCTACAATCCAAAAAGCCGGTGTATCTTTTCCTGTGAAGACCGAACGATAAAACAATCCGCCAAGACTTCCACCAAGAACTGGTCCAAGAACCGGAATCCAAGAGTACCCCCAATTCGATGATCCTTTTCCATGAATCGGTAGGATGAAATGGGCAATACGAGGACCAAGGTCCCGCGCCGGGTTCATCGCATATCCTGTCGTACCTCCGAATGACATACCGAGGCTGACGATCAAGAAGCCGACAATTAGAGGATTCAGACCATCCGAGAACTTATTCGCTCCGATTGATAACAACCCGATAACAAGTAAGAACGTCGCAATCATTTCACTCATTAGATTAGCAAATGTGTATGGAATCGCTGGAGACGTTGCAAAGACGCCAAGCTTCGTTGCTGGATCCTTCGTTTCCGCCCAATGTGGTAAGTAGTGCACGAAAACAAGACTTGCACCTAATATCCCGCCGGCGATTTGAGCGACGATATAGCCTGGTACATCCGCCCATGCAAATGAGCCGTCAAATGCTAAACCAAGCGTCACTGCTGGATTAAGGTGTGCCCCACTGAATTGACCAACGGCATACGCGGCAATCGCTACGGCAAATCCCCATGCAAACGTGATGACGATCCATCCTGCGTCCTTCGCGAACGATTTCGTTAAGCTAACGCCTGCGCCAACACCATTTCCAAGCGCGACTAGCAAGGCTGTACCTAAAAATTCTGCTAATAAAGGTGACATAAGTGTTCCTCCTTTTTTATTATGTGAAAAAAGCAACATAAAAAGGAGATCCACGTCAGCTCATACTTGAATTTTCTTCAAGTAGAACTCACACGTGAATCTCCCTTTTCTCCGTCACTTTGTATCAACTTGATATCACTATAACAATCGGTGAAAACGCTGTCAAACGTTCCAAATGATTTTTCTCACAATCCGATTAAGAGCGTGGTTCAAAATGCCGCCATAAATCCTTATTCGATGTCGTAATGCTTGAGGCACCTGCTTCAATCGCTTGTTCGACTTCTTCTACTGTATCAATCAGTCCCCCTGCGAATACGAGACGTCCTGTCTTTTCCTTCACTTCTTGAATATACTTCGGCATCAACCCTGGTAATACTTCGATGTAATCAGGTTGTGTGCGTTCCATAAGTTGATAACTTTTTTCAAGTGAACTGGAATCGAGTAAGAACATACGCTGCATCGTCTTGACCTTTTTTTGACGTGCCTTCAAGATGACACTCGCCTTCGTCGAAATGACGCCATACGGTTTCAGTTCTTGGCAAACATATTCCGTCGCGTACTCATCATTTTTTAACCCCTGGACGAGATCCATATGCAAAAACATTTTTTTATCGTATCGATGTGCCATCTCATAGACTGCTTTTAAACGCGAGACGTGCATTTCGAGTAAGACCCCATACTCATATGGACTCTTCAGCATCTTTTCAAAGTCTTCTAATTTTCTAACGGAAGGCAGGATCTTCTGTCCAAAATATGTCATGCGTTCTCCCCCTGATTCGTAATGTGTCCTAAGTATGTCGTGAAACTGAGGTATTAGGCAATGCTCTTTTCATGAAAATAAGTGAAAAGAGCGCTACGATTAGGGTATAGCTTAACGAAACGATTTATTTTCAGGAGGTGAATGCGCAGTCCTACCGTCTGTGCACGTCAATGAGTCAGCAAAAACGGATCACTATTTATTTATTCTCGATTTTAATTAATGCCCTAGGTAACAGCTTTATGGTGACCGCCTCGATCGGCAGTGCACCTTGGACATCCGCAAGCGAAGCTGTCGCGGCGATCTCACCGTTAACTGTCGGGCTGGCCATCATCGTTTTACATGTGCTTGCCTTGATTGCAGCGCTTTCTCTTGGAAGCCGCTTCAGTTGGTGGACGATCGTCCTCAGTTTCGCACTCGTCGTACTGTTCGGCGCCGCAATTGATTTCTTCTTATCAATCCATCAATTGATCTACACACCACAAGGACTATGGATGCGCGCCTTGTACATGTTAATCGGTATGCCGTTGATTTCACTTGGACTTGCACTTTATCTCCAAATCGGCTTCGTGTTGATGCCGCCAGATTACTTGATGAAATCACTCATCACCCGCTTTAAAAGTACATCAATCGGAGCAACGATTAGTCTCGGCATTCCTTTTTTGATTGCCAGTCTCTTTTCACTGATTGAACGTCAATTGATCGGCATCGGAGTCGGAACTTTTATTTTCTTACTATTGAATGGTCCGCTGATTGAATGGTTTCAGCGACTGTTCCCGATTACGGCTCGTCCGCCTAAACGAACTAGTTCTTAAATACTCAAAGAAAAGAGTTGCTCACAGACAAATTCGTCCGTGAGCAACTCTTTTCTTTACGTGTAGGATTTTCTCTGGAAAACAAGAATTGACGCGCCTAATAAGACGATGATATGCGCCATTACGAACAAGACGGAGAATGTTAAAGATGTTCCCATTGCTTCACTGATACCATAGGAAACAGAATCCTTGAAATACATCGACCAGTCCAAGTGCATGAATACGATCCATTTGGCAATCGCTGGTTTAAAGCCGATCAATAGACTTCCCGCAATGCTCGTAAAGAACTGCGCTAATACGGTAAAGCCAATGATCATACCGACCGAGCGGAATAATAATGAGAAGAACAACGTCATAAATATCGTAAAAATCGGACTGACGACCTCAACGATCGTGTCGCGGAACAGGATCGGATCTCCTACCTCTGAAAACACAAATGAGCCTGCGTAGACGATCGCAGCAATGAACACGAATTGGAATAACATGATCAAGATCGAGAAGATCAGCTTCGAGAAATAAATCGTCATTCGTGAATATGGACTCATTAATAGATGTTTCATCGTATCATACCGTACTTCATTCCCGATAGCTTCTGCCGTGAAGACGATCGTGATGATCCCTAATAAGGAGGTCAACAACACAAATGTTAAGGAATAGTAATCATAGCGTGTGAACTCAAAATCATTTGTCTTCGCCACAATGATAATACCAACCGCAATGACGACATATAGCGCTAAGACGATTTTCGCTTTTTTAGTCGTCCACCATTTCATCCATTCATTTTGTATGAGCGAAAGCATGTGAATCCCCCTCTTTTTTCGTTACTTGCAGGAATTGTTCTTCGAGCGTCAAGCGTTTGACGGTCAATTCATGTAAGTCAGCAATCGGCACGACAAGTCGGGCAATCGCCGGACACTCACTTTCTGGTGCTGTGATGATGATTTGTTCATCAAGTACTTCTGATGGATAGTTCGCGATGCGAAGGGCTTCAAGTACGTCAGTCGTCGCTTCCTTATTGACGCGAAGTGCCACCTTTGCTCCGGTTTCGTTACGAACCGATTCGACCGACTTGATGACACCTTGATCAATGATGGCATATCGATCACTGATTTGTTCCATTTCACTCAGCATATGACTTGAGATCAAAATTGCGATATCCTGCTCACGCGCCATTTGTCGTAAATACTCACGAAGTTCTGCGATCCCGGACGGATCTAGACCATTTGTCGGTTCATCTAAAATCAAGACGCGCGGATTATGTAACAACGCGCGAGCAATTCCAAGACGTTGCTTCATTCCGAGTGAATACTCTCCAACTTTCTTCGAAAGCTTTCCTTCTAAACCAACGAGACGAGCAAGTGCGTCATAGTCGACTTGTCCGAGTCCTGGAATCAGGTTTTTTGCATGTATCAAGTTTTGTTTGCCTGTTAAATAAGGATAAAAAGCTGGATTTTCAACGATTGCTCCGATTTGCGTCAATGCCTTCGAACGCTCTTCTACGACATCATAGCCATTGACCGTGACTCGCCCAGCATCCTGCTCAAGCAGACCCGTGATGATACGAATCGTTGTCGTCTTCCCTGCCCCATTTGGTCCGAGGAAGCCGAACACTTCTCCTGGGGATACCTCAAAACTGACGTCTTTTAGAATTTGCTCTTTTCCGAGACGCTTTGAGATATTTTCAATCTTTAACATCTGCTCTTCCTCCTCATTCATATTTTGTCTATGCTATATAGTGTACGTGAATTCCCTTCGAAAGTTTCTTTTCTTACAAATATGTAATCTGATTCCAGATAAAATTCGCTAACGCAGAAATTTGAGACTAAATAAGGAATGGAGTCTTCAGATGATTCTTTTTGAAGAAATGACACGTGAACATTTTCCGATCGTTCAATCACTGTACGCAAGCGTTCCAGAGTATGCATGCCTAGAAGAACGGGCGCTACCACTCTCTGATTCGATCTTACAGGAGGAATTCTTGAATCCCGATACTGTATCGATGATCGGGTATATCGATGGAGAACCTGTCTTACTGATTGACTACCTCCCAAAGCATCCGCAAGACGGTACAACGTGGATTGGTTTATTTTTACTTGATGCTTCTCATCATGGCACCGGAACGGGTAGTCGGTTACTGTCCGCCTTTTTCAATCAATTCTTAAGTCGAGAGTCACAGATTCATCTCGCCGTATTACCTGATAACGTAAAAGCCCGACGATTTTGGGAAAAACATGGATTCCGCTACGTACGAACGAGCATCTCGAACCGTGAACAGCAAGTAGACGTCTATGTATATGAGTCAAACAAAAACAAATGAGAAACGTATGAATGGAGTATCACACAATGTCCAGACCCTCACTTCGCTTTGACATCCTGTTAGCGGGATTGATTTCCCTATTATTTTTAAGCATGACGCTGTTGTTGACCTTCTTCATCAGTCAACACGCGACAAGCCGACTCCAATCGGAAGTCGGAATGAATCTGTCAACGACTGCTCATCAACTATCCGACAAGCTCGATCATTACATGTGGTCACGCTATGCAGAAGTGAAGTTGCTCGGCTCTTTATCAACGATTCAACAAACAGATCAAAAAGTAGAAACACGTCGGACACTAGAAGAGTTACAACGACAGATTCCCGACTTTTCTTGGATTGGTCGTTTAGATGCGAACGGTAAAGTCATTGCGTCAACGAACCAGATTCTTGAAGGAACATCGATCAAAGAACGACCTGTTTTTCAAGAAGCATTATCGCAACCATTCATCGGTGATGTTCATGAAGCCGTCCTACTCGCAAAATTATTGCCGAATCCAAGTGGTGAGCCACTCCAATTTGTCGATATAAGTACACCTTTATATGATAAGGGACGATTTTCCGGCGTCCTCGCGACACACCTCAGTTTCGAATGGGCTAAAGCGATTGAACAAAGTTTCCAGAGCGCTACCTCTTCTCTCCAAAAAGTCGATGTCTTCATCGTTAGTCAAGATCGAAAGACGATTTTGCTTGGACCAAACGGATGGAGTGGTAAGACATTGCCTACTAGTGTAACGCTCACTTCGAATGCTCCTGCGACCGCTTTTTGGAAAGAGAAAGAATTCGTCTCTGGTCAAAGTACGAGCCGTGGTTACAAAGACTATGATGGACTAGGTTGGACGGTTCTCGTGCGTCAACCGACATCGATTGCCTTCGCTGATGCCGACGCTTTACGCCAAACGATTTTTATCGCTGGGTTAATTGCCTCTCTCATTACAGCTCTGCTTGGGTGGATGTTAGCGAAACTGCTGACTCGACCACTCTTAAAAATCACGCATGCCGCACAACAAATGCAAGGTGATCCTTCAAAATCACTTCCGAACCATCGTGGAATCCGAGAAATCGAGACATTGACAGATGCCCTACAGCAACTGATTCGTCGATTGCTGCATACCGAAAAAGAAAAACTGACGTTTGAACGATTATCGCAACGTGACAGTCTCACGGGTCTTGCGAATCGAAACGGTCTTGCTCAATACATCGAACAATTACCTACAGGAACGCATTCCATCTACCTTTGTCTCGATTTAGACGGTTTTAAAGCAGTTAACGACACATATGGGCACGCACTTGGTGATCTCCTCCTGATCGAGGTCGGTCAACGTCTCAAACAGTTACTTCCACCTGGTGGCTTCGTCGCTCGTCTTGGTGGCGATGAGTTCATCATCGTCTTAACACATCAGTCTGTAGTAGAAGCACAACACTTAGGTGAACAATGGATTGCCCATGTCTCGATGCCTTATCATTTAGAAGAACAGACCGTCCATATCGGAATGAGCATCGGACTCGCTGAACAGATAGCAGGTGAATCGCTCGAGCAAGTCATGCACCATGCGGATTTAGCGCTCTATCGTTCGAAGCAAGATGGTAAAGGATGTATGTCCGTTCATTGACCTTTTGGAACGGAGGATTGACAAGCGCGGTTCTCCTCCGTAAGGTGAACGAGAAGCGTATAAATTTTCAACAAGGAGCTGTCAGCATGAATCAATGGACACGTGAAGCACGATATCGTCCCCTCTCGGATGTCGATCCGACCGTATACCAAGCGATGAAGGAAGAAGTAAGAACATCTCCTTGGCGATTTTCTTACCATATCCAACCTCCAACCGGACTTTTGAATGATCCGAACGGCTTCGTCTACCACGACGGTCTTTATCATTTATTTTATCAATGGTTCCCACTCGGTCCTGTTCATGGTCTAAAGTACTGGTATCACATGACATCAAAAGACCTCGTACATTGGTTCGATGAAGGGGCCGCCTTGATTCCAAATGACGATCCTGATTCGCACGGCGCTTATTCCGGTAGTGGCTTCATCAAAGATGATCAAGTGCACATCATGTACACCGGTAACAAACGGGACGCAGAGTGGAATCGCCATACGAGTCAAATCGTTGGGCACCTTCGTTCGGATGGACGGATTGAAAAACACTTACCACCTGCTATTCCAACCGTTCCTGAAGGCTATACAGAACATTTTCGTGATCCGAAAGTCTTTCAAGATGCATCGGGCATCTGGTACTGCATACTTGGAGCACAGCGCACTGACTTGACAGGTTGTACTGTCATTTATCAGTCTCAAGATGCAGAGCACTGGACGTTTGTCGGTGAGTTACGGACGAACTACCCGACATTCGGTTATATGTGGGAATGTCCTGATTATTTCGAGCTTAATGGAAAAGGCGTCTTTCTCTTTAGTCCTCAAGGGATTGAGCCAGATGGTACGAACTATCAAAATATTTTCCAGTCCGGTTACTTCATCGGGGAACCGTTAGCTTTACCCAACTTAACATTCACACATGAACCTTTCCAAGAACTCGATTTCGGATTCGACTTCTATGCGCCACAAACAACTGAGGCGGCAGATGGTCGACGGATTCTTGTTGGTTGGATGGGTTTACCGGACATTAGTTATCCTTCTGACATTTATAACTGGGCACATGCTTTGACATTGCCACGTGAATTAACGATCGAACAGGGACAACTTCGTCAACGACCTGTCCATGAACTGACACAGCTACGAAAAGAAACCTTATTTGACGAAACGATTCTTTTCGAGCAAGATGTGACGGTTGCGGAAGCCGAGATTTTCGAACTCGTGATGACAGACTTGAAGCTGTCGTCGGATTCGTTCCGCTTCTCAATTCGTCAAGACGCTACAGAAGAAACCCTATTTAAATATGATGTCGTTTCGCGTCAATTTACGATTGACCGGAGTCGTTCGGGTGTGGACGTTCCTGCTGAATCATTTGGTACATCACGATCGACTGTCCTTTCGAAAGACTTGCAGACATTACGTTTGTTTGTGGACCGGTCCTCGTTCGAACTTTTCCTCAATGATGGAGAAGCCGTCGCAAGCGGACGTATTTTCCCAAAAGCAACGAGTCGAGGTATCGGATTCTCTGGTGAGGCGACTGCCCACCTCTCTATTTATGATTTATCTTAAATAACAAAAAGCATTTTCCTGAACATAATCAGGAAAATGCTTTTTTACTTCACTGCTTCAATCGTGATTCCTTTTCTAAATCGAAGGCGAGAATATGTTGCTCTCCGATTGGACCCATGACCGATTGTAACGTATCGACATATCCCGTCTTGAAATACAGTGATTTTGCAGCGATATTCTTTTTATTGACCGCAAGTGTAATCGATGTGACTTCCGGGAAATGATGATGAACGAACTCCGGTAACTGCATCATCGCTTCCTTCGCGTATCCTTGATGTTGATGCCGTTCATCAATCGAAAAGGCACGTAACAGGACACTTTGTTCATCCGTCCGGTGTGTTTTAGGGGGATTGAGATGGAGAATAAAAAATCCGACGACGAGCTCGTCTTTTTTAATAACAACCGGGAACTTATCGGGATGTGCAACCGCATCCGTAACGACATCCGTTGGAAAAGAAGTAAACTGAACTTGTTCTTCCGGAAGAATGAACGCCTCACATTGTTCATAATGTTCATTTGTATACATGTGTAATTTCACTACAGACATTCTCATTCCGCCTTCCCTCTTTGTACAGGACAAGAGAGTACTCTCTTACATCTATTCCCATTTTAATATTTTTGAGTCCATTTGCCTAGTCTTTTAAAGGCACTCCTCTTACATTGCTTCCAATAGTCTTTTGTCTCTTTATTCCACGGTTCGTCTTTCCGTAATCCAATCCGATCATTAAAAATGCTACACTAGGGAGAGTTCGATTTAATGGACACGAAATTAAACGCTCGAGGTGAACTGTATCATGCATGAAGATTTTTTCGAACAGATGGAGCGATTGACCGGTATTCAATTGAATCCTGTCCAACAACAGGCAATTGAACATGACCATGGTCCGTTGCTGTTACTCGCCTCACCCGGCTCTGGAAAAACAACGACCCTTAATTTTAAGATTGCCTATTTGATTTTACAAAAAAAAATTGAACCACATCGTATTCTTGGACTGACCTTCAGTAAAGCGGCAGCTCGCGAGATGGCGGATCGATTTTATCATTTATTCCATGAACTAATCGGAACAACAGCGGCTTTTTCGACAATCCACAGTTTTGCTTTTCAAGTCGTCCGGGACCATACGTCTCAACAACGCCTCTCCTATACGATCATCGAAGGACCGATGGATCAACAACATCCGAATGCGCCACATAAACGGATGTTACTGCGCCGTATTTTCCAGGAAATTAATCGAAGTGTCATTACCGATGATCAAATGGATGAGTTGTTACGGATGATTTCCTTTGTCAAAAATCGCCTTCTTTCTTTAAAAGAAATCAAGGCAGTACCGACGACGATCAAACACTTTCCTGACATCTACGTTGCATATGAACAATTCAAGTCTCGTGATCCTCTACATCCGTTACTTGATTTCGATGATATGTTGACGTATGCTAATACGATTTTGGAACAAGACCGTCGTCTATTGCAACATTACCAACGTCGCTTCGATTATATTCTGACAGATGAGAGTCAAGATACATCACTCGTTCAGCATCAACTGGTTGAAAAGTTAGCCTTACCCCACAATCGCCTTTGTGTCGTCGCGGACGATGACCAGACGCTTTACAGTTGGCGTGGCGCAGATGCATCCAAGATTCTCCACTTCAAGGATACGTATCCGAATGCGACGATTCTTTACATGGAACAAAATTATCGCTCATCAAAGGACATCGTCTCAGTCGCCAATCAGTTCATCCAACGTAATAAAGCACGTTATCCGAAACAGATGTTCACGGAGAATGCTGCGGTTCGTCCAATTATCTTAGAGACGCTACCGACTTATGAAGATCAGACTCGTTATTTATTGAATCAGTTACGGACGGAAACGAATTACCGCGAAGTCGCCATCTTATATCGCAACAATGCTTCTTCGATCAACGTCATGAATGCGTTAGATCAAGCAAACATTCCTTTTTACATTAAGGATGTTGATCATAAATTCTTCAGTCATTGGATTTTGAAGGATATTTTAAATTTCATGACATTCGCACAAGATCCAACAGATATCGAGATTCTAGCAACCATCCATACGAAGTTCGCCGGATATATCTCAAAAGCTCAACTGGCTCAATTGCAACAGTTTGGTTCGGGTGAATCTGTATTTGATCTACTCATAAACAAAATCGAGATGAAGTTTTATCAAAAGAAACAACTTCAACAAATGAAGCGCACATTCGCTTCCATTCAGACCGTTCGACCGTCTGCTGCCCTCTCTTTGATTCGTCATGAACTGGGCTACGAAAAGAATTTGCGGAAAATGAGTGAGAGTCTCGGTTTTAGTCTCGATCACCTGCTTGAGACATTAAATACGATCGATAACATCGCAAGTGATGTACCGACGTTACTCGCCTTTCGTGAGCGGATCGCGCATCTCGAACAGTTGATGCGTGATGCGAAACAAAACAAAAATCAAAATGCGGTCACCCTTTCGACCTTTCACAGTGCAAAGGGGCTTGAATTTGATCGCGTCTTTATGATTGATCTCGTTGCTGGTATTCTTCCATCGGCTGACACGATCAAGGCGTACAAGAATGGACAACTCGATGATATGGAAGAAGCAGCACGCTTGTTTTACGTCGGGATGACACGGGCACGACACGAACTGCATCTCCTGTCTTATCGTTTTAAATCGAAATCGTTCGATGTCTCACCATTCGTCGAAGACGTTCATCGTCTTGTTACACCGGATTCCGCAAAACGAAAAATAGAACGCCAACGTCCTGCCATTGCAGCGCGAGCTAAAGTTCCTCCACTTCCGATCACTGAGAACATGCGTGTATCGCATACAGCATTTGGTCCCGGAACCGTCTTGCACCTGGTTGATGACGTGCTAGAAATTTCATTTGATCAAGGAATGAAAAAACAGCTTTCGTTACAAGTCTGCTCCGAAAATGCATTACTCGAAATTTTATGAGCCAAAAAAGCCTGTTTCACATAAATATGTGAAACAGGCTTTTGGTATATATCAGTTTTTAGGTGATGACTCATTTTGACGAATCAAGGCATCTCTGATTTCTGTCAATAGTTTTTCTTCTGTCGTTGGTACCGCTTCTTCTTCGACGACTTCTTCCTTCTTCCGGAACGAAGTGATTCCTTTGACGAAGATGAACAAAGCAAAGGCAATCAATAAGAATTCGATACTCGCCTGAAGGAACTGACCGTACTGTAATTTTGCATTTCCGACCATGATTGATAATCCTTTGACATCAATACCACCGATGATGATACCGATCAACGGCATGAAGACGCTGTCGACGAGTGATTTGATAATCCCGCTGAACGCAGCACCGAGAATGACTCCGACCGCTAAATCGATCACATTGCCTCGAAAAGCAAACTCCTTAAATGCCTTAAACATGAAACGTCCCCCTTACCAAGCACGGGACGCCAATTGCTGAATCGCATATCCGACGCCGTGCTCATCGTTTGTTTTCGTCACATGATGCGCAATCGCTTTTGCTTCATCATGACCATTCCCCATCGCGATCGCCTTTCCAGCAACCTTAAACATGGGAAGATCGTTCAGATTATCACCGATGACAGCGACTTGTTCGATCGGCACACCAAGGTGGTCCGCGAGGATTTTAACTGCCGTTCCTTTATCGGCACCGACTGCCATGACTTCGATGTTATCGTGTCCTGACGACGTGACATAGACACCCTCGACTTTCTGCTCGATTTCCTGCCAGATTGTTTTCATCAATTCTTGATCAAATGAGAACGAAATGAACTTGAATACTTTTCCCGCTTGATTACGAATGTATGACCGGAATCCATCAATCATCTTGACGTCTTCGTGGACATAATAGCGATCGTGGAAGAAATCAAGCACTTGTTTTGCCCGATCACTTTCTTCACTTAATTCTTTTAACGAATCGTAGGCTGCATCAATCGTCGCTCCTTGCGCTGTCACGAGTCCTTGATCACAGAACATCTCGAAGAAGACTTCGTACTGGCTAATGATGCCGTAAATTTGCTGTGCTTGTTCTGTCGTCAGAGTCGTCGCACTCAACTCTTCTCCATCGACGGTCATCACACGTGCCCCGTTTGAAGCAATGATCGGACAATGAATTCCTGCGGCATCCGTCAATTCTTTAGCATTTAAGTAATTACGTCCTGTTGCAATTGCAAACTCGACACCTTGTTCGCGTGCTGCTTCAATTGCCTGAATCGTCTCCGGTTCTATTCGTTGTTTGCCCGAAAGAACGGTACCATCCATGTCTGATACGAGTAATTTAATTGGATTTGCCATCGTCTTCACTCTCCTCTTTTTCTATTTCCATACCACTATACCATTTTTCACATTTTGACTGGTCGTAAACACGGTTTACAAAATCGGTGACAACAAACGCGAAATACTTTCCTTGAATTTGATCATTCTTGAACGCGCAACATACGACTCGACCGTCATGAGCTTTGATACATCACAATCGGCTAAGAAGAGCCGTTCTAGTTCAATTGCTACTTCCTGATCATAGACAATTGTATTCATTTCGAAATTTAAACGGAAACTTCGTGCATCGATATTCGTCGTCCCGACTGAAGCAATCTCTCCATCAACAACAATCGTCTTCGCATGTAAAAATCCAGGTTCATACGTGTAGACTTTAGCTCCGTACGACAACAACTCTCCTACAGCAGCTGTCGTCGCCCAATAAACGAATGGATGGTCCGGCTTATTCGGAATCATGATGCGCACCTCCACTCCAGACAGAAGAGCTGCCTTACATGCATCTAAATAACTCGTGTCTGGAATGAAATAAGGCGATTGAATGTAAATCGTCCGCTTTGCCTCATTGATCATCTTGATCAAAGCAAGCTTCAGATATTCTGAACGGGAATCCGGACCCGACGTGACGATTTGCATCGGTAATATACTCTGAACCCTGTGTGTTCCGTAGTAGAACAATGATTTTTCTGTATAGACGTCACTCGCTTGATTCCAGTCAAGAATAAAACGGTCGAGCTGATCGTGAACGACATCACCTTTCAAGCGAAAATGCGTATCCCGCCAGTAGCCGAACTTTTCATCGATACCTAGATATTCCGTACCGACGTTAAATCCACCAATGTAGCCGATTCGACCGTCAATGATACAGGATTTACGGTGATTGCGGTTATTTAAGCGAAAATTAACGAAACCAATCGTCGACGGGAAAAAAGCGAACACTTCTCCCCCATGTACCAGTAAATCTTTGAAATCCGTCCGTTTGAGACTACGTGATCCGACAGCATCATATAATAGACGAACTTTGATTCCACGACGGGCACATTCGGTTAATGTATCGATCAACGCTAGCCCAAGGCGATCTTTCTGAATGATGTAGTATTGAATATTCACTTCATGCTCTGCCTGGCGGATATCTTGAATCATCCGATTGAATTTCTGTTCTCCATCCGAAAGAATCTGCAGTTGATTCGAGAGACTGAGTAACGAACCGTTCGACATCAGATTCATCCGAATCATATCCCGGTGCTTTTGAATCATCGGGTGCCGCCCCATCGTCACGAGTTCTTTTTTCTGTAAGGCAATCCGTCTATCGTGTTCTAGTTGTTCTTCTTCCGTAATACGATAAAAATTCGATTTTTTCAACAATCTTCCGAAAAACAGATAGACGAGAAACCCAACGAGCGGAACGAAATACAAGATGAACACCCATGCCCACGTCGCACCAATATCGCGCCGTTCGAGAAAAATAACCGTTAGGACCGCCAAGATATTCATGATGAGCAATCCGTAGACGATGATGATCGTGAACGTACTCCATACTTCCACCATACGATTCCCTCCCGTTTCAACGGTATTGTTCGATTTTGGTCCCTTGTCTCCTATTCCCGTTTCCTTCCGCGTCATTCTTTTGAAGACAAAAAAACCTTTTTAAAGCACGAATGGCTTCAAAAAGGTTTAGGTCTTTCATGATTCTTGACATGGTTCCGGTTGTTGTAACGCCATTTGTTCAAGTGTCGCTTTGACACCTGCTACACAGTCTGGCAATCCAACACCATCATAAGCAAGTCCGGCTAAATGAATATGTGGATAGTGCGAAGCGATGGTTTCTCGCACTTCTTGAATCCGCTGTGCATGCCCTACCGTGTAGGCCGGTAAGCCGTCTAATAGACGACTGATGACGACACGTTCCGGTTGCAACGGACGACCACAGATGGCTTCAAGATCTTCTAAGACGACCCGTTCAATCATTTCGTCTGATTCACGAACGAGTGCATCTTTTCCGGGACGACCGATGAAGGCACGAAGCACGGTATGATTCGGTGCTGCATGATTCCACTTTTGATCAATCGCCGTACACGCTGTAATCGAATACGGTGCCTGACGGTTGACGATGAAACCTGTTCCATCGATCGGCAACGCTGTTTCCTTATCGAAAATCAACGTGACTGTCGCCGTCGAGTGTGTCGAGAGGTTCGCAAGCCCAGGCAGCGTCGCTTCTGATAACAGGGACACGACTTGACGATGCGGAATCGTCAACAAAATATCATCGGCATACTCTGGACCATGATCCGTTTCGAGACGATACCGCCCATCTTCTTCCCGTTTAATCGAGCGAAGTGGTGTCTCAAGACGAATTTCTGTCCGTTCAAGCACCTCTTCTAGCCGCTCGACGAGAGACTCGAGTCCAGTAGCGAGCGATAAAAATTGACCTGTCGCTTTGAGCGTCGGACCTTGTTGTTGGTCAAGCGGACGCATGAGACGCATTCCTTCAAACAAACTTCCTGCCTTTTGTTCATTTGCAACAAATTGCGGGTAGGTCGCAAACGTACTCATCCGATCGATATCACCAGCATAAATGCCTGAAAGAAGCGGTTCGATCAGCTTCTCGACGAGCGCATCTCCAAGACGCGGACGCAAATACTCTCCTAGTGGGATATCTGTTTCTGGAATCGTCAAATCCGGAGCCGGGTGAAGCAATCGTTCTGACACTTCTGCTTTTTCTTCTTCCGTCAACAAAGAAGTCTCTGCAAATAACTCTAAATCCGTCGGGATACCCATGACGGCACCTTTTGGAATCGGGTGGAGACCTCGCGCATCCAATATATAGGCTTGCGACGTGTTATTACGAACGAGTTGCTCCCCTAATCCAATCTCTTCGATGAGATCCGTCAGTACGTGTTTTCGTGCTACATACGAATCTGGTCCCCGCTCGATCGTCAATCCTTCGTCCCGATATGTTGCCACCTTACCACCGAGACGACCTTCTGCCTCAAGTAACGTGATGTTCATTTCCGGAAACTGTTTCTCTGCATAATAGGCGGCCGCAAGTCCTGATATACCGCCGCCCACGATGACGAGACGTTTACTGGACATAACTACCCACCTGTTTCGCGACGGCTTCCGTGACAGCTTTCATGAAAGCAGGATCCGCGTTTGGCATGACAGGTCGCGCATAATGGATTCCGAGTTCGTCGCAGACGACTTTACACTCATAGTCATTATCGAATAATACTTCTAGATGGTCCGCAACGAAGCCGACTGGCACGTAAACGAACGCTTCGTATCCTTTTTCTTCGTAAACATCACGTGTCAGATCCTGAACATCAGGGCCGAGCCATGGCTCAGGTGTTTGTCCAGCTGATTGCCAACCTGTGATCATATGCGGTACACCGGCACGTTGTGCGATCAATTCGGCAGTTTCTTTCAATTGCTCTGGGTACGGATCGCCGTTTGCGATGATTTTCTCAGGCAGACTGTGCGCCGAAACGACGAGAACGGCTTTTTCTTCAGGAACTGGTAAAGCGTCGAACGTCTTACGGATTTCTTTCCCCCACCAATCGAGAAATGCTTCTTCTTTGTACCACGATTCAACAGATGCGAGACGAATACCGTGCTGATCTGCGACTTCCTTCGCACGACCATTATATGAACGAATACTGAACGTCGAATAGTGCGGTGCTAAAACGACTGTGACCGCTTCTGTGATGCCGTCTTTTGCCATTTGCTCGACAGCATCCTCAACGAATGGCTCGATGTGCTTTAGACCAAGATAAAGCTTAAACTCGATTTCACCGGCATATTTCTCAGACAATTGACGGTGCAGCTCTTCTGCCTGGTCAATCGTGACTTGTGCGAGTGGTGAGACTCCACCAATGGCTTCGTAGCGTTCCGTCAACTCTGCCAATGCTTCTGGAGACGGTTTGCGTCCGCGGCGGATATGCGTATAATACCGCTCGATATCTTCAGGTTTATACGGCGTACCATACGCCATGACAAGTAATCCTAACGTCTTCATTTTTCTACCTCCATTTTTTCTTTCGAATAATCATGGATAAATGCAGTCAAACGTTTCAATACTTCTGGATCAACTTCCGGGAAGATGCCGTGACCGAGGTTAAAGATGAACCCTGGTTGTTTCATTCCCATGTCGAGAATCTCCTTCGCTTTCGCTTCAAGAATATCCCATGGTGCTAACAGATAAGACGGATCGAGGTTCCCTTGGACGGGTTTCGTCAGCCCACGTTCACGTGCTTCATCGATCGATAAGCGCCAATCGAGTCCAACGACGTCTAACGGTAAGCTATGCCACTCTTCTGCCAAATGACTCGCCCCTACACCGAACATGATCATCGGCACGCCTGTATCTTTTAGTTCCGTGAAAATGCGTTCCATCGTCGGTTTGATGTAACGGACATAATCTTTCCGGCTTGTCGTTCCGACCCATGAATCAAAGATTTGGAACGCTTGAATCCCTGCATCTACTTGTGATTTGATGTAATCGATGACCATGTCACCTAGTTTCTCCATTAAGGCATGCCATACTTCAGGTTGTCCATACATCAATGCTTTCGTTTTATGGTATCCCTTTGAAGGTCCACCTTCAATCATATAGCTCGCAAGTGTAAATGGCGCCCCGGAAAAACCAATTAACGGCACTTCAAGTCGTTCCCGTAATAAACGAATTGTTTCATAAATGTACGGAATATCTTCACGGTTGAACGGTTGCAGTGCTTCGACATCTGCCATCGTGCGAATCGGATTCGCAATGACTGGACCGATGCCACTCTTGATTTCAACATCAACGCCCATCGACGGAAGTGGCGTCATGATATCTTTATATAGAATCGCTGCATCGACTCCTAGTTGTTTTACAGGTAGTTCTGTCACATATGCGCCTAGCTCCGAGTCATGTGTGATCTCGAAAAGCGTCCGTGTCTTCTTGATTTCACGATATTCCGCTTGATAACGACCTGCTTGTCGCATGTACCAGACGGGAACGTGATCAATCTGCTCGCCACGGATCGCCCGCAAAAACGTATCATTGAATTTCTTCATCATAACTACCCCTTTATACTCGTTCTAACGCCCCAAAAAACGTACGATAAGTTTGTGAACACAGAAACATTATATCTGAAATTAAGAAGTCTGTGCCAATAAATCGTTTACAAAATGACAGTTCTGTTACCAGTTCATGAAATGTTCACTGTTTCTTGTAAAGACCGAATGCAGCGTTTAACTGACCACGAATTAAGTCAGAACGTTGCTGTTCCGTTACCTTACGTTCTTTTTCTCGAATTTCGTGCGTGCGCCAACCATCCTCGATTTTTTCCGCGACTTCGACGAGTCGCTCGACATCCGTAAACGAATATTTTCGCGTCTTTCCATTTGTCCGTTCTGGAAAGATTAATTTCCGTTCTTCATAGTAACGAATCTGACGTTCTGACAAGCCGGTCAATTCACAGACGATTCCGATCGACATCACCTTTTTTTCGCGGTACTTCATCTTCGTCACTCCTTTCCACAAAAATACCATGTCAGATTTTCTGACACAACACGTTTCTTTGAAAGTATTTCCGTCTAAAGTAAACACATACTTTAAATGGATAAAGGAGGAACGACAATGAAACTGGAACAACTCGCAATTTCAGTCGATACGTTTTATGTCTTATTCGCAGCACTGCTCGTCTTTACGATGCAAATCGGATTCTTACTTCTGGAAACAGGGATGTTACGGGCAAAGAACGCGGGGCACGTCGCTGTTAAACAAATTATCAGCTTCTCAGTTGCCGCTCTCGCCTTTTGGGCTATCGGATTCGGATTGACGTTCGGTGATGGTAACTCCATTATCGGAACAGAAGGATTCTTCTTACATGGAGGATTCAGCAGCCTTGATTGGTCGAACATCACGATTGATGTAAAGTTCCTCTTCCAACTCTCGTTTGTCGCCGTCTCTCTCGCAATCGCTTGGGGCGGATTCGCAGAACGTGCTAAATTATCCGTTTACTTGTTGTTCGGAACGTTTTTCGTTGCTATCATCTATCCGATCATTGCTCGTTCCGTTTGGGCAGGTGGATTCCTTGGTTCGCTCGGAATGCAAGATTTCGCCGGGTCAACGGTCGTCCACTTACAAGGTGGGATTGCTGCACTTGTTGCTGCTTTACTGCTTAAGAAAAGAATCGGTGCTGAAAAAACACCGTTGCTTGGACACAATGTCATTTATTCTGTCGTCGGTGCCTTCATCCTCTGGTTATGTTGGTTCGGCTTCAACGCTGGTTCGACATTAACGATTGCCGACGGATTCTTTAGTTACGTTGCTTTGACGACGTTACTCGCGACTGCAGCAGGTGCCCTCGGCGCTCTTGCCATCTCATTCTGGCACCGTCGCGTCGCAGATATTCCTTCGATCATCAACGGCGTATTAGCTGCACTCGTCGCCATCACAGCAGCCTGTGCCTTTGTGGAACCATGGGCAGCCGTCGTCATTGGTTTCCTTGCTGGTGTGATCACGTATGGAACGAGCATTCTTCTCGCAAGTCGCGTGGATGATCCACTTTGTGCCTTCTCCGTTCATGGCGTCGCTGGTATCTGGGGTACACTCGCAACTGGATTCTTCGCTTCACCTCGACTCGTTGAAATCACAGGTATCGGACAAGCAGGACTCTTCTATGGAGGTGGCTTCACGCAACTCGGTGTTCAAGCTCTTGGTGTCGTCTTTGCTATCGTCATCGTCAGCGTCTTAAGTTATGCTTTCTTAAAAGTCCTCGACCTTACGATCGGACTTCGAATCACACGCGAAGATGAACTCCGTGGTCTTGACGTCGCGGAACATGGTCAAGCTTCTTACGATCTTCCTGCTCCTGTCAGCAAGGAATTGCATATGGTTGAAGAAGAAGATCTATCAAACGAACGTGTCAATTAATGGTTCATAACGAATAAGAGCCTACGCGATGAATATTCATCACGTAGGCTCTTTCGTGTTTATTACTTTCGGGCGTAGTATTCACCAATCATAAGTGCCAAAGCTGCCCCACCCACGACATAGATGGATCCGCTTAAGAAGAATCCAAGTAACGTCAAAATGATACATTGACTGATTGCCGCGAAGCGGATGATTTTCCGTTTAGCGTGCACGGCATTCCCAAACGGCAGTAAGCGAGTCAACAGATGCTGATCGACCGCTTTCGTAAACGGCGCCAATTGAAAACTCGTCAGCCCACCAAACGCAGGGATCGCAAGTGCGACGAACCACACGTTACCGCTCGCCAACCACATGAACACAGCCCCGATCAGCGTGAGACGAACAATCAATCCGATGCCGTCCCCACTCCGGATGAACTGTTTGACATACAAATAATCAAATGTCGTCTGGGCTTGGTACGGAAACCGCTCGACCATGTTACTTAAGAGACGACGGTGTTTATACGTTGCCGATAGATGTGGAACATCGACGAACCAGTTGGCTAGTCGATAAAAACGATCACGTGATTCTCGTTCGAGCGCAATCCATTCACGTAACGGGAGATGATCCTGACGCTTCAGATGAAGGACGATCATTAACAGCAAGGCAACGACGATCGACATCCACGCCATATCGATGATGACGAGTAGTGCTGCTCCAAATGCATACAATAACACTGTTCGATGTGCGATGCCTTCAAGTTTCGACAAATTCGCTGCCGCTCCGAATAGGGCAAGAGCTACGCCCATTAAGACAAGTTCAAACGGTGTCGTCTGTTCTGTCCGAACATAGAGAACAACGACTGCTAGAAACGGAATCACGGCACGAATGATACCAAAAATCGCATTATATGCGCGCACCTGCTGCATGAAACTGGATAATTTCGCTAACACGGGTAATAGAAACACTTGATCCGCCTCGACAAGAAACGTTCGACTTGTCCGGTAGAGCGGCAGAATCAGAAATAAGGCTGCCATGACGAATCGACCTGGAAATGATGGATCGAGTTGGTCGAGGAAACGACCGTATACGACTAATGCGTATAAAATAACAAAGTAGACGGTGAATAATAGTCCACCATTCGCCATATATCGTGTATATTTCACTGTTTCCGTCATCGCCGCCTGATACCGTTCCTTCCATAAGGACTGGCTATTCATCGTTCTGCCTCCTCGATCGCAGCAACGTACAGATCATCCAGCGTTCCATCTTGTAGTCCATAGCGAGCTCGTAAAGCAGCCGTTGTCCCTTCCGCCGCAATATGTCCTTCATGTAAGAGAACGAATCGGTTGCAGTGGCGCTCGGCTGTCTCCAGGATATGCGTTGACATTAAAATTCCTTTACCGTCCTGCTTGAGTTCACTGAAAATCTGAAGCAACTCTCGGATTGCCAGTGGATCAAGTCCAACGAATGGTTCATCAACGATCAACAATTCACTCCCCGTGACAAGGGCGCACAAGATCATTGCTTTTTGTTTCATCCCTTTTGAGAAGACACTTGGAAACCACTCTAATTGTTTCGTCATCCGAAGACGTTCAGCATAATGATTTGCTCGTTCTATCGCTACTGCTTCTTCGACATCATATCCTTGTGCCATGAGGCGAAGGTGCTCCCGTAACGTTAGTTGTTCATATAACATCGGCTGTTCCGGAATATACGCGACTTGACGACGATACTCGGTTTCGTTCGTCGCTAAATCCAATCTATTGATTCGTACAGATCCCGTTTTGACCGGTAATAGACCGAGGATGTGTTTAATCGTCGTTGATTTCCCCGCACCATTTAAACCGATTAAACCAACGAGTTCCCCTTGATCCACTTCAATATTGATATCATGAAGGACTGTTTTAGATCCGTATCCTCCTGATAAACCCTTGATCTCTAATAACATGTTTGCCACTCCCTTTAAGCTCATCGTAAGGTAGATCTTCTTAGACTTTCTAGCTTCGTGCCTCATTTTTTAAAATATAATGTTTTAATACTTGTTTTTTCGGCAATTACTCTAAGTGTAATCGTTACATCAATATATGAAAACGATTTACATGCAAATCGAAAGTGAAAACGATGAATCGTTCATTTAATCTTTATCAAGTGGTCTAATCTTCTAGTCCTTTCAATGAATGAATGATTTCAATTTTTTCACTTTCACACGTGTTTATAACTGCCTGAAAACAGGTAAAACTAATATGTAGAGGAGTTGTTTAAAAATGGGATTCTTATGGGCATTAATCGTTGGTGGTCTCATCGGTTGGATCGCAAGTTTAATCATTGGAAAAGATGTACCGGGCGGCATCATCGGTAACATCATCGCTGGTTTCATCGGTTCGATGATTGGTCAAGCTATCTTTGGTTCAATGGGACCAGAAATTGGCGGATTTGCAGTCATTCCGGCTATTCTCGGGGCAGTCATTTTGATCTTCATCGTCTCACTTATTCTCCGGGCAGTACGCAAGTAATCATATATTTTAATCGAAAAGGAGTGTTTTGAAATGGGATTCTTATGGGCATTAATCGTTGGTGGTATTATTGGATGGTTAGCAAGTCTAATTTTAGGTAAAGACGTACCAGGCGGTATCATTGGTAACATCATCGCTGGTTTCGTTGGTGCATTGATCGGTCAAGCATTATTCGGAAATTGGGGTCCAATGGTTGCTGGATTCGCAATCGTACCTGCTTTACTCGGAGCTATCATTCTCATCCTCATTGTATCGTTCATTCTCCGTGCGGTGAATAAACGATAAACAAAAAATCCTCGGACATGATGTCCGAGGATTTTTTATGCGTTAGTTTTTTATACTTTAATCTTTTAATTGTAACCACATGCCATCTTCTCGCTCGACGACACGTTTTTCCACTCGTAAATTCAACCATTCGAACACGCCTTCGAGAAAGCTAGATGGATATTCCCAAACCGTACCGACGCGCTCTCGCTTCTTTCGTTCTGGTTTTCCAGCGACAGCTTCCAATTCATCCGGAGTTTTATTCAATCGGATTAATAACTCCTCCACCTGTCCCGACTGATAGGTCACTTCATATCCATCGTACCGTGCTCGATTCGCAACTGTCGAATCAGGCGTTCCGAACGCGTTCTCGAATGCATCGCGCGATTTCCCGAGATAGCTGGTCATCGTATCGATACTTTTTCCAGTCCGCGCTTTCACTTCCGTCTCAAGTAATGTTTTAATATCGACTGCATATTCGTTTGATACAGTCGTATTGAACTGATCAGCTAATTTAAAATCAACTGCCGTGTTTGGTTCATCACCGAGTTGAACGGTTTTTGAGTCCTGAACGGTCTGTCCTGATTGGTCGGCACTCACCTGGACATCATATTCTCCTGGAGAACGCTTGATTTCTAGTGATGTTCCATCCATCGTTCCAATGACTTCCCCGTCTAATGATACTTCTGTTTTAGGGACATCACTTGAAACGATCAATCGTTGTGGATTCAGATTGAGAGAATACCGGTCATACCAAAGCCATCCATCCTCTTTTTGTAACGTAAATAGATGTGCCTTTACTTGTTTACCAGAGTCTTGATCCTGTTTGACTTGTTTGATGACCCGATCTGTTCGTTCTGATTCAGTCGTCAACCAAGTAATGAGTCGTGTCGCCTCACTCATCGGTAATGGTTTATCGTTCATCGTGACTAGTTGTTGGAATCCACGCTGATCCTTTTCCTTCAATAGAGTAGCAAGCCGCTCGTCCGTTTTCTCCATTTTTGCCGCCTCTTGCATGTTGCGCCCAAACCAAAAGGCAACTAACAAAAACAGACAGGCGATGAAGGCGCTACCAATGAGTAAACGTCGTTTTCGTTTTTTCTGTGCCGTTGAGGCTATTCGTGATGCCATGCACTTCGCTCCTTTTTCTCCATTAGCTGTATGGTCTTAAGTGTATCGGGTTCAAGTTGACTGTCAATCGTGCGGAAGGCGGAAACTTTCCGTATACTAATATTATCTTACCCAAAGGAGTGACTGTTCCATGCAAAAAGAATCATGTATCTTCTGTAAAATCGCTCGCAAAGAAGTCCCTGGTCATATCGTATTTGAGAACGAAACCGTTCTCGCCTTCCTCGACTTGTCACAAGTGACGAAAGGACATACGCTCGTTATCCCAAAACAGCATGCCGATAATATGTATGATCTCTCGCCTGAACAGGCACAGGACGTGTTTGCGACGATTCCGCAAATCAGCCGTGCGCTTCAACAAGAGACAAATGCAGCTGGTATGAACCTTCTATCCAATACAGGAAAAGTAGCTGGTCAATCAGTCTCACACTTCCATTTGCATCTCATTCCTCGTCACGATAAGCAAGACGGATTCAGCGCGAAGTGGGAAGTCCATAACGACGAGTATACGGCAGAAGAATTGGCTGAGCTCGCAAATTCAATCGCTTCGCATATCTAAGGCTGTTCTTTTTCTTCTCTTCTTAGAAAAATATTGCCGAAATAGGTTTCTTTCACTCAATTTTCGGTAAAATAATATGAAACAAATATTTTAATATTAAAAAGGAGGTTTATCATGTCGAAGCGTCCCGCCCGTAACTGGGTCGCTTTTGGTGCTACGCTAACACTTGTGACTTTTTATGGTCTAAAGGCGCTTCGCCAAGGTACGAAAAGCGACTCTTCGAACGGTCATCAACGTCGAAATTCTTATTCTACAATCGTAACGAATGTGCAGGATTTGACCCACGAGGGCAAGAACTTAGTAGAGACAGCAAAAGTGTCTGGTATGCACTTCAAGGAAGAAGTCATGCAGAGCGTCTCGGAATACCAAACGGAAGTCCAAGCATCGCTCACGAAGATCCAGTCTCTCGCTGATGAAGCGAAACAGGAAGCAGACCAGCTTTCTCCACAAAAGTAAGATCCGTTGCTTCGATTTGTTTTTGTATAGTTTGCATTTTGCGCGTTTGAGCCATTGTCACCTTTCGAAAGGATGAGTCAGATATGGAACACGAAAAGTTATATCCTGGACAAGAAGCATTATTGTATAGCCATAAAATTGTCCAATTAAGCAAAGCACTATGGAAAACGGTAGAAAAAGATTGGCAAAATTGGATCAAGCCTTTTGATCTAAACATCAACGAACACCATATTTTATGGATTTCGCATGCCCTAGGTGGTGCCTCGATTTCTGAGATCGCGAAGTATGGTGTCATGCACGTCTCGACGGCATTCAACTTCTCGAAGAAGTTAGAGGACCGCGGATTGTTGACGTTCTCGAAAAAGGAAACCGATAAACGAAATACCTATGTCCAGTTGACACCGGCAGGCGAATCACTTTTACTCGAGACGATCCAAGCATTCCGTCCCGAAGAAAATGGCGTCTTCCGCGCATCACTTCCTCTTCAGGAATTGTACGGTAAGTTCCCAGAACTGACGGATATTTCTGCAATCGTGCGTCGTTTGTACGGAGACAGCTTCATGGACATCTTTGCCGAGACATCGAAGATGATCACGGAAGAAGCAGATCGCCGTCCGCAAGATCCTGTCATGGACTCGATAAAAAAAGCATAAGCATACTATCATCAAAAGCGTTTTAGCCTTCAGCTAGAATGCTTTTTTTAGGTCTTATTTCCTCATGACAGGGACATTACTACTATGTCTCAAGAGCGTTATTTCCCTCACAATTTCCCATAAAAATTATCCTCAACCGACTACCTGGATGTGATAGCATGGAAAAGAGCAAGTATCTCTTGGCATGACAAGATACAGCTGTCAACCAAACGAGAATATGATATGATAAAACGGTTGAAATAAATGGTAAATTAGGGGTGTATGTATGAAAAAGAAATTGCTAGGCGCAGCAGCAGTCGCAAGTGTATTTACGTTAGCAGCATGTGGATCAAATGACGAAGCCGTCATCAATTACAAAGGTGGCGAAGTCAACAAGGCTGACGTCCAAGATGAAGCATACGAAAAAGCTGGTGCTCAAATCGCCTTCCAGCAAACGATGAACAAATTGCTTGAAAAGAAATACGGTAAGGAAGTCACGGACAAAGAAGTCGAAGCAGAAGTCAAGAAAACAAAAGACCAGTTCCCGGATAAAGAGCAGTTCAGCTCAACACTGAAATCTGCTGGAATCAAGAACGAAAAAGAATTCGAAAAAGTACTTCGCACACAAATGCTCTTAACAGAAGCAAAATCTGCGAAATCCAAAGTAACAGATAAAGAAATCCAAGAGCGTTTCGATCAAGAAAAAGTCGAAGTCAAAGCAAGCCATATCCTTGTTGCGAAAGAGTCAGAAGCAAAAGACATCAAAAAGCAATTGGATAAAGGCGCAGACTTCGCGAAACTTGCAAAAGAAAAATCAACAGATACAGGTAGCGGTGCAAAAGGTGGAGACCTCGGGTACTTCACAAAAGGTAAGATGGTCAAGGAATTCGAAGATTACGCGTTCAAGGATGGCGTTGAAGGTAAAATCTCCGATCCGATCAAAACACAGTTCGGCTATCACATTATTAAAGTAGTCGATCGTAAAGAGAAGAAAAACTTCACGCTCGATAAAGAAAAAGCACGTATTAAAAAAGCACTTGCTGAAGAAAAAGCAGCACAAGTCAACCCGAACGATATTTATCGTTCACTCATGAAAGAATACAATGTCAAAGTCGAAAACAAAGACTTCAAAGACGCTTTCGATCTAGACAAACAAGAACAACAACAAATGCAACAACAAATGATGCAACAACAGCAATAATCAAAAAAAGGAAGCCGTGAAGGCTTCCTTTTTTACGTTGTTTTTCATAGAGAGTGAAGAATTAGCGAACCGTCCGGATCGGAGCTCGTTCGTATTGCTTCGGCAAGGCGACCGTATCTCCTAGTTCGGCTGCCGCATGATAGACCCAATAAGGTTGGCGAAGAAGTTCACGTGCGAGCAGGACAATATCTGCTCGACCGTTACGGACGATCTCTTCTGCATGAGCTGCTGTCGTAATCAATCCAACCGCTCCTGTTGCCATGCCTGTCTCTCGTTTCAATTCTTCCGCATAGCTGACTTGATAGCCCGGATATACTTCCGGTACAGCATTGGCGACGACAGCACCTGAACTACAGTCGAGTAGGTCGATGTTACGTGCTGCTAGTTCTTTCGCAAGTGGAATATAATCCGTCGCCGTCATTCCCCCTGTTGCGTGATCCGCTGCTGAAATCCGGACCCAAATCGAGAGCTGTGAGACTGCTTGAATTCCATCAATGATTTCTAACAACAAGCGCATCCGATTTTCAGTCGATCCGCCGTACTGGTCTTCTCGAATATTGGATAACGGAGAGAGGAACGTGTTCAATAAATAACCATGTGCGCCATGGATTTCAATGAAGTCATATCCTGCTCGTTCCGCTCTTAATGCTGCATCGATGAACTGTTGTTTGATTGTCGCGATTTCCTCAAGTGTCAATGCACGGGGATGCATATACGTATCATCAAACGGTAAAGCGCTCGGTGCGACGGGTGGTTCTGCCGTCGTGCTTTTACGCCCGGCATGGGCCAGTTGGATCCCCGCTTTTGCGCCCGCTGCTTTGACTTGCTGTGCGATTCGTTGTAATCCTTCGATATGTGAATCTGACCAGATCCCAAGGTCCCCAGCTGAAATGCGACCATCTGGCGTGACAGCACTCGCTTCTAAAATGACACCACCAACGCCTCCCATTGCACGGGTTGCATAGTGTGTGACGTGCCAATCCGTCACGAGTCCATCTTCTTTTGCACTGTACATGCACATTGGCGCCATAATGACCCGATTGCGGAATGTCAACGTTCCGAGTTGAACCGTATCAAACAACTTCGTCTTCATCTTTCTTCCCCCTTATAGCTTCGGACGATAGAAAGCACGATTATCTAGTGCAAATGATCGTTCTGAGAACTGTCCCGGTTCGACATATTCAAGAAGACGATCCATCATCGTCATTCGCGCATCGAGGTTATCGATCAAGAACAAGACTTCAGCCTCACGCATTTGTGGTGCTACAGCAGATCCCCATTCCGGTCGTCCATGATGACTTAAGACGAGATGTTGCAAGACAGTCAGTACTTCTGCGTCAATTTGTAATTCTGCTCCGACTTTTTCGAGTTCCGCTACCATCATCGTAATATGACCGACGAGTTTACCAGGTAACGTATATTCCGGTGCAACCGGATCGGATAACTCCTTGATTTTCGCATAATCATGTAGAATGATGCCACTGATTAGCACGTCACGGTTTAAGGTCGGATAGAGTTGAGCGATTTGATCCGCTAAGCGCAACATCGAAAGGACGTGGTACGACAGTCCCGAGTAAAAGGCATGATGATTCTTGACCGCTGCCGGATGCGTGAAGTAGGCGTCAAATCGTGAAGTGATCAAATGTTTGACGAGCTTTTTCATGTCACTGTTTTGAATCGATTCTACGAACGCGAGTACTTCCGTCTCAATCTGCTCTCGTGGAATAGGTGCTGATTGAACATAGTCCTCGACATTCGTCTCCTCTAGGACCGTAATTTGTTTGAGCTTCAGTTGTGTCCGTCCTCGATAGTCCATGACTTCTCCAGCAGCATGAACGATTGACTTTGGCGCATATTTTTCAAGGTCACTCGTATCCCACATCTTCGTCTCGATTTCGCCTGTCTTATCCGTCAAGATGAGCGTCAGGTATGGTTTCCCATTTGCTGCAATTCCTTTGACTGCTTGCTTGATCATCGCTCGTTGATCGAGCGTTTCTCCAACTGCTAACTTCCCGATTCCTTTCATTCTTGAAACACGTCCTTTATCTGTAAAATAGGTGTCTTTTTTATATTCCATTGACTACACTTAAGGCATATACTATTTCATTCTACTATATGGGAGTCATGAACATGGAACTGGAACCTCAATTTAATTGGTCCCGCTATCTCGATTTAGCTGACTATGAACAAATATTTCCGACGGCTGCCGTCGACCAATCCGAAATGGACTGGATCACGCAGTTGCGATCGAAAGATATGAACTTCACGCGTTCAGAAAAAGGGGTTCTTTATGGTGCTGTCGTCACATGGCAAAACCCTGTCGACAAAAGTGACCGTCGCTCGATTTGCTTTTATGTAACGAAAGAAAAACTGATCACGATCGGATTGTCGGATTCAATCGTGTCCCTAGTCGCACCCTATTCTCCCGCTCATCCATTCGCGGCTTTTTATACGATTCTCGCTTTACAGTTGAATACGTATTTCGCCGGTATCGATCAGTTTGAGACAGAACTGTTTTCAAGACAAGATGAACTACGCGGCAGCATCAATGAAGATTCGCTTGATAGCATCTTCGCGCTACGCGACACGATTGAGAACTGGTCCGATTTGATCGTTCCATTTCAAGAACTCGTCATGGCTGGCGAAGAGTCGTTTCTCGAGGAAGAAACGTATCTTGAGGACATTTCCTTGAAACTAGCTACGAAACGTGTCCGCCGTCTGTTGATGCTCATTGAACACTACCAAAAAGACATTGAAGTCCTTCTCGACTTATCAACGACCGTTTCGAACTTCCGAGGAAACGAGATTATGAAGGCATTAACGATCTTTACTGCCGTCGCGACACCGACGATGGCCCTCGGTGCGATTTGGGGGATGAACTTTAAAATCATGCCGGAATTAGACTGGAAATACGGCTACGCCATATCCCTCGGTCTAATCTTTTTATCGACTAGTGGTATCTTTTACTGGATGCGCTGGCGTGGATGGTTAGGCGCTCTTGTGCGTATGCCAAAGAATAGTCGACCAAAAAAATAGATATCAGAACATAAGTTCGTTATACTAATTGTATCATATCCACTGAAAGGAGACGCTTGTCCGATGGAACGAAAAATCATTCATATTGATATGGACGCCTTTTATGCTTCCGTCGAGCAACGCGATCGTCCTCGATTAAAAGGTGTTCCTGTCGTCGTTGGTGGACCGCCTCATGCCCGTGGTGTCGTAGCGACCTGTTCCTATGAAGCACGGAAATACGGTATCCATAGCGCGATGCCCTCAAGACGCGCGTTCCAACTGTGCCCTCGTGCCGTTTTCATTCGTCCTCGTTTTGACGTCTACCGGACCGTCAGTGCGCAAATCATGGAGCTTTTTCGAGAAGTGACACCGCTCGTCGAGCCGCTCTCGCTTGATGAGGCGTATCTTGACGTCACGGAAAATTATTTCGATCAAAAAAGTGCGACGTATATCGCGCAATATATCCTGAAACAAATTAAAGAACGAACGGGTCTGACAGCCTCTGCCGGTGTCTCTAACTCTAAGCTCGTCGCGAAGGTCGCTTCCGGATACGAAAAGCCAAACGGGATGACCGTCGTCCCACCAGAAGAAGTTCTCAATTTCTTGTCTCCATTGAAAATTGGAGATTTACATGGCGTCGGAAAAGTCACGGAACAAGCGTTACGAAAACAAGGGATTGAAACCGTCGCAGATGTCCAAGCAATGCCCGTCGAACAATTGCGGGCTTTGCTTGGACGTGATCGGGGAGCGGAACTACATGCGATGGCGCATGGGATCGATGAACGACCAGTTCGTCCGGAACGCGAGCGAAAATCGATTGGTTCTGAGACTACCTTTGAAGAAGATACCGAGGATATCGATACGATATTTGAGACGTTGATTCGAGAATCAAAATCTGTCATTGCAAGTCTTCAAAAAAAAGAACTCGTCTGCCGAACGATTACGATCAAGTGGAAGACCGACACATTCCAGTCACGTTCGAAACGGCATACGTTTGCAGAAGAGACGGCGGATGAAGAACGATTACTTGAGGAAACAACGAAACTGTTCAATGGCATTACCTTCGATGGACCAATCCGCTTGATTGGTATGACGGTGAGTCACCTCACAGCTCCTCCCGCTGCGAGACAGTTGACGTGGCAGGACTTGGACTTACGCTTGTGAAATGAATAGCGATTCATTATACTGAGTACAAGACCAATCAGACAAGGGGGAACAAGTATGCAGTATACGATTACAGTATTTTCAGATCGTGGTGAAACGTTACTCGATGACGTCTTTGAAGCAGAGACGGATGGTCAGGCACGAGAAGAAGGGATTCGGCGCTTGAATGAAAGCGGTTATGCCCATCATGCAGCTCGCGTTACACGTTCAGGTCGTCTCATTCATTTCGAGCGCGCTTACTTACCACGAATCGTTCCTGCTTCATCTTAAACCATACTAAAAAAGGAAGACGCGCTATATCGGCACGTCTTCCTTTTGTTTACTTATTGCACGTCGTCTTGTTGCTCCATCATTGGCGCATAGAGCTCTTCTAACGGCTTCATGATGATTTGTGTGACTTCCGTCAACATCGTGTGCATCCGTTGCTCTTCTTGCATCAGCTGACTGATCAATGGGTTGTTTTGGACTTCAAGCATCTTTGTTTGGGCAGACGCCATATCGTCTGGTGTAATTTCTTCACCCTGCATCTGTTTTTGTTGTAATTCGAGTTGGATGTTACGGAACGATGCGAACAATTCGTTTGATTCCGGATCTGCGTTAACTTGCGTATACAAATCTTTTAATGTCGTGTACTCCGAAGTTTCGCGCAATGCGCGCTCCAGTGTGTACGCGTGATCGTATAAATTTGTTTCTGCCATGAGTAAAACCTCCAATTTGTTTAGACGAGATAAAGCCCCGCCTGTATCAATCCAATTAAACCACCTAACAACCCTCCAAGCCAAGTGATAGCACGGAATTCCCGCTTGGAAATCGATAAGACGATTTCCTCGAGATACGCAGTATCCAGCAAATCAACCTCTTCTCGAACGATTGTTTCGAGATCGAGCGTCTGAAGGATCTGCCCGATTTGATTCGTCGTCCGTTCGAATAGATGATCGATGATGACAGGGACATGTTGCTCGAGTAATTGTGACTCAAGTGGATTCAACCAGACGCGTAACGGTGTAGCAAGCATCGACTCAATCGGTAAACGTGCCATGATCTGTTCTTTGACAGTCTGTCGAATCCGTGACTCGGTCTCTTCTGTCAGATAAGACGACAGCGGGCGATCCAGTCCCTTTTGCCATTCCTGACGTAATAAAGCAAGAATGAACTGAGACGTCGACTCTGATTGAAGTACCCGTTTCAGCTCCGGCTGAATCATATCGACGACGTTGACATTTGCGAGCAACATCCCGAACATCCCGCCACCCAGTCGCTGTTGGATGAAACGAGCAACGGTTTCCTCGAGTTGTAGACGTCCTTCTGGTCCGTCAAAGTATGCTTCTGCTTGGTGTAATACGGATGCGACGAGTCTTGGCATGACTTCTTCGATTTTTTGTTCTCCGCTTGCTCCGATCAAGTTTCGCACAGATTGCTCCCGCCATTTATTCATCAGACGCGAAAACTCCTGCTCCAAGTGATAACTGATCTTCCCTTGGATCCGTTGTTTTGGTTCATCGATAAAGCGACTGATCCATGCTTCTGTCGTCTCTTCCGAGCGTGTCCATTTCATGACTTCTTGTTCGACGAGACGCGTGACGGCTCCACGAACAGCTGGTGATGCGAGACGTTTCCCAATCCCTTCTGGCGTCAAGAGATGCTTGACGACCGTCCGTCCGAGATTTGCTGCCAGTTCATTCCGTCGTTTTGGAATCAGACCAGGCGTGAATGGTACGCGAAATTTTCCAATGTATTTCGGTTCAAGTGGTCGAAACAACATTCGGATCGCCAAATGGTTCGTGATCGCTCCGATGAGGGCACCGATGATGACGATTCCAACAAGCTTCAACACGAGTAACAAAGTGTCTGACATAAGTTATCATTCCTTCCGATTTTCGACTTATGGTAAAGTCGAGATAGTTAGTTATGTACGATTTAGGAGTGATGCCGTGTGTTACGACAACTGATGACTGTATTCAATGACCAGCTTACGACCGATCCGAATCTGTATTGCCAGGAACAGTATAGCGTATATCGTCTTACAGATGGGCTTTGTTTTGGGATCAAGACGACTGCCATCTCCGACCGTGAACAACAACTGCTTGATGTATTTGCCGAGCGCATCATCACGACGTCGCGGTCAGATATCGATCTATGGCGAGAACGTCTCCAATCTGCTCATGCTGTGGAAGATCGACCATTTCGACTTGTCCACTTTTTATTTAATCCAACTGATGAACGTACGAGTGAGGAAATCCAACAACTGCTCTCCTCTTTCTTTTCGCAGACCAGTACGCTCATTCCTTTCAGTACTCATCGTTTTACGATCATCGAACGAGAAGAATTCGTTATTGAGGCAGAACTACACGATTTATTTTTAGCACTACAATCTGATTTTGTGCTTGATGGTAAGGTGTTGCTTGGTCAACAGCGTGCTACCGGCGACATTGCCGTTCAATTTCAACTCGAACAAGCAGCGCTCACCTTCGTCCCTTCTACGCAAATCGAACGTTTTTTACCTGCCATGACTCGTCTTGCAAGTCTAGATGACCGATATCGGGCAACACTCGTCGATCAGTTCATCCTGTCCCTCGAGCCAGAGTCTCGTGAGACGATCCTCGCTTTTTGCCGAGCTAACTTGAATGTCTCTTTGACAGCAAAACATCTATACTTACATCGGAACAGTCTCCAGTATCGACTTGACCGCTTAACGGAACAGACAGAAATCGATGTTCGGTCGTTTGAAGGGGCCACTTTTCTTTATACCTTGTTACTTGTAGCATGATGCCTAATTGAAAACGTTTGCATTTAGTCAGGTTGTCCATAGGCAGACTACCTGACTTCTTTTATACTATTTCTTGTAAGCGTTATTATTTCATCATTTACTAGGGGGAACTACAACATGGCTGAAATTCGTCTTGAACATATCGATAAAATCTACTCAGGTGATGCAAAAGCGGTTGATGATTTCAATCTGCATATTAAAGATAAGGAATTCATCGTCTTCGTTGGACCATCTGGTTGTGGGAAATCGACGACACTCCGGATGATCGCTGGACTTGAAGAAATCTCAGGTGGAGACTTTATCATCGACGGTAAACGCATGAATGATGTAGCGCCAAAAGATCGCGATATCGCGATGGTCTTCCAAAACTACGCTTTGTATCCACACATGAACGTCTTCGATAACATGGCGTTCGGATTAAAGCTTCGGAAGTTCCCGAAAGATGAAATCAAGCAACGCGTTGATAACGCAGCTCGTATCCTTGGTCTTGAAGAATATCTCGAGCGGAAGCCAAAAGCACTCTCTGGTGGTCAGCGTCAACGGGTCGCGATTGGTCGCGCCATTGTTCGTGATGCTAAAGTCTTCTTAATGGATGAGCCGCTCTCGAACTTGGACGCTAAATTACGTGTACAAATGCGTAAGGAGATCATTCAGTTACACAAACGTCTTGAGACGACGACGATTTACGTCACGCACGATCAGACGGAAGCGATGACGCTTGCGACACGGATCGTCATCATGAAAGCCGGAATCATTCAACAAGTCGGTACGCCGAAGGAAGTCTATGATCACCCGGATAACATGTTCGTTGCTGGATTCATCGGTTCACCATCGATGAACTTCTTGACAGGTAAACTGGCAGAAGACGGTCTCTTCCATGTTTCAGGAACAGAAGAGAAATTCGAAGTACCAGAAGGAAAAATGAAAGTTCTCCGCGACCGCGGTTATACGAATAAAGATCTCGTCCTCGGAATTCGTCCAGAAGACATCCATGCGGAATTGATCTACCAAGACACTAAAACAGCACATCGTTTCCCAGCGCATATCGAAGTTTCTGAATTGATGGGTGCAGAGTCTTATCTCTACTCAAAAGTCGGACAACAAGCATTCACGGCACGTGTCGATTCACGTTCACATGTCGAGATGGGATCACAGCTTGATCTCTTCTTCGATATGACAAAAGCACACTTCTTCGATGCTTCAACAGAAGCAACGATTCGTTAATCACATCATCGATCAGTTATGATGTTTCAGACTGTCCATTTAAGGGCAGTCTTTTTTATTGACAGACGTTCCTGTAACTTTGTATGATACTGCTTGTAGCTTAAAATTAATCCTATTCGAAAACTAGGAATTGAAATCATTCATTTATAAAAGGAGAGAGCGCTATGAAACACGGTTTGAAATTAGCTGTAGCAGCATTATCGACAGCGGGGGTGCTTGCAGCATGCGGCGCTTCGAACGACAACGCAGGTTCTGGTAAAGAGTCAAAAGTCATTACAGTCGGAACGGAAGCAACATACCCACCATTCACGTACAAAGAAAAAGGAAAATTGATGGGTTATGACGTAGATGTCATGAACGAAGTCGCAAAACGTGCTGGCTATAAAGTCGATTACAAAGCGATGGACTTTAAAGGACTCATCCCGGCACTCGATTCAAAACGAATCGATGTCATTGCGAACCAAATGGGTATCACACCTGAGCGTCAAGAAAAGTACGCTTTTTCTGATGCGTATACGGTTTCTGGTTCAACGATCATCGTTAACAATAAAACGAATGACATCAAAACACTCGATGACTTAAAAGGAAAAACAGTCGGTTCGACACAAGGTTCACTTTATGCAAAAACGGCTGAAAAAGCAGGCGCTAAAGTAAAATACTATAAAGGTGCGAATCAAGTCTTAAAAGACCTTGAAGCGGGTCGCGTTGATGCAGCCATGAACGATCGCCTCTTCGTTTTGACGGAGTTGAAAAAAGCGGGGTATAAAGTCAAAGCTGTCGGTGAGACGTTCGATAAGAACGAATCTGGCTTCATGATGGCGAAAAATAGCAAGTATACAAAAGACTTCAACAAAGCACTCGCTGAGATGCAAGAAGACGGCACTCTTGCAAAAATCGGTAAGAAGTACTTCAACGAGGATATCAGTAAGTGAGTGAATTACTGACGATCGTCCGAGATAACTCGGACGTCTACGCAAAGGCGATTGGCACGACCCTTCTAGCAAGTGGTCTCGCCATCGTCTTTGCGCTTATTCTCGGGTTGATTCTTGCCGTCATGCGTGATAGCCGCGTTGCCGTTTTCAGCGGTTTTGCACGTTTATACGTCTCGTTCTTCCGCGGAACGCCACTCTTGTTGCAAATTTTGATTCTTTATAATGGTCTCGTCACGCTTCAATTAACTGGATTCCAAGCACTTGCCTTCGGTTTGTCGCTTCACTTTTCCGCATATATTTCGGAATCGTTCCGCGCTGCCATCTCCTCTGTCGATCGTGGACAATGGGAAGCTGCTGACTCACTTGGAATTCCGCGTCGCAAGACATTCAAGGACGTTATCTTGCCGCAAGCACTATCTCGGGCGATTCCACCGCTTTCGAACTCTGTCATCGATATCATCAAGTCGACATCACTCGGTACGATCGTTGCTGTCGAGGAATTAACGTACGTCTCTGACCAGATTTCAGCGACGACATACCTCGTCATGCCGCTACTTTTGTTCTCCGCTGCAATTTACTGGGTCATGTCAACACTTATTCAAAGCGTCCAACATCGTTTAGAAGCACGTTTCAGCATTCCAGAATGAATTTTTCACACTTGGAACCGTTAGGATTTCAAGTGTATTTTTTTAGATTTTTTGAGGTTTAGCACTAGTCAATCCGGGAATAATCAAGTATACTAATAAAAATCAGAATTATCTGACAAATTACAAAGGAGCGTGGCCGAGATGAAACAAGTAATTGAAGCTTTCCGTAGACAAGATGCAGAGCAGCGAATTCCAGTGCTACGTCTCGAAATCGATTATGAGCTCAGTACGCTCTTCGATGCGATTCAAGCCAATGACCAAGCTGGCATGTCAGCAAGTAAAGATCGTTTAGATAAATATCGTCAGGAGATGCTTCGCTTAGAAGCTTAACCTCATAGATCTCCCATCTCTCCTCCCCCTTGAGATGGGACTTTTTTTGTTTACTGTTACTCTATTCATAAACGAAAGAGAGGATCGTTTCCAGATCGTGTACTGGTCGATCCTCTCGCTTCATTTCTTAAACAGAAAATATTTTATGCGTTTATTTCTGTCTCACAGTCTAGATTAATCGACATCACGACCTCGTGATGCCTTCAAAATCTCAAACCATTGCTCGCGCGTCAACGACAGATTCGTCGAACGAACAGCAGATTCGATGCGTTCAATCTTACCAGAACCAACGATCGGCATGATACGTGCTGGATGTTTAAGTAACCATGCATATGCGACTTCGTCGATTTCTTTTGCCCCGATCTTTTCAGCGATCTCAGCTAATTTTTCACGTAACGGTGCGTATCGCTCGTCCTTAAAGAGACGACCGCCCGCAAGCGGACTCCACGCCATCAATGGCATCTCATTTTCATGACACAGATCGACGGATCCATCCTCGAAATGTTTCAGTTCCGAAACCGATAACTCGAGTTGGTTCGTCACGAGCATGAACGGTAAGCGTGATTGTATAAGACTCTGTTGTGCAGGTGTATGGTTCGATAGACCGAATGTCCGTACCTTACCCGCGTCCTTCAGCTCAACGAACGCTTCTGCAATCTCGTTCGGATCCATCAATGGATCTGGACGGTGAATCAACAACGTATCGACGTACTCGACACCGAGTTCTTGCAGGGAACGATTGACCTGTTTGATAATATGCTCTTTCGTCGTATCATAGAACGATAATGACTGATCCGAGAAATGATTCCCTTTCATCTTGATGCCCGTCTTCGTGACGATCTCCATCCGGTCACGTAATTCCGGTTTTAAGGCAAGAGCTTCCCCGAATAAGCGTTCATTCGTATAATCGCCATAGATATCTGCGTGATCAAACGTCGTAATTCCTAAAGCAAGGCATGCTTCAATCAATTCAAGACGCTCTTCCTTCGTCATTTCCCATTCATTCAATCGCCACAGACCATGAATGATCCGTGAGAATGATAAATCTTCTGTTAGCTGAATCCGTTCCATGTTTCTTCCACTCCTCTATCGTATGAACTCTATCTCGTTTACTGTACCTCAAAATGGTAACGGTTGCACGAATTTCAATTTTCAATGCTCTAAGACAAAAAACAGGATTCCGTCATCGACGGAATCCTGTTTAGGACTTATTGAATTTGCTCGACTTCCTGCATGACTTCATCTTCGATTTGCTGACGTTTTCGTGTCGTCTCAGCAGCATCTGGTGACGTGACGCTGAAATAGAACTTAATTTTTGGTTCCGTGCCCGATGGACGAAGGCAGAACCACGATCCATCACTGAGCGTGAACTTCAAGACATTGGATTTTGGCAGATTGATCGGTGAGGGTTGATGTGTCTTCAGATCGTGAGCGATGCTCGCATCATAATCCTCGAACAAGACGACCTGTTCTCCAGCCACTTGTTTTGGTGGATTCTCACGGAACGTATCCATGATACGACCAATCTGTGCCACGCCATCCTTCCCTTTGAGCGTCAGAGAGCGGAGTGACTCTTCAAAGTACCCGAACTGCTCGTAAATCGACTGTAATGCCTCATAGAGCGTCCGTCCTTCTTTTTTGTGATACGCAGCCATCTCAGCAGCTAACAAGCACGCTTGGACGGCATCCTTGTCGCGGCAGAAGTCCCCGATGAGATATCCATAGCTCTCTTCATAGCCGAAGAGATACTCATATTGACCCGATGCATTGTATTGTTTGATTTTTTCCCCGATGAACTTAAAGCCTGTCAACGTGTTCTCGACATGGAGATCATAATGACGTGCAATCAACGCACCTAGTTCTGAAGTAACGATTGTCTTCGCGACAAATCCGTTCTCTGGTAGTGTCCCCTGCGCCGCTTTTTGTGAAAGGATATAGTCAAGCAACAATGCCCCCGTCTGATTCCCTGTCAAGACTGTCCATTCTCCGTCTGCATCACGTGTTGCTACTCCGACGCGGTCAGCATCGGGATCCGTCGCAATCAAGATATCGGCATCTGTACGATCTCCGTATTCGATCGCCAGTTTAAAGGCAGCATGTTCTTCCGGGTTCGGTGACGTCACGGTCGGGAATGCACCGTCTGGCTCTGCTTGCTCCTTAACGACTGTCACGTGTTCGAAACCGTAACGTTTCAAGCCTTCTGTTACCGGGACAAGACCTGTTCCGTGAAGTGGAGTGAAAACGATTTTTAGTGGATCGGCTAATTCCGATTGGATTGAAGGTAAGACACGAATCGTCTGTAATTTTTCTTGATACGCTTCGTCAAGTTCTTCGCCGACACGGACGATTAAACCGTTCGCACGAAGGACCTCTTCTTGCTCAAGTTCAATCGACAGCTCGTCTTCGATTTGACTGACGTACGATACGAGTTCATCCGCTTCTTTTGGTGGAAGTTGTCCACCGTCGTCTCCGTACACTTTATAGCCGTTGTATTCTGGTGGGTTGTGACTCGCTGTGATGACGATCCCGCCCGCTGCTTGTAAAGACCGAACCGCAAACGAAAGTTCTGGTGTCGGACGTAGACCGTCGAACAGATACGCTTTGATGCCGTTACTTGCGAGCGTCCGTGCCGCCTCCAGCGCAAATTCTGGTGAGAAATGGCGTGAATCGTGTGCGATGACGATTCCTTTTGCTGCCGCTTCTTCTCCTGATGCCTTAATGAATGCTGCGAACCCTTGTGAAGCTTTTCGAACTGTATACACATTCATCCGGTTCGTTCCGACACCGATCTCCCCGCGCATACCACCTGTTCCAAACTCGAGTTCTTTATAGAATGCTTCTTCAGCTGCTTTTTCATCCGCTGCTAGCGTGACGAGTTCTTCTTTTAATGTACTGTCAAGATCAGCGAACTGATCCCATTTTTGATAGGTTTCTTTCCATGACATAGTAAATCGACTCCTTTTTGAATGAGGGTAAGACTTGCGATGATACGATACCTTTCATATGATTAACACTAGAAAGGGTAAGGTGATGAGGCATGTTTCCTACGATTCAAATGGCAGACCTTCAACAGCTCGTCCGTACGGATCAGATTCGCTGGTTTGACTGCCGCTATGACTTACAACAACCTGAATATGGACGAAATGCTTTCTTAGAACAACACGTCGAAGGTGCACAGCACCTGGATTTAACGACTGACCTTTCTGGTCCAATCGATGAGGTCGGCGGTCGGCATCCGCTTCCTTCAAAAGAAGCGTGGCAACACACACTGGAACAGCATGGTGTGACCCCGGAAGACTTCGTCGTTTTGTATGACGATGGTTTTCCATATGCCGCTCGTGCATGGTGGTTATTTAAATGGATCGGACATGAGCGTGTCGTAGTTCTCGAGGGCGGATTCTCCTCTTACCTAGCGTTCGATCTTCCGGTTACAGACGAGACTTTTACTTATGAACCCTCTCAGTACACGCCGCGTTTCCAAGACGAGATGCTCGTCTCGTTCGAAGAGCTAAAGGATCAGCTGACAGAAACGCTGGTCATCGATTCCCGAGCGCCCGATCGGTATCGCGGAGAAATCGAACCACTCGATCATGTCGCCGGACACATTCCGGGTGCCGTAAATTGTTACTTTGAACAAGCACTCTCACCAGATGGTCGTTTACGAGATGCGGAAGATCTGAAAGAACTATACGCCGACATCCTGCCGGTCACGGCACCTATCCTCTACTGTGGAAGCGGTGTGACAGCGTGCGTCAATGTCATCGCTCTCCACTCACTCGGGAAAACCGATGTCCGGCTTTACGCCGGCTCTTATAGTGATTGGGTCAGCCGCGGTGAAGACGTCTCCCGTTCGTAAACATCAGACGCTGACAGAAACATCTGTCAGTGTCTTTTTGTTTAGAGTTGAATTGGTTTGATGTTCCAGATCGCATTCGCATACTCTTTAATCGTTCGATCACTTGAGAACACACCTGACCGAGCAATATTAAGAATGACACGTTTATACCATTCTTCCGGTTGCTGATACATCCGATCGATACGTTCCTGCGCTTGTTGATACGACATGAAGTCTTTCAGGATCAGATACTCATCATTATACGTCAATAATGAATCGTAAATTGCTTGGAATTCACCCGGAGCAAATAATGTCCCGTCGACGAGACTATCGATGATTCGTCGCAACTCGGGTTGGGCACTGTATTGATCATACGCACTATAACCGCCGTATTGCTTATAATTCATGACTTCCTGCGGCGTTAAGCCGAAGATGAAGATGTTCGCATCCCCAACTTCATCTCGAATTTCGATGTTCGCTCCGTCGAGCGTTCCAATCGTCAAAGCGCCATTCATCATGAACTTCATATTGCCGGTTCCAGAGGCTTCATAGCTGGCAGTCGAAATCTGCTCACTGACATCACTTGCCGGGAAAATCTTTTCAGCAAGCGATACACGATAGTTTTCTAGGAAGACGACTTTCAAGTATGGGCTGACCTCTGGATCCTGATTAATTAAGCGAGCTAACGCATTGATATAACGAATGACTTCTTTTGCATAATGATAGCCTGGCGCTGCCTTTGCACCAAAGATGAATGTCCGCGGTGTCATCGTAAAGGAACGGTCTTCCTTCAGACGATAATAGAGCGAATGAATGTGTAACGCATTTAAGAGTTGACGTTTGTACGCATGCAATCGCTTGACTTGAACATCAAAAATCGAGGTTGGATCAACGACGATACCTGTTTCCTTTTCAATGAGCAACGCTAATTCTTCCTTACGCTGAAGCTTGATCTCGGCGATGTCCTTCTGCAGTGCTGAATCCTCTGCCCATTTCGTCAATTTTTGCAAATCGGACGGATGCTGAATCCAACCATCCCCGATCGCTTCTGTCACACGTTTTGCCAGTGCTGGGTTCGATGAGAGAAGCCAGCGACGATGTGTAATCCCGTTCGTCTTATTATTAAATCGAAGCGGAAACATCTCATAGAATAGTCGCATCTCGCGCTGCTTCAGAATCTCAGTATGAATCTGAGCGACACCGTTCGTTGAATGCGTGCCGACGACAGCCAGATTCGCCATGTTGATCCGATCGTCCGCGATGATGGCGATATCTCGCATATGTGCTTCCATGTGTGGATAGTTCGCCAGCACATCTTTACAGAAGCGTCGGTTGATTTCCTCGATGATGAGATAGATGCGTGGCAACAAGCGACGGAACAAATCAACCGGCCAACGTTCGAGTGCTTCTGATAATAACGTGTGGTTCGTAAACGACATGACACTCTTCGTGATCCGCCACGCTTCTTCCCATCCAAACCTTTCTTCATCAACAAGAATCCGCATCAATTCCGGAATCGCGACGACCGGATGCGTATCATTGATATGAATGGCAATATGATTCCCGAGTTGCTTCAATGAATGGTTTCGTTTTTTAAAGGACGTCAAGATACTCCTTAATCCTGCAGAGACGAAGAAATATTGTTGCTTTAGACGGAGTTCTTTTCCTTCGTACGTCGTATCATCCGGATACAAGAACTCTGAAATCGTCTGAATCGATTGTTTATGTGCCAGTAAATCTTTATAGTTCCCACGGTATTGACTAAGTAATTCATCATCATCAAGTGGAGACTCAGCACTCCAGAGTCGCAGGTTATTGACAACCTTGTTTTGATAGCCAACGATCGGCATATCGTACGGAACAGCACGGACGATTTCAGTCGGTTCATGATGGACGCGATACCCATCACCGACTTCTTCGAGCCACACATGTCCACCGAATGAAATATCGACCGCTTTATCAGAACGTCTAATTTCCCACATGTTTCCGTTCTTCAGCCAGTTATCCGGTAGCTCGACTTGATAGCCATCGATGATTTTTTGCTTAAACAGACCATATTGGTATCGGATACCGTTCCCATGTCCCGGTAGACCAAGCGCAGCCAAGGAATCAAGAAAACAGGCTGCGAGACGACCGAGACCTCCGTTTCCGAGTCCTGGTTCCGGCTCTTCTTCTGTCAGATCACTGAGCTGATATCCGAGTTCTTCCAGTCCCCGTTCCACATCCTTTAAGACGTCAAGACTTAATAGGTTGTTATGCAAGAAACGTCCGAGCAAAAACTCGAGTGAAAAGTAATAGACTTGCTTACTTTTTTTATGGGTATATGTTTCCTTTGTCCGCAACCAATCGGTCGTGACCGTCTCACGTACCAGATAAGCAAGTGTCTGATAGATATCGTTTTCTGTTGCTTCCGTTATTGCCTTGCCATGCATCGAAACGAATCGTTCCGTAAACCTCTCCTTGAACTTCTCTATATCTTTGAACATGACGTAACTCCTTTTCCCAGTGATACGATCAAGTGGCGGACGGTGCAATCAAACGATATAACGCCAAGTATTCGTCGGCTGAACGCAACCAACTGAAATCCTCATTCATCGCCGTCTCAATCAAGTGCTCAAAGACCGGGCGATCATGATAGACCTCAATGGTACGTTTAATCGCTTCTAAAAACTCATGTGCATTATAATTCGCGAACGAGAATCCATTTCCTTCTAACGTAAACTGATTGAATGGCTTGACCGTATCACGAAGACCACCTGTTTCCCGGACGACTGGTAAACAGCCGTACTTCATCGAAATCAACTGACTGAGACCACATGGTTCAAAACGCGAAGGCATCAAGAAGGCGTCACTGCCCGCATAGATTCGTTGCGCGAGACCAACGTCGAACCCGATGTAAGAAGCGATTTTGTCTGGACGAATCGATGTCGCATGATGGAACAACCCTTCATATTCCGCTTCACCTGATCCAAGGATGATGAACTGCGCATCGAGTTCAAACAAATCTGGCAAGATATGCGCGAGTAAATCAATCCCCTTTTGGTCGACGAGACGAGAAACGAAACCAAACAATGGTACATCCGGATTGATGGGGAGACCTAGTTCTTCTTGTAAGGCAGCTTTGTTCTTCGCCTTTCCTTCCGTGACGGTATCGACCGAATACGTCTCAACGAGATGCGTATCATGTGCAGGATCAAATTGACGATAGTCGATTCCATTCAAGATTCCGCGTACGTCGACAGCGCGATGTTGTAAGACGGGTTCAAGCGTCTCACCGTAATACGGATCCATGATCTCATCACGATATGATGGACTGACTGTCGTGATTTGATTGGAATGGACGAGTCCTGCCTTCATGTAATTGACGAGACCGTTATGAGCAATACCATCGGCTGTGAAGTGTTCATGACTCAATCCAAGTAAATCACCGAGTACTTCCTCCGGGAAAACACCTTGATATTGTAGATTGTGAATCGTAAAGACCGTTTTAATATCTTGATAGCGCTCTAGGTGCTGATAATGGATTCGTAGGAACGCCGGAATCACACCTGTTTGCCAATCGTGACAATGGATGACGTCCGGTACTTCTTTCCGATCGAGATGTTGAATCATCTCAAGAACGGCACGTGAAAAATACGCAAATCGTTCCGCATCATCGTAATGTCCATAAATGACACCATCGCGTTTGAAATAGTACTCATTATCGATGAAATAGAACGTTACACCATCTTGTTTTAATCGGAGGACAGCACCAAATTGCTGTCGCCAGCCAACTGGTACGATGAAGTCGAATAAAAACTCCATCTCTGATTTGTATTGTTCCTTGATTTGACCATAATTGGGTAAGACGACCGAAACGTCTGCCCCTTCCTCAGCAAGCGCTAAAGGGAGCGAGCCGACGACGTCAGCTAGCCCCCCTGTCTTGATGAAGGGTGTCGCTTCCGTGGCAGCAAACCATACCTTCATGAATGACATCTCCTTTAAACGATTGTTTGTTTTTTGATGACGATTGGTTCTTCTGCCGTACCGCGAATGACTTGACCGCGTTTGACGGTCACTTCTTTGTCGAGAATCGCGTACTCAACGACCGCGCCTTCTTCAATGACCGATTTTTGCATGATGATCGAGTTTTTGACGCGCGCATGCTTTCCGACTTTAACACCACGGAACAGGATGCTATCCGTCGTCGTGCCTTCTAACTTACAGCCGTTTGCGACGAGTGAGTTCTTAATCGCTGAACCTGGCAAATAACGTGTCGGCGGTTCATGCTTGATTTTCGTGTAGACATGCTGGAAGTCGTTGATTGCTCCCCACTGTTCAAGCAATAGCATGCTCTCACGGTAGTATGAACGAAGTGAGTGGATGACTTGTGATGTACCACGATATTCATAACCATGTACATGCAAGCGATTTAGCTGCGAACGGATGATACTTTGTAGTAAATCGTACTCGCCACGCGCAATCGCCTCATCAATCAAACGAACGAATAGGTTCTTCGATAGAACGACCGTTTCCATGTAGAACGTCTCATCAGTCGGCTGGAACCCTCGTGATCCGATTGCAGTCACGCGGTTCTGCTCGCCAAAGCGAATTGGACGGCAGTATTTGCAAGGCAGTTCACGCTTCGTATAAACGACTGTGATATCCGCATTCGATTCTTTATGTTCGCGCAAGACATCACGATAATCTACGGCTGATAAGATGTTCGAACCAGAGACGACGACATAGTTCTCCTTACTGCGAAGGAAAAAATCACGGTGAAGGTGGAAGTTCGATAGATCCCCACGGAACTCGTTCGCATCTTGTGACAATGCAGGTGGGAAGATATAGAGTCCACCGTTTGAACGGTCAAGATCCCACTCTTTACCAGATCCAAGATGGTCCATCATGCCACGATATTTCTCGAGCGTAAAAATCCCGATGTTCGCGATATCGTTTTGTACCATGTTCGTTAATGTAAAATCGATCAATCGATAACGACCCGCAAATGGCACAGCTGCCAAGTTACGATGCTCTGTTAGTTCTTTGAAAAATCCTTCTTCACCACTTAGATTGATGACGCCTAATAAATCGACCTTCATTCGAATATCCCCCTTATTGAATTGCTTCTTTGATGACTTCGTTCTTTTTAACGATGCTGTCTGCTTCAATGACGAAGACTTCTCCGTCCGGAGATCCAATCGTCGCACCATCTTCAACGATGACACCATCTGCTAAAATCGCCCGGTGAATCGTGACGTCTCGTCCGATTTTGACGTTCGGGAAGATGACCGAGTCTTTGACGAGTGATCCTTCTGCTACATCGACACCGTAGAAGAGAACCGAATGATTGATTTCTCCTTCGATGTGGCATCCTTCGTTGATGATCGATGTCTCGACTGTCGCAGCGTTTCCAATGTATTGTGGTTGCTGATTCGGGTTGACCGAATGTACTTTCCATGACGGTTCATACAAATCGAATTCAGGCTCTGCCGTCAATAGATCCATGTTCGCTTCCCAAAGGGATTGAATCGTCCCGACGTCTTTCCAGTATCCTTTGAATTTATACGCACGGATATTGAGATTTTCAAAAAGCATGTTCGGGATGATATTTTTACCGAAGTCAAAGCTTGATTCCGCATCGCCGGCATCTTGAATCAAGTGGCGTTTTAAGATATCCCAGTTAAAGACATAAATCCCCATCGATGCAAGATTTGATTTCGGATTTTTTGGTTTTTCTTCGAATTCATTGATTCGTAAGTCATCGTCCGTATTGAGGATACCAAATCGCGGTGCCTCGTCCCATGGTACTTCACGTACGGAAATCGTCACGTCAGCTCCACCAAGTCGATGCTCCTCGATCATTTTTTCATAATCCATTTTATAAATATGGTCGCCTGATAGAACAAGAACATATTCAGGGTCAAATTGATTGATATAACTCATATTTCGATAAATAGCATTTGCTGTGCCCTCATACCAGTTTTTGCCGTTCTGTGCTTGGTATGGTGGAAGAATCGTTAATCCGCCATTACGGCGATCCAAATCCCATGGACTTCCAATGCCAAGGTATCGATTCAACTCTAATGGTTCGTATTGCGTCAACACGCCAACTGTATCGATTCCTGAGTTCGTACAGTTCGAAAGTGGGAAATCAATGATCCGGTATTTTCCTCCAAATGCAACAGCTGGTTTCGCAGTGTGTTTCGTTAAAGCTCCCAGACGTTTCCCTTCTCCGCCTGCAAGTAACATCGCAACGACATTCTTTTTAGCCATTTCGTCCCCTCCATTTATGCTCTTTTTTTACAGATGACTCGCGTTCTAAAATCCACAGATACTTCTATATACCCAATCTTTTCTCTTTTTAATATAACATTCCTGCAAAATAGGTTTATTAAAATACAAAAATCGAAAAAAAATCTATTGATTTCTCCATAAAAGACCGATAATAGGAATGAAATGGCTTTTTGAAAGGAGTTCTCATGCGAATTACGACAGGATATCTCGTCTTACTTGGTCTTACGATGATGCTTCTGTTTTCCTTATTTTCAATTAAAGATGAGTTAAAAACAGCACGCACACTTTTTTTCTGGGCCGATGAACAGACGACACGACATCCACTGACCTCCTACCAACCAATCACCGTAACCTATGAAAACAAACGGGTCGAGCTCTATGACGGATTGCGACGGGATGACTTAACGCCTCGAACATTACCGAAAAAAGTCGAGCAAGCGTTTGTTGCTATCGAAGATCAACGTTTCTATCAACATGACGGATATGACATCACAGGAATCTTACGCGCGTTTACGAAAAACCAGTCTGATTCTAAATCTCAAGGTGGCAGTACGATCACACAACAACTAGCAAGAATGACATATCTAACAAACGAAAAAACATATACTAGAAAAATAAAAGAGTTGCTAATTGCTGTGTCTTTGGAGCAAAAATATTCGAAAAAAGAACTGATGACAGCGTATGTCAATCAAGCATATTTCGCGAATAATATTTACGGGATCGAACTGGCCGCAAAATCATATTTCAATAAGCCAGCGCGCGAGTTGAATTGGTCTGAAATCAGCTTTTTGACAGCGATTCCGAACAATCCGTCACTCTACGATCCGCTTCGTTTTCCTGAAAATACAAAAAAACGTCAGCAACGAATCGCTCAAGCATTAGTGCGCGATCGTGTACTGACGAAAGATTTTACTATTTCTCATGTGACACCTCGATCCTATAAGCCGCGGGTTCCTTATCCGGACTATATCGATGCAACCGTCCAAGCTGCCATCCGGATGACCGCTCAACAGCACGGATGGAGTGAGAAGCATGCTTCGGAATATCTACATCAACAAGGTGCGATCATCTCGACATATCTCGACTCAGCCGAGCAACAACGAGCTAAAGAAGCTCTTCGTCGTCTACCAGACCCGATTGAGGGAGCCTATGTTGGCATTGATGGACAAACACACGGGGTTACGGCTTTAGTCGGCTACAAATCAAATTTGACCGGTCAGTTCAACCGAGCAGTGCAGTCGTACCGACAACCTGGTTCATCCATCAAACCTTTACTTGTCTATGGTCCTTATCTCGAGAAGACGAAAGCTCGATTGTCGAGTACGTTAGACGGTAGTCCTGTCTGTATCGATGGATACTGTCCATCAAATAGCGGAAATCGGATCCTTGGACAAGTGACGATTGCCGATGCGATCGCTTATTCTTATAACACACCAGCGATCCGTGCTTTTGCTGTTTCTTTCCAAGAAGGATTGAAGTCCATCCGTCCATTCCAGTTTAGCCAATGGACACGTGAGGATGATGCCTTTACGAGTGCCCTAGGTGGGTTGCAATACGGGATCAGTCCATATGAACTGACGAACGCTTATTCCGTATTCGTCAATGACGGGATCTATCGACCGGCATCGATGATCAAAAGTATTACGCTTAAAAATGGAACGGTCGAACGACCACAAGAAAAAGAACAACGGATTTGGTCCAGTCAGACGAACCGTGAATTACGGGCTGGTTTAAAGAATGTCATGACGTATGGAACAGGGCGCAAAGGATACGATCCTTCCGCGCGCTATATCGGAGGAAAAACAGGAACAACGAATGATAATAAGGATATGTGGTTCGTCGGTATCAAAAATCAACACATCGGGGGTATTTGGTTAGGAGCTGACCGTCCCCGCCCTTTCCCTGCTGAAGCCAATGCAACGTTACAGGTCCAGACGTGGGCGACGATTTTACGTCCTTGAGTCAACTCGGAAATAAAATTGCTTCTCCAAAGGAATTGAATAAGGTCAGACCAACCCATGATAGACCAGCGAGTAGAACGCCCCAGGCTAAGAAGGAGAAGATGATTAACCCAACAGCTCCAGCCGCACTCGTCATTTTACTAATCTGTACCGTGTAAAAGATAAAATAGATGAAGAAGGATACAAGCAATACGATCCCAACGTGCAAGAAGGACGTCATGAAAGCAAAGCTGACACATCCTCCGACGAGCAGGAGAATACTGCCCGGACGTAACATACCGAGTGTCGTTCCCTCTTGTTCTTTGATGAAAAAGGCGAAACCGAGCTGATTGATCGTGTCCGATAGTAGTTTAAGCGAACTAAAGATCATGAAATAGACGATCAAAAAACCAAGCCAAACGACGAGCTTCGTATCACGTGCCGTCAGTAGCTGGAGCAGTTCATCGTACACGCCGACTTGATCGAGCCAATGCAATGCAAGTTCCGTCGTCGCGATCGCAAGGGATGTACTAAATAACAAGATGCTGATCAGTGGGGCATAACTTAATAGGTAAACGTTCGTACGCATGTGGAGTCTCCATTCATAGAAAATTCATATGTAGCACACAATTTCACTTACAGGTATACTATAATAGATTATATCGGTTCAAGAGACTGAAGGGGGAAACAAAAATGGCATTTATCTTAATGGTCGGCGTAAGTCTTGCGTTTTTGACAGCAATCTTCACTGCAGGCTACAACAAAAAACCTGAAGGTAACGAATAACTCATAAAAGCTCCATCCTGAATCAGGATGGAGCTTTTGCTTTACAGAAGACCTGCGTATCCTTGCTGACGTAATGCTTCATAGACGATGATCGCTGCCGTGTTCGAGACGTTCAGTGAACGAACGAGATTCGATTGGGGTAAACGGATACACCGTTCTGCGTTTGCATCGATGACTTCAAGCGGCAATCCTTTTGTTTCCCGACCAAAGACGAAGAAATAGTCCTGTTCAACGTCCGATAAGTCAATCTGACTTGGGTACTGTTCCCCGTATTTCGTAATATAGTAGAAAATACCTTCCGGATGTTTTTCCCACAGTTCTTCTAACGAATCATGATAACGGACATCGACAAATTCCCAGTAGTCAAGACCTGCACGTTTAAGTTGCTTATCGTCTGTCGAGAAGCCGAGCGGTCGGATCAAGTGAAGGACGGAATGCGTCGCTGCACATGTTCGCGAAATATTACCTGTATTTTGAGGAATTTCCGGTTGATACATAACGACATGAATAGCCATGGTTCAATTCTCTCCTATCTCATGCGCTAAAAGCGCTTCTTTATGGGCAATTCCGCTTGCGAAACCCGTCAATTTACCGGTCGCCCCGATGACACGGTGGCATGGATAAATCAATGCGATCGGATTCCGATTCAAGGCACCGCCAACAGCTCGTGCTGCCTGTGGTTTTCCAATCATTCGAGCCAGTTCACCATAACTGATCGTCTGACCGAACGGAACGGTTCGCAAAGCTTGTAACACTTTCTCTGCAAATGGTGTGACACGCAACTGACAAGGAAGCGCATCAAGCGCTTGTACCTCTCCTTGTGCATAACGATCAAACGCCATACGCCAAGCTTTCGGTAATGTACCTTCGTCTGTCTCTTCTGCTAAATAGGTCCGAGCACGATCTTTATTCAACCCAAAGTCGAGGTACACGATTTGCTCTTTTTCCCATGCGACGAGCAATGTACCGAACTTATAAGTGAGCTGTTGAAATGGCATCTGCTTCCCCCCACTCTTCAATTAACCGTTGTCCTTCTGTCTGAACATCCACTGCAGTATCCGCTAAAAGACGGGATTCGATGTACGACTTCTCATCAATTCCGCCAATCCGACCGACTGCCCAGAGTGCAAGCGCCCGCATGTCTTCGCGGGCATCTGTTTCCGTCATTAACCGTAGCGCGTCAATAGCACTCTTGTCTCGATAATGAACAAGCGCACAAATCGCATTACGTTGAATCGGCTTCTTACCACGCCATGCTCCGGATAATGTTCCGAAACGACTCTTGAACTCACGGTTACTCATTGATAAGAGTGGAACAAGGAGCGGTTTGACCTGCTCCGGATCCGGTTGTAGTTCAACATGATGTGTCGCATTCTTCTTCCGGTTATATGGACATACTTGCTGACATGTATCACACCCATACAGACGGTTCCCAAGCGCCATCCGAAACGGTTCTGGCAGTAACGTTTTCGTCTGTGTTAAAAACGAGATACATCGTTTAGCGTCGATGACACCAGGTTCAACTAGCGCATCCGTCGGACAAGCATCGATACATTTATTGCATGTTCCACATAATTCTTCGACTGGCTGATCCGGCGGCAAGACGAGGTCAGTAATCAATTCACCAAGATAAAGATACGATCCGTGCTCTTCACTGATGATCGAGCAATTTTTACCACTGAATCCAATACCTGCTCGTTCTGCTACTGCACGATCGACGAGTTCTCCTGTATCGACCATCGAGCGCGTCCTTGCACCTGGACTCAACTCTTGAATTTTTTCTTCAAGCAACGTCAAACGTTGTCGCAACGCCTGATGGTAATCCAGTCCCCAGGACGATCGACAAAAAATACCCCGCCGCTCCCCTTCCTTGCCACGAGGTGCATTTTTGAGAGTGCTTGGATACGCGACCGCAATGGCAATGATCGAAGCCGCATCTTCTACGAGTAACGAAGGAGTCGTTCGTAGATCGAGATCGGGCTCTTCAAAACCAGAAGCAAATCCTTTCTCCTGTTGTGCTTGAAGTCGACGTTTTAAGACAAGAAAAGGGTCAGCCGTCGTCACCTTCAGCTCATCGATTCCAATCTCAACTGCGTACTCTTGTAAAGCCAATTTCAATTGTACACCATCCATTACGACTCGCTCCTTTCCTCTTAAGATTCCTTCCTAAACAAAAAGAGCAAGGTGTCAGCGAAAACGACACATTGCTCTTTTTAGGTAAGCGGGTGAAGGGAATCGAACCCTCGTCATCAGCTTGGAAGGCTGAGGTTTTACCATTAAACTACACCCGCATGATCAGGTGAAACATCAGATTGTGTAAAAAGTATAAAGCGGGTGAAGGGAATCGAACCCTCGTCATCAGCTTGGAAGGCTGAGGTTTTACCATTAAACTACACCCGCAAGATACCGGTGGTCGGAATCGAACCGACACTCCAAAGGAACACGATTTTGAGTCGTGCGCGTCTACCAGTTCCGCCACACCGGCACAATCTCTTGCAAAACTATTTAATTGAGAAATAGTTGGAGGCGCCAGTCAGAATCGAACTGACGATAAAGGAGTTGCAGTCCTCTGCCTTACCACTTGGCTATGGCGCCACTCATTGGAGCGGAAGACGGGATTCGAACCCGCGACCCCGACCTTGGCAAGGTCGTATTCTACCACTGAACTACTTCCGCTTGAAAAGCTGGGCTGGAAGGGATCGAACCTTCGCGTGCTGGAATCAAAATCCAGTGCCTTACCACTTGGCTACAGCCCAATAATAAGAGGGCGACTGATGGGAATTGAACCCACGAATGCCGGAATCACAATCCGGTGCGTTAACCACTTCGCCACAATCGCCATGGTAAACAGGGGCAGCAGGAATCGAACCCGCGCTGACGGTTTTGGAGACCGTAGTTCTACCGCTAAACTATGCCCCTATGGTGGTGGGGGGGGGCGGATTCGAACCGCCGAACCCGAGGGAGCGGATTTACAGTCCGCCGCGTTTAGCCACTTCGCTACCCCCCCACAAATGGGAAAATCATATTGTTAATAAAGATGGTGGCTTTGGACGGAATCGAACCGCCGACACAAGGATTTTCAGTCCTTTGCTCTACCAACTGAGCTACAAAGCCTTAACAATGGCGGTCCTGACGGGATTCGAACCCGCGATCTCCTGCGTGACAGGCAGGCATGTTAACCGCTACACCACAGGACCGTATGTAATTGCGGGGGCCGGATTTGAACCGACGACCTTTGGGTTATGAGCCCAACGAGCTACCAGACTGCTCCACCCCGCGACGCTATAAATGGTGACCCGTACGGGATTCGAACCCGTGTTACCGCCGTGAAAGGGCGGTGTCTTAACCGCTTGACCAACGGGCCATTCTGAATTGAAAGTGATGATGGCGGAGAGCAAGGGATTCGAACCCTTGAGACGCTTTTGACGCCTACACGATTTCCAATCGTGCTCCTTCGGCCACTCGGACAGCTCTCCATTGTACGTGGTGAAGAAGTAATAAATGGCTCCGCAAGTAGGATTTGAACCTACGACCTACCGGTTAACAGCCGGTTGCTCTACCGCTGAGCTATTGCGGAACGATCGCCTGGCAGCGTCCTATCCTCACAGGGGGAAGCCCCCAACTACTTTCGGCGTTCAAGTGCTTAACTTCCGTGTTCGGCATGGGAACGGGTGTGACCACTTGGCTATCGCCACCAGACATTTATTATCTTAACATTATGTTCACATAACGTCAAGACTTTTTTTCATTTTTTTGAAAGGCTCGCGCCCTCAAAACTGAAGTCATCAACAAGCATCTGCTAGAACAAGGCCTCGACCGATTAGTATCACTCAGCTCCACATGTCGCCATGCTTCCACCCGTGACCTATCTACCTCATCGTCTCTGAGGGGTCTTTCTTGATTACTCAAAGGGAAATCTCATCTTGGAGGGGGCTTCATGCTTAGATGCTTTCAGCATTTATCCCGTCCGCACGTAGCTACCCAGCGATGCTCCTGGCGGAACAACTGGTACACCAGCGGTGCGTCCATCCCGGTCCTCTCGTACTAAGGACAGCTCTCCTCAAATTTCCTGCGCCCACGACGGATAGGGACCGAACTGTCTCACGACGTTCTGAACCCAGCTCGCGTACCGCTTTAATGGGCGAACAGCCCAACCCTTGGGACCTACTCCAGCCCCAGGATGCGATGAGCCGACATCGAGGTGCCAAACCTCCCCGTCGATGTGGACTCTTGGGGGAGATCAGCCTGTTATCCCCAGGGTAGCTTTTATCCGTTGAGCGATGGCCCTTCCATGCGGAACCACCGGATCACTAAGCCCGACTTTCGTCCCTGCTCGACTTGTAGGTCTCGCAGTCAAGCTCCCTTCTGCCTTTGCGCTCTACGAATGATTTCCAACCATTCTGAGGGAACCTTTGGGCGCCTCCGTTACTGTTTAGGAGGCGACCGCCCCAGTCAAACTACCCGCCTGACACGGTCCTCCAGCCGGATCACGGCTGCGAGTTAGAGACTCTATGCATGAAGGGCGGTATCCCAAGGGTGACTCCTCCGAAGCTGGCGCTCCGGGCTCGACGTCTCCCGCCTATCCTGTACATCATGCACAAAGCCTCAATATCAGGCTGTAGTAAAGCTCCATGGGGTCTTTCCGTCCTGTCGCGGGTAACCTGCATCTTCACAGGTACTATGATTTCACCGGGTCTCTCGTTGAGACAGTGCCCAAATCGTTACGCCTTTCGTGCGGGTCGGAACTTACCCGACAAGGAATTTCGCTACCTTAGGACCGTTATAGTTACGGCCGCCGTTTACTGGGGCTTCGGTTCAAAGCTTCGCTTGCGCTAACCCATCCCCTTAACCTTCCAGCACCGGGCAGGCGTCAGCCCCTATACGTCATCTTGCGATTTAGCAGAGACCTGTGTTTTTGCTAAACAGTCGTTTGGGCCTATTCACTGCGGCTCTACTCATGTAGAGCGTCCCTTCTCCCGAAGTTACGGGACCATTTTGCCGAGTTCCTTAACGAGAGTTATCCCGCGCGTCTTAGAATTCTCATCTCGCCTACCTGTGTCGGTTTACGGTACTGGCGCCTTCCCCCTCACTAGAGGCTTTTCTTGGCAGTGTGAAATCGTGACCTACGTCCCTACGGGACTCCGCGTCGTTCCTTGACTGTGATGCCTGACGGATTTGCCAATCAGACGGTCTTGAAACTTGCACATGCACTTCCATCCGCATGCGTCACTATCCTCCTGCGTCCCCCCATTGTTCAAACGGTGGATCGGCGGTACAGGAATATCAACCTGTTATCCATCGCCTACGCCTTTCGGCCTCGGCTTAGGTCCAGACTAACCCTGAGCGGACGAGCCTTCCTCAGGAAACCTTGGGCTTTCGACGGAGGGGATTCTCACCCCTCTTTTCGCTACTCACACCGGCATTCTCACTTCCAAACGCTCCACTGCTCCTTCCGGTACAGCTTCACAGCGGTTTGGAACGCTCCCCTACCATTCCTTACGGAATCCGCAGCTTCGGTGGTATGTTTAGCCCCGTTACATTTTCGGCGCGGCGCCACTCGACTAGTGAGCTATTACGCACTCTTTGAATGGTGGCTGCTTCTAAGCCAACATCCTAGCTGTCTAGGCAGCGCCACATCCTTTTCCACTTAACATACACTTGGGGACCTTAGCTGGCGGTCTGGGCTGTTTCCCTCTTGACTACGGATCTTATCACTCGCAGTCTGACTCCCGAGTATAAGTTGCTGGCATTCGGAGTTTAACTGAATTCGGTAACCCTGTGGGGGCCCCTAGTCCAATCAGTGCTCTACCTCCAGAACTCTCAACCTCGAGGCTAGCCCTAAAGCTATTTCGGGGAGAACCAGCTATCTCCAGGTTCGATTGGCATTTCACCGCTACCCACACCTCATCCCCGCACTTTTCAACGTGCGTGGGTTCGGACCTCCAGTCAGTGTTACCTGACCTTCATCCTGGACATGGGTAGATCACCTGGTTTCGGGTCTACGACAACGCACTGAACGCCCTGTTCAGACTCGCTTTCGCTACGGCTCCGCCTCATCGGCTTAACCTCGCGCGTTATCGTAACTCGCCGGTTCATTCTACAAAAGGCACGCCATCACCCGTTAACGGGCTCTGACTACTTGTAGGCATACGGTTTCAGGATCTATTTCACTCCCCTTCCGGGGTGCTTTTCACCTTTCCCTCACGGTACTGGTTCACTATCGGTCACTAGGGAGTATTTAGCCTTGGGAGATGGTCCTCCCGGATTCCGACGGGGTTTCACGTGTCCCGCCGTACTCAGGATCCACTCTGGAGGGAAAACAGTTTCAGCTACAGGGCTGTCACCTTCTTCGGCCGACCTTTCCAGGTCCTTCACCTACTGTCTTCCTTTTTGACTCCGTATAGAGTGTCCTACAACCCCGAAGAGCATGCTCTCCGGTTTGGGCTGTTCCCGTTTCGCTCGCCGCTACTCAGGGAATCGCATTTGCTTTCTCTTCCTCCGGGTACTTAGATGTTTCAGTTCCCCGGGTCTGCCTCACGTTACACTATGTATTCATGTAACATGTCCCATCCCATTACGGATGGTGGGTTCCCCCATTCGGAAATCTTCGGATCAAAGCATACTTACTGCTCCCCGAAGCATATCGCTGTTCGTCGCGTCCTTCATCGGCTCCTAGTGCCAAGGCATCCACCGTACGCCCTTCATACCTTGATCTAGCGTTGGTATTCTAAGAACACACGTCTTAAATGACATGGTTAATTAAAAGTTTGATGTCTTGTTGATGTCTTCAGTTTTCAAGGTGCGAGTGTCTCTTGCGAGACGTGAGAGACGAGCTCTCAAAACTGAACGATGGGCATGTCCCGTAAGGGACGTTTTCCTTAGAAAGGAGGTGATCCAGCCGCACCTTCCGATACGGCTACCTTGTTACGACTTCACCCCAATCATCTACCCCACCTTCGACGGCTGGCTCCTTGCGGTTACCTCACCGGCTTCGGGTGTTGCAAACTCTCGTGGTGTGACGGGCGGTGTGTACAAGACCCGGGAACGTATTCACCGCAGTATGCTGACCTGCGATTACTAGCGATTCCGACTTCATGCAGGCGAGTTGCAGCCTGCAATCCGAACTGGGAACGGCTTTATGGGATTGGCTCCACCTCGCGGTCTCGCTGCCCTTTGTACCGTCCATTGTAGCACGTGTGTAGCCCAACTCATAAGGGGCATGATGATTTGACGTCATCCCCACCTTCCTCCGGTTTGTCACCGGCAGTCTCCCTAGAGTGCCCAACTGAATGCTGGCAACTAAGGATAGGGGTTGCGCTCGTTGCGGGACTTAACCCAACATCTCACGACACGAGCTGACGACAACCATGCACCACCTGTCACCATTGTCCCCGAAGGGAAAACTTGATCTCTCAAGCGGTCAATGGGATGTCAAGAGTTGGTAAGGTTCTTCGCGTTGCTTCGAATTAAACCACATGCTCCACCGCTTGTGCGGGTCCCCGTCAATTCCTTTGAGTTTCAGCCTTGCGGCCGTACTCCCCAGGCGGAGTGCTTAATGCGTTAGCTTCAGCACTGAGGGGCGGAAACCCCCCAACACCTAGCACTCATCGTTTACGGCGTGGACTACCAGGGTATCTAATCCTGTTTGCTCCCCACGCTTTCGCGCCTCAGCGTCAGTTACAGACCAAAGAGTCGCCTTCGCCACTGGTGTTCCTCCACATCTCTACGCATTTCACCGCTACACGTGGAATTCCACTCTTCTCTTCTGTACTCAAGCCTTCCAGTTTCCAATGGCCCTCCCCGGTTGAGCCGGGGGCTTTCACATCAGACTTAAAAGGCCGCCTGCGCGCGCTTTACGCCCAATAATTCCGGACAACGCTTGCCACCTACGTATTACCGCGGCTGCTGGCACGTAGTTAGCCGTGGCTTTCTCGTAAGGTACCGTCAAGGTACGAGCATTCCCTCTCGTACGTGTTCTTCCCTTACAACAGAGTTTTACGATCCGAAAACCTTCATCACTCACGCGGCGTTGCTCCATCAGACTTTCGTCCATTGTGGAAGATTCCCTACTGCTGCCTCCCGTAGGAGTCTGGGCCGTGTCTCAGTCCCAGTGTGGCCGATCACCCTCTCAGGTCGGCTATGCATCGTCGCCTTGGTGGGCCGTTACCCCACCAACTAGCTAATGCACCGCAAGGCCATCTCAAGGTGACGCCGGAGCGCCTTTCATCAGCGGACCATGCGGTCCGTTGAACTATCCGGTATTAGCTCCGATTTCTCGGAGTTATCCCAATCCTTGAGGCAGGTTCCTTACGTGTTACTCACCCGTCCGCCGCTCATTCCACTGCCTTCCCTCCGAAGAGTTCCGTCAGCTTCCTGCGCTCGACTTGCATGTATTAGGCACGCCGCCAGCGTTCGTCCTGAGCCAGGATCAAACTCTCCATGAAGTGTTTGACTTGCTCGTTGTTGTGACCGAAGTCACGATTGACGAAGCTTGCGCTTCATTCGTTTTTGTATTCCGTAGAATACGTTTTTTGCCTCATCGTTCAGTTTTCAAAGTTCGTCGTGTCGTTTTCAGCGACTTTAATAAGATATCACGGAATAACTTAAGCGTCAATCCTTTTTTGAAATCTTTTTTATTCCCTGTCACCGTCCAGCGCGTGTTGCCCTGTCGACATGTATTAATATACTATCTCGGTATAATACCGTCAATAGTTTTTCTAAAAAAACTTTTGAAATCTTTTTTCTTCTATATATAGCAAAAACAATTCTAGGAAAAAGTAAAGCCGATCGTCATACGACCGGCTCATACGTCACGAGTTCGACTCCCGCCCCTTTAGTCGTTTGATATGAGATACGAATCAAACCTTTTCGCATGAAGAAATCGATTAAGCTGCTCAAATCTACTTTAACTTCTTGCAGTCGTTCTTCTTCCATCAATTCATACATCGTCCAAGGATCCGTCCGTTCACGCATAATTTCGAATAAATAGCGTCCTCCCGATAAAACCTTGGACTGCAAAAGGTGCTCAAGCCCTATCAAAGCAAGATGAATACGTTGATCTAGCGTCTCTTCACTCATCAATAATTGCTCGTATAGTTTATAGACATCTGGGTCATCGAGTCGCGCCTGTTCCCAAACGACCGTTTCAGGATGTTTTCCTTTTTCGAGGACGGATAACCGTGCCAGGTGATGCAACGCATGATGGACATGTGTATAGGCATCATAATGATGTCCGCGACTAAACAAGTTTCTCCCATCTTGGAAACGACGCAACAATTTAGCAAAGGAAATCGTCATCTGTAAATGTCGTTCCTCATCAGGAAAATCGAGTAGTTGTCTTTTTAAGTCAACTAAGTAATCGTTTCGTTCGAATACGATCGTTCCTTCTGTAATCCAATGAATCGCACGTCGATTGGCATTCAATAAAATCCAACGCGATAACACATCCTCGTGTACAAGATGTAAAGATACTTTCAACGTATTCAATCGGTAATGTTTAATCGTCCATTCGACTTCCGGATCTCTTGTGATGACAACAAGAAGTGTATCAAATTGATCTGTCAGAGAATCCCGTGGTTGTCGTTTTTCAACCGCAATGATTCCTTGAGTTTCACGATAAGCCGCGTATTCCGAATAAATCGTTCGTGTTGCTTGTTCCATTTACTTCTCACCCTTCTATACGAACTCGTCGTTACCATTTTCGACAAAAAAACAAGCTTTCCTTCTTCAGGCAATCCCGCATCTTATGCTAGACTGACAACAGGGGGAATTCACTTGAAAAAACAACGAAAAAATAAAATAAACCGCGCGCGAAACTTAGCAATGTTCCTCGTATTCGGCGGTATGCTCGTCATGTACGGCGGTCTATTACTTAAACGATTTGAGATCATCATGGTCTTACTCATGCTTCTCGGTTTCGTCATGGTCCTCGCCAGTACGGCACTCTACTTCTTGATTGGTCTAACATCAACGAAGGCAGCTGTCGTTACTTGTCCGAATTGTGGAAAAGAGACAAAAGTCCTTGGTCGCGTTGACTTATGTATGCATTGTGACGAACCATTGACGATGGATCCTTCTCTCGAAGGAAAAGAATTTGACGAAAAGTACAATAAACACAATAAACGAGCTCCCCGCTAAGGGCAGCTCGTTTTTTTATTGGACATTCGATTGACAGTCCGGGCAAGTTCCATACACCTCTAGTCGATGACGATCGACTTTGAAACCTGTTAAATGAGCCGCTACCGTTTCGACATCATCGAGCACAGGATAATTGAAATCAACGATCTTTCCGCAGTTCTCACAGATCATGTGGTAATGGCGTGTCGTAACGAAATCGAAGCGACTTGAAGCGTCTCCGTAGTTCATTTCCTCAACGATTCCCTTTTCTCGAAAAACGCGTAAGTTATTATATACAGTCGCCACACTCATATTTGGAAATCGATGTTCGAGTGCACGATAAATCTCATCCGCTGTCGGATGTGTGTGTCCCGTCGTCAGATATTCTAAAATCGCGTGACGTTGTGGTGTCATTCGAACGCCTGATTCCCGAAGCGACTTCACGGCGTCATCCAGCATTTCGTTAGCCACGTCCATCCCCTCATTTCTATCTTTCATTGATTATCAGATTATAATCTTTATAATTAGTCTACCTACAAAAAGTCATTCCGTCAACGGCTCTGCACCGGATTTGACGTCCATGATACAATCATATCGTGATATTTTTCACGAATCATCGATTGGAGGAATCCTCATGTCTACTCACACTACTCGCCCTACTTCAGAGGCGTTATATGAAATCGCACAAGAGTGTATCGTTGGTGGCGTCAACAGCCCATCCCGTTCATTCAAAGCTGTCGGCGGCGGTGCACCTGTCTATATGGAAAGCGGAAAAGGTGCTTACTTTTATGATGTCGATGGCAATCGCTACATTGATTACTTAGCGGCCTACGGTCCGATCATCACAGGACACGGTCACCCCCACATTACGGAAGCGATCACACACGCTGCCCAGAACGGTCTTCTTTATGGCACGCCCCACCGTCTAGAAATCGACTTTGCACATAAACTACAAAAAGCGATTCCTTCGCTTGAAAAAGTACGTTTTACGAACTCCGGAACGGAAGCCGTCATGACGACGATTCGCGTCGCACGAGCATATACAGGTCGTGAGCTTGTCGTGAAGTTCAGTGGCTGTTACCACGGTCACTCGGATTTGATGCTGATCGCAGCAGGAAGTGGTCCAGCGACACTTGGTTCTCCCGATTCAGCAGGTGTCACGAAAGCGACGGCAAAAGAAGTTATTACGACACCGTTCAATGATATTGAATCGTACCGTCAAATCATGGAACAATGGGGCGATCAAGTCGCTTGTGTACTCGTTGAACCGATCGTCGGAAACTTCGGTATCGTCGAACCGCAACCTGGATTCCTTGCTGCGGTCAACGAAATTACGCATGCTCACGGTGCACTTGTTATTTACGATGAAGTCATCACTGCATTCCGCTTCACATACGGCAGTGCACAAGAACTACTCAATATCCGCCCTGATATGACGGCGCTCGGGAAAATCATCGGTGGTGGTTTACCGATTGGTGCTTATGGCGGTCGCAAGGAAATCATGGAACATGTCGCGCCACTCGGTCCAGCCTATCAAGCAGGTACGATGGCAGGGAACCCGGCATCGATGGCTGCCGGTATCGCTTGTCTTGAACTACTTGAGCAACCTGGCGTTTATGAACAACTCGATCACCTTGGTGCCCTACTCGAACAAGGTGTACTTGAAGCAGCAAAACGTCATGACGTCACGATTACGATCAACCGTCTAAAAGGTGCCATGACTGTCTACTTCACGGATGAAACAGTCATCGACTATGACGGTGCAGAACGTGCGGACAGTGAAATGTTTGGTCGCTTCTTCAAGTTGATGCTGGAAGAAGGCGTCAACCTTGCTCCTTCAAAATACGAAGCGTGGTTCCTGACGACAGAACATACGGAAGCCGACATCAATGAGACGATCGCAGCAGTCGATCGTGCCTTTGCTCGACTTTAAGTCTCTTCACTAAAAAAGCAGCGCCCTCGCAAGGGGCGCTGTTTTTTGTTATTCGACGAGTTCCAGATTTTGAATGGCATACAGTTCAAAATAAGCGCCTCGTTTTTGCATGAGAACTTCGTGTGTGCCAATTTCCGTAATCTGACCATTTTCAATGACGACAATCTTATCGGCATCGGTAATCGTTGATAAACGGTGCGCGACAGTAAACGTTGTCCGCCCTTTCGCAAGACGCGCTAACGAATCTTGAATCATCGCTTCGCTCTCTAAATCGAGCGCACTCGTCGCCTCATCCAAGATCAGAATCGGCGGATTCTTCAAGAAGACCCGCGCAATCGCAAGACGTTGTTTTTGACCACCCGATAACTTGACGCCTCGTTCTCCGACCGGCGTATGATAACCGTTTGGTAATCGTTCGATGAATTCGTGGGCATTCGCTGCTTTTGCCGCTGCGATGACTTCCTCGTCCGTCGCCTCCGGATTCCCCATCTTGATGTTCATCTGGACTGATTCACTGAAGAGAATCGATTCCTGCATGACCATCCCGATCTGATCACGAAGACCACGCAACTTCAAGTTACGGATGTCAACGCCGTCAAGCGTGATCCGACCGGCAGACACATCATAAAAGCGCGGAATTAGACTGACGAGCGTTGATTTCCCACCACCTGACATTCCGACGAAAGCAATCCGTTCGCCTGCCTGTACGTCAAGCGTTAAGCGATCAATCGCCAGCTCACCACCTTCTTCATAAGCAAAGCTGATGTCTTCGAACTGAACGTTCCCTCGGACATCTTTCGGTTCGCGCGCATTCGGTTTTTCCGTAATGTCATACGGCTCATCTAAAAACTCGAACATCCGATCCATCGAAGCGATCGACTGTGTCAATGTCGTTGAGGAGTTGACGAGACGACCGAGCGGTGCATAGAGGCGATCGATGTAGCCAATGAACGCAACCATCGTCCCAAGTGTCACATGTCCGTTCAAGACGAAGAAAGCTGCCGTTCCGAAGATCAGAATCGGGGCGAAGTCCGTAATTGTCGAGACGACGACGTATGTCCGCGCATTCCAGTTCGTTTGACGAAGCGCTGCTTTTAAGAACCCATCATTTTGATGTTTGAACGCTTTGTTTTCGTGTGGTTCCAGTGCAAAACTACGGATGACCGCCATGCCGTTGACCCGTTCTGTTAAATGACCTTGTAGCTCCGCAAGTGCTGCCGAGCGTTCCCGTGTCAATCCACGTAAGCGACCGTAAAAGAACTTAACGGCGAGGGCATAGAAGGGTAAAGGAATGATGGCGACAAGCGTCAACTTCGGATCAATTGTCCACATGATGGCAATGGCAATAAAAATCGTGATCATATCAAGCCATAGATTCATTAATCCTGTGACGACGAAGTCTTTCGTCTGCTCGACATCATTGATGATCCGCGAAATGACTTCTCCGGTTTTCGTATTCGAATAAAAACGAAGCGACAATTTCTGAACATGATCAAACAATCGGTTCCGTACGTCAAATAGAATCTTCGACGCTGACCATTGTGCGAGATATTGGCGAACGTATTCAAGCGGCGGCTTGACGATCAAGAAGATGAAGACACCTGCTCCGATCAAATATGCCAATTGCTTACTTTTTTCCGCCATCGGCATCGTGTTCCCAGTTAGGATATGGTCGATGATGTACTTATACAACAATGGAAGTCCGAGTGGGATCGAGAACTTGATGATCCCGACGAAGACCGTCAAGAGGATCTGTTTTTGATACGGCTTGACGAACGCCATATACCGACGAATCGAGCCTTGTTTCTTACGTTTTGCTTGTGTTGCCACATGTTTCACTTCCTTCAACTAAAAAAAGACGATGGCGAACCATCATCTCCGATATCTTGTTTCATATTCACGATACCACATATCCACAAAAGCCGGGTTAAATGGACCCTTGCGACTACGAATCCACTGAATCAGGATTTGGACATTGTCTTTCAAAATACGATCGATCGCCTTCGGATAATTCATCTCGCGGCGATGTTTCTCATATTCGTCCTCATCGAGGATCATGTAGGACATATCCGGATATACTTTGATATCTAAATCATAATCAATGTACTTGACTGCTCGATCTTTCTCATCGAACGTAGAAGGGGATCCGAGGTTACAGTAGTAATAAATGCCATCCTCCCGAATCATGCAAATGACATTGAACCAGAGTTCTGTTGAAAAATAACAGATTGCAGGCTCTCGCGTTCGCCACTGACGACCATCCGATTCACTGACCATGATGCGATCATTGAACCCAATCAATTCTTCTTCCGTCGATTTCAGCACGAGCGTTTCTTCCCAAACTCTGTGTAAGCTCCCGTTATGTTTGAAACTTTGAATCTCAATCTTGCTACTTTCTTTTGGGAATCGACTCATGTGCTACTCCTTTCTAAAGCGTTTTTCTTCCATTCTGTTATACTCTCGTGCTTATTATACCCATTTTCAGAACACATGAAAAACGAAAGGGTATTTTTTCAGAAAAATGACGGAATTCAGCCTTGAAAGTGATTCAAAATCGCATTTTTTCGCTGTTTGAACATCGGTTTTAAGATGAATGCTTCAATGACGAAAGCTGGTAAGAAGGAAGCATACGTCACTTCATCCATGAAATAGACACCAGATTCACGTTCTTCGACTCGGTGGACGTGGCACCAGGCGCGAAACGGATACGGCACTTTTGTACCGACATCGACGAAGACATATTCTTCTACGAAAGGAATCCACGACGTCCACGAGACAAATAGTGGTGAAATTCCGACACGTAGACGAATCGTGTTCCCGGCTCGCGTCCGTGTATCACCCGACGTCTTCACTTGCGGAAATACCGTCAATCGACTCAATGCCTTGGCATCACTTAAAAAATCCCACGCTTGCTTCTTTGATGTATCGACACGCGTCTCAAATCGAAAAGTATGCATTAGATCTCCCCCTTTAATAGTCGATCAATCTTCATTTGGGCGACAGATATCGGATGCGTCGCATACGTTTCCTGATCAACTAGTATCGTCTGGTCCGGCTGTTCCGTCACGCGATAGACAGCAATCTCCCAAATCCGGTGCGAAAAGATGTGTCGAACATGCCCGATAAGCGTTCCGTCACGCTCTTCTTCTGCTTCTCGAAGTGGGTATTGCCACATGCCAGCAAGCAAACCGGTCTCCGCCCGTTGTTCAATTGCGATTTTTCCGTCTGCTTCATAAACAAGAGCATCATATGGAATAATTTGCGTCTTTCCTTTCTTCGTCTTCACAGGCAATTCTTCCTGTGCATTTCGGTCGTATGCGAAACAAACGTCTTGAACAGGACAGAGCCGACACATCGGTGACTTCGGCGTACAGACCATCGCCCCGAGTTCCATCAGACCTTGATTGAAGCTTGACGGATCAGCCGGATCAATCAATTGATGCACCGCCGCTTCAAACAATTTCCGCGTCTTCGGTGCAGCGATATCCTCATAGATTCCAAGCACACGCGAAAGAACGCGCATCACGTTCCCGTCTACTGCTGGTTCTGCTTGTCCATAAGCAATCGATAGAACGGCTCCTGTCGTGTACGGACCGACGCCTTTCAGCTGACTGAACAATTCCTTTTCATCGGGCACGATTCCATCATATTTTTCAACAACTTCTTGAACCGCGATTTGAAGATTCTTGACACGGGAATAGTACCCTAAGCCTTCCCAATGCTTCAGGACTTCACTTTGATCCGCCTCTGCTAAATCATGCGGTGTCGGAAAACGTTTCGTGAAGCGCTCATAATACGGAATAACTGTGTCGACGCGCGTTTGTTGGAGCATGATTTCACTAATCCAGATATGATACGGGTTTTTGGTTCTTCGCCACGGGAGATCTCGCTGTTCACGAAGGAACCAGGTAATTAGTTCTGTGGTAAATTGTGTTTTATTAAAGTTTGTGAAATATTCTTGAACGACAGTCAAAAGGTTACCTCTTTTCTCTTGGATACGATATATTAATTAAAAATTACTCGGCAGAACCACGATGGATTCACCATCACGATTTCATAGAAGGAGCGAATTCGCATTGGATACTGGTACGCATATCGGCATGGGACTTTGTCTCGCCGCCATCTCGACGCTACACCCTGACGTCGCAGCGAGCACGACGATGTTTGCTGCCGTGACGACGACGGCGCTCGTCGGCTCACACGCCCCAGACTTCGACACTGTCTTTAAGTTTAAAGGAAACAGCGCCTATTTGCGCCAACACCGCGGAAAATCACACGGATTGATCGCCTTACTCGCCTGGCCGTTATTACTTTCGATCGTCATCGGCACGTTATTCGGTGTACCTTCGACTTCATTATGGCTGATGGCACAGATCGCTGTCGCTCTTCATGTCTTCGTCGATCTGTTTAACGCTTACGGAACACAAGCCTTACACCCGTTCAAAAAATCCTGGATTGGTTGGGGTGTCATCAACACATTTGATCCGTATCTGTTCACGATGTATTATGCCGCGTTCGGGATTTGGTTATTGACGAAAGCGACGATCGTCATCTTCCCGATTTTGATTGCCATCGTCATCATTTACTACGCTGTTCAATTCAAGTTGCGAAATGACGCGCTTGCGACCGCAGCGCGATATTATCGTGGCGCACACAAGCTTTTCATCTCACCTGGCATGAAATGGGATGAGTGGCATGTCGCAGCACGTTTACGCGATGAGTATTCCGTCGTTAAGATCAACAGTGGAACCGTCATCGAATGCGGAAACTTCCGGATCAAGGACGAACCGCATGGTGACGCCTTGTACGAAATTGTTAAACAAAACGCGGACTTGCAAGCATTTCTTGAGTTCTCGAAGATTCATACGTATACGGTCTCACGAAAAGATGGCATTGTCGAATACCGCTTCACCAACCTGCGTTATTTCACGAAGGAAGTCTATCCATTCGTTGCCGTCGTCAGAATCGACGCTGCTACACAAGAAATCGTCAGCTCCTATACCGGCTGGGTATTTAGCGAACGAACCTTGCAGAAAAAACTGTTCATCCCTGCATTATAAAGACAAAGCTCCGCGCAACGGAAATCCCGATGTGCGGAGCTTTTTTCATTCGACGTTTCGACCTGTCATCAAATGTTTGAATTTTTCGTTCGTCGTATTAAACCGGTGTAACATCGCCCCATGCTGTTTAATCTGTTGCTCGACGAAATGAACCGCAACGGCTTCACCTTGATACTTCTCACCTGCGCGCGCGAGTGTTGCTTCGAAATCTTCCCATAAGACTTCGACCCATGTTAATGCCTCGTCGGGCGTCAGTACGTCGTTTACTTGTAGTAATTCTTCAGCCAGTTGCTGAAGAGCTTGTTCTCGATTCGTCATGCCTGCTCCCCCTCTCCTGTGAATAATGCGAGCGGAATCGCGACTTCTTGAGCAGTTCCTTCAAAATGTCCCCAGCCCATGACGCCATTGACGAAGTGTAACTCAAATCGCGCCTCTTCTCCTTCAATTCGGTAAAAGGCTCCCCGTTCGAATCGTTTCGGATCGATCAAATAACTTTTCGCAATGGCGATTTTTCGCGTTACGACCTCCACTTCACTGACATTCCCGTGTTGCTCCGCTTTTCGTTTTTGTTCACTTAATTTCGTGATCAACATCTCAAGCTCGTATTTCGATAATTGACTCATCCGTGTCTCCATTACAAAAACTCCCCCTCTTCGTTTTTCAGTATAAACGAAAAGGAGGAGAAACTGGATGGATTAGCTTGATTTCAATTCTAGATTCCGCTTACTTTGTAATGCATACATTTTCGCATAAATCCCGGACATCGCGAGGAGTACATCATGTGGTCCTCGCTCGACGATCTGACCATGATCGAGAACAAGAATCTCGTCCGCATCCTTGATCGTCGATAAACGGTGCGCAATGATGAACGTCGTCCGTCCTTTCGTCAACGTCAATAAAGCATCCTGAATGACCGCTTCGGTTTCCGAGTCAACACTCGCTGTTGCTTCGTCAAGAACTAGGATCGCAGGGTCGAACGCCAGTGCACGAGCAAAGCTGATCAACTGTCGTTCACCCGCTGATAACGTAGCACCTTTTTCGATGACCGGTTCATCGAGTCCGTTTGGTAAACGATTAATGAATCGATCCGCGCCGACGGCTTCGATCGCTTGTCGTACCCGTTCTTCGGAAATATCAGGATTACCGAGTGTGATGTTCGACCGAATCGTTCCCGTAAAGAGGAACGGATCCTGTAAGACGATGCCCATATGTTCACGGACCGCTTGTTTCGGTAAAGTCGTCACGTCCTGTCCATCAATCAATAACTGCCCTTTTGAAGGATCATAGAAACGCATCAGTAGGTTCATGATGGAGCTTTTCCCGCTACCCGTGTGACCGACGAGGGCGATCGTCGCCCCCGGTGCTGCGTCGATTTGAATCTCACGCAATACGGGATTCCCCGCCTCATAACTGAATTCGACGTCTTTGAAGGACACCGCACCTTTAAACCGAGGCACGCGACCTTGTTCGACCGCTTCTCCCTTTTCATCGAGCAACTGGAACATCCGGTCCGCTGAGACGAGTGCTTGTTGCAGTGGCGATAGTTGATTCATGATTTGAGTGACCGGTTCGAATAAGCGGGATACGTAATCGATGTACGCATACAAGATCCCGAGCGATAAAAACGATCCGTTCATCAGACTTTTCCCACCGACGATCCAAATCAATAGGGCGAGCGTCAGGTTTTTCAAAAAGTAAGACAAATTATGTGACATAAGGGCATCGAGTCGTAACAACTTTGCCCGTGTCTGATAGTTCTCTTCGTTCTTTTGTTCGAATTCGGCAAGGACTTCCTTCTCACGTGCATATGCCTGAATGATTGGCATCGTCTGGATGTTCTCATTCAGTTGACCATTCATGTCGGCAACGAGTGAGCGGACCTTGAAGTTATTCTTCGTCGCGAGTTTCTGGAACAGTTGGATCCAGAAATAGACGATCGGAATGATGATCAGCGAAACAAGTCCTAATCGATAATCGAGGAAGAACATCGCGACGAGAATTCCCGCCATTGTGATGATCCCCGAGAAGACCCGGGCGAGCACACCGAGATAAAGATCGCGAATCGTCTCCGTATCATTCGTGACTCGACTAACGATTTTCCCGATTGGCGTCTGATCGAAATAACGGACCGGTAACCGTTGCAGATGCGTAAAGACATCAAGACGCATCCGTTTAATGATTTTATGGGCAGAGCGTTGGAGCAAAATTTGTTGAATCCAGTTCAAACCAGCTGCTGCAAGCAGCAAAATGACGTAGATCAACGATAACCAGCCAATCGCTTTTAAGTCCTTTGAATAAAAATCATAGACCTGCCCTTGTGTCAGCTTTTGAATACCGTCATACGTGTATACATCGTTTCCACGCGTGACCGTCAGCGTATTCCCACTAATTTTCCGTTCTCCTCCACTGACGACTTGTTTCGGTACGAACAAGTATCCCTTAGCCGTTTGGACGATCGAGACGGATTGAACGATTTCACTTTTAGATACGTCTTGTGCTTTGGCGAACTGACGACCGTCGTACGTGACCGCACCGTCCGCTTTAACTTCAACCCAGTCCTTTTCAATCGCAACGATATGTTCATCAATGATGACTTTGGCGATATACGGACCTGTCAATTCCGCTCCGACTGCTAATACGAGTAGAAACAATCCTAAGAAAATTGCTTTTTTCTCATGCATCGCATAGCGGATTAACGAACGGATCGTCGTCTTCCGACGTGCCGGATCGAGTTGATATAATTCCAATTCATTCATGCAGAGGCACCTCCTTACATTTCTTCACTTTGTCGCTCGAATTGTTGAGCGTACCAGCCATTTTGTGCCATCAGGCTGTCATGTGTTCCTCGTTCAGAAATCATTCCGTCTTGTAAGACGATGATTTCATCCGCATGTGCCACTGCCGATAAACGATGAGCAACAATCAATGTCGTCGATTGGTGGCGATTCGATCGAATCGAATCAATGATATGTGATTCCGTTTTCGCGTCTACCGCTGATAGTGAATCATCAAGCAATAGCAATTCTGGTTTTTTTAACATCGCCCGCGCGATCGACAGACGTTGCTTTTGACCTCCTGATAACGTCACACCACGTTCGCCGACCATCGTCTCAAGTCCTTGTTCAAGCGTCTCGATATCTTTTTCGAACGATGCGAGACGAATCGCTTCCTGCAATTCTTCTTCTGTCGCTTCACCTGCACCAAACAAAATGTTATCCCGAACAGATTTTGAAAATAGTAAATGTTCTTGTGACACATAGCCCGTCCAACCGCGAACCGTCTCTAGCGCAATATCTTCATACGGTACGCCGTTGACTGTCAGCATATCCCGTCCAATCGGATACTCACGTAAGAATTGACGCAAGAACGTCGTTTTCCCGGATCCCGTTGGTCCGACGATCCCGATCGTTGTTCCTTGTTCAATCAAAATATTCAAATCGCGTAAGACTGGATGGGCTGTCTCTGGATACGTAAACGTCAAATCGTTCATCTCGATTCGCTCGGGATGTTCGACGTGTTCCCGCGGTGTCGAAACAATCAACGGTTTGACTCGCATCGTTGCTTCTAAGCGATCAAGACTTGCTGTTCCGCGCTGGATGACATTGATCAATTCACCAAAGGCGTACATCGGCCAGATCAGCATCCCGAGATAGATATTAAAGGCAACCAATTGCCCTAGCGTGATGTCGTTCGTAAAGACGAGATAAGTCCCGAACGATAAGCCGATCAAGTAACTGAAGCCGACGAGTAACTTGATAATCGGTTCAAATAAGACATCGATTTTTGCGACGTGCATGTTTTTCTCAAAAACATCCGTCGTGACATCATCGAACCGTTTGACGTCGACTGGTTCTTGTACGAACGAGCGGATGACACGCAGTCCGGAAATCGACTCGACGACTTGGTCATTCATCGTTCCAAACGAATCCTGGGCAGTGATGAAACGACCGTGAATCTGACTCCCGAGCTTATTCATCGCATAGGCAAGGAGCGGCATCGGTAACAAAGCAGCAAGCGTCAATTTCCAATCGATCGCGACACCCATGACGACGAGCGTAATCGCTGTCATGTTCAGCGAGTCGACAAGCGTCAAAACACCAAATCCGGCTGTCCGCTCGACAGCCTTTAAGTCGTTCGTCGCGAGGGCCATCAAGTCTCCTGTCCGATTTTTTTGATAAAACGTCGGTGTCAGTTTCAATAAGTGCGTAAAGAAGCGACTCCGAAGTGTCCGTTCTAATAAAAAGGCCGTTCCAAATAATTTCGCTAACCATTGATACGTCAAGAGGAAGGAAACGATAGAAATGGCTGTTAATCCGATGACATACTGCAAAAGTGTCGTCCGGTCCATCGACCCTGATCGTAAACCATCGATGACCTTACCGATCAGCCATGGTGGCGTTAAATCGATGAAGCCTGTGATGATCAACAAGACGACTGCTACGAGATACGATGATTTGTGTTCTTTAAGAAACCAACTCAATTGCCTAAATAAACGCATGAGGGTCCCCCCTTTACTGTGAAATGAACTACTTTTTCCGAGCACGCAAAAAGGCATACGGATTTCCGGATGCAGTCCGAGAATCCGTATGCCTTGAAAAGGACATACTGTTTTCTTGTTCGTCTGCGTGCTCGGGAGACGAATCCCCTTGCTCGCACATGAAATGAATTACTTAAACGCGCTCAAGAGTCTCCGTCGTATTCAGCTGTTGGATATGAGTGAAACCAATTGGCTTTTTCATAGGACGGTTCCTCCTTTTCTTAGTCTGTGCGTAGAATAGCACAATTGTCGGATAATTGTCAATTTTTCGTCTTGATTGCGTCATTCTGCTTCTTCTTCTTTGACTTGTTCAAGGACTTGAGCTGCTAAACCGTATGGAAATCCTTTTCGAACAAGTGCTTGCTTCACCTTTTGTTCACGCTCGAACGGTTCAAGTTGTCGATATTTCGGATAATACTTACGCGCTTGATAAAGGGCCGCCTGTTCTTCTTCGTCACCTTCTTCAGCTAAAAACACCTCTTCAATACCCGCTTTAATCAAATCGGACGAGAAGCCACGTTGCATAAGCGTTAATTGTAATTTTTGTGTCAGTTCCCGCACGGACCGTCGTTGAAGCTCTTTTTGTTTTTGTCGCAAAAACTTCAGGACTTTTTCGTATTCTTCTTCACCCGTAAACGTTACGATTGCTTCGTCGATTGCTGTCTTCGAGATCTTCAGCGCCTCGAGATCACGACGAATTTTTCCCGGTCCTTGAGGTGTCGTCGCTTTTTTCGTCGCTGTATAAGCAAGTGCGAACTGTTGATCATCCAGATAGCGTTGCTCCGTCAATCGCTCAATTGCATGTTTGATCGCATGTTCCGGTGTCTCTTTTTCCGTTAAATACGCAATGACTTCACTCGTCGCCCGCATGCGGTACGATAAATGATTCAATGAGAGACGATATGCTTTCTGCTGTTCTTCAGCCGTCAATACTTCCTTGACGAAGTCATCATCGAGTTCTTTATCGCGTTGCAGATTGTATTTGATTAAAATATCGACGTCTACGGCAAAGGCATACTCTTCTTTGCCATCACGCTCGACATAGATATTAAATCGTTCGCTGTTCTTTTTCTGTGTCGAGATCCGTTTGATCTTCATTACATTCCCTCCTCTAACCTGACTCGATAGTTCTACGATATCACGAACAGGCAGGTCTATGTTTGAGTAAAACCATGGAATGGGAACATATGAAAAGAAGCTACTTTTACTTATTTCAAGGAGGATGGATTACATGAACATTGCGATTACCGGTGGAACCGGTATGATTGGTCAAGCCTTGACGAAGCGTTTGCTAGATCAAGGACATCACATCTTTATCTTAACGCGTCATCCAAAAGCGAATGATGCGCATATCACATATATCAAGTGGATGACAGAAGACGCAAAGCCCGAGCAACACTTAGAGGGCGTCGATGCATTCATTCATCTTGCTGGTGCTTCGATCAACGATGGACGTTGGACGGATGAACGCAAACGTGTCATTCTCGACAGTCGCGTCAGTACAACGAAGGAACTCGTCCGGATCGTTGAAGCACTCGACCCAAAACCAAATGTCGTTTTGTCTGCTTCTGCGGTTGGCATTTACGGACAGGATCGGCATCAGACATTCTCCGAAGATCAACCCCTTCCACCGACTGCTGACTTCTTAAGTCATGTCTGTGTCGCATGGGAAGACCTTGCTCGTCCGATTGCTGACGCCGGCATTCGACTCGTCCATCCACGAATTGGTGTCGTCTTGACGAAATCCGGTGGCGCTTATCCGTTAATGCGTCTCCCTTATGTCTTGTTTGGCGGTGGGACGATGGGCGACGGTAAACAATGGGTCTCCTGGGTCCACATCGATGATCTAGTCGAGTTATTCCTATTCGCGCTCGAGACCCCGACAGTCGAAGGACCGCTGAACATCACTGCTCCTCATCCGGAAACGATGCGTCGTTTCGGACAGACGATCGGAAAAGTCTTACATCGCCCACACTGGCTCCCGGCGCCACGCTTCGCGTTAGAACTCGCACTTGGTGAAAAGAGTACGATTGTACTAGAAGGAGCTCGTGTCGTCCCGAAAAAAGCGCTCGAAAACGGATACAAGTTTCGGTATGCTGAACTAAAGGATGCGTTACGAGCAATCGAGCATTCAAACTAGTACAGGGGTGGACGATACTTGGATATCTTAATTCGAAATGCACATATCTATCCGATTACTTCGGACAGTTTTTACGGGGACATCCGCATTCGTGATGGGAAAATCATTGAAATCGGCGAATTACTGGATCATTTAGAAAGCGATCAAGTCATTGAAGCAGAAGGTCACTTTTTATTGCCCGGTTTCATCGATGCCCATACACACCTTGGATTATATGACGAAGGTACCGGAACCGTCGGAAATGATGCGAATGAGACGATTTTTGCAATGACACCGCATCTGCGTGCCATTGATGGCGTCTATCCGCTGGATGAAGGCTTTAAGGAAGCCGTTCAACATGGTATCACGACCGTTCAAGTCATGCCAGGCAGCATGAACATCATCGGCGGCGTCACGAGTGTCATCAAGACACACGGACGGTTCATCGATGATATGATTCTTCGAAAGTATGCGGGTCTGAAGGTGGCACTTGGTGAAAACCCAAAGCGTGTCCATAGTGCTGGTCGTGCTGGTGAACTGACACGGATGGGCATCATGGGGATGTTGCGCGAAGCTTTTCTTGAAGTTCGAACGCAACCGGTTTCCGAAACGTTCGCCCATCAAATGATCAAACGGGTCCTCGATCACAAGATGCCGCTCCGTGTACACGCACATCGAGCAGATGACATCCTTTCTGCCATCCGTTTCGCGGAAGAGTTTGATCTTGATTTACGCATCGAACATTGTACGGAAGGTCATCTCGTCGCAAAAGAGATGGAACAATTACCGATCGAAAAAGTGACGGTCGGACCAACCTTTACGCGAAAGTCTAAAATCGAACTGAAGAATAAGACATGGGAAACGTACCGGACTCTTCACGAACATGGTCTTGAAATCTCGATTACGACCGATCATCCATACACGCCTGTCCAATACTTGAACCTCTGTGCTGGTCTTGCCGCACGAGAAGGTCTACCGGTCGATGTCGCCTTACGCGCGATCACGATCCATCCAGCCCGTTCGCTTGGTGTGGACGATCGGGTCGGATCGATTGAGATCGGAAAAGACGCGGATCTCGTCCTGTGGAGTCACTTCCCACTCGACTATTTAGCGAAGCCGCTCATGACGATGATCGATGGAAAAATCATTTTTGAACACGCTCAACTGAACTTGATTTAACCCCACCCCCGCCAGGTGTTTTTTGCACCTTTCGGGGGTTTTAGACGCTTACGGAAAACATCTTGTTTTTGTATCTTTTTTCACAAAAATTATTTTCTTGCAATTTTAAAAAAAGAAGGTAATATTATCTTATCCGACAACTGAAGAAGGCATACCATGCGCGGTTCAAACGAGTCAGACAGGTAGCTTTCGACAATCATTCTTGCGGTCCTAAAAGGAGGAATGGAAGTATGCTCAAGCAACGGGAGCTGAGCGACTGCGCTGATTTGTTCGAACTGATGCAGCATCAAGACGTATATCCGTACGTCCGCCAAAAAACACGGTACTTTGATGAATTTCTGTTTACTACAAAGCAGGCAATCGAAGAGGAAGAACGTGGTGAAATCGTATCACGTACCATCCTAGATGAATTTGATCAACCGATTGGTACGATTAGTTTACTCGATATCGAAGGACAATATGGGTTTCTCGGTACATGGTTAGGTAAACCGTATCATGGTAAAGGATACAATCATTTAGCGAAAGAAGCCTTCTTCTCTGAGCTGTTCTTCGAGCTCGGATATGAGAGTGTCTTCATGAAAATTCGCAAAAGCAATATTCGGTCACAAAAAGCAGCTGAAAAATTGCCGTATGCGTTCTGTGCGGATGAGTTGCGCCCTGCGCTTCTTGAGCAATTGAATGCTGGCGAAACTCAGTTCACGCTGTATGAAGTCTCAAAATCTAGTTTCCACATGTACATTCATGGTCGGGAACTCGAAACACTATACGATCACCAACAACTCGAAGCATGAGGGCCTTGTCTCTCATGCTTTTTTGTGTCCACGCATGCGTTTCTAAAGTTTGAAATGGTATGATAAATAAGAAAACTCATCTTTATGGAAGAAACCTTTTCTTCTACAGGAAATGGAGCGAAGACTAATGCCAGAATCGTTTAACATTCTCGTAGTAGATGACGAAGCACAAATGCGTGACCTTCTCGTCTCGAATCTCGAAAAAGAACACTACACGACGATGACAGCTTCTAACGGACAAGAAGCCATCCATCTCATTCAACAAAATACATTCCATCTCGTTCTACTCGATGTCATGATGCCGGAAATGGACGGCTTGACAGCCTGTATGCGCATCCGTGAGTTCTCAAATGTTCCGATCATCATGCTGACGGCACGTTCAGACGAACTCGACCGCATCCACGGTCTGAAAATCGGAGCTGATGACTATATTACAAAACCATTCAGTCCCCGAGAACTACTTGCTCGTATCGAAGCAACGCTTCGTCGTTCTCACCGCTTTACAGTTGATCAATCGGCTACTTTAACGCTCGGTATGCTTGAACTCGACACTGAAAGTCGGAGTGTCCATGTCAATGGCAAGCCGGTCAGTCTGACGCGTAAGGAATTTGATTTGTTGCATCTGTTTGCTCAAAACAATGATAAGGTCTTTTCTCGCGAACAGCTACTCGATCAAATTTGGGGTGCGGATTATATCGGTAACTTACGGACGGTCGATACGCATATTAAAACACTTCGCTTAAAGCTCGGGGAAGCCGGTGGCTCGATTCAAACAGTTTGGGGCATCGGTTATAAATTCGAGGAAGTATGATTAAGCGCTATACGATCCGGCGCCGGATTTGGATTACGATTTGGTTTACAAGCGTTTTTTCTGCCATTTTATTTGTCCTGCTGACGTTTTATCTCTACGACCGGTTCTATCTTCAGACGCAAGAAGATATCTTATTGAACCGTGGGGAAAAGCTAATCAACATTTACAAGTCCGAAGGTCTATCCGGTGCTTTTTATGATGGGATGACTTATACGAATGAATTGACGGAATCGAAAGTCTTCTTCATCGATTTTCTGAAGAAAAATCCGGCAGGACTCCGTTTTTTGACGAATGCGGACATCGAACAGCTTCGCAATGGCGAGACTGTCGTCTCGAGCCGGACCCATCCGATTGAAGGAACGGACATTCTAATGACTGGATTTCCGATCATCGAAAACAATCGACTGGTCGGTACGCTGATCTTGTATCTGGAACTCGGTCAAATCAGTGAACCATTCCGCCCACTCCGCCTGATGATCTTCTTCATGATCGGACTGATCGTCTTGAATCTCGTCATCTTCGGACGACAAATCATCGACACGATCATCCGTCCGTTGATCGACATGAAGCGCGCCTCGACTGTTTATGCACAAGGTGACTTTGATTACCGGATTCCGATTCAATCGGACGATGAAATCGGAGAACTCGCAGAAACATTGAACAAGATGGCGGAATCGCTCGGTGAGGTCGACGAGCAGCGAAAGGAGTTCCTCGCGAACGTCAGTCATGAATTGCGGACACCTCTCTCCTACATTCGTGGCTATACGGAGATGATGCAGGATGATTCGCTCGAGGAAGAAAAGCGTGCGCAGTATTACCAAATCATTGAGCGGGAAACGGAGCGTCTGCAACGTCTCGTCAATGATCTGCTCGATCTCGCTCAACTTGAACGCGATTCCTATCCGATGTCGAAACAACCACTTGTCTTCAGTCAAGTACTTGAAGATGTCATTTACCGGATGGAACCGATCGCCCAGTCAAAAGGAGTCACGTTCGTGATGAATCTCGATCCGGATCAAATTGTCTTAGGCGATACAGACCGTCTCGAGCAAGTCTTCGGCAATTTACTCGATAACGCTTTACGATACACACCGCCCGGCAAACAGATCTTCTTATCGACTGAAACGATCGGCGATCGGACGCATTGTCTTATCCGGGACGAAGGAGAAGGCATTCCGGAAGAACATCTCGATCGACTGACGAAACGTTTTTATCGCGTCGATAAATCACGGACGCGGAAAGATGGCGGAACCGGTCTTGGTCTTGCGATCACAAAACACATCATCGATCGTCATGATGGGACGATCCGGTTCGACTCCGTTCTTGGAGAAGGAACGACCGTCCACATCGAGTTACCGCTTCTTCCGGATGAAGAGGATGAATTCGAATAATGGAACAACATGTCATCCAAACCTTTGAACTCTTCGGACCGTTCGCTCCGTTCGTTAGTGTCTTGGTTGGTGTCGTCGTCAGTGTACTTGGTATCCTACCGAGTACGTTCGTCACCGCTGCGAATCTTGTCTATTTCGGGCTATGGACGGGCACATTGCTCTCCTTCACCGGTGAAGTCCTAGGTGCGGTTTGTGCGTTTCTACTTTACCGGAAAGGACTACGATATGCCCTTCGTCGCCCGCTTCCAGATCGAGTCAATCGTTTGCAACAAAAGCTCCAAACACAACAAGGACATGAAGCTTTTTGGACGATCATTTTGTTACGGCTGTTACCATTTGTCCCGTCAGGCATCGTCAACATTGTCAGTGCTGCTAGTGGTATTTCCATCTTACTCTTCCTGACTGCGAGTACGATTGGAAAAATTCCAGCGATGTTAGTCGAAGTGCTCGCTGTCCATCAATTCATGCAATTCTCGTCCATCGTCCAATGGTCGATAGCAGGTGTGGCACTCGTTGGTTATCTGATTTATCGTAATCGCCAAAAACGAGCATCATCGATATAAAACTACAGGTTGTCTGAAAGGAAGTATCGTTCATGGAGTTAAGACGTTTTGGAACATCCGATCTATTCGTGTCCCCGCTTGGGTTCGGAGCCGGTCACATCGGTGCAGAACAGATGACGGGCCGCGAAGCAATCTATTTGCTCGAACAAGCACGTGATCTTGGCATCAATCTGATCGATACAGCACGCGGCTATGGCTTATCGGAGCAACGCGTCGGACAATTTCTAAAGAATCGTCGGCACGACGTCATTTTGTCGACGAAAGTCGGCTATGATGTTCCCGGTACACAGGATTGGACGTTTGAAGCGGTTCAAGGTGGCATCGATCAAGCCTTACAGACGATGCAAACGAATCATCTCGACATCGTACACTTACATTCTTGTAGTCGAGAAATCCTTGCTCAAAGTGACGTCATCGAAGCGCTTGAACAAGCAAAACAAGCTGGGAAAGTCCGCGTCATCGCCTATTCCGGTGACCGAGAAGATTTGCAGTATGCCATCGAAACGAAACGCTTCGATAGTTTCCAGACATCCTTCAATCTGTTTGATCAACGCGTCGATCAAGTCTTACCTACACTTTTGAATCACGGGGTCATCGCCAAACGTCCAATCGGTAATGCACCGTGGCGCTTCACGGATCGTCCGGTCGGACAATATGTTGAACCATACTGGGAGCGAGCGCAACAACTGGCTTATCCACTCGAGGAATCTAGCTGGCTTGAGACCGCGTTACGTTTTACAGTTTTCGAACCAGGAATCACGACGGCCATCATCGGAACGTCTCGACCAGAACACCTCGCTTTGAACCAGCAATTGATTGAACGTGGTCCACTCCCAGCTGACCGCGTCAGTCAATTGAAGGAACGTTTTTCCGAATGTGACGCCACGTTCGATTATGTTTCGCAAACGTAAGTGAGCAGTCACAGAAAATAAGCCCGTATGTTCACTCGTTCAAGGAGTGCATACGGGCTTATTTCGCGCTTAGAACTTTTTCTTTTTCTTCTTTTCGAGCACGACGATCGCTTCAACGTGCGCCGTTTGTGGGAACATATCATACGGTTGAATGTACGATACCTTATATCCCGCTTTCATCAAATGATCGCAATCACGTGCAAGCGTCTGCGGGTTACACGAGACATAGATGATTTTTTTCGCCTTAGACGAAATCATTGCGTTCAATAACTGCGTATCGCAACCTGAACGGGGGGGATCGACGATGAAGACGTCTGGAATCCAGCCTTCCTTCACCCAACGTGGAATCCATGCTTCTGCCTTACCGACGACATAATGCGCATGGTCAAAGCCATATTGCTTCATATGCGCATTCGCATCTTCAACTGCTTCTTCGATGATTTCCATACCACGGACTTCTTTTGCACCCTTAGCAATCCAAAGTCCGATTGAACCGACACCTGCGTAAGCATCAACGACACGTTCTTCGCCTGTCAAAGCAGCAGCACGGGCAATTTCCTCATACATCCGTTCTGCCTGTTCCGGGTTCAACTGGAAGAAGGCGCGTGGCGACAGTTGATACGTGAACTCGCCCATCTCTTCTTCAATCCGTTCGACACCTCGCAAGACTTCCGTCTCTTCTCCAAAGACACGTGACGTCAACTTATCATTGATGTTCAGCGCGACCGAGACGACACCTGGAATGTCCATGATATCGCGCGACAAACCCTCTAGATCACGGAAGCCGTCTTTAAAGGCAACGAGCACGACTTGAATTTCACCCGTTTTGATTCCTGTCCGGACGACGATATGGCGCATGACACCGTCTTGTTTTGCTGCATGGTAAACAGGTACTTTATAATCGTTGAGTAATTTCGTGACAGCTTGGTTGACACGAAGCGTATCCTTATTTTGGACGACACAATCATCGATTGCGACCAGACGATTCGAATTCGCAGAATAGAGACCACTAACGATTTCATTGCCTTGTTTCCCGACGACGAATTGTGATTTATTGCGGTAACCCCACTCCTTCGAACCAATCGTCGGACGGATATCGGCCTTTTCGACATTCAATTTCGTTGATTTTAAGAACGCATTGCGAAGCATCTCTTCCTTATAACGCAATTGCCCATCGTAACTCATATGTTGTAATTGACAGCCACCACAGACACTATAGACTGGGCAAAGTGGTGTCACGCGGTCTGGTGAACGATCGTCACGCTTTAAGATCTTTGCATTCGCATAGTTCGCATGAATTTCCGTGATCTCGATTTGCGCCGTCTCACCTACAAGCAATCCTGGGATGAAGACGATTTGTCGCTCGAGCGTCGCGATCCCTTCACCGTTGATGCCCATCCGTAGACAAGTGACCGAACGGACCTCACCTGTCTGTAATTTGATTTTTGTTGCCATTGATTTCATCCTTTCTCTTTACGCAAATGAAAAAGCGGTCTCAATCTACCGCTTTTTTCGTTTCTTCTTGTTCTTTCATATCCTTCGCATACCGAACGACTTTCGCCTTGAGTTGATCTAGTGATACGATCAGTCGTTCCAAATCTTCGATATCTGATGATTCATCGAGTGAATCGATTGTATGACAGAGAAGCTGCATTCTTGATTTTAGCACATTCATTTGACCAAGTTTATCAGTTCTTGCTTTTCCCATTATTCAGACTTCCTTTCTTCCGCTGGATTCCGACGTTATTTTAGCATACGATACGAAGTGGAGCACTAAAAAGGAGGAGTATCTATGTCACATTCATCACCCATCACGATCGCGAACGATCCGTGGGAAGCTTATCGCGACATTGAACAATACGGCACGGTCCGTTTGACGAACATTGAAGTCACGACGACAAAACTGTGTAACATGCGCTGCGAACATTGTGCCGTCGGTTACATGTTATCCAGTAGCGAGTCACCTGAAATCCCTGTCGAACTGCTTATTCAACGTCTGGATGAAATCGAACACCTACGCGCCTTTTCCATTACAGGCGGCGAACCGATGCTTTCAATGAAGTCCGTCAAGGAGTACGTCGTCCCTTTACTTAAGTATGCCCACGAACGTGGCGCTAAAACCCAAATCAACTCAAATTTAACACTTCCATTATCTCGTTATGAATTAATTATCCCTTATCTCGATGTCTTGCATATCTCACATAACTGGGGAACAGCCGATGATTTCATCGATGGTGGCTTTGCGATGATGGAGCGAAAACCGTCACGTGAAGCACGAACAAAACTATTTGAAACGATGAAAGAGAATGCTCGTGTCTTGAATGCACGTGGTGTCATCGTGTCTGCCGAAACGATGATCAATAAACGGACGTTGCCACATCTTGAAGCGATCCATAAAGAAATCGTCGATATGGGCTGTGTCCGTCACGAAGTGCATCCAATGTACCCAGCTGACTTCGCGTCGATGATCGAAGCCGCTAGCTTATCCGAAATTCGCAATGGAATCCATCGTTTGCTTGACGTCCGGGATCCGAACGTCTGGATGTTGTTCGGAACACTCCCCTTCTATGCTTGTTCAATGGAGGAGGCAGATTTAGAACTGCATCGTCGCTTGCGTCAGGAGAAAAACGTATCGGTCCGAAATGACCCAGATGGTCGTTCTCGTCTCAACGTCAACATCTTCGACGGTGAAATCATCGTAACCGATTTCGGTGACGAACTCGCTTCGCTCGGTACGATTCACGAGACATCTTTCAATGATGCGTATGCTCAGTGGCAAGAGACAGAACTGAATAAAAGCTTGTCATGTCACTGTCCTGCGGTACAGTGCCTTGGACCGAACGCACTTGTGAAGAACGCATATTACCCTGAGATTGATTTCACAAAACAATCGAGTCGGCTTTAAGAATGAAAAATAGGTTTTGAACGATGGCGTCCCGGGAAAAATGTCACAAAGTAGACACATTCTGTTTTTTAAAAAGGGGTGACCGGGATGGAATGGCTCGTAGGTATTGTCGCAATCATCGGCACGTTCAGTATGGTCTTGTTCGTCATGATGGTTGGTATTCGTGCTTCACACAGTATCGAACATGATGAAGTGTTCGATCAGACAGATTGGGATGAACATCTGCTGCACATGCCGCGTCCGACACGGTTTGAACAAGAAAATAAATGAAACACGCCCCGGTCTCCCTTTTCGAAGTCCGGGGCGTGTTATGCTAAAAGAAAAAAGAAAGGTCGTCGTTACTTGTGTCACGTCGTTTTACTCTCATCTTATCGATCGTCTTCATTTCCGGTTTCACACAAGGATTACTGATTCCATTACTGTCCATCTTGTTAGAACGTCAAGGGACATCTGCTTTCATTAACGGACTCAGTGCCGCCGTCCTCTATATCGGTGTCATCGTTGCCGCACCTCTTATGGAAGGTCCGTTACGACGGCGTGGTTATATTCCTGTCATCTCATTCGGTCTTGCCCTTGTCGCAGTGGCTGTCTTCTTATTCCCATTACTCCCAAGCATTATCGCTTGGGTAATTCTCCGCTTCCTCGTCGGTTTCGGTGATCAGACGTTACATTATGGTTCACAAGTCTGGGTAACGTCCATTACACCAAACGAACGGTTAGGACGAACGATGTCGTTATACGGGATGGCATTCGGTCTCGGTTTTGCCTTAGGTCCTCTTGCTGCACCGCTCGTCGATGTGATCGATTGGTTACCGTTCGTGTTAACAGGGACTTTAACTGTCATCGTTCTAATTTTACTATTCCGTATACCGAACGAAAAACCATCGTCCGTCATGCCAGAGGAACTACAAAGTGCTGCTTCACGGTATCGACTCGTCCTATCGACTGCTTGGTTTACATTACTTCCTGGTTTTACATACGGTTTTCTCGAAGCCACACTGAATGCCAGTTTTCCCGTTTTTGCGACGCGTAACGGATATGGTTTATCCGAGACAAGTACCTTAATCACGACATTTGTCGTCAGCTCATTGATCATGCAGCTACCACTCGGGCGACTTGCCGATCACTTCGGAAAACGTCGGACGCTAGTCACTGTACTGTCGATTGGTTCCGTCGCTTTTCTCACTGCTTGCTTCGTCTTCGAACGTTACGGTTGGTTGTTCGCGATTTTTGCCGTCAGTGGGATGGCACTCGGCTCGACCTATTCGCTCGGTGTTGCCTATATGACAGAACAGTTACCACGTCATCTTTTACCAACCGGTAACTTACTTGCAGGGATTGCCTTCAGTTTTGGTTCGATTCTCGGACCGATCGCTGGTAGTCTGTTCGTTACACTTCCTTCCATGCTGTATTTCAGTTTATTTGTTCTTGTCTTAACGACGCTTGCGCTTCTATTGCGGTATGCAAAACGTCACGAGACACCCGAAATCTAAAAAAACGGACCTTGCGCCATCGATGCGCAAGATCCGTTTTTTATTTCACGATTCCTTCTTGTCGAAAACTCCGCCAGAGCTTATCGTCGATTGCATACGGTTGCTCCTTTGCACGCTTCAACTCTTCTGTCTCAAGCAACACGACGACCTCTCGACCGTTGATTGACCACACTGAATCGTAACCTCTCTCCGCCTCGATGATCTCCACATCGACATCTCCGTGGGTTTCCTTTAACTGCTGACTGACGCACGTCACGACGAACCGAGCAAACTCATCACGTGGACGACGAGTGGCAATGATCTTTCGAACGATCTCATTCCGTTCCATTCGTTTTCATCTCCTTCCGTTTTATAGTCGCACTAGCCTTTCAGACAAGGCCGAATCGGTCTTTTGATGACCGTACAGAAAAAAGCCGAACAGGTCGGCTTAAGCAACGAACGATTGGAGTTACTTTAATTGAAACTATTTTTACACGATTCTGAATCTTCGTCAACCTCGCTTTTGAAACCACACTGGTAAGTATGTCGAGACTAAGATACCTCCGATGACGAAGAGTAAACCGAGCAACGCTTGAGGTGGAATCGTCTCACCCAGAATCAAAGCAGATAAACTGACACCATAGATTGGTACGAAGAACATAAACAACGATACTTTACTGACTGGATTATATTTCATCAGTAGATTCCAAAGCGTAAATCCAGTCGCGGATAAAAAAGCAAGATACACAAGCATCCAGGCACTCGTAGTCGAAAAAGTAAACGGTGCAACGTGACCATCGAGAACGACGCCCGCGATGAAGAGACCGATTGATCCAATGACCATCGCCCATCCTGTCATCGGTGCCACCGGATAACGTGCTGAGTATTCTTTCGCGATCAAGTTACCGAATGCTCCGGAAACCATTGCCGCAATCAATAATCCTTCTCCAAGACCAAATGAGACACCTTGCCCACCTTGCGGCCAGTTGGCCAAGATGACACCTGTAAACCCAAGGAATAAGGCAAGTCCTTTGAATCGATTCAATCGATCGTCCTCGTACCGGAAATGAGCCAGTAACATTTGGAAGAACGAAGTCGAGCCGGCAATGATTGATCCTTGCACACCGGTTGATAAAGAGAGACCAATATAGAAAAAGACATACTGCAAGAACGTCAAAAAGAAACCAAGACGGCTATAGGCATAGGTCCGATTCTTCAGTGTAATCGTTTGTTTAAAGACGAATACACTGACGACAAGTAGCAACACCCCTGCTAAAAAGAAGCGATAGCTCGCAAACAATAGTTGCTCCCCGTATTCAGAAGACGTGATCTGTAATAATTCATAACTTTTCTTAATGAAGGGAAACGCACTTCCCCACAAAAAGGTCGTCAATAATGCAAAGACGACGAGACCAATCCGATGGGTTAAAATTTTTTGCATCTTTCTGGTTCCTTTCCTGTTCCTTTTCACTGAAGCATGGTATAGTAATTCTACAGATAATAATAATTATAATCTAGAGACAATGAAACTCATTATCAATCAGTTAAACTCATTGATATATCACATTCTCATTCTCTTTCTATAATGATTTCATTTCTCATTTACATTTTGAAAGGAGTTTTAATATGATGACTTCCATTACTACCGATGTTCAACAGCGTTCCGTATTCCGTCATGCTTGGGATGAGCATCACGAATTGATTCTAGCATTGTTTAGCGGAATATTGATTTTAGTTGCTTATGGACTCGAAAAATTCAATACGGCGTCTGCCGTTTATGTCACGTTGTACTTATCAGCATATGTGATTGGAGGATATGCGAAAGCAAAGGAAGGCTTGACGGAGACGTATCAAGAAAAAACGTTGAACGTCGAATTGTTGATGATTTTAGCTGCCATCGGTGCCGCTGCCATCGGCTACTGGATGGAAGGTGCGATCCTTATCTTCATCTTCGCGTTATCCGGTGCTCTTGAAACCTATACGATGAATAAAAATGAACGGGCGTTACAAAGTTTAATGTCCTTACAGCCAGAGGAAGCAACGCGTCTGAATGCAAACGGACAACTTGAAGTCGTTGGAATCGAGCAACTAGTAATCGGTAACCTCGTCTATGTTCGTCCCGGGGAACGCATTCCGGTCGATGGTGTCATCGTTCGTGGTCAAGCAGCAATCGAAGAAGCATCGATTACAGGCGAATCGATTCCTGTTGAAAAACAAACGGGCGATACCGTCTATAACTCGACCGTCAACATGAATGGCGTCTTGACGATTGAAATGACGAAAGCCGCTGATGAATCATTGTTCCAAAAAATCATTCATATGGTCCAAAACGCACAAAGTGAGCAGTCTCCCTCTGCTCAGTTCATCGAACGATTTGAAAGTCGTTATGTCAAAATCGTCCTCCTCGTCGTTGCCCTGATGATGGTCCTTCCTCATTACGTCGTCGGCTGGACATTCGAGACAAGCATTTATCGGGCGATGATTTTACTCGTTGTTGCTTCGCCTTGTGCGCTTGTCGCGTCGATTACCCCTGCTGCCTTGTCCGCAATCGCCGCATCTGCGAAAAATGGCGTTCTCTTCAAAGGTGGAGCACATATCGAGACACTCGGACAAGTCGACACGATCGTCTTCGATAAAACAGGGACTCTGACAACAGGTAAACCCGTCGTTACTGAAAGTCGGTACGCGGAAGGTATCGATATCCGAGCCGTCGAACAAGCGGTTGTTTCCATTGAAGCCCAGTCGAATCACCCGCTCGCACAAGCGATCGTTGATCACTTAAAAACCGATGTTCGCGAACCGTCAACGTTCAAAGATGTGACAGGATACGGGATTGAAGCAACTGTCGATGGCGTCACGTATCGCATTGGCAAGCGAGCATTCCACGAAGGTCTAGACGATCCATTCGTCACGATTGAACAGTCACTGAAAGAACAAGGGCATACAATCGTTTATGTCAGCAATGGATCACAAATCGTAGCACTTTATGCATTACGTGATACGATTCGTCCGGAAGCTAAAACAGCAATCGCCGCTTTAAACGATCTCGGCATCGCGACGATCATGTTGACAGGTGATAATCCGGTCACGGCAGCAGCCATCTCGCGTGAAGCGGGTTTAACGGACTTCGTCGCTGAATGCTTACCGGAAGATAAAGTGCGCTATATTAAGCAATACCAAACAGAAGGTCGGACCGTTGCGATGGTCGGTGATGGTATCAATGATGCTCCGGCGCTCGCACTGGCACATGTCGGGATTGCAATGGGTGAAGGAACGGATGCTGCGCTTGAGACTGCTGACGTTGTCTTGATGAAAAACGATTTAGGTCGTCTTGCCTACGCCGTGCATAAAGCCCGGAAGATGAACCGGATCGTCAAACAAAACATCACGCTTGCGATCGGTGTCATCCTTCTATTGATCGCATCCAACTTGTCACAGTTCCTAATCATGCCGTTCGCTGTCGTCGGACACGAAGGATCGACGATTCTTGTCATCCTGAATGGCTTACGTCTTCTTCAACAGGATGCTTTACCAACTCTCCCACAGCGTGTATCCGAAAAACGATTAGCCGCTTAATCATTAAAAAAAACGTCTGACTGCCGCATGGCAATCAGACGTTTTTCGTCTCTTCATCCGAACGTATTCGTCGGAATCGAATCGAGTTCTGCTTGTTCCTTCAAGCGCTTTTCTTCCATCTTCTTCGGATCCGCTTTTTTCATGAATCGTTCCCATGACGCGTTCAATTCAGAACCAAGTAAGATGATCAATCCTGTGAAATAAAGCCATAATAACAAGATAACGACACTACCGAGTGAACCGTACGTCTGATTGTAGTTTGAGAAGTTCGAGACGTAGAATCCAAATCCGACCGATAGTAATTGCCAGACGATGACACCAAAGACGGCTCCTGGGATCGCTTCCTTAAAGGTAATCGGGCGCTTTGGTGCGACGCGGTAAAAGATCGACAGTATACCAATCAATAGAATCGTTGAAACGACGTAACGCAAGACCGTTAATAAGATTTTTTGCCCCATATCGATCGGGAGAACGAAATTCGCAAGATACGTGATGATTGGACCACCAAGAACGTTCAAGACAATCAATAATAACATCCCGATTCCGAGAACAATCGTTAGTAGTAAAGCAATCCCGCGTGCTGCGACAAAACCACGTGGCGAGAAATCACCATAGGCATGGTTCGCTGTCGTGATCAAGCGATCGACACCTTTTGAAGCGGACCAGATGGCAAGAATCGCACCAATCGATAACAATCCCCCCTGCGGATCCTTGATGGCTTGAAAAATCGTATCCGTGAATGTATTGACGGCCCCACCCGGTGCTAAGTCCCGGATTTGCGACTCAAGTGTCTGACGATCAATATCAAAGAACGACAGGACGGAAATGACGAAAATGATACCTGGGAAAATGGATAAAAACCAGTAATAGGCGAGTGTCCCTGCATAATCCGTAATGTTGTGATCGGACATTCGCTGCTTTAAGTTCAAGGCAAGCCCTTTAGGATCGCGTGAATGCGCCATCGTCATCTCTCCTTCATGAAAAAGAGGCAGTCAAAGACCACCTCATTGTTTTAATATACTTTTCCCATTTTATTTCAACTAAAACCTCATTCGTTTTCAGAAAGAATCAATTTATAGAACGGTTCTGTCATTTCTGCCAATTGTTTGGCAAGAGACGGTGGACGAATCGGCAATGACGGCAACTCGGATCGTTTAATCCAGACTGGTGTATAACCAGACCCTTCCTCTTCGAATTCTTCACCCATACCTGTTCCAAAGCGACCGCCAATTGCTTTCGCCCAAAAATAAGGGTTATCGAATCCGTTAAAACGGACGATGGCAGCAATGCCATTCAACTCCACGTCGACACCAAGTTCTTCATGTGCTTCACGAATCGCTGTCTCTTCTAGTGATTCTCCATCATCTTTTCCACCGCCTGGAAAGACATAATACGTTTCGTTCGGTTTATCCCGTCGAATCAACGCAATTTCATCCTGTTCATTTCGTAAAATGATCGCACTTCGTTGAATCGGCATGACGCCACCCCTTTTCAAAATTAATTCATTGAATGGCATCCAGCATTTCTGGAACCAATCCGTTTTCTGTCGAAGCGATGACTTCTGCCGCGATTTTCATGCCAAGCTTTAATGCCTCTTCTGCTGGTTTTTCTTTTGTCAATTCAGATAAGACAGCAGAGAAGAAGGAATCGCCTGCTCCCGTTGAGTCGACGACTTTTACTTTTTTCGTTCCAACATGACCTGACGTCGCCGTACGACGATCGACGTAGACCGCCCCTAGTTCACTCATCGTCACGACCGTGAATGGAGCACCTTTTTTCGCTAGCTCATTTGCTACATGAATCGCATCTTCTACCGTCACGATTGACAGATCAGACAAAATTTCTGCTTCTTCGCGACTGCAAATGAATCCAGTGAATCCTTGTAACAGATGACGATTCCGTTCAATGACGCTCAAGTGACCACAAACACCAAACAATGGCAACTCCATTTTGCGACATAGATGAATCAAACGTTCCAAGACTGTAACAGACAAATCAAGATCGATGGCAACGGCATCGACTCCATCGAGCGCATAGATTGATTGACGTAAAATCGCCTCTTCGAGCAACTTCGCATCCGGTTGTTTCGAGATTGAGGTTTGCAAGTCACCTTCGTTATCCATGACCGCTAGCCACATACCCATTCCATGATCTTCTAACATTTCGACATGATCCACATTCGCACCGTAAGATTTCAGCTCATCGAGCACTCCCACGCCAATCTGATCATTCGTAACCGTCGAGATAAAGCGAACTTCATTCCCGAGGACGGCTAAGTTTTGTGCTACGTTGCGTCCTGTTCCTCCATTCGAAAACGTGATGTCTCCTACGTTTTTCGCATCCTTGTGCAAAGGAGCGAACGAAGTTCCTTTTATGTCGACGAATACTTTTCCGATTACCGCGATTTTATTCATTCCAGTTCCACCTCTAACCATATTTCCTGATTCCCGATCCTTGAATTGATCTTTCAGGCACATTGCTTCAATTATAGTAAAATTTTAAATCAGTGACAACCGAAGCACTTTTTTTCTAACTGTTCGCTATCTTCTCATAAAAAAACAGCAAGCGAATCGCCTGCTGCTTTGTTTGAATTTAGATGTTCGCAATCACGAGACTGATTGCGAGTAATAATCCGAAAATCGTATTTACTTTGCCAGTCTGCGCCATACCAGGCATCAGTTGTTCTGGTGGCAAGTCCTCCCAGAAGAGACGGACCGTTTTAATCATGAGCGGAATACTTAACAACGCAAGTAAGGCAAACCAAGAGACTTCGAATGCCAGTACAGCAATGATGAGTGACAGGACAGCTGCCGCAAAAAATCCGATCAAAACGTACACGGCACGGCGATGCCCTACAAGACAGGCAATCGTTTTTCGTCCGTTGACCTTGTCATTATCCAAGTCCCGAATGTTATTTGCAAGCAGGATTGAACCGATCAAGATGGCAACAGGTATCGAAATCGCAATGGCTTCCGTTGGTACATAACCAATTTGCAAGTAGGCGGAGATCGCAATGATGATATATCCCATGAAAAAGCCAGCAACCACTTCCCCAAACGGTGTATACGCGATCGGTAGTGGTCCTCCGGTGTAAATATATCCGACGAACATCGAGATGAGTCCTACGACAAGCAACCACCACGAAGTCTCGATGCATAGATACACACCGAGTAGTGCGGAAATGCCATACAACGTAAGTGCAAATGCAAGAATCGTACCTGGCTTGAATCCATCACGTACGATTGATCCACCGATTCCGACCGATTCCTCTGTATCTAAACCACGTTTGTAATCGTAGTATTCATTGAACAGATTCGTTGCGATTTGAATCAACATCGATGCGATTAACATCGCTACGAACAAATCCAAGCGTATCGATTCCACACGTGGTGCGACAACTGCCGTACCGACGACGACCGGAACAAAACTTGCTGTCAGTGTATGCGGTCGTGTCATTCGCCAATAGACAGCGATTGATTTATGCATATAATAACCCCTTTCCTGTCTAAGTGTAGCGGGTTTCGTTTTTTGATGTCAATGTTCAATCCAAGATAGCTTATTCCTTCTTTTTTGTCCGCAAAAAGTTTACACTTAGAATAAGTGAAACATATCACAGTATCTACAGACTAGGGGGCAATGAGCGGTATGGCTTACGCTCAACAAGAGCTAAAACAGTGTATCGAACAGGCCGTCAGTCAGGCGAATGCCTCACAACGACCTATACTTGCTTCGTATTCATGGGAAATCGAAGCAACTGACATGCGTTCTCTCGAACAGGGTATCGAGGAACGATTTTATTTCGCGACACCTGATCGCTCGATGCGGGCCATTGGGTTTGGCATCGTACAACAACTTCAGGCTTCAGGAACGGATCGTTTTTTACGAATTCAATCGCAATGGACAAATGTGAATCGCGACCATGTCGGTCATGATTTATTTGCGTTCAGCGGATTCTCTTTCACTGAACTTAACCAACCGGATTATCGCTGGTCTTCCTTTGGAGACGCTTCGATGACGATTCCGAAGTTTTTATTCTTAGAGCAAGATGGTAAGACACGCGTGACGATCTTTGCCCGTGTTGAACCGATGGATCAAGTCGATTCAATCTTAAATCAGCTCGCACTTGATTTCGCCAAAGTTAATCAACCGCAAACACCGACTTCGACAGGCGTCACGCGTTTACGTCTATCTCGGGATGGAAATGAAGCCTTTGAAGCCTCGTTTCAACAAGCGATGCATTACTTGGAGACAACACTTGAAAAAATCGTTTTGGCGCGGGAAGTCGTCTACGAACTGGACCGCCCACTTGATGTAGCCGCCGTCGTTGCTGAACTCGAAGATACGCAGCCCGGTAGCTATGTCTTCTGCTTCCAGCCGAATCCGGAAGAGGCCTTTATCGGAGCCACACCGGAACGACTCGTCCAAAAACGTGGACGTCGCCTTGAGACAGCAGCCGTCGCCGGTTCTGCACCGCGCCACGCGACGGATGAGATGGATGAGGCACTCGGTCAATCGTTATTACAAGATCAAAAGAACCGAATGGAGCACGGGATTGTCGCTGATTCGATCGAACGGACGTTATCTGCTTTTTCAGAGCAACTGGATTGTCCGGATACCCCGATTCTCTTAAAAAATCGTCATATCCAACATCTCTATACACCGATCACAGCGCGTTTAAAAGCAGATGTCACGTTATTCCAACTGATTGAGAAACTTCATCCGACACCTGCACTTGGTGGCGAGCCAAAGCAATTAGCGGTCGATGCGATCCAAGAGATTGAAACGTTCGAACGGGGTTGGTACGGTTCACCCGTCGGTTGGATGAACGGACAGGATGATGGGGAATTCATTGTTGCCATTCGCTCTGGATTATTTACGGAACGGGCTGTCATTCTTTATGCCGGTTGCGGTCTTGTTGAAGGTTCTCATTTCGACAGCGAGCTAGCAGAGACGGAAACTAAACTATCACCGATGTTACAAGCTCTTTCACACATTGGTTCGATTGAAAAGGATGATATTTATGTTGACTAAGTGGATGCACACGTTAATTGATACGCTCGTTGCGTCTGGTGTCCGGGACTTCGTCATCAGTCCCGGTTCCCGCTCGACACCACTTGCTATTGCAGCTTTTCTGCATCCGTCTAGCCGTACCCACGTCCTGGTTGACGAACGGTCGGCTAGTTTTTTTGCTTTAGGTTTAACACGGACGGAAGAGCGTGTTCGTCCCGTTGCGCTAATTTGTACAAGCGGTACCGCTGCGACGAACTATTATTCAGCAGTAACCGAAGCTAATATTTTTGAACTTCCATTGATCGTTTTGACTGCCGATCGACCTCATGAATTACGTAATGTCGGGGCACCTCAAGCCATCGATCAGGTCGGACTATACGGCAAGCAGGTTCGTCATGCATTTGATCTTCCCTTAGCGGAAGAAGCGAGTCTTCCTTACGTCGCTCATGTCGCACAACGTGCAACCCTGCTCTCCCTGACGGAACCGGCGGGACCAGTTCAAATCAACGTTCCATTACGTGAACCACTCGTGCCTGAACTCGATCTTTTACGAACAGGTCGTCCTGTCGGCGTTTTACCTGAACCGACATCGGGAGTAAATAACGCCTTAGCGATCGTGCTTCAGAAAGAGCGCCTTCTTTTTGTACTTGGACCACAACTTGCTGCCGCGGACAGTCAGATTGTCATCTCGTATGCAAAACAAGCAGGGATTCCGGTCTTAGCAGATCCACTCAGTCAAGGGCGGCAATCGCATGATGATCACGTCTTTGCCTACTACGATACATGGCTAAAACATCCGGCCACCGCTCAGCACGTCCGACCGGATCGAATCATTCGTTTCGGCGCCATGCCGACGTCAAAACCTTATCTGCTTTGGTCTCGGGATATTCCGACGACAGTCGTTGGTCATCCAGGGAATTGGCGCGATCCCCAACTCCATTCGGATTTCGTGATTGGTCACGCGCGACAACTCGAACATCATGAGCCCGTTCCGCATGACCCTACGTACCTCAATCTGTTACAACAGGCAGAGCGACGCGTCACCGATGCCTTTACGACGATCGATCAAGAGGAGATGACGGAGTATAACGTCGTCCGCGCGTTAACGACGTTACAAGAAGGAAGCCTATTCGTTTCGAACAGTATGCCAATCCGAGATATTGATACGTTCTTGCCTACAGGAACACCCCTTCGTCTACTCGCGAACCGTGGAGCAAATGGGATTGACGGCATCCTCTCGAGTGCTCTCGGGGCAACGTTTGATGCCAAACACCGCTATTTACTCGTTGGTGACCTGGCATTCATTCATGATATCAACGGGCTGATGACAGCGCACACGCTTCCGTTAACGATCATTCTCGTCAACAATGCGGGTGGCGGCATCTTTAGCTTCTTACCGCAACAGCAACTCGAGCAAGCGGTGTTCGAGCCACTATTCGGTACACCGCAGCATCTCGACTTCGCCTCCCTCGCCTCCGGCTACGGTGTGACCTATCAGGCGATTGATTCGATTGCTGCGTTACGTCAAGCACTTGCGGAAGAGACGAATGTCACTCGGATACTTGAAGTCAAGACAACACGAATCGAAAACGTACAGATGCATCGTTCGATTTGGGACGTGACGAATCAAGCGTTAGCCGAGGTATTCCGATGATTTTACGCGGTCATCCCTATCATGTGAAAATCGAGGGAGCTGGTCCACCGCTCTTATTACTCCACGGTTTTACAGGCTCCCTCTCGACGTGGGACATGCTAAGTGAGCATTTATCGACTCACTTCACCGTCTACCGCCTCGATTTGATGGGACATGGAGAAACGATACCAGCGTCTAATCAACGAATGCGTTTGACACAACAAGTCAAGGATCTTGAGGCACTGCTCGCTACACGATCCGAGCCATGGATTGTCCTCGGTTATTCGATGGGCGGACGAATCGCCTTAATGTTGAGTGTCGTCTCTGAGCAAATCGCTCGAACAATCGCTGTTAGTACAACACCAGGTATCAAGACGGCAGTGGAGCGAAAAGTACGTCGTGCATCCGATCGTATGTTAGCGGAGCGACTCGAAAAGGATGGACTCGAAGCTTTCATTGATCATTGGGAGACACTTGGATTATTTAAACCTCAAGCGCTTCTCAAAGAACAACAACGCACGCGACTGCGTCAGGAGCGTATGTCTCAAACGGTTGAAGGTCTGAGTGCTTCGCTTCGAGCACAAGGTACAGGAAGCATGCCCTCTCTTTGGTCATGCCTTCCGAAAGAGATTGATTGGATCGTCGGGGAAGAGGATGAAAAATTCCGCGCCATCGCCTTACGAGCGGCATCACCTGAAAAAATTCACGTGATTTTGCATGCTTCGCATGCCCCACATATCGACCAACCGCAAAAGTTTGTTACAATGGTAAAGAATCTACTTATTCATCACTAACATATTGGGGGAATTCAAATGAAATACGCTCCGGAATGGGTATCAGCCCGTAGCTATGAAGACATCAAATATGAACAATGGAACGGGATTGCAAAAATCACGATCAACCGTCCAGAAGTTCGCAATGCGTTCCGACCACACACGGTCCACGAACTCATCGACGCATTTTCACGTGCACGTGACGATCAAAACGTCGGCGTCATCATCTTAACAGGTGAAGGTGATCTCGCATTCTGCTCTGGTGGAGACCAAAAGGTACGCGGACATGGTGGATATGTCGGCGACGATGAAATCCCACGTTTAAACGTCCTTGATCTTCAACGTTTGATTCGTGTCATCCCGAAACCAGTCATCGCTATGGTCGCAGGTTATGCGATTGGTGGCGGGCACGTCCTTCACCTCGTGTGTGACTTGACGATCGCTGCAGACAACGCCCGCTTCGGACAAACAGGTCCAAAAGTCGGTTCATTCGATGCTGGATATGGCTCTGGTTACCTCGCGCGCGTCGTTGGACACAAGAAAGCGCGTGAAATCTGGTACCTCTGCCGTCAATATGACGCACAGCAAGCACTTGATATGGGACTCGTCAACACGGTCGTTCCACTCGCGGATCTCGAGCAAGAAACGATTCAATGGTGTGCTGAAATTCTTCAACATTCACCAACGGCTCTTCGTTTCCTCAAAGCGGCATTCAACGCCGATTCAGATGGTCTCGCAGGGATTCAGCAACTCGCAGGAGATGCAACATTACTGTACTACACGACTGACGAAGCAAAAGAAGGACGCGATGCGTTCAAAGAAAAACGCAATCCTGACTTCGGACAGTTTCCGCGTTTCCCATAATGAAAAAAAGGTTCAATCGTCTTACGACATTGAACCTTTTTCGTATATTCATCAAAAAGGAAGTGACTATTTTGTATCCTTGGATCTATACACGGGCAAAAGAGCAACCGGATGACATCGCGCTCATTACGGAAACGGAGCGTTGGACGTGGTCTGAACTATATGCACGCGCGCATCGTTTGGCGAGTACGTGGGCGACGATCGTGACACGCGGAGACCGGATTGCTCTTTACGGTCCATCCAGTGCACAGTATATCGTCGCTCTTCACGCTGCTCAATTGCTTGAATTAACCGTCGTCCCGATCAACACTCGACTAACGCAAACGGAAGTGCTGCGCCAATTCAAACAGGCAGATGTGCGGCTCGTCGTAACAGACCGGATACTCGATACAGCGATTCCGTGTCGAGCTTTTTCTTATGAAAAAGAAGCGCCCGATCTGTTAATACGCCATATGCCTAAACAATACGTCCAATCAATGCTCTTTACGAGTGGTACGACCGGACATCCGAAAGCTGTGGAACAAACGATGTTGAATCATTTCTCGAGTGCGACGAATGCCGCTCGTCATATCGGATCACTGCCAGAGGATCGTTTTTTGATTGTCACACCACTGTTTCATATGAGTGGGTTAGCCGTCGTCTATCGAGCGGTCATCTATGGAGTACCGATCATTCTCGAGCCACATTTTTCACCAGAACGCGCCTTACACTGGATTACGACGGAAAAAATTACACATGTCTCACTCGTCTCAGTCATGCTTGATCGGTTGCTCGACGCCGGACTACGTCGTCACGCGCTTCGCGTCGTACTGACAGGAGGTGGTCCTGTTCCATTACCGATTCTGACGCGTGCACTCGACCGCAATATTCCCGTCATGCAGACATATGGGATGACGGAAACAGCTTCTCAAATCGCGACTCTTCTGCCTGAGGATGCCTTACGAAAAATCGGATCAGCTGGACAAGCCATTTATCCGACGCAAATCCGCATCACGCGCCACCAAGAAATCGAAGTCAAAGGACCGACAATCATGAAAGGCTATTTTCATGATGAAGAGAAAACGGCAGACGCCTTTACAGCAGACGGTTTTTTCAAGACTGGTGACTTAGGACGTCTGGACGCCGATGGATACCTATATGTCCTCGATCGTCGAAGTGATCTCATCATCTCAGGTGGGGAAAATATTTACCCGGCTGAGGTCGAATCAGCACTTCTCTCGATCGATGGGATTCAAGAAGCAGGTGTCGTCGGACGATTCGATGCTAAATGGGGACAAGTTCCGGTTGCCTTCATCGTTAGTTCACTCGATGAAGCCATCATCCGAACGGAAATCAGTCAATTGCTCGCCAAATATAAATGTCCGGTTGATTACATCTATCATAGCGTTTTGCCACGCAATGCGAACGGTAAACTATTGCGGAAACAACTGAAGGAGTCGTTATGAGCATCACCCTCCGGTCTGCCGAATTGTTCGATGTACCGCTCGTCTTTCGTCGTCCGATGCAAACAGCACTCTCGACGTTAACGATACGCAGGACGACGATTTTGCGCCTGACCGATTCGGAAGGACGAATGGGTTACGGGGAAGGAGTCGCGTTTGATACACCGTGGTATACGTCCGAAACACAACATTCTCTGCAAGGAATCGCTTCACTGCTGTACCAGTTACTTGACCAACCGCTCCATCATCCAGCAGATGTCACGCACCGCTTCCGCATCGTGCAAGGCAATCCGATGGCAAAAGCGATGTTTGAAGGAGCAATTTATGAATTATTCGCAGCAGCTGCCGGACAATCGCTCGCTACGTATCTCGGAGGTGATGAATCATCCCTCGTACCTTGCGGGAAAGCACTCGGACGGGCTTCTGCAGCGCAGACCGTCGAAGCCGTCGGACAAGCGATCGCCTCCGGATATGGACGGATCAAACTGAAGCTCGCTCCGACGGATACCGTCGTTCTTGAGCAAGTACGTGCCGCTTTCCCTGATGCGCCCTTGATGTTTGACGCTAACGGCAGCTTCACAGAAGCAGACTTTCCTTTATTACAGCATTGGGATTCATTCGGTCTCGTTATGATGGAACAACCGCTCGTAGCGTCGGATTGGTCCGGACATCAACGTCTCGCTAAACTCTTGCAGACACCGATTTGTCTAGATGAATCCATCGTCGCTCCAGCGGATGCCGATTTGATGAAGACGCTTCACGCTGGTCAGATTCTGAACATCAAACCGGCACGTGTCGGTGGGCTGACGAACGCTTTGTCCCTTCGAACAAAAGCGCCCTACTGGCTCGGAGGGATGTTCGAGAGCGGCATCGGACGTCGTCAGACCCTTGCTTTCGCGACACTTCCAGGGCTCGCTTATCCGATCGATATGGCAAGTACTGCGGATTATTTTAAAGAAGATTTGCTCGAGACCCCGTATCATGTCGAACACGGACACATTCGCTATTTTGCTCCAGCCGTATCCGAGTCCCAATTAAACAAATTGGCAACCTCCCGGATCTCTTTGTAACAAGAACACCACGACGAAAAAGAGGCAATGGATTGACTTCCATTGCCTCTTTTTGTGTTTTATTATGCGAACTTTTTTAGAACGATTCTTTGCCTTCGACTTTCGTCAAAATCTCATACCCGTCCTTTAAGACGACGACAGTGTGCTCAAACTGTGAGACAAGGCTCCGATTTGGTGTGTATAACGTCCAGCCATCCCGCTCATCTTCGATACAGAACTCGTCTCCTGTTGAAATGAACGTCTCGACAGCAATGACTTGCCCTTCCTTCAGCAGATCGTTTTCTTCACGATTGAAGTAGTTCGAGATGGATTCCGGCTCACCATGAAGTGTCTTCCCGAGACCATGCCCCGCTAAGTTACGGATGACGGTGAAACCACTCTTACGCGTTTCAGCATAGATCGCTTTTCCGATCTGATTGACCTTCGTTCCGGCTTTGACCTTCTCGAGTCCTTTTTCAAGCGCCGTCAATGATACTTCAACGAGTCGGACATCTTCCGGACGTTTTGCTTCTCCTGCGATGACTGTTTTCCCCGTATCCGAATAGTAGCCATTCTTCACAGCTGAGACATCGACATTAACAATATCGCCTTCTTGAATGACATATTTACCCGGAATACCGTGTGCTGCGATATCGTTGACACTGATACATGTCGCTCCCGGAAAATCATACATGACGATCGGGGCAGATTCTGCTCCCTGCTCCTTCAGAATACGTGCTCCGATGTCATCAAGTTCCTTTGTCGTGATTCCTGGTTTGACGGCATCCGCCATCTCGTCGCGCGCCATCGCGACGATGCGTCCAATTTCTCGTAATGCTTCATAATCATAATCTAACACTTTCATTTCCTCCTCATTCACTCAATCGTTCTTGATATAGATAATCTGCGGAGATATCCGCAAATAAGAACATGCCATTGCTGAGCGGCATACTAAACGTCCGCGTTTGTTCACTCGAGCTGAAGTCGACGTACCGTTCCGACAGATATCCGCTATGCCGTCTCTCCATTGCTACCGTCGTCCGGATAAAGTAAGGACGAAAACTCCAGTTGTATCCCTTGTAGAAGGAATACAGTTTCCACTCGCCACTCTTTTTACTGACATTCGAAGACTGTTGGAAGCCATTCGCGTCCGTGATGTAAAACCGGATGAATTCCGGCTCCATCTTCCGGGCGAGCATTAGCAGCCATTGATCGAGATCTTGCTCCGACTTCAAGGACTGACAATACTCATTAAATCGGACTGTCCAGTCTTGCTCCAGTTGGAACAGGCGATTCATCTGTTCCCGATCATATTTATAGAACATCGGGACTTCATGGATCAAGACCTCCATTCCAGGACAAGTCATGACCCATTCCGGCGCAGCCTCTCCTAAAAGATTCCCCATGTAATAGCGTCCACCATGCTGCCACGCATATCGAAGTTGACCAAGATGACTGATGTTTTTATACAAAAGTGGCGCTCCAAGCTGATCACAAAGGTGCTCCATCGTCTGTAAGAGATGCGGATACGATGCTGAGACGGTCTTTTTCTCAATCATTGAAGATAGATCGACGATCAACATATCCGGCGACATCGAAAAGACGCGTTCGAGACTCGTTGCTTCCGCGCGATCCAGCGCTACCTTCAGTCCAGAATTCTGATAGTACGCGACGATCCGGCCCAGACGATCAAAATCATCGACTTGAACATCCGTCAAAGTAACATACATCCGTTCTTTTGGAAACGACGAGTCGACCGTACGTAAAACATGCAAGAAATCTTCCCCACCGTTCTCAAACAACCAAGCCGGACGACAACGGATCAGGATGAACGCTTGTGTATCGGAGGGTACTTTTTGGAATGCTTGACGGACGACATGTCCCATGACTTCGAGCTGATACTCGACCGGAACATCATCTTCCTGAAAAAATGGTTTTAACGGTTCTCCACGAAAATGGGACTGGATTTCATACCCTTCCACCTTAAAAGGGGCAGCGCCTACGATCGGTTGAAACCACGCCTCTATCTCTTCGGGATGAACGATGACATCTAATGCGTCCATTCTATTCCCCCCTTGTACTCTTGTTCTATCTTAACAAAAAAGGAGCCTCTCTGTAACGAGAGAGCCCCCTGTTTTACGATAACGTCGTATCTTTCCGCATTGCGATATACAAATACACACCGAATGTCGCCGTCAAGTAGATGATACTCAGGACACCGTATTGAATCCCAACAGCTCCGCCCTTACCAATGGCCAGCACAAGAAAGATGATGCCACCAAATAATAAGGTCGCTAACGGAATATAACGAAAATGTCCTTTTGTCGTCCGCTCACAAATCTTTTTCGTCGCGACGATCAGTGCAACGAGACAGACGGATGCTGCTACATAAATGGTATACACGAATGATTCAGCCCTCTCCCTATCGTTCATGGCTCATTTTATCATGACCGCTTAGATAAATCATAAAAAAGAACCGACTTGTCTGTGACAAATCGGTTCGAATCGTTTACTTTTCAAAGCGTGGTTTGCGTCCACCACGGTTACGATCGCTTTCGCTACGGTTGCTACGTCCAGCATAACCGCCTTCACGACGATCTGATGAAGAAGATGAACGACCACCTTCACGACGATCGCCACCACGCGGGTTGTTTCCACGGTATCCGCCACTGCGGTTGCCGCTTCCACTTCCACCTTTGTTTCCGTAAGGACGACGGTTTCCACCACCGTTGCTACCGAAACGTTTCACGCGGATTGGTTCGATTGAAGAGATTTGGACTGGTGTTGCATCCGGCTCTTTCGTCAATCCTTTAAGTGCTGCTGAAAGAAGTTCCACTGCTTCGTACTCTTCTAAGAGTTCTTGTGCAAGTGTCGTATATTCTTTTGAGTCTTTTGCTTCAACACGTTTAATGAGTTCTTGTGCAGCAAGCTTCAAGTTGCCTTCTAAGATTTCATCAAGTGTTGGTGCATGACGACGTGACATTTTTTTGTTCGTGACACGTTCGATTGTTTTGATTTGACCGAATTCACGTGGTGTAACAAATGTGACAGCCGATCCTGTTTTACCAGCACGACCTGTACGACCGATCCGGTGAACGTAGCTTTCTGGATCTTGTGGGACATCGAAGTTGTAGACGTGTGTGACACCAGAGATGTCAAGACCACGTGCTGCAACGTCTGTCGCTACGAGGATATCGATCGTTCCTTTTTTGAAACGACGGATGACTTGGTCACGTTTTGCTTGTGTTAAGTCACCATGTAAACCATCAGCTGTGTATCCGCGTTGGATCAAGCCTTCTGTCATCTCGTCAACACGTTTTTTCGTACGACCGAAGATGATTGAAAGTTCTGGAGAATCTGTGTCGATCAAACGGCAAAGAACGTCGAATTTTTGGCTTTCTTTCAATTCGATGAATGACTGGTCGATGTTTTCAACTGTCATTTCTTTTGCTTTGACTTTGATGTGCGTTGGAGTCGTCATGAAACGATCTGCGATTTTACGAATTTGTGGTGGCATCGTTGCTGAGAACAAGAGTGTTTGACGTGTTTCAGGAAGTGCACCGAGGATTTTCTCGATATCTTCGACGAAACCCATGTTCAACATCTCATCTGCCTCGTCAAGGATGACCGTTTGAACGTGATCGAGGTTCAACGTCTTACGGTTCATGTGGTCCATCAAACGTCCTGGTGTCGCAACGACGATTTGTGGATTTTTGCGAAGTGCACGGATTTGACGATCGATTTGCTGACCGCCGTAAACAGGAAGTGCATGAACGCGTTTTACTTCACCGATCCGGTTCAATTCTTCAGCTACTTGGATTGCAAGCTCACGTGTCGGAGCAAGGATCAACGCTTGGATGTTGCGTGATTTTGCGTCAAGACGCTCGATTGTTGGGATACCGAATGCTGCAGTTTTACCAGTACCTGTTTGTGCTTGACCAATTAAGTCAACGCCGCTGAGTCCGACTGGAATTGTTTCTGCTTGGATTGGTGTTGCTTCTTCAAAGCCCATTTTTAGGACACCTTTGATAAGTGCCTCACTAAGATTTAATTCACGAAATGTTGTCAATGCTAAATACTCTCCTTTGTCATATGAAAAGCGTCTGCCACTAAACAGACGCTACCGTAACGAATACAATCGACTACCTATTATAACAGAATCTATCCCATAAAGATAGAGTGGTTTCTCTCATAATAATGTTTAGGGAAGTCACCATCATAATCGTTGCCATAAGGGCGAGGGAAAGGCGAAGTGCCCGGACCGTGCGATGAACGTCATCGCGTGCCCCCACTAGTGATGGGGTATATTCAGTAAATGGTCGCCGGTAATCAAACCAGCCGCAACCACCAAAATGATGAATTCCTTACTATCTATTCGAAACGCAGGCTTACTCGGTTTGATTATTGCGTCAACCGAATACCCGTTTCATTTTTTTCTATTTTTTTATCTTTCAACAGGCGACCGAGCGCTCGTTTGAATGCTGCCTTACTGAGACCGAATACTTCATCGATCTTCTCGGGAGCTGTCTTATCACCATACGGCATCTGACCATCATGTTCAAGTAGATGGTTCAGAATCAACTCCGCGTCTGTATCAATGGCTTCAAAGGCACGTGGTCGTGCTGAAAGTAATACTGTACCATCTGGTTTTACATTTGTCACTCGTAATTTCAAGACTTCTCCAAGACGCGGCCAACGTTCCATCTCGCGTTCATGCAAGAATCCGATTGACTGATCGTTGACCCAGACATTGACGCCTGGTTCGCGTTGTGAGAAGACGAGACCTTCGACGTCCATGTTGTTCCATTCTTCTGGAGCTGGCTTCGCTCGTAAGTTGAAGTAAGCATATGGTGCAGGGTCTCCGAGTAAACGAAGCTTTTGATCATGTTTTAGACGAATGAAAAGTTGATCGCCTTCTTCCGGCCAGAACATCCGACGTTGCGGCAAATCGTCAAGTGAGACAAGAACATCTTTTTGAATCCCGATATTCGCGAACACTCCTGTGTTATAGCGCGTCCCATTGATCGTCGTCTTGACGTAGTCTTCAAATGAAGCTTCTGGAATCGTCATCGATGATGCCAAACGTCCTTCATTATCTTGATACAAGAAGACTTCTACTTCATCATCAAGAGCTACTTTTTGTGTCTGTTCATTGTTATGCAACAACACATCTTCATTTCCATCTGTCAAAAACACTCCGAACTCTGCTTCACGTTCTACTTTTAATGTGACAACCTGTCCTGCGCGTAATCCCATTTCGGGTCATCTCCTCTCTCTATTTGAATTGGTTCAAGTTCATTCGAACCATCCTTCTGTTCTTTCCCTACCATACTATACTCTTTTTCTGTTCACCTCTGAAATCGACCACACGATGACAGTTGTGACATATTTGTGAACGAAACACATTTGCGTGATTTTTTTGAAAAAAAGATATATGATTAAATAACAGGAAAAAGAAGGTTTAGTTTAGGTAAATATGGGGGATAAAAATGTTTCATAATATTCAATCGCGTTCGTTCGCTCGACGCTTCACGAAAACATTGGTTTTTGCATTTTTTGCTTTCCTTGCTACGATTGGAATCGTTTTTGCAGAAGGATCAAACAGTACAGATATGACTCCGAAGACACCAGCGCTTCAGCAAATCGATCGCCCTTAAAATCTACACCTTCCGTGTGGATTTTTTTATTTTTTCCGGACATTTACAGGACGATAAAGGAAAATCAAGTTCAACCTCGAATTAGATGAACATACCTATATTTTAATTTCGAGGAGGAAACGGACGTGCTCTTCTACTTATTCACGACGATTGCGGGTCTCATCACTACATACTTAAGTTTTGTTACCGGTTATTATACAAGTTCGATTGGTGTTTTCGTCTTTACGTTAGCGATTTGCCTATCGTTATCATCGATTCGACAGTTACTCCGTACGTCCTATCTGACTTACATTGAATACATTCAATACCGTCGCGTCAAAAAACAGTACGAACGCATGAAAAAACGAGAACAGTCTTATCAAATTGCCTATCCTAATCGAGATTCGAGTACACCACTTGCATTCTCTGGGACAGACCAGCATGATAAATAAAGAACACGATTTCATCACCTAGGAGGAACAGATTCATTATGAACGAAATCCCTTTATCAAACGGTTGGACACTCCGCTACTCACCTGTCATCGATTTATGGTTGAAGGAAGATGGCGTACTGCTCGTAGATCACGAAGATAAGGTCCGCTTGACTCTCATCTTGGATGAAGAGACGATGGAAATCAAACAGATCGACAACACGAACGCTACGTTCTCCGTTGATCCGACGACACGTCGCCTCACTTTCGAACTTGGAGAAAGCGAAGAGGAATCTGAGCCTCGTTACTGGGAATAATCATGGAGACCGGGTGCGACACCTGGTCTTTTTTTGTACAATAACATCAGCAATGAAAAAAAGGAGCTGTCACTTTACCATGATCCGTACTGTCATTTGGTTCATTTATTTTGGACTTGTCTTACCCTGTACCTTACCGTTTTTACCAACCGCAAAACGTCGAACGCATCTCGCGCGCTATGCATTCGTTCAGCGTGTAGCGAGCGCCTGGGCGAACTCTCTCCTCCGACTCGCTGGCGTTCGTGTCCATGTGACGGGGCATGAACATATCCCGGCAAATGAACCTGTCGTGTTCATCTCGAATCACCAAGGAAACTTCGATGTTCCGATTCTACTTGGAAAAATCGATAAACCAAAAGCATTCATCTCAAAAATCGAAGTGAATAAAATTCCAATCGTTAATGTCTGGATGAATCTGATGGGGTGTGTCATGATTGACCGAAAAGACCGACGCCAGTCCCTAAAAGCGATCCGCTCTGGTGTCGACACGATCAAGGACGGACAATCAATGATCATCTTCCCAGAAGGAACACGTTCAAAAGGCGGACCGATGGCGGAATTCAAAGCAGGAAGTTTTACCCTTGCGACATCAAGTGGCGCACGCGTCGTACCCGTCGCGATTTCAGGTAGTTATCGTGTCATGGAGGAAACGGGTAAGATCCGTCCGGCTACAGTCGAAGTCACGATCTTGCCGTCGATTGATCCGAGCACGATGACACAGAAAGAACTCGTCCAGACGGTCGAACATCAAATCAAACAGATTGTAGAAGGTGTCTAATATGTTAATGAAAGTAGAAAATCTCAAAAAAGAATTTGCCGATAAAATTGTCTTCGAAGATGTCACGTTTTCTGTCTCTCCTGGTGACCGGATCGGTATCATTGGCGTCAACGGTACCGGTAAATCGACCCTCCTGCACATTCTAGCAGGCAAAGAAACAGCAGATGCTGGTACGATCCATCATCCAAATGATTATCGGATCCGTTTGCTATCGCAAACGACCGATTATCCGGAAGATCGGACTGTCATGGAAGTACTCCTTTCGGGTGACACACCAACGATCAACGCGTTGCGCCACTACGAAACGGCACGACTAGCGCTCGAACAGGATCCGACAAGTGAGACGTTACTCAACCGCTTCATCACAGCGCAAACCGAGGTTGATGCCGCGCAAGCGTGGGACACGGAATCGCGTTTAAAAATGATCTTAAACAAACTCGGCATCCTCGACTTGAACGCGTTGATCGGCTCTCTTTCCGGAGGACAACGTAAGCGCGTCGGACTCGCTGAAGCCTTACTCGATGAAGCCGATCTCCTCCTGCTTGATGAGCCGACGAACGAACTTGATGCCGAGACGATCAGCTGGCTTGAGACTCAAATCAAGGAATACCGTGGTGCGATTCTACTAATCACTCATGATCGCTATTTCTTGAATCGTGTCACGAATCATATGATGGAGATCGCAAATGGAACAGCTTATTTCTATGTCGGAAACTATGAATCGTTTCTTGAAAAACGTGCCGAACGTCGTGAACGGACGGCTTCTATGGAGGAAAAACGTCAAAACATCCTCCGTCGCGAACTCGCTTGGTTGCGTCGCGGAGCAAAAGCACGGACGACGAAACAAAAAGCCCGGATCCAGCGCGTGGATGCTTTACAAGACCTTTCGTATGAGGAAGAAGAAGCGACACTTGAAGTACAGGTCGGTTCGACCCGCCTCGGCAAGAAAGTCATTGAAGCATATGACGTCTCGCACCGATTTGGTGAACGGACACTTTTTGAATCGTTTGACGCTCTGATCGGACGCAAAGAGCGGTATGGCATCGTTGGTCGAAACGGTAGTGGAAAATCGACACTTCTTTCAATCCTCGCGAAACGCTTAGAGCCAACAACGGGTGAGATCATTCACGGCGAAACGGTGAAGATTGGTTTTTACGGTCAATTCGCCGAATTCACGCATCCCGAACGCCGCGTCATCGATGAGGTCGAACGGATCGCAAAAGTCATTACGACACTCGCCGGTGAGGAGATCACAGCAAGTCAGATGCTCGAACAATTTCTCTTTAAACCGGAAGCACAATATAAACAAATCGGCAAGCTTTCTGGTGGCGAAAAGCGACGTCTGAAATTGTTAACGATTTTGATGGAAGAACCGAACGTCCTCTTCCTTGATGAGCCGACGAACGACTTGGATACCGAGACCTTATCCGTACTAGAAGATTATTTAGAATCATTCCCAGGTACTGTCATCACAGTCAGTCATGATCGCTACTTCCTCGACCGGGTCGTCGATCGCCTGATTGCATTTGAAGATGGAAACATCATTTTTTATTACGGACAATATACAGACTATCTTGAGCAAATGGCAGCACCCGTTCCCTCAATCGTCGTTGAAAAAACGGCAGAGGTTGCTACAGCACCAAAAACAGAGACGCCAAAGAAACTAAGTTATCAGGAACAACAAGATTGGGCTATCATTGAGCAACAAATTGAAGAGAGTGAAGTTGAACTAGAGCAATTAGAGGCTGATCTCGCTTCAGCAGGAAGTGATCTCGGAAAGGTCAATGAATTGTATCAAGCCATCGAAAAGACCAAAGCGACGCTTGACGAGCGAATGGAATATTGGACATATCTTTCTGAAAAAATCGAGGCATTTGAAAACCATCGCCAATCTCATCAATAAATCCGATAAGCGGAGTTCTTCACTTAGAAGAGTTCCGCTTTTTTTATGAAATAGAAAACATCTCTTACTTTTATTTTTAATTATGAAAATAAATGTGAATTCATATTAGATATCGGGTAATGTTATAGCATATTTCGTTTTGGAGGAAGGCTTGCGAAAGGAGGAGTTCTAGTGAAACGGATGGTTCAAAACATCTACCCTATCGTCGCATTCTACTTAGTCATTACTTACATACTGCTCTGGCTATTGCCACAAGACCTTTCGTTACAACTCTCGGCAGTCATTAGTTTAAGCGGTTCTTTCATGATTTTCTTATTTAGTCGATCGACGGCTTTCAAACAACCTTCCCTTCCGTACAAGTGGTTATCCATCGCCTTCTTCTCTTATTTTTTGGGCGATTTCCTGAATATGATTGGACGTTTCTTTCAATGGAACGATGTCAATTTGAACGTCTTGCTGGATTTACCTTATACGATTCATTTGACAATGATGGTCCTTTTCTTTTTCCGACAATTAGATTTGACATTATTCAAAAAACAAAAGTTATTGATTCTTGATTCCTTGACTTTATTCGCTGTTTCAATGATTGCTGGATATATCGCTATTTTCCGCTTTGTTCCCTCTTATACGCGAACGACACTCGAGCAAATCAGTTGGACATTTTATGCCTTCTTGACAATTTTGTTGACGCTTTTCTTTTTTTTACTCTATGCGTCTGGGTTAAGACGGAACGTATCACGATCAGGATTTATCTTTCTTGTCCTCGGAACATTCATTCTCGGCATGACGAACTTCGTGTTTTATACCTTGTTATTAAACGGTGAACCGCAAATATCGGGTCTATTGCTTCCGCTATATCCACTTAGCGGTCTGTTCCTCATCGCCTTTCTGAACACACGTACACTTCCCATTAGTCGTGAGGAGCAAGCAAATCTCATTCGAGTCGAGACACTTACGCGTTCACTGTTGGTTTACATCTTATTATCTGCGCTGATTCTTTATATTACGTTTTTTCCTGTCTCTCGAACCTTCTTCTTGTTGTCTATTGGTATTACGTTTTTATTATTTTTAACACGGCAGCTTTTTTCATACCGGGAAAATCTTCGGTTGTTACATGAAACAACGGCATTACAAACGAATCTAGAAGACATCGTTCATCAAAAAACAGAGTTGCTACAGTTGCGTGAAAAAGAACTGACGTCACTTTTTTTGTCTTATCCAGAAATCGTTTTTGAAATCGATGACATGTATCAGATTCGATCCGTCAATCCAGCCGCTGCAGAAGCAGGATGGAATGATTTACCGCTCGGACCGAGTCAACGTCGTCAACTTGATCGGCTCATCCCGTTGCTTCAACAAAAGCAGTCGACCTATCCTGCTCACCTCCTACATGTACCTGCTACGGACGAACATCCAGAAACCTTTTTGAATACGACAATCATCGATATTCCACATCAGCAACGCTATTTCGTCGTCTTAGCGGATGTCACAGAAGACTATCAACAGGAAGTATGGCTAGAACGTATGGGATACCATGACTCACTCACTCGTTTACCAAACCGGCGTTACTTTGAGGAGCAACTCTATCTAACTCTGCCAACGCTAGATTATGGCTCCTTATTATTCATAGATTTGGACGGATTCAAACAAATCAATGACACCTATGGACATGATGTCGGTGATTTACTGCTACAAGAAACAGCAACGCGTCTTCAATCAATGACGACGCCAACTGATCTCGTCGCACGCCTTGGTGGAGATGAATTCTTGATCTTCATTCAGGCATCTGCCTCGGAAACTCGACAGTTTGCCGAACACGTTCTCGAAATCCTAAATTATCCATTCTATATCAACACGTATACACTTCGTATCACACCATCTATCGGAATTTCCTTATACCCTGAAGACGGTAAGAGTTCAGAACAGTTATTGATTCGGGCAGACGAAGCCATGTACCAGATCAAGAAGAACGAGAAAAATAACTATATGTTCGCTGTCCACATCAAACGTTAGGAGGGATCCCGTGCTTAAATCAAACTACTTCATCCGTTGGTTCCCTGCCATGCTCGTAATCTCTTTTATTCTAATGATCCTTACTACATGGACTCCTTCCATCTCTAATGGGATTGTCGAACAGGTACTTCAGTATGTATCACTTGGGTTGATCGCTTACTTCATTCTTACGGCTTATCGTAAGGAACAAATATTAGTCGTACCCAGACGAAATTTCTGGCTGATTGCTTTAGGATCACTGGTTTTATCCTATATCGGTTCCATTTTTGAGACGTTACGTTTTGTCTATTCAGACTTTCCAATTCCATCTATTTATAGCCTGATTTTATTTTCAATATCCCATTACGTATTCTTATACGCGATTTTTTACCGAATCATCACAAAACGAACACTCGGACAACATGTACTTGCTTTCGTTGATGCCGCGATTATCGTCATTTTCATTGGACTTGTCGCATTCCATGTCCTCAATGAACTGACGAACCCTGGGCTTCAGACTGTTCCTTATGCCATCATCGTCATTACGAACACATCACTCGGTCTGTTCGTTTTTTTCTATTTTACGTTCATCCAAGAAACACATTGGGTATCACGGATGGCCTTATTTCTATTATTCTTATCCATTTTCATTCGTGGTATCTATGAAGTCTCTAGTGTCTACTTCCCTGATTTTTCAGCGAATTATCTGGTGTTCTTCCCGATATTGATTCGTTTGGCGCAAAGCGCAGCTATTCTATGGCATGTTGATCATATTGAAGAAGGAACTGCTCGAACGACGGTCATTCCCCGTTCGTGGCTTCCTTTACTGGCCATCCCTTTGTTCATCCACTACATGGTGGAACAAGAAGGTGGAAAACTCGACATCTTTATCATCTTATTCCTACTAATCGTTCGACAAATCTTGATTGCCCGTCAACATGGGTTGATTGTCGCACAATTACACGAACGAAATGAACAACTCGCTTCACGCATTGAACATCGAAAACAACAAATCCAAGATAGTGAACAACAGGTCATTCCACTCTTCCTCGGTCATCCTGATCCGATGATTCGACTCGATCAGTCCGGCACTGCGCTGTACGCGAATTTAGCTGCCCAACGTCTGTTTCATTTGCCAGATATGACGATTGAACATGTTCCTCGTACGATGCGTCATTTGTTAGAAATGCTCGAAACGAACGTTGATGAGTATGAGGATGAACAAAGTCGCCGCTATGAAATCATTGATATTCCGATTCAAATTGCCGCTACCTCGATGGGACGATTCACGATTTTACATGATGTCACGGAAAGCAAAATTCGTCAAAAGAGAATCGAATACCATGCCTATCATGATGCTTTGACTAATATCGGAAACCGTCGTTCCTTAGAACGAGATTTCTCAAATCGACTCTCCGATAAGAATTATCTTGCCTTAGTCGATTTAGATGGATTTAAGCAAGTCAATGATACGTATGGTCACGAGGCAGGAGATTATGTATTAATTGAAGTTGCGAAGCGATTGAGCGAACATACAAGTTCTTCGGAATCCGTGTATCGCCTCGGTGGAGATGAATTCGCGATCCTTTTACAAGCCGATGATGAACTCTCCTTACGCCGAAAATGTAAATCCTTTTTACAATTTTTAAGACGTCCCTATGTCTACAAAGGACAATCTTTATTCGTTTCCGCAAGCATCGGAGTGACAGCGTGTCATGAGGCCGATCTTGAAACATGTTTAAAGCAAGCCGATCTTGCCATGTATCGCGTGAAACATCGGGATAAGAATGATGTCGCTTTATATCGAGCGGACCCATGAAAAAAACCTAGGACATATGACTTTTTGTAGTCAACGTGTCCTAGGTTTTTTGAGTTATTCTTCTGGTCTTGGTGCAATGTTACCTTCTTCGATATCGAGGAGCAAGTCGATTAATTCCGCACAAAACTCTGGATATTGACGAAGTAACGCGTCTTCTCCCACTTCATCCACGAAGTCCGTCAACAAAGCGAGGACTTCTGGTACTAATGCGCGCGCTACCTTCATGTAGGCAATCGCAAAGCGCCACTTACCAGAAATATAGAGCAGTTTCCCAATCAACAGATCCCCCGGTTCGACTTCAATCTCAGCCAAATCCGTTTGATACGTCTGTTTCGACATTAAATCAACAACACCATCTGCATCGACTTGAAACAGCGACGGCATCGGGTCAGCTAATCCACGCAAGGCGCGATAGAGACTAGGTGATAGCTCGTCTTTTATCTGCTCGAGAAAACGACCGTGCGGTGTTTTTCCTTGATCATCCGTTTCATAGAAGATCGCCCAGTCAACGAATAAGTCCCGGAACAATTCAGCATCTTTTAAATACCAACGTCCTTCTGTCGCAATCTCTTCAATGAAAGCGACCCAGTCCGTACTGCGTGCTGTTGCTGCTTCCTGATACATTTTCTTCAAGGCTGCATTCATTTCCGCTTCAGAAACCGTCGTCGGAAATGGAATTACTTTTCGATCGTTCTTCATTTCGATCGCCCTTTCCGGTGAGGAGTAGCCGGTCGCTTAATCGTCTGAGGAGCTGTGAATTCACGTTTCGGAATGACTTCTCCGCGGTAAATTTCCATTGGCTCCATCTCGACGCCCATTTGCTTTGCAAGTGTTTTTAAGTGTTTTAAATCTTGATCCGTGACAAGTGCAAGTACCATCCCATTTGCGTTTCCGCGTCCCGTCCGACCTGAACGGTGTACGAAATCGTCAAGCGACTCCGGTAAATCGTAATGGACGACGTGTGTGACCGCTTCGATATCAAGCCCACGCGCCGCAAGACCTGTCGTGACGAGTAAAGGAAACTCTCCCTTTTTATAAGAACGCAAGGTCTCCATCCGCTCTCGTTTTCCTTTTTCAGCGTCTAAAATCCGGTATTTCAGTGAGAATTTACTCAACTCGCCATTCAATGGTCCAAGGAATGAGCGATTGTTGATGAATGTCAGCACTTTTGATCCTTGCATGTTCGCCAGACGACGTAACAATTCCGGTTTCTGACGACGTGAAGTCTCCAAATAACCGAATGTCACTTGTGTGCTGACGGCACGCTCAACACGAATCGTCTCAGGATCATTCGCAAGCGTCCGTCCCCATTCTGCTGTCCGTTCCGGCAATGTCGCTGAGACAAATGCCAGTTGTCGATCGCGTAGCGCACTATTTGCGATTCGCGTCGCCGAGTCACTCATGCCACTTTCATAAATTTGATCCGCTTCATCTAAAACAATCAATTTCACCTTATGCATCTTCAGCTTCTTCGAATCAATCAACTCGACGAGACGTCCCGGTGTTCCGACGATGATTTGCGGCTTTTTCTTCAATCGTTCATATTGTCGCTTTAATTCAACACCACCAATGAATGCACCGGATTTGATACCACTTCCTTGAGCAAATAATTGAATGACTTGATGAATTTGCATGACGAGTTCCCGTGTTGGTGCCGTGATGACGACTTGCACGTGTGGCTCTTCCACTTCAATCTTTTCTAAAGCTGGAATGACATAAGCAAGCGTCTTCCCTGTTCCTGTCGGCGCTTCAGCTAGGACATCTTTTCCTTCGCGCAACAACGGAATCGCTTGTTCTTGAACAGGCATCAACTCTGTAAAGCGCGCCCGTTCCCATGCTTCCTGTAAAAATGGTTTTGTAAAGTTCATAACGATTTCTCCTACTCTCTTAATTCCATCATGCCGTTACGTATTCGACATGATCTCCTGATGCATCACGGTATCCCCGTAATGTCTGTGTATATTCATTTCCTGCGTCGAGCAATCGGATGTGGAACCGGACTTCTTCTTCACCAGCTTCTTCCTTTAAAATCTCGAAGCCTTGGATGACACGATCCTGTAATTCTGCAGCGAGTGCCGGATACACGGCAAGACTCGCATACGTCGCTTTTACGTCCACGGGACGGCGAACAAGCGCAATCCAGTACGATTCATCATAGCCGATAAAGTCTTCATAATCAAAATCATCTTCAAACCGAATCCAGAATCCATCACCTTCAAATTCTGTGATCATCCCAGTTCGCGTCGAACCTTCCGATCCGATTTTCAGCGAGACCCAGTCTCCCGACTGATAATCTCCTTGTTGCGTTAATGACACATACTCCATTTGGCACACCTCCACGTTCTATGTTCCCTTTTTCATTGTCAACGATACGTCCTAAAAACACAAGATACCGTAACGTGACATTCCTCACAGTTTCAACTGTGCTAGTGGATCTTTTTCAAATCAGCTCATACAGTTTCGTGAAACTCTTGATTTACCAGACTTCAACTGTTTTTTAATCTTCACTCTTTCATAAGTACAGAAATAAGGAAAGCCCGTCATATCAACGTTTGTTCACTTGTTAAAATATTCACATGAACGTAAAGGGAATCTCTACCTCCTTTTGTTACACTATTCACATAAGGAACTGATCATTAGCTCAATTTTAAAGGAGTGGTATCCATGTTATTAGAAAAAACGAGTGCCTGGGCAAACTTTACGTCTGGCGAATGGATCAAGACAATCGATGTTGCAGACTTCATCCGGCTCAATCGCACGGAATATACAGGTGATGATCACTTTTTAGTCGATCCGACTCAAGCGACGCAACGGCTTTGGCAACAAATTCTACAGTTGACGAATGAAGAACGACAACGTGGTGGTGTGTATGCCGTCGATGCCAAGACACCATCAACGATTCTCTCGCATGATGCAGGGTATCTGGATCCCTCTCTTGAAAAAATCGTCGGCTTACAGACGGATGAACCGTTCAAACGTTCAATTCATCCGAACGGCGGGATTCGGATGGTGAATGATGCCTTAGCTGCGTATGGCTTTGAAGCAGACGAGACCGTCACGAAAATTTTCAGCGATTACCGAAAAACACACAACCAAGGGGTTTTTGATGCTTATACTCCAGAGATGCGCGCCGCGCGTAAAGCCGGTATCATCACAGGATTACCAGACGCCTATGGACGTGGGCGGATCATTGGCGACTATCGTCGTGTCGCTTTGTACGGAACAGCACGTTTGATTGAAGAACGTAAGCGAGACTTGAAGGCACGTGGCGGCTTCCTCTCTGAATCGATGATCCGCGACCGCGAAGAAATGAATGAACAATTGCGCGCATTAACGGAATTGACCGAGCTTGGAACTCGCTATGGTTTTGATCTCTCCCGCCCTGCAGAAACAGCACAAGAAGCATTCCAGTGGGTCTATCTTGCTTATCTTGCTGCGATCAAAGAACAAAATGGTGCAGCTATGTCACTCGGTCGAGTCTCGACGTTCCTCGATATTTATGTCGAACGTGATCTTGCGACCGGCCGCTTGACGGAAGAAACAGCACAAGAGCTCGTCGATCATTTTGTCATGAAACTTCGGATCGTCAAATTCTTACGAACACCGGACTATAACGATCTCTTCTCTGGCGACCCGACGTGGGTAACGGAATCGATTGGCGGGATGAGTGAAGATGGTCGATCAAATGTCACGAAAAGTTCATTCCGCTTCTTACACACGCTCTCGACACTCGGTCCGGCACCTGAACCGAATCTAACTGTTCTCTGGTCCACTCAGCTTCCACGCGGATTCAAGGAATTCTGCGCGAAGATGTCGATCATATCAAGCTCGATTCAGTATGAGAACGATGATTTGATGTTGCCGGTTTATGGGGATGATTACGGCATCGCTTGTTGTGTCTCCGCGATGCGGATCGGGAAACAGATGCAGTTCTTCGGTGCTCGAGCAAACCTTGCAAAAGCATTACTTTATACAATCAATGGCGGAATGGACGAGAAGCTCAAAATTCAAGTCGCCCCAGCCACACCATTGATGCTCGACGAAGTACTCGATTACGAGACAGTCATGGCGGCTTACGATCGTCAACTCGATTGGCTCGCGGAACTGTACGTCAACACACTGAATGTCATCCACTACATGCATGATAAGTACAGTTACGAACGGATTGAAATGGCTTTACATGATCCGGAAATCTTACGGACGATGGCATGCGGCATCGCTGGTTTATCGGTCGTCGCTGACAGTCTATCCGCTATTCGTTATGCAACAGTCCGCCCGATCCGAGATGCGGATGGGATTGCAGTTGATTTCAAGATCGAAGGTGAGTTTCCAAAGTTCGGGAATAACGATGAACGAGTCGATCAGATGGCGGTTGATCTCGTGACATTGTTCATGGAGAAAATCCGTAAACATCCAACGTATCGAAATGCGCTCCCGACACAGTCTGTCCTGACGATTACTTCAAACGTTGTCTATGGTAAGAAAACAGGAAATACACCCGATGGACGCCGTGCGGGTGAACCATTTGCACCCGGTGCTAACCCGATGCATGGACGTGATACCCGTGGTGCTATCGCTGCTCTGACGTCTGTCGGGAAACTACCATATGAACATGCGCTCGATGGTATCTCCTACACGTTCTCGATCGTTCCAAAAGCACTTGGTAAGGAGGAAGCAACACGTATTCGCAATACGGTCGGATTACTTGACGGATATATGGGTGGTACGACTTCAAAAGGTCATCACTTGAATGTCAACGTCTTCGACCGTGAGACGTTACTCGATGCCATGGAGCATCCAGAACAGTATCCACAGTTAACGATTCGGGTTTCCGGTTATGCCGTCAACTTCATTAAACTGACGCGTGAACAACAGATTGATGTCATCAATCGTACGTTCCACGGTTCTCTCTAAAATGATGTGTAGTATGTGAAAGGAAGTGAGCAGAATGACCTATGGTATGATCCATTCCGTTGAATCATGTGGAACAGTCGATGGTCCTGGCATTCGATTCATCGTCTTTACGCAAGGATGTCCACTACGGTGTCAATACTGTCATAACGTGGATACATGGGAGTTCGGTTGCGGACAGCGTGTCTCAGCAGACGAAGTCGTAAAAGAAGCGATCAGCTATCGCTCCTTTTTCGAGGCGACGGGTGGCGGAATCACCTTCTCTGGAGGTGAACCGCTCGCTCAGCCAGAGTTCCTAGAGGCTGCTTTAACAGAAGCGAAGCGGCATGGACTGCATACGGTCATCGATACCGCTGGATCTGTCGTCCCAAAAAACATCGACGCCATTCTCGATGCGACGGATTTGGTTCTGCTCGATATCAAGCATATCGACGATGCTGCTTGTCGCGTCTTGACTGGACGGAGTAACGCCAATACACTCGCCTTCGCAAAACGCCTAGCCGAGCGAAACATTCCCGTCTGGATTCGCCACGTCCTCGTTCCAGGTATTACGATGTCGGAACATTTCCTCCGTCAGACCGGCGAGTTCATCCGGGCGCTCGGAAACGTCGAGCGCGTCGAGGTACTGCCGTATCATCAACTCGGAGTCTATAAGTGGGAAAACCTTGGTCTTGCTTATCCGTTAACTGATGTGCTTCCCCCTTCACGAGAAGAAACAAACGCTGCGCAAACCCTACTTGAATCGTACTTGTGTTAACGTTTCCAATTTGTTACAATGACATCATAGATTATGAACAGGAGGTACAACACCGAAATGAAGCAATCACTCGTACAGGTCGCTTGATGAATGAAATCATCTCTTTCGCAATGCAGTTGCGGATGTCTGACGCTACGAGTCTGCTCTTTTTCGGTGTGACCATCCTCTGGTCATCGCCTTCTTTGAGTTACTCCTGCACACCATCCGCTCGCTTCGGATGGTGTGTTTTCATTTCATCTTACTGGAAATGAAGCCTAAAGGAGCTGCTTTTATGTCTACTGAAACACTTACGATTCAACACCTATCAATGGATTACGACGAACGACGTCTTTTCTCGGACGTCTCCTTTCATATTCATACTGGCGAACACGTCGCTTTGATTGGTCCGAACGGCATCGGAAAAACGACACTGTTACACTTGATCGCTGATCAACTTCAACCGACTGACGGTTCGATCAAGCGTCATTACAAAAAACTCGGTCTACTATCACAACACTTTGTGGCGGGCGATCACACCGTTCTTGATGTCGTCGAACGAGCGGATGCGGTTCGTTATCAACTTCGCGCTAATGCCATGAATGGTGACTTGACGATTTATCAACGAGCAATCGATCAGGACGCCTTCTCGCTGGAAGCAGATGCAGCACGCGTCTTAAAAGAAGTCAAATTAGAGGAAGCACTCTGGACACACAAAGCATCCAGTTTAAGCGGTGGTGAACAGACGCGCCTCCAACTTGCCTGTCTGCTTCTATCACGACCTGATTTCATCATTCTCGATGAACCGACGAATCATCTGGATCAAGAGACACTCGAGTGGCTCACGGAATGGGTCAACATGTCACGGACCTCGATTCTCTATGTCTCACACGAACGATTCTTCATCGACGCAACGGCTGATGCCGTCATTGAATTATCCGAATCAGGGGCAACGCGATACAGCGGAAACTATCAGTCCTATAAAGAACAAAAGGAACATCAAGCCTTATCACAGCAACGCGCGTACGAAAAACAAGAACGCACACGCAAAGAACTAACCCGCATGATTCAAGGATACCGGCAATGGCATCAAAAAGCCTCGAATCAAGCGAGTGAACGCGATCCCTATGCGAAAAAGAAAGCCGCTAAACATGCGACAAAGGTCAAAGCAAAAGAACAACAGCTTGAGCGCTTACTGGAGAATCGTGTTAAAAAGCCAGAGGTTGCACCGACTGTTCACGTCGCATTTGAACATGAAGCGATTCATGCGAAGCGACTCGTTTCGTTCGAACACGTCACGTTTAGGTATGAGACGAAAACCATTCTAAACGATGTCTCATTTTCAATCGATCGTGGTGACCGGATTGCTGTCATCGGACCGAATGGAAGCGGGAAAACGACCTTACTGCGTCTCATCGAGGGTGAATATGCTCCTCATCAAGGGAACATAATCCGTCATCCTCGATTGAAGACCGGCTATTTTTCACAAGCCCTTTCCCACTTACCGACATCAGGTACATTGTTAGAGGCATTACTTGAGTACGGCACGATGAGTGAGACGGACGCCCGGACGTTGCTCGCCTGTTTTTTATTCCGTCGTGATGATGTCTACCGGTCGATTTCCGACGCCAGTATGGGTGAGAAATGTCGGATCGCTTTCTTACGCCTGTACTTTTCTGGTGCTCACTTGCTTATTCTCGATGAACCGACGAACTATTTGGATCTTGCGACTCGTGAACAAATCGAAGCCGCACTCGATGTTTTCCCTGGTGAGCTCCTCTTCGTCTCTCACGATCGTTATTTTACCGATCGTCTGTCGAATCGGACGTTTGATTTAACGACTGGATTCAACGATCATCCGGTCGGAACGGCCACGGTACGAAACGCGCGCCGAAGTGACCCTGAAGCGATTCAATCCGATCTACATCGTCTTGATGCTTTGACGGGTAACGTGCCGTTCAATACAGAAACAAATGAATCACTTTCAAAAGAATAACGAGAAAAAAGCATCTGCATAGAAAAAGAGACTCCTTTTTCCGTTGCAGATGCTTTTCATATTTCAGTCGTATTACCGCTTTTGATACTTCAGTTTCGTATGCGCTTGTGCCTGCTTGTGGATTTTTTTCCACTTTTCTTTCTCCGCCGCCTGCAACGCCACGTTTTGCTTACGTTCCGTATAGGCGATTTCTCGTTTTAGCTTGACGAAGCTGTTCCAGCGCTCAGCAGATAGCGTTCCATCTTCTAAAGCTATCCGAACGGCACATCCTGGTTCCTTCTCATGTTTACAGTCTCGAAAACGACAGTTTTCAGCAAGCTCTTCAATATCGGAAAACGTCGACGATAAACCGTCACTTCCATCCCATAAGGCCAATTCTCGCATCCCCGGTGTATCGACGAGTAATAAACCGTTCGCCAGTCGTTTCAGTTCGCGATGTGTCGTCGTGTGACGTCCGCGTTCATCGTCTTCCCGTACGCCACCCGTCTCCATTAACTGTTCTCCAGCTAAAGCGTTGACGAGCGTCGACTTCCCAACGCCGGACGATCCGACTAACACGATCGTTTGCTTGACTTGTAACTGGGCACGTAGTTCCTCTAATCCGTCACCCGTCAAAGAATCAACGGCAAGGATCGGTGTTCCGAACGCGACTGCTTCAACAGCCTGCAGCTCTATTTCGATCGACGGCATCAAACTTTTTTTCGTCAGGACGATGATTGGTATCACCCCTGCATCCCAAGCAACCGTTAAATAACGTTCCAGTCGACGGACGTTGAAGTCATGTCCAAAAGCCATGACGAGCAAGGCAACGTCGACATTCGCGCAGATAATTTGTTCCTCGGTCTCCGTCCCTGCCGCTTTTCGGGAAAATTGAGACGACCGTGGCAAGACCCGTTCGATTCGTCCTTTGCCTGGCTCTCGCTCTGTTTGAATGATCCAGTCTCCAACCGCTGGCAATTCAGCTTTCGTTCCTGATTGAAAACGCAGCTTACCAGACAGTTCGCTAAGTGATTCTCCTGTGTCCGTCATGACACGATAATGCGTTTGGTAGACGGCCGTGATTCGTCCGAGTTGTTCTGTTCCTGTCGTTTCGTAGACAGGTGGTGTACCCCATTCGTTCAAATGGTTTCCTCCTCTGATTTAAGGGAGGGAAACCCCTCCCTGGTTTTCGACACATGTTACTTTTTTAGCGTTGATTGTTGCACTCATCAACATCACTCCTCTCGATTCGATTCCTTTATAGAATATCATATCAATCAATGTTTCTGGTAGCGCTTCCCTCAAAGTCAGACCTTCTCTCCGCCTTAAGCCCGAGAGCAAATACGGTCCAAAGAGCGTCGTACGAACAGAAGGACTTCCGTATTATAAAGGTATCAACACAAGGGAGGCTTCCTCATGAAGCAATCGAAAGGAAAACAATTGGTGATGATTCTTGCCGGACTCGCATTACTCGCCGTTGTCATCGGAACATTACCACATATGATCGGACTTGGTTTAGGGGCATTACTTGCGTTCTATTCGATCAGTAAGTTCATGCAATCGAACAAATGGCCAGCGAAACTCGGTTTCGGATTTCTAGCAGCCATCGGAATCGGACTTGCCCTCTCAAACATCTGGGCAGTCATCGGAATCGCAGCAGCCATCGCATTGTACGTCGGTTACATGCGTATGAAACTACAGCGTGTCAATGTTCAAGATCTCTTTAACCGCCGCCGTACGTCAACAACACATTTTGAAGCTGACTGGAAAGACTTAGACGAAAAACGATTCTAAATTTAAAGATAATACCCATACTGTTTACCACTTTCAAGGAGGAATTTTTCATGAAAAACGTGTTTGATCAACTCAATGATTTTGCGACACAAATGATGACAGAAGTCAAAAAAGCCGCTGAACAGGGCGAAGTACCTGCTAAAAAGCTCGTTCGTCATATTCGATCTACAGAAGCTGATTTAAAAGAGATTGATCGACTACTTGAGCGTCAACGGACATTATTGCTGGAACTGACTCAAAAGCAGGAAGAAGCGAAGGATTTAGCCGATAAACGCTTCAAACAAGTTGAAATCGCAAACGAAGCCGGTGAACAGCAACTCGCCGAACGTGCTGCCATCGAATCGAAACATTACGGAGAGCAATACCGGTTCTTCGAAGAACTCGTCGCTGAAACGAAACGTGAGTTAAATGAGCTTGAACGTGAAGCCCTCGAATTGAAGTTGAAGCTCGAAGACCTACAGAACAAACGGTACGAATGGATGATGCGCGAAAATGTTTCGAACTTAAAAAACAAGATGAACCAGGTGCTAGATCGCGAACCAAATGCTACTATAAAAGAAGAAGCACATCCGTTCACGGCGGAAGAACCTGAAGCAAAACAACCAGCCGTTGATGAAGATGATATCGATGCGCGTATCGCTGAACTCGAACGCCGCATTCACCAATAAGCAGTTCATGACGAAGGAGGCGTATGCCTCCCTTTGTCATGTTAGAAAGGAGATTGATCGTGCGACGATTAAGTACGAAACAACTGGTCGGTTACGTATCGATCCTGTTCGCCCTTGGTCTATTCTATGACCTATTATCCGGTGCAGGAAATGTATTGTTCGGTGTCTTATTCCCTTTCCTGCTGTATTACGTCGGGATTCATTTCCGGCGGCGCAATCATGAAAAACTAGCGATCCTCTTTTATATCGTCGGTACGATCATTCTTGCTGGCGTCGTCCTCAGTTCGGCTGCCATCGGTTTTGTCATTGCCGGAATTTTGCTCTATCTTGGGATCATTCTTGTGACACGGCATTCTGTCCGTGAATTTTTGTTTTCACGGATTGCCCCCCATCAATATGAAGAGGAAGGCATCAAGATTCAACCAGCTTACTCCTTCTCGACCCAGGCCGATGCACCGTATGTCTTACAGGACTTAAGTGAACAGTTCATCGTCAAGGATTTAGAAATCGATTTGACGCATGCCTATGTCCCGGAAGGTGAAACATTGATCGTCGTCAGTGGCGTCGTCGGGGACGTCCGGATTCTTTTACCGTCCGGTTATGATTATACGCTCGACACGTCGATCGGCTTTGGAAGCGTCAAGACGGACATCCGCCGTATTCCGACCTTCTTCAATCGACGCATTCAATTCCGAGCACCAGAATATGGTGAAGCGACGCGGAAGGTTCGTATTCATGTCATGCTCGGTATTGGCAACGTGGAGGTGTCTTCGATATGAAGCGTGATCAATTTCCGCTTGGTGTCATCGCTCTGCAAGTCATGACGGGCTTCTTGACAGCCGTCATGACGACGTTGTTATTCTTAAGTACACGCCAAGTCGATTGGCATGTTCTCTTCGTCCGTCAGCAAGACTTTCCTGTCCTTTTACTCGTCATCGGACTCTCATTACTACTGCCGCTTGCTATCGGTAGCATGCATTATTTTTTCTTGCGTCGTGACTTCAAGCGTGTCACGACTGCCATCATCGAACTGGAGCAAGGAAAAGATGTTACAATTGTTCCCGGTCCCTATTTTCATACGTTGACACGCCTGTCACGAATTGGAAAACGTATTGACGAGCAAGTCGAGACCGTTCAAAAGATCAGCATGCGTCCGCAGCACGTCGAACAGGTACGGATTCAAGCTGTCACCGAAGAACGCAAGCGACTCGCACGTGATTTACACGACTCCGTTTCACAACAACTTTATGCCATCTCGATGATGACGACAGCAGCCAAACAGACGATTTTGTCTCAACCTGAAGCTGCTGCCAAACAAATCGAAATGGTCGAGACGATGGCACAAACGGCACAGTCTGAAATGCGTTCGCTCTTACTTCAACTTCGCCCCGTCGAACTCGAAGGGATGACGTTACAACAAGGACTTTCTCAACTGCTCGAAGAATTATCTAGAAAGCAGTCCACACAATTGAGTTGGAAGTTAGAAGAGATGTCACTCCCACGACAAATCGAAAACGAGTTGTTCCGGATCGTTCAAGAAGGATTAACGAATGCCTTACGTCACGCGAAAGCGTCCCATATGGATATTGAGCTCCGAGAATTCAACGAAACAATTATCCTGAGCATGAATGATGATGGTGTTGGATTTGTTGTTGATGAAAAAAAACTTGCCTCTTATGGCATCAATTCGATGCGAGAACGAACGGCTGAGATGGGTGGAACGATTCGTCTCGTCAGTGTTCCTGGACAAGGAACCCAAATCGAAGTAAAACTTAGAAAAGATCGGATGGTGCAAGTATGATACGCGTATTATTAGTAGATGACCACGAGATGGTCCGGGCCGGTGTGTCTGCTTTCCTTTCCACACAACCAGACATCGAGGTCGTCGCTGAAGCTTCGGATGGTCAAGTGGGAGCCTTGCTAGCGCTCGAACACCGACCGGATGTTATCTTGATGGATTTAGTGATGGAGCCAGTTGATGGCGTCGAAGGAACCCGGTTGATCCGCAAAGACTGGCCGGAAGCAAAAATTCTCGTCGTGACGAGTTTTCTTGATGACGAGAAAGTCTATCCTGTCATTGAAGCGGGTGCGATGAGTTACGTTTTAAAGACAGCTAGCGCCTTTGACATCGCAGAAGCGATTCGCAAGACAGCAAACGGTCAATCCGTCATGGCAGCACAAGTGACCGGTAAAATGATGGAACGTCTTCGTCGTCCTACGACACACTTACATGATGATTTAACGGAACGTGAGCAGGAAGTTCTTCAATTGATGGCTCGTGGTATGGCGAACCAAGAGATTGCGGACGAATTATTCATTTCCTTAAAAACCGTCAAAACACATGTCTCGAACATCTTATCAAAACTAGATGTCGTAGACCGTACACAAGCTGTCGTCTATGCCTTCAAGCATAATCTCGTCAAATAAGATTTAGCCCTTCATTACTTATTCTTTAAGCGCATGCCAAAAACCCCGAATCGTCTCTTAGTCAGAGACCGTTCGGGGTTTTGATGTTGTACGAAACGATTACCAAAGCTTCCATCCCGGAGCGCCTGGAGGGGCGTTTTCAATCATATGCCAAATCGGTACTGTGTACGCAAACGCAATCAAAGCGAACGTTACAAAAATCCATAGCTTCCAATTTTCAAAGAAGAGTGGCGTTGCCATCGCCTCTTCTTCCGTTTTAGCAATCGGAAATTCTTCCGTTCCTTTTGGTGTACGAAATGCAAGTTGGAACATCGCATACAAGAACAATAGAATCGAGATGAATAAAATCGTCCCACCAATTGCCATGGCGACATGATATGGAATCCAGTCAGCGACGATCGAATCTTTGAAGTAGGCGGCAGGACCCGTCCGTCGTGGATTACCGAGTAGACCTGAGATATGCATTGCTGTCGACATGAAGAGCATTCCGATCGTCCAGGCAGCCGTTTGAATAAGCCCAAGACGATTCATTGCCGCTGTTAACGTTCGACCACGTAAGAGCGGGACAAGCCAGTAAGCCGTTCCAAAGAACGTCAATGCCACAGCGGCACCGACCGTGATATGAAAGTGTCCTGTGACCCATAACGTATTGTGAACGATGATGTTTAGTTGATGGGATGCGTTGATGACACCACCTGCACCTGCAGGAATGAAGAACAACATCCCGATGAACGGTGCAAGAAAACGTACATCGCGATACGGCATTTTTTTCACCCAACCAAATACCCCGGTCGCCCCTTTCCGACGACCCGCCAACTCAAAAGTCGCAAACATCGAGAAGGCTGTCATCAATGATGGAATGATGACGAGGAACGTTAAGACGACTTGGACATACTTCCAAAAAGCAGAAATCCCCGGCTCTAACAATTGATGGTGAAAACCAACCGGGAACGAAAAGAGGAGGAACAATAAAAATGACATACGTGCTAACGCGTCAGAAAAAACCTTTCCACCAACGATTTTCGGGATGACTGTATACCAGACGATGTAGGCAGGTAACAACCAGAAATAGACGAGTGGATGACCAAAGTACCAAAATAGCGTCCGGGATAGCTCGATTCCGACCTTATCCGTCCAACCAAGGGATAAGGGAAGGAGCTGAAAGAGAATCGTCGCTGCTACTCCGAGTGTCGCAACCACCCATAATAAGGCAGTCATAATACTCATGTATGCTTGAAGTGGTGGATGAACGCCAGGGTGTTCCCGTTTATAATCAGCATACATACGGAACATGGCACCAGAAGCAATCCACGTTCCGACGACGAAGATGACGAGTCCAATATAAAATACTGGATGTGCCTTGAGTGGTGCATAGAATGTATAGAGGACGGAAGCTTCTCCTGCAAGTACCATCCATGTGACGAGGATGACACCAAGGATCATGAACCAGAATCCAACCCACCCGAGACGTCGAGGAAAGTCTTCGAAACGTCCAAAGGATTGACCTAAAAATGAAAACAGTAATCCAAATATGAATAATGTCGTAAAGACGATCGCAAGCATTAACCCGTGGGCAGTGAGAAGCTCATAGTAGCCGACTCCAGCAATTTCTGGAATGACACCTGTCCGCACCATCGTTTGCAACAATCCACATAAACCACCAATCAATAAGGCAACGAGTGAAAAACTAACATGTGCGAAAGCGAGCTTCGCTTCCTTAATTCCGATGACGGTAGCAGGCAGACCACGCTCCATCTCGAACTGTCTTAATTTTTTTGAAATGGCATTCATCTTATTCCACCACCTTGATTTTGGTTGCCATCATATGATGACCCGATCCACAGTATTCATTACAGACGACCAAATACTCGCCAGCTTCCTTGAATGTATATTCAATGGAATTGATATGACCAGGAACGACCATCATATTGACATTCGTCTTGACAATTTCAAAGCCATGGACGACATCTTTTGATGTCACCAAAAAATCAACCGTTGCCCCTTTGGGAATGACCATATCTTTTGGTGTGAATTGGAACGCTTGTGCGACGATGATCGCTTCGTATCGGTCGTCATCGATTTTTTTTAGTCCTGGCTTGTCGAATGGTTTCGTTTGATCAACTTTCGTCGGATCAATCAATGTTGCATCGGATGGCGGTTGATTTCCGGATGCAAAAGCGGATACGCCGATGATGGTTAAAAAGACGCCAAGCATCACTGCTCCAAAAATCAGCCAGATTTTTTCTAGACGATGAATATGCATTGTGACTCCCCCTTACCGTGATAAGAATAATAGAAAGATTGAGCTCCACATCCCAATGATGATACCTGCTACGATCAGGACGGCAATAAATGTTCCTTTGAGGTTTGATTCTGATTTTTGGTCCATGGTGATTACTCCTCTCCTGCTTTGAACTTGTCTTTATTGTAAGAATTCAGCAAGTTCGGAAACTGTGATATATATCACTTCAAATGTGAAGAATCCGCACTTTTCTTTCTAAAAACACACAAAAAGTTCACATCTGAACAAGAGAAGGAGGAACGACTCATCTACAAAAAAAACAATCCATACATGAGACAGAAAATTCTGCTTCACGTTTGAATTGTTTGTACACTATCTATTAAATTCGACAAACACCTGCTGGGCATCCTTCACAATGACACAGATCACGCAGATATTGTGCATCATGAATGATGATTTCTTTTGGCGTCATCGAAATGACACCTTCTTTTTTCCACTGGGAGAACATCCGATTGACCGTTTCACGCGGTGCGCCAATCAATTGACCAAACTCCCCATCGGATGGACGTTTTGCAAGACGGTAGGTTTCTCCTACTTGTTCCCCTTCCATCGCGATGAGACGAAGTAACGTCGAAGCTAACGCACCCGGTTTTCCGAACAATAGCAAGTCGCGCAATTTAGTCTCCGTCTGTTTCCGCATCAATGCTTGCCACCGCATGATCTCAAGCGCAAAAGTACCATCCTTTCTCATGAGTTCCTCTAATTTTTCTTTTGAGAGGAAACCGATGATACTATCCTCCATCGTCTCGATACTGTATGAACTCGGAAAAGCTTCTCCTACATCAAATTCACCAAATAGATCCCCTTTGAAATATAAGAACATGAGTAATGGACTGCCTTTTTTCGTCAACTTCGATAGTTTGACGCCTCCTTGTTTCACATAAAACAACTTGTCGTTCATTTCCCCTTCCCAACAGACGATGGAATCCTTTTTGAACGTCGTTTCCGTCATGAAGCTTTCTAGTAACGTTCTTGTCTCAGGTGATAAGATGAACGTATTCGCTTCAGTCGTTCCACAAGTCAGCATATCCATTTCTCCTCTCCTTTTCTTCTGCTTTTAGTATAGAACATCACAGTTCAAAAGAATTGATTTTCAAAAGATTGTCAAACTTTGTTCAATGTTTCACATTAATTTTGAAAAAGTATCTGACGACCGCCTTCTAAAACTAAAGCAATCGTCAGATATAGTATTACATACCTGTTCCGTAATAATGATGAACGATTCGTTCAACTGCTTGACCTGGTGGGTGATCATACCAACTTGTTTGGAATTCTTGCATGTGCTGACGGCACTCTTCAAGTATCGCGTCAGACACGATCCACTCCATCAATTGCGCCATCTGCTCCGTCTGTCGCACCGGTAATGGTTTTGGATACTGATCGACAAGTCCTGGTAGTTGTCGATATGTATCGATGTCCGGTGTGTACAGGAACGCCGGAATGTTGAGGAGACAGCTTTCAAATGGAATGGAGGAATAATCAGTTATGAGCACATCTGTGATCAGTAAGTAATCATTGATTGAATACGTATCGTCCACAAGATGGATATGGCTAGAACGATAGGTCGAAAGCGCTCGAATCGTCGGATGCAATTTAACGAGAATCGTCCATCCCGCTTGAGCAAGTTTTTCAAACTGTTGAATCGTATGATCTTCTGTTTCTTTGTATTCCCGGTATGTCGGTGCATACAATAAGATCCGACGATCAGTCTTTGCGTATTGTTTTCTTAATTCCACTGTTTTCTGTTTTCGTTGCTCCTCATCAAACCAATAGTCCGTTCGTGGCATGCCGAACGCTTTAAAGTGGGATCGTTCTAAATCGTGCGGCATCATGAATTGTTCAGCACACCGCATTCCTGGAACAATAAAATCTCCGTATTCTTGATAGACACGTCGAAATCGTTTCTGTGTCGACGTGGACATCGAACGAGTTTTCGATGAGGTCAGCCCAAACTGTTTTAACGTTCCAGCGGCATGCCACAATTGAATCCGCCTTGTATTTTTTCGAGTAGAGGAAACGCTGAATTCTCCAATATAATTATCTAAAAAAACATGACGAGAAGTAGCTAAATGATAAGAAATCGTAATTAATCGCATTGGATGATAAGCAATTTTGCGACTGACATTCCAACAATCTGTCGCCCGCATATAGCGTTCGTCGAAGATAAGAACTTGCTTTTGTTGGTTGTTTCGTTGATTTAAGCGAAGATGTATTGGCATAGCATTTTCACCATAGCTCATCCAAAATAACGTCTTTTCTTGAATGGGTAAAAAACAAAATAGTTGATAGACTATTCGAAAGATAAATAAATAGATCGAAATAATCATTGAACGCATATTTAGTGACTCCCTTAAAAAAGAGACCTCACTCCCGCGAGGTCTCTTCATCCATTAATTCGAGCCTAGCTCATTCTTAATTTGGCTAGTTGAAATTCCTTCAGTACGCTCCAAGTAAACGACTTCACAATGGTCTTTTAAGAAGTCGAATTCACCTTTCCAGTCATCACCCATAACGAATACATCAACATTATGTTTTTGAACGTCTTCTACTTTTTGTTCCCAGTTGTTCTCTGGAATGACTTCATCCACATAACGAATTGCTTCTAAGATTAATTTACGATTCTCATAGTTATGGTACGCTTGTTTATGCTTAAGACGATTGAATTCATCTGTCGAAATTGCCACGATGAGGTAATCTCCCATTTCTTTAGCGCGACGTAAAATATTGATATGTCCCCAATGTAACAAATCAAATGTACCGTACGTAATGACCTTCTTCATCTAAAAACACTCCCCGTTTATTTAATATTCTCTAAGATATCCAGCGCAGCTCTTTGTGCTGCGTGACCGTCATCCCATTCGCAATAATGACGACGAAATGCTTCACTTTTCAAATCGAATCGTCGCTCCCACGACTCGATCTGTCTGATTTCTTCAAAAAGAATTTGCTCTTCTTGAATCAACGGACCCGGTGCTTCTTCCTCAAAAGAAAAATAGAATCCTCTTAGATGATCACGATAATGTTTGAGATCATAGGTGTAGAATAGCATCGGACGTTTTAAGTGCGCATAATCGAACATCACTGAGGAATAATCCGTTATCAAGATATCTGCCGCTAAGTATAGCTCAGAAATTTCCGGATATCTAGAGGCATTCTTAATCGCTGAGACAGCACTCAAATCCAATTGATCGCCAACAAGATAATGGAGTCGTACAAGCATTGTATACTCATCTCCAAATTCTTCCTCAAATCGTTCAATGGAGAAAGGTAATGTAAATGAGTAGTTTCCTTGCTCAACGTAATCATCATCTCTCCATGTTGGAGCATATAAAATAATCTTTTTATCGGTTTCTATTTGATAATGTGCCTTTACCCGCTCAATAATACTTTCATGTTTTTCATTTTGGTACAGCACATCGTTTCTAGGATATCCGATTTCTAACATTTTTCCTTCGTATCCAAACGCTCTTTTGAAAATTTCACTCGAGTATGCGTTCGGAGAGAGAAGGACATCCCATTTTGCTGATTCTTTTACAAAGTCTTTTTTATAATGATCAGTTGATGTGTTCGCCATTCGGACATCCACCATATCAAGCGCTAATTTTTTAAGTGGCGTTCCGTGCCATGTTTGATAATATAGAGTACCTTTTCGTTTTACTAGCCATGAAGGAAGGCGACTATTGGACACCCAAACGCGAGAAGTAGCTAATAAAAAAATCCATTTGATCGTCATCCGATTCACAGATGTCACCTGTTCATCCGTCATAGAAACACCGCGTTGTTTGCTGATGATCAATTCTAAGTCAACGTTCATCTTTTTCAACTCATCGTAGATGGCTTTAGGACTATCATTGTACTGTTTGCCTAAAAAGCTTTCAAACATGACACGATTTTTCCGTACCGGAAATAAGGTGAAGATTCGCATCATGACCCGAAGACTTCGCTCCACCATACCTGTTTTTTTCATGAGTCGAATTAATTTCTTCTTCACAATCAAAATCCCTCTCATACCACGTATTCAATACAGCTCATCATAACAAAAAGCGCATCCATTTGGAATTGCTATTTGTTCGCATGTAGCGGAAAGGTAAATCAAACGCCGTCGTGTTTTTGACGATTCCTTTACGATGGCTGAACGTCTCGAAACTATACTTGCCATGATATCCACCCATGCCACTCGCCCCGACTCCACCAAATGGTAAGTGATGTTGTGCGACGTGCATCAATGTGTCATTGACACATCCACCACCGAATGAAATCCGTTCAAGGATACGATGTTCGACGGCTTTGTTCTCTGTGAACAGATAAAGCGCAAGCGGTTTGTCACGATCATTGACGAACGCGATGACCTCTTCGATTTCACGGTAGGTCAACACCGGTAGGATCGGTCCAAAGATTTCGTCTTGCATCACTGGAGCATCCACCGCTACATTCGTCATGACGGTCGGCGCCATCTTACGCGTTTCCGGATCGACTTGTCCACCGAATTCAATCGTCCCTTGCGACAAGTAACTGCTGAGGCGATTCAGATGATCGTCCGATACGATTTTGACGTAGGATGAGACGCCGACGCCATTCCCGTACTGTTTGAAGGCTTCTTCTTCAATCAACTGCAAGAAACGTTCTTTAACGTCCTCATGAATCAATACGTAATCCGGGGCGATACATGTCTGTCCGGCATTCAGCCATTTTCCCCATGCGATCCGCTTCGCTGCTAGACGAAGATCCGCATCCTTGTGAACGATTGTCGGTGATTTACCACCCAGTTCAAGTGTGACCGGTGTCAAATGCTTCGCTGCAGCTTGATGCACGATTTTTCCGACGCGTGTGGAACCCGTAAAGAAGATATAATCAAAGCGTTCGTTTAATAAAGCGCTACTGACTTCAGCATCTCCTTCTATGACGATTCCGAATCGTTCATGGAATGCCGTTTCAAAAACTTCTCGTAATACACGAGAGACGTTCGGTGTCAGCTCGGATGGTTTAAGGACGACCGTATTCCCCGCTGCAATCGCACCAATGACCGGAGCAAGTGCGAGCTGGAAGGGATAGTTCCATGGTGCAATCACAAGCACATTGCCATAAGGTTCGTATTGAATTTCACTTTTCGACCCGATATGCAGAAGCGGTGTTGCGACACGTTTTGGTCTAGCCAGTCGACGGAGTTGTCTCTCCATCCGTTGAATCTCTCCGTAAACGAATCCGATTTCCGTCGTGAACGCATCATGCTGTCCTTTATTAAGATCTTGTTTTAATGCCTCATAAATCGCCGCTTCATGTGTTTCGATTGCTTGGCGTAAGAACGTTAACATACTTAAGCGGAAGGCTAGACTGCGTGTTGCCCCTGTCCGGAAAAAGTGCCGTTGTAATTGCAAGCGTTCTGAAAGAACTGTCTCTGTCATCGTTGTTTCCATCCGAGAATCTCTCCTTTAACTGGTCTATAACACTGCCTTCATCTTACCATATCTCTTTTTCGATATGAAAAAAGACGGAGAGGATTCTCCGTCTTGCTCTTTATAATTGAATCGCTGTCTCAAGCGCGACTTTCATCATGTCGTTGAATGTCGTTTGACGCTCTTCCGATGTCGTTTCTTCCCCTGTCAACAGATGATCCGAAATCGTCAAAATCGTCAATGCATTTACCTTATGTTTCGCAGCGAGCGTATACAGTCCTGCTGCTTCCATCTCGATTGCGAGGCATCCGAAATCTGCCCATTTTTTGAAATGATGAAAATCATCTTGATAGAACTGATCCGTCGTGAAGATTTGACCGACTTTTGCATCGATGCCTTGTTCTTTTGCGGCTGTATAGGCTTTATGCAACAGATCAAAAGACGCTGTCGGTGCGTAGTCTAATCCGTTAAAACGAGCGCGGTTTTGTGCCATGTCATGTGAAGCACTCATTGCGATAACGACATCGCGGACTTTAACGTCTGGAGTAATGCCACCAGCAGTACCGACACGAATCAAGTTTTTCGCACCATACGACTGAACGAGTTCGTTCGCATAGATTGACATCGATGGTACACCCATACCTGTTCCTTGAACAGAAACTTTTTTACCCTTATAAGTACCTGTAAAACCATACATTCCTCGAACTTCATTGTAGAGAACAACATCCTCTAAAAACGTCTCAGCGATGTATTTAGCCCGTAACGGATCTCCTGGAAGTAAGACCGTTTCGGCGATTTGTCCTTCAGCTGCGTTAATGTGTACACTCATGTACGATTCCTCCTCGATAGTCGTTTAAATCGACAACAATTCACGAAACTCGTTCGGTGTGACACCGAATTGTTTTTTGAACACTTTCCGAAAATACTTATCGTCCTGATATCCGACTTCAAGCGCAATTTCATAAATACGCGCTTCCGTCTCGCTCAACAATTCCTTCGCCCGATTCAAACGAATTGTTTGAATGTAATCAGATAAGTTAACAGAAAAACGCTGTTTGAAGCGCCGTGATATATACTCTCGGCTCAAGTAAAACCGTTCGCTCATGAATTGTAGTGTCAATTCTTCCGCATAATGCGTTTCGATGTATTTTGCGATTTGATCAATCGCTTCCCCTGATTCCACTACCGGATGGATACATTCCATCGCGCGGGACAAGGCATCATTGAGTACATCTGGATCAACTGGCTTTAATAAATAATCAAAGGATTGATGCAAAATGGCACGCCGCATATACGTATAATCATCATACCCTGTCAGCACGATCGTGACGACCTTTGGATGATGATTTTTTGTCCATTCCAGTAACGTTAATCCGTCCAGTCCAGGCATTTCGACGTCGGTCAGCATTAAATCGATCGTTCCGGTATCCAGTAAACGTTTTGCCTCTTCCCCATGTTCCGCCTCGTATAGGTTTGAAACACGCCATCTGTCCCATTCTCCGAGCAGTTTGACCGCTTCTCGTACATGTCGTTCATCATCTACGATCAATACGTTCATGCCAAATCCCCCTTTTCATATGGAATCCGAATCACGATTTTGAATCCCCCCTCCGTCACTGGAGAAGAGAGGGTCATACTTGCTTCCTCCCCGTAAAATATCAAGAGACGTTCGTAGATATTGTGGAGACCGATCCCGCTCGTCTCGAGATCCTCTGGACTACGATGCATCCGCATTTTTCGATCAATTTCTTCAAGTCGTCCTGTTTCAAGGACGGCACCGCTATTCTCGATTTGAATGATGAGACGTCCACCATCCGTCCGTACTTTGTAGGCAAGATAGTTTTCTGTCGCCGCTAATTGTTGACGGAAGCCGTGTTTGAAATAGTTTTCAGCAAACGGTTGTAAGATCATTTTTGGTACTTCAATGTCATTGAGGTGCCAAGGGACGTCGACGATATAACGGAATCGCTCAGGAAAACGTTGCTGTTGCAGACGGATGTATGCTTGAAGATGATCGACTTCTTGTTTTAACGTTACGATCGTTTGTTCATTGTTCATCGAGTAACGCATCATTTGCGATAATCCGGTGATGGAGCGGTACGCGATCTTCCGGTCCCCTTGTAACGTCGTCGTTCCGATCGATTGCAAGGCGTTGAATAAAAAGTGAGGATTGAGTTGAGATTGTAAGGCTCGAAGCTCATTCGTCCGATTTTCGAGCGCCAATCGATATTCCCGTTTAATCAAACGATCGATCCGTTGAATCATGCGTTGGAACTGACGATTGAGTAATCCAATCTCGTCATTCGTCGTGGCAACGAACGGTGCCGATAAATCACCCTGTTCGACTCGCCAGACGTTTGCCGTCAACTGTTTAATCGGTTTCGTGATTTGCATGGCAACTAGACTCGCGGCAATAATCATGACGATAAGAGAAGCGAGACCAATCAGTACGAGAATCAATGCCGTCTCGTTTGCCCCTTGGATGACGGATGCATAAGGAATCCGTTTGATCAGTGTCAACGGGATTCCGTTCGTCATCGTTTTCGAGTAGACGATGAACGATTTTCCGACACGTAGACTTCCACTCTGTCCAGTGAATTGGTCGGTAGGTAGGTCCATCTTTGCTCCAGTCTGTGCCAGAACACGTTGATCAGTCATCAGCCACAGCGACTCATCCGGATCATTCTCGAACAATTTTAATTGCTGTTCAAATACCCGAACCGGAATATCGACTGAGAGGAACCCAAGCGGCTCATCCGTCTCGACACGATCAATCCGATAACGAAAACTGACGACTTGTTTCTCATCGAGAATCATCGTATGCACATTGTACGGTTCGATCGGGTGAGCTCCGTCAATCAACCAACTGTTTTTTTGTTTCATTAATCGAAAATAATCCGTTTCTTGCATCCAATCAAATGTTCCCCGACTCGTCGTTTTCATATTGTAAACCGAATACTCTGAATAGCCATTCAAGATGACGAAATGTAACTGCTCAATATCCTGTCGGGATAAAAATAGACCTAACATCGCCCGCGAGACGACTCCATCGGATTCGTCTAGTTCCTGATCCGCTCCGACACGCATGATGTTCATCAACGAGCGATTCGCATATAAACTCGTTGATAGACGTCGAATATCCTCTATATAATGAGTCACCTGTGTATTTCCCCGAGTCAACACGTTCAGGCTAGAATGTTCTGCCTGTTCGATGTTCTGGTGTCGTACATAAAGATAGGAAATCGAAGTCGCGAGGGCTGTCGGAATTAAGATCGCTAAGACAACGAGACGAATCAAACGTGTCCGGATACTTTTCATAAAAGGCGCCCCCATCCTTTTTCTTGTAATCAATCGTATCATAACCTTGAATTCGCTTACATCATTTCCTGATATTCTCTTTCAGGATTGCAATAATAAATTATTTTTTCTTTCGACTTGATTCCGAATGAATTTTACTATAATATCATCAATGTTCGTCTTTTAATCAATTTGTTATGAAGGTGGTTCTTTTATCCATGTTTAAACTTGCCGCACACCAAACAACCGTAAAACGTGAAATCCAAGCCGGATTTGTAACGTTTATTACGATGGCATACATTTTGCTCGTCAATCCGACGATTTTAGCAGATGCCGGTATCCCTCAAGCCCAAGCTTTTTCTGCGACGATCATCGCTACATTGATCGGTACACTTTTAATGGGGTTCTATGCGAATCTACCGATCGCAGTCGCACCCGGAATGGGACTCAACGCGTACTTCACATATACACTTGTCGTCGGTGAAAAAATTCCATATCAAACAGCACTTTCAGTCGTGTTCGTCGCTGGTGTCATCTTCTTATTGTTGTCACTCTCGCCGATCCGTACGAAACTGATCGAAATCATTCCGATGACCTTAAAGCTTGCCATCACGGGTGGAATCGGTCTCTTCATCGCTTCACTTGGTCTCAAGATGTCAGGAATTCTCATTGGTAGTGAAGATACACTGGTCACGATTGGTGCCTTGACGTCACCAGAAGCGCTGATCACACTCATCGGGTTATTAGTTGCTGCGATCTTGACGATCAAACGGGTACCAGGAGCTATCCTTTACGCCATGATCCTTTCTGGTGTGATCGCATTTTTGACAGGTGAATTAAAGTTCTCAGATTCCTTCGTCGCGTTACCAACGTTACCGGAAGGATTGATCATCACTAATCCGTTCAACGCCATTCAGGACGTATTTCAGTACGGGCTATTCAGCGGCGTCCTCTCCTTCGTGCTCGTAACGATGTTTGACACGACAGGTACGATGGTCGCTGTCGGTGAACAAGCTGGATTGATTGAAGAAGATGGATCATTGAAAAATAGTGAACGCGCACTATTATCTGATTCGACTGCGATGGTTGCCGGTTCCTTGTTCGGAACAAGTCCAACAACTGCTTATGTAGAATCTGCAGCAGGTGTTGCTGCGGGTGGTCGGACTGGACTCACGTCCGTGACGGTCGGGATACTCTTCGCATTATCTGCCATCTTTGGACCGTTCGTTCAATCGATTTCAAGTGTTCCCGCGATTACCGCACCCGCGTTGATTCTAGTCGGTGCCTTTATGATTCAAAACATCAAACAGATTCCATGGGATGATTTCAGTGAAGCTTTCACAGCTTTCCTTGTCATCTTGATCATGCCGTTATCCGGTAGCATCGCAACCGGTATCGCATTCGGCTTCATCGTTTATCCGATCATGAAAGCCATCCAAAAAGAGCGCGTCCATCCACTCATCTATGTATTTGCGCTTCTCTTCTTCATCCAATTATTTTTCCTATAATAAAAAACATGCCTGTTCCGTCAGTTGATCGGAACAGGCATGTTTTTTTGAATCACTTCTTATTTCTTCATTTTGTCCCATGTTTTCGTGAAATCTTGTAGCATCTCGTCAGCTGTTTTTTGCTTACCGACGTATGCCTGCATGATCGCACCAAACTCGTTTACTGCACCATCCGGATACTTGAACCAGTTCCATGAGATCGTTTTACCAGCTTTCGAGTACGCTTGGATATCATCCGCAAGCGGTCCTAAATCTTTTGCTTCGATTGATTTGAAGGCCGGAATAAACTTGAATTTGTTGACCATGTAGTCTTTTCCTGTATCAGATGTCGCCATCCACTCGAGGAATTTTTTCGCTTCTGCTTTATTCTTCGAGTTTTTATTGACGACCCAGTTATTTGGTACGCCAACAGGGAGACGATCCATTTTTTCTTTATCGTCATTGATTGGCATCGGGATGAAGCCCATATTGATATCCGGATTCACATCTGTGATCAATTGCTGTGCCCAGTTCCCTTGTTGAATCATCGCTGTCTTACCTTCAGCGAACTGAGAAACTTGTGTGTTGTAATCCGTCGTTAACGGATTTTTATTCCCGTACTTAATCGTCAAATCAAACAGATTCATGAATTCCTTGAACTGTTTGTTATCTTCGAATTTAGCTTTTCCAGCATTCAAGTCCGCGATGAACTGATCTGGATCATCCTGCTGTGCGACCGGAATGTTCATTAGGTGGTTTCCAAGAATCCACCACTCTCCATATCCGATCGAAAACGGCGTCACACCATCTGCTTTCAACTTTTTAGATGCATCCGTTAATTCCGTTAATGTTTTTGGAAGCTCTGTGATGCCTGCTTTTTTGAAGATATCTTTGTTGTAGATGAAGCCGTATCCTTCAAGGTTCATCGGCATGCCGTATAACTTTCCATCAATCGTCATCGGCTCTTTTGATAGGTCCGTTAGATCACCGACCCATTTTTCGTCTGACAAATCTTCTAATTTATCCTGCCATGTTTTTGCTTCCGTAAAGCCACCGTTGTTAAAGACATCCGGTTCATTCCCAGAGGCAAACTGCGACTTCAAGGCAGCACCATAATCCGATCCACCACCAACTGTTTGTACGACGACTTTCGTCCCCGTCTCCTTCTCATACGCTTTTGCCATTTTTTCCATGTCTTTTGCGATTTCAGCCTTGAATTGGAATACGTTGAGCGTCTTACCATCTTTTGAACCACTATCTTTCGAGTCATCGCTATTCAATGTACCGCCACCACATGCTGCCAAAGCGACGACCATCGCCGTTGTGACGACAGGTAATGCTGCCCATCTTCTTTTACGCATTCGGATTCCCTCCCTGATTTCGTTTCATTTACGTGCTACACCTTCACAATAAATGAAAACGCTTGCAATGAAGAGAGAGAAAGTTGTCCGGTGTGGTGGAAAATATTGAACAATCGTTATCCGAGTCTTTTCATCGGGATTGTTGTATCATGAAACTAGAAGATTCTTTATTGAATAGGAGCTTGATGCCATGTCCTTACAATTCACGATTTTATTGATTGGTATACTATTGTTCGCCGCTGTGTGGACGACGAAGTTATCAAGTCGTCTGAATATTCCTGCTCTATTGATTTTTATCGCTCTTGGTATGATTGCCGGAAGTGATATTACGGGTTTCATTCGCTTTGACGATGCGGAACTTGCCCAGCTTCTTGGAACTGTCGCTCTGATCATCATTCTGTTTGAAGGTGGTCTGCAAACAGCTTGGAAAGAAGTGCGACACGAGCTCGCACCTTCGCTTTCTCTTGCAACGTTCGGAGTCTTCATTGCTACTTCCATCGTTGCAGTTGCCTCCCATTACATTCTTGGCTTCAGTTGGGCGAATGCCTTTTTACTTGGCGCAATCGTAGGATCGACGGATGCTGCTGCCATCTTTTCTGTCTTAAGTGGACAACCGATCCGACGTAAGGTAGGGTCAACACTCGAAGTTGAATCTGGAACGAATGACCCCATGGCTGTCTTTTTGACCGTCTTATTCCTTGAATTCGTGACGAATCCTGAAGAAGCATCACTCTGGATGGGACTCGGTTCACTCGTTTGGGAAATGTCGATGGGGCTTTTAATCGGTCTATTCATTGGATGGACAGCTTCAACCTTGATCAATCGGATTGACTTATCTTCCTCGAGCTTTTATCCGATTTTACTCATGTCGTTTGCTTTCTTGTCTTTCGGGTTAGCTGATACATTTCATGCTAGTGGATTTCTCGCCGTTTATGTGACAGCAATCTATATCAGTAATCATGAACTCGTCTACCGTCAGACGCTCGTCCGCTTTACGATGAGTATGGCGCACCTAGCTCAAATCGGAATGTTCATTGTTCTCGGTTTGCTCGTCTTCCCGAAACAATTGCTCGATATCCGGGTTATCCTGTCTTCCGTTGCCCTTGCGTTGATTTTGATTTTCATTGCTCGACCGCTGTCCGTTTGGATTAGCTTATTGCCGTTTCGTTATTCGTGGCAAGAGAAGGTCTTTATTTCTTTTGCTGGTCTAAAAGGAGCGGTACCGATCATTCTTGCGACATACCCACTCGTTGCCGACATCGAGAATGCATCGATGATTTTCAATATCGTGTTCTTTACAGTTCTACTATCGACACTGATTCAAGGGAGTATGTTGACATTCCTTTCCGAACGGTTACGTCTCAACGAGACACAGACTTCTGCTATCCATACGGTCATTGAGTTCATGTCGATCGGTAAACCGAACGCAGAAATCATTGAATTGACGTTACCGATGTCCCATCCGTTCATCGGAACGACGATATCAGAAATCGATCTACCGCAAGAGTTTTTGATTACCGCCATCATTCGCGATGATCATATCATTACTCCCCGTGGCGACACTGCTCTTGAAGGCAATGATCAACTGTTACTGCTGACGCCTAAACATCGTATTAAGTCGCTGAAGCGATTCTTGTTTCCTCCTGCTTGAATCCCGGGCTTACTCAAAAAAAGAAGGACTCGTCTTTTCACGCCCTTTCCTGTAGGTGTCGCGTGTGACGAGTCCTTTTTTATGAGATAAGGGTGGCAGATCATCATTCTGCCACACTTATCTTTGTAGAGACTGACTTTTTGTCGACCCCTTCATTTATTCTGTTGCTTCGTTTTTACGTCTTGCGTCTGTCCGTGTTGTTTCGCTTTAGAGCGACGATACAGGATGTACCCGCCGAGGATTACGACGATTCCGCCTAAAATCCACCATAACTCCTGCTCTAGCCCTTTAAGCATTGACTCCGCTCGCTTTACTCCGAATCGCTCCCCGACCCAGATGTAAAAGAAAGAGACCGGAAATAATCCAATACTTGAAGCGAGTAGATAGCGCTTGAATGAAAGACCAAACAGACCACAGGGAATCGAGACGACTGAACGAACGACAGGGAAGAATCGTCCAAATAACGCGGACCATGTTCCATACTTTCCGACGATTCGCTCACCCTGCTCAATTTCTTTTTCTTTGATCAGTAACCATTTTCCGTATCGTACAAGGATTGGACGTCCTGCGTAACGCCCTGAGAGATAAAAGACTGTCGCCCCCATCAAACTCCCTAGAAAGCCGACGAGAACAGCAATTGTCCAACTGACTGTTCCGTTCGATACATATAAACCGAGTAGCGGTAATCCGACTTCTGCTGGAATCAATTCTGTTCCAAGACCAATGATCATGATTCCTAAAAACAGCCAGAGATTGGATTCTCCGGCCGAAAATAACCATTCCAACATACGAGTAACCCTCCGTTCATCCTCTCGCTGGACGGAGGAGATAATAAATGATGACGACTAGAGTTGTCCAGACACCTGTGAAAATTCCGATGACCCCGACAATGAAAAAGCCGAGTGCAACGATTGAGCCTGTCCGTTTATAATCCCGCCACATTGTCCGTAAACCTTTAATGTTGAACCAAAGAAACGCAATGAACAAAATGGGGATGAGTATTCCGACGATTAATAGAGAAGACATGCTTTCACCTCTTTCTTATTTATTGTTATCCCCATTCTATCAAGAATTGACACGCTTTTCCTCCGCCTGAGGTCTTATGACCTTTAAAAAAAGAGCACACTTCCGAATGGAAGTGTGCTCTTCGTTACTTAAAATATCATTCCTTTGACGCTTTCTTACTATATATATGTTAGAGCAAGTGAATACCTTCAGCTTGAAGACTTTTACGAGTCTCTTCCGACCAGACAGAAGCTTGGACTTCGCCGATATGACGTTTCTTCAATAAGAACATCGCCATACGTGATTGACCAATCCCTCCACCCATCGTTAACGGCAGACGCTCTTCGAGCACACCTTGATGGAACGGGAAAGCCAATTTATCCTCTTCTTGAGCGATGGACGTCTGTTTTAATAGCGCTTCACGGTCAACACGAATTCCCATTGAAGACAATTCAAATGCTCCGATTTCTGGGTGATGTACTAAGATGTCACCGTTGAGTGTCCAATCGTCGTAATCTGCCGCTCGACCATCATGCTTCTCTCCCGAAGCAAGCGCGCCACCAATCTGCATCAAGAAAACAGCACCGTATGCCTTCGTGACCTCTGTTTCACGTTCTTTTGTTGAAAGCGTTGGATAGGCATCCTCTAGTTCTTGTGTTGTCATGAAATGAATCGTTTCCGGTAAGATCGCTGAAATGCCATACTCTGCTTCCACTTCTTGCTCGACTTGGCGAATCGTTGCATAAATCGCTTGTACCGTTTCTTTTAGATAGGCACTCGTCCGTTGTTCTTTCGTAATGACCCGTTCCCAATCCCACTGGTCGACGTGGATGGAATGTGTCGCATCAAGTATCTCATCACGACGAATCGCATGCATCAATGTGTATAATCCTTCTCCAGCTTCGAATCCGTATGTGTGAAGCGCTTGACGTTTCCATTTCGCAAGGGATTGGACGATTTCAAGATCTGTCGTGTGATCTAGTGCATCAAAGCGGATGATGCGCTCTACGCCGTTGAGATGGTCGTTGACGCCGAGTGTGCTCTCTACGAACAATGGTGCTTCAACACGTGTTAATCCGAGTGTCGTCGAAAAGCGTTCCTCAAAGCGTTTCTTTACGAGTGTGATTGCTTCCTGTGTGTGTTTCATCGATACGAGTGTTGTCATGGTGGTGTTCCTCCTCAATTGTGTTTTGAAAAAGAAGCCATAAAAAAGAGCCCTTCTTTCCCAAGAATATGGGACGAAAGACTCGGTTCCGCGGTACCACCCATGTTAGCAACGATGTTGCTCACTCAAAAGACGAATCACTTCATCTTCGGCCATATGATAACGGACAGGCAACTCCGGCTACGCCTACTGACATTCGGGTTCGGGTAGCGACTCCGGGAGGTTCTTCGCATCTTGCTTCCGACTGGGCTCTCACCATCCCCAGCTCGCTATACGGTCGTACAAGGTGTTACTCTTCCCTTCAACGTCGTTGTTACAATTGAATTGAGAACATCGTACAACAGGTCGCAAGTGTTTGAAAAGCCTTTTTTTCAAAAAAAATAAAAGTTATCAGATTAATCTGATGCATGAAACATAAAAAAAGCGTTCTCCTAGAATCGAGAACGCGCTTACAAAAATTATTTGATTGATCCACTTGTAATCCCTTGAATGATCTGTTTTTGCAGGGCGAAGAAGAATAGCAACAACGGAATGATCCCAAGCACGAGTCCGGCAAGAGCCAAGTCCCATTGTTTTGTATACTGTCCGAAGAAGTAAAACGTCGCGAGAGGAATCGTCCGTAAATCGACATCTCGTAACATGAGCGAGGGTAATAAGAAATCGTTCCAAATCCACAGCGTGTTCAAGATGATGATCGTCACTGTAATCGGCTTGAGCAATGGGAAGACGATGCGCCAGAACACACCCCATTGTGAACAACCATCAATGATTGCTGCCTCCTCGATTTCTTCAGGAATCGACTTCATGAAACCATGATACAGGAAGATCGATAGTCCAGAACCAAAACCAAGGTACATCAAAATCAGTCCCCAATAACTATTCTGTAATCCAAGATCCCCAGACAGTTTCGATAAAGGAATCATGATTGATTGGAATGGAATGATCATCGCAGCAACGAACAAGAAGAAGATGATCGTCGACAAACGTGTTTTCGTACGGACAAGCTTCCAGGCTGCCATCGAACAAAAGATGATGATGACCGCATTAGCACCGACTGTAATGATGACGGAGTTTAAAAAGACTTTTCCGAAGTTCATGGCTTCCCATGCTTCTGAATAGTTGGAAGTCATCCATTCCTTTGGTAGACCCGATGTGTTCGTAAAGATATCTCCCTGCGTCTTGAATGAATTCGAGACGACGTAATAAAACGGAATCATATACAGAAGCCCCATCAATAAGGCTGCTAGTTCGACTGTTCCAAGACGGAGTGAATAACGACCTCTCGCCTTTTTAGAGCGCTTTGGTTTCTCCTCTTGCGGAGTAGGTAACGGTTGTGCCGTACTCATGCTTCCACCTCCCGTTTTTTCGTCAGATAGACTTGAGTGACTGTAATCGCCGCAACAACAACGAAGAAGATGATTGCTTTCGCTGAACCGAGTCCAAGATTATTATTCGTAAACGATTCCTTGTAAATGTTTAAAGCAAGCATTTCGGTCGATTTGAAGGGTCCACCATTCGTTAGTGACAAGTTCGTATCGAATAACTTGAAGGACCACGAAATCGTTAAGAACAAACAAATCGTGACGGACGGCATAATCAGTGGCAACGTAATGTTCCGTAACGTCGATAGACGATTGGCACCATCGATTTTTGCTGCTTCAATCAGCTCTTGAGGAACGTTTTGTAGAGCCGCGATATAGATGACCATGATGTAACCGCCACCTTGCCAAATTGAAACGATGACGATACCCCAGAACCCTGTTCGGGCATCTCCTAACCATGGAAGTTCAAATATGCTCCACCCTGTCAATTCACCGATTGATGCAAAGCCTTTGACATAGATGAACTGCCAGACGAATCCGAGAATCAATCCACCGATTAAGTTCGGCATAAAGAATATTGTCCGTAAGAAATTACGTGTGCGAATATTTTGTGTCAATAAGAACGCCAAGATGAAACCGACGACATTCGTTAAGACGACGGCGACGACCGTATATTTCGTCGTCAACCAAAATGACTGCTGAAACTGCTCGTCACTCGTAAAGAGACGGACATAGTTATCAAAGCCGATCCAATTTAATTCTCCTGTTACACCATTCCAGTCCGTGAACGAATACATGACGCCATTGAAAAACGGTACAAGCACGATCACTGCGAATACAAGAAAGACCGGTCCGACGAAGAGCCAAAAATCAAGACCGCGTTTCCACTTCTTTTGTCCAGATGTCATTGTTTCATCCCTCCTCCACTCTACAGTACGTCTTTCACTTACACTTGAACACGTCACCATTTGACCCATTGGGTGGAAAATATTGAACGTTTTCTTTTGGCGCGTTCACACTAGATAGGCTACTATTAGAAAAAAGAGAGATCCAATCAAAGAGGGAGTCGATACCATGGAAAAGACCATTCGTTCTGACTTAGAAATCGCACAACAAACTGTCTTACGCCCGATTCGAGAAATCGCGGATCGGATTGGTTTGCAAGAAGAAGATTTTGATACGTACGGAAAGTATAAAGCGAAGTTGACAGACGGGCTGCTGAACCGGTTGGCAACGAAATCTGACGGCAAACTGATTCTTGTCACTGCTATCAATCCAACGGCTGCCGGTGAAGGGAAATCAACCGTCACTGTCGGACTCGGACAAGCACTACACCGAGCAAACCATAAGACGATGATTTGTTTACGGGAACCCTCACTTGGTCCGACGATGGGATTAAAAGGTGGTGCGTGTGGTGGTGGCTATAGCCAAGTCCTGCCGATGGAGGAGATCAATCTCCATTTCACAGGTGATATGCATGCGATCACATCTGCTCATAATACAATCAGTGCCTTGCTCGACAATCACCTGCATCAAGGCAACATTCTTGGCATTGATCCACGCCGTATCGTCTGGAAACGTGTGCTTGATTTAAACGACCGTGCCTTGCGCCAAGTTACGATTGGTCTCGGCGGTCCTGCACATGGCGTTCCGCGTCAAGATGGCTTCGATATCACGGTCGCTTCCGAAATCATGGCTGTCCTCTGTCTATCAGACTCTATCACGGATCTCGAACGACGCCTGAGCCGCATTGTCGTTGCGTATACGTACGATCAACAGCCGGTTACGGTCAAGAATATTCAAGCATCAGGAGCTGCAACGTTACTTCTAAAAGATGCGTTCCGCCCAAACCTCGTTCAGACCGTCGAAGGAACACCGGCATTGATTCATGGCGGACCGTTCGCGAACATCGCACACGGCTGCAACTCTTTGATTGCTACACAAACCGCGTTGAAGTTAAGTGACTACGTTGTCACAGAAGCAGGATTCGGCGCTGACTTAGGAGCTGAGAAATTCTTCAATATCAAATCTCGGATTGGCAAACTCCATCCGGATGCCGTCGTCATCGTCGCTACGGTTCGTGCCTTGAAGATGCATGGTGGTGTAGACAGAACACAACTCAGCGAAGAAAACCTCGCTGCCTTAACGGATGGTCTTGCTTTACTTGAAAAACACGTTGAGACGATGAACTTGTTCGGTGTCCCTGCCGTCGTTGCCTTGAACCGTTTCTTCACCGATACGGAAGCCGAGCGGAACATGATTTTGACATGGTGCCAGGAACGAAATATTCGTGTGGCGGAAAGCGAAGTCTTCAGTAAAGGCGGTGCCGGCGGTGAAGCACTCGTCGCGGAAGTCATGCAAGCACTTGAGGAACCAAGCCAGTTCCGTCCACTGTACCCTGACGAGTTGCCGCTTCGTCAAAAGATCGAACGTATCGCAAAACGTGTCTATGGCGCAGCCGACGTTCATTTTGAAGACAAAGCCCTCCGCGAACTCGAACGGTGTACGGAGATGGGATTGAATCATTTACCGATTTGTATGGCAAAAACGCCATTTTCTTTAACCGATGACCCCGCTCGGTATGGTCGTGTCGAAGACTTCACGATTACAGTTCGTGAAATCCGACCATCGATTGGTGCAGGATTCATCGTTGCATTGACTGGGAATGTATTAACGATGCCGGGATTACCCGCGGTTCCTGCTGCCTTCCATATGGGCGTTTCTGAAGACGGACAGGTATTCGGACTTTCTTAATGAGAGGATGAGTTACATGACGATTGATCATTCACACTGGATAGCCTCTGACGGCTATACTACGACATTGCATAGCCTCGAAGCACATGATTCGAAAGGAGTCGTGATCGTCTTTCACGGGATGATGGAGCATGGCGCACGGTATGAGGAATTCGCAGAATTCCTCTATGCTCATCATTACCACACGATCATCGCAGATTTGCGCTGTTTCGGAACTCAAGCTGCACAGCGCGGGACACTCGGTCATCTTGAACCGAATCAAGGTTTTAATCAATTGATGCAGGACGCAGAAGAACTCGTCTCTGACATCAAAGAACGTTACCCGACGTTACCAGTATTCATTTTCGGTCACAGTTTTGGTTCGTTGATCGCTCGCCGGATTGGTCAAACACTCGGTCACACGGTAGCAGGAATCATCGCGAGCGGCCCTCCGACGAGCACAGGTTTACTCGGTAACATCAGCGAAAAGCTCGTCGAACGCCAAATCAATCAGCTTTCTTCTACACATCTTGCTGAACGTTTCGGACAACTGGTCTTCGGACGCTATAATCTACGTTTCTTCCCGGCACTATCGAAAAATGCCTGGCTCTCTTCGGATCCACAATCCGTCATGCGCTATGATGAAGATCCTTTATCCGGTCAAACGGTCACACTTGGGTTCTTCCATGAACTCTTGCACGCAACGAAACTCGTCAACGCACTTGCCTCCATCTATCAGCATCCGCGTCACTTACCACTGTTGCTCATTGCGGGTGGCGATGACGCGGTCGCATTTGACGGAAAAGGCGTCCATCATCTGTTTGATATGTATAATCGTGTTCGTGTCGATGCCGTACAGCTGACGATTTATAAAGGGTTACGCCACGAGCTCTTCCATGAGTTCGAACGTATCCGCGTTTTCGCAGATATCGCGAGCTGGTTGAATAAACAAGTCAACCCTGCAGCTACACGCTCATCTTCTCGTTCTTCTTAAGTCATATCGATCGATACAAAAAGGCAGCAGATCCTTGGATCTGCTGCCTTTTGAACAATCTATTGTGTACTTCATTGAATCCAAGTTAGTGAAGAAATCATCGCTTCGATTTCCTCGATTTCAAGCGTCTCGCGTTCTGCGGAGTATGTCAATAGGACTAGCCGTTCCCCGTCTGAATACGCATAGATGCGTAAGAAGATATCTTCTTCTTTCCCGTCTACTGCTAGCAATGCTTCTTTTGTTGAATTACGGCGGACTTCAAGTGCTCCCGTTAGTTCGATGCCGAACTCTTCTACCAACAGATTGATTTCTTGTTCTGCCGCTTCATACGGTGTCAGTTCTTCTGAATCGGACTCATAAATGGATAATTGTAGCGTGCCCATTGCATTTTCGTCTGTTGAATAAAAACTGACGTATGTTTCTTCTTCTTGATATTCAAATACCTTTGGATATTCTAGCGTGATCCAATGATCGACTGTGTACTGTTTCATTTGAATTCCTCCATTCGTTGTATCTCTTCAAAGCGAATACCCGTCACAGCCATACGCTCGAATTGTCGAGCGAGTTGAGCAGAGACGAACATGCGATGTGTTCGCTCATCTCGCATAAGATGATGCGGACATATCGAATCGCTGATTCGTCGCTCTGTCAAAAAATAGACGCGCCGTCTCGGAATCGGACGGAATACATCCGTTGTATGTAAATGTTCGATCCGACTGACAGATAAGAGATTGAGAAGATAGTACGGAACCACTCCGTCCTTCGTCTCAAGATGTACCTTGAGACATTGTACAGAAAAGGGCGCATATGCTGCAATGACTCGCTGCACACGTTCCGAGACGAGCGGCAGATCGAATGTGTTCGGAAGGACATCCGGTAGCAAGTCCGCATCTTGATTGATGGAAAAAGCAAGTACACCTACGTTATGGAACCACTCTCCTATCAATAAGCGATGACGATCGAATTGGTGATGACAAATTGCTTCCCATCCTTTTCCCATCGGCTGTTCGCTCCAAACTCTTACTTCATTCACCAGACACTCTCTCCTCTACCCAACTTTACCCATATTACAAATCAAGATTACCAGTGTAAACGATTAACTAGTATTATTGTACACTGAATCTCAAAAGAAATTGCCTTTTTTCATAAAAGTTATGGAAATGCTCTCTTTGCTATGCTACTATATTTCATGTAGCCAATACGCGGGTGTAGTTTAATGGTAAAACCTCAGCCTTCCAAGCTGATGACGAGAGTTCGATTCTCTTCACCCGCTCCAATTATGACATAACATAGGTCTAGGACCATTTCCCTCTAGAGGGCAGGCGACTCGCGGCGTGCGAGTCGTCTTTTTTATTGGTTCTGCTGATGATTCCAACGAATTTATGGGTATACAACGATATAGATAGAGATTCGTAAAGGAGGATTCGTATGATTCAGATGAAAATGCCTGGCGTGACGATTTATCAAAGTACACTTATGAAAACGACCTCAACATTGATCGAGACGCCTGATTGTCTGATTGTCGTCGATCCTGGCTGGCTTCCTGATGAGATTGCAACGATTCGTCGAGACGTTGAAATCGTGCGTCGTGAACGACCATTATATGTCGTCTATACGCATGCTCATTTTGATCATATTTTAGGTGCTTACGCCTTTACGGATGCCATCGTCATCGCTTCTAAACCGTTCATCGATGTCGATCGACAAGAAGCGCTCAAAGCCGTTCAAGACTTTAACGATGAATTTTACATCGACTCCCCCGTGCTATTTCCAGATGTGACGCATGTGATCCATGAGTCTGAAACGATTTTGACGATTGGACAGACGAAGCTGATCTTCTTTATGACGCCCGGTCATGAAGCGACTCACCTTTCCTTCATCGTCATGCCACTTCACTTGTTAGTCTGCGGTGATTATGCTTCCGATGTTGAAATCCCTTTGATTGAACACGATTCCTCTGAATATTTGACGACACTCGAACTACTCGAGTCGTTCATTTATGAATATGAAGTCAAACTCTTGATTCCCGGACACGGTCACATTTGCGATGTCCGAACAGAGATGATTGAACGACTTCATCAGAGCTATGATTATATCCTCGCGCTCCGTGCCGGAAAAGAATCTGACTGGGCACCATCCTGGCAAACGACTCCGTTCATGAAACGTCTGCACGAAAAAAATAAGCGACAAGTCAAACAAGAACACGAGGAACGATTAGCACGGCGTCACTACGATTAACTTTCATCAACCAAAAGACTCGGTCGCTAAATCGGCGACCGAGTCTTTTATGATTATCCAAGTAATGTGACGAGTAACGCTTTTTGTGCATGGAGACGATTCTCGGCTTGATCGAAGATGACAGATTGCTTGCCATCGATGACGTCTGCCGTGACTTCCTCCCCACGGTGTGCCGGCAGGCAGTGCAAGAAAATGGCTTCATCATTCGCTTGATTCATGATATCGTCATTGACCTGATATCCTTCAAATGCTTGCAGACGTATCGTCGCTTCTTCCTCTTGCCCCATGCTTGCGAAGACATCCGTATACACGACATCCGCACCACTCGCTGCTTCCTTAGGGTCCGTCATGACGATGATATTTCCACCGGTTTCTTTCGCGATGGTTTGTGCCTCATGAACGACTTGTGGATCAGGAGCATAGGCTGCTGGCGCACAAATCCGGACTTCCATTCCACTGAGCGCTCCACCAATCATTAGCGAATGCGCCATATTGTTCCCGTCCCCGATATATGTCAAAATCTTTCCAGCCCGGGTTCCGAATGTCTCTTCGATCGTCAGCAAGTCAGCAAGGACTTGGCACGGATGATGCAAATCCGTCAGTCCGTTAATGATTGGAATCGTGCCATGTGCCGCAAGTGTATCGACGATCTCATGACCGAACGTCCGGATCATGAGGGCATCGACGTAACGGCTCATGACTTGAATCGTATCAGAAAGCGGCTCCCCCCGACCGATTTGCATATCTGCTCCACTCAGTACGATTGGATGCCCGCCGAGTTCGACAACACCCACTTCAAATGATAGGCGTGTCCGCGTCGATGCCTTTTCAAACAATAAGGCAACTTTTTTATGGCTTAATACATTTTGGTAAACGCTTGGTTGATGCTTGATATCTTTCGCGAGTGCCAATAGCTCCGTCAATGCTTCCGGCGTCAGTTCCGCCATCGTCAAGAAATGTTGCAGTTGTTGCATCGTCTTCATTTTACTTCCTCCTTGATCGGCTCTGTCCATGTATGAAGTGGCTTAATAGCATAAGAGGACTTTTCTACCGCTTGTAGATGATACTGTGCTAGTTCAGGTTCTGTCAGAACTTGTACTCCGGCAGCAAGCGCTGCTTCGCGACTCGTTTTTTCTTCTGTCACGTGTGAATAGAAAATCGCACATTGTGCCCAGTCGATCGTTTCATCTAACGCTACACCTGTTCCGAATGCCTCGGTATCTGCTCCAGCAACGATGATGTCTCTTGCGGTCAAATGTCGTTTCGTCGTCTCGTCGAAAATGAAACGCTCCAGTGCCAGTCCGTCTGTCGTCCATTGCAACGTTTCACCTGTCGAACGCATGACAGGGCCTGTTTTCGGATCGACTCCTTGTAGTTTCAGCGTTGAAAAAACAGGGGTCTTGACGGCATGGAAATTAAGTTTCGTCTGTTCTGTTGGTAGTGCGACCGCTTGACCGACAGCAGCTTGGACTGCCCACTGCAAGATTGGTTGACCCGTTACTTTGGCGACGATCGGTAACGTGCGGGAGGCACGCGGATTGATTTCTAGCACGTAGACCTGATCGTCATGCAAGACGAATTGGATATTGTACGCTCCTTTATAATCCATCCGTTGCCCGATCATCTGTGCAATTCGTTCTACTTCGCTCTGAACGGTAGCGCTGAGCGATACAGGTGGTAGAATCATCGTCGAATCTCCAGAGTGAACTCCTGCCCGTTCCAATTGCTCCATCAAAATCGGAACGTACGTCGTTGTTCCATCCGTAATGCAATCGACTTCGATTTCCTTTCCTTGGAGGTAGGCATCCACAAGGACAGGGAATGCTAATTCGGAAACGATCGTCTCTAATTGCTCTTGATCGTGGATGATATGCATCCCTTTACCTCCGATGACATAGGAAGGACGAATCATGACCGGATAACCAATCGTTGTTGCGACTTCTATCATTTGTTCGTGTGTCGCCACTTCTTGTCCTGGAATACGATCGATTCCGATGTCATCTAAAAATTGATAGAACCGCTCACGGTCTTCCATTTGATCGATGACAGCTGCCGTCGTTCCAAGAAGATGATAACCGGCTGTCTCTAAACCAGACGCAAGCGCAATCCCCGTTTGTCCTCCGAACTGGACTAATACATCTTGGCAATCCTCTGCTTCTAGGACATGCATGACGTCTTCGAGTGTCAGCGGCTCGACATATAGGCGATCTGCGACTTCGAAGTCGGTCGAGACGGTCTCCGGATTATTGTTGATCATGATCGTTTCATAACCGGATGCTTGTAGTGCACGTACCGCGTGAACGGAACAATAATCAAATTCGATTCCTTGACCGATCCGAATGGGTCCCGCACCGATGACAGCGACTTTCTTTTTCGTCGATGCAGTGACTTCCGTTTGACCACTCCAGTTTCCGTAGAAGTAAGGAGTTGCACTCTTGAACTCTCCTGCACATGTATCAATCATATGATAGACAGGAAGGATGCCTTTTTCTTTACGTAAGTGCTCGATGTCTACAGCACCGACACCCGTCAGAAGGGCAATTTGTTCGTCCGTGAAGCCCATCATTTTTGTCTGTTTTAAAGAACTTTCATTCGATAAATCAATTTTTTGTTGCTGATCGACGAGGCGCTGGAGTACTTTGACGAATAAAGCTTGTACTTTCGTCTGTTCGACGAGTTCTTCGACGGTCGTTTCCTGACGATCTAGTAGTGCTAACATCGCGAGCAGACGACGGTCCGTCGGCGCTTTTATTTCTTTCCACAATACGCCAGCCTCCGCTGTTTTCATCCATGTCGGATAAAGAGGCGATTGCTCGACTCCTGCACCACGCCACGCCTTTTGTAACGCTTCTTCCAGCGTCTTCCCCATCGCCATACTCTCACCGGTCGCCTTCATTTGTGTACCAAGTGTCCGGTTACTGCCAGTAAATAGATCGAACGGGAAACAAGGCACTTTTGCCGTGATATAATCCATCGTCGGTTCGAAGCTCGCCATCGTCTCCTTTGTGACAGGATTGATACAGTCGTCGAGTCGCTCACCGAGTGCAAGACGCGTCGCTAATTTCGCAATCGGATATCCCGTCGCTTTGGAAGCAAGTGCTGAAGAGCGACTGACACGCGGATTGACTTCAATGACGAAGTAGCGTTCTTCCGTCGGGTGGATCGCAAACTGGATGTTGCATCCACCGATGACACCGAGGTGCGACACGATTTTACGCGCTTCCGTCCGCAATTGCTGATTCATTCGATCCGAAATCGATTGAATCGGTGCAAAGACGACAGAGTCTCCGGTATGGACACCGACGGGATCAATGTTTTCCATGTTACAGACGATGATCGTCGTATCTGCACTGTCACGCATGACTTCATATTCGACTTCTTTATAACCAGCAATACTCACTTCAACCAAACACTGTGAAATCGGACTTGCTTGTAAGCCGTTTTGCGCTAGCAGACGTGCTTCGTCCTTTGTCAGCGCAATTCCACCGCCCGTTCCCCCGAGCGTAAAGGCTGGTCGGATGACGAGTGGGACACCATGTACTGCCATGAATTCTTCAAGCTCTGCTAACGATTCGATCGTTTGACTTTCCGGGAGCGGTTGCGCGAGCTCGATCATCTTTTGCTTGAATCGTTCGCGATCTTCTCCGTCTCGGATCGTCTCAAGCGATGTCCCTAGGAGTTCGACACCGTATTGCTCAAGTACTCCTGCTTCTTCGAGTGACATTGCAAGATTGAGTGCCGTTTGTCCGCCGACCGTCGCTAGGAGATGGGACGGTCGATCTTGTTTGATGATAGCTGTTGCTTTTTCAAGAGTCATCGCCTCAATGTAGACATGATCTGCCGTGCTCGGATCCGTCATGATAGTAGCCGGATTCGAATTCATTAAGATGACCTCGCATCCCGCTTCTCGAAGCGCCTGACAGGCTTGTGTGCCGGAATAATCAAATTCTGCTGCTTGTCCGATGACGATCGGACCCGAACCGATGACGAGTACTTTCTGTTTATCCCACATATGCTACCTCCTGATGTAATACGGTATTTACGAATTGATCGAAGACGACCATCGCCTCTGTCGGTCCTGGACTCGCTTCTGGGTGAAACTGGACTGTCATGATTGGTAGAGCCGGATGAATCAATCCTTCAACGGATCCATCATTGATGTGTTCATACGCAAGTTCCATCTCAGACGCTTCGATGCTTTTAACATCAACGGCATAACCATGATTCTGAGACGTCATGAATACTTGTCCGGATGCTAGATGACGTACAGGATGATTCGCTCCTCGGTGTCCATGATGTTGTTTTAATAAGGTACAACCGAACGCATGAGCGAGAACTTGGTGTCCCATACAAATACCAAGTGTCGGATAGCTCGTCGCCAGTTCACGGATTTCTGAAAGGAATGGATCTAGTTGCGTCGGATCACCAGGTCCATTGGAAAACAGCAGACCGTCTGGTGCCAGTGCTTGAATCCGTTCCGGTGTCGTATCGTATGGCACGACCGTCACACGCATATGCCGTTCAAGCAAAGCATCGATCATCGATTGTTTCACACCGTAATCGATACAGACGACATGACCCTCTTCGACTTCCGGAACGTATTCAACGTTTGAAGTCGTCGACACAGAAGCGATGTATGCTGCGTCTACTGGCTCCGGTACTGTCATATTCTCCTGCATCATGTCTCCAAATTGGTCGCCCTCTGTCCGTAATAGATGTACAAGGGAACGCGTATCTACTCCCGACAAAATCGGAATATTCGCTTCGCCTAGCCAGCTTGCGAGTGATGTTCCTTGCCCATCCTCAGCCAAAGTTTGAACGATGACACCAGCGACTTGAATCTGGTTGCTTTCTGACGCCTCCGCTTGAATACCGTATTGACCGATCAACGGATATGTGAAGACAAGAATTTGCCCCTGATAAGATGGATCCGTTAAGACTTCCTGATATCCTGTCATCCCAGTAAAAAAGACGACTTCTCCTTTGACTGGAACTGTTCCTTGCCACGAACCGGTAAACGTCGTTCCGTTCGCAAGCGTTAGTTTTCCGGATTGTTTCATACGATGACCTCCTGTTGACAAACGAGTTGTATTTTTTCGATGGCTTGCGTGAGTTCTTGTTCCGTCACGAATAACGATGGCAACAAGCGAATGACATGAGGACCAGCCGAAACGACAAGAAGACCATTCTCACGTAAGCCGTCAATCAGCGGTGCGACAGGCATCGTACATTCAATACCAATCATCAAGCCACGACCACGAATAGAACTCACGATCGACTTGGGTAATTTTTTTTCTAATTGTTGACGTAAATATTCACCTTTTTCTTGAATGTCTGCCATGACAGTGTCACTTAACAAGAGGTCAAGTGTTGCTTCTGCAGCTGTCATCGCGAGTGGATTTCCACCAAATGTCGAACCATGCGATCCGGGCGTGAATACTTCTGCTGCCTCTTCCGTTGCGAGTAGCGCACCAACCGCGAGTCCACTTCCAAGTCCTTTCGCAAGGGTGATGATATCCGGTACGAGTGGTGTCTGCTCAAATGCAAAACGTGAACCCGTCCGACCAATTCCGGTTTGCACTTCATCGACGATGATTTTGACATCGTATTGCTGCGCCTTCTTCATCAACGCTTCTAGCCACGCATCGTCAGCGACGACGACCCCACCCTCTCCTTGAATGATTTCGAGCCATACAGCAGCAGTTTGATCCGTAATTGCTGATAGGCTTTCCATCTCGTTAAACGGTAGATGTTTGAATCCATTCACCATCTCCCCGTATCCCGCTTTGATTTTTTCCTGTCCTGTTGCGCCCATCATCGCAAATGTCCGACCATGGAAAGATTGTTTAAACGTGACAACTTCTGTTTTCCCTGTCCATTTTCGAACGAGTTTGTACGCCGCCTCGTTTGCTTCAGCACCACTGTTACAAAAGAAAGCATGACTGAGATGACTGTCTTCCGTCAGTCGCTCGGCGACCCGCTCTTGTGCCGCGATTTGAAACAGATTCGACGTATGCCAAATTCGGTTCAACTGTTCCTCTAGCCGTTGCTGAACATAAGGATGACGGTGCCCTGTGTTGCATACAGCGATTCCCATGATGAAATCAAGATACGTCTTTCCTGTCGCATCTTCTACGATCGATCCTTGTCCTTTGACCAATTCCACATCAGTACGTTGATAAGTGGGTAGTAGTGCACTCATGTAATTCCTCCTTGATTCGTGTCCCTGCAGCTAACGCATTTTTTCCCGATCGAATGACGACCTCTGAAATACCATGCTGAGTGGCCTGCATCATCGCTTCGACCTTCGGAATCATCCCCCCATAAATTTCTCCCGACGCGATCGCAGCTTCGATAGCTGCAGACGTGATTTCTGATTGATAGTCACCGTTTACTTTTACACCTTCGACATCCGTCAACAATTCAAATCGGTCGACGGACCAAGCCTTCGCGACAGCAATGGCACACGCATCCCCGTTACTGTTCAACACACCTTGTTCCCCTGTGACAAGGGATGTGACGACCGGCACATAACCATTCGTACTCAACACTGTGAACAATCGTGGATGAATGTGCGTAATTTGACCAACTGCCCCGAGTCCTTTGACTTTTTTACCATGGACGCTCGCACCGTCTAACCCGCTCATCCCGACCGCTGGAATTCCTGCCTGATTCAATTGCTGGACGATCCCGGATTGGACTTCCCCTGCTAAGATCCGTCGCGCCCCGAGTAACACACCATCCGTCGTCACACGGACACCATCTCGAAACACGGGTTTGATTCCCTCTTGTTCACAGTAACTCGATAGAAGTGGGCCACCCCCATGGACGATCAATAGTTCGTTACCGGTTTCGACCCACGCTTTCCATTCCTCGAAATACTGCGCATCCAATTGCTCCCATACACTACCACCCAGTTTGATAACTTTTCGTTTCGTCATGTCCGGTAACTCGCATTGATTTTGACGTAATCGTACGTCAGGTCACAACCATAGGCGTGTCCTTGTCCTACTCCATCATTCAAATTGATATGAATTCGGACGTCTTGTTGCGCAAGGTCCTGCGATGCGATTGTTTCATCAAATAAAATAGGCATGCTCTGTTGTAACACCCACTGCGAACCAATTTTAATATCAACGTTTGATACATCAAGCGGCTCCTTGATACTTCCGACAGCAGCGATGATTCGTCCCCAGTTCGCATCTTCCCCAAAGATTGCTGTTTTGACGAGAGACGATCCGACGACTTGTTTAGCGACCATCCGCGCTACTTCATCGGTTTGTGTTCCCTTTACCGTCACCTCGATCAACTTCGTCGCACCTTCCCCGTCCCGCGCAATCTGTTTCGCTAAATCTTGACAGACCGTTTCGATCGCCTGTTCGAATGCTAACGCTTCGTCCGTGCCTTCAACGATCGTTGCGCCCCCTGCAGCTCCGCTCGCTAAAATCATGACCATGTCATTTGTCGAACTGTCTCCATCTACGGTAATGCAGTTGAACGTCCGATGAATCGTCCGACGCAACAATGTCTGTAAGACATCCGGTTCAATCGTTGCATCGGTCGTCAAGAAACCAAGCATCGTCGCCATGTTCGGATGAATCATCCCTGACCCTTTTGCCACACCACAGACTGAAATTTGGACATCCCCTTGCATGTATTGTTGACCAGCTGTTTTCGTACCGGTATCGGTCGTCAGGATCGCATGGGCGAAATCACTCGCGGCATCCTTGTCATTTGTAGGAATCAGCTGTGGAATACCTGCCAGTAACGTATCAATGGCTAACGGTTGACCGATGATCCCAGTCGAAGCGATGACAACTTGTTCAGGAGCGATCCCGAAATGTGTCGCTAACGCTTGTTGTGATGTATACGCATGTGATAGACCAAGTTCTCCCGTACAGGCATTCGCGTTCCCGCTGTTGACGAGGACGGCATGAATGCGTCCTTGTGACGCCTGAATCGCTTGCTTCGTCACAGTAATCGGTGCTGCTTGCACCTGATTCGTCGTATAGACAGCTGCGGCACTTGCTCCTTCCTCACACCAAATCAAACCAAGATCCTTTCGCTTTCGCTTTAGCCCCACGTGTACCCCTGATGCTTGAAATCCCTTCGGTGTCGTGATCGTCAATGGGGTCTCTACTTGTACTTGCCACACAGGCGTTCCTCCTCTTTCGTCTCCAAGTGTTTAAATAAAGATCGGTTGTTGGGTCAAACCAGACATTTCATCAAATCCTGCTAGAATGTTGGCATTTTGAACGGCCTGTCCGGCAGCACCTTTTTGCATATTATCGATGACCGAAACGATGGTAACGCGCCCTGTCCGTTCATCCTTATAGACGGTCAAATCACAGTGGTTGCTACCCACGACGGACTTAATCTCCGGATCGCTGTGTTGTACACGTATAAACGGTTCCGTTGCATACTGTTCCGTCAACCAGGATCGCCATTCTGCTTCTGATTGATCAAGGAACGGCTGGACCGTCATGATCGCCATGATGCCTCGATTGATCGGTAATAATTGCGTCGAGAACGTGATCGGATACGATGAACCGGTCCATTCCAAAAGTGCCTGTTCAATTTCTGGAATATGTTGGTGTTGATTTACTTTATATAAACGAACGTTTTCACTGGAATGGACATGATGAGTCTGTGTTGTCAACGTCTTTCCTGCTCCCGTTAGACCAGAAGATGCTTGGATGATGATTTGAGAGGGATCGATTTTTTTCTCTTTTACGAATGGTGCTAGTCCAAGAAGGACCGCTGTCGCATAACAACCGGGATTCGCAATCCATCTGCTCGTTTTGATTGCTTGACGATTCCATTCCGGTAAACCATACGTCGCTTTTTGTTGTAACTGGGCATCAATTGGTTCCTTATCATACCAAGCTTCATACGATTCAGACGGTAGTCGTAAATCACCACTTAAATCGATAACGTAACCGGACCAATTTTGAAGTTGTTCTAAGTATTGTTTCGAGACTCCACTCGGTGTCGCTAAGAACACTATGTCTGTCTCTGTTTCCGTTAAATGTTCTACGGAAAAGGAAGATAATAATGAATACGTTTTTTTATTCATGAATGGGAATAACTCATTCATCGATTGTCCTGCCATCGAATCACTCATCAAACAAACGATTTCAAATGAAGGATGTGCTTCTAATAGCCTTAATAGTTCAATTCCGGTGTATCCTGTTACTCCGATGATGGTACATTTCATAACTGTACGCTCCCCTTCAAAGAATGTTATACCGATTTAAACATATGTATATTTATACTGTCAATTGAATTTTTATTAGTTTTTATGCAAAAAAGAAGCGTTGAAGTGATTGTCTTCTATAAGACAGCCCCTTCAACACTTCTTTTATATCCACTCATTTAACGCTTTTCAGCACGTTGTGCTACGAGATGATCGATCCCAAATACGCCTGCACCCATGATCGCAACGACTACCACAAAAATCATTGTAAACATATGTATCCTCCTCATCGTTCACAAAAATGTCATCTGATACTTCCTATTGTGCAAGATTTAAAGAAAAAAAGAAAGCGTTTACGACAAAAAATCGTCACATTTATACTCTTTTCTAATTCATTGGCGAATCTCTTATAGTTGACGCCAACGTTATTATTCGTTAAGATTACGTTTGTTCATTGCTTTCATGCATAAAAGCGTGTTAGCAACAGAGGACTATCATCTATCCATATTCTTTTAAGGAGGTGGAAGCATGCGCATGTCATTCCGTGAATCCGCAGCTATCCTAGGAATCAGCATCATCATCTTATTGTCCGCGTTATTCGGTGCTAAAGCCGAACCGCATCTTGCCATCTTATCCAGTCTTATTTTCGTCTCAGGATATGCTGTTTATCGTGGATTTAAGTTCGAAGACGTTGAACATCATATGATTCAAGGTATTCGGGAAGCGATTAAACCAATCTTAATCATGTTACTCGTCGGCATAACGATCGCAGTCTGGATGATGAGTGGCGCAGTGCCGACCCTTCTTCACTTTGGTTTATCCACTCTTTCGGCGACTTGGTTCGCACCGAGCGCCCTTCTCATTGCGATGGTCGTTTCGACCTTTACAGGCAGTTCATTTACGACGATCGGTACGGTTGGTGTTGCCTTAATGGGAATCGCAATCGCGTTAGGTGTCAATCCCGCACTTGCAGCAGGTGCTATCATCAGTGGCGCGTGTTTTGGAGATAAGATGTCACCTTTGTCAGATACGACGAACTTTGCACCGGGAATCGTCAACGTTACCGTATTTGATCATATTCGTTTCATGATGGGAACGACGATTCCTGCTATCACGATTACGTTCATCTTATTCTTCATCTTTGGACGTAGTAGTGGTACTGTCGATTCATCTGCTGTTCAAACGACACAAGAGGAATTAGCCCGCTTATTCCATCTATCACCATGGACGCTACTTTCTCCTTTACTTGTCATGGTTCTAGCATTGCGTAAGATGCCGGTCATCCCGACACTTGTAGCTGGTGTCTTAAGTGGTCTATTGTTAACAGGTCTCGTTCAAGGAAATTGGGACGTTTCAAATTGGATGGCCATCATTCAAAACGGTTTAAAACTAGAATCTTCTAGTAAAACCGTCGCAGCAATCATCAGTAAGGGTGGCTTGCAATCAATGATGTGGTCCGTTTCCCTCGTCATGCTCGCACTCGCTTTCGGTGGTGTTTTACGCGGCATCGGTGTCATCGATGTCATCATTGAACGGACCGTTTCACGACTCAAACGCGATGGAAGTATCATCTCTGCTGTTGCCTTATCTTCCATCGGTGTCAACGTGATGGCTGGAGAACAGTACTTGTCGATTTTATTGCCAGGACAAGCATTTAAACGGGTTTTTGAAGAACGTCAGATTGATCCACGTTTCCTTTCTCGTTCACTAGAGGATGGAGGAACACTCGTCAATCCACTCATTCCGTGGGGAGTTTCCGGAGCATTCTTCGCTTCAACACTAGGTGTTCCGGTAACGGAATACATCCCGTTCGCATTCTTTTTACTTCTTTCACCATTGTTTACGTTCTTACTTGCTTTCCTTCGTCCGACTAAAGTCGAAACGAAACAGTCCCTCGCTTCTTAAGTCTATTTCATATTAGAGGTCCGATATGACATATCGGATCTTTTTTTCTGCCACTATCGCTTTTATTTCCAGTTAATTACGTCCGAATTACGACGAAAACGGCTTGGAATCACGTTTTTTTAAAGAATTATGTGTAAAGATGAAACGAACTGGGAATATACCAAACATAAGAATAAAAATTACAGAGAATGATAGAGAGAGAGTACGTTCCTGTTCGATCGAGGAACGACTTCGATGTAATTGTGGGAGGAGTTAATATGATCAAACGTGGTACGCTGGAGCGACTTGATGGTAAATATGCCGTTCTACTGTGGGAAAATGGTTCAAGCTTCATTCCACGACGTTATTTACCACCTGAAGCAAGATTAGGCGATACAATTATTTTTGACGGTACGACTTATACGTTAGATGTCAGCAATTCATCACCCTCTTCCTTTCAAACGTTTTCGTTTCGGCAAATGGGCTGATGATCGATAAAAAGCCATTCGGTATCATGCATCGACTATAGAGAAAAATTTCTCTCATCAGTCCTTCATGAAACGAATGGCTTTTTCGCTTTAACGACGAACATATAGGGAATGGTGACTACACGACGGACAAGGGTACTGATGGACATCAGATATTTCGATTCGTTCTAATATTGTTTGATCGTTTGGACACACATACTGTGGCTGTACGACATCCAATTGCAAAAATAAAGCACACCAAAATCGATTTGAAAACTGGTGACATGTTGGACAATGATATAAGTCTAATTGGTACGGTACCCAATCATCCGCTACTTCTGCTTGATGTAGCTGATAGTATTGGATTAAACGAAAACGATTCCAGTCGTCCACATACGTCCGCTGTAAGACCGGTTCATGCATCGACGGTACGAACCAAAGCGGCAGACCTGTCATGAACGCTTCAACTCCTTGCGTCAAGACAGCAGGAAACGTCGGCCACCCATCTAGTTGACCGAGTTGAAATGTTTGTTGAAAGGAGCAGTTGTCGCATAGGAGTTCCATTGTCATCCTCCTGTTCGTTTCACCATCTCTTTTAACATCTGTTCCGTCACAGGACCGACATGTTTTGCAAGAATCGTTCCTTTACGATCTAATACATAGGTTGCGGGCATTGCTACGAGACGATAGGCGTCTTCTGAATTTCCTGTTCGATCATACAACACGGAATATTCAACAGGTGTCTGCTTCAGAAAATCGGCAACATCTGAAACACGCCGCTCCGATGTCGTGACGTTGATGCCATAAACAGGTATATTCGTATGTCGTACAAAGGCATTTAGTTCTGGAATTTCTTGTTTGCAAGGTGGACACCACGTCGCCCAAAAATTAATAACAAAGACATCATGATTAATTTCGTCTAGATCGATTGTTTTTCCTTCTTGACGCAAGGATAGATTCGGGGCTTTCATCCCTACCTCTAGACCACCTTGCGATGCTTGTTTTTGTTGTTGTTCTACTTTCTTTTGCTTCGCATCGTATGTTTGATAACCTTGATAGGCAATGCCGATGATAGCGATCGCTAGGATCAGATAGATCAACATTTTTTTCACATCTAATCCCCTCCTTCTTCGTTAAGTGTAGCAGACTTCCTCTTTTCGACCGTCTTCTTTTATCAACAAAAAAGCGAACTCTTCTGTTTTGTAAACAGAAAAGAGTTCGCCTCATTTTATTTAGATACGCTCTTTAAATGATTAGTTAAAACGTGGTAATTGTTTTTTGACTTGACGGTTATCTTTGACGCTACCGACTGCCTCGGTTCCGCCTAAGGCCTCATTCAAGGATGTCTTCCCTTCCTTGACTTCTAGACGTCGATTGAATACTGACCGATTATCAACGGAAGCAACGAGAATCGATGCGACATCTGTTTCCGAAATCGTTGCATCCTTTGTATCTTTCAAATCTTCATCTGCCTCAATCAAACCGCGCCCTTCACCAGTCGTGATGGCAACGGGACAAATGATCGTATACGTCAAACCGCTATGTTCAATCTGCTCTTCAGCCGCATTCTTAGCAGCATAGAACGGATAGACATCCTTTTTAAATTGCTCAGGTCGATCTGCACCGTACGCACTTAATAGTACGAAATGACGTACACGCGCTTTTTTAGCTGCATCGATCGTTTTTAAGGCAACTGTCCGATCCAGCAGTTCAATTTCCGTTGCTTCGCCGTCTACTCCTGCGGTCGCCGCACAAATGACTGCATCCTGTCCTGCGACTCCATGTTCAATGACTTTTTCGAGTTCTGTTTCAATATCGACGTAATGTGCCTTGACACCGAGTTTTTCGAATCGTTCCACCAGATGTTCGTGACGAACGATGACCGTGACCTGATGACCCTTGGCAAGCGATTTGACGACGCGCGCTCCAATCGTACCGGATGCACCTACAACTAGTACTTTCATATGGGGGGTCCCTCCTCGATAAGTTAGTCACCTTCGTGGAATGTCATGATGTCATGTCCAAAAATCGTTACTTTCGGAGATGACCTAACACGATCCACCAAAGGAGCAACGTACATCAATTTATACCCGCAATGACCGGAAGGAAACCCCTCCCCTTTAGTTCTTCAAGGTACCATAAAACGTCGTATCGAGACGATCACGTAGTTCTTGCAGTGCCTTCTCATTCGGTAAGTCATAGAAAATACCATTCAGTCGCTGACTGACGGCTTCAATTTCATAGTGTTTCCGTTCTGACATCAAGGCGATCGATAAACCTGCTGTTGCCATCTCACGAACACTTAAATCGAGGTTCATCTCTTCTTTCATATACGTGTGCGCTGCCGGAATTTTCGACCATCCAGTTGGCTTCAACAAGTGCGTCGCGACGCCTTGGATGACTTCCGACTGACGATTGGCGCGTGCCCCGTCATTGTCCGTTTTACGGTGTCTCGAATAGGCAAGTGCCATTGCACCATCCATATGGTATTCCTTTCCTTTCTGGAATGAATACTGATTTGCTTTCCCACTCGCATCCTGCTCGGAGAACGTTCCTGTCGATACAAGATCGATTCCGCCGATTTGATCAACTAATCCGATGAAACTATCGAAGGAGATGACGATCTTTCCATCGATGTCTTCATCGAGTAGACCAGAAACGGCATCTTGTGTACATTCTTCTCCACCGAAGGCAAAAGCATGTGTGATTTTATCTTTCTTTCCATTCTCACAGGAAATCGGTGTATACGTGTCCCGAGGAATCGATGTCAACTGAATCGTTCGAGAAAGTGGAATGAATTGCATAACCGACAGGGAGTCTGAACGTGACCCGCGTAACGATTCTCCAGGTCGTGCGTCACTACCGATCAATAAAAACGTGAAGGGTTGTGAGGCAAAAAGAACGAATGCGATGAGCAACAGCAAAAACAATCCAAGAAGCTTTCGTTTAAAACGACGTTTTTTCTTGATTTTTTTAGGATAGGCTTCTTTTGAAGATACGTCAGGTTTTTTTTGCACGGATTGCTCTGATCGCCCAGTCTTTCTCGAACGTCTCGAGCGTTCTTGATTAGAAAACAATCGCGAGCCTGCGCTCCCGATCATCTGTACGACCTGTTTCAGTACGCTGTTTTTAGAACGACGCGATGTACTTTTTTGGTCCCGTCGTTGCTCTTCAACATATCGATGGTACGTTTCTGTTCCCTGCTGTCCCTTAAGTGGTTCATGAGCAATCGACTCTTCCGACGAAAATGCCTCTTCTTTTGCTTGCTCTTCTAGTTCTAAGCGTCGTCGCTCCAAGCGGGAGCGCTGTGGTTGATGTTCTGCCATTCAGATACCTCCGTATCAATCTTTTGCGATTTGTTTCTCTTTCAAGAATTCGCGGAGATACGTCCGTTTCGGTTCGTGCATCGAGGCAGCCATCTGTTTGACCCACCCTTCTGTCCGTTGACCACCGGTCCGTTCTCCGTAATACGATGACGTCGACTCTTCGTATTGTGCCAGTAAGTCACGCATCGTATCGTCATCAGTATACGTATTCCGGTGGAAGACCGCATCCATCGGAAGGCGGGGTTTTTTACCAGGTTGCTGATCCGGAAGACCAACTGCGACTCCGAATAATGGTACGACGTGATCAGGAAGTTGTAAGAGCTCGCTGACACGACGGGCATCATTACGCAGTGAACCGATATAGACTGTTCCATATCCGAGCGACTCGGCAGCTACGACTAAATTTTGAGCAGCGAGTCCCGCATCAACAGCCCCCACAACAAGTGCTTCTGTCGTCTCGATCGTCCGACTTACATCCCCCCCTGCTAGTTCTGCTGCTAACATGTGTTTGTGGTAATCCATACAAAATACAAAGAAATAACTATTTTCTGCCACGTATTGTTGACCACTTGCAACGTCGACTAGTTGTCGTTTCAATTCTTCATCTTCGACACCGATGATCGCATAGGCTTGCTGATAAGAAGATGTCGATGCAGCCTGCGCTGCTTTAACAAGTGTCTCGATTGTCTTTTCGTCTAATTGATGTTGTTTGAATTTCCGGATTGACCGGTGGTTGAGTAAATGTTGAATGGTTTCATTCATGAGTAATTGTCCCCTTCTGTAATGAGTCTTCTTATTTAAGATAGTCGTCTCTGACTAAAAAGCGCAAATGAAGAGGTTCGGTTTATGAAAAAAGCGGGAAATGAATAGTGTTGTACTGTGCTTTTTTGGCGAAGGAGGTCGATCATGAGAATACGGAAACTACGTCTTTTATTGGAACAGTATGGCGATACGACCCTTCGCGACATCATCGTCGAAATCTATCGTCAACTTCCGAGACAAGTCATCGAAGAGAAAGAGTTTGACGCCATGTTGACACAGTTCGTGAAGTATAAGGATTTGCAAAAAGAACAGGAACAACCGACCGTCGAACAAACCATCGCACAGACAGATCGGTTCATCCAATTGGCATACGACTTACAGTACCTTGAGCCAAACCCAATCGTACCGCTTCGCGAACAAAAGAATTGGTATATTACCGCAAAACGTTTGCTGAAGCATTTACGCCATTATGCACATCGCAAAAATGGAACCCAGATTGCCTTTGAGGAGTTTTTCTTTCTTCTTTCGTCAGCTGCCGGAGAAGAACCTTTATTTTTAAGTAACGATCCTTTTCGACTATTAAAAGTCTCACAAGTCGATTTTTTTCAAGAATTAGTCGGTTATTATAAAAATGATAGTCATGGCATCGAGTGGATGGAACGCGCGCTCTATACTGCCTTGAAAGTTCCAATGGACGTTGATACCGAACGCAGTGATCTTTTACTTGCCGTACTTGCCCACTGTGAGACAGCAGAACACCAAGAAGCCTATATCAATTGCTTGAACGTGCATGCAAAAAAACTACAGTCACATGTCCGAATCGATGCAGATGCTTTATCCACTTATCAAGAAATTCGCTTTGCAGAGTTGCATGCCCTGATTTCACTACGAGCCTTAGAACGAGCGGAGACAATGCTGTTCACAGAATATATTCCTTACTTTTCGCATCGTTCGACTCCTTTTCGTTATTATCTCGACCTCCTCGAGCGCGCTGGACTAGAACAAGAGCATGATCGTATGGAGCGCGTCGGACGTAAAAAACGTATTCATTTTTAAGGTCCTTCTCTTCCTAACCACTCATACTATACAAAAAAGCAAGTGACGGACAGCGTCACTTGCTTTTTTGTATTCTCGTGGCTCAGAGCAGATTCATCTCAATCAGAAGCATTAACGATTCCAAGTCCAACCGTTGCCAGTAAAGCAATACAGGCAAATAAAAATGCCATATCGTTTGGTGAATCGAATCCTTCATAAATTGGTTCTTTTCGATCAACGATGATATGGTCTTCCGTTCCATAATTACCATACGTCGTCGAACTACTCACGCCCGGTTCATCGTAATCACGTGCTTCTACTGTCAATGTATCCGCACTGATTAGAAATCCTGATAACCCAATGATGATCCAAAAATACTTCATGATATTTTTGCCTCGATTCTTTCTTATCTTCAGGAATCCATCTACTTTTTATTTGAAACAAAAGATATAAATACCTTTTATTTCCTGTAAAATAAAAGTGAGATGCAACCATCTTCACTTTCTTAAAGGAGGAATTTAATTTGCCTATCGTGTATTACGGTCAATTGTCTCATGTTCAAAGACGACACGTCCATCAACTTCTACATTCTCATCAACAGCCGTATGATATTTCATTTTTTCAGCCTCTTGAAGAGTGTCAATGGATTTACCTCGAGTCTGGTCAGATCCAGGCGACACTTGGCTATCATGTCGTACATGATGTCGTTCGTTTAACGAACGGAGCTTTTCATGATATTCAAGCCTTCCGTCGTCTCGCCATTTCATTACACACACATGCCCTTCGGCAAGGGTGTCGACAAATTCACGTACAAGTTTCTCCACCACATGACCTTTCTGTAACCTCGATTTGGAAAGAGCTTGGCTACAGTTTATATGCCGAACAATTTCGTTTGATCGGATTATCAGACGGACAACCTGCCACATTGCGTTTGAAAGCTGTTCATGAACGCAATCAAGATACGTATCTGGCTCTTCGTAACGACGCCCTCAAAGAATCCACCCACTTCTTCCCTCACAGTGTTGCTGATTTAGAAAAGTTAATCAGGCGAAAAGCTGTTCCTTATTTAGTCTATGATAAGCAATTGATCGTTGGTACACTCTTATTTCAAAAACTCGGTCCGAACATTCGTCTTCTTGAAATCACCTGTCTACCTGGGCTGAGACGTCAAGGCTACGGAAGTCGCATACTCCATACGTTTCAGGAAAAGCTACGACGTTCGAACATTCAAACGTTTGAAGTCTTTTTTCTTTCAACACAGCAAGACGTATTACGACTATATCGTCCCACGATGTTTTGCGATATCCAGTTAACCTCTTATTGGCATACATTTAGTACAGATCATCCCCCGTTAATCGTTTAACCGATCGACGACCTCTCTGTATTCAGGTAACACATACTCCGCATCCATTTTTCTAAAATCAACGTCCCCCACGTCACGAAGCACCAGACCCATCCCGAATAACTGTTCGATATAGACGTCTCCCATTGTCATAGCAAGTCCAGGATGATGGTTATGGAAAGCAAGCAAGGCATCCTTACAGATTTCAGATGCAACAGGCTCTTGCATCACACGTTTTAATAAAGATGGAAAGAGCGTCGTTTGCCGTCCAATCAACGCATAGAATGGAAAGTAATGTTTCGCATAAACGAACGTCGGAAGATAGGCATTTGCCTCAATTGTTTTGAACAACAACGGTGAAGTCGGGCGCTGTAATCGTTCTGCTAGCCCAACGGTCGCTTTGCATTCGCTCAGCTGATCCAGCACTCGAATCGTCAATTCTTCTTCGATATCAAGTAATAAGACGAGATCAAGCAGATTTAATTCATGCGTCTCCATGAATTGATCACTGCGTTGAAGATGCATTGTGTAGGTAACGTCCAATTTTGTAGCGACAAGTGTCCATAGCTCTGGATGACGCGCCGCATAAAGACCTACAGGAAAGTGAAGCGGCTGCCGGACGATGGAGCGATGACCCTCAAGTGTGTAGACTTGATTGACGTCAAGACCGTGCGCTAATAGCATCTCGAGTAACTGCTGACGATTTTGACACGCGACAAGCGTTTGGAACAGACGATCGATTTCGCTGAACGGTTGTTTCATCTCCAGTGCTAGTTCTAAATGAGCAGGTGAATCCTGCTCTATCGATCGTTTAATGAATTGTAAGGCACGTTGTTCCGCATCGTTCAGTTGAGCAACGTGCGTCCGAAACATCTCAACGTCAAGTTCCCGAAAGGCTTGCAACGCCGGAGCAATTGATTGATTTTTCGTAAAGGGTTTCCACATGATTCCCTCGACCTCCTCATTCCAGTATCTCTTCGTAGTGTACGCAATATCCGATCGTCTTAAAAGCAAAAAATGGAGGATCTTTCGTTGTTTCCGGAAGATCCTCCATTTTTTTATTTTTCCCCGACTTTTAGATGAGCATTTCGAAAGACGTCATCGTGCTTCCCTGTCTTTTCAACACTTGTTCCGACAGATCCATAATATTCGATTTCATCCTTTGGTTGGATGAATTCGTATGTGATGGCAGGCTCGCCACGAAGGCGGACGTGTATGATTTGCCGATGCTGTAAAGAAAAGGAGGCATGCACTTCAAGAAAGGAGGAAGCCGATAAATCATGTTGTCGCTCTAAAATCGTCATCAATTCTTGCTCAGAATCACGGTAATTCCCTTGCAATTGAGCATACGAAATACCGACTCCTAAAGAGAGGATACCGATTAAACTAAGCGCGCAAATGACCAGCACTTTCTTCATGACTGATCCACCTCCGAGAAAAGTTCATTCTACTTATTCATCGGTTTATCCTTCGACGACGTGAAGTCTTTTTTAGAATCCTTTGCGTAAAACTGCATATCTACATGTGGAATATCATCCTCTAAATAAGGTTCGGATACAGTTTCGAAACCAAATGACCCGTAAAACCCTTCTAAGTGCGCTTGCGCTTGTAAGTAGATCGTAGCTTTTTCCTGCAAATAATCCATCGCTTTCTCCATCATTTGTTTTGCCAATCCAACTGATCGGTGAGTACGATGAACGGCAACCCGGCCAATCGCTAATCCTTTTGTCGGATGGTTGTATATCCGAAGACATCCAACGATTTGACCGCTTTCGTTACGTACGATCAGGTGTGTGGCTTGTTGATCTTGATCATCTAGTTCCGGATATGCACACTCCTGCTCAACGACGAAAATATCCATTCGTAATTTCAACAATGCATATAACGTATCGGGTGTCATGTGATGAAAAGACTCAAATGCGAATGCGTACATAAAAACTCTCCTCTTTAGTTACGACAAAGTCGTGATAATTGTCCAGCATAGATCGTGACCGGAATGTCTTTAAAAATCGTATCTTTTTCCCAGTTCAGACCGTTTGCGCGAGCGACATTTTGAGAAGAACGATTATCGGGATGAATGATCGAGATGATTCGATCATGCCCTCGATTAAACGCTTCCATCATTAGACGTTTCGCTGCTTCACGACCATAACCGACTTTCCAGTGCTTCGGTTCGAGCCAATAACCGACTTCTAATTCTTCTTTTCCATCCACTTCCTGCATCAATAATCCAGCGAAACCGATTGGTTCATTCGTTTCTTTTTTGAATAACAGCAAAAAACCAGTTTGTCGTTCATCCGAGTATCGTTCCAATTGTCGATCGAACCATTCTCGTGCCTCATCTTCACTCAGAGCAACGCCACCATTGATATAGCGCATGACTTGCTCATTTTGAACAAGTGACTTGTAAAAGCTGAAATCCGCTTCTTCGAATGGTCGCATCCATAATCGTTCACTTTCCATCCTCATCGCCTCCTTCTATATGTTTCTTTTCCCGAGTTCTTTTCCCTTCATTCCTCTTCCCTATTATTCTACCTGTGCGATGTTTTTCATTACTAATCGATGACATTCACTCCCTAGTGCTTGCAATTCCCGGCATAAGTCGGTATTTTGGGAACAGTATGTTGAACAACGACTGCACAATTAATGTTAAAATATATTTTGAGCGCATAAGCGCTGGATAGGAATTTATGAAAAGGACTGAGACCATGATGACTGAACAAGTAATGACAGGGCTATATGAAGGCATTTCAAAAGAATCTGTACTGATCAATGAACCTTTAAAATATCATACGTATACAAAAATGGGAGGAATCGCTGATCTCTTCATCATCCCAACGTCTTATGAAGAAACGGCTTTTGTCGTAAGATATGCTTACGAACGAGGCATCCCTTTGACATTGCTCGGGAACGGATCGAATCTCGTCGTACGTGATGGCGGTATTCGCGGTATCGTTCTTTCGTTTGAAAAGTTAACCGACATTTCGGTCGAAGGACATGAACTCGTCGCTCAAAGTGGCGCAGCAATCATCGAGGCGTCTCGTGTTGCGTATGCGCATCAACTGAGTGGTCTTGAATTCGCTTGCGGGATTCCGGGAACGATTGGTGGCGCGTTGATCATGAATGCGGGCGCCTACGGTGGAGAAGTCAAAGATTGCCTTCATAGCGCCACTGTTTTGACACGACAAGGGGATCTGTTGAACATTTCGCATGATGAGCTCGAACTGGGATACCGGACGAGTTGTTTCTCAAAGAAAGAATACATCATTCTCGAAGGACGATTTGCTTTGACAGAGGGTGATCCAGCATTGATCAAGGAAGTCATGGATGATCTAACGCATAAACGAGAAACAAAGCAGCCTCTCGAATATCCTTCTTGTGGTAGTGTCTTCAAACGTCCAGAAGGCTATTTTGCGGGTAAATTGATTCAAGATAGTGAACTCCAAGGAACACGCATCGGTGGTGCTGAAGTATCAAAGAAACACGCCGGTTTTATCGTCAACGTCGAAAACGCATCAGCATCTGACTACATTGCACTCATTCGCCATGTACAAGAAACCGTCCAAGAAAAATTTGGTATTTTACTTGAGACAGAAGTAAAAATCATTGGGGAAGAAGCATGATAATAATCTAATCAGAAAAGGTGAGCCCAGTATTCGGACTCACCTTTTTATTCGTTTAGATCGACCAGTTTCCGTCACGCATGACTGATTCACGCGTCCCGTCCGCAAGTTCTCCCTCAATTGATAGATCCGCGGATCCAATCATGAAGTCGACATGCGTCATCGAGTCGTTCGCACCTTGTGCTTCTAGTTCTTCCGCTGAAAGACTGGGACCATTTTCAAGACACGTCGAGTACGCACGACCAATTGCTAAGTGGCACGAAGCATTCTCATCAAACAACGTATTGTAGAATAAAATACCTGAATCAGAAATCGGAGAACGATGTGGTACGAGCGCGACTTCTCCGAGATACCGGGCACCTTCATCGAGGGAAATTAAATCATCCAATGCTTCTTGCCCCTGTTTCGCTTCCGCTTTGACGATTTTTCCGTCCTCGAACCAAAGAGTAAATTCATCAATCAAGTTACCACTGTAGCTGAGTGGTTTCGTACTCGAGACATGACCGTTAACACCTGTCTTCTTCGGTAATGTGAACACTTCTTCAGTCGGCAGATTCGCGATAAAATCAACACCATCTGCATTCGGACCACCGCCACCTAACCAAACGTGACGTTCTGGTAATTCAATTGATAACTCTGTTCCTGGCGCTTTATAATGCAATGTTTTGTATTTCTTCTCTGTCAGGAATTTCGCTTTTGAACGCAGATTATGATCATGATCCGCCCATGCAGCAACCGGATCCGCTTGATCAGCACGTGTTGCCTTCAAAATAGCTGCCCACAGTTCCTCAATCGGTTCCTCTGCATCAGGGAATACTTTCTTCGCCCAGCTTTCAGAAGGTGCTGCTACGACACACCAGCTGACATTGTCACTCATGACGAACTTTCGCCAATTGGCGAGAGCAATACCAGCTGCTTTATTCGCACGCGCGATTCGACTTGAATCAACACCATTTAATAAATCTGGATCTTCGCTGACGACCGATAAGAATGCTGTTTTTTCTTCTGCAAGCTGATCGTAACGTGCTTTTAACCAATCCGGAAATGTATCAAACGAGTCTTCTGGTGCATCAAAATAACGGATTTTCGTCATCTCATCATCTGACCATTGTACATATACTTGCGTAGCACCTACTTCATATGCTACACGTGTGATTTCGCGAACAAGTGGTAAATTCTCGATTCCCGCTCGCACCTCAAGTTGTTGTCCTGGCTGTAGATTGATCCCGGTACGCACTGCTAAAGACGCGTACTGTTGTAATTCTGCTTGTGTCGGCATTATGTAATCCCCTTTCTTGTATCTTTATTTTCACGAAATAGTTGCAATTTTGCAAGAAATAAGGCGAAACTAGAAAGAGAAGAGAAGGAGGCATCATCATGGAATTCACACCCGGAGATTTTAAATCAGCTTATACGTATTTTCACCGACAGGCACTCGATCTCGTCGGTGATGAAAAAGCACAACAAGAATTGTTGATTCGAGCAGAAATTGGACTCGCACATCTGACACAGGATATCGCGTCTACGGAAAGTTCTGATATCGAACGCGAGGCAGAACTCGTCCTTTATTTCCAATTAAAACAACTACTCGAAATGCTTCGTGCCCTCTATCAGAAAAAATTCGAGATGCATGCAGAGCAAGAACAATTATTGCTAACGGCAGTTCTGTACTTTACGTCTCCTGTTGACGCCTTACCGGACGATAACGTCCTCGGACTTTTTGATGACGCACAAATCGTCGAGACCATTTACGAAGAACTCGCCGCAGATGTTGATCGCTTTCAACATATGGAATGAATGAAAAAGCAGCTGTCGCGACAGCTGCTTTTTCATTATGCATTTTGTTTAGAAGCGATATGAACCGGTGCCGTAGATTGACGTGATTCATCTACTTCTAGTTTTTCTTTATTCAACCACGTATAAATCATTCCCATGAAGACTGCTCCACCGATGATATTCCCAGCTAAAGCCGGTAACAGATTGTGCATGGCTCCTGCAAACGTAATCGTATCCGGATGTGGTACGATTAATGCGATAGAGAACAATGCCATATTTGCGATGACATGATCAAATCCTGATGCGAAGAAGACTGCTACAAGTACCATCATCATCATGATCTGCGCTAACTCATTCTTCATGTTCTTCGGAATGAAGATCGCTAAACAGACCATCCAGTTACAGAAGATCGCCCGAGTAAAGATTTCCCACGTCGAATGATGAATTTTTGTTTCCGATACAGCAAACAGCCAATTGTTCATTCCAAGTTCTTGTAAGATGCCTGTTTGAGAGAAGAGGAATGCGAATGCTAATCCTCCAAGCCCATTTCCGATCAGACAAACCAGCCAGACCTTCATCGTATCCATATTCGTTGTATAGCCGCGCATCGTTGCCGTCGTGAAATACATCGTATTCCCTGTAAACAGTTCTGCACCGCCATAGACGATCAAGACGAGTGCCACTCCGAACGTCAATCCACCGACAAGTGTTGCGACAGGTGATTCTGCCATATACAGCCCGTTAATTGCTTTTAAGGTAAAAATGATTGCAAATCCAATGAATATCCCCGCTAACATGGCACGAACTAAGTATTCGAGAGGACGCAGTTGTAGCATACGCGTCGACTTGATTGCTTTATTCCGTAATCCTTCTAATGCTTCTACCTCGTTCATTGTAGAAACCTCTCTTTCTTTTGTTCAACACTTCACAATGTTTGTTCATTTATTATGATACTTCCATCTTAAGAGATGTTCAAGTCTTGAATAGACCTGTTTTATCGTTTTCATAAAAGAACGAGATGTAAACGATATCATTGTGTCGAGATTGTGAAAAATGCCTTTTCTTGCTTTATACAATTAATTAGTTTGAATCGAAAATCCTGATGCGAAATGCTCGAAAAAGGTTTGTCGTCTGGAGGCATCAAGCACATATCCATCGATGACGACACGATTAAAACGTCCAGACGATGACGTAGCGCGTTCGATGTCAGATGGTGTATAGATGTCGAACGCGCTACGATCTATCTTAAAATCAGCTTTCGAATAGGGATCGGTATAGTGAATTTCAAGATTGGTCAAGTCAGGAATCGTCGAAAATAAAACGAGCGTATGATGCATAAGTACTTTTGATAAGCGAGCGTTCAAGAAATCCTGATTCATTTGTAATGTACCAGTATCGGTCCCGATCCAAGCACGCCGTTCTTTGCCTGTGACGTCATAAGCGAGCCGTAACGACTCTCCTTCGACATCTACCTGTTTTAATTCTGATGAAAACGGGAGTTGTTCAGCTAATTGGCGAACAGCTACCGTATTCATTATGGAAGCACCGACTTGTCTCGCTACGAGATCACCATCATGCCAAATAGATCGTTGGTTTTCTTCGTCTGGTTGTTGAAAAAGACGAATCCCTACCAATACGCCTAAACAAATACAGCCTATAATCAAGAATGTTTTCTTCATTTTCATCACCTTCCTAAAAAAACTTACCCTTTTTCATCTTTTTTCATAAGAAGGGTTGAAATTTTATGCATATGGGCGTACTCTTGCAGGCAGATACTCACAGAAGGAGGAGCATGAGGTCACTCATCATAATGCCATGACTACAACACACCCACAGAAAAAGAGAGTTGAAAAAATCAGTTTTTTAATCATAGGTACGTTGCTGTATTCCTTGTACATCAGCTTACTACTATCTCCAAATGATATCGGATCAGGTGGTATCATGGGGATCACGCTTGTCATTCAAGAGCTTTTCCACACCCCAATCGGATTAACCCAATTGCTCTTAAACATTCCCCTCTTCCTTTTAGGTTTCCGTTTCTTACGAAAGCGATTCATGTTCTTATCTGGCATCATTGTCGTTGCCTCTTCTTTTTTAATCGACTGGGTTCCGACTCAGATCGTTCCCGAGTCGTTGAATGATCCGCTTGTTGCCTCCATCTTTGCCGGTCTAGTCTCTGGTCTTGCGATGGCATTGATTTTCTTTGGTGGCGCATCGACTGGTGGACTCGATATTCTTGGAAAGTTTTTCTTTGCTCGTTTTCATAATTGGCCACTTCCTCGCATATTTCTGATGCAAGATCTTGTCATCTATATCTTGGTATGGTGGGTCTTCGATTTGAAACACGTTATGTATGCTCTTATCATGAGCTTCGTTCGCGCCAAAGCTCTTCAAACGGTTTACAGTTTTTATTCCGCTTCTAAGCAATGTATCATTATTTGCGAAAAGGCGGATGAAATAAATGAAGTCATCACAAAAGAACTTGGTCGCGGTGTGACGATCCTTGATGCACGGGGAGGATACTCCAACCGAACGAAGAAAATGGTCTATGTCGTCGTTCAAAATAATGAAATCGTCCGTTTGCAAGAAATCGTTTCTTCTGTCGAACCTAACGCGTTCGTTACGTTCTCAGAAATCCATACTGTTTTTGGGAATTATAAGGAACATTCGTATTCGTTTTAAACTCAAGCGCAGCCTAGCTGTGCTTTTTCTATTTCGTTTACTTTAAAACAGCTTCTCGTATTGCACCAGCTTTCCTGCTTTTTTATTAGGAATACTGATTTTTTTACTTTCTTCTCCCTATTCAAAAAATGGACAGGCTTCACTTTTTTTGCGATAGTAGTTAAGCTTATGACATGTCTATTTATTTAAAGGAATGATTGCATGCACTCACTTTGGCGTCAGCGTATTCTGCTGATCCTTTTGATCAGTTTATTCGCTTCTATCCCAATCATTTACGCCCTATCCGGTTATCGGACGATTGCAACGATAACAGAGCAAATGAAGGATCATGACATACCGTTAATCAATCAAGTGGACCAGTTGGTTGAACATAACCGAGATCGTGCCAATGCGGTGCGTGGTCTTTTATTGTATGAAGATAGTCGTTATCTCGAACAGTATTACTTTTCTACTTCTAAAATTCATGATTTACGAAACAGTCTAAATCAATCGTCGACCACGCCAGGAGCAATCAAGGATTTACTACGTCGCAATAATGTCTGGGAGTCCGAGATTGAACGAGTATTCGTCGTCTATGAGCGTCAGAGTCCAACGGCAGCAAAGCGCCTTGCCAAACAAACGACGCAAACGACACAAACGATTCTCGAGGACTTATCTCGTGTGAAAGATGATTTGTATAAGACACTTCAAGCAAAATTACAACAATCAGATACTTTAGTCGCTACATATAAATGGATGTGTCTCAGTCTCTCTATTCTGTCCTTTTTATTAATTAGTGCGACGATCTTTTTTTCCCACCGGTTCGCACCTAACAAGTCAGACGAATCGTCCTTAGAGTAAACGAAAAGCGCAGCCAAAGCTGCGCTTTTCGTTTACTCTAAAAATTATTCAGATACTGCTTTTCCCTCTTGTACATGCTCCATCGCCATATGAACAAGCGACGACACATGATGGTCATTTAAAGAATAATACACGACTTTTCCATCTTTACGAAACTTGACGAGCCCTTGTTTCAACAGGGAGCGAAGATGATGAGATGCTGTCGCAATCGAGCAGTCGACAGAAGCAGAGACGTCACAAACGCACAATTCCTCTTCGATCGTCAACGCATAAACGATTCGTAGTCGTGTCGCATCTGAAAGGATCTTAAATAATTTTCCGATTTCAAGCGTCGGAATCGTATCAACGACTTGTCCAATCTCAGACGCACGCTGTTCATCAATAGCAATCGTTTCACAACGGGGAATGTCCATGTCCGTCACCTCGTTTCTATTTCTATATTGCACCATGAGAAACAGGACATTTGCAAGTTCAGCGCATCCGCCTACGAATGAGCCAAAATACAAACCATCCCCCTACGTAATCACCGATATCCCAAACGATTCGATTTTGATCGACCGCACGTACACCGATATCGATGATCTTCGTACTCTCCAATCGATTCCTATAACGCTTACGTAATCGAGAAGGAATCGGGAGACGAAGCAGTATTCGATAATAGATGTCTAAGTGGGTGTGTCCCCAAATTTCTGTAGCGATCGAACTTGTCTTGATATACAACGGACGTTTGTAGCGTCTTTCATACTTTTCCTTCAGCAAGAGAGCCATTTCATAAGATACACGATTAGGACGCGGAAATAAAATTTTCCCCAAATGGTAGATCCCCCGATTATCCACGCGAATGATTTGTGGTTCCAATCGATACCGGATCCAATAGCCCCGAAAACGGATCGTCTGCCATTTCAATACAATCACCTCTGAACGGATTATACCCTGTTCTGAAGAGATTGATGCCATTCCCATACAGCATCTGTCATATGTTGTGCAGCACGTCGTCGATCTTCTTTAGCAAAAATTTCCGAGATGACCGCATATCCTTCTAATGGGATAGGAAGAGAAGCGACATTCGTTGCCGTAATTCCACCAATGCCGATTAAAGGTAAGCGCACGGCTTCGCGAATCGCTTGAAGCATCGTGTGTGACATCGAGTCGGCGTCTGCTTTCGATGACGTCGCAAATAGAGAACCTACACCTAAATAAGATGCTCCATCTCGTTCTGCTTCAATCGCTTGCGCGACGGTTGCTACCGATACGCCGATCACAGTGTTCGGTAAGAGACGTCGCGCTGCGGTTAGAGGAATATCTTCTTGTCCGATATGCAAACCAGCTCCGACAAGTAACGCAATATCAATTCGGTCATTGATAATCAAAGGAACATCATGACGATCCGTCAATCTCTTTAACCGGACTGCCTGTTCGAAGAATTCCTTTCCCTGCGCTGTTTTTTCCCGTAATTGTATAATCGTTGCACCACCTAAAATCGCTTCTTCAACGACCGTTTCGATTGCAACTCCCGGATGATATCGACGATCTGTCACCGCATAAATGGAATAATCAATTGACATGTTCTACCACCTCCATCAAATCTTGCTCCGTCATCAGACTGATTGCATTGAACAACTCTCGTTTGAAATTACCTAGACCTTTTTCTGATGCTGCCTGTTCTCCTGCTTTTCCCATGATAAATGTTCCGTGGACTGCTGCCTCAAACGCAGAATATCCTGCACCAAGAAAACTCGCAATCAAAGAAGCTGTCATACACCCCGTACCTGTGACGTCTCCGAGACGCGGCGTACCTACTTGTAGTTCCACTTCGCGCATGCCATCCGTGATGTAGTCGATTGGACCTGTGACGACAATGACGGACTTTTGTTTACGAGCGAATGCACGAATGATTTCTCGATCCATGATCTCATCACTAGCAGCATCGACTCCTTTTGTTCGTCCATTCTCCCCAAGCAATGTCTTGATTTCTGAAGCATTTCCTTTAACGACCGTACATCCGAGTCTACTCAATTCTTTTGAAAAGGACGTACGCAATGATGTAGCTCCCGCTCCAACTGGATCAAGGATGATCGGAACGTTCAAGCGTCTCGCTTCGCTTGCGGCGAGTCGTTGAGCTGCTTGCATGTCTGCATCAATTGTTCCAATGTTCAAGACAAGAGCTTGCGCAAGTCGAACCATCTCTTCCACTTCGCGAATATCCTCCGCCATGACTGGAGATGCGCCAACGGCGAGTGTGACATTGGCGCAATCATTGATCGTGACTGTGTTCGTCAAATGATGAATGAGTGGTTTGTGTTTAAGAATGGTCGTAAACATGTGTATCCCTCCAAAGTGAATGAAAATGATGTGTCGGTCCAATCCCTTGTCCGAGAGCAAATCCATGACGAATCGCCTCTGTAACATACTTCTTGGCCTGACGTACACTGTCCGGTAAAGCTTCTCCAAGTGCCATCCGTGCCGCAATCGCTGCAGATAAGGTACAGCCTGTTCCATGAGTATGTTGATTATCTAACCGATCTGATGTGAAACGGTATTCCTCTTGCCCGTCCCATAATAAATCCGTGGCAGCTCCCGGTAGATGTCCACCTTTTAGCAAGACGGCTCCAGTCTTCATAGCCAACTGATGCATCGCCAGTCGCATCTCCTCTAGATTAGTAACTGACTGCCCTGTTAAGCGCTCTGCTTCCGGTAAATTTGGTGTGACGAGTGTCGCAAGTGGCAGTAACTCCGCGATTAGTGCTTCCTCTGCCTCCGTCCGCAATAGGGCATGCCCGCCTTTTGCGACCATGACAGGGTCTAGTATGATCGGAACTGTCTGTTTGCGAAGATGTGTTGCAATGACGTGAATCGTTTGTGCATTCGAGACCATACCGATTTTGATAGCATCCACACGAATATCTGAAAAGATTGAAGCTAATTGGGCATCAACGATTTCCGATTATAACTCTTCTACTGCTTGAACGCCCAGTGTATTTTGAGCCGTTACCGCCGTCAAAACACTCATCCCATAAACGCCCAATGCCGAAAATGTCTTTAAATCTGCCTGAATTCCAGCTCCACCACCGGAGTCAGATCCCGCAATCGTCAATACATGTTTCATATTTTTCTCACCTTTCCATCGAGCAATGTAAGGGAGTTGTTACCGACAAAAAAAGCGTCGACCGCTGTAAAAAAGCAGTCGACGCTATACGAAATCGTTATCCAACCATTTCGGTATCCGTTCGGCTCAACTTTCCTACGCTGGTATTATCCAGTTCAGGTAATAGGGTCGAAAACAGATTGGTTTTCCTCTCAGCCGGATTCCTCCAGCTCCCCTAGTTGCTCAAGTATTCATTTCGCCTTAACTGTAGCATAGCGGCAAGAAAAAAACGAGCCGAAGCTCGTTTTGAATTATAGGTATGCTAATGGATTAACTGCATTCAGAGGAGAAGAGGCACTGTACTGATAGCCTCCGACATGTAGTTCGAAATGCAAGTGTGGTCCTGTTGAATTCCCAGTACTACCAAGTGTTCCAACTTGCTGACCTTGAGAAACTGTTTGTCCTGCATGAACAGATAATGAACTCATATGAGCGTAGACTGTCGTATAGACTTTCCCGTCAAGGAAGTGAGAAATCATGACGTGATTTCCATAAGGCCCACCACCTGAAGCTGTAATGACCGTTCCAGCTGCTGCTGCGACGATTGGTGAGCCGACCGAACCACTGAAATCGACACCATTATGGAACGTATAGCCGTTCGCACCGCTTGCTGGTCCAAACCCTTGTGATACGCCACCAGAAGATGGACGAACGAATTTCCCACCGCTCGAAACAACGGGTGGGGCAACTGAAGTAGGTGATTCTGAACTCTTACCTGCTTGTTTTGCTGCTTGAGCATTCGCTTTAGCGGCTTTTTCAGCTGCTGCTTTCTCGGCTGCTGCTCTTTCAGCCGCTACTTTAGCTGCTGCCTTCGCTGCCGCAATCGCACGTTCTTGAGCTTCAAGTGTGGCTTGTAGTTCTTTCGCGTCTAGAAGTTCTGTCGTAAACTTCGTCTTACCTTTTCGTAATTTTTTAAGCGTAGCACTGCGTTCTTTCATTTGAACTTTCAACGCTTTTTTTTGTTCGATTAATGTTTTCTTCTCTTCAACCTGCTCCGCCTTTTTTTCAACGAGCGCTTGTTTTGCTTCCGCTAGCTTTTGTTGGGTTGCGATGTAATCCGAAATCATTTTATCATCTTGCTCCGCGATTTTTTTCCCTGCCATGACACGACTAAATAAATCACCTAAATCCTTCGATCCAAAAATGACTTCTTCCCATTTGATTGAGTTTCCATCGTTTTCTTGGAAGACACGTAGACGATCACCGAGTAGTTCTTCTTGTTTTTTCAACATCTCTTCGTAGCGAACGATGTCTGCTTTTAATTCATCAATTCGCAAATTCAATTTCTCGATTTGTTTATTTTTTTCGGAAATCTGAAAAATCTTTTCGTTGATCGCTGCATCGATTCGATTGATTTGACGTTGTTCTTTCGAAATTTTCGACTCTTGTTTTTTAATTGCTTTTTCTAATTTACGTTGTTCTGCGGCATTTTCAGCCTTTTTTTCTTTGATCGTTGCTGCCGCAATTGGTTGTGTTCCTGTTATAAGTAATGCTCCTAAAACAATGGTAGAAATTAGTTTTTTTAGCATATATCGTTTTCCTCACTTATGTTTTTCATATTTTATTATAGTATTCAAGTTTCTCTCATATCTGAAATAGATTATAGCACCCTAATCGTTTCAAAAAAATTTCATTTACATTTCAAATGAAAACGTTTTTTTGTAATATAATCATTTATTTTTTGAAAATCGCAAAAAAAGAACCGCTGCATAAGCAACGATTCTTTACTGTTTAAAACATCGTCATTGGGTTCACTGAGCTAGCTGGACCAGTTGCACTATAGCTGTATCCACCGACGTGGATTTCAAAGTGTAAGTGTGGACCAGTTGAATTCCCAGTACTTCCACGTAAACCGATTTGTTCACCTTGACTGACGCGTTGACCTGCGTGAGCATTGAGTGCGCTCATATGAGCATACAATGTTGTGTACGTTTTACCGTTTAATTGGTGAGCAATCATGATGTGGTTTCCGTAAGGACCACCACCTGATGCTGTAATGACTGTTCCTGTTGCAGCTGCAACGATTGGAGTTCCAACCGGACCACCAAAGTCGATCCCGTTATGGAACGTATAACCGTTTTCTCCACCTGCTGAGCCATAGCCTTGCGTGACAGCCCCAACCGTTGGATGGATGAACAGACCACCGGATGATGGTGACGGTTTAGGTGTCGCAGGTGCTGACGGTGTTGGCGCAGCTGGTGCTGGCGCAGCTGGTGCTGGCGCAGGTGTAGATGCTTTTGGAGTCGATTGTTTCGTCGAACCAGAAGGTTTCGCTGCTTGCGACGCTTTCTCTTGTGCTGCCTGCTGAGCCGCTGCTTCTTTAGCTGCTTGTTGCTCAGCTTCTTTTTGAGCCGCTGCTTGAGCTGCTTCAGCTTCTGCTCGCGCTTTTGCTTCACGTGCTGCTTGAGCTTGACGCTCTTTTTCGATACGTGCTTCACGTTCACGTGCTGCCTTTTCAGCTGCAATCGCTTTTTCTTGAGCAATCAGAATTTGCTGGACTTCTTTTGCATCCATCAATTGTGTTTCAAATTTCTCTTTTTTCTTACGTAATTCTTTTAAGCGTTTGTTTCGCTCTTTTAATTGCGATTCAAGTTCTGCTTGTTGGCGTTTCAATTCTTGCTTTTCAACAACCAATTGTGCTTTCTTGTCTTTCACTTCTTGTTGTGCATCCGCTAATTGCTTTTGCGTATTTTGATAATCCGTGATCATTTTATCATCTTGCTTTGAAATCGATTTTCCGGCCATGACACGGCTAACGAGGTCACCGACGTTTTTTGCCCCAAAAATGACTTCTTCCCATTTAATCGAGTTCCCGTCATTTTCTTGCATGACACGAAGACGATCCCCAAGTAGTTTTTCTTGGCGTTTTAATTTCGCTTTATACTTTTCGATTTCTTTTCCAAGTTGAACGATTTCTCGTTCCGTCGCCTTAATTTGACGATCTTTCGTTTCGACAGCAAAGATCTTTTCATTCAAGGCTTCGTCTAATCGATTGACTTCTTGTTGCGTCTTAGAAATTTTTTGACCCTCCTGATTAACGGAAGACTCTAAGTTTTTTTGTTTTTTAGCATTGTCTTGTTGCTGTTGTTCGTTTTTAGCTTTCTGTTCACTTAAATCGTCAGCTGCTGCAAAATGAGGTGCTGATGAAAGAACTAATGCGGAAACGATGAGCGACGCGAACGTTTTTTTCATGTAGTATTCCCTCTTTTTCTCTAGTAGTATGTCGATGCATTATATGGAATAACAGTTACGTTAAAATTAAATTCTATAATAGTTTTTCTTATTTATAGGAACGTTTTTGATTATAGCATTCATTCCTCTTCCATAATATTTCAGTGATATTTCATTTTAAATAAATTGTTCCTCTTCTATGTAATAGAAAATGATGGAAAACAGCTTCCCATTGCAACTTTGATTCATTTTTGGGAAACTGAAGCGAATGGAGGGAAACATCAGATGAAACTAGATCATACCGGCATCGCCGTTCGCGATATGCAAGAAGCAATCTCATTTTATACAAAAGTACTTGGTGGAACATTAACAAAAGAGTACTCAAACCCCGCACCTGGTGTCGCTTCCAACATCGCCGTCATCGAGTTCGATGATGCGCATATCGAGCTGTTGACACCAACTAGCCAGGATAGTCCAATCGCTCGTTTTTTAAAACAACGTGGAAAAGGAGTCCATCACATTGCCTACCGTGTTGATGATTTAGATCAAGCAATCGCCGAAGCAAAACAACAAGGCTTAACATTTTTAGAAGATACGTATCGAACGACGCCGTTTGGACGACGACTGATTTATATGAACCCTCGTCATTCACATGGGGTTATCACGGAACTCTGTGATTATCCAGAGAACTCATAAAAAAATCAGCACTGCGACAACGCAGTGCTGATTTTTGTTTTATACGATTAGCCGAGTTTTGCAACGATTTCTCGATTGAATGCAGGAATGTCATCCGGTTGTCGACTTGAGATAAAATTATCATCAACGACGACTTCTTCGTCCGCGAAATCTACTCCAGCATTTTCTAGGTCGATGCGAATTGATTTATAACCTGTCATTTTTCTTCCTTTAACGATTTTGGCGTTAATCATCAACTGAGGTCCATGACAGATCGAGAAGATCGGTTTTTTTGACATATCGAATTCTTCGACGAATGAGACGAAACGCTCATCTTCGCGTAGTAAATCTGGTGAAAATCCACCTGGTATCAAAAGGGCATCATAGTCTGCCGCCGATGTCTCATCAATTGAGAGATCAACGGTTACTTTTGCATCTTCCTGTTTACCAACAAGCTCTGCACCTTTTTTGGCACCAATGACAGTAATGTCGTGCCCCGCTTCTTTTAACGCATCAACCGGTCCAGTGAATTCTACATCTTCAAAATGATCGGCGAGTACGACTGCTACTTTTTTAGACATGTGATTCATCTCCCAAGTTGTTTGAATTTAAATCGGATCTTCTCCGCGATCTCGTGGAGAAACCGGATCATCTGGCATCTCGTTTTTCCCTTTTAGGATTTCCTTTTGCTGCTCCTCTGTCAGTTTCCGTTCTTTATCAGACAGACGATCCCGTTCATCTTCCAATTTTTCATTTGGACGATCGGTTTCTTTTGGTGCCATCGAAAACCCTCCTTAAGGATGCATTTCTTATAACGAATCGACGACTTTAACAGAAAGGTCAACATCGATGTTGCCACGAGTCGCTTTTGAATACGGGCAGAAATTGTGTGTCTTCTCAAGTAGTTCTTCTGCTTCTTCTTGCGATACCCCAACGACTTCGACGACGAGTTTCGCCGCAATTTTCACACCGTTATCCGCTTCGTCCTGTAAGAGGCTGACTTCTGAATTCGTCCGCGTCTCGACTCGTTTTTTCGCTTGGCGCGCCATCAAATTGTAGGCACCATCAAAACAAGCGGCATATCCTGCTGCGAATAACTGTTCCGGGTTTGATGTCGGAATGTCTTCTTTGCCTTTTGTTCCAGGCATGACTAAATCAAGATTAATGACGTTATCATCTGAAGCGACTTTCCCGTCGCGACCACCGACTGCAGATGCGCGTGAAGTAAGAATGACGTTTGACATGATAGAAAACCCCTTTTCCTGTTGAATTAAAAAAGACTTTTTTGCCACATAAACAGTAATACCCGTCACTGGCGGAGATAAACACAAGGAGTGTTCAATCCCTTTACCCTGCCATTCTTTCAATAACGAAAAAAGACGATGAACTTAATGTCCATCGTCTTTTGATTTTGCTATTTTATCCGATATCCTCTGTTGCAACTTCTTCTTGATCAGGCAATTGAAGATAAATCGACTTCACTTGGTGGTTATCGACTTCCATGACCTTGATCGTATACGCTTGATAGCGGAATTCTTGACCACTTGATACTTCTGTATCCTGTGCCATGACCCAACCACCAATCGTATCAATATCTTCTTCTTCAATACCTAGGTTAAAGCGTTCATTTAAGTCATCAATCAAGACACGACCTGAAATCCGGTATAATCGCTCATGAATCTGTTCGATATCCGCTTTCTCATCTTTATCGAATTCATCTCGGATTTCTCCGACGATTTCCTCCAATATGTCTTCCATTGTGATGACACCAGCTGTCCCTCCGTATTCATCAATGACGAGTGCCATTGGCGTCCGTTCCACCTGCATCTTCAGCATCGCGTCTTGAAGAGGTGAATACTCGGATACGATCGGCAAGTTGTGGATATAATAACTTAATGCTTTCCCCTTGTTCGCCATATGGTCCGTAAATAATTGTTTTGCATTGATGAAGCCAAGTATTTTATCCTTATCTCCTTCTTCCGCTACCGGATAACGTGTGAACTGATACTCTTCAACGAGACGAATAATGTCCTCCATCGATGCATCGTTCGAAATCGTGATTAAATCTGTCCGCGGTAACATGATGTCTTTCGCGATCCGCTCATCGAACGAGAAGATATTTTGCATGTAGGAAAGTTCGGTCTGGTTGATTTCTCCACTCTTGTAACTCTGCGTCATGATGATTTTAATTTCTTCTTCCGAGTGAACTTCTTCGTGACCAGCAGGTTCAACACCAAACAAACGAAGAATGACCCGGGCTGAACCGTTCAATGTCCAAATGAAAGGTTTCATGACCTTACCGAACCAATAAAGCGGTGGTGCGAGTAACATCGTGATGGCTTCCGTCTTTTGAATAGCCAAGGACTTAGGAGCGAGTTCTCCAAGCACGACATGAAGAAACGTTACAATTGAGAATGCAAGGACGAACGAAATGATCGTCGAAACGGAGTTTGGGATGTCGATTTCTTCGAACAACATACTGAGAATCGCACCTACCGTCGATTCTCCTAACCACCCGAGACCAAGCGCTGTCACGGTAATTCCAAGTTGACAGGCTGATAAATAATAATCCAAATTCTCAAGTAGCCGCTTCGCTACTTTCGCAGTCTTGCTTCCTTCTGTAATCAACTGATCGATTCGAGACATTCGCATTTTGACGACCGAAAATTCGGCGGCAACAAAAAAAGCGGTTAAAATGATGAGTAGTGCAATGACGAGTAGTCGAATAATGATCGTCGTCGTGTCGAATGTCTCCATTGAGTGTGTACTGTCCAATCGTTTCCCCGAAGAAAGGGGATTCACCTCCATTAATATAAAGCCAGATGCAAAGGCATCTGGTCGTTTACAGCAAAAAGAAGCTTTATTCTTTCAAAGCTTCCTTACTTTTTCATATTCATACTATAACGGAACTTTTGCAAAATGTGTACTTGAAGACACGATTTCAATCGGTCAGACCACGTATAGGATGAAGATTACAATCATGAGCAACATCGCGATTCCCTTTAACAACGCACTTGATAAGATACCGAGAACCGTACCGATTCCTACTGAAACGGCTGTTTGCCATGTTTTTTTACTAATGATTTTTTCCGTCAAGATGGCAAAGACGAACGGGAAAATCAATAGTCCGATTCCTGGTAAAATAAACGGTCCAGCAATCAATCCCACTGTCGTCGCGATTTTAGCCGCTTGAGATCCTCCCCGTCGATCAACAGTGTAGGCGCTGACGAGATAATCCAGTGTGAACAAGAGAATGATAAAAATCGCTTGAATCACCCAAAAACTAATCGATAATTCAGAGAAACCGAATCCGAATCCATAAATCAAAAAGCCTACCACTAAAATCGGCGCACTTGGGATGATCGGATATACGAGTCCTGCAAAAGCGACGAGAAAACACACGACGATTAGACTCCATAATAAAATTGTCACTTCCATCCCTCCCTTCTTCTAAAGTTCTTGCTTTTATTACGAACGTGAAGAGGCAAAGGTTTCATCAAGCGCTTGTTTCAATCGTCCTTCTAAAAAAGAACGATCCCACTCATTTTTATAGCATTATATTGGTTAAATTCCTGGTTTAAAGTTCTTTAAAACCCGCTTGACTGACTGATTTTGAGCAATATGTTTGGTAGAAGTGTATGGATGTGTTTTACTTCTTTTCATAACGTGAATAACTTAATTGTTATAATAACGAATGGAGGATGAAATGAGATGGCTCAACAAAACGAAGCTACATTGCATACGGATTTTACGAAGATTTATATTGACGGTCAGTGGCGCACAGGCGCAAGTGACAGCAACATGACGAACACAAATCCATTCACTGGAGAAGAGCTCTTTACGATTTCTGCCGCGAACCAACAAGATTTAGATGACGCGTATGAAGCGGCTCAAGTTGCTCAAAAAGACTGGGCGAAAGTTCCTGCCTTAAAACGCCAAGGTCTCATCGAAAACTTCCTGAAGGTGTTGTACGAAGAAAAAGAGACTATCATCGATTGGCTAATCAAAGAGTCAGGAAGTACACGTATTAAAGCGGAAGGTGAATTCCTTGCCTCAGTCTTGATCGTAAAGGAAGCTGCTACCTTCCCATTACGGATGCACGGTGAAATTCGTCCATCGGTCGTACCAGGCAAAGAAAACCGAATCTATCGTAAAGCACTTGGCGTCATCGGTGTCATCAGTCCATGGAACTTCCCGTTCCACTTAGCTGTGCGGTCGATCGCTACTGCTATCGCTATTGGGAATGCAGTCGTCGTTAAACCGGCAACAGACACACCTGTCTCAGGCGGTTTAATTTTCGCTAGCCTGTTTGAAAAAGCTGGATTACCAAAAGGTGTTTTAAATGTTATCGTCGGTCGTGGTTCAGAAATCGGTGACGCCATCGTCGAACACCCTGTCCCACGCTTGATTTCCTTTACAGGATCAACTGAAGTCGGTCGCCACATCGGAGAACTTGCCGGTAAACACCTGAAGAAAACAGCGCTTGAACTTGGCGGAAACAACGTCTTCGTCGTACTTGATGATGCTGATCTCGATCGTGCGGTTGAATCTGCTGTCTACAGCAAGTTCTATCATCAAGGTCAAATCTGTATGTCGACGAACCGAATTCTTGTCGCTTCTTCGATTCATGATGAGTTCGTCGAAAAATACGTTGCTCGTGTGAAAGAATTACAGTATGGTGATCCATCACATGACCGGACACAAGTCGGACCACTCATCAATCAATCACAAGTCGAACGCATCCTTGAAGATCTTGAAAAAACAAAAGCTGCCGGTGCAACCGTTCGTGTAGGTGGAGAAGCAAAAGACAACGTCATTGCGCCAACTGTCGTCACAGGCGTCACGAACGATATGCCGCTTGCTAAAAATGAAATCTTTGGACCAGTTGCCGTCATCATCCCATTCGATACAGATGAAGAGGCACTTGAAATCGCAAACTCTCTTCCATACGGATTGAGTGGTGCAGTGCACGGTTCATCTATTGAACGTGCGACCGCTTTTGCACTGGAAGTCGAGACAGGTATGATTCACATCAACGACCAATCGGTCAACGATGAGCCACATATGCCATTTGGTGGTGAAAAAGATTCAGGACTTGGTCGCTTTAACGGTGAATGGGTACTTGAAGAATTCTCAACTGTACAATGGTTGTCCGTCATGCATGATCGACGCCAATACAAACCATTCTTTGAATAAATAATCGAGAGCAGGGAACTCTTCCCTGCTCTACATACTTAAAAAAGGAGCTGAACGGTTATGCCATTATTACGATTCGACATCATTGAAGGACGTTCTGAAGAAGAGTTGAACGCGTTACTCAACACTGCACATGACGCGATGGTCGAAGCATTCGACGTGCCGGAACGTGATCGGTATCAAATCGTGCATACACACAAAGCCCACGAAATGGTCATTCAAGATACAGGTCTTGGTTTTAAGCGGAGTAAAGATATCGTCCTTATCAGTGTGACAAGTAAAACGCGGACGAAAGAGAAGAAGCAACGTCTCTATCAATTGCTCGCTGAACGATTAGAAGCAAATTGTGGACTTGCTCCGACTGATTTAATGGTTTCAATCGTCGAAAATGATGCGGCGGACTGGAGTTTCGGTCTCGGTGAAGCACAGTTTTTAACAGGTAAACTATGAGCGTTCAACAAATGAAACAATTAAAGGGGGGGGGGTGTTACCGATGATTTCCGGTAACACCCCCCCTTTTTCTTCATTCATTAAACTATTAACATAAACCCTAACATGACTTATTCCACAGTGACTTCGACCTTCTCACGGGGATTTTCTCGCTGTAACGGCGCTTTCCAACTAAACTGATCAGGTTCTGGAACGAAATCGAGACCTCCTGGATGAAACGGTTGGCAACGGAGCAAACGGCGTGTCGTCAAATAACTCCCTTTTACTGCACCATGACGTTCAATTGCCTCCATCCCGTAATGGGAACACGTCGGATAGAATCGACATGTGGCTGGTTTCATGGGAGAAATGACTTTTTGATAAAAGCGAATGCCTCCCATTAAGACACGTTTCATAACGTCCCTTCTTTCTTCTTTTTTTCTAGTGTAACGCATCTGTCCATCATTTTCAGATGTTCTGCTTTATACTATAAGCAGATTTAAAAGAAGGATGTGTTGAGATGAAGGCATTAACATTCCACGAATTCGGAGGTTCTGATGTATTACGCTTCGAAGACGTGCCAACGCCAACAATCAGCGAACAGGAAGTTCTGATTGAAATGAAAGCGATCGGTCTGAATTTTGCAGATATTTATCGTCGAAAAGGAAACTATCATTTAGAAGGACAGCCTCCCTATATTTTAGGTTACGAAGGAGCAGGAGTCATCACCGCAATCGGTGCAGCCGTTTCAACGTTCCATGTAGGTCAACGGATTGCTTTTGCGGACGTTCCGCTTGCGAACGCTGAGTACGTGGCGGCACCCGTTGATAAATTGATTCCGCTTCCTGACGGTATCTCATACGAAACAGCAGCTTCTGTCTTATTACAAGGATTGACGGCACATTATTTGACTCGCGACAGTTATCACGTTCAACCAGGAGATACCGTCTTAGTTCACGCTGCTGCCGGTGGCGTGGGGCAATTACTGACACAACTCATTCGTTTACTTGGTGCAACTCCGATTGGCTTAACTTCTTCTCCCGATAAGGCACAGATCGCAAAAACTGCCGGTTGTGAGTCTGTCTATTTGTACTCAGAGAACTGGGTCGAGCAAGTGCTTACACAAACTTCTGGTAGAGGGGTCGATGTCGTTTATGAGTCTATCGGTTCTACGCTAATGGACAGTTTCCATGTAACGAAAGTACATGGGACCGTCGTCTTCTATGGTATGGCAGGCGGTGATCCCGCACCTGTCGATCCACGTTTTTTAATGGATACATCCAAAACATTAACAGGTGGCGACCTTTGGAATGTGTTAACGTCTTCTGAGGAACGCATCCGCAGATCGGGTGAGCTGTTTGATTGGATTTTATCTAGTCACCTTAACCTGTCCTCTCCGACAATTTTTGCTTTATCTGATGGAAAAGCAGCGCATGACTTTTTAGAAAGCCGACGTAGTACAGGAAAGTTACTGTTAATTCCTTAATCATTTTCTAGAGACGACTCTCCGTGAGTCGTTTTTTTGTGTGAAATTGGAATTATCGATTGATTTTTTATAATGAAGAGAGTAAAGTAAATCTCATCAAAACCTAAAACTCAAATTAGTTTTGAGTTTTAGAAAGGGGATTTGTATTTATGTTTCGCTCAGAATGGAAGAAATTGAAGAGTCCGATGATGATCGTCGTTATTCTCGCCCTCATCCTCGTACCGTTTCTTTACAACTCCATCTTCTTATCTGCATTCTGGGACCCGTACGGTCGTACAGAAGATATTAAGGTCGCTATCGTCAACGAAGATCAGGCGACAAATTTTAAAGGAGAGAAAGTCGACATCGGGGATCAATTCGTCGATAAACTCAAAAAAAATGATGATTTTGATTGGCAGTTCTTATCTCAGGATAAGGCAGAGAAAGAATTGCGTGACGGAAAAGTCTACATGACAGTTGTCATTCCAAAGAATTTTTCTAAAAATGCAACGACACTACTCGATGATCACCCGAAGAAGATTGAGTTAGAATATTACTTGAATCCAGCGAAAAACTACTCGGGAACACAAATTTCGAGTACTGCCGCAAAACAGTTAAACGAAAAAATCCGAAAATCCGTTACGAAACAATATAGTAGTGCTATATTCGGTGCGTTAAAGAAAATCGCAAACGGAATGGAAAAAGCGTCGGACGGTTCCTCTAAACTCGAGGACGGTAACCATAAAACAGCGGATGGCGCTAGAACACTAGCAACAAATCTTGGAAAACTCGCAGATGGCAGTCTGACACTGTCCGAAAAACTCGGGGAAGCGAATCAAGGTTCGAAAAAACTGAGTGATGGTGTCACGACACTCGACGGAAAGACCACCCTCTTCGCTCAAAAAACGGGTGAGCTATCTTCTGGATTGAACACACTCGATGAAAACGGTGGCAAGTTACAGGCAGGTGCCGCGCAACTTCAAGAAGGCGCAACAAAACTCAGCGGTGGCTCAACACAGGTACGCCAAGGGGCAGAACAACTGGCTGCGGGTACTGCTCAGCTTAATGAAAAAATTCCTCAGTTGACGGACGGATTAAATCAACTGGATGAAAAAGCACAAGCTGCGAATGCCTTTTTAACACAACTCAATCAAGATGCTGAACAGGCGAAACAGGACTTACGGGCCCGTCGCGAAGCACTTGAGACAAACGTCGCTCAACTAAAAGAAGTTATTTCTGCTTCTGAACAGTTATCGGATGAAGAAAAACAAACGTTACTCGGTTCTATTGGTTCATTAGAAGAAAATATTCAAAGTCTTGCTGCCCAAGAAGGTGCAATTGATCAGAGTCTTGCTCAAGCAACAGAAGCAACGAAGAAAATCGGTCAACTCGCCGCAGGTGGTCAGCAAGTCCAGTCTGCTGTATCGCAACTAAACGCTGGACAATTGAAGCTCGTCGATGGTGCGAAACAAGTCGAGTCTGGCGCACAACAATTAGCTAGTGGACAACAGACGTTCAATGAAAAACTCGGTCAGTATACTGCGGGTGTGCATAAAGCCGCAACAGGCGGTGCCCAACTAGCTGACGGCGCAAACCAACTGTCAGATGGTACACATCAACTTCAAGCTGGGGCTAGCGCGTTGAATAACGGATTAGGACAATTGGCATCTGGTTCTTCTACGATTACAGATGGTATCGGCAAAACGACCGAGGGTGCTTCAAAAATCGCGGATGCCAACACGAAACTTGAAGATGGAGCTAAAACACTGAAGGATGAGCTCAGCAAAGGAGCTAAAGACGCGACGGTCAAGCCGACAAAAGAGCGGGATAATATGCTAGCAGAACCCGTCGTCTTAAAAGAACATGACTATTCGACGGTCAATAATTACGGTTCTGGTTTATCAGCTTATATCCTTAGTATTGCCTTGTTCGCAGGTGCCTTGATGTTCTCGTCGGTCTATCAGATTCGACCCGAACATGGTGAGCGTCTGACATGGCGCTTCCTCGTCGGTAAATTATCACTTATCTTACCGATTGGCGCATTACAAGGTGTCGCAGCGGCCACAGCCATCGTCTATGTACTGGATGCTGATGTCGCGAGTGTCCCTGCGCTCTATGGATTCGCTGCCTTGACAGGTATGACGTTCATTACCATTCTATTCACGCTCGCGATGCTACTCGGTCGCGTCGGACAGTTCCTTGCCTTCTTACTACTCCTTCTTCAAATCGGTGGTAGTGGTGGAACGTTCCCTGTCGAAATGACGCCAGGGTTCTTCCAAGCGATTCATGCTTTCTTACCGATGACATATTCGGTCGGTGGATTCCGCGAAGCGCTTGGACTCGGTGTGACGGATGCCCTTGTATCCAATAGTCAAGTCCTTGCGACCATATTAGTCGTCGCATTAATCATCAGCTTCGTTGGAGGGCTCGGAGCCAAACGGATTCTACTCTCAACGAAAGCGAGACGAAAACAACATGACACAGTCTGATAAAGAAACTTTGATACTCGACTCAGCAATGGCTTGCTTTTCAGAACTCGGTTATAAGGGAACGACGATCGAGCGTGTCGCCCGACGCGCTCATGTCGGAAAACCAACCGTCTATCAATTGTTCGAAAGTAAACTCAATCTGTTTGAATCACTCGTAACACGTGTGTTGCAAGAGATGAAAGAAGAAGCAGAACGCGCTTACGTCGAACAGGCGACCGTAGAAGAAAATAAACAAGCAATGATCGACGCCATCGTCTATCATCAGCAACAACACTTATTCATTCTTCAAATCATCGAAGAAACACGCAACTTAAAATTACAAGAGATGCAGGAATTACGGATGCGGATTGAACGACATGTCGTCGAATATATCAAGACATTACTTGAGACTCGTCTTGGTCAAGACGATCGCGACATACCGGTCGATGTCACGGCCTTCCTGATCTTTCGAACGTATATCGCGTTGATCGCCGAATGGCCATCGATTGCGCGTCCACTTGAACTCGATACGATTCGACGTGCCATGTTGCGCGTTCTATGAATAAAAAACCGCTGATCCATGGATCGACGGTTTTTTATTATTCAATTCTTTTTCTAAATCACGTGTCGCTTGGCTGGATAAGACTGTTTTTTCATCCATTTCCCAAAGCGTGTTCTCGGCTTTAGCAAAACATGCGCCACATAATGCTTCCACTCGTAAGCAAGCAACATGACGATCAATCCGATGCAAAAGAATAGCAACATGGACCAACTGAATGGTTGCGCGATGATATACCCACTTATTCCAATCAGTAATACAAGCATGATTAAAATATCTGGAAACAGAAAAAAAGGCGATACATATCTGACATGAATGTCCTTTCCTTTTCCTTCATTACAGCGTTTAGTCGTACGTTCATCGATTCGTCACGTTTTTTCCTGTAAGACATATAGTCATCTTTGCTCCTTCCCTTATACTAAAAAAGGAATGGAGTGATGATCGTTTTGAGTTTATCGACCGGAATCATCTTTGTATTACTCGCTTATACACTTATGTCGCTTTACGACATGTGGCAGGTTTACCGGACAACGAGCAAGCTCTGGATATTTGTTTTATTTCTTGCAACACTGATCAGTCTTGTTCTTGCCTTTTTCGTGGCCCCTGTCCTTGCACTATTCTTCTACTGGTCACGCCACTCGTTGAAACGAAATATCGGTATCCTGTTACTGATTATCGTCTGCCTCGTCTCAATCATGACGAAACTGTCTGCATGATCGACTTCCTTCATGATCTATTCATGAAGGTTTTTTTCATGATCTATTTCCGAAGAAGAGACGTCGCATCAATTCACGTTCCGGCATTTCTGTTGTATTGAGTACATTTAGAAATGGGCGGTCATCGTAAGGAATCGTCAGGATCTCCGAACGAACTTGTCCTTTTTCTAAAGTGAGGATTGCTACTGGGGCAAGAGCTGTTTCCTGACATCCGACCGCTCCAGGGTTGATGTACAGCGTTTGCTCCGTCTCAACTTGTTGTGCTGGATGGTGGTGACCAAAGCCAATGATTCGCGCCTCATTTCCAGAAAAAAGGACGGGTAAGCTTTCTTTTGTTCCATCCACTGCTGGCTTTAAGGGTTCCTCACCGATTTTCTTCGTCTGATCGGCATAGGCATAATGTGTCAGATACATCGTTTGTTCCTGATGGGTGACATTCAATTCACGCGGTAAACGCTCCAAATAACTCTGATTCTCCTGCGTCAATGAATCTGCAATCCATTGATGGTGCTCTTTCGCATGTTGGTAACTAGCGGGATAGACATCCCCATGAATCAAAGCAAGGACGCATTCATCATGGTTCCCAGAAATCGTCTGAATATCAGGCCGCTGCCTTAACAAATCGATGACCTCATTATGTTCAGGTCCGATACCGACGAGATCACCGAGACAATATACAGCATCGATGTCTGAAGACTGATCGAGGTAGGACAACACGGCACGCAATGCTGAAGCATTCCCGTGAATATCTGTAAAAATCATCACTCTCATGTAAACGCCTCCATTGTTAGTACATTAGGATTTCCCGATATTAGCGTGAATTCCTATTAGATTTAAAGAAAAATAAATTGTCAGAAAATATTGATTATTGACTAGAAGCATGTTAGGCTTAGAAAAATTCACAGAGAGGGGTACGATCGAATGATTCCGACGCAACAGCCATTTAACCAAGCCGGACGACTGATTATTCTATGCATAAGGGACTGAAAACTTTTCCGATGATGAAACGGAAATGATTTTTGGGCCCTCCTTTCGATGCATCGAACGAGGCGCCCGCACAGAATGAGTGGCGCCTATCCCAAAAATGGATAGGCTTTTTTCATGGCAAAAAATAGAGATAGATAGAGAGAGGATGACAACGTTGAAAGAATATGCGATGGATCGAATGGTAAAAGTATCAGCTGGAATGGCGAATGCCGTTCTTGTAACACTCGGTGTCGGACTCCTGATTGAGACGCTCGGCAATTTTTTACATATCCAAATGCTGCTGACGATTGGCGGCGTCGCAAAAGTACTGCTTGCTCCTGCACTCGGTGCCGGTATCGCCTTTCAGCTCGGAGGAAACACACTTGTCCTGTTCAGCGCGATGATCGCAGCGACGATTGGTGGTGCTGCGCTTCAATCGACTGCTTCTGGACTCGTTCTTGTACCCGGTCAGCCAATCAGTGCGTTACTCGCAGCTGCGGTCGCTGTATACGTTGGAAAACGCATGACTGGAAAAACGAAATTTGACATGATGGTCATCCCGATGAGTGCTGTCCTTGCTGGTGGCGTGACCGGCATCGGTGCTGCTGCCGTAACGACGCCACTCCTTACAAAATTCAGCGCTATGATCACCGCTTCAGTCGAGTCGTCTCCCATTGCTACGTCCCTTGTCATTGCACTTATCTTTAGCGTCTTATTGATGTCTCCTGCTTCGTCTGCAGCACTCGCTATTGCTTTACAGCTTGATCCTGTGGCAAGTGCCGCTGCACTCATTGGCTGTTCCGCTCAATTCGTTGGCTTCACATTGATGGCATATCGTCAGACGGATCCCGGTGGTTTGATTGCTTCTTTCTTTGTCACACCTAAAGTACAATTCCCGAATATCGTTAAAAATCCACGTCTTGTCGTTGCACCGTTTCTCGCAGCGATGATTTCAGCTCCTGTAGCGACGCTTCTTCTCTCTTTGAAAGTACCATATGAACTCGCTGGACTCGGTTTAAATTCGATGATTGCGCCACTCAATATCTTCGTCAACCAAGGTCCTCAGGCGTTCCTTATCTTCTTCTTGACTGGTGTCGTTTTACCTGGCGTCTTGACACTCGTCTTCTATCGATTGACGACTGTCGCAGGCTGGACGAAGCGTGGCGATCTTCATCTCGAAATCCAATAAAATAATATCTCTACCTTCCAACTATTCCTGATTGATTTCGGGAATAGTTTTTTTAATGCAAAAAAAATCGTTCCTTCGAAAAGGAACGATTTCGGTATGATTCTGACTGGGCTCGAACCAGCGACCTCTACCCTGTCAAGGTAGCGCTCTCCCAGCTGAGCTACAGAATCATGCTGTGTTGTTACTGGGTATATTTTTATTATAGCAGCATATCGAAAGGTGTAAAGCCTTTTTAACAAAAAAAATTATCTTTTTTCAAAAAGATCTTTTTGAATAAAACAGTTTTAAAGTTGCGGGTTCTATGAGTGTCCTCTACTATGTAAATAAGCACATATAAACGAAAGGAGTGTTCATATGAACTTTTTAACCCGATTCAGTTTAAAGAATTCGGTGGCTGTTTTCATCATCGCCATTCTTTTAGTTTTAGGAGGCGTCTATTCTTTCTCGAAATTAAAAGTCGATCAGTTCCCAGAAATCGAATTTCCTCAAATCTCTGTTGAAGCAGTATATCCTGGTGCTTCGCCCGACGATGTCGATAAACAAGTCGTCTCGAAGCTTGAAACTGCCTTGAAAGGAATCGAAGGAGCTACTAAGCTGACAAGCTCTTCTTATGAAAGCATCGGTATCTTAAACATCGAATTCCCGTTCGATACTGATATGGATAAAGTCGAACAACAGATTGATGCTGCAATCCAAGATGCGAATCTACCGGAGGAAGCAACGACGAAATTAAATCGTCTGTCCTTTGGATCGTTCCCAATCTATAATATCTCTTTCTTTAGCAAGGATGGTAAAGACATCGAAAAAATCCTCAAGGACGATATCGAACCTGAACTTAATAAGATTCCAGGAATCAATAGCGTTTCCGTTGGTGGCTACAAAGATGATCTCGTTCAAATCACCGTCGATAATCAGAAAGCAACAGAAGCAGGACTCTCGCTCTCAAGTATCAAGGAACAAATCAACGGAAAGTATGTCTCGTTCCCATCTGGTCAGCTATCAGAAAATGATTCAAAAATACCGATTCGCGTTGAGGAAAAACTAGAAAATCTAGATAAACTAAAAAATCTACAATTGACACCTGTTGCAGGTGCGACTAGTTCAGCTAGTAGCAATCAAACAGGTGATTCATCTGCTGGCGGCCCACCACAAGGTGCAACACAAGGACCACCAAGTACAACAGGTGGAGCAGCTACAGATCAGGCGTCTGAACCTGCAGAACCGATTCGTCTAGAAGATATTGCAAAAATCGAAGCAGTCTCGCAACAAAGCGAAAAAACACGTTACGATTTAAAAGATTCCTTATCGATGGCAATCACGAAAAAACAAGATGCCAATACGGTCGAAATCGCAGATGAAGTCACGAAGATCCTTAATAAATATGACGATCAAGTCGACTATACGATTGGGATCGATTCAGCGAAGGATATCGAGGAATCCGTCGCGACACTCGTCAAAGAAGGATTACTTGGTGCCCTCTTTGCCTCTCTCGCTGTACTCTTGTTCTTACGAAATATTCGCGCAACGATTATTGCCATCGTCTCGATTCCTTTATCGTTACTCATTGCTGCTATCTTCTTGAACTGGCAAGATATTTCTCTGAACATCATGACACTTGGCGGGATGGCCGTTGCAGTCGGTCGTGTCGTTGATGATAGTATCGTCGTTATCGAGAACATCTTCCGGCGTGTCCGAAAATCCGAATCCGGTATGACGGATGAGATCATCGAACAATCGACAAAAGAGATTCTAAAAGCAATCACGTCATCGACGCTAACGACCGTCGTCGTCTTCCTGCCAATCGGATTCGTCGGTGGAATCACTGGTAAGTTCTTCTTACCGTTTGCTTTGACAATTATTTTCTCATTACTTGCTTCACTACTCGTTGCGATCACGATCGTACCGATTCTTGCGAAATTTGCCTTTAAGAAGGTTCCAGCAGAAGAAAAAGAAGGTGCTCTTCAACGGTGGTATGGCAAGCTGATTGAAAAGTCACTCTCGCATAAGGCGACGATCTTAATTGTATCGTTCATTCTTCTCGGCGGTTCTCTAGCGATCGTTCCACGTCTCGGCTTTACGTTCATTCCGAACGAAGCCTCAAAGACACTAACGGCATCGCTTGAACTTCCGGCTGCCACATCGCTCGAGAAAACGAGCGACGTCTCATTTGAGATGGAACAGATGTTTGATAAAGAACAAGCAATCGCTGACGTCACGACGTCTGTCGGAGCACGAGACTTTACGACAGGCTTACGTCTCGATAATAAAGCAAGTTATTTCTTGAACCTGAAGGACGGCGCGAACGTTGAGAAAACGATCAAATCACTTGAGACACAGATGGAAGACATCGCTCAAGAGGAAAACGTCAATGTCAAAATCAGCGTAGCTGAATTATCAACAGGTGGTCCTCCGTCGAACAACAACGTCGATGTCGACCTGTTCTCGAACGATCTTGAAGCGCTTCAAAAAGCTGCGAAATTAGTCGAGGATAATATGTCCAAAAATAGTGATTTAAAATATATCACAAACAACTTCAGCGAAAAACAAAAGCAATTCCTCGTTGAAATCGATCCTGAAAAAGCAAGTGATCGTGGACTATCCGGCTTCCAGATCCTCGGGACCGTCAATGATCAAACGAAGCCTGTTACTGTTGGCACGTTGAATCTTGATAATAAAGATCAAGATGTACAATTGTCTTATGAAAAAGGACTCGTTTCGAAGAAAGATCTCGAAGACGTCCAACTGTTCTCAGCAAACGGTCCTGTTGCTCTAACAGATGTCGCGACCGTCAAAGAAGTTGAGACCTTCACATCAATTCAAAAGCTCGACGGAAAAGTGTATGCTCGCGTTTCCGGACAAGTTAAAGGAGACGACGTACAAAACGTTTCTAATGCTGTAAAAACAGAGGTCGAAAAAATTAATTTACCAGACGGTGTCTCGTTGACAAGTGGTGGTGGGAATGATGATACAGTCGAAATCTTCCAGTCCCTCGGAATCGCGATTGTCGTTGCAATCGGGCTTGTTTACCTGACGATGCTGATCACGTTCGGAAAAGCACGAATTCCGTTCATCATCTTGTCTTCACTGATTTTTGTTCCAATCGGTTCACTCGTCACGCTCTTCTTGGCAAATGAACCATTATCGGTCAGTGTCATGATCGGCTTCTTAATGTTAATTGGTATCGTCACCACGAATGCCATCGTTCTCGTCGACCGTATTGGTCAAAACGTTGGTCGTGGTATGCCAATTCGCGAATCATTGATTGAAGCGGGTAAAACACGATTGCGTCCAATCCTGATGACCGCATTCGCAACGATCATGGCATTGGTACCACTCGCATTAACAACTTCTTCAGGGACATTGATCTCAAAAGGTCTCGCCCTAACAGTTATTGGGGGGTTAACGACATCTACGTTGTTAACACTCATCATTGTTCCAGTCGTCTATGAACTGTTCTTCTTCAAAAAAGCGAAAAAAGAACGAACAACCAATTAAGTGAACATCAAAAAAGCCCATCGCTTGGATTGCGATGGGCTTTTTATAGTGTGAGGCTTATGATTCCAACGGTTCATCCGTCTGCTCCAATGTACCGTCATGTTCAGCTACCAATCAGCATGCCGGTCATTGTCAAACAGTCCATCTCTTTCATTCAAGACGAATAATAGATGAATCCAACACCCTCTATTTATCATGTTTTAAGATGTCGAAGTCTTTACTGGTTTCCAAGGAGCAAGATGAAAATACTCTTCCATTGTCAACCCACTGAGTTTCAGGCGAGCAGCAAGCGTCGCCCCTACATAACGGTAGTGCCAGCTTTCATACGTATAACCTGTCCACGATTCTTTACCAGATGGATAACGAAGATGGAAACCATACCGGTGCGCATTCGCGAACAGCCATTTCGCCTCTTTCGTCTTCGCAAAACTGAACATCGCGTATTTAGAAGAATCTGCTCCCCCGATATCAAAAGCGAGTCCTGTCTGATGTTCGCTTTTTCCTGGCTCCGCACTATAAGTACTCGCTTTTTCATATCCATCTCGCGCGACATATTTATCAAACAATGCCTTTTGGTAAGCGTACGAACGGTATGTACTAAATGCGACCAGCGTAATCCCCTCTTTTTTTGCTGCCAAGCGCATTTTCTCAAAAGCTGCACGCGCTTGCTGATTCTCTCCAGGAGCGTACGTCGAACGGAGTGCTAAGTTCTTATTCGCGATGAGTGTCTTGCCAATACGTTTCCCACCGATTTGTTCATCCGTCAACAGATATTTCGTACTCGCATAGCCAATCTTCGTTCCGTACTGTATTTTGGACCACGTACCGATTTTTGATAGTTCTGTTACATAAATCCCTGTCGGAATGACTGCAATACTCGGTTGCTCGACTGATGTCCCTTGACGTAAATGAAGGGATGTCTTGGCTTGACGATAAGAAGAAGTCGCCGCCTCAGCTTCTGATATATAAGTCGACGTACAGGCTACCGTCAATGCCAATGTCGTGATGAGTGTCTTGATGTATTTCATGAATCGTGTATCTCCTTTATGCATGAGGATCTGCATCCATATTTTAGATTAGAATACCATTATTTTTTTCAAACAGGGTTCATTCGGAATGCTTGTCATGAAAATGAAGTATTTCTGAAGTTTTCTAAATGTAGCTTAAGGGTGAATTGCAATGGGTAAATAACGTTGAATGCGCTTTCGAAACAAGTTCTGAAACAGAAAGGAGGAGCGTACGTGACATTGTGGGAATGGATCTTCAGCATTGGTAGCGTCTGTTGGATCAGTGAAATGATTCGTTTTCGGAATCGATCCGATTCCCAGTCGGGCGCCGCAGAACAAGTAAGTTTTTATTTGATTTTCCTTGTCTTGAGTGGAACGATCGTCTGCTCTTTCCTCTTTGCGGACGAAACTGTTTCTCCCTGGTTGCGCATCACTTCCTGCCTGCTGTTGTGGAGTGGAGTCGCTTTACGCCTTTGGGGAATTCTCCACTTAAAACAACAATTCACTCGTCACGTCGTCGTCGCAGCTGATGACAAGCTTGTCAGTAGTGGTCCTTATCGTTTCTTGCGCCATCCATTGTACAGTGGATTATTGTTGATCACGATCAGCTTTCCTCTGTTCACGGGACAAATGGTCCTATTCGCTTTCGCTGGAGTGCTCATGTTCTTTTTCCTACTCTATCGAATCCGGATCGAGGAAGCGATGTTGACAAAAGGTTTCGGACCTGCCTATACGATGTGGGCTGCAAAACGAAAACGTTTGATTCCATTCATCTATTAAAAGGAGAAGTGATCCATTTGAAGAAACGTGCAATCGTCATTGGAGCTGGTCTTGCCGGTATGTCTGCTGCCATTCGTTTAGCTGGAGATGGTTACGCAGTCACGATGCTTGAAAAAAATGCAAACGTCGGTGGGAAACTAAATCAGCGCAGCGGGAAAGGATTTACTTTTGATACTGGTCCATCGATTTTAACGATGCCTTGGGTACTCGAACAACTCTTCTCAAGTGTTCATCGTAACTTAGATGATTACTTAGAAATCGAACGCATTGAACCGCAATGGCGTACTTTTTTTGAAGATGGAACAAAAATCGACGTCAAAGGTGACTTACCTGGAATGCTTGAAGAAGTCGAGCAAATTTCGTCACGAGCGGATTTCGTCGAATTGTTCCGGTACTCAAAACAAATGTATGACTTATGTCTCGACAGCTTTTATAAATACAGTCTCGAAGATTTAAAGGACTTAAAAAAATACCATACGATGTCTGATTTATTAAAGATGGACCCGATGAACACCGTCGCGACCGGAACAAAAAAACACCTCAATAATCCGTATCTCGAACAGCTGTTCAACTACATGGTCATGTATGTCGGTTCCAACCCTTATCAAGCGCCAGCCGTCTTCAATCAAATGATTTATGTACAGATGGGGCTTGGCATCTATTATGTTAAAGGCGGGATGTATCAAATCGCGCGTGCTATGAAACGATTGCTTGACGAGCTCCGCGTCACGGTGCATCTCAACTCACCGGTTGAACAAATCGTCCTTGAAAATAAAAAAGCAGTTGGTGTCCTTTCGAATGGTACGTTCCATGCAGCCGACATCGTCGTCTCAAATCTTGAGGTCATCCCGACTTACGAACGAATCGTACCTGAGAAAAAAGCCCGGAAGCAGGCAAAAAAATTACAGGCATCGTTTGCTCCCTCTGTTTCTGGACTCGTATTATTACTTGGTGTGAACCGTGAGTATAGTGGACTAGCACATCACAACTTCTTTTTCTCAGAAAATCCAGAGCGCGAATTCGCTCAAATGTTCAAAGAAGGAACGCCTCCTGAGGATCCGACGATTTATGTCGGGGTTTCGTCGAAATCTGATGCTTCGCAAGCGCCCGATGGAAAAGATAATCTGTTCGTCTTGACGCATGTCCCTCCTCTAACACTCCAAAAAGGTGAGGTCGACTGGGATGCTTATCGTGAAGTTGTTCTTGATAAACTCGAACGAATGGGACTTTACGGTCTTCGGGAATCAATCGAGTTTGAATATCGCTTCACCCCAGAAGATCTGAAGGACTTATATGGTCCAAACGGTGGATCGATTTATGGTGTCGCAGCTGATCGGAAGAAAAATGGTGGATTCAAGATTCCATCGAAGAGCGAGTTATACGAAGGACTTTATTTCGTTGGTGGTTCTACACACCCAGGCGGCGGTGTGCCGATGGTCACCTTATCCGGTCAATTAACAGCTGATTTGATCCGAAAACATGAAGGTGCTATTCCTACGCCTTAAGATTTCTTTGATTACAAAAGAGACGGAAACTGATTTACTCATCAGTTCCGCCTCTTTTTTACTTTACATTCGTCAAAAGTGGTACGACGTGAATATCTACCTCTCCTCCTGATTTCACTTCCAACCGGCACACGGCTGGCATCGGTAAGGATTTCCAAAATGTATAATCAAATGTCGGATCGAATGTTTCGAGAAGTAACACCATGATGTTTCCATGTGTTCCAAGAACAACTATTTCGTCGGAATGCTTCTCCACCAGTTCATCGATGAATTGCCGAATGCGTTGCGCTGCTTCTTTGTTCGTTTCGCCCCCGAATGGATTATCGTTCGGATGTTGCCATACATACATAACCGCCTCCTGAAAACCGTCAAGCTCTCCAGGTGCTAGTAATCGCTCTCTTAGTTCTTCTACCTCAATAATTGGTTGTCGACGTGCCTCCGCGAGCGGTGCAACCGTCTCGATTGCCCGCTGATACGGACTACTATAGAATCTGTCGATTGGAATTTCTTGAAACGTTTCAAGTAAACGTCTTGCATCTGCCTGTCCTTTATCGGAAAGTGGACGTCTCCGTTCATCCGGTGAGTATGTCGAATGTGCGTGCCGTACGAAATAGAGTGTCGTCATGTTTGAATCTCCTTCTTACTAGTGTATCCAGCGGTATCCGATTCCGCGAACCGTTTCCAGATGCTGTTCGATTGGAAAACCGCAAACACGTAGTTTTTCTCTTAAATGTCTGATATGCGAGTCGATTGTCCGCTCGTCTACAGACGCTTCCGCTCCCCATAACATCGTCGTCAGCTGATTCCGCGTCCAAACACGTCGTGGAGAATCTAAAAATACACCTAACAATTCAAACTCCGTCTTCGTTAACGAAATCGTTTGTTGGAGGTAACAACAACGATAGCCTTCCCGGTCATAGGATAGACCAGCATGCCGCTGCTGTAATAAAACTTCCATTCGTCCGATCAGTTCTCCTTCTTGAATCGGCTTTGATATGTAATCATTCGCCCCTACTTCCCGTGTCCGAATGATGTCTTCCCGCTGATTCCGTGCCGTAACCATCAATATCGGGATGTTAGAGTGTTTTCGAATGAGACGACAACATGTCCATCCGTCCATATCTGGCATCATGACGTCTAATAAAATAAGATCAAATACGTTCTGACAGCAGAGCTCAAGAGCTTGTTGCGCAGAATCCACAAGCTGACACGTGTACCCATACGGCTGAATATACAGTTTTAACAGTTCAAGCATTCTCGGTTCATCATCTACAATCAATACATGCGGCATTTTATTTCTCCCTCCACTGCAGTGTCACTTGTGTTCCATGTCCAAGTTGACTCTTGATGTTCAATTCAGCTCCATGTGTCTGCGCAATTGCTTCAACGATGGAGAGTCCGATTCCAGTTCCTCCATGTTTTCGAGAACGCGATGTTTCCGTTCGGTAGAGCCGTTTCGTTACATGAGGTAAGGAGTCTGCAGCAATCCCTTCTCCTGTATCTTCGATTTGAATGAAAGCCCCTACTGCGTTGACACCATAACGAACGATGATTGTTCCCGACGTCGTATGTCGACGTGCATTTTCAATGATATTTACAATCATCTGACGGAGTTGCTGAGCGTCACCCATCACTTGTAATGGCTCACCTTCTATCTCAAAAGAAATATTTTCTTGTTCGATGTCTAGACGCATCAATCGTATCACTTGATGAATCAAGTCTTCGACATCGACAGGTTTTCGTTCCATCATAAAAGCATTGGCATCAATTCGTGCCAGCCAAAATAGTTGTTCAATCCATTCATTCATTTGCTGACTTTCTTCTCGAATGATCGTGATGTAGCGTCGTTGTTCATCCGGTGTCAATGTTTGGCGTTTGAGAATATCCGCATATCCCTTTATATATGTCAATGGTGTTCGTAGTTCATGAGATACGCTTGCTAAAAATTCGGATCGTTCCCGATTTAAAAAATCGAGATCCTGTTTTAACTGCTGAATCGAACGCGCCAATTGTCCCAGTTCGTCTTTTCGATCAATTGGCAACTCTCCACTTCCCCCATCCAATAGACGCGCCGTCGCTTTTTCCATCTGAATCAACGGACGAGAAATGATTCGGGTCGTCCAAATGCTTGCAGCACCTGCCAATAAAAGTGCAAGCAGACCAACTTGGAAAAACTGCTGTTTCAACGGATCAAGTACGTGATCCACGATTGCTTTAGAAGCGAACATGAAGACATGACCACGATGTTCCTCGTCAATGGTGATGGGACTGTCCGTCATTAAAAAGTTACGCATCGTTACGATTTTTCCTCGTTGACGATAATCAAAATCTGTATGTTGTAATACACGTCTCATCTCACTCGTCAAAGGACGTGATGCTTCGAGTTGTTTCCCTCTTGCATCGGTGATCACGACAGTAAAGGATGAGTTCGCTTCCATCATACTGACATGACGCATCGTCGTTTGGTCGTAGGAATCGACCAGGACATCACGATGGGTATTCCCTCGGTTCAGCAAACCATCCACCACTTCCTGTGTTCGTATTTGAGACAACTGATAATATAAAGTCCCGAACAATACACTGCCACAAATTAAAAATGCCGCAAGAACGATTCCTCCGACCGAGTATGAAATACGACGCATGACGTTTCCCTCCTTATCTCTCCATTTTAGTATAGCGAAAAAAAACATAATCAATGCCGATAAACGAAACTGTCACTTCATCTGCACACGATTTGCACATACGCTGGGTATAGTAAAGAAGACTAATGACTTCAGGAGGGTTTTAATATGAAAAAATCATTGACGTTAACTTTACTTGCTCTTAGTTCTACGCTTTGGCTCGGTGCATGTGGATCCGCTTCAAATGACGATGGAAGTAATAGTGACTCACACGACATGTCACATGGAGATATGATGCATTCGAGTGACGGAAAGGTACCGTCTGGTTTAAAGAAAGCTAGTGATCCGACTTATCCGAGAGGCAGTAATGTCACTTTGACGACGAATCATATGGACGGAATGAACGGAGCAAAAGCAACGATTGCCGGTGCTTATGATACTGTCGTCTATGCAATCAGTTATAAACCGACTACTGGTGGAAAGATGGTGAAAGATCACAAATGGGTCATTCAGGAAGAACTTGATCCAGTTCCAACTAAGCCACTGCAAGTTGGTGATGAAACGACTGTCAAGGCAGATCATATGAAAGGTATGGATGGAGCTAAAGCGACGATTGATGAAGTAAAAGAAACGACTGTCTACATGGTGAACTATGAACCAACGGACGGTGGAGAGATGGTGAAAAATCATAAATGGGTCACCGAGGATGAGATAAAGAAATAATAAAAAAGCCCGCTTTTCCTATAAAGGAGAAGCGGGCTTTCAGTATGATTCTGACTGGGCTCGAACCAGCGACCTCTACCCTGTCAAGGTAGCGCTCTCCCAGCTGAGCTACAGAATCATGTTTGCAGTACGTAATGTACTTGCTAGGACATGTATTAATATATCAAGAAACTAAAAGGCTGACAAGTCTTTTTCCGAAAAAAAAAATAAAAAAATTAAAATGGAGGAATTGCCCCCCGCTTCCTCCATTTTGAATGACTTACAGGAAGGTTGATACTCGATCGATCGGTAAACGGAGTGCTGGACGTTTTTTTGCATCTTCGACCGCTTTACCGACAGCAATTAACATGACCGGTACATACCGTGACTCGGTAATAAACGTTTCCGTAAAACGTTGATGATCAAATCCACCCATTGCGAGTGTTGATAATCCACGCGCTTCTGCCGCAAGCATCAATTGCATCGCAGCAAGACTCGCATTCGACATTGCCGCGTCGCGACCATACGCTTCACTTTGATAAGCGCCTTCTACTTGTGCCTTGATCGAATCGAACAATTCTTCTGTCATACCACCCGCTTCTACTGCCGGACCGTAGACCGGATTATAGTTTCGATTGGCTTGAACATCCCCTAGAATCGCAATGATTGCTGAAGCCGAAGTGATGGCCGGCTGATTGTATGCAATTGGTGCAAGCTGTTGCTTCGCTTCTTTTGAATGGAAGACCGTGAAATGCCAGTGTTGTAGATTCCAAGCACTCGGCGCCGCTGTCGTCCATTCTAATAGTTCTTCCACTTCCTGTTTTGAAAGTTTGAACGTTTCGTCGTAATGACGAACGGAACGTCTTTCTGTTAAGACACGCATTGTATCCAGTGTTGCCTGTGTCATGTGCAAATCCCCCTTATTATTATCAGATTACTTAGATATCGTAGCATGTCTCTTTTTCATTGTCCTCTACCAATACTCCAAATAAATCATCTGTTATAAAACAATGTTTGACATTAAACTTCTGTACTAATACAATAAAAACAAGAAAAAAGACTATTTTGTTTATTTTGAAGGAGGAAAAACACATGGAACAACCCCTTTACCAAGAAGCGTCTGCTGAGTTTTATCGTGAACTTCCTGTTAAGACATGCGCTCATTGTGGGAAAGAAATGGACGAGCAATGTGAATCCTATCAATCAGAATGTGTTGAATGTGCTGTAACAGAACACTAATAACATGTAAAACAATCACTTAACTAGTGGTTGTTTTTTTGTTTTTATATACTCTATTTCTAATTAAGTTGATATTTTTAGAAAAATCGATTTTCCGTCATCTTTTTGTCATCTATTTGTTACAAAAGAAACAATTAAAATGTTACATTATCTGTATATGATATTTTTTGACACAAGGAGCGACAGACAACGATGGATCCATTTACCTCAAGCCACGCTAGCGAACTCGGTCCACGACCGCGGACAAAAAAAAGAAAGTTCTTCCCTCGATTTTTCTTACTTCTTATACTCGTTTTTCTCGGAGTCGGAGGGTATATTGCTTATCGATACGTCTTCACACCTGAACAACAGGCAATCACTACCGGTAAGTCCATTACCGAAGTTCCTGTCGTCAACATGGAGAAAGCACGCGTCGAAAAATGGAATGGTGTGACCAAAAAAGTCGCTTATTTAACCTTTGAAGACGGACCATCCGCATTAACATCAGAGTTACTTCGAACATTAGATCAACTTCATACTCGCGCTACTTTCTTTTATCTCGGATCACAGGTAGATGTTTTTCCAAAAGAAGTTAAAGCTGCTGCGAAAGCCGGACATTACATCGGCTTACATGGTGAAACACACGATTACGATACATTGTACAAAAAAGGACAGTACGTTTCAGAAATGAAAAGCGTTCAGAAAAAAATTTATGATTTAACAAAACTGACACCACATTTGACACGACCACCTTACGGATCTGATCCTGGCATTACGAAAAAGATGGCATCTGCCATCCACGCTGCAGACTTCCGAGTATGGGACTGGTCGATCGATTCAATGGACTGGTATTACAAAGATAGTGTAAAAGAAGTGGCAAATACGGTCATTCGGCGAGCAGAGCGTCCATTTGAAATCATTCTCTTGCATGAACAACCACAAGCTATCAAGGCCCTTCCGGCCATTGTTGCCGGACTTCAGAAAAAGGGCTATCAGTTCGCGATTTATGATGAAGATTTCCATATTCCGTACAACTTCGTGCAATACTCGAATTTATAAGGAGTTACTATCTAGATGAAAAAATCATTCGTAGCAGTACTGTTCCTGTCGAGCTTCGGACTCGCTGCCTGCTCCAACGATTCACCAGCCTCTCTTCATGAACAGCTAGAGCAACAAGTCAAAGGTGAAGAAAAAGCATTCACATTAGCTGATCAACGTGCTCGTAAGGACGAAATTTCAGTTAATACGTACCAAGCCGTTCTTGATGCAGGTGCTGAAGAAATCAAACGCTCTCAAAATGAACGGGAGGAACTAGAAGCCTTAAATGACGAACGGCTTTCTTTATTGAAACAAGAAGAAACGTTACGTAAGGAAACGTACGCTGAACTTGATCTTGAAGAATTGAAGGATGCTGTAAACAAACTTGATGGTAAAGCAAAAACAGAGGGAACTGCCTTAGTGGCAATCATCAAGGAACGCCAGCAGACGTTTCAAACGTTCTCGAAAACGTATCGACAAGCGATGGACGCTGAAAAGAAAGTGCTTTCACGCTTGACTAAAAAACCGGATTTCGTTAAGATTGATGAGTCAACAGCGGATTTAAATCGTTTAACACGGAAAGCTACCGCGTCATTAAAGAAGTGGAATACGCTGACCGTTCGGTATAATCAAACGAAAACCCGGCTGTATCGTTTGCTCGACACATCAACTCAATAAATCACACAGGTTGCAACCAAACCCTGTCCAAAAAACCTGGACAAGGCCCCGTTGCAACCTTTTTTGTGTGGTTTTTACTAAAAATGGAGGGAAATTATTCATGCATCGCTCAAAAGCAACCTTATTCGTTCTCATTGGCGCTATCAGTTATGGTGTCCTCTCAACGATCGTCAAACTCGCTTATGCAGCTGGATTTAACTCAGCAGCCGTTTCTGGGAGTCAATTTTTCTTCGGTTGGCTGATGATTTTCGGTCTTGCCTTATTTACGAAAAATCTTCGTCTCGATCTCAAGACAGCTGGTCTTCTCATGTTGATCGGTATCTCTAGTGGTACAACTGGTTATCTGTACTATCAAAGTCTTCAGACCGTATCGGCATCCGTTGCAATCATTCTCTTATTCCAATTCACTTGGATTGGTGTCATCATCGATGCGCTCGCATTCAGACGTTTACCATCTCGCGCGCATTTCCTGTCTGCGATTCTGTTGATTGGCGGAGCCATTCTTGCGAGTGCCGCTTACTCGAGTCCACTTGACTTCCGTGGAACATTATTCGGTCTTGGAGCGGCTGTCAGCTTCTCAATTTTCTTACTCGCTAGTGGACGCATCGCCAATCATTTACCCGTCATCAAGAAGAGTTTTTACATGATGACAGGCGGTCTTGCTTTCGTCATGACGATGTATCCACCGACGACGTTCTTGTCCTCTGCGAACTTCGAAAATGGACTTCTGTTATACGCGATTCCGCTCGGTCTGTTCGCGTTAATTTTACCACCGCTCTTATTTGCTGCGGGCGCGCCTCACCTCTCCCCAGCAAGCGTTTCTTTGCTTGGAGCAGCTGAACTACCGACAGCAGTCATCTGTTCCGTGTTAATTTTAGGTGAACATCTGATGAGCTCTCAATGGATTGGGATCGTCATCATCCTGATCGGAATTTTTTATCCAATCTATCGCTCGAGCAAAACAGCACCTGTTGCGAACGTACAGCAAAACGACCTTTCCTGATCTCAGGAAAGGTCGTTTTTTTACTTCTGTCGCTTCATCGCATCTGCAACGAATTCGACATCTGTGCCAATGATGATTTGAACACTTGTTGCCCCCATCTTCATGACACCTTTTGCTCCAGCCGCTTTAATCGCCGCTTCATCAATGATGCTTGGATCCTTTACTTGAAGACGTAAACGTGTCGCACAGTTGTCAATCGACGTGACATTTTCTGTTCCTTTCAATCCAGCAAAAATTTGAGCTGCTTGTTGTTCATATTTATCGTCTGAGTCCGTCAAAACGACTCCCGTGTCTGTAACGAGCGATTCATCTTCACGACCTGGTGTCTTCAGATCGAATTTTGTGATCATGAAGTAGAACAGGAAGTAGTAGACGACCGCGAACGCGAGACCAACCGGGATGATCAACAATGGTTTTTTCGCAATCCCGAAGTTCAAGGCGTAATCAATGAAACCAGCCGAGAAGGAGAAGCCATGTAAAATACCGAGTAAGTTAACGATGGCCATCGATAGACCCGTTAGTACAGCATGGATGACGTATAAAACAGGTGACAAGAACATGAACGAGAACTCAATTGGTTCCGTAATTCCTGTCAGGAAGGATGTCAGTCCAAGACCAATCATCGCTCCGGCAACGGCTTTTCGATTTTCCTTACGCGCAGCCATGACGATGGCAAAGGCTGCAGCTGGCAAGGCAAACATCATGATCGGGAAGAAGCCAGCTTGATAAATCCCCGCTGTTGGATCTCCAGCGAAGAAACGCGCAATATCCCCGTTCGCTACCGTACCATCTGCTTTTTCGTATGAACCGAAAACAAACCAAAAAATATTATTTAAAACATGGTGCAAGCCGACAGGAATCAGGAGACGGTTAAAGAATCCAAACAAAGCAGCGCCTCCTGCGCCAAGACCGACCATCCATTCACCGGCACCGTTGATACCTTGCTCGATGAACGGCCAAACATAACCAAAGATGAAAGCAAGTACGAGCATGACAGCTGAGGTAATGATTGGAACAAAACGACGGCCTCCGAAGAATGCCAACCAATCCGGTAACTTAATATTGTAGAAGCGATTGTATAGAAGACCGGCAACGATACCCGCAATGATCCCACCGAATACTGCCATATTGACGGTTGAACCGAGCGTCGCCTGGTTCGCAATCGAACCAAGTGTCGCGCCATCGACCTTGGTCGAGGAATCATTGACGATCGCCGCAATCGCATCATATTTTGCTTGAATCTGTGCACTGGAATAATCCTTGTTCATCGAGTCGACGCCATTTTTTAAGACAAGATACCCGATGGCTCCGGCAAGACCCGCTGCCCCACTCGCATCAATCGATAGACCGATTGCGACACCAATGGCAAATATCAATGGAAGGTTATCAAAAATTGCCCCTCCTGCTGCTACCATCAATGGAATATCTAGCATATCCGCCGAACCTAATCGAAGTACGATTCCGGCAGCTGGTAATACTGCGATTGGTAACATCAAAGCCTTACCAATTCGTTGTAGAAACTGCAACATCCTTTTCACCCTTTCCTGAATAAAACGATAATGACAGAACAATGTAAACGCTTTTACGTTTTTAATTATTCCATATAAATATCTAAATGACTAGACCTTTATACAAATTATTCACTATCTTTTTTATTAGTATAAAAATTCATTATAGCAAACACTAAAAACCGGACTAGAGTAATCCTCCAGTCCGGTTTTTCTATTTAATTCCCACGGTCTTAACGACGAGTTGTATCTTCAAAATTTTGTTGAACGTTTCCTACGGTTTTCTTGGCGTCACCTTTTAATTGATCTTTTTTACCTTCGCGCTCTGTCGATTTATCTCCTGTTGCTTTACCGAGTGCTTCTTTTGCTTTACCCGCTACTTTATCAACAAGACCATCTGCTTTTTTATTGAGACCACTGTCATTTGACATAACCATTACCCCCATTTAAAAAGTTTTTTTTGCGATAGTTGTATGTTCCCGTATGACTGAATTTCAAACATTTCCTGTATCCATACCGACACTCATCCAAACAAAAATAACAGTGAACATCTTGTTCACTGTTATTCGATTTGAATGTATTCATTTACTGGGCGACGGAAACGCCTAACACTTGTTCAATCCGTTCGAACGCCCAATCCAACTCTTCTTTTGTGATGACAAGCGGTGGTGCAAAGCGAATGACTGTCTCGTGTGTTTCTTTACAGAGTAAGCCTTTCTCTTTCAACGCTTCGCAATATGGTCGAGCTGCTTCTGTTAGTTCAACACCAATGAACAATCCACGACCACGTACTTCTTTGATCATCGGGTTGTTAATTTGTTTTAATTTTTCCATGAAGTACGTACCGAGTTCGAGTGAACGTTCCGGTAACTTTTCGTCTTCTAATACTTCAAGTGAAGCAATCGATACGGCACAAGCGAGTGGATTACCACCGAACGTCGAGCCGTGTGAACCTGGATTGAAGACAGAAAGGACATCTTTATTCGCGGCAACACATGAGATTGGGAATACCCCACCACCCAGTGCTTTCCCAAGAATGTACATGTCTGGTGTTACCTCGTCCCAATCAGAAGCAAACCATTTACCGGAACGACCAAGTCCAGATTGAATCTCATCCGATACGAGCAAAACATTCTGCGCACGACAAACTTCTTGTGCATCTTTTAGGAAGCCATCATACGGAATTAAAATTCCTGCTTCGCCTTGAATCGGCTCCAAGATGAATGCTGCTGTATTTTCAGTGATTGCCTGTTTTAGTGCCTCCAGATCGCCGTATGGAATCGTCTTGATTCCAGGAAGAAGCGGTCCAAATCCTCGTTGATATTCTGCCTCCGTCGACATGGAGACAGCTGTCATCGTTCGACCGTGAAAGTTTCCTTCACAAACGATGATTTCAGCATCACCTGGGATTTGTTTCACTTCATATGCCCAGCGTCGTGCTGCTTTCACTGCCGTCTCAACAGCTTCCGCACCTGTATTCATCGGTAATACCATGTCTTTACCCGTCAATTGTGCTACTTTTTCATAGAAAAAGCCCAGTTGATCATTGTGGAAGGCACGTGACGTCAAAGTGATCTTATCCGCCTGTCGTTTTAGAGCTTCGATGATTTTCGGATGACGATGTCCTTGGTTGACGGCTGAGTAAGCACTCAACATATCCATATAACGACGTCCTTCCGGATCCGTGACGAAGACACCTTCTGCTTCTGAAATGACGATCGGGAGTGGATGGTAGTTATGTGCTCCGAACTGTTCTGTCTGTTGAATGATTTTCTCTGTTTGATTCATCAAGATTCCCCCTTATAGCTCTTTAGAAAACGCTTTCAAGATCATTATAGCAGATTTTCTTGTATAATCTTCATCTAAAAAATGTATAACCTAGAGGATTGGGATGCGTAAGAATTGAATATATTGGGAAAAGACAAGACAAGTGAACCGTCATCTCTTTTCATCATAAAGGAGCGTGCGCACGTAATGGATCGTTCGACCATTGATTCCTATGAAGTCGTCATTCAAGAGTTTCCACTACCGTCTTTCATCTTAAATATCGATTTGACCATTCGTTCCTGGAACGAGTTAGCAGAACAGCATTGGGGCTGGACACAACAGGAAATCGTTGGCCAAATCGTTCCTTTACTTGACCAGGAAGATATGGCATTCAGCCATCAAATTTGGCATTCCTTTTTAGAACGCCGTCAATCGGTCCAATTGCCGAATGCCTCCTTATTCCATAAGTCTGGTACTCCCATGACCTCAACGTTGCTACTGTCTCCTCTACTTGATGAAGTAGGCAACGTCGTTGCTGCTTTCGTTTGTGGTATTCCGTCTGCTCAACAACCGATTACAACAAAACCATTATTTCAAGGTTTGATGGATTTACGTCAGGCGTTCGATCAAATCGCCAGTGTCGCTGTATTTGACGCGCGTGGTGCAATTACGTATATAAACGACCAACTCATGGATGTAACAGGTTACTGTCCTGAAATGCTTATTGGTCAGCCATGGTCCGTAATTCTCGATCAAACTAGTGCGACTGTCTCAGAAATCCGAACACAACTCCGTGAACGCAAAGCGTGGTCTGGTCGTCTTAGTCTCACTTCACATACGGGTGAACGAAAACATCTCCAAGCAACATTGATTCCGATTTATGATGCAAACGGCGTTCGTTTTCAGCATCTGTTCATCGGTAACGACATTACGGAAACAACTGTGCTTGAAGAAGAACTTGATTTTTTAGTGCATCACCATGAGATGACGCATTTATTAAATAAACGTGGATTTTTACGCGAAGGGGAAGCATTGTTCCAGTCTGCTGCATCACATGAACCCATTGCACTCATTTTGTTCGATATCGATCGTTTCAAAGTCATAAACGATTCGTTTGGAACACATGTCGGGGATCAACTCCTTCAAGCAATGGCAACACGGCTTTTGGAACATACGACGGGTGTCCTTTCTTTTCATCCGACGAGTGATTTATTCGGTGTCCTATTACCTGCACCCTCGAGTAATCTACTCTTTCAATATGCTCGAAAATTACAACAAGCGTTACAACGTCCTTATTACATTAACGGTCATTCACTCATCGTTTCTTGCACATTCGGTATCACCGTCTATCCGTCTGAAGCGAAAACACTTGAAGATTTATACCGCCGCTCTGAAACTGCTCTCTATGCGGGAAAATCAATTGGTACGGGAACGATTCAGTACTTAACACACGAGATGGACACACAATTCACACGTAAAATCCAACTCGAACGTTCTCTCTTCACAGCACTCGAAGATCAGTCGCTCTACCTTGCTTATCAACCGATCATCGAGCTTCAATCACAAGCCGTCAAAGGATTCGAAGCGTTATTACGCTGGAATCATACGGCGCTCGGAAATATTCCGCCGGATGAGTTCATTCCACTCGCCGAAGAAGCTTCTCTAATCACACCAATCAACAACTGGGTCATCATCGAAGCATGCGAACAGCTCGCGAAGTGGCAACAAACGATTGACCCTGAATTGACGATGGCGATCAACATTTCACCGCACCAATTCCAAAGTGACTCCTTTATTCGAACGTTGCAACATATCGTAACGGAGCGACTCGTTTCGCCATCTTCCGTCACGCTCGAGATGACAGAGAATATTGCTATCTTACAGACACAACGAACCGTCGAACGCATGCACCTCATTAAGTCACTCGGTTTCCGCTTATCGATTGATGATTTTGGAACAGGCTACTCTTCTTTACAGTATCTCAGTGCGTTTCCAATTGATGAATTAAAAATCGATAAAGTGTTTATTGATGGACTAGCAAAGAACGATCATGCTTTGCTGGATTCTATCATTCAACTGGGTCGCAATCTAGAGTTGAACCTCGTCGCTGAGGGTGTTGAGACAGAACATGCCTTGACTTACTTGAAAATGACAGATTGCCAGTACATGCAAGGGTTCATTTTCTCTGAACCACTGTCCGTACAGGATGTCGAAAAACGATTCTCAACCCCTTAATAAAAAAAGAAGTCACGGTGGAAAAGCATCCACCACGACTTCTTTTTTCATATCGTTTTTTACAATTACAATTGAATTTCTCCTACGACCATTCCGTAAACAGCCACTCCGGCTAAGATAACAAGAATCATGCTAGCAATCCACTCATAACGTGACATGCCTGTCCGTTGCTGTTCTCGTTCTGCTAACGCATATGCTAAAATGCCTGGCGCATAAACTAATGCCGCAATGACGATGTACCAAACGCCCGACGCATAGACGAGCCAAATAGAGTACGCGGATGCGATGACCGAGAAGAGTAACATTTTTCGATTCCGCTCTTCCCGCGAAGTCCGGATGCTGTACAAGGCTGATAACAGATACGGTAAGAGCGCACAAATCCCTGCAATACTTGATAGAACGAGATACGTCTGTGCAGAGAATAGCGCAATCCCAGCAACAATCTGTGTGGCGATCTGTGTAATCAGTAGTGCTCCGACTGGTGCCCCTTTTCGATTCGTCTTAGCGAATGCTTTCGGGAACGCACCATCTTTCGCAACCAAATATGAAATCTCTGATGCTAAAATCGTCCATCCAAGAAGCGCTCCGGATAGAGAGATGATTAAACCAATCATGATGATCGTCGCGCCGACTGGTCCGATTGCTGCCTCTAATACATACGCCATCGTCGGTTCCTTTAATCCAGCCAGTTTTTCTTGACTAAGGACGCCAAGTGATAAGACAGAAATTAAGATATAGATGACTAAAACACCAACGAGTCCTGTTACCGTCGCTTTTCCGACATCACTTCGATTTTTAGCACGACTCGATAAAACGACTGCCCCTTCAATTCCAACAAACGCCCAAAGCGTGACGAGCATCGTTCCCTTTACTTGATCGAAGATTGAACCGAGTTCTGTCCCATCTCCCCAGATGTCTAAATTGAACGTTTTGATATTAAAGGCGATCCCAACCAATAGAATGAAAATTAAGATTGGAACGAGCTTTGCAATCGTTGTAATCAGATTGACGAGGGTCGCTTCCTTGATCCCGCTTGAGACAAGCCAGAATAATCCCCAAATGACGACCATACTCATTAAAAGAAGGAATATCCGATTTTCTGCCGCGAAAATCGGGAAGAAATAACTAATCGCATTGAAGACGAGCGTGATGTTCGCAACCGTTCCAATCCATGCAGATACCCAGTATCCCCAAGCACTGTTGAAACCGACGAAACGTCCGAACCCTTCACGTGCATAGGCATAAATACCACCTTCAAGTTCGGGTTTACTGTTTGCAAGGTGCTGAAAGACGAGCGCGAGCATGATCATTCCAATTCCTGTGATACTCCAGCCGATGAGAATAGGTCCTGCACTTGCACTTTGGGCCATTGCACCGGGAAGGTTAAAGGCACCTCCACCGACCATCGAACCGATGACCATTGCTGCGAGAGCAAAGAAGCCGATTTTTTGCTGATTCATGATGAGACACTTCCTTTTTCCGTATATCTATTACATCTTACGTATATTCATTCGAAAGACACAAAAGTCATTATAACAAATCACCTTTTAAAGTAAAGAAAGGATTTGAGACGAATGAACTGGATTCATGTATTTCAGCTCGAGGACCTCTTCAAACTCCTAATAGCTGCTGCCCTTGGAATTTTCATGGGATTCGAGCGTGAAATAAAAAATAAACCGGTCGGTATACGCACTAGCCTCGTAATTACCCTCATCAGCTGTCTTTTAACCATCGTATCGATCAAATCCGTTTCACTCTATCACGATATGGCGACGAATGTTCAAATGGATCCGATGCGCCTTGTCGCACAAATCATTGCCGGAATCGGCTTCATTGGTGCTGGTGTCATTTTGCGTCGCCCTCACGATATCGTCAGTGGATTGACGACGGCCGCCATTATATGGAGTTCAAGTGGAATTGGAATTGCTGTCGGTGCAGGATTTATATGGGAATCAGTTTTTCTTGTTTTGTTTTTGTTCTTCTTATTAGAGGGGTTGACTCGAGGAATGCGCCGTATTAATAACAGTCGGTTCGAAGCGAACGTCCTTGTCGCACACTTGCTCCTTCCTGCTGATCTGGATCCATCTGAAATCATCTTCGCTCTTGAACGAAAAGGTGTTCATATTACGAATATGCGCATGCGAGGAGATCCGGTTCGATTGACATTACGAATGTATTCCCCGCATAAACTGACCATATTCCTACTTTATGACTATTTAAAATCACTCGGAATTAAGGATATAGACCTTGATCAGTGAGAATTATCTGAAAATTTATGTTGCATTTTTAATCACTTTCACTTAAATTAACAATATGTTCACATTTTTCTGAAATATTTAACTCTAACTCTCGGGGGGTCATCGTTCCATGAATAAAACATCGAAAATTGCGTTTGCTGGACTATCTAGCATCGCACTACTTGCTGTCGCTGCATGCGGGCAAGGAAATGATGAAAACACAAGCGGATCTGATTCAAAAAACAAGAAAAAGGAAGTCACGCTCGTTTCGACGACAGATGTACCTCAGCTTGATCCGACGAAAACGACGGACTCGACTTCCATCATTGTTACGAACAACGTCTTTGAAGGACTTTATCGACTTGATGGTGATAACAAGCCGACACCTGGAATCGCAGAAAGTGTCGAAGTGTCAAAAGATAAAAAGACATATACGTTTAAATTGCGTAAAGATGCGAAGTGGTCGGATGGATCAGCCGTCACAGCAGATGATTTCATCTATGCTTGGAAGCGTGCACTTGATCCAAAGACAGCCGCAGAATACGCATACATTTTACAGGACTTGAAAAATGCCAATAAAATTATGGCAGGCAAAGCTGAACTCGATGAACTCGGTGTCAAGAAAATCGATGATCAGACACTTGAAGTACAACTCGAAGCTCCAGCACCTTACTTCCTTGGTTTGACGAGTTTTCCGACTTACTTACCATTAAAGCAATCATTCGTTGAAGATAAAGGCGATAAGTTCGCGACAAGTGTGGACACTATGGTCTTCAACGGACCTTTTGTCCTCGATAAGTGGCAAGCGAACGCGGGTTGGACATATAAGAAAAACCCGGATTACTGGGATAAAGCAAACGTCAAGATGGATCAGATCAACGTTAAAGTCGTTAAGGAAATCTCGACTGGCGTCAACCTCTTTGAAGCAAAAGAAGTCGACTTCGCACCGATTACATCTGAATTCGTTTCACAATATGAAAAATCAGAGGATTACAAGACACGTCCAGATGCTCGGATCAACTTCCTCCGCTTTAACCAAAAGAATAAAGCATTGAAAAACAAGAACATCCGAAAAGCGCTCGCACTTGGTTTTGAGAAACAAGGGATTACGGACGTCATCCTAAACGATGGATCAAAACCAGCAAACTTCATCGTTGCGAAAGACTTCACGTTCACACCGGATGGTGAGGATTTCCGAGCGAAATATCCGGATCTTCAAAGCTATGATGCCGATGCAGCGAAAAAAGCTTGGGATGCTGGATTGAAAGAACTTGGTGTCAAAACAGTCGAACTCAGCATGCTCTCACGGGATGAAGATGCATTCAAGAAAGTCTCTGAATACTTAAAAGGTGATCTAGAGAAACATCTTCCTGGTTTGACGATCAATATCAAACAACAACCGTTCAAGAACTTCCTCGACCTCGAATCGAAGGGCGATTATGATATCTCTGCAGCTGGATGGGGACCTGACTATCAGGATCCAATGACGTTCCTCGATATGTGGTTGACAGGCGGAAGCTTCAACCGGATGGAATACTCGAACAAAAAATTCGATGATCTCATCAAAGGGGCAAAACAACAAGCAGATGAAGCGAAACGTTGGTCTGATATGCAAGAAGCTGAAAAAATCTTGCTAACCGATGACTACGCGATCGCGCCGATCTATCAAAAAGGTGAAGCGTACTTGCAACGGACAAACATTGATAAATTATACCGTCACCCATTCGGTGCCGATATGAGCTTTAAATGGATGGAAATCAAGTAAACGAGGACCTGACGCACACATCGAATTCTTTAATCAACAAGTAGTGGACCTCGTCCGCTACTTGTTTTTGATTTCCTGAAGATATCTCTAAAAACAACAAAGACCCCTTCTGACGGAGCCATCGGGGGTCTTTACTGTGCGATTTGTTTATAAAAAGCGATTTCTTCATCTTGTCCTTCTTCCACTGCTCGGAAGAATTCAGCAAAATAGGCGTACAAAACGGTGCGTTCTTCATACGTCGGTCTGGCTTGACGAATAACGGAGAATGCAAGGTTTCGCAATTGACGTTTCGTTCGCCGATGTGTCGGAAGTGCATAAAATTGACGCGTGAATGAACGATAGACGTCCGCAATCAAGACTTCATGTCCTTCAAAATATGATTTATCCATAAATATAGTCCCCTTTCCACTTTAGTGATCCTATTCTTTTCTACGACTCTTTTAAATAAAGAGTTTCAAAGAAAGTGAGATTTCTCACAAATGATATAGACCTTACTATAACAAGCTTTCCAAAATGATTCAACATCCAAACTATTAAGTTTCATTAAGAATATTTAGACCTTTTGTAAAGTATCTTTCTTTGATTTTAGATCATCTATTTCTAATAAAAAACGGTCTGAGTCCCGGAAAGAGACTCAGACTCGCGATGGACTTTAGTTTGCTTGTACTGAAATATGCTGGAAGTGTTTCACATCGAATAAACCACTGTCGGTCAACTTCAATTCCGGAATGACCGGTAAGCAAAGGAACGACATCGTCAAATAAGGATTAAAGGACCGATCCGCTTCTAATACATCAAGTGCATCGTTTAATGCTTCGAGTGTATCCCCGACTTCTTGGAAAGGACGATTCGTCATCAGCCCAGCGATTTCGAGCGGTAACTCTGCAAGCACGTCTTGCCCATTAACAGCAATGACACCCCCACCCGCTTGAACAAGACGTTCTGCAGCGAGTTGCATCTCTTCGTCTGATGCCCCAACGATGACGAGATTATGTGAATCATGGGCAACGGTCGCAGCAATCGCTCCACGCTTCATCTTAAATCCTTTGACGATCCCAACTGCTGAGAACGATGTCCCGTGATGACGCTCAATGACAGCAATTTTTAAGAGATCCTCCTCTGGCACAGGAACGAAATGCCCTTCTTGAAGTGGAACGTCGAGAATTAAGTGCTCGGTGACGATGCTTTTCGGAATGACTCCGATGACATGCGCACGTGCTGATTCGAGTGGAAGGGCGAATACTTCTGGTGTGATCGGTTTTGTATTCAAGGTTCCACGTAATGACTCCGGCACATGAGCACGGCGAACGGGTCGAATCGTTTTCCCTGCTCGTGCGACACAATTCCCTTGAATATAAACCTCATCAATCACGACGTTATCGGCATCCGATAACAAGACGAAGTCCGCCCGGCGTCCTGGTACGATGGCTCCCCGATCGTCTAGACGATACGCGTTCGTCGCGTGCAACGATGCCATCGCATACGCTGTTTCGCGTTTAATCCCATGACGAATCGCATAGCGAATATTATAATCAATCGTACCTTCGCGTAATGTATCGTCCAAATGTTTATCATCCGTACAGAAGAGAAATCTGCTGGCATTACTCTCTGTCACGGCATCGAGTACTTCCTTCAAGTTTCGGGCTGCTGACCCTTCCCGTACTTCGACATACAGACCACGCCGTGCTCGTGCAATTGCATCTTCCTTACTGACGGATTCATGATCCGTCCGAATTCCAGCGACACCATAAATGTTGATTTCGCGTGGTCCGAGTCCTGCAGCATGTCCATCGACAAGTTTCCCTGCGTCTTCAATCTGTTTAATTTTTTGTAACATGTCGCGATCGGCTCGTTCGACAGCCGGATAATCCATGACTTCCCCTAAACCATGGACACCCGGATGATTGACGAATGGCGCAAGTGCCGCAGCATCAAGTGATGCCCCCGCATGTTCAAACGAAGTCGCCGGAACACAGCTCGGTAACATCATGCGCACGTCAAGGGCGAGATCTTCTGCATCATCTAGCATGAAGGACAAACCTTCTGCGCCTTTGACGTTCGCAATCTCATGTGGATCCGCGATGATCGTCGTGACGCCTAGTGGTAAAATCGCCTGCTCATACTCACTTGGTGGTACCATCGATGATTCGATATGGACATGGGCATCAACAAAACTTGGAGCGATGAACAGACTCGTTCCCGGACGATTCTCGACTCCTTCATACCCCTCTCCGACAGCAGCAATAAAGCCTGAATCAATCGCTACATCTGCCGTATACGTCTCACGTGTCATGACATCGATGACTGAAATGTTCTGATAGACGACAGCTGCTTTCTCTTTTTTTGCAGCAATCGCAATCAATCGTTCACGTACTGTTTGTTCCATCCTGTCTCCTCCTGGTGTAAGCGTATTTTCATTATCTTACAATTAGTTTGGAAGCTGTTGCAATTTATTTTTTGTAACGTCAAGATGAAAGAGTATGAATTTAATGCCTGAGGGGGAAAAACGCATGAAATATCGTGTCGGTTCACTTATTCCAAACATCGATCCATCCGTTTATTTAGCGGATGGATCAAAGGTCATCGGAGAGGTCACGATCGGAAAAGACTCATCCGTCTGGTTCAATACAGTCATCCGGGGAGATGAAGGTCCGATCCAAATCGGAGAACGCGTCAACATTCAAGATGGTTCGATGATTCATCAGTATGAAGGGTTTCCGACTATCATTGAAGATGAAGTCACGATTGGTCATATGGCAATGATTCATGGAGGTATCATTCGAAAAGGAGCTTTGATTGGAATGTCGGCAACGATCCTTGATGAAGCCGAAATTGGAGAAGGTGCATTCGTTGCTGCCGGAAGTCTTGTTCCGCCAAAAATGAAGGTGCCTGCAGGGACAATGGTTATGGGGGTTCCTGCAAAAATCGTCCGCGATATCAGCGACCATGATCGATTCATCATGGAACGGACAGTTCGAAAATATGTGAAACGAGGGCAGCAATATGCCGATAGTTGTGAAGCCATTACAGAGGATTTGACAAGTTTGTGAAAACGTTTACAAAGTTCACAGGTTCTTAATACCTCCCCTCTTCCGTCTTTACAATTCTTTCGTACACTAGAGGTGCAAGAGATGAATCAAGACACAGAGAGGGGATTTTTATATGATTCCAGTATATGAAGAACGTATTATGTCTGATTTATTTTCATCTACGAGTAACCCAAGCTATGGTTTGCCGACATTACCTGAATTCGAAACAGATTGGTTGACAGCTGAGGTTCAAGTACGTATCGTTAAAGATGCCGAGCACCGCCTTGGAACATTAAACCGAGAGGAAGAACGTGTATGATTCAGCAACGCACTGTTCGCGCTTGGCTCGCTAGTCGCATCAAAAAATAATTTAATCACTTGATTACGTATTTTCCAAAACGATATAGCGCGTCAGCGCGCATACAAAAAGAGCCGAAGCGGATTCCCGCCTCGGCTCTATCTGTTTATTTAGAAATCAATCCTTCTTTAATCAAGAAATCACGCGCGACTTTTTCAGGACGCTGCTTCTCAACATCTGCTTTGTAGTTCAGTTCTTGCATTTTTTCATCCGTGATTTTATCCTTCAATGTGTTGAGGACTTTTTTCAGCTCTGGATGTTCTTTAAGGGTTTCTTGACGAACAAGTGGTACCGCATAGTAGGGTGGGAAGAACTCTTTATCATCTTTAAGTACAGTCAAATCAAATTTCTTCAAAAGACCGTCTGTTGAAAAACTATCGATGACATTCGTTCGACCGTTCGTCAATGCTGTATAGCGAAGTCCTCCATCAACTGGTTGTACATCTTTGAACTTCATATCCGGATACTTCTTCTTTAGACCAAGATAACCATCTTCACGGTTCGCGAATTCAATCGTTGAACCGAGAATCAAGCGATCACTGACTTTTGACATGTCCGACACTGTCTTCAAGTCGTACTTCTTAATGTCTTCTTTTGTCATGGCAAGAGCATACGTATTGTTGAAGCCGATCGGATCTAGGACATCGACCTGACTTTTTTCGGGAATCATCTTCCCGACTTTTGCATAGACCGTTTTCGGATCCGTCTCGACTTCCTGCTTGAGCACGTCGATCAACAATGTCCCTGTGTACTCGACATACGCGTCAATCTCCCCTTTTTCAAGCGCCCCGTAAGCGACCTTCGTCCCCCCGAGATTTAATTGACGTTCGACTTGTAGATCCGTTTTATCTTCGATTAAATCCGCTAACATATTTCCAAGAATCAACTGTTCCGTAAAGTTCTTCGATCCGATGACGATCTTATCTTCCTTGAGGAAAGAATAAGCGACTGTACCACCAACCAATAGGAAGACGATGCTTGCGATTGCGATCTTGCGTCCCGCTGACATCGCTTTACGGCGCTTCCGTGCCTTGTTTTTAATTCGACCATCTGCGAGCGGAATACCGTTCGGCGCCACCGAATATTCAATCCGGCTGACGACGAAGTCGATGATAAGCGCTAAGATACCAGCTGGAATCGCTCCGGCGAGAATCTGGTTATTATCAACCGTTTGAATACCTGAAAAGACAAGGTAACCAAGACCACCGGCACCGATGAATGCTGAAATCGTCATTAAACCAACCGCTGTGACGGCTGAAATCCGAATCCCTGCCATCATGATCGGTAAGGCAAGCGGAATCTGGACCTTACTGAGGATTTGACGATCCGTCAAACCAATTCCTTTTGCTGCTTCAAGCGTATCTCCCGGAATACTCGATAGACCTGTGTACGTATTTTTGACGATCGGCAAGAGTGAATAGAGCACGACCATGATGATCGCTGGTGTCGATCCGATACCGATGAACGGAATCAAGAAACCGAGTAAAGCAAGACTCGGGACGGCTTGCACGACGCTCGTCAGCGCGAGGACCGGCTTCGCGAACTTTTGATAACGCGTGATTAAAATCCCGATCGGAATCCCAAGGACGACGGCGATGACGACGGCAAAGACCGTCAGCTGTAAGTGCTCCAGTAATAAGTCACCGATTTGATCGGTATTATTTTTTACATAATCAAAGAAACCGTTCATTGGACTTCCTCCTCATGAATGAATTGCTCACTCAAGACGGAAAGTAAGCTACTACGTGTGATTAATCCTCTTAGTTTTCCTGTTGCATCTGTTACCGGCAGATAACCTGTCTCTTCCTGATTCATGACTTCAAGGACATCAAGTAACGAATCGTGTTCATTGACGGCAATGATTTCGCCCTCCATTACTTCTTCAATTCGTTGGCTCTTATCCGGGATCGTTTGGATGTTCTTTAACTTAATCAGCCCTTGTAAAACGCGGTCACGATCAGTGATCAATAGACTGTCGACTTTTCGCCCACGCATGATCTCAATTCCCTGTAGCAATGTACGTTTGCCACTGATTGAAACTGGATCCTCAATCATGATATCTTCTGCCTTAATGAATTCTGGACTACTCCAAATTTTATTTTTTCCGATGAACGATTCGACATATTCATCTTTTGGATGACGCAGGATTTCTTCTGGAGTATCGAACTGAACGATTTCCCCGTCACGCATGATACATATCCGATCCGCTAACTTGATCGCTTCATCCATATCATGAGTGACGAAAACAATCGTCTTTTTCACTTCCTCTTGTAAGTTGAAAAGCTCTTCCTGCAAATCATTACGAGTAACGGGATCGAGAGCACTGAACGGCTCATCCATCAGGATGACATCAGGATCATTCATCAGAGCACGCGCGAAACCGACACGTTGCTGCTGTCCGCCACTGAGTTCGCTCGGATAACGATCAATAAATTGTCTCGGATCAAGCCCGACCATCGTTAATAGTTGTTCTGTCCGCTGATCCATCTCATCGTGATCTTTCCCCTCAAGTCCAGCAATCAATTGAATGTTTTCCCGGACCGTCATATGAGGGAACAGACCAGTTTGCTGAATGACATATCCCATATGGCGTCTTAATTCGATCGTATCCGTCTTCATGATATCCTTCCCATTGACCAAAATCGTGCCTGAAGAAGGTTCGATCAATCGATTGATCATTTTAAGTGATGTCGTTTTCCCACAACCACTTGGTCCGATAAAAACAACGAGTTCACCCTTTTGAATCTCGAGCGATAAGCCTTTTAAGACGACATTTTCCTTAAACTGCTTGCCGACGTTTTTGAATTCGATCATTCCTTCTCACTCCTTTTTACTATTTCCATATATTATGGTTTCCCAAAAAGATTATGGTTTAAACAAATTTCCATCAAATCAGTTTTATTTCTTTGAAAAAGGGGAAATTCTTAGTTCTTTTTTTAAAAATAAAGGGAATACCTAAATAAAGAGTACTGATAAAGCATGTTTTGATGAAGGAGGCCCTTAACGATGAACATCAAGAAACCCACCATCATGATGATCGGATTGCTTCTCCTAACCCCACTTTCAATTCCCTCACAGGTCGATGCAGCGAGTTCTACGTTTGTCACAAAAGGAACGACGACCAAAAAAGTCGTCGCATTGACATTTGATGACGGTTCAGACGGAACGAACATTGCCAAAATATTAAGTGTCTTAAAAAGTAATCAAGTGAAAGCTACTTTCTTTTTAACAGGCAGTGGTGCAAACAACCATCCTCAATCGATTAAAAACATCACAACCGCCTCTCCAACACATCAAATCGGCAATCACTCGTATTCACATCCGGATTTCACGACTTTATCAGCAAGCCAAATGACAAGTGAATTATCCCGGACGGAGTCGCTCATCCGATCCTTGACCGGAAAAACGACGAAACCGATTTTTCGGGCGCCGTTCGGTGCGAGTAACAGTAAGGTATTGAGTGTCGTCGGAGCGGCTGGTTATACGAAAACGATTCAATGGAATATCGATTCGACGGATTGGAAAGGCATCTCTTCAACAGCCATCTTGGATCGTGTAATACCAAAAGTCGTTCCTGGATCAATCATCCTCATGCACACTGGGGCTGGTGCGAAAGGAACACCAACCGCCCTGCCGACGATGATTTCGAAATTAAAAGCAAAAGGCTATTCGTTCGTCACGATTTCAGAACTGTTGCGTTCTACGACCCCAACCGGTACGACGTATACGGTCAAAGCGGGCGATACACTCTATTCGATTGCCCGTAAATACAATGTCTCGGTCTCTGCCCTCGCGAGTGCGAACAACATCACAAATTGGAGTCTACTCAATGTCGGTCAAGTCTTAAAAATCCCGACAACGACGTATACGGTTAAAGCGGGTGATACACTTTACTCGATCGCGACACGTTACGGTGTCACCGTCACAGCATTAATGCAGGCGAACGGCATCACAAATCCGAATCTCTTACTCGTTGGACAAGTCTTGAAAATCCCAAAATGAATATACTGATCACAGCACAAAAAAACGATTCCTCTCTAGTCGCGAGAAGAATCGTCACATGTATGAAAAAACCGGCGAAATTGCGCCGGTTTTTTTGTCGTCAATCGCTTGACCCCTCACCTCTTATGACTCTGAACGGACCCCATTGATTCCAAGATCACACTGAACTAAGTCCGCATATGTTTGTCGACGGACGACTTCGCGGGATTCCCCGTCCCGAACGAAGACGAGTGCCGGACGTAAGAATTGATTGTAGTTGCTTGCCATCGAGAAGTTATACGCTCCCGTTCCAAATACAGCGAGGGTATCGCCACTCTTTGGCGTAACTAACTGCGCTTTTTCAGCGACGAGATCACCTGATTCACAAGCTGCTCCAACGACAGTCATTTCGGTCGTTTCGCCACTCATCCGGTTAGCGATGACGGTTTCATAAACCGCTCCGTAAAGTGCGGGACGAATGTTATCCGTCATTCCACCGTCCACCGAAAGATATGTCCGGACGCCTTCGATCTCTTTGATTGCCCCAACTGTATAAAGTGTCGTCCCTGCATTCGCAACGACCCAGCGTCCTGGTTCGATACCGATTCGCGGACGTTCGATGCCAAGTCGTGCCGTTTCCGTCTCAATGACATCCATGACGCGTGCGATCGTCGCTTCAAAATCAAGTGGCTGGTCGTCCTGCGTATAGGCAATTCCGAACCCACCTCCAACGTTGACTTCGCTGACTGTGAAATCATGTTGTACACGAATTGTTTCGACGAAGCCCATCATCGTCCGAGCCGTCTGTTCGAACAGCGACGGATCTTGGATTTGCGAACCGACATGACAATGGATGCCAAGTAACGATAGATGTTCTGATGCTAAAATCGCTTCGATTGCGTCCAAGTAATCTGACGCATGTGTCGAGAAACCGAATTTCGTATCGACACCACCTGTCTGAATTTTCGCATGCGCTCCACCGATGACTTGTGGCACGATCCGAATCAAGACATGAACCGTTCGACCAGCTTGTGCCGCAATCGCTTCCAGTTGTGCAATCTCTGCAAAGTGATCGATGACGATTCGTCCGACACCTTCTTCGACAGCATACTGAAGATCAGCCGTTGATTTATTCGAACCATGGAAATAAATTCGTTCTGCTGGAACGCCCGATTGACGGGCGATGAAGAGTTCCCCGCCCGTGACGACGTCAATTCCAAGACCATGACGTACGACTTGTTCATACACCGCACTGACAGTCAATGCTTTAGAAGCGAAGGAAGCATACGTATTCGGATACTTATCAAGGAAGTGTTCCCGGACGGTCGCCAGTCGATCCGTCAGCTCCCGTTCTGCCATCACGTACAATGGTGTTCCGTACTGTGCTGCAAGATCGGTCGCTGCGACACCATCGATGTGCAACGTGTTGTTTTCTTCTGTCAGGTATTGACTTCCATACATAATAAGTTCCTCCTTATAGATACTGATGCGTCAAACGCCAAGACCGGGCACACATCTGCTCTGAATTGTTCGCTGCTCCTGTCCGAGTAATATCGTCAATTTCAACGCCATCCCCGTATAGCACGACCTCGTCTCCGACCTCAACCGTCCCATCGACAGCGACGAACGTATGACTCATGAATAATTTATTGATGACCGGATAAGGTTTTTCTTTAATATGAACAGGCAGAGCGGCACGCCCACGGACGACACCGTCTCCATAGCCGACTGGTAAGATGGCAATCCGCATCGGTTCTGTACTCGTAAAGTTCGTCCCGTACCCAACGTGTTCACCCGGTCCGATTTCGCGAATTTCAACGACCTCCGTCGTCATCCGGAGCGAAGGAACGAGCCAGTCCATCTTTTCAATCGGTGAATAGCCGAATAAGAAGATTCCAGGGCGGACATAATTACAAAATGCGAGACGCGGATCGTGTTTGACGATCGTCGCACTGTTTTCCGAGTGCATATACGTAAACGTATGGCGCTTTCGTAACACATCGGCAATGGCGACGAAACGTTCGACTTGTCCATCGTGATCCGCATCCGGCTCATCGGCAAGCGGAAAATGTGTATATAAACCTGTTAAAGCGAGCGAATCTGCTTGCGCAAGCGCAAGAACAGCTTCCGCCTCTTGAAGCGAACTGACACCAAAACGATTCATCCCGACGTTGATCTTCAAATGTAACTCGATTCCTTGCAGCTGTTTACTGTTTAGGGCGAGCCATTCTAGCGATGAGACACCGAGTGCAATTCCGAAACGTCGTGCTGTTTCAAAATCCTCCGTCGGATTCATCACCAGTACATAACTGTCTGGAAAATTCGTTTTGATTTCAATGGCTTCATACAACTCGGCGACAGCAAAGTGCTGAACATCAGACGCCGTCAGCGTTTCGACCATCTCGAGCATGCCTAAGTTGTACGCATTGTTCTTGACCACGGCAAAAATATGTTTACGTGATCGAGCGAAGACCGATGCGACGTTCTGTCGCACCGCCTTCCGATCGATCGTGACGAGTGTACGCGTCGTCATTCTGCGACAGCTGGTGTCACATACGTCAACCAATCCGCATATTGCGGCAATTGACCTGTGACGGCTTGACGGTAAAGATCGAGCAACTCATCTGCGACGTTCCGTGTTCCGCCGTTGATGGAGATATGATCGATTTCACCGACACTCGTGATTTCAGCAGCTGTTCCTGTTAAGAAAATCTCATCTGCGACATATAACTCATCGCGTCCGATGTGACGTTCGACGACAGGATAGCCTTGATCTTGTGCCAAACGGATGATGACTTGGCGTGTGATACCGTCGAGTACTGAACAATCAAGTGACGGTGTATGAATCGTTCCGTTTTTAAGAAGGAAAAGATTCGCAACACTCGCTTCACTAACGTTTCCGTTCATGTCGAGCGCGATTGCTTCATCAAATCCATCACGGATGGCTTCACCTTTTAAGAGTTGTGAGTTCATATAGTTGGCAGCCGCTTTCGCTTGCATCGGCATCATCGTTGATGAGACGCGGCGGTATGATGCGACTTTGGCACGGATGCCAGCACCTTTATCGAAGTATTCCCCAAGCTCCCAGCAAGAGATACCGACATGAACTGTCGTATCTTTCGCCATCAATGCTTGCCATGGCGTACCGAGGAACACGAATGGACGGATATAACAAGATTCGAATCCGTTTTTCGCAACTAGATCAATCGTCGCCTGGACGAGTTCATCAACCGTATACGGAATTGTGACGTGGTAATAGGCGCAACTACGGAAAAGACGTTCAATATGTTCCTTCAATTGGAAAATCGCCGGTCCGTCCGGTGTCGCGTAGGCACGAATTCCTTCAAAGAATCCACTACCATAGTGAATCGCATGTGACATGACGCTCGTGTTCGCATCTTTCGGATCATGAAAGACTCCATCTAACCAAATTGCTTCTCCATACTGTGTATCCACTGCCATGTGTTTTCCTCCTCTTCGACGTCAATCAGAGTGAACGTAAATCATCCACCAATTGCGTCTTCTCTTCTGTTTTCGCATCTTTCTGTTTGATGACACGTGCAGGTGTTCCGGCAACGACGCTTCCAGCAGGTACGTCTTCTGTGACGACACTACCGGCAGCGACGACGGCATCTTTACCGACTTTGACGCCTTCGAGAATGACTGCATTCGCACCAATCAAGACACCGTCTTCAATGATGACAGGTGTTTTTGAAGGTGGTTCGAGGACACCCGCGACCACGGCACCTGCGCCAACATGAACGTTTTTCCCGATCGTCCCACGTGCACCGACGACAGCGTTCATATCAATCATTGTACCATCTCCGATCGATGCACCGATATTGATGATCGCACCCATCATAACGACCGCGTTGTCACCAATGACGACATGATCACGAATCCATGAACCTGGTTCGATTCGCGCATTCAAATGACGTGTATCAAGCATAGGTACCGCACTGTTGCGACGGTCATACTCCACATGAACATCCGTGATGCGATCTGAATACTTTTCTAAGAAAGTAGCCGCAAGTCCTGCATCTGCGAAGAAAATTTTTGATTCATCTGATCCGAACGCTGTAGCACCTTCGATCGTCAAGCCCGCCAAATCGCCGTTGACATAAAGTTTTACCGGTGTTTGTTTTTTTGCATCTTTAATGAATTTAGCAATTTCGTAAGCATCAGTGAGTAACATGTGAATCCTCCTGTGTGTAGAGCGTCTCCAACGTATAGAGTCCCGCTGTTTTTTGAATGAGTGCTTCAGCTGCTTTGATCGCACCAGAAGCAAATACTTTTTTCGATAGCGCTGTATGTTTGATTTCAATCAACTCGTCGACACCTGCGAATAAGACTTCGTGTTCTCCGAAGATCGTTCCACCGCGCATCGCATGCATCCCGATCTCGTTCGTCTCCCGCTTTTGCCGCGTCTGTGACCGGTCATACACAGGTGTGACGTCACGTGCCGTCTGAATCGTTTGCAGTAACAACTCGGCCGTCCCACTTGGAGCATCGACTTTTTGATTATGATGTTTCTCAAGCAATTCGATGTCATACGCCCCTGCCAGTGGCACCAGTGTCTTCAGTAGTTGCTGCACCATTGCGATACCATACGACATGTTATACGACTGGAAGATCGGAATTTCTTTTGCAGCGTTCTTGATGGACGCAAGCTCCGCTTCAGAAAAACCAGTCGTCGCGATAACGAGTGGCGTCTTTGTCGCCAGCCCGTATGCGAGTAGATCCGGTAACAAACTCGGATGCGAGAAGTCGATGATTGCATCGACCGTCTCTGCCATCTCTGTTAGCTCGGCATATGAAGCGATCGTATCGGATGACTTCGTCCGGTCAACGATCGCAACGACACTTTGTGGTGCGAGTTCGACGACGTATTGTCCTGTCGCCCCATAACCGTGTAACGCGAGTTTCATCGAACCACTCCTTTGTAAGCCCGCATCGTTTCGAGTAAGTGGGCGTGTCCCGCTTCCGATTGACGCACGAGCGGCAAGCGCGGCGCACCGACAGCAAAGCCGAGTTCTTCAAGCGATGCTTTAACTGGAATCGGATTGACATCACTGAACAAGGCACCGATGACCGGTAACAAGTCTGCCTGAATCCTGCGTGCCGTGACGAGATCTTGCGCGAGTAACGCCTCAGCAAGTGCTTGTGTCTCTGCCGGATACGGATTCGAAAGAACTGAGATGACGCCTTGTGCGCCCCACGCCATGTACGGCAGGATTTGATCATCATTTCCACAGAAGACCGCGAAGTCTTCCGGAATCGCCGCCATCAGTTCGCCCATGAAGCTGACGTCTCCACTCGCTTCCTTAAACGCTTGGATGCGTGGATGACGTGCTAACGTCACTGCGGTTTCGACTGCGATCGCAACGCCTGTCCGCGACGGAACGTTGTACAGCATGATCGGTAATTCGGTTGCATCAGCGACCGCCGTGAAGTGCGCGACGAGACCGGCTTGTGATGTTTTATTGTAGTACGGTGTGACGAGCATCGCTGCATCCGCACCAAGGCGTTCTGCGAGTAACGTCTTCTCGATTGTTACTGCCGTGTTGTTCGAACCCGTTCCGGCAATGACGGGTACTCGTCCTGCTGTGACTTGAACGGCAGTCGTCAATAGTTGTTCAAATTCCGTGTTTGTCAGTGTCGAACCTTCTCCTGTCGTCCCTCCGACGACAAGTGCCTGAATCCCTGCTGCGAGTTGTTGCTCGATCAAGCGTTCGAATACGTGTAGATCCAACTCGCCTGCTTCATTAAATGGTGTGACGAGCGCTGTACCTGCTCCTTTGAACATGAAGAACTCCTCCTTTTTTATGAATGAATCGACTGTTCGATTGCTTGGCGTGCGACTTGTACGGCGTTTGACGCGGCACCTTTTCGAATGTTGTCGGCTACACACCAGAGATGGAACGTGTTCGCGAGACTATCATCTTGTCGAATCCGACCGACGTAGACGTCGTCCGTCCCGCTTGCGTCAAGTGGCATCGGATAACGCGTATTTGCGACATCATCGATGAGGACGACGCCCGGTGCGCCTTCCAGTGCTTCACGGATCGCTTCGACCGTCGTCGGTTGTGTAAACGTGACGTTGATTGCAACCGAGTGAGAATTCGTGACTGGAACCCGTACACATGTCGCACTGACTGGTAATGCTGGAAGATTGAAGATTTTCCGTGTTTCATCAATCATCTTCTGCTCTTCTTTCGTATAGCCGTTCTCAAGGAACACATCGATATGCGGCAAGATGTTATCGTGAATCGGATGCGGATAATTGACGGGCTCTTCTCCGCGTGCCCCGCGTGCCAGATCCTCGATTCCTTTTTGACCGGAACCGGATACGGCCTGATACGTCGTATAGTTGATCCGTTCGAATCCCAGTGACTGGAGCGGTGCTAAAGCGACGACGGATTGAATCGTCGAACAGTTCGGATTTGCGATCAAGCGGTCTGTCGCTTGAATCGCTTGCGGATTGACTTCTGGCACGACGAGTGGAATCGTCTCCTGCATCCGGAAGGCACTTGAATTATCAACGACGAGTGTTCCGTTTTCAGCTAGTAATGGGGCATATTGCTCACTGATCGTTCCGCCTGCTGCGAACAACGCGACATCGATCCCGTCTTCCGTGATGTTTGGCGTCAGCGCTTGGATCGTAATATCTTCTCCCTTGAACTGCACCGTGTTCCCTGCTGAACGAGCAGAAGCGTAAGCGGACAGGCGGCTGACCGGGAAGTCCAGTTCTGCGAGTACTTGTAACATTTTTTGACCGACGGCGCCGGTTGCTCCGATGACGGCTACATGATACATGCTGTTTTCCTCCTTATAACTCGAACGCGTTTGCAATCGCTGCAACCGTCCGTTCAATGTCTGCTTGTGCAATCGTGTACGAGATGCTGATTTCTGATGTCGTGACTTGATAGAACGGGATATTCTCCGCTCGGAAGATTGCGAACAATTTCGAAGCAACACCTGTTGCATCCCGCATCCCGATTCCGACGACAGATAACTTCGCGTGCTGATCGTGGCGGTCGACCTTGACTGTCGTGAAGCGATCCATGATATCTTTCAATGCTTCGTCGAGGAACTCTTCCTCGTCGAGTGGACAAGAGAACGATAAGAAGATGTCACTGTCGAACGTCGTTTGACTGATCATGTCGATATTGACGTGACGGTTCGATAAGAGTTCGAAGATATCGGCTACTGCTGCATTCGTTTGCGGTACGTGTTTGATTGATACCGTCAAGACGTTCTTCGTCACACTGACACTCGTCACCGCTTTTTGTTCCATTGTTTCCGTCGCTTCCATGATCCATGTTCCCCTTTTCGATTCAAGTGTTTTCCCGACGAAGATGTGTACGCCGTATTTTTTTCCTAGTTCGACACTTCGCATTTCCATGACCTTCGACCCGAGGGCGCTCATTTCCATCATCTCATCATACGAGATATGTGGAATCGGTTGAGCGGCGGCATGGATTCGCGGATCAGCTGTATAGACACCGTCGACATCGGTATAGATTTCGCACCGTTTATCAAGGACTGCCGCAAGGGCAACTGCCGTTGTATCCGACCCACCCCGTCCGAGTGTCGTGACATCACCGAGTTCGTTGACACCTTGGAATCCGGCGACGATGACGACATCGTACGTTTCGAGTTTTTGTCGTAACAGATCTCCATCGATCTGTTTGATCTTACTTTTCGTATGCACGCCCATCGTGCTGATTCCTGCTTGAGCGCCTGTTTGCGATAACGCTTTGACACCGAGCGAGTTGAGGGCGATGCTGAGTAATGAAATCGTCTGTTCTTCTCCGATGGCAAGCAGTCGATCGAGTTCTCTTCGCTCGGGGCGATCCGTGATGGCTTGCGCCTGAGCGATCAAAGAATCTGTCATCTTGCCCATCGCCGAAACGACGACGACGAGTTTTTCACCTTCGGCTGCGCGACTCTTCAAATAATTCGCAATAGACTGAATCTGTTCGACAGTCGCAACCGAGCTTCCACCAAATTTAAGTACAGTTGTCACAATCCTATCTCCTTTGTCCCGATACAGAAAAAAACGACGGGCCGGTAGGAGCGTTCCTACGGCCCGTCGTTATCACGATCGGACAAACGAAGACAAAGTCATTCGTTCTTTTACGTAAGATAGCGCTCCGAAACATCGGTTTCGGCAGTACAACGGATCTTAACCGTTGTACCAGCAAACAAGAAGAAGCATCTTCTCGTTCACTTCGGCGGACTTCCCCTTTCACATCATTCGGCATGCTTGCCTTCAAGAATGATGCTACTCATGTCATCCGCGCCTCTATCTGTCGGTTGTTAGTTACAGTTATAGCAGACATCTTTTGTTAAATCCAGTCATTTGACTGTTTTTTTTCAAAATTCGTCAATTCGCAAGATGCTGTTTCGCGAGTTCGAGTTGCTCCGACACGGCAGCAAACCCTGTCCCGCCGTAGCTAGTCCGGCGTGCTACTGCTTGAACCGGATCGAGGAGCGGATAGACGTCTTCTGTGATATCAGGATGGAACGTTTGATACGTCTCGAGGTTCAAATCCTTCAGGAAACAACCGTTCTGCACACAGTAAAGGACGGCTTTGCCGACGATTTCATGCGCTTCCCGGAACGGTATGCCTTTCGTTACAAGGTAGTCAGCGAGTTCCGTTGCATTCGAGAAGTCTTGCATTGTCGCCTTCTTGAGCGCTTCGGTCTTAAACGTCGCAGATTCAATCATTCCGGTGAAGATTTGAACGGACTTGAGAACGGTATCTGCTGTATCGAAGACCCCTTCCTTATCCTCTTGCATGTCTTTGTTGTAAGCGAGTGGTAATGCCTTCATCGTCGTCAAGAAGCCCATCAGGTTGCCGTAGACGCGACCTGTTTTTCCACGAATCAATTCAGCAAAATCAGGGTTTTTCTTTTGTGGCATCATGCTCGAACCTGTCGAGAAGGCGTCAGACAACTCGATGAAGCCGAATTCTTGCGACGCCCAGATGATGATTTCTTCACAAAAACGTGAGAGATGCATCATGACGGTCGAGGCGATTCCGAGATATTCAATGACGAAGTCGCGATCGGAGACAGCATCGAGACTGTTCGGATAGACCGACTCAAAACCGAGCAACTCGGCAGAACGGAAACGGTCGATCGGGAACGTGGTCCCCGCGAGCGCGCCTGCCCCGAGTGGTGATTTCCGGATCCGTTTTTGATTGTCCGTCAACCGTTCGACATCACGTTCGAACATCCAGAAATAAGCGAGCAAGTGATGCGCAAGCGAGATTGGTTGTGCCCGTTGCAAATGCGTATACCCCGGCATAACCGTCTCGATATGTTGCTCAGCTTGTTCCGTAATGACCGATTGGAGCTCGCGTAATGCCGTCGTCAACGCTTCGACATGCTGCTCCATCCATAGATGTAAATCGGTTGCGACTTGATCGTTTCGGCTCCGTGCCGTATGCAGTTTCCCTGCAACTGGACCGATCTGTTCCGTCAACAAACGCTCAAGATTCATATGAATGTCTTCGTCCGCTAATGTGTAGGAATGGTCCTTTAACGTCGCTTCGAGTTGCTTTAATCCTTGCTGGATTTGTGTCCACTCATCTTGAGCGAGAATCCCTTGTTCAAATAACATCTGTGCATGTGCGAGACTGCCTTTCAAATCAACGCTTGCTAATTTTTGATCGAACGTGATTGATGCTCCGAAGGCTTCCGCTTGAGCGGAAGCACTTTCCGTAAAACGTCCACCCCAGAGTTTGGTCATTTCGTTACACCCGCCTGACGATGTACACTCGCATGCGTTGAAACGGCAAGACCGTGTAATTTGATGAAGCCTTTTGCTGCTTCATGATCGAATGCATCTTCTTTCGTGTACGTCGCAAGTTTCTCATCATAAAGCGAGACAGCCGACTGACGACCTGTGACAGTTGCATTTCCTTTGAACAGTTTAACGCGAACTTCTCCTGTGACGTCCTGTTGTGTCGCCGTCAAGAAAGCTTTCAATCCTTTCGTCAATGGCGCATGGAAGAGACCGTTGTAGATCGTTTCTGCATATTGTTTGCTGAGTAATGGTTTGAAATGCGCGACGTCCTTCGTCAATGTAATAGTCTCGAGTGCAGCGTGCGCTTTGAGTAAAACAGTTGCGCCTGGGCACTCATAGACTTCCCGCGATTTGATACCGACGAGACGGTTCTCGACGTGGTCGATCCGTCCGACCCCATGTGCTCCAGCGATGATGTTCAGTTCCGTAATCAGTTTCGCTAATGGATACTTCGTCCCGTTGATAGAAACTGGAACACCTGCTTCAAAGCCGATAATGACTTCTTCTGCCTGATCCGGAGCGTCTTCTGGTGCTACCGTCAACGCATATGCGTCTTGTGGTGGTTCTGTCCATGGATTTTCTAGGACGCCACATTCATTACTCCGTCCCCAAAGGTTCATGTCGATCGAGTATGGGCTGTCGAGGTTGATCGGGATTGGCACATTGTTTTCTTTCGCGTAGGCGATCTCTTCTTCCCGTGACCATTTCCATTCCCGAACCGGTGCGATGACTTCGAGTGACGGATCAAGTGCCGCGACCGAAACTTCGAACCGGACCTGGTCGTTCCCTTTTCCGGTACATCCGTGTGCGACCGCCGTCGCACCATGCTGATGTGCGACTTCGACGAGCTTTTCTGCGATCAATGGACGCGAAAGCGCTGAGATCAACGGATAGGCATTTTCGTAATGGGCGCCATATTGAAGTGCTGGCAAGACAAAGTCTTGTGCGAATTCTTCTTTGACATCGAGAACGATTGATTCGATCGCACCGACGAGGAGTGCTTTTTCCTTGATGACGGATAAATCTTTTCCTTCTCCGACATCCATGCATAAGGCAATGACATCATAGTCCTTGCTCAACCATTTGATGGCTACTGATGTATCGAGTCCCCCAGAGTACGCTAAGATTAATTTTTGTTTTGACATGTATAATTCCCTCCTGGTTTTTAATTCATTTGTCTGTATAAAAATTCATTATGAATTATATATATACATAGAAAACAAAAAAAAGAAACCCTTTTTGCAGGATTTCTTTCAAAATAACTTACATTTTCTTCTCCATCGTCCGGTGTGGAATGCCCGCATCGTCGAATTCATCGGAGACGATCGTATACCCAAGACCTTGATAAAACGGGATGGCTTGGACTTGTGCACCGAGTGTCAGCAGTTGTTTTCCTTCACGTCGCGCGATACGTTCCATCGCCTGCATCAACTCACCACCGTATCCTTTTCCTCGGGCTGTCGACAGCGTCGCCACACGTTCCACCTTCATCCGTTGGTCGTCATATGGACGTGTGCGACCCGTTGCAACCGGTCGACTCTGTTCATCGAGGACAAGCAGATGAATCGCTGTTTCATCATGTGTATCGTATTCAAGATGACGTGGTACGCCTTGTTCCTCGACAAAGACACGCTCCCGGATCATCCGAACGGCTTGTTGTTGTTCTGCTGTACGTACTTGAATGACTGTCATGAGTGATATTCCTCCCGTAATCGATCGACATATGCCATCGCATCATCCCGATTCGTAAATTGTGCTTGTGCCTGAACTGCACTTCCTCCACCTCGTCCATTGAATGCTTGGACATGCGCTTTAGCGAACTTCCCAAGATGGGGTTCCCCTGGACTACTCATCAGTAGTTTGTTTGTCGTCGCATTCCAGACGACGCCGACGCGTCCCGCTTCTTGGATCGCTTTAGCGAGTTGCTCGGACGTTTTGATTTCTTCATTCAGATGTTCAAATACCAGAATGCCTTCTTGTTGTTCTAAAGCTTGAGTGAGCGTGAATGTTGCAAGTTGTTCCTGGGCGTGTTCGACCTGTTTCGTTAAGCGTTTCTGTTCTTCTTGTAACGCTTGAACGGCTTCTAGCATTTGAACCGGCTTGACTGACAAAGCTTGCGCCGCTTCCCGTAAGACTCGTCGTTCTGACTGAATGAGTTGGTATGCCCGTTCCTTTGCGACATAGGATAGACGAATGTTCCCACGAATCCGTTCGACCCCAGTAAAGAGAATCAACTCGAGCTGTGCCGTCGAATCGAGATGCGTCCCACCACAGGCACTATAATCAAGTGTGCCGATTTGAACGACACGAATTCGTCCTTCGACTTGTGGTGTTTTTCGTAATGGTAGACGTAGGGCTTCCTCCTCGTCATATTCAGTCGCCGTGATCGGTAATCCTTGTTCAATCACATGTCGTAATCGTCGATCCAGCTGTTCTTGTTGAATAGTTGTCCATTCAGGTGTCTCGATATCAAGCGTCGAAACCTCACTTCCCGTCCGAAAACTAAGCGTTTTGATGTTCGACTCATCGTGTAAGATCGCAGAGATCACGTGTTGTGCCGTATGTTGCGCCGCATGATCAATTCGGACTGCATCATCTATGATACCGGTGACGTCTCCTGTGAGCGGATTCGCCAGTTGATGCCAGACGACACCGTCTTCGATTTGAACGTCAAGGACAGGTTGGTTGTTCAATGTTCCACGATCTGCTGGCTGTCCACCGCTCTCCGGATAAAAGTAACTTTTCTCTAAAGCAACCCAATAGCCGTCTACTTGTTTTGTCGCACGAAGGGATGTCTGAAAGGTTCGGACATCGGATTCTATTTGTTCGGGGCGCATGCCTCGACCACCTTTCTCTGTCAGTTTCACTCTGTATTATGCCATATTTCATCCAGAACCGTTTGTCGGCTTGCCTTTTTCCTAGTACACTAGACGAAAGACTACCGATCGCGAAAGGACGAAATGCCGTGATTCAGCACATCAATAAAAATTCACCACTCCCCATTTACTATCAAATTGAATCTGCCTTAAAACAACAAATCGAAAGCGGCGTCCTTCAACCTGGAGACTTGATTCCGTCCGAGCGCGAATTCGCCGAGGCCCACCAAATTAGCCGAATGACGGTTCGTCAAGCCATTTCAAACTTAGTCAACGCTGGTTACTTGATTCGTCAAAAAGGACGAGGAACATTCGTCGCGAATAAAAAAATCGTCATGCAACTTTCCGGTTTGACGAGTTTCTCGGAAGAGATGGAACATCTTGGACTAGAACCGACGAGTGCGCTCCTCTCCTATCAAATCATCGACGCGTCGATGACAATCGCAAATAAGCTCCGGATTCGCGAAGGCGCATCTGTATATGAATTGAAACGTTTACGTATTGCTGATGAGCAAGCTCTTGCTCTTGAGACCGTCTACATCCCAGAGCAACTCCTGCCTGGACTCGATCAAGACGTCGCGACCGCATCACTCTATGCATTTGCTGAAGCGAGTGGATTAAACCTCGGACGTGCGAGTCAAACGTTTGAATCACGTCTCGCGACAAAGGAAGAAGCGAGTCACCTTGGCTTGTCGACCGCTTCGCCTGTCTTATCCGTCGAGCAACTGACGTATCTCGCGACGGAACAACCGTTTGAATACGTCATCTCTGCTTACCGAGGAGACCGATATACCTTCACTGTCGAAATGGAACGCCAACGCTGAAAAACCCCTCGAATCGCCATGCTGTGACGGTGATTCGAGGGGTTTTCGTGTATAGATTACTGCGCAGGGATCGTTTCTGTCTCTGGTGCTTGTTCTGTCGTATCTTGTACAGCATCCGTTTCATCTGCGATCGGCTTGACTTCTTGACCTTGCATCGCTTTCGCTAAGTTGCTCTTCACTTGTTCCAGTTGATTCGGATCGAGGTGGTATTCCCATTTCCCGCTAATGCCGATATAGCCTTCTCCAGCGAGCTGATACTCCGTTGTGTCACGGAGTGCTGCAGTGAAATCTGCTAAGCGTGTGTAATCATTCGGTCCTAAGTTTGTTTCAACATTATCACCCACGGCATCCAAAATATCACGGTATGCACTGAGCGAACGGAAACTTGCCGCTTCTTTTGCGACCGCTTGAATGACTTGCATCTGTTTTTGTCCGCGACCGATATCACCGAGCGGATCATCATGACGGTTCCGGACATAGGCCAGTGCCTGTTCCCCCGTCAAATGTTGCTTTCCTTTATCAACGGTGATGGTACCCGCTTTACGTTTTGAATCTTGTTCTTTAAACGCATACCGTACATCGATATCTACACCATCTAATGCATCAATCAATTGAACGAATCCTTGGAAATTAACTTTGATGACGTGATCGATTTGAATCCCGAGTAGGTTTTCTGTCGTTTCACGTGCTAATTTAATGCCGTTGTAGGAATTCGATTTATCCATCGAACCGAAGTAAAGGGCATGTGTGATCTTATCTTGCTCAACACCTGTCTTGCCGTAAGGGATATCATACTTCGAATAATCGATGTTCACGAGTGAATCACGTGGGATACTCGTCAACACTAATTGCTCTGTCTTTTTGTTCAAAATTCCGACGATCATGACGTCTGAACGAGCTGGTTCATGACGTTCCTTGCTTTTTTTCGTTTCATCCGTTCCGAGAATCAAGAATGATTCAGACGGAACATCATCATATTTAGAGCTCACTTTTGAGCCGGGAATCTTAATCTGCGTCTTTGCCAATGTTTCTTGCGTTTTGATAAAAACAGCTCCAGCATAACCAGAACCGATGATTGTGACGAGCAGGACGAGTGCAGCGACGACTTTCATGAACATCTTGCCAGCACTTGGCTGTCTCTTTCGTGCGGATCGCGTTTCCATCATGTAAACCCTCATTTTCATGTAAATTTTCCGTAAAGTTCGCTAATCTCCATTATCCGGACATTTAATGAAATGTCAATTTACGTTTCGATTAAAGAAACCGCACAGAATAGTTGCATCTAAAATAATTCCGGTATCGTAGCACTTTGCCTGATTAGCATGAATGCTACCAGCATGTCGTCTTTCGTGATTTCCTTACCTATCTCGCCTTAAAATATAAAATCGCATGAGACCGGGCTTTATTCCCTTCTTTCAAGAACTACAAAAAAGGTACAAAGCCAATTGATGGGGTGGCTCTGTACCTTGTAATTCATTCGTGTTTCTCCATCATGCTTTCATGAAATTCAAATAAGCAGCCCGCCCTGTACGTTTAGCGTCATCTGACAATAAAGAGGCGGCCTCTTCGTCGAGGATCACCATGACATCGGCATGGCGTTTGAGTACGGTCGCCGGACAATCCGTTGTCGCGACCCCTTCCATCATATCGCGGACGGCTTCTGCCTTTCGTTCGCTTGAAGCAACGAGAAGGATTTTTTTTGCTTCCATGATCGTACCGATTCCCATCGTGATCGCTTTCGTCGGCACTTCCTCCAATCGATCAAAGAAACGTTGATTCGCTTCTCGCGTCGATTCCGTTAATTCCGTCACGTGTGTCTTCGCATCGAACGGCGTACCCGGTTCATTGAAGGCGATGTGTCCATTCGCTCCGATTCCGAGCAATTGGATATCGATTCCTCGCTTGCGCACGAGCGCCTCGTATCGTTCACTTTCTTTAACCGGATCTTCTGTATTCCCGATTGGTACGAAAGACTCCTTGAAACGTACGTCATTAAACAAGTGTTCTTGCATGAACGTATGGTAGCTTTGTGGATGTTCTGGGCTGAGACCGACATATTCATCTAGATTGACCGTCGTCACATGTCTGCAGTCAAGCGAGTCCTTCCGCCATTCTTCATACACACCGACTGGTGAACTGCCCGTCGCAAGCCCTACTGTTAATCCTTCCGGATGACGCTCAATTTCCTGTTTCAAAAATTGATACGCCACATGCGCTAATTCTTCTCCTTTTTCTACAATCATCCATTTCATGAGGTAGACTCCTTTCCGTTCGTGATCCGGTATCGCGTACCACGATGAATCGTTTCTTGAATGTGTAATCCCTCGTCGAGCAACACAATATCCGCATCCTTACCGATCGAGAGACTTCCCTTTTGTGTCAACTGAAGCTCTTTTGCCGCATTGACCGATGTCATACGAACCGCTTCTTCGAGCGTACAACCTGTATAGGCGATGATGTTTCGTAAAGCGGCGTCCATCGTCAAAATACTTCCGGCTAAACTACCGTTCTCAAGGCGTGCCGCACCGTCTCGAACGAATACAGCTTGTCCCCCTAACTCGTATTCACCTTCTGCGAGTCCTTTGGCGCGCATCGCATCCGTGATGACGATCAATCGATCTGCACCCTTTATCCGGTAGGCGAAGTCCACCATTTCCGGTGCACTATGAATTCCGTCCGGAATGATCTCGGCATAGACTTCCGGCGTCAGGAGACAGTACCCGACTGTTCCCGGTTCCCGGTGATGCAGCGCACGCATTTGATTGTAGAGATGAGTACCATGGGTGACATGACCAGCTTGGTTTTGGGTATACGTCGCATCCGTATGGCCGGCAGACGGAATCGCACCCGTTAATCGCACTGCCTCCTCGAATGCACGCGCTCCCGGGCGTTCTGGGGCATAGGTCACGATTTTGATCGTATTGCCAGACGCTTCCTGCCATTTCAGGAACTGTTCGACATCGGGTTCAACGATATATTCGCGCGGTTGCGCACCAGCATAATCTGGGTTGATGAACGGTCCTTCGAGGTGAACACCGACGATCGTCGTATCGTCTTGCTCAACGACTGTTCGCACCGTCTCGAGCGCTCGTGTGATGTCTGCCCAATCTTGGGTGATCGTCGTCGCTAAGAAGGACGTCACGCCTTCTTGTAACATCTGTCGGCTGAAATGATGCAACCTCTCGGCATCTCCATCCATGACATCGACATCATATCCTCCATGAATATGCACATCGATCATTCCAGGAATGAGTGATTGATGGTGCGCATCGATCGTCTCTTCTCCTGCGATTTCCTCAAATTCCGACATTGTTCCAATCGCCTCGATTGTTCGGTCAAAGCGAATGAACCCGTCTTCAATCGTCTGCTCTCCCGTGTAAATCCGGGCATTGATGATCACTGTCATCTGGCATCACCCTTTCTTTATCCGTTCCATGACTTGCTTTCGTATTTAGTATAACGTGATTATTTCTAGTTGTATAGACCTTTATACATTTGAACTGAAATTGCAAAAGGGCGATCCCGTTTGTCCTTAGACAAAGGGTCGCCCTTTGTATACCCGTCTACTGCCATCTTCATGCGTCAGTCGATCAGGGTAATAAAATTCGGTCTTTCTTTCGAGAAATCAGACGCGTCGCTTTTAAGATTGCTATCGGTAACGATTGCCGCTTTCGGTAAGCAAGGTAGCGCCCTTCCCATTTTGGATCGTATTTTTCTTTGTATCGTCGTAGACCCGTGAAACTATACATGTAACGAATATTATTGAAGACATCTGCCGCCACACGTTCTTGCCAGAAGGACGTTTCATCCTCGCCGACGGATGAGAGTGGTGCCATTCCCATGTTGAATGTCCGGTAGCCTTCTTCTTTCGCATATTCGAATAGCCGAATGAACATCGCATCCATGATCCCGTTCGGTCCGTCCGGTCGAAAACGCATCAAGTCAATCGATAGGACTCCCTCTTGGTAAGCAGGCATGAACGTCATGAATCCGATCAACCGTCCTTCCGCTTCACGCATGATGCCGATTGGTGCTCGATTTAAGTAAGGTTTGTGGAAGTAACCGAGTGAGAAGCCTTTTTCAGACTTCCCACCTAACCATTCATCCGAGACCTCTTGCAGTTCTGCTAACAATGTATCCGAAAAAGGTGGCTCGATCACTTCAAACGTCATACCTTCTCGTTCAAAGCGATTTTTAATCGAGCGAAGTCCAGCTCGTTTTTTTCCTGATACGGTGAAAGACGGAATATCGACGATCGCTTCTTCACCGAGTTTGAAGAAGTTGAAGCCGAAATCATGATACAGCGACATGTTTTGCGCTTGAATCTGATAGATGTTCGGAATGTATCCGAGATCTTCGACACGGCGCAGGAAGGAGGCGATGACTTGTGAATGCTCCTTTGGATCTCCACTTGGATCACCGAGTACCATGATCCGGTTGCCAGTCTGACTAAACTGAATGAACGAACGATCTGTTTCGGAAAAGAAGAAGCGCTTATCTCCGAGAAACGCCAAATGGCTCAAATAATTGCCACCCTGTTCACGTAATACCGTTTCGATTTTTTCAGCATCGAACTGCTCCCCGAGCACCGGTTGATTAAAGGTGTTAAACAAGCGTATGAAAACTAATCCATAAACGAGCGCAAAGATGGATGAGCTCGCGGCAAACATGAAAATCTCATGCGACGGATACACTTCTGTTCCGTCTGCCGACCCGAGTGTATAAAAAGCGTATCCGAAAAAGACGAACCCGCCAATGTACAACAGACCAACGAACGCAACCCGGATGAAACGCGACGTCGTAATCAGTGTCCGTTCCCGATGAAACGCGTTACGAGACATCAGTAACAATCCGAGGACGACGACGACGGCAAGGAAGGAAATCAAGTTAAATCCACGAAGTGCCATCCCGACCAGCGCGAAGAACGATGCGCCATACATCATATACAAGGAACGCTTCGTTCGACGATAGAGCGCCGTCGATAAGAGGACAAATAATAGTCCGCCCATCAAAAAGAAACTGTTTGCGAGCAACAACGCTTCATGGGGCAATTTAGATTCCAGATATTCATATTGTGTCGAGACTGGTGGCAAAATCGCTAGCCCCCAGATCGTGATACCCGCGAAAAGCGTAATCAACGCTAAGGTGAAGTGACGAATTTTACTGAGGAATCGCAATTGCAAGCGCCAAATGACACCCCCGACCTCAACCGACGGACCAACAATGGGTTTATCTTCGATCATCTTGACGACTGGACCACTAAACTCTCGAGCCGAGAAGACGACACCGATTAAGAAGGGAATCAAGTAATAAACGAGACGATAAATCAATAATCCCGTCAAGACGATGCCTTCCTCGACTCCGGCACGCTGCATACCGATCAAAAAGACTAAGTCGAATGAACCGAATCCGCCGGGTACCATCGAAATCAAACCGGCTGTCGCAGCGATGATGAAGACACCGATCACTTTTGCAAAACTGACGTCTGTTCCGAGTGCTGCCAAAATGAGATAGACGACGACACCGGCACTAAACCACTCCGCAAACGATACAACGGAGTATAAGGCAATCGATTTCGGATGAATGCTGCTGTTCCCACGTCGAAACGAGAACAATAGATAGAGCGGGAAGAATAAGGCAACACCGATGATGACAGGCCATAACCATTTCTTCATTTCAAGCACTTCAAACGCTGGGAAGACGTGCAAGAGGGATAATGTCGATAAGATTGACAAACCGCTAATCAATGTCGGCGCCATCCAACCGATCGCTTTCAACAGGCGTCCGCCTTCAACGAATGGTCGATACAGGGCGGACCGGATGGCCACCCCTGCGAGACCTCCGAAACCGATGATGCCATTAAAGGAGTTCGCAATCCAGGACGCTCGGAAAATCAATCCGACTGGTGCTTTTGCTTCTAGCGAGCGCAACAAAAAGAAGTCATAAAAGAACATTGTCGAGACTGCCACGAGACCTGCGAGAATCAACAGGATGAACTGCCAAGATGGTACTTGGCGGATCGCTTGAATCGATTCCTTTAGAGACAAACTGCGTAATTCATTTTGTCCTTGATAAAAAATGAATCCGATCAAGACGATCGGCAAGATGATCTTCGCAATCGTCATGAGCCGTTGTTTTGAGAATTTCAAGATGCCAGCCTCCTTGATTTACGGATTAAGTACATAAGACGAACAAGCAATAGTGTCGCTCCGACCGCAAGACCGATGATCAATCCCCACCAGTATCCATCTGGTCCAAGTGCTGTGTAGCGTTCAAGATAAAAACCTAATGGTAGTCCAATGACCCAGTAGGCTACGATCGTCAATAAGAAGGTGACGTTGACGTCCTTGAACCCACGTAGTGCACCTTGCGTTGGTGCAGCGACGGCATCTGACAATTGGAAGAAAATCGCGAGAATCATAAAGTGTGCAGCTGCTTCGATGACTTTTGGGTCTCGACTATATAACGCTGCGAGTTCTTCATTCTTTAAGTACAACAGGATACCGGAAAACACGGAAACCGCAACACACATCGTCAACCCGATGCCAACATACTGAACCGCATCCTTGATCCGTTTAGCACCGACCTCGAAACCGACTGTGATTGTCAATGCGGACGCAGCGGACAACGGAATCATATAGACGAACGAGGCGAAGTTGATGGCAGCCTGATAGGCACCGATGATGACGTCGCCATATGCTCCAAGCAACAAGGTGACGGCTGAAAAAATACTGACTTCTGAAAAGATCGCGAGACCGATCGGCGCACCGAGTAGAATCAATTCCTTGATCCGCTTCATGTCCGGACGGTAAAAACGTCGGAGAACACCAAGACGCTGGAACAGCTCTCCTTTCATGACGACAGCGATGATTGCTAGACAAAGAATCCAGTACGTGATGGCAGTCGCAACTCCCGCACCGACACCACCGAGTTCCGGAAAACCGAAGTTTCCGAAAATGAATAGATAATTGAAAAGGACGTTAATGGGTAAAGAGATTAGTAGTAAGACCATCGTAATGTTCGATTTTCCTAATGAATCGATGAGTGTTCGTAAGACGAAGAAAACGAACATCGGCACGATGCCGAGCGCTAGCATCACGAGATAGTTCCGCGCGACTTCGCGCGCTTCTACCGATAACTCCATCCGCTCGAGAATCGGATTGACAGCGAGAAGTCCGATGACGACTGTCAAACCGATGATCACGACAGCGACGTACAACGCCTGCATGACGATCCGTTTGACTTCCCGCTCGCGTTTCGCTCCCATCGCTTGGGAAACGAGCGGCGCGACGGCAAGTAGAATACCGGTCAATCCTGTGTAAACAGGTGCCCATAGACTCGCTCCGACACCGACTCCTGCTAAATCAGCAGAGCCATATCGACCGGCCATGACCGTATCAAAAAAACTGATTAAATAAAACGCGACTTGCGTTACGAGAATTGGAAAGAAGATTTTCATGAATTGTTTCATCTTTCCTGAGAACGTAACTGTTTCTAACATGTTTCCACCACATTTCAGGAGGAGTCCTCCTTAATTTTAAAACGCATCATTCTTGAACTCTTACGAAATCAATCCAAGGAGGGATTCATCTCATGAACCATCGAGATACTGAAAAGCTAACTTTTGAACTACTCGAGACCTGGTCTACCTTCAATCATTATGCCAAAGAATCACAAACGTTTGAAAATCCGGAAGATATCCATCAAGCCCGGATTCGCTTGCGGAAACTGATCACGTTCGCTCGATTGGTCGAGTTGACGGAAGAACCCGTCTATTTGATTTGGAAGCGTCTGATGCACGCCTTCGGTGAAGTGCGCGATCTCGACGTACAGCTCGAAGCGACTTCGAAAAAAACAGAAATCGACCAATTGTTCGCAAACCATGTCGCCTTACAACTCCAAGGAAAACGTTCGACCTTGATTGAGACGATGCATCTCTTGATCTCAAATGAACTAGATCGATCCGTCCGTCGATTTTTAGCGAGTCCGATGACAAAACGCCTCAAGCGGATGTCAGAAAAAGAACTGATTCATGCCGCGGAGAAACGCTATGAGAAAAAACGTGAACAATTTGAAAAAGTACAACGAAAGGATGGTCCAAAACGTATCGAACGGATGCATGAGTTGCGGCTTGCGACGAAAGCGTACCGCTATACGGTCGAGTACTTGCGTCCCTATACGAATCAACCGAAGTCCGCTGTCGATCGTCTAAAAACTACCCAGACGCAACTCGGACATATCAATGACACGTATCAGCGACTGGAAAGATGGCGGTCATTCGAGGTTCCGACTGCTTATCAAGCAGAGCGCTTGCATCAGATCAAACGCTTAGAGGATGAACTGCGTAACGCACTCGATCAAGTTGAGATCGCTCACGGGTGACGTTGAACAAGTAGTTCAAGCATCTTTGTTCCGGCAATCGAATTGCCTTTCGCGTCAAGGGAAGGACCAAACACACCGATTCCGAGATCAGCCATATCGAAATCACTTCTACCACAGGCAACGACCGCACCGGAAACACCACTTTTTCCAGGAAGTCCGACTTGGACAGAAAATTCTCCAGATGCATCATACATGCCACATGTCGTCATGATGGCCCGGATGATTCGTGCGTTACGTCGCGAGATGACTTGACGCCCGGATGGCGTTTTTCCAGATGTACTTAAAATTTTCCCCATCATGGCAAGTCCTTTACAGTTCGTCAAAATCGCACATTGTTTCGTGTAGACGTCGATGATCTCTTCGACGTTGCCTTCGATGACGCCGTGATAGCGCATGAAGTAGAGCAACGCTCGGTTCAAATCTGTCGTTTCGAATTCTGATTCAGCGACATCTGCGTCATATTTTACCATTTCTACTTTAATATCCAATAGTTTTGCGATGAATTGACGCAATTGCAGTAATTTATCCGCAGCATCCGTTCCCGGCAACATGCTGGTCACTGCTAGTGCTCCTGCATTAATCATTGGATTGAGCGGTTTTGTCGGAATCGTCTCTTCAAGTTTCGCAATCGAATTGAACGCATCACCCGTCGGTTCCATCCCAACTTTCGAAAAGACATAATCTTCTCCGAATGTCTCGAGGACGAATGCCAGTGTAATGATCTTCGACACACTCTGTAATGTAAACATCGTGTCCGCATCACCTGCCGAAACGAACGTCCCGTCGGCATTACAGACAGCGATACCAAGTTGGGTCGGATCAACTTTCGCAAGCTCTGGGATGTAACTTGCGACTTGTCCAAGCACTGTATACGGACGACACTCCTCAATCAACTCCTCGAGTTGGGCTTGTGTAACATTCATGGCGTTCCCTCTTTCTCTTTTTTTCTAGCTTATCACGCATCTGGTGGATGCGGATATGGTTCTTCCGTAAACGCTAAAAGGAGTCGACTCGTTTCAGCCGAGTCGACTCCTTTTTCTAGCATCTGCTTTATCCGTTTACGACTAGTTCACCGTCTGCTACATCGATCGCAATCTGGGAACCATCTTGAATCGCCCCACTGATCAAAGCTCGGGCAAGCTTCGTCTCAATCGTCCGTTGCATATAACGGTTGATTGGACGCGCACCGTATTGCGGTTCGAATGCTTCTTCAAAGATCAGCGTCTTCGCAGCATCCGTGACATTAATCGTAATGCCGCGTCCAGACAAGCGAGAAGTCATCTTCTCGACCGCTTTGTCGATGATTCGTTCGATCTCTGTCCGGTGGAGTGGATGGAACAAAATCGTATCATCAATCCGGTTTAAAAATTCCGGTCGGAAGTGACGCTTCAGTTCTTGGCGAACGGCTTCTTCTTCCGCCGCATCGATGACACCATCTTTTGCTGCTTCAAGCAAGATGGGCGCACCGATGTTTGATGTCATGATGACGATCGTGTTCTTGAAGTCGACGACACGTCCTTGCGCATCTGTTAACCGACCATCGTCGAGCAACTGAAGCAAGATATTGAAGACATCTCCGTGCGCTTTTTCGATCTCATCGAATAGAAGAACCGAATACGGGCTCCGTCGGACGGCTTCCGTCAATTGACCGCCTTCTTCATAACCAACGTATCCTGGAGGCGCACCGACGAGACGGGAGACATTGTGTTTTTCCATATACTCCGACATATCGATGCGGACGATATGATCTTCACTATCAAACATCGCTGCCGCCAAGGCTTTTGCAAGTTCTGTCTTCCCGACTCCTGTCGGACCGAGGAACAAGAACGAGCCGATCGGACGATTCGGATCCTTGATACCTGCTCGCGCTCGAATGACAGCATCCGCGACGAGACGAACCGCTTCGTCTTGACCGAAGACACGCTCATGAAGCGTATCCTCGAGATAGAGTAGCTTTTCCCGTTCGCCCTGCGCAAGCCGCGTCACTGGAATGCCGGTCCATTTCGAGACGATGTCGGAGATCTCTTCTTCCGTCACCGCTTCCCGAACCAGTTCGTGGGAGACGTGTTCAGATGATTCTTCCGCGACTTTCAGACGCGCTTCAAGGTCTGGAATTTGACCGTACTTGATTTCTGATGCCCGGTTTAAGTCATAGCGCCCCTCGGCTTCTTGTAACGCCAGTTTCGCTTTCTCAAGATCCGCGCGTAACTGTTGGACACTTTGCGAACTCTCTTTTTCCCGTTCCCATCTTGTCCGAAGCGCACTCTCATCTTCTCGGGCAGAACTGAGTTCTTGCTGTAAGACGGCAAGTCGTTTCCGGGATGCTTCATCCGTCTCTTTCTTTAATGCTGCTTCCTCGATCTCGAGCTGCATGACCCGGCGGACGAGGGAATCGAGTTCAGCCGGCATCGACTCCATATCCGTCCGAATCATCGCACATGCTTCATCGACGAGATCAATCGCTTTATCTGGCATGAACCGATCCGTAATATACCGATCGGATAACATCGCCGCCGCGACGAGTGCATTGTCATGAATCCGCACACCGTGGTGAATCTCGAACCGTTCCTTTAATCCACGCAGAATAGAAATCGTATCCTCGACATCCGGTTCCGCGACGAGGACTTGTTGGAAGCGACGTTCGAGCGCTGGGTCCTTTTCGATATACTTCCGGTACTCGTCAAGCGTCGTCGCACCGATACAGTGCAATTCTCCTCGCGCAAGCATCGGCTTGAGCATGTTTCCGGCATCCATTGCGCCGTCCGTCTTTCCGGCACCAACGATCGTATGCAGCTCATCGATGAATAAGAGAATCTGTCCTTCGGCTTCCTTGACTTCATTCAAGACCGCCTGCAGGCGCTCTTCGAACTCACCACGGTATTTTGCACCAGCGACGAGCGCACTCATGTCCAAACTGAACAACTGCTTGTTTTTGAGACTCTCGGGTACATCTCCTCGGACGATCCGTTGCGCGAGTCCTTCAACGATTGCCGTTTTCCCGACACCAGGTTCTCCGATTAAGACGGGATTATTTTTAGTCTTCCGACTTAAAATCCGGATGACACGTCGAATTTCATCGTCACGACCGATGACTGGATCCGTTTTCCCGGACCGGAAGTCCGCTACGAGATCGCGTCCATATTTTTTCAGCACATCAAACGTCTCTTCGGGATTTTTCGTCGTGACCTTGCGATTGCCCCGCATACTGACGATCGCTTCCCGAAGTGTCTCTTCCGTAATGCCTTGACGACGTAAATATTGAGCTGCTGGACTTGATTGTTTGATCAGGGCTAATAATAAGTGCTCAACGGAGACGTAGTCATCCTGCATGAGTCGCGCTTCCGTCTCCGCTTCCGTCAACACGTTCAGCAACGAGCCCCCGATCCGTGGCGTCGTCGCCTGGGACAGAGCCGGAAGCTTACCAATCGCTTCGTCAATCGCTGCATTCAATGTCTCAATCCGTTGATTCAACTTTTCAAAAATGACCCGTGCAATTCCCTCTTCTTGAGCAAGTAAGGCAAGTAACAAATGCCACTCTGTGATTTCACTATGACGACGTTGTTTCGCAATCGCTTGGGCAGAGACGATTCCCTCATGTGCCCGATCCGTTAAACGTTCAAAATCCATCCTTGATCACTCCTTCACTGCAAGTTGACGTTCCCACTCTTCATAAAAGGCGCGGTCCATCTCAGGTAACTTGACTTCGAGTTGGACGAGTAATGCCCCACGATGACCATTCGCTTGACTCAGACCACGATTTGGAATCCGAAGTCGTGCTCCTGGTTTTGTGCCCGGTTTGACTTTCAGTTTAATTCGTTTTCCTTCAAGTGTATCTGCGACGACTTCTCCTCCAAGTACAAGTGTCGTCGGATGAACGCGGACGGTCGAGATGACGTCTTGGTCGACCCGTCGGAACTGATCGTCATCCTTCAGGTGAATCGTCACGTAAACATCTCCCGCGACACCTTGTCGGTTACGCATCGAACTTTTTCCACGTAAGCGGACTTTTTTGCCGTCATAGACATCTTTCGGTAGCGTCAACTGAATCGAACCAGTCGCAAGACGCACCGTGACTTTTTCATTCGTACTGAGATGACTGAGTGGAACCGTCAATTCAAGCTCTTCATCGGTCGACACTTCTTCCTGACTAAAGAACGAACCGAACATGTCTTCAAATCCGAACGATTGTCCAGGTCGTGTCCGTCCACCACCTCCGAACTGTCGGAACAGATCTTCATAATCTCCAGCGCCCCCAGCTCCAGCACCTGCCATCCGGTCGAAGTTACTGCCGTATCGATCGTACTGGGCTCGTTTCTCCTCATCCCCAAGCACATCGAAGGCTTCTTGGATATCCTTGAAGCGCTGGTCCGCACTCGCCTCCTTGTTGACGTCTGGGTGATATTGCTTCGCCAGTTTGCGGTACGCGCGCTTAATATCTTGATTCGATGCATCCTTTGCGACACCGAGTGTTTGATAATAGTCTTTTGCCATTCGAGTTCACTTCCTTTTCCTATACTTCATTACCTTAATTATAAAAGTCATATCTTAATTGGTCAAATATAGTCAAACTTTTTTCTGACATTCTGTTCTCTTTTCACTTTACGTCCTTGCGACAAACAAGTTTCACCGGCTGAACCATGTTATACTGATAGCCAAACAGGAAATGAACGATGGGAGGATCTACAGATGGACGGTAAAACACGTAAAAATATCACACCTGGTCTTAAAGTCAGTATCGTGTTGAAACAAGATCAACGAACAGGTAAACGAACAGAAGGAATCGTTAAAGACCTTCTCACGAAATCACCGCAGCATCCGCACGGGATCAAAGTGCGCTTAGAAGACGGACAAGTTGGTCGTGTTCAAGAAATTTTAAGTTAAGAAGACAACAATCGCTCGCCCTGATTCCTTTTCGGAGTCAAGACGAGCGATTTTTTCATGCTTCCGCAGTTTGTTCTAAATACCGCCACGTTGCTTCGACTAGAATACGCGCTGCGTCAAGCATCGCTGGCTCTTTAAAATCAAACTGGGGATGATGATGCGGTGGATACGAAGCGTCCCCGGCTCCTGTAAAGAAGAACGCACCGGGTACGTGTTGCAGATAATACGCGAAGTCCTCGCCGCCCATCGTCGGTTCGATTTCAAATACATGCTTGTCTCCTAAGATTTCTCGTGCGACGGATTCGATCAATACGGTGGGTACCGCATGGTTGACGACAGCTGGATACCCTTTTTCGTATGTAAATTGATACGTCGCTCCGACCGCCTGACAGATTCCTTTGATCGTCTGCTCCATCCGCTCAATGATTTCGTCCGCTGTCGCTTCATTAAACGTTCGGACCGTTCCTGTTAATGTCGCTTGATCTGCGATGACATTAAACGTATTCCCCGCGTGCAACGTTCCGATGGTCACGACTGCCGGCTCTAGCGGATTAAGTTGACGACTGACGATCGATTGTAATTCCTTGACGATCGTTGCCCCGAGTAAGACAGCATCAATCGTCTCGTGTGGCTTCGCACCGTGTCCGCCTTTTCCATATAAGATCAGCTCGAACTTATCAGCCGCTGCCATGATCGGACCGGTTCGAATACCGACGTGTCCTTGATCGATTGTTGACCAAAGATGCGTTCCGAAGATGACATCGACCCCTTCAAGACAACCGTCGGCAATCATATCTCGCGCACCACCCGGAACGACTTCCTCCGCATGTTGATGAATCAAGACGACATTCCCCGGTAACGATTCCCGCTGCTGCATGAGCGTCTTTGCGACGGCAAGCAACGTCGCCGTATGACCGTCATGACCGCACGCATGCATCACGCCCGGAACTGTCGATCGATACGCGACCTTTTTTCCGTCAGCAATCGGTAAAGCATCGAAGTCGGCACGTAACGCGACGGTCTTCCCCGGTTTTCCTCCACGAATGTACCCGACGACACCACGTCCACCCACTCCTGTCTTGACTTCGATTCCGAGCGTTTTTAAATGTTGCGCGATATAACGCGGTGTCTCGACTTCTTGAAACGATAACTCCGGGTGCTGATGGAGATAACGACGACGCTCCACCATTTCCGGATACAACGCGTCTAGTCCGGCAGTTCGTTCTGACATGTATGTATCCCCCTTATTTTTTTTGATGCAGTGTCTTAACGCTCTCCCGCGTAAATTGGAGACGTTCGAGTGTATCTTCATAGTGTCCCGCAGCATAGGACAAGAATAAGACGTCAATCGCAAACAGTTGAGCCAGTCGTGAACTGAGTGCCGCGCTACGAAGCGGTGCTTCCGGTGCGCGCGAAGTCCAAAGCGCAATATCTGCTAGTTGGCTGATCCGATTGTCCCCAAAACGCGTCAGACTAATAACCTTTAACCCTTGGATTTTCGCCAAGCGAATCAACTCGACGACTTCTTCTGTCTCACCACTGTAGGAAATCGCAAAAAAGACATCTTCTGGGCGTGCATTTGCTAAAATCGTCGCAAGTAGATGCTGATCCGTTTCTTGAATCGCTAGTTTCCCGACACGCGTCCATTTTTGAGCAGCGTCTTCCGCTACGACATGTGACGCCCCGATTCCGTAAAAATAGATTGCACGTGCTTGGTCGATAACGCCGATCGCTTCTGCAATCCAATCATCATTTAACTGCTTCGCTGTATCCTGCAACGCTTGAATACTGTTACTAAGCGTTTTTTCAATCAAGTCGACCGGACGTTCATCCTTTTCGATATCATGATATCCTTTTAAATCCGTGCGTGCCGTATCAGCCGAAATCCGCATCCGCAGCTCTGGATATCCCTTTAATCCGAGTGCACGGCAAAAGCGAACGACTGCAGCAGCACTTGTATCCGACTCCTCTGCGAGTTGGTGGATCGTCATGCGCGCAATTTGGTTCATATGCGTCAAGACGTAGTCTGCGACTTTTCGTGAGGACGATGGTAGTTCTTCTCGAACTGCTCCGATTTGTGAATAGATACCGCCATTCATCTAGATCTCTCCTTTATCATCTTCTTTAAAAGAACTGGCGATTCATCGCGCCGTCCCCGTTTATAGAACTGTTCTTCTTCCATTATGCTCTCTCCTACTGACTTTCGTAAATCTAAAAAATGGGAAAGTGAAACAAAATATCATTCTTCTTCCATACCCTTCCTTTCATACTCATATACTTCTATCTTCAAGCGTTCGTCATACAAAAAAGCGACATTCCGCTAAATAAGGAATGTCGCTTTATAAAGTAAATGGAGAAATCAACGAATCTTGACGATTGGTTTTTTTGTATCCGGATCGAGGAATAGCATCGCTTCCGTATCACCGTTCAAGTTCGTCACAGTGATCGTCGTCGGAATGTTTCGATTATATTCCCAGCGATTCTCAAGCAGGTACGTCACGTACTGAACGAATGCGACGAGTTCTGCTTTTCCGTAAAATTGAACGGGAATCTTCATTTCAAGCTTTTTAAGTTCATCTTCTTGATAGAAGCCTTCCCCCATCATACCAGTGTAGTTCGGGAAGTAGTCTTCTAGACGGTCTTTGAATAAATCAAATTTCGCCGCATCATCACGAACATCATTCGTTGCACGTGCTGACGGGTAGTAGTAATAGCGTTCATTGTAGTTCTTCCAATCATTCGCGCTGATTTGATTCCCGCGACCGATGAATGCAGACGAGAGATAATGACCGGAAACCGGTGAACCTTCTTTTTCCTGGAGGTAGAGGGCGACGTGAATCGGTGTCGTCTTCATACCCTGCGTCTTACGCATTTTCTTGACTAAATTGTTTGCCATCCGCTTCCCTTCAGCAACGACTTTCTTTTCATCAAGTTTAACGGTATAGGTCGGTCCATAGTTTTCATCTTGGAAAACATACTCACTATTTAAGACGAGAGCGATTGATGTACCACCGAGTTCAAGCTTCTTATCTTCTTCAAGCATGTAGTCTTGCTCTAAGATATGCGATAGAATCATAGGTGACTTTTGATTTTTTTCTTTATATGACTTACCTGACGTGTAGGCTGGGTTTAAACCTTCAGGATCGCTGACGCCATCGCCTGCTTTCCCTTTTCGTAACAACCATTTTGCGATTTGGTCGGCTTCGAGTAACTGACCTTCTTGGTAATAGTATTTTTCCGGATCAAAAAATTGTGTCGAATGACGCATCAATCCTGTTTCGATTTCATCGAGTTCAAGACGCGAACTGACACGCTTTTGTGTCATTCCACGTGCGACGCTTGGACGAAACGGTAAGACCGTCCGGTAATACGAATCCGTCGTATCAATGGCTGGACTGACGACGGCTTGGACTTCCTTACCTTGTTCACTTTCAGTAATGACTTCTTTTGTATCGCTACTTGGCGAAAGGTCGAACGAACAAGCACCCAAAAATAACGTGCTCGATAACGTCAACGCTACTGCTTTTTTATAGTTCATCTCTATTTGCACCCCATGTTTTCAAATCGTTCTCTTTATCATAACAGAATCGTTTTCCATCGGGGAAGGACAAGTTTTCCCCTGTTTTTCAAAAAAGATGATGCGCCCTCACGCATCCGAAAGGACTTTTTATCATGACACGCCGTAAATTCATCGGTCTGCTTTTTTTGTTAGCAGGCATCGCACTCATCGTTTGGCCCTTCATCAGTGATTATCAGCGCGAACAAGAAGCTGAACATTTAAAGAAACAATGGACCAACAGTCTAAAAATCGTCGATGCAAAAGAAACCAAACAACCTCTTGCAAAATCAGGTGTCGGATTACTCTCGATACCAAGCATTGATTTTGAACAAGTCATCTTAGAGGGGTCGACGACAGCAGTCCTCGATCGAAGTATCGGTCATATTCCGAAAACCGGATCGCCTGGAAAAGGCAATTATGCGCTCGCCGGACACCGAAGCTTCACAGAAGGTCTTCACTTCAATCGTCTGCCTGACGTCAAGAAAGGCGATACCGTTATCGTCACGACGAAAACACATCGGTATACGTACCGGATCACGTCAAGTCGTCTCGTCACACCGACGACGTTGTCCGTTCTCAATCAATCCGTCGCCTCTCCGACGATTACGTTGATCACTTGCGATCCACCGGAAACGGCAACGAATCGTCTCATCAAACAAGGTACCTTAATTCGAAGCGAGACGATTGCTTCGTGACAATTGGATCAATACGAATAAAGGAAGGCGGAATCCCGCCTTCCTTTATTTAGTTCATATAGCAGTGGTCTTAAGCCTCGTGTTTGGCTAATTCTTCTAACAGACGCGCTTCATCCCAAATTTCGATGCCGAGCGATTCTGCTTTCGTCAGCTTAGAACCTGCCTTTTCCCCTGCGACGAGCACGTCTGTCTTTTTACTGACGCTTCCCGTCACATCGGCACCAAGTGCTTCAAGACGCTTCCCTGCCTCTGACCGTTTTAGGCTTTCGAGTGTTCCCGTCAAGACGATCGTTTTTCCACCGAGCGGTGCATTCGTCTGATCAACTCGTTCACCAAGGAACTGTTGATTAACACCGAGTTGTTCCAAATCACGAATCAATGCTTGTGCTTCTGGGTGCTCGAAGTACTTTACGATGGAGTCCGCGATTTTCCCACCGATACCATCGATCGCGACGATCTCCTCGTAGCTAGCTGCCGCAATCCCTGCTAACGAATCAAAACGTTCCGCTAAGAGATACGCCGCTTTTTGACCGACGAGTCGAATTCCGAGACCAAACAAGAGACGTTCGACTGAGTTCTGCTTCGAGGCTTCGATCGCCGCAAGTAATTTATCGACGGACGTCTCACCCATTCGGTCGAACGTCAACAACTCGTCGCGATCGAGTCGATATAAATCGGCAATCGTCCGGATTGCTTCATGGTCATACAATTGACGGACGACTTTTTCACCGAGACCATCGATGTTCATCGCTTGACGCGAAACGAAGTGAATGATACCTTCCATCAATTGCGCTGGACATTCCGGACTGACACAGCGGATGTCGACTTCGCCTTCGAGACGGACGAGTTCCGATTGACAGGCCGGACAATGGGTCGGGAAGACGATTGGTGTCTCTTCTCCCGTTCGCTCTGCCGTGACGACTTGTACGACTGCCGGGATGACATCTCCCGCTTTTTTGATGATGACCGAATCTTGAAGGCGAATATCTTTTTCGGCGATGAAATCAGCGTTATGCAGTGTTGCATACGTCACCGTCGATCCTGCAACGACGACCGGTGCAAAACGGGCACGCGGCGTCACTTTCCCGGTCCGACCGACACTGAAATCAACGTCTTCGACTGTCGTCATGACTTCTTCCGCTGCAAACTTATAGGCTGTTGCGAAGCGGGGACTTTTTGCTGTGAAGCCGAGCTCTTCCTGATCATCGTATCGATCGACTTTCAGGACGATTCCGTCGATCTCATATGGCAGGCTCGCACGTGCTTCTGTCCAATGTGCGATGTAGGCAAGAATCTCTTCGACCGTCTCACACGTCTGCATATGTTGATTGGTCGGTAAGCCAAGTGAAGCGAGTTGCGCCATCGCTTCGCTATGTGAACGAGCCGTCAACGTATTGACGCCGACGCCATACACGAACAACGACAGATTACGCGACGCCGTGATCGACGAATCCAACTGACGCAGACTACCTGCTGCCGCGTTACGTGGATTCGCGAATAACGTCTCTTCCCGGCTTGCTCGGTCTTCATTCAATCGTTCGAACGATTGTTTCGGCATATAGGCTTCACCGCGGACTTCGACCGTCTCTTCTGCCTGTAGACGAAGCGGTAAGGCTTTGATTGTCCGTAGATTCTGCGTGATGTTTTCGCCGACTGTTCCATCACCCCGCGTCGCCCCACGAACGAATCGACCGTCTTCGTATTTCAGCGAGATGGCAAGTCCATCGAATTTCAGTTCGGCGACATAAGTTGTCGAACGTCCGAGCGACCGCTCAATCCGAGCGACCCATTCGCGAATTTCTGTCTCATCAAAGACGTTTCCGAGTGACAGCATCGGTAAGTCATGCGTCACTTTCTCGAACGCTTCAAGCGGTGCTGCACCGACGCGCTGCGTTGGCGAGTCTGGCGTGATCAGTTCCGGGTGCGCTGTTTCTAGCTCCGTCAGTTCACGAAGCAATTGATCGTACGTCGCATCTGGTACCGTTGGTTGATCCAGTACATAATATTCGTAGCTATATCGGTTCAATGTTTGACGAATCTCATCTATACGCTGGCTTGCATCCATCTGTGGACCTCCCGTCATACCTTTTTAATCGGTGCGAATTTTGCGAGCAATCGTTTGATTCCGACTGCTGGGAATGCGATATCGATTTCAAGATTATCTCCTTCACCCCGAGTCTGGACGACTGTACCGAGTCCCCATTTCCCATGCTCTGCCTTATCTCCGACCGACCAACCGAGCGTTTCCGCACCTGACGTCTTCATCGCTGTCGGTTTACTGATTGAACGACCGATGACCGCTTTGCCTTGTGGGACAGGGCGATCTTCCCATGGGAGTGGCTTCGCTTTTTTACCGGTCCGCTCGATGACGACTTCCGGCAGCTCCGCTAGGAACCTTGATTCTTGGTTTGCGTTCGTTCGTCCGTACAGGGAGCGCATCCGCGCATGTGACAAGTAAAGACGTTTCTCAGCACGTGTGATCCCGACATACGCGAGGCGACGTTCTTCTTCCATCTCGTCTTCATCTTGAAGCGAACGGCTATGCGGGAACAAACCTTCCTCCATCCCAATCAAGAAAACGACTGGAAACTCGAGTCCTTTTGCCGAGTGGAGTGTCATCAACGTGACTTGTTCTTCCGGATCCGTCTCGTCGAGTGAATCGACATCGGCGACGAGTGTCAAGTCAGTCAAGAAGGCGATGATCGTCCGGTCTTCCGGATCGGCTTTTGCCGTCTCCTTCTCAAAGTTCTGTGCAACGGTGATAAACTCGTTGATGTTCTCAAGACGACTCTGTGCTTCAAGCGTCTTATCTTCCTTCAGCACTTGACGATAGCCCGATTTCTCAAGCACTTCTTCAACCAGTTCTGAAAGACTGATGAATTCTTGCATTTGACTGAGTCCGAGAATCATCGTCCGGAAATCCGTCAATTTCGCTGCCGTTTTTGGTGCGATACTCGACAATTCGATATCGCGAATCGCTTCCATCAGTGACACGCCTTGTAAATCGGCGAAATCACGCAGCTTATCAATTGTCGTCGCGCCGATACCGCGTTTTGGTTCATTGACGATTCGCCCGAAGGACAGGTCTTCGTCCGGATTCGAAATTAAACGGAGATAAGCGAGCACGTCTTTGATCTCTTTACGATCGTAGAACTTCGTGCCGCCAATCATTTTGTACGGAACGTTCGATTTGAGAAGTGTTTCCTCGATCGCACGCGATTGTGCGTTCGTCCGGTATAAAATCGCGATATCACTCAGTTTCATCCCGTAGCGAAGTGAATTCCGAATTTCCTGGACGATATAAAATGCTTCTTCCCGCTCGTTCTCTGCCGTATGAACGATCAGCTTCTCGCCTTCGTCGTTATCCGTCCAAAGTTTCTTATCTTTACGTGTTGAGTTGTTTTGGATGACATGGTTGGCCGCTTCCAAAATTCGTTTCGAGGAACGGTAGTTTTGCTCGAGTAGAATGACGGCTGCATTCGGATAATCCTCTTCGAACGATAGGATGTTCGCAATGTCAGCACCACGCCAGCGGTAAATCGACTGATCCGAGTCCCCAACGACACAGAGATTCTGATGTCCCGAAGCTAACAGATTGACGAGATCATACTGGGCTTTGTTCGTATCTTGATACTCATCAACATGAATGTAGCGAAACTTCTTCTGATAGTACGCAAGGACATCCGGACTCTTCTTGAATAACTCTGTCGTTTTTCCGATTAGATCATCAAAGTCGAGCGCGTTGTTCCGGCGTAGGACCGCTTCGTATCCTTTATAGATTTCAGCAACGGTCTTCTCATACGGACTCGTCACGATCGAGGCGTAGAATTCAGCACTGCGTAATTCATTTTTCTGTGACGAGATGATCGTCAGCATCGATCGCGGATCCCATTTTTTAGGGTCCAAGTTTTGTTCCTTTAAGACGAGCTTGATCGCCGATTGCTGATCACTTGAATCAAGGATCGTGAAGTTGCGATCGTATCCAAGCTGATCGATGTCGCGACGTAACATCCGGACACACATCGAGTGGAAGGTCGAGACCCAAATATCGTTTGCGACACCACCGACCAAACGACCAATCCGGTCCCGCATTTCCCGCGCTGCCTTGTTCGTGAACGTAATCGCAAGGATGTTCCACGGCGCGACTTGTTTAGCCGCCATCAAATAAGCGACCCGGTGTGTCAGGACGCGTGTCTTCCCGGAACCGGCTCCTGCCATGATCAGCAGTGGACCTTCCGTATGCTTGACTGCTCTTGCTTGCTCAGGGTTTAGTCCACTGACGAGCTGTTCACTCAAATTAAACATATCAATAGCCTCATTTCTTATATTCCGAACTTTTGTTCCTATATTTTATCGTGTCGCTGCGACGGTCGCAAGCGCTGCTTTTAAATCCTCATAAATGACGTTCCCAACGACGATCGTATCCGCATACTGCAACATCTCACGCGCTCGCTCCTCGGAGTCGATGCCGCCGCCGTAAAACAGGCGTGCCTGCTTCAACACATCGCGAACGGCTGCTACTCGTTCTGGTTCCCCGTAAACACCACTGTATTCGAGATAGACGACCGGTAAGCGGAAGACGCTATCCGCAAGTTGTGCGTAAGCGACGGTTTCATCCAACGTTAACGGCTTTGCTTGTGTCACACGCGCGACCTTCGCATCAGGATTCAGGACGATATACCCTTCCCCGACAAGATCAGCGTGCGCCAGCATATGACCGACTTGTTCTAATGCCTCGACCTGTTTTTCGACGACATATTCTAATGTTCCCGCATTCAGGACCGTCGGCGTCAAATACGTATCGAATCCCATCGTTGCGGCTTCGAGTTCTGAAATCTCAAGTGCCACCGCGACTGGATATCGTCGCAAACGCATTAAGAGATCAAGCGTTGCATCGAGTGTGATGTCATCTGTTCCACCGACAAGAATCGCATCCGTTCCGGACGTCGCAATCGCCTGTAGGCTAGCATCATCAATTGGTTTTGCTGGATCTAGTTTAAAGACATGTCGCCATTCATTAAAAGGTAATAACACGGTTCGTCCCATCCTCTCTTTCTCATTCCACATTCAGTATAAAACAAAAAACCATCTCGCGCAGAGCGAGATGGTCAGACGTGTGTCCGTCGTTTCGTCAACAGTGACGCCAGTAACAACGCGAAGACGGCATATACCGGCACGAACGCCCACGGTTCTGCCAAAAAGAAGCCGAGTACCGGAACGTCCAGTAACGGTGAATCTGGCGAACAGAGCGCTCGCCCATTGACGAGCGCCAAAAACGGTAAGACAGGCACAGCAAAGATATACGCGAAGTTGATCCAAAAGGCACGTTTCATACAAGAGCCTCCTTATCCGATAATGACGGATTCCTTCGGATAGTTGTAGTTACGTTTCGGTTGGTTCGCTTTCAACAGAAGAACGAACGAGATGACACCGATTCGACCAATGAACATCAGCACAGACAACGTCCATTTTCCGATATCCGATAATTGATCCGTGATGCCGAGTGATAGACCGGTCGTACCGAACGCTGAACACGCTTCAAAGAACAGCACCAGGAACGGCGCGTCCTCAACGATCAACAAGACGATCAATCCAACCATCGTCACGCCAGTCGAGACGACGATGACGACAAAGGCCTTCCAAATATCCGATTGACCAATCTCACGACCGAAGATTTTGATACCATATTCCCCTCGTATGAAGGCGATGACACTCAAGACAGCGACAGCGAACGTCGTCGTTCGAATCCCCCCACCAACGGAAGACGGTGACGCTCCGATGAACATTAAGAGCGACAAGACGAAAATCGAGGCTTGTGAGAAGGACGTGATATCGACCGTCGTCAATCCACCGTTACGAGTCGTAACGGATTGGAACAAGGCGTCGACGAGCTTCTCATCGATTGGTAAGCCTTTAAAGGATTGGTTCCATTCGAATAGTAGTAGTGCTACCGTTCCAAAGAGAACGAGAATGAAGAACGTCGACGCCGTCAATTTCGTGAACAGTGAAAAATGATACGGTTGACGTGTCGCTTGACGTGTCGCCCGGTAGGAAATATAACGTCGGACTTCAACGAGTACCGGAAAACCGATCGCGCCGAGCGTCAAAAGCAGAATTTGCATGAAGACGACGAACAGATCCCCGCGAAACGGCAGTAATGATTCTCCCGTGATATCAAAACCGGCGTTCGTTGTCGCACTGACCGATCCGAACAACCCTTGAAGCATCGCTTCTCCGAGCGTCGGAAAATACTTTGTGTAGTACAGCCCGAGAATCAAAGCACCAATCAATTCAATCGAGACGATGATCAAGATGACTTCCCGAATGTATTTGACGACACCTTGCATCGTCGTCTGGTTCTGATCTCGGACGACGAGCTGACGCTCCCGGAAGCCAATTCGTTTTCCGAGGATGACCCACATCGCGATATGAAGCGACATCAAGCCGATCCCGCTGACTTGTACTAAAATCATGATCATGAAGTACCCGAACGTCGTAAAGGTATCCGAAACCGAGACCGTTGTCAGACCGGTGACACTAACACAACTGACCGCCATGAAGACAAGGTCCGTGAAGTCCCAGTCGTAATTTCCTTTCGTCGACCACGGTAAGCCGAGCAGAATGATCCCAATGATGACAGCAACGAAGTAGATGATGACGAGCGACTGGATAGGCGTCAGCTTACGAATGAAATGTTGAATTCTTTGTTGTAACGCAAAATCCAATGTAACACGCCCCCCTTCATAGAAGTAGCGGATAACATTAGTTATCCGCTACTTCTTGCTCGATAAGACCTAGGCGGGCAAGCGCCAGATCATAACCGCCCGAACCGTAGTTCAAGCAACGTTTGACACGCGAAATCGTTGCTGTTGAAGCACCGGTCGCCTTTTCGATTTTGTGATACGTATTGCCTTCACGTAATTGACGTGCGACTTCCAGACGTTGGGCGAGCGCCTGGATTTCGTTGACGGTCGCTAAGTCTTCGAACAACGTATAACAATCTTCTAATGAATCCATCTTCATGATGGCTGTAAATAACTGATCTAATTCTTTTCCACGCAATTTATCGAGTTGCATCTTGTGACTCCCTTTCCCATTCAATTGCTCTTTAATAGTTTAAAGCGCGACGTTTTAAAATTCAAGCGTCATCGCAAAATCGCCGGGAAAAGGACTTTTTTCCGAAGGACTTCGTAAATACCTTGTGGTGTGATTCGTACATATGGTAGATGTGTAGACGCTAGGAATAGCAACGTATAGACCGGATCTTCAAAGGCATATCCACGGGCAAATAATGCCTCCCGTAAAGCGGTTTCTTGAACGATCAAATCCTCGAGTGGTAAGTCGGACGTCTGCCCCATTAAGGTCAATGGAACTTCAGCGATGACTTCTCCGTCTTCGACGAGAACGATTCCACCGCCAAATGTTTTCATCCGCTCAAACGCGACTTGCATATCTCGTTTTGATTTACCGATCATCAAAATATCACCACTAATCGAGTACGAACTGACGAGACCTCCGACTTGTGTCGCAAAGTTCTTCAAGACGGTATTCAAACGCCACTTCCCTTCGCGGTCCAGTAGCATTAGGAAGGATTCATCGCAACCTGCTGGTAGCATAGGTACACTCGTGTCATGCTCGACTTGATAGAGCTTCATGATGACGGAATTGACCATTTCAAGACCAACCGGCATGCTGAATGAAAAATCCTGCTCCGTTAAGGAAATCTGGACTTCTGATTGTGGCATAAGGGCATAAGCAGCATCAAGCGCTTCGGCTGGGTAACATGGAATGTCGGCTTGACGGACCCATATGCCGCGTGCAAGTACAGCGACAGGTGTCGGAGCATCTTTTGCCTCAAGGAAATTGAGATGTGCAATCCGTCCTGGCGCGATACTTCCGAGTAGATGATCGAGATTAAAATGACGTGCTGCATTGTATGACGCAATCCGGTATGCTTCTTCGACCGGAATGCCTGCCTCGAGCATCAGTCGGATCGTCTCATCCATCATACCCGCTTTATAAAAGGACGGTGTCGAACCATCTGTTGTCACTAGTACCTTATCGAACTGCGTCAATCCCGCTTCGACAAGCCCCTTAAAGATATCCGGTAGATCCGGACGAATCGATGAATAACGAATCGTCGTCGTATAACCAAGTTCAAGACGTGTCATCGCTTCTTCGACCGTCATTGCCTCGTGATCACTCGTCACACCATACAGCGCCATCTTTGTCAGCGTCTTCGCTGAAGCACCAGGGAAATGACCTTCGATTGGTTTTCCAAGTTTGATCGCATCCTGCATCCAGTGGAGCAGTTCATCGTCCCCTTGCGAGAGACGTGGCCATCCCGTCAACTCACCCGCTTGGATGACTTGTGGATGTTTAAGCCATGCTTGAATCCGGCGATTATCGATCGAGATACTATCGGCATCAAGCTCGGTCTGCGCGTCGAGTCGTGCCCACCAGTACATCGAGGTCGGTAAGTCCGCTAGCGCCTCGACTTGAGCAAACGCTTGCTCCGTCGGCTCTAATAATAACAACATGTTGTCGTTGACGAGGGTCGATGTTCCTCGCTCTGCTGCGAATTTTGCAAGACTCGCTGGATTATAAAGTTGAAACGGATGGGCATGAGGTTCAATGTAACCGGGTACGATATATTGACCTGTCGCATCATGGTAGGCATCGGCTTGTTCCGGCATCTCTGGACCGACATAGACGATCCGGTCGCCACTGATCCAGATGTTCGCCGTCCGCCATGCTTTGACACCATGATTTAGGTACGTAGCATTCTGTATGACAAGTGTCGGTGCAAGCTTTCCGCTGATGACCGCTTGGTGTGTTCGTACTTCAGATTTCGTCCAAGGGGATCTTCCACAATTTTTTTTCACGAAAGCTCGACCTCCTTTATTTTATTGAAAACGCTTTCTTATAGTTCTTATACTAAAATGTTGCTAAGTAAGTTTCAAGAAGTTTTGCCCCGTTCCGGATTCATTTGGTCAAAATAACACAAATTCGCCATGGAAGACAAATCTTTTCGTGCACTTCGCCAAGAAATAAAAAAACCAGACGAGACTCTGTCGAGTGCGTCTGGTTCAACTATCATGATTCATGTGAGGCACGAAAGGCTTTTTGAGCGATATCAGTTCGGTAAAAGAATGGCTGATGCGTCACGTCTGGTAAGTTCGCATAGACCTGTTCGACAGCTTGCTCGATCGTCTCTGCACGACTGACACAGACGAGGACACGTCCACCGGCTGAGACAAGTTGACCGGATTGTTCTGCTGTTCCGGCATGAAAAACGAGAAGGTCATCCCCGATCTGATCGAGTGGAATCATTTGTCCCGTTTTTGGCGCTTCTGGATATCCTTCTGCAGCGACGACGACACCGACAGCTGCTTGGTCCGTCCAAACGACTTCTGGTGTCTGTCCGTCCATCAGTGGTCTGATGACATCAAGTAACGGTGTCTCTAAGCGTGGGAGAATGACTTCCGTCTCCGGATCACCGAACCGAGCATTGAACTCGATGACGAACGGTCCTTGTTTCGTCAACATCAGACCGGCATAGAGGAAGCCAGTGAACGGTATTCCTTCGCTTGCCATCTGATCGACGAGCGGCTGTATGATGCGATCAACAGCTTCTGTCGTCAACGCTGCCTCGTCCCACTGAGGTAACGGTGAATACGCGCCCATTCCTCCTGTGTTCGGACCTAAGTCACCGTCAAATGCCCGTTTATGATCTTGCGACAATACCATCGGAATGACCGTCTCTTCGTGGACGAACGCCATCAACGAACACTCTTCCCCGACCAAACACTCTTCGATGACGACGCGGCTTTGCTGCCCGTATTCCCCGGCAAACGTATCGTGGATCGCTGCAAGTGCCTGGTCCACAGTTTCTGCGACCGTGACCCCTTTTCCGGCAGCGAGTCCGTCGGCTTTGATGACAATCGGTGCACCCGCTTTGCGAACATACGCTTCTGCCTCTGCTGCTGAAGTAAAGACGGCGTGAGCAGCGGTCGGAATACCGGCACGCGCCATCAATTCTTTCGCGAACTGCTTACTTCCCTCGATTGCCGCAGCTTCCCGTGTCGGTCCGAAAACCTGCAGTCCCGCTGCCTGAAAGGCGTTAACGACCCCGAGAACGAGTGGTCCTTCTGGTCCGACGATCGTCCAATCAATCTGTTCGTCTTGTGCGAACGCCACGAGTTCATCGATGGCATTTTCGGCGATCGGAACACATGTAGCTTGTGTCATCCCGGCATTCCCAGGCGCAGCATACACTGTGTCGATCCGTTCATCCTGTGCCAGCTTCCAGACGAGCGCGTGTTCACGCCCTCCTTTACCAATCACCAATACCTTCATTCAAATCGCCTCCGCTTAGTGTTTGAAATGTCGAACGTTCGTAAAGACCATCGTGATGCCGTGTTGGTTACACGCATCGATCGACTCTTGATCGCGAATCGAGCCGCCTGGTTGAATGATTGCTGTAATGCCAGCTGCTGCTGCCGCTTCGACCGTATCGCCCATTGGGAAGAAGGCATCGGAAGCAAGGGACGCGCCGATCGCTTTTTCCCCAGCTTGCGTGATTGCAATGTTCGCTGAACCAACACGGTTCATCTGTCCTGCACCGACACCGACGGTTACTTCGTCTTTTGCGAGAACGATCGCATTCGACTTGACGTGTTTGACAGCGCGCCATGCGAGTTTCAAGTCTTCCCATTCCGCTGCTGTCGGTTTGCGGTCTGTCACGACACGTGCTGCTGCATCATCTAATGTCTCATCGTCACTGTCTTGGACGAGCATACCGCCGGCAACTGCTGTATAGCGGATCGCTTGGACACGTTTGACGTCAAGTTCAAGCAGACGAATGTTCTTTTTCGCTGACAATAAGGCGAAGGCTTCTTCCGTGAAGGACGGGGCAATGATGATTTCAAGGAAGATACCGCTTAGTTGTTCTGCTGTCTCTAGGTCGACTTCACGGTTCAAGGCGACGATGCCTCCGAAAATTGAAACCGGATCGGCTGCATGCGCGCGACGGAATGCCTCTCCGATCGTTGGACCGACGGCAACACCACACGGGTTCATGTGTTTGACGACGACGGCTGCTGCTTCGCGGAACTCGTCGAGAATTTCGAGTGCAGCGTTCGCATCTTGGATGTTGTTATACGACAACTCTTTACCATGCAACTGTTTCGCTGAAGCGAGGGAAGCCCCACGGTAAATTGGTGTTTTATAAAAGGCTGCTTCTTGGTGTGGATTTTCTCCGTAACGGAGATCCTGGACTTTCTCAAGCGTGATCGTCAACTGGTCCGGGAACTTCTCGCCTGTTTGCGTCAAGAAATAATCCGCGATCAACGCATCGTACGCCGCTGTATGACGGAAGGCTTTCGCTGCAAGACGTTGGCGTGTCTCAAACGTTGTTCCACCTTCACGAACCTCAGCAACGACTGTTTCGTAATCAGCTGGATCGACGACGACCGTCACAGCCGCGTGGTTCTTCGCTGCAGATCGCAACATGCTTGGACCACCGATATCGATGTTCTCAATCGCATCCGCATAAGCAACGTCTTCTTGTAAAACTGTCTGCTTGAACGGATACAAATTGACGACGACGAAATCAATTGGTTGAATCTGTTGCGCAGCCATCTGTTCGCGATGGGATTCAAGATCACGACGACCAAGTAGTCCACCGTGGACCATCGGATGAAGTGTCTTGACACGTCCATCGAGCATCTCTGGGAATTGTGTGACTTCACTGATACCAATGACCGGAAGCCCAGCTTCCTCTAATGCTTGATGTGTTCCGCCTGTCGAGACAAGCTCGATCCCTGCTTCATGAAACGCTCGTCCTAGTTCGACGATCCCTGTTTTATCCGACACACTAATTAACGCTCTCATACGTTTGCCTCCTCTTTCATCCACTCTTCGATGACTTGCGGATACAGTCTATGTTCGACACGCTGAATCGCTTGTTGCAACGTTTCACGCGTCATCTCTTCTGTAATCCGAACGGCTTCTTGAGCCATGATGGGTCCTGTGTCCATTCCTTCATCGACTATATGAATTGTAACACCTGTGATTTTAACTCCGCCACGAAACGCTTGTCCGATCGCATCTTTTCCCGGGAACGCCGGAAGCAGCGACGGATGAATGTTGACAATTCGCCCTGCGTATCGTCCGAGCAACTCTTCCCCGATCAAACGCATGTACCCGGCAAGGATGATCCGTTCAACACCTTTTGCTTCAAGACGAGCGATGATCTCCCGCTCAAAGCTCGGTTTATCCGGATAGTCCTTTGCTCGAAAGACGAAGACGTCACATCCACGTCGTTTTGCTCGCTCGATGACTGTTGCGTCCGGTTGGTCGCAGACGATTAGTTCGATCGAGGCATGTAACGTCCCTGCCTCGATCGCTTCAAAAAGTGCTTCGACATTACTACCGCTTCCTGATGCAAAACAGGCGATCTTCATGCGTCGACCCCTTGAATCCGGACACCTTCTTGATTGGTCACGTGACCAATCACGTACGCCGTCTCATTTTCACGAGCGAGGCGTGCTGTTACTTCCACGACATCTTCCGGTTTGACGATCAACATGAAACCAATCCCCATGTTGAAGACATTATACATGTCATGTCGTGGCAGATCACCTGCTTGCTCGAGCCAGTCGAAGACCGGTAACGTCGGCCACTTTTTCGGATCAAACGATGCACCAAGACCCTCTGGCAAGACGCGTGGTACGTTTTCGTAGAAACCGCCACCTGTAATATGGACCATCGCTTGAATCTTTTCCGTCTCAAGGGCAGCTTTGACCACTTCGACGTAGATACGTGTCGGCATGAGAAGCGCATTACCAAGTGTATGACCGAGCATCATGACTTCATCTTCGTAGCTAAGGCCACTCTCGGCGACAATTTTACGGACAAGTGAAAAGCCGTTCGAATGGACACCGGACGAAGCAAGACCGAGAATGACATCGCCTGCTGCGACCTTGTCACCGGTAATCAATTTTTGCTTCTCGACGGCACCGACGGCAAAACCAGCGATGTCGTATTCGCCATCCGCATACATCCCTGGCATTTCTGCCGTCTCACCACCAATCAACGTACAGCCCGCTTGGACACATCCTTCAGCAACACCGGCGACGATCCGTTCGATCTTCGCTGGAATCGCCTGACCGAGCGCGATGTAGTCGAGAAAATAAAGCGGTTCTGCACCTTGGACGATGATATCGTTCACACACATCGCAACACAGTCGATCCCGATCGTATCGTGTTGTTCGAGTGCGAAGGCAAGCTTGAGTTTCGTACCGACCCCGTCTGTCCCACTGACGAGGACCGGTTCTTTCAACTGCAATTGGCTGAGGTCGAACATCGCACCAAAGCTACCGAGTCCCGTTAATACTTCTTTGCGCATCGAACGGGCGACGTGTTTTTTCATTCGAGTGACGGACTCATATCCTGCCGTCAGACTCACACCTGCTGCTTCGTAATGTTTGCTCATGTTCTTCCCCCATCTATCAAAGTTTAGCTTCTAACTCGAGCGAACCGAGCGGTGTCGGATACTCTCCTGTGAAGCAAGCGGTACATTGTCCTTTTAATGGTCCATCGAACGGGCGGTCGATTGCATCGACCATACCCGGTACAGTTAGGAATTCAAGTGAATCAGCACCGATTTCTTGACGGATTTCTTCCGGCATCAACCGGGCAGAGATCAACTCGTCTTTTGACGATGTATCAATCCCGTAATAACATGGATTCGTAATCGGTGGTGCCGTGATACGGACATGAACTTCCGTTGCACCGGCTTCACGTAATAAACCGACGATGCGGCGACTCGTCGTTCCTCGGACGATCGAATCATCGACCATGATGACACGCTTCCCTTGTACGACACCGCGTAACGCAGACAACTTCATTTTGACCCCACGTTCCCGTAACTCCTGTGACGGCTGGATGAACGTCCGTCCGACATAACGATTCTTGATCAATCCCATTTCATACGGAATACCACTCGCTTCCGCGTAACCGATCGCTGCCGAGATACTGGAATCCGGTACCCCTGTAACGACGTCTGCTTCGACCGGTGCTTCTTCATACATCTTTTTCCCGAGTGCTTTCCGGGCCGTATGGACGTTGACGCCATCAATGATTGAATCTGGACGTGAGAAGTAGATGTATTCCATCGAACACATCGCTCGTTCGCGTGGTTGCATGTATTGACGAGACGACATGCCGTGTTCTGTGATCGTCACGAGCTCCCCCGGCTCGATATCACGAATGAACTCTGCACCGACGATATCAAAGGCACATGTCTCTGACGCAAATACGATGCCGCCGTCCGGTGTCTTCCCGAGTGACAGTGGACGCAGTCCGTGTGGATCAACCGCCACGAATAACGTATCTTCCGTTAAAAAGAGGAAGGCAAATGCCCCGACAAGACGCGCGAGACTGTCGGCAATCCGGTCTTCAAGTGTGTCGAGCTTACTGCGTTTGACGAGATGGGCGACGACTTCCGTATCGCTCGTCGTCTGAAAGATTGCACCTTCTGCTTCGAGTAGATGCTTCAGTGAATCCGCGTTGACGAGGTTCCCGTTGTGTGCGAGAGCGAGATCTCCCGTCCGCGACTTGAAATGCAGCGGTTGGGTATTCTCAAGTGTGTTTCCACCTGCTGTCGAATACCGGACGTGTCCGATCGCATGATGTCCTTTAAGATTCGTCAGTATCTCTTCCGAAAAGACTTCCGTCACCAGTCCTTGCCCGCGGTGCGGGAAGAGGTCGTCGCCGTCACTCGTGACGATGCCTGCCCCTTCCTGTCCCCGGTGTTGCAAACTATGCAAGCCGTAGTAAGCGAGTTGCGCTGCATTCGGTTGTCCGAAGATCCCGAAGACGCCACACTCCTCATTTAGTCCTTTGATGTCATATAACACGCGATTGCTCCTTCCCAGTCTCCCTGTAAGGTCGAACGGTCTGCTTCGATCCGTGTCTCTGCCGTTTCGATGACAAGAAGCTCATCGTTCGTGACGACACCGATCGCTTGAGCACCGGTCCGTTGTTCGAATGCTGCAACGTGCGTTTGTGGCACAGTGACGACGAAACGTGATTGCGATTCACTGAACAGATGTAACGTTGGTCCATCAAACTGAACCTTCAACCCAAAGTTCGTTCCAAACGTCATCTCAGCGAGGGCGATTGCGAGACCACCTTCTGATACATCATGCATCGCATTGACTTCACCTGCTTGTACTGCTTGTTGTAACACTTGTAAGCGTGCATGTTCGACTGCTAAATCGATTTGTGGTGCGCGACCGAATGATTTACCGAATTGCATATATTGAAGCTCACTACCACCAAACTCGGCTGTTGTTTCACCTAACAGATAAATCTGGTCACCTGCTTGTTTGACGTGTTGCGTTGTGATCCATTCGGTTTGCTCGTGTAATCCAACCATTCCGACGACCGGTGTCGGGTGAACCGCTTGACCAGCTGACTCATTGTAGAGCGAGACGTTTCCACCGATAACAGGTGTCTCAAGGACACGACATGCTTCTGCCATACCGGCTGTTGCTTGCTGCAACTGCCAGAATCCTTCTGGTTTATCCGGATTTCCGAAGTTCAGGCAATCCGTGATGGCAAGTGGTGTCGCCCCACTCGCGACGATATTACGAGCTGCTTCTGCAACGGCGATCTGTCCACCGACATATGGATCCAAGTAGACGAAGCGACTGTTGCAGTCGGTCGTCATGGCGAGTGCCTTGTTCGTACCACGGACACGGATAACGGCTGCATCAGATCCCGGTGCGACGACCGTCGATGTCTGGACCATATGATCGTACTGATCGTAGACCCAGCGTTTTGAAGCGATTGTCGGCTGACGGAGTAGTGCTCGCCATGTCTCAACAACGTCTTCGACGACTGGAAGTGTCTCTTCCATCGCTTGAAATTCTTCATAATACGCAGGAACGCGAGATGGTTTTTCATAGACTGGTGCTTCTTCCGCTAACGCGTCAACCGGAACTTCCGCCACGATATCCCCATGATGGATCAACCGTAAGACTTTCTCTTCAATGACTTCTCCGACGTGAACGGCATGGAGCCCCCATTTGCTGACGATTGCTTCAATCTCTGCTTCGCGCCCCCGTTTAACGACGAGTAACATTCGCTCTTGTGATTCTGAGAGCATCATTTCGTAGGCTGTCATCCCTGTCTCCCGTTGCGGGACGTCATCGAGGTGCATCTCGATGCCCATGCCTGCTTTTGAAGCCATCTCTGCTGAAGAAGATGTTAGTCCAGCAGCGCCCATATCCTGCATCCCGACCAGTGCTGGATGACCAACGATCTCAAGACAAGCTTCAATCAATAGCTTCTCCATGAACGGATCGCCGACTTGAACAGCCGGTCGTTTTGCTTCCGTATCTTCTCCGAGATCTTCCGAGGCAAACGTCGCACCATGAATACCATCGCGCCCAGTAGCTGCACCGACATACATGACTGAGTTCCCGACACCTTTTGCCTGACCTTTTTGAATATCGGCATGGTTGATCAAACCGATACACATCGCATTGACGAGTGGATTTCCTTCATACGAACGATCAAATCCGATTTCGCCACCGATCGTTGGAATACCGACACAGTTGCCATACCCCGCGATCCCTGCAACAACTTGTTCGAACAGTTGATTAACACGTGGTGTACCGAGATGACCGAAGCGGAGCGAGTTCATGAGCGCAACTGGGCGCGCACCCATCGAGAAGATGTCACGAATGATACCGCCGACGCCTGTTGCAGCACCTTGATACGGTTCAACAGCGGATGGATGGTTGTGGCTTTCAATCTTAAAGACGACAGCCTGCTCATCACCGATATCAACGACTCCTGCTCCTTCACCCGGTCCCTGTAAGACACGTGGTCCAGTCGTCGGGAATTGACGGAGGACCGGTTTAGATGTCTTGTATGAACAATGCTCAGACCACATGACCGAAAACAATCCTGTTTCCGTATAGTTCGGTTGGCGTCCGAGTAAATCGACGACCATCTGGTATTCCGTATCACTTAATCCCATCGTGGCATAAACGCGTTGCTCTTGAATCAATTCTGGTGTTGGTTCAGACTGTTGTTTTAGCATGGTGTGCCCCCTGTTTGACGAGTGAAGTAAAGAGTTTCAATCCATCTGTTCCGCCAGTCAATAGCTCGACTGCTCGTTCTGGGTGTGGCATCATCCCAAGAACATTGCCAGCTTTATTCGTGATCCCGGCGATATCGCCGCGCGAACCGTTCGGATTATCGACATATGTGAAGGCGATTTGCCCGTTCGTTTGGAGCATCGCGTAAGTCGCATCGTCGCAGTAGTAGTTTCCTTCGCCATGTGCGATTGGAATCGAGATCGTCTCGCCTGGCAGATAATCTGATGTAAACCGTGTCTTCGTGTTTTCAACCTTCAGTTCGACCGTCCGACACATGAACTTCAAACCGTTATTTCGATGCAAGACACCTGGTAAGAGTCCCGCTTCGACAAGAATCTGGAATCCGTTACAGACACCGAGGACGGTTTTTCCTTCTGTTGCAAAACGTTTGACCTCTTCCATAATCGGTGAGAAGCGTGCGATTGCCCCGCAACGAAGGTAATCTCCGTAGGAAAATCCACCTGGTAACAGGACACCATCGTAGCCTTCAAGTGATGTTTCGGTATGGAAGACGTATTCGGCTTCTTCTCCGAGCGCATCCTTAACCGCATGGTACATATCTAAATCACAGTTCGATCCCGGAAAGACGATGACCGCGAACTTCATGCTGGCGTCACCTCTTCGATCGTAATCTGATAATCTTCCATCACCGTGTTAACGAGTAGTTTTTGACACATCTCATGAATCATCGCTTCTGTCGTTTCCGTTTCAACGAGCAGTTCAATCTGTTTTCCGATTCGAACACTCTCGACACCCGTAAAACCAAGCTGTTGCAATCCGCCTTTTACAGCAACTCCTTGTGGATCTAAAATGCTTTCCCGTAATGCGATCGATACGATGACTTTTTTCATTGTGTGTTTCCCCCTAGGCGATTGAATAGTGTTTGGTAAGTCTCTGTCAGTGAACCGATATTGCGTCGGAAGACATCTTTATCGAGATGTTCTCCAGTTTCCTGATCCCACAGGCGGCATGTATCAGGTGAGATCTCATCAGCCAGTAGAATCGTTCCATCTGCCGTCTTGCCGTATTCCAATTTAAAATCAATCAACGTGATTCCGTTTTGACGGAAGTAAGGTTGCAAGACTTCATTCACGCGAAGTGCTTTGTCCGACAGCTCTTCTAGCTCCTCAGAAGTCGCAATCTTCAGTAAATTGATGTGCGATGAGGTGACGAGTGGATCGCCTAACGTATCATCTTTATAGTAGAACTCAACGATTGGTGTTTCGAGCACCGTACCTTCTTCGATACCGAGCCGTTTACTCAAGCTTCCTGCGACGACGTTCCGGACGACGACTTCGAGTGGAATGATAGTGACACGACGTACGAGCTGTTCGCGCTCCGAGACACGCTCAATGAAATGTGTCGGAATGCCCGCTTGTTCGAGGATTTCAAAGAAATGACTCGTCAATCGGTTGTTCAATTCGCCTTTTCCAGCAAATACTTCTTTTTTCTCGCCGTTGAATGCCGTGGCCTCGTCTTTATAGACGATCCGGAGCACATCCTGCTCCTGCGTCGTGTACAATCGTTTTGCTTTTCCTTCATAAAGTGGTTGCATCGCTTTCGTCCCCCATGATCCTAAGATGTAGACGGGGCAAATGCCCCGTCTCAGGTTGATTAGTTCAAGCCACACCGTTCAAAAATTTCATCGACACGACTCGTATGGTACGTCGGATCGAAACACGCATCGAGCTCTTCTTCTGTGAACAGCTGTTGAATCTCTTCTTCTTGCCACAATAAGTCACGGAACATGATTTGTTCTTCCCACGCCTGCATCGCACGCGGTTGAACGAAATCATACGCTGCTTCACGCGACCAGCCTTTTTCGATTAAAGCGAGTAAGACATGTCCAGAGAAGATGACCCCAAACGTCCGGTCCATGTTCCGCTTCATGTTGTCCGGGAAGACCGTCAAGTTCTTCACGATGTTTCCGAAACGGTTCAACATGTAGTTGAGCAGTCCTGTTGCGTCCGGAAGAATGATGCGTTCTGCCGAAGAGTGCGAGATATCCCGTTCGTGCCAGAGTGAGACGTTCTCGTACGCCGTCACCATGTGTCCACGGATGACTCGGGCAAGACCTGTCATGTTCTCAGAGCCGATCGGATTCCGCTTGTGCGGCATCGCCGATGATCCTTTTTGACCTTTAGCGAAGAATTCTTCGACTTCACGCGTTTCCGTCTTTTGTAGACCGCGGATCTCCGTTGCCATCTTTTCAATCGATGTCGCGATCAGAGCAAGCGTCGACATATAGTGTGCATGACGATCGCGTTGTAACGTCTGTGTGGAAACTGGAGCTGGTTTCGTTCCTAACTTTTCGCAGACGTATTTTTCAATGAACGGATCGATATTCGCGAATGTTCCGACGGCTCCTGACATCTTGCCGTATTCGACCGTCTCACGTGCTGCTTCGAAGCGGACTTTGTTTCGTTTCATCTCTTCGTACCAAAGCGCTAGTTTCAGACCGAACGTCGTCGGTTCTGCATGTACGCCATGCGTTCGTCCCATCATGACCGTATATTTATGTTCGTTCGCTTTGACCTTTAAGATGTCGATGAATCGATCGAGATCCGCAGCAAGAATGTCGTTTGCTTGCTTCAACAGATATGAGAGTGCTGTATCGACGACGTCCGTTGACGTTAGTCCGTAATGGACCCACTTGCGTTCTTCTCCGAGTGTCTCAGAGACGGCACGCGTGAAGGCGATGACATCATGACGTGTCTCTTGTTCGATTTCAAGGATCCGGTTGACATCAAAAGAGGCATTGTCCCAAAGTAATTGAACGTCCTCTTTCGGGATGACTCCTAGTTCACTCCATGCTTCACACGCAAGAATCTCGACTTTTAACCAAGCCTCGAATTTGTTTTGTTCGGTCCAGATCGCTTTCATCTCAGGACGTGTATACCGTTCGATCATTGAACTGTCTCCTTCCATATCGACAGGCGTTCGACTTCTGCCAAAGCATCGTCGACCGTGTCCGCAAGGATGTTTAAATGTCCCATCTTGCGACCTGTCTTGGCTTCTGCTTTTCCATATAAGTGAACTTTCGTCCGAGCGCTTAGTCTCGGTAGTTCCTCGTATAATGCTGTGACATGCTGACCCAGGATGTTCGCCATGACGACCGGTGTCGTCAGACGGGTATCACCGAGTGGGAGACCACTGATGGCACGGATATGTTGCTCGAATTGGGATGTTTCGCAAGCATCGATTGAATAGTGACCCGAATTGTGTGGTCGGGGTGCTAGTTCATTGACGATCAGTCTAGAACCGACGACGAACAACTCGATGGCGAGTGTACCGATCAACCCGACAGCATCCGCGATCGATTCAGCGAGCGCAATTGCTTCTTGTTCGAGCGATTCGGAAATGCGAGCCGGTACGATCGATAGATGCAAGATATTTTCCCGATGAATGTTCTCACTGACTGGGAAGACGCGTGTTTCTGTTGCGCTTCGCGTCACGATGACGGAAATTTCCTGATCAAACGGTAACCACTGCTCCGCAACATACTCTGTCGGTTCGAATCGTTCGATTGTCGCTTGGAACTGTTCTTCCGTCCGGATGACGGTCTGTCCTTTTCCGTCATAGCCGAATCGTGCTGTCTTCAAGACGAACGGTAACCCGAGTCGCTGTTTTGCTTCCTCTAAGTCAGAAGGATGCGTCACCGGATAGTACGGAGCGACAGAGTGTCCAATGCGTTCAATCATCTCTTTTTCCCGTACCCGATGTTGCGTTTGAAAAAGGAGATCCGTTCCATGAATCAGTTTCGTCCCGATTGCTTCAGCGACTTCCGTTGAGATGTTCTCAAATTCGTAGGTGACGACATCTGATTCAGCTGCGAGCTGTTTGGCTGCCTCGACATCCGTGAAGGGAGCTTGGATATGTTGATCTGCCACTTGCGCACACGGTGCGTTGTCCGTTGGGTCGAGTGTCAAAATCTCAAAGCCCATCTCACGCGCCGACAAAGCCATCATTCGACCAAGTTGACCGCCGCCTAATATCCCGATTCGTTTCATAGCAGGTTCCCTCCAGATGCAATGACGTCTCCTTCTAGTTCGACTCGCATATGATCGAGCTTGCGGGCAAGTCGTTCATCTTGAATCGAGAGAATTTGAGCAGCTAGCAATCCAGCGTTTTTTGCGCCTGCTTCTCCGATGGCAACCGTTGCGACTGGTACTCCACCTGGCATTTGAACGATCGAGAGCAAGGAATCAATTCCTTGGAGCGCTCTACTTTTCACAGGAACACCGATGACGGGTAATGTCGTTTTAGCAGCAACCATGCCCGGTAGATGAGCAGCACCGCCTGCACCGGCAATGATGACCTTCAGTCCTCGTTCACGTGCTGATTCAGCATAACGAAACATTAGATCCGGTGTCCGGTGTGCGGAAACGACTTTCTTTTCATATGGAATCTCAAGTTGCTCCAACACATCACATGTATGTTTCATCGTTTCCCAATCCGATTGACTTCCCATGATGACGCCGACTTCTACATTTCCCATCGCTGTTTCCTCCTTTGTGCATAAAAAAAGCCCAAACCACGGCTAAAAGGGTGGCTTAGGGTATAAAAAGGTACGCCAAAGAAATATCGACGAACATCCATATACCCCATAGTCCAACGATTTAGGGTCGTTGGGTAGAAACTTGCAAGCCATATCCCTGCTATTATACGAGGTGTTTATATTCAATCATCCTGTCACGACTTCATCTTAACAAGTCCATCCCAAGGCGTCAACCAAAGGCGAACAATTTAATTGTCTGAAAATTTATCGTTCGGTTTTAAAAGTAGTTTTTCTGATTTCATCTAGTATCCATTCGGAGTTTATTTCTTGGGAGGCATTAAATGAAATAAAGTATAAAAAAAGCATCGTCCGAATGAATCGGACGATGCTTGAGGTAGTTATTCGCTCTCTTTCACTTTGCAATCGAAGACGATTTGTTGACGAATTGGATACGGTTCGCCATTAGCGTCTAATCCAAAGATCGGTTCTTCTCGTCGGACCGTCGGGCGGTATCCCATGGCATCGATACGATCCAAACAAGCACCAATCGTCTCGTTCTCTTCGACGGCTACACGTAGTTTCGTTTTTTTCGCCATATCCCTGTTCAGTCCCTTCATTAAAATGGATACATGTCTTTCTACAAAAAGACACAAAAAAGCGGCGGCCCTTGAGCGTATGCTCCAGAACCACCGTTTGCCTGGCAACGTCCTATCCTCACAGGGGGAAGCCCCCAACTACTTTCGGCGTTCAAGTGCTTAACTTCCGTGTTCGGCATGGGAACGGGTGTGACCACTTGGCTATCGTCACCAGACGACGGGCTCGCGCCCTCAAAACTGAAGTCATCAACAATGCATCTGCTAGAACAAGGCCTCGACCGATTAGTATCACTCAGCTCCACATGTCGCCATGCTTCCACCCGTGACCTATCTACCTCATCGTCTCTGAGGGGTCTTTCTTGATTACTCAAAGGGAAATCTCATCTTGGAGGGGGCTTCATGCTTAGATGCTTTCAGCATTTATCCCGTCCGCACGTAGCTACCCAGCGATGCTCCTGGCGGAACAACTGGTACACCAGCGGTGCGTCCATCCCGGTCCTCTCGTACTAAGGACAGCTCTCCTCAAATTTCCTGCGCCCACGACGGATAGGGACCGAACTGTCTCACGACGTTCTGAACCCAGCTCGCGTACCGCTTTAATGGGCGAACAGCCCAACCCTTGGGACCTACTCCAGCCCCAGGATGCGATGAGCCGACATCGAGGTGCCAAACCTCCCCGTCGATGTGGACTCTTGGGGGAGATCAGCCTGTTATCCCCAGGGTAGCTTTTATCCGTTGAGCGATGGCCCTTCCATGCGGAACCACCGGATCACTAAGCCCGACTTTCGTCCCTGCTCGACTTGTAGGTCTCGCAGTCAAGCTCCCTTCTGCCTTTGCGCTCTACGAATGATTTCCAACCATTCTGAGGGAACCTTTGGGCGCCTCCGTTACTGTTTAGGAGGCGACCGCCCCAGTCAAACTACCCGCCTGACACGGTCCTCCAGCCGGATCACGGCTGCGAGTTAGAGACTCTATGCATGAAGGGCGGTATCCCAAGGGTGACTCCTCCGAAGCTGGCGCTCCGGGCTCGACGTCTCCCGCCTATCCTGTACATCATGCACAAAGCCTCAATATCAGGCTGTAGTAAAGCTCCATGGGGTCTTTCCGTCCTGTCGCGGGTAACCTGCATCTTCACAGGTACTATGATTTCACCGGGTCTCTCGTTGAGACAGTGCCCAAATCGTTACGCCTTTCGTGCGGGTCGGAACTTACCCGACAAGGAATTTCGCTACCTTAGGACCGTTATAGTTACGGCCGCCGTTTACTGGGGCTTCGGTTCAAAGCTTCGCTTGCGCTAACCCATCCCCTTAACCTTCCAGCACCGGGCAGGCGTCAGCCCCTATACGTCATCTTGCGATTTAGCAGAGACCTGTGTTTTTGCTAAACAGTCGTTTGGGCCTATTCACTGCGGCTCTACTCATGTAGAGCGTCCCTTCTCCCGAAGTTACGGGACCATTTTGCCGAGTTCCTTAACGAGAGTTATCCCGCGCGTCTTAGAATTCTCATCTCGCCTACCTGTGTCGGTTTACGGTACTGGCGCCTTCCCCCTCACTAGAGGCTTTTCTTGGCAGTGTGAAATCGTGACCTACGTCCCTACGGGACTCCGCGTCGTTCCTTGACTTTGGTGCCTGACGGATTTGCCAATCAGACGGTCTTGAAACTTGCACATGCACTTCCATCCGCATGCGTCACTATCCTCCTGCGTCCCCCCATTGTTCAAACGGTGGATCGGCGGTACAGGAATATCAACCTGTTATCCATCGCCTACGCCTTTCGGCCTCGGCTTAGGTCCAGACTAACCCTGAGCGGACGAGCCTTCCTCAGGAAACCTTGGGCTTTCGACGGAGGGGATTCTCACCCCTCTTTTCGCTACTCACACCGGCATTCTCACTTCCAAACGCTCCACTGCTCCTTCCGGTACAGCTTCACAGCGGTTTGGAACGCTCCCCTACCATTCCTTACGGAATCCGCAGCTTCGGTGGTATGTTTAGCCCCGTTACATTTTCGGCGCGGCGCCACTCGACTAGTGAGCTATTACGCACTCTTTGAATGGTGGCTGCTTCTAAGCCAACATCCTAGCTGTCTAGGCAGCGCCACATCCTTTTCCACTTAACATACACTTGGGGACCTTAGCTGGCGGTCTGGGCTGTTTCCCTCTTGACTACGGATCTTATCACTCGCAGTCTGACTCCCGAGTATAAGTTGCTGGCATTCGGAGTTTAACTGAATTCGGTAACCCTGTGGGGGCCCCTAGTCCAATCAGTGCTCTACCTCCAGAACTCTCAACCTCGAGGCTAGCCCTAAAGCTATTTCGGGGAGAACCAGCTATCTCCAGGTTCGATTGGCATTTCACCGCTACCCACACCTCATCCCCGCACTTTTCAACGTGCGTGGGTTCGGACCTCCAGTCAGTGTTACCTGACCTTCATCCTGGACATGGGTAGATCACCTGGTTTCGGGTCTACGACAACGCACTGAACGCCCTGTTCAGACTCGCTTTCGCTACGGCTCCGCCTCATCGGCTTAACCTCGCGCGTTATCGTAACTCGCCGGTTCATTCTACAAAAGGCACGCCATCACCCGTTAACGGGCTCTGACTACTTGTAGGCATACGGTTTCAGGATCTATTTCACTCCCCTTCCGGGGTGCTTTTCACCTTTCCCTCACGGTACTGGTTCACTATCGGTCACTAGGGAGTATTTAGCCTTGGGAGATGGTCCTCCCGGATTCCGACGGGGTTTCACGTGTCCCGCCGTACTCAGGATCCACTCTGGAGGGAAAACAGTTTCAGCTACAGGGCTGTCACCTTCTTCGGCCGACCTTTCCAGGTCCTTCACCTACTGTCTTCCTTTTTGACTCCGTGTAGAGTGTCCTACAACCCCGAAGAGCATGCTCTCCGGTTTGGGCTGTTCCCGTTTCGCTCGCCGCTACTCAGGGAATCGCATTTGCTTTCTCTTCCTCCGGGTACTTAGATGTTTCAGTTCCCCGGGTCTGCCTCACGTTACACTATGTATTCATGTAACATGTCCCATCCCATTACAGATGGTGGGTTCCCCCATTCGGAAATCTTCGGATCAAAGCATACTTACTGCTCCCCGAAGCATATCGCTGTTCGTCGCGTCCTTCATCGGCTCCTAGTGCCAAGGCATCCACCGTACGCCCTTCATACCTTGATCTAGCGTTGGTATTCTAAGAACACACGTCTAATGACATGGTTAATTAAAAGTTTGATGTCTTGTTGATGTCTTCAGTTTTCAAGGTGCGAGTGTCTCTTGCGAGACTGAGAGACGAGCTCTCAAAACTGAACGATGGGCATGTCCCGTAAGGGACGTTTTCCTTAGAAAGGAGGTGATCCAGCCGCACCTTCCGATACGGCTACCTTGTTACGACTTCACCCCAATCATCTACCCCACCTTCGACGGCTGGCTCCTTACGGTTACCTCACCGGCTTCGGGTGTTGCAAACTCTCGTGGTGTGACGGGCGGTGTGTACAAGACCCGGGAACGTATTCACCGCAGTATGCTGACCTGCGATTACTAGCGATTCCGACTTCATGCAGGCGAGTTGC
>NZ_CM143264.1:200000-480000 GCF_054956715.1 Exiguobacterium sp. EF_C8 | reverse complement strand
GAATTGAATAAGTAACTTATTCTCGGCCAAGTACTCGAATACAGGTCCAGTAATCTTCTGTAACATCTGAATCACCCTCTCTCTTCTCCCTTACCCTCTCCCTAACAAAAAAACGTCTTTCTTCTATATAGAAGAAAGACGCAGTTTGAATTAGTGCAACCAGATGAAGTAACCGAGGAATCCAAGTGATAATACGTACATGATTGGGTGTACGTCCTTTGCTCGTCCTTTTGCGATCATCGTGACCGGGTAGAAGAGGAAACCGAATGCAATCCCTGTTGCGATCGAATACGTTAATGGCATCATGATGACGGTCAAGAAAGCCGGAACCGCATACTCGAATTTTTTCCAATCGATTTGCAGCAATGAAGCTGCCATCAATACACCGACGATGATCAATGCGGGTGCTGTGACCGGCGCAGTGATGATCGCGAGTAACGGTGAGAAGAATAAAGCGAGACCGAAGAACAATGCTGTAACGATGGCTGTCATCCCTGAACGACCGCCTGCTGCGACTCCAGCACTGGATTCAACGTATGAAACCGTCGTCGATGTTCCGAGAATCGAACCGGCTACGGTTGCTGTTGAGTCAGCGATTAATGCGCGACCTGCGCGTGGTACTTTATTTTCTTTAATTAGACCCGCTTGGTTTGCTACCGCAACCAACGTGCCCGCTGTATCAAAGAAATCAACGAAGAAGAAAGTCAGGATGACAATCATCATTTGGACCGTGAAGATTTCATTAAAGTGAAGAAATGCCTGTCCGAAGGTCGGTGCAATACTTGGTGGTGCTGAAACGATTTCACCAAAACTAGTCGGAACTGGAATTAATCCGAAAATCATTCCGGCAATGGCTGTTATAATCATTCCGAAGAAAATCGCGCCTTTGACACCGCGTGTCATCAAGACAGCTGATACGACAAGACCGAATACTGCGAGAAGTGTTGTTCCCTTGCTTAGGTCACCGAGCGAAACAAGTGTTGCTTCGTTGGCAACAACTAAACCACCTGTTTTCAAGCCGATAAAGGCGATGAACAAACCGATACCTGCTGCGACTGCCATTTTCAACGGCTCTGGAATCGCATTGATGATCACTTCACGAATGCCTGAAGCCGTTAATACCATGAAGACGAGACCTGAGACGAGAACGCCCGAAAGTGCAGTTTGCCATGGAATACCCATGCCAATGACGACACTATATGCGAAGAAGGCGTTTAAACCCATACCCGGTGCAAGCGCAATTGGATAATTCGCAAATACTCCCATTGTGATGGAACCGATGATTGCGACGAGCGCTGTAGCACCGAATACCGCTCCCGCATCCATGCCTGCCTCTGCTAATGTGTTCGGGTTGACGAATAAGATGTACGCCATCGCGAAGAACGTCGTCATGCCGGCGATGAACTCTGTACGCATGTTCGTACCAAGCCCATTGAAATCAAAGAAACGCGCAATCGCATTTTCTTTTGCTTTCGGTTGGTGTGGCTGTTTCAATTGTGTGCTCATGATTGCCTTCCTTCCAAATAAGCCGTCTCCTTGAAAACGAAAAACGGCCCTTACCTAAGCGGTAAAAGCCGTTTCAATAAGCGCACGATGTTGCATGTGCGCCGTAGTAGGAACCTTTACGGTGTTCCTGTAGAGACTTCCGGGCCCTATCCCCAGAATTATACGGCATTATTTATGTTTTTTTAGTGGTATGAAAAATAAGAACAGACACATCGTAGCACGGTCAAATTCATGGGTCAACCATAAAAACGAAATTTAACCACTTATTTTATCCGAACGTTCGGTTTTGTAAGCGTTATTTTTGAGTTGTCTTTAATTTGCAGTAAAAAAGGAGATAGCTGATCGCCATCTCCCTCTTAGTTTGGTCCATTACAGTCGTTTATGATCGTCACGGTCTACGTCCGTTCTCGTATCCGTACCTTCATCAATATCTGCTTCCTCGCGTCGTACCGTTTCAGATACAGTTTCTGTATCTCGCACTTTACGTTTTCCAACAACAATTTCTTCAGAGACTACATCTTCTTTTGATACTACTACCTTTTCTTCTGAAAGCGGTACGTGAATGGAGTCGTTCTCATCTACAAAAGCATCTGTTCCCGACGCATTATGATCCACTTTACGTCGTTCCACATAAACTTCTTCCCTCTCTACCGGCACCTCGATCGATTGTTGATCTTCGACTACGTGTTTACTGACGTTTACCTCCCCTGTTTGCACTCTTTCTTTATCTACATTTAACCGTTCTTCATGCAGGCGAAGGCGTTCTTCTTCTGTATCACTGTTCGTTTCAGTAACGCCAGACCGATCGACCCCTGGAGTATCGTCATAGTCTTGGCTTCGGTCTGCACTTAAAGTGTTGTCGTAGCCTTGGTCTCGATCTGTGCGGGAAAGAGAGCCGTTATCAGAGAGATGGTCGTTGTGAGCCCGATTTGCTTCGACTCCCGTGCGATCATATTGATTATCGTTTACTCCAGAAGTTTGGTTGTAGCTTTGACTATGCTTTTCGTAAGAATCGCCATAGTCGCTGTCTACATATAAAACCAGCTTGCCACTTTCTACCTGACGACGGTATTCTTCTGATTCATCATGCGATAAGCCCATTCCGCGGAATGCTTCCGTAGAAGAGTCGTCTGAAAAGGCAGCCATGAATTTCCCCATAAATCCTTGGTGCTCTTGTTCACCGGCAGTATCTACATTGACGTTTGTCTGATTCTCTACCATGGAGAAGGAATGTTTATCTTGAGCCACGACATACATATCTCTTTCGTCATATCCCTGCGCTTTCAATTCGTTTACTTTACTCAGTACTTCCGCTTGGGTATTAAATACTTGGATAAATGTATCTTCTTTTCTCGTCATGATCTCTTCCTCCTTTTTAATAAATGCCACAAAAAATAATAATTAGCTCTTGAAAATCAATCTTATATGCCAACAGTTTGAATTTCCCCTACTTTTTTTCTGATTAAACCTGATTTTTTTGTACATCTTTTTTAATTATTGAAGGCTTTTTGGAATGTATTGATCCTGTTTACTAGAGCATGTTCATTATTAAAATTTTTCCTGTTTAAAACGTTTTAGTCATGCTACGCAACAAGAAAAGACCCTTACCTAAGAAGTAAAAGCCGTTTCAATAAAGGTACGATGTTGTATGTGCGCCATAGTAGAAATCATTACGGTGTTCCTGTAAAGTCTTTCAAACCCTGTCCCCGGAATTATACGATAATATTTTTTATTGATATGAAAAACAAACACAGCCACATCATAGCATGGTCAAATTTATGACTAAACCATAATCTAGTCGATCGACTTCAGCTCATGCCCAATCTATTATGAGAGCGTGCATCCTATCCGTTTAATGATTTATTATATATTCCAGTAAAAACTAACAAAATATCTCGATACATCTTAATTGAATCTCTCGAATAAATTGATTTTGTCTAATGTCATCCAACAGTTCGATGCGATTGGTTACGAAAAAAGCTCACTTCCATTCACAAATAATGTGAACAAAAGAGAGCTTCATTTTGAAATCGAATTGTTGAAGGTGAAACAGACTTCATTTCACCTATCCCCTTTAACACATTGGTAGGACAGGCTTCGTGAGACGAATTTTCTCAGCAAGTCTAGTCCTTATTCCCACTCAATCGTTGACGGTGGTTTCGACGTCACATCGTACAGGACGCGGTTGACGTTCTGGACTTCGTTGACGATTCGAACCGAGATCTTCTCAAGCACGTCCCATGGGATCCGTGCCCAGTCTGAAGTCATCCCGTCAATTGACGTAACAGCGCGGATTCCGACAGCATAGTCGTATGTCCGCTCATCGCCCATGACACCAACCGAACGGATTGGAGGAAGGACTGTGAAGTACTGCCAGATTTCGCGCTCGAGTCCAGCTTTTTTAATCTCATCACGAAGAATGAAATCAGATTCGCGAACGATTTCGAGTTTCTCATCTGTGATTTCACCAAGGACACGAATCCCGAGACCTGGTCCTGGGAACGGCTGACGCCAGACGATTTCATCAGAAAGGCCAAGTTCTTTCCCAAGTTCACGGACTTCATCCTTGAACAACGTGTTGATCGGTTCGATCAATTCAAACTGCATGTCTTCTGGCAATCCACCGACGTTGTGGTGTGATTTGATTGTTTGTGCCGTATCCGTACCACTCTCAATGATATCCGTGTAGAGCGTACCTTGGGCAAGGAAGTCCATATCCGTCAGCTTCGAAGCTTCTTCATCGAAGACGTAGACGAACTCGTTGCCGATGATTTTACGTTTTTGCTCCGGATCCGAAATACCACGGAGTTTATCGAGGAAACGATCCTGAGCATCAATCTTGATGACGTTCATGTGGAAGTGATCCGCGAATGTCTTCATGACGCTTTCCGCTTCTCCCTTACGCAGTAAACCGTGATCGACGAACATACATGTCAATTGATCACCGATTGCCTTGTGGATCAAGGCTGCGACGACAGACGAGTCGACACCACCTGAAAGGGCACAAAGAACTTTTTTATCGCCGACTTGTTCTTGGATCTTCGCTACTTCGATTTCGATGAAGTTCTCCATTGACCAGTCGCCTGCACATTTACAGACTTCAAAGAGGAAGTTCTTGAGCAATTCTTTTCCGAAGACCGTATGGTTTACTTCTGGGTGATACTGCACACCATACATTTTCAACTCTTCGTTCTTGATCGAAGCGATTGGACATGACACGTTCGTCCCATCAACGACGAATCCGTTTGGCACAGATGTGACGAGGTCACTGTGACTCATCCAGACCGTTTGTTCTAGCGGTAAGTTCGCATACATCGGTGACGGGTCTTGTAACGTCAATGTGGCTTTTCCATATTCACGATGTCCCGCACGTTCCACTGTTCCGCCGAAATGTTGTGACATGAGCTGCATGCCGTAACAGATTCCGAAGATTGGAATACCGAGGTCGAAGATTTCCGGGTCACACCGGTACGCATCCTCCGCGTAGACGCTACGTGGACCACCCGAGAAGATGATACCAGCAGGTGCGATTTCTTTTACTTCAGCTGCAGTGATTTTATGCGAATGCAATTCACTGTAGACACCAAGGTCCCGAATACGACGTGTGATCAATTGATTGTACTGTCCTCCAAAATCGAGGACGAGAATCATTTCCTGGTCCAAATGTGCTTCCAAATCTGTTCCCGCCTTTCTGATTTCATGCGTACCCTATGAAAAAAGCCCACTCTTCGCCCATGGATAAAATGGAAAAAGAGCAGGCCGCTTCACAAAAAAATGTATACGAAGGGTCTGCTCCTTCATAGTCAGGTCGTTTAAGGTGACCCGGTAGAGACTCTCGCGCCATATTCGCGAGTATATACAAAGGAGATTGCATGTGTGTGATTTACGTTGTTCCCATTGTACCTGTATCGTTTCGTAAATATCAACCCTCTACATGACGAATGATATTTTCGAAATATTCACGTTTTTTCTCGACTGATAATGATTCTCCACCATAAACCATCCGCTCGTAAGCATCCGTCAACGGTCGCATCGCGTACGTCTCGTAGTACCCATCGACTTCGTGAGCAAGTTCCGCAAGCGTCCGACCATCTTGATAATGGAATCCTTTTTTATCAAGACGCCGCAAGAGATACCGATACATCCGTCGGAATCCTTCCGGTCGTTCAATCTGTCTCCGGAAGAAGAGAATCGCAAGCGTCCGAATAATCGGTTTTCGGAACAAGTAGAGGAACAAGAGAGCAAGTGCCGTCAGGAAGATTGGCCAAAATGGAATTGACTTCTGCTCCGTCTGTCCGGCGCTAGTCGTCTGTTCTTCATCGAGAAGATTTTCTTGAGGACGATTTGGCGTCGTTGTCTCCGTATTATCTTCTGTCTCACGTTGCGGATTTGCTTGTTCCGTCTCGTTATTCGTTTCCCGATCGATCGTGTATTGTCCTGCTCCATCGAAACTGACTGTCGGTTCAAGCGGTACCCAGCCTGGTCCTTCAATGTAAACTTCGACCCACGAATGGGCATTTTTATTGCGTACTGTATAACTCGTCACGGCAGCTCCGATGACGTCGGATTCGCCCCCCGTGAATCCTTTCACCCAGCGTGCGGGTAACCCAGCTGCCCGAAGTAATACAGTGGCTGATGTCGAGAAGTTATCACAGTATCCGAGTTTCGTCTCGAACAGGAACTGATCGACGTAATCCTGATTTTCTTTCGGTACAGCAACATCTTCTGTATTGTATTCAAAGTTTTCTTCTTCGAAATAATTTTCAATCGCCCGTGCTTTGTCCCATGGTGTCTCCTCACCCTCGACGATTTGTTCCGCTAAATCACGAACTCGTTGTGGTAAACCTTCCGGCAGTTGGAGATACCGTTCTGTTTCTCTATCCGATAAATTGACGGGTTCATCTGTCTGGAGCTGTTCTTCCGTAAAGAGTGGGTACGAATAGTCGATTCGATAGTTCCGTTGACGATCCGTCTCGTCGAGATACGAAATTTTTTGATTCTCGGGGTCAACCAACACATTTTGTCGTTGTTGATTCACTTCGACCCGTACATTGTCACCATTATATGGCACGAATGGTAATTCACGCGCCATTTCAAATGTTGCTGTCTCTTCGCGGGTCTTGACCTCTGTACCGAAGGTCGAGAAAAAACCACGTCCATCGATTTCAGGGTTTGACTTCGATAAGACCCAGCCTTTACCAGTATAGATGTCTTTCGTCTCGACTCGCCAGTAGCGGTTTCCTTCACTTTCGACTTGGAAGACTTCTCGGTCGTCCATCTGGAATGGTCCTCCAAGTTGCTCATCGTTGTTACCGTATCCGACCTTTTGAATCGCATTTGTCGGCTCTCCTTCCCCTTCAAGACCCGACGTCAAATCGTACCAACTGTCTTGCCATGTCGCATTGATGACAGGACTTTGGACAGCAGCGACGATGACAGCTCCCATGATGAATAATGCGCTCAGTGGGCGTACGTAGGAAGCACGCGGTCGTTCATTGACCTCCGTCGCATACAGCAATACCAAAGACAAGATGATCGGATAAAGAATGAACGTCTCTCCCGAGTAATCCGTCCAGGTATCGCAATAGGCGATGAACCCGATGACTCCGAAGGCAAGTCCGAAGACGAACCCACGATTCGGGAACGTCCGGCGCGCGAGATAAGCGATCAAGAAACTGATCAAACCAATCGACAGCGCAAAGGCTGGTCGTCCCGGTAATTCACCATTGATGACACTTCGAATATCCGAGCTGATTTCCGTAAAAATTCCCCACGGTGCGGAACCCGGTGTCAAAATCAAGTAGAACGACAATAGTAGCCCCGCGAGACTGCCAAGTAAGAAGTAACGTCGTGCGAGATGCGATAACAGTAAAGGCAGGAACAGCATCGGTAAGAAGGACCAGAGATGCTCGAATGTCGTCAGTTCGAGAAGTGGTGGCATGAAACAAGTCAAAAGGGCTGCTGCGATGGCGTTCCAGATTAATCGTCGTATCATCGCACTCCCCTCCGTTCTGGTGTATAGACATGAACGGTGGCTTCTTGATTAATCTTCGAAATCCATAGTTCATTGTTCGATTCAAGATCCGGTGTGATGAAGAGGACGTTCCCGCTCAATCGAAGCGCCTTAGACGAGTATTCCCATGACTCGATGAACGTCCGCGTCCGACTCGGTTGCGCCGTCATCAGGTAATGCGTCAGTTTCGCTCCTTCAAGTGGTAACGACAATGATTGAACGGCATGCCCGACGAGATGGATCCGATAGCTCAGTCGTCGTTTGTTCAACTGATCCGTCGTTTCTGCGAGCATCGAGATGACACGTTCGAAGGCTTCACCCGCCTCCGTTCCCTCATCAAAGACGATCGTCGTCTCCCGTTCTTGCTCTCGTTCGAACGTCTTCGTCATCAACCCTTGGCGTTTCGCTGTCGCTTTCCAGTCAATCTGATTCATCCGATCCCCACTGACGTATTCCCGGACCCCGACGACGGTAAAGGACGACTGGCGAAGATCAAGTGACACCGGTGAGATCCCCCCATCGCCACGGTCTTCCTCATGGGGAAGCTGAACGGCAAGGCGCGCTGGTTCAATCGCAAGATACGTCTCGACCGGAAACATCCGCTTCCGCTTGAATAACCCGAATGGATCCGTGATTTCGACGATACAGCCTGGAATCTGATACACCCCTCGACGAATCGATGGTATCGTGTAATCGATTTGCTCCGTCTTCCGGTAATGGGCTCGGAGTGGACGGCTGATATCGAGTTTTTCTTCACTGAGTTCGTTCGGAATCACCTCCGTCACTTCGACGGCTCCGACGAGAAACGGAAAACGTCGACGAACCCGTAAGGAAACCGGGATATCGGTTCCAGCAACGAGCATCTTGTTCGATACTTCGCGCGTCGCAAGTGCCTGCGTGACGGGCCAAACGAGGAAGAGCGTCCAGTAGACGGTCAGACCAGCCATGACGTAAAACAGCAAGGAAGCGACATTTCCGCCATCAACGCGCGCATATGCCCATAAGGCTGCCGTCGTCAAAAGTAATACAGCGTAACGCCAACCAATTTGCCACTTCGTCATAGGGACTCCACGTCTTGTTGGATCGGTACAGCAACCTCTTTTTTGATCTGTTCTAAAATCCGTTCCGACGATTGACCGTGATAACGCGCATCCGCTGTCAAAATCAGGCGGTGTGACAGGACTGGAATCAAGAGATGTTTAACATCATCCGGCAAAACGAAACTGCGTCCTTCCATGTACGCCCACGCTTGCGCGACCTTCATCAAGGCGATCGAAGAACGAGGACTCGCGCCGAGGTAGAGTGACCCATTCGTCCGTGTCGCTTGAACGAGATGGACGATATATTTTTTGACAGGCTGTGAGACATGGACGTTCTTGACGTCTTCTTTCATCTGGAGCAATTGCTCGCGACCAATCACAGCTTCGAGTGTTTCGATTGGTTCATCCCGTTCAAAACGCGTGAGCAACTTCATTTCTTGCTGGAAATCAGGATAACCCATTTTGACTTTGACGAGAAAACGGTCGAGTTGTGCTTCTGGTAACGGATACGTTCCTTCATGTTCAATCGGGTTTTGTGTCGCCATGACGAAAAAGGGATTCGGAAGCGTATGAATCTCACCATCGACGGTGACGTTCGCTTCCGCCATTCCCTCGAGTAAGGCAGATTGAGTTTTTGGTGATGTTCGGTTGATCTCATCGGCTAAGACGATGTTTCCCATTAAAGGACCCGGTCTATATTCGAACTGGCTTGTTTTCTGATTATACATCGATACACCCGTCAAATCTGACGGAAGTAGGTCTGGTGTGAACTGAACACGTTTGAAGGTCAACCCGATCGATCGGCTGAACGCACGGACGAGCATCGTCTTCCCGACTCCCGGTACGTCTTCTAATAGGACGTGACCGCCCGCTAGTAATGCTGCCAATGATTGTGTGATGACATCTTCCTTACCGATGATAACTTTCTCTACGTTGTCGATAATCGCTTGAATCTCCTTAGTGTATGTTCGCATTGTCAGGCCCCTTGCTCTCGTAGTAGTTGAATTTTCTGACTTTTTATATCATCTCATATTCCGCTATACTTTTAAAGAAATACGAGCAGTTTCAAGCACGTGAAAAAGGGGGAACGCCGTAGCGTTTCCCCTTATTTGTTTCAGGAACGAACACATGCCGTGATCCGTTCTTGAACCGTGCAGTTGCACGTAAAACACGAATACTTCCGTGTCAATGGACAACGTTCGTCAAGTCCGGTGATCCTCTTCTTTCAGAAGCGACATGCGATCGTTCCCTCTACATTGGTAATCATTCATGTGCATCACCATCCTTTCATATATTGAATATTACCGAATATGTTATAAATGAAACGTCGAATTTTAATTATTTTTTCCGATACCGCGCATAGGTCGTCGCGAGTGCGACCGCAAGGACCAGCCCTTTGATGATATTCAACGAATAGTATGGAACAGACAACATGACAAGACCATTTTCAAGAATCCCGACGAGACAAGCCCCGACGAGTGTGCCAAGGGCATTCGGTTTTCCTTGCCCTGCGAACGACGAGCCGATGAAGGCAGCTGCGACCGCTGGCATCAAGTAACCGGACCCGGCGTTGATTTGCGACGATCCGACTTGTGACGCAAGCAAAATCCCACCGATTGCCGCAAGTAACCCAGCAATCAGATACGCGAGTGCCCGGTAGCGGTTGACACGAATTCCTGTCAGTCGTGCGGCTTCCGGATTCCCACCGATGATATAGAGAAAACGACCGTGTCGCGTATGGCTTAAGAAGACGTGTGTCACAGCGACGACGACGAGCATGATGACGATGATCCAAGGCGCCTGGCTGATTTTCGCGAAAGCCTCCGGAATCGTGCCGACTGTTGGTGTACCGTCCAGGCGCGGCATTCCGGCACTGATTGAACCACCACCGGTATACGTCATTGCGACACCTTCGACGATGAACATCGTTGCAAGCGTCGCAAACAAATCCGGAATCTTAAACCAGACGATGAGTAAGATGTTCACCAGAGCAACGCTAAGAGATAAGAGAAGTGCTAAACCAATCGAGACACCGAGCGGTAGACTGTACCAGACGAAGAACGAGACGACGAAAGAACTCGCAAGCGTCGCGGTCGACCCGACCGATAAATCAAATCCATTGACCGTCAAAGAAACCGTCAAGCCGATCGCGATAATCGTCACGATGGAGATACTTCGCAAAATATTAATCAAATTCGTCCCTTGTAGGAATGTTGGAGCCGTCGTCGCAAAAAACAGGACGAGGGCAAGGATCGCGAGGACGATCCCCCAGTCGTTCAAGAATCCGAGGACAGGACGTAAACCCTTCCCTCGGTTCGTTTGTTTTGATACTGCCTCATTCATCGTTGCCCTCCTCCTGTCGCATACCACAACAAGGTTTCTTCTGATGTATCCGCCGTCTTCGTTTCATGGACGATCCGTCCATCGAACATGACGTAGATTCGGTCCGTGACGGTCAAAAGTTCATCCCATTCACTCGTCGCGTAAAGGATCCCTTTTTGTTGTTGCGCGAGTCCGTCAATCAGACGATAGATATCTTGTTTGGCTCCGACGTCAACACCTTTTGTCGGTTCGTCCAAGACGAGTACAGAAACATCGGTCAGTAACCATTTTCCGATGGCGACTTTTTGTTGATTCCCACCGGATAGTTGACCTACTTCCTGTTTCACGTCTGCCACTTTAATGCCCAGCTCCTTGACCCATTGCGATGCCTGATCTGCTTCTTTGCGACGATCCATCAGCCCCCAGCGGTTGACGAAATCATGAGCTGCCGCTGCTGTCAGGTTTTCTGCGACAGAATCGGCAACAAGAATTCCTTCTTTTCGCCGTTCTTCCGGAACGAGACCAATTCCCGCTTGAATCGCAGCTTGTGGATTGCGAAGGCGATGGGCTTTTCCACCTATACGAACCTCCCCTTCCTGAAACGGGCGATCACCGAATAATGCTTTGCATAATTCCGTTTTACCGGCACCGACAAGACCTGCGATACCAACGACTTCCCCTGCTTGAACCGTCATGGAGATGTCGTGGACGTCCGCATTCGTGGCACTCTCGACCGTCAGTACGTTCGTCGCATTGACCCGTGACGTTTTCGCGACAGACGTAAGCTTACGCCCGAGCATCTGCTCAACGACAGCTTCCTTCGTGATGTCTGTCAAAAGATGTCGCGAGATGAGTTGACCGTCGCGCATGACCGAGATGGAGTCGCAAATGTCATACAATTCTTGTAGACGGTGGGAAATGAAAATGATCCCAAGTCCTCGTTCCGCTAAACGACGCACGACTGAAAAGAGATGGCTTGTTTCCGCCTGACTGAGAGGTGCCGTCGGTTCATCCAAAATTAAAAAACGACGTTTTTGAACGAGGGCGCGTGCAACCAATACGAGTTGCTTTTCAGCAAGACGTAATTCTTCGACACGTGTCTTGACGGAAATATCCGCCTGTAATGTCGCTAACGCTTCTTTTGCACGCTGTATGTAACGGCGTTGGGATACCAAACCCGTCATTGTTCCGTCCGTCAACAGATCGAGACAGATATTCTCAGCAACCGTCAAATACGGGACAAGTGCCACATCAACCTCTTGTTGGACGAGATCGATCCCGATTCGTTTTGCATCACGCGGAGATTGAATTGACAGCTCTTTTCCGTCAAGACGGATGATGCCTTCATCCGCTGTTTCCGCTCCGGATAAGACTTTCATCAGCGTCGACTTACCGGCACCATTCGCACCGACAAGCGCATGAATTTCACCAGACTTCACCTCAAAGGAGACTTGCTTGAGTGCCTGGACTCCCGGAAACGCAAGTGAAATCCCAGTCATCTCCAGGTGATGATTGATAGACGTCATTGTTTTTTATGGACGTCACGCAACCGGTCCATCCACGGCTCATTGAATTTATCCGACGTACTCCAACCTTTGATGATCGTATCGAGATTATACATCGTTGTGTCCTGCTTCAATGCTTTCTGCTCAACGAGTTTCGCATCGAGATCAAAGCTATCCGGCGTCTTCTCTCCGGCGATTTTCTTAGCCAGTAGTCGCATGTCCGTTTGTCCAATCAAGAACGGATCCACCGCACTCGTCGAAACCCAGTTGCTGCCTTTCTCACGCATCAGGTTGATGTCCTGATTTGAGACATCGATCGAGATCAATGGGATTTCTTGACGTTTATTATCCTTGAGCGATTTGTAAGCGCCTTTTGCGACTTCGTCCCATGCTCCCCAAACGGCATCAACGCTTCCTTTCGGGTATTTCGCGAGAATGGCATTCATCTTTGTCGCGATATCCCCTTGGACATCTTGGAAGTTCGTCGGTCCAACCGTCTCAAGCGTTTTGATTTTGCCGTCTGCTTCGTACGTCTTATAGATTTCTTGACGACGATCGAGCGGGGCAAAACCTGGTCCGAACCAGAGTTTGATGACACGGACCGGCTTTTTGTCCGTCACCTTCGTCACTTCATCGAGTGATAGCTTCGCAAGTTGATGATCGTTTTGGAACGTTTCCGTCACGTCTTGTAGAGATGCCCCTTTTTTCTTCGTGACCGTATCGAACGTCACGACCTTCAGTCCTTTATCGACTGCTGGTTTGATCATGTCATAGGCATAGTCTTCCTTACCGTGCGAAATGATGAGCCCATCATAATCTTGCTGAATCGCCTGCGCGACCAGTTCCTTGAACTTGACATCGTTACCTTCCGAAATGAACGTGCTGACTTTAAAGCCGAGCGCTTCTCCTTCACTTCGTGCGCCATCAAGGAATTGCTTCGTATGGTCGTCCGATGCGAGGTTACGGATGACGGCGATCTTGACGTCCGATTGAACTCCTTTTGGTACATCCTTGACGACTTTCGTCGTGGCTTCTCCATTCGCACAAGCTGCTAGTAACAGTGCCGGTGCTAGGACGGCGTAAGCTAGTTTTTTCATGACATATCTCCTTATCCGAGGGGTTGAAGCCCTGTTAATTGTTCAATCGTTTCTTCATTCGGTTGCGTGATGACACCAAGTTCGGTGATGATGCCCGTGATTAAGGTGTGTGGTGTGACATCAAAGGCCGGGTTGAAGACAGTAACTCCTTCTGGTGCTGTCGCAACACCTTGGACAGTCGTCACTTCCTGCGGATCACGTTCTTCAATTTCGATCGCGTCTCCGGAAACAAGTGAGAAATCAAACGTCGAGAGCGGTGCTGCGACGTAAAACGGGATACCGAAAGCTTGAGCGAGTAATGCTAGTTGGAACGTTCCGATCTTATTCGCCGTATCTCCGTTGCGTGTAATCCGGTCCGCCCCGACGATGATTGCATCGATCTGTTTTTCTTTCAGCGTATGGGCGACCATGTTATCTGTAATTAGCGTGACATCGATGCCGGCACGTTGTAGCTCCCATGTCGTCAGTCGTGCTCCCTGCAGTAATGGTCGCGTCTCACTCGCAAAAACAGATAATTCAATGCCGCGTTCTTTTGCGATATAGAACGGCGCAAGTGCTGTTCCATAAGCAGCGGTCGCAATCGATCCAGCATTACAGATCGTTAGGATCCGGTTACCTGACTGGAACAATTCAAGTGCATGAATCCCGATTTGACGTGACGTCTGCGCATCCTGATCGTATAAGGCAATCGTCCGCTGCTCGAGCCGTTCGCGGATCTCTTCTACCGACGTCCCGTCTTGAATGATTGGATTCAATTGATCAAGGACATTTCGTAAGTTAACAGCCGTCGGTCGTGTCGCGAGTAACGTCGCTGATGTCTCAAGCAAAGTCTGCTTATAGATCGACAGTTCTGCTTCAAACCGGTACGCCTCTTGAACGAGTACGAATCCGCCAAATAAACTGATCGCAGGCGCCCCTCGGACGCGCAGTTGTTTAATCGCTTCGACCGCTTGTGCAAGATCGGTAATGACTTCATAGTGTTCTTCCTGCGGTAGACGTGTCTGATCGAGAATCGTCAAGACACGATCTTCATAACGAATACTTTGAACGAATGTACTCATCGGCTAAGTTCCTCCGTTACGTCGAAGTTTCGTAAATCATCAAATGTCCGGCATTCGGTCCGACGTTTGATTAACGCCGATCCTAAACGTAAAGCATGTTGTTTTCGTTCTAGTCGTTCCGTCATAGAACTAATCGTTTCTAAATCAGCGACTGGTGCGAGTCCGATCGTCCGACGAATCAGTTCGCAACCGGCAAAGCCAAGGGCATCCTGCAAGATCGTGCTCAGTACATCGTCGACGAGTCCCGATGTCCGGAATGGTTCGACGGCTTCGCGTTCCCATAAGGCGCGGAACGTCGAAGCGAACGTCAGCCAGAACGTATCGATGTCGCGAATCCGGGCATCACGAAGTGCTGAATAATCCGGGTATGCTGCAAAGAATAAGTGGGCGATGAACTGTCCGACATCAAATCCGAATGGACCATAAAAGGCGAATTCTGGATCGATGACTTTCGTTTCCGTTGCCGAAGCAAAGATGCTTCCTGTATGTAGATCGCCGTGTAGCAACGCATCTCCTTTCGTGATGAAAAGCGCTTCGAGTTTTGCGACTTCGCGTTTCAACTCATCGTCCGCCCATAGACGTGCCACCTCTTCTTCAAGCCCGGCTTCAATCTCGTTCGTCTCCGCGTCATGGAACGGATCCGTGAAGATTAATTTTTCCGTGATGTCGCACAAGTCCGGATTGTAGTACGTTCGGGCGACACGTTTTTTTTCAACCGGACCAAGCGCAAAGTCCGATGTATGGAATAAAGTCCGAGCGAGATAAGAACCAATATGTTCCGCAAGCAACGGATACTGTTCACCTGCGAGTAAACCGCTTCGAACGATTGTCAGATGTGAAAGATCTTCCATGACCGTATACGCCTCGTCGTGACTAGCATGAAAAACACGCGGTACGAACGGCACGGCATGCCGGGCGAATTCACGGAGTGCGGATTGCTCGATCCACGCCCGCTCGAGTGATAGTGGCCAGCTCTCACCGACGACTTTCGCGTACGGGAGTGCTTGTTTTAGAATCAATCGATGTTCACCTTCTCGAATTCGAAAGACAAGGTTGAGATTGCCGTCGCCAATCTCTTCTGCTTCGACGGCTCCGTCGCCGATCAGTCCTAGTGAGCGGACCCGTTCGATCGCGTCCTGTTCTGTAAATGCTTTGTATGTCATCTCAGTTCCCCCTGTGTGATACACGAAAAAGCGCCTCTTTTCGTCATCGAAAAGAGGCGCAGGAAAGTCACTGCGTCCTCTTATCTCTCAGACGAAACGTCTGTTGGATGTAGCACCGTGCCAAGTGGTCGGTTGCTGCGGCGTCATCGGGCCAATTCCCTCTGCCAACTCGCGATAAGAGTCGTATGTAGTTGTCGTGTGTGATATTGATTTGAATCTTACGCAATCCTCTTCCCTGCTGTCAAACTAAAATCAGGGAGAAATGGACATCGTTTTCATGCCATCTATAGAAAGAGTATTTTCAAAAAAATAAATTTTCTAAAAATAGTTTGACAAGTCGTGACTCTCATGTAAAAATTGCAATTAGATTTCACAATTTCATCCAATTCTTATCAAGAGCAGACGGAGGGACAAGCCCTACGATGTCGCAGCAACCGACCTTTTGGCACGGTGCTAATTCTTGCAGCTACTAAGCTGACAGATAAGAGTCCACGTTCGAATCATTCATGGTCTCTTGTCGCTGACGAGAGACCATTTTTTTATTGAAGGAGGAAAGACATGGCTTACATCACAGCTACTTATCAATTGACCGCCCGCGATCGACTGGAGCAACGTGCCGAACAACTCGCGCTTGGTCTGACGGTTGGTTCCTGGACGGAGCTGAATCATCTTGAGCAACAACAACTCGCCTCGTTCAAAGGAGAAGTCGTACATACGGAAGAGCGCGACGGTAAAGGCTATATCACGATTCGTTACCCGGAACACAATGTATCGCGCGACTTTTCTGCGATCTTAACGACCGTCTTCGGAAAACTCTCACTCGACGGTGAAATCAAATTAACAGAATTGCTACTACCCGATACATTCACGTCGGATTTTCCAGGTGCGAAGTTCGGGATCGAAGGGGTTCGTTCCTTGATTGGTGTCGAAGATCGTCCACTGTTAATGAGCATCTTCAAAGGGGTCATCGGACGCGATTTATCGTTCCTTCGTGATCAACTCGAAGGACAACTTGCTGGTGGGATCGATCTCGTCAAGGACGATGAGATCCTATATGACAATCCGTTGACACCAACGATTGATCGGGCACGGATCGGACGTGAGGTTATCGATGCTCATTTCCACCGGACCGGTAAACGTGCGTTGTATGCGATCACACTTAGTGGTCCCGTCTTTACGCTCAAGGATCAAGCCAAACGATTGATTGACGCTGGAGCAACTGCTTTCTTGTTGAATACCTTCACATACGGACTCGACGTCTTACGTGAATTGGCAAGTGATCCGGAGATCAACGTTCCCATTTTCAATCATCCGGCTTACAGCGGTGCATTGATTGCCAGCCCGAACCACGGTGTTGCAGCGCCTGTCTTACTTGGCACATTACCGCGCGTTGCTGGTGCAGATTTAACGCTATTCCCGTCACCTTACGGCAATGTCGCTCTTCCGAAGGACGTCGCCCGCGGCATCGCGGTCGAAGCGACTCGCCTCGGTCAGACGAAAACGATTTTCCCTGTCCCTTCAGCCGGTATTCACCCAGGACTCGTCGCTCAACTCGTACGCGACTTCGGGATCGATTCCGTCATCAACGCTGGTGGTGGCGTACATGGTCATCCACAAGGTGCTGCGGCTGGTGTTATCGCTTTTCGTCAAGCACTTGATGCGGCACTCGCAAATGAATCCCTATCGAATGCTGCGTCACGACATGAAGAATTACGAGTCGCGCTTGACGCTTGGGGGATCAAGTCATGACCTTACGAATTCTTTGTGACTTCGACGGTACCGTAACGATGCAGGATAACATCATTGCACTCATGGAGGTATTTGTGCCAGTGAATGACTTCGAACCGTTGAAACGTGGCGTGCTCGACCGGACGTTATCGATCCAAAGTGGTGTCGGGCAGATGTTCGCGCTTCTGCCGTCCGACGGTAAAGCGGACTATCTTGATTTCTTGATGGAGCGCGCCGTCATTCGCGAAGGATTTTCGGAGTTGCTTCAGTACAGTCGTCGTCAAGGAATCCATTTTTCGATTGTTAGCGGTGGAATGGACTTTTTCGTCGAACCGATCTTAGCACCGTTCCTCGAGCAAGAGCAGATTTACTGTAACATTGCCGATTTCAGTGGTCCATTCGTCCACATCGATTGGCCACACGCCTGCGATGCCCATTGCACGAAGGGATGCGGCTGTTGTAAAACATCCGTTGCCCGTACATTATGCAAAGACGATGACGTCATCATCGTCATCGGTGACTCAGTGACGGACTTCGAACTCGCAAAACAAGCGGATCGTGTCTATGCCCGTGATTATCTGATCACGTTGTGTGAAGAAAATGATATCGCCTATACACCTTTTGAGACGTTCCACGATATCGTTCATGATTTAGCACGATCGGAGGTGACGATATGACATTCATGCGACGCTATGAAGAACTACGCGCCATCAAACAAGAACTTGCAGCGCGCGATTGGTTCCCTGGTACGAGTGGTAACCTCGCCATTCGGACGTCCGGTATTCCGATTGAATTTCTTGTGACGGCAAGTGGGAAAGATAAGCGGCAGACGACTCCTGACGACTTCGTTCATGTCGATGCGACCGGTCAATTGATCGGCGAGCAATCCGGGCGCCCTTCTGCTGAGACATTGCTCCATGTCGAAGTGTTCAACCGAACGAACGCCGGATGTTCCCTGCATGTCCATACGATTGCGAACAATGTGATTTCGGAGTTATATGGCGATCAGGGAAGTATCACCTTCTCCGGTCAAGAAATCATCAAGGCACTCGGTCACTGGGAAGAAGATGCGACGGTCACGGTGCCGATCATTCCGAATCACGCGGACATCCCGACACTCGCTGCTGCTTTTGCGCCATATGTCACAGCGGACAGCGGTGCCGTCCTGATTCGCAATCACGGAATCACGGTCTGGGCACCGACCGCCTTTGAAGCAAAGAAACACCTCGAAGCCTTCGAGTTTTTATTCAACTATACGTTGACGTTGCAATCATGCCGTCAATCTATCTATTAAAAGGAGGAATCATCTCATGGCAACAGTCTTATTCCAAGAAACAAACACACGGTATACGGATCAAACGGAAGTCGCTGACTTCCTCGCATCGCGCGGCGTTCTTTACGAACAATGGGACGTCTCAAAACTACCAGCACCTCTCGTTGAGAACTTCACACTGACGGATGCCGACAAACAAACGATTCTCGATACGTTCGCTCCAGAAATCAAAGACGTATCAGAACGTCGTGGATATCAGACAGCTGATATCATTTCACTTTCGGATACGACACCGAACCTTGACGAGTTGCTCGTCAACTTCCAGAAAGAACATCATCACACGGATGATGAAGTCCGTTTCATCGTAAGCGGTCACGGCGTCTTCGCGATCAAAGACGAAGAAGTCGGCTACTATAACATCGAACTCAATCCTGGTGATTTGATTTCTGTTCCTGTCAATACACGCCACTACTTTACGCTCCAAGAGGATCGGAAAGTCGTCGCTGTTCGAATTTTCGTCACGACAGATGGGTGGGTTCCAATTTACGAGAACGAGACATCCACGGTCTCTTAAGAACGACAAAAGCGTTGATTTCTTCTATATAAGGAGAATCGGCGCTTTTTCTTATCTCACAAACATATCACTACATCGACACGTAACAGATATAATGAGGGAAAAGCGATTGGGGAGTGAGCAACATGCATATTCGTCCTGTAACGGAACATGATTTACCCGCCGTTCTATCCATTTATAATGAAGGCATCGAAGACCGAATCGCAACGCTTGAGACGGATCGAAAAGATTTATCGTTCATGACCCAGTGGTATGCAGAGCGTACGCATCGCTACGCTGGATATGTCGCAGAAGATGAGACAGGTGTCCTCGGCTTCATTTCTCTTGATCCGTATAACCCGCGTCCTGTCTATGCGACAGTTGGTGAGATTTCCGTCTACATTACTCGAACACATCGCGGACAAGGGATCGGGACACAGTTGTTAGAAACTGCCGAACAACATGCGCGCGATCATCAGATGCATAAGCTGATTCTCTTTACCTTCCCGTTCAATAAAATCGGACAAAAGCTCTACATCCGTTCCGGATTCCGGATTGTTGGGACATTTAAGGAACAAGGTCGCTTGAACGGCGACTACGTCGATGTCATGGCGATGGAGAAACGCTTACGATAGGATTCATTGAATGCCAGACAGGGAATAATCAATCCGAGTCATTGAGAGAGGATGAACCTAATGGATATTCAACAAATTCGTAATGCGACGCTTGTCGTCACGTATGCCAATCAAGTTTTACTAATCGATCCGTTTCTCGGCGAAAAAGGCAGTTTACCTCCTTTCGGTCAAACGCCGAATGCCGTCGCCAATCCACTCGTCGACTTACCGGTCGATGTTAAGACACTGCTCGATCCTGACGCTGTCTTCGTCACGCATCTGCACGCGGATCATTTCGATGATGCTGCAAAACAATTTCTACCCAAGCATTTGCCATTCTATGCGCAGCAAGAAGAAGACGCACGGCAAATCCGAGAAGCCGGCTTCACGAACGTCTCTTCCTTCGATTCCGGTGTGACGATCGGTGATATCCAGGTCCATCGAACAGGTGGACAGCATGGTGTCGGTGAAATCGGTGAACGAATGGGACATGTCTCCGGACTCGTCCTCACGCATCCGGACGAACCGACGCTTTATATCGCAGGTGATACGATCTGGTGTGACGAGGTCGCGCATGCGATTGAACAACATACACCAGATATCATCGTCGTCAACAGTGGGGCTGCCCAGTTTCTGACGGGAGAACCGATCACGATGTCGCAGCGTGATCTCCTTGCCGTACACGAAGCAGCAGCGGAAGCAACGATCATCGTCTCGCACCTCGAGTCCGTCAATCACTGTCTCCTACGGCGCGACATGATTGCTGACTTTTTAGCTGCTTTCCACCTCTCTGCCCATTTCCTCATTCCGGAAGATGGCGAAACGATGTCATTTTAAGAACAAATCAAAAGTCTCTTTTCGAAATTCATCGAAAAGAGACTTTTTTCATGGAATGACCAATCCTAATAATCGAGCGAAGGCGACTGCTTGTTCTTCCGTAATGACTGCGCCCGGTAAAAATCGCGGATCGATTGTGATACCAGAGAGTTCCGTCTGCCGGAGATCAAGACCTTTTAATGGTGTTTCAATCCATTGGCTATCAGTAAGCCGGACCGCTTCGAGTTTCCAATGGGTCGGTTTCACTTCGAAGAACTGTGCTTCTTTCATCGTCGTTTCACTCCAATGCTGATGACGGACAGTACTACGAATGAACTGGGCATAGTCTGCGAGTCCTTCTTCGATCGTCAGATGATCAAGCGTACAATCTTCAAACTGAACACCCGTCATCCGGCATCCGACGAAAGACACGCGGTGAAAACGGGTTTCTTGGAAGTGACATCCTGTTAAGTCACATTGCTCGAAACGAATATCTTCGAACGAACCGCGGTCAAAGGTGAGGTTCGCGAACGAGACATTTTGAAAACATACTTGATAGGCATCGATACGCTCCGTCAGTTCGACAGGCATCGACTCCTTTTCATAACGTGCTCCTTTCAGATATGGATCGTCGATTTCGACTTGATCGAACGTCTCTGCTTGAAGCGTTTTCGGTAATTCTGGTAAACGGATAACGATCTCTTTCATAGAAATTCCCCCTTTTTCTCTCCTTTAGTGTATCAAACTCCTTTTGCATAAGGGTCAATCGTTCGAATTCCCTCTTTTTTCAACAGTTTTTTATTTTGAGACACTTTGAGACCATGCTATAGTCAAAGAAAATCAAAATAAGAACATATGTTCTTTTATGTAAAGGAGTGATTCAAATGTTTCCTTCCGTCGTTTTACCACAGAATAAACGTATTTTTTGTGTTGACAGTGTTTCCTTCTACGCCAGCTGTGAATGCCAGTATCGCAATCTCCCTCCCTTAACGACACGTCTTGCGGTCGTCTCCGATTTAAAACGAAGCGGATCCGTCATTCTCGCCGCTACTCCCGCCTTAAAAGCGCTTGGAATCAAGACAGCCGGTCGACTGTACGAAATCGAGCAATTACCCTACGCCATTCGTCGTACGATTCAACTCGTCGAACCGCGCATGCTCGCTTATATGAAAACGTCGATTCGTGTTTTAGATGTCCTGCATCAATTTGCCCCACCTGAAGCGATTCGTGTCTATTCGATTGACGAAAGTTTCATTGACATGACTGGAACCGATCGCCTGTTTGGTTCCGATCTGCAAGCTGCCAAAAAGATTCAAGAAGCGATTCTGAAGCAGACCGGCATTCACGTCCGCATCGGGATTGGTCCAAATAACGTCATCGCGAAACTGACGCTTGACTTAATCGGGAAAAAAGAAGGCATCGCACAATGTGGATACGCTGATGTCGCACGACGTCTCCATGATTTTCCGATTCGGAAGATGTGGGGAGTCGGACACCGCATGGAACAACATCTGCAGATGATGGGGATTGAAACGATTGGTGACCTTGCCATGCGCCCAGTCGAAGAGTTACATGAACGCTTCGGTGTCATCGGCGCCGAACTATGGCACCACGCTTGGGGTCTTGACGCGTCACCGACACTGCTTGCCCCTCGCCATTTGTTCGAGAAAGCCCCTCAACGGACGATTGGACACGGTGTGACCTTGATGCAGGACTATTATCAATTCGAACGTATCCGGAATGTGCTCAACGAACTCGTGCAGGATGTTGCGGCACGTTGCCGCTTTTCGAATCAAGTTGGTTGGACTGTTCATATCGGTGTCCGCTATTCTCGAAACGTCGTCCGAAGTGGCTTCTCGCGTCAAGTCCGGTTGCCTTATCCGACATCCGATGAGCGAATCATTCTGCGTCATGTCTTACAATTATTCGAACCGAATTGGCTTGACGGGGAACCCGTTCGTTTTTTATCTGTCGCAGTGGGACATCTAACTGCCGATCAAGGCACCTTACAGTTATCCTTGTTCGAGGATAATACGCGACTCTGGAAGCGGCGGCGGTTATTAAAAGCAATGGACATCGTTAACCTCCGCTACGGGAAAGGAACGATTCGTCTCGCTGTCTCGTTTCTCGATACGAGCGTCGCCAAACGGCGGCTTCGTTTCGTTGGCGGTCATCCAGGAGGTGATCTTCATGACAGCGTATCGTGATCGAGGGAATTTAAAGTGGATCCCTTTTCTCATGCCGGAGCACTTGCAATTGCTCCGGGAGTATTATGTCCAAATGCATCAGATCGACTTGCCTGAAATCGATGAACAACTGCAAGAATCGTGGCACTTTCTACTTCAAGAGGCTTTAATAGAAGGAAACGAACTCGAAATCACGTATTATAAGGAAAGTAGCTACGTGACGGTCGTCGGTTTTGTTGAACGGCTAGAGCCTGAACGTTCTGTTCTCTTTCTGCGTGGTCGTGTTGCAGTAGAAATCTCCTTCACACGAATCGTTCGGATCGAAAACGGGTAAGCTTTCATACAGATAGCCGCTTCAAATCGTGCCCGGAAAGAAGGAATAGTCATGTTGGATTGGTTCACTTCCCTCCCCGTCGTCGTGCAAGCATTACTTGCCGGTATGATGACTTGGGGATTAACCGCACTTGGTGCGGCACTCGTTTTCGTCTTTACAACGATTGAAAAACGCGTCATGAACATGATGCTTGGTTTTGCAGCCGGTGTCATGATCGCCGCTTCATTCTGGTCTTTGCTCGCCCCAGCGATCGAATTCACGGAGCAGGACGGTGGCATCGCGTGGATTCCTGCTGCAATTGGATTCCTTGCGGGTGGATTTTTCGTCCGTCTCCTTGACTTCGTCACACCGCATTTGCACTTATCCGCACCACTTGAAACAGCTGAAGGTCCTTCAACAGGACTTAAGAAAACGACGTTGCTGTTTCTTGCGATCACGTTGCATAACATTCCGGAAGGTCTTGCGATCGGTGTCGCTTTTGGTGCCGCTGCCTTGAATATGGACGGAGCGACCGTCGCCGGGGCTTTGACACTCGCACTCGGGATTGGCATTCAAAACATGCCCGAAGGTGCTGCGTTATCGATTCCGTTACGCGGTGAAGGGATGTCGCGCCGGCGTGCCTTTCATTACGGTCAATTGTCAGCAATCGTTGAACCGATTGCCGCGATGGTCGGTGCGGCGGCTGTCTTCTTCGTTCAACCACTTCTACCATATGCGTTATCGTTTGCTGCTGGTGCGATGATTTTCGTCGTCGTCGAAGAATTGATTCCGGAATCACAAGCAGAGAACGGATCCGATTTAGCGACACTTGGTCTAATGGTCGGTTTCACGGTCATGATGATTCTCGATGTCGCTTTAGGTTGAGCTCAAAAGCAACGAGCAGTGGATTGAATCCTCCACTGCTCGTTTATCTATTCCCATTCAAATCATTATTCAATTTGAAGTTGTCCTGACCTTGTGTGATAAGCGGAGGATTTTATTCAAGATGCCGTCCTACACACAAACTTCGTCTTGAAGTTTGCGTTGCTGTCCTAAGTATTTCGTCTCTCTTGCTTTCTATGATCGAAGTGCGTCTTCACGGATCAGATTGGTCACGTTCCCTCAGACCTGCGCCCGATATTCCGATTGGTTCTATCTCACAAGAATAAAACATGATATGTTTTTACATAGCACATCATTATAGAAGGAGATTACCATGCATATCATTGAACTCTTGAAAGCTCTTTTACTCGGTTTCGTCGAAGGAATGACGGAATTCGCACCTGTCTCTTCAACAGGTCATATGATCATCGTTGATGACATGTGGTTACAAACAACCGAATTTCTCGGTAAATACTCAGCGAACACCTTTAAGGTCGTCATCCAGCTCGGATCAATCCTTGCGGTCATCGTCGTCTTTTGGAAACGTCTCTTCAGTTTGATTGGTCTGTATAAAATTGAAGGAGAACACGATGCGACAGGTACACACAAGTTAAAACTACGTCACGTTTTGATCGGTCTATTACCTGCTGCTATTCTCGGATTGTTATTCGAAGACTTCATCGATGAGAACCTCTTCTCGATTGAAACAGTCATCATCGGTCTTGCGGTCGGTGCCCTCTTGATGATTGCAGCCGACAAACTCGGACCAAAGGAACCGAAAACGACATCGCTTGATCAGATTACATATCGCCAAGCAGCATTCGTCGGTCTGTTCCAATGTATTTCCCTTTGGCCTGGCTTCTCCCGTTCTGGTTCAACGATTTCAGGAGGGGTCTTCCTCGGCATGAATCACCGGACGGCAGCTGACTTCACGTTCATCATGGCCGTACCGATCATGTTCGGTGCCAGTTTCCTCTCACTCGTTAAGAACTGGGATAACATTCATGCGAGTGATTTCGGTTTCTATGCCGTCGGATTTATCGCATCGTTCGTGTTTGCCCTCTTATCGATTCGTTTCTTCTTGAAGCTGATCAACAAGATCAAACTCGTCCCGTTCGCGATCTACCGTCTTGTCTTAGCAGCTGTTCTTGCTGTCATCGTCTACATGTAAATTCTAACCGTTAGCTATTTTAGCTGACGGTTTTTTATTTTTTTTGAAACTAATTCATTCGGTTAAGGGTATATAGGGATGAGACATACTTAAAGGAGTGAACGCCATATGGCACGCAGAAGTCGGAGTCGATCAAAACTCCCATTAATCATCGGAGTCGTTGTCGTCGTCGTGATTGCGTTTTTAGCAATCGGCCAATACAACAGCCTCGTCAATGTAGAAGAAGATGTATCGAATAAATGGTCGCAAGTCGATAACCAGATCAAGCGTCGTGCGGATTTAATTCCGAACCTCGTCGAAACGGTCAAAGGTGTCGCGGGTCAAGAAGAAAAAGTATACGGCAAAGTCGCTGAAGCTCAAGCTGGTCTTGCGCGCGCCGCGTCAACCGAACAACGGATTGAAGCCGATCAACAAGTCACGTCTTCGCTTCGTGGATTGATTGCTTTGCAAACCACTTATCCGGAACTAAAATCAAGCGAACGATTCCAATCATTGATGGATACGCTGGAAGGAACAGAAAATCGTCTCGGGATCGCCCGCAAGGATTACAACGATGCCGTGACGCTTTATAACAAAAAACGTCGGAGCTTCCCAACAGCACTCTATGCCTCTGCATTCGGATTTGAGAAAAAGCCGTATTACGAAATTTCAGACAGCGACCGAGAAAATCCGACTGTCGACTTTAACAGTGATTCGAAATGATTCGGCGGTGGACGCGACTTCTGTTGAGCGCGTTCCTCGTCTTCTTCCTCTTCGTTCCGACGGCTAGTGCCGTTTCAGAACGAACGGGAGCAGCCTTTTTCATTCAAGATGATGCTCAGTTGCTCACACCGTCGGAAGAAGCCGAACTCGCGCAACTCGGTCAGGAACTCGAACAGTACACGACGGCGCAAGTCGTGCTGAAGACGGTTCCCGATCTAAAAGGACAGGACTTAAGTTCTTACGCCAATGAAACATTCCGGCGACAAGGAATCGGTCAAAAAGGAAAAGACAATGGTGTACTCGTCGTCGTCGCTCCGAACGAAAAGAATCGCCAATTTCGGATCGAGGTCGGTTATAAACTCGAAGGGGTTCTGACCGATATCACGGCCGGTCGTATCCTCGATCAATACGCGGTTCCTTATAAAGAGAATGGTCAGTATGGAAAAGCAGCAAGCGAAACATACAAAGCTGTAGTCAGTGTCATTTCAAAAGATCAGTCGCTTGAGTCGCAAGACCCTCCGAAATCTCAAAATGATGGTGGGCTTCCGCTGTGGACGAAGATTCTGATCGGTGCCGGATTACTGATCTTATTGTTCCTCGATATGAAGTTCACTGGCGGTATGTTCTTCTTTGCAATTTTGAACATTTTTTCCGCAATCATGCGCGGTGGCGGTGGTGGAAACGGCGGTAGTCGTGGTGGTGGCGGAAGTTCCGGCGGCGGTGGTGCCGAACGTTAGAAAAGGAGTCGGTTTTCATGAGGATTATCTTAGGCTATTACATCCTCCTGACACTCATCGGATTTGGCTCGATGTGGCAGGATAAACGTCGAGCACGACAACATGCTTACCGGACACCGGAAGCGACACTATTGACGATTGCTTTTCTCGGTGGTGCGCTTGGTTCTTGGATCGGTATGTATACAGTCCGGCACAAGACACGGAAAGCGAAATTTCAATGGTTGGTGCCACTTGCAGCTGTGTTGCATCTCGCTTTCTGGATATTTTACACTTCACAATGAAATCATGTGACCGATAGAGAAGAGAACGTACGGAAATGCATCCGTCGTTCCCTTCTCTTTTTTATATGAGGTCAATGATTATGAAAAATAGGTTTAATTTCTTTTTCTCTCAGGGTAAAGAGTTTAACCAATTTAATAAATACATCTTTTGATGTATCGAGAGGTGGACATCTTTTATGTGGCATCCTTGCGCCGAATGTACGACATCAATCCGTTTCGTCGAAGCTGGAGCACTCCATATCCAATCACCAACACCAGAAATCTATTCCTATCAATCGTTCGAACAACTCGAACAGTTACTAACATCGCTCTTGCGTGTAGCGGATTATTCGGTATCCTGTCGCGCCACACAATCGCGTTATGTGACAGCACCCATTCTAGCTTCAGCACTTCTAGAACAACTAAAGCATCGGTCAGCAATTGATTTTATCCAACACGGTGTCATGACGAGCCATTTGCAACCGATTTATGATATTCAACAAAATGTACTCGTTGCGAATGAAGCATTACTGCGAGCAGCAGATGACAACACTCCTATCTCACCAGGTGTCCTATTCTCAACAGCATCGAAGATGGGGCTTCATTCTCGGCTTGATCAACGGGCGCGCGAAGAAGCGATTCGCGCGACACATCATATCGGTGGCACAACAAAAACGTTCATCAACTTTCTCCCTTCGACGATCTATAATCCGGAGTACTGCCTGCGCCATACGTTTGAAATCGTTGAGCGTTATCAAGTTGATCCAAGTCGGCTTGTCTTCGAAGTCGTCGAAACGGAAAAAATTGAAGACGTCAACCATTTGAAACACGTCTTCGAACAGTATAAAAAGCAAGGCATTCAAGTGGCACTAGACGATGTCGGCGCTGGTTTCTCAACACTTGATATGTTGTCCTTGCTTCAACCGGATTATATTAAGATCGATCGTTCCTTCATCGATCACTGCGATACGAACTCAGAGAACGAAGCGTTCTTACGAAAAGCCCGTTATCTAACGCGAGAAATGGGGATTCAAATCTTAGCTGAAGGCATCGAACGTCAAGAAGAACTCGATTTTTGCCGCGAACTCGGCTTTGATCTTGGTCAAGGATACCTACTCGGTCGTCCCACTCCTTACGCTCATTTGGCGAAAGCACAATAAAAATACGCACATGGACCGTCTGACGGAACATGTGCGTATTTTTAGGTTAAGAAGTCGAAACGGAAACTGTCTCGTTCTGTGTGATGGCATCGACTAGTTGTTCTACTGATACGATTGGACGCAACAGACGGCACAGCTCCTCTTTCGATGTTTGAAAAGCAAGTGCTTCGACAATGTTGAGCGAAACTCCGAAATCAGTGAGTGTCGTTGGCTGCTCTTGTGCAAGAAGGTAGTCACGCAACTCTATATAATCATCATCATGTCCGAGCAGCTTCTCTTGGACGAGTAACCCGTAACCGACCTTACTCCCATGTAAGAACGCATGAGTTTCTGGATAAGGAGATAATGCGTTATGTACCGCGTGTCCGATTGCACCGCGTGTCGCCGCATCACCAAAACCTCCAATGCTTCCGGCTAATGGAATGACGGTCTCGACGAGGTATTGGATTTCAGCTGGATATTCACGAAAACGTTTTTCTGTCACATTCGTCGACAAAATGAGGTCCTTGCATCGCTCAGCTGTCCGGAGTGCCGTCTCGATGACGGGATCGCTTGCTGTAGACCCACTCAAGGCACGTGCTTCATACCATTTTGCTAGCGTATCGACGAGTCCGGCGACAAAATAATCATACGGACTCGTTGCGATGATACGATGATCGAGTAAAAGAGCTTCAATCACGACAGGAAACGTGTCAAATCGAATATACTGTCCCTGTTCGTTATACATGACACTGAGTGGAGTCCACGGCGCACAGTTCGAGACAATCGTCGGAATGACGATGACAGGACGTTGTAATTGAAACGCGACCTGTTTTGCCGTATCGATGACACTCCCACCTCCGAGTGCGAGAATCACATCATACGGAGCACATACTTGTTTGAAGAATGCCACCTGTTGATCCGTACAATGTCCTTCAAATAAAAAGCGGGGAACATCCGGTAAAGCAAAAGCAGCTGCTTCGTAGGCTTGACGTCCATGAATCAAGACTGCCGAACGGTTACCTATTATTTCTTCGAGTTGATCGAGTGCGTGTTCCTCATGTATGTATTGTAAAACAGCTTGTCGAATCACAGAATCGCCTCCTAATATTTGTTATCGCTCAGTATACGCAAAAGAACGCGCTTCGGCAATCATTCGATTTTTATAGGAGGAGCGCGTACACTAGACAAGAAAAGAATTTACTATAAAGGAGTCGATGAATCGATGCAACAGATCACGTTAAATAACGGTATCAGCATGCCCCAACTCGGATATGGTGTTTTTAAAGTACCGGAAGAAGAAGTATATGAAGCGGTCAGCGAAGCGCTTCGCGCCGGGTATCGCTCAATCGATACGGCGATGATTTATGAGAACGAAGAAGGCGTCGGTCGTGCTCTGCGTGACTCGGGTATTCCCCGGGAAGAGATCTTTCTGACGACGAAAGTCTGGAATTCCGATCATGGCTATGAAGAGACACTTGCCGCTTTTGAGACGAGTCTGCAAAAGCTCGGCGTTGATTATGTTGATTTGTATCTGATTCATTGGCCAATGCCTAAAGAAGATCGCTATGTCGAGACATGGCGAGCGCTCGAGCATCTCTATGCAGAAGGGAAGACGCGTGCCATCGGTGTCTCGAACTTCCATATTCCTCACTTGGAACGAATTTTAGCCGAAGGATCGGTTGTTCCTGCCGTCAATCAGATTGAACTCCATCCGTTTCTTAGCCAAGAAGCGATTCGAGACTTTTGCCGCAAGCAAGGTATCGTCGTCGAAGCATGGAGTCCGTTGATGAAAGGACGCGATGCGTTGACGCATCCGGTCATCGTCGATATCGCCGACCGTCATCAGAAAACACCTGCTCAAGTCGTTCTCCGTTGGCACTTGCAACATGACATCGTCGCGATTCCGAAATCCGTCACACCAAGCCGGATTCGCGAAAATCTCGATGTCTTCGACTTCAGCTTGTCAGACACTGATATGCAAGCGATTGATCAATTGAACGCTAATGTGCGTACAGGATCAAATCCGGATGATAAATAAAACGAGACGATTCTCGTTTTATCTCCATACAAAAAGAAGGTACTTTTCAGATTTTATCCGAAAGGTACCTTCTTCGATTATGACCCTGACGTGTGATTCCATTCTATTATTTTAGCGGTCTAAATTATTTCCATGGTCTTGCTTGGCAATGTCATTCGATTGATGTTTGGATTGACGATGTTCTTCACCGTCTTGCGTTGCATCCTGTTCTTTTTCCTCGTATTCTGTTTCTGGACGCCGGAAATCATCATCCCGACGCATCGCAATATTCGGTTCTCGGTTTCCATCGAGCTTTTTCGAATGATCGATTGCTTGCTCGTCTTGCGGCATCTTATCGGTACCTGCGCGATGCAAATCAATCTCCGCGTGCTCTTCCTTTGAATCCTTATCAACGTCAAGCGAATTACCTGAGCCAAGCTGTGCGTTAGAATTAGCGTCTGATGACGTATGCGTTTCTTCTCCACTACCATAACGGACTTTTACATCAGGATGTGTGTTGTCTGTATTTAAATGTGGATCGAACTGGATGTCTTGGACTTCAAGTAACAGAACAAAGCCCCCACCTTCGACTTCCGTTTTTCGTTGTTCGATTTCATTATCTGATAGATCAAGTGACTCGAACAGATCATCGACTTCTTGATCACGACCTTTGTTCCCACGAATCCGGTCCATCCAAGACGGTTTTGTTGTCGCGATTTCTGCGTCCATCTGGCTACGGACGAGTGCGATATTCGACTTCTCCTTGACGATCACGTAAAAGTCTTCTTCCCGATGTCCTTGAATGTGTAGTTCGTCCATTTTTGAGATCAATTCGTCTTCTGAATAGAACGTTCCGATATATTGTTTCGTTTTCATGGATGTTCTCCCCTTATTAACACGATTTGTCATGCGTGGCTTCTATAAGGAGTATTTCCTCTTTTGCATTAAAATATGCCAAAAAATATGCGTTCCGTTAAAACGTCATCTGTTTGACATGTAAACGGTCATTCGCCGACAAGTTTTAAACCGATCGTCGCACTTAAGACAAGACCGATACAGACGAGCCGTTTCCAGTCTTTTGATTCGTTATAAAGCACCATGCTGAGAATCGCTCCGCCCGCTGCTCCAATTCCTGTCCAGACCGCGTACGCTGTTCCCATCGGTAAGCCATTCATTGCAAGCGTCAAGAATAGAAAACTGAGTCCGAACCCTGTTCCCATCAACAGTAGATTCTTCGCATTCTTATTTTGATTAAATGTATTGATCAAGACGACACCAAACATCTCAAAGATTCCGGCAATGACTAAATACACCCAACTCATGCTGATTTCTCCTCTCCACTGACTAATTTTAGACCGATGACGCCAACGAGTAAGACAGCGATCAATGCTAATTTCATCACGGAAGCCGCTTGATCGAACAACACGATGTCCGTCAAGACCGTCCCTGCCGTCCCGAGACCAACGAAGACAGCATAGACCGTTCCGACCGGTAAATGGTTACTTGCTTTAATCAATACGGTGAAGCTAACGATGATACAGATGACTGTCGCTCCCCATTCGAATGGTGTTGCCGCATGTTTTAACCCGATGACCCAACCGACTTCAAAACACGCTGCGATAATGATCCCGATCCAATACTTTGCCATAGTAATTGCCTCCTAATAGATGATTTCAAATGAAAAAGCCCGGGAGCAAGCGAGACGATTCGCTTTACTCCCGGGCTTTTATCCCTCCGTTGCATGGACAAACGTCCATGTTCCTCCCTCGGTCCAGCCGTACGGAACCCTAGAGGATACTGCCTATTTCATTCGATACGTCCACCCTAGCACGCCCTTTTTCCCGTGTCAAACAGGAATTCGTCTTCGATTTGTCTAATAGAATTAAAGTGACTTCATCTGAAAGAGGAGGATGCTGCATGCGTTATAAAATCAATGACCAACTTCGGATTCGTCGTTTTACACCGGAAGACGTAGAAGCGGTCCACGCCTATGCGTCACAACCCATCGTCAGCCAATTTCAGTCGTGGGGACCGAATTCCGAGACCGATACGAAACAATTCCTGCACGATGCACTAGAAAGTGAACTCGAGACACCAAGACGTCGTTATGTCTTTGCCGTGACATTTCCAAGTGACGTCGTCATCGGTGCCGGTGAACTCGTCATTACAGACGTGGAACATAAAATCGCCGAAATCGGATATGTCCTCTCACCCGATGAATGGGGAAATGGGTACGCGACGTCAATTGCCTCTTTCCTTCTTCAATTCGGTTTTGAAAAACTAGAATTACACCGAATCACAGCGACATGTGATCCACGGAACGTCGCTTCTGAACGTGTCTTACAAAAAGTCGGTATGACAAAGGAAGGACAGCTTCGCGAGACGGTCTATTTAGAAGACCACTGGCGCGACTCTTTAATTTACGGCATGCTCGACTGGGAATGGCAAGTCGATCATGAGGACGATGACTAAAATATGACTTCAAACGGTGTGCTTCGGCATACCGTTTTTTTATGCCCAATCTCCTATTTTTTTGATTTTCATCAATTTTTAAACAAGCGCATGCTACACTATTCCTAATGACAAATTTTAAGAATTGGAGTGAACCTCTTGATGAAAAAATGGACTGCTCATGTTGCTGGACTCGCTGCAACATTGATGTTGAGCTCGGTTCTACCCGCACCTGCTTTCGCTGAATCGCCACCTGCTCAACCGACGGCAGAAGTACAAACAGTCACAGAAACGACAGGAACGGCTTATTTGAAAGAGAATACCGCATTGCTACAAACAGCTGACTCTACCGCTGTCATCCAACAACTACCAGCAGGAATGACATTCAAGACGCTCGATACGGACGGTGACTTCACTCGTGTCAGTTGGCAAGAAGGAATTGCTTATGTCGCAACAAGTGCGTTAACGCAAACAGCGCCTGTCTTCCAAAAACAAGCAACGTTGACTTCGAAAAGTCCACTCTCATTAGTCGCTTCACCTTTTGACTCCACCGTCGTGACGACACTTCCCGCTTATCAGCGAATCGATACATACGGCACTTTTGACACGTTCACACGCCTGAAATGGAAAGAGCAATACGTCTACGTACCTACGACACAACTCGAGCAACTTCCGAAATTGGTTGGAACACAGTACGTCAAACGAGCAACTTCCCTTTTCGTTGAGCCGAAGACGACGAGTACGAAGACAGCCGTCACTCAAAATCAATCATTCGAGACATTCGGTACGGTAGGTACCTTTACGCGCGTGGCGACTGAAACAGGTTATGCCTTCGTATTGACGACTGATTTAGCAGATGCGCCGGTCGAAAATTATCCGGAAACAGGACTGCGTTATATTAAACGAACAACTTCACTTTTCGTTGAGCCGAAGACGACGAGTACAAAGACAGCCATCGTTCAAAATCAAGCATTCGAAACGTTTGGTACGACGGGTACTTTTACGCGTGTGGCGACTAAAACGGGTTACGCTTTCGTATTGACGACTGATTTAGCAGATACGCCAATCGTGAACCATCCGGAAACAGGGGTGCGTTACGTCCAACAGCAGACGACAGTCTATGCTACTGCGACTACGAAAGGGAAAGTCCTTCAATCGATTTCTGTAAATACCTCGCTTCAGACGTACGGAATCGAGGGTTCGTTTACACGAATCAAACGAAACGACGATTACGCCTATGTGTTGACGGCACATCTTGGGACACTAAAGTACTATCCGAAGACCGCACGCCTCTATGTTCAGCGCGCTACACCCATCTATTCGGATGCCAAATCTTCAAGTCCTATCTTAAAGCAACATCAAACGAATACTTTACTGACCGTTTACGGGACGAACGGTGCCTATAGTCGAATCAACTTCCGCGGGATTCATGCTTACGTCAAGACAGCTGATCTCGGTACTGGAAAAGTCTATGCATCAACCGGGACACGATACGCGAAACGCAACCTGTCTGTTTATACGTCGGCTTCGACGAGCAGTAAAACAGTCTATACTGTTAAACGGGCTGATCAATTGACGATTTACGGAACGAGCGGTAGTTACACACGCTTGAAAAAAGGATCGATCTACGGTTACGTCAAGACGACGGATCTCGTCACGAAAAAGCCGGATCTGTATGATGTCTCTGGTCAACGTTACGTGACAGAAGACGACGTCGTCATCCGGTCGCAGGCAAAACTGTCGGGTAAAAAAATCGGTACATTAAAAAAAGGTGTCTCGATCTCGATCTACGGAAAAAGCGGTTATTATACACGTGTCAAATACAAAAATACCTTTGGTTTCGTCGATTCGAGTCGTATCGGACTGAACAAACCGATGGCAAAAGCAAAAAAAGGGACGACGTTTTATGTTCATCTAGATCAAACTCCCCTCTTCTCTGCCGACGTCGCTTACAGTCGTCCGGCCGCTTATTTGAAGAAAGGGACGAAATTAGTCGGTTTGAAATCGATTGATGATGACTTTTGGCAAGTCCGCTTAGTCAGTGGTCAAACCGGTTATGTCCTCAACCCTTATATCAGCACGAGTAAACCCGATATGAGCCTGGCACAAAAAGCGATCGACCGGGCGAAAATCTATACCGTCAAACAGACGACATCCTTTTTCGCAAGTCCGACGAGCCCAAAAGGCAGTGGACTTGTTGAACAAGGCAAACGCGTCTATCCGCGTCACCGGGTCGGAAATTTCTATGTCATCCAATCAGGTTGGACACCTGTCTATCTTCCGGTATCCGCCGTGACGATCACGTCGGATAAACGAGTCGTCAAAAAGAATAATACGCGTGGTGAAAAGCTGATCCAAGCAGCCGTCCAGCATATCGGAACACCCTACACATGGGGTTCGCAAGATGCCGTAAACGGTGGCTTCGACTGTTCCGGACTGATTCACTATGCGACGAACCAAGCTGGAAAATACGGTGGTCGGACGAACGTTCGTGGCTACTGGTATGGTGCGTTCTTCACGAATCGCCGGACGAGCATCTCAAGTGGTAAACGCTCAGATATCGTCTTCTTCCAGAACACCTATACAGACGGTCCATCGCATATTGGAATCATGCTTGATAACGAACACTTCATCCATGCGGGTGGTTCACAGCTGCAAATCAATTCAATCTATGAACCGCGTTGGCAGGAGCATTTCCTCGGCTTTAAATCGATGTAATAAAAAAGACGAATCCGTCGGTTTCGACGGGTTCGTCTCTTCTTATCGCAACACGTCAGAAAGTCATCTCGACGTATTTCGCCACTTGTCGGTCCATCAAGTATAATTCGATCTGTTCACGGTAGGCTTTATAGTGGTCGGATGCGATATGCGCTTCAAGCGCTTCTTCGTCCCGATACACTTCATACAACATGAATTGATGCTCATCCTCGATCGATTGGTGCAAGGAATAACGTAAGCATCCTTCTTCTTTTTGTGAAGCATGATAAACCGTTTGTAAAATCGGGAAGACTTGATCCGCAAGTCCAGCTTTGATTGTAAGTACAGCATTGACGACGATTTCTCCCATGTTACATTATCCCCTTTCGTGATTACCTGTATCTGTACCCATTTTCGCGAAAAGACACACGTTAAAGGAGCTTGAACATGCAAACTCAACTTTTTGAAGCACTCGAACAATTCGAACCGACAATGATCGCGTTACGTCGCGATTTTCATCGACACCCGGAACTCTCTTTCCAGGAAGTCCGCACACCAGAACGGATTGCCGCCTTTTACGCAGAACAGGGCATTCCTCATCAAACAGCCGTCGGAGGTCGTGGTGTCGTCGCGACGATCGAAGGCAAACAGCCTGGTCCGACGATTGCGGTCCGTGCCGATTTTGATGCTTTACCACTTCAAGAAGAGACGACGCTTGCCTTCCGGTCGATCCATCCCGGTGTCATGCATGCATGTGGACACGATGGTCATACGGCGATCGTGATGGCCCTTGCTGCTACACTCTATCCGTTACGCGATCAATTGCAAGGAACGATTCGGATCATCCACCAGCATGGAGAAGAGGTCTTTCCCGGTGGAGCAATCCAAATGATCGAAGCCGGCGTCCTCGAAGGGGTCGATGCAATTTTCGCGACACATCTCGAAAATGATTTACCGGTTGGCACGATCGGGTTCCGGGAAGGACATACATTGTGTGCGATCGACGAATTCGAAATCATCGTCCATGGTCAAGGTGGTCATGCCCAGGCACCGCATAAAACAAAAGATGCTCTCGTCGCTGGAGCGCAACTCGTCTGCAACTTACAGCATCTCGTTAGTCGACGGGTTGATCCGTTTGAGCCGGCTGTTCTCGCAATCGGTTCTTTCCATGCAGGAACAGCACCAAATATCGTTACGGGTGAGGCACGCATTGTCGGGGAAATCCGAACGTTCAATGAGACACTTCGGCATCAGCTCCGGCAAGAAGTCGATCTTGTCGCTAAGACGACGTGTGCCGGCATCGGTGCTTCGTATTCGATTGACTTCACGACTGGTTACCCGGCGCTCTGGAATCACCCGGATGAGACAAAACTCGTTCAGGAAGCTGCTGCTTTCTTACCGGAAGCATCCGTCCGGGCACTCACACCAATGATGGCGGCGGACGACTTCGCACATTACTTAACACACGTCCCGGGTAGTTATTTCTTTACCGGCTCTGGCTATACGGACGGTCGCGTCAACTATCCGCAGCACCATCCACAGTACGAGATCAATGAACAAGCGTTGTTGATAGGTGCGAAGACACTCGGAGCGACGGTTTTACGTGCCTTGAAACCTAAGGATTGACTTTATTTCTGTGTGAATGGTATCATCACAACAATGATAACGAATGACATCAACTTCATATACCCTTATCAAGAGTGGACCGAGAGATCTGGATCGATGACGTCCCAGCAACCTGCGCATAGCAAGGTGCTACGACCAGCAAAGCGAAAGCTTTGGTTGATAAAAAGCGGCGACTCCTTTTGCAACCAAGCGAAGGAGTCGTTTTCGTTTTCTCGCTGTCAGACATACAATGGGGATTTCCCACGGAGAGGAAGAGACAGATGGAAAAAGCAACATTTGCAGGTGGATGTTTTTGGTGCATGGTGACACCATTTGAAGAATTACCAGGAATCGAGGGAATCGTATCAGGTTACATGGGCGGACACGTCGATAACCCGACATACGAGCAAGTCAAAACAGGAACGACGGGACACCTCGAGGTCGTCCAAATCACGTTTGATCCGAGCCTGTTCCCGTACGAGCGTTTACTTGAACTCTACTGGCCCCAAACGGATCCGACGGATGCAGAAGGTCAATTCCAAGATCGCGGTACGCAGTACGCGCCAGCAATCTTCTATCATACGGATGCGCAGCATGAAGCTGCGATTACTTCTCGTGACGCTCTTGCTGCAAGCAACCGTTTCAAACAGCCAATCGTGACGCGGATTGATGCCGCTTCTGAATTTTATCCAGCGGAAGAGTACCACCAAGACTTCCATAAGAAAAATCCAGAACACTATAAAAAAGATCGTGTTGCTTCTGGCCGTGATGCTTTCATCGAACAGGAATGGAAAGATACGACGACGGTCTAACTGCCTCGAACCACATATAGTAGCTGAGACTGATTTCAAACATCTCCTTTTTCCTATACTTTCTAGTAGAAGGTGGAGGATCGAGATGTCAATGAAGTCAGTTTTTTGTATGTAAACCAACTGCTTTATCTTTTGTCGTTACCCTTACATAAATTTGTAATCGTTTACAAAAAGAAGCTTTTGCTTTACGGTTAATAAAAATTAACCGGTTAAAAAGGAGATGATTGAATGGAACAAAAAGCGATTCACATATTAGAGAACTATGAACAGTTAAAAGTGATCAGTGATCCGTTACGAACAAAAATCCTCATGTTTCTCGTTGAAAAACCGCATACGGTGCATCAGTTGGCCCACTTGCTAACGTTATCGCGCGCAAAGGTCCTTTATCACGTACGGGAACTTGAAAAGCATGACTTGATTCGCCTCGTTCGAACAGAAGAACAAGGCGGCAATCTATTGAAATACTATCAAGCGATTGCTCGAGGCTACATTCCTGCCGATCATCTACTGAACTTCGTCGAGACGAATGAAGCGACCCGGCAGTCGTATCTTGAGGTATTGGACCGAGCAAAGACACGCGTCCTCACCGCTCCAACTACTGCTTTTTCTCCTGTGTCTTCAAACGTTGAAGACTGGATGAGCTTATCGCTTCAAAAGGAACTGACGATGTCTGAAGCCAATTTTCGGCAATTTGCTACCAAATATCGTGCTCTATTGGACGAGTTCACACGGTCCCCTTCACTAGACGAAGAAGATAAAAAACACTTCTATATCATGACGACTGCCTTTGCAATTGATGAACCACTATTTGAGAATGACGACGTCTAAACCGGAGGTGCCATATGCTGCCTGTTGAAATGGATACGCAACCATCGCTGTTTAAAAATCGATCTTTTTTATTTTTATGGGGGTCCGGTATGTGCTCTGCCCTCTCCCTATCAACCTATCTGTTTGTTGAACAATGGTATGTCATCCATACACTAAACCAGGCGTCATATCTTGGATTCGTCCTCATGGCCACCTTGTTACCCCGTATTTTTCTCATGTTATTCGGTGGCGTCCTATCCGATCGCTATAAACGTTCGACGATCATGCGCATCTCGAGCGCTTTACGGATCAGTTTCATTCTCTGTCTTCTCGCATTACTTCATACCGATCAGCTTACATTGCTGACGATTTTAGGATTCGCCTTTCTATTCGGTAGTGTGGATGCATTCTTTTCGCCGGCGAATGCTTCCTTACTGCCTACACTCGTTCCTAAAGAACAACTCACTAAAGCCAATTCACTGATTCAGACATCTAATCAAATCGCCCTCTTTTCAGGTCCGATTCTTGGTGGAGTCATCCTCAGCTATTCTTCTTACTCGCACGTCTTTCTCGTGATTTTCGGCACACTCTGTCTGACGCTCCTTTTCACGTATGGTATTCGCGAATCTAAGATCAAGCGATCGCTTCAGCATTCAGCTCTCTTTGAACTAAAAGAAGGGCTACATTACGTCTTTCACCTTCAGCAACTCAAGCAGACACTTTTTCTTGTCATCTGTGTCAATTTCTTTTTCTTTGGACCACTCTTACTCGGAATCCCCTTACTCGTTCATGATGTGCTCCAAGGAGATGCGATGGATTTAAGTTATATGCAAGGGGCTTATCAAATGGGAATGCTCGGAGGGGCGCTCTGGAGTGGTTTTGCGCAGACGAAAGCAAATGGGCTTACCTCATCGGTCCGATTAATTGGCGCCTTAGGTTTGCTTTTCTTCCTGCTTAGTCAAGCCCAGCAGATTTTGTTGTACCTGATCATCCTGTTATCACTTGGTGTCCTTTCTTCCATCATCAATATTCGCTTCATTACGTTCATCCAGTCTCAGTGTGCGGAACAGACGATGGGACGTGTCATGAGTGTCGTGAATGCCGCGTCAAACGGTCTCGTTCCATTATCTTATGCGCTTCTCTCTTTTCTACTGTCGTTTCATGTTTCAATCACGACGATCATGTTGTACTGTGGTCTTCTTATCCTTGTCCTCTCACTCTACTTCAGAAAACGCATGATCCAGGTCGAAAACTAATCAAAAAAAAAGACAGTGGAATGGAATGCCACCGTCCTCGTTCTGTATTCGGTTATTACGAAACACGTTCTATCTGATCCTTTGCCTGTTGTTCCGGCGCTACGACTTGATACCGCTTCAAAACGAAGATCCCACATACCATGACGGCGAGACCGACGAGCTGACCGAATGATAAATCAATTTGTGGTAAACCGAACCAGCCGAACGTATCGACAGCGAGAGCAAAGCTTAACTGCGAAATCAGAACGACAGAGATCGCGACGGACGGACCAAGTAACTGAATCCCACGCATGACACAAAAAACGACGCCGACACCGACAAGTCCACCAAACCAATAGAGTGGCGATACGTTTTGAATCTGTCCGATTGTTCCACCACGAAACAGAACATACGTGACACTTGCTCCGACGAAACCGACAAAGAAGACCAGCGTCGTCGTCGCCCAAGCGCCAAACGCGTCACTCATCCTAGCATTCAATACCGTCTGTAAACTGATTAGCATCCCTGCCAATACGGCACACACGATGCCTATTACCATGTTCGTTCCTCCCTACTCATAGCTGTTGCCGTTCGCCTTCTCGCGAATCCGCTCCAGATCGACGATGATGATTTTCCCGCGTCGTCGAACGAGAATCTCTTCTTCAGATAATTTCGTGATGATCCGGTTGAGATGGCGATAACTTGTTCCAAGCCAGTCAGCAACGTCATGCAGGTTCGACGTCCGCATCTCCTGATAAAATAAACTGTCACTGGCTTCAGAAGCGATCGACAACAAATACCCTGCAAATCGCTCTTCAACTGTATACAATACATGGTGCGACGCTGATTTCGAGTCGGCATACCACTTCGCTGTAATTGTTCGTAGTAAAAATTGCAGAAAGACGTTCGTTGTATTGTGCTCGCGTAAAATCGCATACGGTACGCTCAACACCTCGACATCGGTCACCGCCTCAACTGTATTCAACACTTCTCGTTCATTGATGAACTCGGCGTCACCAATCACTGTCAGTGGTGTTTTGAATCGTAAAATCCGTTGTTTCCCTTCTGACGAAGCAGCAGAAATCTTGACCTTGCCTGCGACGATGAAGTACATCCGGTCGATTGTCGCACCGGTCGTACAGAGGAGTTCTCCTTTTCGGAAGGTTTCTTCACGCAACCAAGCGCGCGTCTCTTCCGTTAAAATCGTATCCAGTCCATATTGTTGGATGACGGTTTCCATGTTCGTTCCCTCCCTTTAGGCAAGTGAGAAAATCGCAACTCCTGCAAGCATGAGACCCACACCAACCCACTGACCACGATTTCCTTGTTTTTTTAAGACACCGAACCATCCTTTTAAATCAATCAGAAAGGCACATAAAATCTGCGCGACGAGTAACAAACACATCGCCCATGTCATCCCGAGTTTTTGGATCGCTGTGAGTTCCGTTACGACGACTAGCACGCCAATCAAACCACCGCTCGCATAAATCCACGGTAACTGACGGAATCCGCCGATTTTCCGATCTCGTACGAAGCTATAAATGACTAAACAACCCATCAGACCAACAAAGTGGACGATCAATACGGATAACCACGGTCCGACGCCTGTCGCAAGGCGCGCATTGAATATACCTTGCAGGGCGATGAACAGACCGCTCATCAAAGCAAACACGACTCCTTGCACGTCATCTCCTCCTTTAATCTCTACACTAGAGTAGACCTTATTCGTGCCTCACTTGAAAAGGACAAATGTCCCATTTTCAAAAAAACATGAAAAAACCCGCTTTCCACAAGCGGGTTTACGGGTCATCATTGTATGTTCATGTCGCAAAACGAGCAGTCGTCCGCTTCAGCTGTTCCTCTGCTTCCTCCATCATGCGCGTAAACAACTCAGCAACCGTTGGCACATCACGAATCAAACCGGCAACCAGTCCAGCGTTGACATATCCTTTCTCTTCATCGCCTTCAAGAGCGCCTGTAATATGATACGACTCATTCGTCTGATCGAGAAAAGCAGCAGGTGTCTTGGCTGTGAGCTGTTCGACGTAAGGACCATCAAGGACACGTCGGACAAATCCAACGGAGCGCCCGATGATGCGTGTATCGGTATCTGTCGCATCCGTTAAGCGCGATTTATAAACTGGGTGGACCTTCGCATCTTCCGTCGCGATCAACCGTGTTCCGAGCTGGACGCCGGCAGCACCAAGCAACAGGACAGCTGCTAGCCCACGCCCATCGCCAACCCCACCCGCTGCAAGAACTGGAATCTTGACCCGGTCGACAAGCTGCGGAATCAAAGTGAGGGTCGTCAGTTCAAGCGGGGAATTGATACCTGCCGCTTCAACCCCTTCTGCTACGAGTACATCAGCGCCTGCCTGTTCTGCCTTTACTGCCTGTTTGACCGAGGCGACGACCGCAATCGTTTTGATGCCAGCGGCTTGTAGTCGCTCTATGTATGGTGTCGGATTTCCTGCCGACAAAGAGACGACCGGAATCTTTTCTGCAATCGCGAGATCGATCAGTGCTTCCGTATAAGGAGATACACGAATCGCGATGTTCAAGGCAAATGGTTGCTCCGTCAGGGTTCGTGTCTCCTGAATCCGAGACGCTACTTCATCGACCGACAACGTACCGCACCCAAGCGTTCCGAGTCCTCCGGCATTCGACACCGCTGCCGTGAGTGCTGCATGACTAATGTTACCCATCCCTCCTTGGATCAATGGATAACGAATGTTGAATAGCTCACAAATCGGAAACATATCTTTCCTCCGTTCTCGACTCCCACCGCATGATATACTGACAGGGAATGAATAGTAGTTCATCTTATCCTAGAAATGAGGTCGTTCTGTTATGAAGATTCCGTATCAATCGATTCATCCGAACGTAGCATCCGATGTATTCATTGCTCCTGGCGCTTATCTGATTGGAGACGTCACGATCGGTTCCGAGTCTACCATCTGGTTCAACGCTGTCTTACGCGGTGACGAAGGACCGATTACAATCGGCAAACGCTGCAGTATCCAAGACAACGCAACGATTCATCTGTACGAAGGCGCACCTGTCGTCATCGAGGATGAAGTGACGGTCGGACATAACGCGATTTTACACGGCTGTAAAATCGGACGTCGTTCGATCGTCGGAATGGGCGCGACCGTTCTTGATCACGCAGATGTTGGTGAAGAATGCATCATCGGGGCGAACACGTTGATTCCATCAGGAAAAGTCTTCCCACCCCGTTCGCTGATCATCGGCTCACCGGGTAAAGTCGTGCGTGAACTGACGGAAGCGGACCTCGCGATGATTCAGGAGTCGATTGATTCCTATGTCGATAAAGGTTACGCTTTCCGAAACATTCTCGCAGGATCAACCGAACAAAACACATCTGAATGACACGAATGCGGGGCGGATCGCGTGATCCGTCCCACTTTTTTATATATCATCGTTCCGCAAACAGCGGGTGTTCTGTTGCATCATACGAAGCGCTACGTTGTGACACATCGTGTGTCTCTTCAAAGATTGATTCAAAGAACCGGCTCGCTGGTTGCGCAAGCAGACGGTAATATTGCTCGAACAACAGTGCCGCATGGTGTCCGCTCCAAGCATCCGGTAATAGTTCTTGCGGGAGTCCCGGATCCGTGAAGAGGAATTTTCGGTACTCATGTACGAGCATCGTCCGTTCGACGAAACACTGCTCATCCGTCATTTCTCCTAGTTGGATCTGACTCTGATGGACGATGTATTGCCGGCTATAATCCGTGATGAAAGTTTCGTAACGTTCCTGCAATTCCTCGAGTGGAAAAGCGCGCTCAACAAGGGATTGGTCTTGCTTTGGACCGTGGTATTCACCGACGAAGAAATCGACATACTCTTCGATTTCGTACGCTTCAATCAATCGTTCCGCCTCTTTTTCAAGCGGATTCGGCGAAATCCAGACCCCGTTTGATAAGTTGCCAAACCCACTCCACGTCAGTTCTTTACGGAGCTCATCGCGAATTTGGCGTTTATCCTCCGGAATCGTGTACATCAGCGTCCGCCACTTCCCGTCCCAGTCGTGCGGTGTTGATCTGTAGATCCGGCGCGCTGCTTCTTCCATCCGTTCCACCCCACGCGGCGTCAACGAATAGAAGCTTTTACTCCCCTGCTTCTCGGAGACGAGCCAGCCTTGTTTGACCATCCGGGATACTGCGACCCGAACGGCTTGTTCGTTATGTCCGAACTCTTTGACGAGTCGAATTAAACTCCCGACCCAGATTTGATTGCCGTAATGACGGATATAATCCCCGTAAATCGTAAAGATCATTGATTGGGTGTTCGCACTCATGGTATTCACTCTCTCTTCAGTCGTTCATAGTGTGTATCGTTAGTATACGGGTTATTTCAAACGTCGACCATCCTCATCTTCCTTCAAAGCGTGGTGGTCGTTTTTCAGCGAAGGCTTGTAGCGCTTCCTGACGATCGGCGGTTGGAATGACGACTTCATAAGCTTCCGTCTCGAGCTGCAGTCCTTTCTCGAGTGAGACATCCCGTCCTTGATCAATTGCTCGTTTCGCTTGGCGCAAGGCGATCGGACCGTTCTGTAACATCTGATTGGCAAACTCAAGACAGGTCGTCATCAACGCTTCCCGGGCGACGACGGCTGTCGCGAGTCCGTAACGTTCTGCTGTCATCGCATCGATTTTTTTCGCTGTGAAGATCAATTCCTTTGCTCGTGTCTCCCCGATCAACCGTGGTAAGCGTTGTGTTCCGCCAGCCCCGGGAATGATCCCGAAGCTAGTCTCTGTCAACCCGACGAGTGCATCCTCGACGAGAAAGCGGAAATCACAGGCGAGAATCCATTCAAATCCACCACCGAGCGCGTGACCATTGACGGCAGCGATCGTCGGTTGTGGTAATTGTGCGATCGAGGTGAAGACGTTGCGAATCGCCAGGACATTGCGCCGGACTTCTTCTTCGTTTAAATGCACGCGTTCTTTTAAATCGGCGCCGGCGCTAAATGCTTTCCCCGTTCCCGTAAACAGGACGACCCGCGCTTCCGGGTCGACCGATAACGCATCGACTTGTTCTTGCAAAGCGACAAGCGTCGGATAATCGAGACAGTTCAAACGTTCTGGACGATCAATCCGAACGATTGCGATATAGCCTTCTCGTTCTAAGTGAATCATACGAGCCCCTCCCGATCGACGACGAGTGCGATACCCTGTCCGACTCCGACACACATCGTCGCGAGACCATACGTCCGGTTCGTCCGGCGCATCTCATGCAATAATGTCGTCAAAATCCGCGCCCCACTTGCACCAAGTGGATGACCGAAGGCAATCGCACCGCCGTTGACGTTGACTTTTTCGCTTGGTAAACCAAGTGCTTCGATACAGGCAAGACTTTGAGCCGCAAACGCTTCGTTCAACTCGATTTGATCGAGCTGTTCGACCGTCAACCCTGCCCGTCGGAGGACTTTTTTCGTCGCGTCGATCGGTCCGATCCCCATGATGGCAGGTTCGACCCCTGCCGTCGCACTCGCTCGGTAATACCCAAGCGGCGTCAAACCGAGTTCGTTTGCTTTTTCTTCACTCATCAATAACAACGCCGACGCACCGTCGTTGACACCAGATGCATTCCCCGCCGTCACGGTACCGTTCGGGAATAACGGACGAAGTGTCGCCAGTTTCTCACGTGTCGTCTCAGGACGAGGATGTTCATCGCGGTCGAAGACGCTGACGTTACCTTTCCGGTCCGTTTGTGTGACCGCAACCAGTTCGTCCGTGAAGTGCTCTGCCTCGATCGCTCGTTTTGCGCGTTGTTGGCTTTCGAACGCAAAGTCGTCCTGTGCTTCGCGCGAGATTCCGTACTGACGGGCGACGTTCTCAGCTGTTTCCGGCATCGAATCCGTTCCGTATTGATCTGCTAAACGATTATTGACGAAGCGCCAACCAATCGTCGTATCGTACATCGTCTGATTGCCACGTGGGTTGGCCTGATCCGGCTTCGCGAGAACGAACGGTGCACGCGTCATGCTTTCCGTCCCACCAGCGATATAGATGTCACCTTCACCTAAGGCAATTCCGCGCGCCGCCGCGATGACGGCGTCGAGTCCTGATCCACATAAACGATTGATCGTCGTACCGGCTACTTCGACCGGTAGACCAGCTAGTAGTCCCGACATCCGGGCGACGTTCCGGTTATCTTCCCCCGCCTGATTCGCATTGCCGAAAATGACTTCCTCGATCGTCTTCGGATCGACTTGTGGATTGCGCTTCAGCAACGCTTCGATGACACGTGCCCCTAAATCATCCGGGCGAACTTGACGCAACGCGCCGTTATAGCGACCGATCGGTGTCCGAACGGCATCGATGATGGCGACCCGTTTCATGACGTCACCTCACGATTCGTGTAGTCGTAAACCCCACGACCTGTTTTACGACCGAGTCGACCGGCTTTGACATACTGTTCAAGCAGTGGTGCCGGACGGTATTTTTCACCGAGTTTCTCATGGAGATACTTTAAGTTGTGGAGTCGAGTATCGAGTCCGACCAAGTCACCCAGTTCAAAGGGTCCCATCGGATAATTCAAGCCGAGTTTGATTGCTTTATCGATCTCTTCCGGTGTTCCAAGCCCTTCTTGCAACATATAAAACGCTTCGTTTCCGACGAGCGCACTGATCCGTGAAGTCACAAAACCGGGAAACTCACGGATGACGACCGTTTCCTTCTGCATTTGACGCGCCACTTGCTCTAAGGCAGCAACCGTCTCATCCGACGTCTCAAGACCACGAACGAGCTCGATCAGTGGCATCAAATGAACCGGATTGAAGAAATGCATCGCCATGACCCGGTCCGCCCGGTTCGTAAAAGAGGCAATTTCCGTCGGACTCATCGTCGACGTGTTCGTCGCAAAGTAACAGTCCGGACGTGCATTCGCTTCTAACGTTTCAAAGACTTGCTGTTTGATGCTGAATTGTTCCGGTACCGCCTCAATGACGAGATCCGCTTGTTGTGCAGCTGTTGCTAAATCCGTCGACAAACTTAATCGATCGAACAGTCCCTCGACTTCACTCGCGGACATTTTCCCCCGCGCGATGCCTTTCTCCGCGATGCGTTCGAGTTCTTGATAGGCACTTTCGACATACGCTTCTTTAATATCAACGAGTGTCACCTGAAATCCACGGTGTGCGGCAACGTACGCAATGCCACGTCCCATGACGCCGGATCCGACGACAACGATTTGTTCTACCATCTGATTTCCCCCTTATCCCCTGTGCTGTTAAAAAAGGCTGGACTTCCCGACGGAACTCCAGCCTTCCCTCTTGCTTATAGTCCGAACGGATTGAGTGGACGACTGCCGTAATACGACAAGATACTCTTCGTTTCTGTGTACAGATCAAGTGTTTCGATACAGAGTTCACGACCGAATCCTGATTGTTTATACCCACCAAACGGTGTACCTGGGAAAGCAGAAAACGGACAGTTGACCATGACGATACCGGCTTTGATTTGGTTGGCAACGCGCGTCGCTTTTGCACCGTCTTTTGTCCAAACCGCTGATCCGAGTCCAAACGATGTGTCGTTCGCTAAACGAATCGCTTCTTTTTCATCTTTGAACGGCATGACGACGACGACCGGTCCGAAGATTTCTTCATTGACCGCTTTCATCTCGTGCGTGACGTCCGTGATGATCGTTGGTGCGTACCAGAAGCCTTTTTCGTATCCTTCTGGTGCTGTCGCATGACCACCTGTGACGATTGTCGCTCCGTCTGCTTTCGCTGACTGGACGTATCCATCGATGACATCGACTTGTTGTTGGTCGATGATCGCTCCGACGTGTGTCCCTTTATCAAATGGATTGCCGAGAACGAGTTGTTTTGTCTTCGCGACGAATTGCTCCATGAACGCGTCGTAAATCTCTTCGTGAACATACAAACGCGAGCGTGCTTCACACGATTGACCGCTGTTATAGAAGATTCCGAACAACGAACCATCAACGGCTGCTGTCACGTCTGCATCTTCAAAAACGATGTTCGGTGATTTTCCACCGAGTTCGAGTGTGACTCGTTTTAACGTCTCGGACGCACGTCCCATGATGTCTTTACCGACTGGCGTCGAGCCCGTGAAGGCGACTTTATCGACGTGAGGATGCTCGACGAGATGGTTACCGATCTCGCGTCCAGATCCCGGAATGACGTTGACGACACCCGCTGGTACACCAGCTTCTAGACAAATCTCACCAAGAATGATCGCTGTCAACGGAGTCAACGTCGCTGGTTTGACGACGACCGAACAACCGACTGCGATTGCTGGTGCGACTTTCCAAGCTGCCATCATCAACGGATAGTTCCACGGGATGATTTGCGCACAAACACCGACCGCTTCTTTTTCTGTGTAGTTATGGAATTGTCCCGGCACGTTATTGACGACACCGCGGTGACCGACGATCGCACCTGCGTAGAACTCAAAGTCTTCAATCGCTTGCGTGACTTGTCCTTGCGCCGCTGCTAGTGATTTCCCTGTATCGAGAATCTCAAGTTCGACGATTTCGTTGAAGCGGGAACGCATGATGCTCGCAATCTTATTTAAGATTTGCGCGCGGCGTCCGACTGGCCACATCTTCCACTTCCCGTGATCAAACGCATCCCGTGCGGCTTGAACGGCACGATCAGCGTCTTCCTTCGACGCTTTTGCAACTTCTGCAATCACTTCACCTGTTGCCGGATTATATGTTTTAAATGTCTCGCCTGTTGCACCTTCGACTTGTTCGCCGTTAATGAGCAAATGATAGACGGACCGTTTCATTTCAAGTGTTTTTTCATGTACTGTCGACATTGTATTCACTCCTGTTCCTGTTGATTGAAAATCGGTGGGCGTTTTTCGAGAAAAGCTTGCATACCTTCTGTTTGATCGGCTGTTGCGAACAACAGATAGAAGTTCCGGCGTTCGTGCTCCATGCCATCTTGTAACGACAAATCGACGGCTTTGTTTGCTGCGTCCTTGATCAGTCGTAACGCCATGCTCGGCTGGTTCGATAACCGCTCTGCCATCGCAAGCACCGTCGCTTCAACGTCCATCGTCACTCGATTGATGATGCCAAGTCGTTCTGCTTCGTCTGCCTGCATCCGGTCACCCGTGAAGAGCCATTCGAGCGCCCGCGTCCGACCGATGCATTTCGTCAAACGTTGCGTCCCGCCTGCTCCCGGCATGACGCCGAGTCCGACTTCTGGAAAACCGAACTGTGTCGCAGGATCGGCGTAGATTAAATCACAAGCAAGTGCGAGTTCGAAACCGCCGCCAAGGACGAAACCATGGACACCTGCAATGATCGGCTTTTTGATTCGGCTGATCCGGTCCCAGTCCGCGAATGGATCGAGGAGTTCCATCGAGATCGGTGTCGCTTCGAGCATCTCCTCGATATCAGCACCTGCTGAAAACGACTTTCCGTTTCCCGTCAAGACGATGACCGTCACCCGATCGTCACGATCAAATATCTCCATCGCCTCGACGATTTCGCGGACCATCGTCCGGTTCAGCGCATTGTATCGTGCCGTCCGGTCGAGCCGAATTCGACCGATTCGACCAACCGTTTCTGTCTTAACGTACTGTTGTGTCGGCATGGACATCTTCACCAATCATCAATGTGACGAGATCCCCCGCAAAGCTCATCAAGTCTTTCCCTGACGCTTTTCCTTCAATAGAACGCATGCCAGCTTGCATCGCTTCCTGACTTTCATAGACCATCTCGCACATTAAGTAGTACTTTCCGTCTCCACCCATTGGTGAACCAACGATTTTTGTGACGTTCATTTCTTGTAGTCCTGGAATTTTTGCTGTTAGCGGACCATGGACTTCAAAGTAATGCTGATCGAATGCTTCCTTGTTTTCCGGGTGTTTGTACAATGCGATTAATTTTGCCATCTTGATTACCTTCCTTCACATGAGAGTAGAGACGGGTTTCATCGCCTCGAATGGATTTTTACACGATTTACAGTAGAGAATACTTCGACATGCCGTCGGTCCGAATAAGTTTTCCATCGTCACATACGTTGATCCACAATACGGACAGTCAATCTCCCACTTTCCTTGTTCGAATCGAGGGGGTGCGATGCCGAATGCTTTTAATCCTTGCATCCCTTGTTCTGTGATCCGGTCTGACGTCCACGGTGGATCAAACCGGAACTGGACATCGACCTGTTCGACGCTCGGAATCACCTGCAAGGCAGCTTCGGTATTTTTTTTTATGATTTCAAGCGCCGGACAACCGAGAAACGTCGGGAGAAGCGTGACGTGCACCGTGTAGCCATGCGCCGTCGCTTCCGCGTCCATCGTCTCGACCATGCCAAGATCTAAAATGCTGACGCTATCGATTTCTGGATCCTTCACCCCGTTCAGGGCTTCACGGATCGCATGTTGAAGTGTCGTCGTCATGCTTCCCTCTCCTTTCACCACGTTGCCGTTTGATCGATCAGATAGACTTCTCCGAGTGTCGCGAGTGCGTCATTCAAGTCTTCCGTGTGATCGCCGTCTCGTCCATTGCGTGTCATCTGCATTTCTGGGAGGGTCACGTTCAATTCGACGAGTAACGGTGTGATCGTCTGATACCAACGATCAAGTAAAATCCCTTGCCCTTCAATCAACCGCATCTCTTCGATCAGTTGACCGTGTTCGCCATAATCGAACATGTCGCCGAAGTCATAGAGGACTTTTTCTAGGGCTGCGTCCATCTTCTGGCGAGCTGTCTCCGTCGATTGGTAGAGCTGGGTGAACCATGTTTGCCAGTGCAGCAAATGATAGTACAACTCCATATTGATCTTAACGGCAGCAGCAGCGAGTGGCTCGTAACTGCTCGATTTCAACGCATCAATCCGGATCTTTTTCGCGACCGTATAGCAATAGTTCCGGACGACAGCGAATGCCCAGTCATATTCGGGTTTTTCCATATAGTAGCCGGGTCCATTGACACGTTCGACAAGAATCGAGTTCTTCCGTTCATGTGCCAAGCGGACGTGGGCTAACGCATCGGCATTCCCTTCACCAAGTTCCTCAAGGAGTTGGTAATACATCGCCGCGTGCCCCATCGAATCTTGCGCGATTGAGGATGAAGCGACGTCCTCTTCGATATGCGGTGCAAGCCCGAGCCATTCCGAACCACGATACGCATAGAGGAAGTCATCATCTGCGAGTTGATACAGTAAGGAGGCGAGTGCCGTCCGTTCTTGTTCCGTCATTTCGAATCGCCTCCTTGCCAAGACATGATCTCTTTTTCATCGAGCATCTGTTGCTCGTAATGCCGCCATTTTTTCTTCAAGTAGCCATATCCTTTAGTCGTCCGGTAGTCCTTATTATCAAGGCGTTGGAGCATCTGCTTTTCATCGGGTGACAAACCACGGATATCTTCACGTTTGACGACCCAGATATCGACGACTGGTTCCCGGCGCATGAAGTTTTCTTGTGCCATCAGTAACGCCATCTCTTTATTTGGAGCAAGTAAACTGAATTGATGCGTGAACGCCGCGTTCGGCGTCCGTTTGCTAAAGACTTCGAATTCGTGATAGAACGTCTCGTTCATCGTACCTTCCCCTCTCATGCCTTCGTTTCAGCGAGTGCATCCCGTACCCAAGCATTATTCTCATAAGATGTCCGGCGCAGATCTAGTCGCTCTTTCGAACGCGGTCCTCCACCTTGGATGATCGTCTTGAATTTCGTCCAGTCCGGCTGTGCGTATTCCCATTGCCCTGTCTCTTCATCAAAACGTAACGTCGGGTCTGGAATGACGAGTCCGAGCGAACGAATCCGCGGCACGTACTTTGTAAAGAAGTTTTGCCGGAGCTCTTCATTCGTTTTCGTCCGAATCTTATAAGCGATCGTCACGTCCTGTTTCGATGTCCCGGTCGTCTCTTTCGAGGCTGGTCCAAAGAACATCAACAAGGATTCCCACCACTCATCCAGTGATTCTTGAATCATTGCCCGCTGTTCCGGTGTTCCTTCTGCGAGTGCCATGATGATTGACTCCCCATGTTGTGCGTGGAAGACTTCCTCTGCACAGATCCGTTGCAAGGCACGCGCGTACGGTCCGTACGAAGCGCCGAGCATGTTCGTCTGCGTGATAATTGCCGCCCCATCGACAAGCCAACCAATCATTCCGGCATCGGCCCATGACCGTGTCGGCATGTGGAAGACGTTGTGAAATTTCAATCGTCCCGTAAATAAATCATCCATCAAATCCCCACGTGTCTTGCCATACGGCTTCATCAAATCCTCAACGACACGAAGCAACAATTGCCCGTGCCCCATTTCATCCTGGACCTTCGCCATGATGCCAAGTTTTCGTCGAAGCGATGGTGCTTTTGGAACCCATTCTTTTTCCGGAAGTGCACCCATGATTTCACTGATACCGTGCATCGAAATCAGTTTAATCAGTGTGTCTCGGTAAAAGGCAGGCATCCAGTCATCGGCTTCGATCTTTTCACCTTGCTCGATTCGTTCCTTGAAGCGTGCTAATTTTTCGTCTTCCGTCAGTTGGACGGGTTCGAACAGTTGTGTTGCATCATACATGCTAGTTCCTCCTTTGAATCAGACGAGTGATGTCGAGCGTCGATCAACGACCCGGACGGCTTTCCCTTCCGATCGTGGTAACCCTTGATGCGGGTGACAGACGAGATCAATGGAAATGAGACATTCCGACTTGATGGCGTCACATATCGAATGCATTTGTCGTTCTGAGATATTTTCGAATTCGATATGTAGCTCAACGGCATCGAGTCCGGCTTTACGTACGAGATGGATTTGATAATGTGGCGTCACGTCCGGTTGTTGGAGCAAGACCCGCTCGATTTCTGACGGAAAGACGTTGACCCCTCGGATAATCAGCATGTCGTCCGTCCGCCCTTTGACACGTGACATTCGTGTCGTCGTCCGACCACAAGCGCACACTTTACGTGTGATCGAAGCTAAGTCGCCTGTCCGGTATCGAATGATTGGAAGCGCTTTCTTTTTCAAGCTTGTAAAAACGAGTTCCCCGACCATGCCATCTGGTAACGGTTCCCCCGTAACGGGATCGACGACTTCCGTAATGAATAAGTCATCCACGATATGCAGACCTGCCTGCTCTTGACACTCCATTGCGACACCCGGTCCCATGATTTCGCTGAGTCCATAGATATCGAATGCCTGCAGATCAAAGGTCTGTTCGAGTGTCTGCCGAATCTCCTCAGACCAGGGCTCGGCCCCAAAGATGCCATAACGCATACTTGTTTTCCGCGGATCGATACCACGTTCAATCATGCGTTCTGCCAAGCGTAAAATATACGAAGGCGTACCACAGATTCCGTCCGGTCGGAAATCCTCGATCAATGTGATTTGGCGATCCGTGTTGCCACCGGAAATCGGTAAAATCGTCATGCCTAGTTTCTCTGCTCCTGCATGAAGCCCGAGACCACCTGTGAACAATCCGTAACCATACGCATTGTGCAGCAAATCAGCTGGTGATCCACCGGCTAAGACTAAACTGCGTGCCACGGCACCGGCCCAGTCATCTAAATCTTCTTGCGTATATCCGACGACGGTCGGTTTACCGCTCGTTCCAGACGAGGCATGAATCCGGGTGACCTGTTCTCGTTCGACGGCAAATAGTCCGAACGGATAATGATCGCGTAAATCCTGTTTACGTGTGAAGGGAAACTTTCGTAGATCCTCGATCGTTTGAAAATCGTTCGCCGTCATCTGTAAGGTCTGCAGACGTTCTTGATAGAACGGGACGCGCGTGATGTGTTCCATCGTTTGGCGCAATCGCTCCATCTGTAGCTGCTCCCGCGTTTGAGCATCCATCGTTTCGTGATGTTGATCGTACATATCTGCACCTCCTCATCATGTATACAATAATAAAACGGTCGTTTTTTTTTAGTTATATGTTTAACGTACGATACGTTCACAATGTTGTCAATCTTGTTTTGTTAAATGCTCCCAAACGATTCTTACTTTATCACTTCAACGCACTTGTTAAATGCTCCCAAACGATTCTTACTTTATCACTTCAACGCACTTATCGATAAATTAATCAACATTAAACAAGAGATTTCATGATAGACAGTCTTTTTTTGGAAAATATTTTTGAAATGATTTGCTCATTTTGTAACGGGTTGATAAAATATCGTGTGACAAGTGTTATACTATTTTTGGTAAGACCACTTGGTTGAATAAAGATGCGGTGTTGTGAAAGGGGATCACGATGAAACTAGGGTTAGCTGTCGGGGATACAGCAGAGATTCAAGCGGTCGTCTCGGAAGATATGTTTGCACGATTCGAAGGTCAGCTCGTTCATCCAGCATACTCCACCGTTTCGATGGTTTATCACATGGAATGGGCAGCACGTCAACTGATCTTGCCTTACCTAGAAGCTGGTGAAGAAGGTGTTGGGGGTGCAGTTTCACTGAAGCATCTTGGTATGGCAGCGGAAGGAGCACGATTGATCATAACTGCGACAGTAACGTCGATGACCTCACGTCGCGTTGACGCGAGCATTAAAGTCCGAGACGGACAAACGATCATCGGTACAGGGGAAGTCACACAATTCATTTTAGAAAAAAGCCGGATTCAAGAAAAATTACAAAATAATGTTCCGACAAAATGAAAGCGCTTACTTATATTTGATAGAGGAGGCCTCTACTATGAACATGTTAAACCCATCTACGAATCCAACGCTCTCGATCATGGAAAAAATCGCTGGTCACGAACAAGTCGTCTTTTGCAACGACCCTGTCTCGGGGTTACAAGCCATCATCGCCATTCATGATACGACGCTCGGTCCTGCTCTCGGTGGATGCCGCATGGCGCCTTATGCTTCTGTTGATGAAGCACTTGACGATGTGCTGCGTTTGTCGCGCGGTATGACGTACAAATGCGCTGCCGCTGATGTTGATTTTGGTGGTGGTAAAGCCGTCATCATCGGTAATCCAGCGACGGATAAATCACCAGAGCTTTTCCGTGCCTTCGGTCGCTTCGTCGATTCGCTCGGTGGTCGGTTCTACACCGGAACGGACATGGGCACGACGATGGATGATTTCGTTCATGCTAGCCGAGAAACATCACGGATCGTCGGCATTCCGGAAGCATTTGGTGGTAGTGGTGATTCATCGATTCCAACGGCTGAAGGTGTCGTCTATGGACTGCGGGCGACGATCGAGACGTTATTCGGTTCAGATGAATTAAGTCGGGCAACCTACGCGATCCAAGGACTCGGAAAAGTCGGCTTTAAGGTCGCCGAACAACTGTTGCTCGCCGGGGCGACGATTTATGTCTCTGACGTCAATGAAGCGGCACTAGCAGCAATCGTAACCCAAGCTGAAATGGCGCCTGGCACGGTTCGCGTCGTCTCGCCTCATGAAATTCATCTGACGGATGCTGATATTTTTGTCCCGTGTGCATACGGTGGTGTCATTCACGCTCAAAACATCGCGCTCTTACCGTGCAAAGCCATCTGTGGTTCGGCGAACAACCAACTCGCGGAAGAACAACTTGCTCACGTCTTGATGGATCGTGGCATCTTATATGCTCCAGACTATATCGTCAATGGTGGTGGGCTGATCCAAGTGGCAGACGAACTGTATGGAGCAAATCACGAACGGGTTCTCCTAAAAACGCGTCACATCTATGACGCAGTTCTCGAAGTCTTCAAAGAGTCGCAAGCAGAGAACATCACGACGGTCGAAGCGGCGAACCGGATGTGTGAAAAACGGATGCAGATTCGGGCGAAACACAACAACATCTTCACGAACACGACAAAACCAAAATGGGATATCCGTAACCACTGAAGGAGGGACTGACATGGAGCAACATTTTCCGATTCAACGCATTATCGATGAAGAAGGTCGTATCATCGACGCCTCAAAAGAACACGATCTGACAAAAGAGCTTGCCCTCACCCTATATGAACAGATGCACCGGATCCGGACGTTCGACCGGAAGGCGATTAACTTACAACGCCAAGGGCGCCTCGGCACTTATGCACCGTTCGAAGGACAAGAGGCAGCGCAAGTCGGTAGTGCACTCGCGTTGTCCGATCAAGACTGGTTGTTCCCGACGTATCGGGATCACGGCGCAACGTTGACGTTCGGTGCCGACATGGTGCGGACACTCCTCTACTGGAACGGTCGTGTTGAAGGTTGCGTCCCGTCTGAGAAACACATCTTTCCTCCTGCTGTGCCGATTGCAACGCAAATTCCGCATGCCGTCGGTGCCGCATGGGCGGAAAAACGAAAAGGCACGACGAACGTCGCGGTCGCCTACTTTGGTGACGGAGCGACGTCTGAAGGGGATTTCCATGAAGGAATGAACTTTGCAAGCGTCTTCCAAGCACCAGTCATCCTGTTTAACCAAAACAATCAGTTCGCGATCTCTGTTCCGATCGAAAAACAGATGCATTCTGAGACGATCGCGCAAAAAGCGATTGCCTACGGGATGCCAAGTGTTCGGATTGATGGAAACGATGCCTTTGCCGTCTATTTTACGATGCAAGCAGCCGTTGAACGTGCCCGTTCTGGTGGTGGACCAACATTGATCGAAGCCGTCACGTGGCGATTTGGTGCCCATACGACAGCAGATGATCCAACAAAATACCGGGATCAAGCACGCTCGCGCGACCGAGTTGATCCGCTCGATCGACTCGAACACTTCTTAAAACACCAAGGCTATTTTGACGAAACATGGATGCAACAGCTGCAGGAACGGCATCAAACAGAAGTCGAAGCGGCAGTAGCTGCGATGGAGCAATTCAAGGCGCCAGACATCAATGACTTGTTCGATTATACGTACGCGACTTTACCGGTTGATGTCCAGCAACAAAAAGAAGCGTATTTGCTAGCAAGGGGGAAATGAGATGGCAACACCAATCAATCGTCAAACAGAGATGACACTCGTTCAAGCTGTCACGGATGCCCTGCGGACAAAATTGTCGGAGGATGAGACGACACTCGTTCTTGGAGAAGATGTCGGAAAAAACGGTGGCGTCTTCCGAGCGACGGACGGCTTACAAGAAGAGTTCGGTGAAGACCGGATCGTTGATACACCGCTCAGTGAAGCCGGCATCGTCGGTACATCGATCGGTCTTGCCATCAATGGCTTTAAACCGATCGTCGAGATTCAATTTCTCGGCTTCATCTACCCTGCCTATGAACAAATCATGACCCATGTCTCTCGTATCCGGATGCGAACGATGGGACGCTATAGTGTGCCGATGGTCATTCGTGCGCCTTATGGTGCCGGCATCCGGGCACCGGAAATCCATTCCGATAGTACGGAGGCGCTCTTTACATCAATGCCCGGTCTCAAGGTCGTCTGTCCCGCGACACCGTACGACGCAAAAGGGTTATTGATTGCTGCGATTGAAGATCCAGATCCCGTGTTGTTCCTCGAGTCGATGCGTAGTTACCGTTCATTTAAGGAAGTCGTACCGAGCGAGTCCTATACCGTCGAGATCGGAAAAGCGCGCTGCGTCAGTGAAGGGACGGACGTGACGTTGATCGCTTGGGGGGCAATGGTCCAAGTGGCTCACAAGGCAGCGATGGCTGCACAGGAACGCGGTATCTCTTGCGAAGTCCTCGACTTACGGACGCTCTATCCGCTTGACCGGGACACAATCGCTGCTTCCGTTCAAAAGACCGGTCGTGCCGTCATCGTGCATGAAGCCGCAGCGATGGGTGGTCTCGGGAATGATCTCGTCACGTTGATCAACGATACGGCGTTTCTTTATTTACGGGCACCAATTGCCCGTGTGACAGGTTTTGATGTTCCGGTTCCACTGTTCGCCCTCGAAGACCATTACATTCCGACGCCGGAACGAGTCCTTGCGACGATTCAGCGTACGGTCGAGTTTTAAGGAGCTGAGTTCCATGATCGAAGTCAAGTTACATGATGTCGGGGAAGGTATGACGGAAGGTGAAATCGCGCATTATCTCGTTCAAGTCGGGGACCACGTCACGACCGATCAACCGGTCGTTGAGGTTGCGACCGATAAGATGGTCGCTGAACTACCGGCTCCTGTCTCCGGAATCGTCAAGGAGATCATCATTCCGGTCGGTCAGACGGTGCAAGTCGGTACGACGTTGTTGCACATCGAAGCAAGTAACGCTTCTGAAGTGCCGGTCGCGGTAAAACCTGAAGTGTCGCGCGTATCTGAACCAGCGCCTGTCGCTGTCGCGGCCCCACCTGCTCAAGCATCTCCATCAAAACGTGTCCTAGCGACACCGTATACACGAAAACTTGCTCGTGACCACGGGATTGATATCGAAGCTGTGACGGCTTCGGATCCATCAGGTCGAGTTTCAGAGGACGATGTCCTTCGCTTCGTCAATGCTGCAGTTGCTCCACAGGAGACGGTTCCATCCGTCGTCGAGGAGGAGGTCACGCAACAACAAACGCCACCGGAAACGATTCCGTTCCGCGGCATTCGTAAGCAAATCGCGAAAAAGATGACCCAGTCGCTGTACACGATTCCGCACGTCACCCACTTTGAAGAAGTTGACATGACGCGCTTGCTCGCACTACGCGCAGAATGGAAAACCGCTGGACGAAATATCAACATCAATGCTTTCTTCATCAAAGCCTTGATCGTTGCCTTAAAAGACTATCCCGTCTTCCATGCCAAACTCGATGAAGCGAATGAATGTATTCGATTAGAGCAGGATTTCCACTTTGGCATGGCAACCGAGACACCAGACGGGTTAATGGTGCCAGTCATCCGTCATGCCGATCGGCTCTCACTGACGGAATTGCATGATCAACTGATTTCGTTGCAACAACGTGCTCAAAACGGTGCCTTACGTGCAGCGGACTTAAAGCCAAGTACCTTTACGATGAGCAATGTGGGTCCACTGGGCAGTACGGGGGCTACACCAATCATCAACTATCCGGAAACGGCATTGATTGCCTTCCACAAGACGAAAAAACGAGCCTGTGTCGATGAAGACGATCAAATCGTCGTCCGCTCGATGATGAATTTGTCGATGTCGTTCGATCATCGCGTCGCAGACGGGGCAACGGCCGTTGCCTTTACAAATCGATTCGTTTCACTGATTGAACATCCGACTACCCTACTTTTGGAGTTGATCTAACATGGTTGTTGGCGAACTTACACAAGAACGGGATCTCCTGATCATCGGTGGGGGTCCCGCAGGTTACACGGCAGCGATCCGTGCTGCGCAAGGCGGTCGTAAGGTGACATTGATTGAACAAGCTGAACTCGGTGGACTTTGTTTGAACCGAGGCTGTATCCCGTCCAAGGTTTATGCGCATGCGGCAGAAGAAATGTTACGCTTGCCTCATCTTGAAGACCTTGGATTCACCACCCCTACTGTCCATGACTTCAGTAAACTGAATGCTTACCGCAATCGTGTCGTGCAGCAATTACGTCAAGGTGTCGCCGCCCTCTGTCAGGCGAATCAAATCGAGCATATTTCTGGTGCAGCTTCCTTCCTGTCAGAGGACCGGATCGGTGTTGAGTCGGGACATCAGTTCGATACGTATCGATTCCAAGATGTCATCATCGCGACCGGTAGTCACAGCATCCAGCACGAGGAATCGTGCCGACTGAATGCCGAACAGCTTTATCAACTCGAGCAGTTACCAACCAGCTTATTGATCATTGGCTCCGACACATTAGCACTTGAAGCCGCAGCCTGTTTCCATGCTCTCGGTACAGAGGTGACGTTGTTTGCCGATCAATTGTCGCTTGAACCAAGCGTTGAAAAGGAACTGAAGCGGACATTCAAAAAACAAAAAATCCGTCTCGTGTCGGATGTCGTGACACAGATCGATGCTTCAGTAGACGCGACCGTCACGGTCATGAAAAACGGTGAAGAAGTCACCTATCATGGCGCCTATCTGTTCCAATCCCTCGCCCGGATTCCGAACAGTTTGACGCTCGGTCTCGAACGGATCGGCGTGACGCTTGCAGAAGACGGGACGATCCCCGTCGACGCATACGGACAAACCAATCAACCGCATATTTACGCGATCGGTGATGTGACCCCGGGTCCACAGTTCGCCACTCGTGCGATTCACGAAGCGAAGCGGACCGCAGCTCACCTGTCCGGTCAAGACGTCGATCCGACGACACCGTATTATCCGACCGTTCTGCGAACGTTTCCTCCGATTGCTTCGGTCGGGATGACGGAACAGGAAGCCCGTGAAGTCGGACATACTGTTCAGAGTGGACAGTTCCCACTAAATGCAAACGGAACGACGACGATTGAAGGGGGCAGTGGGTTCGTCAAGGTCATCACTGACGAACAGACATCACTGATCCTTGGTATTCATATGATCGGTGACGATGCTCATCGTCTCGTCGGTCAATTCACCCAAGCACTGGAACTGACAGCGAAACGAGAAGATCTCCTCTTCCCTGTCATGGCACACCCTAGTCGAAGCGAAGCATTGACGGAATCGATGGAAGCCTTATTCAGTCAATCGATCCACCTTCCACCGCGGCAACAGATCGGTTCGCGCGCGTAATCAAAAGAGGTGTCTCTGCGCAAAAATCACTTCTTGGGGATGCGTCACTTCATTTCGTGTATGTAGAAAGGAAAACATGGTCATGGAACTGTACTTCACTCGCATGCAATGGAACAACTATACGTTTCCGGTCGCCGCTACAGCGGATGGTCTCTGTTATGTCGGTGCTTGGGATGAACCGGAGGATTTATTCGACGACTGGTCGCGGAAACACTTCCCGCGAGCCGATCGGATTGCTTCTGATACCGCGCTTGCTCCATATACGGAGCAACTGCTGGCCTACTTGAATCAGCAGTCGGCGACACTCTCCTTTCCAATCGCACCAGTCGGTACCCCGTTTCAACTTGAAGTCTGGCATGCTCTACGTGCGGTACCGTACGGTCAAACCGCCACCTACTCCGATATCGCGGAACGTCTTTTCCGACCGAACGCGACTCGCGCGATTGGCACGGCAATCGGCAAAAATCGATTACTGCTTGCGATCCCGTGTCACCGGATTATCGGCAAAAAAGGCGATTTGCTCGGCTATCATGGTGGACTGAATATGAAGCGGACGCTACTCGCGCTCGAGCAACGTCTGTGAATTGAGACTTTTCCTTCCCTGTTCTACCACAAATAAGCCCCGCTTCCCTGTCCAATTGGACACGGGAAGCGGGGCTTATTTCAAGATACTACACTAAAACGATAAGCTGTTTTCCAGTGATAGGTCTCACCTGGTGACAACAAGATTGATGGAAAATCGGGTTCATGGACTACATTCGGATGGACTTGTGTTTCAAGGCATAAACCAAGTGATGGTCGAGCAGGAACACCGTGAACCGTATAATCGGTCAGTAGTTGCGTTCCGGTATAGAGCACGACCGCCGGCTGATTCGTTGTCACGTCGACGAAACGACCGGACACCGGATCTTCAAGTCGAAGTGTGTCATCCCGCAACACGAAGGGATGATCGTAGCCGTTTCCAACAGCAATCGTCTCGGGATGCTCAAGCGTAATCCCGTCACGAATCGACTGACCGTTCCGGAAATCAAACGGGGTTCCGGAGACATCCCGTTGTTCCCCTGTCGGTAAGCCGTCTGGCTGGACCGGTAAGTAGCAGTCGCTTGGTAACGTCAAGACATGATCTAACACATCTCGCTTTGCATTTCCAGATAGATTGAAATACGTATGATTCGTCAGATTGAGTGGTGTCGTCTGATCCGTCACCGCCGACATCTCAAGTGTCAATGTCGTATCTTTTAGTCGATAAAACACATCAAGTGTAACTGTTCCCGGATAACCTTCTTCTCCGTTTGGACTTTTTAAGCACAAATGGAATAATGTATCCGTCGCTTCGATGACATCAAACCACGCTTGATCAAATCCGTGAATTCCACCATGCAGATGATTCGCCCCGTCATTTGCGACGAGCGGATAGACTTTTCCCTCTACTTCGAAACGTGCCTGTCCGATTCGACCAGCAACGCGTCCGACGATTGCCCCGAAGTACGGCGAGTGTTGTTGATAGTCTTTCACCGTCTCTAGACCTAAGACGACGCTTTCCAAATGACCATCCCGATCAATCGTCCGGATGTCCTGAATAATGCCGCCATAGTTCCAGAGTGTCACTTCGATGCCTTCCTGACGTAATGTATGTCGAATCAACTCTTTCTCAAGTAGTCGTGTCATCGTTGTTCCTCCACTGGTTGGCGCGTCACGAGTTGAACGAATCGCCCGAACGCCGCCTGACCTTCCTCTGTCTGTTTAAAGACGCCACAGTCTTCGAGACCACGTACGAATTTCGCAGCGACCGCTTGCTCGACGTATGTCGTGACATGTTGTCCGACATACGCTTGTTTTAGTTCTTGCGCCCAGTCAGCATGAGCGACAGCTACTTCGTCGACTTCACCTGTGATGAACTGTTCGACCTGTTGCAACTCTTGAAGCAGGCGTGCCGGTAAGACTGCCAGTCCCATCACTTCGATCAAACCGATATTTTCTCGCTTGATGTGGTGAATATCGGCATGCGTATGGAAAATACCGTCCGGATGTTCTGCTGACGTCCGGTTGTTCCGTAAGACGAGATCGAGCTCGAATTGTCCATCACGTTGACGGGCGATCGGCGTCACTGTATTGTGTCGCGTCTCACCAGTATGTGAACGAATCTCTTGACTCTCATCCGTGTACGTCAACCATGTCTCATAGACGGTCGTCGCAGCATTGAGTAATGCCGACGCATCTTTACTCTTCAGACGCAACACACTCAGTGGCCAGTGTAATGTCTCCCCAGTGACTGTCGGCTGATCCGGGAACGTAAAGGATGTTAAAGTTTTTGCTCGGTCCATCGCAAACGTATAGCGTCCGCCCTGATAATGATCATGCGTCAGGATCGATCCACCAACAATCGGCAGGTCAGCGTTCGAACCAGCGAAGTAATGTGGAAACTGCTCAACGAAGGCAATCAGACGTGCAAAGGCATCCCGATTGATGACCATGTCACGATGTTCCTGCGACAGGATGATGCTATGTTCATTGTAGTAGACGTATGGTGAGTATTGCAGTGCCCACGATTCTTCCATCAGTGTCAGCGGAACAACCCGGTGATTCGCACGGGCCGGATGATTCGCACGACCCGCGTAGCCGACATTTTCGACGCACAACAGACAGGTTGGATAGTTCGACGCCGTTGGTGCCTCTGTCCGAGCTGCTGCGATTTCACGCGGATCTTTTTCCGGCTTCGATAAGTTGATCGTGACATCGATCGTCCCGTAAGCCGTATCCGCTTGATAGCGTTTATTTTTAGCGATCCGCTTCGTTTGGATGTAGTTACTCGCTTGGCTCAGTTGATAGAAGTAATCTGTTGCCGCTACCGGTGATTCAGCGTACAGACGGCGGAATGCCGCCGTCACGTCAGATGGACGGGCAACGAAAATGTCCATCACATCTGCTGCGAACTGCTCTTTGTCTTCAAGACGCGCCGGCAACTGCCCACTTACGATCAACACTTCAATCATGTCGTCCAAAATATCGGGAATTGGGCGAGATGGTACGTCTGCCTGTTCTTCAAAATCGGCTTGACCGATTCGCGCTAGAATCCGGTTCCGGGCGTAGATCGCATCTTCCGGTTCAATCAAGCGTTTCTGGATCGCTTGCGCTACTAACTGTTGGATGAGTTCATTCATCGCCGTCACTCTCCTCATTCTGTCTCTCTATTAACGAACGCTCGTCCGGTACCCTTCTGGATTGTGCGCATGCCAATTCCAAGCATCACGGATGATCGTTTCGATGTCGGTACGTTGTGGTGTCCAGCCGAGAACTTCTTTTGCTTTGGCAGATCCGGCGATTAAGATACTCGGATCCCCTGCACGACGTTCAATGATCCGTTCTGGAATCGGATGTCCCGTCACGCGACGGGCTGCTTCAATGATTTCCCGAACGGAAAACCCTTGGCTTGAACCGAGGTTAAAGACCGTACTCTCGTTTCCATCAGCCAAATAATCAAGTGCTCGCATATGGGCGTCGATCAAGTCCTCGACATGGATGTAATCACGAATACAGGTACCGTCAGGCGTTGGATAATCATCGCCATAGATCGAAATTTCTGACCGTTGCCGGTTGGCAACTTCGAGGACGAGTGGGATCAGATGGGTTTCCGGCGTATGATCTTCCCCGATTTCTCCTGTTACGCGCGCACCCGCAACGTTGAAGTAACGTAATGCGACATAACGTAAGCCATATGCTTGTTCAGACCATCGCATCATCTTCTCCATCATCAACTTCGTCTCACCATAGGCATTCGTCGGACGCGTTTCTGCTGTTTCGAGAATCGGCATCTGCTCCTGTTCACCGTATGTGGCTGCCGTCGAAGAAAAGACGATCTGTTTAATGTCATGGGCAATCATCGCTTCGAGCAACACTTGTGTCCCGTAAACGTTGTTATCAAAGTAGCGTAATGGTTCTGTCATCGAATCGCCAACGAGTGAAAAAGCAGCGAAATGGATGACCTGCTCAATCGTCTCTTCCGTAAAGACGCGATCGAGAAAAGCACGATCGCGTATGTCTCCTTCATATAGACGTGCCCGCGGATGAACCGCTTCACGGTGACCGGACTGCAGATGGTCGATGACGACGACATCCTTTCCGGCATCAATCAATTGATAGACAGCATGGGAGCCGATATAACCAGCTCCACCTACGACTAAAGTTGCCATTTAGATGACCTCCCGTTCGATTTCACGTGCTCCGTCACCGACCGTCGCCGTATAGAACGTCGCTGGGTAACCGATCCTTGCTTCATATTGTTCGCCGACAGCTTGTTTGAACGCGTCGACTGCCTCGTCTTCAACGATCGCAATCGCACAGCCACCAAAACCAGCACCTGTCATCCGTGCGCCGAGCACGCCCGGTTGCTCCCAAGCGGCTTCGACGAGTGTATCGAGTTCAATCCCTGTCACTTCATAATCTTCCCGTAACGAGACGTGTGAAGCATTCATCAACTGACCGAACGCCTTCAGTTCTCCCGCTTCGAGTGCCGCTAGTGCTTGAAGTGTTCGTTCATTTTCTGAAATCGCGTGTCGGGCACGACGCATCAAGATTTCGTCTTCCCATGCGACTTTCGTGAATTCTGACGTCGTCCATTGTCCAAGCGTTTCCCGTGATGTGAACTGATTGAGATAAGCGAGTGCTGCCTCACATTCCGCCCGGCGTTCATTATATTTCGAATCTGCCAGTTCACGGCGTTTGTTCGTATTCATGATGATGATCGTATACCCCGTCAAATCGAGTGGAGCATACGTATAGTCGAGCGTTTCACAATCGAGCAACAATCCCGCTCCCGCTTTCCCCATACCGATCGCAAATTGATCCATGATACCACTATTGACGCCGATATAACGGTTTTCGACCTGTTGACCAAAGCGGACGAGATCAAGACGTGGAATGTCTAATCCATACAATCGATCGAGCAAGACTCCGATGACGAGTTCAAGTGAAGCGGATGACGAAAGACCGGCTCCGTTCGGGATGTCACCTTGAATCAGGATGTCACATCCTGAATCGATTCGGTACCCTGCTTCCTGTAAGACTGAAACCATACCCTTCGCATAGTTCGCCCAACCGTGCGTCGCGTCATACGCCAGTTCTTCGAGTGCGACTTCGATGATGCCGTCCTGCTCAAAATTCAGCGAGTAGAAGCGGAAACGTTGATCGTCTCGTTTTCGCGCGATCGCGTGTGTACCGAACGTTAACGCGCACGGAAAGACGTGACCGCCATTGTAATCCGTATGCTCACCGATTAAATTGATCCGACCCGGGGCAAAAAAGCGATGCGTCGACGGTGAGCCAAACCGCTGTTCAAATTGTGCTTCTAACGTCTGGTCTGTCATACGATCGTCTCCTTTGATTCGAGTAGTGAGAGCGCACGATGGACCGGCTGAATCCGCAGACAGCGGGCTTCATAATCCGTCGTGTATGAGAACGTCAAGCCTTGTTGCATCAAGTAGGCACCGCTTGACGTCCGGTCCTCGACTTGGTAGCGCATTGTTGGGTCGAGTCCTTTTAGCTTGAAGTGATACTGATGTATTCCGTATTGCCGAAGTGGCGCGATTGCGAGCAAGACTGTTTCTTCTTCCGATGTATACTGCATGACGCTTGGTGTCTGTTGTGTGAAGGATGAAAGACGGTACTGGATGCCGCGTTGGATTGTCGGACGAATCGCTTGATAGGTCTCGATCCAGCCTTTTGCTTCCGCTAACTCATCCGTCGACCACTCGCTTAAGTTACCACCGATCCCGAGCGTTCCTTGCATCGAGGAGACGAAGCGTGTCGCAAGTGGCACGTTGCGTCCATTTAACCAGTTCGGTCCGTCCGTTACCCAGCAGCTCATCATCTTCGCGTTATAAGCGTAAGAGAAGTCATGCTGAATTTGTAAGCGATCGAGTGGATCCGTGTTATCACTTGTCCAGACTTGCTCCGTCCGTGCGAGGATCCCGAGATCAATTCGTCCGCCACCACCGGCACAGGCTTCGAAGTCGACCGCCGGATGCAAGCGACGCAATTCATCAAAGATCCGGTACAATGCATCGACGTGACGTTTCCATAATTCCTGTTGGCGATCCGTCTGGTCTTTTGGAACACCCGGTTCCGAGAAGGCACGGTTCATGTCCCATTTGATGTAGTCGATCGCGTGACGCGTCAGCAAGTCATCCATCATCTCGAGAATGAATTGCTCAACTTCTGGTAATCCTAGATTTAAGACGTATTGATTCCGTGACGTCGTCCGAACCGCATCCCGTGCATGATAAATCCAATCCGGATGCGCCCGGTATAGATCAGAATCCGGGTTGACCATCTCCGGTTCGACCCATAGCCCGAACTGTAAGCCTTGTTGTTTCACATATGAGATCAAAGGCTCTAGACCGTTCGGAAACTTTTCCCGATTGACGTGCCAGTCCCCGAGTCCCGCTTGATCGGAATGGCGTTCACCGAACCAACCGTCATCGACGACAAACAGTTCACAGCCGATTCCTGCTGCAAGATCGACGAGTTCACGTTGACCAGATTCCGTCACATCGAAATAGGTCGCTTCCCATGAGTTATAGAGAACTGGACGATCAGTCGCACGCGGCATGATGACATCACGTTGGAACGCATGCGCATGGGCGCTCATATCTGCGAAACCATCCGCATACCCGATGTAGAACGTCGGTGTGGTCAACTGTTGATGATGTGATAGTTTCCAACTGAAATCAAACGGATTCATGCCACCCGATAGCTGAACGAAACCGAACGCATCTTGTTCGACGTGAATCGCCCAGTTGCCGGAATAAGCAAAATGTCCGTAAACGACTTCACCGCCATCTTCTGTTGCATCCTGTTCGAGTGCGAACCAAGGATTCGCTTGATGACTCGTCACCCCGCGCCGACTTTCAATCGTCTGGCGTCCTGGTGTCACCGGTGTGATCTGTTTCTTGAACTCACCTGTCCACACCCCAGCGAAGTGATGCAGTTTTAAATTCGGTTGATGCCAACGTCCCATCGCGAAGGACTGGGCTGCTGTTAAACGAACAGGTAATCGTCCTGTATTTTCGACGACAATCGAACGACCGATGATGTCGTAATCGGCAAACAGTTCATATTGCACTCCGACACGCATCTCCTGCAACGGATCAAAAAGCCACAATGTCAGTTTCGTTTCTGTCTGCTCGGAGCGTTCAAACTGGAACTGGTGAATCCGTTGTCCGTCCTCTCGTTCCGATTTCAAAGTTGGCTCCGTGTACAACATCTCGCCGAATGGTACGAAATCATACGTCGCAACGCCGTCTGGTGATTCAAACGAACTGTGTGCGACGACCGGACTCGGTAACGCTTCATAATCATCCCGGTACGGTAACTTGGCACCGAAATAGGTGTGAATCAGCTTCCCGTTCGCACCGACTGTCACGACGTGAGCGACCCGTTTCCCCTCGACGACGAAACGACGTCCTGCTACTTCAAAGATTGCCATGGTTCTCTTCCTCCTTACGTCGTCAGAATCAGTGTCTCGAGTGGTGCGAGTCGGACCGTTCCACGATATGTCTTTTCCTTTGTCAATGCTTGGTATGTTCCGTCGAGCGTGACGTCCCGTGCTTCTTTCGTGTCATGGTTCATCAAGAAGAGGAAATCGCGTTGTTCGCCGTGACGACGAATGATTTCAACTTGATCCGGAGCATCGATCATCTCGATGCCAGCCTCTGTGAACGCTTGACGGTAAATTGTATCAATCATCGCATCATCAATCGATGAGCCGATGTAGGTAATCATTCCTTTATAGGCATTGCGCGTCACAGCCGCTACACCCTCATAGAACGTATCTTCATAGACAGCAAGTGTCTCTGCTGTCGTTGGTGTGATGAGATCACACCAGAGGCGCGCTGTTGAGGATTGTCCTGCCATCTCGCCGATACCTGCCACCTTATGTTGCTGAACCGATTGGAGTGACTCATATTCGTCGATTTCAATACCCGCATACGGTGCGAATTTACCCGGTAACGTCGTCGGTACGACATGATTCCGTGCATCTTTGACACCTGTCCGGTACGTGAAGATGACGTGACCTCCTTGTTCCATGTACGCAATCAAGGCGTCATCGAACGTAGGATTCGTCAAGAAATAGAGTGGAACGATGATCAGTTTATAACGAGATAGATCATCACCTGGGAAGACGATGTCGGTTGCGACTTGTTGACGAACTGCTCCGCCATAGAAGCGGACGAACTCCGTCCGAAAATCAAACGCATCACTGTGCGGCTGATGCGTCCACGCCCAGACGTTTTCTTGATCGAAATAGACACCAACCTTCGCGTCGTAACGGCTCGCATTGATTTCATCGCCATACGTATTCAGTTCCGTCATGATCTGTTTCACTTCTTCGAATTTCCGTTTCGGTTTTCCATCATGATCGATGATGCCGTGACAGAATTCCTCTGTTCCAAAATGAGCAGCCCGGAATCGGAAGTAGACGATCGCTTCTGCTCCCCGCGCGACTGCTTGATACGTCCAGAGACGAATATGCCCTGGTCGTGGCAAGTAACCGATTTTACTCCAGCCTTGTGCGCCACTCAACTGTTCCATGACCCAGAAGCCTTTTCCTTGCTTCGAAGAGCGGCAAAGATCATGATCGCTTGCCATCTTCTCGAACCGGTTCGGCTCCGGTAGTCCACCCCAGACCGGGTAGTTATCGAACGCGACGTAATCGAGATCTTGCGCCATTTGCTGTTGATTGACCGCCATGTCACTGTAGACGAGGTTGTGCGTGATGAAGACGTTCTCTGGGATGTAGCGACGTAAGACATCGACTTGTAATTTGTTGTAGTACGTATAGCCGTCGGCACAAAAACGATCGAAGTCGACGAGCAGGGATGGGTTATGTTCCTGATAGACTTTACGCGGTACCGGGATTTGATCCCACGCCGTGTACGTCTGACTCCAGAAGACGGTTCCCCATGCTTCGTTCAAAGCATCAAGCGTTCCGTAACGGTTCTCTAACCAGCGCTGAAAAGCAGCGCGGTCGACATCACCGTAAGAACGATCCGATTTCTCATGCCCATATTCATTATCCGTTTGCCACCCGATAACACGAGGATGTTGACCGTATCGTTTCGCCATCTCTTCCGTGATCTTGACGGATAGTCGTTGGTACGTTTCACTGTGGACCGTATAATGGCGACGAGCACCAAAGCTGATCGTCACACCGTTCTCATCGACCGGTAAGATTTCTGGATACTTCGTACACAACCACGCAGGTGGTGTCGCGGTTGGTGTCCCGAGTACGATATCGAATCCTTCCGCACTCAAACGTTCGATGACGTCATCCCAAAAACTAAAGTCATAGACGCCTTCTTCCGGCTCCATCATCGACCAAGCGAATTCTGCGAGACGAACGACGTTGACACCAAGTTCCTTCATCAGTCGGAAGTCTTCCTCCCATAGTGCTCGTGGTGTTTGTTCTGGATAATAATCGACTCCTAAATACATTGTGCTCCCCCTTACGCAAAAACAATTATTTTACTGCACCCGCCGTCATCCCTTTTTGGAAGAAACGTTGGAAGAAGATATAGAAGATCATCGTCGGTAAACTGATCAAAACAAGTGAAGCGTAGATTTTCCCTGGGTCCCCGCCAAGCGCATCCTTGAAGAAACTTGGTGCCATCGTGACTGTCTGATAAGCAGGGTCGGTCATGAACGTAAGAACCATCAAGTACTCGTTCCATGAGTTAAGGAACGCATAGATTAAAGCTGTTGCGAGCGCTGGTTTTGCGAGCGGTAGCATGACTTTGAAGAAGACTTCAAGAATCGTCGCACCATCGATATACGCTGCTTCCATCAATTCGTTTGGCAATTCATCAAAGTATCCTTTGATAAGCATCAGACCGAATGGTAAGAAGAAGGCAACTTCCGCTCCGATCAGTCCCCAGTGGTTGTTCAGCCCGTCAAATGAACGAAGCGTGAAGAACAAGGGTACGATCATCGAAGCGACCGGTAACATGAGTCCAGCAAGGACCATGTTGAACAAAAGACGTTTTCCAGCAAACTCAAGCTTCGAGAAAGCGAACGCTGCGAACGCCAAAATCGTGATCGAGATGATGATCATGAAGAAAGCGACAAAGAAACTGTTGAAGACGAATGTCGGGAAGTTCGGGTTTTGCAATGTCGCAATATAGTTATCGAATCCATTGACGCGAAGACTCTCTTTGAACATGACGAAAATTGGGAATAACCAGACGATTGACGCAAGCGCCAATACGAGGTTAATCATCCAGCGGCTTTTTTTAGATTCTACATCCATGGGTCGTTCCTCCTTAGTTATCCATTTTCTTTTGTACACGCAATTGGAAGTACGTGATCAGCAAGGCGATCGTCAGTAGGATGATGGCAACAGCACTCGAGAAACCAACTTCCTGTTGTAACATCGATTTTCGGAATAGGTATGTCGAAATGAACTCCGTCGACGATCCTGGTCCACCAGCTGTCGTGATCCAGACTAAGTCAAACGTCTTCAGACCACCGATAACTCCGAGAATCGACAGAGTGAACGTCGTTCCTTTCAAGTTCGGGAAGACGATGCTCCACAGTGTCCGGAAGAATCCAGCTCCATCGATTTTTGCTGCTTCGAAGATTTCCTTCTCAATCGTCAACATTGCCATGTAGTACATGACCATCGAAGAACCAGTCCACTGGAAGATGTTGATCGCAATGACGGAATAAAGCGCGATGTCCGGATCACCAAGCCAGTTCTGCTCGAGGCTACCGAGACCAATCGCACGGAGGAACTCATTGATGTAACCAAACTGGAAATCATAAATTTGTGAGAATGCCGCACCGAGTACGACAGGACTCAAGACGACCGGGAAGAAGAAGACCGACTTCATCGCCGTCCGCAATGGTCCCGGTGTATGCAGGAAGTACGCCAAGACGAGACCGATACCAGCTTGAATCGAAACGGTCAAAATCGTGAAGATGAATGTGTTCTTCAGCGAGAGATAGAAGTCCGGATCTTGGAACATCTCAGCATAGTTGTCGAGTCCGACGAATACTTTGTCAAACGAAATCCCGTCCCACGAGAAGAACGAGTTATAGGCATTATAGAAAATCCCATAATAGATGAAGCTGACGACGAACAAGACGATCGGAGCAACGAAGGCCCATCCGACCATGTTTCGCTTCATGTTCTTTTTCTTCTTCGGTGCGGGCGGGCGTGTCGCCACCGGCTGGAGCGGTTCTGCTTTTGGTTTAATCGGCAATTCCTGTCGCTCTGTCTGCATATCGATTCCCCACTTTCCTCAAGTCCAAAAATCAGGAAGTGGCACGCAGGCGTACCACTTCACTGTCGAGTCTTATTTCGCTGATTGATCCGCTGCGTCTTGAACGCGTTGTAATGATTCTTTCGGATCTTGTCCTGTCGCGATGTTTTGAAGTTCCTTACCGAGGATATCGTTTAATTTCGTATCTCGGATACCACGGCTAGCAACCGCTTTTGCTAATGTGTCGTTTAACATCTTGTACGATTCTTTTTCGCCTTCAGATGTGAAGGCAGCGTCTGAATCGACTTTGACATCCTTGATACCAGGTGCCATTTCAAACTCACCCATGTAGACTTCTTGTCCTTTTCCTTGACTCATGAAGGCGATGAACTCTGCTGCACCTTCTTGTTGTTTCGACTCTTTATTGACACCAAGTGCCATATCGATCGATGCGATGACCGGTTGCTCTGTTCCACCTACTAAGTTCGGGAGTGGAACGAATCCGAGTTCATCTTTGATTTTCCATTTGTCTTTTTTCTCAGCTGTTGTCATCGAGTGTGCTTCCCATGAACCGATGACCCACATCGCTGCTTTTTTATCAAAGAATTGGTTCATCCCGTCATTGTATGTCGCTAGACCAAGCGCTCCTTCTTGGAAAACTTTATCTTTGAAGAGATCTTGCCAGACTTGTGCTGTTTTAACCATTTCGTCGTCTGTCCATTTTGCTTGACCCGAGAGGACTTTTTGAATGTAACCTGGTGCGACCTGGTGGCTGAGGACGTTGTAGACATCGATGTCAATCCATGCATCTTTTGCTCCGAGCATGAGTGGGATGACTTTATCGCCTGAGTCTTTAATCTTCTTGACTGCGCTGACTGTTTCTTTGTAGTTCTTCGGTGGTGTCACACCGTATTTATCAAGCATCGTCTTGTTGTACATCAAGTACGCTTGACCTGTGAAACCAATTGGAACTGCATATTGTTTGCCGTCAATCGTTGTTTGTTCGATTCCGAGCTCAACGAACTTATCTTTCCATCCTTTACCTGCTGCTTTATCCATGTACGAATCGACCGGTACGACGCGATCCTTGTACTGCTGAATCATCGGTTCTTTCAGACCGATGATGTCTGGGCCTTTACCTGACAGCATCGCGACCTGTAATTGTTTTTCGTAGTCTTCACTGTATCGTTTGAATTGAACGACGTATTTATCTTGTGATTTATTGAAAGCATCAACGACAGTTTTCCCCGCTTCTGGTTGCGGTGCCCAGCCCCACCATGTGACGATCGTCTTACCGTCTTTTGTTTTCGTTTGTTGCTCGTCTTCGCCACCACAAGCGGCGAGGAATGCGGATAATGTTAGGACTGATGCTGCAGCAACAAGTTTCGTTTTTTTGAATTTCATGTAAGAGCTCCCCTTTTATGTGTAAGTAGTCAAGCGTATCGTCTAGCGTGTTCCCCTTCGATTAGTGCTTGTCGGCACCATTCTTCGATCACCTTCGTCTGAATCGGCATTCCCTGTAGCTGAATCAATACACGGGCGATCAATCGAAGACGGTATGCCAGCGTATCGACGTCCGGTCGGACGAAGAGATATAACTCTCCACCCAGCGTCAAACAACCGGCAGAGCGCATGTGTTGCATGAGTGCGCGTAATTCAATGTATCCGCTCTCATTTTTTCGAATGTGTAGCTCGGATGAACGGATCGTCAGGACCCCTTGTACCGATGACATCCGGAATTGAAACACACCGTCACGTCGTGGTCGGACGAGCACGATATCCTGCTCGTCTGTCGGGACATCGCCTGGACCCTGTTCTGTCATCTGTTGCGTTGACCGATGAAAATAAAAACCGCGGATTGCTCCGTAACGCCCGAAAGCTTCACGGTACGAAACCCATGGATCGTGTGGTTCCATTGCGCGATGCCTCCCTTTCCTGCTTCAGCTTGATTAGCCCCTGCTAACCTGCATCCACCTCCACTTAGTTGACCATGAACTTAGTAAATTAAATTTATTATCTAACTTTATATCGACTATAGCACATTGGTTTTTAACTTGTAAACGGTTTCAATAAATTATTTTTTGAATAACAAAACCGATTCCGTGTCTTGCTAGTTTGCAAGACACGGAATCGGTTCATTAAATCGTTTGAAATAAACTATTTGTCGCAAGGGCAGCCGCACTGAGTGCTCCTTGTTTTTCACCCCACGGAACCATCTTGACATCGGTTTCACGTGAAGCAGCGGTCAACGCCGTGTGCTCGACCCGTTCCTTGATTTGATCAACGATCGTGGGTGCGAGCTCAAACATCGGTCCCCCAAGTAAAATCCGGCGTGGATTCAGGAGATGAATCGTATTCAAGACACCGATTCCGATATATTCCCCCGCCCGTTCATATGTACGAACTGCTTGTTCATCGCGTTCGTTTAACCGTTTGCGCAAATCAGCAATCGTCATGACTTGCGGATCCACGACAGCATAATCCCGTAACAATGCTTTTTCGCCTGCTAATGCTTCTAGGCATCCTCTGTTCCCACACGAACAAATCGGTCCATCGAGATCAAGACGCATATGTCCGACCTCTCCCGTAATATGATGTTGTCCGTCGACAAGCTGTCCATCGAGCACATAAGCACCCCCGATGCCTTCCCCGGCATAGAGATAAAAGAATTGTTCGACCCCAACACCTTCACCGAATAATAGCTCAAACGAAGCGAGTGCTCGAACATCGTTTTCGATGAAGACAGGATAGTCAAAGCGTGCTTCAAGTTGTACCTTCAACTCAACGTCATGCAGGTGGAAACGTGGTGCAAACAAGATGACACCTGTCTCCGGATTGACCATCCCGTGGACGGAGATCCCGATACCGTGAATCGTTCCCCGTCCTTGTGTCTGTGCAATCAAGGTCTCGCATAATCGACCAATCGCTTCAATCAATTCTTCATTCGTCTCAAAACGTCCCACGGCTTCGGACTCATGAATCGTATTACCACTTAAATCCGCGACGACTCCGATGAATTGGTGACTTGTCGCATCGATGCCGATGACGTATTGCTCTGTTGCGACGAGTTCGAGCATGATCGGTTTTCGTCCCCCATTTGATATCCCAAGCTCTCGCTCCGTCACGAGTTGTTCTGCAATCAATTCACTGACGATGTTCGATACCGTCGGCTTCGTTAAGTTCGTCCGTTGTGCTAACTCAACCCGCGAAATCGGTTGATGCATCCGAATCAGTCGCAAGACGAGTGCCCGATTATAGGAACGCATCCATTTAGAATTACGCGGTGTTTCTTTCGCCATGTCCCCATCAACCCCTTTGGTCTGTCTCTTTACTATCTTCGCATATTTTGTAAGGGATTTCACGGTCTCACTTAAAAACCGTTCATCTGCTGAACGGTTTTTGTGCACTTTCATGCTTCGTCATATGGTTGTTCTAAAATCAGGACGCGTGAACCGTCCGGATTCTCGGTCAGTTCGATCTCAACGATTGCCTGACCGACGAGCAAAACGATTGGTAGAGAGGGATCATTCTCGCGAAAGAAACCGATTTTTCCATGGTGTGCGTCCATATAGTCCGCATATAAAAACGTTCCATTGACGTGCAGCTCATCCTTCATTCGATTGAACGACAAGCGCGGGACACCATACCAGGCTTCCCCGTTCAAATAAAGCAAGGGACGCTCGCCGACCGATTCATTCGTCGCCCGCCGGACCTCGATTGCTCCCGTCGTATCGTAATACAATCGATCTTGACCACGTGTCGCGATGACGATCGGATGTTTCTGATACAAGACGACTTCTAAAATTTCATCCGCTTGTTCGACGAAATAACCAGTCTCATCCGACTGGGCAAAACTAATCGTATACAACTGCATCCAGGAAACGATATCCGTCACTTGAACCGGTTTATGAAAAAGCGCAGAAACAAGTAGTGTTTCTTCCGGGGTGACAAACAGATTGACGGAGATATCCGCTAAGCGGATCGTCCGGATTTGTGTCGAAGGATACGTATGGTCATAACTCGGTACAAGCATCGCTTCATAGTGATCATCCTTTTCGACCAATTCAATCGATGGCATGCGTCGATCAAAATCCGCAATTTGAATTCGTTTCATCCGACATCTCCTCTCACTTTCACTAACAGTCTCACGCAAGTTATTACCCAATATCTGGTTTTCGTGCACTCCCCTGAATTCAAAAAATCGGAACGCATGCGTTCCGATCATTGTACGTACAGATCATATAGTAGATATAGAATGCCTCCAACGATAACCAAAAATGAAAAGATGCCCGCTTTTCCAAAAAAAACGCGATCGATGGTTTCATCCCGTTCGAATTTTGGCTTTGTCATATAGTACCGCTCCCTTTAACAAGCTCGTAGTACTTTTTTATTTCGACGCCCTCCGTTTTATCCCTTGTTACGATCTGTCATTTCACTCCATTTGCAAAATAAATCAATGTTTCGGTTTCGTCTTCCGTCAACGATCGTCCTGTCTCTTCTGCATATAAAGTCCGCATATCCTTCAGTCGTCCTCCGGTCGCTTCCGTTACACGAATGGCTCGACGCAACATGTTGACCTCTTCTTCAAATTCAGACTTCGGCATCGCTTCTCCATGCGACCAGACATAATAATCGGCTTCTAAACGATCGATTGTTGCGAGTAAGCGCTTCGTCCGTTCGACCGTATAATTCCACTTCGATGAAAAGATATCCGCATACATCGCGTCTCCTAAGAACACGACGCGTTCTTCCGGAATGTAGACGAGTAGGCTACCAGGAGAATGATCATTTTCGACTTCAATCAGTTGGCACTGCACGCCACCTAAGTCAATTTCCAATTGTCCAGTAAAGCCAATCGTCGGTAAGACGACTTCAATATCGCGTGTCGTACCAAACTCGAGCTTGATCGCATCCGCACAAAACGGAATCTCGATCCCTTGATCCATTCGTTCTTGTAACGCTGCATCCGTCCAAGCGTATGGTTGAATCTCTTTCATGCGGGTGATTGTTTGCTGTGTTGCCATCGATGGCAGACGGAGATGTTTCATCCCAAAAATATGATCCCAGTGCCAGTGGGTCAGGGCCAATAAGTCAGGTGATCCAAGATTGTGTTTTTTCATTTCTTCTAAAAACAAAGCGGCATGGGCTGACGAGTTTCCGGCGTCAATCATCAATTGATGCTTCTCCCCACGCACGACGGCGAGAATCGGGCGATCCGTCTCGCTGACCGGTGTCTGATACCAAATCCGTGAAGTCAGTTGTTTGAAGTATTGCATGTTCTACCTCCTTATACTCTGCTCTTAGTATACGTCATGAAAAAACCGGATTCATCTAGAAGACGAATCCGGTTTGATTAGTTCTTATTTTTTGGCATTTGATCGAAACGGCCACCAGACCCCTTTACCAAACGAAACTGTAATCGCTGGAATCAAGAGTGGTAAGACGATTAATCCATACAAAAGTAGACCTGTGATGACGATCGTCGCGATTTGAACGAGACTCAAGACACCAGACGGCATCATCGCTCCGAAGGTTCCTGCAAGAATGATCGCTGCCGTGATGATGACAGATCCCATCTTTTTCATCGACAGGAACATCGCTTCCTTCGTATCGAGTCCCTTGATCGTCTCTTCGCGGAAACGATCGAGTAGGAAGATCGAATAATCGATACCAAGGGCAATCAACATGACGAATCCGAAGAACGGAACAGCCCAACTGATGCCGTCATATCCAAGACCGTTGACGAAGATCAGCTCAGCGATCGACATCGACGTATAATACGTCAGCAATAACGAACCAATCATGAACAATGGCATGATCAACGAACGGAACATGATCGCTAAAATCACAAAGAGACTGATCAACATGACGGTCACTGTTCGTTTGAAATCGGCTTTCGACGTATCATTCAAGTCACTGTTGACGCTTGAAATCCCGCCATATGCGACAGTGCTGTCTTCAAACGGTGTCCCTTTAATCGTATTCGCTGTCGTCTTTTTGATTGCAGCGACGGTTTGAATCGCTTCTGGTGAATACGGATCATCTTCGAGGATGACTTCAAACTTCAATCCGGTTTGCTGATCAATCGCGTAACGGTCAATTGCTGGTTTAAAGGCCTTGTCCGATAACGTATCTTTTGGTACGAACACACCTGTCCCACGGATCGATGTCGCTTGTCCCATCTCGGTTAACAAATTCGAGATGTCATCTAGACCATTACTAATTTTCGCAAGCCCTGTGTTTGCTTGACCAACACCATCCGCAAGTTGTGTCAGCCCACTTCCAAGTTGACCGGCTTGTGCTCCTTGTGAGGCTATTCCACTTGCTGCTTGACTGATGCCAGATTGAACTTGGCTCAATTGACCAGACAAGGCATTTAATGTCCCAATGGTTTGCGGGATATTTTGAGTCGATTGCAGACCTTGACCGACGAGCGTCAACTGTTGGTTGATCTGTCCAAGTCCGTCTGCTGCTTGTTGCAACTGACTTGCTCCTGCTGAAGCCGAGTCTCCTGCCGGTAGTTGTCCTGTAATACCGTTGAGATTGTCTTCAACTGTCGTCAGACCAGACTGAACGTCCGTAAGACCAGCGGTTGCTTTCTTCATGCCGGAAGCAACTTGTTTTAATTGACGATCGACGTAGAAGTCATTAATGATTTCGCCTGTCGGACGAGAAATCGAACGAACCGATTTGACCCCGTCGATTTTCACGAGCTCACGACTCAACTGTTCCGCATAAGGAACTGTCTTTTCTGTAATCAAATCTTTGTCGCTCTTAAGAATGACATTGACCGGGAGCGACTCACCTGCTCCAAATCCATCCGAGATCGCATTCAGTCCTTTGACCGTATCATACTTCGCACCAATCTCATCGACAGTATTAAACGAGAGGTCATCATCGTACGTAAAGAGTGTCGGGACCGTGACGATCGCAACGATGATCATCGCAAGTAAAGGACGACGGATCGATAACCCACCATAATGTGACCACAGTTTGCTATCTTGGTGACTCGCTGCCTTCTTTGACGGCCAGAATAGTTTTTCTTTGAGTGTCGCCATGAAGAAGGGGACAAGTGTAAATAAGACGAGTAAGAGGACGGCAATCCCGACCGCAACAGCGACCGATGATTTGAAGATTGGGAAGTCCGCAAACCCAATCGCTGAGAAACCGACAAGAACAGCAAGACCACTGATTAGTAACGTACGCCCTGCTGTCTTATACGTGTTGACGATCGCTGTCTCGACATCGTGTCCTGCCGTCAATTCTTCCTTATACCGGCTCAGTAGCAAGATACAGTAATCCGTCCCAATCCCAAACAGGATGGCAACGAGGAAGATTTGCGTATAGTTCGATACCGGGAATCCGAACCAGTCGACGAAAAAGGCGACGAGTGATTGGCTGATCAGGTACGTAAAGCCCACTGCCACAAGTGGTACGAACGGTGTGACGATGGAACGGAAGACGAGCAGAAGTAGTCCGAAAATCAACCCGACGGTAATCAGTTCCGTCCGCTTCAACCCTTCTTGTGAGCTTGTATTGACGTCATCGTTGATTAACGCTTCACCCGTTAGATAAATCGTTTGATCCTTTGGCAAGAGATCTGTCCGAATTTGTTTTGCCAGTTTGACGATTTCTTCTTGCGAACCGTCGACCGTGATTGGAACAAGGACTGTCTTTTGATCTTTTGAGACGAGCTGTCCTTCCGTCTCTTTGTTTTCAAACGGATTCAGCACATCCGTGACCGGACGATCGAGTGCTTCTAAATCTTTAACGATTTTCCCAATCGACTTTCGATCAGCATCGCTGACTTTGTCTTTGAGCGGAATAACAAGAGAGATCGTTTCTTCACTTGCTCCCGCTTTTTCTAAAATATCTGCTGCCCGCTGTGAGTCAGCGTTATTCGCAAGCTGAATCGCCCCTGCGTCCTCTGCTTGTTTTGCCAAGTTTGGTGCCGTAAATAGTAAAGCTACTGTGACGATGAGCAATAATGCAAGAATTGCCCAGCGCCATTTGACGATTTGTCGCATGTCTGATTCTCCTCTTCCTTCTATTCTGTCTTTAGACGTTCAACTGCAGAATCTCTTTGATTTTCTTAAAGGTTTCGATGAACTGGATGATTTCTTCTTCCTCGACCTTTCCTTCAATCAAACTTTCGAGATACGTATAGATTTCTTGCTCCGCCTCTGTCGCAACCAATCGTCCTGCTTCGGTCAACGAGATGTACTTCGTTCGGTGATCATCTTCTCGGCGTTCGACGATGACAAGTCCTTTTTCCGTCAACTTTTTCAGCCGATTGGAAATGGCGCTTTTATGTACGCCCTGTACTGCCGCGAGACGCCCCGATGAGATTGGTCCGTATTTTCCAACGAGCTTCAACACATGGAGTTGTTCCGGTGAATACATTTGCCAAACAGGCGCTTCGACTGACTTCAGCACACGTTCAGTTCCATGGATCATGACTTCTTCGAACAGGAGGACTGCTTCACGTAAATTATCTTTCATTTTTAGTTTACCCCCTAAACTTATGAAGTTAGTTTAGCCCCTCAACTAGTACGTTGTCAACTTTAAACTGTCACAACTCACCACTGCAGAACATGACCATTTTCTGTATGATAAAAGAAGAGAGGAGCATGCTTATGTTGACTTTATTTTGGATCGCATTAGTCATTTGTCTCGTCGGACTCATCTTTACGTTGCGGATTGCTAAGCAACCAGCAGAAGAGCAGTACGATCACAAGACTTCGGCAAAAAATATGTCTTGGATGTATTTCATTTTTCTCCCGATCATTCTGATTTTATTAGGCATTTTCTATTACTTTCTAACGTGACATAAAACAGCACACATCAGCCGATGTGTGCTGTTTTATGTCACTTCAAGGTTTTCGGACGGACGATATAGATATCGCATTTTGCATAACGGGAAATGTTTTCAGAAACACTCCCAATCATGATTCGTTCCATCGCATTCATCCCGACTGCTCCGCAGACGATCAGACCCGCACCAACGCGTGGTGCGATGACCTTTGGAATCAGTGTTTTCGGAGAGCCATTTTCGATGATCAGCTCAACTGTCTCGACACCTGCTTCTCGTGCCCGCTTTTCGTAACGATCGAGCAATTCTTGTGCATATTCGGTAACGTTTTGATCAATGAAACGTTTATTGGCACGTACGTTAGCAAACGTCTGAATATCGATGACATGGGCGATGACGAGTTTAGCATGATCAAGTTTGGCAAATTTCACTGCCTTCTCAAATGCTAAATCTGCTGTCTCTGATCCGTCGATTGCTACCAAAATCGTATGATATTGGCTCTCCATCAAGATTCATCCTTTCCACACGACTCTCTTACAACATCCGATCATTTTCATTTTCAAGGGCACGGTTTTCGTGATCAAGTTTTCGTTCCGCTTCGATTCCCTCTGGCTCTGTTTCCAGAATACTTTTTGGTTCCGGCGCAGGACGAGAAGCCCCTGCTTCGTCTGCCAACAGGACATAATCGCCTTGCTGGACACGTAAGACGTGTTGCCGAATATCTGCCTCCGGCAATCCGAGTTCCGTAAAAGCAGTTTGAATTTCCTCAGCCGAAGCTGGTTTGCCTGTAAACCGCTCAAACAGCGTCCGTTTTCCAGAGACGAGTTGCGCCGCCGATTGCCCACGTAACATCGCCATATCAGTCTTGTCTTGCAACACGATATATAGATCCTCTTCTAGATAACCTGCAAAATGTAAATCCTCGATCTTACGAATTAAATCCGTTTCATTCTGATAGACACCAATCCATTGTTTTTTCCCCATGATGCACGCCTCCCCCTTTTATAACAGCTATATGGGATATACCCCAAATTCACCTAAAACATAACTAGGACGAAGAAGACTTAGGTGAATGCTGTCGAAAAAGACGTTGACGTTTCTGAAAGACGTAATAACATAGGAGTAAAACACACATTATGCCAATTCCCGCTACAATCTGTTGCAAGAGAATGAGACGTTCGTTAAACAATAGTCCAGCTAAATACCAGATGAGTGCGAGACCAAATACCCAATCTGAATGGATTGCGATGAACAGGAGTCCACCGATAACAGCTAGTGCGAGCGCACTCGTGCTCCATTGGCGTTCGGAAAGACTGAATAGAGAAGTGAACTGAAAATCCGATAAGATCCGAAATGGTAAAATCAATAGCATCGTACTGATCCAGGCAAGCAACACTGAAACTGGAGAGCGCATCCACGGCGAACGCCGGGGATGGTGTTGAATTTTCATATAGACTAAGCAAAGGCTGATGAAAGAAATCGTCGTCGAGACGAGTTCCCAAGGGGGGCCACTCATACTACTGATTCCAAGCGTCACGAGTGATAATGCAAGCCACCCTCCGATATCTTCAATCAGTTCTCGATCCGCAGGGAAGGCACGTACCGGTCGAATACACCAAATTAATAATGTCGTAAACACGACACCGGCAATGGCGTCAAAGAATGGTGCAGGAACAAGAGGTAACTTAAGAATGGTCATCGGCTGTTGCCAAACGACGCGTGCTAGCATTGCAAAGAGGAATGCTCCTACATTCATCAAGCGTAAAAATGTTAAATACTGCACGTCCCTTTTCACCTCCTCGTTCAGTCTGTTATTTAATTCCCGCTGTAGGAGTCCGAAAAACTAAAATGTCGCTTTGTTCTGTTGCCAAATTCCGGTACGATGAAAGGAAAAGGAGGAACGAGAATGGACGCATTTTTACTACCCCATCAATACAATTTCATTCGGAATCAAGTCGAGCTGCTGCAACATCAATTCGCAGCCGTTCATGACCCCGATGTTCGTGATGCTGTTCGGTACAGTGCCGCTGAAAAGATATTTGATCTATTGCCAGTACTTACACCGGAACAGGAAATCTTGTTGACGAACATTCGTGACGCTGAATCCGAACAGGATCTTCTCATGTATTTGACACGTGTGGAGCCGTTCGTCCAACCATTTCCGACCATCTCTGAATCACGAATCCGACAGCTCTTTAAAAAAACGAAAAAGCTACACGTTCCGCCACTTCACTCCTTTGAGTGGACACACACGACGTTTTTAAGCTGGAACGATACCGGAAATCGGAAAAAATATTTCGTCTATCCCTTGAATGGTGAATGGATTGGCGTAGAAGGTACCTATCTACCATCGATTCAAAAAGGGATTTGTGCGATTTGTCATACGTATAGTGATATTACACTCGTAACTGTCACGACACGCCGTTCGACTGAACAGCATCAAACGATTGGTCATTATATGTGTATCGATAGTGATGCTTGTAATCAAGCAGTGACCAAGCCGGACGTTATTGAAACGTTCTTAGCCCGTTCGCAAAAGAAATGATATACATCAAAAAACACGTTCGTATGACTGGTCCGTTTGGATCAGTATACGAGCGTGTTTTAGTATATGATTTCATTTATACCTTCGTCACCGTCGAATCATGCATATAAAATTGATTTTTCCCCCGACGTTTTGCTTCGTACATTGCAAGATCTGCCTGCTCGATCAAGTCCGATCGAGAGGCTGCATGTGTAGGATAAATCGCGCCCCCAATACTTGCCGTCACAGGAAGTGGAATGATGCCATGATGAAACGGCTGTTGAAACAAGGAAACCAGGTGTTCTCCACACTGCACGACTTCTGATTCTTGTTCAACGTCAAATAATAAGACGATGAATTCATCCCCACCCTGTCTCGAAATGACCGTATTAGGCGGTAGTTTCTTTTGTAAGCGTGCCGTGACGTCGATGATGAGCTGATCTCCGACACGATGTCCGTACGTATCATTAATCTCTTTGAAGTGATCGATATCGATAAAGAATAATCCGACTTGTCCTTCACTCGCTTCCGCTCGGTACAAGGCATCTTGAAACAATCGTGCAAACAGATACCGATTCGGTAACCCTGTTAAAGCATCGTGATACGCCATGTGCCGCATCTCTTCCATGGCAGATGCTAGTGCTTCCGTTCGTTCCTCTACCTTCGCCTCAAGGTTTTCACGCAGTCGTTGATTATCAACGACGATCCGAATTTGACGGGAAATTAATAACGGAATCGCAATCATCAGACCAATCGTCAAACCATTCCAACTGATTGTTTGCCGTGCCATCGTCACGAATAGAATTAACAAGAATACGTATGGCGTAATCAAACGCAAGACATCGATCCATTTCCGAGCGACATCAAAGCTGACGAATGATTCCTCAGCATCAAAACGATAAGCTGCTAATCCGACGATCATGACAGTCGCTAACCATAACGGATCGAGCCAACTCGAAGGGATGGGGTAATCAAATCGTTCTAGCACGACGTATAGAAGGTCGGCAAGTAACTGAAAATGAAAAGCGAGTAAAATTAATAACAACGAGCCACCATTGCCACGCTTCATCAAACCAAAAAACAAGACAATCATTCCACCGAGTAATAATAAATCGCCGATCGGATAACGGAGCCATAAAATCGTTTCGATCGTCAGCAGCGTATTCGCTTCTAAATACGGTGTCACTAAATAGTGCCATGAGAGCGACCCTGCAACGACTAGAATGATGAACTCATCGAATAAAAAAACACGCAAGTTGACCTCGCGTCGTCGATTGCGAAGAAAATAGCCAAAAGCGATCAAATAAATCAAGATTTGAAGACTGAAGATCAAGTCGATCCAGTCAAACGGTTCCGTTCGCGTTCGTCCTTGTAGAAAATATAGAAGCTGTCCACATTCGCCTAATCCAAGCATGGCGTTAGCGAACAATAAAAGAAGAAATAAACGATAGGTAAAAGGGCGTCTTGTCTGACGTCGTTGTGCCTGCCAAATCAAATAGAGGGAGATCATCACACCACCGATCGTGAACAGACTGTTGACGACTTGTCCGATAAATGTATCCGTTCCAACGCACGTCACCCAGCCGATATGAAAGAGTAACCAACCGATGACGACTCCCAACCATTTCTGATACATAACGAATCCCCCCCTTTCCTTTTTTAACCATAGTTCGTTTGTCCTATAGGTATATCGGTTCACGATTGCTGTTTATTCACTCTTTTTTTATTTTATTAAAAATATTTTTGACAAGATTACTCTTTTTAAACGTAAGCAAAAACCGTGTTCACACCTAAGCGGTTTGAACACGGTTTAACAGAAATACATCATGTTTTCTTTAACTAGAACGTCGATTCTCTTCTGTCGAATCGATCGATTCACTTAAACTGAGCGGTAAGACGATGATGAAGCGACTGCCTTTTCCGACTTCAGATTCGACGTGGATGACGCCTTCGTGTTCTTTGACGATTTCCTTACAAATTGATAAGCCGAGTCCCGTTCCACCGATTCGACGTGTATCGGAATTATCGACACGATAGAATTTATCAAATAAATGAGTAAATGCGTGGCGTGGAATCCCAATTCCTTCATCCTTCACTTCAATGATGGCTTGATCGTCTTTCGTATCAATCCAGACATCTACACGTCCACCATCCGGAGAATACTTGATTGCATTATTGATCAAGTTGCTCATCAGCTGTTTGATTCGGTCCTCATCTCCTAAGATGAACGGACGGTCCGGACTGAGCAATTGCAAATGAAGATCGTGTCGTTCACTTGAAGCGTCATACAGGGACATCACTTGTTCAGTTAGGCTGAGCAAATCAAGATGTGCCATTTGGTACAACTGTCCACCCGACTGCATCCGTTGAACGTCTAAGAAGTCCGTGACGAGGTTCGATAATCGTTCTGTCTCATTATGGATCGTCGCTAGATACTTCTGCTGTTTTGAGTCATCGATCTTTCGATTTAGCATCAACTCTGTAAAACCGTAAATCGATGAGAGCGGCGTTCGCAATTCATGTGACACAGTCGAGACAAGTTCTGTTTTTAGACGATCGGCTTCTGTTTCCCGGGTAATATCCCGTAAGACGAGAATGATTCCCTTCCATCCCCCGACGACATCAATGCGTTCCGCGTAGACTTCTAGATGCGCCGTATTGTTTCGAACATCAAATCGGACTTTGTCCGGTGAAATCTTACCGGAACGAATTAAATCCAGATACGTATTAAAGGCTTCAACATCATCCACCAACTGACGCATCACATCAATGACGTACTCACTCGAAGGTAACGTCCGATCTACTGTGAATTCCGTTTGAAGTTCTGGAATCAAGTCAAACAATGGACGGTTGACGTATAACTCTCCATTTCCATCCTCGAGATAAATGATCGCTTCTCGAATTGAGTCCAACACTTGCTCTGTCTTTTCTTTTTCCTGACGCATCCCTTCATAAGAACGCGTCCGTAGAAGTGAAAGCGTCATTTGTTGCGCAAACTCGCGAATATCCGTCAGCTGTTGTCCTTTATATGCAGATTTGTAGCGAACGAGATAGATGGCAGCAATCAATTCATGCGTTTCTGGATCTTGAACCGGAATCGTCACCTCATACGTACTAAAGGAATACGGATGCTCTTTTTCACGTGTAACGCGCTTCTCCGATTGAACGAATTCCATCTTGCGAACAGATCGATTGATGACGGACATCTCATCTTTCAGGAGATCTTTTAAATAGTCCATCGTCATGCCGTTTGTGGTTGCACCCATAAACTGCCCTTCTTCATAAAGCAATAGAGCACCGTACTCTGAAGAAGTGATATCGATCATCTTTTGAACGATTGCTGGATACGATTCGACAGTTTCGCGAACGGCAAGTGCCTCTGTTAGTTCACTACGTAATCGCAACTTTTCCTCATTCTTTTTCGTCGTTTGATACGCTTCTTCGAGTTCCTCTTGTTGCGCCTGTAACTCTTCTTGTTGCGCGAGCAATTCCTCACTTTGCGCTTGCAATTCTTCATTTTTACCTTGCATCGCATCCGTATGAGCATTCATCGTCACGACCATCCGATTAAAGGAAGCACGTAATAATCCGATTTCGTCTGGACGTTTTTCTGTCGTCTTATCGATTTCAATCGGTTCCTTGCGAGCAAGTTTTTGATTATCGTCTACTAATCGTAACAACTGCCGCGTCATCCGGCGAAGGAACGGGTGAACGAATAAGAGAATGAATGCGACGAGCACAACGATACTTGAGATCCAAATCCATTGTGATTTTGCAACTTCACTCCGCAATTCCCCGACAGCGGTTTCTTGCTGTTGACTTAAATTCGTCCGGTATTCGTCAAGCGCTGCAGATGCTTTTTCAATATCTGGTGTAATATCGATTGAACCGTCTGCGGTTGGCTTTAATCGTCCTTGTTCTACGAGACGTTTCGCGATTGGTAAGGAAAATAGACTGTCCCCTTGTAAAAAATCCTCGTTGATTCGATTCGCCTTTTTTTCATTGACGTAAGACTGGGTCAGCGGAAATAAGGCGTCATAGTACAGTTCATATAAATTCGTCATTTGTGCCGCAAATTCTTCTTCTTCATCCGTTTTTGCGTTTCGCATGAACCAATCGGTCTCACTTTTAATATCTGTTCGAAGTGCTTGAACCTCGTCAAACCGATCCTGGTCTCCAAAGATGACAAACCCTCGTAAACCGAACTGAACCGTTTGCCAATTGTCCCATAAATCGTTGGCTCGGCGATTTTGTTCACTGATCGTTTCTAAATTTTGTTTAGACGTTTCAATTCGCCCTTCCATGTAGTCATAGACAAAGAACGAAGTAATCGATACTACGATCAGTACCGCATAAAAAACCGTCAGCAACTGCCGACCGATTCGTCGCCGAATCCAATTCATCATGAATGTATCCTCCTCATCATTCATTGAATGATGCTTTTTCATTTGTTTCTTTTAATATAATAGAAACGCTTTCGAAGCAACAGCTAAGATGTACAAAAAAAGACCTTTTCTCGGAATGTACCCGAAAAAAGGTCTTTTTATACTCTTATTTTTTCGCTTTTTTCACTGTCACAGACGTTACAGGACTCACTTGTCCGCGTGTATTCTTAACGTAAACCGACAGTTTCGCCTTTGCTTTTTGCTTCGGAATTTTGACGGAATAGTTTCCTTTTGAAGAAACCGTTCCTTTTCCGATGACTTTTTTCTTCGCATCTTTTACGTAGACACTCAATTTCTTTTCAGCTGTTCCGGTTACTTTCGTTTGACCGGCATAGACCGATTTCACTTTTGGTGCCTTTGGTGCTGGTAAGACTTTTACGATCGTCGGTTTACTTGTTCGTTTTGCAATATCCGTCACCGTAACGATCAAGCTTGAACCACCAACTTGCTTTGGTAACTTCGCGCTAAACTTACCTTTTGCATCGACTTTCGCTGTTGCAATTTTCTTTCGTTTCGCATCTTTGACTGTAATCGTACCGCCCGCAAGAGCTGTACCTGTCATTTTTGTCGCACCGGCAAGAACTGGTTTCACTTTTGGAGCTTTTGGTGCTTTTCCAGGAAGGACTTCTGTCCGTTCCGATGTGACGTCTAATCCATTCGCATAGCGAACCGTCAGAACTGTTTTTTGGTTTTGACGCGGAATCTTGACGCTGTATTTTCCTGCTTGAGCCGTTGTTGCAGCTAACTTTTTATTCGTTGTTGTTTCTTTACCATTCTTATCTTTTGTTACGACCGTTGCCCAAACTTCAACTTTCGTCCCTGTCTTAACTGCTCCAGAAACAACTAGTTGGTTATCGTAGACATCATTGACGTTCCCGTTCAAGTTCAACTGGGAGATCGCACGTGGAATACTAACTTTCCCGTAGCCAGCGACTGGACTGACGTAAGCTGGGAACTCAGGCTCGATTTTCTCACCATCTTCGTCCTCATCTTCAAATTCATACCAGTCATTCGGATTTTCAAACGCAAGCGGTTCTGCACTCTTACGCAAGATTTGTTCGATTTGCGCTGGTGTCAGTTTCGAATTTAGTGATTTCAAGATACCCGCTACTGCGGCAACATGTGGCGAAGCCATACTTGTTCCATCCATGTACACCGTGTTACCGTCTGGAATCAAACTAGCCACTTTTGATCCTGGCGCTACGACATCAAGTCCAACACCATAGTTTGAATAATCCGCGACCATTCCGAGAGGGTTCGTCGCTCCGACAGAAATCGCGTATTCCGAGTTCGCTGGGTAACCGACCATCATGTCGTAGTCATTTCCTGAAGCAGCTACGACCGTAACACCATGATCTGCTGCATATTTCATCATATAAGCCATCGTCCGGCTCTCACCGCCACCAAGACTCATATTGATGACTTTTGCATCATGATCAACTGCATATTTAATCCCGAGTGCGATGGCGTCTGTTTCCCCTTCACCGTTCGCATTCAAGACTTTAACCGGCAAGATTTGTGCCGATTGATGGATTCCCTGGATACCATAATCGTTGTTCATCGTTGCTGCGATGACACCTGCCACGTGTGTCCCGTGACCATTGTCATCAATTGCGTCCCCGTCTCCATTAACAGAAACGTAGTTCTTTTCGTTTGCGATATCAACTTTGCCTTGTAAGTCCTTCAAACGATAATCAACACCTGTATCGATGACTGCAATCTTAACAGGAGCTAATTTTTTCGTTTCAAAACGTTGTTGGAATGCTTCAAAGCCGATCCCAACGTTATCAAATTGCTCAAAAGCAGTCTTTTTATTGACGGCCCACTGGTAGTCGAAGTTGATATCACTTGTCGCACGGTACGTCTGAACTTTCTCAACGTACTCAACGGCTGAAGAACGATTGAGTGATTGTTTTAATGCTGCCGCTGATTGACCTTTAACAGTTGGATCTTCCGTCACGATGACGAAGTCTCCCGCATTGCCAAGGGATAAACGTTCTACATCATTTGCCTGAACACCCGCAATCTTCATCGAGCGGTTCATCTTACCTGGTTTTAATTTGACGATGTAACGTGTACTTTCTTTCCATTGGAGATCCATTTTAAGTGTTTTAAACGTTTTACTTAACGTTGTCCCACCCATCTTAGAAATATTCATATTTGTTGCATACTCATCAATTTCTTCGGCGATCACAGCAGGAGATGCGTCACGTGATAATTTATAAAGACGATCAATCGCTTCTTGATCTTCCGATTTGAGAGTATAGTCAACTCCACGTACAATAGATTCCATCGCTGGTTTCAATGTTTTTAAATCTTCGTATGCTTGTTGACGCTTATCTTTGTTAAATAAAAGTGTTTTGACGACATAAGGCGACGCTTTGTAGTAAAGCGATGTTAAAGCACGGCCTGCATCCGATTGGCTCAATACTTGCTTTTGGATTGAGTGCATGAGCGCAAGCATCGGTTTTTCTTCTTTTGTTTGTTTGAGCGCTTCTTCTGCCATACAGCTGATATCATTGATCGGTTCATACTCAACCGGCAATTTGACGTTGTTATACGTTAGTTTAGCGTGCGCTGCTTTTGTCGTCTTCCCTTCTTCGATGTTCGGGTAATATTCTACTTTGACATAATACGGTCCATCCCATGCGTATGGAACAGCTAGTTTTGTCGGTGTTTTTTCATTTGGCTCTGCTTCTGTCCGGTAACGATCAAACGTATCGTCTTCTGCAGCCATCGCTTCGCTCGGATAAGCTGTTACTTGAACAGGTTGATCCGTATCGATTGATAACTCGAAGTGAGAGGCAGTTTTTTCTACACCCGCTTCATGATTGACGCGGTACCAATATGTATTTTTTTCTTCCGTTCCTGTTTCAAGCGTCGTCTCTTGACCTGCTTTCAAAAGCGTTGCTTTAGCAAGGGCAGTCTCCGCCTTTGCTGTCGTAGGTCCTACTCCAAGCGTCAAAATCAGACAGCTCAGCATGACCCAAATCATCAGTTTCTTCACAGATGTTCCTCCTTCAAAATGGACGTACTTTACCTTGATTATAAACAGGATATGGATAAAATGGATATTTATTTTATGGATGTATCTTACAATTTTGAAAGGAAAGGCACTCAATGCTCACACGCATTGAATGCCTTTAATGATTATTTAAAATCTGCTACATATTCGCTGTATCCTTCTTGTTTCAATTCCTCTTTCGGAATGAAACGTAAAGCAGCCGAGTTCATACAATACCGAAGTCCGGTCGGTTTCGGACCATCCGAGAAGACGTGTCCGAGGTGTGCATTCCCATGTCGACTCCGGACTTCCATCCGTTTCATGCCGATTGAGAAATCACTTTTCTCAATGATATTCCCCGGCTCAAGTGGTTTCGTAAAGCTTGGCCATCCTGTCTTCGAGTCATATTTATCGTTTGATGAAAACAGTGGTTCACCAGAAATGAGATCGACGTAGATCCCGTCTGCCTTTAAGTCATGATACGGATTATCAAATGCCGGCTCTGTCCCATCTTCTTGTGTCACCTCGTACTGGATTGCGGTTAGTTTCTTTTTAATTTCCGCGTCTGATAATTTTGGATACGTTGGAAGGTTAAGTTTTGGTTGATCGTTCCAGTAGCGATTGATAAAGTCATCGCGTCCAGAAGCTGCCCGATAAAACTTATATTTTTTCTCATTCGTTAAATAATAATCCTGATGGTATGCCTCCGCTTCGTAAAAAGGACCTGCTGCAATCAATGGTGTGACGATTTTTTCATCAAAAACCTTTTGTTTCTCTAAATCCTGTTTCGATTGCGTTGCAATTTCTTTTTGTGTTTCATTCGTGTAGAAAATCGCTGTCGTGTACGATTCCCCTTGGTCGACGAACTGACCGTTTGCATCTGTCGGGTCAATCTGACGCCAGTAGACATCGAGTAATTGTTTATATGAGATGACGTTTGGGTCAAACGTGATTAACACCGCTTCCCGATGCCCTGTCGTCTCCGCCGATACTTGATTGTATGTCGGATTTTCGACATCACCGCCCGTGTAACCGGAAATGACCGATTTAACTCCTTTTAACTCCTCAAACGGTGGCTCCATACACCAGAAGCATCCTCCAGCTAAGATTGCCGTCTCTTCCGGTTGATAACTCAATTTCTTACTACCACTTGATTTTGCCTGCTGTTGCTGGAACACGAAGTATCCCCCGACCATGACGACGATGAGACCAATGACGGATAAAACTGTCCACATTCGTTTCTTCATCTCCCTTCGCCTCCTTTATTTAGCTTACGTTACGTGACGTTTATTGGATGTTATTTTATTTAACTGTACCGCGCTGTTGCTGGCTTGTCGTAGCATGTGCTTAAATGAAGCACATTCATTTATCTCTTCCTATGATCCTACTAATATATATGTTTTTAATAAAAAGCAGCTGACACATCGTCAGCTGCTTTTGTGTGTTCAAAATGATTAACGCACGCTTTCTTCTTTGATTTTTTGCGGCTTCATGATTTTTGCTTCTTTTTTCTGACGCATGCGTTCCGCATTCATCAGTCCCCCTAACATCAAAACAACAGCCGATAAATAGAACCATGTCATCAAGACGATGATTCCGGCAAGCTGACCGTAAAGACGGTCGTAACTCCCAAATTCAGCGTAGTAAGAGAAGAATTCCGAAACGACTTGCCAAGCAATCGTCGCGAAAATTGCCCCGGGAAGTACCTGACGAACCGTCAAATGGACACTCGGTAAGATCCGATATAATAAAATGAAAAAGACAAGTAAGAACAATGTCCCGAGTCCCCAGCGGAATAAGAACCAAATCCATGAGTAGTTCGTTACGAAATCAGCAACGATTGAAAAATGATTGATGAAACGTCGTGTTAGTTTCTCTGAAATCGGAACAATCAATGAAATCGGTAAGATGATCATCATCCCGATTGTAAAGGCGAAGTCTTGCAACAGCCCGCGCCAAAACGGTGCTTTCCGTGTCACTTCGAGCGCATCATTTAGCGAGCGGACAAGTGACTGGACCGACATCGAAGCAAGCCAAAAAGCGGCGATGAAACTGATCGAGGCAAGCTTAAAGCCGCCTTGATCAAAGATTCCGACGACGTTCCGCTGAATCAAGTCGTACGTTTCTGCTGGAGCAAATGGTCGAATCAAATCCAGCACGTTTTCCGACGTAAACGGTAAGAACGAGACGATCCCAACCACAAATAATAAGAATGGGAATAAGGACAACATCAGATAATAGGCGAGCTGAGCCGATTTATCAAAAAAGGCTTCACCAAAAAAACGGGCAAATACAGGTTTGATTAAAGACATACAAATTTCCTCACTTTCAACTCATTCTCTACACTATCCCCCATTTCATAACTTCTTTAAACTTTTGGGAGTCTTTTGAACTTATAACAACCTTATACATCATTCAAGTTTGGCGCTTCGTTTCTTCGCGGGGTACACTAGGAACAGAGATTGTATCGTGCTTGTTTTTCAGAAAGGATTTCGATTCGTGGACCCATTCATTCAATCCGAAGCAGAACGCTTCTTTACTTCTTATATAGAGCAATACCCCGAAATGTCCGGACGTCAGCAAGAAGTCATCCGTTCGATTCAAATGACAGGAACATATGAACAGACGGCTTCCGAGCTCGCGTTCGGTGCTAAGCTCGCTTGGCGCAACAGTAACCGATGTGTGGGACGCCTCTTTTGGGAGCAACTTCATGTCTTTGACGCGCGGGATGCGTTGACCGTCGAAGCGGTCCGCGACGCGTTATTTGAGCATATCCAGTTCGCGACGAATGAAGGACGAATTCGCTCGACGATCACGATTTTTCATCCGACACGTGTGCGGCTGCATAATCACCAACTGATTCGCTACGCTGGTTATGAGACTGCAACAGGAATCATCGGCGATCCGGCTTCTGTCCAACTGACACGACAATGTGAAGCACTTGGCTGGACAGGGGCAAAAACACCGTTTGACATCCTTCCTCTCTTGATTGAACTCGATGGACAACGTAGTCTGCATCCGATTCCAGACGAGCTCGTGCTCGAAGTCAGCATCACACATCCTGACTATGACCTGTTTGATGGTCGCGAAGTCCGCTGGTATGCCGTACCGATGATTGCTGATATGCAGCTTGAGATTGGCGGTATTGTTTATCCGTGTGCCCCGTTCAACGGTTGGTATATGGGAACAGAAATCGGCGCTCGTAACCTCGCCGATACGGATCGTTACGATCTGTTGCCGCTCGTCGCGACGCAACTCGGTCTGAACACATCGCGTGAACGTTCACTCTGGAAAGACCGAGCGCTCGTCGAACTGAACGTCGCCGTACTCGAATCTTTTGAACGCGCTGGTGTTACGATCGTCGATCACCATACCGCTGCGAAACAGTTCGCTCGTTTCGAAAAAAATGAAGCGGCATGCGGTCGCGATGTCACCGGGGAATGGTCCTGGCTCGTACCACCGATGAGTGGTGCAACGACGCATATGTTCCATAAAGATTACGACCCAGAAATCAAACGACCGAACTTCTTTCCAAAACCAACACAGACAGCGCCTGTGACGGGTTGTCCGTTTCAACAAGGAGTATTGAAATGAATTATGTCGAACAGTTACGTCGAAAAATCGGTCACGATCCGGTCATTCTCGTCGGTTCCGTTGTCCTCGTCGTGCAACATGAACACATTCTGCTGGAACAACGGAACGAAGCACAAGCTCGCTTCGGTTTGCCAGGTGGATTAATGGAATGGGCGGAATCACCGGAAGAGACCGCTCGTCGGGAACTCCTCGAAGAGACTGGACTGGAAGTCGAACGATTGACGTTACTCGATGTCTACTCCGGTCCGCAATACGTGACGATTTTAGCGAACGGAGACGTCTTTCAAAGCGTCACTCTCGCCTATATCGGTGAACATCCGATCGGAACGTTAAAGCAAAGTGACGAAAGCATCAAACTTCAGTTCGTTTCGCTAGACGACTTACCCGATCACTTGGTCGGTTCTCACGCTCGAATGATTGAAGACTACAAAAAACGCCGCTGAAGGATAGCGGCGTTTTTCTTATAGTGACTGACGCATGATGTATTGCTTCAAATCCCGTTGTATCCATCCTTCAGAAAGTAATGCTTCCCACACTTGTACATCTGTCGATTGATAATGATAGGTCGTTCCCGGTAAATGGCGGACGACTTCTGTCGCATGCCTTGCTTTATGTTCTGTTGGACCGACGACCGACAATAAAGCAGCCTCCGCTACAGCGACGACACTTTCCTCGAGTTGATAATAATTCGCCTGCAAGCGTTGCATGACATGAGGATCTTGTTGCCAGATGTATTCTCCTTGTCCACGATACTGTTTTAAGAACTCTGTTTCTTCGATCGCTGGCAAAGCGGATTTTTGATGTTCATCGGTTAAATGAAAATATCCAATTTCTCCAACAATCTTGTAGTGAAGCGATTGATACAATCGAATCGCCGGATCGTTCCCTTGAATGACTTCAAGCATCAGTTCATCCATTCCGATTTCCTTAGCGTGGCTCAGTTGCGCTTGGTACAAGGCTTTTGCAATGCCAAGTCGTCGATACTGCGGTGAAATGCCCAGCCCTCCACATCGCATGATGCGTTGACCATCGATTTCCTTCCAACCGTTCAGCCAAAGACCAACCGGTTTTTCTCCATGGTAGGCAATAAACGAATGTTCCAACTGGTTTCCGTCTCGCTCGAGAATTCGCTTCTGAAACTCTGCTTCTGATAAGTGCAGCGGAATCAGATAATCTTGAAATCCATCCTGCATCGTTTGATATGCTGTTTTTAAGTCAGGCGCGCGTTGAATATGAATCATCGAAAAACCTCCTTTTCCACTGAGCAGTTTCGCTATCTTTCTTGCGATTTCCTGCACACAAAAACACCCTTGTCGCCAAGGGTGCCCTACTTATTGAATTTTAGAACGGCTACGTCCGTAACCAAAGTAAACAAGCAGTCCGATTGCTGTCCAAACGAAGAAGGCAATCCATGTGAATTTCTGTAAGTTGACCATCAACATGATACAAGCGAGGACTGATAGAATCGGTAAGACTGGTACGAACGGAACTTTAAAGGCACGCTTCAAATCAGGACGCGTCCGGCGCAGAATGATGACTGCGATTGAGATGAGCGCGAATGCTGCCAGTGTCCCGATGTTGATCAATTCAGCAAGTGTACCGAGTGGCACGAATCCAGCAATCAAACCAGCGATTGTTCCGAGAATCCATGTCGCTTTGACCGGTGTGTGTGATTTTTCATTAACATCCGAGAAGACTTTCGGTAAAAGTCCGTCACGGCTCATCGCGAACAAGAGACGAATAAGACCAAATGTCATAACAAGGATGACCGTCGTCATACCAACGATGGCACCCAAGTCAACAAATCCAGCAACCCAGTCTTGACCTGCGACTTTTAACGCAAGCGATACGGGACTATCGACACCCTCGAACTGTTTGAATGGAACGATTCCGACCATGATAGCCGAAACGACGACGTATAGAACGGTAACGATCGCAAGCGATCCCAAGATTCCGATTGGTAAGTTACGTCCTGGGTTTTTGACTTCTTCTGCCGCTGATGTAACCGCATCGAACCCAAGGTACGCAAAGAAGGCAATCGCCGAAGCTTGTAGGATCCCACTCATACCAAACGGAGCAAATGGTTTATAGTTGCCTGGTTCGACATACCAAATCCCGACGACGATGAAAAGAACAACGACGGCAACTTTGACGAGTACCATGACATTGTTGACGCGTTTTGTTTCTTTAATGCCAAGCGAAAGCAAGAGCGTGATGACCATTAAAATCAAGAATGCCGGTAAGTTAAAGAATGTCTCGCTTCCCGGTACAGCTCCTGGCGCAGCTGTTAAAGCCGTCGGTAAATGGACGCCGAAACCTGCTAAGAGCGACTGGAAATATCCTGACCAGCCAGTTGCAACGGCACTTGAAGCGAGTCCATATTCTAAGATCAAACACCACCCGATGATCCAGGCGACAAGTTCCCCGATCGTTGCGTATGTATACGTATATACACTACCTGAAACAGGAATCATCGACGAGAATTCAGCATAACAAAGGGCTGCGAGTGCACAGACGACTGCAGAAATAATGAATGAGATCGGTAAAGCTGGTCCAGCATAAAGAGCACCCGTTCCTGTTAGAACGAAAATTCCGGTTCCAATGATGGCACCGATTCCAAGTAAAATAAGGTCAAACCCTGATAAATGACGTGCCAGTTTGGAATGTTGTTTCATATCCATCATTACACTGACATCTTTCTTGCGAAGCAAACTCATGTTTCATCCTCCGAACTTTTCTCTTTTTTCTGAATATTCAAATCATTGAGGTAATTGACTTTCTAATCATAACAAACGATGTCAGGTTCGATAAGTCTTTTTTTCTGTATTTTTTCACAAAGTGGTCAAACCACTTTTGTGAAAATACGACAACGCTTTGATGCATCAACGCAAAAACGCCCTTTCCCCTAAAGTTAGAGGAAAGGGCGTACTCTCATTACGGACGATCATTAGGGTGATCGAGGTTTGGACGATTGTTAGGATGATCGAGGTTTGGCCCTTTATGATCATTTGGGTCAATCGGATAATCATCTTGTTGTGCTAAATCATTTTCTGGCAACGCACCTTTTGGTGTACCATGTGTCGTTTCATCTGTTGAAGATGAACGCGCTGAACGTGGTGCACGATCTGGTGTGACATCATCCGCTGCTTGTGACGCAGCACCTTTTGCTGCATCTTTCAAACTTGGTGAAGAAGAAGTCGATGCAGACTTACTTGGAAGATTCGATGTATCGACTTCCGTGTTCTCTGCTTTCTTTTGCAAACGATCGAGGTAACGCGATGCATTATCACGTCCACCGAGACCAAAGGCAAGACCGAAAGCAAGCGCAAGTGCTCCAAGGATCAAGATGAAGGCTGAGTTGACGATTGTATCCGCAACACCCAATTGATCAAGTGCCATGAAGACAGCAAGTGCAAGAATCGCATACTTCGCAACGATTGAGAGGACTTTCAGTTCAGAGTTACCGAACAGGCTGTCCATCGTACGTTTGACAAGGTTGCTGACGATGATACCGATCGCGAGAATGATGATCGCTGTCAAGACGCTTGGCAAGAAAGCAAGGACGGCACGACCGAGGTCGACCATGAAATCAAGACCAATCAAATTGAAGGCTTCGACGACGAAGAGAACGACGATGACGATCTCAACGAGTGCACCAACGATGGAAGCTGGTGATGTAGACGCTTGGTTCGCATCCCACGTCCCGATTTTCAAGTGACGTGTTAGATTGTTGAATCCAAGACGTGACAGGAGATCCGTAACGAATTTCTTGATGAAACGTCCGACATAAAGACCGACAAGAATCAGAACGACACCGACAATGATATTCGGAATCATACCTAGGACATCGTTCAACATGTTGATCGCTGGTCCTGTAATTCCTTTAATATTTAATTGATCAAGTGCTGAAATCGTGATTGGAATCAGAATCAAGATGAAGACGACTGTTCCAAGAATCGACGACAGTGATTTCGAATCTTTTTGATCATTTGACCCAAGATTGAAGCGAGATGCAAATTTATCCGTTCCAACAGCATGAAGGAAATTCGTCACGATATCGCGGACGATTTTCGCTACGAGGAAGCCAACGAAGAAGATGGCTGCCGCAGCAATCAAGCGTGGAATGAATCCAAGGAATGACGATAACAATTGGCTAAACGGTTGTGAGACACTCTCAATGTTCAACGCACCAAGTACACCTGGTAGGAACAGAAGCAAGACGAGGTAGAAGACGATCTCCCCTGCGATTTTTGGATAAGCTGAAAGATCTGTCTGACCTTGAAGCATCTTGTTCGAACGTACTTTGTCGTTCGCCATCAGCTTCGTACCTGCTTTGACGATGATCATGCGGAGAACGACCGCGATGACATATGCCAAGAGGAGGATGAGGGCTGCTTTCAGGATATTTGGGATTGCCGCGAGCAATGTACTCATCGTATCCGCAAGTGGTCCCGCAATGATGTTCAGATTAAGGATATTGAAGACCAAGATCAGGACGAAGACCATGAGAACCCAAAAGACGACAGTCCCGATAATTTTTTCAGGTGTCCACTTTTTCTTCTTTGGTGGCGCTCCTTCTTTTTGAGGCGATAACTTGTTGACGACTCCAGATTTCTCTAACGCTTTTTGAATCCCGTTCGCAATCAGCTTAGCAATGAGCCATCCAATTAAAAAGACGATGATCGCTCCAAGCAAGTTGCCAAGTGATCCGAGAATGCCGTTCAAGTTCAACGACGTTCCGTTCCAAATGTTATTCATCTTTTCACACTCCTTCACCTAAGATAAAATTATATATTTCTAACACTTCTTTAATTTCCCCAGCTAAAGGATTTGTTAAACCCTTACCTGTACCAGAATGTGGCGTTTCTTGTTTTTCCTACAAGAAATTGGATAACTACGGTATGTGAAAATACACATTTACAATAATCGTTTCTAAAAAAAAGCAGCATCGTCTACATGACGACACTGCCTTATATCATACGACTTCTTTTTCAGAGAATTGGCTGTTGTACAGATCCGCATAAAATCCATCTGCCTCGAGTAATTCCTTATGAGTACCTTGTTCGATGACACGCCCTTGATTCATGACGAGAATCAAATCAGCATCTTTGATCGTCGACAGACGGTGAGCAATGACGAAACTCGTCCGTCCTTCCATCAACCGTCGCATTGCTTGCTGGATGAAGACCTCCGTCCGTGTATCCACACTAGAAGTCGCTTCATCAAGGATCATGATCGGAGGATCGGCAAGAACTGCCCGAGCAATCGTCAACAACTGTTTCTGACCTTGCGAGATGTTCGAAGCTTCCTCATTCAAGACGGTATCATACCCGTCCGGCAATGTCCGGATGAAATGATCAGCATGTGCGGTCTTCGCTGCCGCGACAATCTCTTCTTCGGTTGCTCCATTTTTACCGTAAGCAAGATTGTCTCGGATCGTACCGTTGAAGAGCCACGTATCTTGTAAGACCATACCGAACGTCGTCCGTAAGTCTTCGCGTGACATCTCACGGGTATCGATACCGTCAATTCGAATCGTCCCGCCGTTTAATTCATAAAAGCGCATCAATAGATTGATCATCGTCGTCTTACCGGCACCCGTCGGTCCAACGATCGCGACGGTTTGTCCCGGTGCGACATCAATGTTCATATCCTCGATCAAGAGATCGTTTCCGTAACCAAAATCAACGTGTTCGAATGCAACGGCTCCTTCAGCCTGCGCAAGACGATGCGTCGTCACTTCCTTGATCTCTTCTTCTTCGTCCAGTAATTCGAAGACACGTTCCGCTGCTGCGACCGTCGATTGGACGATGTTCGCGATGTTCGCCGTTTGTGTGATTGGTTGCGTGAACTGGCGTGTATAGGTGATGAACGCTTGGATATCCCCGATCGAGATCGCCCGTTGCGTGACGAGAATCCCGCCGACGATACTGATCAGAACGTAACTGATATTCCCGATGAACATCATCATCGGCATGATGATCCCGGAGATGAACTGTGCTTTACGTCCTGCTTCATACAACTCCTCGTTGACGGCATCGAACTGCTCGACCGCTTTGCGTTCATGTCCGAACGCCTTGACGACAGAGTGTCCGGTATACATCTCTTCGACGTGTCCGTTCAACTGACCGAGTGTCCGTTGTTGATCGGCAAAGTATTTTTGGGATCGTTTCAAAATCGGACGAATCGCAAAAATCGAGACCGGCAACGAGACAAGTGAAATCAGTGTTAACAATGGACTAATCGTCAGCATCATGATTAAAATCCCGACGATTGTCACGATCGACGTGATGAATGAAGTCACACTTTGTTGTAACGTACTCCCGATCGTATCGATGTCGTTCGTCACGCGGCTGAGTGTCTCCCCGTTCGGACGACCATCATAGTATTTTAATGGCAAGCGTTCGAGTTTATGATTGACGTCCTCACGTAAATCGTAGACTGTTTTTTGAGCGATGCCCGACATCAAATACTGTTGCAAGTAATTGAACAGACTACTGATGATATAAAGTCCAGCGAGCCACAAGAGGATCTGTCCGATTTTCGTGAAATCAATTTCTGCTCCTGGTACACCTTGGAATTTCGCATACGCACCTTCAAACAATTCCGTGATCGCCGTTCCCATGATTTTCGGACCGGCAATCATGAAGACTGTACTGAGGATCGCTGCTAAAAAGACACCGATCAGTGCCGTCCGACGCGGACGCAGATACCGAAGCAGGCGTCGGAACGTTGCTTTGAAATCCTTTGGTTTTTCACCAAGCATCATCATATTTCCGCCACCGGGACCACCAGGCGGAGGACCGCCGGCAGGTCGTTTCTTCTCACTCATGCGATTTCCTCCTCTGATAGTTGTGACTTAACGATTTCCTGATAGACGGCGTTGCTCGCAAACAACTCGTCGTGCGTGCCGATTCCAGCGACTTTCCCTTCATCAAGGACGATGATTTGATCGGCATCGATGACGGTACTGACACGTTGAGCAACGATCAAGACCGTCGCTTCGCGTGTTTCTTCCCGTAACGCTTTCCGAAGAGCCGCATCGGTCTTGAAGTCGAGCGCTGAAAAACTGTCATCAAAGACATATAGATCTGGTCGACGAACGAGGGCCCGAGCAATCGACAAGCGTTGTTTTTGCCCACCAGAGACGTTCGATCCGCCTTGTTCGATCCGCGCATTGTAACCATCCGGCATCCGTTCGATAAAGTCCGTCGCTTGCGCGATGTGCGCTGCATGCGCGACCTCTTCATCTATCGCGTCCTCTTTCCCGAAACGAATGTTTTCGGCAATCGTACCTGTGAACAGTAACGCCTTTTGGGGAACGAAGCCGATTTTCGACCGCAGTTCCTCTTGCGGTACGTCCTGGCTATTAACGCCATTGACGCGAATGCTCCCTTCTGTTACGTCATAAAAACGGGGAATCAAATTGACGAGCGTTGATTTACCAGAACCGGTCCCACCGATCACAGCCGTCACTTCACCTGGTCGTGCCGTAAAACTAATATCGGATAAAACGGGTGTCTCAGCTCCTGGGTAACGGAACGTGACACGATCAAAGACGAGCGTTCCTTTTTCACGGTCAGCGGTTTGTGTTCCCTCATCTGTCATTGTTGGTGTCATCTCGAGGACTTCATTGATCCGTTTCGCCGAGACGGCTGCCCGCGGAATCATGACGAACATGACTGAAGCCATGACGAGAGCGAACATGATTTGCATGACGTACTGGATGAACGCCATCAAATCCCCGATCTGCATGCCGCCATTATCGATCCGGATGCCCCCGAACCAAATGACACCGACGACCGTCAAGTTCATGACGAGCATCATCACTGGCATCAAGAACGCCATGATTTTATTGACCTTGATCGAGACTTCTGTCAAATCCGCGTTCGCTTTTGTCAATCGCACTTGTTCATCACGTTCCCGGTTAAAGGCACGGATGACACGGATCCCGGTCAAGTTCTCCCGCAAGACGAGGTTCAGACGGTCGAGTCGCTTTTGAACTTTCCCAAACAACGGAACCCCTTTCCACAAAATCAACAGGATTGAAATCACAAGGACCGGCATCGCCGCGACGATGACGAGTGAGAGTTTGGCATCTTTTGAGACGGCCATGATCAATCCACCGATGAACATGATCGGTGCACTGACGACCATCCGTAACATCATGATGACGACTTGTTGGACTTGCGTGATGTCGTTCGTCGTCCGCGTGATCAATGACGCCGTTCCGACTTGGTCGAACTCTTGCAGGGAGAACCGTTCAACATGGTTGAAGACTTGGCGACGGATATCCCGTCCGAGTCCCATCGACGCCTTCGATGAATAATAACTGGCGGCAACGGCAGCTAACGCCCCGACACCGGTTATCCCGAGCATGACGGCACCAATTTTCCAGATATACGCGGTATCGCCGGTAACGACGCCTTTATCGATGATGTCCGCCATTAGTGTCGGCAAATAGAGATCAGACATTGATTGTGCGAAAACCAAGACGAGCACCGCGAGTACTGCCCATTTATACGCCGTCAATCGTTTGAGTAACTTAATCATCCGAGCATCCTCCTTTCATTTCTGGCTGTAAGATACGTCCGATGCCTTCTGCAATCTGAGCATGCGTCGCAAGCATCTGTTCGAATACCTCTTGATCAATCGTCTTTAGGACCTGTTCGAGTTGACGTTGCATTCCCTTCTCTTGTTCTTGAATCTCCGTCACGAATTGTTGTCCTTGATCACTAAGCGATAGGACGACTTCTCGTCGATTTTCAGGATTCGTCTCCCGAATGACCCAACCGGACTGAACGAGGCCCTCAATCGACTGACTCAGTGTGCTCTTTGGTAAATGCGTATGTGTCGCGAGTGCTTTTTGCGAAATCGGTCCACGTGGCGCAATCGTCATCAAGCTATGAAATTGAGGTAAACTGAGTCCGTTTTCCTGCGCCGTCTGGTGTGCTGCTCGAACGAGATGTCGTTGTACATTCCAAAACGACTGCATCATCGCCGTTGAACGAACCGTTTCCGTTTGCTCCATCCTGTTTCGCCTCCTTGTTCCATTTCAAATCGTTCCAAAAGGAACAATTACTTATATGAATTAAAATACGCTGATTATTCCTGGTTGTCAACGAAAAGGCGATGTGAAAAATCACATAGTTTTGCTATGCTTTTGTAGAGAAGGAGTGGAGATAGATGAGACATGAGATGGGATTATATGAAGTACCGTTTCGTTCGATTGAACAACGGCTGAAAACGGTCGAAATTCGACTCAATGATCTGAAACGCCAACAAGTACAAGTCGGTGATCAGATTCAGTTCACGCATACGGAGACGAACGAGACGCTACTCGTCCAGGTGACGAAACGGGAGACATTTCAAGATTTTCAAGCACTGTATGAACACGTATCACAGGAATCCATCGACTGCGTCGGTTGGTCGATCGATGAACTCGTAACATCTACGTATACGATCTATTCACCAGAAGCCGAGCAACAGTACGGAACACTGGCTCTTCATATCGAGTTATTGCCATAAAAAACGTCTTTTCTACAGTCAGCGTAGAAAAGACGTTTTTGAATTCATTCGGGTTCGACGTGAACATGGATATCATAAACTCCGTATTCTTCCGTCAGCGTATCCTCAACACGTGTCGCAATATCGTGCGCTTGATGGATATTCAAGGTGGAGTTGACGAGGATGACGACATCAACGACTTCATTGTTGCCGTAGTTACGTCCTTTGATCGATTTGATGCCTTTGACACCTTCGAGATCGAAAATGACATCTTCGTACATTTTCAGTTTCTTCTCATCAAAGCCATCTGTCAGTTCGTGTGACGCTTCCGTGAAGATATCCCACGCCGTCTTACAGATCAAGAAGCCGACGATGATCGCTGTCACGACATCAAGCCAGGGCATGCCGAACTGTGATCCGACGATCCCGATTGTCGTCCCGACACTGACCCAAGCATCGGATAGATTATCTTTCGCTGCCGCCATGACGGCTTTGCTTTCAATCTCCTCGGATAACTTCTTATTGTAACGATAGACGAAGTACATCACGAGAGCTGAACCAATTCCGACGTACGCTGCAAGAACATCAGGCGATTCCTGCTTGCCTTCGAATAACGTCGAGATCGTATCGATCAAGACTTGGAGACCGACTGCCATCATGATGAAGGAAGCTACGAGCGAGGCAATCGTCTCACTTTTCCAGTGTCCGTACTTGTGATCGTCATCTGCCGGACGTTGTGAGATCCGTAAGCCGATTAAGACGGCAATCGACGCGATGATGTCCGTCGCGTTGTTCAAACCGTCCGCCCGGAGTGCGGCGGAATCTGCTGTATAACCAATGATTAATTTTAAAGATGATAACAAGATATAGGCTGCAATACTGATCATCGCACCGCGTTCGCCGCGTTTTAGATTATCGTATTTTTGTTGTTCCATTCTCGTCGCCCCCACTTTCTCTGCGATTAGCAAACCTCATCGTACCAGTCGGAAATCGAGTGGGTCTAGAGAAATCATTTTGTTTCGAACTAGGTAATTAACAAAAGCGCAATAATGTTTCCCTATACCAAACTGAATTTGATTGAGTCATGTGGCTCTTTTAAAGAAAATCGGTAGCATTATCTTAAAGAGCAACCAACTTTTTTGACTTGTCAGACTCTTTGACGAACATAATTCGTGCAAGTTTTGAAGGGAATCGGTAGACTAAAGGTACAACACCAAGAGGAGGAGTTCTCACAATGGCAGAATTCATTAAGAGTGAAGAAACATTCAAGGAATTGATTTCAAGTGATGCACCGGTCATCATTAAGTTTGAAGCAGACTGGTGCCCGGACTGCAAACGGATGGACTATTTCATGCCGGACGTCGAGTCCCAGTTCGACCACTTACCAATCCATACGATCGACAAGGATGAGTTCCCTGAAATCGCATCGAACCACGATGTCATGGGGATCCCAAGCTTACTCGTCTTCAAAAACAATGAAAAACTAGCGCATTTGCACAGTGCAAATGCTAAAACGCCAGAAGAAGTCACAGCATTCTTAAAGCAAAACTTCAACTAAGCAAAAATAACCTGACGCCGCAGCGTCAGGTTATTTTTTTAACGTTCACACGCGATACCGTCTTTATCCCGGTCACTCTTCGTGTTTAAGTTATACGTCGCAAGACTCACGTATGCCTTATATTTTGTTGCTTTGTAGATCGGTTTTCCATTCTTGTCATAACCCGTTCGATTCTTTAGACCCGCTTTTTTCGCGACGCCACCTTTATAGGTCTTCTGCATTTCCGTACAGTTCTTAAAGGCTTTGGCTTTCGTCGCCGCTTCACTAGCTGCCGGAACATGGATCAAGGCGAGACTAACGACACCTGCGAGTACGAGCCGACTCCATTTTTTCATAGGGGTTCCTCCTTTTTTCAAAAAACAACGATTCGTCTTTTGATTATAAGAGGTCATTTTTAGAAATTGTTTCCTTTTTTCATTTTTACGTCAATGATTTTTAAAATCTGACAATCAACGAATATAGGACGAGCTGACAAGATCGTCTTTTAAAATTGACGTCGGAATCTTAAACTCAACGATACCCATATAGCCTGGAGCGATACTGTACTCATCAAAAGACAGGACTAATTTGTGGTCTGTTGTAATATAGAAATTTTGCTTCGCGGAAATGCGCTTAAACTGTTCGCTCTCCGGTACATCTGGTGTTCCTTCGACAAAGTAGACTTTCCCTTCATCTGCCTTCATTTGCCGACGCATCTCTTCCTTTAGATAATCACTGATCGTCGTGATATATCTGTCATTCTTGAACAAGGATGGTAACGTCAGAACAAGCTGTTGCTTCTTATCAATCGTATCGTACTGGACGCTTTCCGATGCACTTGCCCGTGTCTCCGTGACGATTCGACCAATCGACAACAGGTCGTCCGTATCCGTCTTGATGTCGTATCGGCTATCGATCGCAAATACTCCCTCTTGTCCGTGCGTCTCTTGTTTGAACTTTTCATATAACGCTTGTCCTTCCGCGATATACTTTTTGTTCAGTTGATGCTCGAGCACTTTGTCCGGTAACGTCACTTGGGGTGCTTTAATATCAGCCGACTGTTGTGTCTTCGTCTCTTTCCAATCGATCGTCACGATCTCAGTCAGTTGACCGAAGACCGGCACCTTCGCCATCGCGTCTGCAAACGACGCATTACTATTTAATCCGCCAATGAATAACGTGATGGCGGCCGCTGTAATCAACACAGATTGCTTCGTCCGCGAAGGACGAGTTCGACGCTCGACTCGGGCAATCATTTCATCGAGTTCTTTTGGGACCGGTGGTTGTTGGTAAGCCTGTTTCAGATCATCAAGTTTGTTTGACATCTAGATCATCTCCATTCAATTTCATTTTCAGTAAGGTCAACCCTTTATAGAGGCGAGACTTGGTCGTACTTAGGTTCAGCTCTAAAATCGTCGCGACGTCTTTTAAGATCAAATCCTCGAAATAGTGTAAGATAACGACTTCCCGGTACATGACCGGTAACTCCTCGAGTGCTTGTCGCAAATCGGCATCCGGATATGTATCTTCTTTCGTTGCAACGAGTTCAATTAGTCGATCCGTGTCGTAACTGATACTATGCTGACGCTTCCGAATTGCATCGATTGCTGTTCGTGTCAAAATCTGATAGAACCAGGCTTTCATCCGTTCATCATCCTCGAGTCGGTCGAGTGATTGCAACGCTTTTTGGATGCTGTCCTGAATGACATCCAGACTATCCTGTTCATTTTTCATATAACTGTAGGCTAACCAGTAGAGATTCGGTTTGTATTGCTTTAAAAAACGGACGAATGCTTTTTCCCGTTTTCTCATTTGGCGAGAGGTCATAGGCCGCGGCTCCTTTTTTCGATATCGTTCTGTGTATACATCATTAAGACGGGCGAGTCGAGAAAAAAGTTGACGACACAACAAAAAAAGGCGACACAAGGTCACCTTTTTGAATCAATAATTTAAATGCCGTGATGCATCATTCCAGACCTTTACGTGGAGCGTGATCAAGGCGATACCGTACAGAACACTCATGTATAACGAAAACTCACCAAACAGAACATCCGTCCAGGCATTTAATCCAAACAATGGGATGACGAAGAGGAAATAGAATATGAACTGAACACTCGCCAGTCCATCAAACCAAATCGTCTCAGAAAACGCGCCTTCAAGTAACGAAACACCGTAAATGAATAACGCCGCAACGAGACCAATCCGGATATACCAGACCATAAGTCGAAGCGCTTTATCTTCCTTGATATAGAATAGAGACCCGACTAAACCAACAAGCTAGACAACGGAGGCAATGCTTTGCCATCCGTTAATCGTTCCGTCCGGATGGAGCATGGCGGACCATCCGTTGATTCCGATCATGACAAGTAAACCTAAAATAAAGATGAACCGATACGGTAAGTCCCTCTGACGCATGACGTTTCCTCCCCTGAAAACGAATAGATGTCACTTCTACACTTTACATTCCATATGATGGGTTTTAATCCTTTTTCTTTTACACATTTTTTCACCCGATCTCTATTGATTTTTTTATCTAATCCGGGGAAAAAGGCAAGGACGATGAGTCGTCCTTGCCTTTTTCCTTATACGCTTTGGGGAAGCGTAGCTTTATGTCGCTTGATCACGTTCGCATACCAATGAGCACTGTCTTTCCAAATTCGTTCCTGTGTCTCGAAATCGACATAAAGGATTCCGAAGCGTTTTTCGTAACCGAAGCTCCACTCGAAGTTGTCAAGAAGCGACCATAAGTAGTAGCCATCAATATTCATGCCTTCTTCATTCAAATCCGAGATTGCTTGCAAGTGTTGCGCAACATAATCGATTCGGTTTTGGTCGGCGACCCGTCCTTCAATCAGCTCATCGTCAAATGCGGCTCCGTTTTCTGTAATATAGATCGGTAAATCTGTATATTCCGCCCGCAATCGGCGAATTAAGTCCTTAAATGCGTTCGGTGCAATGTCCCATCCCATCGCGGTTCTGTCGTAGTCAGAATACGCAGCTTTTTGTAGAAAATCATTTGCTGCGCTGAATTCGACGAGGTTGCGGCTATAGAAATTAATCCCGAGGAAGTCACACGGTACAGCAATCGTTTCCATGTCCCCTTCCTGGATGAAAGCAAACGAATGGACATATTTTGAGAAAAGATTCATCATGTCGACCGGATAATGTCCCTTAAAGACCGGATCAAGGAACCAACGATTCGCATAACCATCTGCATTATTCATCGCCAACCGATCATTGACCGAATTTGTCTTTGCATATTTAGGCGCCAGATTGAGTGTAATGCCGATCGGTGTCGTCGATTTCATCTCTTCCTTCAGCATCTCGACTGCTTTTCCGTGAGATAAGAGCAAATGATGCACCGCATGAACGGCTTCGTTCAGATCAGTATGACCGGGTGCATGTTCCCCGATGTGATAGCTGAGGAACCCAGCACACCACGGCTCATTGTGCGTAATCCAAGAGTCGACGACTTCGTCAAGCTCCGTAAAACATGCCCGTGCAAAATCAAGGAACCAGTCGACCGATTCTCGGTTGACCCAGCCGCCTTCTTCGTATGCCCAGAGTGGCAAATCCCAATGATACAGTGTGACAGCCGGCTTAATGCCCTCTTCGCGCAAGCGTGTTGCAAGCTGCTTATAAAACGCCATGCCTTCAGGATTATAAATTCCTTTTTGCGGAAAAATCCGTGGCCAGGCAATCGAGAAGCGATACGTATCGACGCCAAGCTTCTTAATATGGGCGATGTCCTCTTCATAACGATGGTAATGATCACAAGCGACGTTACCGTTTTGCCAGTTGAAGACCTTGCCATCTTCTGCGCAAAACGCATCCCAGATGGAAGGCGTCCGTCCGTCTTCGTTGTAAGCGCCCTCGATTTGATACGACGATGTGGCTGTTCCGAATACAAAGTTTGGTGCAAATTTCATGTATGTCATCTCCTTTGACGAATTATTCTTTGACGGCACCAGCCGAGATACTGCTAACGATATACTTCGAGAGGAACAAGAAAGCGATCATGATCGGCACGACGGAAATCGCGATGCCGAGATACAGTGACCCTAAGTTCTCTGCGACTTGTGAACCTTTTAAGAATCCCATCAAGACCGGGAGCGTATACTTTTCTGGCGAGAAGAGTAAGACGAGCGGCATGATGTAGTTATTCCAAGAACCGATGAAGGTGAAGATCGACATCGTCGCGATCGCGGGCATCATCATCGGTAAGGCGATCGTATGGAAGATCCGCCATTCGCTTGCTCCATCGATACGCGCTGCTTCAATCAAACTTGGATGGAGGACCGTCTGGACGTACTGCCGGATGAAGAACACGGTGAACGGGCTAGCAATAGCCGGTACGATGAGCGGAATGAAGCTATCGAGCAATCCTAAGTTTTTGCTGAGCTCATAAAAACCGATCAATCCGAGCTGTCCTGGAATCATCATCATGATCAGCATGAACACGAACAAGACATTTTTTCCTTTAAATTGATAGAATGCAAAACCGAATGCGGTCAGGGCGGAAAAGTATCCCGACAAGACGGTCACGAGTACAGCAATGATCAAGCTGTTTTTAAAGCCGGACCAGATATTGACGTACGAACTCAACGCCGCGTAGTTGTCAGCAAGCGAGTTGCCCGGGATTAAAGAAAAGCCGGACAGGACTTCTTCATTCGAACGGGTTGCGTTGACGATCATCATCAAGAATGGAATGATGCAGGCAATCGTCAAAGCAATCAATGCGAGGTAAATGATCGTTTTTCCAAGCCATGGTTTTTTTCGTTTCGGAGGTGGCGTCAATCGAAGCGGATGCTCCGAGCGTTCTGGTTGTTCTTCCGTTTGCGGCACGAGCCGGCGTGCTTCTGCATTTCGTTCCATCGGTTAGGCTCCTTTCGGTGAACGTTCTTTTCGGAACATCCCTTTGAAGACGATGATTGAAAAAACAAGCGTGATGGCAAACAACCCATAAGCGACCGCTGCAGCATAGCCATAGTTGTTGTATTTGAATGCCTGGTTATAGAGATACAGCACCATCGTATTCAGTGCCCCGTCCGGCGCCCCGATTCCATCTGTGATCAGCATCGGCAGGTCGAACAATTGCAAACCACCGATCAGTGAGGTGATCATGATATACAATAAAATTGGCTTGAGCAGCGGCAAAGTGATTCGAGAAAAAATTTGCCATCGGGTCGCTCCGTCAATCAAAGCCGCTTCAAAATAATCTTTCGAGATGCCAGACACGCCTGCCATGACGACGATGAACGAGTGACCGAGCCACATCCATGTCAGGATGAGTGAAACAGATACTTGTGCCGTGACAGGTTGCGTCAACCAGTTGATTGGCTCTGAAATGATACCGATCTTCATCAACATCATGTTGAGCGAGCCATGTTGCCAGTCGAGCAAGATTCCAAACAGTAACGCCACGGAGCTGATCGTAATCAAGTTCGGCAGATAAAAGGTCGCTCGGAAGAACGCGAGCCCCTTCAATTTCAATTGGAGGTCGGAGAACAGCAATGCAAGCAACAATGCCCCGCCAATTTGTAAGGTAAAGTTGACAGCCCAAATCTTGATCGTGTTAAAGAACGCTTCGATGAAGTAACTATCACTCAGTAGCCGAGTATAGTTCGCAAGACCAACGACTTGTTCCCCTTCAGCTCCCGTGTAGTTCGTAAAGCTATAATAGAATGTCAGGGCGACCGGATAAATACTGAAGATCAGGAAGACGATCCAAAACGGTGCGATGAAGAGATACCCAGTGCGATCGATTTTTTTCACAGGTTAAGCTCCTTTCTTCCATGAGAAAAGGTGAGGCAGGATGCGCCCCACCTGCTCGTTATTCGGGTACTTTTACATCAGGATATGCGTTTTTGACTTTTTTATAGAATTCCGTAAGAGCTTCATCCTTCGATTTTTTTCCGCGAACATACTCTGTTACGGCAGCTCCATAGAGCGTGTCAAGTTGTTGATCATACTTCGTAACGATGCCTGGTTTGATTTGGTCTGCTTGCTTTAAGAAAAATTCGTAGTTGTTCTGTCCATCCAAGAAATCTTCTTTAAAGTTGGTCTTGATTTTATCCGTGACTGGCTTGAATGCTAAGACGTCACCCGTTTCCTTTGCCCAGTCTGTCAAGAATTCTTCGTCCTGCGTCATCATTTTGACGAAATCATAGGCGAGTTTTTGTTTTTTCGAATCTTTGTAGACGCCTAACCATGTTCCGCCCCAGAAGTAAGGACTTGGTCCGCTCGTGACAGCCCAGTCTCCTGCGGATTTTTTCACGTTTTCCTTCAAGACGCTATGCAGTCCCCAAGTCGGTAACACATACGAGAAGACCTCTGTCTGAATTTCCTTGCCATTCTCTTTGACTTTGACTGGTTTATCCATGCCGGCGTACCACGATGGTGACCATTCCGGTGCAAGGGCCGTATATTGTTTCGTACGGAGTTCTTTTGCGTAGTCCATATATTCTTTTCGCGCATCGGTCAAGACGAGCTCCTGCTTGTCGTTGACCCATGGTTGTGGATCATTGCCTTGCACGAACCAGCGAATCGATCCTTCATCCGGGAACATTTTATAGCCTTTTTGCTTCATTTTATCGGCGACTTCAAACACCCCATCCATTGAATTCATCATGCCGCCGATTTTTTTCGGGTCGTCTGTTCCGAGTACTTTTTTCGCAATGCTTCGTTTGTAGTAAATGCCTCCTGGCGTCGTTTGCCAAGAGAGCGCACGCACGTTTCCTTCTTTATCTTTCCCCATGTCAAATACATACGGAATATAGTCTTTTGCGGCGTCATCTGCATTAAACGGCTTTTCGGATAAATTGGCCCAGTAGCCAGCGTCGACCCATTGTTTCAAGAAGGCGATTTCACCAGTGAAGATATCCGGTGCTCCGACGCCACTTTCAAGAGCTGGCTTCAACTTCGTCGGATAGTCGGCCATTGGCACGATCGTCAATTCGACTTTAACGCCATTCTTTTCTTCAAATTTTTTGATTGGTTTTTTTAATTCATCCGTAAACGACCAGATTTTTAAGACCTCTTTGCCACCACTTGTAGTGTCTTCGCCACTTCCCGTACATCCCGCTAAGACAGTTGCTGTCATGGCACCAATCGTCATTGCACTAATGAACGTCTTTTTCATTTCGTCCCATCCTTTATCAAATAGTTTTTAAGTAAGCGGTTTCAATTTAATCGTTTAATCCGAAAGCGCTTTCGAAAATGACAAGAAAATAATCGAAAGCCCTTTCGTAACTGCCGTAAAAATAATTTCGGAATCGCTCTCGCGTTTTCTCCCTGACAACCAGCGAGAGCGATTCCGAAATCGTCGCACGTCACTCAGGTGCAGGACCTGTCGAATGACGAACGATCAACTCGACGGGAATGACGTCTTGTGTCGTCATCCGCTGTTTATCGACAATCTGTTCGATCAAGACTGAAGCCGCTTGCTGACCAATTGTTTCCGTATCTTGCCGGACAGTCGTCAGCTTCGGTGTGATATACTTCGCCATCTCGATATCATCATAGCCTACGAGTGAGATATCTGTTGGAATCTGTAAGCTAGCTTCATGAATCGCTTCAATAGCGCCGATTGCCATTTGGTCCCCTGCCGCAAAGACAGCAGTCGGTCGATCCGGTAGCACCAGCAATTCTTGCATCGCCCGTTTTCCTTCTTCTCCGGAAAACAACCCACCGTTTGCAATATAGCCGTCCGGAATCGGCAAACCAAACTGAGTCATTGCTTGTTTATAACCTTCAATCCTTGCTGCACCAGCATCCGTCGTCGTGTCGCCAGCGATATGCGCAATCCGGCGATGACCTAATTCATATAGATGCTCGACGGCTAGTCGCCCACCCGTAATATTGTCGGAATAGACGACGCTACAATCCGGACTGTACATATCAACGACAACGATCGGAATCGTACTTTGAATCAATTCTTGAACGTGCAGATCCAACTGGTCCGAACAGATGACGACAATGCCATCAACCGCTCGGTGTCGAAAGTGCTCCAAGTAACTCATGTCCCGATTACGTAAATTTCGTGATGCAAAAATCAGATCGTAACCTTGTTGCTCTGTTGCTTTCCGGAAGCTTTCAATGATCGCATTAAAGAACGGATGCATCATGCCGACACCATGTGCTTCTGAAAACATGACACCAATCGTCCACGAACGTTTTGTCGAGAGCGATTGAGCATGTGCATTCGGCAAGTATCCCATCTCAGCTGCCGCCTGGACGATCTTCGCTTTCGTCTTTTCACTGACATCTGAATAATTATTTAAGGCTTTCGAGACCGTTGTGATCGAAAAGCCGGTCATCTTCGCTAAATCATAAATTGTTCCCATACTACTCACTCCATTTCACCGAAAGCGCTTTCGATAAATTTAGTATACGAAGTCTTTCTGGAAGTTGCAACCTATTTTTTATAAAAATCAGATAAATTGAAACCGTTATCATTTATACTAAATAAATCAGCAACCTACTCTTTTTATACGAACGAATGTTTGGTACACTGAAAGAAACACATTCTCCCTTTTGAAAGGAGCTTTCCCATGCCGATTAATCCGTATCTTGTCTTTAATGGAAATACCCGTGAAGCGTTGACGTTCTACACAGAGGTGTTCCAGGAAGAAATGCCGGAAATCATGGAGTTCGGACCAGGTCCTGGACCGGATGGTCAACCGTATCCACCGGAGCACCAGACACTGATTTTACATGCGCAGCTCATCGTTCATGGCACACGTCTCATGTTCTCAGACGCGATGCCACAAAACCCTGTGACGTTCGGACAAAACATTACGCTAGCCCTTCACTTAGCCGATGTGGAGCTATTGCACGAAACGTTCGCGCGGCTCGCTGAAGGCGGCAAGATCATCATGCCGATTCAAAAGACGTTTTGGAGTGAAGCCTACGGTATTGTCGAAGATGCGTTTGGCGTACAATGGCAGGTTAATCATGAAACGAGTATGGGCTAATGAATAATGATCCGGCTTTTAGAAGCCGGGTCATTATTCATTCAAGAAACAAGTGTAGCGCATTATACATTGAAGGGAGGGGTTCCTATTGAATCACCAAGAGCTGTATACGATCTTTCCCCAGCTCGTCTTATATCCGAACTTATTTTATCACAATGCGAACGGAATCCGCTTTGAGCTAGGCGATTCAACATTGCTCAAAAACGTTGGTCTAGATGATCCGAATTATCTAGAGTCCGCCTATCGAAAAGCCCTAACCTTATTCGAAGCCATTCATGCTCCATCTGATCTTATCACATGGATCGTGCAGGTCAGTCCCTACAAAAGAACGAGCGGTTGGAAACCAGTCGTGCATAGTGGATTTGTGAAGTACTTGAAGTCCCCTTCCTTCCGCTATCGCCTGCGGTGCGATCGTACACCGCAATATGTGGAAGAGCATCCCTATGCTACATACACATTGTCTTTGACCTGTACGCGGCAAGAGATTCATTATCCAGCTTTAATCCGTGATATTTGCAGTCACGATGTCACTGATCGCCCTTCTTTTATCCATCGTACCTTTTTCTTTAATCCGAGACGAAAGAGTCTGTTTCACATCTATGATGACCGAGGCTGTGACCTGATCGGCGAAACACCTGACGCTATCCGTGATCTCTACGATGATTATAAGCATTGGATATTGAACTATGATAAAAACACTATTGATCAGACATTCTCACTATAAAGAGGCGATTCTTTGACTTAGAATCGCCTCTTTATTAGCTCTCGCTTAAATTAAAGAAGTCGAACGCACAGTCGACTGAATCAACTGCTTCACCCAAGCTTGTCTTGCTTTTACTGAAAACTCTTCATTTCCAAATACCTCTACTCTAAAGGGAAGCGTTTTTAACAACTGATGTTCCAATGCTTTTCGTTCCCTTAAGATTGCAATCGTCCCTTCCACTCCTAATAACGAGTGATTCACACCATATGCTTGCTCCGTGTAATAGGATACGAATCCGTCCGCCCATTCTGGTGGACGCTCTTGTAATGCTTTACGGAAGCTTCTCTCTACATCCTGTTGATCAACATAGACGAGAACAGGTTGTAGCGGCGTAATGATTGTCGCTATGCGTTCGATGTACGCTTGTAACGTCGCTTCCGGTAGATCGTATTTGATGAGCCCCATCGTCAATGGATTTTGTAAAAAGCAGCATTCAAAAATATACGTTGTATTCGCTATCAAAGCTTGAGCAACGAACGCTTCCCACTTCTTTAGTATCAGTGATTGATGTAACTCGAACGGTAGTTCATAGATATCACGTGCTCGCAAAAATGAAAGCGCAGCTTCAGCAACATTCTGTTTTGACTGCCACTGACGATATGATACAAGCACATAATCATTGAACACCTCAGCAAATCGTAAGACATCGAGTGAAGCGTACTTACTTTGAAACTCTACCCATTCACTAAGCGTTAAGTAAGCGACACTCTCATAATCCGCAGGATGGTTGAGGTCTCCTTCGATATGAAGACGCGTATTGATTTGTTGCTCTTGGAGTAGACGAGTCAATGCTTCAGCTGTTGTTGTTTTGCCTGAGCCTGGGAGCCCTTCAACTATAAATAATTTTGTCATTAGTTCTTTTCCTCCTGACTAAATAGCATGTTTAAAATTCATATGCTATATAGATTACAATTTATAGTATTATTTAGTTATATAAATTACATTATATTACATGCGATTCAAATCATTTATCATTACCTTGAGAGGATTTCATACAGTGAAAAATCTTTATTTTGAAAAACGTAAATTTACTTATAGTGACGTAATCAATACACATTCGGATTTTATAGACGATTATCCAATCGTTTACCTATTGTACAATTCAACTAAAGAACAAGCATATGTAGGGCAAACGGTTCAAAAAAACCAAAGATTAAAATCCCATTTAAAAGATTCTCGACGTAAACAACTTGATCAAACAATTTTAATTGGACACGAGCAGTTTAACCAATCGGCCACTTATAACATAGAGTCTAATTTGATCAATTTTCTGATTGCTGACGGTCATTATAAGTTGCAGAACGTCAGTCAAACAGCCTCTCGCTATACTCATAATTATTATCAAAAGTCCTTTTTTAATGAGACGGTCTTCGAAAACATTTGGCAACGATTGCGTGAAGAAAGCATTGCTAAAGGAACACTTGAACACCTACGCAATAAAGATGTATATAAACTCTCTCCATATCGTGAATTGTCTGAGCAACAACTCGAAGTAAAACAAGCAATACTAGAATATTGCAAAATAAATATTACACAATCAGGACATCATGTATTTATTGTTGAAGGAGATGCCGGGACAGGCAAAAGTGTTTTGCTTAGTTCTTTATTCAATACAATCCAGGACCTGTCGAAAGATACAAGTTCCGCTCTTTATCAAACAGACAATTACCTACTTGTTAATCATAGTGAAATGCTAAAAACGTATAAATCGATTGCGGGAAGCTTACCGAACCTGAAGAAAAAACAATTCCAAAAACCTACACCATTCATAAACACACTAAGTAATCAAAACATGATGGTAGACATTGTACTAATTGATGAAGCACACCTCCTCTTAACAAAAGAAGATACGTATAATAACTTCCATCAAAAAAATCAGCTGAACGAAATCATCACACGTAGTAAAGTCACTATTCTAATTTTTGATCCTAAACAAGTGTTAAAAATCAAGAGCCACTGGGGACGTAATACTCTTCAGGAAATCGTCGGTCCCTTCGCAACGAAAACGTTACGATTATCCAAGCAATTTCGGATGCGAGCTAGTCAAGAAACATTACATTGGATCAATCGTTTTGTAGAACGAGAAATCTTACCGTTACCATCAGACTCTAATTATGATTTTCAAATTTTCGAAGATCCTGAAGCATTCAAACAAGCAATTTTTCAAAAAGATCAAAAATATGGGCTTTCAAGAATGGTATCAACTTTTGACTATCTTCATAAAAAAGATGGTGCTGACTATTACGTAGACGAGGATGGCATCAACCTTCCCTGGAATCGTAGCTATTCAAATATAACGTGGGCAGAGCAACCCGAAACGATAAATGAAGTTGGATCAATCTATACAATTCAAGGATTTGATTTGAATTATGTAGGTGTTGTGCTTGGCCCTTCCATTCAATATGACGAAGAGACTCAGCAACTAGTCATTGATCCTAAGCAGTATAAGGATAAAGGTGCCTTTATTTCGCGTCAGGACTTAAGTAAATCAGAAAATGAACAGGCAAAGGAAGACATCATTTTAAACTCATTAAATGTTTTAATGAAACGAGGTGTAAAAGGACTTTATCTTTATGCTACGGATCTGCAATTGCGAAAACGTCTATTACAGCTAAAGGAGAATGACTCATGCATGAAATTGAATTTTTAATAAAAAAAGTCGATGACTTTCGGGATGAACGGAATTGGAGGCAATATCATAACGCTAAAGACTTAGCGATTTCTTTATCTATCGAAGCATCTGAGTTACTAGAGGCTTTTCAGTGGAAGACAAGTGAAGAAGCTTGGGAAGAGAATAAAGAGAATATTAAAGAAGAAATTGCTGATGTATTAATTTATGCGTTAACGTTATGTAGTGAGTTGAATTTAAAAGTTGAAGATATTATCTTAGAAAAAATCAATAAAAATAACATAAAGTATAAAATCGATGAAATTAAGTAAAACTCTATAAATTCATTATATTTATTATAACTGTTTTTAAAGATCATATAAAAATTAACAATGAAAAAATATAGCACTAAAAGCTCATTATTATTCTAGCTATATTTTTTCATTGTGCTTAAATATTCAATTGAATTAATCAGTAGAAAAAACTTTTAACACTAAATCCGCTAATTTTTTTGTGCGAGTATCAATATCCTGTATGGTCCAGGATGTTTTTAAATTTCCTGTTAATTCATCAGTAATGATAGATTTATTTATAAATAGTTTGGTACGTAACCCTGTATATTCTTGAGATCCTTTTGGCCTATAATCACGCTTTTCTATAAAATCATTATTACTCAATTCAGAGTTATAACCAGTAAGAGTAATGTTTCCTATTCTATGCATATTTTCTTTTTGAAGATTTTCAGCGTGTTCTATATTATCTGGAGCAATCATTTGCTTCCATGATTTCTTAAGATCAATATTTTGCGGTAAGACATGTTCTAGCGTCCAAATAGGTTTCCCATTCTCATAATCATCTAATGTATCCTTATATTGTTTATTAAATAAGTTTCCATATCTTCGTTCAATTTCTATTAAGATGAATCGAACTGTTTGTGGTGAAGTATCATATACAGATTCATCTAATCTCACTAAAAATTCTTCATCGCTTACTTTTATAGGATTTAAAATATTCTTAATTGTTAGTAAAGCAATATCATCTAAGTTATCTTCGATTTTCTCAAGTTGGCGGACAGTCTGTATTGCTTTCGCACGAATGTTTGAAGATTTAGGTTTTAGCACAATATTTCTGCGAACATAGTAACTCACTAAATAGTCAAAAATAGAAGTTAATGTATTCTCAGAAATTTTTTTCTCAGTTAGCTTTTTTAATAAAAATAGCATTAAAGGGTATATTGGAGATGTTTCAAGTTTAGATAATTGTTTAATTTTCATTCGGAGATTCTCATTAAAAAATAATTCATCGCTACTTTTTATTTTAGGAATAATATTAGAGAAAATTTTTGCGTTAATTAATAATGTCTGTATATATTTATACTTCTTTTCTTTGAATAATTTCTCATACTTTCTAAGGGAAGCTTGTTTAGTTATTGAAGAAGTAGAATCACTTTCAAAAGTATCATAATTATTTTGGAAAAATTGTGTTATTGAAGGAATATTTGTTTCTCCGTTCTCATTAGAAAAAATGTGAATCAGCTTATTCCATTCTTCTAAAGCCATACTATCTCCAATATCTTTTACTGCTTCACTTAGGTAATATGACTTCAATAAATCAATTAGTGTCAAAGGTAGTCCTTTAGCATTTAAAGAAATAAAAACTGAGTAAGCATCGGTTAAATCGTTAACTGTGATTCTTAATAATTCTATGTTATTTAACTTTTTATAAAAATTTTCTATTTCATCCAAATCATTTATACCATCAATATTTATAAGACTTTGAATAAATTTATAACGTTTTCCAAAGGTTCTATTTCCGAATTTACCCTTCTCTTTATCTTCAAACACTTGAAGATAATTCATGAAAATCCCTGCATCTGGTTCAAGTAATTTTAATTTAGGTTTATTTTCATAACCTATTAGCTTTCGTTTAATATCTGTTTTTAAAGAATAAATAGATTCTCTTTGTCCTTTTGAAGAGTCTTTGTCATCGATATTATTTAGTTCTTCATAGATCGCTAATAAAAACAGAGCAATCGTTGTAAGCCTCTGTTGACCATCTACAACATCAAATTCATTTTTATTCTGAGAAGGAGTTACCAGTAAATTCCCTAGATAGTATCCAGATTCTTCGTTGATCACATCATTGTAAAGTGATTCGATATTACTGTCATTCCATGAATAATTGCGTTGGTATATCGGAATTTTATATATTGTTTTTCCTTCAATAGAAAATATTTCAGAAATAGGTTTTGATTCAGGGTTTATATTCATTTTTTCTCCTCATTACGTTTTATTTATCATAACAATTAAAAACTTTATAGAACTTTAATAATTGCATTTTATCTTATTATCCTTCAGTTTAAAAAATAATTTATTAATCTATAATTAATTATACCCTGTATTATTTTAAAAATTTCATTTGGAAATTTTAGTGAAACTAAAACTGATAAATGATAATTTTTATATACAAATGGTGGTCCAATTTTAGACATTGGCTGTTTTATTAATAAGCGCTCTATTTTATGTTTATTAAATTCTCCTTTTAACTCTGCCGTTTGCGCATCCTTCAATTCCCGATACTTCTCCGCATGCAAATACTCATAAAAGAATGGTGCTACTTCTTCGGCCGTAATCGGCTCCATCCAACGCTCTTCTCCCCGCTCAAGCATAGCTAGCAAGACGACCATCTTATAGCTCCGGTTCATGATCGTCTTTTCGACCTGCTCAATCAATTCACGATTTGCGTCGTACGCTTCGACCTCTTCGCCTGATAACTCCTGATGCTCTTTCAAGAACCCAACATAAGAACCCCACTCCTGTTTATAGCCTTGCGGAACGGCTGCATACTCTCCGATTTCAACATAGGATGGTCGACGACCGAGTTCGTATTTGATTTGCTCGTACTGCTCGATCAACCGTAACTTCCGCTGACTTGGTTGCCTGAGTCGATGAATCAACTCTAGTGCCCGCGTATCGAACTCAATAACACAGCCAGGTGGTGGCGTAATCGGTTCTGTCTCCCCTCGCTTGAACGATTCTTTCATCTTCCCGAGCAGTTTCAGTTTCGTCTCGACGTTACGATAGTTCCCGATCAAATCAATGATGACGCAGTGCGATTTGTCTTGTGCTAATCGTAGTCCGCGTCCGATTTGTTGCGTGTAGATAGCGACGGATTCCGTCGGACGACAGAACAGCAGTGTATCGACTTTCGGAATATCGACACCTTCGTTGAATAGATCGACAGTAAAGAGAACGTCAATTTCGCCTTGCTCGAATGCTTGCATGTATTTTGCACGATTCGTCGTCTTTCCGGTCAGTGCAAATGCCGTCTTTCCTTTATCCTGGAATACTTGCGCCAGATATTCCGCCTGCTTAATTGACGAACAAAAGCCGATCGTCTTCGTTTGCCGATGTTTCTCCCACGAATGATAAATATTATCTGCTACTTCACGATCAAGTTGTCGATGCTCGAGCTGCGACGCATCATACGTCCGACCGATTCGTCGAATCTGGGAATAGTCGATCGTGTCGTGAATACCGTAATAATGAAACGGCGTCAAAAAGCCTTCAGCAATCGCTGCTGTGAAATGCATCTGGAACGCAACGTTATGGTGACAGATCGCATAGACATCCGCACCGTCCATCCGGTCTGGTGTCGCCGTCAGACCAAGCAGGAAACGGGGCGTGAAATGATCGATGACCTTCCGATAACTCGTCGCTGCCGCGTGATGGAACTCGTCGACAATGATGAGATCAAACTGGTCCGTTGCAAAGCGATCCAAGTGACGTTTTTGCGCCAACGTCTGGACGGAAGCGAAGACGATCTCCGTCGTCTCCGTGACGGTCCGGTCACTGCCGATATAAAAGCCGGTCTGCCACGCCGGATTGACTTTTTTAAACGAACGCTCCGCTTGCAGTAACAGTTCTTTTTGATGCGCCAGGAATAGGACTCGTGTAAAGTCTCCCGCAAAGAACGCACTGAGGTAGGTCTTCCCTAATCCAGTCGCAAGCACTGCCAACGCCCGTGTCCGTCCTTCTTCCATCGTTTCCCGTAACGCGTGCAGCGCTTCTTCCTGCACCCGGTGTGGCAGGATTTCTTGTGAAACGACGACCGTTCTTTCGTCATACTCGACTTCTGGTTCCGCGACATATTGACGTGCCGCGTACTCTTGACGATAGGTTTCTAAGACAACCGGATTCAGTTCTTCTGCCGATTCACTGAGATAAAGATCCATGAAGGCATCAATCGCATCATCAAGGATCTGTGGAGCGACAGCTTGCGGTAGATGAACGTTCCATTCAATACCGGACCGAAGCGCACTGTTCGAGATGTTCGACGAACCGACGATTGATAAGCCAGTCTCTGCGTTTCGAAACAGATACGCTTTCGGATGGAAAGAGCGTCCACCTGACCGATAAAAGCGAACTGACAACCCATCAAGCGCAAGCAACTGCGCCAATGCTTCTGGATCGGTGATATGTAGATAGTCGCCAATCAACAGCCGAATCTCGGCTCCTCGTTGCAAGGCACGACGAAATGCCGGGACGAGCAAGGCGACGCCTGACTTCTGAGCAAACGCTGCGACGATATAGACTTCCTCTGCCTGATCAATGGCCTCGACGAGTGAGTCATATAAATGATGCGTCGTCAGCTTCGCTTCCGGGATCAATCCTCGACCTCGATCAGGTAGAGGCGTTCTTCGAAGCCGCCTCGTTGTTGCTGTTTCTTCGCTCGGACGGCTTCCAGTTCCTCGACTGTCACGCCATGCGTTTTCGCTAACACCTGGATCAGCTCCAGTAAATCGGCTAATTCCTCGACAGCATCTGCGTCCGTCGTCGCTTCCTCGTATTCAGTGAGTTCTTCATGCAACTTCTTTTTGGCTTCCACTAGGAATTCATTTTCGTTCAGCGTTCGGAACGTCGCTTTTTTCCCGTTTTGGTCGATGATGTTTGGAATCGTGTCTCGAACTAATTTATGATAAAGTGGCATATCAATTCACTCCTTTGAAGGGTTGGGGGATCTCCGAGTCGAATCACTCGGTGTCGTACATATGTATTTTATAAGAGGAGGTTCTTTTCATGTCTACATTCAAACAGATTGACACAACGAACGCCCCTGCTGCGATCGGTCCTTACTCGCAAGGCTTTATCGCGAACGGAACACTCTATGCTTCCGGTCAAATCCCGATTGATCCGGCAACAGGTGAACTTGTACCAGGCGGAATCACGGAGCAGACGGAACAAGTCATGCGAAACGTCGATGCCATCCTGAAAGAAGCAGGACTGACACCTGACCGCGTCGTCAAGACGACATGCTACTTAACGAGCATGGAACACTTCGCTTCTTTTAATACGATCTACTCCGATTACTTCGCACCGCACGATCACTTCCCGGCTCGGTCTTGTATTGCGGTTAAGGAACTACCAAAAGGTGCATTAGTTGAAGTCGAGATTTTAGGACTCGTGTGATCTAATCGCTACGCACTCGCTGCGTAGCGTTTTTTTATCGCAGTCCCCAGCGTCCTGTTCCTTTTCCGGTCTCACTGTAAAAAAGGTCCTGCTCTCCCCTATACAATTCACACTCACTCGCATGCAGGTAAATCAATTTCCGGATGCGTGCCTCGAGTCCTGCCTCTGATGTAAAGCGTGATAGATCCAAATGCTCTGCTTGCCTGACACGCTGGTAGATATCAATTAAGTCGATTGGCGATTGTCGTTCTAGGATTCGCTGAATTACATCAAGTAATTGTTGGCTCTCATCCGTCATGTCCCTCTAACTCCTTTTTCATCACTTTGTTTTGAATCGCATTCATCACAATTGGTATTTGTACGACCAGATTCAAGACGCTGACTCCAAGAACCAGCTGACTGGCTGTCAATGGATTGAAGTATCCTTCGCCGTATCCTTCCCTTACACTGAGTGCGATCCCGTACGAAATCGCAAACGAAACCATGTTGCCGATGACGATGTATTTGGGTTTTCCACTCCGTGCAAGTGAATACGATAATACACCAAGTCCAAATAAAAATAAGGCATACCCTAGTATCGAACCCTCTTTCCAATCGAGGTAAGGTCCTAGCCACGCAAACGGAATCAGATACAATAGTGCTCGTTTCATAGTTCACCCTCCCCTTCTTCGTCTTCTCGGTTACTCCCGGCATCGTAATAACCGTATAGCAGTTCTCGAATCATCTCCCACCCTGGTGGAAACACATTTGAACGTGACACTTTTTCTGTACCGTGTTCTGTCGTCACATGAATTTCCCAATCCGTTCCGTCCATAATCGTAAGACTTTCAGGATCCGAGTATTCCCGCCATTTCTCGGCATCGAACAAATCTGACCACATGTCGATCAAATAGATATCCTCTTCCGTCAGGTTTATAAGCAATGGATCCATTTCGTCAAGGAATATTAATTCACGTGGAAACCGTGGAGATAATATTTCTTCCTCATCTTCCACACGAACTGTCCGACTTGCACGGTCCCATCAAAACGTCTGTCCTCTTCCCATACCGGACTCTCGGAAGTAAATTCGTTCGACTGTTTGCATCACGCTCATCCTCTAAAATTGATATTTCCATTATAGCCCATTTGCTATTTTTAACCTGTTACATTTTTTACTATGGTTCTGCTGATTTCTGTGACTGTGAAACATTTTTCTTCTTCTATCAGTAAATGTAGTGAAAGGAGATGTTTGACATGAATGTATCCATTCAACAAGCCGGTTATGACATCGGTCAGCCCGTCTTACACGAGATTGCGTTTGCTTTACAGCCTGGATCTATCACCGGTTTGATCGGTACGAACGGTGCAGGAAAAAGTACGACGATTCAAGCGATGTTCGGTACGCTGCCTTGGGTCGAAGGAGAGATCGATTTACCGGTCTCACTCGCCTATATTCCGGAACAGCCGACCTATTATGAATATTTGACGCTTGCCGAGCACCTTGAGCTGGTCGCCTCACTTCACGAGACAGATCACGCTTACACGGAACGACTCTTAAAGACATTCGAACTGCATGCTGTCACAGGTGACTATGTATCCTCTTTTTCTAAAGGAATGAAGCAAAAGGTGATGCTCGTCTGTGCCTTGATGCAACGCGCGGACTGTTTGATCATCGATGAACCGTTCGTTGGTCTCGACGCGGTCGCAACGATTCGGTTATTGCATGTACTCGAAGCAGAACGAACGCGTGGCGTAGCGATTCTGCTCGTCACTCATGTCCTTGATTCCGCGGAACGGCTTTGTGACGACTTCGTCTGGATTGATCAGGGACGCATCAAACATCAAGGAACACTCGCTCAAATCGGTGAAGCCTCTGGTCAGCCAGGTGCCCGCTTATTTGACATCATGGAAGCGATGGTGCTCGAACATGATTGAAACCTTTTTGAAGCAACGGATCCGTCGGCGGCATGCGGAACAGCGTCGCTTCTTTCGAGAAATTTTTGATTGGACGATCTTGCTGTATCTCGTCATTCCAGTCGGTCTGTTCATCATCTATGAGACGGTTCAGATCTTAAACGGTCAAGCGGACTGGGTTCAAACGGTTCCGGTCGCTTGGATTTTACTCGGTTGGATGCTATATGGATTCCTGCCCGCCTTTTACGCCTGGTTCGAACCAGCAGATCGCCTCTTCTTCAAACCGGTTCCTGGAGCGATCGTTCGAATGAAGTGGTATTCCGTTCGGTATCACTTTTTGCGGATTTTTCTATTGACTGCCGGCTTACATCTACTTTGTTTTCCATTACATAGTATCCGGTTTGATCAATCCAGTATCACCGTACTGCTGACTAGTCTCGCGCTTTCTTTACTCCAACCGTTCTTTAGCTTCTGGACATACCGGTTATCTGGGCAACGGTTCTTGCGGAAATGGAGCGGTCATCTCTTCCTGGCAGCAGGACGCATCACCTTGTTGCTCCTGCTGTGGCTTCAACCGCATCCAGTCCTCTTCGTTGTCGCACTATGTATATTGCTGTTCGGATCTCTTAATGTCCGGAACTGGTCACAGCGTGAGGATGGATTAACGGAGGATATCCTGTTGTCAATGAAACGACAGTCGAGTTTATCCGCGACCGTCCTTGAATTGAACGGTGCCTTACCGAAGCCGTCGCACCGAAAGCGTCCGTTCCTTCATCTGCGATTATTCAAGCAGACGCATCAGCAACTTCCACTGCTCACGTATCTGCGGGATCCGAGTAAACGTCGTTTCTTGCTCCAGTTGTTCGTTGCGATGAACTACGGTCTTCTCGTCTTACCATGGATTGGACGCGGTCTCGTCATCGCCTTCGTGCTATTCGTTCTCTTTCAAGAACGGAAACAACATCACACGTGGTTCCGCAGACAATCATTCTACCAGCATATTTCCAATTGATTGATTTCTGCTATACTTTTTCTATTACACGGTTGGAGGGATGACTTCATGCGTACTCATTTATTCTTATTTGGAGGCGGTCCTCCATTTACACCGAATTTGCAAAAACGGTTTGCTGCATTAACGAATGGTGGTCCGGTCGCGATTCTGTATGTCCCACGTACTGGTAAGGACTGGGTGACCTACGCCTCGATTTATACGGAAGCGTTGCAGGAAGAGGGTATTTCGTCCTTCGTCCATCTACCACTGTCTGACGCGCCAACGGACGAACAACTCGCGCAACTACAGCAGTGTCAGGGCATCATCATCTCCGGTGGCGAGACCGAATTGTATCAGCAATACTTGGTCGCGACACCGATTGGTGACATCATCCAGTCGCGTTTCGTAAACGGTGTTCCGGTCGCTGGCTTTTCTGCCGGTGCCCTCGTTTCACCCGAACGTTGTGTGATTCCGGAGATCGACCAACGCGACAATCGACGTCTTCGCTTGCCTGGTCTTGCCCTGCTGAAAGACGCGGTCGTCTGTGTGCATTACGAGACGTGGGGCGAAGCCGCCCACCTCGTGCAATCCTTTACGGAAGAAGGCACGAGCCGTGCCTTCGGACTTGCCGACGCAAGCGGGATCTATCTGTGCGATCAGTACTTGATCGAAACAGAAGGAACCGATCCCGTGGTGTTATCGCGGAGTCCCGTCAGATGACGGCGATTGTCCCTGCCGTCAAAGGCATCATCATTCACGAGCAACGTCTCCTGATCGTCCGCCGGGCTGTCGCTGACTTCGGCGGCGGAACATGGGAATGTCCAGGTGGAAAGATCGACTTCGGTGAACTGCCGCTCGACAGCCTTGTTCGCGAGATAAAAGAAGAGACACAGTTGACGGTTACGCCAGAACGTCTACTCTATGCCTCTAGCTTCCTAACGCATCCCGATCGGCAAATCATTTTGTTGATGTACGTCTGCTCGACGAACCAGACGAGCGTTCAGTTATCCGCAGAACACGACGCTTATCTCTGGGCGGACGAAGAAATGATCCGTCAGTTGATTGCGCCAAATATTTTGGCTGATTTTGAGCGATATGATGTCTGGTCTCTCCTTAGTTGACCGTAATATACTGCCTTGTCCAACGCTCTCGTCAGACAAGGCAGTATTTTTTTCATTACCGGACAGTTGTCGTGTTTTTAAAGTAATGAACAGGGAATCCCTTAAATATATCTATCGTATACATTATTAAGGGGGAATCTTTCATGGACCGTCAAGCCGAAAAACGAAAAAGTAAGATGCCGTTCTTCATCATTCTTGTCATTGCCATCTTTGTCATCGTTGCTGCTGCATTGATCATTTATGTCACGTCTGAACCAAAAGAAGAGACACAAGCACTTATGACACATCTTGCGACTGTCCTTCCGATTTACGTGAACTAGATTCACAAGACCTTTACACAAGTCGTACAACGCCTTCATACATGTTGAGCTATCTCCTCCCGATAGGAATACGGGAGGAGATGTTTTATGCCAAAGAAAAAACGATTACTGGCACAACAATTAAATGGATGGCTGATTCCGATCGTCGCCATCGGACTGATCGTGATCAGTGGTCTGAGTGTTTACGCGTCGTACCAACAATCCGTCGCAGCGACTGAGGAACGGCTGATGCGCGAATTAACGATGTTTGACGTGAACGTCCGGGCAACGTTTCTCGCATATCCGAATGACGCAACAGACCGTACGCGTGCCATTAAACGATTGCAACAGCAACAGCGAACCGACTTATCACGTGATGACTACACGACTCGCTTTCAGAGCCTGAACACGAGTGAGGCGTTCCGACCGTTGACACTCGACCCAGCAAAACGGAAACAACTACTACAGCATTTAAAAACAGCTCGTACATATGCCTTTTCAAATCAAGACCAGTTTCTTGTCGCGATGACGATTCCGGAACTTGATGACGTCATCTTGCTGACGACCGATCGCGATAAATTAATCGCTCCTGCTCGAGATTTAGCTTGGACACTCATCTGGGTGAGCGTGATCACACTTGTCAGCATCAGCCTCTTGATCCGCTGGCGAATTCAACGACAACTAGCACCGTTATCGAAACTCGCTCTACAGATTGAAGAAGCCCATGCGAAGCGATCGTATCGTCCGTTAACACTTAAGACGACGACCTTTGAGTTACAACAGCTCACGTTTCAATACAATCAATTGATGCAACAGATTGGGGATTTGACGGTCGAGATGCAACAAGCCAGTCAGGAACTTGAATCCGTCCAGCCCCACTTTTCATCGCATTTATCCGCGATGGATGAATCGGTGCATGCCGTCGATGAAGTCGCCGGTTCCTTACTTGCGCAATCGACGCAGATGAATCAGACGATCATCGCCTCCACACGTTTGGCTGCCCAAGGACACGATGCGTTAAGCGAAATGCAAACGACACTTCTGAACAGCCAACGTGCCGTAACTCGTTTTCAACAGACTGTTCAGACGAATCACACGACACTTGGGACATTACAACAAGAAAGCTACTTGCTGAAGGAACAATCCGCGACGACAGAGCAAATCTTGCAACAGACCTCACATCTACAGCAGCAGATGGAGACCTCAATTTCCCACATCCAGCGTGTCGCTGAAGAGACGCGCCGCCTATCGCTAAATGCGCTGATCGAGGCAACTCGTGCCGGCGAAGCCGGTCGTGGCTTCACGGTCGTGGCCAAGGAAGTCGAAAGACTAGCGATCGATATCCGGACGAGTACGGGCCACATCCGTCAGGTCAATCAGACGTGGACGACAGGGCTCAATCAAGTCGAACAAGCGCTCTCGCAGATGACGGAACGGTTTCTCTCGACGTCACAACAGCTTGAGACGGCAACGGAGCACTTGCAACAGATGCTGACTGAAGCGACGACGATCGAGACGACACTGGGGACCGTTGAACACCAACGTCAAATCGTCGCAGAAGTCCAGTCGAATATGCAACAGCATCTACAATCTGTCCAAAAGTTGATGTCAGAGCTCTCGTCCTACAGCCAGGTGCTCGGGGATCAAATGCAACACCACGTCATTCAGCAAACGGAATTGAAGACACATAGCGCGGTACTCGAGTCACGGATCAGTTCGTTGCAACAGACCGTTCGCTCGAGCGAATCGTCGTCTTAACAAAAAGAGCACCTGCCATTCCTGGCAAGCGCTCTTTTCCTCTGTTCTCAGCCGATATAACGTGCTTCCTTTTTATCGATGATATTGCGAATCCGGTTCTCCGTCACCTGATACTGCTCCGCCAGTTGACGAATCGTCTTCCCTTTTTCATATTGGGCGCGAATCGCTCGAATCTGGAATGATGACAGTGTCACATGTTGTTCTAATAAGAGATCAAACTCACCAAGTAGTTCGGTATACTGCTGATCAAATGAAGGCAACACGTCCAAGTTCGATAACTGATCGTCAGCTCGTTTACCGTTGCGTCGAACGAGTCGCGCTTCCGTGACGTCAACCGTCAGAAAAGCTTGCGCAACGAGTAGACCAACCTGCACTCGTTCTCCTCGCCCCCGTTGATAGAGCGTGACTTTCCGATATCCTTCTCGATTGAGCCGCGGTCGAAGCAAGACACCTTTTCGGCGTTGTCGGACGCCGCGACACGTCACGATTGTCCGATCAAGCGACCTTACGCGACCAAGTGACGAGACTTCATATATACCTACATAGCCGATGACGGCCTTCCATTGCTCTTGCATAGTTGTCCTCCTTCAGACAAGGACACGACGGGACTTCATACCTGAATTATACCAAATTACGAACAAACGTTCTAGTGATGTCACTCATCGGAATGTGCTATTCTTAGCAGAAAAAGGAAATGAGGTTCGTCCATGAAATTTGTTTTGTTACTTGGTCCCCAAGCAGTCGGAAAGATGACGATTGGTCAGGAAATCGAACGGTTGACGGAGATGAAAGTCTTCCATAACCACCAGACGATCGACTTGTTATTGCCTTATTTTGATTTCTCTGAACCCGCCCATCACCGCTTAAAAGATACGATTCGGCGCGAGATGTTCAAGGAAATGGCGAACAGTTCGCTCGAAGGTGTCCTGTTTACATTCCTCTGTCTATTTGGCGTCGAAGGTGGTGGTCTCGAGTTCATCGAAGAAACGGTTGAGTTGTTCGAACAAGCAGGTGCTGACGTCTATATCGTTGAACTGGATGCGCCGGTCGCGACCCGTCTGCACCGGAACACGACCGAAAACCGATTGACGCACAAAGTAACGAAGCGTGACCTCGCCGCTTCTGAACAAGACTTACGCGAGACGGCGGACGGATACCGGACACGCTCGCTACCAGGCGAATTGCCGGACGTCAATTATCTCTTTCTTGATACGGAACAGTTAAGTGCGCGTGAAAGCGCTGAAGCGATTTGCGACCATTTCAACTGGTCGAAAACAACGGTCTAATCACAAATAAGCCCCGTTCTGCTCAGCAGACGGGGCTCTAATGATGAAGTTCGCGTGCATATCGATTCGCCTGCAACTGAAATCCGTTCCGACGCCAGACCGTGTCACTGCCCGCTTCACTATAGACACGCTTCAGTAATAACGTCCGTGCGAGATAAGGCAAAATCGATGTCAAAGCTTCCGTGATGTACCCGTGCTGATCGTCTTCATCATTTGACGTATATCGCAGGCTTCCGATTGAATCATCCCATGTAAAAATAATCGTTCCAACGATCGTTTTCTCACGTATCGCATGCAACGTCCACTTACAACCCGATTCTTCATCCGTTGCTTCAACAAATAATCGTGACGTTTTAAAATCCGGATGCCGTCCTTGCATTCAGCTCTCCTCCTCGACCTCAAACGTTGCTGTCGCGTAAGCCTCTCCATTAATCAAAATCGTCAATGTGTGTGTACCAGGATAATGGACACGCGTCGTCATGTTCCGAAACGATTGGCGTCTTTCGACTTGTAAGACACCTTTAACTTCCCGCTCCCGCAGTTGAAACACCTTCCGACTCGTTCTGCGTTGTTTGACGTAATCGATCGCGTACTCCAAGCGTAAACGTTGTGGAACTGAACTCGTCACAGTGAACGAGAAATCAAGCTCTCCACCAATCGTAACCGGCGAGACGACTAAATTTGTAATCTCGACCTCCCCTTGCGTAACGTGTCCGAATAACTGTAAGACTTCTGGATTTCCGCGTTTGAGTAACGTCCGGGAGGCGTGGCGCAAAATCCAGTCCGTGTTCGGATCTGTTCCTAAGTGACGTTCGATCCGCTCAATCAGATATTCCGGATGTGTCTTTGAAATATCGTTCAAGTGATTGGCGACACTTTTTCGGACGTAGAGTGACGGATCCTGTAGTAACGCGTCAAGAACCGGTAACGCCGGTCGCGGATCAGCAATCAGACTCGGAATCGCTTGTCCCCATGGCAGACGCGGTCGTGTCCCTTCCGACGCTAAGCGCCGAACATGTTCATCGTCTGATGTTGCCCACATGAGTGCTTGCTCGAGATAACGCTCTTGATCAGCGAGTAGAAAACGCCGGACAGCGAACTCAGACGTCGAATACGGCGTCAATTTAACGAGTGTCTCTAACGCAAGCTTCCAGTCAACGAGTGTTGCTGTCCGTTCGACATACTCGGGAAAAACGATCCCTGGTAATCCAGTAAACTGCGGTGCGAGTCGTTCCAGCTCCCCGATCGAGTCCGGAAACGGTGGCAGGACGGATTCTAGTGTCTCCGCAACACGACGGACGCGTTGTTTAAACGCAAGCTCTTCCCAGTCCTCCCGTTCGACTCGTCTGCGAAAATCTGATACATCGACCGCTTCTCCTAAGCCATCGAGCCAACTCGGTGAAAACACATCTTTAATCAAACTCATCCTACATCCAGTCCTCTCTTTGTACGCTCCAGTTTGAGCAATGTTTCCTTGCGTGCAAGTCCCCCGGCGTATCCACCTAAATCCCCATTCGTTCGAATGACCCGATGACATGGAATGATGATTGCTAGTTGATTTGTTCCGTTGGCTCGTGCGACAGCGCGAACAGCGGTTGGTTGACCAATTCGGATGGCCAGTTCCTGATACGAGATCGTCTCGCCACTCGGAATCCGTTCAAGTTCTTCCCAGACGCGGCGTTGAAAGGGCGTTCCGTACCGCATCAGTGGCGTCTGAAACAAGACCGGTTCTCCTTTGAAGTAACGACGGAGCTCCCCTTCAATCTGTTCAAAGATGGGTGACTCCCCAGGCACGATGACGGCACGCGCTTTTTGACGCAATTGTTCAATTTCCCGCTCAAGTCCCCGTCGATCGACGAATTCAAGGAGATGCAAGTGTTGTTCATCAGCAATCGCAAGCATCGAACCGAGTGGTGTATCGAGCCATTTCGCGCGCAAGACCTGTCCGTCAAAACGTGACGGTGCTTCCCCGAGCATCCGTGCTGACGCTTCACGAAAACCGCTGCTTGATTCATAGCCTCCTACTAACTGTCCTTCGATGACCGGCTTCCCAGTCCGAATCTCTTTCATCGCTAACCCCATCCGCCGTGCCCGAGCATAGGCAACGAACGTCATCCCGAATCGTTTCTTGAACTGGCGCCGTGCTGTTGATTCGTCCAAACCAAGTGCTCGGAAATCGGCTTCTTTAAACCGTTTATCTGGTTCCGCCTCGACTGCTTCGATCAAGCGTTGAATCGTACCGTGATCGCCGGGATAAGCGAGCGGATGACACCGTCTGCACGGTCGATAAGAGGCAAGCAATGCCTCTTGCGCCGTCTCGAAAAACTCACAGTTCTCCTCCTTCGGTTTTCGCGCTGGACACGTCGGACGGCAAAAAATACCGGTCGTCTTGACCCCGACAAAAAACGTTCCTTCGTACGTCGCGTCTCGTCGAACGAGTGCTTCATAATACGTGTGGTGTTCCATCGCTTTCCCCTCCTTTGTCTCTAGTATAACGGCTTGTCCAGTTACGATGTCGCCGAAAATCAGGCATTGATATGTTTAAGATTCAGTTAAGAATTCTCCTCCTGTTTTCGAAAGGGACGACGTTCATACTACATGCTATACTCAACGGAAAGTAGGGTTTTCATGTTAGATTTCTTTAAAAGAAACACTTCACGGAATCGGTGATCTTCGGATTTCAATCAAAGAAGGAGCACAAGGCATCCAACTGATTTGCTCGAATGCGATTGAAACGATCTATACGCTAGAGGAACTAAACGCGTGATTGACGCCGTTCGGAACGTCTGACGCATCGCGTTCTTCCGGCGGTTCCGGTATCGGTCTGTCGATTGTTCAACAAATCATGGCGCGCCATCACGGAAGTGTCCAGCTCACTTCAGCAGACAACCGCTTTTCCGTCACGTGTCGTTTTCCGCGTCATTCGTAAGTCAGCATCCGATGCTCTCGTCGGGTACTTTTTTGGGCTAGGTTGTTACTTCTTAGACACTTCTTTGAAATTGGAATTCGATACACTAAAGACTGTTAGAAATTAGTTGTCGTTTTAAAGGAGTTGTTCGTGTCTTATGAAATCCTCGTCTCGTTCGATTACATATATGCCAGGGCTTGACGGCTTACGCGCTTTCGCTGTCCTGTCTGTCATTCTCTACCACTTATCTGTTTCATTCTTCTCTGGTGGTTTCCTCGGTGTTGATCTCTTTTTCGTCCTATCCGGTTACCTGATTACTGGTCTTTTGTTACGCGAGTGGCAAACGACCGGGCGCCTCGATTTGAAACGGTTTTGGATTCATCGTTTCCGTCGTTTGTTCCCAGCTCTATTCGTCATGCTGTTACTCGTTCTCGGATATGTAACCGTCTTTGAACGCGAGCTATTGCATACAGTTCGTCAAGATAGTGCCTTTGCGCTTATTTACGGAACGAACTGGTGGTATATCTTCCATGACGTTTCGTATTTCGAGTCGTTCGGGAAACCGTCACCGATTCAAAACCTTTGGTCGCTCGCGATCGAAGAACAGTTCTACCTGCTATTCCCGATCCTACTTTGGTTCGGCATGAAAAATCGTCGCCTGTTCCTTCAATTGATTGGTGTCGCGATCGGCGCATCCGTGCTCGCGATGGCGATTCAATTCACACCGGGTGAGGATCCGAGTCGTGTCTACTACGGTACCGATACACGATTATTCGCCTTATTGATCGGGAGCTTGCTCGCGTTCGCGTGGCAACCGACCCGCTTTAAGATTGATATCCCAAAACGTGGTGTTCGATTGTTGAATCAAACAGGTGCTGTCACGTTGCCACTCTTACTTTTACTGATGGTTGTCACGAGTGAGTTCGGAAGCTTTTTATACCGCGGTGGCTTTTTCATCGTTTCGCTCCTTGCCGCCCTATTGATTGCTACGATCGCCCATCCGGCGTCGATTTGGAGTCGTTGGTTTGCGCATCCATCACTTATTGCGATCGGCAAACGGTCGTACGGCTTATATCTATGGCATTTTCCCGTCATCACGTTGCTGACACCGGTCGAGCAAATTGGAACATTCTCGGTACTACGGACTATATTGATCATAGTTATTCTTGTTGCGTTAACAGAAGCGTCGTATCGCTTCATCGAGCGTCCGATTCGTCAACACGGATTGTCTGGTTACTTGAAGCGTTTATCGCTACATCCGCAACAGTTACGTCAGTTCTCAACGGTACAGTGGGCGAGTGTTGCCGTGTTGACGATCCTTATCGTCAGCTTCATTGGTAACTTATCGATTCTTGCTGTTTCCGATACACCGAAGCCAGAACCCGCCTTCCATAAGATAGCGGCGCCAAAAGAAAAACCGAAACCGGTCCTCAAACCGACGACACCGAAAGCAAAACCTGATCAACGAAAAATTTGTCGACCGACGCTTGCGATTGGTGACTCCGTCCTGCTCGGTGTCGAAGATTATCTCGGCAGTACACTCAAACAACTGACGATTGATGCGAAACTCGGTCGACAGCTACGAGAAGCGATTCCGCTAAGTGAGCAGTATGCGTCGTACAATCAACATGGACGCCAAGTCATCCTCCATCTTGGAACGAACGGCAGCTTCCGCAAAGATCAGTTGAATAGCTTACTCGACCAATTTGCAAATGCCGATCACGTCTATCTCGTCACAGCACGGGTGCCACGCCCGTGGGAAGCAGAAGTCAATCAGATGTTACGAGAGGCATCAAAGCGGAAACGGGTCGAACTGATCGACTGGCATGCCACTGCTATCAAACACCCATCTTATTTTGAAGCGGATGGTGTTCATTTGAATATTAAGGGCGCCCGGGCCTATTCGAAGATTCTTGCGAAAGCAACGAATTGCGCCGTTTCGACAAAATAAAATCACGACAAACAAGGTAGCGGAACTATCCGCTACCTTGTTTTTTTTGTGTTCACCCTGTCGCAAGTAGTCCCAGGTAGATCAGACTGACACTAAGAAGGCTCAGCAAGACACCCACTGCATGTCGCCTGAATCCGAGTAAGAGCAGTGGTAAGGTGGCAATCCCCATCATCAAGACCCATCCGTCCCCTGCTGGACCACTGGTCGGAAGTTGACCTAACGTGGGTTGTTCCAAACGACTGAGTGATGCACTTGCCATGAACAGAAGTATTAAAATGATACTCTCCATTCGAAGTAACGGACGTGGATCGTATGTCGAGTCAAAACGTAACCGACGCCGGACAAGTGTGCCATTACAAAAGGCGTAGAATAAAAGCGGTAACAACAAAAGATGCTTCAGCAACATGGCTTGACCGTATGGCACGCCCCATAGATTCGGATAACGTTCAAGCGGAATCGCCAGTTGCATCAGCAACAGACCTGACAGGATGACACCGGTAAAAGCAATCCGAGCAAACGGACTGAACCAGTTTAAAAAGGCGGACCAATGCTCGGTCGAACGGGCACCAACAGCTACCCAAAACACAACACCGATCCAAGCCGTCACCCATAAGAAGTGACTGAACTGAAGCGTCCACCCAAGCGCCCCGTATTTCGTTGCGGCATGACTCGTTCCTGCAATGCCAATCCATATCGGGATCGTCAAGAGTGCGAGTAGGACAGATCGTTGCTTTTGCCAGGCAAGTACGATCAATAGGAGTAAGACAGCGAAGTAAACGACAAGAAACATTTGACCGATATGCAAAAATAATCCTGTCCGTAGAGCCTCCGTCATCGTTTGCGTCGAAAGCAGAAAACGAACGGCACCGATGACCGGGATACTTGTTCCAAGAACAAGCATCCCGAGCCCCGCTACCGCCCATGACGTACCATCCATTAATGGCGGTTTTTGTTTCGTTGAGATGAAGCATAACACCAGATAACCCATCCAAATCGCTCCACCCATGTAGACAAGTAGTTCTCCTAGAAACGCACTCATATCGAACGACGACGGAATAAGAGAAGTAAGACGATGCTGACTAATAGTCCACCAACAATCCAAGGAAGAAGCGTCGGAACGAGTCCTTTTGAAACAGGTTCAGCTTCTGGGACGACCGCTGCCTTTGTTTCCATTGGCTCTGCTTTTTCAACTGTACTCGCTTCAGTTGTCGCGGCACCCATCACTGTAAATCCGATCGTTCCTTTCACGGGATGACCATCATCTGAAATCGATGCCCATTTAATCGTGTACTGTCCTTTTGGCAATGGTTTCGAGACGACGGCACTGAGTTCATTCCCGATGATGAGCGGTTTCGCAAGCGACTGTTCGACACCGTTCGTATCCACTACACGTAAGGTACTCGTCTTTTCGACAGCCTCACTAAACGTCAAGCGGATTCGATTGACGGGCTCTGATAACACCGCTCCTTCTGCCGGATTGGAACTTTTGAGACTCGTGTGTGCTTCAACGGAGATGGGAAGCAGACAAATGAGGAATAGAAGTGCAAATCGGATGATACGCATGTCGTTTACCTCCTTTCAGCTTGATGTGTATAAGAAAACCCGCTGTTTCCAGCGGGTCGTCCTTTATTGTTGCGGGCGACGACGGAGTGCGAACAATCCAAGGATCGATGCTGCGGCAATACCAAGCAATGACCACACGATACCTGTCGCCGATGATGCTGCTTGCATACCACCGAGACCTGTGTTCGGCATACCAGATGGTGCACCTTTGAATTTATCTGGGAACTGATCGACGATTGCTGTCGCTGTTCCTTCCCCTACGCCGTACATATGCGCGTACGCTTCACGAATCGCTGGGTACGTTTTGTCGTAATTTTTTTCATTGTAGCTATTGAAGGCGAGTAAGAGTTGGTCGATGTGGACCTTTAGTCCTTCTTCCAAATCTTTTGCTTTTAAACGACCTTCCGTTGCTGCATCGAGGAATGCAGCTTGTTCGACACGGTACTCATCGAGTTCTTTTACAGCCATGTCGCGTGCTTGATCATCTTTTGCACCTGTTGCTTTGACGTAGTCGACGAAGTAGCCGATATGGCTCGACCAGATTTTCTTGAATTGTTGTGCTGCTTCACTGCCGTAAACGGAACCGATTGAAGCCGACAAATCATCTGTATTTTGACTCAAGGCACCGGCTGCCGCGTCAAAGTCCTTTGCACCGTCAATTCCTTTTTGCATCGCGAGCACCGCAAGCGCTGCGTGCTCTGAGAAGTTCCGGTTGAGCCCGGCACGAAGATCGGCTGCTGGTGTATCGACTTTCGTATTTTTGAATTTGTCCGGATACTGATCAACGATCGCACCAGATAATCCTTCTCCGACCATATACATATGCTCGATTGCTTCACGTAGATTGCTGTAGGCAGCGTCATAATCACCAGCAACGTAACTATCAAACGATGTTAACAATTGTGTGATGTGGACTTTGAGCCCTTCTTCGAGATCTGCTGCTTTCAATCGCCCGCCTGTTGCTTTATCAAGGAATGCAGCCTGCTCGACACGGTACTCATCCAAATCTTTCAATGCTTTTTGTTTAGCATCTTCATCTTTTGCTCCAGTCGCTTTGACGTAATCGACGAAGTAACCGATGTGGCTCGACCAGATATCTTTAAACGCTTTTCCTGCATCGTCACCGTAGACAGAACCGACAGCTGCCGCTAAATCATCCGTATTTTGATTCAATGCGCCTGCTGCTTGTTCAAAATCTTTTTTACCATCAATCCCTTTTTGCATCGCGACGACTGCGAGATATGCATGTTCAGATAGAATTTGATCGAGTGTCGCTCGCAGATCCGATGCTGGAGAGGAGACATCTAGTGAGACTTTTCCTGAACTGTGAGACATCTTACTATGGTCCTCATGACCATGTGCACTGACACCTGCTGCTGGAATCAACAATGCGGCACTTAGTGGAACAGCGAGATACGACTTTTTCATCTTCATCTTATGAACACCCCTTTGATTTTTTGGACTTCACATAGATAACGTATGGAGTTCATAAATGGTTTTATCTTTTTACATTTTTTATTTAAAATATTTTTTAATTAGAAATAAACTTATGTAGTACTTTCATTATTTTTAGTTTTTATTTACTCATTTCACGAAACAGCTGACTTATTTTCTAATCAATTCATTAGAATCTTCTTATAACCGCATCTTTTATTTTTTAGAACAGGAGTGGAATCATGAAACGAATCGTCATTGGCGCAGTACTTGCTTCGCTCGTCGTCTCGCAAGCAGTTGGACCTGTCGAAGCAAAAAGTAAAGTGAAGAAGAAACCTGTCGTGCAAGTCGATCGAGACAAAAATGGGATTCCAGATGCTTGGCAAAAACAATATCATTTGGGATATGGAAAACAAGTCGCAACAAAAGATCACGATCGCGACGGTTTGATGAATGTACAAGAGTATCAACTTCGCCTCAACCCTACAAAATCGCATTCGGACCGCGACGGAATCAAGGATGGGAAAGAGGATTCGGACCGCGACTTACTTACGAATCAACAAGAATACACAGCGCATCTAAATCCGTTGAAGAAGGATTCCGGTCAAGATGGTATTTCTGATGATAAAGAAGATCAAGACAAAGATCGATTGACGACACGAGAAGAATTCATCGTGGGTACGCAGCCACTGAAAAATGATTCAGATCGTGACGGCATCAAAGATAACGAAGAGGACCGGGATCAAGATACGCTTCTGAATGAAGACGAGTTCGAACTTGGTTCTGATCCAACCAAAGCAGACAGCGATCAGGATGGGACTCGAGACGATCAGGAAGATACGGATCAAGACGGAGTTCAGAATGACCAAGAACTCAAACGGATCATGATCAAAGTAACGGATACGAATAAGAAAAAGTTCGAGTGGCGTTACAGTAATGAACATCAACGGAAAGAACTACGCTTTAAAGACGAGATCGGTATTACTGACGTTGCGACGTTAAAAGATCGTCTTCTCGTCACACCATCGATGACGGAAGAAGAATTATTAACGTTAGTCGCACAGGCGCTTCAATTACCAAACATCAAAACGTTACACGTCCAGATCAAGTTCTATAATGGACAGGAACTCGAATCAGAAGATGAGCACTCGGATGATGATGATTCAGACGATGACGGGGATGATCACGGAGATCATGGTGATGACGATTAATCGTCTATACGAAAAATGAGAGGGCGGAATAGTATTCCACCCTCTCATTTTTTATTTCCTTATTCTTCAATGATGGTGACCGCTACTTCCGCCAGCTGGTTTTGCTCCACCTTGTAAGATTCTTAAATCTTCTTTCGATAACTCACCGACGATGAACTGCCGTGTTGGCATGATCATCGTACCTTCACTGCTTGCATGCGCTTTGACATAATACAAACCGGATTTCGGTAGTGCCTTCGCAATCGTATAGACACCTGGCTTTGTCTCCTCTGCCGGTTCCATACTATAGCGTACTGTTCCATCTGCTTTCCAGATTTCGAAATGTACATAATCGACTTTTTGAACCGGTTTGGCTTCACGCCAGACTGTTGCTTCAAACGTCTGCTTTTTCTTGGCATCCGGTTGTAAGTCCTTTGGGATATTCATTTTGATCGATAACGGCTTAGCTACGGCATACTGTTCTGCTGCATCGGAATCGACCGCACAGCCAGCAAGACTCGTCGTCGTGACGAACAGTCCGCCGAGCATGAGTGTTTGTATCGATTTACGCATTGAAGAACCTCCTTACACTCGGAATACGACGGATGACGAGGAAATCGACCAGCCAGACGACGAGCAACGATAGACCGACGAGCGGGAAGACGATTCCCAGCACGACAAGCACAGCGAGGAATCCTTTCAACATGAATGCTTTCGGTCCTTTCGGCGCCCCCATCCCTTTACTTGGTTTTCGCTTCAGCCAGAGATAGAAACCACTGACTGCCACGAGAATGATTCCGAGACAAATCAACAGACTAATTAACTGATTGAACCAGCCGAATTCCGTTCCTTTGTGAAGCGTGATTCCGGTCGCGACGATCTTTCCGACGATACCATAGTTGTCATAACGATAGTCGGCGAGCACGGCACCGGAATATTGATCGAGATGGATCGTCGCTTCATTCTGTGCTTTCGCTGGATACGCAGACAGCGTATAGACACCGCTCGGATCACTTGGAATACTGATCTTAAAGCTTGGATCCATCCCTTGTTGTTTGCCGATTGCAACGATGTCATCGATCGAAGCCGGGACGGCTCCTTCGACTTTTGATTGCGGGACATCAAGTGTTTCGGCAGCCCACGGGACTTCTGCGATATCCTTCGTTTGAAGAGTTGACTTCGGTGCTTCCCCACCCCAGATGGACGGTGGATAACCAAGACCTTGGTTCGTGACGAGTGACTGGAAGTTCGTCCCCCAGAAGCCAGACCACGGAAGACCTGTCAGGATGAGGAATAACATTCCTGCTGTGATCCAGAATGCCGGAACGGCGTGGAGGTCACGACGAAATAACTTCTTGCCTTGACGAAGACGTGGGAACAAAACACCTGACAGCCCCTTTTGCTTACGCGGGAACCACAAGAATAATCCTGTCACGATCAAAACAATCGCCCAACACGCAACAAGTTCGACAATCCGGTCGCCTGTCGTTCCTGCCATCAGCTCTCCGTGGATCTCTTCGATTTTGTTCATGATCCGGTCATCATCCGGTAATGTTCCAATGATCTTACCGGAATACGGATTGACGAAGACCGTCGCCGACATTTTAGGTGAAGAGATATTCACTTCACTTGATCGGTCGTCGGATTCACCCGGTCGGTATGACGTGACGAGCGCGTCCGGATACTTCGCTTTAACGCGATTGATTTGTTCCGTCGCAGTGATGCGATCTGCTTTTGGTGTAACGTCATAATACGATTGATACAGGACGTTTTCGATTTGTGGCTTAAATAAATAGATCGATCCTGTCACAGCAAGCATGACTAGGAACGGTGCAAAGATGATACCAGCATAAAAGTGCCATCGCCAAATCGTCCGATAAGCAGAAGAAGTCGGTGCTTTTTTGACCGTCTCTTCCGTCTGCATGAGATTCATATGTATCCTCCTTCGACAGGAAATATGTCCACTCTGTGAACACCTCTTAGTATAAGCGTTTACAATCCCTTTCCATCCACTGGCTTGTGACGATAAATTGCCAATCCAGTGTGTAAACCACGTTGCTTTTAAGAAGTGATGTGCGTCATTTTTTGACAATGATTTCACTTCTTTGATGGATTATTTCTTATTTCAAAAAACTATCCTTATTTATAAAACCAAACTTTATCCAAAAAAGCGAATCCATTATCGGATTCGCCGTTGTATTTAGATTTACATCGAGGACTCTTCTTTCAACGATTCCTTTTGACGATGATGATGGACGATCCCGATGACTGCTGCTCCAATAAGGATCATGATGATTGATCCGATGACGCCAGGATTCACCTGTAGCCAGTTCCACAGTTCCGACCAGGTCACAGCTTCTCCGATTCGAATGATGATGAATGTCCACAGTCCCGTATAGACGCCTGCTGCTAAGAACGTCATCGCTAAATAACGCGGTAACGGATAACCGAGAAGTCCAGCGACATAATGAATCGGATGTCTGACGCCGGGTAAGAAAAATGATAGTCCAATTGCCCATAACCCGCGTCGTTCGATGATTGCTTCTGCTCGTTCTAAGAAACGGGACTTCATCCAGCGTTTGACGAGTGGAATTTCTCGAAAGAACCGGGCAAGCAGATAAAACCATGTAAAAGCGATAAAGAAAATCGGCCATGCCGTCAACCAGATGACGACCGGATACATTCCTTCTCTTAAACGCAGTGCTGCAAAACCCATCATTAAGACATCGTCCGACAATGGGGTAAACATGATTCCGCCAGCTAGGCGGACGAGTGCCATGATATCCATCACATATCCCTACTTTCTGTTTCTCTCTATATTCAGTATCCCCGATTTTTCTAAAGTTGAGCCCCGTCCGTTTCTTAAGTTCTTCTTTAGCTGTACTTTTTTGAGCAAAATAAATCGTCATCGATTTCGGAAAGCCTGTTACGTCATATGAATGGGTTCAGCCCCTTTTCATAAAAAATCCTTTTTCCACCTCGAGAAAAAGGGTTTCATCCGTTCGTTCGAGAAGGGGTACAACGTACATCCGAACGCTCATCTGATAGGAGGAATTTCCATGTTGCATCGCCGGAAGACCTATACGATTCGTCCCGAACGCCTAGAAGAATTTACTGAGTTTTTTCATACCTACCTGTATCCGCTTCAAGTCAGTCATGGTGCCCGTCTCGTTGGTCGCTGGGTGACGGAAGCAGAAGATGAAGTCATCGCTATCTGGGAATACCGCGACCGCGAACATTACGAACAAGTCGATCGTGATGTCCGAAACAGTGCCTTACGCCGTGAAGCGATGAAGAAACGCGCGCGCCTCGGCAAAAACCTCTATATCAAATCCTATGAAGATTTCATGACGTCGACTGGTACGTACGCTCCCCCTCGCGCGATCGTCAGCGTGACCGCGTACATCACAAACGATGCCGGTGAAGTCCTGCTCGTTCGCAACCTCCACCGGGGTGATACGTATGAGATGCCGGGTGGACAAGTCGAAAATCATGAGTCGATTCTTGACGCGATCAAACGAGAAGTCAAAGAAGAAACCGGGATTGATGTCACAATCGATGGAATTACCGGTATCTATCAAAACGTCTCAAGTCATGTCCTTTGTGTCTGTTTCCGCGGAAAATCCGTCGGTGGTGAACTTACGACACAAGAAGGCGAAACGACGGATGTCGGCTTCTTCCCACTGACACGTGACTCGCTGAGTGAATACATCAAACGGGATCATTTCCAGTTGCGGACGCTCGACGCCATGGATCCGCACTACTTCCCGCATGCCTTATATAAAGTCAGACCGTATGAGCTGATCAGCCGGTATGACGGTAATGCAACGTCATCTTCACGATAAAACAAAAAATCCCCTTGCAGATTTTTCTCTACAAGGGGATTTTTTCAGTTATGTTGTCAATCGAGCAGTGATTCCAGCATCATCGGTGACATAGACAGCATCTGCTTGATCCGTAACGGTATAAGCAGAAGACTTCAACGTCTCGATTGCTGCACGGAGCGTCGCTTGATCCGGATAACGCAGTGTCCAGTAGACAAGCCCGACCGCATCTTGCGGATTCGTCGGTGCGTCAACTCCCGACCAGACGTTCAGACCGATATGATGATGGTAACCGCCAGCAGCGACGAACAACGCACGCATTCGCGAAGCGTCAGCCGCAACCTCAAAGCCGAGCGTATCGACATAAAATGTCCGCGCTGCTTCCAGTGTCTTGACGTGGAAATGGACATGTCCCATGACGGTCTCGGCCGGCATACCATACCAGTCTTCTTCTCCAGCTTCGACGAGCATACTTTGCCAATCGACAGGATCGGTCGTCATCTTGACATCTCCATTTGCTTCATACGTCCACGTCTCACGTGGACGATCGGCATAAATCTCGATCCCGTTCCCATCCGGATCCGATAGATAAAAGGCTTCACTGACAAGATGGTCACCTTGACCAATCTCAATCCCTTGTTCGATCAAATTGCGGATGACGAAACCGAGTTCTTTTCGGTTCGGTAGCAAAATCGCAAAATGGTATAACCCGGCAACCGAGTTCGGTGGGAAACGGCGGGCATTCGGATGAACTTCGAGCTCAACGAGTGGTGTACCTTGTGCGCCAAGAACTGTTAGCTGATCCGTTTGTGTCAGTACACGTAATCCGAGTGATGCTGTATAAAATGAAACGGAACGGTCAAGATCCGTGACGCGTAAACGAACGGGACCAAGTGTAATCTGTGGGTGAATCGACATGTTGTTTCCTCCTTCAATGAAATAGCTTGTACCTCTATTATTACGCGGAAGTGATGGAAGCGGAAGTAGGCACGAATAAGTGGTATAGTATCCTAAACGATACCATGAAGGAGGAAGACCGATGGAAGAGACACCAAGCTGTCGAGTCGAGACCGCACTCGAAATCTTGACCGGAAAATGGAAACCGTCGATTTTACTCGTCTTGATCACACACGGAACGCTCCGCTTCAGTGAATTGAAACGACAATTGCCGAACATTACGCAAAAGATGCTGACAGCTCAATTGCGCGAGCTCGAACTAAACGATATCGTGCATCGCGAGATTTACCAAGAAGTCCCGCCACGCGTTGAGTATTCGCTGACGGATTACGGTCGGACACTTATCCCGGTTCTTGACGCCATCAATGCATGGGGCGAACAGCACGTCATTCATCTTGAAAATAAAGAAAAAGTAACTTCTGCCTCCCAATGAGAAATCCATTTCGATGTGATTTCTCATTTTTGTATGGAATAAACTGTCTATTCCCCCGTATACTAACCTAATAGACTTCTGTTTTCGGAAAGGAATGAGTCCTCATGCATCAACTCCATGCAATCGAGCAACTCGTTGCTCGGCTCAAACAAGATCCTGCAGTCGAAGCCATCTTCTTGAAAGGATCCTTCGGACGAGGAGAAGAAGACGTTCATTCAGACATCGATCTGTACTGTCTCGTCTCGGAAGAACGCCAAACGAAATTTTTATCACGTCGACTGTCCCACCTCTCTGTTTATCGCCCCATCATCTGGAAAGATGAGATCGACATCATCGCACCACAGATGATCGTCGTCTATGATGATTTGTTACATATCGATTTATTCACGGTGACACTTGATTCGCTAAACCATAAGGATCAATTACGTGTCCTGTACGATCCAAAACAGCAATTGACGGACTTTACGGATACTTGCGACTTGACGCTTTCCGCACAAGAAGCGACCGATGAAGCGATTGATGCCGTCTGGTTCTTGTTCCAATACAAAAAAGCAGCGGCACGGGGAAACGACTTATGGGCAGTCGAGATGCTCCGGAGCGCCTTGATCAAGTTCGCGAAAGTCTTGCTTCATCACCATACTCCAGATCGGGCGCAGCTCGGATTAAAGACGATTCCGACGACATTGCCTGACGGTCCACGCCTTTCTCTTGAATCAATCTATGAAGTCTTGACACCCGCAACGCATGCTGAAGCGGCTCAACGTTATCTGGCATGTCTAGAGACTGAACGGAAGACACTCGATCGGACGCTCGTCACGCATCCCGAGACACTCGACTTACTCGACCGATTGACACAGGAGCTCTCGATCCAACAATCCGGACGGTAATAACAAAGGAGGAGCGAACAAATCCGCTACTCCTTTTTATGCTCGCTAATTAACGTGTCAATTGAATCTCTTTTGATTGTCCACCTGCCCAGCCAAAACCGGATGAGACTTCAAGCTTCGGATTTTTGACCTGTTTCGGTAATTCAAAGACGATGTTGCCGGTTTTTTCGATATTCGGGTTGATCGTCTCTAGGAAGAAGCCCATGCCGTCTTCATTCGCATAGAGATCGAGTTCCGTATCGGCTGAATACTCGGTATCGCCGACATTGACTTTAAACATGTTGCTATCGACGAAGCGCTCTTCCTTATCTCCATTTAGAATCGTCAGACCGATGACTAAGAATTGTCCTGATGTTTTCTTTTCGCCAAGGACGTTCGATAACGTGTCGACCATCTTGACGTCATTGGCGACATACGTCAATTTCCCGACCTTTACCTGATCCTTGATGCCATAGGTTTTCTTGACCGGCTTCGCCGCTGCTTTTGCTTTCACTGGTTTTGCTTCTGATTGGACTGCTTCTTGTTCGACCTCTACTTTTTTCTCTGGCGCCACTTGTTCTTCATCATCTCCTAGATTTCCAAGGATGACTGCTCCGATTACGATGATTCCTGCCCACTTCAATCCTTTTTTCATGTTACTTCCTCCTTTTAATATGGCTGACTCACTTCTAATAGCCCTAGTATAGGAAGAAGCAACCCCTTATCCTTTACACTTTTTTAACCAGGTTATTTTTTGTTTATGGTTTGATAAAAAGATTGACAAAAATAAAAGAGAACGCTGATTTCAGCGCCCTCCTCTTCTTATTCTCCTTTGACCCGGATGACTATTTTGCCTTTTGCATGTCCTTCTTCGCCATAATCATGCGCTTCCTTGATTTGGTCGAGATCAAAGATCCGGTCGACGACGGGTTGTAGCTCGCCACGTTCGACGGCTTTAGCGATATGTTGCAAACGCTCACCGGTCGGTTGCATGAAGACGTAGGCCGAACGGGCATTGTGTTGTTTCGCTTGCTCTTCATCGGGTGGTGTGGAAATCGAAACAAGCATCCCATTTGGTTTCAGCATCTGATAGAGCTCCCCTTGCTTGTCTCCGCCCATTGTATCGAATACAAAATCGACGTCCCGGACACGGTCGGCTGGATTTTCTTGTTTGTAGTCGATGACTTCGTCGGCTCCAAGCGATTTTACCCAGTCGACATTTTTCGTACTTGTTGACGTAATGACGTACAACCCGTTCGCTTTCGCAAGTTGGATTGCAACCGTTCCGACGCCCCCTGATCCGGCACCAATAAAGATCCGATCACCTGGCTTCGCATCCATCACTTCGAACATGACCTGCCACGCTGTATGCGAGACGAGCGGAAGGGACGCTGCTTCTGCGAAACTGAGCGATTCTGGTTTTTTAACGACAAGATGCGCATCAACTGCGACATACTCCGCATAGGTCCCTTGACGAGCGATTTCTGGACGACTGAAGACGGCGTCCCCGACTTGAAGATCCGAGACGTTTTCTCCGACTTCCTGAATCACTCCTGCAACGTCCCAACCGATAACGAGCGGCATTTCGTAGCTCAGCATCTGACGCAAGTACCCCTCTCGTAACTTCCAGTCGACCGGATTTACGCTCGCGGCATAGACTTCAATTAAAACATCATCTGGTCCGATGACCGGCTTTTCCAGTTCTCCGATCTTAAATTGTTCCGATCCACCATACTGTTCAATGTAAGCTGCTTTCATCCGTTGACTCCTCCTTCGATAATCATTCCCTATCTTCTTCCCCGTCCGTTCCACCAACAAACAGTCTGAGAATAGACAACAGCTCCCCACTGATCAATGAGGAGCTGTTTCGTTAACGATTCGTTTGCTGAAGGGTAGACGCCGTCTCGTTCAAGGCATGAATCGCCTGTTGCAGTTCCATGACCTGTCCGACTTGATGACGTGTCAGACCTGATAATGACTCACTTTGCGCGAGCAAGGCATTCATGAACGTGTCGAGTTGACTGGTTGCTGTCGTGATAGCAGTAAGACTACTTGTCATCGTCGCGAACTGAGTCTGCGCCGACTGGATCGAACCGACGACTTCCGCTGTATTCGTCTCAATCGTCTGTAGCGCCAATTGACTATCTGCCATCCGTTCTTCCTGTTCACGTAACAAAGTCGTACTGGCATGAATCGAGTTTCCGGTTTGCGTAACATCCTGCTCAACACGTTCAATGATCGTATTGATTTCCTTCGACGCTTCTGCCGTCTGTGATGATAGATTACGAATTTCTTGCGCAACGACCGTAAAACCTTTTCCGAACTCGCCCGCGCGAGCCGCTTCGATCGACGCGTTAAGACTAAGCAGATTCGTTTGCGTCGCAATCGCGTTAATACTCGACGTGATAGCGACGATCTCCTGGAAACGCCCAGCAAGCTGTCCGAACGACGTGACCGACTCATCCATGCTCGTCGTTAATTGTTGCAGCGATTGTCCGGCAAGACCGATCGTCTGCCTGCTTTGTTCAGCTGTTGTCCGCGATGACGAACTCCGCTCGAGCGCACGGTCGACTGATACCGTTACCTCTTGCATCCGGTTAACTTGCTGGTCGTTCAATTGGCGAATTTCACGAATCGCTTGAACGCTTCCTGCTGCTTCATTTGCCAGCTGTTGCATCGCCAGATCAACCTGACTGAAGGAATCCTTCGCCGCGTCGACCGTTTCACTCATCTCTTCCGTGAACGTCGTTACTTCCGTTGCGGTTGCTGCCGTCTGCTCAAGGGCAATTTGCGACGTTGCCGCGTAGGCTTCCGACCGTTCTTGTTCTTGGCGGACGGCTAACATGACGTTTCGTCCAAAGACGGCGACAAAAACAGCTGCTGAGAAAATCATCAAATAGATGACATAGGCGACGATCAAATCGAATGTATTCGTAAAGACAATCTTTCCTAGCATTGTGAATACTGCCATCTCAACGAGTCCAAGGATTCCAGCGAGAATGACCAAACGTGGAATCAAATAGACGATTGAAATCGTCAAGTAGAGATAGGCGATCGTCCAAATGCTCGGAGACGGCAAGGTCATCAAAACGAGAGCGAGGACGAAATACGTTAACGTCACTTGAACGTACTTCCCGCTCGGACGATGTCCAAGTAGGCGGTTGCCCACAAGCAACGCGACCGTCAAGATCAAACCACCGACTAAAAACTGATAAAACACACTGATTGGGACGTAATTCATTTGCGCAAATAAGAAAATCAATGGATGCGCAATCGTAATTAACGTTGCAATCAGACGGGATAAAATCTTTGTACTTTGTTGCTCGAGGGCAGATACCATCTTGTTCAAACTCCTTCATCATAGTAAAGTCATACAATTGTTCATCGGCAGAAAGAATTCAATCGTTAAGTCCCTCGGATGACTTTTTTTCTTGACGCTTTCTTGAGAGCGGGAGTACGTTTAACGTAGACTTTTTTCAGAAAAGAGGATTCCTATGCTCTATGTACTCGTAGGTCTCGCAGGTGTTCTCGGTGCCTCTGCACGTTATGGACTTGGACTGCTGATTGGCGACTTTACGACCGGTCCGTTTCCGTGGCCCACGCTTGCGATCAACTTGATCGGTAGCTTTCTGCTCGGCTATGCGACACACTTCCTATTTCGAACGAAACTCTTGCATCAATATGCGATTACAGCTATTGGAACGGGCTTCATCGGCTCATTCACGACATTTTCGACATTCAGCGTCGAGACTGTGACCTTATTTAACGAACGTCATTTAGCGGATGCGTTCCTCTACGTACTCGTCAGCCTGTTCGGCGGTCTGTTCCTGTCTTATCTTGGTTACGCGCTTGGAACAAGACGATTGCGGCACGTGACGAAAGGACGTGACTGAATGACATTACTCGCCCTCGCCATCGGTGCTTTTTGTGGTGCTATCAGTCGCTTTGCTGTCAGTCAATGGATGAAGACGTTCTGGAAACATGAATTTCCACTAGCAACATTCCTGATTAATGTATTTGGCTCGTTTTTACTCGGACTCGTCATCGGATCGCATCTTGATACGACCTGGACGTTACTGCTTGGTACTGGCTTTCTCGGGTCGTTTACGACGTTCTCGACGTTCAAGATTGAAACGTTACAGCTCTTACAAGATGGAAACCGTAAAGTACTCGCCTTCTACTTGATATGCAGTTATGGATTCGGAATCCTCGCTGCCTTTTTCGGTATCACCTTGACCGCTTGATTAAAAAAAGAGGCGATGGAAAAATCCATCGCCTCTTACATGTAATTTTAATCATTCATCCAGAACAGACCGACCGTCTCTGCTCCGGCATGTGTCCCAATTGCCGGTCCGAACGTGCCTTCAAGAATCGTCAGATCCGGGAATTTCGCTGCGACCTGTTGGCGCAGTTCTGCTGCCATTTCGGGTGCCATCGTCGTCGCAACATATATCCGGTTCTTATAGAACGTGTGTTGACGCATCGACTCATCGATTTGTTTGACCATCTCGATGTAGGCTTTCTTAAGAGAACGCGCTTTTTTGAATGGTACGACTTTTCCCGCTTCATCCGTCGTGATGATCGGTTTGATGCTGAGTAAGTTCGCAAGGAACAGGTCTCCTGACGAGACACGTCCACCGCGACGCATCGTCTCCATATTACCGACGATCATATAAAAATGGGTCTTTTTCGTCAATGCTTGTAACGCCGCAACGATTTCTTCGACCGATTTCCCCTGTGCCTCAAGTTCCATTCCGTAACGAATGAATTCCTGTTGGTTTTCGAACGCGGTATGGGAATCGATGATATGAACCGGGAAGCTTGCCGCTTCCGCTGCTGATGCTGAGCTTTGAACGGTACTTGATAAGCCATTCGTACAATGTACTGCAATCGCGCAGTCATATCCTTCTTCTTTTAGCCGTTCGTATGTCCCGACGAACTCACCAAAGATCGGTTGTGAAGTTTTTGCAATCAGCTTTTTGTCCGCATCCAGGGCACGAAACAGACGCTCGACCGTAATGGCATTCTCTTGATACGCCGTATCACCAAGTAAAATTTGAATCGGCACGACATTGACGCCGATCGCTTCCGCCTCTTCTTTCGTGAAATAGGCCATACTATCGGTCACCCATGCAATTTTAGTCATTTTCCTTAGCCTCCGTTAGATTCTTCTCGCTCTATCCTACCATATACAGGAGTGGAAATCGCAAGATACCTCATGACATCATCTGAAAATGAAACGATGTACGCTTATGATAGTGCTCACCGGCACGCAAGACAACGGAAGGGAAATCTGGTTGATTGATCGCATCCGGTAGCCCTTGTGTCTCAAAACAGATGCCCAGGTACGGCGTTGCCCGTCTTCCACAAATCGTGAACTCGCCTGACAAGTGATTGGCCGTGTAGACGACGACCCCCGGTTGGTCGGTTACGACCCGTAACCGCCGCCCGCTGATTGGTTCGTCAAGAACGATTTCCCCACCTTCTCTAAGCAGGAAGGGATGATCCACCCCGCTACCCGCTTGACGAAGTTGTTCGTCTGGTGCGTGTGTGACTTCATGTAGAAAACGGGCATCGAGAAAATCAAAAACGGTGTCTGTTACCGGGAGTATGTCACCGGTCGGTACGGCATCTTTCGTCAACGGAATATAAAAAGGGGCGTCCATTCGCAGGACGTGCTGTTCGATTGTCGTCTTCGCCTCACCCGTCAAATTGAAGTACGTATGATTCGTCGGACTGAACGGTGTCGAGGCCGTCGTCTCCGCTTCATAATGAACATGCAGGACGTTCTCGTCTGTCCATTCGAAGGTCAACTCAAACGATAAGTGACCTGGGTAGCCGTTCTCTCCATTCGGACTATCTAATCGTAGGACGAGTCGGTCATCGTTGATTTCGTGCGTGAACATCCGGTTCGCCCAATTCTCGCTTCCCCCGTGAAGATGATGCTCGCCTTCATTTTGTTCAAGTACATACGTCATTCCTTCGAGCGCGAACGCTCCGTTCGCGATTCGTCCTCCGACACGTCCGATCGTTGCGCCTAAATGGTGTGGATCATCCTGGTATTCTGACAGGTCATCAAATGCGAGTACGACGTTTTCAATCATCCCTTGCTGATCTGGAACCCGTATCGCAAGAATTTTTGCGCCTCGGTTCAAGATATCGACACTATGTCCATGAACATTCTCTAACGTGAACCGTAACAAGTACTGATCTCCTAGTTGACCCACTTCTGCTGTCGTAATCATCATCTGCTTCCTCCTGTACAATACGTTTTGCTGTTTTCCTATTTACCCTTGAAGCAACACAAAAAAACAACAGTAGCAAAGTGCCACTGTCGTCAAGGCGATGGAAAAGGTAGCCGGACTTCGATTCGTGTTCCTTGATGGATAATGGAATAGACGCGTAGTGACGCAACCGGACCATATGTCACCTCCAGTGCGCGTCGAATCAAGAACAGATTCGAATCACCTGATTCTTTTTGATCCAGTTGTTGCATCACAGCAAACGGCATTCCTTGCCCATTGTCTGCGACTTCGATGACCCAACCCGTCGTCGACTTAAAGGCGCGGACATCAATCCGGTGATGCCGTCCTGCCTTTACGAACGCGTGACGTAGTGCATTATCGACAAGCTGTGTCACGAGGAACGGGAAAACGAAGTATTCCTCAACGGAAGTCTCGATGTCGAGATCGACCGTGATATCAGCGGATGTCAATTGATTCGGACGGCGGCGTGTACCTTCGAGCGATAGATAAGCTTTTAGCGTCGCTAGTTCCTCACGCAGTGGATGTTCATCGTGCCGCGTCGCTGTCGTCAAAAGTTGAAGCAACGCATTCAATTGATGTTTTACAGGAGTTCCGGGATCGGCTGTCCGCTGAATTTCTTCGATGATGCCTTTGAGATAACTGACGTGTAACATAGGTTTCATCTTTCTACCGCTTAATCGGAGCAACTGCTCTTCTCGGTGCATGTATAACTCTCGTGCTAATAAACGGACAAGTTGTTCCGTCATTCGCTCGACCGTATCGTCAAATAGATCTTTCGAGAAATAACAGATGACACCCGCCTTTTGACCGTTGATGCGTATTGGATGAAAGCTTAGAATCTGTCCCGTCAGTTCATCTTCCTGTCGGACGGGTTCTTCTGCCTCAATCCATTGTTGTTCCTCACGTCTCGGTTGTTCGCCACAGACAGCAGGTTGCTGTTCCGTCATATCAATGACGACTTCCGTCGCTCCGAGCAAGACGACACGTTGCATTTTCGTCTCCTTTAATAATGTCGCTCCGATTTGTCGGGCGACTTCTGACGTCAATCCCTGCTTTCGTAAGGGTTGCAACGCTTGTAATAACCGATCAGAACGCTCCGTTTGTCGGACGAAGAGATCACCTTCGAGTCGAAGTTGCGTTCGTAAAATCATGATAAACAGTATGACACCACATGTGTTCGCGAATAATAGCGGAAACACCGCATGACTGATTAAATCAAGCGCCTGCGTCGTGTCTGGAGCCAGCAACAACGTGATTCCACTTTCAAAGAACAATGCGACTAAGACGATGCCGACTGGTGGAATCAAGGCATAGTCATCCCGTAAGCGCCAACGTTTCCGGTACCATCCACTCACGAGCCCAGCTACCATCGCAATGATCCAACCTGCTTCTGCCCCTAGAGAACCGAGTAAATAGCGGTGCAACCCGACTAGACATCCTGTGATCCCACCGACGATTGGTCCACCGATCAGACCGCTCGTCACGATGACTGCTAAACGTGTATCAAGTAATAAAGCATCCTTTTTGACGGATAACCCGAGTAACGGATCGATCGTTGTATCATTCGAAAGCACGATTCCCGCATAGTTCATTAAAATACCAGATGATACGAATGCTAAAAGAAGTGGTACATTCATCCCGCGGTCCATCTTGAATATGTATCGAGAAATGCGCCACTGGGACAATAAAAAGGCTAACAGTGCTAACATACCTAAACGACTCAGTAAGAATGGAATCTGATCAAGCACGGAATACCTCCTCGTTTCATAGGACGCGAATCGACAATACGGTAGTTGTAGATTACATTCCCGCTCACTCCACCATTCTCCTATCATGACCGTTGAAAGTTCACACAATCCGCAAGTTCTTAATTTTTTGACTGATGTGATATAAAAAAATCGGCTCCTCGATGAGGAACCGACCATCTTATCCTTCTGCTTCTACTTGTTCAGCTGGATGCAACCAAATCTTGACGCGATTGATTTGATAGTTCTCCATCTCCATTACTTCAACCGAAAAATCTGGTGTATCGATGTGCTCACCGGGTTGAAGATCAATATTGTGCATCTGAATCCAGCCGCCGATCGTATCCACGTCCTCGACGTTCGTAAATCGAATGTTGAAACGTTCTTCTAAATCCACGAGTAATACAGTACCGTCCAGTAAAAATTCGTCAGATTTGATTTGTTCGATTTCTTCGACTTCATCTGCATCGAATTCATCACGGATTTCGCCGACGATTTCTTCGAGTAAGTCTTCCATCGAGACGAGTCCTGCTGTTCCACCATATTCATCGACGACGAGTACGAGGTGTGTCCGGGTCCGTTTCATCTTCCGCAATGTGTCCTGAAGTGATGTTACTTCAGAAACGACCGGTAGTTCCTTGATGTAATGTGTCACCGGATGTTCGTTCCCGTTCGCAAAATCCGTCAAGACTTCCTTGACGTTGACGTATCCAAGAATCCGGTCTTTATCGTTCTCTTCTGTGACCGGATAACGCGTATACGGATTGTCCATGAAGATTTCCATCAGTTCATTCTTCGTCAAACGTTCCGAGATCGTCTCCATCCGCATTCGTGGAACCATTAAGTCTTTGACAATATGCTCGTCAAAGGCGAAGACGTTCTGCATGAGAGCAAGTTCTGTCTGATTGATTTCACCACTTTGAAAACTTTGCGCCATGATGATTTTCAATTCATCTTCTGAGTGGGCTTGTTCATGTCCTGCTGGTTTGACACCGAACAGACCAAGGAACAGGCGTGCTGAACCGTTGAGTAACCAGATGAACGGATACATGATCTTCCCGAACACATACAGCGGACGAGCAAATAACAATGTCATGCGTTCTGCATACTGAATCGCGAGTGTCTTCGGAGCAAGTTCGCCGATGACGACGTGTAAGAACGTTACGGATACAAATGCGATACCAAACGACAAGAGTGTTGAAACAGCAGCAGAGATCCCGAAGTCATCGAAGACCGGATGCAAGATCTTTTCGACTGTCGGTTCTCCAAGTGCCCCAAGACCGAGTGCCGTGACGGTAATACCGAGCTGACAGGCAGACAAGTAATAATCAAGATCACCGGCGATTTTTTTCGCAAGGACCGCACTTTTATTGCCTTCCTGGATCATCTGATCCAAACGCGACATCCGCACTTTGACGACAGCGAATTCCGATCCGACGAAGAACGCCGTCAACACGATCAACAACACCACTAAAAATAAATTGATGAATAATATAGTATCCAAAATCCCCTAAACAGGGGTCACCTCCATTGTTTTGTATTAAAGCTGTGCAATCAGAGAAGCAATCAATGTCAGACGTCGGGACAGTTCTAAGCGAATCGCTTGTTTTTCGACTTCCGTCGACTGCAACAAACGTTGCTCGAGTCCTTCAACCGTCGTCTGTAATTGTTGTACTTCCTGATAAATCGTCTCTCCTGTTTTTTGTTCTCGTTCCGTAAAAGAAGCAAGAATCTCTTGCAGGGAAAGCCGTTGAGACTTCAAATATTCAATCTTTTCGATTTGATGAATGACCGATTCGTCATACAAACGGTAGCCCGATGCAGTACGCTCTGATGTTAAGAGACCGAGTGATGTGTAGTAATCAATCGTTCGTTTTGATAAGCCGGTGGTCTCCGCGACCTGACCGATTCGAAGTAACGCCTTCCCAAAAGATTCTCACCTCCTTGCCATAGTTAGTCCTTTTATTTTATCATGTCAAAACCATACAGTAAAACGTCATGCTTTTAATAAAAAAACGATTACTCCCGTTGATACGAGAATAATCGCTTATACACTTCTAATTTTAAACTGTGGCAATTGGCTCTTCGACCGCTATACCAACGATCGACCGTTCTAATAATTCGACGACATCATACGTGGCGACTGCTTCATCCACTTCCTTCGCCTTCGTACCGTCACTAAGCATCGTCAAACAGTACGGACATGCTGACCCGATGACGGATGGTTGGACGGTCAACAATTGTTCCGTCCGCGCGACGTTGACACGTGCACCAACTTTTTCTTCTTGCCACATCATGCCGCCACCAGCACCACAACACATGCCTTTTTCACGGTTACGTTCTGTCTCGACGAGTGTGATGCCTGGAATCTTCTCGAGAATATAACGCGGTGCGTCGTAAATATCATTGTATCGACCGAGGTAACACGAATCGTGATAGACGACCCGCTCTTTGACTTCATGTAACGGTGTGATGCGTTTCTCATCAATCAGACGAGCGAGCAATTCGGTATGGTGATAGACTTCGACATCCGGACTAAGTCCGAAGTCTGGATACTCATTTTTGAATGTATTGTAGGCATGCGGATCAATCGTGACGATCTTTTTGACGCCATACTTCTCAAATGATTTGATGTTTGCTTCCGCGAGTTCTTGGAACAAGACTTCGTTACCGATTCGACGTGGTGTATCGCCCGAGTTCTTCTCGTCATTACCGAGAATCGCAAACGAGATATTTGCCTCGTTCAGAATACGGGCAAACGCCATCGCGATTTTTTGACTCCGGTTATCGTACGATCCCATCGCCCCGACCCAGAACAGGTACTCGAACTCTTCGCCCGCTTTCTTCTTTTCTTTCGCTGTCGGAACGACGAGTTCATCACGGTTTTTCCGCCAGTTTTCGCGCTCTTTCCGGTTCATCCCCCATGGATTACCTTGACGTTCGATGTTTGCCATCGTCCGCTGCATTTCCGGATCCATCTTGCCTTCCATCATGACGAGATGGCGACGGAGGTCGATGATTTTATCAACATGTTCGTTCATGACCGGACACTGATCCTCACAGTTTCGGCACGTCGTACACGCCCAAATTTCTTCTTCCGTAATGACGTTCCCAATCAATGAATCCGGGACGATATCCATCTGTCCGGCTGCTGCGAGCGAGGCAATCTGATTTCCTTGCGATCCTTCGAACGCAAAAGCAGGTGCCCATGGTGAACGTTGTGTGATGGCTGACGTTTTCATATTAAGATGGTCCCGTAATTTAACGATCAAATCCATCGGTGACAACATCTTCCCAGTTCCGCTTGCTGGGCACATGTTCGTACAGCGACCGCACTCGACGCAGGCATATAGATCAACGAGTTGCTTTTGATTGAAATCTTCAATCCGATTGACCCCGAAGCTGAATTCCGCTTCGTCGCCTTCTGCTTCTTCCATGACGGATAGATCAATCGGTGCCAAACGACCAACCTTCGATGTCCGACCGAGCCAGACGTTTGCTGTACCGGCAATCAAGTGCGCATGCTTACCTTGTGGGATGTAGACCATGAAGCTAAGTAGGAACAAAAGATGCGCCCACCAGAAGAAGACGAATAATCCGAAAGCGACCGATTCCGGTACCCAGCCGAATAAGAACGCAATGCTTGAAGCGACGGGTTCACCGAGCGTCGAGTGGTTCTCATAGACAAGGAAGAATCCATTTCCGAAGAGGACGGCAACCATCAAGCCACCGATGAAGATCAAGGCAAGACCTGCTAAGAAATTTCGCTTCAGACGGACGAGCTTCTCGACATACCGGCGATAAAAACCCCAGACGACGGCAATCAAGATGACGAGCATGACGATCTCTTGAAAGAATGTAAAAAATGGATAAAGTGGACCGAGCGGGACATGCGGAAAACGCTGACCGACGGCAAGTCCTTTCCAGATAAAATCAATCGCTCCGAATTGAACGAGTAAGAATCCATAGAACATCATGACGTGGATGGCGCCACTTTTCTTATCTTTTAATAGTTTCTTTTGACCAAAGACGTTAACTAAAACTGCGTCTAGTCGTTCTTTATTCGTCAGCGTCCATTCCGCCTTTTTCCCCCGTTTAATGGCGGCGTAACGACTTTTGACAAGTGATGTGAACAGATAGCCTGCATAACCGATGACGAGTAGGAAGGCAATCCAGTTAATGATTAAAAACGTATTCATGTTCGAACAAACCCCTTTCCCCCTAAAGCAGTTGTGTTGAAATGAGTATAGCATATAATGAATGACTATTCATTCATAAATTTTCAAATAAATTTCTGACTTATTCATTGACTTAATCTGTCAAAAAAATAAAACACATCCATAAAAAGTAAGTTATCGTATATATGGTCATTTTATTTATATACATATCAGGAGGTTTTCATTATGCAAGGTATTCTTCAACATCCAAGCGGTCTCGTCAAAGAAGTCAAAGTAGGCTTTTCTTGGACAACATTCTTTTTCGGCTTTTTCCCAGCTTTTTTCCGAGGCGATTTTAAATGGGGATTGATTCAACTCGTTCTTGCACTTGTCGTCGGTACTGCTACGGTAGGCTTTGGAACAGGTCTCGTCAGTCTCGTATTTTCGTTCATCTATAATAAAATCTATATAAACGAGTTGATTGAAAAAGGATATCGTCCAATCGACACCTCCTTCCAACAAGCTTTGAAACAACGCGGAATCCATACACGTCTATTATCTGAAACATCTGCTCGTCAAGAAGCAGCATTCTAAGCAAAAGAACGGATACACTCCTTTATAAGGATGATCCGTTCTTTTTGCTTACCACTTCATCTCTTCAAACATATAATAACCTTTGTGTTGTTCTGTTAAGTATATATATAACGGAAGACGGACATCCTCACTTGTGATGTATTCCGTTAGCTCTCTTTGATTGATCCACTTCGTCTCGCTAATTTCTTCATCAGGATCATTCGGATCGAGTACTCCGCTCACCTCGCAATCAAAATAAGTGACGAGACTGTGCGCTTGATAAGTTGGCATGAAGTTCTCCGTCAAGAAGGCAAACGACGATGATGTGACTGCCAAGCCAGTCTCTTCAGCAACCTCACGACGAAGTGCTTGCTCGAGTGTCTCCCCAGCTTCAATCTGTCCACCGGGTAAGCTCCACCGATTGTCCTGACCCGATTGATTGTTGACAATGAGCAGTTGATCGCCCTTCCGGATGATCGCGACGATGATTCGATAGAGTGGATACATGACGCTTCCTCCTAAAAAGACCACCTTGTCTAAAACAAGATGGTCCACTGATTGTTTATTCTAGACCGAGCGACTGTGGCAGACGGACTGCACGTGCGAAGGCATTTTTATAATCCTTTTTCGCGACTAACTTTTCGACTTCACGGATCGCTGGATGCTGTTCGTCCGCAAACGCACCCAGGATCGTCAAGTAACGCTCATATACTTGATCGTCTTCCTGACGTGCTTTCAAAAGCGCTGTATACAGCATGACGGTATCTTCACCGTATAAGACAGGTAATTCTTCATTGATTAAAAGTAGCGTATCGATTGACTCCGGATCGACCTTCGGATTGTATTCCGTGATGACCTGCTCTGCGAGTCCTTCGAGTTGATCACGCCATTCGTTGTAGCGCGGCTCATCGTTCTCGAGCCACTCGAACCATTCCTCTTCCAACATCTGTTCCATTTGACGTACTGTTTGTTCAAATGCCATTCGTCTCACTCCGTTTCCAAGTTAAATCAATCGTATACGTACCGACTGCTTGTCCATTCATTTTTAATGTATAGCGAAACTTCATCTGCTGCGGTTTCATCTCAATCGTCTCCGTGTCTGTCTCCATCAACATTTGACCGAACTGACTGCCATACTGGCTTTTAGTCGTCTCTTTTAAAATGAAAACATGATGCATCGCAACAGGACCTTTGCGATTCAGGGCGATCTGGTCTTTTGACCATTTGATCGTCGTATCAATCGGTTGTTCATCCGGTTGAACGAATTTCACGGCAAAACCATCCTTTGTTTCGAACAACGTGCCGTCCGCCTCAAGTTCGACCGATTCACGCATCGGACCATCTTCAATCGTCGTCACCTGTCGTAATGACACCGAGTACTTTACTGGTTTCACTTCTATCACCTCATCGTTTAGCGTACACGATTTTTTCGTCTGATGCATCTTCTGCTTACGCGCAACAAAAAAACGGATTCGATGTACTTCGAATCCGTTCAAAACATATTAGCGCACACGGTACAGACGAGCTTCGAATGGACGAAGTTCCAGTTCTGTTCCTTCGTGGTGCATCGTCGGATAGTTGCCAAGCAACATATTATCCGAATGCAAGATGATATCCGTATCGATTTCTGCTGTTTCGCCTTTTAAGTTCGTAACAATCAAGAACTGTTCGTCACCAAGCGTCCGTGTATAGGCATAGACTTTCGTATCTTCCGGTAAGATGAGATCATACGCACCATAAATCAATGTCTCTTCCATCTTACGGATTTGAATCATTCGTTTATAGAAGTTCAAAATCGAGTCTTCGTCTTGTTCTTGTGACGCGACATTGATGTCCGCGTAGTTCGGGTTAACACCGAACCATGGGGATTGATTCGAGAAGCCACCATTTTGCTCGTTCGTCCATTGCATCGGTGTGCGTGAGTTATCGCGGGACGAGTTCCAGATGACTTCCATGATTTCCTCATGTGTCTTCCCGGAAGCGAGTTGCATCTCATACATGTTTTTCGTCGCGACGTCATCATAATCCGAAATATCCGGGAACTGAACGTTCGTCATCCCGATTTCCTGACCTTGATAGATGAACGGTGTGCCTTGCATGAAGAAATACATCATCGCAAGCGACTTCGCGCTCTCTTTCCAGTACTGTTCCTCGTCACCCCAAAGGGAGACCGAACGAACCTTATCGTGGTTTTCGAGGTACAACGCATTCCAACCGGTCGCTTCAAGTCCTTTTTGCCACTTCGTCAGCACTTGTTTCAGTTTGACGACGTCGACGCCTTTTTCCGCATCTGCGCGCCAGAGATCCATGTGCTCGAACTGGAAGACCATGTTCATCTTGCCGTTCTCTTCTCCGACCCAAAGGTCTGCTTCTTCCGGCGAGACGCCGTTTGCTTCCCCAACAGTCATGATGTCGTATTTCGAGAATGTCTCATCCTTTAGCTCTTCAAGATACGCATGGATGCCTTCGACGTTCATATGCATGTCAAACGACGGCACATACGGCATACCAAGTGGGTTCGGGAGATCGCCGAACGACTGATCCTTGTTGATGTGACTGATCGCATCGATTCGGAAACCATCGATGCCTTTATCAAGCCACCAGTTGATCATTGTATAGACCGCTTGACGCATATCGCGGTTTTGCCAGTTCAAGTCTGGCTGACGACGGGAGAAGACGTGCAGGAAGTATTGCTCAGTCTTCTCATCATATTCCCATGCTGATCCACCAAAGATACTTTCCCAGTTGTTCGGTTCTCCTCCATTGATCGCATCTTTCCAGATGTACCAATCGCGTTTCTCGTTGTCTTTTGACGAACGCGATTCAAGGAACCATGGATGTTCATCAGATGTGTGGTTGACGACGAGATCAAGTAACACTTTGATGTCTCGTTTATGCGCTTCTTCCATTAAGAGATCGAAGTCTGCCATTGTTCCGAACTCATCCATAATGTCTTCATAGTCACTGATATCATATCCGTTATCATCGTTCGGTGACTTGAACATCGGACAAATCCACAAAACGTCGACGCCAAGATCCTTCAAGTAATCCAGTTTTGCGATGATACCCGGAATATCGCCGATTCCATCGTTATTTGCGTCATAAAAGCTGCGTGGATAGATTTGGTATGCTACTGCTTCTTTCCACCAAGCTCGTGTAATTGTTTGTTGGGCCGTCTCAGGGCGCGGTATCATTTGTGTCATGTGTTAGAAATCCTCTCGTAGGTGAGTCATTAGTAGGAGTTAGGTATATTTGTTCGTCCTTCATTTTGTTTTGCGCAACCGATTGCGCAAACCCTTTACTTTTATCTTATCAAATCCACTTTTAAAGTCAATGTCTCGAGGATGATTTCACCATTTCACATCAATGGGGATCACTCTTCGTTTACATCGAATATTTCAGTTGAATTTACATTACATTTACTGAATCATCCTACACTGTTTATCGGTCAATTTCTACCTTTTTGCATAACCTTTCCTTTCCAAAATGAATCTTTTTTTATTCGTTCGGGTATACCCTAACCAATGCACGTAAAAAAGGGGGATTTTCAAGATGAAGGGACAATTCTTTATTGGTGGACAATGGCTGGATCACGGACGAGAACGGACAGATGTCACGAATCCAGCAACCGGAGAAGTCGTCGGTAGCGTACCAAACGGAACAAAATCAGACGTCAATGATGCTGTCGAAGCAGCACGGAAGGCTTTTCCAGAATGGTCGAAGCGGACAGTATATGAACGCGCTGAACTCTTGGAAAAACTCTATGCCAAAATGATCGAGAAAAAAGATGAACTCGCCCGGTTAATGACGCTTGAGATGGGGAAACCGCTGGCTGAATCAGAAGGTGAAGTCCAGTATGCGGCAAACTTCGTCAAATGGTTCGCAGAGGAAGGAAAACGGGCATACGGACGTGTCATACCGACACACGATGCTTCTAAAAGACTTCAAGTCATCAAACAACCGGTTGGTGTCGTCGCCGCGATCACACCATGGAATTTCCCAGCAGCCATGATTACCCGAAAATTGGCTCCGGCTCTCGTTGCCGGATGTACGTTCGTCATCAAACCACCCACCGCGACTCCATTAACAGCACTTCGTTTACTTGAACTTTGTCAGGAAGTCGGGATTCCAGAAGGCGTCGTCAATGCCGTTACAGGTAGCGGGAAAGCACTCGGTGAATCACTCGCCACACATCCGCATGTCGATAAGATCACCTTCACTGGTTCGACCGAAGTCGGACGGACATTGATGGCTCAAGGAGCAGAGACGATCAAAGCGATGTCGCTTGAACTCGGCGGACATGCACCGATTCTCGTCTTTGATGATTGCGATCTCGATTTAGCTGTTGCGGAGACGATCAAGTCGAAATTCCGAAACGGCGGACAGACGTGTGTCTGCGGAAACCGGATCTATGTATCTGATTCGATTTATGACGCGTTCGTTGAAAAACTCGGTCAGGAGACGGCAAAATTGAAAACCGGGAACGGTCTGGATGCCGAAACCAAGATCGGTCCAATGATTAATAAAGCGGGTTACGATAAAGTTAAAAAACATGTCGATGACGCTACTTCAGCCGGTGCTCGTGTCGTCACGGGTGGAACAGGAACAACGGACGAGGAGAACGATGTCTATTATTATGAAGCAACCGTGCTCGCTGACGTAAAACCCGGCATGTTGATCATGAACGAGGAGACGTTCGGACCTGTCGCTCCCGTCCAGCGTGTCAGTTCTGATGAAGAAGCGGTTCGTTACGCTAACCAGACACCATTCGGTCTCGCTTCATACGTCTTTACGAAGGATTACGCGCGTGCCATTCGTGCAATCGAAGGGCTTGATTATGGAATCGTCGGCTGGAATGATGGGGTTCCTTCTGCTGCACAAGCACCATTTGGTGGAATGAAACAATCCGGTCTTGGACGCGAAGGCGGTAGTGAAGGACTCGAAGCGTATCTCGAGACAAAATACATCTCAATCGGTGGACTAGCATGAACGCGGCGGATTGGTTCGTCCAATGTTTAGAGGCAGAGGGAGTCACGCATATCTTCGGTGTTCCCGGTGAAGAGAACATCACATTGCTCGAATCACTTAGTCGTTCGTCGATCACGTTCATCACGACGCGTCACGAAACGAACGCTGCGTTCATGGCAGCGATGTTCGGTCGCCTGAGTGGACGACCGGGTGTCTGCTTATCGACGCTTGGTCCTGGTGCGACTAACATGATGACGGGAATTGCGAGTGCAACGATGGACCATTCTCCTGTCGTTGCCATCACAGGACAAGGAGCACTATCACGGCAACATAAAGCGTCGCATCAAATGTTTGATCTCGTTGATCTATATCGTCCGGTCACGAAGTCAAGTACGTCCGTTCTGACACCAGAAGTGATTCCGGAAATCGTCCGTCGTGCCTTTGCGACGGCACAGAGCGAAAAGCCGGGAGCGACGCATATCTCTTTCCCAGAAGACGTTGCAAAACAAGAACGAGATCAACCTGTGACTCCTGTCAAAAACGACAGTGCTCCGACATATCTTCATCCGTTGACGATTGATGATCCGGACGTTTTACGATTGATCGAGCGATCGCAACGTCCTGTCATCATTGTCGGTTTCGGGATTCACCGTCAACACGCACTTGAGGCGTTTCGGGCATTCGTCGAACAGCTGGATGCTCCGGTCGTCGAGACAATGATGGGAAAAGGCTCCATCTCCTCACAACATCCGCTTGCCGCGCATACGATCGGTTTGCCGGATGTTGATTACAACCAACGAATTCTTGATGCGAGTGATTTAATCATTACGATTGGTTATGACATCACGGAACTGCCCCCGGAAAAATGGAATCCGAAAAAGACGCCGGTCGTTCATCTGGATACGAACCCTCACGAAATCGATGCCTACTATCCAGTCGTTGCAAATCTAGTCGGCAATCTTTCAGATGTATTGACCGTTTTGACACCACTGCTTCCAAAGCGTTCCTGGAACGGTTGGCAACGGAATCGCGATAAGTTGCGCCAAGAGATTCAAGAAACATATTCCCTCGCGCTCCCTTTACATCCTCAAAGCATCGTTCGTGAGCTCGAACGGACGGTTGGTGAAGTCGGAATGGTTTTCTCGGATGTCGGAGCACATAAAGTCTGGCTCGCTCGCCATTATCAAACGACACATCCAGATCAATTGTTCATTTCGAATGGGTTTGCTTCAATGGGCTATGGTTTATCGAGTGCACTCGCAGCCAAACTTCTCTACCCCGACCGACGTATCGTCTGCGCCGCTGGAGACGGAGCTTTTCTTATGAACGGTCAGGACCTCGAGACCGCCGTTCGTTTGAAGCTGCCACTCGTCGTATTAATTTGGCGAGACGGGACATATGGTCTCATCGAATGGAAACAACAACAAGCATATGGAAAATCATCGTACATCACCTTTGATAATCCGGATCTCGTTCAACTGGCTCATGCTTTCGGTGCGCTTGGACTTCGCGTCGGTGAACACGGTTCGCTTGCCCATTGTCTTGATCAAGCTTTCGCGAGCGATGGACCCGTATTGATTGACTGTCCGGTCGATTACCGGGAAAATCTAAAGTTAAGTGAACGTCTCCGGACGTATGGAGGGTGATATATTATGACACAACCACGTAAACTGCAGTCTATTTCTGATTTTGATCAATTTGCGTCCGAACATAGCGCGTTCGTGATTTGCAAACACAGTACGACATGTCCGATCAGTGCCGCAGGATTCTCAGAGTATACGAAGTTCGCGGATGAAACATCTGTTCCGACAGCATATCTCTTCGTTCAAGAAGCTCGGACCTTATCGAATCACATCGCTGAACACTATAATGTCCGACATGAGTCGCCACAAGTTCTTTTCATTCAGGACGGCAAATCTGTCTGGACAGCATCTCACTACGACATTACAAAGGATGCACTCGAAACGAACGTTCAGTAACGCTAACTATGAAACAAGCTTCTGGCTGTTTCAAACTGAAGACAAAGCGCAATTTTCCTCTAAAAAGAAGGATTGCGCTTTTTTATTTCTTACGAATCATTTTCCTCATTTAGAAAAACGCTTTCAAAACTACATAAAAAATAAAATTATCTTTCTTAGCTATTATTATTTGTAATTCGAACTAAATCGGATTAAGATAAACTACAGATAGAACGACCGTATATAAATCTGTACCGTTAGTTTAGTTAGGAGGATATTCATGCAACAAAGTGCAACTCACACAGCTCGCGCTCCTTACGGCATCCTCGCCGTTTTGATGATCGGGGCATTCATCGCTTTCTTAAATAATACCTTGCTCAACATCGCCCTTCCTTCAATCATGAAGGATCTAGCGATCGAACCAGCTACTGCTCAATGGCTGTCGACTGGTTTCATGCTCGTCAATGGTGTCTTGATTCCGACATCTGCTTTCTTGATTCAAAAGTATTCGGTTCGTCGCTTGTTCTTACTCGCGATGACCCTCTTCTCGACCGGAACGATTCTTGCCGGATTCGCAGACGTCTTCCCTGTGTTGCTCGCAGGACGGATGATTCAAGCGTCGGGTTCTGCCATCATGATGCCGCTACTGATGAACGTCATGCTCGTCAGTTTCCCGATTGAAAAACGCGGGACTGCGATGGGCTTCTTCGGATTGATTATGATGGGGGCTCCAGCGATCGGACCAACGTTATCCGGTTGGATCATCGAGCACTATGATTGGCGGATGCTGTTCCACTTCATCACACCAATCGCCTTAATCGTTCTCGTCGCTGGTTTCTTCTTACTTCGTGACGTCAAGGAACGGTCTGCCGCTCGGATCGATCTGGCTTCCGTTGCACTTTCGTCACTTGGTTTCGGTGGCTTATTGTACGGATTCAGTTCTGCCGGCTCTAAAGGTTGGGATAGTTTCCACGTCTATGGAGCTTTGATTGTCGGGGTCATTGCACTCGTGACATTCATTTATCGTCAGCTGCATATGGAACGTCCGATGCTCAACTTCAAGATTTATCGTTACCCGATGTTCGCCTTGTCTTCTGCGATCTCGATGGTCGTCACGATGGCGATGTTCTCGGGCATGTTATTGCTTCCGATCTATGTCCAGACGATTCGCGGTATTTCACCACTTGATGCGGGTCTCATGCTGTTACCGGGTGCCATCTTGATGGCCGTCATGTCACCGATCAACGGGAAGCTGTTTGATAAGATTGGTGGTCGTCCTCTTGCATTGACTGGTTTGTTCATCACAGTCGTCACGAGTTATTACTTCAGTCAACTTGAGATGGATACGACGTATACCCATCTGATCATCCTGTATTCGTTACGGATGTTCGGGATGTCAATGGTCATGATGCCGGTCTCAACGAACGGTTTGAATCAGTTACCAACACGCTATTATCCACACGGCACAGCGATGAACAATACGTTGCAACAAGTATCTGGTGCAATCGGAACGGCGTTGCTTGTTACGATCATGTCAACGCATGCTAAGACTCGTGGCACAGAGCTCGCGGCCGAAGCGGCGAAGAACATGACAAGTCAACCGACAGCTGAAGCAGCTTCTGCTTTAAAACAGCAGATTACGATGCAAGCGACGCTTGACGGAATCAACTATGCGTTCTTCATCTCGACGTTCATTGCTGGTCTAGCATTCGTCCTCGCCTTCTTCATTAAACGGGCGACACAAGCTGAAGACATCATTAGCGATCAACGCTCATTGAACGAAACGATCGTCAAACCGCAAGTCTCCAATCAATAAGTGCAAAAGCAGTCGCCTCTCGCGACTGCTTTTTTTATTGTTTGAGCTATATACTGGTACCCCCCATACCTATATGTTAGAGTAAAGATAACAACAAGATTACTAAAGGAGGCACGACTATGGCACACGATCACCCTGTCGTCCCACGAACACATGAAGAACAAGACGCTTTAATGAAACGATTAAAGCGTATCGAAGGACAAGTCCGCGGGATTGCCAACATGGTTTCTGAAGACCGGTATTGTATCGACATTTTGACGCAAACCGCATCGATTCAAGCAGCACTTCGACAGGTCGAACTACAAATCATCGAACGCCACGTCAAAATGTGCATGCATGAGGTCGCGACTCGTCAAGACAGTACGGACGCTTACGTCGATGAGTTGATGGCAGTCATTGCCCGTCTGAAAAAGTAAGGAGGGTTTTCTGATGTCAAAAACGATTGAGTTTGATATTGAAGGGATGACATGTGCCGCCTGTTCCGCTCGGATTGAAAAAGTCCTGAACCGGATGGACGGCGTCGAAGCAACGGTCAACTTACCACTCGAGACGGCTCGTGTCTCGATTTCTGATGCCTATGATGATCAAGCGATTATCGAAAAAATTCGCAAAATCGGCTACGAGGCCACGGTCAAACAAGCACCACAAGCAACAAAATCGAATCGTCGGATGCTGTATCGCTTCGTCATCGCAGCCGTTCTTTCGCTCCCTTTGCTCGCGAGCATGCTGACACATATTCCGAATAGTCCATTCCATCTTCCATTTTTGATGAACCCGTGGCTACAATTTGCTTTAGCGACACCGGTTCAATTCATCATCGGTGCGCCCTTTTATATCGGGGCTTATAAAAGCTTACGGAGCGGGAGTGCTAACATGGATGTCCTTGTCGCGCTCGGGACATCGGCAGCCTACTTCTATTCCGTTGCTGAAATGCTGTTCGTCTCTGATATGCCACACCTCTACTTTGAGACAAGTGCGATTCTGATTACACTCGTCTTGCTTGGGAAGGTTCTCGAAGACCGTGCGAAACAACAGACGACAGGAGCGATTAAAAGTCTGCTTTCCTTACAAGCGAAAGAAGCCATCGTTTTGGAAGATGGGCAGGAACGGATCGTTTCAATTGAGGCGATCCAAGCCGGGATGGTGTTGCTCGTAAAACCCGGAAATAAAATTCCGACAGACGGTATTGTTCGCGCAGGTGATGCGTATCTCGATGAGTCGATGTTGACCGGTGAATCCGTTCCTGTTCATAAGACTGTTGGCGCATCCGTCATTGGTGGTACTCTGAATACGAACGGTTCCTTACAAATCGAGGCGACAAAGATCGGGCAAGCAACGGTTCTCGCACAAATCATTCGCGTCGTCGAGCAAGCGCAGACCGAAAAAGCGCCGATTCAGCGCCAAGCCGATCGGATTTCTGGTGTGTTCGTACCGATCGTCGTTGCCATTGCGCTTCTGACGTTAGCCGCTTGGTGGATGTTCACCGGTTCCTTTGCAGAAGCGATTCGTCCTGCCATCGCGGTTCTCGTTATCGCCTGTCCGTGTGCACTCGGGCTTGCGACACCAACTTCAATCATGGTCGGAACCGGAAAAGGCGCGGAACGAGGGATTCTCTTTAAAGGCGGTGCTCAACTGGAGAACCTCCAACATGTCGATGCTGTCGTCTTTGATAAGACTGGAACATTGACAGTCGGTCGCCCTGTCGTCGTCGAGACGTTTGGCACGGAGACAGCTCTCGATTTCGCTGCCGCGCTCGAACGTCAATCCGAACATCCTCTTGCCCGTGCCATCACAGCAGAGCGGGATGTCGTGTTTGATATCGAACAGTTCCATGTCGAATCAGGACGTGGGATCACGGGACAAATCATGGGACATGATTTGATCGTTGGTTCAGCGCGAATGATCCAGGAACGAAACATCGCCCTTCCTGACTGGACGTCACTCGGAGCGACACTCGTGTATGTCGCCGTCGATGGAGAAGTCGCTGCCGGATATGCCATCCGTGACGCGTTAAAAGATTCAGCGAAAGAAACAATCCAGCGGTTGCGAGAGACTAAGGACGTGTATCTCTTGACCGGTGATCGTCGTGAAGTTGCTGATCATCTAGCGGAAGAACTCGGACTCGATCGAGCGTTCGTCTTTGCTGACGTCTTACCTGTTGAAAAGGCAGATGTCATTCAGTCACTTCAACAAACGAAACGTGTCGCGATGGTCGGAGACGGTATCAATGATGCTCCCGCTCTTGTAACGGCGGACGTCGGCATCGCGCTCGGCAGCGGCACGGATGTCGCCCTCGAAGCAGCCGACGTGACGTTGCTTGGACACGATTTAAAACAAGTTTTACTTGCGATCGAACTAAGTGAGCAGACAATGAAAAACATTCGTCAAAATCTCGTTTTCGCACTCGGCTACAATACGATCGGCATCCCTGTTGCTTTTCTTGGTCTGCTTGCTCCATGGCTTGCGGGCGCCGCCATGGCATTCAGTTCTGTCTCTGTCGTGACGAATGCGTTACGATTAAAACGTACCCCACTATCTGAAGGAGGAACTTCATCATGAAAGAAACAACGTTATCTGTTATCGGTATGACATGCAATCACTGTAAAGCGAGTGTCGAATCAGCTTTATCTGAAGTCGAAGGTGTACAACATGCTACTGTCTCACTGGAACAAAACCAAGTGACGGTACAGCATGAAGACGTTCCTCGTGAGCGCCTCGTCGATGCAATCGAAGAGATCGGCTATGATGTGCCGACTGCTTAAACATCCATGCCAAACTGCTTCTAACACGCAGTTTGGCTTTTTTATTTTTTGAAAAGCGGGAATATACGGAGTAAGGAGGGGTTCGTATGGTACCGCAAATCGAATTCGTAGAACACTTCGACGACAACAAAGGAAAACGATTCAAAATCGAACTTTGGAATCTCGGAACCTTCACATTCAGTGCCGAGTCAGCTCGTGGACCTGTCACCCGTTTCACCTCCATCGATATTCAATTCGTTCAGACCTGCGTTCAACGAATGCGCTCGATCGTGGACGCCAAAAAAGCATTCCAGGAAGATCAACCGGTCTAATCCTGTCTTTTTTCATTCTCCTCATGGCACTTGCCATGAGTTTTTTTGTTTCCGGTCAATGTTTTTCAATATTCTCGTCTTTTTTTCGAAAACCAGTATCGCTTCGTCAAGATGAACCGATAAGAAACAGACATCATTTTATTCACATCTTGAGTATTGGAGGCAACTACGTGCGCAATCCTTTTAAAAGTAAGACTACTTCGGTTTATCAAGCTACAATCGGCTTTCCTGATTCTCATCTCATCACGAAGACGGCAGATCCTGATCTTACATCTCGTCTCGTATACATGGGGTATACAGAAGAACAGCTACAGACACTTAAATCGATGGCACCTGTCGTTCAAGGCATCTTAGATGAGGTCCTCGAGCAAGTGCTTGACCATCTATTATTGAATCCAGAGATGGCAACGATCGCGAAACAATCATCGACACGCGAACGATTGAAAAAAGTCTTTGCGGACTACTTCACGAGTCTTCTGACAGGAAACATGGATGAATCCTTCCTTGCGATGCGGACACGGATGGGACAGACGCATAAACACAACTTCGTTCCCGTCACTTGGTTCATCGCTTCATATGCTGCGTTTCAGACGTTGTTGATTCCTAAAATCGTCGAACATTATCAGCATGACCCAGCGCAACTGACGACAGCCGTGCTTGCATTGACTCACGCGATGAACTTAGATGCTCAAATCGTAACGAGTCAGTACGTCGATTCTCGTCTTCATGAAGTAACGGCAGCGAACGAGTCGCGCCGTCAACTGCTGACAGACGTCGTTCGTGTCAGTCAAGAAGTCGCAAGCTCCGTCGAACATACGGATCATGCCATCATCGAAACGAGCCGACGTGCTTCACAAGTGTTGGCAGAAACAGATCAGACGGAGCAGACGAGCCAGCAACTCGTCCAAATGACGATTGCTAACGAACGACAGATGCAACAGATGGAGCAACAATTCGCTCAATCAACACAACAAGTTGGTACTTCGCTTGAAAGCATCCACGAATTGAAAACGACGTCGGATGAGATCGTCCAGATGACACAAAGCATCGAAGCGATCGCCAATCAAACGAACTTACTCGCGTTAAATGCTTCGATTGAAGCAGCCCGCGCCGGTGAACACGGTAAAGGATTCGCTGTCGTAGCGACGGAAGTCCGGAACCTTGCTGAAAATGCCAAGTCATTAAGTAGCAGCATCAATGGTCTGATTCAAAAGAACAATGGCAACATTACACAACTGGTTTCTCAGATGGAAGACATCACACGCGCCAACACTGCATCTCAGCAAGAATTACAACAAGTCAAACAAGGAATCCAAACCGTTAAGAGTGAAATGGAAAACTCACTGACGTTGTTTGGTCGTAATAAAGAAAACCTTGGACAAATCGTCGAGACGATCCAAGGTCTCAGTAAAACGACGCAAGGCTTGACGACACTGACGACGGATCTTGTCGCAGCTTCAGAAACACACTAAAAAACAGGTCTCTCTTTTTCGGTCATAGCCGAAGTGAGAGACCTGTTTCATTTTTAATTGTCTTGTTCTGCCGTGACGACAAGACGTTGATCGTACCCTTTTGAGTTTGTAAACGTACCAATGCATGAAATGAGCGTCAGTTTGTTCATGACGGTCGCACCAAAGATTGATCCGACTGGTGCTTCATCGACAGGATAGGACATGACGTTCGTCACCACGTATGACACCTGTTGTCCTGTTTTCCCTGTCACTTCAATCCGTTGCCCTTTTTTCATCTTGGCTAAATCATAAAAGACAGCAGGTCCCTTTTCATCGTCTAGATGTCCTGCTAATACGACATTTCCGGTTTGACCGGCTTTCGCACCGTATTTATACCACGCGACTTGATCCGTTTTTTTTGGCACATCCATCCGTCCTTGCTTATCCTTCCCGACGACTTCGATGTTTGCTTTCACATCGAGCGTCGGAATCATAATACGCGTTGGAATGAATGCTTCTTCGTCCACCATTTCGGATGAAGTGGACGAAGAAGACGTCGTTTCAGTTTGTTTTGGTTTTTCCGGCTTTGTAGTACCTGGAGGTGATCCCGATTGGCATCCGGCTAATACGAGTAAGAGAAGCAGACTACTCTTAAGCGTTTTGTTTACGACGGACGACATACGCTGTTCCTACTAACAAGGCAGCTGCTGCTGCGACTGCCCATGGTGTAGCAGAAGTCGTATCAGCAGAACCACCAAGTCCTGTATCTGGCATTGATGCCATTTCACCGCCATCTGGAATTAAGAGAACATCAAACGCTGGCTCGCCTTCTAGTAAACCGATTGCGAGAGCTGTATAGTTTTTGCCACTGTCGAGTTTGACGCCATCAAGTGCTTTGACGACATCCGTTGCGCCTGCAGGGCGGACTTCAAGGTCATACGTACCTGCATCGAGTGTACCGTAGTCAGAGACTTTTGAGAATTCAAGGTTGCTAAAGAGTGGGTCTCCACCTTTTGGTGCGACATCAACAGCAGGTGCATCTGGTGCAAAGTGTGCGACACGGACCATTGATTTGCCGTCTTCGCCTTTGCCGTTGTCTTCCATGACAGCAAGTTTAATATCAGCAAGTTTACCGATTGCTGCGACAGAATAGAATTTACCAGCTTCCACATTGAGTGTTTGAGAGAGCACAGGATCTTTTGTTGTTCCTGCAGCGAATACTTCTACTTTATGTTCGCCAGCTGGTAGTGTGAGGTAATCTGTGACATCTTTGAATTTTGCTCCTGATACGGCTTTTTTGCCATCGACCGCGATATCGACTGCCGGAGCATCTGGTGAAGCATGAATGACACGAACCATTGCGTCATCTGCTGCGCCTACCGGAAGCACGAATAGTGCAAACAGTAACGTAGCAGTCACAAACGATAAGAGTTTCTTCATCTTTTTTCCACCTTTCTGATTGTCAAATGTACATCGCTCTCAAACCAATGTTCTTACACTTCAGAATATTTCCGTCGTGGTGACATCTTAAACTTAAGATACTTCCGTATATGTGTAAAGATTTCAGTGTGCTATGAACTTGTTTTGAAAACACACTGACCTTCTTTTTGTTTTCGAAATAAAATACATAACAAATCAATTGAAAAAAAGGTTAGTTATGATACAGCCTCGTCACGGTTAAGTGCCTACCTGTCCGTTTTACTTCTGACGTTCTTGAATCCGATGACGAGCGGACAGGATGCCGTTTTGTTTCTAATCGGTATTTTTCTTGGTTCTGCCACCTGGGGGAGCATCCTGGCAAACATCACACACCTGCTTAAACACCAGATTGCGACGTCCGTTCTACGCGTCGTCCAATAGACATCTGTCAGTCTGATCATCGGATTCGGTGCATTCGGAGTCGTTCAGTTCTTCTTCTGAACAAAACAAAAGAGACCGACATCACGTCTGGTCTCCTTTGTCTATTTATTTAATGAATCCAATCATCATCTCGCGCAACACTTTTGCTGCTGCGATCGCTGTCATATCCGATTGATCATACGCTGGGCATACTTCTACCAAATCAGCTCCGATGACGTCGACGTCTGCTCGTGCAATCATGTGAACGACTTCGAGTAGTTCCTTCGTCGTCACCCCACCGATTTCTTGTGTCCCTGTTCCTGGTGCTGCTGACGGATCAAGGACATCGATGTCGATCGTGACGTAGACCTTTTTCCCGGCAAGTGTTGGAAGAACTTGACGAAGTGGCTCGACGATCTCGTATTTGAAAAGGTTGTAGCCTGACGTCTTCGCCCATTCGAACTCTTCTTTCATCCCCGAACGGATTCCGAACGAATAGCAGTTCTCCGGTCCGATCAAGTTCGCGATTTTCTTGAGTGGCGTCGAGTGTGACAACGGCTCACCTTCGTACTCGTCACGCAAGTCCGTATGCGCATCAAAGTGAAGCACAACAAAATCATCATAGTGTTTATCGAACGCTTTGACGACTGGCCACGTGACTAAATGTTCGCCACCCATACCGAGCGGGAACTTGCCTGCTGCCAGTAATGAATCGACGTATTCTTCAATCATATCAAGTGATTTTTGTGCATTCCCGAATGGTAACGGGATATCTCCCGCGTCAAACAACTTCGCGTCGGCGATGTCGCCATCTAAGTACGGGCTATATTCTTCTAAACCAAGTGAGACTTCACGGATACGTGCCGGACCGAATCGTGAACCGGGACGGAAACTGACCGTCCAGTCCATCGGCATGCCGTATAAAATTCCTTTTGCATCCTCGTGAGTCGGTTGACTCGCGATAAAGACTTTTCCTGAATATGCTTCATCAAAACGCATGATCCATTCCCCCTGTTCATTGGTCGTTTGCTGCTGCAAACGCCTCTTTACCTGACAACAGAGCGATTTCGAAGATCGAAACCGCTCTGTTCATGTGTGCTATAGTGACTGAACTCAGCCGTTCGTCAAATCTTTAACGAACTTCGGAAGCGCGAAAGCTGCCGTGTGAAGCTCAGGCGTGTAATACTTCGTATCGATCTCGTGGAAACGCTCTGGTGCGACAGCAAGCGGATCGTGTTTCTTTGATCCGATCGTAAACGTCCAAAGACCACTTGGATATGTCGGAACGTTAGCGATGTAGAGCTTCGTGATCGGGAAGATTTCTTTGACGTCGCGTTGAACATCACGGATCAAGTCTGGTGTGAACCATGGGTTATCCGATTGTGCGACGAAAATACCGTCTTCTTTTAATGCTTTTGAAATACCAGAGTAGAAGCCTTTCGTGAACAAGTTGACCGCTGGACCAACTGGTTCTGTCGAATCGACCATGATGACATCATACTCGTTTTCTGCTTCTGCGATATGCATGAATCCATCCCCAACGATGACTTCGACGCGTGCATCGTCCAATCCACCTGCGATGTTCGGGAGGTATTTTTTCGAATACTCGATGACTTTTCCGTCGATTTCAACCAAAACAGCTTTTTCGACGGACGGGTGTTTCAAGACTTCACGGATGACTCCGCCGTCTCCTCCACCAACGACCAGAACCGATTTTGGATTCGGGTGTGTGAACAATGGGACGTGCGCGACCATCTCGTGGTAAACGAACTCGTCCTTATCTGTCGTCATGACCATTCCGTCAAGTAACAACATCGTACCGAACTCGTCCGTTTCAACCATCTCTAGGCGTTGAAACTCCGTTTGTTCGCTCTCATAAACGTGGTTGACACGGAATGTGATACCGTAATCTTCCGTTTGGTGTTCCGTGAACCATAACTTTAATTTTTGTTCCATTTGCGATAGAACCCCTTTCTTTCATCAAGACAAAAGTTGTTCGTATGCGAGTGGCGTTTACGGCGCTTCTTAATCATACAAATGCGAGTATACCGAATTTCGAAAGAAACTTCTATATAATTTGAAAATTTTTGTCTTCCGTGTTTATTCGACGAACGTTACGATTTCATCAAGCGGGCGACGTTGCTTATCACGTTTCGGTTCGTCTGCCCGGTAACCAAATGCGACCATGACCGGAACCGTAAAAACAGAACGATCGAGCAGTCCACGACCGACGAGTAATTGCTCGACTGCTTGTTGGTCAAACCCTTCGATTGGACAGGAGTCAATCCCGATTTGTGCTGCTGTCGACATCATGTTTCCGAGTGCAATATAGGCTTGTTTCGCTGCCCAGTCTTCCATCGCTTTCGGGTTATGACCGATCGCGAAATCCTCCTTTAAAAACAGACCGTATCGCTTCGTCCGTCCGACTTTCGCTTCTTCAGATAGACCAAGGAAATCCATCATCTGCGTAACATGCGGTCCATCTATCTGCATTTGTTCTCCTGTCCGAGCGAGGAACAAGACAAAATGACTCGCTGTCGGTAATTGTCCTTGTGCGCCCCAAGAAATTTCTTTAAGCGCTTCACGGATTTCTGGATTTTGAATGACGAGCATGTTCCATGGCTCATAACCGAACGAGCTTGGTGACAGACGCGCCGTTTCCAAGATAAAACGGAAATCCTCTTCTGGGATCATTTGACCGTTAAATGCCTTTGTGGCATGACGAGATTGAAATGCTTCGAGAATCGCTTGTTTTTGTTGTTGTTTTTCCATAAGAAATGCCTCCTTTAAAATGATGACTGCTTTTGTTATATCAAATCCAATTTCGGACCGCCTCTGATTTGCTCAGATCAAGCTTCACGTTAGATTTAAGACGAAACGGGAAATAACAGATTAACGTTTTCTCTTTCTTTATTTCTAATTTTTTTAAGAGCGTTTAAACACCGCCTTTTTTTAGAATCCCTTCCTGTAAACTAATGGTTTCTTTGTTTTCATTTCCCGGTTAATTTGCTTTTTTACCAAAATGTTTGTTACGGTAGTACCCTGCGTGATTAGGTTTTGTTATCGGATGCACGGGGTAATGATAATGTCGTTGTCATCAATTGATACAGAACAACCATGTAAAATTCGAAAGAAGGTGTGGAACACGATGGAAAATAATCGAAAAAGTAAGATTACAAAAGTCTTTATGGTATCCGTCATTTTCTGTGTGCTCTTTACCATATGGGGAATCTTACCGGAATCCCTAATCGGTGCAGCTAGTCTCGGAAATGTCACAGCTCAAGCACAATCCTTTGTCTCTGACGGATTTGGCTGGCTTTATCTTCTCGGCATGAGTGCTTTTTTAATCATTGCTATCTTTTTAATCTTTTCCCGCTTCGGTTCCATCCGACTCGGTAAGGATTCGGACCGACCTGAATATGGTCTCATTTCTTGGTTTGCCATGCTCTTTAGTGCCGGTATGGGGATCGGTCTTGTCTTCTGGGGTGTCTCAGAGCCTTTGACGCATTTCCATACACCGCCGGTCGCAACGGATGATCCGACGGAAGCGGCACGACTCGCGATGCGCTATTCGTTCTTCCACTGGGGATTACATCCGTGGGCCTTGTATGCGATCGTCGGACTTGCCATCGCGTACTCGACATTCCGAAAAGGACGTCCTGCTACGATTGGCGACACGGTCGCTTCATTGATGAAGCCTCAGTTCGCTTCAGCCGGTAAAGGTACCGTCGAAGTACTCGCCATCGTCGCAACGGCGTTCGGTGTCGCGACGTCACTTGGTCTCGGTGCGCAACAAATCTCAGGTGGACTGAACTTCTTGACAAGTAGTATTCCGAACTCATTTGCTACACAAATGATCATTATCGTGATCGTCTCGGTCCTTTATATGATGAGTGCCGCATCTGGTCTTGATAAAGGAATCGTTCGTCTCAGTAACGCCAACATTGTTCTTGCTGTTCTACTGATGGTCGCCGTCCTTTTCCTCGGACCGTTTAGTTTCATCATGGACCTCTTCGTCCAAACAACAGGAGCTTATCTGCAAAATTTACCAGTCATGAGCTTCCGCGCATCTGCTTTTAATCCAGATGAACGCGGCTGGATCAACGATTGGACGATCTTCTACTGGGCGTGGTGGATTTCATGGTCACCATTCGTCGGTACGTTTATTGCTCGTGTCTCGAAGGGACGAACGATTCGTGAGTTCGTCATCGGAATCATGCTCGTCCCAACGATTTTCGGATTGCTTTGGTTCTCTGTTTTTGGCGGATCAGCAATTTGGAATGAACTGTTCCAAAACGTCAATTTGATCACGACGATTAACGATAAAGGAGTCGAAACCGGCATGTTCGCTCTGTTTGAGACATTCGGTGGATTAGGCACATTCCTCAGTATCGTCGCTGTCTTCTTGATCACGACGTTCTTCATTACTTCGGCTGACTCCGCGACATATGTTCTCGGGATGCTTTCGTCTGGTGGTAGTCTCATGCCAAGCTTACGCATTAAGCTCGCTTGGGGTGTTCTCCAGTCTTCGATTGCCGCTGTCTTACTTTATGCCGGAGGATTGAGCGCCTTGCAGGCTGCTTCAGTTCTTGCCGCCTTTCCGTTCATCTTCGTCGTCGGTATGATGATTATCGCTCTATTTAAGGAGTTATCAGATGAACCTGATGCCCAAAAAGAAGTAACTGATTTGAAGCAAGATGCTTAAATTGTTTTGAACTCCTCCTTCCGTCGCATACGGAAGGAGGTCTTTTTTGTTATCCTGAATTATGCTGAACAGAAAGAAATGAGGTGACTCATGCGAAAACGTACACGTTGGCTCGTATCCCTTGGGATTCTCGCCCTAGGTAGTTGGTTTTTATATCGTGAAAATAACGTCATCGACGTCTCAGAGATCACAGTGACGTCGGGTCGCTTGCCAAAATCATTTGATGGCTATCGCGTCGTTCAAATCGCCGACTTACATGGCAAAGCGTTCGGATCGGATCAACAACGACTATTGAAAAAAATTAGTCGTAAATCACCAGATCTCGTCGTCATGACTGGCGATTTGATTGACTCGAGGCGAAACGGAGAAGAAGCTGCCCTTACACTTATGAAAGCGCTCGTCGATCGATACACTGTCTACTTCGTCACCGGGAATCATGAAGTCCGACGAAATTTAACGATTTTACCGAAACTTGAGCAGCTCGGTGTCACCGTTCTTCGGAATGAAACGCGTGTCATCGAGTATAAAGGACAATCAATTTCGTTACTGGGTATCGATGATCCGACGACGACACGTTGGCGCGAAGGACTATCAGAACCGGATGGGATTCGTCAAAGTCTCAATCAAGCACTGCAAGACGTATCGCCTGATGCGTTCCAGCTCCTGCTTGCGCATCGTCCGGAATATAAATCCTTGTATGCAGAGCGTTCCGTTGATCTCGTCTTATCCGGTCACGCCCACGGCGGACAGATCCGCTTACCTTTTACGGAAGGTCTGTATGCGCCTGGTCAAGGATTCTTTCCAACCGTGACGGCAGGCCGCTATCAGGAACAGCAGACTGAACTGATCGTCAGTCGTGGTCTCGGGAACAGCCTGTTTCCGTTTCGTCTGTTCAATCATCCAGAACTCGTCGTCTTGACGCTGAAACGACCATGAAAAAAGAACGTGTGCCGCGGCACACGTTCTTTTGTTTAGACCAACGCTTCATGTAAAGCAGTGTCAGCATTTTCCCACATCTCAGGTTTATGAGTCTGTAAGAAATCACGTAACAATTCCTTTGAACGCTCATCCATGTGATCGACGACGATCCGTCCTTTAAGGGATTTATCCATCTTATTGACGTGGTCGGCAAGAATCTTGAATCCGCGACGCGCTTCCGCATCGACTAACAGATCGCACGCAGCGACACCACCGTAATAGAAGCCTTCTGGCTTACGGCCGACTGTCACCCAGACGATCCAGTACAATTTACCGTTCGGTGTATCGGCTTTATCCGTCGTGAATTTGACGCGTTTCTCGATTGCTGCTTTTGCGTGCATCGCACCCATATCGATGTAAGCTTCACCGTCTTCCGGAGAAATGATGACTGGTGACATACTATTTAAACTGAGTGTTCCGACACCGAATCCTCCGTGACCGTCTGTAGAGTTATCTGAAATGATATTGAAGTTAATCTTTTTTTCCATCGTGTTTTGTCCCCTTTTATTCCTGTTGCTTCTATCATACCGCATTCCGAGGTGTCTGCAACCAGTCACTCGTAACGGAGTAACTGTAATTGATCCTCTGTCGCTCGGCGAATCGTCGGGAGACGATAACACGTCATGGATGCAATCTCCTCGTGGGCTGGGGGATTGACCTCTTCGAGATGAAGCAAAGCACGATCAAACAGGGTTTGCGCTGCACGACCGAATAAAAAGAGACGTTCCAGCGAAGAACACTGCGACCGAATCGCACGTAACTGATGCGCCAGTTCTCGCACCTTTGCCTCAACCTCTTCTTCCATGTCGGCTGTCGGTTTTCGATTTTGAAACAACGGTTTGAAACGTACATCGTCCTCAAGCAATGTCAGCATCCCGTATCGCTTCGCTTCTTTTTGATTCAGCAGTTGAGCGAGTTTTTTATCCGTTACGAGTCGACCGAACGGGATGTTCTGTTCAAAGACGATATCTGCAACCTCGAGTCCTTTAGGGCCAGACAATGGATAAGCTGTATCTTCTGGTAACGTCCGATCAAAAATCAGTAGCGTATGAATTTTTTTTCGTATGATCGCGTCCATTATGTCTCTCCTTTTCTGCCGTATGTGTATGACTACCTTCGCTTCCGACAAGAATAGCTCCTACCTTATACCCTTCTTTTTCGAAAACGATGTTCGAATTGACGAATCCCCTATCGAATGCGCTATACTGATGGCGTATCGTCATCATGCTAGAGGGGGAAATGAAGTCATGCCATATGTCACGGTTAAAATGTTATCGGGTCGTACAGTCGAACAAAAACGCGCCTTGATTGAAAAAGTCACGGAAGCGGTATCGGAAACGACAAATGCTCCAAAAGAAAACATCACGGTCTTCATCGAAGAGATGGAAAAAACAGATTATGGTCAAGCTGGCGTCATGTTTGCAGATAAATAATCAACAAGAGACGTCCGGTCGTTACCGCACGTCTCTTTTTCCCATCTACTTGATCTCCAAGGAGGAATTCTTATGACTACTGTTACTGTACTTGGTGCGACCGGTCGAACGGGTCGCCCTCTAATCGATCGTTTATTAAAAGATGACTACGATGTCCAAGCACTCGTGCGTTCCGCGTCATCGGACTTACCAGTTCACGATCGCCTTCATATCCTGACGGGAGACGCCACAAACCCGGACGATCTTGAACAAGCACTCGCAGGAAGTACCGCTGTCTTCAGTTGTCTCGGTACCGATCAACAGCAGGTTCTCTCGACAGCAATTCCACATCTCGTCACCAAGATGAAGGAAGCAGGCATCGAACGGATCGTCTTCATTGGTACAGCAGGCATTCTCGATGCGTCAGAAGAACCTGGAAAGTATCGTTTCCAATCGAGTGAATCCCGTCGCCGCTCGACAATCGCAGCAGAGGATCACCTGAAAGCTTATTTAACTTTAAAAGATGCAGACGTCGACTTCACCGTCATCTGCCCAACACAATTGACGGAAGATAAAGCACTTGATGCTGACGACTTGTTGATTGAGACGACACGCTTCACTGCATCGACAGGACCGGTTCCCCGGGAGAACGTTGCGCAGTTCGCTTACGAAGTCTACCGTGACGGAACCCACCATCGCGTCCGTGTCGGAATTGCTTCGCACGGTGAAACGAAATAATAGACAAAAAGAGCAATGGATCTGCTGATCCATTGCTCTTTTACATGTGTAACGATTACAGCAAGACGCTGACGACGATTGACGTCAAGACGCTGACGAGAGTTGCACCATACAGTAATTTCAAACCAAAACTAGCTGCAACGCTTCCTTGGCGATCATTCAATCCTTTAACCGCACCAGCGATGATTCCGATCGACGAGAAGTTCGCGAACGAGATCAAGAAGACAGAAACGATTCCGAGTGTACGTTCCGAGAACTCTTTCGTGTACTCAGGAAGGCTTAACATCGCGACAAATTCATTCGTGATCAATTTCGTGGCCATGACACTACCGGCACTGACGGCTTCCGCCCATGGAACACCCATGATGAATGCGAATGGTGCAAAGATGTATCCGAGAATTTCTTGGAACGAGATATCGAGAACCATCAGGAAGATATCGTTGACCATTCCGATCAAAGCATTATAACCGATCAACATCGCACCAACGATGATTGCGACTTTGAATCCATCCATGATGTATTCGCCGAGCATTTCGAAGAACGTTTGCTTCTCTTCGACGATTTCAAGAATATCTTCTTCCGGGTCAACCGTGTATGGGTTGATGATTGAGACGATCATGAAACCACCGAACAAGTTCAAGACGATTGCTGTAACGACATATTTTGGTTCTACCATCGTCATGTACGCACCGACGATTGACATCGAAACCGTCGACATTGCTGATGCACACAATGTGTAAAGACGGTTTGCTGGTAATTGACCAATTTGTTTTTTTACTGTGATGAATACTTCTGATTGTCCGATCGCAGCTGAAGCAACCGCGTTGTAAGACTCGAGACGCCCCATCCCGTTGATTTTCGACAAGACGAAACCAATCCCGCGCATCAAGATCGGTAAAATCTTTGTGAATTGCAAAATTCCGATCAAGGCAGAGATGAAAACGATTGGTAGCAAGACGTTAATGAAGAACGGTTGTGCACCTTCGTTCGCTAGTCCACCAAAGACGAAATCAATCCCGATTGCCGCATAACTCAGCAGTTTTTCAAAGACTTTCGCGACGCCACGAATGACGATATATCCGAACGATGTATTGAGTAAAATGAACCCAAGTACGAGCTGAAGAACTAGCATGACCGCAAGCGGTTTCAATTTGATGCCTTTACGATTGCTGCTGACAAGGAGTGCCAAGCCGAAAACGATAGCCAGTCCGAGTAGTGCGATAAGATATTTCATGAAGTACCCCTCTATCTATTAGTTGTTTATCAGTTGTACATTCGTACGATGTCTGACGTTTAATCTCTTTCCAAGTAATAGAATAATCAATATTTCGAAGAACTACAAGAGAAAAAGTTCATTTAGTAACCGCTTTCGTTATTTTCATAGACTTTCAAGACAAACTTTTCCAAGCGTTCCCGAACATTGTCCTGACTAAGGTTTTGCCTTCCATATGCTTTCCACCCCGAATAGACGTCAATTGTTTCAGGTCCAAAATCAAAAACAGCCCGAATATCCCACGCGTGATCGTACAAACGGTTCGTCTGTTTAAGGTAACTTTTTAAAAAATGATCCGCCATCTCGACGGATTCGAGCAAGGCAAGATTCAAACGACAATGCGCAAGGTCGACTTCAATGGGACCTACACATGCATTAATCCAATCAATCGTATGACACGTTCTGTCCATTTCGTATAACACATTGACCGGATGGAAATCCCGATGAATAAATCGGATTGTTTGACTTTCGATCGGTTCGACCGCCAGTAGCTGACGCCATCTCTCCGGATGCTGCGTCCACGTCGGAACGTAACGTTCCGTCGCATACGGCTGATAGACATAAAGAGATTCTGGTACGGGCAGCGTATGGATTGCCGCAAGCATCTGTGCTAGTCGTTCGACATATTGCTCATCCACCTGATCAAGCCGGATCTCTCCCGGTGAACGCGTCATATATAACCAAGGCGGTATTTCGTCCCTAACATCTGTTTGATAGTCCAACACATCTGGTGCTAAGTCACCTGCTGCTCGTAACGCAAACACCTCGTGCAAGACAAGATCAGGCTCCTCATGTAGCCAGTCCTGATTCGTATAGACGCGAAGAATTCCCTCACCGACCCGAAAAACAAGGGAGGATGTCGCGCCTTTTAAGACTTCGACCTCTCCTCCCTCCTGTCCAAGCTGTTGCAAGATTTTCGTAAGGACAACGGACGATATCATGATGTCACATTACCAATCAATAACTGGTCGATTTGCATCTTCTCATTCGCATGTTCGCGCAAGTCGTGCAAAATTTCTTGCGGGAAGAACAGCTTCTCATCCGTTTGGCGTGACGTCGCGATGGCTTGAACGAGCGGTGAAACTTGCGAAATCTCTTTCATCTGCCCACCCTTCATCTGTAGCATGATCGGTTGTTTGCTGATTTCACCATTATCTCCATATAAATCGTAAGGAAGACGACTGAGTTTATCTTCTAGCAGATAATACGTCGGATTCAAGCCGATCGCGTCAAACAGCTCGCATAATTTTTCATGGACGAGTTCACGTTTTTCAGCAGGGTAATCAACATACTTGAACAACTTTCGGTCAACGAATCTTTCTGATAGATCAGAAAGGATCGGATCCTGTTCGTTCGCCCACTGCTGAAAATAGAAGTAGACGATCGTCTCATCGAGTCCAAGGAAATCACGCAACTCCATCTTCTGATCAAACAGCGGCATTAAATGAATCGGTGCAATCACAAACGGATAACCGGAAAGGTATAGCTCCTGTGCTCGTTCGAGAATGGCTTTTAATAGGTAATCACTCGATCGTGTCACCGGATGCAGATAGACTTGCCAATACATCTGATACCGACGCATGATATAGTCTTCAATCGAATGCATCCCGGACTGCTTGACGACCATTTGATTCGGCGCCGGACGCAATACCCGAAGCATTCGCTCAAGATCAAATTTTCCGTAGCTGACGCCAGCAAAGTGCGCATCGCGTAATAAATAATCCATTCGATCAACGTCGAGTTGAGAGCTGATCATCGTGACGAGCAGTTGATTCGGGTGCGTTTTATTGATGATCGACGCCACTTCTTCCGCGAATCCCTCTCCCACTTGGTCGAGAACTTTCTTGATTTCCGTATTCCCGAGGATGATTCGCTCTGTCCATGTTTCATGATTGACACCAAAAACATTCTCGAATGCGTGCGAAAACGGACCATGACCGACATCGTGTAAGAGTGCCGCAGCCAGCGTCAACTCTCGGTACTGATCATCCCAATCGGCGCGACCATTGAAGACGTCGATCAGTTGGCGCGTGATCTCATAGACGCCGAGTGAATGATGGAATCGCGTGTGTTCCGCCCCATGAAACGTCAAAAAGGATGTTCCCAGTTGTTTGATTCGACGTAGTCGTTGAAACTCACGTGTACCGATCAATTGCCAAATCAACTGATCACTGACATAGATATACCGATGAACAGGGTCTTTAAAGACCTTCGTTTCCTTTAATTGACCTAATGATTGATACATATGTTTCTCTCCTTTAAATCGTGTCTATGTCGTTGTTGTTCGGTTTTGTCTCCAAGGATTCCTGTCTCCTGCGGCGCTTCGCACAGAAACTTTATACACCCTGTGCTATAATGATGTCGCAAATCTACAATAAAGGAACGAGCCTATGGGAATCGAACTCTTAAAACAAGAACATTATCGTATTTTTGATCAAACGTCACTCGGAACTGCTTTTCATGCGACACAATCGTTTGCGATGGACGACACATTATGCGCTTCCGTTGCAACAGAAGGAGCTGCACTCCGCTCTTGGATTCACCACGAAACTGTCGTCCTCGGCATCCAGGATGCCCGCCTTCCTCACCTTGCTGACGGCGTAGCTGTTTTGCACGAACATGGTTTCTCGCCCGTCGTCCGTAATTCAGGCGGTCTTGCTGTCGTCCTTGACGCCGGTGTCTTGAATATTTCGCTAGTCTTACCGGAACGTGGCGGCATCGATATCGACAGTGGTTACGAAGCGATGCTTGCGCTCGTCCGTGGCATGTTCGCGCAAGAAACAGACGCGATCGTCGCCGGTGAAGTCGTTGGATCGTATTGTCCCGGTTCTTACGACCTGTCGATCGCCGGTAAAAAGTTCGCCGGTATCTCACAACGTCGTGTCCGCGGTGGCGTTGCCGTTCAAATCTACCTCTGTGTTAACGGAAGCGGGAGTCAGCGCGCCGCTTTAGTCCGCGACTTTTACGCGGCAGCGCTTCAAGGCGAGACGACGAAATTCGTCTATCCAACCATTGTCCCGGAAACGATGGCTTCGCTTGAAGAATTACTCGGTACCTCATTGACGGTCGAAGACTGCTTACGCCGTGCCTATGAGGCATTACTTGCGTTCGGCGCTGATTTGACACCAGCGACTTTGACGGAACTCGAGAACGAGCGGTTCGGTGTCAATTTAAGCCGGATGCTTGATCGAAATGAAAAAGCCCTAGGTTAAGAAAGGAGAGAACGTGATGATCCGATTGATCACAGACAGTGGTGCTGATGCACCAAAAGACATGTTAGATGCTTATGATTTTACGATCATGCCGTTCGGCGTATTGATCGACGAAGACACGTTCTTCGACGGAGAATCGATATCTCCAAAACAACTGTATGATAAGATGCGCGATGGCGCAGCACCAAAGACATTCCAAGTAGAAGTCAGCCGGATGGTCGAGGTGTTCACGCGTCACTTCGAACAAGGTGATCCCTTCCTCTATCTCGCTTTTTCAAGTGAGTTATCTGGAACATACCAAACCGCGAAGATGCTCGCAGATGAACTCGCCGAAAAATATCCGAACGTCCCCTATCTCGTGCTCGATACGAAAACCGCTTCAACGGGACAAGGACTATTCGTTCTCGACGTTGCAGAGTATGCACAAACGCATTCGTTTGAAGAAACAGTGGTTTACGCTGAAGCCAAGGTCAATACGATTCGTCATCTGTTTACAGTCGAATCACTCGAATATTTGATGCGCGGTGGACGCGTTTCGCGAGCTAGCGCCTTCATTGGTGGTCTCTTATCGATCTTGCCACTGTTGACCGTTGAAGACGGAAAGTTGATTCCGAAAGAAAAAATCCGAGGTCAGAAAAAGGTCATGAATCGGATCGTCGAGTGGATGGAAGAAGCACGTCCATCAATTGACGGACACCGAATCATGATTGGTCATGGGGATTCGATCGAACGGGCAGAACAGTTAAAACAATTGATTGAAGCACATTTCTCACCAAGCGAAGTCATCTTGACGATCGCTGGTGCAGCCATTGGTTCACATACAGGACCGGGACTCGTCGTCATTGGTTACGACCTTCCACGTTAACAGCATTCATTCTTACTTTATTTAAAACGGGACAGACTCTTAATCGAGTCTGTCCCGTTTTTTAGGAATTATAGCCGAAGAATAGCAGTGCTACGCTTAAGCCGAGCGAGGAGACGATGAATACGATCGCCATCCCACCCATTCCGAAGACTAACAGCTTCGGTAAATCACGTCGTTTCTTTAGAAGGGCTGTCAATAACCCGACGTTGATCAAGAAGACGACAACGAACGGGAGCAACAACATCCAACGCTCTTGCAGTAACGCTAAACCATCCATGATGAGATATCCTTTCAGAAACTACTTCTACTAGTACATAGTAATGATATCAGTCTTCTGTTTTTGAAGCTGCCACCGCATCATGAGAATTCAAGTTGACCGTCAACGGCTTTGCTGTTCCTTTGCCAGAGAAGTTCTCGATCAACTCTTTAACATCTAATCCTGACGACGCCTTTAATGTCTCTTGCAGTGACGCCATCAAATCTGTCGCGTAACCTGTGACACGGTTCGCACCACCACCTTCACCACTACCTGTATCAACGACCGTGATCTTATCGATGTTACCGAGTGGTGCTGCAATCTCTTTCGCGTACTCTGGCATCATCCGAATGACCATGTCAAGGATTGCTGCTTGTCCGAATTGTTCGAACGCCTGCGCGATTTTTTCTTTCGCTTCCGCTTCGGCAAGACCTTTCAAACGAATGATGTCTGCTTCTGTTTCCCCTTGTGCTCGCTCAGCGTCCGCTTTCGCAAGACCATCCAGACGAATTCGTTCTGCATCCGCTTTTGCCGATGCTTCAATCCGGTATTTCGTTGCATCTGCTTCCGCATATTGCTTCGCACGGTCCGCTTGGGCAGCTTGCTCAATCGAGTAACGATCGGCATCGGCACGTTTTTTGACTTCCGCATCATATTGTTTCTCACGACGGAGGATTTCTCGTTCTTCGAGCTCGATTTGTTTTTGACGCTCAATGATTTTGATTTGCATCTGTTGCTCGGTGACTTCTTGTTGTGCACGTGCATTCTCAAGATCATACGCTTGGTCGGCTTTCGCCTTCGCGATATCTTGTTCGCGGCGGTAGTCTGCCATCTTCAACTGATTTTCTTTTTCTGCTTCAGCGATTTCCGTTGCACGTTCGAGTTCTGCTTTTTTCGCATCCTTTGAAGCTTCCGCTCGTTTGATGCGTGTCTCTTTTTCCGCGTCTGCCGTTGCGATGTCCGCATCCCGGCGCACCTGTGCAATCCGTGGTTTCCCGAGTGATTCTAAGTATCCATTTTTATCTCGGACGTCTTTGATCGTAAACGAAACGATGACGAGCCCCATCTTCGCCAGGTCTTGTGATGCGACCCGCTGGACTTCTTGCGAGAACTTATCGCGGTTCTTATAAATTTCTTCGACTGTCATCGAACCGAGGATCGAACGCAAATGCCCTTCAAGAACTTCACGCGCTTCCCCTTCACGCTCTTCTTTTGATTTTCCGAGGAACTGCTCTGCTGCTGTTGCAATCTCAGAAATCGAACTGCCAATCTTGATGATCGCTGTTCCATCAGCCATGACCGGTACACCCTGCTCCGTGTACACTTCTGGTGTTGTGACTTCGAGTTTACTCGATAACAAACTCAGTGGTGTTGCTTGTTGGAAGACAGGTAACACGAATGTTCCACCGCCGCGAATAATCTTCACCCGGTTGCCGGACTCATCGGTATTAACATTGCGTCCTCCAAGATAACTACCGGATACGATTAATGCTTCTTCCGGACCAACCGTTCGGTACTTCGTGATGAATAGGACAATCAATGCAACGATCAATGCGACTGCAACGATCGATACGATTAACACTGGATTCATGTAAACATCTCCTTTTTCCATTGTTGGGGGTACGTCACGACAGACGCGACGCCTTGTTTAATCTCGATAACAAGTACTTTTGTTCCTTGTGGTAAGGCAGGACCTTCAAACAGGACGGCTGACTTCGATACACGTCCTGAGACGTCATCAAGTAAAATTTCACCATATCCTTCAGTCGGAATCGGCACGATGACGGTTGCGCTACGCCCTTCTAGCATCTGTTCCGAAAATCCAAGCGACTGTTCGGCTTGTGCCATCGGAACGAACAAAAAAATATGCATCAGCGTCGTCACCAACAACGCGATGACACTGCTGATGATCAAAATCAAAATTGAACCAAGCGGACTCAGTTGTTCGAGTCCGAAGCCGATCGCTGACGTGATGATGACGAAAGATAAGATCAACGTAGGATGGAAAATTTGATCGACACCCGGAATGACGTCTGAGAATAGGATGGACACAAACACACCACAAGCAGCGGCCGCTAACGCATATAAATAAAGTGTACTAACGTCCATTTTCGTTCACCTCGATGTAAGGATGTGAACCATACAGTTCGTGATAAGCCCGCTGATACGCAGTCCGGTTTTCTTCATACAATAAACGAGCCAACTCTTTGTCTCGCTGATCAATCGCCTCTTCTTGACGACGTAAGTATTTTTTTTGCGCGGCAAAATGACGTGCTAATCTTGCCTCAATCGACGGTTCTCGTTCACGCGGCAACTCCTGTTTCATCGCTCCACTCCTTTCTGAAGTACTAGCTTTCTCCCTCTTCTACGCAAACCATCTAGAAAATGTTTCAAAATGAATTCCATTTCTTTTCCTTTCATTAAATAAAAAAACGTTCGTCCCATAAATAGGACAAACGTTTTTGACTAACAAGTATTTATGAGCGGTCGGGACGTCGGACGATTAGTCCGTAATAAAGGACGAGTGCCAAACAATCAAGCGTCATGATAATCAGCCCCATCGGAACGGCCGATTGCTCCCCCATGATGCCGACGAGTGGTGACACGAGCGAACCGACGAGCATCGGGAGTAAACCAAGAAGTGCCGAGGCACTTCCAGCCGTTGCTCCGTAGTTTTGCATCGCTAAGGTAAAACCGAGCGTTGAGATCAAACCAACGCTTGAGACGACGAAGAAAAGTGGAATCATGACGAAAATCAATTGGTCCGTTAACGTTAAAGCGAGGAACAAAAAGATACTTGCACTCGCAACAACCGTCAAGCTGATTCGCATCAGACGTTCTGAATCAACTCGACCAGCAAGACGTCCAGCGATTTGAGCCGCTAAAATGATTCCGATTCCGTTTAAGCCGAACAAAAAACTGAACTGTTGCGGCGAAGCGCCATAAATATTTTGTAAGACGAACGGTGAACCGGAGATGTAGGCAAACATCGCGCCCATGACGAATGCTTGCGCAAACGCATAGCCGATGAAGACACGGTCCGTCAACAAACGTCCGAATGTCTTCAACGTCGTCGTCAAATTCCCTTCAACGCGTCTTTCGAGTGGAAGTGTTTCCGGCAAACGCAGTGCAACAGCGAGCAACATCAACGTACTTAAAATCGCCAGCAAGTAAAAGACAAAATGCCAGTCACCGAACCGAAGCAACTGTCCCCCGATGACGGGTGCTAGAATCGGTGCCGTTCCGTTGACGAGGGACAAGGCAGCAAAGAACCGCGTTAATTCCGGTCCTTCGAATAGATCACGAACGATTGCCCGGGAAATGACAATTCCTGACGCTCCGGCTGCCCCTTGGATGAAGCGCAGCGCAATCAACACTTCAATCGTTGGTGCCATCGCACACGCAAGAGAAGCGAGCAGATACGCAAGTAAAGCAATCATTAACGGACGCTTACGTCCACGAACATCACTGAGCGGACCAACGATCAATTGTCCGAGCGCCATTCCGAGCATACAAGCCGTCAAACTCAATTGGATCAGTGACGCACTCGCATCAAACGAGCGTGACATATCCGGAAAAGCAGGTAGATACATGTCGATCGAGAGCGGTCCTAGTGCAGCGAGTGAACCGAGGATCAAGATCAACGTCAAGCGGCCTGGTGTCATCGTCGTCTTTGTCATGACGTCACGTAATCCAAATCATGCAAGACATAAGCGAGGAAAAAGACGACCGATGGATTTTCATATGTCATCTGTACCTTTTTGAGTTGGGCCCGATAACCGGTCTCATACTCGACACCATTTAACTTTCGTTCCATGTTCATTTTGATCAACGCATCGAGTTTATCGATCACATCGACCATTTGCCCTTCGTACGTCTCGTCTTTTGCTTCAACGACGAATCGACGGAACGGTGCTCGGATGTCTTCTGGTAAATTGTTGATCAACGTCTCTCCTTCTGCCCGTTCATAAGCTTCGAAGGCTGCTGCCGTGACCGGCGTCGCATGTTTGACAGGTCCAAGAACATCTCCTGTCGTTCCTTCAACGAGATCATGGCACAAGAGACGAGAGACGACTTCTTCAATGTCGATCGTGACGCCGTATTTTTCTGATTCAATCAATCCATTGAAGATACCAAGCGAAGCTGCTCGAAACGCATGTGTCGCGTCGTTATCATCAATCGTATTAAAACGTCCTTTCCAGCGCCGAATCGTATCCATCATCAAGACGTTTTCGATAAAATGAGACATCTCGTCCTCTTCCATGACGGATTGTGTCAAGCGACGGATTGAAACGAGTGGGTGTCGTTCCAGAACAGCCTGTAATTCCGCTGCTTTTTGTTCGAAAAAGACGGACTCTGTCATCCGTGCTTCCCGGCGTGCATATAACATCGCATCAAACGTATCGATGGCTTCAACGATTCGTCCTTCCGGTGAATCATCTTCTGCATGAACAAGATACGTCGTAAAGGCTGGTTGAAGCGACTTCGAGAGTAAGGCGACGAGCTGTTCACTCGCCTGTTGTTCCATTGCCTGAATGTGTGCATGTAGCGTTGGCTCTTTTTTCGTCCGGTGTTTGATTGGTCCGGTGATGACCTCGTTCATGTCATGGAATAGGGCTTTTCCGAGCAATGTCAGGCGGTCGACTGGTGTTTGTCCGTCTGCTTCTTCTAAATAGCTTGCCATCAAACTGAATAAGGCAACACGAAAGCTATGACTGGCTGCGTTATCCGGAAAACGTGGTGCATATTCATCCCACCGTGGAACGTTTTGCATCCGCGTCAGCATCCGAATGAAATTACCGTTTTGCATAAAATCTCTCCTAACGAAAGACGGACAGAGAGTACCCTGCCCGCCATTGTATTATTTTGCTGATTTGGTTGAACTACTTCCGCTACGGAACCAACCAATGATTAAAATCAGGGCAAGTACGACCCAGAAGATCGTTTGCCATAGTGTACTCTCTGGAAACTCATGCGGCAAGACGTCGATTGACGGATGCGCAAGTGTCATGACGACGAGTTTTACGCCAACCCAAGCGACAAGCCAAAACGCTGCTTCTTCGATACCTGGTCGCTTTTGGAGCAAGACAACGAACCAACTCGCAAAGTAACGCATAATGACGAGACCAATGATCCCACTGAAGAAGACGACCCAGAATTGACCTGTATTCAGACCACCAATCGTTCCTCCGATCATCGGCAGTGTCGTTGCCATGGCGACAGCGGCAAGTGTCGAGTCGACAGCGAACGCTAAATCAGAGAATTCGACTTTAACAACCGTCCACCAAAAATTCGGTGAGGCTTTTTGTGAAGCAATCGAGTCCGGTACTTGGTGTTTATTCGATCGTGCCTCAACGATTCCTTTAAACGCCACGTAAAAGAGGTATATCGCTCCGAGTGCCTGAAGCTCCCAAATCGTCGCTAGGTACGAGGCAAAGAAGATTGCGACGAAACGTAAGACGAGTGCCCCGACGAGACCATAGAAAAGTGCTTTTTTGCGCTGATCGTCTGGTAACGGTCGGACTAGGACAGCCATGACCATCGCATTGTCGGCAGATAATAACCCTTGCAAAATAATCAGTACGAGCCCGACGGTCGCATACTGTGTAATTAATCCAATATCCATACTAACGAATCCCCTTTTTTGTTCAGTCTATTCATTATATGCCGGTCGATCGGAAAGAAAAAGATGAAAGCTCGACTGAAGTACTTAACCTTGTGTTTTATTCCCATTGTTTAAGAAAACCTAACACCAAAAAACGACCCGTCATCGACGGATCGTTCCACTTCTTATAAGTTTTGATCAACTTTCTTTTCCGCATCTGGATTTGCTTTCGTTTTTGGTGAAGAGAACCAACCCCAAAGGGCAAGACCGACCATGACCGTCCAGAAGAATGCCTGCCACGGTGTACTGTGAGCAAATCCTTCCGGAAGTTTTAAGGCTTCGAAGACTGTTCCTTCGATTGATGCATGGTATTTCGGATGTTCGAGCGCAAGAACAGCTAGCTTCACACCGACCCAGGCAACGATTGCAAAGGCTGCTGTTTCAAGACCTGGACGTTCTGCAAGTAATTTCACGAAGACACGGGCCGCGAAACGCATGAGAACGACACCCATTAAACCACCCGTTAAGATGACGATGAAGTGACCGGTGTTCAAACCACCGATTTCGCCCGATCCCCAGTTCGGAAGTGCGACTGCTAAAGCAACTGCAGCAAGAATCGAATCGACAGCAAATGCTAAGTCAGCGAATTCAATCTTCGCGACTGTCCGCCAGAATTCACCTTTAGAAACTGGCTCTTCCGACTTCGGCTCTGCATCGAGTTCATTTTCGGCGCCATGATTCTCACCAAGTTTCCTTGCCTTAGCGGTCTTATAAATATGCCGTAATCCCATGATGAGCAAGTACGCTGCTCCAAGTGCTTGGATTTGCCAAATATCGACGAGGAATGAAATCGCGAACAGTGCCGCGAACCGTAAAACGAATGCTCCAGCTAATCCATAAAAAAGTGCTTTCTTTTGTTGTTCTCCTGGTAAGTGCTTAACCATGACCGCGAGTACGAGTGCATTATCTGCCGAAAGTAATCCTTCAAGCGCGATCAAGACGAGTACGACCCAAGCATATTGAAGTAATAACTGCCAATCCATCTCTGTCATCCCTTTCTCTGACTATCTGTAAAATCAAAAATACATTGTATGACTATGACAAAAACAATAATTACACGTTCACCTGAACATATACTATAGGATAATATACCCGATTGCAAGCATGTTATTCCTCCGGCTATGGAATGTGTCGATTTTAAGTCGTGCGAGTTTCGTTTATCGAACGTTCGTGATAAAATTCAAGACAACACTTCTAGTAATGAAACGATGAAACACATTTGCGGAATCATCAGACTTGCTCGTCTCTAGCATTCCTGTCATGTTATTACTATTGAAACACTACAAAAGGACAAAGGGGCCCATAAATATGTCTACCTACCCGATTACGTTACCAACGAAAGAAGAGCGCCATAAGCTGTTCGGTTCGGTACCACCAATCAAAGGAACAAAACCGACTGAAAAAGATAAAATGGTCGACTTGCAAAATACACCGAAGAACTTCCTGTTCGCACTTGACGCTGTTGGAATCTCAAACGTTAAACATCCTGTCGTCATCCAAGACGGGGACAAAACACAAGCGACAGTCGCAACGTTCGAGTTGTCGACGTCACTCGTACAAGACCGTAAAGGGATCAACATGAGTCGCTTAACGGAACAACTTGATCAATATCACAACGAAGGTTGGACAGTCACGAATGAATCACTTATTCAATTCGCGCGTGATTTAGCGGACCGTATGGAACAAACAGAAGGTCAATTGACGATCCGTTACCCATGGTTCTTTACACGTAAAGCACCTGCAACGGGACTTAGTGGGTTGATGAATGCCGAAGTATGGCAAACGGTCAGCGTCAACACGGAAACGAATGAAGCGACATTATCTGTCGGCTTGACGATCAACGTCACGACACTTTGCCCATGTTCGAAAGAAATCAGCGAGTACAGTGCCCACAACCAACGTGGCTACGTCACGATGGAAGCTTCGTTACGTGATGAAGCAGAAGACTTTGACTGGAAACAATCATTGCTTGATGCGGCTGAATCAAATGCTTCTGCCCCACTTCACCCGGTACTCAAACGTCCGGATGAAAAACGCGTGACAGAGATGGCATACGAAAATCCACGTTTCGTAGAAGACATGGTGCGCTTGATTGCTGCTGACCTATACGAAATGGATCCAATTGCTTCGTTCTACGTCGAATGTCGCAACGAAGAAACGATTCATCAACATGATGCAATCGCACGCATCACGTTCGATAAAGACGCACAATAAGCAAGCTCGCCGTACTTCCTCTCCACTAGAGGGAGTACGGCTTTTTTGTTTATCAGCATTGCCCTTCGTTTTGCGAGCGTTTACACTTAACTCGAATGGAGGAATACATATGTTGGAACTGATTCCTTTTTTACTCGAGCGACTTGGTATCATGATCATCTTAGCGTTCATCCTCGCCCAGTGGGGACCAACGCGACGCTTGTTGCGTCAACCGGAAGCAGGTTGGCAATTCCGTGTCCTCGTCCTGTTTTTTGCGACGTATGGGATCTTAAGTAACTATACAGGGGTCAAAGTCGACTTAGCAGAATTCTTGCCCCATGCTTGGCTCGAAGAGGTCGACGGAACATCGGCAATCGCGAATACACGAACGATGATCGTTGTCATCAGTGGGTTACTCGCTGGTCCGCTTGGTGGATTGATGACTGGACTGATCGTCGGGATTCATCGGTATTCCCTCGGCGGGTTCACAGCATTTGCTTGTACGCTTTCGACCGTCATTGCCGGTGGTGTCAGTGGATTACTTCGCCCTTACTGGCGTGACCGACTCGGCAGCCAAGCATTGTTACCTGTTTGTCTGACCGCTTTTTTGATGCTATTTGAAATGTCATTGATTTTACTGTTCGCCCGCCCCTTTGACGCGGCTGTTGAACTCGTCCAGTTTATCTTCTTGCCGATGACACTCATCAACGTCCTTGGCGTCTGGTTATTTTTATCGATCATCCGTCTTGCTGCGCGAGAAGAAGAAACCGTCCGTGCACGAGAAGCAGAACGGTCGTTGCATATCGCCGATTTGACGCTTCCGCACCTGACGCGTGGTCTACATATCCATACGGCAGAAGCTGTCGCGGAAATTCTGTTGCAGCAAACACGAGCCGAAGCCGTCTCCTTGACGGATCAATCCGTTATCCTTGCTCACCTCGGTATCGGAAGTGATCACCATCAAGCAGGTAGTCACTGGACGACAAAACCAACCGAACATGTTTTACAGGATGGACAAGTTCGTCTTGTGACGGAACGACTCGATATCGGCTGTCCCGTAACGGATTGCCCACTTCAAGCGGGCATCATCGCTCCGCTCATCGTCGGGGAAACGACGATTGGGACGTTAAAAGTCTACTATCCGCATGCCGAACTGCTCGACGCCGTGGAAGTCGAACTCATTGAAGGATTAGCAAAACTGTTTTCTACACAACTGGCACTCGGGAACGCACAGCGCCAAGCTGATTTACTGAAGGATGCCGAGATCCGGGCACTCGAAGCACAAATTCATCCACACTTCCTGTTCAATGCCATCAATACGATTTATGCACTGTGCCGAACGGATGTCGAACAGGCACGGACATTGTTGCTCGAATTATCAACGTTTTTTCGTAGTAACCTCCAAGGAGCACGCTCGACGAAAATTCCGCTCCAAAAGGAACTCGAGCATATCGAGGCGTATACGTCTCTTGAAGCTGCTCGTTTTCCAAATCGACCGTTCCTCGATATCGATTTAGCGGAAGAGACGACGTCTTTACTCGTTCCACCGTTTATCTTACAACCGTTGATCGAGAATGCGTTCCTTCATGCTTTTTTGAATGAGCAGACGGGATATGTCGGGGTGACGGCATGGTGTGAGGCAGATCAACTTTACCTCGAAGTCGTCGATAACGGACGCGGGATTGAAGCCTCTCGCCTTGCTCGTCTCGGTCGAGAAGTCGTTCCATCTTCTGGTACCGGTACCGCGTTATTCAATACGGCAGAACGGATTCGAAGCCTGTACGGTGAAAAAGGACAGTTTACGATCACGAGTGACGGTCAAAACGGAACGACGATTACAATTCGCCTTCCCATTGAAGTTAGAAAGGAGAACCAGCATGCGCACCTTGTTGATTGAAGATGAACCGCTCGCACGTGACGAGCTCCGTTATCACGTGACCGCAGCCGGTCTTGAAGTCGTCGGAGAAACCGGTAGTGTCGAAGAAGCGGAACGACTCGTCCGCTCCCTTCAACCCGACTTAGTCTTTCTTGATATCGAGCTGACGGACGGAAGCGGTCTTGAAGTCGCCAAACGATTGAAGTCGATGCCACGTCCTCCGGCTCTTTTGTTTGTAACGGCATATGATGCTCATGCACTTGAAGCCTTTGAACTCAATGCCTATGACTACATCTTGAAACCGTATGATCCGGCACGGATCGTGCGCGCCATCGAAAAAGTCGCACGACCGCTTCCGAAAAAAGCACCTCGACTTGAACGTTTAGCTGTCGAAACGGGAGATCGACTCAAACTCTTATCTCCGCAAGATATTGATTACATCGTCGCTGAAAACGGGAAAACGAAAATCGTAACGGAACATGAAGCGTATCCTTCAAACGAGACCTTACTCGAACTTGAACGAAAGCTTCAAGATCATCGGTTTTTACGGGTTCATCGCTCGTATCTCGTGAACTTATCAGCGATTGACGCGATCGAACCTTGGTTTAACGGGGCTTACAACTTAAAGATTCACCAAATCGATGTGCCGGTCAGTCGGACGTATGTCAAACTATTGAAAGAAGCGCTCGGTATTTGAGCGCTTCTTTTTTGTGATTCAAGGTCCTTTTTCAACCTTTCGTCGTACAAAATCGACAACTCATCTAAAAATTAAAGAAAGCGCTTCCACAACTTGTATACTAAATCCATCATAGTTCATTCAAGAGGAGGAATTTTAGATGAGCGCTACTCCCATCGTCATTGCTGTCATCTGTATCTTATTAATCGCGTATCGTCTCTACGGTACATTCATGGCTGCGAAAGTCTTAAAAATCAAAGATGATCGCGAAACGCCTGCTCATAAACTAGCGGACGGAAAAGATTACGTTCCAACGAACAAATGGGTCTCATTCGGACACCATTTTGCGGCAATCGCTGCTGCTGGTCCACTCGTAGGACCTGTCCTTGCTGCTCAGTTCGGCTACCTACCCGGCTTACTGTGGCTCTTGATCGGTGCCGTCATCGGGGGAGCGGTCCATGATATGGTCGTCCTGTTTGCCTCGATGCGTCAAGATGGTCAATCGTTGTCCGAAGTCGCTAAAAAAGAATTAGGTCCCGTCGCTGGTTTTTGTGCCGGTCTTGCGATGCTCTTCATCATCACGATTACGATGGCGGGACTATCGATGGTCGTCTTGCATGCGCTTGAACATAATCCATGGGGCACATTCGCTGTCTTCTCGACGATTCCGATCGCGATGCTCGTTGGGATTTACTTACGTAAAGGTGGTAACCTAGCCCTTGCTTCAACAGTCGGTTTTCTACTCATCTTAGCTGCGATTGGTTTTGGTCCTCAGTTGACGGAAACATTCATCGGTGACTGGTTCGACCTGTCCTCTCGTCAGCTCGCAATCGCTCTACCGATTTATGCATTCTTCGCTGCGGCACTGCCTGTATGGCTCTTGCTCGCACCACGCGACTATCTATCAAGTTTCATGAAGATCGGTGTTTTCCTTGCCTTAATCGTTGGTGTCTTCATCATCAACCCGGACATTCGATTCCCAGCATTCACGAAGTTCGTTGATGGCGGTGGTCCAATCATCGCTGGTCCAGTCTGGCCATTCATCTCGATCACGATTGCCTGTGGTGCAATCTCTGGTTTCCACGCTTTCGTTGGTTCTGGTACGACACCGAAGATGATCAATCGGTGGAGTGACATCAAACCGGTTGCTTTTGGTGCCATGCTTGTTGAATGTCTTGTTGCCGTCATGGCATTGATTGCTGCGACATCTCTTGAAGTCGGTGATTACTTTGCCATCAACTCAACACCAGAAGTATTCGCAACTCTAGGTATGAGCACGGTCTACTTGGATGATTTATCTCGTGAAATCGGACTCGACCTTGCAGGTCGAACGGGTGGTGCCGTTTCACTCGCCGTCGGTATGACGTTCATCTTCCGCGCCATCCCATGGTTCAAAGAAATTGCCGGTTTCTTCTTCCAATTCGTCATTCTGTTCGAAGCGGTCTTCATTTTAACTGCAATCGACGCAGGAACACGTGTCGCCCGTTACTTGATTCAAGATTTCTTCGGTGAATTCTATAAACCACTCAAACGCGTCGACTGGATTCCAGGTGCAATCTTTGCTTCAGCACTCGGTACGTTCTTCTGGGGCTATCTCCTGTTCTCAGGTGACATCGGTTCGATTTGGGCATTATTCGGGGTATCAAATCAGCTGATGGCTTCAATCGGCTTGATCATCGGAACGACGATCATCTTGAAAATCGCCGATAAAAAAGTCTATGCCCTGACGACGTTCATCCCGCTCGTCTACCTCCTGATCACAGTAACATTTGCTGATATCTGGATGGTCGCAAACGTTTATGCAAATCCAGATTCTCCAGGATTTAGCGTCTTGAATACCGTCTTATCCGTAACGATGGGACTGCTCGCGATCGTCATTACGATCTCAGCCGTCAAGAAATGGATTGAACTATTGAACTCACCACGTTGGGAAAATCAAAAACGTTCTGCGTGAGCGGATTAGTTATATGATAAAAGGCAGTGGACGCATCCACTGCCTTTTTCGTATCTCATGCTTAGAACGGATTATAAAATCGATTGCCGTCATGGAAAGTGACGACAAACGAGAAAATTGTCAAAAGTACTACACAACTGATGGCGACATAATCGATGCGTGTCATCGTCTGTTGGTTGTACCACGTCCGCTTTCGTCCCGCACCAAATCCACGGAGATCCATCGCATTGCTGACGGTTTCAATTCGTTCGAGACTCGTAAACAGCAACGGAAGTAAAATCTGGATGCTATTACGCGCCCGTTGCCAAAGCGAACCATGCGAGACGGCAATTCCCCGCGCTTCCTGAGCGTTCGCAATCGTCCGAAAGTCCGCTTGTACGTCTGGAATGTAACGGAGCGCTAATGAGACAGCGAAGGCGATTTTATACGGTACACCAATCCGGTTCAACGAGGACGCGAATTCTGTCGGATGGGTCGTGACGAGAAACAACACAGCAATCGGAACGATCACACTGTATTTTAAGATGAGATTAAACAGATAAAACAATTGTTCTGATGTTATCGTAAAGCGACCAACGCCTTCAAATAAAACGTGACGCGAACCGTAGATTTCAACGCCCTGCTCTGGTTCGAATAGATAAACGGCGAGTGCATTAATCAGGACAAATATTGCTGTAAAGATCAAAACGAATCGGACTTCCCGAAACTGAATACGTGACAATCGGAATAACACGATGCTGACTAAACCAAGAACAAGTAAGACACGCGTATCATAGGTAAACATCGTTGCTGTCGTAAATAACAAGAATCCGATCAGTTTCGTCGTTCCCGTCAATCGATGAATCGGTGACGCTTTTTCAATATAGCCAAGCATTTCTACAGCCATTGTTCCCGCTCCTTTCGCTCCGCCGTAATCACGGACTCGACGAATCGTTCCGCATCGATGTCGAGATGTTTCGCTATCGTAAAGAGCGATGTTTGCTTTAAATGGGCATGATGCAGCAACTGTTCTTGATTTAGCAGTCCAAATGACGTTCCGGCGTAACGGATGCGTCCAGCTTGCACCAGGCAGACTTGATCGCTGTACTCTAAGACGAGATGCATATCATGCGTGATGATGAGTAACGTCATCCCCTCTTGTTTCAATCCTTCTAAAAAGCCCATCATATCCGAATAATGCCGGTAATCTTGACCAGCTGTCGGTTCATCGAGAATCAAGATATCCGGTCGTCGAACGAGAATCGAAGCAATCGTCACCCGTTTCTTCTGACCAAAACTTAGTGCTTGGATCGGCCAATTGCGAAACGGATATAATCCGCAGCGACGTAACGTCTGCTCGAGACGCTCGTTTTCTTCCGCTTCACTCAATCCGAGTGTCTGCATCCCGTAGCGAATTTCCTCCTGCACGAGGTGCTTCGAAATCATATGATTCGGATTTTGCAGGACGAATCCGATTGACCCTGCCCGCTCGGCGATCGGTTGGTGCGTAATGTCGGTCCCGTTAAGTAGGATTCGGCCACTCGTTGACCGTTGATAACCACTCAACACTTTCGCAAGCGTTGATTTCCCTGCACCATTCTGACCGACGATCGTTGTCAGTGTTCCTTTTTGAAAAGTCGCCGTCACATCTTCAAGCACTGGCGTTCCTTGATGATAATGAAACGCCAACTGCTCAAGTTCAAGCAATGAATCAGAGATTGCAGCCTCTTTTTGAGGAGCTTCTTCTAAACGTTCTAACACGTCTTTCTGGTTGAACTGCTCTAAAAAAGGATCGATGCGGCTCGGCTGATCCACAGACTCCACGGTCATGCCAGCCCAGCGTGCGGCACTGACATAGAGGGGTTCACGCAATATTGCTTGTTGCAGTTTTCCGTTACTTAAGATGACGTCAGGATGATGATCGGCGATAATTTCTCCGTCGACCATGACGATGATGCGATCAAATGGAATGACCAGTACATCCTCGATTCGGTGTTCAACGACGATCAGTGTTCGGTTCGTATCGCGTTGCAGTCGATCCATTAACATCATCGCTTCTTGACCCGCTACCGGATCGAGATTTGCGAGTGGTTCATCAAACAATAAGATATCCGCATCTTCGACGAGAACTCCAGCCAATGCCGCCCGTTGTCGCTGACCTCCTGATAAATCATTTAATCGCGCTTGCAAAAGCGTCTCGACGTCCGTCATCCGTGCGACGCGTTCGACGATCTCGTGCATTTCCGGTCGCCCTGTCTGTTTGTTCTCGAGCGCAAAGGCAATGTCTTCGCCAACCGATAAACCAACGAACTGCGCATCTGGATCCTGTAACACCGTACCAATATGCAGCGAACGATCAAATAACGATAACGTCCGGGCATCCTGCCCTTTGATCAGAACCTGTCCTTCCCACGTTCCCGGGTACGAGAATGGAATCAACCCATTGATGCACTGAGCAAGCGTACTTTTTCCTGAACCCGACGGTCCAACAATTAAGATGCGTTCGCCTGCTTGAATCGTTAACTGAATCTGCCGGAGTGTCGGTTCCGACTGACTCCGATATGTAAATGAAAAATCCTGAAATTCAATCACGTTTGTCATGTCTTTCTCCCCCCAAGCTAAATGAGCTATGTCCCTGCCGTTTCTTCGCACAGGATCATAGCTCATTCGGTCAAACTTCGCGTTTCAAGCTGCCTGCTTTACTTCTTGTTTTGGCATACGTGACGAGCAATAACGTTCCGATGACACCGACTGTCAAGATGTTTGATGTCGCAGCGACAGCACCTTGAACGAAGACTTTATTCGCCGGCTCCGTGTAAATTAAAATATCGAGTACAGGTGCGATGATGATCCAACCAATCGCTTGCACGATGGCTTGTGTGGCGTTGAATAAGACGATTTTACGTGTCGTCAATCCGCCTTCTTCTAAACGAATTCGGTTAGCAATCAATCCGATACCAAACCCGACGAACCCGGAGACGATGACCCAACTCCACCACGGGGAACCGTATAAAATCGCATCTTTTAAGCCATGACCGATCAGACCGATCAAGCCGGCTGTAACCGGTCCGAACAAGACCGCCATAAATGCGAGAAACGCATAGGCTGTCTCGATTGACGTGTTCGGTACGCCCGTCGGAATCGCAGCGAATCGACTTAAAATGATGAATACAGCTGCTCCGATCCCGGTTGCGACGATCTGTTTTGTCGTAAATCCTTTCATGTTCGATCTCCTCCTTTAATGTGTTGTACGCTAACACTCCAATCATTTCCGATTCCAACTTCAAATGCATGTGCAAACGAACCTTGATTCAAGGCAAGAGCAATCTGATCCAGCGAATTGATGTAGACAACTCCTGAACCGACCGGCACATCTGCGAACGAATGACCGAAGAGCAGTGTTTGTTCGTAGACGATCCGGTCTCGGTACGAAACCCTTACCTTGACGTGGCTCCCGATATCGAGACCTGTCTGACGGACGAGTGCGACGGGAATGTTCGTCCAGACGTTTCCGAAGCGGACATCGAGAATCTCGACGATACCCGTGACACCGATATCCGACGACGAGGCAGGTGTCCGGTCGAGTAAGACGAGTTCTTCAGTAGGTAAAAGCGGTCCCACCTCTTCGAACGTGATGACGTGACTCGATAATCGCGCACCCGTGAAGGCAAAGATATCTCGTCCGTGAAACGTATACGATTCACCCATCCGAGGCAGACGATGCCGTCGATCATCGAGTTGTCTCACTTCCGCAATGTATCCGGCTTGCCAAAGATGCGTCAACGTCCCATTATCCGGTGTAATGATGTATTGATTGGTCCGTGTTCGCGCGACGACACTCTTTCGCCTCGACCCGACACCCGGATCGACGACAGAAACGAACACCGTTTGCTCCGTCCAGTACGGCACCGTCTGCAGTAACCGATAGGAAGCTTCCCAAATGTGGAACGGTGGAATATCATGCGTTAAATCAAAAATCCGAATCTCCGGATTGATGCTATGGGCCACCCCATACATCGCACTCACTGCCCCATCACTCACGCCAAAGTCTGATTGCAATACCAATGCTTCTGCCATCTCGTCATCCTCCTCCTGCGGGAACGTCTCCACAAAAAAAGACACCACGCCCTTATTTCTCAGGACGTGATGTCTGATCACGTGGTACCACCTTCGTTCATGACTCAACTCACGCTCAGCCACCTCTAGGAGTACGAGACTCCATGGAATGCTAACGGTATCCTTCCTACCGGTCGGTTCTACTGATGAACACGGTTCACGTTCTTCCGACTGCTCCGGGACCATCTTCAAGTATCGAAATCGTCTCATTTCCAGCAACAGAGACTCTCTATCGATTTCCAATCACTTTACTCTTCCCATCTACACATGCAGATTCAGTTGTCTGAAAATTTAAATTAATAGTACAACCGTTTTATTCCTGGCGCAAGGTTTTTTACTCAGAAATCTTTAAATTCGTCGTCCGGATCGTTCCCCATGGTGACACATCCGCTCGGACTTCCAGTGCTTTTGCTTTTTCGTATTGTTTTCCGCTTCCCTGTTCGACATAATACTGCGTCAACTGCGGAATCGATACATATTGCTCGTAATAATCGCCGGCGATACTTCCGAAGAATCGTTCATTCGAAATCCGATCGATTTGAGCATAACCGGAAGCATCCGTCTTGAAGCTGACATAGACACGTCCGTTTTGAATCCTCGGACCAGGTTTTAAATCTGGGTACTGAAGCATCACGTATTCGCCGTAAACGGGATCAAACGGATCAAATGGTTCTGCCCGAAAACGGTACGATGTCCCGAACCAGGAGGTCGCAAAAAAGCTGACGATCAACAGACCGACGGCGCATGTCTGCAATATTGGTATCAGATAACGCTTCATGACGCCACACCTCCTTTACGGCGTAACCACCATAAGACACCAGACAATAAGAAGATGAGTAGCGCACCAATGAGGAAAAATAAGGACATGTTTAAACGATCCCATGCATATATGACATATATCGCAATTTGAACGAGAATGAAATAGAGAAAGGCTGCCCAGACGACTGCATGACGGCGTTCTTGATATAACAGATACAGTAGCGCGGATAATTCAAAGAGAATGGCAAGTAGAATTGCCTGTTCATCAATCCAGAGTACTCCGACGAATCCAAGCGGTACGATGAACAACAATCCACGACGTTTTTGATAGAGAAAGATTCCTAGACCGGTGGAGACGATAGCTAACAGTACCGCTTCTGTCACGGAGGGTAATACGATGTTTGATTCCGCACGAACGGATAAATAGATGATCGAACTGATAGCAGCGACGACCAGATAGACCATCTCGACGATACGGCGATTGGATTCCTCACGAACAAGCCAGATCACCGGAACGAGCAAAAACAGCGTCCAGACTGGCCACAGGAATCCGTTATACGACACAAGTAGAAATAAGGATAGACCACTAAAGAAAAGGAACAACCAACTAAACAGAAGTGACGGAAGACGTTGGCTGAAGTAAAACCAGCCGAACGATAACAAGACCATTAGATCGAATGACGTCCAGTCAAGATAACTCGCCTGCTCCTGACCAAATCCCCCAAGACTCGTGAAGATCGTCCATCCGGAAAGAAAGGCGACGACACCGTATGCCTCATGACGCCAAAGTACATAATGTACTAACGCGGCGACAAACACACACCAACCGAGTAATGATCCTTCCATCGGCAAATGAAAACTTTGAACCACGACGAGAATTGAGGCACCAAATGCTAGGATTCCACCGATTCGAAAGACAATCGGATGAAGAATATGACGACGTTCCGAAAGATCTGCCACGATGTAACAGCTCCACATGAGTACTACGACGAGTCCGATTTTCCAGCCGACTGGCATCGCTTGCCAATTAGCAGCCAAAAAGCTGAATACAGCCAATACGACGAAGGTACCTCCAATGATTAATAACAAAGGCAGACGTTGTTTTGTTGAACGTTGATTTTCATAGTTCAGAATTCGTTCAACAGTTGCTTCATCCAAAAGACCTGCATCTTGCCACTCTCTTATTTTACGAAACTGCTTCACCGTACCCACCTCCTTCGAAGTGTTAGATACTAATTAAATTCCCGATTTAACACTGTCTCAAGCCCAGATTCACAGGGATTATAAGCTATTTGTTCCGTTTGTCACCGAATGTTGACAGACAAAAAAAGGCAAGGAAGACGGGCTTCCTTGCCTTTTTTTGATTTGATCATTTAAACACGGAAACGGGCAACGAGTACCTGTAGTTCTTCCGCCATATCGGATAATACTTTGGCGGATTGCGAAATCTCTTCCATCGCACTCAACTGTTCTTCCGTCGTCGCTGCGACTTGTTTCGAAGCGGACGAATTCTCTTGCGCGATATGTGCGATTTCCGTCGCTGACGCAGATACTTCTTGGACGTTCGCTGCAATTTCTTCGACCGTCGCCGTCACGTCTTCGATCCGTGGCGTCATTTCCTGCGTTCGTTCGAGAATCTTTTGGAAACGCTCTGCTGATGCTTCTGTCGTCGACAAACCGGCTTTCGTCTGTCCTGAGACTTCCTTCATCATCGTGACCGACTGATCCGTCTCCTGTTTAATGTTTTGAATCAGCTGTGCAATCTGTTTCGTTGAATCCTGTGATTGCTCTGCTAGTTTACGCACTTCACTCGCAACGACAGCGAATCCTTTTCCATTTTCGCCTGCGCGTGCTGCTTCGATTGCTGCGTTCAGTGCTAACAAATTGGTTTGCTCAGCGATACCGTTGATGACATCGACGATTTTTCCGATTTCATTCGAACGATGGGCGAGTGAGCTGATGACACCACCGAAGTTTTGAACGGAGGCATCGATTTCTTTCATCTGCTCAACGTTCTTCAGCACAGCAACTGTTCCATTCTCGGCTTCTGTTGCCGTTGAACGTGACAATTCCGAGACATCGGTTGAGCTCTCAGCGATTCGCATGATGCCTGCTGTAATCGATTGGAGCGAAACAGCATTCGCATCGAGTTGACGTTTCGATTGATCCGCCCCTGCTGCGACCTGTTGAATCGATCCCGCGATTTGCTCAGAAGCGGAAGTCGTTTGGGCAGAGTTCGCCATCAATTCCTGAGAAGAGCCAGCTACTTGTGTAATCGACTGATCGAGATTAATGATGATCGAACGGAGTGAGTCAACCATGACGTTAAAGCTTTGGGCGACTTGACCGACCTCATCATTTGATTCAACGATGACGGGCTCCGTCAAATCACCAGATTGAATCCGTTCTGCTCCACGTGTTAAATGACCGAGTGGGCGAAGAATCGAGCGAAGAATGAAGTAGATGAAGATGGCTGCGACGAGCAACATCCCGCCGATGACAACAAGCGTCGTCCAAAGAATACTCGATGTCGCATCCGTGATTTCATGATCGTACAGTGTTCCGGCAACCTTCCACTTCGTCAGGTCGTTCGTCATGAAGTCCATCTGTTTGCCTTTGTTTTCAAACTCATAGCCAAACTGCCCTGCTGGATTAGCGTAAAGTGATGACACCCATTTGCCTGTCGCTTTCTCACCTGGTTTTAATGTCGGATGCGTAACGATTTTTTTCGTAGAATCAAGAATCATTACGTATCCTTCTTTTCCGATTTTGATCTTTTTCGCGATTTCCGCGATCCGGTCGACATCGACATCAATCGCCACGACACCTCTTCCGTTACCTGTCGTCTGCGAGAGCGTGACCATCATCTTGTTCGAGGCGGCATCGACATACGGATCCGTGATGACGACCTTGCCACCTGCTGCTTCTGCCGACTGATACCACGAGCGTTCCCGTGGATCATAATCATCTGGCATGACCTGTTCCGGGAAAATATTCATATCCCCGTCCGTCGTCGCGAAATAGATGTTCGCAGCTTGCGGATGCATATCGAGATATTCAGTCATTTTTTCCTTTAACGCAGCATTTTGTTTTCCTTTTTGATAGAGCGTTCCGTCAATTCGGTCCGCAAAAAAGGCGACATCGCGCCGCATCGGATCAATGATGTTTTGGATCTCATCATTCATCCGGTCGACTCCACTATGAGCAGATTGAAGAATCTGTTCCGTCATCTTTTGTTTCGCGAGGTCATATGCGACAAAGCCGATTACTAATGCAGGAATCATCAAAAGTAGAATCGATGTCACGATTAATTTTTGTTTGATGCTCATTGTTCGTTTGATCTTTTGTTCCATGTGTCACTCCATTCTCGAGTGCAAGGACTCGCTATTCTACCTTCTCTATCGGAAGAATAACGAAAAATGTTCATAGAAAAATCGATAAACGTGTACTAGTTCACATGAAAAAAGACGACTCAGTTCGAGTCGTCTTCCTTGGTAACGCTTACCCTTATGCTTCTTGATCGCCCTTCCAGTTCATCATACCGCCTTCGACGTTGACGATGTCGTATCCATATTGCTCGAGGAAACGACCGACGTTTTCGCTCCGCGCACCCGCTTTACAGATCAAGTAGTAGGTTTCGCCTTCTTGCAATTCCGTATAGCGTTCGCCGATCTCAGACATCGGAAGGAGGCGGACGTTCGGAATATGTCCTGCATCGTATTCATCCTGCTCACGGACGTCGACGACATGCAACGCCTCACCTGCCTCTAATCGCTCTTGTAATTCATCTACATGAATCGTTTTCATCTCGTATGACCTCCTGTATGGTTCTGTCGTAAGTGTAGCAAATCTATCATTAAAACAAAACGAAACGGTTTGATACGAAGCGTCAAAAAAGCGGATCCGTTTCCGGATCCGCTCGTTCCCTTATTCTCCTGATGCCTGACGCGTCGACTGACGTGTCTCCTTATGCATTCCCCGTGCATAATAGACGGCAATCAGAATCACGTACCAGAGTGGTCCAACGACCAGAGCGATCCGTGTACTTGCGTCAAATGCCATCAAGACGATGACACCGGCAAGCGCCGCGAGGGCGATATAGTTCGCAATCGGGAAGAACGGAACACCAAATTCTGCTGAACCGTGTACTTTCCGCGCCCGCATCTGAGCGATCAAAATCATTGCCCATGTCCAAACGGCTCCGAACGTCGCGATACTCGTCACAATCGCAAAAACATCTTCCGGTAAGAAGTAGTTCAAAGCGACACCAACGAGTAAGGCAACACCTGACAAGATCGTTGCAAGTGCTGGAACACCGTTTTTTGAGATTTTTGAGAAACGACGTGGCGCTTCACTGTTCTCGGATAAGTTCATCATCATCCGGGCTGTCGAGAAGATACCGGAATTACATGATGATAGTGCTGCCGTTAAGACAACGAAGTTGATAATACCAGCTGCTGATGGAATACCAAGTGATTCAAACAATAGAACAAATGGACTGCTGTTGTTCGCACCGACTTGATCCCACGGATAAATCGATAAAATGACGAAGAGTGCTCCGATATAAAATACTAAGATTCGTAGGAAGACGTTATTGACGGCTTTTCGAATCGTTTTCTTCGGGTTCTTCGCTTCCCCTGCTGTGACCCCAATCACTTCAATCCCTAAGAAGGCAAACATGACCATCTGCATGGCAAGAAGTACACCAGTGAAACCGTTTGGCAAGAATCCTCCATGTGACCACAGGTTCGAAATCCCAACCGGTGTGCCGCCGTTTCCAAGACCAATGACGATCGTCAAGGTCCCTAAGATGATCATTGCGACGATCGCGACGATTTTAATCAACGCAAACCAAAATTCGAATTCACCATAAAATTTAACAGCAATGAAGTTGATGCTCGTCATCAAAACAAGTGCTGCTAGCGCCCATACCCACCCCTGGGAATCCGGGAACCATACTTTCATGTAAATACCGACTGCTGTGATTTCCGCCATACACGTAAAAATCCAGAGTAACCAATAATTCCAACCCGTTAAAAAACCAGCTAATGGACTGACATACTTTCGGGCATATTCCGCAAAACTACCAGCGATCGGCTCCCGCACTGCAAGCTCCCCAAGTGCTCGCATGATAATGAAAATGATGACACCACCGATAAGATAACCAAGTAAGATCCCTGGACCTGCCAATTGGATCGCTTTCGCTGATCCGAGGAAGAGTCCAACACCGATTGCCGCCCCCAGCGACATGAGTGTAATGTGACGTTCTTCCAGTCCCCGATTCAACTCTGTCTGTTGTTTCATTTTTACGACGTCCTTCCAGTCTCTGTTTGTTTCTTAGCAGTTCCCCGTACCGCTACGTTGTCAGTATAAAGAAGATGTGTCGATTTTGTAAACGTTTTCAATGTATATTTTTCACTAAATCCACATACTCGGAATATTCTGATTACGTTAGCAGTATAAAAAAGGAACTACCTGCTACTATGTAGTATACAGGATAGCTCCTTTCGGAAAGTTACAATTGTTATTCAACTTTAGCAAGTGGCACATCTGCTGTTTCGGACTTCCCGGTCAATCGGAAGATCCCGTTCAATAGCAATGCTGTTAGTGAACCAGCGACGATCGGGCTATCCGTCAAAACGCGAATTTGTGACGGGAGACCTGCTACGATTTCAGGATTCATGCTAATCCCTAGACCAATCCCGAGCGCGAGTGCCACCGTGATGACGTGCTCGTTCTTCGAAAAATCGACCCGTGATAGGATACGGATCCCGCTTGCTGCGACCGTTCCAAACATGATCAACATCGCTCCACCAAGAACAGGTTTTGGAATCAATGTCGTAAACGTCGCCACTTTTGGTAAGAAACCGAGCAAGATCAAAAATCCACCCGCAAATAAAATGACTTTGCGTGTCTTTACGCCAGTCAACTGAACTAGACCGACGTTTTGGCTATAGGTCGTGTAAGGGAAACTATTGAAGATACCACCAACGATCGTCGCGACACCCTCTGCTCGGTAACCACGCGCTAGATCCTTATCCGTCAAACGACGGTCCGTAATTTCACCAAGTGTCAAGAACACACCTGTCGATTCAACCATCGAGACGAGACCAACGAGCGTCATTGTCAAGATGGCAGTTGCATTGAATGTCGGTACACCGAAGTAAAATGGTGTCACCATTTGGAACCATGATGCTTCTGCCACCGGACTGAAGTCGATCATTCCCATGCCAAATGCAACGAGTGTACTGATCATCACAGCAATTAAGACAGCTGCCGCTTTTGAGAAGACCGTGCCGTAGCGATTCAAGATTAAAATCAAGACGATCGTTAATCCGGCGAGTCCGAGGTAACGTAAGTCACCAAAGTCTTTCGCTCCCTGTCCGCCTCCGATATCGTTGATCGCAGCCGGAATTAAGGAAATCCCGATGATCGTCACGACGGAACCAAGGACAACCGGTGGGAACAGGACCGCGATCTTACTAAACCAGCCTGAAATGACAAGAATGATCAGCCCACTGGCAATCAAAGCACCGTAAATCGCTGTAATGCCTTGAAGACTTCCAATCGCAATCATTGGACCGACTGCTGTAAAGGTACAACCAAGTACGACGGGAAGACCAACACCTGTGTATTTCGTGACGAGTACTTGTAATAAGGTCGCAACGCCACACATGAAGAGATCAATCGCCACTAAATAAGCAAGTTCTTCTCCTGACAATCCGATCGCACTCCCGACGATCAGTGGAACAACAGCTGCTCCCGTGTACATCGCAAGCACATGCTGAAGTCCGAGACTGGCTGCTTTGAAGTTTGATAGTCTCATACGGTCACCGAGTCGACGAATGTCGCTTTTCCGTCCTTCAATGACTCGACACGCGCGAGTGACTCGACACGGAATCCAGCTTCGATCAGTTTTTGACGTCCCGGTTGGAACGACTTTTCAATGACGATTCCAAATCCAGCGACTTCTGCCCCTGCCTGTTCAACGAGACGAGCGAGACCAAATGCTGCTTCTCCGTTTGCGAGGAAGTCATCAATGATCAGAACACGTTCACCCGGTTGCAGGTATTTCTCTGCGACCGTGATTGTATTCGTCTGTTGTTTCGTAAATGAGAAAACTTCAGCTGAAATCGTTCCTTCGTTCAATGTGACCGATTTCGTCTTACGAGCATAGACCATTGGTACGCCAAGACGAAGTGCTGTCATCATTGCCGGGGCAATACCTCCCGCTTCGATTGTCAAAATCCGCGTGATGCCAGCATCTTGAAAGCGTTCCATGAACTCATAGGCGATTTCCCACATCAACGTCGGATCAACCTGATGATTTAAAAAAGCATCCACTTTCAATACTTGATCCGATAAGACGATTCCCTCTTGATTAATCATGTCGTGTAGACGTTTCATACATGCATTCTCCTCTTTAAAAAACGAAAAAACGTACAGCCGCTACCCGGGGGCAGCCACTGTACGCCAAAAAAGAGAGCAGTAACTCACCACCCGTAGTCGGATCGTTACGGCGATCCGGTAGAGACTCGTGGGCCAATTCCCACTATTATACGAGCGTTGCTATACGTTTACGTTTCGTGATTTTCGTGATGTGTACCATTGTACGGGGTTTAGCGAAAAAGTAAAGACTTTTTCACACTGTGCTTAGGCTTGGCGTTCTTCGACCGCTTGTGCCGCCGTGATGATCGCGAGTTTGTAGACATCTTCTTCGTTACAACCGCGTGAAAGATCGTTGACCGGTTTGTTCAAACCTTGAAGGATCGGACCGATTGCTTCGAAGCCACCAAGACGTTGTGCGATTTTGTAGCCAATGTTTCCAGCTTCAAGACTTGGAAAGATGAAGACGTTCGCTTGACCCGCGACATCTGATTCTGGTGCTTTTGATTTTGCGACACTTGGAACGAAAGCAGCATCAAATTGAAGTTCGCCATCGATCGCAAGTTCTGGTGCGCGTTCTTTTGCGATACGCGTTGCTTCAACGACACGCTCTGTCTCTGGTGATTTTGCTGAACCTTTTGTTGAGAAGCTGAGCAATGCGACTTTCGGATCGATCCCGAATGTTTTCGCTGTTTTCGCAGATGCGATCGCGTTTTCTGCTAGGTCGTTCGCATCCGGTGCGATGTTGATCGCGCAGTCTGCGAAGACGTATTGCTCATCGTCACGAACCATGATGAAGACGCCAGATGTTTTTTTATAGCCTTCTTGCATTTTGATGATTTGAAGTGCCGGGCGAACTGTATCACCTGTCGCGTGCATCGCACCCGATACGAGACCTTCTGCTTGTCCAGTGTGAACAAGCATTGTACCGAACGTGTTCACATCTTTTAAGATGACAGCACGTGCTTGTTCTTCTGTTGCTTTCCCTTTACGACGCTCAACGAACGATGCGACGAGCTCATCAATGCCAGCGTAAGAAGCAGGATCAATTGTATCAAGTCCAGTTACATCGATGCCGTTCGCTGTTGCTGTTTCTTCAATTTGTGCACGCGGTCCGATGACGACCGGTGTGACAAGACCGTCTTTCTTCAAACGGACAGCTGCGCCGAGAACACGCGCGTCAATTCCTTCTGGGAAGACGATTTTCGGTTGGTGCGCTTTAATCTTTTGTTCTAACATATCGAATAATTGCATGAGTTTCTCTCCTTTTTAGGTAAACACGACGACGTCGATTTGATCCATTTTCTTTTCCACCGTTTATTATACACAGTTCTCAATCGTTGTTAAAACAATTTGCAAAAAAGTTATCTAACAAAAGCACTGAAGCCATATTCATCGACTACTACAGCTTTTTTATAAAATAGTACAGAAGCCGTTTTCGAGAAAAACAGGACCCCCTATCCCTTTTACCCACTCTCTGCTTTTTTCATGTGTTACGATCTCATGGACAAAACCTTTTAAGACGAAGCCTTTTAATAGAATGTGATAAGATAGGATATGGAAAAAGACAATTTATTTCAGACTCAGGAGGTCATCTCATGCAACACCAAACATCTGAACCGACTGCTACGCAACAAGCCGCTGAAACACTCGACGGCTGGTATACATTACATGATTTTCGCCGGATCGATTGGTCACGCTTAAAACAAGTCGACGCGACAGAGCGCGCGCGCATGATTGAAGAGTTCCAAGCCTTCCTCGCAGAGCTTTCTGGTGTGGAAGAAGCTAAAGACGGAAGCCACGCACTTTATACGATCATTGGTCAAAAAGCAGATCTCGTCTTGATGGTTCTTCGTCCTACGATGGAACAAATCCAAGACGTCGAAGTCAAGATGCAGAAACTCGATCTATATGATTATTTGGTTCCAACATATTCTTATGTCTCTGTCGTCGAACTTGGTACGTACCGTGGTTCAGGCGAAGGAAACCCATACGAGAATCCATATGTGCGTGACCGCCTCTATCCGATCCTGCCACAAGCGAAGCACATCTGCTTCTATCCAATGAGCAAGTCACGTCGCGATGGCGATAACTGGTATACACTCTCAATGGAGAAACGAAAAGAGCTCATGTATCGTCACGGTATGATCGGTCGGAGTTACGCTGGGAAGATTCAGCAAATCATCGGTGGATCAACTGGATTTGACGATTGGGAATGGGGCGTTACGCTCTTCTCAGATGACATTCTTCAGTTCAAGAAAATCGTCTACGAAATGCGTTTTGATGAAGTCAGCGCGAAATATGGCGAGTTCGGTGAATTCTTCATCGGTAACCGTCTCGAAAGTGAACAATTAAATACTCATTTTGCACTTTAATGTGTTGAATGACGTTTGATTGAAATATCTCATGGGAATATACTCCTTGCGGCTATAAAACAGTAAGTTGAATGACGTAAGGAGGAATTACCATGGGGAATGCTATGAACCGATCGACACGATCGCGTGAATTGCAATTCGCTGTGCTTTCAAAAGAGCTGAAACCGGTTGCAGATCGTGTACTGGATCGCTATGAGCAAGCATTATCGAAGCTAAACAAAACACAAACCACAAAGCGGTGAATCCGTTTTGATACCTACGCCTACTCTATCATGAGTAGGCGTTTTTCATATGAAAAAGACCGTCTTTCTCCATGACTGAAGAAACACGGTCCGTTCTCATAATCCTTTATAGGCACCAATTGCGACAAAGATCCACGCCGCGATGAACAAGACGCCACCGATCGGTGTGATGGCACCCAGTTTCGTTACATTCGTCAATGCCATGACGTACAGACTACCTGAGAAGAAGACGATTCCGGCGAGCATCAGCCATGCAGCCAATGACCATTGTGGGATCGATGCCTTTAATAAGAGTCCTCCGAGTGCTAGGATGCCGAGCGAGTGTACCATCTGGTAAAGTACGCCTGTCTGCCAGTTCGCGAGCATCCGCTCCGTCAACATATCTTTTAAGGCGTGTGCACCGAATGCACCTAGTGCGACCGATAGCATCATCGAGATCGCGCCAATCATAATGAATACTTTCATAGTTATTCTCCCCCTAACCGTCGTGCTGGTAAATTCCATTCATAATAATACGATAGCATACGTAAAACGGTGATGAGTCCGAGCAATGTGAACAAATGTAGAGGATTCGTCAATTGGAAGCGATCAATCACGAGTGCTGCCATGACAGCCCACATCGCATAGATCTCTTTATGCAAGACGAGTGGTTTCCGACCAGCGAGTAAATCGCGAATCACTCCGCCACCAACACCGGTCAGTACAGCCGCTGAAATCGTCGCTGACAACGGCAGTCCTTTTGCTGTCGCCATCAGGGCACCTTGAATCGCAAACGCAGACAATCCGAGCGCATCCGCGAGGACACCCCAACGTGTCCAGTGCGGCAAGAATAACTGGGGTAACATGAAAATCAACAACGCAACGAGAATCGCGACTAAAAAGAGACCACCTTGCGACCAGAGAGCAGATACTGGTACACCAATCAATAGATTACGAATGGCACCACCACCAAATGCTGTGATCAAAGCAAGTAACCAAACGCCGAATAAATCATATTTTTCTTCCATCGCGACGATCGCACCACTCATCGCAAAAGCGACCGTGCCGATGATATTCAATAAGTCCCAGGACATGCGCACATTTCACCTTTCTACAAAGAAATTCCAATACTTACTATACTCTCTTTTTAGTTTCCGTAAAGCATTAATTTTCTGTCACCGTTTCGACCGTTTGCGAGTGACGTTTTTAGGTAAAGTAACCTATACTGAAACAAACTGTACAGGAAGCTAGGTGACCGTATGAAACGTTGGGCGCTTTATCGCATCGTCGTCATCGTGACGATGTTCGCACGTTACATCTTTACGATCTATCGATTCACCCGGAAAAACCGGCCAGGTACGAACAATGAAGAGTTTGAGCGCATCATGATCCGAATTGCGCGTGACTATAAGAAAAAAGCATTACGGTTAGAAGGATTATTGATCAAGCTCGGTCAGTTCTTATCGATTCGAGCCGATCTGTTTCCTCCGTCCGTCTTGATGGAACTGACCGAACTGGTCGATAAAGTTCCTTCAAGTAAACTTGGAGAGTCACGAAAGATCATCGAAGAGGATTGGGGTATGCCGATCGAAGAAATCATCTCGGATATCAGTTCACGTCCTGTCGCTTCTGCCTCGATTGGTGAGGTGTACAGCGGAACCTTAAAATCAAACTGTAAAAAAGTCGCGATCAAAGTACAGCGACCAAATATCGAACAAATCATCAAAACCGATTTCCGTGCCATGCGTATCGTCATTGCCATGTTGCGCCGAACGTCGTTAAACAAATCGACTGATTTGCAAAGCTTATATCGCCAAATGGTCTTCGTAATCGGTGATGAATTGAATTACCGGACCGAATTAAAAAACGGTCTCTACTTTAAAAAGATGTATGAGACGAACCCTGTCATTTATATCCCGAGCTATTATGAAGAACATTGTACAAATCGGGTGCTTGTTATGGAATGGATTGAAGGAACACGCATCACGGATCTGGATTATCTAGCCGAACATCAGATTGACCGTGAAGAACTAGCACGTAATTTATTTTTGAACGCTGGAGAACAATTATTGTTCGGCGGGAAATTCCACGCCGATCCGCACCCAGGCAATGTCCTCGTCCAGTCCGATGGCAAAATCGTCTTGCTTGATTTTGGGATGATCGGAGCGACGACGCCCGATGATATGCGAGCGATCCAGCGGATTCTTCAGTCCTTCGTCACATTGGATTATGATGCGATCGTCGATGGTCTAGAAGATCTACGATTCTTGTTGCCGAATGCGAATAAGCAAAATATCCGACAAGCGATTGAAAAAGCAGTCACGTTCTATCTCGAAAGTGATATGGAAAACGTGGATACAAAACTGATCGAGAAGGTCTTATCCGATATCGAATTGCTCGTCCGAAATGAACCGATCCAGCTTCCTGCTGAGTTTGCTTTCTTTGGACGTGCCGCATCAACGATTCTTGGAATCCTTCAGATTCTTTCACCGCAAATCAACCTGCTGGAACTCGCTAAACCAATGGTTCGACGCTGGCTCGATGACGAAGGGAAAAATCAAAACCGTTACCTACAGATTGCTGGTTCTTACGGCGCGCGATTGCTCGCCTTCCCGCGTCTTGTTAACGATGCCTTAAGCGAACCGACACGTTGGCGGATCATGGAGCAACAAAAGTTCTCTCGTGTTGCGAACATCGAGTCACTCAAAATCCGACAGTGGACGAGTTCGCTCGTCGGGATCATCAGCCTGCCTTTTAGTTATCTCGGCTATTATTTTACGCAGTACGACGTCATGGGCATTTCCTTGACGATCGCTGTCATCGCTTTATGGAACGGTCGTCGGATCGGACGACAAATCGTCCGGATCGCCGATGAACCATTCCGTTAAATAACACATGAGCAGACGTCCACCTCGGTGGACGTTTTTTATTTCAGAATAATTCATCTTCGCACCATAAGGTTTTTCCTATCGCCTTGCGGGGTACAGCTTCAAGTAGAGAGATAATAGTAAGGAGAGGTGAAACACTTGATTGATATTCTAATTGCCATCGTTCCCGCATTGATGTGGGGATCGTTGCCGCTTGTCGTTTCGAAAATCGGAGGTTCAACGGCGCAACAAATCATCGGTACGACTCTGGGTGCGTTACTTTTCGCGATCGTCACCTTCTTTTTTGTCAGCCCAGAGATGTCGACGACCGCTTGGGTTGCCGGATTCTTTTCTGGTGCCTTTTGGGCACTTGGTCAAAAAAATCAATTTGCCGCATTTCGTCAAATGGGTGTCTCAAAAACGATGCCAATTTCAACAGGGATGCAACTCGTCGGAACATCGTTGTTCGGTGTTCTTGCTTTTGGCGAGTGGTCAACGACAACTGCCTTGATTCTCGGAATCAGTGCGCTTGTATTGATCATTGCCGGAGCAGCTTTCACGTCTTATAAGGAAGATAAGAGTAAAGAAGATGAGAATATCGGCAAAGGATTGACGCTCCTCCTCATCTCGACTGTCGGATATGTCGGATATGTCGTCATCGCCCGCTGGTTCGATATTAATGGCTGGGAAGCCGTATTACCGCAAGCGATCGGGATGGTCGTTAGCGCAATTCTTCTTTCTTTACGAGAAGGAGACCTCTTCACAAAGAAAACAGCTGGCAATACCATCGGCGGACTCATGTGGGCTGTCGGGAACGTCGCTTTACTGTTTGCTACGGCAAAAGTCGGGGTCGCAACAAGCTTCTCCCTTTCTCAAACAGGTGTCGTCATCTCAACCATCGGTGGCGTCCTCTTACTGAAAGAAACGAAAACGAAGAAAGAGATGACCTTCGTCATCATCGGTTGTATTTTAGTCGTTGCTGGTGGAATCATGATTGGATTTACGAAACAATAAATGAAGGAGTGAAGCATCATGTATGAAAGTTTAAAAGGAAAAGTTGCCATCGTAACAGGTGGATCAATGGGAATCGGTGAAGCAATCATTCGCCGTTATGCAGAAGAAGGCATGCGTGTCGTCATTAACTATCGCAGTCACCCGGAAGAAGCAAAAAAAATTGCCGAATCGATTCAAGATAAGGGTGGCGAAGCTATTACGATCCAAGGAGATGTCTCGAAGGAAGACGACATGATCAACCTTGTGAAAGAGACTGTCGATCGCTTTGGTCAATTAGACGTTTTCGTCAATAATGCGGGAATCGAGATGCCGTCAGCCTCCCATGAGATGTCGCTCGAAGACTGGCAAAAAGTCATTGATGTCAACTTGACAGGAGCTTTCCTCGGGGCACGAGAAGCACTGAAGTACTTCGTCGAACATGATGTCAAAGGTAGTATCATCAATCTGTCGAGTGTGCATGAAATCATTCCATGGCCGACATTCGTCCACTACGCCGCGAGTAAAGGTGGCGTCAAATTGATGACACAAACCCTTGCGATGGAGTATGCACCGAAAGGAATCCGGGTTAATGCAATTGGACCTGGTGCAATCAATACGCCGATCAACGCTGAAAAATTCGAAGATCCAGAACAACGCAAAGAAGTCGAGAGTATGATTCCAATGGGCAACATCGGGAAACCAGAAGAGATTTCTGCCGTTGCTGCATGGCTTGCGTCGGATGAAGCAAGTTATGTTACAGGGATCACGCTCTTTGCGGACGGCGGCATGACACTTTATCCTTCTTTCCAAGCAGGACGCGGTTAACCTATTTTGAGTAGACAAGGAGAGGACCGCTCATGACCACTTTTTTCTCATTGATCCGTCGCGGAAATAAGTCAGCCCTTGCTGCCGCCATCGTCAATACGATCATTGCCGCGATCAAGTTCGTCGCCTATATCTTAACTGGGAATGTAGCGATGTTCGCTGAAATGATGCATACGATCGGTGACGCAGCGAACCAGTTCTTCGTCTACATCGGTTCTGCTCTCAGTAAAAAAGCACCAACGAAACGGTTTCCGAACGGTTTTGGTCGGCTCGTTAATCTCGTCTTACTTGCTGCAATCATTGTCGTCGCTCTCCTTGCTTACGAGACGATTCGGGAAGGCATCTTGCATATCACGCACGGTCCTGGAGAAAAGACAAGTGGTTTGTGGATCATCCTGACGGCACTTAGCATTGGTGTTGTACTGGAAGTCGGGGTGTTCTATAAAGCGATGAAAGAAATCGCGCATGAGACGGGACTCAAATCGAGCGGACTGACACTTGTTGGTCAAAGCTTCGCCCATCTTGGACAAGCCAAACCGGCGACACGTCTTGTCTTCATGGAAGATCTTGTCGCAACTCTTGGTGGCGTCATCGCCATTATCGCTGTCCTGATTTCGCATTATACATCGTTTTATCAAGCAGAAGGCATTGCATCCATCTTGATTGGACTCATGATGTTTTATGTCGTCTACAACGTCTTTATTCAAAATGCTGCCGGTGCGCTCGGTGAGGTTGATGAAGTACTGACAGCCAAAATCGGTGAAATCTTGTTACGTGATGAAGCGGTTCGGGACATCGAAAAACTTGAAGTCATCAAGGAAGGAGATCACTTCCATGTCGAAACGGAGATTGAAGTTGATCCCAACTTGACAATTGCGCAAGCGGACGACATTAAAGATCGACTCGAATTGCAAATTCGCATCCTTAAAGGAATCACCGATGTCACGATCTCCTTTGATGAAGATGATAACGTACAGCAGTATCAACCACCGCCACCACCTGTATGATAGATAAAAGCCATCGCTAGCGATGGCTTTTTTTGCGTTTATCAGCGTGTTGCTCGGACGAATCCGGCTTCTTGTGCTTCTTTCTCCGTACAGAACCGTTGCTCCGGCTTCACTTCATTGTAAGACTGACCACCCGGGACATGGTAAATTTTTTTACCTGACCGATTGATATTACCTTTGATATCGCAGGATTTCGTTTCTGTAATCGCTTGAACATTGAATCCGCGATTCGTGACGTAGCCATCGTGCTTCCAGATTTTCTTCTTTGCCTGCTTGGCTTCCTGTTCGATCTGTTCAAACACATCGACATAACGTGTGTCTGGTTCATAGACGAACGCCACACGCGCAAGACCTTTTCGGAGTAACTCTTGATTCAACATTTTATCGCCGTACCAGACATATGCGAGCAGTCGTCCGTATCGGTCAGCCCGGGAATGATCACGCTCTAACCGAATAGCTGTCCCGCTCGGTAATGTCTCTTTTGTAAACGCTGAAGCTTCCGTTCCATAAGGTTGAACCGGCGTATCCGGTTTAACAGTTTCCGGTGTATCGACGAGCAACAAACGAACATCCTCCGTTTTCCCGTCTGCTAGCCTCACTTTTAATGTATCCCCATCGATGACGCGTTGCACCGTCGCTTTCGTAATCTTTTCATCGTCTGGTTGCTTGATGCCAAGCAGATCGGTTTCTTCTGGTGCACAACCGATGAGGACGAATAAAAAAAGTAGACTTATGAATACAGATCGTCTCATTTCTATTTCTCTCCTTTCCATGAAAATACGGATTCGGTCAATGTCCGAACCCGCATACGTCACCTTGTTCATAAGTTAGTCTGCTGATAGAACTGTCTCTACTTCGTTACGGTTTGTATAGAGTGTATAGAACGCTTCCGCTACGTTTTTCGGATCAAGTGCCGTTCCACGCTTCACTTCTCCGGCAATCGTGACGGTTCCGACGTAGACACCGTCTTCCTTCAACGTATCATGGAGCATGTGCGTCACTTGACGAACGCCTGCCTTGCCAATCGAAAGCCCTGGTAACGATTTGATTGCTTGCATCGCAGCGCCACCTCCTGTAATCAGGATGGCGCCGTCTTTTCGTTCCTGCATCGAAGGAGCAACGAGTTGTGCGGCATGCAGTGCACCGAGAACATCGATCTCGAACTCTTTCGTAATCTGTTCTGCCGAGACTTCAAGGACAGATGCTTGATGTAAAATCGAAGCATTATAGACTAAGACATCGATTTGTCCATACTGCTCCTCTGTCCATTCGATGAGTGATGCGATATCGGCTTTTCGAGAAGCATCACATTCTACCCCCACCGCCTCTACACCTTCTTCTTTTAGTTCCGTGATGACGGCTGCAAGCGTTTCTTGTGTCCGCGCCGCACAAACGACTTGAAACCCTTCTTGCCCGAATCGTTTACTGATTTCATATCCGTTTCCTGGTCCTGCTCCAATGACGATGACTGTTTTCATGACGTATCTCCCTTTCTCATTTTAACTGTGATGGTTATTCCCTGAATTGCGTCATTTCATTCAAAAATCGAGCAATGAAGTGCCTTTTTCTTCTTTTTCCTGCGAAACACCCATGAAACGCGCTAACATCGGATCGACCGCTGGGGTTGCCTGAGGCGTTGACGTAGGAAGCGATATTGTCGAACTCGACGTCGAATCGGATTCGAGCAGTAGTTCACAGTAAACCTTCATCGCTGCAATCTGTTCTTTCTGCGCAGCTCCTGTTGTTTGGTCAATACGTTGCATCGCTTGGCGCATCTTTTCGATGATGTGTTGCTCGGTAATCATCTTGTATTCCTCCTTATGGTAGATTGAGGGTATGAACTTGAAAAGGATGTGTTTTCTATGATTCGTACCGCATTAGTTGGTTTTGGTCTTGCCGGTGAACATTTGCATGCGCCTTATTTACACGCACCTGATTATCAGTTGGTCGCTGTTCAGTCGAGTCGCCCGGAAGCGGTCGCTGCGTACGACGCGACGCTCCCTGTCTATCCGACACTTGAAGCATTACTTGAAGCGGAACAAATCGATTTAGTCGTCATCGCGACGGCAAATGATCTGCATTATCCACTCGCGCGTCTCGCCTTGCTCTCGGGCTGTGATGTACTTGTCGAGAAACCGTTCACCGTCACGCTCGAAGAAGCCGAAACGTTGACAGAACTAGCACGGACATACGGTCGGTTACTGACAGTTTATCATAATCGGCGGTACACGAAGGACTTTCGGACGCTGATGACCTTATTGAAATCTGGACGACTCGGTACGCTCCAGACGTTCGAAGCGCATTATGACCGTTACCGTCCCGATGTGCAGGAGCGTTGGCGCGAACAGGACGTTCCTGGTGCCGGACTATTGTACGACCTTGGTTCACACTTGATCGATCAAGCACTCGTCGCCTTCGATGAAATTCCAGACCGTGTCTTTTGTGATCAAACGATTCAACGACAAGATGGGATCGTTGATGACTATACACATCTAATTTTAGCCTTTGGCACGCGACGCGCTATTTTGCATATCGGTTCCATCGTTCCAGCTGTTGGTCCCTCCCTGATGGTGCACGGAACACAGGCGAGTTACTTCGTTGATGAAGTCGATACAAAACGGACGACCTATCAATTGGCTGAAGCAAATGGACCTCTGCAAGACTTCCCTTTTGTTTCCGGTCATTTTGGGGATTATTATACGGATCTCGCTCCAGCCATCCGTAAGCGAACCACACCACCTGTCTCTGCGAAACAGGCTGAACTCGTCATGAAAATCATTGATCGTGCTCAAAAGAGTGCAAAAGTGGGTACATGGATAGAAGTAGACTAACTATCCATTTCAGACGAACAGGGGGAAGACAAGATGTTTTCAAGTACGGAACGGACAGCATGGTTAGAAGAAATGGGACAAGAACTTCTAGACGTCCTCGTCATCGGGGGCGGTATCACGGGAGCTGGTATTCTGCTTGACGCACAAAGTCGCGGCATGCGGACAGGCTTGATCGAAATGCAGGACTTCGCCGAAGGGACATCGAGCCGATCGACGAAACTTGTCCATGGTGGATTGCGTTATCTGAAGCAATTCGAGATTAAACTCGTCGCCGAAGTCGGGAAAGAACGTGCCATCGTGTATGAGAACGCACCGCATGTGACGACACCGGAGTGGATGATGCTTCCACTTGTCGAAGGTGGTACATTCGGTAGCTTCTCGACCTCGATCGGCTTACGTGTCTATGACCAACTCGCTGGTGTCAAACGCCATGAACGTCGGACGATGCTTAGCAAAGAAGAAACATTACGTTACGAACCACTGTTACGCTCAGAGCATTTAGTCGGCGGTGGTCGGTATGTCGAATATAAAACGGATGACGCTCGACTGACGGTCGAAGTCTTAAAGGCAGCGGTCGGATACGGTGGGCGTGCCGTCAATTATACGAAAGCGGAATCGCTTGTCTACCACAATGGAAAAGTCGTTGGTGTCGAAGTCCGCGACGTCTTAAGTGGCAAAACGTATACGATTCGGGCGAAGAAGATCATTAATGCGACAGGTCCTTGGGTCGATGAACTGCGCGAAAAAGACGGTTCGAAGTCTGGAAAGTCATTACACCTGACAAAAGGGATTCATCTCGTCATCGATCAAGTACATTTCCCGTTGCAACAAGCCGTTTACTTCGATGTTCCAGACGGTCGGATGATCTTTGCGATTCCACGTGAAGGGAAAACGTATGTCGGAACAACGGATACGAACTATAAAGGAGATATTCTTGAGCCTGGTGTCACCGTCGAGGATCAGGATTACATCCTAGAGGCGACGAATCAAATGTTCAACGTCGAGTTACGACCTGAGCATGTCGAATCAACGTGGTCTGGACTACGTCCACTCATTCATGAAGATGGAAAAGATCCAAGTGAACTGTCCCGAAAAGACGAAATCTTCGTTTCGAAATCCGGTCTGATGTCAATCGCCGGTGGTAAGTTGACTGGGTACCGGAAAATGGCGGAACGAATCATCGATATGGTCGCGGAGCAATTCAAGACAGAAGAAAATCGAATTTATCTTGCTTCCCGTACGCACGATATCTTGCTTGGTGGTGGTCATCAACAAGGAAGTAAAGGATTCGCGCGTTACATGAAGGAACAACAACCAAAAGGCGAAGCACTTGGGTTGTCACCGAATGAGACGACATGGCTCATCCAGCGCTACGGTACGAATGTCGAACGTGTCTTCGAATTGATTCGGACACGCGGTGACGAAGCCGCTCGTTATCAATTACCGTTACACTGGTTCGGTGCCCTTCTGTATGGTCTAGAAGCAGAGCTCGTCATGCAACCCGGTGACTTCTTGAACCGTCGTGCTTCAGCCGTCTTCTTTGATTTCCCACATGCTGAACAATACGCAGACGGTGTTCTTGCCCTGATGCGTAGCGAACTCGGCTGGTCGGCAGAAGATGAAGCGAAAGCCAATGAAAGCATTCGTCGTGAATTTGATGCGGTTCGCGTCAAAGGTCCTGTTCCACTTTCCTAACACAAGAAGACCCGATCGCCTGAAGGCGACTGGGTCTTTTGATGTGTTTACTCTTCTTCTTTTGAAGCAGCAAGTTCCGCTGCCGGCATGTTTCCTGGGTGTAGATTTGAACGCTTACGCGCAAACGTAAAGTAAAGCACTAAACCGATTGCAAGCCAGATTCCGAAAGCAATCCATGTCTCGAGTTTCAAGTTGAACATCAAGAAGAGACATGCAGCGATCGCTGCGATTGGCACATATGGCATACCCGGACATTTGAATGCACGTGGGAGATCCGGCTGTGTTTTACGAAGAATCAAGACAGCGACAGAGATTAAGACGAATGCTGCGAGTGTACCCATGTTGACGAGGTTCGCGATGACATCGAGTGGAACGAATCCAGCGACGAGTGAACTACCAAGTCCGATCATCCAAGTCGCCTTGAATGGTGTTTGGTATTTCGGATGCACTTCGGAGAATACTTTAGGGAACATCCCGTCACGCGAGATCGCAAACGCGAGACGCACCATTCCGTATGTCATGACGAGAATAACCGTTGTGATCCCGAGAATCGCACCGAGATCGATGAAACCAGCGACCCAGTTTTGACCTGCCATTTGAATCGCAAGTGAGACCGGGTGATCGATACCAGCGAATTGTTTGTAAGGGACGATCCCTGTCATGATGGCTGCGACGATGACGTAAAGAATTGTACAGACAGCAAGTGAACCGATGATACCACGTGGTAAGTTCTTTTGTGGATCACGGACTTCTTCCGCTGCTGATGTAACAGCATCAAAACCGATGTACGCGAAGAAGACGATCGCAGCACCCGAGAAGACGCCTCCCCAACCAAATGGAGTGAATGGTGTCCAGTTTGATGGTTCAACGTAGCCAACACCGACGACGATGAACAACACGACGACTGCTAATTTGATGACGACCATGATGTTGTTGACACGTTTCGTTTCCTTGATTCCCATCGACAACAATGCCGTAATGGCAAAGAGGATCAGGAAGGCTGGAAGGTTGAAGTATGTCTTGGCTCCTTCTACTGCTCCTGGAGCTGCTGAGAGAGCTGTTGGCAAATGGATATTAAATCCTGCGAGTAAAGACTGGAAGTAACCTGACCAACCGGCTGCTACGGCACTGGAGGCGAGTCCATATTCGAGAATCAAGTTCCAACCGATGATCCAAGCGAAGATCTCTCCCATCGTTGCATACGTATACGTATAGACGGATCCACTGACCGGAATCGTTGATGCAAATTCAGCGTAAGCAAGAGCAGCTAGACCACAGGCGATGGCAGATAGAATGAATGATACGATAAGTCCTGGTCCTGCAGTCAACGCTCCTGTTCCCGTCAAAACGAAGATTCCGGTACCGATGATGGCGCCAATTCCTAAAAACGTTAAATCCATCGCGCCAAGATTTCGAGCAAGTCCACTGTTGCGTTTACTTGCAGCAATCATAGCGGAAACATCTTTTTTCCGCGTCAAACTCATGATGTACTTCCCCCTATATCCGTTGTGATTTGTCTTACGAAGAGAGTCGTTCGTAAGAACTTAATCAAAAATTTACGAAGTTTTCAGATAAATTGATATAGGTCATTATACCTATTTGTTTTTTGCGTGACGCTTTCATCTGTTAAAGAATAAAAATCACTTCAAAAATATCGGCATGTAACATCTGTTACATACCGATATTTTTCTCCTTTTTCAGTCCAGGTTTTAAGTCGTTTTCCACGTCTTCGTCCATTCTAAAAACACTTGGTAATCCAGCTTTGTTCGCATGACATAAGCTTCTGACCAACGCTCGATCTGCTCCAAAAAAGCGGTATCGGAAACACCGATAGCTCGAATGATTTCAACATCCGCATGATGGGTCAATATTTTTTCTTGAATTCCCGCATCTTGATCTGCCCGCGCATGGATTTTCGCGGTAATTTGACCTTGAATACATAACACGTTCTCAAGGTCTTCCTGACTTTTTATATGCTTCGCCTTTAGTTTTTTCTTGTACGGTGAGCGCTCGCGTACATAATATTCCTTTTTTTCAATCGTCAGATAACCAAGATATGGATCTTCATGTGCCTGCATCGCCTTTTGCGACGTGATGACCCGTCTCCCTTGATGAACGGTTTCTGCTTCTGGACGATAAACGGGCAGGAATAACGAAGGGACAGACGTTTGCGCTTGTTTCATCTCAAGAATCAAATCTTCTTCTCCCCCTTCGCCCTCAATCAAGATGTAATAGCGCTCGAGACCAATGGATGCTGTTCCGCTGTCTAGCTTACGAACGATATCCTTGATCGTATAGAACGATTCCTCACGGCGATCCTCGGTGTCGATTGTCTCGATGTAGGAAGGCCAGGCAGACTCAATTGCTGCTCGTGTCGCATCATCTACTACTTCCATATCTGGGAGTGTACAAAATCGTCTCACGCCATCTACCAGTTCTGTTCGCTCCCCCATTAATTCTTCACGTTTTTTTTCTGCTTTTTTGATTAACTTCTTGATTGGTCCTTTTGTATTATCCCGTGTAAAACAAACATCACTTGGATCTTTTCCAAGTGCATACTTTTTTAAATCATGTAAGTATTCAAGAACATAATTACGAATTGCAGGGACTGAATCATATCCTGCCTCTTCAGCGAATAATCGCACAGAGACTGCCATGCGAATCAAATCGTATAAATACGATCCTAAGTATCCTTCATCAAAGTCGTTGACGTCGTAGATGATTTCTCCTTTTGCATTGCCATGGACACCGAAGTTCTCAAAGTGAAGATCACCTTGGATCCAAGTTGGCTTATCACGAGGTGTGTCAAAACCAAGCGGAATCCGGGTCACATCGTAATAAAAAAGATGCGAACTCCCCCGAAAAAAACGAAATGGACTCAAACTCATCTTGTCGTACTTTTCCTGACGTGCTTTCTCATCGAGCTGACGGATTTCATGATCATAGAAATCAAGTACCTTTGCAATCGTCATCTGTCGAATCTCTTCATACACGGGCTGAAACATCTGATCCTCTCCTTTCCATTTGAAAAAAAGAGCAGTCAAAACGAAATCGTTTGACTGCTCCCTACATGTTACTCGAAATGTTTTTTATATTCCCCGTATCCTGCCGAATCAAGCTCTTCTACCGGAATAAATCGTAACGCTGCTGAGTTGATACAATAGCGTAGACCACCAAGCTCTGTCGGACCATCATCGAAAATGTGACCAAGATGACTATCTGCATTCGCAGAACGTACTTCCGTCCGCGTCATCCCATGACTCGTGTCGAGTTCGACTTCCATCTTGTCTTCTGAGATCGGTTTAGCGAAGCTCGGCCAACCGCAGTTTGACTGGAATTTATCTTTTGATGTGAAGAGTGGTGTACCATCGACGATATCGACATAAAGACCTGGACGTTCTTCATCCCAGTACTCGTTACGAAAAGCGGGTTCTGTCCCGTTCTCTTGTGTGACTTTATACTGAATCGGTGTCAGGCGCTCTTTTAGTTCTTTTTCCTTACCATGATCCTTCCACGCTTCCTTAACGAATTTCGCGCGACCTGAGCCGACGCTATACATCTGATAACGGAACGGATTCTTTTTATAATAATCTTGGTGATATTCTTCTGCTGGCCAAAACGGCTTTTCCGGACGAATCTCTACTGCGACCGGACGCGAGAAACGTCCTGATGCGTCAAGCTCTGCTTTCGAACGTTCAGCTGCTTCACGCTGCGCTTCATCGACATAAAAAATAGCCGGCTGATATGATTCACCACGGTCATTGAATTGACCACCGCCATCTGTCGGGTCGATTTGACGCCAGAAGATATCGAGTAATTCTTCATACGTAATGACGGACGGATCGTACGTGACTTCAACCGCCTCCAAGTGACCTGTCGTTTCCGAACAGACCTCTTTATAAGTCGGGTTCTCTGTATGACCACCGGTATATCCTGAAATGACCTGCTCTACCCCATCATATTTATGGAATGGCTTGACCATGCACCAGAAACAACCACCTGCAAATATTGCTTTTGCCATCTATCTTCCCCTCCTCTGTATGTCTCTATTTTACCGCGTTCAGAGAATGGACTCGACTTTCCTGCTCATTCAATCCTCTGGATTCGTTTTTAGGCGACGCATGACGAAGTAAATTGCCGCGAAGACAAGAAGAAGTCCTCCAAGCGAGTACCAGATGTTATTCAAACGATAAATCATTTGGTACAAGGCAAGCGTCACAAGCAATAATGCGATCGGTAAGAAGGCACGCTTAAAGTGGTACCAGTAATTCACGAAGATCGCCTCCTGTTTTTCTTTCATCTTACCCGATATGTCATACCTTCTGCGAGAGGATTATTCAGCTTGACGGTACTCTTCTTCGAGATAGGTCCGGTACTTCGCTTCCCAAGCATTTAGCGACACACGCCATAATATGATCGTTGCAATAGCAAGCCCCAACGTAACCGGCCAAAACCAAGTTGATACGATGCCTACTGTCGAAGCTAGTCCGATCTTTGAGAACAAAACGTACGTCCAAACGATAGATGTACATAATAGGATTGAGACTGGAATCGCGAATTTCCATGGAATGAGCTCGACAGAGTGTAGTCGATTGACCTTTTTTGACTGGACTGCTGGGTAACGATACCCCATGAATACCATGAACAATACTTCAATCACGAGTAGAATACCGTACCCATGAATATAGCTAATGCCATGATCCCAACCGAACAGTTGTTTGAAACCGAAGACGAATAAGTAATATGCGAACACGTGAAAGATGATGACGATTTTCGCTGCAATCGCCGGGATTCGTTTCATGAAAATCCCCATTAATACGATAACAAGAATCGGAATGTTGAAAAATCCTGTGAATTGTCGGATTAAACTCCATAAGCCGTCCGGTGCATACATTAAGAACGGCGCAATGATGAAAGAAATCAAGGCAACGATCGTTCCAAACCATTTACTAACGCGAATCAGATGTTCATCACTTGCCTCTTTCGCAAACACTGGCTGATAGACATCCAGTACGAAAAGTGTTGCAATACTGTTTAAAAGCGAGTTAAACGAACTGAAGACGGCTCCGAGTAAGACAGCTAAGAAAAATCCCATCATCGAGACTGGCAGCAATTCTGTAATCAGTCGAGGATATGATAAATCACCGCTCGTCAGTGTATTTCCATACAAGTGATAAGCAATGATTCCAGGAATCAGCATGAAGACTGGAACTAACAACTTCAAAAATCCTGTCATTAAGACTCCTTTTTGACCTTCTTTTAAATCCTTTGCGCCGAGCACACGCTGAATGACATATTGATTTAGTGACCAATAGAATAAATTTGCGAATAAGATTCCCGTAAATATCGAGAAGAACGGAACGGCATCGGTTGAGCTTCCGATTGCGTTCAGCTTCTCCGGTTGCACAGTTGCAATCGTCTTCATCCCTTGAAGGAGATTCCCGTCACCAAGCGCAATAAAGCCAAGTACTGGAACTAAGAATCCAACGAAGACGAGTCCGATCCCATTCAACGTATCGGAGACAGCCACCGCACGTAGTCCTCCAAAAATCGCATAAATCGCTCCGATGATCCCGACGACCCAAACGACTAACCAGAGGGACTGCGTATAGCTGAGGCCGAACAACTCAGGGACATCGAACAACTGCAAGACAGCAATCCCACCTGAGTACAGCATTGAAGGGATCGTGACACACATATATCCGAGTAAAAAGAGTAAAACTGTCATCCGACGAACCGTCTCATCATAACGGTGACTTAAGTATTCCGGTAACGTCGAGATACCAAGTCCAAGAAACTTCGGAAGTAGATAGATGGCCATGATGATCGCAGCAAAGCCCGCTGTGACTTCCCATGCCATACTTGACATGTTTCCCATAAAGGATTGCCCATTGAGCCCAATCAGCTGCTCTGCTGATAAATTGGTCAGCAGTAACGAGCCGGCAATGAACACGCCACTTAGCCCTCGACCTGCTAAGAAGTACTCATCAACACCTTGTGTTTTCCCGCGCGTCAACCGGTACGATATGTAGGCAACGAGCAACATGAAAAATGCTGCAGAACCTAATGTAAAAAATAATTCAGATGTAGTCATGTATCTCCCTCCCTCTCTTTTTCAAAATTCCTATTCTCAAATATGTATTCATTGATTCCTTTTTTATACTTTTTCAAAACTATATTTTAGAAAACGTTTTCTTTTTTAAGAACAAAAAACCACCTTCTATAAATAGAAGGCGGCTAGTTGATTACGATTGACGTGGATGTTCTGGGAAGTCCATCTCTTCGTAACGAACAATCGACGTCCGGTTTTTGAATTTGTGTCCTAACCAGAAGGCAAGGAACAACGGAATTCCGACATATGTCGCGGCAATCCCGACCCAATCAATTTGATCAGCAAGGAATGCTGCATAGTTTTGACCAACGATGACAAGGAAACAAAGACCGAATGCAAACAGCGGACCGAACGGGAACGCTGGTGCAACGTAAGGTAAATCTTTCAACGAATGACCTTGTGCAAGGAATCCTTTACGGAAACGATAGTGACTGATCGCAATTCCGAGCCATGCGATGAATCCTGTCATACCTGAAGCATTGAGTAACCACAGGTAGACTTGTCCACCAAACATCGATGTTAAGAAACAGAGCGCACCGATTGCTCCTGTTGCAAGCAAGGCGTTACGCGGTACCCCATTTTTCGACACTTTTGCAAAGAACTTTGGTGCATCTCCTTGACGAGCAAGTGTATACAGCATCCGTGTGGAAGCATACATACCTGAGTTACCGGCAGATAGAACAGATGTCAAGATGACGGCGTTCATGAGTGCTGCCGAGAACGCAAGACCTGCTTTTTCAAAGACGAGCGTAAACGGACTAACGGCAACGTCCGTGATGTCATTGGAAACCAAGTTCGGGCTCGTATACGGAATAAGCATACCGATGACGAAAATAGCAAGGATGTAGAAGAGTAAAATGCGCCAGAAGACTTGTTTGACTGCTTTTGGAACGTTTTTTTTCGGATTTTCCGATTCACCTGCGGCAATTCCGACTAGTTCCGTTCCTTGGAAACTGAATCCAGCAACGAGGATGATCCCGATGACGGCAGGAATACCACCGACGAACGGCGCATCCCCGAGAGCAAAGTTTTTAAAGCCAACTGGTGGCTCCGATGTAAAGACACCGAAAATCATCGCAACACCGACGACTAAGAAGACGATGACAGTGACGACTTTAATCATGGCGAACCAATATTCCGCTTCCCCAAAACCTTTAACGGAGAAGTAGTTCAAGCCGATCATGAGTAAAAGGAATAAGGCACTGAAGTAAAATCCAGGAACGTCCGGGAACCAATACGTCATAACGATTTGTGCTGCAACGAGCTCAACTGCGATCGTGACCGCCCAGTTGTACCAGTAGTTCCAGCCGAGTGCAAAGCCGAATGATGGATCGACGAATTTTGTCCCGTATGTCGAGAAGGATCCGGCGACAGGCATATACGCCGCCATTTCGCCAAGACTCGTCATTAGGAAGTAGACCATCAGACCAACGATTGCATACGATAGGAGTGCACCACCTGGTCCTGCTGCTGCAACGGAAGCACCGGACGCGATGAAAAGTCCTGTTCCGATTGCCCCACCGATGGCGATCATCGACATATGACGGGCTTGTAATCCACGTTTTAATCCTTCGGCTGTCGAATCTGTTGTTTGTTTCACATCTAGTTTGTTCATTTCGTTCGCTTCTCTCTGTTTAGATTTTTTGAGAGGACACTTTTTGAATGAAAAAACAAAAAGCGCCCTCATCTTCCAGATGGAAGATGAGAACGCAACATAATAAAATGAATGCGCCTCATTCTACCGTCGTGAAAGATAGCTCTCCACAAGTAAGTGATACCCGACTTGTGACAGTATTAGACCTATTCGATCTAATCCCAATCGATCATCTTCAAAGCGATGATTGATTTCGGCAATTCTTCCTTTCAGGTCACTTCATTTGTCGCTTGACGACATCCGTAACCGTACTCTTAAGAACTGCAACCTCCATCCCACTGGTTGAGTGAGAACTGAATTAAATTAGTTATTACTACGCCATATTACACAAACCGCCACGAAATTGTCAATTGCCTTTTTTGAATCTGGGGTAGTAGATGGTAAAAATCCGATATGTTTAGTACACTAAATGATAGAAGTCCACTGAGAGAAAGGATGCTGCTTGCATGCCACAGGAACGTGATTTGCTGACTTACCGACTCGAGGAACAAATGCGTGTCATTCTTCGTACCCTGCGACGTGAACTTAATCGACTATTTGAAGGAACAGCGACCCGAAGCGAATTTTTCATCTTACGGAGTCTTTCAGAAAACGGTCCTCAGCGTCCGACACTTCTTGCGGAACAATTTGAGCTGGCGACGAGTCAAGTCACTGCTTTAACGGATAAGCTCTATAAACAAGGATATGTCACACGGACGCGTTCGACGGAAGATCGTCGCTCGATTGTCCTCGCTTTGACGGATGACGGAGAGCGTGCTTTTCGGGAACTCGAGGTCGTCCGAAGAAACTATTTACAAGATCGCTTCGGAACTTTAACAGCAGAAGAACTGGAAACGATGATTCGCGTCTTCGATAAGATTTTACTGACGATGGATGAGGATACGCTCACTTCGTCTTCATAAAAAACGGTAGATTTTCTACCGTTTTTTATGTTTTATCTAAACATTTACCTCTGTCTAACCGTTACCTAGATGAGTATACTGGAGTATATATATGGAAATCTGTTAGCTGGGGGAGTTGGGAGGATTTGTTGTCCATCATGAATCAATTCATCATTAACTTTTGTCTACTGTTCACGACGATTACTCTCTTATTCTTACCATTTCGGAATCGACCACGTATTTCGCTGAATTCCAGCTGGAGTACACGCCTCATATTGGGAACTGTCTGTGGTCTGATTGCAGTTTTGTTGATGTTTAATGGCATTCAGATCGATGTCGCCCGTGTGGATTTACGAATCATCCCAGTCGCGATCGCTATGCTATTCGGTGGTTTCCCGAGCGCCATCGTCGCCGGTATAATGATCATCGGGACACGTTACTTTTTGACACCCGTCGATCAAATGGAAGGTTTTTATCTGTCCACACTGATTATCGTCTTAATCATTACGACGATCGGAATCGTACGTCGATTCGTTCATGTCTCGACACGCCATTTTCAATTATTGGTGTCAATTGGTGTTCTCTATTCGTTACCTGCCATCTATATCCTGACAAACAGCTGGTCGACATTCTTTAAAATCTCAATCGCTTATATCTTCTTTAATCTATTAGCTGGCTTTGTTGCTTTTCGACTGCTGACGGAATTACGCCGTCACTTCGAAAACATTCAGTATCAACAAAAACTAGCGATGACGGATGCTTTGACCGGACTTGCCAATCGGCGCCGTCTCGATGATTCACTGTCACTTGTCGGTTCAACGGATCAAGGGTATTCACTTGTCTTGATTGATATCGACTTCTTCAAGCACGTCAATGATACATATGGTCATGACGCCGGGGATGATGTCCTACGTCAACTCGGCATGACACTCGCTTCCTTAACACGACCGGATGACCTCGTCGGACGGTACGGTGGTGAAGAGTTTTTGATCATTTTACCAAGCACTACAGCTAAAGAAGCTCAAAAAATCGCAGAGTTGGCTCGGATGACAGTCGCACGCAACCTGTTCCCGACGGCAGACGTACCTGATCTGCAAATCACGATTTCGCTTGGGATTGCACATTCTAGTGGTTCCCATACGTCTCTTGAAGCATTACAACAAGCAGATAAAGCGTTGTATTACTCAAAAGAAAGCGGACGAAACCGAAGTACGATTTATACGAAGGAACTTGCCTTCCGACAAGCTTGAATATGAGACACTTCCTAGCGGGAGTGTCTTTTTCTATGACCTTATTCCGTTTCTTTCGGAAAACCGATGCTTTCAACCGTTCCAAAGACGATCATCCGGCTCAATTGCTCCGCCATATATGCGGATGAATATGGCCGACCGTTTCGTAACCAGGAAATCAATAATCCTAACTGTCCACCAATGACATAGTTCAGTAACAAATCCCGATCGACGAAAGTCGCATCCTCTGCGACTTGGGATCGAAAGACGAGGCGATAATTTTCTTTCAACGTATCAAGAAAACGTGAGATGAACGTTTTGATAGGACCTTGAACGAGCATCGTTTGGTAAAACAATTCGTTTTCTTCAATGTGAATGAACAAACGAGCAAAATAACGACTGACCTGTTCGACTGTCGGAAATACGGTGCCTGTACCTGTAATCCGAATCGCTTGTTCGAGTGCCATCATCTGTTCCTCAACGATTTGGTCAAGCAAATCATATTTATCTGTGTAGTGCGCATAAAAGGTCGAGCGGTTCACACCCGCCCCATCCGTCAGCATCTTGACGGTGATGCTCGAAAAGCTATTTGTCTTCAGTAAACGAAACAATTCCATCGTAATACGGTCACGTGACCGTTTTGGTCGTGGATCACGGCTCTCTTTCATGTGCATTTCACTCCTTTTCCATCCTCTTTTTAAAAATGAATCCGTTATCATTTATTTTTCCAACATTTTGTCGGAAACTGTTGGTTGTTTGTTATCTAACTATCCATATAATTAACTATATTAATTACTCCTCCCCCCAGAGGAGTACTTTTTTTGAATCGATTGTACACAAGAAAGGATGCTAACACACCCATGAGTATGAAGAAATTACTAATCATTAATATCGTTACACTCATCGTTTTGATCGGTGGTGGAGTCGTCGGATACTACTATTACGATCAAGCAACAAGCTATGTCAAAACAGACAATGCGAAAATCGATGGCAAAATGATAACGATTGCTAGCCCAAGCGCTGGTAAATTAACGGACTGGTCTGCTAAAACAGGCGAATCGCTCGACAGCGGTGCAACACTTGGTCACATCATGACTGCGCAAGCTGGACAAAAACCAACAGATCTTTCTGTTTCGATGCCTGCGAAGGCAACGATCGTTCAGTCGATGGCGACAAAGAATGGCTTCGTCGCAGCAGGTACACCACTTGCCTATGGTTTTGACTTAAACGACCTTTGGGTCACAGCGAACATCGAAGAAACAGAAATCGATGAAATCAAAGTCGGACAAACCGTTGACGTATATGTCGACAGCTATCCTGACACGACACTTTCTGGTGAAGTGGAACAGATCGGAATGACGACAGCTTCGACGTTCTCGATGATGCCTTCTTCAAACGGAAATGCGAACTACACGAAAGTCGCACAAGTCATTCCAGTTAAAGTATCACTCTCGCAAGAAAAATCACTCGACATTCGACCTGGTATGAATGTGACCGTCCGCATTCATAAGGATTAAGGAGGGACGTTCATGTCTACTACCTTCTTGTTCGGATATAGTGCGTTCACGATTCTGATCATCATCGGCGTCAACTGGATCGCCCGCCGGAATCGTCAATCCGACATCGCACTGGCCACTGACGGACCGACACTTGAGGAGTCCCTCGAGACGGAACCGACGATGACCGTGACACCACCAGTCGCAGCACCTTCAAAACAAGTATCGACTGAAAACGTCAGTATTCCGAAAGTACTGACGGTCTTACTGATTGGTATGTTCATTGCTATTTTGAACCAAACGTTGATTAATGTCGCGTTACCGGTTCTAATCAATGACTTCAACGTGTCGACGTCCACTGCCCAGTGGTTGACGACAGGTTTCATGCTCGTCAACGGGATCTTGATTCCGATCAGTGCTTTTTTAATGCGCAGTTATACGTTCCGCCAGTTGTTCCTCGCTTCGATGACACTCTTTTTCTTCGGATCGGTCATCTGTTCGATGGCAATGAACTTCCCGGTCATGATGATCGGGCGTGTCGTTCAGGCGGCAGGTGCTGGTATCTTGATGCCACTCGGATCAAACGTCTTCATGACATTATTCCCACCGCATAAGCGCGGTGCTGCCATGGGAATGCTCGGAATCGCTATGATTCTCGCTCCTGCTGTCGGACCTACGATCACAGGATATGTCATCCAAAACTATGACTGGCACGTCATGTTTTATGCGATGTCGTTCTTTGGATTAGTGACATTGTTACTCGGTACGGCCTGGTTCCGCCTGACGCAGCCACTCTCGAAACCTTCTTTCGACGCACTGGGCGTCTTATTCAGTACGATCGGATTCGGGAGTCTCCTTTATGGATTCAGTGAAGCCGGGAATGACGGCTGGGATAGCCCGATCGTCATCAGCACGATCGTCATCGGCTTAATTGGAATCGCTGCTTTTGCAATGCGTGAGCTGTCGATGGAAGATCCGATGTTGAATATTCGTGTGTTAAAGGTTCCGGAATTTTCGTTCACCCTCTTCATCAATGTCATCGTCACGATGGCGTTGTTCGGTGGGATGTTGCTTTTACCGATTTACCTTCAAAGCATTCGCGGTTTTTCACCGGTCGATTCAGGTCTTCTCCTTTTGCCCGGATCACTGATCATGGGAATCACCGGACCGATTGCCGGTCGTTTATTTGACCGCTTCGGTATTCGACCGCTCGCTATCTTCGGTTTGACGTTGATGACGTACGGGACATGGGAATTGACGCAATTAAACATGGATACGTCGTATTATTCCATCATGGGCATCTACATGCTTCGGTCATTCGGTATGGCATTCATCATGATGCCGATCATGACTGCCGGTATGAACGCTTTACCGATGAAGATGATCCCGCACGGAAACGCAACCCAAAACACACTTCGTCAAGTCGCCGGCTCCATCGGAACGGCAATTCTCGTCACCGTCATGACCCGTCAAACGACGGCTCACTTGGCAGACGATGCGAATCAGTTCACGACGCTCGACCCGACGCTTTCGCAACATTTAAACGATCTTGGACAACAGCTGGGTAGCTCACAAGCTGCTTCAACGAGTTGGTTTACGATGCTGACAAAACAAGCAACGATCCAAGGGATCACTGACGCGTTCTGGATTGCGACCGTTTTATCTGCGCTCGCATTGATTCTGTCCTTCTTCTTGCACGGAAAAAAAGAACCAAATCTGGATTGATTCATGAAGGACCAGTTGATGTCATATCAGCTGGTCTTTTGCTATACTTCGTGAAAAGTTCTTCTTTGCACTTCTCTCTTAAAATCGATACACTAGGGACAATGAGTTTCATATCTAAAGGAGATGCTTTATGGTTGCCTTTCTGCAATTTTATGCGTTTATCTTTGCTTGTTGTTTTGCTTGGCAAGTCGGTCGACCATCGCCTTGGTCGCAAAAGATTTTTCGCGCCTTTTTAACAAGTGTCAACGGGCTCTTCGTCTTTGCACGTGCCTCGATTTCAATCTTTTTGTTAGTTGGACCACTATTACTCGTCACATATCTTGTTTTTCCACGATTAATCACTTTTGAAAATGGTTTAGCGATGGTGATCAGTGTGCTCGTCATCGGTCTTGTCGATCGTCTCGTCAGTCTCGTCGTCCTACCACTCATGCGTTCCTTTTTCCTAAAACGTCAACGCGTCATGCCACAATCGGTGGAAATGGTGCTCTATACGATGGCAATGGCTGTCTTGCTCTTCATTCAGCTTCATGCTGTTCCTGGCGTTCAGATTCATGTAGCATTAACGCTTTTTCTGGGATTCACGATTTATTTCGCCCATTATTTATTTGCGTTGTACCGGATTCGTCTCATGAAAAAGAAACTAACGACTGTTGCTCAAGAAGAGGAACGAAAAGCCTCTTAATACAAATTCAACGAAAGATGATTTCTTCTTAGGAATCGTCTTTTTGTTTTCTGACAAATAACATTGACAATGATAATCGTTATCATCTATAGTGAAAAAGTACTCAGTGAGGAGATGAAACGGATGCATGTCCAACAAGTGATTGAAACACGCCGGTCCATCCGGTCCTATACGGAACAACCAGTTCCGGTCGAATTAGTAGAGGCATTACTCGAAACGGCGATGTATGCCCCGAATCATAAATTACGAGAACCTTGGCGTTTTGTTCTCGCAATCGAAGAGGGACAAACTCGGTACGTCGATGCTTTGATGGAGTTACTGACAGCGCGTGGTCAATTCGAGACGAAAACATCTGAACAACGTCAACAGGCTGAACAAAAATTACGGGAAGTCCCGGTTTACTTAACAGTACTTTGTCAGGTACAAGGGACACCGGATCAACAGCTAGAGGATACACTCGCAACAGCTGCCATGATTCAAAATCTACAGTTGGTGGCGACAGAGCGCGGCCTTGGTTGCTGCTGGAAGAGCGGAAAACATTGGTTTACACCAGAATATGCTTCAATCGTTCACGCTTCAGAAAATGAACGGGTTCTCGGCGTCATTCAAATCGGCTGGCCAGCCCTCGTTCCACCTGTCAAACCGAGAACGTCCCTGAAGGACAAGTTGACGCACTTTTAAGAGGTGCGCATTCTGCGAGCTACCCCTGCTCGCGCCAATCAAGCCCCAATTCAAAATAAAAACGTTCCGATGACGTCTCTCTCCCCAAATGGAGACGCAATCGGAACGTTTTTTTGTTAGAGAAATTCTTCATGATTGACAGACGCTTTAGCTTGAATCTAAGATAATGAAGGTGAAACAAATAACCGCTTACAAAAAGCGGGTCGAAAGAAGGGGTCCCCTTGCACGCGGATCAACGAAAAAAATTAACGGTCCTCATGATCAATATGTTTATTGCGGTCGGGAGCTTCGGGATCATCATTCCGATTCTACCCGCTTACTTAGCGTCGATTGGACAAGGTGGAACGGCGGCTGGATTAATGATTGCCATCTTTGCCGGAGCACAGCTCGTCATGTCACCGATTGCTGGTAAATGGGCAGATCAATATGGTCGTCGTAAGATGATCATCTATGGATTGATCGGCTTGACGCTCTCGATGTTTGTCTTCTATTTCTCAAACTCTGTCACGGTTCTCTACATCTCGCGCGCAATCGGTGGTGCCGGTGCCGCACTCCTGATTCCAGCGATTTTTGCTTACGTTGCGGACATCACGACGATGGATCAACGTGCAAAAGGAAACAGCTATGTCTCAGCTGCGATGTCACTCGGGATCGTCATCGGTCCAGGAATCGGTGGATTCCTTGCCGAGTATGACTTAAAATTGCCGTTGCTCATCTCAGCGATCGTCTCGGGTGCAGCTGTCTTATTCAGCGTCCTGTTACTTCAAGAAAGCGAACAACACGATGCAACAGCGATGGCACCAGATGAAGGGTCGATGCTTAAGAAACTGGGGACATCGTTTAAAAAACCGTACTTCGTACCGCTCGTCATTACACTCGTCATGAGCTTTGGTCTCATGGCATACGAATCGGTACTCGGTCTGTTCGTTGATGATCAATTCGGTGCTTCACCGAAGGACATCGCGATCATGGTGACGTCAACTGGAATCATCAGCGTCATTGCTCAAATCTTCATCGTCGATAAGTTATCCCGTAATTTAGGCGAAGGAAAGGTCCTGAACCTGTTCCTGTTCATCGCAGCACTCGGCTTCCTGTTGTCATTATTGACATCAAGTTACGGTGGATTCTTTGCGATTACCCTCGTCATCTTCCTTGCGACATCGATTTTACGCCCCGTCTTGAATACGATGATTTCAAAGCTCGCTGGTAATGAGCAAGGCTTTGCTATGGGAATGAACAATGCCTATATGAGCATCGGGAACGTGCTCGGACCAACGCTTGCCGGTGTACTGTATGACGTCAACATTCTCTATCCATTCGCACTTGGTCTGATCTTCCTCGTCGTGACGTTCATCGGATCGTTCATCTGGCAAAAACGTCAATCACGACTGATTGCCAAAGTCGAACAGAGTTCTTAAACGCATTAAAAATAGCCTCGATTGCTCCATCCCATCGGACAGAGCAGTCGAGGCTATTTCGTTTAACGATATTCGCACGTCATACGGATTGTTCCTCTGTTCCTGACACGAGCAGTTTCGCAACGATTTCTGTTAACAAGAAGACGAAGACGATTCCTGTAAAATCCAGCGTCAACCACGGTATCAGACCACAGCCGATCAAAAGTGTCCCAATCATTAACGGACGATATGACGAAAAGGATCGTCGCTTCGGACGGATACTTAAAAGGATGCTCACAATACCAAGCATGATAAGCCATATCAATGAAATATCATAGAAAAAGTGATCGACCAGTAAAAACAGACCAATCGGATACAGCGGAACCCACCAACGATTCATACCGAGGCCTCCCGTTTTCTTTTCAGTATCGCATGGTTTGAATGGATTCCCTTTATTTTGAAATGACTTATCCGTACTGCTTTTGATGCGCACGTTTAAGTTCAAGGTATTCTTCATCTGCCCGGATCAAATCCCATTTTTCTTGGAAGATAGCCGCAGATTTTGCTTTTTCTTCGTCGATCTCGCGCGTGTGCAATTCTTTGGTCTCTTTATCTTTATATTTACGCCCACCCTTATAGTTCGCGTAACGTCGTGCGCGCGTATGTCCCATCTGAATGAACTTCCGCGCCATATCCATACCGACGAAGTCTCCGTCTTCTTTATAAGCTAAATACATCTCATAAATTTTCTCGGAAGATTCCTTCGCGATGTCCGGCGTCTTAAAACGCCAATGCGGCAAAATCTCACTTTTATATGGTTCGACGAGCAAAACGCCTTGCTCTCCGCGTCCGACCCGGTACTTTTCCGGCTCCTTACGAAAATCCGTCGTCTTGAAATCGAGATCGTAATCAAACGCCATCCCGGTCACGCTCCCTTCTACTTTGAAACGTTCCCTTCCTGTCCGTTCATCAATCCTCGATCCGGTAGAGTCCTTGCGTATAAATCGTCGCTAAGACGTGTGCGATCTCTTCAATCGTCGCTGTTGCTTCTTCACGGACGACTTCGAATAAATACATCTCGTTCGCGAAGAACCAGCCACGGGCGACGAGCTTCGAATCGACATCTTGTCGCGCGAGTCCTGTCTCCTGAGCATATTGAATGTCCTGACTGATCCGATCAATGAAGCGTTCTCGAATCGCTTTCCATTTCGCACGGACGATGTAAGAGACGCCGATTGCTTGCTCAACGATCCGTAGCATCGCTCGTTCTTCTTCCGCGAGACGTAAGAAATCCGTAGCTTGCGTCACGATACGTTCCTTTGCCTCTAGCGACGTCGTCGGTTCAAATGTTCGTTCCGCAATCGCATGGAAGCGACTCATGACATCTTCCATCAGGACGACGAGCAACTCATCTTTCCCTTCAAAATGCACGTAGGCTGTTCCGTAGCCGACGCCAGCTTGTTTGATCACTTGTGAAATCGTTGACGTTTGAAACCCTTGTTCTAAGAAGACGTCACGTGCCGCACTCAACAGTTTTTCGCGTGTCCGCACTGTGCGCAGATGCCGTTTATCGATTTTTTCTGGTTGAGAAGATGACATGTCCTTCACTCCTTTTGTTTTCTCTATTCGATAATATTGACACAATGTCAATTTGTTTGCTACGCTTTTGTCAAAATTGATTGAGTATTCATTTGAGGAGGATGACGTATGACATTACAAGCAAAACGGACGGATGCCGTTGCTCGGGACGATCAAGATGTATTGTCCACCTATCGTGATGAGTTTTATCTGCAACCGGGTAGTATCTATATGGACGGAAACTCGCTCGGTTTATTATCGAAGCGTGCCGAGAAGACGTTGCTCGAGTCGCTATCAGACTGGAAAGAACTCGGAATCGACGGCTGGATGAAAGGACGTCATCCTTGGTTCGAATTATCAGAACGTCTCGCTGCCCTCAATGCTCCGCTTGTCGGCGCACAAGCGGAAGAAGTCATGGTCACCGGTTCGACGACCGTCAATCTACATCAACTCGTCGCGACATTCTTCCAACCAACAGAAGGACGAGATAAGATTTTAGCGGATGCGCTGACGTTCCCGTCGGATATCTATGCTTTACAAAGTCAGCTTCGTTTACGCGGACTGGATCCGGAGACACATCTCGTCCAAGTACCAAGTCATGATGGTCGCTTTTTAGAGGAGGACGATATCATTGCCGCGATGACAGACGATATCGCTTTGATTGTCTTGCCGGCGGTGCTGTACCGAAGCGGACAGATTCTCGATATGGAGCGTTTAACGAAAGCGGCACACGACCGCGGCATCTTGATTGGTTTTGATGGCTGTCATTCCGTCGGAGCCGTTCCGCACGCTTTCCATGACTGGGGCGTCGACTTTGCTTACTGGTGTAATTACAAGCACTTGAACGGCGGTCCTGGAACAGTCGGTGGATTATTCGTCCACGAACGTCATTTCGGAACGTTGCCTGGGCTGACGGGCTGGTTCGGTTCGCGCAAGGACAAGCAGTTTGACATGGATCACACGATGACACCGGCCGCGCACGCAGGTGCCTTCCAGATTGGAACACCACACGTCTTAAGTCTCGCCCCACAAATCGGTGCGTTAGAGATGTTTGACGAAGTCGGTATTGAAGCCGTCCGAACGAAGTCACTCGCCCTGACGCAGTACATGATGGACCTTGTCGAGCAGGAACTCATACCGTACGGTTTCGTCATCGGAAATCCAATTGACGATAAACGCCGTGGGGCGCATCTCAGCCTCGAGCACCCGGAAGCGGCGCGGATCTGTAAAGCACTCAAGGAAAATCGGATCATCCCCGATTTCCGGGCACCGAACATTGTCCGTCTAGCACCCGTCGCGCTTTACAACACGTTTACCGATGTCTATGACGTCGTCGCGACACTTAAACGAATCATGGAAGATAAAGAATACGAACGTTTCGCGAATGAACGCGAAGTCGTTGCTTAAGGAGTACACCATGGAACAACCTACTGAACTACGGCGTGAACTCAAGACACGTCAACTCACGATGATTGCAATGGGCTGCGCGATCGGTACCGGTCTCTTCCTCGGAAGTGGGCTTGCAATCGGGCTTGCTGGACCGAGCGTTTTGATCAGTTACGCAGTCGGCGCCTTCATCGTCCTACTTTTAATGGGCTGTCTGGCTGAAATGACGGTCGCTCATCCGACATCTGGCTCGTTCGGTACGATTGCCGAACGATACATTAGTCCGTACGCGGGTTTTCTCGTCCGCTATTCGTACTGGATCGCAAACGTTCTCGCAATCGGCGTTGAAGTTAGTGCGATCGCCATCTATATGAAATACTGGTTCCCGGACGTTCCCGGGGTCGTCTGGATTCTCGTATTCGCTGCCGCGTTGATTTACATCAATGCTACGACAGTCAATACGTTCGCAACCTTTGAGTACTGGTTCTCGGTCATTAAGATTAGTGCCATCTTACTGTTCATCCTGCTTGGTGCTTACTTGGTCATCGGTAGTCCGAGCCCTGAGATCGGTCCACAAAACTTCACGAATGATGGTGGCTTCATGCCATTCGGCTTCTCGGGTCTCTGGATTGCGATCTTCATCTCCCTTTTCAGTTTCCTCGGAACGGAATTGATTGCTGTCACTGCCGGTGAAGCAAAGGACCCGGACGTTGCCGTACCGAAAGCATTGAAAGCGACAGTCTTCCGTCTCTCGACGTTTTATGTCGTCACGATTGCTTTAATGTTGATGATTGTCCCGTGGCAACAAGCAGGCGGCGTCGATCAAAGTCCGTTCGTCAAAGTAATGGAGATGCTATCGATTCCATATGCAGGCGGTATCATGAACTTCATCATCCTGACAGCAGCGCTCTCCGCGATGAACAGTCAGCTGTATGCTTCGACACGGATGATGTATTCATTATCCAAGGCAACGTATGCGCCAAAAGTATTTGGTCGTTTAAATCGAAAAGGTGTACCGCTCTTTGCACTCGCCTTATCAACACTCGGCATTTTTCTCGCAGCGATCATCAGCAGTCAGTCGAGCGTCTCTTATCCGTTCATGATGGGGATTTCGATGTTCGGGGCGATCTTCACGTGGTTCATGATTTTCATCTCCCATTTGTACTTCCGTAAAGCCTGGGAACGTGAAGGTGGACGGACATTACCGGTTCGGATGATGGGCTATCCGTATCTGACGGCCCTCGGTGCATTGTTATTATTCGCACTCGTCCTGACGACATGGTTCACAGATTTCCAAATCGTCTTGAAGTTTGGTGTACCGTGGTTAGTGTTCTTGTCTATCGCCTATTTCTTCTGGAAACGGGCGCATCCAGAACAACTGAAGACCGCTGAAAAACGAAAACTGAATTAACTCGATAAAGGGGATGAATGGGAATGACAAAGACAGATCCTACGTCTGTTGAAGCATCGATTCAAACGGATTTTAAGAAAGATATGTCCTACGGGGATTATTTGCAACTGGATCCATTGCTTACGAGTCAACATCGCTTATCGGGGCATCATGACGAGATGCTGTTCATCATCATTCATCAAACGAGCGAGCTATGGATGAAGCTGATCCTGCATGAGATGCGTGCAGCGACGCAAGCCGTTGCAAACGATGATCTCGAATCATCGTTTAAGATGCTCGCACGGATCTCAAAGATTCAGCACCAGTTGATCCAGTCGTGGAATGTTTTGTCGACCTTGACCCCTGCCGAATATCTGGAATTCCGTGACGCGCTCGGTCATTCGTCCGGTTTTCAGTCGTATCAAAACCGTCAAATCGAATTCGCGCTCGGTTTCAAGAATGAGCAGATGCTAAAAGTTTATGCACATGACGAAACACTCTATCCGATGATGCTCGAAGACTTGAAGACACCAAGCATCTACGATGAAACGATCCGCGCGATGGCGCGCCATGGGCTACCGATCGACGAGTCCGTCCTTGAGCGTGATGTCACGGAAGACTGGACGCCGAATGCAAGTGTCGAGGCCGCTTGGGCAAGCGTCTATCGTGATGTCGAGCAATACTGGGATCTGTATGAACTCGGTGAAAAATTACTGGATATCGGGAGCCAGCAACAGATGTGGCGCTTTAACCATATGAGTACCGTCGAACGGATCATCGGACAAAAGCCAGGAACGGGCGGTTCGTCTGGTGTCAGTTATCTACGGCGTGTGCTCGACCACCGGTTCTTCCCGGAACTGTGGTCGGTCCGCACGACATTATGAGGAGGATGAAACGATGACACGATGGATTGATGTTTCACAACCACTTGATCGTCACGTCACGACGTGGCCGGGGGATACACCGTTTGAAGCGACATTGACATGGAATAAGGCAGACACCGGTTCCGTTAACGTCGGCAAAGTTACGATGAGTCTGCATACCGGTACCCATGTCGACGCGCCGTTTCATTTTGATGATGCCGGACAAAAAATCATCAACCTGGATCCAGACCTCTATATCGGACATGCGCGTGTCATTTACTTACCAGGTCGTACAGAAATCACAGCCGCTGATTTAGATGGCTTTGAGCTAAATGACGTCCAGCGCTTGATCATCAAAACGGATGGTTGGATCGACAAATCGACTTTCCCAGAGACGATTCCTGTGTTGACACCAAGTCTTGCTGAACGTCTCGGGGAACTCGGGATTTCGCTGATTGGTCTTGACTTACCAAGCGTCGATGCGATTGATAGCAAGGAAATGGCAGCCCATCACGCACTGGCACAGCATGGAGTCCATATCCTCGAAGGACTCGTCCTCGATGCGATCACGCCTGGTGATTACCACTTGAATGCCGTCCCGCTCCCGCTCGTCGACGGCGATGGTAGTCCCGTTCGCGCCTTACTTCGTCCATACTAAAAAATCCGTCCAGCAACCTCTCTGCTGGACGGATTTTTTACTGATGTAGTGGTTCGAATAAACTGGCTTCGATCTGACGAATGACATGTCCGAGAACTGCAAGTGACGAATCGACCTCAAATCCTTGGTCTAGTGAATGATTCGCTCCTTCGATAACATCGATCATTAATTGTGATGTCCGACACGTTTCAAGTGCTGCCTCATCATAAAACTTATCGGCCGTGCCAATGACGATCAGTCCAGCTTGCGTCGATGTGGCGATTTGTTCGACCACTTCATTTAGGACGGGTGTTAAGAAAACGAAGCGCGCTGTCTGTAGACTCGGCTTAGCAAGTAACGCGGCAAGCGGAATCGTGCCTAACGATTTTGCGATAAACTGAACGTTTTCGTATGGATGCTTTGTCAGCACTTCCGAGACGACAGCGTCAACCCGGCGCGTCATGCAGGCATTTGATTCAGCGTCTGACATTGAAAATAGATCTTCTGTCACATAGTGAATGCAGATGACATCGATGCCTCGCGCGAGTAATGCCATTCGACTGTAGTAAAAGTATGGATGGTCGTATACGTACGATGCTCCCGAAATCAAGAAGCAGACCTGTTTGGATCCCATTTGAAAATGATCATATGAAACGGTCGTCTGATCGACGACGATGGATGATTGTGTGATATGCATGAAATCCCCCTACGTTTTTTCTAGACTTTACCATTTCAGAAGTAGACTGTCATGTCTTTTCAGTTTTTCCAAGGTAAATAAAAAAGGCAATGAACCTTACTTGATTCATTGCCTTCCATACTTTTTATCCAATCGGAGCAAACACCGACTGCTCGACTTGTTTTAACTCATAAAACGCCCCTTGTCGTGCCATCAATTCGGCATACGTTCCGACTTCGATGACGTGACCCTGATCCATGACGATGATTTGGTCCATCGCTTCAAGACCCGCTAAGCGGTGGCTGACGAGGACGAGTGTCGCGTCCATTGCTCGCGCAAACAGTCGCTTGAGAATCATCTGTTCCGTCAAAGCATCAACGGAGGACGTCGGTTCGTCAAGCAAGTAAAGCGATGCTTCTCGCAAGAGCACGCGGGCAATCGCTAGCCGCTGTTTTTCTCCTCCGGATAAGTTCTCTCCTTTTTCAAACACACGATCACTCAACTCGAATGTCGTTAATCCGACATCATCGAGTGCTTGTCGCATCGCTTCGTCCGTCGTTGCTTCGTTTGCGAGAAGTAGATTATCACGAAGTGTTCCATAAAAGTAGTGATTTTGTTGCAGGACGACATTCGCGTGCTGCCAGAGTCCTTCCGGATCAACCGTCTGACTGTCCTGTCCAGCAATCGTTAATCCGTCCGTCGGATACATCCGTAACATCAATTGAAGTAACGTTGATTTCCCGGAACCACTCGCTCCGACGATTGCCGTCTTCTTACCAGCCGGAATCGAAACAGTGACGTCACGTAAGACTGGACGGGGTGCATCAGGAAACGTAAACGTCAGCGCATTCGTTTCAAAGGACGGTGCCTGATCGAGGACGAACGGAGCGTACGTCGGCTCCTCTTGCTCAGTCACGACTTCATCGAGTCGTTTCGCAGCATGGCGGCTATCTTCAAAAAAGCCGGGTAAGATCGCCATCGGTGCCGCATTTTCAAAGACGGTCAGCGATGTCATGACGAGTAAAGCGAGGAAAACTCCCTCGAGTTGTCCGCTTGCGACGAGATAGGCACCCACACCGAGGACAAGCCAAGAGATGATCAACGTCACCATCGTATTTAAGACCAGGTTCGAGACAGCGTGTAAACCATTACGTTTCTCTTCCTCGACATACCGTTTCGCGACGGCATTCAAGTCCTGTTCCTTTTGGTCGAGCTGTTGGTAAATCTTCAAATCACGATAGCCTTGGAATAACTCTGTCACTTCTGTCGACAAGTCACCACGTCGAACACGGACTGAACGGGCGAAGCGTTGTTCACGGTACGCGAACCATCCCGGAATCAAGAAACCGGTCAAAATTAAACCAAGCAACAGAATCCCGGCAATCGTCCATGAGAAGAAACTGACGAAAAAAATCGTACAGAAGAAAACGAGCAGTAACACGATCGGTGGATAGAGGACACGTAAGAACGTATTTTGTAGACTCTCGACATCCCCGACGATCCGCGCAAGTAAGTCACCACTGCGGTACTTACCAAAAATCCCTGGCGCAAGCGGCTCGAGACGACGGTAAAATGACGTTCGGATGTCACTAAGGATCGTAAACGTCGCCCGGTGCGAATAGTAACGTTCCGCATACCGACTGACGGCGCGCGTCAGACTCGACACTTTTTGCAGGGCGATCAAGACGGCGAGTGTCTGGATCGGTGGCAACAAGGCTGCCTTTGAAATCAGGTAACCACTTGCTGCGAATAAACCGACCGCTGTCACACCGGCGAGGACACCGAAGAAGATCGACCAGGCGATATCGCGTTTTTGATGCACCATCAACCGAAAGACTCCTAATAATTCCTTCATCGTGTTTCCTCCCCTCTCTGGACGCTACGCATCCGCGCATATTCCGAATCGCGACCAAGCAATTCATCATGGGTGCCACGATCGACGATTCGTCCGCCGTCGAGAACGACGATTTGATCCGATCGTTCAATCGTATGCAAACGGTGCGCGACAGTGATGACCGTTGCCGATTGTCCGAGTTGCTCAATCGCTTGTTGGAGCAGTCGCTCCGTTTTGACATCAAGTCCAGTCGTCGGTTCATCAAAGACGACGACGTTCGGTCGTTTCAAGAACGCTCGTGCTAACGCAACACGCTGTTTTTCGCCACCCGATAGACCGCGTCCACCTTCTCCGATCACCGTGTCGATCCCTTCAGGCAACGTCGCAATCAACTCCTCGAGCCCTGCCGCCTGCGCCGCTTCGAAAATCTCTTCCGGCGTCGCTTGACGAAGCTCACCAATCGCGATGTTTTCTGCCAGCGTTCCGGCATACAGATACGGATGTTGAGAAATGTAGCTCAACTGACGGAACCAGCTTGTTTCCTCCACCTGACCGCGCTCGGTTCCGTCGAGTAGAATCCGTCCTTCTTGTGGATTCGCGAGTCCGGCAATCAACTGCAAGACGGTCGATTTACCGGCCCCACTGCGACCGATCAACGCTACCTTTTGATACGGCTCAATCGTAAGCCCGATATCTTGCAAGGCAAAACGTCCTTCTTGGTACGTAAAGCCGACTTCATCCAAGACGATTTGTGGTGGACGATTCATCGTGAGTTCCGATTGACCGAATGCAACAGGACGATCGTCTGCCGTCAATTCGGCTGCGATTTGTTTCGCTGCTGCCACACTACCGCGTCCCGTGTGGAAAGCAGCCCCCATCTCTTTTAAGGCAAGATAGTATTCTGGTGCCAACACGAGCATCAAGAACGCTGGGATAAAGGTGATGCTTTGAAACAGAATCAAACGCAGACTGACTTCAAGTGCAATCATTCCCATGCTGAGCATCGAGACGAACTCAAGCATCAATGACGACAAGAAGGCGAGCTTCAAGACCGTTAATGTCGCATCTCGGAAATCGAGACTGCTTTTTTCGATGACGTCACGCTGTCGTTTCGCGCGACCGAATAACTTCAAGGTCGTCAGTCCTTGTAACGTATCGAGGAACGTTCCTGAGAATGCCGTCATCTTCTCGAGTTGAGCATCGGCCCGCTTTTGCGTCATGATGCCGATGATGATGTAAAACAACGGAATGAACGGCGCCGTGATCATCATGACAAGACCCGTGATCCAGTCATAGCTGAATGCCGCAATCAAGACCATCAAGGGAACGATCGTCGTCTGGACGACTTTCGGCAAATATTGACTATAGTAGCTGTCCATCTCGTCTACTGCATCGAGCAAGACACTGACCTTCTGTCCCGCTTGCCCTTGTAGCATCATCTCGACTGAGCGACTCGTATATTTCGCAACGAGTGCTTCCCGAAGCGCCTGCTTCATGTGTGCCGATAACGTCGTACCGAGACGACCGTTCCAATACGTCACAGCGACTCGGAGCAACAGCATCCCGAGAACGACGAGCAGTAAAGGAATGACGGCTTCAAACGGTTGTTCTTTTAGGAAAATGCGATCGACCGTCAACACGATGCCGTATGACTGACCGACGACCGCGACCCCCATTAAGAAAGCCGCAATGATGAATTGAATGAGAATACTACGTGGAATCTGGACGATTCCTTTTAATGGATTCATATACAAACGTCCTTTCACAAAGTGTGAACGACTTTTAGTGAATATTTTCACATATCGTACATTTAGTATACCGAATCCGGAACGGGGATGCTATGCAGATGCTGTCGAAAAGGTGTGACGGTTTTGTGAGAGCATATCATTCGACAATTTTTCATCATCGAACTATTATGGATATACATTATCCACGTTTAACGAAAGGAGTCTTTCTATGCAAATGAAAACAGGAGTCGAGCAATCCGTTTATGCGATGTTGCTCTTAACCTTCCTGCCGGAGCGCGCCGTTTTGTCCGGTGAGTTCATTAGTCAGCAACTCGGTGCTTCACCGACCTATTTCCAAAAGCTCTTACGAAAACTCGTTCAGGCGGATCTGTTGTATTCCGTACCTGGTGTCAAAGGGGGCTTTCGCTTGCGACGTCCGGCAGAAGAAATTCAAATCTTCGATGTCTATCAAGCCATTGAGGGCAAACAGACATTGTACGCGTCAAGTGGTGTCTTTGAAGATTTGATGGGGATTCAGGAACAGGAGATCGGTCTGCTCTCGAATCTGATGACAGAGGCAGAAGATGCTTGGCAATCGACGTTGAAGCGCGAATCAATCGGCTCGATCCGTCAAGCAATCGATACCTCCTGTCCACCGGAACATTTAGAACGGTTGCATGCGTTAATCACAGATCGGATGATGACACTTTTTTAATGAACAGAAAGAGGTTTTTACTATGGTATTGAATCGTTATTTCGACTTATTCGACGCGTCACGCACGGACGCACAAGCGTTCGAGGATCTCGTTTCCTTGTTTACGACAGACATCACGTTCGTTCTGAACGGACAACCAAAGCACGGCATCGACGCCTGGAAACAATTCGTCCGTCATGTGTTCACGGCGAATCAGGATATTAAGCACATGTACGCCGGCTGGGAAGAAACAACACCAGGAACGTATGAAACACGCTGGGCAGTTTGCGGAAAACGGGCAGACGGTAGCGTCTTCACGCAGGACGGAAAAGATATCGCACGTCTCGATGAAAACGGACGGATCACTTACCTGGAGAACGTTCCAGATGATCCGACGATGTTCCGTTCATAAGATTGCTTTTAAATAGCGAAAGAGGCTGACTCAAAAAAGAATGACGCGTCTTTTCACCCCCTTTCCTCAGGCGAGACACAAGCCAGTTTTCCTGCTTCATTCAAGCAGGAAAGCGGGTCTTATTTGTCTCTGGCAGCGCATAATGCGCTTTTTCCTGTAGGAGTGGCGTGTGACGCGTCATTCTTTTTTTTACGAAATAAGGGTGGCAGATCATCATTCTGCCACCCTTATCTTTGTAGAGGACGACATGTGAGTCAGCCCCTTTTTGGTATTTAACGTTTCAGTACAAGCCGTTTCAATAAATAGCCCGTGATGACGAGTAACGACGCAATCGCGATATAAACCATGTAGACCAACAAGTTTGGCGCAAATCGTGACACGATGTACGTCAATACGACGACAGCCGTATACAGCAACAAAAATAGACTGATGTGCTTCAACTTCGACACTCCCCTTTGAATCCTTCTCTCTTCTTTACGGAAACGACTGGAAAATGTTTCAAAAGGTATGTCTTTACTTCGTTTTATAGATTCTTCGCTTTGAATGTGTCTCCACCTTCGATCGTGCCGTTATCAAAGCCTTTTTGGAACCAACGCTCTCGTTGCGCCGATGTGCCGTGAGTGAAACTTTCCGGTACGACATATCCTTGTCCTTTCTCTTGTAACGTATCGTCCCCAACAGCATTGGCTGCTGTCAACGCTTCTTCAAGATCGCCTTCTTCGAGCAAGTTTTCTCCTTGCGCGTGATGCGCCCATACGCCGGCATAATAATCTGCCTGTAGCTCGAATCGAACGAGGTATTTATTGAACTTCTCCTCACTCATTTGCTTTCGAAGTGGCATGATCTCATCCGATTTTCCAAGTAACGTCTGGACATGATGCCCTACTTCATGCGCAATGACATACGCCATCGCAAAATCGCCCGGTGCTCCGTATTTCGTCTGCAGTTCATCATAAAAGCTTAAATCAATGTATAATTTCTGATCACCGGGACAGTAAAAGGGACCGACGGACTTCCCTGCTTGTCCGCAAGCCGAACTAACTTGATCCGTATATAAGACGAGTGTCGGTTTTTTATAGGTCTTACCATCTTCTTTAAATTCTTTCGTCCAGACTCGTTCCGTATCGGCCAAGACGACGGAGACGAAGTCCGCTGCTTCTTTTTCCTGCGCTGTTTCCTCATACGTCGTATTTTGCTGATCCCCACCGGTTAAGTCTCCGAGTAGTTCAGTTGGATTACCGCCCATTAAAGTGATGACGATCAGCAGGATGATCCCGACACCACCGCCGATACCGGCGATTCCTTTCCCACCCATTCCCCGCCGGTCCTCGACGTTCGAACTCCGTTCTCTTCCCTTCCATTTCATGCGCTTTCCTCCTACCCGTTTCGTTATTGTTCTTTACCCAAAAGCTTTTATACGTAACGCTTCAGGACATCATGGATGAAACAGAAGTCTATTGATTTGATGCATTTTCTAGGAATATCCTTCTACTTTAGAGAAGATTATTAGCAGAACCGATCTTTCGGATCCAATTTTTTCTACGCAAAGGAGGTACGACATGAAACCTCATCTACTTTTTTTATCTTGGCGTGATGCTCGACATCCACAAGCCGGAGAAGCTGAAACTTTTATTCATGAAATGTTGCGGCGTGTCAGTACTACCTACCGAGTTACCCATTTGTCTGTCTCATTCAAGGGCGGATCACCGACGGAGTATCGAGATGGTATCACTTACCTCCGTTATGGTACGACAGCTTCTCTTATTCCATATGCACTTTATTATTACTGGTCTTATGCTAAAACGATTGATTTAGTTCTGGATCATTTGAATGGGTTTCATTTCTTCACACCACTTTATGTTCCACGTCATAAACGAACTTTATTTCTTTATCAATTGATTCGTGAGCGTTGGTCGACGACACTTGTTTTTCCTTTTTCAAAGCTTGGCGAATGGACAGAGACTCGACGGTTAAGCTGGTATAAAGATAGTCATGCCTTGACTGTCAGCCCCTCTGTTGTAGATGAACTACAAAGTGCTGGTTTTACTAACAGTCATATCACGATGTTGCCGCCAGGACTTTCCTTTTCCCCGTGGTCTGAACAGGAATGGGAGTTAAAAGAACATGTTCCAACCTTTCTATATATCAACCGTCTGAACGAAAAAGAACTTCAAGATACGATTGGGGCATTCCTCATGGTCCAACGTGAGTTTCCTGAGACACGCCTCTGGCTGATTGGTATTCGTAACAGCTCTCATCTTTTGCAATACCTTACACTTCCCCTTCCTAAAGAAGTGAAGGATGCTATCACATATTACGATTCAGTCACTGAAACAGAAACGCGCCGCATGATGAGTCGTGCCACCGCTCTCCTTTTCCCTTCCATACGTGAAGGCGTAGGTTTTTCTATTATTGAAGCGGCGGCGGTCGGAACACCATCCATCGTATATGATGCTCCTGGTGTACGAGACGCCGTTCAGTACGGCATGACAGGCTACATGGCTAAAAACAAAACACCTGGTGCACTCGCTGCCGAAATGCGAGCTTGCTTCCGAGATCCAGAGGAGTACGAAGCCATTCGCATCTCCGCTCATCATTTTGCACGGGCAATGGATTGGCAACAGACTGATCTCACATTTCAAGAATGGCTGAGACGAGTACTTCTTGATACAAAATAAAGGGAAACTTCAAACGGTCTGACTTCTCCCAACAAGTAGAGAGAAGCCAGACCGTTTAAGTCAATCTTCATACTTTTTATTCTGTTCAAGGTTTTGGAGGATGTGTTCTGGATCAACGCGTTTCGTATAATCGGACGGCACTTCTACGAAACGAATCACACCATTCGTATCAATGATAAACGTCGCCGGTTTCGGTAACTGCCAATCCTCATTTCCATTGTGCTTCGCTACATCAAGTCCCGATGCTTTGTAAATCTCAATCAAATAATCTGGCAAGTCGAACACCAAATCAAATTGACGGGATACATGTAAATCAACGTCACTTAAGACAGGGAAACTTAACGCATTCTTATTCGCCGTTTGCTCAGCAAAATCAGCTGTCTCCGGACTAATTGCAATGACAGTCGCTCTTTGAGCGCGGATTCGGTCGATTTACCGTTCGTACGCGCGAAGCTCGAGATTGCAGTACGGACACCAGCCACCCCGGTAGAACGTTAAGATAACAGGACCTTGCTCGAGTAATGTCTCGATTGCGACTGGTTCTCCAGATACATTGGGTAATGTAAAGTGTGGGATTGTGTCACCGACACCTAGACCTTGTACGACTCCAGAAGCAGCCAGTTCAGCTGTCGCTTCCGCCATCAGCCGTTGTTTCTCAGCAGGTGCCTTTTGTCGGAATTTCGATTGATATTGTTTGATTTCTTCGAGTAGTCGTGTCATATGTTCTCCCCCTTCATTGCTGTATGGAATAGCAAGGAGATTACTCGTTTGTCTCTTCTGACGACTCCTCCGCCTTCTTTCGGAATCGTTTGACGAACCCCATTAGTTGTTCCGGTGTTAATTCGAGCTTATTCTCATAGACATATTTCGTTCCGTATCCGAGTGCAAGGGTGGCGGTCGAAGCGACTCCCGCAGCAATGACGGCACCATATCCCGGAACCAGTTTCGCTATTTGTCGAAAAGCCGTCTTTCCGGAGTTTCCGACGATTGTCACGACAAGCAACTCTTTGGCACTCTCCTTGGATAACTGCCGTTCATACAGATTTGATAACTTGAGCATCAAGCCGATTTGAATTGAAGTCAACGGAATGATATCAGCTCCTGGAAACGGGACAGCACCGATCGCACCAGCAGCTGTTCCGGCACCCACGATCCAATTGTTGGCGATCTTCCCGCGAACGGTCGGATCCATCTGGCGAACGAACACATTATCCTTGTCGAACTTTTTTAAGATATCGAGGACCTCCCGGCGGAGCCGATCAATATTCGTTCCTTCTCGTGCTGATACGGGAATGATTTTTGGTCCTGGTAGTTTTTCTGCAATATGGCGAACGATCGTGTCGACATCATCCGTCGCATCCATCTTCGTGACAACGATCAAGACATTTTGGTTATGTTGATAGATTTTCTGGAAATTCTTCGTCTCTGTCTCAGACAAGACAGTACCTGCCGCATTTAAAAAATAAAGGATGACATCGGCACTTTGATAATACGTCCATGTCGCTTCCGAGTTCTGTGTATTGGCATCATTTAGTCCCGGTGTATCGACAAAGATGACTTTATCTTCCGGATGTTGCCTTACTTGATCGATGCGGACCGTTTCACCTGGGCGTGCTCCGACCGTTGCGACTTCGCGACCAAGAATTGCGTTCAAGGTCGAGGATTTTCCCGCATTGACATCTCCGATCAGAGCAACCGTCACGTCCTGCTCCAACGATTGATTAAAATCCCGGCGCTCCGATTCAAACGACTGATCAAAGATTTCCTCCAGTTTGCGTTTCCGCTTTTGTTGATTGGTCTCAAGTCCCTCACCAAAAAAATCATCCATCGTGATCCCTCCCCTTCTTTTGCTGTCTGTCTTTTCCCGTTATCCCTTGCTTTCAACACAAAGAAGGCAAGGGAACATTGCGTCCACTTGCCGAATTTTAGAGATATGTGCTGCGTCGCTCGAGCAATACCGTATCGCGCCATCTGCCTCCGAGCCGACCAATTCGCTCCCGGCGACCAACTTCGCGAAAATTAAAACGTTCATGAAGGCGCAGACTCGCATGATTTTCCGGAAAGACTTGCGATTGCAGGGTCCAGATGCCTGCTGCTTCACTTGTTGCAATGACGTCTTCCATCAAGCGAGTGCCGACACCTTTACCGCGTGCTTCTTCTGCAATATAAAGACTGATTTCAGCGACACCAGCGTATGCTGGAATCGAAGAAAATGGACTCAACGCAACCCAGCCGAGCAGTTGCTCGCCTTCAATCGCAACGAGACGACTGTGTTCATGGTGATGCCTCGTCCATTCTTCGTACGGTAATGCTTCCGTGCGAAACGTCGCGTTCTCCGTCTTTATTCCTTGTTCGTAGATCCGAACGACTTCTGGGTAATCTTCCGCTGTCATTTGACGTATTTCCATTTCATCAGACTCCTTTGTTGCTCACATGCTGATTCTAGTTCGACAGCATGTCAGGAGTCTCCTGTTTAATCGACGGTGAACGGAATCGGTTTCAAGTCGATTGGTGTGTTCGTCATGATATTCGAGTAACCTGTCTCCAGATAAAATTCGTCAATGGATGCCATTTGTGAAGCTGATAACGTAAACGTTGCTCGGAATTGCTTTTGGTTCGCATCTCGTACCGTGATGTGTGGTTTGATTTCACGCCCATCCGGTGGTTCGTTTCCTTGAATCAAGAACATGCTTCTCACTGCATCCAATTTAATGTTTGATAACATTTCGACTGCATTCGTTTCAAAATCGACGATTACTTGAGAGTCCGTAATCTTAATGTTTTGTGTCGTCATTTTTAACGGATGTGTTGGATTCTGCTCCGCGTAAGGTAACGATGTCGTCAATGGAATAAACGTTGTTTTAGGTGTAATGCTTAATTGAGGATGCAATGTGTATGCCCCACTCGGAATCACATAGTTGCCTAGACTAAGCCGTGACGTATCGGTTCGCTCGGATGAAGTATTCGTATGGCTTACTAAGGCTGTACTTTCTGACCAATTGTGAATGACTTCTTTCCCACTATCATCAAACAATGAAAATATGATTCGGTAATCATATGACTTCGGATAAACCGCCGTATAATCAAACGTCGTACTTGCCTGTCCTTTTGTCATCTGTTTCAATGTGACATCAACTGCATAATCAGGATTCTTCACCGTCGTATTAAACGTCTGTTCAATCGCTTGCAATCGTTTGACCGGAACCTCGAATTGCCAGTTTCCGTCTAGACCAAACATTTCCGAAATCACGAGTGGCACCTGCATGGAATCACTTAATTTCTGTAAGCCGACATCATATTCGATTCGTGCTTTCCATACCTTACCGTCCTGTTTGAAATGTGCCAGTTCTTGATTTTCAGTACCTTCGAATCGTTTATCCCCTTTGAACACTTCATAAAAAGCAGCTCGTTTCGTTTCGTTGACGTCTGGTACACCAGTTGCCGTCAGGTTCATCCCGATCGTCGTACCATCATAGTAGGCGTCGACGACCTTGATCGTAATGCCTTGATCGGTTACCGTCTGATCAATTGTTGTTGCGAGCTGTTTCTTCTCGATTTCAGTTCCGACTGTCCCCTGTTCTGTAAAGGGACGATACAGTCCACCAATCAACGGAACGTGTGACATCGCGGAAGCAAACGGTGGGACGATGAATGTCGTTACGAACAACGATGCTGCAAGACCGGCAATAGCTACGTATTGTTTCCGGCGCGGACGTACGTGTTGTCGTTCCGCTACGCCTTGCGTAATTCCTTGACGAATTCGATCTTGTAACGCGTTCGTCGGTACGGGAATTTTTTCGTAGTCATTTTGTAGATCGTGCTGTGCCATAATCCATTCCTCCTAACTGTATTTTTAACTCTTCGCGTCCTCGTTTTAAATAGGTCTTCACCGTATTAAGGGTGATCCCGATGAAGCTTGCAATCTCTTTCATCGGAATATCATGAAAATAGAAAAGAACTAAGACATCCCGGTATTCTTTTCGCAGATGCGATAACGCGTGCACGAGATCGAGGTGTTCGTCTCGCGATCGGTCTTCCTGTACCGGAACATGAAGTAAGATATCATCTGTTGGTTGTTGTTTTTCCAACGCGCGGTAACAATTACGGATCAGAATTTTCGTGATCCACGTCACGAAATGTTTCGGTTCCTTCACTTGTTCGATCGAGATGAACGCTTTATAAACTGTCTCTTGTACGACGTCTAAGGCATCGTGTTCGTTCTTCACATAAAGATATGCTGTTCGGTAGAGTTGTTCGCTATGTAGGAGCACCAATTGCTCGAACGCCGCTTCATCGTGCTTCATCGCACGGCGGACAAGTGTCGTGTGCTCGTTTCGTAAGTCCATCGTGTTCCCTCCCTTTACTTATTAGAGCATGACGAGTCACAAAAAGTTTCAAAAAATATCCAAAAGAAAAGGACTCTTGCGTTTCAAGAGTCCTTCCATCCTTCAAATGTCTAATCGTACTGCCATTTCCCGACCGAATCGGTCCCCGTGGTCGATGAAGCCGAGACTCGCATACAGACTGTGCGCCGCCTGATTATCCGGTCGATAGCCGACGACGATTCGTTTCGCTGCAGGTAACATTCGCATCTCTTCAATCAGGGCTTGCATCGCTAATCGCCCGATACCGTTCCCTTGCTGCGCCTGATCAATCATGATGCGGTATATCCAGTAACCGTCGAGTTCTTCTAGTTCCGTGTTGTACATCACAAAACCAACAACCGTATCGTCCATCATAATCGCCCGAAGGACAAGGCTTGGTTCGAACTTCGCTTGCGCGATCGAATAGACATTCGCTTCCATGAAGTCCTGCTGTTCTGCTGTCAGCGTCAGCTCACAACAAGCTTCCCAATTTTCTGCTGTTACCGGTACGAGTTGAATCATGTTCATTTCCCCTTTTAATTAGACGGGAGTTGCCTCCAGCGTCTGTTGATCACATCGTTGCACGGTGATCGCCCCCTTTCCTTCTCTTTCCTATCGACTGATTTGATTCATTGTTGAAGGACTGCTGCGTTTTCAAGCACTGCAGGTAGTTCGGCTAAAGAGGTAATCGTAAACGTGGGCTTGATATCCGTTGCCGGCTTTCCTTCTGGATTAAACCAACATGTTGCGATACCAGCTTGATTGCCACCTGCAATATCAGCTGACAAGGAATCTCCGATAATGATTGTTCGCGCCGGGTCGAATTGTGGAATCTGCGCAAACACATGATCGAAAAATCCTGCCATCGGCTTTTGAAAACCTGTCTCTTCTGAAACGAAAATCGCTTTAAAGAAGTCCGTTAATCCGGCGCCATCAAGTCGCGCGCGTTGCGTCTTTGAAATCCCGTTCGTGACGACGTACATCTCGACGTTCCCTTCTAGTTGCTCTAACAGGGCAGTCGCACCCGGAATCAATTCCGTCCCTTGCGCGAGGTATCCGCGATACGTTTCGTCAACTTCTCGTCCGTTGACTTCTCGTCCTTCTTCCGCAAAGAACGTCACGAATCGCGAGTGAATGACTTCCTCACGTGTCACTTCACCCCGTTCGAGTGCTCTCCAGAGCGCGTGATTGATTTCCTTGTAGCGCGCTTCTCGCTCAATCGTCCACGTTAGATCTTGTTGCTCGAGCAGGCGGCGAAAGGCAATCCGTTCCGTCGCTTCAAAATCAAGTAGTGTATGGTCAATATCGAATAATACTGTCGTATAAAACATCTTCAAGCTCCTTTACGTACTTGTCGTACAGTTGTTGTTTTCCCGCCCAGTTGAAATAACAGTACGCCCCCACCAATCAGCAACACACCGAGTGCTTTCGTCCACGTAAATGGAACGGCTTGTAACCCGAACCAACCGAGCGTATCCCACAGTAAGGCAAATAAGATTTGCGACACCATGACGATCGAAATCGCTCGACTTGGTCCGAGTTGTTGAACTCCTTGCGTCACACAGAGGACGACACCGACACCGATGATCCCACTGAACCAAAACCAAGTTTGCGCCTGTTCGAGTGCAAACAATTGTGACCCTTCGACGATCAAACCAATCGTCAGTGAAGCGAGGAACCCGAGTCCAAGGACTAGCGTCGTCGTCGCCCAAGCACCGACATGTTCTTTGACTTTTGCGTTAAACGTATTTTGAATACAAACGAGCATGCCCCCACAAAGAGCAAGGATGATTCCCGTAACCATGTCGCACCTCTTTCATTCGTAAATGCTTTCTCCAACGCGCTCCATCAATCCGTCTCGATCAATGATCTCAATCGTATGCTGCGTTCTGCGAATCAACCCATCGTCGACGAACTGACGTAAGACACGGTTGACATGACGGTAGCTCGTCCCGATCAAATCTGCCGCATCGACCAGTTCCTTACTCGCAAAAGCATCCGTATCAGGTGTCATCGACAGCAAATAACTGGCTAGCCGAACTTCTACCGGATACAGCAGATTGAAGCTGAGCGTATGCGATTTCAATTCAAACTTTTTCGTGATCGTCTCGAGTAAAAATAATAGAAAAGCAGAATGATGTACACGTGCCTCTTCCAAATCCGCATAGGCGATGCGTAAGACGGTTACTGGTGTCACTGCCTCAACCGTGTTCATCAAATCAATCTTTCGGACAAACTCAATATCGCCGACGAGATCAAACGGATGCTTGAAGGACAACACGAGACGTTTCCCCGTTGCCGACATATGCGTAATCTTCAATTTCCCTTCGACGAGCAGGTACAGTTCATGCGCAACATCGCCTTGTCGGCATAAAGCCTCACCCGGTGCGAACGTCTGGATGTGCATCGCCTTGCGTAGCGATACATCAAAGACATGCGTTAACTGATACCGTTCCAAATAGCTCACAATGTCCGTCACTTCTTCTCCTCCTTAGCTCTTTAAGATGAAGATGCCTGCAACCATCATCAAGATGCCGATGATCTGCGGCCCCCGCAGTCGGCGTTTCATGACGCCGAACCAGCCTCTTCCGTCAATCCAGAGTGCCAGCGCTAATTGCGCCAATAAAAAGAGCGAAATCGTCAAGGTCACGCCCATCCGGTGGACCGCCGTCATGTTGCTGAATAATATGATCGCCGCAAAGGCACCTCCTGCTAGATAAAGCGGTTTGACACGGCGCATCGCTGAAAAACTACGATCCCGTAAGACGACCGCTAAGAGGATCGCAACGATGAACCCGGTCATCTGAGTGATCGTCGCTGCTTGCCACGTCCCGATCGTTTGACTGATCCGGGCATTGGCGACACTTTGAAGCGTTAAGAAAAAGCCACCAGCAATCGCAAATAAGATACCACGCATATGCATACTCCTCTCTTTTTCCATGATACTCTCATTTAACGAGAGTCCTTCTGATTTGAACAGGACATTTGTCCCGCGATGTTCAGAAGTTCAGAAATCATGATGAGTAAATAGAATTTCATACAACTCTAAGTGTATTAAAAAAGCGATTCTTCTCAGCAAGAGAACAATCGCATTTGGTGTATTTAAATAGTTTATGCTTCTTCTTCCAGTCGTTTAATCGCTTCATCCAGCTGTTCCTGATCCTCTTCTGATAGCTTTGGATATTGCGGATCAATTTCCTTCAGGACGTCATTCATGACTTCGGTGACGATATAGCGGGAATACCATTCGTCATCTGCCGGTAAGATATACCATGGTGCATACGATGTCGATGTCGCTGAGACAAGCTCAGCAAAAATCTCATGGTATTCGTCCCAGTGCTTGCGTTCCTCAATGTCATTAAACGAGAATTCGAAGTTTTTCGTTGGATCTTTCAGACGAGTCAACAGCCGTTGCCGTTGCTCCTCTTTTGAGACATGGAACAAGAACTTGACGACTCGGAAGCCATTCTCGACGAGATAGCGTTCAAAGTCATTAATTTGACGATAGCGCATCTGCCACACGTCACCCTCATCCGGCTTTTCTTCCTCCTCGAGCAAATCATGGATTCGTGGGGCAATGACTTCCTCATAATAGGAGCGATTTAAGATGCCGACTTCCCCTTTTTCTGGTAGTCCTTCGTGGATCCGCCATAGGTAGTCATGTTTTTGCTCCGTATCCGACGGTTTTTTGACGGAAATCGTTCGGAGTCCTTGTGCGTTCAAGTTAGAAAAGATATAGCTGATCGCCTCGTCCTTCCCCGCTGCATCAATTGCTTGCAGGATGACGAGGACGCCATTTTTCTCTTCAGCATGCAAACGCCAATGTAACTCTTGTAACGTCTCAACACTTTTTGGAATCCGTTTCTCTCGCAATTCTGCTTCCGAAATTTTATGTTCTTCTGATGTCGGGTAATTCGAAAACGAGACTTGCTCGCCTTCCTTAACACGATAGGATGACAGTTTCATGGTAGGGCTCCTCCTTTAATTGCTTCTAAAGGGGATTTACCCTACTCATTCATCCTGAAAACGTTCAGATGAACTTATCTTTTCAAAAGGAGACGGACTCCCTCTTCCAGCGTCGTCACGGGACGACCAAGTAATGCTTCAAAATCAGTACTTTCTACTGCCAGAGTCCCTGCTGCGATATCTGCCTGGATACCAGTCAGCATTGGAATCAAGAAGTCAGGTAAGCCAGCTGCTTGCATCCGCTCACCATATGTCGCTTCATCCACTTCATCTAAAGCGACCGATCGGTTAAGCACTGTTCCGACTGCAGTCGCGAGTTCTGCTTGTGTATGCAACGGACCCGATAGTTCATAGATGGGGTTTGGATGCTCAAGCGTCAGTCCCGTCGCAATGGCTAACGCATACTCATCTTGTAACGCCCATCCGACTTTCCCTTCGCCTGCTGCCGTTAACCAGTCTGCGCCTTGCGCGACGGCGTCAATCGTTCCGAGTTCATTTTCGAGATACCAGTTGTTACGGAAAAAGACATACGGGATACCTGTCGCTTGAATCGCTTCCTCTGTGACACGATGCGTTCGAGCAAGTCCGTTTGTACTGTGTGCCGCATTGGCGATGCTCGTATAGCCGATCAGCTTGACGCCTGCCTCTTTTGCTGCCGTGACAGCGGCTTGGTGTTGCCGGATCCGAGTCGCCTCTTCACCGTCCGTCGAAATGATCAACAATCGATCGATTCCTTGAAACGCTTGTCCGAGTGTTTCGGGCTGATCAAAGTCTCCGTATCGGACATCGATTCCTTGTGCTGCAAGCTCTGTTGCTTTTTCGACGTCGCGGACACTAACCGCTACATGTTCGTTGCCGACTTGTTCACTGAGGTGCTGCACGATCCGCGCGCCTAATTTTCCGGTTGCTCCTGTAATTAACCATTTCATGATGAAACCACTCCTTTGAAGTTTGATGTTGTTCTTCATGATACGCTAGGTGATACACTAAAAAAAGTAGGCACTTATCTGAAACTAGGTCCCTCAAAACGAACCAATGGGAGAGGATGAATGTGGCTGTATTCGATACAACGACCAATCAACGCACTGCCTGTCCAGTCACTCGGGTCCAACAGATGGTCGCTGGCAAATGGAAGATCATCTTGCTGTGGCACCTGACACACGGGACACATCGTTTTCATGAACTGCAACAATTAACAGGTATCTCTAAGGGAACATTGACACGTCAGCTACGTGAGCTTGAAGCGGATGGGTTGATTCAACGGCACGTCTTTGGCGAAGTTCCCCCTCGTGTTGAATATTCTCTAACGGATGCTGGTCATAGTTTTTTACCAATTCTTGATCACATGGCAGCTTGGAGTGAACAACACTTTCAGGTGAAATGATCGTGAGTAACAAAAAAATGCGCTTCTTCTCGAGTCAGAAAAGAAGTGCATGTTTTCGTTCATTCCGTCGCTGTTACCGTCTGACGTAAGTGGGTGTCGATCGCTTCTGCGACACGTAATCCGGAGATGATAGCGCTCTCGACGCGCGTCCGTCCTGACGCATCATCGGCTTCAAGGAACGCATCACCAGCAAGCCAAAGTGGATGTGACGACAGTTTCAAATGCGGTGTCCGGTAAACTGCGCGTGCCTGAGCGTAACGCCAACGCTTGAGCTGGCGGGAGATAATCGTCACTGGTCCGAGTTGCTGTTGTAACAGACGCTCGACTTCCGCGAGTGTCTCTTCTTCTGGGCGCTCGTACCAGTCTTCACTGAAGCGAGCTGTCATATAGACGCTCAGGAGTGTCGTCTTCGAAATCTGTTTCTCGGCATTATTGACGAGTTTTAACATCCCATCGACGAGTTGTTCGTCTTGTAGGCCGACTTCCCCGATCGTCAGTCGCTCTTTGATTTCAAACAGACCCACGAATGTCGGCTCGAACGTCACTTGGCGTAACTGCTCATGATCGTCCTCTCCGAGCGCCAGATCAGAAGCCTGCAACAGTTCATATGCTTGCGGTACAGGCGCCGTCACAAGTAACGCATCATACGCACCTTGATGATCCGTCGCTTGTGTGACGAGTTCGTCCTCCATTGCCGTAATATGCGTGACCTGTTCATTCAACTGGACGGGAATCCCTCGACCAATCGCTTGTACGAGTTGATTCATGCCGTCCGTCGCGACATAGCGTGGAAAATCCGTTCCGAACCATTTACGAACCCACCCTTTCTCAAGCCAGTCGTCGACTTCGCGTCCTAACTCTTCCGTCCGAACCGTGAAGAAGACGGCACCATGATCCGCTGTTCCTTCATCAATCCGACGAGTCGCCATTCGCCCCCCGACGCTCTGGCTTTTTTCGATGATTTCAACAGCATGTCCTGCTGCCTGCAATTGACGTGCCGCAAAGATTCCGGCGAGTCCACCACCGATGATTCCGATTCGTTTCCCTGTCATCTCGCTTCCCCCTCATATTCCTCATTTCTCTAAGTATAGAGGTTTCTTCCAAGACATGGGTGAATCAATACCCGTCCGATATGCTTGTCATCTGTAATTCCTGCTCGATAAGCATGATGTTCTCCTCAAAGAACACCCGGTGCTCTTCTAGTCCACGTTTGATGCACCAGCCGACGGCCGTGAGTGCTTCCCACAAACGATAGTATGCTAGATACGTCTCAAACGGCACGTCTGGGTGTAATGTCGCGTATCCTTCTTGAAATGCCGTGACGTAAATGGAACCGAACGTATTGAGATTACGGACGATCTTCGTGAAGTCCATCTCGACGGCCCCGTAGCGGGTCGTCTCGAAATCGATCACCCCTGTGACTTGATCACCTACCGTCAGTAAATTTGCTAGGCGGAAGTCACAATGTGTGGCAACGGGACGTGAAGGCTCCGGTAACGACTGTTCTCGTCTGACTAACTCTGTTTGGATGTTCTCTAAAAAACTGGGATCGAGTTCGGTCGTGATGAACGGCATGAATCCATCGAGTTTTTCATTCCGGAAGCGTCGCCAGTCCTGAACCGGATAGGCATAAAATCCATCTTCCGTATACTCGCCGTAATCTTCTCCTGTACACGTATGCAGCATTGCGAGCGTTCGACCAATTTCGTACGCCAATTTTTTATTCATCGTGATCGGTGCCTGTCCCGCTAAGGCAGCAAGTACGAACGCCCCGGTCGTCTGCCCGGGAGTTGCTTCAGCTAAGATGTGCGGCACGGGTACAAATTCTTCTAGTGCATGAATCCAGCCACGTTCCCGGTACCACTTTTCAGCCGTATACGGGCGCTTCAAGAAGACGACCTGACCATCCGTTAGGACGAGACGATCGACTTCAGAACTATACGATTCGTCGACAGTCGCGCATACTGCGACGTCGAGTTGAAAATGTTCAATCCATTCGTCTCGCGTCATTCCGTCGTTCCCACTATTTTCTGTAGCGTTTCACCTGGTAGACCGTCAATCGGTCCAACATAGGTCGATTCAAAACCTAATCCGATCAAAATACAGCGCGACGCTTCATGTGCTGGATCAATCGTCGCCGTGACGACCTGTAGCTCTTCTTCTGTCGCTAACTGTAAGAGACGCTCTGCAATGGCTGTGCCGTATCCGCGTCCCCACTGATCGGGTAGTAGCATGTAACCGAGCTCTGCTTCGAACGGTTGCGTTTGACTCCGGGTCATGTGCCCGATTCCAATCCATGTCTCTTCGGTATAAATCAGATACGATCCGAGTCGGTCGTGCTGCTGTTGTTCAAGGATTCGCTCAAAGCGTTGTTTCGTTTCCGTATCTGTTAATGCCTGTTCCGTGATGTAACGCATGACACGTTCATCTTGGACGAGCGTCGCGTAGCGATCGTAATCGGACGCTGTCATTTTTCGTAATTCAATCATCTTATTCTCCTCTTCATGTCCGGTAGTCATTGTGGATTGGGGTGAAGACATCTTCCGTTGACGGACGAACGATCGAAAAGTGTTCGACGTTATAATGACCGTGCAAGACTTGATTGTGGTGGGCAATCATTTGCTCCGGCGTCAATACATCAGAACCGTTCGTCGTATGTCCATCGGCAACGAGTGTGACATCAAAACCATGTACTGTCGCACTGCGTACCGCAGTATCGATGCAGTGTTCCGTCTTACAACCTAAGACGATTAGATGTTCAATCGATGCTTGGCGTAGATGATCGAGCAATGGGGTACCATGAAACGCATTCGTCGCTGCTTTATCAAACGTGACACTGGACGCTGGAACGGGAATCGAATCATGGACTGCAAAACCGGGTCCTGTTCCGCCAGCGACATCTAGATCCCGAATAAAGACGACTGGGATGTTCCGTTCGTCTGCTTCGAGTACGACCGCTTCGATGACGTGCGCAACTTGTTCCTTTAAGTATACCGGACGTTCTTCGATGTTTCCGTCAACGAGTTCCTGTTGAAAATCAATCACTAGGACCGCTTGTTTCATCGTCATGTTCCTCCTTGTAAAATCGACTGCTTGTTTCCTTCCCGCTCATCTGAATGATTTCCTGCTCCTGACGGGCGCGAAACTTTTTAGCTATTGGATTCGTTAAGAAGAAAGAAAGGATGTGTCTGGATGATTTGGTTTGGCGTCATCTTCTTATGTGTGCTTCTCGTCAATCTGACACTGGAGAAACTGATCATGAACCGGACGATGACAGGTCGCTGGTTCGTACGCAACTTACTCATTTGTCTCGGGATCACTCTATTACTTTTCGGAATCGAACGTTATATCCTATCCGGTCTGTAAAAAAAGCAGGTAGCGATTTTTCGCTACCTGCTTTTTCATTTAATAAACTTCGTAGTTTTGCCCCGTCTGTGCCCCTTCGACACTTTTTTCGAACGCCGTCGCGACACGTGACGCCGGAACGGCTTCAAAACCACGGAAGAAGGGTCCGTACTTCTCGAGCGACTCAATCAGTACGTTCGGACTGACACTGTTGATTCGAATGCCTCGTGGCATCTCGATCGCCGCTGCATGAACGAACGCTTTGACCCCACCGTTCGCCAGCGCAGCAGATGCGCCTTGGCGAATCGGATCGTCCATCATGATGCCAGTCGTCAGCGTAAAGCTTCCTCCGTCTCGTACTGACTGTAAACCAAGTAGGACCAGATTAACCTGACCTTTTAGTTTACTGTCGATTCCGATTTGATTAAGCTCCGTTGTTAAGTCCGTCAATGGACCAAAATGAGCGCCACCTGTGGCACTGATAACAGCATCAACAGAACCGACTGTTTCATACATCGCTCGGATACTTGCTTCTGACGTAATATCGACTTGCACATCCGCTCCGCTTCGTCCGGCACGAATGATGTCATGCCGCTCACTCAGCCGTTCGACGACTGCCTGTCCAATCGTTCCGCTTGCTCCTACTACTAAAATTCGCATGATCCCTTCCCCTTTCACGTCTAGCTTACCTATCTAGCCTACTGCACAGCAGATGATGGTTTCAAGGAATCTACCGGATGGGTCTTCAAGAAGACAAGGATTTCTTCGAACAAACACTGTTTATCCCGATCGAGCGTCAGTAAATGTTTACTGTTCGGAAGAAGGAGCTTTTTCTGATCTCGGCTCGGCACCGTCGTTTCGATTCGTTCAAGACTTGCATGGTAGACGATATCATCTAATACACCAAGGAATAGAGCGATGGGCTGCGTGATCTTCGGTAAGACGACTCCTGTGTCGAGAATGAACTGTTGCAGTGCTCGTAAGTCTTTTTCCGGTCGTGGAAAATGACGGTCGACAAAGTCTGCGATCCACTCTTGCGAACGATCGTCAAATTGAAAATACCGTTCCGTATAACGGCGGACTCTATGTTCGAGTCCCGCAATCGTCCGCTCAAGAATCGGCGTCGAGAGTAAGATGAGTCCTGCGCATCCTGACTGTTCTGCCAGTCGAAGAGCCATCACCCCACCGAGTGATTGCCCAATCAAAAAGAAGTTTTTGTGCCCTTGCTCATGTAAAAAGGCGCATCCGACTTGCGCGGACTGCCAGACGTCTTCGATCGTCGTCGCAAACAAGCGCTCCGGCGATTCCCCGTGCCCGGCGTAATTGGGCGCGTAACAGGTATACCCGGCTACATGTAAAAAGCGAGCGAGCCCCCGCATCTCATTCGCACTACCAGTAAAACTATGTAACAGCAAAACAGCAGGTCCGGGTCCTTCTAAGTACAGATCCTTTGATTTCGTGATCATGGGCGCACCTCCTTTTTATCTCTTTAAACTTCCTCCACCGAAGTATTCTCCCGTAACGATTTTATAATCTGAAAGCCTGGGTAGTCCGCTTCAGATCGTCGTTCGCCACTTGACCGATAATAAGCATTCCAGTAACTGATCATCCGGTCTTCGATTCGCTTCATGTATGCCGGATCATCCTCGACGAATCGCCGCTTCACTTCCGGATCCCATTGCTCGATCACAGGTACGATGATATCAACGATTTCACAGACGTATTCACTAGCAAGTTCAAGAATATAGATGAGTATCCATTCATCTTGTTGATTTGTTTTGAGTAACTGACGGAGATAACGTTCACGGATGTGACCATCATGGTGACGGGTGTAAAGGCAAAATAACATCGTTTTTTGAGTCGACGTCAGTTGTTTAATCCGCTCCGAGTCAACCTCTGGTACATATAAGCGAGTCGGAATCTGTATCTGTTCGTGCTCTGTATTTACTTCGATCGCCCCGGGTGATAAACGCGTCCAAGCAAACGGTAGACACGCTTGGACGATTCGGACGTCCTGTTCATATCGTTTAGGAAATGCGGCGATCCAGCGATTCATCTTGTTGTCCTCCTATATAAAAAACCCCAAACGGCAGACACTTTCGCGCCTATCGTTTGGAGTCGATTTATTTTCTTATTCAACCGTTACTGACTTCGCCAAGTTACGTGGCTTATCGACGTCACAGTCGCGACCGAGTGCCGCGTAGTATGAAATCAATTGAAGTGGCAAGACAGACAAGAGCGGTGACAAGAGTGGCTCGACTGCTGGGATGACGAAGGCATCCGTCGGCAATTCAAGACCTTCTGCTGCGATGACACACGCGTTTGCACCACGCGCGACGACTTCCTTGACGTTCCCACGGTTGTTGAGGTGAACGTGTGGTTGTGTCACGAGTGCGATGACCGGTGTGTTATCTTCGATCAAAGCGATCGGACCGTGCTTGAGCTCGCCACCCGCATATCCTTCTGCTTGAATATACGAGATCTCTTTGAGTTTCAATGCACCTTCCATCCCGACGTATGCATCTTGTCCGCGACCGATGAAGAACGCGTTACGTGATTCAGACAAGTACTCTGTCGCGATTTCTTGGAAACGATCTTTTTGAGACATGACCGATTCCATCGCACTTGAGATTTTACCGAGTTCCTTCATGAGATCGAAGTTGACAGCAACCCCTTTCGCTTGAGCGAGGTCAAACGCAAGAACAGCGAGGACAGCGATTTGAGCTGTATACGCTTTTGTTGAAGCAACGGCGATTTCTGGACCCGCGTGGAGCAATAATGTTGCGTTCGCCTCACGTGACAATGTTGATCCTGGAACGTTCGTGATCGTCAGTGCCGGGTGACCAAGTTTCTTCGCTTCAACGAGAACCGCACGGCTATCCGCTGTTTCACCTGATTGTGAAAGGAAGAGGAAGAGTGGTTTCTCTGTCAATAATGGCATGTTGTATCCGAACTCAGAAGAGATGTGCACTTCTGTCGGGATGCCTGCGATTTGTTCAATCAACTGTTTCCCAATCAAACCAGCATGATAGCTTGTTCCGCAACCGATGATGTAGACACGGTCACGACCGAGTACGAGATCACGGACCGATTGGTCGAGTGTGATGTCGCCTGCTTCATTTTGATATTGTTGAACGATGTTGCGGATGACAGCTGGTTGCTCATCCATCTCTTTGAGCATGTAGTGCGCATACGTTCCTTTTTCGATATCTGATGCATCGATTTCAGCCGTATATGCTTCACGCTCTTGAACGTTACCGTCGAGATCTTGAATCGTAACGCTATCACGCGTCAAGATGATCATCTCACCGTCATGCAGCTCAACGAATTGATCCGTTACTTGTAACATTGCCATTGCGTCTGATGCGACGACGTTGAACGTCCCGTCACCGAGACCAACGAGAAGTGGTGATTTGTTTTTCGCAATGTACAAAACGTCTGGATTTTCAGCATCGATCAATGCGAGGGCATACGAACCGTGCAAGACGCGGAGTGTTTGACGGAATGCTTCCGCGACATCACCTGTCTCGTTGAAGTTCTTTTCGATCATCTGAACGATGACTTCTGTATCCGTGTCGCTGAGGAGATCGACATTCAATTCTGCTTTCAACTGCTCATCGTTCTCGATGACACCGTTGTGCACGAGTGTGAAACGTGTTGACGCACTTTGGTGCGGGTGCGCGTTTGGTACGCTTGGGACACCGTGTGTCGCCCAGCGTGTGTGTCCGATTCCGACTGTGCCGTCTGCATCTGCAGGAACGACTTCGCGTAGCGCAGCAATCCGGCCTACTTCTTTGTGGACTTGGACGCCGTCGTTGACGAACGCAAGACCTGCCGAGTCATAGCCGCGGTACTCGAGCTTCTCGAGACCTTTTAATAAAATTTCTTTCGTGTTGACCTGTCCAATCATACCTACGATTCCGCACATGTTACATCTCTCCATTTACAAGTATTTCCCTGAAGAGGAAACGGCTCTTGTTGAGAGGATCCCGATCGGTCTGTTTGTCCGCCCAATCACTTGGACGATTTCAGAACGATTTACGGTATGGATCTGGTACCGGGAGGCATCCGCCGAATCATTCGATAAACCTCCACCTCGTCAGCTTTCGTCCTACGGAGAAAGCCCTGGCGCTTCTTGTTTCTGTCCGACCCCGTTTCTGTCCGACTTCACCATCATACGAACTTTAATCTGAAAAAGCAAGAAAGGTAACGTATTTGTAACTATTCCCGATATTTTTCTATTCAATACGCATAATCCCTATTTTTTGTAAAAATATCAATTTGTTTTTCTAAAATAATTGTAAAAAAGAAGCAGAGCAATCGCTCTGCTTCGGGCTGCTTAGTTTTCTTGTAACGCGTAGTTCTCACGAACGACGTTCGCGATCCGCTCGACGTATGCATCACACGCTTCTTGTGTCGGGGCTTCTGCCATGACACGAACGAGTGGTTCTGTTCCTGACGCACGAACGAGAATACGTCCGTTGCCTGCCATCTCTGCTTCGACTTCTGCAATGATCGCTTGTACGGCAGGACCGCTCATTGCACCATTTTTGTCTGAGACACGGATGTTAACGAGACGTTGTGGGAAGATCGGCATCTCAGCTGCGAGTTCCGATAACTTTTTCCCTGTCGCTTTCATGATTTGCAACAACTGGACGCCTGACAACATGCCGTCCCCTGTCGTTGAGTAATCCATGAAGATGATATGCCCCGACTGTTCACCACCGAGCGTGTAGTCGTTCTTACGCATTTCTTCGACGACATAACGGTCACCGACTGCTGTCTGAAGTGCCGTCATCCCGTTTTCTTCAACAGTTTTATGGAAGCCGAGGTTACTCATGACCGTCGCAACGATCGTGTTGTCTTTCAGACGACCAAGTTCATTCAAGTATTTTCCGCAAATGAACATGATTTTATCGCCATCGACGATATCACCGTTCTCATCGACTGCAATCAAGCGGTCGCCGTCTCCATCAAACGATAAACCAACATCTGCGCCTTTTTCCTTAACGAAGGCAGCGAGATGTTCTGGGTGTGTCGAACCGACACCATCATTGATGTTGAGTCCGTTCGGAGTTGTACCGATCGTCGATACTTCTGCTTCCAAGTCACCGAATAGGCGTGGTGCGAGGCTTGACGTCGCACCGTGTGCGCCGTCGATCGCGACATGGATGCCTGAGAAATCTTCATCCGATGTCTGGCGAAGCATATGAAGATATTTTTGTGCACCTTCGTAGTAATCGTGAACGAAACCGAGTTCTTTTCCGGCTGGACGTGGTAATGTATCTTCTGCTTCATCGAGCAATGCTTCGATTTCAAGCTCAGTTGCGTCATCGAGCTTGAAGCCATCTGAACCGAAGAACTTGATTCCGTTATCTTCAACTGGATTGTGCGATGCAGAAATCATGACTCCCGCTGTGGCATCCATCGTTTTTGTCAGATACGCGACACCCGGTGTCGAGATGACACCAAGACGCATGACTTCTGCACCGATTGATAAAAGACCAGCGATGAGTGCGTTCTCAAGCATTTGACCAGAAACACGTGTATCGCGTCCAATCAAGACTTTTGGTCGTGTGCTTTCGTGTTTCGTCAACACGTAACCACCTGTTCGACCGAGGCGATATGCTAGTTCCGGTGTCAATTCTACGTTTGCGACGCCGCGTACGCCGTCAGTTCCAAAATACTTACCCATGTGTTATTTCCTCATTTCACTAATTTGTTTTAATTGGTCGGAACGGATGTCCGCGGAACAGCTTTTAGCGTGACATCCATATTATCCGGACGCAGGACATCAAAGGCTTTTGACGTCTGATACGAAATCGGCAATCCGTGCGTTCCTTCTTTTAGTCCCGTCACATCGATGACCGCTTTGATATCCGTCGCATCGATCGATGCTAAATCAGATTCTTTCCCACGGACAACGACATCAATCGTTTGGTTGTAATCAATCGTATACTTCGATTCATCAAACCCATTTAACGTGACCGTCACACCGGGAATCGTTTTCTCTGCCCGATCCTCGACGGTTTCCGTCGTCGACTTCGCATTTTCCTTTTCGACAACGATATTGACGGTGACCTGTGTCGGATCCATCGCTGTCGCATTTTCCGGTTCAACAAGTTTGACGGTTTTTTCTGTCGTCTTCGTCAATCCTTTGAGCGAGACCGCTTCCGTATCAACGGAACCGATACGCTCTAACTCTTCTTTTGTTCCATATAGACGAGCTTCCGTCGTAACGGGAACGATCTTGACGACGGTATATCCTTTTTTGACGTCATCTTTTGTCTGCACATTGATCGGTACCGTCTTACTTTCCTTATAGATCGGTACTGTGATTTCTAGTTGTTCCGGTTGATAAGATGCATTGATCGTATTCCCGTTCGCATCGGTCGCTTTGGCATTGAACGTCTCTTTAAACGTCTCTGCCCGACCAGTTACATCGATCGGTACTTGGATCGCTGAAATCGCCTGTAACTTCTCTGCGCCTCCCGTAACTTCAACGGTTTGTTGATTCGGTTGCGCTTCCCCAGCGACATATCCTTCAGCGATTTTGTTTTTATTGAGTAAGGCGACTTGTACCGGTACTTCCTTTGTAATCTTCTTATCGAGGAAGACTTCAATCGTCTCCTGCTTTGGCGTCACCTCGACATCTTTTCCGAAGCCAGTTGCTGTGACACGGACACGATGATAGCCAGGGTCAAGTCCTTTTAAATCAATCGATAACCCAAAATCCTGAACAAGCCGAAGCATCGTCAAGCTACTCGATGGACCTTTAACGGTTACCTCCATCGTATTTGGAATATTATAGGCGACCCACTGCGATTCATCATACTGGACCGTGACCGGCACGTCAAATTTCGTCGAACCTTGACCTGCGATCGGCAACAGACTAGCGGCGTCACTCTTTCCTGTCGTATTCGAACCTGCCACCATCAAATACAACATGACGGCTAAGACGACCGCAACAATGCGTAAAAACCATCGTTCATTGAACCATTTTTCGAACATTATTTTTTCGCCCCCATCCAGTTCAAGAAGGAAGTATTCGTCTGTTCGACCTTAACGATCGTCTCAAGCAACTTCGTCCGTAAGGATTCTTCATCGAGTTCCCGGTACAGACGTCCATTGATGGCGAGTGAGACACCACCCGTTTCTTCCGAGACGACGAGCGTAACACTATCCGTTACTTCACTGACACCGATTGCAGCGCGGTGACGTGTTCCAAGCTCTTTTGAGATATGTGCACTTTCTGACAACGGTAAGTAACAAGCGGCAGCTGCTAACTTGCCTTGCTGGACGATGACAGCGCCATCATGTAATGGTGTATTCGGAATGAATAAGTTGATCAGCAACTGACTCGTGATTTGTGAACCAAGCGGAATGCCCGTCTCTACGTATTCACTCAGTCCTGTCTCACGTTCAATCGTCACGAGTGCTCCAATACGGCGTTTTGACATGTACTGGGCAGACGATACGAGCGCATCGACGATTCGAACTTGTTCATCTTCATCACTGATCGCACTACGTGAGAAGAATTTACTCGTTCGTCCTAAGTGTTCCAGTCCACGCCGGAGTTCGGGTTGGAAGATGATGATGATCCCCAGTAACCCATAGGTGATAATTTGATTGAGTAAGAATTGAAGTGTTTTGAGTCCAAAAAAGCCACTCAGGAACCAACTGATCAAAATGACCGAAATCCCTTTAATGAGCTGGACCGCTTTTGTTCCTTTGACGATGATCATGAGACGGTAAATAACGAACGTCACAACCGCGATATCAATCACATCATTAATATAATCGTACCAATGTACGTTTTCTCCCAGTTTCAACAATTGAAATTGAAGTGGTTGCCAGCTGAAGTAATTCACCAACCGTGCCCCCTAACTCATCTGATTTAAACAGTTTCCATTATAGCACAAAGGGACGAGTTCGACTCGTCCCATCTGATTATTGAAATAGACGTTTGATTCCGTACCAAACGCGTTCGAATAATTGATCAATTTCCTTGATTTCTCCGGTCACGCTACCGGCACTCGCCGTGTAAGCTTTCCCGTCAACGGTCATGACGTCGCCATTAACTTTCCCTTCGATTCGGACGTTCCCGCCTTCGACATAGAGATCTTGATCGACCGTGACGCCTTTTGGCACGACGACCTCACCATTTTGAGCGACGATGCCTGGTGCATTTGTATAAGATAAGTCATGTTCTTCCTGTGCCATATAACCACCAAGGCTACCGATCGACAAAAGTAAGAAAACAGCCGCCGCCGCGAGCAATGGGTATTGCTTCATCTTCCCTCCAAAACGGGACGGTTGCGGTTGGTGCAGTAAAGCAGCGCTCGGCGTATCCACCTGGTCGGGCAATTGTGCCAGCACGCGGGATGTAAAATCTGCCGATAATTTGGGCGCTGGAAGTTGACGCAGTCGAGCATCAAGGAGTCGATACTCTTCGAACTCGTCCATCGCGTCCGCTTCCCGTAACTCTGCTTCCAATCGCTCGAATTCCTCAGGTGGTTGGTTTTGATCTAAATAATCCTGAATCCGTTCATGTACATGCTCTCGTGACATGGTGAGTTCCTCCTTCTCATCGTTTGGCAAAATGCTTCTTCAGCGCTTCCCGTCCACGATGAATTCTAGTTTTGACAGTAGCGACAGGTAATTCGATCATTTCACTGATTTCCTTTAGTGAAAGATCCTCTATATATTTCAGGACGAGTGGGACGCGGTATTTTTCTGGTAAAGCTGCAATCGCATCCCCGACTTCACTTCGTTGCTCGTTATCGACCACTTGGTCCTCCGGCAAGGTGTCCTTGCTTTCGAGTTGTGAATACAATGTCAGTCCTTCAGTACCTGACATCTCAGCATCAAGAGAATAGTCAGGTTTCTTTTTCCGTAATCGGTCAATCGATACGTTCGTAACGATTCGGTATAACCAAGTCCGGAACTTCCATTGTGCATTATACGAATCGATCTTCGTAAATACACGGATGAAGGCTTCTTGTGTCGCATCCTCCGCTTCCATTCGATCGCGCAAGACCCGGAAAGCCACAAGAAAGGCACCTTCCTTATATAGATCAACAAGTGCCGCAAAAGCATCACGGTCTCCCTGTTTCACTCGCTCAATTAAGCGTAGTGTCGTTTCTTCCACTTTGAATACCCCCCGCTCTATGCGGTCAATCTCTTATACGAAGTCGACCGATAAATGTTTCATCTCCTTTTAAATTGTAACAAAAAAACTTGAACCCCGATGAAAAGAGTTCAAGTTCTATCCATTATTTTACTAAGCGATGTGTTTCCATTGCCAAAAGTAAATCTCCGATCAGTTCATTCGCAAGTTCCGCGGTTCCGTTTCCTTCTTCAAGCAAAGGATTCACTTCAACAAATTCAGCTGCAATGAAATCTTCTGCTACCGCACAATGCTGTAACACCGTCTTCGCATCGTCTAAGAAAATGCCATCAGCAACACGTGTTCCTGTACCGACGACAAGCGATGGATCAAGACCGTCCATATCGAAACTAAGATAGAATGCATCCGTTGTTTCCTTCAAATAGGCAATCGCTTCTTCCATGATCGCGTCCATCCCCCGAGTTCGGATCGCTTCCATATCGTAGACACGAATACCAAGACGATCAATCAGTTCTTGTTCGCCTGGATCAACGTCACGTAATCCGATGAAGACGAGATGTTCCGGTTGCAGCTTAACATCTGTTCCTCCTACTTCCGTTAAACGCTGATGTCCTTCCCCAAGGGCTACAGCGAGCGGCATACCGTGGATGTTGCCAGACGGTGATGTTTCCGGTGTATTCAAGTCACCGTGTGCATCGAACCAGATGACGCCAAGACGTGGTACAGTCTGACGTAACCCCGCAATCGTTCCGATCGCCATGCTGTGATCACCACCAACTAACAACGGAAAGCGTTGCTCTGATAACGCATCGCGAACAATCAGATGCAAGTCATTCGTCGTGTGGACGACGCCTTCAAGACGCTTTAGCTTCGGATCTTCTTCTCGGACCGCATCCTCGGATAAAACAGCCGCTTCCCCGTAGCGTACTGCTTCTTGTCCCCGTGCTTCAAGTGTCGCTAACAAACCGGCTTTTTCGACAGCAGCAGGTCCGTGTTCAGTGCCCGGCTTTCCTTGTCCATAACGGTACGGTACGCTGATATACGCGATATTCATTCGATATTCCCCCTATGTCATAGTCACTTCTACATGTATTGTAAGCGGTAACAAATAGGTGGTTCAACTCAACAAAAAAACGCATGAATATACAAAAAAACACCGTGAAGGGAATCACGGTGTTCTTGCGTACGTACTCTGGTTATGCTTGGCATTTCATATAAAAAAAACTTAAGACGAACGAAACTCGCTTAAGATCTTTAAATAAAATTGGTGGAGCCTAGCGGGATCGAACCGCTGACCTCCTGCGTGCAAGGCAGGCGCTCTCCCAGCTGAGCTAAGGCCCCGAAAGAAAAAGCGGAAGACGGGATTCGAACCCGCGACCCCGACCTTGGCAAGGTCGTATTCTACCACTGAACTACTTCCGCAAGAAATGAGCCATGCAGGATTCGAACCTGCGACCCTCTGATTAAAAGTCAGATGCTCTACCAACTGAGCTAATGGCTCGACATGGTGGGGGGGGGCGGATTCGAACCGCCGAACCCGAGGGAGCGGATTTACAGTCCGCCGCGTTTAGCCACTTCGCTACCCCCCCAGTTTGTCTAGGAAACTTATACGATTGAGAAAAAACAGTGCCGGCAACAGGAGTCGAACCCGCGACCTACTGATTACAAGTCAGTTGCTCTACCAGCTGAGCTACACCGGCACAAAAAGTATAATGGTGACCCGTACGGGATTCGAACCCGTGTTACCGCCGTGAAAGGGCGGTGTCTTAACCGCTTGACCAACGGGCCATTGGCTCCGCAAGTAGGATTTGAACCTACGACCTACCGGTTAACAGCCGGTTGCTCTACCACTGAGCTATTGCGGAATAAATGAATTGCCTGGCAACGTCCTATCCTCACAGGGGGAAGCCCCCAACTACTTTCGGCGTTCAAGTGCTTAACTTCCGTGTTCGGCATGGGAACGGGTGTGACCACTTGGCTATCGTCACCAGACGACGGGCTCGCGCCCTCAAAACTGAAGTCATCAACAAGCATCTGCTAGAACAAGGCCTCGACCGATTAGTATCACTCAGCTCCACATGTCGCCATGCTTCCACCCGTGACCTATCTACCTCATCGTCTCTGAGGGGTCTTTCTTGATTACTCAAAGGGAAATCTCATCTTGGAGGGGGCTTCATGCTTAGATGCTTTCAGCATTTATCCCGTCCGCACGTAGCTACCCAGCGATGCTCCTGGCGGAACAACTGGTACACCAGCGGTGCGTCCATCCCGGTCCTCTCGTACTAAGGACAGCTCTCCTCAAATTTCCTGCGCCCACGACGGATAGGGACCGAACTGTCTCACGACGTTCTGAACCCAGCTCGCGTACCGCTTTAATGGGCGAACAGCCCAACCCTTGGGACCTACTCCAGCCCCAGGATGCGATGAGCCGACATCGAGGTGCCAAACCTCCCCGTCGATGTGGACTCTTGGGGGAGATCAGCCTGTTATCCCCAGGGTAGCTTTTATCCGTTGAGCGATGGCCCTTCCATGCGGAACCACCGGATCACTAAGCCCGACTTTCGTCCCTGCTCGACTTGTAGGTCTCGCAGTCAAGCTCCCTTCTGCCTTTGCGCTCTACGAATGATTTCCAACCATTCTGAGGGAACCTTTGGGCGCCTCCGTTACTGTTTAGGAGGCGACCGCCCCAGTCAAACTACCCGCCTGACACGGTCCTCCAGCCGGATCACGGCTGCGAGTTAGAGACTCTATGCATGAAGGGCGGTATCCCAAGGGTGACTCCTCCGAAGCTGGCGCTCCGGGCTCGACGTCTCCCGCCTATCCTGTACATCATGCACAAAGCCTCAATATCAGGCTGTAGTAAAGCTCCATGGGGTCTTTCCGTCCTGTCGCGGGTAACCTGCATCTTCACAGGTACTATGATTTCACCGGGTCTCTCGTTGAGACAGTGCCCAAATCGTTACGCCTTTCGTGCGGGTCGGAACTTACCCGACAAGGAATTTCGCTACCTTAGGACCGTTATAGTTACGGCCGCCGTTTACTGGGGCTTCGGTTCAAAGCTTCGCTTGCGCTAACCCATCCCCTTAACCTTCCAGCACCGGGCAGGCGTCAGCCCCTATACGTCATCTTGCGATTTAGCAGAGACCTGTGTTTTTGCTAAACAGTCGTTTGGGCCTATTCACTGCGGCTCTACATGTGTAGAGCGTCCCTTCTCCCGAAGTTACGGGACCATTTTGCCGAGTTCCTTAACGAGAGTTATCCCGCGCGTCTTAGAATTCTCATCTCGCCTACCTGTGTCGGTTTACGGTACTGGCGCCTTCCCCCTCACTAGAGGCTTTTCTTGGCAGTGTGAAATCGTGACCTACGTCCCTACGGGACTCCGCGTCGTTCCTTGACTGTGGTGCCTGACGGATTTGCCAATCAGACGGTCTTGAAACTTGCACATGCACTTCCATCCGCATGCGTCACTATCCTCCTGCGTCCCCCCATTGTTCAAACGGTGGATCGGCGGTACAGGAATATCAACCTGTTATCCATCGCCTACGCCTTTCGGCCTCGGCTTAGGTCCAGACTAACCCTGAGCGGACGAGCCTTCCTCAGGAAACCTTGGGCTTTCGACGGAGGGGATTCTCACCCCTCTTTTCGCTACTCACACCGGCATTCTCACTTCCAAACGCTCCACTGCTCCTTCCGGTACAGCTTCACAGCGGTTTGGAACGCTCCCCTACCATTCCTTACGGAATCCGCAGCTTCGGTGGTATGTTTAGCCCCGTTACATTTTCGGCGCGGCGCCACTCGACTAGTGAGCTATTACGCACTCTTTGAATGGTGGCTGCTTCTAAGCCAACATCCTAGCTGTCTAGGCAGCGCCACATCCTTTTCCACTTAACATACACTTGGGGACCTTAGCTGGCGGTCTGGGCTGTTTCCCTCTTGACTACGGATCTTATCACTCGCAGTCTGACTCCCGAGTATAAGTTGCTGGCATTCGGAGTTTAACTGAATTCGGTAACCCTGTGGGGGCCCCTAGTCCAATCAGTGCTCTACCTCCAGAACTCTCAACCTCGAGGCTAGCCCTAAAGCTATTTCGGGGAGAACCAGCTATCTCCAGGTTCGATTGGCATTTCACCGCTACCCACACCTCATCCCCGCACTTTTCAACGTGCGTGGGTTCGGACCTCCAGTCAGTGTTACCTGACCTTCATCCTGGACA
>NZ_CM143264.1:90000-197500 GCF_054956715.1 Exiguobacterium sp. EF_C8 | reverse complement strand
TTATCCCAATCCTTGAGGCAGGTTCCTTACGTGTTACTCACCCGTCCGCCGCTCATTCCACTGCCTTCCCTCCGAAGAGTTCCGTCAGCTTCCTGCGCTCGACTTGCATGTATTAGGCACGCCGCCAGCGTTCGTCCTGAGCCAGGATCAAACTCTCCATGAAGTGTTTGACTTGCTCGTTGTGTGACCGAAGTCACGATTGACGAAGCTTGCGCTTCATTCGTTTTTGTATTCCGTAGAATACGATTTTTGCCTCATCGTTCAGTTTTCAAAGTCCAATATGTCATTTGACGACTTTTAAATCTTACAGTAAAGTAATATGTGATGTCAATTACTTTTTTGAAGTTTTTTTCGTCTGTGACGCTCGCGTTTGGCGTGTGCCTCAGCGACATGTATTAATATATCAACTCTTGTTTTTTTCGTCAACTGTTTTTCTAAAAAAACTTTAGAAAAAAGATAGACCCGCTTGAACTGGTAAAACACTACCCGTTCGCGGGTCTTTTTCATTACGCTTGTTTTTGCGATTGTCCTTGAGAAGCGGGCTTTTCTTGCAAGCGATGCAGCATTAGAATCTGGTACGCATTACAGACTAAAAGTGTCGCAAGCGCCGCCCACAACATCCGTTTGTCTTGTGTCGCCTGCAAAGCAGGTACCCATTCGATCAACGTGATGACGGTCATGAGGAACAATGTCGGAATGAATGCCGTAAAGTTCGTTTCCCGTGCTTTCGTCCGCGCGACTAGGAAGGCAATAAATAACAAGACGACCATCTCACCAATATAGAGACTTGTCTTATCAAAACCATATGCTAGTCCACGTAGATAAACGCCATCAAACAGTGCAAACGCGATCAAGACGATTTGAACACGATTCCAAAGTTTAGCACCTCGGAATAAATCGAGTCCGACGCGATGTAAGATCAAGTACGAGAAGAATCCCATCAAACTGATGGCAGTCCACGTACTACTGTAGGAGAGAGCTGTCACATATCCGCTGATCGATTGATTTCGGATATATCCAGGTTCTGCTACCAAGTTAAACACGAAGCCTACGAGCGTTCCGATTAGGAGCGTCATCCAAAACAGCTTCAAAAATCCTTTAATCTTCATTCTTATCCCTCTACTTTTTCGATGACACGCATGGCGAGTTCATTATAGTACGTCTCAAATGGATGATCATCACGATAGATGGATGGAGCGAAGTCCGCATCATTCGCATATGGTTGTCCAAGTGGAATCTTAGCTAGAATATCGGTTTTTAACGCTTCTGACAACCTCTCTCCGCCACCACTACCGAAGACATACTCTTTTTCGCCTGTCACTTTGCTTTCAAAGTACGCCATGTTCTCGACGATACCGAGTAGACGGTGGTTCGTTTTGATTGCCATTGCCCCTGCTCGTGCTGCAACGAAAGCGGCTGTTGCGTGAGGTGTCGTGACGATGACTTCTTGACAACTCGGGAGCATCGAATGAATATCGAGTGCAACATCTCCTGTACCCGGTGGAAGATCAAGCAACAAGTAATCGAGATCGCCCCATTCGACGTCTGCGAAGAAGTTGTTGAGCATCTTCCCGAGCATTGGTCCCCGCCAGATGACTGGTGCATTATCTTCGACGAAGAAGCCCATTGAGATGACCTTGACGCCAAAGCGTTCTGGTGGAACGATTCGGTCGTTCACGACAGTCGGACGTGTTTCGATTCCCATCATGTCTGGAACACTAAAGCCGTAGATATCGGCATCAATCAAACCGACCTTCTTCCCTGCTCGTGCGAGGGCGACTGCTAAGTTAACGGAAACCGTCGATTTCCCGACGCCCCCTTTACCGGAGGCGATCGCGATGAACGTCGTACCGGATTCTGGTTTAAGGATCGACGGTGTCGTCGCTGCTTGGATCCCGTGATCACCGAGTGCCTCAAAACGGAGTCCCACCGTCTTGAATCCTTTTTCTTTCAGTTCCTTGACGATTTGCTGTTGTAGCACGAGTTGCTCCCCAGAACCGGATTGTGCTAAAGCGATTTTCAGACTGACATAATCACCTTTAATCCGGACGTCACGAATGCCGTTCGTATCTGCAAGCGGGCGGTCAATCGTCGGATCGACGAGCGTTCCGACTACCTCGCGAATTTCTTGTTCATTCAACATAGTGCCTTCCCCCTGAAAACGTTCGATTTAATCCTTATTAGTATAACAAAAATAAGAGAGCGCTTGCACATTTCGACACCGGAAAGGATGACTTTTCCATGTCCAGTGTCAGTTTTCATCATTTTACTCGATCATTCGCTCGTTTTAGAACATTCGGTTCCATGTACGAGGACCCACGACACCATCAACGTCAAGTCCTTGACGTGTTTGATAGGCACGCACCTTCTGAGCCGTCTCTGCATCAAAGCGCCGAGTCACGGTTGCTTTGACTGCACGCTGAATTCGTTCGATATCCCGTGGATTCATATTGGCTGCCCCTTGATACAACGGACGACCTGGATACGGAACGATCGCACGAGAGCGATTCGGCGTTTCTTCAGACACTCCTAGTAATTCAAAGTGTGGATAATCCTTAAAGCTCGTCCAGTCCCCACCCCAAGAAAAGCCACGTCGTTTCATCGCAGCAACAATCTTTTGAAAGCTTTGGTCATTTCGAAATAGCGCTTGTGTACCGTCTTGGGAATATTGAAAGAGGTCGACGGCAATTCCACGGTTATGATTCGATTGTCCCCCGCGTGCATTCGTTACGATTGGTCCCGGTAGTGTCCGTCCCTGTGCGTACAACCGATTCTGTTCTGCGATCGATCGGTACCCTTGGGCGACACCGACATAAATCCCTTGTGCATGCATCTCCCGGATGACCTCTTGCGTCCGTTTGGCGACTTCTCGTGACAGTCCCGAAGCATTCAACTTCCGATTCGCTCGCTCGAGTAACCAGCTGATTGATAATGCCATCTATGCTCACTCCCTTTGTCTCCTGTTCCCGAAAACAAAATCCGCTATACTTATGGAATGCAGAATGATTTTAACTCATATCAAAAGGAGCATCATATGAAAAAACGCATCATTTGGACACTTGGCGTCACCTGTCTCTTACATCTTAGCTTCGTCCTGTATCTGACGCTGCAACCGACCGTAGCTACCAAGACGGAGTTACCGGACAATGCAACCGTCTTGAGTGAAGAAACCTCTTTTACGGGACATGTCGGTCAAGCGACGACACATACACCTATCGCATTCATACAATCTGTCTTTGTTTGGAGCATCCCGCTGACGATCGTCATCCTCTATATTCTTCTGACGATATTGCACCGATTACGCTCCACTCCGTCGTCTTGACTTTAATCGCTGTTCTGACACTTCGTCAGGAGAGCGGTTTTTTAGTGCACAAAAAAACCTCCCACCACAAGGGTGAGAGGGATTCGAAAAGAATTAACGTTTCGAGAATTGTGGTGCACGACGAGCTGCTTTAAGACCGTATTTTTTACGCTCTTTCATACGAGCATCACGAGTCAAGAAGCCTTTCGCTTTGAGTGCGCCGCGGAATTCTGGATCCGCTTGAAGAAGAGCACGTGAGATACCGTGACGGATAGCGCCTGCTTGACCAGTGAAGCCGCCGCCTTTGACCGTTACGATTACATCGTACTTGCCTTCTGTTTCTGTGATTACGAGTGGTTCTTTTGCAGTCATGATCAATGTCTCATAACCGAAGTATTCGCTGATATCGCGACCGTTAACTGTGACTTTACCGTCTCCAGCAACGAGGAAAACGCGCGCTGCCGCGTGTTTCCGGCGACCAGTGCCGTAGTAACGTACATCTGCCATCGTGTAGTTCCTCCTAAATTCGTATTAACCGCGAAGTTCGTAAACTTCTGGTTGTTGTGCTTCGTGCTTGTGTGCAGCTCCAGCGTAGACGTGGAGTTTGTTGAACATTTGACGACCGAGGCTACCTTTTGGAAGCATCCCTTTGATCGCGAGTTCAAGCATGCGCTCAGGTTTGTTAGCAAGCATATCGCGTGCAACAGTCTGCTTTAAGCCGCCTGGATGACCAGAGTGACGGTAGTAGACTTTTTTGTCGAGTTTGTTACCAGTTAAAACGATTTTCTCAACGTTGATGAGGATAACGTTATCCCCACAGTCAACGTGTGGTGTGAACGTAGGCTTGTGCTTACCACGGAGAAGTGATGAAACTTCGCTCGCAAGGCGACCGAGTGTTTTACCTTCAGCGTCGATAAGGAGCCATTTGCGTTCTACATCAGTAGCTTTCGCCATGAAAGTTGTGCGCATGTAAAATACCTCCTAAGGAATTAAAAGTTCTGTTTTTGATTTTTCATTTATTCACTAGGTGAATCTATCATAATCTTAGGTGTACGGGGCTAAGATTGTGGTTTCATAATAAATGAAATGCCAATAAACATTGTATGTTTTTTAATAGCCAATGTCAATTGCCTTTTTTCACTCCGGATAGAAAACTTCCCATAGATAGAGTCCATGAGGAGGCGCCGTCACGCCTGCAACGTTCCGGTCCTTTGCCAGCAACATTTTTTTAATGTCCTCTGGTGCAAAACGACCGCGTCCGACGTCAAGTAACGTCCCGACCATGATCCGGATTTGATTATAGAGAAAACCACTGCCCTGGAACCGAAAGACGAGTTCGTCACCGATCGTCATCAACTCTGCCTCGTAAATCGTCCGGACCCGGTTATCCGTTTCCGTCTTCGCGACACAGAACGAACTGAAGTCGTGCGTCCCGACGAGATGCGCCATCCCTTGGCGTATCCGCTCAAGATCAATCGGATACGGAACATGAACCGACAGATTCCGACGAAACGCATTTTCTTCGCGGCGGACGAAATAGCGGTATTCCTTCCCTACGACATCGTAACGTGCTTCAAAGGTCGATTCGACCTCCTCGCAGCTCCGGACACGAATATCCGCTGGTAAGAGCGTATTAAGTGCCTTAACGACGTTCTCCGGGGGAATCGCTAGTTCCGTATCAAAATGAATGACTTGTCCGTAGGCATGCACTCTCGCATCCGTCCGTCCCGACCCGATGACCTTGACGGGATGTTTGTGCATCCGCGCAAGCGTCGTTTCAATCACTTCTTGAATCGTCAATCCGTTTGGTTGCACCTGATACCCGGCGTAGCCGGTTCCATCATATTGAATCGTACATTTTAAACGACGCATTACCCGATCCCTCGCAATCCTACTAAACTGATCGTCAGGAGGACGAGCAAGATCATCAGACCCGTATCCCGCATCGTCCACTTGGACTCACGTAGACGTGTCCGTCCCTCTCCTCCACGGTACCCCCGCGCTTCCATCGCTGTCGCAAGATCCTCTGCCCGCTTAAAGGCGGAGATGAACAAGGGAATCAATAACGGAATGATCGCCCGTAAACGTTCCTTAATCGGTCCTGCTGACAAATCGACACCACGTGCTTGCTGTGCCTTCATGATTTTCTCTGTCTCCTCTGCTAAGGTTGGTAAGAACCGAAGTGAGATCGACAACATTAAGGCGATCTCATGCGTCGGGACACGGACGACCTTGAACGGCTTCAATAACAATTCAATCGCATCCGTCAATTCGATCGGTGAGGTCGTCAACGTGACGAGTGTCGTGATCGAGACGAGATAGAAGAAACGTAATGAGACGATGATCGCGAGTCGCAGTCCTTCTTCATAGATCCGAAGCCAGCCAAACTCAAAGAGGACAGCCCCTTCGCGCGTGAAGAACAGTTGGATGACGAACGTAAAGACAATCAGGAAAAGAATCGGTCGCAGTCCCTTTAGAACATAACGAAGCGGTAAGCGACTACTCATGAGTGCTAAGAACGTAAAGATGAGTAAAAAAATGTTCGTTGCTGCATTGTTCGCGAGAAAGACGAGCGGAATGAAGCAGAAAGCAAAGATGATCTTAGCGAGTGCTGACGAGCGATGCAAGTACGACTGACCGGGAATATGTTGTCCAACGATCATTCGCTCACCCCCTTCGTCATCAACCAGTCGATCAATTCGGTTTCCGTCCGGATGTCCGGACGTTCCAGCCCACGCTGATCGGCGACTTGCCAGGCAAGCGATAAGACGTGCGGGAGATCGAGATGGAATTGCTCGAGCAAAGTCTCTTCTTTAAACAGATCAAGCGGTAGTCCGTCAAACGCCACCTGTGCATCTTCCATGACGATCACGCGCTCGGCATACTCAAGCACCTGATCCATGTCGTGCGTGATTAGGAGCAACGTCATACCGGTTTCTGCATGGAGCCGGGCAAACAGACTCAGCATATGCTTGCGTCCTTGCGGATCGAGTCCTGCCGTCGGCTCATCGACGATCAACACGTCTGGTTGACTAGCGAGTACGCCGGCAATTGCAACACGCCTCATTTGCCCACCAGACAGGTCAAACGGCGAACGACTCCAAAAGACTTCATCGAGTCCGACAGTCCGTAATGCCTCTTTTGCTAATTGCTCAGCCGTCGCACCATCATGACCGAAGTTCATCGGACCGAACATGACATCTTTTAAAACCGTCTCTTCGAACAATTGATATTCCGGATATTGAAAAACAAGCCCGACGCGACGTCTTAATGGCTTGAGGTCCTGTTTTTTCTTCGGTTCGACGATGATGTCATCGACTTGTACCTTCCCCGCTGTCGGCTTGAGCAACCCATTGATGTGCTGCACGAGCGTCGATTTCCCGGATCCGGTATGCCCTACAAACGCAACAAGCGCCCCTGACGGAATCTCAAGATTCACATCACGCAGCGCGACTCGTTCGAACGGACTATTGAGTTGATACGTATAATTTAATTCCTGGATTAAGATTGGCATAAACGGTTCACCAATTCTCTTTCATCTAGTATCGTCTCCTCGAGTGAGAGACCTTGCGCCCGTAAACGTTCTTGTACCCGAACAACGAATGGAACATCGAGTCCGATGTCTTCTAAGAACGATGCATGACGAAAGACTTCCTGAGGGGATCCTTCTAATACGATTTTCCCGGCATCCATGACGATGACACGACTAGCCCGTAATACTTCGTCTAATTCGTGTGTAATCGCGATGACCGCCATTGGGTGAGTCGCATGGAGTTCCTGAACGGTCGACATGACCTCTTGTCGTGCTAATGGATCAAGCATCGATGTAGCTTCATCGAGCACGAGAACATCAGGGCGCATCGCAAGCGCCGAAGCGATTGCGACACGCTGCTTCTGTCCGCCGGATAGTTGATGGGGTTCCCGATCAACAAAATCCGTAAGGCCAACGCGCGCTAGACTGTCGTCGATACGACGAACCATTTCCTCGCGTGGCACACCCCAGTTTTCTAGAGCAAATGCCACGTCGTCGCGCACGGTCGTGCCAACGAATTGATTATCTGGATTTTGGAAGACGATGCCGATTGCTCGGCGCATCTCCCACAGTTGATCCGGATTTGCACTTGAAAAGCGCTCAGCAACCGTAACAGTCCCTGTCTCCGGTAACAGCAATCCATTAAACAATTTCGTCAGCGTTGATTTTCCAGAGCCGTTGTGACCAACGATGGCGACCCATTCACCTGAACGAATCGTCAGAGAGACCTCGTGTAAGGCTGCTTGCTCCTGTTCCGGATACCGATAGGTGACCTGTTCCAGTTCAATCAGCTTGTCCATGATCTCTCCTCCTTCATCAAATCAATACTTTCATTTTGTAGCAAAAGGGCAGAAGCGGGATACGCACTGCCCTTTTATGGCGAATCATTTAATGAGGATTAAACGAGTTCGATGATGACCATTTCTGCGCCGTCACCACGACGTGGTCCCATTTTCATGATGCGTGTGTAACCACCTTGACGCTCAGCAAAACGTGGAGCCACATCAGCGAATAATTTTTGGATCGCGTCTTGTGCTTTGCCCTCTGCGTTTTGACCAGCAGCTTCACGGCGAACGAACGATGCAACTTGACGACGAGCGTGGAGATCACCGCGTTTACCTAAAGTGATGAGTTTCTCTACGACTGGACGAAGTTCCTTCGCTTTTTGTTCTGTAGTTTGGATACGCTCATTGATGATGAGATCAGTCGCAAGGTCACGCAAAAGTGCCTTACGTTGTGAGCTTGTACGGCCTAATTTCGAGTATGCCATGGATGGATTCCCTCCTTCGTGCAATTAATAGTATTAGTCTTCTTTGCGCAAGCCTAGTCCGAGTTCGTCGAGTTTCGCTTGAACTTCCTCGAGTGATTTACGTCCGAGGTTACGGACTTTCATCATCTCGTCTTCGCTCTTGTTCGCGAGTTCTTGAACCGTGTTGATACCAGCGCGTTTCAAACAGTTGTACGAACGAACTGAAAGATCGAGTTCTTCGATCGTCATTTCGAGTACTTTTTCTTTTTGATCTTCTTCCTTTTCGACCATGATTTCAGCATGGAGCGCTTCGTCTGTAAGACCAACAAAGATGTTTAAGTGTTCTGTCATGATTTTCGCACCGAGTGACACTGCTTCTTCAGGGCGGATTGAACCGTCCGTCCAAACATCAAGCGTCAATTTATCGAAGCTCGCATCTTGACCAACACGTGTTTTTTCAACTTGATAATTTACTCGTTGAATTGGCGTGTAAATTGAGTCGATTGGGATGACACCAATTGGCATATCGTCCCGTTTGTTATCTTCAGCCTGAACATACCCACGACCACGGCGTGCTGTAAGACGCATATGAAGTGATGCACCTTCTGCAAGCGTTGCGATGTGAAGTTCTGGGTTGAGGATTTCGACGTCGCTGTCATGCGTAATGTTCGCAGCAGTGACAACACCAGCGCCTTGAATATCGATCTCAAGCGTTTTCTCTTCTTCCGAGTACACTTTGAGGGCGAGTTTCTTAAGGTTCAAGATGATTTGGGTAACGTCTTCTACAACGCCATCAATCGTCGAGAACTCATGAAGAACGCCATCGATTTGGACTGCAGTGACTGCAGCACCCGGAAGTGAAGACAATAGGATACGACGCAATGAGTTACCAAGCGTTGTACCGAATCCACGCTCAAGCGGCTCAACTACGAATTTACCAAACGTAGCGTTCTCGCTTAACTCGATCGTTTCAATCTTCGGTTTTTCGATTTCGATCATCTGAACCCCTCCTTGAATATCGTCATGTTGGCCATCGCGTTCAATCGCCAACCGCCTTGTGTACGTTTCTACTGCCTTGCTTGGTCAAACGATCAACAAAAGTCTACTCGAATCCCCGCTCTGCAGTACAAGACGGGTTACACGCGACGACGTTTTGGAGGGCGGCAACCGTTGTGTGGTACTGGAGTAACGTCACGGATTGCAGTGACTTCGAGACCGATTGCTTGAAGAGCACGGATAGCTGCTTCACGACCTGCACCAGGACCTTTAACGTTAACTTCTACAGTACGCATACCGTTATCCATTGCTGTTTTAGCAGCTGTTTCAGATGCCATTTGTGCAGCGAAAGGAGTCGATTTACGTGAGCCTTTGAAGCCCATGTTACCTGCAGTTGCCCAAGAGATTGCATTCCCTTGCATATCAGTGATCGTAACGATCGTGTTGTTGAATGTTGAACGGATATGCACGATACCAGATTCAATATTCTTTTTGACTTTACGTTTACTACGAACGTTCTGTTTGCGTTTTGCCATCTTAGTTTACCCTCCCTTACTTCTTCTTGTTCGCTACTGTACGGCGTGGGCCTTTACGAGTACGCGAGTTGTTTTTAGTGTTTTGACCACGAACTGGAAGACCACGACGGTGACGAACACCACGGTAGCAACCGATTTCGATCAAACGTTTGATGTTGAGTGAGATTTCACGACGAAGGTCACCCTCAACTTTGATTTTGTCTAAACCATCACGAAGTTGGTTCAATTGTTCCTCAGTCAAGTCGCGAGTACGAGTATCTTCAGAGATACCAGTTTCTTTCAAGACTTTTTGAGCAGTCGTTTTACCAACACCATAGATGTAAGTGAGTGAGATGACGATGCGTTTCTCACGTGGAATATCTACACCAGCAATACGTGCCATGTGTGCACCTCCTTGTTTAATTACCCTTGTTTTTGTTTATGCTTAGGGTTTTCGCAAATAACCATTACTTTGCCTTTACGGCGGATAACTTTACATTTTTCACAGATCGGTTTAACCGAAGGTCTTACTTTCATTGTGAATACCTCCTCCTGAAAAAATCGGAGTTTTTATTTGAAACGGTATGTGATCCGTCCGCGAGTCAAGTCGTATGGTGACAACTCAACCGTTACTTTATCTCCTGGCAAGATCCGAATGAAGTGCATCCGAATTTTTCCTGAGACGTGCGCGAGGACCGTGTGGCCGTTTTCTAACTCCACCTTAAACATCGCGTTTGGAAGCGGCTCGATAACCGTACCTTCCACTTCGATTACATCTTGTTTCGCCATCAATTATACCCCTTTCTCTATAAAGTTGATTGGGAGCCCAGACGATTTGTAGCGCTAGGGGCTTTCTACAAGAGCCATTGAGAGATCATCGGTCACAAACACGAGTGGATACTGGCTTATAGAAAGGTGACACCAATAACGCGCACAGCTCACTCTGCATCGACCGTTAAGATCTCGTAGCCGTCGTCTGTGATGGCGATGGTGTGCTCAAAGTGGGCGCACATGCTACCGTCCACCGTCACTACCGTCCAATTGTCGGATAGTGTGCGAACATAGCGTTTCCCGACGTTGACCATTGGCTCAATTGCCAGTGTCATGCCGGTTTTCAGGCGCGGCCCTTTCCCCGGTGGTCCATAATGTGGAATTTGCGGATCTTCATGCAAATTTTGTCCCACGCCGTGGCCCACATATTCGCGGACTACAGAAAAATTCGCTGCTTCAACATGTGACTGAATCGCATGCGAAATATCTGTCAGGTGCACGCCAGCTTTGGCGCGCTCCAATCCTTTATACAGAGATTCTTCAGTTACGTCAAGTAACCGCTTCGTCTCTTCAGAGATTGTACCTACCGGATATGTCCAGGCTGAATCTCCGTGATACCCATTGTACTCTGCTCCGATGTCAATCGAGATGATGTCACCGTCCTGAAGTACACGATCTCCCGGAATACCATGGACAAGCTCTTCGTTCACGGAAGCACAGATGCTACCCGTGAAACCATTATACCCTTTAAACGATGGTGTTGCCCCTTGACTTCGAATATAGCGTTCAGCGATCGCGTCGAGTTGCCCCGTCGTGATACCTGGGCGAATATGAGCTTGAAGCTCCTTATGCGTCCGGGCGACGATTTGTCCTGCTTTACGCATGATGTCGATTTCACGCGGCGCTTTCGTGATGATCATTACTGATCACCAAGGAGTGCCTGAACATCGGAATATACATCGTTGATTGGACGATCACCGTCCAAATTACGAAGATACCCTTTTTCTGCGTAAAAGTCAATCAAAGGTTGCGCTTGAGCGACGTTGACTTCCAAGCGACGACGTACTGTCTCCTCTTGGTCATCTTCACGTTGTACAAGTGCTGATCCGTCGATATCACAGATCCCCTCCACTTTTGGTGGGTTGTAGAGAACATGATACGTTGCTCCGCAAGTTGGGCAAATCCGGCGACCTGTCAAACGAGGGACAAGTTTCTCCGGGTCTACACCGATGTGGATGACGTGATCAATTTGTTTGCCCAGATCTTCAAGTAATGCTTCAAGAGCATCTGCTTGTTTCACTGTGCGTGGGAAACCGTCAAGGAGAAAACCATTTGCACAGTCTTCTTTGGCGAGACGCTCACGTACGATGCCGATTGTGACTTCGTCCGGAACGAGTTCCCCTTTATCCATGTATGATTTCGCTTCTTGTCCGAGTGGCGTTGAATCTTTGATCGCCGCGCGGAACATGTCGCCTGTCGAGATGTGGGGGATCGCATAGTCTTCGATGATTTTCGCAGCCTGCGTTCCTTTACCAGCACCCGGCAAACCCATCAATACTAGATTCATGTCGGTAGCCTCCACTTCTATAGCTCTATAGACACAACAGAAAGGAAAGGGATGGTCCCCTTCCTCCCGCCTTATCGGATAAAGCCTTTGTAGTGTCGTTTAACCAATTGACTTTCAATCTGTTTCATCGTCTCTAGTCCTACACCGATGACGATCAGCAAGCTCGTACCACCAATCTGCACCGAGTTCGGTAAGCCAGCAAACTTAATGAAGAATGTCGGCGTCACCGCGATGACAGCGAGGAAGAGTGAACCGAAGAATGTCAGACGGTATAGAATCTTCGTGATGTACTGCTCCGTTTGCTTACCAGGACGAATACCAGGAATGTATCCGCCTTGTTTTTGAAGGTTCTCTGCCATTTGTTCCGGGTTAACCTGAACGAATGTGTAGAAGTACGAGAACGCGATGATCAGTGCCACATAGATCGACATACCGATTGGACTCGTATAGTCGAAGATGTCACGGATCTTCGTTGCCGTCTCCGGACTTGCAAAGAAACTCGCAATCGTTGGTGGCGTCACCATGAACGACACCGCGAAGATGACTGGAATAACACCGGCAGCGTTCAATTTGATCGGCAAGTGTGCCGATTGACCGCCAACTGGTGTCCGGTTCACCGTACGCTTAGCGTACTGAATCGGAATCTTACGTGCAGCTTGCTGGACGTAGATGACTCCGACGATGACCGCGATGATGATTAAAAGCAAGAGTACGATATAAAGCACGTTTACAAACAAAGCATCCCCTGCATTTTGGAGCTTCGTTTCGTAAATCTGGCGGAATGCATTCGGGAAGCCCGCGACGATCCCAGCGAAGATGATCATTGATATCCCGTTACCAATGCCCTTCTCCGTGATGAGTTCACCGATGAACATCAAGAATGCTGTTCCCGCTGTCAATACGAGTGCAATCATAACGTATGTCCAGGTGCCGAACTGTTCGTCGACAAGACCTGGGTAGATACGGTTAAATCCAAGCGCGATTCCAAACGCTTGGACTAAGCCGAGTACGATCGTTCCATAGCGCGTTACCGTTGCTAACTTCTTACGGCCCGCCTCTCCTTGTTTTGCCCATTCGGCAAACTTTGGAACAACGTCCATCTGTAAGAGTTGGACAACGATCGAGGCCGTGATATACGGCATGATTCCCATCGCAAAGAGTGAGAAATTCTGCAAAGCATTCCCACCGAACGAGTTCAAGAAACCAAGAATACCATTCTGGTCGATCTTGAACACTTCCGTGTTTACCATCGGCACCGGGATATGTGCTCCGATACGGAACACGATGACCAAGGCCAAGGTAAAGAGAATGCGCCGACGAATGTCAGCTACGCGCCACATATTGGAGATCGCTTGAAACATTAGATCACCTCAACCGTACCGCCGGCAGCTTCGATTGCTTGCTTCGCAGCGTCGGAGAACTTATGAGCTTTAACTGTTAGTTTCTTTTCGATCTTACCGTTAGAAAGAATTTTCACGCCGTCTTTCATGCCTTTGACTGCACGAGTCTCGACAAGAAGTTCTGGAGTGACTTCAGTTCCTTCTTCAAAACGGTTGAGTGTGTCAAGGTTAATGACCGCGAACTCTTTACGAGTTGGGTTGTTGAAGCCGCGTTTTGGTAAACGACGGTAAAGTGGGTTTTGTCCACCTTCGAAACCTGGACGAACACCACCGCCTGAACGAGCTTTTTGACCTTTGTGACCACGGCCAGAAGTCTTACCGTTACCAGAAGACATACCGCGACCTACACGGTTGCGTTCTGAACGTGAACCAGCAGCTGGTTTCAATTCATGGAGTTTCATAGTGGGGCACCTCCTCATAAAATTATATCGAACTATTACTCTTGAATTTCTTTTACTGTCACTAAGTGTGACACGTGGTTAATCATCCCACGCATAGCAGCGTTGTCAGGTACGACAACAGTCTGGTGCATCTTACGGAGACCAAGCGTACGAGTAGTAACGCGTTGGTTCTCCGGACGACCGATCATGCTGCGTGTGAGGGTAACTGCGAGTTTCGCCATCTGTTTTCCCTCCCTTTCTTAACCGCGAAGTTCTTCGACGGTTTTACCGCGGAGTTTCGCAACTTCTTCAGCACGTTTGAGTGATGTGAGACCTTCGACAGTCGCACGAACCATGTTGATTGGAGTGCTTGATCCAAGTGATTTTGAAAGAATGTCGTTGATTCCCGCTAATTCGAGAACCGCACGAACTGGACCACCAGCGATGACTCCAGTACCTTCAGAAGCAGGCTTCAAGAAGACGTGACCTGCACCGAATACACCGTTGACTTCGTGTGGAATTGTTGTGTTAACGATTGGAACGTTAACCATGTTTTTCTTAGCATCTTCGATTGCTTTACGGATCGCTTCAGGCACTTCCTGAGCTTTACCCGTACCGAAACCTACGTGACCATTCTTGTCACCAACGACGACGAGGGCAGCAAAACGGAAGCGACGGCCACCTTTTACTACTTTCGCGACGCGGTTTACGGTAACAACGCGTTCTTCGAGTTGATCCATGTTAATTTCTAACTGGCGCATGTAGAGGTTCCCTCCTTTTCTATTAGAATTTGAGACCAGCTTCACGAGCTGCTTCAGCTACAGCTTTGATACGTCCATGATAGAGATATCCTCCACGGTCGAAAACGACTGTTTCGATACCTTTTTCAAGAGCGCGCTCAGCTGCGAGCTTACCAACTGCTGCCGCAGCGTCAGTCGTGTTGCCTTTTTCAAGGTCGAGTGATGATGCAGATGCGAGTGTTGCATGTGTTGCATCGTCAATGACTTGTACGTAAATGTTCTTGTTCGAACGGAATACGTTCATACGTGGACGTGTTGCAGTCCCGATGATTGTACGACGGACACGACCATGACGTTTTTTACGCGTAGCGTTTTTATCTGCCTTTGAGATCATTTATGCCACTCCTTTCCGGTCAATTCGCATGTGCGAATTACTTACCTGTTTTACCTTCTTTACGACGAACGACTTCATCACTGTAACGAATACCTTTACCTTTGTACGGCTCAGGTTGACGGTACGAACGGATCAATGCAGCGACGTGACCAACACGTTCTTTGCTGATTCCGCGAACGATGAGTTGCGTATTCGTAGGAACTTCGACTTCGATGCCTTGTTCCGGAGTGTACTCGATTGGGTGTGAGTAACCGAGGTTGAGTACGATTTTGTTACCTTGCTTTTGTGCACGGTAACCAACACCTTGGATATCGAGTGTCTTAGCGAAACCGTTGCTTACACCTTCGACCATGTTCGCGATAAGCGCACGAGTCGTTCCGTGGATCGTACGGCTTGCTTTCTCGTCGTTCGGACGAGTGACAGTCAATTCATTACCTTCTACGTTGATCGCCATAGCTGGGCTGAACTCGCGTGAGAGTTCCCCTTTAGGACCTTTTACCGTAACCGTGTTGTTTTCAACTGTTACTGTAACGCCTGCTGGGATGACGACTGGCTTTTTACCAATACGTGACATTTAAGACACCTCCGTTCTTTTTATGCGTGTATTACCAGATGTATGCGATCACTTCGCCGCCGACTTTTTGTTGGCGAGCTTCTTTGTCAGTCATTACACCTTTAGATGTTGAAACGATAGCGATTCCGAGACCACCGAGTACTTTCGGGATTTCATCAGCTTTCGCGTAAACGCGAAGACCTGGTTTCGAGATACGTTTGAGTCCAGTGATAACGCGCTCGTTGCTTGCGCCGTATTTAAGGAATACGCGGAGCGTACCTTGTTTGCTGTCCTCGAGATATTCAACATCGCGGATGAAACCTTCACGTTTGAGGATTTCAGCGACTTCACGTTTGATTGTAGAAGCTGGCATTTCCAACTTCTCATGGCGAACCATGTTTGCATTACGAATGCGTGTAAGCATATCTGCAATCGGATCTGTCATAACCATGCGATGTACCTCCTTTCACAACTTTAATGAATTACCAGCTTGCTTTTTTAACACCAGGGATTTGACCTTTATGAGCAAGATCACGGAACTTAATACGGCTGATACCGAATTTACCAATGTAACCGTGTGGACGGCCAGTGATACTACAACGGTTGTGTAAACGAACCGCTGAAGAGTTACGTGGGAGTTTGCTCAAGCCGATGTAGTCGCCTTGTGCTTTCAATTCTGCGCGTTTTTCAGCGTAGCGCTCAACGAGTGCTTGACGTTTTACTTCACGTGCGATCATTGATTTCTTAGCCATGTTGTCGACCTCCCTTATTTTTGGAATGGCATGCCGAGTGCTGTGAGAAGCTCACGTGACTCTTCATCCGTGTTAGCAGTAGTTACGATAACGATGTCCATACCACGGACTTTCGATACGCGATCGTAGTCGATCTCTGGGAAGATCAATTGTTCCTTCACGCCTAGCGTGTAGTTACCACGGCCATCGAAAGATTTTTTCGATACGCCACGGAAGTCACGTACACGTGGAAGTGACACGTTGATCAACTTGTCGAGGAATTCGTACATGCGCTCGCCACGAAGTGTAACCTTCGCACCGATTGGCATACCTTCACGAAGTTTGAAACCAGCGATTGATTTCTTAGCTTTCGTGATGAGTGGCTTCTGACCAGTGAGGAGCTGAAGCTCTTCGACTGCCATGTCAAGTGCCTTAGAGTTCGTAACAGCGTCACCAACACCCATGTTGATTACGATTTTATCGACTTTCGGCGCTTGCATTACAGAACTGTAGTTGAATTTCTCCATCATTACTTTGACGATTTCGTCTTGGTATTTCGCTTTTAAACGGTTCATCAGAAAGTGGACCTCCTTTCTTTAAATCTTCTTATTTATCTAAAGCTTCGCCCGATTTTTTAGCGATACGTACTTTCTTGCCGTCAACCACAGTGAAACCAACGCGTGTTGGGTTACCTGTCTTAGGGTCGATGAGCATAACGTTCGATACGTGAATCGGTGCTTCTTTCTCGACAATTCCGCCTTGCGGGTTGAGTTGAGAAGGCTTTGAGTGTTTTTTGATCATGTTAACGCCTTCGACGATTACGCGATCTTTTTTAGGCATAGCTGTAAGGACAACGCCTTGTTTGCCTTTGTCTTTACCAGTCATAACCTGAACTTTATCACCTTTTTTGACATGCATCGTTAGAGCACCTCCTTGTAGGAATTCTTTGGAATTAAAGTACTTCCGGTGCCAACGAGACGATCTTCATGAAGTCTTTTTCACGAAGTTCGCGTGCGACTGGTCCGAAGATACGTGTGCCACGTGGGCTTTTGTCATCTTTGATGATGACTGCTGCGTTTTCGTCAAAACGGATGTACGAACCGTCTTTACGACGAACGCCACGTTTAGTACGAACGACTACTGCGCGTACAACTTCACCTTTTTTGACAACGCCACCTGGTGTTGCTTGTTTTACTGTACAAACAATAACGTCACCGATGTTAGCAGTTTTACGACCAGAACCACCGAGGACTTTGATCGTCAAGACTTCACGAGCTCCTGAGTTGTCTGCTACTTTTAAGCGAGATTCTTGTTGAATCATACGATTGTACCTCCCTCCGGATGTTTATTCACCCGAACTAATTAGAGTTTAGATGATTACTGCTTCTTCAATGACTTCTACGAGACGGAAACGTTTGTCCTTAGATAATGGACGTGTTTCTTGAATGCGTACAACATCACCGATTTTAGCTGTGTTGTTTTCATCATGCGCTTTGTACTTTTTAGAGTAGTTTACGCGTTTGCCGTAAAGCTTGTGCTTTACTTTTGTTTCAACTGTAACTACGATCGTTTTGTCCATTTTGTCAGAAACGACGCGTCCAGTTAACACTTTGCGGTTGTTAGTGCGTTCCATTGAGTGTTCCTCCTCTCAGAATCCGAGTGAATTATGCGTTGTTGATGCCGAGTTCGCGTTCACGAAGAACGGTTTTCGCGCGTGCAATCGACTTGCGCACTTCACGGATACGAGCAGGGTTCTCAAGCTGACCAGTCGCGAGTTGGAAACGAAGGTTGAACAACTCTTCTTTCCACGAACCGACTTTACCGTTAAGCTCTTCAGTTGTTTGCTGACGGAGATCAGTTGCTTTCATTCGTATCACCACCATTTTCTTCACGTTTTACGAACTTACATTTTACTGGAAGTTTGTGTGATGCAAGACGGAGAGCTTCGCGTGCGATCTCTTCCGATACTCCTGCGATTTCGAACATTACTTTACCCGGTTTGACGACTGCTACCCAGCCCTCCGGAGCACCTTTACCTGAACCCATTCGGACTTCAAGAGGTTTTTTAGTGTATGGCTTGTGTGGGAAGATCTTGATCCACACTTTACCACCACGTTTCATATAACGAGTCATCGCGATACGCGCTGATTCGATTTGACGGCTAGTGATCCAGCTAGCTTCTTGAGCTTGGATACCGAACTCGCCGAAGTGTACTGTAGTACCACGTTTCGCTTTACCACGCATGTTGCCGCGGTGAACACGACGATATTTTACACGTTTTGGTAACAACATGTTGTGTTGCCTCCTTCCCTAGACGGATGTGGATTATTCTTCGTTTGCTGCTGCTTTTTTCGTAGGAAGCACTTCACCGTGGTGGAGCCATACTTTTACGCCAATTTTGCCGTAAGTTGTATCAGCTTCTGCAGTACCGTAATCGATGTCTGCACGGAGTGTATGAAGTGGAACTGTTCCTTCCGAATACTTCTCAGAACGAGCGATATCAGCGCCACCAAGACGACCAGAAACTTCAGTCTTGATTCCTTTGATACCAGAACGCATTGAGCGTTGGATTGATTGCTTCATAGCACGACGGAACGATACGCGACCTTCAAGTTGGCGAGCGATGTTCTCAGCGACGAGCTTAGCAACTGCATCCGGGTTTTTCACTTCAACGACGTTAACGTGAACGCGTTTGCCTTTTGCAAGGTTAGTGATGTCTTTACGAAGTGTTTCGATTTCAGAACCGCCTTTACCGATAACCATACCAGGCTTAGCAGTGTGAAGTGAGATGTTCAAGCGGTTAGCTGCGCGCTCGATTTCTACTTTAGAGACACTAGCGTCTTTAAGACGTTTTTCGATATATTCACGAACTACGTAGTCTTCATGAAGGAGATCAGCATAGTCTTTATCTGCGAACCAACGTGATTCCCAGTCTTTGATGATACCTACGCGAAGACCAGTTGGGTTAATCTTCTGACCCACGGTAATCCCTCCTTATTTTTCAGATACCACGATGTGAACGTGGCTCGTACGTTTGTTGATGCGGCTTGCGCGACCCATTGCACGTGGGCGGAAACGTTTGAGCGTTGGACCTTCGTTTACGTAAGCCTCAGTGACTACGAGGTTTTCGATGTTCATGTCGAAGTTGTGCTCAGCGTTCGCGATTGCCGATTTCAATACTTTCTCAACGATTGGCGTTGCTGCCTTGTTCGTGTAAGCAAGAATCGAAAGTGCTTCGCCGATTTGCTTCCCGCGGATTAAGTCTACTACGAGACGTGCCTTACGAGGAGCAATGCGAACCATATTAGCCGATGCTTTTGATTGCATAATGAGTACCTCCCCTCAGATTAACGTTTCGTTTTCTTATCGTTTCCAGCATGTCCTTTGTAAGAACGTGTTGGAGCGAATTCACCAAGTTTGTGACCGACCATATCTTCTGTCACGTAAACCGGTACGTGTTTACGACCATCGTAGACAGCGATCGTGTGACCGATGAACTCTGGGAAGATTGTCGAGCGGCGTGACCAAGTTTTGATGACATGTTTGTCACCAGCTTCGTTGGCTTTATCAACCTTAGCGAGCAGATGGTGATCTGCGAATGGACCTTTTTTCAAGCTGCGACCCATAGTTGTACCTCCCTTTGGCATGATTCAGGAACGGTTCCTACGAACCGTCCAGAAATCATGTAATTATTTTTTAGAACGACGGACGATATATTTATCGCTCGCTTTGTTTTTCTTACGAGTTTTGTATCCGAGTGCCGGTTTACCCCAAGGAGTAAGTGGGCCCGAACGACCGATTGGAGCACGTCCTTCACCACCACCGTGTGGGTGATCGACTGGGTTCATGACAGAACCACGAACTGTAGGACGTTTTCCGAGCCAGCGTGAACGACCAGCTTTACCGATATTGACGAGCTCGTGCTCTTCATTACCGACAGCGCCGACTGTTGCACGGCAAGTAGCAAGGATCATACGAGTTTCGCCTGATTGAAGACGAACGATCGCATATTTACCATCTTTACCGAGAAGCTGAGCAGAAGTACCAGCTGCGCGAACGAGCTGACCACCTTTACCTGGCTTAAGTTCGATGTTGTGGATCAACGTACCGACTGGGATGTTTGAAAGTGGAAGAGCATTACCGACTTTAATGTCAGCTTCTGGTCCAGCCATGACTTGCATGTCTACTTTCAAGCCTTTCGGTGCGAGGATGTAGCGTTTTTCACCATCGATGTAGTGGATCAATGCGATGTTAGCAGAGCGGTTTGGATCGTACTCAATTGTAGCGACACGACCAGCGATGCCATCCTTGTTCCGTTTGAAGTCGATGATACGATATTTACGTTTGTGTCCGCCACCTTGGTGACGTACTGTCAAGCGACCTTGGTTGTTACGTCCGCCCTTTTTCGAAAGCTTTTCAGTTAACGATTTTTCAGGACGTGAAGCCGTAATCTCAGCAAAGTCAAGTGCAGTCATATTACGACGACCGTTAGTGGTCGGTTTAAACTTTTTAATTCCCATCGAGAGTTCCCTCCTTTTCTACAGAGTTCCGATTAACCGAGGTAATCGAGTTCTTTGCTATCTGCAGTAAGCGTGACGACCGCTTTTTTGCGGCGTGCTGTGTAACCAGCGTGACGACCTACGCGTTTTGCTTTTGGTTTTGAGATCAATGTGTTGACTTTGTCAACTTTCACTCCGAAGATCGCTTCAACTGCATCTTTGATTTGAGTCTTAGATGCCTTCACGTCTACTTCGAATGTGTACTTTTTCTCAGCCATTTGGTTTACTGAACGTTCAGTAATGACAGGACGTTTGATAATGTCGTGTGTGTGTGCCATTATGCAAGCACCTCCTCTACTCTCGCAACAGCGTCCTTCGTAATGATGACTTTGTCATGAGCGACAAGATCAAGGACGTTTACACCTGCAGCGTCAACGACTGTGACACCCGGGATGTTGCGTGTTGAAAGAACGACTGACTCGTTGTAATCAGCAGTAACGACGAGAACTTTACGTTCGATTGAAAGAGCAGCGAATACTGCGATCATGTCCTTAGTTTTAGGAGCATCGATTGTCAATCCTTCAAGAACGATGAACTCGTTGTTAGCGACTTTCGAAGAAAGTGCTGAACGAAGTGCGAGACGACGAACCTTTTTAGGAAGTTTGTAAGCGTACGAACGTGGTGTTGGACCGAAGACTGTTCCACCGCCAACCCATTGTGGCGAACGGATCGAACCTTGGCGTGCACGACCAGTACCTTTTTGTTTCCATGGTTTACGGCCGCCACCGCGAACTTCCGAGCGACCTTTTGTATCATGTGTACCTTGGCGACGTGAAGCTTGTTGCATGACGATTGCATCGTATACGACTGCTTCATTTGGCTCGATTCCGAAAACGGCATCTGCGAGCTCGATGTCTCCAACTTGTGTACCTGTTTGGTTAAGCAAAGCTACTTTAGGCATTCGTTATTCCTCCTTTCCTTGCAAACGGATTAGTTGCCTTTAACCGCAGTTTTGATGACAACTTGGCTCTTACGTGCGCCTGGGATAGCACCCTTGACGAGGAGTAAGCCGCGTTCTGCATCAACTTTTACGATTTCAAGGTTTTGAACAGTGATTTGCTCTCCACCCATGCGTCCAGGGAGCAATTTCCCTTTGAATACACGGTTAGGAGCAACAGGACCCATTGAACCTGGGCGACGGTGGTAACGCGAACCGTGAGCCATTGGACCACGTGATTGGTTGTGACGCTTGATTGCACCAGCGAAACCTTTACCTTTCGACGTACCTGTTACATCAACCATTTCGCCTGCAGCGAAAGTATCTGCTTTAATCTCTTGACCGATTTCGAAATCTGCTACTGATGTACGGATTTCTTTAATGAAGCGCTTAGGTGTCGCGTTTGCTTTCGCAGCGTGACCTTTTTGCGGTTTGTTTTGACGACCTTCTTTGATATCACCAAAGCCGAGTTGAACTGCTTCGTAACCGTCAACTTCCGTTGTTTTCAATTGAAGAACAACGTTACCTTCGACTGAAACGACAGTAACAGGGACGACTTCGCCTGACTCGTTGAAGATTTGTGTCATACCGAGTTTAGTTCCTAAGATTCCTTTAGCCATGAGATACACCTCCTAATATTGAATGATTTTGATCTTCTGGCTAGTATCAACTATCTATAGAAGAAAAATTAAAGTTTGATTTCGATGTCAACGCCCGATGGAAGTTCGAGACGCATAAGCGCATCAACAGTTTTCGGTGTTGGGTTAACGATGTCGATCAAACGTTTGTGTGTACGCATTTCGAACTGCTCACGAGCATCTTTGTACTTGTGAACGGCACGAAGTACTGTGTAGACCGCTTTCTCCGTTGGGAGTGGGATCGGACCAGATACAGTAGCACCTGAACGTTTTGCTGTGTCGACAATCTTCTCAGCCGATTGATCAAGCACGCGGTGATCGTATGCTTTCAAACGGATCCGAATTTTTTCATTTGCCATGTTATTTCCCTCCTTTTCGCCTATTTCGTAAATAGACATTCTCCGCGGAAATTTCCACACTAGCCATGGCAATGCCGCCTGGTGTGTCATAACCTCCCGCTTCATCGCGTTGTGTTTGTGACCAACATATTCTATCATACTGAATCACCAGCAAGAATGCAAGCACTAATAAAATAGAATATGTATTCAAGTCTCTCACCACTCGCACAAACACTTTCCTCAGTATATAAGATGTCAGACCATGTTGCAAGACTGTTTTCAAAGAAATGAAAAAAGGTCTTCCGCCACGGGAGACGGAAGACCTTTGTCTTAAAAATTACTCAACGATTTCTGTAACTGATCCAGCGCCTACTGTACGGCCACCTTCACGGATTGAGAAACGAGTTTCTTTTTCAAGAGCGATTGGTGCGATGAGTTCAACAGTCATTTCGATGTTGTCCCCAGGCATAACCATTTCAGTACCTTCTGGAAGTTGAACCATACCAGTTACGTCAGTTGTACGGAAGTAGAACTGCGGGCGGTAGTTCGCGAAGAATGGCGTGTGACGGCCACCCTCTTCTTTAGAAAGAACGTAAACTTGCGCTTTGAACTTTTTGTGTGGTGTGATTGTGTTTGGTTTCGCGAGAACTTGTCCACGCTCGATGTCGTCACGTGATACACCACGGAGAAGAGCACCGATGTTGTCGCCAGCTTCAGCATAGTCAAGAAGCTTACGGAACATCTCTACACCAGTACATACTGATTTTTTAGTTTCTTCGTGAAGACCAACGATTTCGATCTCGTCGTTGACTTTAAGAACTCCACGCTCAACGCGGCCAGTAGCAACTGTACCACGACCAGTGATTGAGAAGACATCCTCAACTGGCATCATGAAGTCTTTTTCAGTGTCACGAGTTGGTTCTGGGATGTACTCATCGACAGCTGCCATGAGTTCCATGATTTTTTCTTCCCATTTAGCTTCGCCGTTAAGCGCGCCAAGAGCAGAACCTTGGATAACTGGGAGGTCATCACCTGGGAAGTCATACTCAGAAAGAAGTTCACGGATTTCCATTTCGACGAGCTCAAGAAGCTCTTCGTCGTCAACCATGTCAACTTTGTTCATGAATACTACGATGAAAGGAACACCTACTTGACGTGAAAGCAAGATGTGCTCACGTGTTTGTGGCATTGGACCATCTGTTGCAGAAACAACGAGGATCGCGCCGTCCATTTGTGCAGCACCAGTGATCATGTTTTTAACATAGTCAGCGTGACCTGGGCAGTCAACGTGTGCATAGTGGCGTTTTTCTGTTTCGTACTCGATGTGAGCTGTTGCGATTGTGATACCGCGCTCGCGCTCTTCTGGAGCACCATCGATTTGGTCAAACTTAGTTGCAGCTTTACCTTGTGATTTTGCAAGTACAGCTGAGATAGCTGCTGTCAAAGTTGTTTTACCGTGGTCGACGTGGCCGATTGTACCAACGTTAACGTGCGGTTTAGAACGGTCGAATTTTTCCTTACCCATTCTGAATTCCTCCTCTATGTGTCTAATAATTTTTTATAACTAGGAAGGTGAGTCGTAAGATAACGTACACCTTCCTTAGCTTACACTAATCATAAAAGCGTGACAACCTGTGAAGGATTAGCCGTTTGCTTTTTTGATGATTTCTTCTGCAACTGATTTCGGTACTTCTTCGTAGTGATCGAAGTGCATCGAGTACGTTCCGCGACCTTGTGTGCGTGAACGAAGACCAGTAGCGTATCCGAACATTTCAGAAAGTGGAATCATTGAACGGACAACTTGAGCGTTACCGCGTGCTTCCATACCTTCTACGCGACCACGGCGTGATGTAACATCACCCATGATGTCTCCCATGTATTCGTCTGGGATGACGATTTCAACTTTCATCATTGGCTCAAGGATAACAGCGCCGCTCTTATCTTTAAGTTGTTTGACTGCCATTGAAGCCGCAACTTTAAATGCCATCTCGTTTGAGTCGACATCGTGGTACGATCCGAAGACGAGTGAAGCTTTTACGTCAACGACCGGGTAACCAGCAAGGATACCGTTTTGAAGTGCTTCTTCGATTCCGTTCTCAACCGCTGGGATGTATTCACGTGGAACAACACCACCGACGATTTTGTTGTTGAACTCGAAGCCAGCGCCTTCTTCGTTCGGCTCGAATTCTACGACGACGTGACCATACTGACCACGACCACCAGATTGACGAGCGAACTTCGAATCGATCTTCGCCGCTTGGCGGATCGTTTCACGGTAAGCTACTTGTGGAGCACCAACGTTTGCTTCGACTTTGAACTCGCGACGCATACGGTCAACGATGATGTCGAGGTGAAGCTCACCCATACCTGAGATGATCGTTTGACCAGTCTCTGGGTTTGTTTCAGTGCGGAACGTTGGATCCTCTTCAGCAAGCTTAGCGAGGGCTTGACCCATTTTATCTTGGTCAGCTTTCGTTTTTGGTTCGATAGCGACCGAGATAACTGGTTCTGGGAATGTCATTGATTCGAGAACGACGTTGTCTTTCTCTGCACAAAGCGTATCTCCAGTAGTCGTATCTTTCAAACCTACAGCTGCAGCGATGTCACCCGCGTATACCATCGGGATCTCTTCACGGCTGTTTGCGTGCATTTGAAGGATACGTCCAAGACGCTCACGTTTGCCTTTTGTTGAGTTTTTAACGTACGATCCTGCCGAAGCTGTACCAGAGTACACACGGAAGAATGTCAATTTACCGACGTAAGGGTCAGTCATGACTTTGAACGCGAGTGCAGAGAATGGTGCTTCGTCCGAAGACTCACGCACGATTTCTTCATCCGTATCCATGTCGATACCTGAGATCGCTTTTACGTCGATTGGTGATGGGAGGTAATCGAGAACTGCGTCAAGCATAAGCTGAACACCTTTGTTCTTGAATGCCGAACCTACGAGTACAGGATAGAAGTCAACTGTCAGAGTTGCTTTACGGATAGCCGCTTTCAACTCGTCGATTGTGATTTCTTCACCCTCGAGGTATTTCATCATCAATTCTTCTTCGTAATCCGCAACTGCTTCGATCAATGATCCACGGAGTTCTTCAGCTTGATCAGCGAGATCAGCTGGGAAACCGTCAGTCACTTCGATGTCAGTTCCAAGATCGTTACCGTACATGTATGTTTTCTGTTCGACGAGGTCGATGATTCCTTTGAATTCATCTTCCGCACCGATTGGAATTTGGATCGCGTGTGCGTTCGCTTGGAGGCGTTCGCGAAGCGTTCCGACCGAGTACAAGAAGTCTGCACCGATTTTATCCATTTTGTTAACGAAAACGATACGTGGTACGCCGTAAGTTGTAGCTTGGCGCCATACTGTCTCAGTTTGTGGCTCAACGCCAGACTGAGCGTCAAGTACTGCTACCGCACCATCAAGTACGCGAAGTGAACGTTCAACCTCAACTGTGAAGTCTACGTGTCCAGGTGTATCGATGATGTTTACGCGGTTACCTTTCCATTGAGCAGTTGTTGCTGCCGATGTAATCGTGATCCCACGCTCTTGCTCTTGCTCCATCCAGTCCATTTGTGAAGCACCTTCGTGCGTTTCACCAATCTTGTGGATACGACCCGTGTAATACAGGATACGCTCAGTCGTTGTTGTTTTACCAGCATCGATGTGAGCCATGATCCCGATGTTACGAGTGTTCTTAAGGGAGAATTCTCTTGCCATCTTTAAACATTCTCCTTTCGCATTTTAGTTTAGTGGTCGTGTGTTGCCACACGTCATGACTATACCCGAAAGCCACCTCATAATTCCATTAAAAATGGCATGCATGAGGTGGTGATTTTCGGAATTACCAGCGGTAGTGAGCAAACGCTTTGTTCGCTTCCGCCATTTTGTGCATATCTTCGCGCTTCTTAACAGAAGCACCAGTGTTGTTTGCAGCGTCCATGATTTCGTTAGCAAGGCGCGCATCCATAGTTTTTTCGTTACGGAGACGTGAGTAGTTCACGAGGTAACGAAGTGCGAGTGTCGTACGACGCTCTGGGCGAACTTCGACAGGAACTTGATAGTTAGCTCCACCTACACGGCGTGCTTTAACTTCAAGAACTGGCATGATGTTGTTCATCGCTTCTTCAAAGACTTCCATTGCATCGCGACCTGAACGTTCAGCGATAGTTTCGAAAGCTTTGTATAAGATTTGTTGAGCAGTACCTTTTTTACCATCTAACATAAGACGGTTGATAAGGCGGGTAACGAGTTTAGAGTTGTAGATCGGATCAGCCATTACATCACGACGTTCTGCTTGACCTTTACGTGGCATTCCGAGTCCCTCCTTTCATATAGTGAGGTGATATCTTAAGATATCTAGATTATTTTTTAACTTTAGGACGTTTAGTACCGTATTTCGAACGACCTTGCATACGGCCGTCAACACCAGCTGTATCAAGCGCACCACGAACGATGTGGTAACGTACCCCTGGTAAGTCTTTTACACGACCGCCGCGGATAAGAACAACACTGTGCTCTTGAAGGTTGTGGCCGATACCTGGGATGTAAGCTGTTACTTCCATTGTGTTCGTCAAACGTACACGTGCGTATTTACGAAGAGCCGAGTTCGGTTTCTTCGGAGTCATTGTACCTACACGAGTACAAACACCACGTTTTTGTGGTGAGCTGATGTCAGTACGAGCTTTAATGAAGCTGTTGTACCCTTTGTTCAGCGCTGGCGAATCTGATTTCACAACTTTTGATTGACGTCCTTTACGGACTAATTGGTTGATAGTAGGCATCTTTGAGATCCTCCCTTCCTGAATTCATGACAAATTTCAAAACCACCGAGCCGGGTGGTTCATCGAAAGTCATAATGAAACGTTTTGCGTGGCTCAGGCATTCCATCGCCACACAAAACGCATTATCAAACTTTCTTAATGGCAACAGCTGTTGCTGCGACATCGATTCCACAAGCTTTTCCAAGCTCTTGCTTAGAAGGAACATTCACGACTGGAACGTTAGCTTGTTTCGCCGCATCGAGCAATGCTTGTTTTACGTGTTCATCTGCGTCATCCGCAATGATCACTTCCGACGCCTTGCCAGATCGCAATGCTTTGAGCGTTTGCTTTTGACCGACAAACTTCAAATCTGCGCCGACTACTTTTTTGTAAGACATGAAGATATCCTCCAAAATAACACAGCCGGTTGGCAACACTATATCATAGTAGCACCGCCATACCGGCGTGTCAAGGCGTTTTATTCTACCGGAGAATCGGCTTCTACAGGTGCTTCGCCAGCTACTTCGAGATCGATCTGACGGTAACGTGACATCCCAGTACCAGCTGGAACCAACTTACCGATGATGACGTTCTCTTTCAAGCCGCGAAGGTAGTCGCTCTTCCCTTTAATCGCTGCATCCGTAAGGACACGAGTCGTTTCTTGGAACGACGCAGCCGATAGGAATGAATCTGTTTCAAGTGACGCTTTCGTGATACCGAGAAGAACTGGTTTCGCCGAAGCGAGAGCTTTCCCGTTACGGAGCGCTTCTTTACAAGCTTCCTTGAACGTGCTGATATCGACGAGCGAACCTGGTAAGAGTGAAGTCTCACCAGACTCGATGACACGTACGCGACGGATCATTTGGCGAACCATGACCTCGACGTGTTTGTCACCGATCTCAACCCCTTGCATCCGGTATACTTTTTGAACTTCTTGAAGCAAGTAGTTCTGAACGCCGGATACACCTTTAACGTTCAAGAGTTCTTTCGGATCGATCGAACCTTCCGTGAAGACTTGACCGGCTTTGACCTCGTCCCCAAGCTGAACACGTAGACGCGAACCGAATGGGATCGTGTATGTGCGTGTTTCGCTGAGTCCTTGGACCGTCAATTCACGTTTGTCACGCGATTCCGTGAAGTCGATGACTTGACCATCGATTTCCGAGATGACCGCTTGACCTTTCGGGTTACGCGCTTCGAACAACTCTTGGATACGCGGAAGACCTTGTGTGATATCGTCTCCGGCAACCCCACCTGTGTGGAAGGTACGCATCGTAAGCTGCGTTCCTGGCTCACCGATTGATTGTGCCGCGATGATACCGACAGCTTCGCCGACTTCGACGTCGTTGCCTGTTGCCAAGTTGCGTCCGTAACATTTCTTACAGACACCATGGCTTGTGTTACATGTGAAGGCAGTACGGATCTCAACGTTATCAACACCAGCGTCAGTGATGACACGTGCGATGTCTTCATCGATGAGTTCGTTCGTCGAAACGAGGACTTCTCCTGTTTCAGGGTGAACGACGTTTTCGAATGCAGTACGGCCGACGAGGCGGTCGTAGAGGCTTTCGATCTCTTCCGTTCCTTCACGGAGTGCTGTGACGCGGATACCACGATCCGTTCCACAATCATCTTCACGGATGATGACGTCTTGAGCGACGTCAACGAGACGACGAGTCAGGTAACCCGAGTCAGCCGTTTTCAAGGCTGTATCGGCAAGACCTTTACGTGCACCGTGTGTCGAGATGAAGTATTCCTGTACCGTTAGACCCTCACGGAACGATGATTTGATTGGGAGCTCGATGATCCGTCCACTTGGAGCGGCCATGAGTCCACGCATACCAGCGAGCTGCGTGAAGTTCGACGCGTTACCACGGGCACCGGAGTCACTCATCATGAAGATCGGGTTGAGACGGTTGAGGGATTTCATCAGACGAGACTGAATTTCATCCTTCGCATCATTCCACGATTTAACGACGCGCTCATAGCGCTCGTCTTCTGTGATGAGACCACGACGGTACGATTTCATGACGCGGTCGACATTGTCCTGGGCTTCAACAAGAATCTCTTGTTTATCCGGAAGAACGATGATGTCCGCGATCCCTACCGTGATACCGGCACGAGTCGAGTGTTTGAATCCGAGGTTTTTCATGCGGTCGAGCATGCGGCTTGTTTCTGTCGTCTCAAACCGTTTGAAGACTTCCGCGATGACATTTCCAAGGAATCCTTTTTTGAACGGGTCGATGATCGGACGGTTCTTCAGTTCTGCCGCGACATCTGTTCCTTTTTCAAGGAAGTACTTGTCTGGCGTCGCTTCTTGAAGGTTCGTCATCGTTGGTTCGTTCAAGTAAGGGAACGTCGTTGGGAGGATCTCGTTGAAGATCAACTTACCGACTGTTGTAATCAATAATTTCTCGTTTTGCTCTTCCGTGAATGTCGGGTTCTTGAGAACGCCGGCTGGAATCGCAACACGTGTATGGAAGTGCGCATAACCGTTTTGATAAGCGATGAGCGCTTCGTTCACTGTCGAGAAGATTTTACCTTCGCCGATCGCATTTTCGCGCTCGAGCGTGAGGTAGTAGTTACCGAGGACCATATCCTGCGATGGTGTAACAACAGGTTTACCGTCTTTCGGGTTCAAGATGTTTTGTGCAGCGAGCATGAGAAGACGCGCTTCTGCTTGTGCTTCTGCCGAAAGTGGTACGTGAACCGCCATTTGGTCACCATCGAAATCGGCGTTGTATGCCGTACATACGAGTGGGTGAAGGCGAATCGCGCGTCCTTCGACGAGCGTTGGTTCGAATGCCTGGATACCGAGACGGTGAAGTGTCGGTGCACGGTTCAAGAGAACCGGATGCTCACGGATGACTTCTTCGAGGACATCCCAGATTTCAGGTTGAACGCGCTCGATTTTCCGTTTCGCACTCTTGATGTTCGGTGCGATGCCACGAGAGACAAGTTCTTTCATGACGAACGGTTTGAAGAGTTCAAGGGCCATTTCTTTTGGAAGACCACATTGATACATCTTCAGATTCGGACCAACGACGATAACCGAACGACCAGAATAGTCGACACGTTTACCGAGCAAGTTTTGACGGAAACGTCCTTGTTTCCCTTTCAACATGTGTGAAAGTGATTTAAGTGGACGGTTACCTGGTCCTGTGACTGGACGACCACGACGACCGTTATCAATCAAGGCATCGACTGCTTCTTGAAGCATCCGTTTTTCATTCTGAACGATGATGTTCGGAGCGCCAAGGTCAAGGAGACGCTTGAGACGGTTGTTACGGTTGATGACGCGGCGGTACAAGTCGTTCAAGTCAGACGTTGCGAAACGTCCGCCATCGAGTTGAACCATCGGACGAAGTTCCGGTGGGATGACTGGAAGCACTTCGAGCACCATCCATTCTGGATTGTTGCCCGAGTTACGGAAAGCATCGAGGACTTCAAGACGTTTGATCGCACGCGTACGACGTTGTCCTTGAATCATACGAAGTTCTTCACGTAATGCAGCGACTTCTTTATCGAGTTCCACGTCACGGAGCAATTTACGAACTGCTTCCGCACCCATTTCAGCAGTGAACGAACGACCGAACTTCTCACGATAGGCACGGTATTCTTTCTCTGAAAGGAGTTGTTTCTTCTCAAGTGTCGATTCGCCTGGATCTGTTACGACGTACGACGCGAAGTAGATGATCTCTTCTAACGCACGTGGTGACATGTCGAGGACGAGTCCCATACGGCTAGGAATTCCTTTGAAGTACCAGATGTGCGAAACCGGTGCTGCGAGCTCGATGTGACCCATGCGCTCACGGCGGACTTTCGACTTCGTGACTTCAACGCCACAGCGGTCACAAATGATTCCTTTATAGCGGATCCGTTTGTATTTACCACAGTAACATTCCCAGTCTTTTGTTGGACCAAAGATACGTTCACAGAACAAACCGTCTTTCTCCGGTTTGAGTGTACGATAGTTGATCGTCTCCGGCTTTTTCACTTCCCCGAAAGACCATGAACGGATCTTTTCGGGGGAAGCGAGGCCGATTTGCATATATTCAAATCTATTAACATCTACCAAGGGGTGGACCTCCCTTTCGCTTATTCCTCTTCAGTAACAACTGGTGCGACAGGCGCTTGAACTTCTTCGAGTGCTGGAGTCGCGTTCGGGATATTGTCCTCGTCTTCGTCGCGCATTTCGATCTCTTCATCATCAGCAGACATCATCTTAACGTCCATACCGAGGGATTGAAGCTCTTTAATGAGGACTCGGAACGATTCCGGTACGCCCGGTTGTGGTACATTCTCACCTTTGACGATTGCTTCGTACGCTTTGACACGACCGATCGTGTCATCCGACTTGATTGTAAGGATTTCTTGGAGCGTGTAGGCTGCGCCATATGCTTCAAGTGCCCATACTTCCATCTCACCGAAACGCTGACCACCGAACTGGGCTTTACCACCAAGCGGTTGTTGTGTAACGAGTGAGTATGGTCCTGTCGAACGTGCGTGAAGTTTATCATCGACCATGTGAGCAAGTTTAATCATATACATGACACCGACAGAGATACGGTTATCGAACGCTTCACCCGAACGACCATCATAAAGGACAGTCTTCGCGTCGCGATCCATACCTGCTTCTTCAATCGTTGCCCAAACATCTTCCTCACGCGCACCATCGAATACTGGTGATGCGACTTTAATGCCGAGTTGACGTGCTGCCATCCCGAGGTGAAGCTCGAGCAACTGCCCGATGTTCATCCGTGATGGAACCCCAAGTGGGTTCAACATGATGTCAATTGGCGTACCGTCTGGCATGTACGGCATGTCTTCTTCTGGAAGGATACGTGAGATAACACCTTTGTTACCGTGACGACCCGCCATTTTATCACCCTCGTGAATCTTACGCTTCTGAACGATGTAAGCACGGATCAACTGGTTGACACCAGGTGAGAGCTCGTCCCCATTATCGCGGTCGAAGATTTTGACATCGAGAATGATTCCATCACCACCGTGTGGAACACGGAGAGATGTATCACGGACTTCACGTGCTTTTTCACCGAAGATTGCATGAAGAAGACGTTCTTCCGCTGTCAATTCCGTTACACCCTTCGGCGTAACTTTACCGACGAGGATATCGCCGTCCTTGACTTCCGCACCGACGCGGATGATTCCGCGATCGTCGAGGTTTTTCAAGGCATCATCACCGACATTCGGAATATCACGTGTGATTTCTTCCGGTCCGAGTTTCGTATCACGCGACTCACATTCGTATTCTTCGATGTGGATCGATGTGTAGACGTCGTCTTTGACAAGACGTTCACTCATGATGACAGCATCCTCATAGTTGTAACCATCCCATGTCATGAAACCGACGAGTACGTTACGACCAAGCGCAAGTTCCCCACCGTCCATCGATGGACCATCTGCAAGGATCTCGCCTTTATCGACTGGGTCGCCTGCTTTGATGATTGGTTTTTGGTTATAACACGTTCCTTGGTTAGAACGGATGAATTTTTGAATCTTGTAACGGTCGAGTTCACCTTCGACGATGTTGCCATCGACTTCCGTCGTACGACGGACAAGGATTTCACGCGCCGTAACGCGCTCAGCGATCCCTGCGTGCTTCGCAACAACAGCGGCTCCTGAGTCTTTTGCAGACACGTACTCCATACCTGTACCGACAATCGGAGATTCCGGGTTCAGAAGTGGGACGGCCTGACGTTGCATGTTCGCTCCCATGAGGGCACGGTTCGAGTCATCGTTCTCAAGGAACGGGATACAAGCCGTTGCGGCAGATACAACCTGCTTCGGTGAAACGTCCATATAATCGACACGTGCTGGTTCAACAGACAAGTTTTGTCCACGGAAACGTGAAAGGACGTGTGAATCTTGGAACGTCTTCTCTTCCGTCAACAACATGTTTGCCTGTGCGACGACGTAGAGATCCTCTTCGTCTGCAGTCATGTAATGGATTTCATCTGTGACGACGCCCGTTTCCGGATCGACACGACGATATGGTGCTTCGATGAAGCCGTACTCATTGACCTTCGCGTACGAAGACAACGAGTTGATCAAACCGATGTTTGGTCCCTCTGGCGTTTCGATCGGACACATACGGGAATAGTGCGAGTAGTGTACGTCACGAACTTCGAAACCAGCGCGCTCACGTGTCAAACCACCGGGTCCGAGTGCTGAAAGACGACGTTTGTGCGTCAATTCTGCAAGCGGGTTCGTTTGGTCCATGAACTGAGACAACTGCGAGCTACCGAAGAACTCTTTAATCGATGCGATAACTGGACGAATGTTGATCAATGCCTGTGGCGTGATCGCATTCTGATCCTGAATCGACATCCGTTCTTTAACGACACGTTCCATCCGCGAGAGACCGATCCGGAATTGATTCTGGAGCAGCTCACCGACTGAACGGAGACGACGGTTACCGAGGTGATCGATATCGTCTGTCGTACCGACTTCATGCAACAAGTTGAAGAAGTAGTTGATCGCAGCAATCATGTCAGCAGGCGTGATGTGCTTGATGTCACGATCGATGTTACCGTTACCGATGATATTGATGATGCGTTCACCTTCAGCATCGTCCGGTGCGAACACCTTGATTGACTGTAAGTTGAAAGCCTCACCCTGCGTCACGCCGCCTGTAGGCGTCGCTTCGATGTAACCAACGGATCCTTCGAGGAATGGAAGGACTTTATCGAGCATACGACGATCAAGGACCGTTCCTGCTTCCGCGATGACTTCACCTGTCTCTGGGTCAACGAGCGTTTCCGCAAGTTTCTGACCGAAAAGACGGTTCTTAAGATGAAGCTTTTTATTGATTTTATAACGACCAACGTTTGCCAAATCATAACGTTTCGGGTCAAAGAAGCGCGACACGAGTAACGCTTTTGCGTTTTCGACTGTCGGCGGCTCTCCCGGACGTAGACGCTCATAAATCTCGATGAGGGCTTTTTCCGTTGATTCCGTATTATCTTTTTCAAGTGAATTCCGGAGGTACTCATCATCACCGAGAAGATCGATGATTTCCTGATCCGTACCGAAACCAAGAGCACGTAAAAGAACCGTTACTGGAATCTTACGCGTGCGATCAATGCGAACATAAACGATGTCTTTCGCGTCTGTCTCGAGCTCGAGCCATGCACCACGGTTTGGGATGACTGTCGCGGAGAACCCACGCTTACCGTTCTTATCTAACTTATTGTTGTAATAAACACTTGGCGAACGAACAAGCTGCGAAACGATTACGCGTTCCGCTCCATTGATGATGAATGTTCCCGACTCCGTCATAAGCGGGAAGTCACCCATGAAGACTTCTTGTTCTTTCAATTCACCCGTCTCTTTATTTTGAAGACGGACTTTAACGCGTAGTGGTGCCGAATAGGTCACGTCGCGCTCTTTCGATTCATCGATCGAATACTTCGGCTCTCCGAGCGAGTAGTCGATGAATTCTAATACGAGATTCCCTGTGAAATCGGAAATCGGCGAAATGTCATGAAACATTTCACGAAGACCTTCCCGCAGGAACCACTCATACGAATTCGTTTGAATCTCGATTAAGTTTGGAAGTTCCAATACTTCGCTGATACGTGCATAGCTTCTTCTCTGACGGTGACGACCGTACTGAACAAGTTGACCAGTCAACTGATTCACCTCTCAGACCCACTTCTTCTTATAGAGAAGGACGGGTGTAATATCGAACATTGAAGCCATTTTTTGATTGATAAGCGCAAAAAAGCGACGTCTTGTCTACTCAATCATCTGTAGTCGAGAACGCCAGCTGCTTTCAAACATCTTATCCAAAAATCACTCCAATGGCATTTTATAATACTATCATAGACACAACATGAGGTCAACGACAAATCCTTCGATTTGTCAAGACCGAATTGATTTAAATATCGAGTACCCTTTATCACGGGTAACTGTCTCACACATACCGAATACTTCTTCCATCAACTTCTTCGCAGATGGTCCACCTTGTTTCTTTTGAATGACGACCCAAAGTTCGCCGCCAACGATGAGATGATCATATGCTTCTCGGAGAATACGATGAACGACCGTTTTTCCTGCCCGAATCGGTGGATTCGTCACGATCGCTGCGAATGTCGATTCGCCTACCCCATCATACCCGTCACTCACACCGGTCGTCACGGAAACACCGTTCGCGCGCGCATTGTCTGCCGCTAGTTCGAGCGCCCGTTCATTGACATCGATCAAGTGTGCCGGACGTCCTGTCGACTTCGAGAGCGCAATGCCCATCGGTCCATATCCACAGCCGACATCTAAAATGTCTCCAGCTACAGCCGGTTCCGTGAATGCCTCAATCAACAGACGTGAACCAAAATCGATTCCGTTCTTTGAAAAGACACCGTGATCCGATGTAAAGCGGAGCGTTTGACCACGCAGGACATATTCCCACGTCTTCGGATCTCGTTTCGATGAAGGGTCATTCGTATAATAATGATCCGCCATGTTTCCTTCCCCTCTCATGTAAAAGATGAAAACAAAAGAAGCTCGCAATGCGAGCTTCTCTTGTTTCTACGGAAGAAGAAAATTACTTAACTTCTACAGTAGCGCCAGCTTCTTCAAGCTTAGCTTTCATTGCTTCAGCGTCTTCTTTCGAAACGCCTTCTTTAACTGGTGCTGGAGTTCCGTCTACGAGAGCTTTCGCTTCTTTAAGACCGAGACCAGTCAATTCGCGAACTGCTTTGATGACGTTGATTTTACCAGATCCAGCGTTAGTAAGGATAACGTCGAATTCAGTTTGCTCTTCAGCTGCTGCGCCTGCGCCAGCACCTGCAACTGCTACTGGAGCTGCTGCTGATACGCCGAATTCTTCTTCGATTGTTTTTACGAGTTCGTTAAGTTCAAGAACAGTCATGCTCTTGAGGTCTTCGATAAATTGCTCTTTGTTGAAAGCCATTATGGTTTTCCTCCTTTGATTTAGCCCACGTTGGGGTGTGAAAATTGTGTTGGTTGCCTATCCCGCTAAGCAGAAATTAAGCAGATTGTTCTTCTTTTTGCTCTGCGATTGCGTTCGTTGCCACCGCGAGTCCACGGATTGGCGCTTGAAGCACGCTGAGGAGCATCGAAAGGAGACCTTCGCGCGATGGAAGTTCCGCAAGGGCTTTGACATCTTCTACTGAAGTGACTTTGCCTTCGATGATACCACCTTTAAGTTCGAGAGCCTTGTGCGTTTTAGCGAAGTCGTTCAAGATCTTAGCTGGCGCGATAACGTCTTCATTGCTGAAGGCGATCGCACTAGGACCTGTGAAGACTTCATCAAGACCTTCGAGGTTGCTTTGAACTGCCGCGCGGCGGAGGAGACCGTTTTTGTAAACTTTGAATTCAACGCCCGCTTCGCGGAGTTGTTTACGAAGTTCAGTGACTTCTTCTACTGTGAGACCACGGTAGTCGACGACAACTGTTCCTGCGCTCGCTTGGAGTTTCTCAGCGATCTCAGATACGAGATCCGCTTTGACAGCGATAACTTTTTCGTTTGCCATTTCTGTTGCACCTCCTGGTAGATGAAATGTACCGGTGCGAGGGGCTGCTCGATTTCAAATAAAAAGCCTCCGTCTGCAGAGCAGAGGAGGCGTAATCGTCAAAAAGGATACCTGAACAAACAGGCTCTCTGAGCAAGAACACCTCGGAAGGATTTATGCCCATATGAGCACCTTCTGTCTACGGTATGTCGAAATATATCAACGTTTTATACTGTAACAGCGTTCTTAGAACGTTGTCAAGTTCGTTTTAGACGAAATTATTTCGCGAAGTCAGCTGAAGATACTTTTACACCAGGACCCATTGTAGAAGCGATCGCGATGTTCTTAAGGTATACACCTTTAGCAGTAGCAGGCTTAACTTTTACGAGAGTTTCGATAACTGTGTTGATGTTATCAACGAGTTTCTCGTTATCGAATGATTTTTTACCGACAGGAACGTGGATGTTACCTGATTTGTCGACACGGTACTCAACTTTACCAGCTTTGATATCGTTGATTGCTTTTGTGACGTCAAATGTAACTGTACCTGTTTTCGGGTTTGGCATGAGGCCTTTTGGTCCGAGAACGCGACCAAGTTTACCAACTTCACCCATCATGTCTGGTGTCGCGACGATAACGTCGAAGTCGAACCATCCTTGTTGGATTTTGTTGATGTACTCAGCATCACCAGCGTAATCTGCTCCAGCAGCTTCCGCTTCTTTTAATTTCTCACCTTTCGCGAAGACGAGAACTTTTTGTGTTTTACCAGTACCGTGTGGCAATACGACTGCTCCACGGATTTGTTGGTCTGCTTTCTTCGGATCTACTCCGAGACGAACAGCCAATTCGATAGTCTCATCGAATTTCGCAGTTGCAGATTTTTTAGTCAAATCTACAGCTTCTGCGAGTTCGTATGAAACCGTACGATCGATAAGCTTAGCAGCTTCTTTGTACTTCTTACCCATTTTAGGTTCCTCCTTTGTGGTTGTGCGGAAAATCCTCCCACATAATGAAAGGGTAGCAGGCTTCAAGAAACTATCCGCCTGCGACCCTCATCGTTGTTCATGGTAATCAAAAAGACATTAGTCTTCGATTACGATACCCATAGAACGTGCAGTACCTTCAACCATCAACATTGCTGTTTCAACAGATGATGCGTTAAGGTCTGGCATTTTTGTTTCAGCGATTTCACGAACTTTGTCACGTTTGACTGTCGCTACTTTCTTACGGTTCGGTTCACCTGAACCACTCTCAATTCCAGCTGCTTTCTTCAAGAGAACTGCTGCTGGAGGAGTTTTAGTGATGAATGTGAATGAACGATCTTCAAAAACCGTGATGACTACAGGGATAATCAAGCCGGCTTGGTCTTGTGTACGAGCGTTGAACTCTTTACAGAAGCCCATGATGTTCACACCTGCTTGACCGAGTGCCGGTCCAACTGGTGGAGCTGGGTTTGCTTTGCCCGCAGGAATTTGAAGTTTTACGAGTTTCATAACCTTCTTCGCCACGAGACACACCTCCTTAATTCTTTAATGTGGTTTAATTGGACGTTGCGCGTCCTCCCACTCATTCTATTCGACGAGTTATTTATCGAAATAAGCACAACATCAAACACGAAAAATTGTATCATTAAAACAAAACATTCGCAATAGGAAACTTAATCGATTTTATCGACCTGTGCGAAATCAAGCTCGACCTTCGTTTCGCGACCGAACATATCAACAGAGACTTTCATTTTCTCAGCATCTGTATCAAGCTCCTCGATCGTACCTTCGAGATTTTCGAAAGCTCCTTCTTTGATTCGGACGATTTGTCCGAGTGAGAAGTCGTAACGGCTCTTCAGATCGACAAGACCCATTGATCCAAGGATATTTTCTGCTTCTTCCGGAAGAAGTGGGGTTGGTTTTGAACCGCCGCCGACTGATCCGAGGAAGCCCGTGACGTTCGGAGTATTCCGGACGACATACCAGGAATCATCCGTCATGACCATCTCAACGAGGACATACCCCGGGAAGATCTTGACTTCACGTTCCTTGATTTTCGTTTCTCCCTTTTTGTTCGTTACTTCTTCTTGTACCGTTTCAATCGGAACGAGTACACGGAAGATTTTTTCGTCCATGTTCATGGATTCAATTCGACGTTCAAGGTTCGCCTTGACGTTATTTTCGAATCCGGAATACGTTTGGACGACAAACCATTGTTTCTCCATGGTAGGCCACCTCTTCTTTTTACTTAATCAACCAGCTCATCAATGCGCTAAGCCCTGAATCGACGCCGAAGATGAAGACACCCATGAAGATCACCATACCGATGACCGTCAATGTGTATTTCGTCAGCTCTTTCCGTTTTGGCCAGCTCGTCTTTTTCAATTCATTCCATACGTCACGCAAAAATTTCATCGTACTTTCCCTCCAGGATGTAATAAATCGGGACAGATGAAGCTTTATTTCGCTTCTTTATGAATCGTATGCGCGTTACAACGACGGCAGAATTTCTTCAATTCCAAGCGGACAGTGACGTCCTCTTTTTTCATCGTCGTATAGTCGCGGGCACCGCAATTATCACAAGCAAGGCCTACTTTCTTCGCCATCTCAAAGTCCTCCTTCTTTGCCACTCTTCTCTTCTGTTGAGGTACTTTCCTTCCGAAAAAGAGCGTAAAAAAAAAACGCCTATGAGCGGCGTCTCGCTAGTAAGGCGCTAGTTATACAGTAGCATAGGAAGGGATTACGGTCAATCTACCTCTCTGTTAGACCGTCATCTTTCGTGCTTCGAGATAACGCTCAAGCTTGCGCTTGACGCGTTGCAAGGCATTGTCGATCGATTTGACATGACGATCGAGGTCGTCAGAGATTTCCTGATACGTCCGTCCGTCAAGATAGAGCGCGAGGACTTTGCGTTCAAGGTCGCTTAAAATTTCATCCATCTTCGATTCAATGTCTGCATATTCTTCCCGGTTGACGATCAAGATTTGTGGGTCAGAAGGTGCTGTCGACGTAATGATATCGAGTAACGTCCGCTCCGATTCATCGTCATAGATCGGTTTATCGAGTGAGATGTAAGAGTTCAACGGGATATGTTTCTGACGTGTCGCCGTCTTGATCGCAGTGATCATCTGTCTCGTAATGCATAATTCGGCAAATCCTTTAAACGAGGCAAGCTTATCCGTTCGGTAATCTCGTACTGCTTTATAGAGACCAATCATTCCTTCTTGAATGATATCTTCTCGGTCTGCCCCGATCAAAAAATAAGAACGGGCTTTGGCGCGCACGAAATTTCGATACCGCTCGATCAAAAATTCGAGCGCATCGCTGTTGTCGAACTCTTTCGCTTGTTCTACAAGCGCTTCATCGGTCATGCACCCAAACTGGTCGAACGAAACCAAACTCATCTTGTATCCCTCCAAGCATCATTGACGAATAGTTCAATTGTTTTTAATTATACAATAATTACCTGTCGCACGACAATGAAAATTGGCATGACCTCTTTTGTTGTATCCAAAATGTATCTTTTCATAAAAAACACCGTTCTTCCAAAGTAGGAAAAACGGTGATCTGCTCATGCGAATGGTTTATATCATGTATCTGAATTCTTTCGACGACGGATCGCTTCTAAACGTGCGACGACGTCTTCTGGTAAATCAATCTTCGAGCGCGGTTGAGCCGTCGTCTTCGCAGACGTCGTCTGTTGTTTGATGACAGCGACTGCCGCTTTCCACTCTCGCCGGAGCTCTTGCGCCGATATGCGGAGTGCTCCGAGCGTGAAGATGACCCACTGCTCCGTATAATCATTCGTCGCTACCGTTAACTTGACTCGGATATCTTGTAGCCAATCAGCAGCTGTCTTTTCAATCCATTCATCCGCCGTTTCGTTCTCCCGTGTGTAGACGATATCAATCCCGCTTTTTTGCATCCGGGATTCACGTCCCGGTTGAAGATAGGCATCGAAGACGATCGTAACGCTGAGACCTGTGACAGCTTGGTATTCCGCCATCGCATGAATCAGCCGTTCCCGTGCCAATTCAAAATCTTGCTCCCGCAACGTCCGAAATTCTGGCCATGCGCCAATGATATTATAGCCATCTACGATGAGACGATCATATTTCATCGCGCATACGGCTTTCTAGTCCGGTAGACTTCATATAGTAATAACGAAGCAGCAACCGATGCGTTGAGCGATGTGACATGTCCCGCCATCGGGAGGTGGACGAGGAAATCACATTTCTCACGGACGAGCCGGCTCATTCCTTTTCCTTCACTTCCAATGACGATTCCGAGTGGCATCGTCCCATCAAGTGTCCGGTAGTCATCACTTTCGCGCGCATCCGTTCCGACGAACCAGATGCCTTGTTTCTTTAGATCCTCCATCGTCCGCGCAAGGTTCGTCACGCGAACGACAGGAATATGTTCGATCGCGCCTGTTGATGCCTTTGCGACGACTTGCGTCAATCCGACTGATCGACGCTTCGGAATGATGATCCCGTGTGCCCCGACAGCATCTGCTGTCCGCAAGATTGATCCGAGATTATGTGGATCCTCCAGTTCATCGAGTAGGATCAAGAGCGGTGTTTCGTCCTTTTGACGCGCGAGCTCAAAGATGTCTTCCATCTCAGCGTACTCATACGCTGCTACCGCTGCGACGACACCTTGGTGATTTTCCGTTCCGGCTAAACCGGTTAACCGTGAACGCGGTACGAGCTGGATTTGAATCCCTGCTTCCTGCGCCATCGCGTGGATGACGGCAAGTGGTCCTTTTTGTTGTCCTTCCTGCAGAAACAGCTTGTTCATCTCTCGTCCGCTCCGTAATGCTTCTAGAACCGGATTTCGACCCGACAAGAAATCTTGTCCTTCTTCGAGCGGTTCGATCGCGATGGGCTGTTCCTTGACCGGAGCGGCTTTTCGTTTCTCTTGTGCTGGACGTTGTGCCTTCGTTTTCGGCTTCATACCGGTAGCCTTAGGATTCGTCTGTTTTTTCGGCTTCGAGTAGTTCGAACGCTTGTCCGATGAGTTCTTCAAGGCGATCCCCTCCTTCTGAAAGATAAATATAACCGAGCAATGCTTCAAATGCTGTCGCGTAGCGATACGTATGGACGTCCGTGCTCTTCGGGACAGAACCGGATTTTGCGTTCTTCCCGCGCCGGACGACCGCTGCCTCTTCTTCCGTCAACGCATCCGTGTTCAACCAGTGCGTCACGACCGTCGCTTGTGCTTGTGCCCGAACGTACCGGACAGCTGCTTTATGCAACTCGCCCGGCTTCACATAACCTTGTTCGAGCAATCGCTCCCGCACACGAATCTCATAGACGACATCGCCCATGTACGCTAACGCGAGTGCATTCAGTTGTTTGTAGTTCTTCATCCGCGCTTCCACCGCATCCCTTGCGCTGTGTCTTCCAGCAAGATACCTTGATCACGTAGCTGATCGCGGATTGCGTCCGCTCGTGCGAAGTCACGATTTTGACGGGCTGTGTTCCGCTCTTCGATCAACTGTTCGACTTCTTCATCGAGTAAGCCTTTATCAACTGTCAACGTCACACCTAGGACGCCTGATAATTCCGAGAAGAGTGCGAGGAACTGTTCGAGCACCTGTTTCGATACATGCGCTTCTCCAAGGTATAGGTTGGCTTCTTTTGAGAGATCAAACAAATCCGTCACCGCGTTCGCTGTATTGAAATCATCATCCATCGATGTGATGAAGTGTTCCTTGATTGCCGCTAGACGATTCAACCACTTCTCGTCACCTGTTCCGAGATCAGCCGTCATGTCAAGTCGGTGTTCAATGTTTGCGACCGACTCCCGGATCCGTGCGAGACCATTCGCTGCTTGGTCGATCAGTTCACGACTGTAGTTGATCGGGTGACGATACTGAACCGACAACATGAAGAATCGTAACACCATCGGATCAACCGCTTGGATTGCTTCATGAACCGTCAAGAAGTTACCGAGCGACTTCGACATCTTCTCATTTTCGATGTTCAAGAACCCATTATGCATCCAGTAGTTTGCGAACTTCTGAGAATTGCATGCTTCCGACTGAGCGATCTCATTCTCATGGTGCGGGAACTTCAAGTCTTGTCCACCGGCATGGATATCGATCGTCTCTCCGAGGTATTTCTTCGCCATCGCCGAGCACTCGATGTGCCAGCCTGGTCGCCCTTCGCCCCACGGACTCGTCCATGCCGGCTCGCCTGGTTTTGCTGCTTTCCAGAGCACGAAATCAAGCGGATCTTCTTTTTTCTCTCCGACTTCGATTCGTGCACCTGCACGCAACTCGTCGATTGACTGTTGGCTTAATTGTCCGTAATCCTTGAAACTACGCGTCCGGAAGTAGACATCTCCGCTTGAAGCGTAGGCATTGCCTTTTTCAACAAGGACTTCGATGAATGCGATGATATCGTCCATCGTTTCCGTGACGAGTGGATGGATGTCCGCTTTTTGGACATTTAAAGCACCCGTATCCGCGTGATACGCTTCAATGAAACGTTTCGTCAACGCATGATAATCTTCTCCCAGTTCGTTTGCTGTCCGGATGATCTTATCGTCGACGTCCGTGAAGTTCGAGACGTATTTGACCTCATATCCGCGGTATGTGAAGTAGCGACGGACTGTATCGAAGACGATCGCTGGACGTGCATTGCCGATATGAATGTAGTTGTACACAGTTGGACCACAGACATACATCTTGACCTTTCCTTCTTCTAATGGTTTAAATGGTTCCTTTTTTCCGGTCATGCTGTTGTACAGTTGAATCATGACGTCGCCCTCCTTTAATCCGTTCAATTTCTTGTTTTAATACTTCTAGTTCCATTTCAATCCGCTCTTGGCATTCGCTGACCGGATCCGGGAAACGATGATCAAGTGGTGCTTCGACCTTCATGCCGTCTTGAATGACGACACGTCCCGGAATGCCGACGACGGTCGCATTTGGAGGAACGTGTTTTAAGACAACGGAACTAGCACCAATTTTCGAGTATGCCCCGATTGTGATATCTCCAAGAACACGAGCACCGGCAGAGACAAGTACGCCGTCTTCAATCGTCGGATGACGCTTTCCTGTTTCTTTCCCCGTTCCGCCGAGTGTCACGCCTTGAAATAACGTGACGTCATCACCAATGATCGTCGTCTCACCAATGACGACACCCATCCCGTGGTCAATAAAGAATCGGCGTCCAATCGTCGCTCCTGGATGAATCTCGATTCCTGTCAAAAAGCGACTGAACTGCGAAATCAATCGACCGAGTAAGCGAAACTTCGCGTTCCAGAGCCGATGGGCCAGGCGATGCATCCAAATCGCATGTAAGCCCGGGTATGTCAAAATGACTTCTAACGTGCTGCGGGCAGCTGGATCTTGCTCAAACACATTGCGGATATCTTCTCGCATCCGTGCCATATACGTTCTCCTCTCCATAAGAAAAAGCGCCTCTATGCATTGCTGCACAGAGACGCTAACGAAGCGCGGTCCCACTCTGTTTGGACGATTGACTGACTCGTCCCTCTCGACGTCCGTTAACGCCGGAGATACGTCTGCGCCTACTCTCACGGATTTCGGGCAGCACTCAGAGGGGCATTTCATGATTCGCTTCTTCAAGCCCTCGCACCATTCGAGCTTGTCTCTGGAGAAGAAGACGCATCGTTACTTTCCTCGTCTACGCTTTCGTTATTCTGCTTCAAGCCGTGCAAGCACACGGTCTTTTCCTAGTAATTGAATCGTGTTCGGGAGTTCTGGACCATGCGTCTGTCCTGTCGTCGCAACACGAATTGGCATGAACAAGTTTTTTCCTTTTTGACCAGTCGCTTTTTGCGTCGCTTTGATCGATGCTTTGATTGCTTCTGGTGTCCACTCTTCGAGAGCGCGTAACTGGTTCGCGAATTCTGCAAGTACAGTCGGAACCGTCTCGCCACTCAAGACAGTGTTTGCCTCTTCATCATACACCACTTCATCCTCAAAGAACATCTCTGAAAGCTTGACGATTTCCGCGCCATGCGTCATCTGTTCGCGGTATAGCGCGACAAGATCACGTGCCCAAGCGAGCTCTTCTTCTGAAGGTGACGCTTCGACGCGACCTGCTTCTTGTAGGAACGGAAGACTTGCTTCGAATACTTCTTCGAACGATTGATGTTTCATATACTGACTGTTGATCCAAGCCAATTTGTTTTGGTCAAAGACAGCCGGACTCTTCGAGAGACGATCCGCATCAAAGATCTTGATTAACTCTTCTTTTGTGAAGATTTCCTCTTCGCCGACAGGTGACCAGCCGAGAAGCGTGATGAAGTTGAGTAATGCTTCCGGGAGATAACCGAGCTCTTTATACTGCTCGATGTACTGAATGATCGAGTGATCACGCTTCGAGAGTTTCTTGTGTGCTTCATTGACAATCAATGTCATGTGACCAAACGTCGGGTATTCCCAACCGAACGCATCATAGATCATCATCTGTTTCGGTGTGTTCGAAATATGATCATCTCCACGAAGAACATGACTGATCGCCATCAAGTGATCGTCGATGACGACAGCAAAGTTATACGTCGGAATGCCGTCTTTTTTAACGATGACCCAGTCACCGAAGTCTTTTGATTCGAACGAGACGTCGTCTTTGACGATATCATTCCATGTATACGTGACATCTTCCGGTACACGAATCCGAATCGATGGCGTGCGACCTTCTGAGCGGAACGCTTCTTCTTGTTCTGCTGTCAGGTTACGGTGTGCCCCTGAATAACGTGGTGCTTCTCCGCGTGCGATTTGCGCTTCGCGTTCTGCTTCGAGCTCTTCCGATGTCATGTAGCAACGGTAAGCGAGTCCCTTTTCAAGTAACTCATCCGTATACTTTTGATAGATATCAAGACGCTCCATTTGTGAATAAGGACCGTACTCACCACCGCGACCTGGACCTTCGTCCCAATCGACACCGAGCCACTCGAGATTCTTCATTTGACTCTCGACACCACCTGCAATGTTCCGCTTTTGGTCCGTATCCTCGATTCGTAATACCATCTTGCCGCCTAAATGGCGTGCAAACAGATAGTTAAATAATGCAGTCCGGGCATTCCCGATATGCAAGTGTCCTGTTGGACTTGGGGCATAACGTACTCGTACTTCTGCCATTGCCAATCACTCCTTCGACTAAAATTCGCTTATCTAGTATACCTTATTCTTCGATTCGTTTCAGTAGAATCACTGCTTGACAAGCGATTCCCTCTTCTCGTCCCGTAAAACCTAACCATTCCGTTGTCGTTGCCTTGACATTGATCTGTTCAATGTCCGCTTCGAGTAATTCTGCGATCCGAGCGCGCATCGTGTCGATGTACGGACGAAGCTTTGGTGCCTGTGCGATGACTGTCGCATCTAGGTTGCCAAGCTCATATCCTTGTTGTTTAACGAGCGCGTAGACATGCTGCAGTAATTTTGCTGAATCCGCATCCTTGAATTCCGGATCCGTATCCGGAAAATGTTTTCCGATATCCCCCGCTGCAATCGCACCAAGTGCTGCGTCGGCAATCGTATGTAACAAAACGTCTGCATCCGAATGACCGAGCAATCCTTTCGTATGCGGAATCTCAATGCCGCCTAAAATCAATTTCCGATCCTCTGCAAAGGCATGTACATCAAAACCTTGTCCAATTCGAATCATCGTCATTTCCCTCGTTTCATTAGAATTGCTTCACCGAACCATAGATCGTCCGGTGTCGTCATCTTGATATTTTCGTAGTGACCGTGGACGATCGTTACTTTTCCTCCGTCCCATTCTATCAAACTTGCATCATCGGTTCCTAGGTATTTTGTTGCCGCTTTTTCATGAACCGTGCGAATCGTTGCAAGATCAAATGCTTGTGGTGTCTGGGCTGCCATCAAGTGTTCTCGCGGAACGGTCTCACTGATGTGATTCGCTTCGATCCGTTTGACGGTGTCTTTGATCGGTACGGCGAGAATCGCTGCTTGATCCAACACTGCCGCCTGGACGACCGCATGAATCGCTTCTTGTGAAATGAACGGTCGAGCCCCATCATGAATCAGGACGATCCCTTCGCCTTCTAATGCCTCAAGACCACGGAGAACACTTTCTTGACGTTCGGCACCACCCGCAACCAGTTTGATGGCTGTCGCATAGGACGAAGTGACGTGCGTAAACCAGTCTTTCTCCATTGGATTGATCGCAAGAACGATTTCCGCACATGCCGGGTCCGCCTCGAAGACATCTAGTGTCCAAGCGATGATTGGACGGTCTCTTAGTTCAAGCATCAATTTATTACGATCTGCGCCCATCCGCTTACCGGCACCGGCAGCGGGGATGACGACGCGATATGTGGCTGTAGACATCTCATTCCCTCTTTTCTATCTCACTGATCATCGTGATCCATTCCATCACACCGAAAACGGACTCGATCATGAAATCGAATCCGTTGCGGGTCTATCTGAATGCCTCTCGATATCTCTCTAGGCATAGTGTCTCATTTTTCCTGTGGTTTCGCAAAAATCATTCGTCCAGCTGACGTCTGTAAGACACTCGTGACGACGACGCCAATCGTTTTCGAGATCAGGTGTTTTCCACCTTCGACGACGACCATCGTTCCATCTTCGAGATAGGCGATCCCTTGCTTTTGTTCTTTCCCTTCCTTGATGACAAGGACGGTCATTTCTTCTCCTGGAATGACGACTTGTTTGACCGCATTCGCCAGGTCATTGATGTTAAGGACAGGAACATGTCGGACTTCACAGACTTTGTTTAAGTTATAGTCGTTCGTGACGACGATTCCTTTAACGAGTTCCGCAAGTTTGATCAATTTGATGTCGACTTCCGGTACATCCTCGAAGTCGCCATCATAAATTTCGACCTCGACTCCAGGGATCTCTTGTAATTCTTTTAAGACATCGAGCCCGCGGCGTCCACGGTTTCGTTTCAACGTATCAGAAGAATCCGCGATGTACTGCAACTCACCGATGACGAATTGCGGAACGATCAGTTTCCCTTCGACGAAGCCTGTTTTCGTGATATCTGTGATTCGTCCGTCGATGATGACGCTCGTATCGAGCACTTTACTATTCGACTTTGCTGGAACGACGACTTCAGGTGCCGTCTTTTTTTCACTTTGGTTGCTACGTAAGAAGATTTTCGTCAATTCATGACGTTTTCGATACCCGACCGTAAAGCCGAGATATCCGAATAACGCGGTCACGAAGATCGTTAAGACATTACTGAGGACAGGAATCCCAACTAAGTCGATTAACGTACTGACGAGAAATGCTAATACTAATCCGATCAACAAACCAAACGTACCAAAAAAGAGATCTGCTACTGGGGCTTTGACGAGTCGTTCTTCTAAAAATCGGAGAAGTCGAATTACCGAATCCGTAATGAATAATCCAATTAATAAGAATATGAGTGCACCAATCGTTCCAGTTACGTATTCGCTCATCAACCATGCCGGGAAAGTCGTACTTGTCGCTGTTTCAATCAATTGGAAAAACTGAGGAAGCAACAAGATCCCAAGGGCAAGTCCGAGTAATGCAAAAAATACCCGTATGACGATTTTCAATCTCCTCACCTCCTTTGCCTATTTTAAGTTCATTGTAACATGTACTGAATTGAACTACCTACGCCGGAAGGAGGGGAAACTGTTTACATATCCATTACAGTTCCCCCATTTTTTACGTCATTCCAGCTTAAAACGGAATTGTTTCGCGTAATGCTTCGTCCACGCTCTCGACACCGACGACCGTAATCCCGTCCGGATACGTCCAGCCTCCTAAGTTATTTTTCGGAATGATCGCTCGTGTAAAACCAAGTTTGGCTGCTTCTGCTACACGTTGCTCAATGCGCGATACACGACGAACTTCTCCCGTCAACCCGACCTCACCAATCACGACATCCGTCGGACGCGTCGGTTTGTCACGGAAACTAGAGGCAATGGCAACACAGACGGCTAAGTCGATCGCTGGTTCATCGAGCTTCACACCACCCGCTGCCTTGAGATAGGCATCTTGTGTTTGTAAGAGAAGACCCGATCGTTTCTCAAGAACGGCCATCAATAACGCTACTTTATTTTGATCGATTCCGGTCGCCATCCGTCTAGGATTCCCAAATGACGTCGGTGAAATCAATGCTTGCAGTTCGACGAGGACGGTTCGTGTCCCTTCCATTGAAGCAACGATCGTTGAACCGGATACGCCGGATGTCCGCTCTTCGAGGAAAATTTCTGACGGATTTAAGACCTCTTCAAGACCAGACTCCCGCATCTCAAAAATTCCGATCTCATTCGTTGAACCAAATCGATTTTTAACAGCACGCAGAATTCGAAACGTATGGTGACGTTCGCCTTCGAAATACAAGACAGCATCCACCATGTGCTCAAGTAAACGTGGTCCAGCAATCGAACCCTGTTTTGTAACGTGACCAACGATGAAGATCGCAATACCACGACTCTTTGCAATTTTCATCAGCATCGCCGTACATTCACGTACCTGTGTTACACTCCCGGGTGCGGACTGAATTTCATCAATGTAGACGGTTTGAATCGAGTCGATGATTAAAAACCGTGGCTGTTCTTCATCAACGACACGTTCAATCATGTTCATGTCCGTTTCACTGAGGACGAACAAATCCTGTGTCGGCAATCCAAGCCGTTCCGCGCGCAATTTGGTTTGTTTAAGCGATTCTTCCCCTGAGATGTAGAGCACTTTTTCACCACGTTGGGCAAGCCGTGCACTCGTCTGCAGTAAGATCGTCGACTTCCCGATCCCCGGGTCTCCTCCAACAAGCACCATCGAACCTGGAACGATGCCGCCTCCGAGGACACGGTCGAATTCACCACTTCCGGTAAAGACACGACTCTCTTCTTGCGAGACGATATTCGCGAGGCGTTCAGGCTTTAATTGTTTTGTCGTCGTATGAACAAAAGCGGCACCGCGCCGTCCTTTTTTTTCTTCGACGACTTCTTCGACCATCGTGTTCCATTCTCCGCATCCAGAACAACGTCCCATCCATTTCGGTGATTCAGTTCCACAGCTTTGGCAAACGAATTTTGTTTTTAACTTAGCCAATCGATTCATCCTTTCTGTTTCAAAAAAAGACCAGCTTCGCTCAGAAAGTGCGAAAGCTGGCCCTGTGCTCAGTGCTTATTCCGTTGCGGCAGAACTCACGTGATTCCGGCGAACGATGAATTCGTTCTCTTCGACATCAAGCGCAACATGCTCTCCTTTTTGAATATCACCTGCGAGCAATGCTTCTGACAACCGGTCTTCCGCTTCCCGTTGAAGGGCACGACGGATTGGACGTGCGCCGTACTCTGGATCGTATCCGATATCGGCGATCTTCGAGAGGGCAGCTGGTGTCAATTCGAAATGAATTTCCTGTTCAGCCAAACGTTTTTCAAGGGTTTTCGCCATCAACTTCACGATCTCTTCGATATGTTGTTTCTCGAGTGAATGGAAGACGATCGTTTCATCAATCCGGTTCAAGAACTCTGGACGGAAGGCCCGTTTGAGTTCTTCCATGACTTTATCTTTCATGTCTTTATATTCGCGATCCGTATCTTCAGAAACAGCGAAGCCGACATATTTATTACGTTTAAGGGCACTTGCACCGACGTTCGACGTCATGACGATGATCGTGTTACGGAAATCAACCGTGCGACCTTTCGAGTCTGTTAGGCGCCCATCATCGAGTACCTGCAAGAGAATGTTGAAGACTTCTGGGTGCGCCTTCTCGATTTCATCAAGTAAGATGACTGAGTATGGTTTCCGGCGAACTTTTTCAGTCAATTGACCGCCCTCTTCGTAACCGACATATCCTGGAGGTGAACCAACGAGACGACTCGTTGCATGTTTCTCCATGTACTCTGACATGTCGATCCGGATGATTGCATCCTCATCACCGAACATTGCTTCGGCAACCGCACGTGCGAGTTCTGTCTTACCAACCCCAGTAGGACCGAGGAAAATGAACGAACCGATCGGACGTTTTGGATCTTTCAGTCCAGCACGTGCGCGACGGATCGCTTTTGAAATCGATTTAACGGCTTCATTTTGACCGATGACACGATCGTGAAGGATTTCTTCGAGACGAAGGAGACGATCCGTCTCTTCTTCCGCGATCTTCGTGACCGGTACACCTGTCCAGTTGGCAACAACTTGTGCGATATCATCTTTTGTGACTTCAAGTTTTTCGTTGCCTTGTTTATTCTGCCATTCCTCTTTCAAACGCTCAAGTTCATCACGTAGTTTTTGTTCCGTATCGCGGAGGCTTGCTGCTTTTTCAAACTCTTGACTTTGGACAGCTTCATCTTTGTCCTTACGGATGCCTTCGAGTTTTGCTTCAACTTCTTTTAAGTTCGGTGGTGCTGTATACGAACGCAACCGAACTTTTGATGCCGCTTCATCGATCAAGTCAATCGCTTTATCCGGAAGGAACCGATCCGAAATGTATCGATCCGACAAGGTGACGGCTTCTTGAATCGCTTCATCTGTGATCGTCACACGGTGGTGTGCTTCATAACGATCGCGAAGACCAAATAGGATTTGCGTCGCTTCATCCGTTGTTGGCTCTGCGACTTGGATCGGTTGGAAACGACGTTCGAGTGCCGCATCTTTTTCGATGTACTTCCGGTACTCATCAAGTGTCGTAGCTCCAATACACTGGAGTTCGCCTCGTGCGAGCGATGGTTTAAGGATGTTCGATGCATCGATCGCACCTTCTGCTCCACCTGCTCCAATCAATGTATGCAACTCATCGATGAAGAGAATGATGTTACCCGCTTGACGAATCTCATCCATGACCTTTTTCAAACGATCTTCGAACTCACCACGGTATTTCGTACCGGCGACGAGTGTTCCCATGTCGAGTACCATGACGCGTTTATTGCGTAACGTCTCCGGTACTTCATTGTTGATGATTTGTTGAGCAAGACCTTCGACGACAGCCGTTTTACCGACCCCTGGTTCCCCGATCAAGACTGGGTTATTCTTCGTCCGGCGGCTCAAGACTTCGATGACGCGTTGAATCTCTTTTGCGCGACCAATGACTGGGTCAAGACGTGTTTCACGCGCTTGTTGAGTCAAATCACGAGCAAGACCATCAAGCGTTGGTGTTGCGACACCTGAACCTGCTTGCGATGCGTTTGCTGTTGTTTCGCTGTTCCCAAGCAACTGGAGTACTTGCTGACGAGCTTTTGAAAGACTGATGCCTAAGTTATTTAAGACACGAGCAGCAACCCCTTCTCCTTCTCGAATCAATCCGAGCAAGAGGTGTTCTGTTCCGACGTAAGAGTGACCGAGTTTACGTGCCTCATCCATTGATAACTCGATGACTTTTTTCGCACGTGGTGTATAGTGAATCGTCGTTGCACCATCTTGTCCGCGACCGATCAATGCTTCGACTTCCATCTGAATTTTATCTGAACTGAGACCGAGTGCTGTTAAGGCTTTCGCAGCGATTCCGTCTCCTTCACGTACAAGTCCGAGTAAAATGTGTTCTGTTCCGATATTGTGGTGCCCCAACCGTACTGCTTCTTCTTGAGCAAGTGCCAATACACGTTGTGCACGTTCTGTAAATCGTCCAAACATCATTATGCAAAACCTCCTTGTGTGTGATCCCTGTTTGTCTGTTCGGTTAACATCGTCCGAATTCGTTTCGCCCGTTCGATGTCCCGTTCTCTAGATGTTAATTGTTTCCCGAAATGCTTTTGTAGAAAACCTGTTTGTAGCGAGACGAGCAGTTGATGAAATAGGTTTGGAGGTAGGTGGACCTCTAGTCCCAGACTATCTGCTAAGCGGACATCCGATAGCCGTTCCGTTGCTTCCCGCGCTGTAATCAGTCGAGCTGATGTCAGGATGCCATAGGAACGATATAGTCTGTCCTCTAGTTCTTCTTGATACATCTCCAATAATCCTTTTCGTGCTGCCTGTTCTGCTTCAATTAATGCTTCGACCGCAAATTGATAGTCCGTGATCAGCATATCCTCGCTTGCCCCAAGCGTCCGTTGGTTCGAAAGTTGGAACATGCGACCAGAAGCATCGCTTCCCTCACCGTAACGCCCACGAATCGCGAATCCTAACTGTCGTAAGTGTTTGATATAGCCTTGAATCTGATTCGTCAGGACTAGTCCCGGTAAGTGCAACATCACGGAAGCACGAAGACCTGTTCCGACATTGCTCGGACATGTCGTTAAATAACCAAGTGTATCATCAAAAGCAATCTTAAAGCGTTCGCTGATCAAGCGATCGACTTGTTTTGCGATCCGAAACGCCTCTTCGAGCTGGAGCCCCGGTAATAAGGTCTGGATCCGGAAATGATCTTCTTCGTTTACCATGACACTGATCTGCTCATCTTCACTAATGAAGAGTCCTGTCCGTGGATGACTCGCTAACGCCGGACTAATTAGATGCTTTTCTACTAAAGCGGTTCGGGTCAGGACATCCGCCTGATCGACACGACCAAATCGGAACCCTTTCATCCCATTTAGTTGGCGTTCCGTCTCTTCAATGAGTGCATTGGCTTGTGCTTCTGACAACATCGTTGAGAACGGATAACGTGTCGTATTGCGCGCCAAACGGACTCGTGTCGAAACGACGATGTCGTCAAAGGGAGAAGATTGATTCATCGATTCGCTTAAAGGGTGTTGAAGCAACTCTTCAAACATGACGCAAATCCTCCTCGACACTCTCAATCTGTTGTTTTATGACTTCTGCTTCTTCATAATCTTCTGCTAAGATTTTGCGGTTGAGTTGTTCTTTGAGTCGACTAAGTTGCTGGTTTAATCGTTTCTCCACGGATTCCTCATCAGGGCGTGAACCATAATGTTGCGTATGACCGTGTTGGAACTGACGAACCATGCCGTCGACTTCGTCTTTGAAAAATGAATAACAAGTCGGGCAACCGACTTTACGAAGATGAAGCAATTGTTGACGGGTCATACCACAAGACGGACATGCCGTCCCTTGATATTCACATGCTAACTCCCGTACACAAACCGAGCATAAGAACTTCTCATCGGTTTCTGACTCTTGTGGGAGTTTGACACGGACGATTGCTTCTCGTTCGCCACATCGTTGACAACGCATCGTGCATTCCTCCAATGTCCGACGACTAGAGTCGCTTCATGGTTTGAAGAAGCGTCCGCATCAAGTGGGCACGCATCCGGTGTTGATCTTCGACCGCCATTGGCAAACTCTCTTTTTGCAACAGCGATTGAATCAAAATAGCTTCCCGCCGCGTCAGTAATTGTTCGTTCATCAAACGAATCAAATAATCTTCTGCAGCTTGTTCCGTCAAATGATCACCGATCCATGAACTGACTTCGTCTAATAGATCGTGACTATCGAGCATAACGATTTTTTGAATCCGAATGTATCCACCACCGCCCCGCTTACTTTCAACAAAATAACCCTTTTCGACCGTAAAACGAGTATTAATGACGTAATTGATTTGTGATGGAACACAGTCAAAACGTTGTGCAATTTCTTGACGTTTGATTTCAATCGTCTTTTCGTCGTGTAAAATTTGCTTTAAATAGGCTTCGATGATATCTGTGATGTTTTGCATTGGCACCACCTCTCTGACCATCTTTGACTATTGTTTGATTTAATAGTAATCATCTAAAAAAAGAAATGCAACTGATAAGGCTTTTTAGAAAACACAAAAAGACCGACCTGCAATCTGCAGATCGGTCAAGTGCCTGGCAACGTCCTATCCTCACAGGGGGAAGCCCCCAACTACTTTCGGCGTTCAAGTGCTTAACTTCCGTGTTCGGCATGGGAACGGGTGTGACCACTTGGCTATCGTCACCAGACGATCGGGCTCGCGCCCTCAAAACTGAAGTCATCAACAAGCATCTGCTAGAACAAGGCCTCGACCGATTAGTATCACTCAGCTCCACATGTCGCCATGCTTCCACCCGTGACCTATCTACCTCATCGTCTCTGAGGGGTCTTTCTTGATTACTCAAAGGGAAATCTCATCTTGGAGGGGGCTTCATGCTTAGATGCTTTCAGCATTTATCCCGTCCGCACGTAGCTACCCAGCGATGCTCCTGGCGGAACAACTGGTACACCAGCGGTGCGTCCATCCCGGTCCTCTCGTACTAAGGACAGCTCTCCTCAAATTTCCTGCGCCCACGACGGATAGGGACCGAACTGTCTCACGACGTTCTGAACCCAGCTCGCGTACCGCTTTAATGGGCGAACAGCCCAACCCTTGGGACCTACTCCAGCCCCAGGATGCGATGAGCCGACATCGAGGTGCCAAACCTCCCCGTCGATGTGGACTCTTGGGGGAGATCAGCCTGTTATCCCCAGGGTAGCTTTTATCCGTTGAGCGATGGCCCTTCCATGCGGAACCACCGGATCACTAAGCCCGACTTTCGTCCCTGCTCGACTTGTAGGTCTCGCAGTCAAGCTCCCTTCTGCCTTTGCGCTCTACGAATGATTTCCAACCATTCTGAGGGAACCTTTGGGCGCCTCCGTTACTGTTTAGGAGGCGACCGCCCCAGTCAAACTACCCGCCTGACACGGTCCTCCAGCCGGATCACGGCTGCGAGTTAGAGACTCTATGCATGAAGGGCGGTATCCCAAGGGTGACTCCTCCGAAGCTGGCGCTCCGGGCTCGACGTCTCCCGCCTATCCTGTACATCATGCACAAAGCCTCAATATCAGGCTGTAGTAAAGCTCCATGGGGTCTTTCCGTCCTGTCGCGGGTAACCTGCATCTTCACAGGTACTATGATTTCACCGGGTCTCTCGTTGAGACAGTGCCCAAATCGTTACGCCTTTCGTGCGGGTCGGAACTTACCCGACAAGGAATTTCGCTACCTTAGGACCGTTATAGTTACGGCCGCCGTTTACTGGGGCTTCGGTTCAAAGCTTCGCTTGCGCTAACCCATCCCCTTAACCTTCCAGCACCGGGCAGGCGTCAGCCCCTATACGTCATCTTGCGATTTAGCAGAGACCTGTGTTTTTGCTAAACAGTCGTTTGGGCCTATTCACTGCGGCTCTACATGTGTAGAGCGTCCCTTCTCCCGAAGTTACGGGACCATTTTGCCGAGTTCCTTAACGAGAGTTATCCCGCGCGTCTTAGAATTCTCATCTCGCCTACCTGTGTCGGTTTACGGTACTGGCGCCTTCCCCCTCACTAGAGGCTTTTCTTGGCAGTGTGAAATCGTGACCTACGTCCCTACGGGACTCCGCGTCGTTCCTTGACTGTGATGCCTGACGGATTTGCCAATCAGACGGTCTTGAAACTTGCACATGCACTTCCATCCGCATGCGTCACTATCCTCCTGCGTCCCCCCATTGTTCAAACGGTGGATCGGCGGTACAGGAATATCAACCTGTTATCCATCGCCTACGCCTTTCGGCCTCGGCTTAGGTCCAGACTAACCCTGAGCGGACGAGCCTTCCTCAGGAAACCTTGGGCTTTCGACGGAGGGGATTCTCACCCCTCTTTTCGCTACTCACACCGGCATTCTCACTTCCAAACGCTCCACTGCTCCTTCCGGTACAGCTTCACAGCGGTTTGGAACGCTCCCCTACCATTCCTTACGGAATCCGCAGCTTCGGTGGTATGTTTAGCCCCGTTACATTTTCGGCGCGGCGCCACTCGACTAGTGAGCTATTACGCACTCTTTGAATGGTGGCTGCTTCTAAGCCAACATCCTAGCTGTCTAGGCAGCGCCACATCCTTTTCCACTTAACATACACTTGGGGACCTTAGCTGGCGGTCTGGGCTGTTTCCCTCTTGACTACGGATCTTATCACTCGCAGTCTGACTCCCGAGTATAAGTTGCTGGCATTCGGAGTTTAACTGAATTCGGTAACCCTGTGGGGGCCCCTAGTCCAATCAGTGCTCTACCTCCAGAACTCTCAACCTCGAGGCTAGCCCTAAAGCTATTTCGGGGAGAACCAGCTATCTCCAGGTTCGATTGGCATTTCACCGCTACCCACACCTCATCCCCGCACTTTTCAACGTGCGTGGGTTCGGACCTCCAGTCAGTGTTACCTGACCTTCATCCTGGACATGGGTAGATCACCTGGTTTCGGGTCTACGACAACGCACTGAACGCCCTGTTCAGACTCGCTTTCGCTACGGCTCCGCCTCATCGGCTTAACCTCGCGCGTTATCGTAACTCGCCGGTTCATTCTACAAAAGGCACGCCATCACCCGTTAACGGGCTCTGACTACTTGTAGGCATACGGTTTCAGGATCTATTTCACTCCCCTTCCGGGGTGCTTTTCACCTTTCCCTCACGGTACTGGTTCACTATCGGTCACTAGGGAGTATTTAGCCTTGGGAGATGGTCCTCCCGGATTCCGACGGGGTTTCACGTGTCCCGCCGTACTCAGGATCCACTCTGGAGGGAAAACAGTTTCAGCTACAGGGCTGTCACCTTCTTCGGCCGACCTTTCCAGGTCCTTCACCTACTGTCTTCCTTTTTGACTCCGTATAGAGTGTCCTACAACCCCGAAGAGCATGCTCTTCGGTTTGGGCTGTTCCCGTTTCGCTCGCCGCTACTCAGGGAATCGCATTTGCTTTCTCTTCCTCCGGGTACTTAGATGTTTCAGTTCCCCGGGTCTGCCTCACGCTACACTATGTATTCATGTAACATGTCCCATCCCATTACAGATGGTGGGTTCCCCCATTCGGAAATCTTCGGATCAAAGCATACTTACTGCTCCCCGAAGCATATCGCTGTTCGTCGCGTCCTTCATCGGCTCCTAGTGCCAAGGCATCCACCGTACGCCCTTCATACCTTGATCTAGCGTTGGTATTCTAAGAACACACGTCTTAAATGACATGGTTAATTAAAAGTTTGATGTCTTGTTGATGTCTTCAGTTTTCAAGGTGCGAGTGTCTCTTGCGAGACTGAGAGACGAGCTCTCAAAACTGAACGATGGGCATGTCCCGTAAGGGACGTTTTCCTTAGAAAGGAGGTGATCCAGCCGCACCTTCCGATACGGCTACCTTGTTACGACTTCACCCCAATCATCTACCCCACCTTCGACGGCTGGCTCCTTGCGGTTACCTCACCGGCTTCGGGTGTTGCAAACTCTCGTGGTGTGACGGGCGGTGTGTACAAGACCCGGGAACGTATTCACCGCAGTATGCTGACCTGCGATTACTAGCGATTCCGACTTCATGCAGGCGAGTTGCAGCCTGCAATCCGAACTGGGAACGGCTTTATGGGATTGGCTCCACCTCGCGGTCTCGCTGCCCTTTGTACCGTCCATTGTAGCACGTGTGTAGCCCAACTCATAAGGGGCATGATGATTTGACGTCATCCCCACCTTCCTCCGGTTTGTCACCGGCAGTCTCCCTAGAGTGCCCAACTGAATGCTGGCAACTAAGGATAGGGGTTGCGCTCGTTGCGGGACTTAACCCAACATCTCACGACACGAGCTGACGACAACCATGCACCACCTGTCACCATTGTCCCCGAAGGGAAAACTTGATCTCTCAAGCGGTCAATGGGATGTCAAGAGTTGGTAAGGTTCTTCGCGTTGCTTCGAATTAAACCACATGCTCCACCGCTTGTGCGGGTCCCCGTCAATTCCTTTGAGTTTCAGCCTTGCGGCCGTACTCCCCAGGCGGAGTGCTTAATGCGTTAGCTTCAGCACTGAGGGGCGGAAACCCCCCAACACCTAGCACTCATCGTTTACGGCGTGGACTACCAGGGTATCTAATCCTGTTTGCTCCCCACGCTTTCGCGCCTCAGCGTCAGTTACAGACCAAAGAGTCGCCTTCGCCACTGGTGTTCCTCCACATCTCTACGCATTTCACCGCTACACGTGGAATTCCACTCTTCTCTTCTGTACTCAAGCCTTCCAGTTTCCAATGGCCCTCCCCGGTTGAGCCGGGGGCTTTCACATCAGACTTAAAAGGCCGCCTGCGCGCGCTTTACGCCCAATAATTCCGGACAACGCTTGCCACCTACGTATTACCGCGGCTGCTGGCACGTAGTTAGCCGTGGCTTTCTCGTAAGGTACCGTCAAGGTACGAGCATTCCCTCTCGTACGTGTTCTTCCCTTACAACAGAGTTTTACGATCCGAAAACCTTCATCACTCACGCGGCGTTGCTCCATCAGACTTTCGTCCATTGTGGAAGATTCCCTACTGCTGCCTCCCGTAGGAGTCTGGGCCGTGTCTCAGTCCCAGTGTGGCCGATCACCCTCTCAGGTCGGCTATGCATCGTCGCCTTGGTGGGCCGTTACCCCACCAACTAGCTAATGCACCGCAAGGCCATCTCAAGGTGACGCCGGAGCGCCTTTCATCAGCGGACCATGCGGTCCGTTGAACTATCCGGTATTAGCTCCGATTTCTCGGAGTTATCCCAATCCTTGAGGCAGGTTCCTTACGTGTTACTCACCCGTCCGCCGCTCATTCCACTGCCTTCCCTCCGAAGAGTTCCGTCAGCTTCCTGCGCTCGACTTGCATGTATTAGGCACGCCGCCAGCGTTCGTCCTGAGCCAGGATCAAACTCTCCATGAAGTGTTTGACTTGCTCGTTGTGTGACCGAAGTCACGATTGACGAAGCTTGCGCTTCATTCGTTTTTGTATTCCGTAGAATACGATTTTTGCCTCATCGTTCAGTTTTCAAAGTTCGTCATAAAAATGGTGGAGCCTAGCGGGATCGAACCGCTGACCTCCTGCGTGCAAGGCAGGCGCTCTCCCAGCTGAGCTAAGGCCCCATTAAAGGGATGAAATTGAAGATGGTCGGGAAGACAGGATTCGAACCTGCGACCCCTTGGTCCCAAACCAAGTGCTCTACCAAGCTGAGCTACTTCCCGAAAATGCACCCTGAGAGATTCGAACTCCCGACCCCTTGATTCGTAGTCAAGTACTCTATCCAGCTGAGCTAAGGGTGCGGAATATAAGGATCAAACAGCAAACATCAAAATGAAAATGGTACCGAGGGCCGGAATCGAACCGGCACGGGGAAACCCCCGCAGGATTTTAAGTCCTGTGCGTCTACCAGTTCCGCCACCCCGGCAGGGATATAAAAGGTAGAACCTTCATTCATAATTGAATTCTGGTGATCATTGAAGATGAAAATGGTGCCGGCAACAGGAGTCGAACCCGCGACCTACTGATTACAAGTCAGTTGCTCTACCAGCTGAGCTACACCGGCAAGTGTAATAAAAATGGTGGAGGATGACGGGATCGAACCGCCGACCCCCTGCTTGTAAGGCAGGTGCTCTCCCAGCTGAGCTAATCCTCCATATGTATCGCCTGGCAGCGTCCTATCCTCACAGGGGGAAGCCCCCAACTACTTTCGGCGTTCAAGTGCTTAACTTCCGTGTTCGGCATGGGAACGGGTGTGACCACTTGGCTATCGCCACCAGACATTTATTATCTTAACATTATGTTCACATAACGTCAAGACTTTTTTCATTTTTTTTTGAAAGGCTCGCGCCCTCAAAACTGAAGTCATCAACAATGCATCTGCTAGAACAAGGCCTCGACCGATTAGTATCACTCAGCTCCACATGTCGCCATGCTTCCACCCGTGACCTATCTACCTCATCGTCTCTGAGGGGTCTTTCTTGATTACTCAAAGGGAAATCTCATCTTGGAGGGGGCTTCATGCTTAGATGCTTTCAGCATTTATCCCGTCCGCACGTAGCTACCCAGCGATGCTCCTGGCGGAACAACTGGTACACCAGCGGTGCGTCCATCCCGGTCCTCTCGTACTAAGGACAGCTCTCCTCAAATTTCCTGCGCCCACGACGGATAGGGACCGAACTGTCTCACGACGTTCTGAACCCAGCTCGCGTACCGCTTTAATGGGCGAACAGCCCAACCCTTGGGACCTACTCCAGCCCCAGGATGCGATGAGCCGACATCGAGGTGCCAAACCTCCCCGTCGATGTGGACTCTTGGGGGAGATCAGCCTGTTATCCCCAGGGTAGCTTTTATCCGTTGAGCGATGGCCCTTCCATGCGGAACCACCGGATCACTAAGCCCGACTTTCGTCCCTGCTCGACTTGTAGGTCTCGCAGTCAAGCTCCCTTCTGCCTTTGCGCTCTACGAATGATTTCCAACCATTCTGAGGGAACCTTTGGGCGCCTCCGTTACTGTTTAGGAGGCGACCGCCCCAGTCAAACTACCCGCCTGACACGGTCCTCCAGCCGGATCACGGCTGCGAGTTAGAGACTCTATGCATGAAGGGCGGTATCCCAAGGGTGACTCCTCCGAAGCTGGCGCTCCGGGCTCGACGTCTCCCGCCTATCCTGTACATCATGCACAAAGCCTCAATATCAGGCTGTAGTAAAGCTCCATGGGGTCTTTCCGTCCTGTCGCGGGTAACCTGCATCTTCACAGGTACTATGATTTCACCGGGTCTCTCGTTGAGACAGTGCCCAAATCGTTACGCCTTTCGTGCGGGTCGGAACTTACCCGACAAGGAATTTCGCTACCTTAGGACCGTTATAGTTACGGCCGCCGTTTACTGGGGCTTCGGTTCAAAGCTTCGCTTGCGCTAACCCATCCCCTTAACCTTCCAGCACCGGGCAGGCGTCAGCCCCTATACGTCATCTTGCGATTTAGCAGAGACCTGTGTTTTTGCTAAACAGTCGTTTGGGCCTATTCACTGCGGCTCTACATGTGTAGAGCGTCCCTTCTCCCGAAGTTACGGGACCATTTTGCCGAGTTCCTTAACGAGAGTTATCCCGCGCGTCTTAGAATTCTCATCTCGCCTACCTGTGTCGGTTTACGGTACTGGCGCCTTCCCCCTCACTAGAGGCTTTTCTTGGCAGTGTGAAATCGTGACCTACGTCCCTACGGGACTCCGCATCGTTCCTTGACTGTGATGCCTGACGGATTTGCCAATCAGACGGTCTTGAAACTTGCACATGCACTTCCATCCGCATGCGTCACTATCCTCCTGCGTCCCCCCATTGTTCAAACGGTGGATCGGCGGTACAGGAATATCAACCTGTTATCCATCGCCTACGCCTTTCGGCCTCGGCTTAGGTCCAGACTAACCCTGAGCGGACGAGCCTTCCTCAGGAAACCTTGGGCTTTCGACGGAGGGGATTCTCACCCCTCTTTTCGCTACTCACACCGGCATTCTCACTTCCAAACGCTCCACTGCTCCTTCCGGTACAGCTTCACAGCGGTTTGGAACGCTCCCCTACCATTCCTTACGGAATCCGCAGCTTCGGTGGTATGTTTAGCCCCGTTACATTTTCGGCGCGGCGCCACTCGACTAGTGAGCTATTACGCACTCTTTGAATGGTGGCTGCTTCTAAGCCAACATCCTAGCTGTCTAGGCAGCGCCACATCCTTTTCCACTTAACATACACTTGGGGACCTTAGCTGGCGGTCTGGGCTGTTTCCCTCTTGACTACGGATCTTATCACTCGCAGTCTGACTCCCGAGTATAAGTTGCTGGCATTCGGAGTTTAACTGAATTCGGTAACCCTGTGGGGGCCCCTAGTCCAATCAGTGCTCTACCTCCAGAACTCTCAACCTCGAGGCTAGCCCTAAAGCTATTTCGGGGAGAACCAGCTATCTCCAGGTTCGATTGGCATTTCACCGCTACCCACACCTCATCCCCGCACTTTTCAACGTGCGTGGGTTCGGACCTCCAGTCAGTGTTACCTGACCTTCATCCTGGACATGGGTAGATCACCTGGTTTCGGGTCTACGACAACGCACTGAACGCCCTGTTCAGACTCGCTTTCGCTACGGCTCCGCCTCATCGGCTTAACCTCGCGCGTTATCGTAACTCGCCGGTTCATTCTACAAAAGGCACGCCATCACCCGTTAACGGGCTCTGACTACTTGTAGGCATACGGTTTCAGGATCTATTTCACTCCCCTTCCGGGGTGCTTTTCACCTTTCCCTCACGGTACTGGTTCACTATCGGTCACTAGGGAGTATTTAGCCTTGGGAGATGGTCCTCCCGGATTCCGACGGGGTTTCACGTGTCCCGCCGTACTCAGGATCCACTCTGGAGGGAAAACAGTTTCAGCTACAGGGCTGTCACCTTCTTCGGCCGACCTTTCCAGGTCCTTCACCTACTGTCTTCCTTTTTGACTCCGTATAGAGTGTCCTACAACCCCGAAGAGCATGCTCTCCGGTTTGGGCTGTTCCCGTTTCGCTCGCCGCTACTCAGGGAATCGCATTTGCTTTCTCTTCCTCCGGGTACTTAGATGTTTCAGTTCCCCGGGTCTGCCTCACGCTACGCTATGTATTCACGTAACATGTCCCATCCCATTACAGATGGTGGGTTCCCCCATTCGGAAATCTTCGGATCAAAGCATACTTACTGCTCCCCGAAGCATATCGCTGTTCGTCGCGTCCTTCATCGGCTCCTAGTGCCAAGGCATCCACCGTACGCCCTTCATACCTTGATCTAGCGTTGGTATTCTAAGAACACACGTCTTAAATGACATGGTTAATTAAAAGTTTGATGTCTTGTTGATGTCTTCAGTTTTCAAGGTGCGAGTGTCTCTTGCGAGACTGAGAGACGAGCTCTCAAAACTGAACGATGGGCATGTCCCGTAAGGGACGTTTTCCTTAGAAAGGAGGTGATCCAGCCGCACCTTCCGATACGGCTACCTTGTTACGACTTCACCCCAATCATCTACCCCACCTTCGACGGCTGGCTCCTTGCGGTTACCTCACCGGCTTCGGGTGTTGCAAACTCTCGTGGTGTGACGGGCGGTGTGTACAAGACCCGGGAACGTATTCACCGCAGTATGCTGACCTGCGATTACTAGCGATTCCGACTTCATGCAGGCGAGTTGCAGCCTGCAATCCGAACTGGGAACGGCTTTATGGGATTGGCTCCACCTCGCGGTCTCGCTGCCCTTTGTACCGTCCATTGTAGCACGTGTGTAGCCCAACTCATAAGGGGCATGATGATTTGACGTCATCCCCACCTTCCTCCGGTTTGTCACCGGCAGTCTCCCTAGAGTGCCCAACTCAATGCTGGCAACTAAGGATAGGGGTTGCGCTCGTTGCGGGACTTAACCCAACATCTCACGACACGAGCTGACGACAACCATGCACCACCTGTCACCATTGTCCCCGAAGGGAAAACTTGATCTCTCAAGCGGTCAATGGGATGTCAAGAGTTGGTAAGGTTCTTCGCGTTGCTTCGAATTAAACCACATGCTCCACCGCTTGTGCGGGTCCCCGTCAATTCCTTTGAGTTTCAGCCTTGCGGCCGTACTCCCCAGGCGGAGTGCTTAATGCGTTAGCTTCAGCACTGAGGGGCGGAAACCCCCCAACACCTAGCACTCATCGTTTACGGCGTGGACTACCAGGGTATCTAATCCTGTTTGCTCCCCACGCTTTCGCGCCTCAGCGTCAGTTACAGACCAAAGAGTCGCCTTCGCCACTGGTGTTCCTCCACATCTCTACGCATTTCACCGCTACACGTGGAATTCCACTCTTCTCTTCTGTACTCAAGCCTTCCAGTTTCCAATGGCCCTCCCCGGTTGAGCCGGGGGCTTTCACATCAGACTTAAAAGGCCGCCTGCGCGCGCTTTACGCCCAATAATTCCGGACAACGCTTGCCACCTACGTATTACCGCGGCTGCTGGCACGTAGTTAGCCGTGGCTTTCTCGTAAGGTACCGTCAAGGTACGAGCATTCCCTCTCGTACGTGTTCTTCCCTTACAACAGAGTTTTACGATCCGAAAACCTTCATCACTCACGCGGCGTTGCTCCATCAGACTTTCGTCCATTGTGGAAGATTCCCTACTGCTGCCTCCCGTAGGAGTCTGGGCCGTGTCTCAGTCCCAGTGTGGCCGATCACCCTCTCAGGTCGGCTATGCATCGTCGCCTTGGTGGGCCGTTACCCCACCAACTAGCTAATGCACCGCAAGGCCATCTCAAGGTGACGCCGGAGCGCCTTTCATCAGCGGACCATGCGGTCCGTTGAACTATCCGGTATTAGCTCCGATTTCTCGGAGTTATCCCAATCCTTGAGGCAGGTTCCTTACGTGTTACTCACCCGTCCGCCGCTCATTCCACTGCCTTCCCTCCGAAGAGTTCCGTCAGCTTCCTGCGCTCGACTTGCATGTATTAGGCACGCCGCCAGCGTTCGTCCTGAGCCAGGATCAAACTCTCCATGAAGTGTTTGACTTGCTCGTTGTTGTGACCGAAGTCACGATTGACGAAGCTTGCGCTTCATTCATGTTTGTATTCCGTAGAATACGATTTTTGCCTCATCGTTCAGTTTTCAAAGTTCGTCGTGTCGTTTTCAGCGACTTTAATATCTTAACAAGTTATCAACCCGATTGTCAACAACTTTTTTTGATATTTATTTTTGTGTGTCACGACCATTCGCGGCACAAGAAGTAATATACCATGGCTTTTTGAATCGTACAAGCATTTTATTAGAAAAACATTTAAAAACTTTTGTTTACCCGTTTTTTGACTTGTTTATTCCTGTGTTGATTCCAAAAAGAACGCTCCGTTCCTTCTATACAGTATAGAAAGAACAGAGCTCTACTCATTAATTTTGTTGGTGACGCATCGTTGGGAAGAGTAATACATCACGAATCGATGGCGCATTCGTCAACAACATGACGAGACGATCGATCCCGATTCCAAGACCACCCGTTGGCGGCATACCGTACTCGAGTGCTTCAATGAAGTCTGTATCCATTTCATGTGCTTCGTCGTTTCCTGCTTCTTTTTCGACGAGTTGTGCTTCGAAACGTTCACGTTGATCGATTGGATCGTTCAATTCCGTGAAGGCATTCGCATGCTCACGACGGACGATGAATAATTCAAAGCGATCCGTAAAGCGTGGATCTTCTGGATTTTTCTTCGCAAGTGGTGATACTTCAACAGGATGACCATAGACGAATGTTGGTTGAACGAGTGTTTCTTCTACTTTTTGTTCGAAGAACTCATTCAAGATATGTCCCGTCGTCATGTGCGACTGGACTTCAACACCGTGTTCATGCGCGAGTTCAAGGGCACGTTCGTTCGAAATCTGTTCGAAGAAGTCGACACCTGTTGCTTCTTTAACGAGATCTACCATGTGCGCTCGTTTCCAACCGACAGATAAATCGATGACGTCTTCTCCGTAAGTGACTTGTGTCGTACCGAGTACTTCTTGTGCGACGTGAGCAATCAGATTCTCTGTTAAGTTCATGATGTCTTTATAATCCGCATACGCTTCATAGAGTTCGATCATCGTAAACTCTGGGTTATGACGTGTTGAGATTCCTTCATTACGGAATACACGACCGATTTCGTAGACTTTCTCAAGTCCACCGACGATCAAACGTTTCAAATGAAGCTCAATCGCAATCCGCATGTAAAGCGTCATGTCGAGTGCATTATGATGCGTGATGAACGGACGCGCCGATGCTCCACCCGCGATCGTATGCAACATTGGTGTTTCGACTTCCAAGTATCCGAGGTTATCAAGATATTGACGGATTCCACGAATGACTTTACTCCGCGCGATGAATGTCTCACGTGATTCTTGGTTCGTAATAAGGTCGAGATAGCGCTGACGGTAACGTTGCTCGATATCCTTTAATCCATGATATTTATCCGGAAGCGGACGTAACGCTTTTGTCAATAACGTAAATGCTGTGACGTGAACAGAGAGTTCACCAACATTCGTCTTGAACACGTATCCTTGGATCCCGACGATGTCACCTAAGTCACATGTCTTATAGATCTCATACGCCTCTTCACCGACGTCATCTTTACGAACATACAACTGAATTTGACCTTGTACATCCTGAACATTCGTAAAGCCAACCTTCCCTTTACGACGTGTCGTCATGACACGACCTGCGATGGCAACTTCCGGTTTCAGTTCAGCCAATTCTTCTTTTGTATGTTCACCAAATGATGCACGAATGCTCGCAGTATCCGTCGAACGTTCAAAACGTGCGCCGAATGGATCGAGACCTTGTTCACGCATGGCGTTCATCTTACTGAGACGCACCTGCATTTGATCGTTCATTTCCATATCCTGACTCACTGTCTTCACTCCTTTTAATAATGGTTCACGACGATTCTCTCGAATAAAAAGCTGCCGGAATGACCGACAGCCCTTTAGAAAACCGATACGCTCATCTTCAATGCAACTAGCGTACCACAAAACGACTCTGTCCGACTATACTTTACCTGTTAGGCATACGCTACGTCTTCTTCGAGTGTCTGCAAGTACTGCTGTAACAGTTCAACGAGTCCCGTATGCGTGTCGATGTTAAATAACGCATTGCGAATGCGACCGTTCCCCTTCATTCCTTTCAAGTACCAGGCGACATGTGTCCGCATTTCGCGCACGGCGAGTTCTTCTCCTTTTAGCGCGACCAGTCGTGTAGCGTGCAAGAGACAAATATCAATCTTCTCGCGCGCCGTCGGTTCTGCCGGAAGCGTTCCTGATTCGAGATACTGGATTGTCTGATACAACATCCATGGGTTTCCGAGAGCGGCCCGTCCGATCATGACACCGTCGACACCAATCTCATCAATCATTCGTTTAGCATCTTGTGGGGTTTGAACATCCCCGTTTCCGATGATTGGAATATTAACCGCTTTTTTTGCTTCACCGATGATGTTCCAGTCTGCGACACCTTCATATTTTTGTGAACGTGTCCGTCCGTGAATGGCAACAGCCTTCGCGCCACCTGCTTCTGCCGCTTTGACATTATCGACACAATAGATGTGATGACTGTCCCAGCCGGTCCGCATTTTGACCGTCACCGGTTTATCGATCGCTTGTGTCACCGCATGGACCATCTCATAGACCTTATCCGGATCAAGCAACCATTTCGCTCCAGCATCACTTTTCGTGACTTTCGGGACCGGACACCCCATATTGATATCAATGATGTCGGCATTCGTGTTCGCTTCGACATATCGCGCTGCTTGAACGAGTGTCTCCTTTGAACCACCATAGATTTGAAGACTCAGCGGTTTTTCCCGCTCATCCACGTACAGCATCTGTAGCGTCCGTTCGTTCTCGTACAAGATCCCTTTATCGCTGACCATCTCCGCACAGACGAGTCCCGCGCCGAATTCTTTTGCGATCAACCGAAACGCGGGATTACAGACGCCTGCCATCGGTGCCAAGATGACTTGATTCTTCAATTTGACATCACCAATGTTAAATTCCATTATTGTTCCTCCGCTTCTAAAAGACCACCTAAGCGTCGCACACCGTTTCGTTCTGTCTCTGGTAACTGCTGGTACAATTGCTCGACACTTTGCCCAAGACCAGGTATGACGCATGTTGCTGCTAGTTCCCGTAATGGCGCGAGGACGAATGCCCGCTCTTGCATCCGCGGATGCGGAACGGTTAATCCTTCAAGGTCAATACGTTCTCCCCCATATAACAAAATATCTAAATCAAGCGTCCGCGGTCCATTTTTGAACAGACGCTCGCGTCCTTCTAGCTGTTCGATTTCCTGCAGTCGCTCAAGTAAGACATCTGCCTCGTCCGTCGTTTGAATCCGGACGACCATATTATAAAATAAATCCTGATCGAGATACCCGACAGGTACAGTCTCATAAATGGAAGAGACCTTTACATCATGAACAGACGATAAGGCTCTCAGGCGAGCGATCGCTGCTCTTAAGTGAGCCGCTTTATCACCAATGTTTGAACCGAGTGCAATGTAAGCTTCCTTCATGCATAGTCCCCCCGGAGTCGATTGATCTCGACTGCCACATGTTCATAATGACCAGCAATCGGCGGATCCGGTTTGATAACTTTGATCGATGCTTCTTCAATCCGCCCGTCTAACGCAAAGACTTCTTTTGCAATACGATCCGCCAAGGCTTCGACGAGTTGGAGCGGTTCTCCTTCGACGACACGTTTTGTCGCTTCATACAATTCAGCGTAATTGACACTTTTCGTCAAATCATCCGTCCGACCGGCTTCTGCCAATGCAAGTCCGATCGATAAGTCGACATTGAAGCGTTGACCGAGTTTCGTCTCTTCTGCAAATACACCGTGATACCCATAAAACCGCATTCCTGTTACATGAATTCGATCCACCGTCATTCCCCTTTCGTCGCAGCTAACATGATGTCCATCATCTGCGCTGCCCGTTTGACTTCTTTGACGTCATGCACACGCACCCAGTCACATCCTTGTTGAATCCCGTAGCAAACCGTAGCAATCGTTCCTTCAAGTCGTTCTTCCGTTGGCAATCCAAGCGCGAGACCAATCATCGATTTACGGGACGTTCCAAGTAAAACCGGATACCCGAAGTCCGTGACGATGGACAGGTAACGCATCAAGTACAAGTTCTCTTCCTGCGTTTTCATGAATCCAATGCCTGGGTCGAGCCAAATGTGCTCTTCCGCCACGCCTGCCTGTTTCGCTAACCGGATTGATTCCTCAAGGTCAGCCCGGACTTCCGCAAGCATATCTGTCCCATGCGCCGTTTCCCGGTTATGCATTAAAATGATTGGTACTTCATACTGCGCAGCGACCTTGACCATCGAACGATCGCCCCACTTCGAACCCCAGACGTCATTGATGATGTCCGCTCCTGCTTGAATAGCAGCTTCTGCGACGACCGGTTTATACGTATCGATCGACACGAGGACGTTCAGCTCTCGTTTGATGCGCTTAATGATCGGTAAGACACGAGCGAGTTCTTCTTCAACTGACACGAACGCCGCACCCGGTCGTGTCGATTCTCCACCGATATCGATCGCATCTGCTCCATCCGCGACAAGCTGACGCGCTTGCCGCATCGCTTGCTCGATATCAACATATTGTCCACCGTCCGAAAAAGAGTCCGGTGTCACGTTCAAAATACCCATGATGTAAGTCATGGTTGTTCCCTCCTTGTTGTTACATGTTCGACAGATTGATCGAAGAGTTTCATAATCTCCGCATATGCTGTTCCGTTGATTCCGGGGAAAGGGCGTCCGTCAAGTGACGAAATGGCGACCGCTTCCTGAACGGAATTCGTATAGATGATCTCATCTGACTCTTCGAGCTGTGGTAAATATGCCAGACGTTCTTCGACCGGTAAATGTTGCATGAGGAACTGACGGGTAATCCCGTTCAATGCACCGGTCTCAAGGGGCGACGTATACCATGTACTTCCGTAACGCCAAAAGATATTTGACGTAATGCCTTCACAGACATGACCTTCCTTCGTCAAGAACAGCCCTTCTGCTTCTGGATTGAACAATTGACGTTTCGCGACTAGATTGTTCATGTAATGATGTGACTTTAAGCGATATGTCGTTTCCGGCGTACTGCGCGGCAAACGAATCGTTTCGAGTGCACGTTCCGCCCGTTTTCGTGGAGCGATTGGTTTCGCATAGATCAACACGGTTGGCGTATCGTAAGGGTCAATTGATAACCCAATCTCACGCGGACCAGCCGAAACATTCAACCGGATATAGAGATCGTTCGCCTCATATGCTTCATATAAATCTTGGATTGCTTGCCGTAAGGCTTCCCGGTCATACGCTAACTGTATCCCGAGTGCGACACAACTCATCCGCAAACGTTCGATATGATCATCGAACAAAAACGGATGTCCGTTATACGTCCGAAACGTCTCGAATATACCCATCCCATAGACGAATCCATGATCAAGTGGGGAGATTCTTATCTCTTCTTCTCGTTTGATGATTCCGTCATGCCAGAGATACATAATGCGTCAACTCCAAGAAATTTTTTAACATCTGTTTACCGTCTCGTGTCAAAATCGCTTCCGGGTGGAACTGGACACCTAAAATCGGTAACGTCCGGTGACGGAGTGCCATGATCTCTCCGCCGGCTTCCGCTGTCACTTCGAGTACTTCCGGGAATGTCTTACGTTCAACGACAAGTGAATGGTAACGCGTCACCGGTGTCGCTTGTGGGATCCGTTCAAAGATCCCTTGTCCATCATGCGTAAGTGGCGAAACTTTTCCGTGCATCAATTCCTTCGCTCGGACGACTTTACCACCGAATACTTGTCCAATCGCTTGATGACCCAAGCAAACTCCTAGGATCGGTACCTTCCCCGCAAAGTAAGCAATCGCCTCTAAACTGATCCCCGCTTCATTCGGTGTACAGGGACCCGGCGAGATGACGAGATGATCAGGTTGCAACGCTTCGATTTCTGCAAGCGTAATCGCGTCGTTGCGAAATACCCGGATGTCTTGTCCAAGTTCGCCGAAATACTGGACTAAGTTATACGTAAAGGAATCATAGTTATCAATCAATACAATCATTGCGTTCCCTCCGCCGTTTCTTTTGTCACCCATAACGCTTTGGCTTTACTAAGTGACTCTTCGTATTCATGTGCTGCGTCCGAGTCCGTGACGACTCCAGCACCTGCTTGGACATATGCCATCCCATCTTTTGCAACGAGTGTCCGAATCAAGATGTTGAAAATGACATCATCCGCCCAACTGATGAAGCCAAGCGATCCAGTGTAGATGCCACGCCGGACCGGTTCCAGTTCTTCAATGATTTCCATCGTCCGGATTTTTGGCGCGCCGGTGATCGTCCCACCTGGGAACATTGCGGCGAGCACTTGACTCCCGGAGTGTTCCGGAGCCACTTCGCCTCTGACATTTGAGACGATATGTTGCACGTGGGAGTATTTCTCGATCACCATCAGCTCATCGACATGGACCGTACCATAACGACTAACGCGCCCTAAATCATTGCGCTCTAAATCAACAAGCATCACATGCTCCGCCCGTTCTTTTTCATTATCGAGTAAGGTTTTCGCAAGTCGTAAATCTTCTGCTTCATCCTTCCCGCGTGGTCGTGTTCCCGCAATCGGGCGTGTGGCTAACGCATCGCCGATTTTTTCGACGAGCAACTCGGGTGAGGCGGACACGAGTGTTAAATCCTCATCTGCGAAGTAACCCATGTATGGAGAAGGATTGACTTGTCGTAATACATCATACAAATGTTCCGCTGTCGTCCCTAGCGGCTCTTGTTGACGAACGGACAAATTGACTTGGAAGACGTCACCATCCTCAATATACGATTTAATCCGGTGTGCCGCTGTCATGAACGCTTCCTGTCCGAAAGCTCGTTCTCGCTCGCCGGATGAACCGGTTGTTGTAAACTGCGGTCTATTTGTCTTGACGCACCAACGCGCGACTTCTTCTTCAAGAATCTGTGTTGCTTCCTCTGCTGTGTCTCGCGTCACGGCAATGAACAATTGCTTCGTTTCCTCATCAAACACGGCAACTTCATCGTACCAGTAGAACGATAGATCAGGTGTTTGTAGATCATCCATCGCTTGCTCCGGTAGCTTTTCTAAATAACGGACAGCATCATAACTGACGTATCCGGCAAATCCACCAAAGAATGGTGGCATTCCATCCGGTCGGATGGATTCACGTTCGACGCGGAGTCGTTCGAGTAGATCAAACGGGTTTGCCGTCGATGTCTCGACTTTTCCATCTGTCTCAATCGTCGTCATCCCGTCCTTTGTCCGGACGTATCCGACAGGACGAGTCGCCGCCATCGTATACCGTCCGATTCGACCGCTTTCGAGCCAGACGTGTCCTGTTGTTCCAATCGTCTGTTCGACATACCGATTGTAGAATTGTTCTTTCGTCCATGGTATTGCTTTATATTTCGTCTGTCGCATACGCGTCCCCCACTTCACACTATTCTGCTCTCATTATACGCAAAAAAGTACACGGAAGCCGAATGACTTCCGTGTACGTATGATGGATTACTTCGATTGATCTGCTTCTTCCTCGACTTGATACAGCGGTGTACTTAAGTACCGCTCACCATTCGAAGGAATGATCGCGAGAACATTTTTTCCTTTACCGAGACGTTTTGCCGTCTTGAGTGCCGCTGCAATCGCAGCACCTGACGAGATACCGCCTAAGACACCGTTCGTCTTCGCTGCTCGGCGTGCGTGATCAAATGCTTCTTCCGTCGTGATTTGCTCGACACCATCATAAATATCTGTATCGAGAATCGACGGTACGAATCCAGCACCGATACCTTGCAGTTTATGCGGCCCCGGTTTACCACCTGATAAGACCGGTGAATCCGTTGGTTCAACAGCAATGATTTCAATGCCTTGGAAAGCATCGCGCAACACTTTACCAGCACCCGTGATCGTTCCACCGGTTCCGATTCCCGCGATGAACGCATCGAGTTGCATGCCTTCGAACGCTTCGACGATTTCAGGACCTGTCGTTTTTTCATGAACGACTGGATTGGCACCGTTATTGAATTGTTGCGGCATGAAGTAACCGTGCTCTTCCGCTTCCGCTGTCGCGCGAGCGATCGCACCCTTCATCCCTTCAGGACCTGGCGTCAAAATCAATTCCGCACCATAGGCGCGAAGCAACGTCCGACGTTCCATGCTCATTGTTTCCGGCATGACGAGGATGGAACGGTATCCCTTCGCCGAAGCGACCATCGCTAGTCCGATACCCGTGTTCCCACTCGTCGGCTCGATGATCGTATCTCCCTCTTTAAGTTGACCTGCTTCTTCTGCCGCTTCAATCATTGATAACGCGATCCGGTCTTTTACGCTCGATCCAGGGTTCATGTACTCCAGTTTCAGATATACATCTGCATCCTCAGGACCCGTTAGATGATGTAACTTGACGATCGGTGTCCGACCGACTAAATCTAATACTGAATTCGCAATACGCATGACCATTCCTCCTCATTAGTGAACCGCTTGAATTCCAAGTAATCCGATAGATTAATTATCAGCGGACTGGATGAAATCTGTCAATCAAAGCGTTTAACTTCCGGCTTTTTTCCATCCTTTGTCTGGCGCTCGACCGCTTCTTGAATCAAACGATCGATTGTCTGCTTCTCTTGTTCCGTTCGCATCGTCTGATAGACCATTGCTCGGGTGATTTTTTCATCACCGACTTCGGCGATGACATCCTCAAGCGGACCACCAATACTGTCCTGAACGATTTTAGGAGAATCGACCTTAGGGAGCTCACCCATGAAGGCATAAGCGCCGGTCATGAAATTCGTCAACAATAAGATGAAGATCAACATCCACAAGTACTTAGGTTGTACATTCCCCATATCGGATCCCTCTTATGCTCTTTCGAGTGATTTTTCGCGAAGTTCCTCTAATTCTGGAACATCATAGTGATAATGCTCTGAACAGAAGTGACAAACAGCTTCCGCGCCACCATCTTCATCAATCATCGCTTGAATCTCATCTGGTCCAAGGGCAATAATCGCTGTTGCTAATTTGTCGCGGTCACACGTACATTCGAATGACACCGGAATCGTATCAAGATGTTCGTAGTCACCGAGAACGAGTTCTAACATTTCTTCGGGTGTTTTTTCCTCACCGACGAGAATGGAGATTGGTTTAAGAGCTCCGACACGTTTTTCAAGCGCTGCGATCGTCTCTTCCGATGCACCCGGCATCAATTGAACGATCAAACCACCTGCTGCAATGACCGATTCGTCTTCTGGGTAAACGAGAACGCCAGCTCCAACGACTGATGGACTTTGTTCCGATACAGCGAAGTAATACGTGAAGTCTTCGCTGATCTCACCCGTTTGAATCGGAGATTGACCACCGACAAAGTCACGCAACCCGAGATCCTTGATGACAGAGATGTTTCCGCGACCGACCGCTTCACCGACTTTTAATTTCGTCAGACCGTCTGCATTGACGTACGTATCCATCTCGACGCGGGGACGACTGACATATCCACGAACGACCCCTTTTGCATCGGCATCGACGATGATTTTTCCGATTGGTCCATCGCCTTCGACTTTTAATGTGACACGTGTATCGCCTTTTTGCATCGTACCCATCATCGCGCCGATTGTTAGTGTCCGACCGAGCGCTGCCGTGACGACCGGTGTCGTCTGGTGACGAAGTTGTGCTTCATAGACCGTTTTTGTCGAACGGATCGCAAATGCACGAACTTCTCCGTTAAAGCCTAACGCCCGTACTAAATAGTCATCTTTTAATTGTGCTAATAATTCTTCCCGTTTCATCTTAATCCCTCACTTATTTCGTTCGTAGATAATCCGTAATCCATCTAACGTCAAGAATGGATCGACGATCTCAATCATCGTGGATTCCTCGCTGATTAGTCGGGCTAAACCACCGGTCGCAATGACCTTCGATTCACCCATTTCTTCTTTCATCCGGTGAACGAGTCCGTCCACCTGCGCCACATATCCGAAATACGTACCCGATTGCATCGCATGGATCGTATTTCGTCCGATGGTTGACTGCGGTTTCGCAATTTCAATTCGCGGCAATTTTGCTGCCTTATTATAGAGTGCCTCGGTCGCAACCATCACACCCGGTGAGATGATGCCACCGTAATACCGTTTTTGTGCATCGATGTAACAGTACGTCGTCGCTGTTCCAAAATCGACGATGATCATCGGTCCCTCGTATTTCGCCGTCGCCGCTACTGCATTGACGATTCGATCGGCTCCCACTTCCCGTGGATTATCGACTTTTAAATCGAGTCCTGTCTTGATTCCTGGTCCAATCAAAAACGGACGGCGTTTAAAGTAACGCACACACATATTTTCTAGTGGAAACACGACGGGGGGTACGACAGATGATAACACGATTCCCTCGATTTCTTCCACGTTTAGCTCTGCGTCACGAAACAACGCTTTGACGAGCATACCGTATTCGTCCGTCGTCCGTGTCCGGTCTGTCGCAATCCGCCAATGCTCGATCAACTCTTGTCCTTGATAGACACCTAAGACGATATTCGTATTTCCGACATCGATGACTAAAATCATTTGCTTATTTCCCCGCTTCTTCTCGATTTTCATGCTTTTTTTATATTCCGTCGTTTCACGCTCGGAATGATATACGTTGTGATTATACCATGCTCGTATGGTCACACCTACCGATGTGTATTCGCTCGATCTGTAACAAAAAAGAACGGATTCGATGCGAGATCGAATCCGTTCCATCCGTTTACACTTGATCGTCGCGACGCGGCGTATCTGGTGTATCCGTATCTACATTTTGTCCTTCGTCAACGACTGAACCCATTTGCGTTGGAGACTCTGTCGGTTGATCGACGGTTGCATCTGTCGATTCCGGTGCTTTCTCTTCTGCTTTTGGAGTCGTTGCTTCTGGTTCATGTTTTTTGTATTCGCCTGTCTCTAAGAGATGGTGAATTTGTTTTTGATCAAGTGTTTCGACTTCAAGCAACGTCGTTGCAATCAAGTCGAGCTGATCGCGTTTCTCAGTCAAGATATCTTTCGCTTTTTGGTAACAGCGGTTGATGATCGCTTGGATTTCCGTATCGATTTCGTGTGCAATCGCATCCGAGTAATTCTGTTCGTTTTGGAAATCACGGCCGAGGAAGACGTTACCGCTTTGACCTGATCCGAATTGAAGCGGTCCGAGTTTTTCACTCATTCCGAACTCCATGACCATTTTCCGTGCAAGACCTGTCGCACGCTGGAAGTCATTGCTTGCTCCAGTCGAGACTTCTCCGAAGACGATGTCCTCTGCAACGCGACCACCGAGCAATCCAGTAATCTTATCTTCGAGTTCCGGCTTCGTCATGAAGTAACGATCTTCTTTTGGCAACATGACGACGTATCCGCCCGCGTTACCACGAGGAACGATTGTTACTTTGTGTACTTCGTCCGCATCGTCGAGCGTGACACCGATGATCGTATGTCCAGCTTCATGCCATGCGACGATCTTTTTCTCTTTCGGCGAGATGATCCGGCTCTTCTTCGCTGGTCCAGCGATAACACGGTCAATCGCTTCTTCGAGATCAACGATCGAGACCTTATCACGATCTGCCCGAGCGGCAACAAGTGCTGCTTCGTTTAGAAGGTTTTCAAGATCCGCACCCGAGAAGCCAGGCGTCCGTTGTGCGATGGCTTTTAAATCAACCGTTGAATCAAGCGGTTTGTTCCGCGCGTGTACTTTCAAGACTGCTTCACGACCGACGACATCTGGACGATCAACCGTGATTTGACGGTCAAAACGACCTGGACGGAGTAACGCAGGGTCAAGAATATCAGCACGGTTCGTTGCTGCGATCATGATGATGCCTTCGTTTTCACTGAATCCATCCATCTCGACGAGAAGTTGGTTCAATGTCTGCTCACGCTCATCATGTCCACCACCGAGACCTGCGCCCCGTTGACGACCGACAGCATCGATTTCATCAATGAAGATGATACATGGTGCGTTTTTCTTCGCGTTTTCGAACAAGTCACGAACACGTGATGCCCCGACACCAACGAACATCTCAACGAAGTCAGAACCTGAAATCGAGAAGAATGGTACGCCAGCTTCACCAGCTGCAGCACGCGCGAGCAACGTTTTACCTGTACCTGGAGGACCCACGAGGAGAACCCCTTTCGGAATACGGGCACCGAGCTTCGCGAATTTACGCGGATCTTTTAAGAATTCGACGACTTCGACGAGTTCTTGTTTCTCTTCGTCTGCGCCGGCTACATCATCAAACGTAATCTTTTTCTTCTCTGTATCGTAGAGGCGTGCCTTCGATTTCCCGAAGTTCATGACGCGACCGCCACCACCGCCACCTTGTGCTTGATTAATCAAGAAGAAGAAGAGGATGAAGATGATGATGAATGGAACGATCGTCGTTAGTAACGCGATCCAACCACCATTCGTTTCTGCTGCCTTGAAGTCCATCTTGACTCCTTGGCTTTTCAATTGCGTGTAGAGATCCGTTAGTTCCGTATCAACAGCCGGTACGACTGTTTCATACGTCGAATCTTTTGCACGCAAATCTCCTGTCACATTATACGTCTGGCCTTCATACTGGAAGGTAGCCGTCTTGATTTCACCTTTTTCAACAGACTCGACAAACTGTGTGTAATTGATTTCTTTGCTTTTGTTCACTGGACTCTGCAAGTATTGCAGAAACAAGATCAAAGCTAGAAAAATGACCCCAAACACGAGGGTATTCTTCACTGCTCGGTTCATCTTATGCCTCCTCTCCGCATCCATCTCGTTTTTCTAATGGATGAATACGAATCCTGGCGCGACAGGGCGCGCTTTGTAATTGGTTTCATCTTATCATGGGACAGACGAGATTAAAAATAATTAGCCACCGTAGACTGCAGGTTTCAAGACACCTACATACGGAAGGTTACGGTATTTCTCTTCGTAATCCAGACCATACCCGACGACAAATTCGTGTGGAATGACGAAGCCGCTGTAATCTGCATGCAAGTCATTTTTCCGTCCTGTCGGTTTGTCGAGCAATGTCACGATTTTAACGGACTTCGCTTTCCGGTACTTGAAGAGGTCTACGAGGTAACCAAGCGTCAATCCGCTGTCGATGATATCTTCGACAATCAAGATGTCGCGTCCTTCTACCGATGTGTTCAAATCTTTTTCAATCTTGACTTCACCGGTTGATGTTGTCCCACCGTGATACGTCGAAACGTCCATGAAGTCCATTTCAAGGTGCATATCCATCTTTTTGACAAGATCGGACATGAAAGGCATTGCGCCTTTTAAGACACACACAAGCAACGGAAAACGATCGTGATAATCCGCTGTCAAATCGCCGGCTAGTTCGCCCACTTTATTTTGGATCTCTTCTTCTGAAATCAATACTTTTTCCATATCGTTCATCAAGGTCATGCTAGGTATTCCTCCTCCATAATAAACACTACATTACCATTCTATCATTAAATAAGATTTTGCGAGGAGTTCAAATGACCCGAATATTGCAATTCGATGTCCAATGACGGCTAAAATCACTCCATTTGCATCGACGACGACCGGCACTTGTTCCCGGAGATAACGTGGAACCTTCGCATCAATCAGAATTCGACTGACTTTTTTCGAACCAACAGCAAGTTGAATCCGATCTCCCGGACGTGGCGGACGTACCGTCAACGGAAACGTAATCGCGTCCAGTGGGATCCCGTGCGTTCCAATTGAGAAGCGAAGCATTTGTTCACCATAATGATACGTTCCCAAATTCTCCCCTACTTGAAACGGTAAATCGTCATTCATTGACCGTATCACACGATCTTGCATTAAAAAGCCATATGCACGTCGCATCCTCCAGTTTCCATAATACACTTCGTCCGAGCCCTTATCCACCTGAAGCCATGTAACAAAGTGACGAATCGTTTCGGAAGAAAACGTATCGCCCGTTAACGTCGGCAAGACGAGCCGTTGTAAATCCGTCGGCAATTCTAAAATACGTGCGACCGGAATTCCGTTTGTTTCCTTACACCGGTCGAGATAGGTCGCGACGAATGTTGCCTGCTCACGCATGATTTGCTGTCGCGCATGTGCTGCTGCTGCTGTTGCCTGTTCAAAACCAGGACGAATGTCTCGTAGTGGCGGAAGAATCTTATGCCGAATTTGATTTCGTAAATAGGTCGTTTCTGCATTTGATGCATCCTCTCGCCACGGTACCTCATGTTGCCATGCATAATCGAGTAATGCTTGCTTCGATTCATGTAGTAACGGTCGATGTAACCAGCCGTTACCAAACGGACGAATGACAGGAATCCCATCAACTTGTGCTTCTCCTCGAACGAGCTGAATGAGCAACGTCTCGATTTGATCATCTTGATGATGGGCGAGAACAAGACGCGAGCGTCCGGTCTCTTCCATGATGCGCTCAAAAAATGCATACCGTTCCTCACGACATGCTGCTTGAGAGCTCGTACGTCCTGCCCAGTCCAAACGCGTCATGAAAAACAAAATCTTTCGAGTTGCTGCCCAGTCTTCGATAAAATGTGCTTCTTCGTCGGATGCTTCTCGTAATCCGTGATGCACATGTGCAATTGCAATGTCATACCCTTCTCGATACAACCGATCGACGAGTACCATCGAGTCACATCCTCCAGACACTCCGACTAGGAGCGGTTCAAACGGCACACCTTCCATTACGACTTCATCCCTTTCCGTTAAAACCTAAAAAAAGCTATCTCTATATAATAGAGATAGCTTTTTGAGAATGACCCGTACGGGATTCGAACCCGTGTTACCGCCGTGAAAGGGCGGTGTCTTAACCGCTTGACCAACGGGCCAAAAAAAATATGGTAGCGGCGGAGGGAGTCGAACCCACGACCTCACGGGTATGAACCGTACGCTCTAGCCAGCTGAGCTACACCGCCATATTTTTAACTCGTGCGTCTTAAGCACATTTTCTATAATACGGGCAGGTCAAATGAAAGTCAACGCTTTTTATAAAAATAATTTTAAAAAAATAAAAGATGGAATGAACGGCGTCATTCCATCTCTATTCTTATAAAGAACAGGTCAGCAAGTTATTGACGTTTTGCGCCGCGCCCGCCACGTTTTGAATCCGTTTGACGTTTCAATGTAGCAAGACGATCTTCACTATCTTTCAGGAAACTAGACATCAACGTATCGAACGATTGTTCTTTGCGCGGTGGTGGTGTATTACGGCCACCTTTGTTGAAGCCTCCACGATTACCGCCTCCACGCGGTCCTTTGTTATCGAACGAACGTGGTCCGCGATCTTGTCCTGCTGGACGTGGTCCACGATCGAACTGACGTGCTGGACGTGGGCGTTCACCTTCTGGACGATCGACGGCTTTTTTAATGGAAAGACCAATCTTACCATCGTTTTCAACACTTAAGACTTTAACGGTGATTTCTTGACCAACCGTTAATACATCATTGATGTCCTTAACATAAGAATCTGCCACTTCACTAATGTGAACAAGACCAGTTTTCCCTGTTGGTAACTCAACGAACGCTCCGAAATTCGTGATGCCTGTTACTTTCCCTTGCACTTTGCTGCCTACTTCAATCGACATAAATTGTATTGCTCCTTTTTAGTTGATTCGTTTCTTATTATACGAGTGATTCATTCTTTTTTCAATCAATCGGCAACCTTCAATTAGTCTTCAGGTGAAAAGTAGAAGATCGTTTCCCCTTTTTTCGAATAGAGCAACTCGCTCCGGGCTAAGTTCGCCACATATTCTTTATCATTGAGACGATTGATTTCTTCTTTCAGACGAGCAGTCTCTTTTTTTGCTTTCGTCTGCTCCTGTTCAGCTACTTGAAATGACTGCTTTTGTTCTGCGATCAATTGCCGTTTTTCCATGTATGACCACCCCATGAGGGAAAAGATGAGCAAAAAGACGGTCAGACACAAGAAAAAGCGATTTTTGAGACGTCGACGGTTTTCAATAGCATTCTGACTCAATTGCTTCTTACGGTCATTGAGCGGCTTGATCTTTGGCGTTTGACGCCCTGATTCGAGCGGTGTTGGCATATCATCCCTCCTCTTTCTGAGTGGTCATCCCTGACACTCTTTAGTATACTTCCTTTTTCCGGTAAATTACATCGATTCTTCGGAATTCACCTTTTCTTCACGGATGATTTCATACATATCAGATGCTTCTTCTTTTTTCGCATGTTCTTTAATGCTTGAAATCGCAACTGTCACGATCTTATTTCCGAACCGAATCGTCATCTCATCACCTGCTGCTACCGTGCTACTTGCTTTCGCTACATTACCATTGATCGTAATCCGACCTTGATCGGCGACTTCTTTCGCAAGCGTCCGTCGTTTGATCAGACGCGATACTTTTAAAAATTTATCAAGTCTCATGACTGTTCCTCCTGCTTCGCTTGATGCCAGAGTGAATCTTGCTCTTCAAGCGTCATCTCAACGAGCGGTCGATCCGCTAGTTGTTCCATCCGTGTAAAACGGCGAATAAATTTATCATTCGTTCGTTGTAATCCTTCTTCTGCCGATAGACCGAGGTATTTTCCGACGAGTGTTATCGAGAACAGGACGTCTCCAAATTCTCCGAGTCGTTCTTCTGGGGCTGCTTCTTTCAATTCATGTAACTCTTCGATCACTTTTTCAAGTGCCCCCTCGACGTCTTCCCACTCGAAACCGACTTTCGCCACTTTCTTTTGAATGTCTTCTGCGCGCATCAAAGCAGGTGCTCCTTTTGTCACACCATCAAGTAAAGAAGTCCGCTCCGGTTTTTCTTGTGCTTTGATGTCTTGCCAGTTCGACACAACGTCTGCTGAAGAATCAACAGTCGTTTCCCCGAAGACATGGGGATGGCGACGAATCATCTTATCGCTGACGCTTCCGATGACGTCTCGAATATCAAAATACCCTTCATCTAGACCAATTTGTGCGTGGAGCATAACCTGTAAGAGGACGTCTCCTAGTTCTTCTATCATTAAGTTATCGTCCTGAAGGTCGATTGCTTCCAGTAATTCGTAAGATTCTTCGATTAAATGTCGTTTTAAGGACTCATGCGTCTGCTCTTGATCCCACGGACAACCACCTTCACCGCGTAATCGCGCGATAATCTCTTTTAAAGTCGCGAAGTCACGATTCAACGTCTGCTCATCCGTAACCGGTGGTACATAGACCGTCGTTAAGTTACTGAGCGTCGTCACATGATCGAGTTCATATAACGGTACGTTTTGAACGGTTTGCTGACTCGTACCTGCTGCTGTGACAAGAGTGACGAGATGTTCGTCCGGATACCGTTCCATCAACTGGACTTTTAAGTCGCCAGCGACGAGCGCGTCATAGACTTGCCCAATCAGTAGATGTTGACGAATCTGTGCTTCATCGACAGCAAATGCCGTCGCATCAAGTAACTGGAATCCTTCAATCGGATCCACGCCAAGTGCAGCGAACATCGGATCGAGAAAACTTTGTCCCCCTACGACATCGACATTGTCTGTCCGTTGCAACAACTGTTGCACAGTACTCTCAGCGACTAATGGATGTCCTGGAACGGCATAGATGATATCCGTCGTTTCAGAAAGACGAAGCAATTCCTCGACGATTTCTGTATATACGTCTTCAAACCGACTATGTCGTTCATAAACTGAGTCAAATGATGTAAAGTTCATTCCCTCTGCTGCAAGTTCTGAAACGACTGGATGATCCACTGTCCGCAAATAGACAGGTTGTGTCGTGTTTTTTAATAATCGATAGATGCCAAACGGCAATTGTTCGAGTTCGCCGACGCCAAGGCCGACGATCGTAATTCGGTGTGTCATATGCTCCTCCTACGTTGGTACATCTGATATAACTTATCTCCTAAAGGCAATAACGCCCACTCTTGTTCTGATAAGGCACGAAAGCGTAACGCCATACTGCCATAAATGATGGCACCACCGACGACAAGAACGCCGACTTCGAGTGCCGCACCGATTCGTGTCTCAAGCTCAAACAGCTGGAAAAACGTCTCGATCAGATACAGAAACACACCCATGGTAAGCACAGGTAAGACCAGTCTTCGATAAAAAACAGTTCCCGCAGATACACGACCGAACTTCCGGTTCAATAAAATCCATTGTGCTGCCGCCATGACGGCAAAACCGCCAAATGTCGCCATACCCGCCCCGATCATACCATATCGGGGAATGAAATAGAGGTTCAGAGTAAGCTTCGCCCCTAATCCGATAAGAACACCAACAAGCGCATACTTCTCGGCATCAACCGACTGGAGACAAGAGACGATCATCATCGCGATCGATGCGGCAAATGCCGTCGCTGCGAGCCAAATCAATCCCGCTGTTCCTTGATCATTTTGATATAACGCAATATTGAGCGGACGCATCACACCCATTAGCCCGATCGTCGCTGCAGCGGCAATCAATAAACCGGAACGGAGTAATGTCTCGAGTTGTTGACGCATCATCTGTGGATCGTGTTTCCGGTATGCGGTCGACAAGGCTGGCACACTCGCAAGGCTCATCGACGTCGCAAACAGAATCGCAAATTGCAGTAACGGATACCCACGGTCGAGTATTCCTTTTTCGATTTTTGTTTCCGTCGTATTGCCAAGTAGATTGACGAACGTTAATCCATCAATCAATTGCATCAGCAACAATGCAAGTGACGCGATACTAACTGCTACACCGCTTGTCACCAGCACTTTTCCGACACGTCTTATATGAATACTCGAAAATACCGGACGACCGATTTTCCCTTTCGCAAAGCGTAACAGGACGAATAACGAAACGATGCTGCCGCCAATCGCCGTTAAATGAGCGCTCGCACCAATCCAGTAGGGGTCCGCCTGCATCGAGACACCGATATACGTCACAAGCAACAATAGTCCGACACGGACGGCATTTTCAGAGACTTGGGATACAGCCGTCGGTCGCATCTCAAGATCTGCTTGGAACATTCCTCGTAGAACAGCAATCACGGGTAGTAAATAAAACGTACATGTTACCGCACGCAGGGGCACAACCAGTTTTGCATCCCCGAACCACCCAGCGAGCGTCGGGGCGATCCACCATCCGAGCAGACCGAAAAAGACGGTCATGGCAAGTAAGACATAAAAAATCGACCAGAGAACTTCTCGTTTCTCATCCGGGTGGTGAAGCGTCAACTTCGCCACGATGACAGGCAGCGCATAAATGCCGAGCGCTGCCGCAATCGCAAATAATGGATAGACGGTCTGATAGACGTACAATCCGAAATCACCAGCGAGGTTCTGATACGGAATCCGGTAAAAGAAGCTGAGCAATTTTGAGATATAACTAGAGATCGCAAGCAGTGCTGCGCCTTGCGCAATCGTTCGTCTATTCATCGCCCGACGAGCCGGCGATCAAGTTCCGCCAATAATTGTTCTGCCTGCATCGTCATCTGTTGCGTCGACTGTTTGTTGCGGTTGAGGGTTAAGACGAGTTTCTCCTCTTGTTGTCCCATTCCAAGACCACGTCCCAGTGGAACAGTCCATTTAACGAAGTCCGCCACATCGAGTTGTTGTGTCGATTGGAGCGATAAGACGATCTCAATTTTCGGATCGGTTTGTTTAACACGCTCGACACGCGCCCGTTCAGCGAAAATGCGCATTCGCGTCAACTGGATCAAACGCGCGACCTCATCCGGAAACTCACCGAATCGTTCAAGCATTTCCGTTTCGAGTTGTTCGAGACTATCGACGGTATCAACATATTTCAAACGTTTGTAGAACTCGATTTTCAGCTCGGAGTCTGTCATGTAGTGCGATGGAATATAGGCATCAAGGCTGAATGTGAACTCAGGAACGAATTTCTGGATGCGTTTTTTACCTTTCATCCGTTCTTTCCGCTCCTCGACTGCTTCTGCAAGCATCTGCGAATAGAGATCGAAACCAACAGAATCGATGAATCCAGATTGTTGCGAACCGAGTAAGTTCCCGGCACCGCGAATCGACAAGTCACGCATTGCGATTTTAAAACCGCTACCGAGCTCCGTGAACTCCTTGATCGCCTGCAGACGACTTTCTGCCACTTCCGTCAATCGTTTTTGCGGACGGTACGTAAAGTACGAGTAGGCGACGCGACTTGAACGACCGACACGGCCACGTAATTGATAAAGCTGTGATAAGCCCATTTGATCGGCGTCATGAACGATCAACGTATTGACGTTCGGGATATCAATCCCCGTCTCAATGATCGTCGTACTGACAAGGACGTCGGCATCTCCTTCGAAGAAGGCGATTAGCTGACTTTCGAGTTCGGTTTCCGTCATTCGACCGTGAGCCGTGACAATTCGTGCTTCCGGTACGAGGGCGCGAATCTCTTCTGCCTTTCGCTCGATGCCCTCGACACGGTTGTAGAGGAAGAATGCTTGTCCACCACGTCCGAGTTCCCGTTCGAGTGCTTCCCGCATGACGATTCCGTCGTATTCCATGACGTATGTCTGGACCGGATAACGGTTTTCCGGTGGTGTCTCAAGGACAGAGAGATCACGGATTCCGATCATCGACATGTGCAATGTCCGCGGAATCGGTGTCGCTGTCAACGTCAAGACATCGACGTTTGTCTTCAACTGTTTCAGACGTTCTTTGTGTTTAACACCGAATCGTTGCTCTTCATCAATGATCAACAATCCGATATCAGCGAATTGGACGTCTTTCGACAGCACACGGTGTGTCCCAACGACGACATCAATCGTTCCTTCTTTTAACCCTTGTTTCGTTGCCTTTAATTCTGCTGGCGAACGGAACCGGCTCATGACCGACACACGAATCGGCCATTCACTGAATCGTTCAAGCATTGTTTCGTAGTGTTGTTGCGCAAGGACGGTCGTCGGTACGAGCAATGCCACTTGTTTTCCAGACATGACTGCTTTAAAGGCTGCACGAATCGCCACTTCCGTTTTCCCGTACCCGACGTCGCCACATAATAGACGATCCATCGGACGCGGACGTTCCATATCTTTCTTGATCTCGGCAATTGATCGCAATTGATCGACCGTTTCCTCATATGGGAAGGAAGCCTCGAACGCTTGCATGTTATCGTCATCCTCTGGGAAAGCAAAACCGACGGCAGCTTCACGAGCCGCATAGAGCTTGATCAATTCATCAGCGATATCCTCGACCGATTTTTGAACCTTCGCTTTGACCTTTTTCCATTCCGTTCCACCGAGTTTATAGATTTTCGGCTCTTTCCCTTCAGCCCCGACGTACTTTTGAATCAAGTCGATCTGATCGACAGGAACATACAACGAGTCCTCTCCTGCGTAGACGAGATGGAGATAATCCTGATGATTACCGGCTACATCAATCGTCTTGATGCCATGGTACCGCCCAATTCCATGATGAATATGAACGACGTAATCACCTGTCTTCAATTCTTGGTAACTCTTGATCCGTTCAGCGTTCGTCAGCTTCGTCGTCTGCTTCCGGCGACGCGCCGGTTGCTTGAAGACTTCTTCTTCTGTGATGACGACGAGGCGCGCATTCGTCATCTCGAATCCACCATGAATTCCGCCAATCAAGATCGCTGGTTGACCACGAGTGATACCTTCTTTCGTTACAATCGAGGCTTCAACCCCATAATCGGATAACGTCTGGCGCATCCGCTCGGCACGTTCTCGGTTACTCGCTAAGAAGACTATCCACATGTCAGCGCGACGATATCGCTCGACTTCTTGCTTCAGGCGTTCCATCTGACCATGGAACGGCGCAATCGGTTTGATGCTGAAATGGATTGCCGCACTTTCCGGTACACCGCTCCGACGAGTCGGAAGGAGCGAGAGGTACAACAATGGTTGTCCTTCAAAGACATGTGTCATCGGAACGGACAGGACGTAATCACTGACGCTTTGTCCGCGTTCAATGAGCGACGCCATCCATTCTGCTTCCTCTGCATCCTGGACTTCTGCCGCTTCTTCGACCCGCGCGACTTCATCGACGATCAAGACGCTGCCCGTCACGTCTTGACGTAACGTCGACGTGTAGAGGATTGGTGCATACTTAGCGAACTGTTTCGGACGATCGCCGTTTTCTAACAACTCGACGTCGTAAGCGATCCCCTCTTCGAGTGCCGCGAGGACTTCCGTACTTTGGACGCGCTCTTTCGTCACCTCATAAAGACGACGGACTTTTTCGCCAGCCTCCTTTAACTGATCCTTGGTCGCGAAGTGTTCGGCTGCTGGCATCAAACATGCTTCTGCGACAACACCGAGCGAACGTTGGGTCTCCGCATCGAATGTATAGATCGAGTCGATTTCCTCATCGAATAGATCGAGCCGGTACGGGCGTTCAACCGTGAGCGGATAAATATCGATGATACTCCCGCGAACGGCAAACTCACCTGGTGTCGTCACGGTCGCTGTCCGCTCGTACCCCGCATCAACTAAATCCTGGACGAAGTCTGGAATCGACAAGATATCGCCTGGCTTCACCTGTTTGACGTGCGACAAGAACGTCTCTGCACCCGGAACATATCGGCGTAAGCCAACGAGCGGAATGATTAGGATCCCGTCGTCCGTCGTCAATAAACGGTGACGAGTTTCGATCCGTGTTGCCCGCAGTTCCGGACTCGCCCCATAGGAGAGTTCCGCGGCTAATGTCTCATCAACCGGATAGAGCATGACGTCTTCTTCCGGCACGAGTTCAATCAAATCATCGTACAACTTTTGCGCTTGGAACATATTATGTGTCACGAGTACGAATCGACGTTTCGTCTCCTGATAAATCCCGGCGACGAACAATGCCTTTCCACTATTCATCAGACCAGTAATCAACTGAGCGTTGACACCGTCCCGGAAGCGTTCCCGAACCGTCTTGATTTCAGGAATCGCTAATAAGAGTTCTTGTAATTGTTTCATCTTCTTCCTCCTAAAACACGACAGCAAAAACGCTTTGGAACCCCCAAAGCGTTGCGTTCAGTTATACCGATTCATCAAAGCGAGAAACGGTGTGTCTATAAAGTCCGTCGCTACATCGACAGACGCATTGAGTACGTGTTGCAGACTTCCTTGTTCCGCCTTCGAAAAATTCATTAACACCCAGTCGATGACTTGGATTGGTGCCGGTGGTCGACCAACACCGAGTTTAAGACGCTTGATTTCCTGCGTACCGAGGTGCTGGATCAACGACTTGACGCCGTTATGACCGCCTGCACTGCCTTTCGAACGCAAGCGCAATTTCTCAAGTGGTAAATCCAGATCATCATAGATGACGAGCACATCCTCGACCGCGATCTTGTAGAAATCAAGTAACGGTCGCACCGCTTCACCTGATAAATTCATATACGTCAATGGCTTGACGAGCACGACACGTTCTCCGTTTATCATTCCCGTTCCGAAGAGGGCTTTAAACTTCGATTCTGAAAGCGTGATCCCGTGTTTCTCCGCTAAGGCATCGATCGCAAGAAAACCGATGTTGTGGCGCGTATTCGCGTACTTCGCGCCAGGATTCCCTAATCCGACGATACATTTCATATCGATTCCTCATTTCTGTTTAAAAAAGTAAACGAACAAGGGTCCGATTTCAATAAACCGGACCACATCGTTCGTATGCATAAGCAATCAGCTGAAGAGCGGGCTGATTGATTTCTGTTCGTGTACACGGATGATTGCTTCTGCAAGCAAGCGTGCCACAGAGATTTGTTTGATTTTGCTTGCACATTCGCGTTGTGTTAAATCGATCGTGTTCAAGACGACGAGTTCTTCGATCGCTGAGTTCTCAATTCGCTCCATTGCCGGACCTGAAAGAACAGGGTGTGTACAACATGCATAGACTTGTTTCGCTCCGTTTTCGATCAAAGCGTTCGCTGCAAGTGTGATCGTACCCGCTGTATCGATGATGTCATCGATGATGATGGCAATCTTGCCATCGACTTGACCAACGATGTTCATGACTTCTGCGACGTTCGGTTTCGGACGGCGTTTGTCGATGATCGCGATTGGTGCTTTTAATTGCTCTGCTAATTTACGTGCCCGTGTGACACCGCCATGGTCTGGAGAAACGATGACGAGTTCGTTTGGATCGATGTTCTTTTTCTCGAAATATGAAGCGAGAAGCGGTACACCCATCAATTGATCTACTGGAATATCGAAGAACCCTTGGATTTGTGCTGCATGGAGATCCATCGTCACGACGCGTGTCGCCCCTGCTACTTCAAGCAAGTTCGCAACGAGTTTCGCCGTGATTGGCTCACGTGAACGTGCTTTGCGATCTTGACGCGCATAACCGTAATACGGAATGACGACGTTGATCGTCCGTGCAGACGCCCGTTTCAGTGCATCGATCATGATGAGAAGTTCCATCAGGTTTTCGTTGACTGGTTGGCTTGTCGATTGAATGATGTAAATATCATCCCCCCGGACACTTTCTTCGATGTTCATCGAAATTTCGCCATCACTGAAGTGTTTGACTGAACTTTCGCTCACCGGGATTCCGATGACTTTAGCGATTTCCTCTGCCAGTGGTTTGTTCGAGTTGAGTGCGAAAATACGAATTTCATGTTCTAAGACAGTAGACATGTGTAGGTGGCCTCCATTTGTTTGGGTTTAGACGAGTAGAGCGACAAGTAATGAATTAACGATAATCGGGTTTCGTCGTTTGACGTTCCCGTGCGATCGCGAGACCGTTTTCCGGCACATCGTCTGTGACGGTTGATCCGGCAGCAACAAGGGCATTCTTGCCGACCGTGACCGGTGCAATCAAGTTGACGTTACAGCCGATGAAGGCATCGTCCTCAATGATCGTCTGGAATTTATTTTTTCCATCATAGTTGACCGTGATCGATCCACAACCGAGGTTGACGTTCTCTCCGATTGTTGCATCTCCGACATAGCTCAAGTGGGCTGATTTGCTACCTTCGCCAAATGTTGATTTCTTGATCTCAACGAAGTTTCCGACGCGTGTGTTCGCACCGAGAACCGCTTGCTGACGTAAATGCGCAAATGGACCGACTTGTGCCGCTGGACCAATCTTGCTATCCGTGACGACGGATTGACGAACAATGGCGCCATCTGCCACTTCACTGTTACGGATATCCGAGTTCGGACCAATCGTACATTCTGAACCAATGACCGTCTGACCGAGCAACTGCGTACCAGGATAGAGAACAGTATCTGAACCAATCGTGACGTCTGGTCCGATGTACGTCGAAGACGGATCAACGAACGTGACACCTTGACGCATCCAGTACTCATTCGTTCGCTTGCGCATCGATGTTTCTGCTTGTGCAAGTGCGACGCGGTCATTGACACCGATCGTCTCTTCGAACGTAGGTGCCGCATACGCTGCAATCGTCTCGCCTGCTGCCTTTGCAATCTCAATCACGTCTGGTAAGTAATACTCACCTTGCGCATTATCGTTCTTAACCTGCTTCAGCGTCGCGAACAACATCTCATTATCGAATACATACGTACCGGTATTGATTTCACGAATCGCGAGCTCTTCTGCATTCGCATCCTTATGCTCGACGATTTTCGAGACGTTTCCGTCTTCGCCACGAACGATACGTCCGTAACCTGTCGGATCGTCAGCGAGTGCCGTCAAGACGGTCACTTTTGCGTTTGTCTCCGCATGATGTTGTAACAATGAAGCCAGTGTGTCACTCGTCAAGAGTGGTGTATCGCCACAGACGACGAGCGTTGCTCCCTGTTCGTTCCCGAGTACGGGTTCTGCCATTTGAACAGCATGTCCTGTGCCAAGCTGCTCACTTTGAAGTGCGTATTCCACCGATGTGCCAAGCACTTCTTTGACGGATTCCGCACCGTGACCGACGATGACGACCTGTCGCTTGACGCCGAGCGTCGCTAATTGATCGACGACGTGCTGTACCATAGGTTTCCCAGCGACTGGGTGAAGTACTTTGTAAAGCTTAGATTTCATCCGAGTTCCTTTACCCGCTGCTAGAATTACCGCGAAATGATTCATCCTTGTCGCTCCTCCACGTAAATTAGTGTTGATTTCGTTCTGAAATAGTACACTCGTTCCAACTATAACGAAAATGGCATCGTTATTCAATGATGGGACGAAGCGGAATCGATGAAAAAACGAGAAAAAGACAGGTTTTCCCAAGAAGAGAAACCTGTCTTTTTCTTATGCTTGATCTGTCGTTTGGGCAGAAGAGACTTCGTAACAGACGCCTTCTTCTTGATCCTCACGTGCCGTATAGGCTTCGAGTACTGAATCTTCGACCTTTTTTCGCATTAATGCATTGATTGGATGAGCGACATCCCGGAAGATACCTTCTTGCGTTCGTTTACTTGGCATGGCGACGAAGAGACCACTGTTCCCTTCGATGACACGCAAATCATGTACCACGAATTCGTGGTCGAGCGTAATAGAGGCAAGTGCTTTCATTCGACCCTCTGCTACGACGCGACGAATTTTAACGTCCGTAACGTTCATTTTGTCCGCACCCCTTTAACCGTTGTCACAACTCTTCGTTGTCTACTTCTACTTACGGCTTAAAACAAACAAAGGTTTAGTCTTTCCCAATCTTTTTACGCATAATTTCCAAAAGTTTGATAATTACAGTATAGTTACAATCCATGCGGCTGTCAATTTCAGGTAGTCTCAGCTTCCGAGAAATAGTGGTCGACGTTTCCACGCTTAACTTGGATTTGACCAAGGTCGACGTCGACGTCCGCTAATTTCATTAAGCTGACGTATTCGTTGACCATCTTCTTCTCAGCACCTTCTGCCTCGATCAAAACACCAACACCTGCGACCTTTGCTTCGAACTCGCTTAAGAGACTCATCATTCCGCGAATCGTTCCGCCGGCTTTCATGAAGTCATCAATCAATAAGACATTCGCTCCACGTGGTAAACTTCGACGCGCGAGTGCCATCGTCCGGATCGCTTTTGAAGAACCCGAGACATAGTTGATGCTGACTGTTGATCCTTCCGTAACACGACTATCTGAACGCACGATGACGAACGGTACACCAAGTTGCTCAGCGACTGCATAAGCAAGTGGAATCCCCTTCGTTGCGATCGTCATGACGACATCGACTTTCTTTTGGCTAAAGACAGATGCAAACACTTGTCCCATTTGTTTGACCATCTTCGGATCTCCAAGTAAGTCCGTCAAATAAAGGTATCCCCCCGGTAACAGTCGGTCTGGACGAGCGACACGTTCACATAGATCATCGATGAACGGTAACGCCTTCTTACTGCTCCACGTCGGAATGAACATGACGCCACCCGCAGCACCTGGTACTGTAACGAGACGACCTGTTCCCTCATGTTCTAACATCTCGCTGACGATATCTAAATCTTCACTGATCGACGATTTCGCCGATTTATAACGTTCTGCAAAAATCGTCAATGAGACGAGATGATGGGGATGGTCAAGCAAGTACCGCGTCATGTCGACCAATCGACCACTTCTCCGAATTTTCATTTGTTTCGTTCCACCTCTCCGTAATTCCGAATATTCAATAGTGAATATATCATTTTCATACGGATATTATCAATGGTTTTCGCCTAAAAGACGAACGACGTAGACTTCGTTACAAAAGCCGCGTAATCCATTATAGAGACGTTGTGCCCGATTTTCATGCTCCGTTAGAGCAAAGACCGTCGGACCACTTCCGCTCATCAAGACGCCTTCTGCGCCACAACTTGCCATGAATTCCTTGATTTGCTCGACTTCTGGGTGCATCGGCAACGTGACCGCTTCGAGAACATTACCGAGTGATTGGCAGATGGCTTGGAAATCTTGCGCCTTCACCGCATCAATCATTGCTTCGACGTTCGGACGTTTTGCCGTGTTCAAGTCGAGGGCACCATAGACGTCAGCTGTTGAAACACCGATCGTCGGTTTAGCAAGAACAACCCAGCATGGGGGTGGTGAGACAAGTTTTTCTAGCTTCTCTCCGCGACCCGTTGCAATCGCTGTTCCACCCATGACACAAAACGGGACGTCAGAGCCCACTGCTGCGCCGACTTCCGCCAACTCTTCAAGCGTCAAACCGAGTTGCCACAACTCATTTAATCCGCGTAAGGTCGCTGCCGCGTCACTGGATCCACCAGCGAGTCCGGCTGCAACTGGAATGTGTTTCTCTAAGAAGATCTCTACTCCTGTCTTGACGTCGTATTTTTCTTTTAAGATCGCTGCTGCTTTATAAGCAAGATTACGTTCGTCGTTCGGAACGTAAGCATGCTGGGCATTCATTCGAATTTCTCCTGACGGCAGCTCCGTCAATTCTAGACGGTCTGCCAAATCGACTGTCGTCATCACCATATGTACATCGTGATAGCCGTCCGGGCGCTTTGCCGTCGCATCCAGGACTAGGTTGATCTTGGCCGGAGCCTTTACAATAATCGTCATCGTGCCGTTCCTCCTCTAGTTCGTTTCCTGTAGGAATTGTATCAACCTTTCCACAAAAAAAGAAGCGAACATTTTGTCCGCTTCGGAAGGTAAGTTTACGAATTCGCAAATTCGATTTGTACGGAGTCTGTTAGCACGTCGGCGTAGCTATAAGAAACTCGCTCGACATTGTGGCGCTCTGCGTCTAGCTTGACTACAAACACCGAAGGATACGTCTCAACGAGCGTTCCGATTCGGGTTACGACCTTTTTACGACCGCCGCTTGCTTTTAGCGTCAGTCTTTCACCAACATGTGTTTCGAAAACATGTCTGATTTCGTTCAACGTCTTTGGCATACGCTTCACCTCACTAATATTTATTATAGCATATTAAATAAATATTAGAAAGGGGAAATATTATATCTGTTCTAATCGTATCCGTCAACGTTTTTTAATTGGCAAAAGTGCATCTGCTAACTGTGCGAATTCCTGCAGGCTGAGCGTTTCTCCGCGACGACGTGGTTCAACCCCAGCTTCTAACAACGCCGCTTCGACCGCTGCTTTTTCCGTTTTCCCGAAGTGTGTCGTCAAGTTGTTTAAAATCGTTTTCCGACGTTGTGCAAAACTTGCTCGGACGATTTCAAAGAAGAGTGCCTCATCCTGTGTCTGTACCGCCGGCTCTTTTCGAATGTTCAAGCGGATGACTGCTGAATCGACGTTTGGTGCTGGAATGAAGACTTGTTTTGGGACCGTGAAGCAGACTTCAGCTTCCGCATAGTATTGAATCGCGATCGATAGAGATCCATATGCTTTCGTGCCTGGTTTTGCACCGATTCGTTCAGCGACTTCCTTTTGAATCATCATGACGAGCGTCCGAAACGGTGCTTTCGCTTCAAGGATCCGCATGATAATCGGTGTCGTGACATAATACGGGAGGTTCGCGACGACGGCAATGTCGGTGATGCCTTCTTGCGTGAACTCTTCAGCAACGATCGTCGAAAGATCGAGTTCAAGAGCATCACCGTGAATGACCTTCGTATGGGGATATGGTGCAAGTGTATCATCAAGAATCGGTAACAATCGTTGATCGATTTCAAGAGCAACGACTTTTTTCGCCTGTTTCGCCGATTGTTCCGTCAATGAGCCGATTCCTGGTCCGATCTCGAGTACACCACTCTCAGGCGTTAATCCAGCTGCTCCGACGATGTTTCCTAATACATTTAAATCGATTAAAAAGTTTTGCCCTAACGATTTTTTAAACGAAAAGCCATGTTTCGCTAAAATTTCTTTCGTCCGGTGCAATGTAGCAATGTCTTTCAAACTTCTTCCTCCTCTAGTTGTTTCAACGCTGCTTCCCATTCCGCCAGCGTGATCCGGATCGATGCGACACGTTTGACGAGTTGTTTTGCATTCGGTTCACCAATCGCAAGAATCTGACCGAGACGACGACGACGGATCGAGGCTGCTGGTCCACCAATCAAATCAGCTGCCAAAATCATCTCACGTGTCACTTCGGCAACCGGTGCTTCTTCCGTCTCATAGACAGCAGCGAGCGCCTCTTCGATTGCGGCAGGTGAGGCATGTTCAACACCAATTTTACCGCGCTTATCTTTTGCTTGAGCGCGCGGAAGATAGGCATGTTTACAGCCTGGTACACGTTCATTGATTCGGGCACGGATACGATCTCCTGGAAAATCAGGATCCGTGAAAATGATGACACCGCGTCGTTCGAGGGCCTTCTCAATGCGTTGCATCGTCTGTTCATTAACGGCTGAACCGTTCGTTTCAATTGTATCGACATCAAAAACTTCTTGTAATCGTGTCGTATCATCTCGTCCTTCGACGACGATGACTTCTTTTAAGCGTTTCCGCATGATCTCTCCACCTTCTTCAAACACTCTCGTAATTGTACCTGTTTCCACGAAAAAAACAAGGAAGCGTCACGTGTCCGCTTCCGTTGCACTAGGAATGACCCAGACTTGCAGTTGTTTTCGACCGAACGTCTTTGCTTTTTGTTCACCATCGACTAAAATATCAATCTTATTGCCTTTAATGGCACCACCTGTATCGAGAGCGATCGCAAGACCAACCCCTTCGACGTAGACCTTCGTGCCAAGCGGAATGACCTTCGGATCAACCGCGATGATCGGCAAACCTTGATAGGTGATCGTATCGGTCACGTCATACCCGGTCGCTGTCAAGGCACGACCATTGTACAAACGACTGCCGTTCGAAGCTGGGTCGTTCGTATACGCTGTCGCTTCGACCATCAAGCTCTTCGCACTCTCAAAATCAAGATCCGCATCGGCTTTCGGTGTTTCAGTTAGCGGATTGGTCGCTTGTTTTTCGTTGAAGACGGGCGCTTCGATTGGTGTCTCAATCGGTTTTGTCCCGACTTTGACGACTTGTTTGATCGGCGTCCGTGTCACTTGGTCATCAATCAGTTTTTTCTCTTTACTAAGACCGTCAGCTAACGTCAATTGATACTTTTTCGTTCGGACACCCGGACGACCTGATGTCGTCACCAGTTGCTCGCCTTCCGGTAAGGTCGGATCCTCGACTTCTTCGACCTCAAACGGAACGAGTTGATCCTGTGTCAACGTCGCACGACGTGTCGTGTTGACCGTAATCAACGTCCCTTCCGTCACGCGGGTATCGGGATTTGGAGCGACCCGATCTTCCTTTTGAAGACGGATTCCTTCCCGTTCTAACAATTCGCGGACCGTCGTTTCATACGTGTAGAGTTGTCGGGCTTTTCCCCCGACGACGAGATCAACAGGAAAAGCTTCGCGGTACCGCACCGTCATACCACTCGTCAATACAGCGTCAGAAGACGGATAGATATCATCCGTGTCGGCTTTCTTGATACCGCGCTCTGCAAGTAGATCCTTTACTTGACGCGCCTGCGTTCGGACGCGACGGGACTCACCGTAGCCCATGATCAATGTGATTTCTTTTGCCCGCTGAATGACGATTAATCGTTTTTTCGGCAGGTCGGCACTAAGAGCCGGTTCAATCACATCATTGTCACGCGTCGTAATACCGGCTTCTTTGAGAACGCCATAAACGGAATCAGCCATTGTCTTCACCTGCTGCTCTTGTCCATCAATCAAAACAGTCACGGTTCGTGGATGATCCATCATCCCATAGACGAGTGCAGCCGCAAGTAGCAGGCTGCACCCGATTGTAATGAACGTCAACGAACGCATCATGGCAAACGGAAGACCCGTTTTGCATTTTCCGTCGTTGCTGCTTCCACATCGGCATACATCATGCCACGGAGCTGCGCAATTTCTTCAGCGACGAACCGAACGTAAGCCGGCTCGTTGCGTTTACCGCGGTGTGGTGTTGGTGTCAGATACGGACAGTCCGTCTCAACGAGTAAACGATCGAGCGGTACTTCCTGTGCAACACGTTTTGGCATTTTCGCGTTTTTGAACGTAACAGGTCCACCAAGTGAAATATAGAAGTTCATCGCTAGGCAACGCGGTAACAATTCAGCACTCATACTGTAGCTATGCAAAATACCACCGACTTCTTTTGCATCCTCTTCTTCGAGGATTCGTAACGTATCTTCTGTCGCTTCCCGGTTATGGATGACGATCGGTTTTTTCTTCTGCTTCGCGAGACGGATCTGTTTGCGGAAAGCTTCCTGTTGGACGTCTTTCGGTGACGTATCCCAGTGGTAGTCGAGTCCGATTTCTCCAAGCGCAACGACTTTTTCATGATCCATCAATCGTTCGACCTTTTGATAGGCTTCCTCATCAAAATCAATCGAGTCGACGGGATGCCATCCGATGACCGCATAAAGATCATCGTACGCTTCGACGAGTTCCATCGCGCGGTCGATTGTCTTATGATCAAATCCGACGACGATCATCGGTGAAACGCCGTTTGCACGTGCCCGCTCGATCGTTTCATGAACGTCTTCCGCGAATTGGTCTGCATTCAAGTGAGTGTGTGTATCGATTAACATATCTTATTCGACTCCTTCTTTAAAAAAATGCCTGTGACATGAAGTCCACAGGCATCGGTTTTATTTTACGCTTGCGCCGTTTGCCATCGTTGATGGGACCGTCGCGAGTTCAAGTTTTCCTGCTTTCTCAGCAGCAAGGACCATTCCTTGGGAGAGTTCGCCACGTAACGTGACCGGTTTTAAGTTCGCTACGACGATGACCTTACGTCCGACTAAATCTTCCGGCTCATACCACTGCGCGATACCAGAGACGATTTGGCGTGTTTCTTTGCCCATATCGACTTGTAACTTCAGTAGTTTTTTCGCCTTCTTGATCTTTTCAGCCGTCACGACTTCACCGACACGTAACTCGATCTGATCAAAGACATCGATCGTCGTTTCCGGACGAATGTCTTCATCAGCCTCTTCGACTTCCTCTTCCTCCACACGTGCTGCAGAAGCTTGATGCATCATGTCGACGATTGCTGCGACCTCTTCTTTGACATCGAGACGTGGAAAAATCGGTGTCGCTGTACCAACTTTTGTTCCTGGTGTGATGTCTGCGAATTTCTCGAGCGCTGCCCAGTCCATCGCTTGTCCGGAGAGACCAAGTTGCGCGAAGATCTCTTTTGGTGAACGTGTCATGAACGGTTGCAACATGATCGCCACGTGACGTAAGACGCCGACGAGATGCACCATGACCGAACCGAGTTCCGCCGTTTTGGATTCGTCTTTTGCAAGAACCCACGGTTGTGTCTCATCGATGTATTTATTGGCACGGCTGATTAATTGCCAAATGTTCGATAGCACGACAGAGAATTCCATGTGTTCCATCGATGCTTCGACTTTCGTGACCGTTTCTTTTGCAAGATCCGAGAGTGTCGCATCAAACGGTGTCACATTGCCTGTATAGGCTGGGATCTCACCGTCAAAGTATTTCGTGACCATCGCGATCGTTCGGTTGAGTAAGTTCCCAAGGTCGTTTGCTAAATCGTAGTTCATCCGCTCAACGAATGCTTCAGGTGTGAACATACCATCTGAACCGAATGGAACTTCGCGTAACAAGTAATAACGAAGGGCGTCAAGACCGTAACGATCCGTCAATGGGATCGGATCAACGACGTTCCCTTTTGATTTCGACATTTTTCCGTCTTTCATCAACAACCAACCGTGTGCGAAGACTTTCTTCGGTAATGGGAGATCAAGTGCCATCAAGAGTGCCGGCCAAATGATCGTGTGGAAACGAACGATTTCTTTTCCGACGAGATGAACATCTGCTGGCCAGTACTTATCGAAATTACCATGATCGTCCGTACCATAACCGAGTGACGAGATATAGTTCGTCAACGCATCGATCCAGACGTAGACGACGTGCTTCGGATTCGATGGGACTTGTACACCCCAGTTGAATGTCGTCCGTGAGACCGCTAAGTCTTGGAGACCCGGTTTAATGAAGTTATTGATCATTTCGTGTTTACGTGATTCTGGCAAGATAAATGACGGATTCGCTTCAAAGTACTCAAGCAGACGGTCCGCGTACTTGCTGATCCGGAAGAAGTAACATTCTTCGCGAACGAGTTCGACTGGGTGTCCACTATCGGGGCTCTTTCCGTCGACGAGTTGTGATTCCGTATAGTACGTCTCATCCGGAATCGAATACCAACCTTCGTATTCACCTAGGTAGATATCGCCTGATTCAAGAAGTGTCTCGAACACTTTTTCGACGACTTTCTTGTGACGTGGTTCTGTCGTCCGGATATAATCATCGTACGAGATGTCAAGACGATCCCATAAGACTTTAATCTGCTCGACTACACCATCGACGAATGCCTGTTCCGAGATACCTGCTTCTGCTGCTTTTTCCTGGATCTTTTGACCGTGCTCATCGCTACCTGTCAAATACCGGACGTCGAATCCTTGAAGTCGTTTGTACCGTGCCATTGCATCTCCAGCCACCGTCGTATACGCGTGACCGATATGTAGTTTTGCACTTGGATAATAAATCGGGGTCGTGATATAAAATGTCTTTGCCATGTTATTCCTCCGTTCTCTTATTTCCATCTTCATTATAGGCTATTATACGCTGTTACGGGACTGATGTCGAAATTCACTTTTTGTCGAATCGAAACATTTTTTGACATCAGACATCAAATTACAAAAAAACACACTCTATAGTTTCATTTCCTTTAAAAAGGGAAAATATATTAATAAATCGTTTCAAATATGGGTTTTTTGAGAAATAAATGACATTTTGATTTCAAGCTATTCAGATTGGTTGACTACTTTTGGAAAGTCTAGTATTCTACATTCTATAGAAACGATGTCGAATTTTGACGATTTTTCAAAAGAAAAAGAGATCCATGACATCAAAGGAGGAACAACAAAATGAAATCAACAGGTATTGTACGTAAAGTAGACGAGCTCGGTCGTGTCGTAATTCCAATCGAATTACGCCGTACACTTCAAATCGCAGAAAAGGATGCCCTCGAGATCTATGTCGACAACGAACAGATCATCCTTAAAAAATATAAACCAAACATGACTTGCCAAGTGACAGGTGAAGTATCAGAAGATAACTTCAAATTGGCTGATGGTAAATTGATTCTTTCACCAGATGGCGCACAACGCGTTCTCGTTGAATTAAAAGATTTCCTCGATCGTCATTACGCAAGCAACGAATAAACAAAAAAGGAAGCTCCTTAACGGGGCTTCTTTTTTTAATCTGCTTCGTGAAACGCGAGGTACAATTCCTGACGATCCAGTCCTCGTTCTTTTGCGACACGCTTCAACGCTGCATTCGGCTTTTCGCCCTCTTCGATATACCGACGGATTTGCTCGAGCGGATCACTGTCTTGAATGACGGCATCCGGTCGTTCTTCGTTTGATCCTTCGACAAGGACGACGAACTCACCTCGAACGTCTTCTGCTGCCCAAGCGCGTAATTCACTCACACTTCCACGAATATACTCTTCATACCGTTTCGTTAGTTCTCGGGCTAACGTCACCTGGCGATCACCAAGTACTTCTTCGATCCCTTGCAACATCTCTTTCAATCGATGCGGTGCTTCATAAAAGATGAGTGTTCCTGATTCGTATTTCAATTGCTCTAACGCTTCGCGGCGTTCTTTTTTCTTTCGTGGCAAAAAACCATAATACAAAAAGCGTTCTGTCGACAGACCGGACGCGACAAGGGCTGTCAATGCAGCGTTCGCACCCGGAAGAACGATGACAGGAATATCTGCTGCGATCGCTTGGCGGATCAAATCGCTTCCCGGGTCCGAAATACCGGGCATCCCGGCGTCGGAGACGAGGGCAATTTGCTTTCCCGCCTCTAAATCAGCGAGTAGTCGTTCGCCACTTGTTTGTTTATTGTGTTCGTGGTAACTGACCAGCTTCGTCTCAATCGAAAAATGCCGAAACAGTTTCATCGTCTGCCGGGTATCTTCTGCTGCGACGATATCAGATTCCTGTAAGATCCGGACAGCTCGATACGTCATGTCTTCTAAATTGCCGATTGGTGTCGGGACGATATAGAGACCGACTCCTTGCTGTTGATAGCTACTTGTCGCTTTCATGAGGTTCCTCCTTGAATCAAACGCTCTTTCTGTGAACGTGTCAATTGTTTAATCGCGTATTCCCGCTTCATCGCTTCTGATTTTGTCGCGAAAATTTCCTCATGAACGAGGACGACCGGCAGACGGGCACGTGTATACTTCGCCCCCTTGCCTGCATTATGTGTTGCGATGCGTTGCGTGACGTCTACTGCGTAACCCGTATAATACGTATCATCTTGGCAACGAACGATATAGACTGCATGCTCAGACATCGAACAGTTCCTTCATCTGAGCCGCATACGAGTTGTCCGCTTCATAGACGATGAACGGGGAAAGAACCTTCAGTCCAGGTTTTGCATCCTTGATCCCCTCGATCAAAAGCATGTTCGCTTCCTTCCCTGCCTTCGGATAAATCAACTGCATCCGTTTCGGTTCCAAGCGGTATGTTCGCATCAAAGTGACGATATCGAGCAGTCGTTCCGGTCGATGCACGAACGCTGCCTTTCCGCCTTGTTTTAACAAATCAGATGCACCACGAATACAGTCTTCAAGTGTACAGAGGACTTCATGCCTTGCGATCGTATAATGTTCACTTTGGTTTTGGTTTGATGTCTCGTTGGCTAAAAAATAAGGCGGATTACAGGTGACAGCATCATAGATGCCGTATCCAAGACGTGCCCCCGCCTCTTTGACGTCACCATCAATCATCTCAATCTGGTCGTTCAGTTCATTCAAGTTAATGCTACGTCGCGCCATCTCCGCTAGTCGCGGCTGAATTTCAAGACCCGTGATCTGCCCTTTCGTCCGGTAGGATAAAAAGAGTGGGATCGCACCGTTCCCAGAGCAAAGATCGGCAATCCGCCCCTGTTGAATTGGAACCCATGCAAATCGTGCGAGCAATGCCGCATCGAGTGAATAGGAGAAGACGGATGGACTTTGAATGATTTTCCCTTCTTGTCCTAAGAGATAATCAAGTCGTTCGTCTGGTAATAGTTCAAACATGTCGTGCCTTCCTTTCCGAAAAAAAGACTGACTCATGTAGAAGTCAGCCTCTCAATGTTTCGTTAACATGGATAAGCAGAAGAGACAATCGCCGTCTTTTCGTACTTGTCCATAATGCAAGTTACAGATGTGGAACCCTTCCTGGTACAATCGTCCGAGATTGTCATAGCCCGCACCAACGCCTGCTTCCGCTTCTTCCGCTTCCGTGACCGGCTGTTGTTCATCGCGTTCGACTTTTTCCCGAAGATGATGATTCTCCAGATACAGATGTTGGTTCTCTTCCATCATGTAAGCCAGCTGATCCTTTAACACGCTCAGATGCTCAGTCAGCAAATGAATCTGTTGCTCAATCGCATCGACACGCGTAATGATTTCTTTTTTATCGACTCTCTCCACGCGTATGCACCCCGTTATTCTTTTGGTCGTTTTGGTTTTACGGCACCAACGGATAATAGTTCTTCCATCGAATACGTCAAGACGCGGGAACGATCCTTCAGTTCAATTTGAACGACTTGATCGAGGATGTTCAAGCCAACGACGCGTCCTTCGCCTTCAGGTACCGTCAAACGTTTTCCATAGTCCGGCAAGTCACGGCGCATCTCTTCATACGTATCGTTCTCATATTTTAGACAGCACATTAAACGACCACACACCCCTGAAATCTTCGTCGGATTCAACGACAGGTTTTGATCTTTTGCCATCTTGATCGAGACCGGTTCGAACTCACCAAGGAAAGATGAACAACATAAGACACGACCACATGGACCAATGCCTCCAAGTAACTTCGCTTCATCTCGAACACCGATTTGACGGAGTTCGATGCGTGTCCGGAAAACAGCCGCTAAATCTTTGACGAGCTCACGGAAGTCAACACGTCCTTCTGCCGTGAAGTAGAAGATGACCTTATTGCGGTCAAACGTGTACTCGACATCGACCAATTTCATATCGAGTTTATGTTCACGGATTTTTTCGACACATACCGCATGCGCATCAAGCGCTGCGACTTTATTTTCGCGGACGATCATTGCATCTTTATCGTCAGCAATTCGAAGAATGGATTTCAGTGGCAACACCACATCTTCTTCGTCCATTTGTTTATCGGCGATGACCACTTCGCCATATTCAATGCCCCGTACCGTCTCAACGATGACTGCTTGTCCTCGTGATAATGACTCTTGTCCAGGTGCAAAATAATAAATTTTGCCCGCTTCTTTAAAGCGAACGCCTACTACTTCTAGCATGTCGCTCTACCCTTTCTGTAAGTCAAACATGAGACGCTCAACTGTTAATTGGGGATTAACATTCGCTTCGACCCGTCGGACTGCGGCAAGCACAGCTTGTAACCAGCGGGTGATCGTCGTCTGGCTCTTGGACCCCATCTGTTCAAGTTGGGGTTTACTATTCGTATAGGTCATACCTTCCCACGCCGGATTCAGTTTCAGGCGTAAGACATCCTCGAAGAAACAAGTGACGAGTTCAAGACCAATTCGGACATCCTGACGGTTCTTGAATTGTCCCATCCATTTCTCTTGTACGAACAGTGGTAAATCAGCCGGACGATTCGCTAATTCCTCCATCAATTGTAACACTGACGCTCGCGCATTTACAAACCAGTCTTCGAGTAATGCTTCTTCTGCATCCTCGACTTTTGGATAGACACGCGCTGCCAGTTGCGTCAACTCGTGGTCCCGTCCCGTTTTTTCAGATAAAACCTCGCCAATCATTTGACGATCTGCTGGACGAAAACTTAATAACTGTCCCCGCGATCGAATCGTAGGTAAAAGGAGTTGAGGTTGATTCGTCAACAATAAGGCAACTTTTCCTTCTCCTGGTTCCTCAAAGAACTTCAGCAAACTGTTCGCTGCTTGGGGAGTCATCTTATGGGACTGTGTAATGACATAAATCTGACGATCGCCTTCAAGTCCTCGGAGTGAGAGATCATGCATCAATTGTTGAATCTGTTCTTTTTTGATGGTCGCGCCATCTGGTTCGATTTCATAATAATCGACCAAGTTACCACTTTCCATCCGCCGACAGCTACGACAGACACCACATGGCTCCACATCGACCGGGGTCTCACAAAAAAGGCTTTTCGCGAACAAGTGAGCCGCTTCAAGTAGAAGCGGCTCATAGTCTCCAGTGAAGATATAAGCGTGATTGATTCGATCGTTTCGTAACGAATTTTGAAGAATCGTCGAAATGACCGATTGTGTCTGTTCCAGTTCATGAAACGTCTGCATTAGAATTGGTGAAACCCTTCGATTGGCAAGACGAAGACCGTTGCCCCGCCTACCTGGACTTCAACAGGGTACGGGATATAAGAATCGGCATGACCACCCATTGGTGAGATTGGAGAGACCATCTGTTCACGACTCGAACAATTCTTTTTGATCAATCGTAACAGATCATCGAGACGCTCACTCTGTACACCAATCATGAACGTCGTGTTTCCCTCTTTAAGAAAACCACCTGTCGTTGCTAGTTTCGTTGCTCGGAAATCATGCTCGACAAGCGCTTCCGCCAAACGTAAGCTGTCTTTATCTTGAACAATCGTAATGACCATTTTCATGAGAATCTCTCCTTTTCTTCTAAATACGTAATGACATCTTCCACTAAGTCCTGATGAATCACTTCAATCGATCGATTGGCTTGTACAATCTGTACCCGTTCTGGGTCCGATGCCGCAATCTGTTTGAAACCATCATAGACACGGGCACGAAACGCATCATCTCGTTGCTCGATTCGATCAAGTGCTCCCCGGTCCATCATTCGTTTTTTAGAATCCGTTACCGTTAAATCAAATAAATACGTCCGGTCTGGCGCTAATCCACCTGTTGCAGAATCATTAATATGACGCACGAGATCAATCGGATGTCCAAGTCCATATCCTTGATAGGCAAGTGAGGCATCAACGAATCGGTCACATAAGATGATTGTGCCTGCCTCTAACGCCGGTCGAATCAATTCTTCGACATGCTGGGCACGAGACGCTGCATACAGCAGAATTTCCGTCATCTCTTTCATTTCTTCAAAATCAGGATTTAAAATCAATGAACGAATTTCGTTCCCAACGCGTGTGCCACCTGGCTCACGGGTCATCATGACATTATAACCCTTTTCTTTTAACACATCATTAAGCAATTGTAGTTGTGTCGTTTTCCCGGCACCATCCGGTCCTTCGACAGTAATGAACGTACCTTTCATCTTTCAAACCCTTCCTCTATGACGCGTAACGCTCCTTGTTGCAATTGTTCGCCCCCTTGCAAATGAACGGCTACGGTTTGATAATGTCGTAAACATAGTACCTGTTCCGCCGTAATGCGTTCGCCTCTGACGATCAACGGAATGCCTGGCGGGTACGGAATAATGGTTTCGAGTGAAACATGACCGATACACTCATCCAGCTGACGGAACGTACCTGTTGCTTGTTCTAACTGTTCATAAGAACAAGCTAAAGCAGATACCTGTATTTTACCCATAATTGGTTGCTCGATATACCTTTTCAAAGGAATTCCTTCTGATTTCATCATTTGAATAGCGCGTTCGACACGATGAACCCAGTCATCCTGCTCAGACTTTGCTAGCGGACGAAGTGGCAAAATACAGACGACGTGATCTCCTAGAGCAAATTCCGCATCGAGTTGAACAGCTCGTAACGCGTGCAACAACGCATCTCCTGAATATCCCTCATACGTTAATGTCATCCGTGACCAATCATCGAAGCGAAGGACGGTCATATGATCGAACCGTTGAAGTGATTCGATAAACGCATCGTGACTAACCTGAATATCTGACATACCTTCAACTGTCCATTGTTCACGATAGGAACGGGCATAGTCTAATGAAGCCAGTAACAAATACGAAGGACTTGAGGTTTGAAACGCTTGGAGCGCTCGCTGTAACTTTCTTCTCATCTTTTCCGAAAATCGCTCGTGCATCCATGCTCCCATCGTCAGTGCAGGAAGCGTTTTATGGGCAGACTGGACAACAGCGGTTGCTCCTAATTCAAATGCAGAACGAACACCAAATGCTTTACCGAAGTGTGCACCGTGTGCTTCATCCACTAATAAAGGGAGTCCGTGCGACGTCGTGAGCTGAACGAGTGACGTGATATCAGCCACTTCTCCGTAATATGTCGGTGAAGTGATAAACACGCTAACTCCTCCTGGATATTTCGTAAACGCTTCCTTTAATGTTTCACGTGAAACATGACCACTGATTCCCGTTTCTTTATGGGTATCTGGTTCAAGAAAGATCGGTTCGATTCCTAACCATTCGAGTGCATTAAATACCGATTTATGCGAATTACGCTGTACATAAACACGCTCTCCTCTTATTGCTACAGCTGCAAGCATCGCCCAGTTCCCAACAGTCGAACCATTCACAAGGAAATGACTCGCTTTTGCATCGTAGACTTTTTGAAGCAAAGCTATTGCGTCTGCAATAGCCTCTTCCGGATGATGAAAATCATCTAGACCAGGTAATTCTGTGACGTCCCATTTAAAAAAGTCAGGAAGAGGTGTCAGAGTTCCATTCTTATGTCCAGGAACATGCCATGAGATGGGCGTTCGATCTAAGTGACGTTGAAGTGCATGTACAATAGGAAGTTCGTGTTTCATGAAAAAGCTCCTTTTCCTTTAAAATAATTACACAAAAAGACCGACCTGCAATCTGCAGATCGGTCAAGTGCCTGGCAACGTCCTATCCTCACAGGGGGAAGCCCCCAACTACTTTCGGCGTTCAAGTGCTTAACTTCCGTGTTCGGCATGGGAACGGGTGTGACCACTTGGCTATCGTCACCAGACGACGGGCTCGCGCCCTCAAAACTGAAGTTATCAACAAGCATCTGCTAGAACAAGGCCTCGACCGATTAGTATCACTCAGCTCCACATGTCGCCATGCTTCCACCCGTGACCTATCTACCTCATCGTCTCTGAGGGGTCTTTCTTGATTACTCAAAGGGAAATCTCATCTTGGAGGGGGCTTCATGCTTAGATGCTTTCAGCATTTATCCCGTCCGCACGTAGCTACCCAGCGATGCTCCTGGCGGAACAACTGGTACACCAGCGGTGCGTCCATCCCGGTCCTCTCGTACTAAGGACAGCTCTCCTCAAATTTCCTGCGCCCACGACGGATAGGGACCGAACTGTCTCACGACGTTCTGAACCCAGCTCGCGTACCGCTTTAATGGGCGAACAGCCCAACCCTTGGGACCTACTCCAGCCCCAGGATGCGATGAGCCGACATCGAGGTGCCAAACCTCCCCGTCGATGTGGACTCTTGGGGGAGATCAGCCTGTTATCCCCAGGGTAGCTTTTATCCGTTGAGCGATGGCCCTTCCATGCGGAACCACCGGATCACTAAGCCCGACTTTCGTCCCTGCTCGACTTGTAGGTCTCGCAGTCAAGCTCCCTTCTGCCTTTGCGCTCTACGAATGATTTCCAACCATTCTGAGGGAACCTTTGGGCGCCTCCGTTACTGTTTAGGAGGCGACCGCCCCAGTCAAACTACCCGCCTGACACGGTCCTCCAGCCGGATCACGGCTGCGAGTTAGAGACTCTATGCATGAAGGGCGGTATCCCAAGGGTGACTCCTCCGAAGCTGGCGCTCCGGGCTCGACGTCTCCCGCCTATCCTGTACATCATGCACAAAGCCTCAATATCAGGCTGTAGTAAAGCTCCATGGGGTCTTTCCGTCCTGTCGCGGG
>NZ_CM143264.1:62500-85000 GCF_054956715.1 Exiguobacterium sp. EF_C8 | reverse complement strand
ATAAGGTGACGACTTCTATAATGATAAAACATCTATGTAAGTCTGTCAATTGTTTTATTAAAAAAACAAAAGCCTGGCAACGTCCTATCCTCACAGGGGGAAGCCCCCAACTACTTTCGGCGTTCAAGTGCTTAACTTCCGTGTTCGGCATGGGAACGGGTGTGACCACTTGGCTATCGTCACCAGACGACGGGCTCGCGCCCTCAAAACTGAAGTTATCAACAAGCATCTGCTAGAACAAGGCCTCGACCGATTAGTATCACTCAGCTCCACATGTCGCCATGCTTCCACCCGTGACCTATCTACCTCATCGTCTCTGAGGGGTCTTTCTTGATTACTCAAAGGGAAATCTCATCTTGGAGGGGGCTTCATGCTTAGATGCTTTCAGCATTTATCCCGTCCGCACGTAGCTACCCAGCGATGCTCCTGGCGGAACAACTGGTACACCAGCGGTGCGTCCATCCCGGTCCTCTCGTACTAAGGACAGCTCTCCTCAAATTTCCTGCGCCCACGACGGATAGGGACCGAACTGTCTCACGACGTTCTGAACCCAGCTCGCGTACCGCTTTAATGGGCGAACAGCCCAACCCTTGGGACCTACTCCAGCCCCAGGATGCGATGAGCCGACATCGAGGTGCCAAACCTCCCCGTCGATGTGGACTCTTGGGGGAGATCAGCCTGTTATCCCCAGGGTAGCTTTTATCCGTTGAGCGATGGCCCTTCCATGCGGAACCACCGGATCACTAAGCCCGACTTTCGTCCCTGCTCGACTTGTAGGTCTCGCAGTCAAGCTCCCTTCTGCCTTTGCGCTCTACGAATGATTTCCAACCATTCTGAGGGAACCTTTGGGCGCCTCCGTTACTGTTTAGGAGGCGACCGCCCCAGTCAAACTACCCGCCTGACACGGTCCTCCAGCCGGATCACGGCTGCGAGTTAGAGACTCTATGCATGAAGGGCGGTATCCCAAGGGTGACTCCTCCGAAGCTGGCGCTCCGGGCTCGACGTCTCCCGCCTATCCTGTACATCATGCACAAAGCCTCAATATCAGGCTGTAGTAAAGCTCCATGGGGTCTTTCCGTCCTGTCGCGGGTAACCTGCATCTTCACAGGTACTATGATTTCACCGGGTCTCTCGTTGAGACAGTGCCCAAATCGTTACGCCTTTCGTGCGGGTCGGAACTTACCCGACAAGGAATTTCGCTACCTTAGGACCGTTATAGTTACGGCCGCCGTTTACTGGGGCTTCGGTTCAAAGCTTCGCTTGCGCTAACCCATCCCCTTAACCTTCCAGCACCGGGCAGGCGTCAGCCCCTATACGTCATCTTGCGATTTAGCAGAGACCTGTGTTTTTGCTAAACAGTCGTTTGGGCCTATTCACTGCGGCTCTACTCATGTAGAGCGTCCCTTCTCCCGAAGTTACGGGACCATTTTGCCGAGTTCCTTAACGAGAGTTATCCCGCGCGTCTTAGAATTCTCATCTCGCCTACCTGTGTCGGTTTACGGTACTGGCGCCTTCCCCCTCACTAGAGGCTTTTCTTGGCAGTGTGAAATCGTGACCTACGTCCCTACGGGACTCCGCGTCGTTCCTTGACTGTGATGCCTGACGGATTTGCCAATCAGACGGTCTTGAAACTTGCACATGCACTTCCATCCGCATGCGTCACTATCCTCCTGCGTCCCCCCATTGTTCAAACGGTGGATCGGCGGTACAGGAATATCAACCTGTTATCCATCGCCTACGCCTTTCGGCCTCGGCTTAGGTCCAGACTAACCCTGAGCGGACGAGCCTTCCTCAGGAAACCTTGGGCTTTCGACGGAGGGGATTCTCACCCCTCTTTTCGCTACTCACACCGGCATTCTCACTTCCAAACGCTCCACTGCTCCTTCCGGTACAGCTTCACAGCGGTTTGGAACGCTCCCCTACCATTCCTTACGGAATCCGCAGCTTCGGTGGTATGTTTAGCCCCGTTACATTTTCGGCGCGGCGCCACTCGACTAGTGAGCTATTACGCACTCTTTGAATGGTGGCTGCTTCTAAGCCAACATCCTAGCTGTCTAGGCAGCGCCACATCCTTTTCCACTTAACATACACTTGGGGACCTTAGCTGGCGGTCTGGGCTGTTTCCCTCTTGACTACGGATCTTATCACTCGCAGTCTGACTCCCGAGTATAAGTTGCTGGCATTCGGAGTTTAACTGAATTCGGTAACCCTGTGGGGGCCCCTAGTCCAATCAGTGCTCTACCTCCAGAACTCTCAACCTCGAGGCTAGCCCTAAAGCTATTTCGGGGAGAACCAGCTATCTCCAGGTTCGATTGGCATTTCACCGCTACCCACACCTCATCCCCGCACTTTTCAACGTGCGTGGGTTCGGACCTCCAGTCAGTGTTACCTGACCTTCATCCTGGACATGGGTAGATCACCTGGTTTCGGGTCTACGACAACGCACTGAACGCCCTGTTCAGACTCGCTTTCGCTACGGCTCCGCCTCATCGGCTTAACCTCGCGCGTTATCGTAACTCGCCGGTTCATTCTACAAAAGGCACGCCATCACCCGTTAACGGGCTCTGACTACTTGTAGGCATACGGTTTCAGGATCTATTTCACTCCCCTTCCGGGGTGCTTTTCACCTTTCCCTCACGGTACTGGTTCACTATCGGTCACTAGGGAGTATTTAGCCTTGGGAGATGGTCCTCCCGGATTCCGACGGGGTTTCACGTGTCCCGCCGTACTCAGGATCCACTCTGGAGGGAAAACAGTTTCAGCTACAGGGCTGTCACCTTCTTCGGCCGACCTTTCCAGGTCCTTCACCTACTGTCTTCCTTTTTGACTCCGTATAGAGTGTCCTACAACCCCGAAAAGCATGCTCTCCGGTTTGGGCTGTTCCCGTTTCGCTCGCCGCTACTCAGGGAATCGCATTTGCTTTCTCTTCCTCCGGGTACTTAGATGTTTCAGTTCCCCGGGTCTGCCTCACGCTACACTATGTATTCATGTAACATGTCCCATCCCATTACGGATGGTGGGTTCCCCCATTCGGAAATCTTCGGATCAAAGCATACTTACTGCTCCCCGAAGCATATCGCTGTTCGTCGCGTCCTTCATCGGCTCCTAGTGCCAAGGCATCCACCGTACGCCCTTCATACCTTGATCTAGCGTTGGTATTCTAAGAACACACGTCTTAAATGACATGGTTAATTAAAAGTTTGATGTCTTGTTGATGTCTTCAGTTTTCAAGGTGCGAGTGTCTCTTGCGAGACGTGAGAGACGAGCTCTCAAAACTGAACGATGGGCATGTCCCGTAAGGGACGTTTTCCTTAGAAAGGAGGTGATCCAGCCGCACCTTCCGATACGGCTACCTTGTTACGACTTCACCCCAATCATCTACCCCACCTTCGACGGCTGGCTCCTTACGGTTACCTCACCGGCTTCGGGTGTTGCAAACTCTCGTGGTGTGACGGGCGGTGTGTACAAGACCCGGGAACGTATTCACCGCAGTATGCTGACCTGCGATTACTAGCGATTCCGACTTCATGCAGGCGAGTTGCAGCCTGCAATCCGAACTGGGAACGGCTTTATGGGATTGGCTCCACCTCGCGGTCTCGCTGCCCTTTGTACCGTCCATTGTAGCACGTGTGTAGCCCAACTCATAAGGGGCATGATGATTTGACGTCATCCCCACCTTCCTCCGGTTTGTCACCGGCAGTCTCCCTAGAGTGCCCAACTGAATGCTGGCAACTAAGGATAGGGGTTGCGCTCGTTGCGGGACTTAACCCAACATCTCACGACACGAGCTGACGACAACCATGCACCACCTGTCACCATTGTCCCCGAAGGGAAAACTTGATCTCTCAAGCGGTCAATGGGATGTCAAGAGTTGGTAAGGTTCTTCGCGTTGCTTCGAATTAAACCACATGCTCCACCGCTTGTGCGGGTCCCCGTCAATTCCTTTGAGTTTCAGCCTTGCGGCCGTACTCCCCAGGCGGAGTGCTTAATGCGTTAGCTTCAGCACTGAGGGGCGGAAACCCCCCAACACCTAGCACTCATCGTTTACGGCGTGGACTACCAGGGTATCTAATCCTGTTTGCTCCCCACGCTTTCGCGCCTCAGCGTCAGTTACAGACCAAAGAGTCGCCTTCGCCACTGGTGTTCCTCCACATCTCTACGCATTTCACCGCTACACGTGGAATTCCACTCTTCTCTTCTGTACTCAAGCCTTCCAGTTTCCAATGGCCCTCCCCGGTTGAGCCGGGGGCTTTCACATCAGACTTAAAAGGCCGCCTGCGCGCGCTTTACGCCCAATAATTCCGGACAACGCTTGCCACCTACGTATTACCGCGGCTGCTGGCACGTAGTTAGCCGTGGCTTTCTCGTAAGGTACCGTCAAGGTACGAGCATTCCCTCTCGTACGTGTTCTTCCCTTACAACAGAGTTTTACGATCCGAAAACCTTCATCACTCACGCGGCGTTGCTCCATCAGACTTTCGTCCATTGTGGAAGATTCCCTACTGCTGCCTCCCGTAGGAGTCTGGGCCGTGTCTCAGTCCCAGTGTGGCCGATCACCCTCTCAGGTCGGCTATGCATCGTCGCCTTGGTGGGCCGTTACCCCACCAACTAGCTAATGCACCGCAAGGCCATCTCAAGGTGACGCCGAAGCGCCTTTCATCAGCGGACCATGCGGTCCGTTGAACTATCCGGTATTAGCTCCGATTTCTCGGAGTTATCCCAATCCTTGAGGCAGGTTCCTTACGTGTTACTCACCCGTCCGCCGCTCATTCCACTGCCTTCCCTCCGAAGAGTTCCGTCAGCTTCCTGCGCTCGACTTGCATGTATTAGGCACGCCGCCAGCGTTCGTCCTGAGCCAGGATCAAACTCTCCATGAAGTGTTTGACTTGCTCGTTGTTGTGACCGGAGTCACGATTGACGAAGCTTGCGCTTCATTCGTTTTTGTATTCCGTAGAATACGATTTTTGCCTCATCGTTCAGTTTTCAAAGTTCGTCCGCGCCTGTTTTGGCGACTCAATTAGAATACCAAGTATGAAACAAGAAGTCAACAACTTTTTTGAAATTGTTTTTTACTTGTTTGCCGTAAGCGCTCGTCCTCTTAAGGACATGAATTAATATATCACGATAATTAGATAGGCGCAACTACTTTATTAAAATAACTTATAGTTTTTTTAGAGCATGTAAAAACCGCAGACAAGAATGGCTGCGGTTTACTTCATCATCAATGAGACGCGTCTTCTTTTTGCTTCGCTTATATAGAAGAAATACAGTGATTCCGCTAACTTCATTTGTGCTTCTAAATCACCATAGTCATCATAGCTGATTTCTAAGAGATGACGCTTCATCAAATAATCTTCTTTTGCTTTTGCTAATTCTTCTAACAAACGCTCGTCGTACTCACTGCGAATCTTCTTTCGAAACCAACTCATAGTTCGCGACGTCCCTCCATTGCACGAGATAACGTCACTTCATCTGCGTATTCAAGATCTCCACCAACCGGAAGACCATGGGCAATCCGAGTGATCCGAATACCCGTCGGTTTTAAGAGACGCGATAGATACATCGCTGTCGCTTCTCCTTCGATGTTCGGATTGGTTGCTAAGATGACTTCCGTAATCGCTTCGTCCGCTTGAAGGCGTGTCAGCAGACTAGATACATTGATATCCTCTGGACCGACCCCTTCCATTGGACTGATCGCTCCATGTAAGACGTGATATAACCCTTGGTAATCTCGCATCTTTTCCATTGCAATGACATCCCTTGAATCTTGGACGACACAGACGATCGTACGGTTTCGGTGTTTATCTGTACATACATAACAAGGATCTTGATCCGTGATATTCCCGCAGACGCTACAGTAGGCAATATCGCGCTTCGCACTGACCAATGCCTTTCCGAACATCAAGACATCGTCTTCTTCCATATCAAGGACATGAAACGCTAGACGAACTGCTGTCTTCGGACCAATCCCCGGTAGTTTTGTAAAACTTTCGATCAAACGACTAATCGCTTCAGGATATTGCAAGTGGTTTCCTCCTACGAATTAAAACATTCCCGGCAGATTCATACCTTGTGTGAATTTCCCCATTTTACTTGAGACGAGTTCATCGACTTTCTTCAAAGCATCGTTCGTTGCAGCTAAGACGAGATCTTGAATCATTTCAACGTCATCTGGATCAACGACTTCTTCTTTAATGATGACATCTACGATATTTTTATGACCATCGGCGACGACTGAGACCATTTCTCCTCCTGCTGTACCTGTCACTGTCAAATCTTTTAATTCTTCTTGTGCTTTCGCCATATCCTTTTGCATTTTCTGCATCTGTTTCATCATATTATTCATGTTTCCCATTCCGCGCATCTGTATTCCTCCTCGAATTTAATCTTCGAACTCTACGATATCACCAAAACGACCAAGCGTCTCGGACAATAACTGATCGCTCTCCGATTCTTGTTTTGTTTCCTTCTCTTCTATACTACTACTATTTCGCTTAGCAACAAACTCTGCCTTCAGTTCATGCCAATCGTTTGAGAGAATCGCTAAAATTTCGCGTTTGACGCCGCATATTTCATATAATGCTTCCTCAATCACGAAACGTGTTCGTTCATTGGTCATGACTTGCTCGAAATGCCATCCCTTACCGTCATCGAATTCGATCAATAGCGTATCCGCAGAGCAGAGAACCGGTTTACTTTCATGAAGCAACGAGTAGATTGGTCCATCTTCTTTTAGAATCCACTTTAGGATATGATCCCAGCGTTCCTGAATCTCACGCAACTGGGCTTTTTCTGCTCGTTCTAGCATTTGGCGAATCCGCTCTTTGGCGATTCGAACGGTTGGTCGTCCTTGTTTCCGCTTCGGCTGCGCTTGTGGTGCAGCCGCTTCTTGAGCTGGAACACCATTCGACTTCCACTGATGCATCTGCTCCTTCATTTCGCGGACTTCCTGCTGCAACGCTTGGACGATCTGCCCCGTCGTTCTTCCTTGTTCCGCGATTTGAATGAAGGCAATCTCAACGAGGACCCGCGGATGATTCGTTAATCGCATTTGTTGTTGGCAGTCATGTAACTGATCAACGATCGTAAAGCATGTCTCTGCTTCAATCGATTCAACGAATTGTTTGAACTCATCCGTCGGGCGAGCACGCTCTAGCAAGTCGACAGCTGTAGGAGAGGCTTTCAATAATAAGGTGTCTCGGTAAAAGAAGACAAGATCCTCAACGAAACGTTTTAAATCTTTTCCCGCTCGTTGCATCGTCTCAAGCGTCTGTAACAACTGGTCGACTTGATGTTCATGCAAGGCACGGGCAATGTTTAGTAATGCTTCATCTTCTACTGCCCCTGTTACTTCAAGAACAGCAGCATCGTTCAAATCACTGTTTGAAAAAGCAACCGCTTGGTCGAGTAGACTCAATGCATCACGCATGCCACCATCCGCTGCACGGGCAATCAATCGTAAGGCCGTATCCGAATACTCGATCGATTGATCTTTTAAGATATATTGCATCCGTTCTACAAGTTGATCGACTTCATGCCGCTTTACATCGAAACGTTGGCAGCGGGAGATGATCGTCGCTGGGATTTTATGTGGTTCGGTCGTTGCTAAGATGAAGATGGCGTGTGCCGGCGGTTCTTCTAGTGTTTTAAGCAGTGCATTAAAGGCGCCTGTCGACAACATGTGTACTTCATCAATGATATAGACTTTATAGGCTGCTTCTGAAGGGGGATATTTGACTTTATCCCGGATTTCCCGAATCTCATCTACGCCGTTATTGGAAGCGGCATCGATTTCGAAGACGTCTGGACTTGATCCTTCCGTGATCGCAAGACACGTGGGGCACGTATTACACGGTTCTTTGACCGGAGCATGCTCACAGTTGATCGCTTTAGCGATGATTTTGGCAAGACTCGTTTTTCCCGTTCCACGAGGACCCGAAAATAGATAGGCGTGGGACATGCGTCCCTCCATCAATGCATTTTGGATCGTACGGGTGATATGCGCTTGTCCAACGACTTCGTCGAAACGTTGCGGACGGTATACGCGGTATAGTGCTTGATAGGCCAAGTTTGCGCCTCCTCTTTTTAAGTTCCTCATTCTATTTTACCTAAAAAAGTCTACAACCGAAACCGGCTGTAGACTTGTCTTTAAAAATTAAACTGCCGCGCACCATATTCTGAAATATGTTCAACATGCGTTACTCACGCAGCCTGCTCAGTCCAAGCACCCCTGCAACACACAGAGAGCACCACTTAAGGCTGCTTCCTTCCGGACCTGACCTGGTTCATGGGTATCTGTTGCGCAGGACTCAAACGTCAACGCTACTTACGTGAGGCAGACCACACCAATCATATCCCTCGACATGGAATTCAGTCTCGCTATAGCGGATTGCGAGTGACAGGGAACCGCTACATCCCCACCTAGCACGGCAAATGGTTTATCGATTTTTAGTGGCACCTTGTTTCAGTGCTTTTTCATTATACTGTTTCATCTGGTGTGATGCAACCCATTGCCCGCTTTCGTGCTTTCTTTTTCGCACGTAGTTCCCGAAAGAACGTCGTTAGCATCTCCCCACACTCTTTTTCTAATATACCGCTCGTCAACTGTGAGACATGATTGAACCGATCGTCTTGCACCAAGTTCATCAGTGTTCCACAACATCCACCCTTCGGATCGACGGCACCAAAGATGACATGTTCGATCCGTGACAGCATGATGGCACCCGCGCACATCGGACACGGTTCGAGTGTCACGTAGAGCTCACACCCTTCAAGTCGCCAGTTCCCGAGCTTTCGGCAAGCTTCCTCAATCGCGATCAACTCGGCATGTGCCGTCGCCTGTTGATCCGTTTCCCGGTGATTGTAACCCGTCGCGATGACTTCATCGTCTTTGACAATGACACATCCAATCGGAACTTCTCCGATCTGTTCTGCCTTTTTTGCTTCTTCGATCGCAAGTCGCATATAGTGTTCCTGTCGTTCCATCGATGATACTCCTCACTCTAAAAAAATTCTCCTTTTGAAACTTCAGCAAGTCGTACTTCTTTGTGCTAAAATATAAATTGCACTTTGCTGAACGGAGGGTCATTGTATATGTTCATAACGGTTGAAGGACCGATTGGTGTAGGCAAAACATCACTTGCGAACGCCATCAGTCACCATTTCTCTTTTTCTATGTTACGCGAAATCGTCGAAGAAAATCCCTTTCTTGGAAAGTTCTATGAAGATATCGAAGAATGGAGCTTCCAGACGGAAATGTTCTTCTTGTGCAATCGCTTCAAACAACTCGATGATATCGAACGTCATTACCTCAGTAAACAACGCTCTGTCGTTGCTGATTACCATATCTTTAAAAACTTAATCTTTGCACACCGCTCTCTCAAGGTAGAGCACCTCGAGAAGTACCAACAAATCTATTCGATCCTGACGACGGACATGCCGAAACCGGATGCTGTCATCTACTTGAACGCAAGCATCGACACCTTGATGAAACGTGTTGCGCTACGCGGACGAGAAATCGAAGAAAATATGTCACGTGCTTATCTCGAACAATTGGCAGAGGATTACGAGACATTCGTCACGGAATATCAAGCCAAACATCCGGAAGTCAAAATCATCCGTTTCGACGGGGATGCACTCGACTTCGTCAAGCGACCGGAAGATCTCGAGTACGTCTTGACGACGATCCGGAACGAATTATATGAAGGAGCGAACCACGTATGAACTTGAAGCTACGCGAAAAATACAATATCCCGGCAGATGCCGTCATTACGATCGGCGGTATGGTTGGGATCGGTAAATCAACGATCACAAACGGATTGGCAGATGCCCTTGGTTTCCGGACGTCACTCGAAAAAGTCGATACGAATCCTTACTTGGATAAATTTTATCATGATTTCGAGCGCTGGAGCTTCCATCTCCAAATCTATTTCCTGGCTGAACGCTTCAAGGAGCAAAAACGGATTTTCCAATACGGTGGTGGTTTCATCCAAGACCGTTCAATCTATGAAGATACAGGAATCTTCGCTAAGATGCATTTCGAAAAAGGAACGATGTCTCCAACGGACTATGAAACGTATTCAAGTTTATTTGACGCGATGGTCATGACACCATTCTTCCCACACCCAGATCTTTTGATCTATCTCGAAGGTTCGTTCGAGCAAGTCCTTGAACGGATTCGTCTTCGCGGACGTGAGATGGAGCAACAGACTCCAATCGAATATTGGGAAGAGATGTATGAACGCTATACGAACTGGATCAACAACTTCACGATTTGCCCGGTACTCCGCTTGTCGATCGACGAATACGATTTACTGAACGAGCCAGAATCGATCGACCGGATTCTCGCGAAGATTGAAAAACAACTTGAAGTTGCGCGCATTGCCAATACACGATAAATGATCAGATCTGCCTCTTAGGCAGATCTTTTTTTGCGCAAAAAAGGAGACGCGTCTCGCATCTCCCTCCTATTAACCAATCACTTGATTGATCTGTTCCATATGGTGTAAATCATGTTGAGTCATCGCTCCGAGGAACTGACCAATCGTCAACTCTTTGTCTTTAATGACGACCTTGTCCTGCAGGCGATCTTCTGGAATCAATTCGACTGCACGGCGCAATAAGTCACGGCTGACTAAAAACTCATCAATCGTCAAGATCCGTTGTTGCTCACGGCTCATCTTCGCTGCTTCATCATTGACGGCTTGGCTATCCGGCGCAACACGGAATGGTTCACCCGCGAGCAAGTACGGAATACGCTCTGCGACCATGAAACGATCCCATGGTGATAAGTGACCAATGATCTCAGCAACCGTCCACTTACCTTCCGCATACGATGTCCGCCATGCTTCTTCTGAAATCTGTTCTAAGTCTTTTACATATGTCATCGTCATCGCATAATGCGAAAGCAACGATTCTTTTGTTTGTTCGTTCATTTCGTCCACCTCTTCTTCGTTTTTCACGTAGGCAACCATAGCATGCACGAAGAAATCGATGCAACAAAAAAGCACCTCAGAATTGAGATGCTTTATAAAAAGCGGAGTCGGTGGGATTCGAACCCACGCGAGCCTTGCGACCCCTAACGGATTTCGAGTCCGTCCCCTTCAGCCGGACTTGGGTACGACTCCATGATTATTATTATTTTTGGGTAAAAAAAAAGAAGTGGAGGAGGCGGTGGGATTCGAACCCACGCACGGCTTTCGCCGCCTGACGGTTTTCAAGACCGTTCTCTTAAACCACTTGAGTACGCCTCCAAGCTATAAAACGTGCATGTCGTTGTCAAAAAATAAAAATGGAGGAGGCGGTGGGATTCGAACCCACGCACGGCTTTCGCCGCCTGACGGTTTTCAAGACCGTTCTCTTAAACCACTTGAGTACGCCTCCGTACTTCTTACCAGATCATGATGACCTGTCTGTTTTCCTGACATTAATTATGATAGCATCTGCCTTTTAACGTGTAAAGACCTTTTCTAAAAAAACTTTTTAAAATACAGAAAGGGGGATTATTCCCCCTTCTGACTTAAGCTTGAATCACTTCAAGACCACCCATGTATGGACGAAGCACTTCTGGAATAACAACTGATCCATCCGCTTGCTGGTAGTTCTCTAAGATCGCAGCAACTGTCCGACCGACTGCAAGGGCAGAACCATTCAACGTGTGAACGAATTCTGGTTTCGCGTTCGCTTCGCGGCGGAAACGGATTTGCGCTCGGCGTGCTTGGAAATCTTCAAAGTTTGAACAAGAAGAGATTTCACGGTAGACGCCTTGACTCGGCATCCAGACTTCGATGTCGTATTTCTTCGCAGCCGTGAATCCAAGATCAGCTGTACACATGCTCAATACTTGATACGGCAGTTTCAGCTTTTTCAAGACTGTCTCTGCTTGTCCCGTTAACAATTCAAGTTGCTCGTAAGATTCTTCTGGTTTGACGAAACGAACGAGTTCAACTTTATTGAATTGGTGCTGACGGATCAAACCGCGCGTATCGCGTCCGGCAGAACCAGCTTCTGAACGGAAACATTGGCTGTATGCGGCATAGCCGATCGGTAACTGATCTGCAGTCAGGATTTCTTCGCGGTGCATGTTCGTCACTGGAACTTCTGCTGTCGGTACAAGGAAGTAGTTCGTCTCTTCAATCTTGAACGCATCCTCCTCGAATTTCGGCAGTTGTCCTGTTCCTGTCATTGAATCGCGGTTGACCATGAGTGGCGGCAAGATTTCTGTGTAGCCGTGCTGATCTTGATGGAGATCCATCATGAAGTTGATCAATGCCCGCTCAAGACGTGCCCCTGCCCCACGATAAAAGACAAACCGGCTACCTGTGACCTTTCCAGCACGCTCTACGTCAACGATCTTTAATTGCTCCATCAAATCCCAGTGCGGGACCGCTTCGAAATCAAACGCTGGTTTATCACCGACTTCACGGATGACGACATTGTCATCTTCAGAAGAACCGACCGGTACGCTGTCATGTGGAATGTTCGGAATACCGAGGAGAAGTTGATTCAATGTCGCTTCGACGTCACGTAATTCGTCGTCAAGCGTCTTGATCTCGTCCCCGACACTACGCATCGCAGCAATCGCTTCATCTGCATTCTCTTTATTGCGTTTCAGTTCAGCGATTTTTTTCGTCGCTTCATTTCGTTCTGCTTTCAACACTTCTGTCCGCGCAATCAGTTCTCGACGCTTCTCATCAAGTGCAAGGAAACGGTTCATGTCCGTCAAGTCCTCTCCTCGGTGCGCTAACTTTTCTTGAATGGCGTCAAAATCTTGGCGTAATCGTTTAATATCAATCATCTGCAATTCCTCCTTTATGTCATAAAAAAAGGCGACTCGTCTCTTTCCGGTATTCCTACCGAAAAGGGACGAATCACCTGGATCCGCGTTGCCACCCTCATTGCTAGACACATCTAGCCAACTTAAGACGCGATAACGGGCGTACCCGCACCTTGTTCGCAAGGTGTGCGATCCGGCTCGATTCAATCCATCGATCTGACTAGTTCACACCACCCACTAGCTCTCTTAACAGTATCGATACATCTACTTGGTCCGTTCATAGCATCTTTATGAGATTAGTCTTACTTTACACCATCGTCTTGGAAGTTGACAAGAGCCGATTGTTGAATCGCTTGTTCAATTTGCTTCGACCAAGCCGTCCAAGCGCGGACGAGGCGTGTCGGAACACTCGCAAGTGGAACGGCAGTTGCGCTATACAAATTCACACGCGGTGTTTCAAAACCTGGTAGATAGACCCCATCGTCCGCGACCTGTACCGTACCGACGACTTCTTGTTTCGTCACAGGAGCTGTTGTTTTTGAGAAGTCGAACCGTGGTTCCCGCGTCTTCGCTTGTTTTAAGACCGTGATGTATAACGAACCGTCCGTGACGACGTCTAACTGCCGGACGGTTGCCCCTTTAATCGGAAGAGCGTCTTTGATCCGTTCCCCTTTTCCGTAATACGTCAACGGCTCAAACGTCGCAAAACCATAGTCGAGTAGCTTTTTCGTTTCCTTGAAACGGGCTTGATCGGAATCCGTTCGCATGACGACCGTGACAAGTGTCATATTATCCCGCGTCGTTACGCTCGCGAAGCAGTAACCTGCTAAATCGGTCGTTCCTGTCTTCATCCCCCGCATGCCAGCATATGCGAATTTTTCCTTCGCCAGCATCTTATTCGAGTTATTCAAGACCTCTCCATCAAGTTTCATCTGTGTTTTATTCGTCACATCCAGTACATCCGGATAATCCTTGATGTAGCGGATGACGAGTAACGCGATATCCGTCGCTGTCATCAGATTTGTTCCAGGAAGCGTCGCATCGACAGCATCTAGACCAGAGGCATTCGCATACTCTGTATCATTCATCCCGAATAACTTCGCTGTCTCATTCATTTCTTCAACGAACGTCGCCTCTGAACCGGATACCGTTTCGGCTAGCAATACGGCTGCATCATTGGCTGATTTAATGAACGCCGCGTTATACATCTCACGAACCGTATACGTTTTTGCTTTAACGGGAACATGAGCGATGCCGGACGTGTTCGCAAGCTTCAACACTTTTGCACTCGGTTTGATTTTTTGATCCCACGTCAGCTTTTTTAATTCGATTTGTCGTCGAACGAGATAAAGCGTCATCAGCTTTGTCATCGAAGCCGGTGGTAGAGAAACATCCGCTTCCGATTGAAGGAGGATTTTTCCTGTGACCGCATCGGCCATTATGTAAGACTCTGCTTGAATCGAAGGTGCCGCTTGTCCAGTTGTAGGAAAACCTACGACCAGCAGGACACTTAAACAGAGTAGCAAGATTCGTTTCATCGTGTCTCTCCTTCACTCAATCATTCATTTTACAAATAGTGTAGCACAAAAGAAGCACCCGACAGTAGAACCTGTCAGATGCTTCCACGCTTTACGAACGGATCGATTGACGCTGTTTAATCTTTTGTAAAAAATACTGATGTAAGCGATCGTCCTCTGTCAATTCAGGATGAAACGAGCACGCGAGGTGAAGTGATGTCTCGACAGCGACGATTTGGTCTTCAACCTTCGCGATCACTCGTGTTCCTTCTCCGACAGATAGAATCAATGGCGCTCGAATGAAGACTGCCTCAATCGACTCCTCAATTCCTTCAACCGGTAGCAATCCTTCAAATGAATCGATTTGTCGACCGAAAGCATTCCGACGGACCGTCATCGAAATCGCGTTGAGATGACTCTGACCTGCTTCGACAGCGGTTGCGAGTAGAATCATTCCGGCACATGTTCCGAACATCGGTAACGTCGTCGCTTTTTCCCGAAGCGGTTCCAGCAAGGCATAACGCTCAATCAATCGACGCATCGCGGTCGATTCGCCGCCGGGTAAGACGAGTCCATCCAGTCTCTCGAGATCACTCGCATGTTTGACGAGAACGACCTCTACACCAAGACCTTCAAGTTGCTGTTGATGTTCGCGGACAGCACCTTGAACATCAAGAATACCGATTACCATCCGCGTGTCGCCATCCGTTCTTCAAACGGCATCGAAGTGACATCGATTCCCTTCATTGCTGTTCCGAGCCCTTTGGATAAAGAGGCAATCCGTCCAAAATCATCTTTATACGTAACCGCTTCAACAATCGCGCGAGCCACACGTTCTGGGTGTTCTGATTTAAAAATCCCCGATCCGACGAAGACACCATCTGCCCCTAAATGCATCATGAGAGCGGCATCAGCTGGTGTCGCAACTCCTCCGGCTGCAAAATTGACGACTGGTAGACGTCCCTGTGTCCGAATATCTCGTAATACTTCGTACGGAGCACCCCACTCTTTCGCAAATGTCATCAATTCATCTGGACTGACATGCAAAATCTGATTCAATTGCGCTTGAATTTGTCGCATATGGCGAACGGCTTCGACGACGTTCCCAGTTCCAGGCTCGCCTTTTGTCCGAATCATCGCCGCTCCTTCGGCAATCCGGCGAGCGGCTTCCCCAAGATCACGTACGCCACAGACGAACGGTACGGTGAACTCCGACTTCAGTAAATGATATTGCTCGTCTGCCGGAGTCAGTACCTCGCTCTCATCGATGAAATCGACCCCCATCAATTCAAGGACACGCGCTTCGACGATATGACCAATTCGGCATTTTGCCATGACGGGGATCGAGACTGCCCCAAGTACTTCTTCCGTGATCAACGGATCTGCCATCCGTGCCACACCTCCGTCACGACGAATATCCGACGGGACACGTTCGAGTGCCATGACTGCAACAGCTCCTGCTGCTTCCGCAATCTTTGCTTGTTCCGCATTGACGACATCCATGATGACGCCACCCTTTTGCATTTCAGCCATTCCACGTTTGACACGATCCGTTCCTTGTTGACGTTCCATATCCATTCCCCCTTGGTTGACTTTCACCCCTTTAGTATACGGAACGTTGACACTTTTAAAAGTATCAGTTTATGATGATTTCAACAGGTCAGTTTATTATGAAGGAGTCATACGAGATGGACATGCTATCATTTCAACTTACACGCGATCAAGAGAAACCTCTTTATGAACAACTTTATCAACAGATCCGAAACGAAATCATCGCCGGACGTTTAGCGTACGGCACAAAATTGCCTTCTAAACGAAAGCTCGGTCAATTCTTGAACTTAAGTCAAACGACGATTGAGCTTGCTTATCAACAACTTGTCGCAGAAGGTTATGTCGAATCCATCTCGCGTAAAGGGTATTTCGTTCTTGCCTATGAGGAACTTGCTTACGTCAAAACCTCACCCGTCATCGAACCGCGTGTGATTAAAGAAAAACCGGTCATCACGTATGACTTTCATCCAAGTAAGATTGAAGGGATCTCTTTCCCGTTCACCCGTTGGCGAAAGTATGCCAAAGACATCATAGATACCGATCACCATCCACTCGTCTCGCTCGGTCATCCGCAAGGCGATCTAACGTTGCGCGAAGAGATTGCGACTTATCTCTATCACTCACGTGGTGTCGTCTGTTCTCCGGAACAGATTGTCGTCGGTTCAGGTATCGAGCAACTGTTGCCCATCGTTCTTTTCTTACTAGGACGAAACGTCACGTACGGCATCGAAGATCCCGGTTATCATACGACACGCCTCTTGCTTGAAAATCATGAACGAATGATTGAACCGATTCGTGTCGATGCGAATGGATTACGCATCGATCAACTGCAGGAATCAAATGTTGATGTCATGTATGTCACACCGGCACATCAGTTTCCGTCCGGTAGCATCCTGTCCGTCAATCGAAGACACCAGTTGTTGAACTGGGCGGCGATGGATCCGACCCGTTTTATCATCGAAGACGACTACGATAGCGAATTCCGCTATAGCGGTAAATCGATCCCGTCTTTGCACAACATGGACAGCAATCGTGTCATTTATATGAGTACCTTCTCAAAATCGCTCATGCCTTCACTACGGATTGGTTATATGGTCTTACCGGAAGTCTTACGCGCACAGTATCAGGCCGAATTATCCCATTATACTTGTAGTGTCTCACGCTTTGATCAAACGATCTTGACACGTTTCATGAAAGAGGGCGACTTTGAACGACATCTCAATCGGATGCGTAAAGTCTATCGTCGTAAACTAGATGTGCTGATCCAATCGCTTCGCCGGATCCCTGCCTTACGGTTGACTGGCGAAAGTGCTGGACTCCATGTTGTCGTTTCCGTAGCGAACGGAATGACGGAGCAAGAGCTAGTAAAGCGGGCACAACAACAAGGCATCCAAGTATACGGTCTCTCTCAATACGCCCAGTTACCACTTCTCTCCAATACGCCTCAAATCGTTCTTGGATTTGCGAGTCTCTCTGAGCATGAGTTGACGGAAGGATTACAATTATTGATAGACGCATGGAATCTGCATAGATCATCATAAAAAAAGCCTCACCTTTCTGCTAGAGAAAGACGAGGCTTTTGTTTATTGACGTGTGTAGTTAGAGGCTTCTTTGGTAATTTGAATATCGTGCGGATGGCTTTCTTGCAAACCAGCGCCCGTCATACGGATGAACTGTGTCTCTTCACGCAATTCTTCTAACGTCGCAGCACCACAGTATCCCATACCTGAACGAATACCACCGACGAGTTGGTACACTGAGTCACCGAGTTTACCACGGTAAGCGACCCTTCCTTCGATTCCTTCTGGAACGAACTTCTTGTCTGCTTCTTGGAAGTAACGGTCTTGGCTACCGCGTTTCATCGATGCTTCAGAACCCATACCACGGTACGTCTTGAATTGACGTCCTTGATAGATTTCCATCTCACCTGGGCTCTCTTCTACTCCTGCAAGCAAGCTTCCGAGCATGACAGCGTGACCACCAGCAGCAAGTGCTTTCACGATATCTCCAGAGTACTTAATGCCACCGTCAGCGATAATCGAAACGCCGTGTTTACGTGCTTCTGTCGCACAATCGAAGACGGCTGTAATCTGTGGTACACCGACGCCTGCAACAACACGTGTCGTACAAATCGAACCAGGTCCGATACCGACTTTAATGACAGATGCGCCGGCTTCAATCAAATCGCGTGTTGCTTCTGCAGTCGCAACGTTGCCCGCAATGATTGGTAAGGTTGGATATTCTTCACGTAATTCACGTACCTTGACGAGAACACCTTCTGAGTGACCGTGAGCTGTATCGACGACGAGTGCATCAACACCTGCATCGACCAGGAACTTCGCACGTGTTGAAGCGTCTTTCGTCACACCGACAGCTGCTGCGACAAGTAAACGACCAAATTGATCTTTCGCAGCATGTGGATACTGTTCGACTTTTTCGATATCTTTTGTCGTGATTAATCCTTTTAACACACCGTTCTCATCAACGAGTGGTAACTTTTCGATGCGATGCTTGTGGAGAATCTGTTCTGCTTCTGCGAGGGACGTACCAACTTTTGCTGTCACGAGTTCTTCTGTTGTCATTACTGTTTCAATGACAGTCGAATAATCCTTAACGAAACGAAGATCACGGTTCGTCAAAATTCCTACTAATTTACGCTCTGTTTCGTTGTTAACGATCGGAACACCTGAGATGCGGTACTTACTCATCAAATACTCAGCATCGTAGACTTGACGCTCTGGCGTTAAATAGAACGGATTCGTGATGACACCATTTTCAGAACGTTTGACGCGATCGACATGTTCTGCTTGCTCTTCCATTGACATGTTCTTATGAATGACACCAAGACCACCTTGGCGTGCCATTGCGATTGCCATCGGAGCTTCTGTGACTGTATCCATCCCAGCACTGATCAACGGAATATTAAGTGTGATCCCTTCACATAGCGTGACAGATAAATCAACGTCGCGCGGTAAGACACTCGAACGACGGGGTACGAGTAAGACGTCATCAAACGTCAAACCCTCTTTAGCAAATTTGTTCTCCCACATGTTATCCACTCGCTTTCTCTTTTATAAAAGAATATTGATGTTATGGTAACAAGCAGAGGGTGTCATGTCAATGACTCGACCAATAATCAGAACAGTCTGAAGTTTCACATAACACAAAAAGACCGACCTGCAATCTGCAGATCGGTCAAGTGCCTGGCAACGTCCTATCCTCACAGGGGGAAGCCCCCAACTACTTTCGGCGTTCAAGTGCTTAACTTCCGTGTTCGGCATGGGAACGGGTGTGACCACTTGGCTATCGTCACCAGACGACGGGCTCGCGCCCTCAAAACTGAAGTCATCAACAATGCATCTGCTAGAACAAGGCCTCGACCGATTAGTATCACTCAGCTCCACATGTCGCCATGCTTCCACCCGTGACCTATCTACCTCATCGTCTCTGAGGGGTCTTTCTTGATTACTCAAAGGGAAATCTCATCTTGGAGGGGGCTTCATGCTTAGATGCTTTCAGCATTTATCCCGTCCGCACGTAGCTACCCAGCGATGCTCCTGGCGGAACAACTGGTACACCAGCGGTGCGTCCATCCCGGTCCTCTCGTACTAAGGACAGCTCTCCTCAAATTTCCTGCGCCCACGACGGATAGGGACCGAACTGTCTCACGACGTTCTGAACCCAGCTCGCGTACCGCTTTAATGGGCGAACAGCCCAACCCTTGGGACCTACTCCAGCCCCAGGATGCGATGAGCCGACATCGAGGTGCCAAACCTCCCCGTCGATGTGGACTCTTGGGGGAGATCAGCCTGTTATCCCCAGGGTAGCTTTTATCCGTTGAGCGATGGCCCTTCCATGCGGAACCACCGGATCACTAAGCCCGACTTTCGTCCCTGCTCGACTTGTAGGTCTCGCAGTCAAGCTCCCTTCTGCCTTTGCGCTCTACGAATGATTTCCAACCATTCTGAGGGAACCTTTGGGCGCCTCCGTTACTGTTTAGGAGGCGACCGCCCCAGTCAAACTACCCGCCTGACACGGTCCTCCAGCCGGATCACGGCTGCGAGTTAGAGACTCTATGCATGAAGGGCGGTATCCCAAGGGTGACTCCTCCGAAGCTGGCGCTCCGGGCTCGACGTCTCCCGCCTATCCTGTACATCATGCACAAAGCCTCAATATCAGGCTGTAGTAAAGCTCCATGGGGTCTTTCCGTCCTGTCGCGGGTAACCTGCATCTTCACAGGTACTATGATTTCACCGGGTCTCTCGTTGAGACAGTGCCCAAATCGTTACGCCTTTCGTGCGGGTCGGAACTTACCCGACAAGGAATTTCGCTACCTTAGGACCGTTATAGTTACGGCCGCCGTTTACTGGGGCTTCGGTTCAAAGCTTCGCTTGCGCTAACCCATCCCCTTAACCTTCCAGCACCGGGCAGGCGTCAGCCCCTATACGTCATCTTGCGATTTAGCAGAGACCTGTGTTTTTGCTAAACAGTCGTTTGGGCCTATTCACTGCGGCTCTACTCATGTAGAGCGTCCCTTCTCCCGAAGTTACGGGACCATTTTGCCGAGTTCCTTAACGAGAGTTATCCCGCGCGTCTTAGAATTCTCATCTCGCCTACCTGTGTCGGTTTACGGTACTGGCGCCTTCCCCCTCACTAGAGGCTTTTCTTGGCAGTGTGAAATCGTGACCTACGTCCCTACGGGACTCCGCGTCGTTCCTTGACTGTGATGCCTGACGGATTTGCCAATCAGACGGTCTTGAAACTTGCACATGCACTTCCATCCGCATGCGTCACTATCCTCCTGCGTCCCCCCATTGTTCAAACGGTGGATCGGCGGTACAGGAATATCAACCTGTTATCCATCGCCTACGCCTTTCGGCCTCGGCTTAGGTCCAGACTAACCCTGAGCGGACGAGCCTTCCTCAGGAAACCTTGGGCTTTCGACGGAGGGGATTCTCACCCCTCTTTTCGCTACTCACACCGGCATTCTCACTTCCAAACGCTCCACTGCTCCTTCCGGTACAGCTTCACAGCGGTTTGGAACGCTCCCCTACCATTCCTTACGGAATCCGCAGCTTCGGTGGTATGTTTAGCCCCGTTACATTTTCGGCGCGGCGCCACTCGACTAGTGAGCTATTACGCACTCTTTGAATGGTGGCTGCTTCTAAGCCAACATCCTAGCTGTCTAGGCAGCGCCACATCCTTTTCCACTTAACATACACTTGGGGACCTTAGCTGGCGGTCTGGGCTGTTTCCCTCTTGACTACGGATCTTATCACTCGCAGTCTGACTCCCGAGTATAAGTTGCTGGCATTCGGAGTTTAACTGAATTCGGTAACCCTGTGGGGGCCCCTAGTCCAATCAGTGCTCTACCTCCAGAACTCTCAACCTCGAGGCTAGCCCTAAAGCTATTTCGGGGAGAACCAGCTATCTCCAGGTTCGATTGGCATTTCACCGCTACCCACACCTCATCCCCGCACTTTTCAACGTGCGTGGGTTCGGACCTCCAGTCAGTGTTACCTGACCTTCATCCTGGACATGGGTAGATCACCTGGTTTCGGGTCTACGACAACGCACTGAACGCCCTGTTCAGACTCGCTTTCGCTACGGCTCCGCCTCATCGGCTTAACCTCGCGCGTTATCGTAACTCGCCGGTTCATTCTACAAAAGGCACGCCATCACCCGTTAACGGGCTCTGACTACTTGTAGGCATACGGTTTCAGGATCTATTTCACTCCCCTTCCGGGGTGCTTTTCACCTTTCCCTCACGGTACTGGTTCACTATCGGTCACTAGGGAGTATTTAGCCTTGGGAGATGGTCCTCCCGGATTCCGACGGGGTTTCACGTGTCCCGCCGTACTCAGGATCCACTCTGGAGGGAAAACAGTTTCAGCTACAGGGCTGTCACCTTCTTCGGCCGACCTTTCCAGGTCCTTCACCTACTGTCTTCCTTTTTGACTCCGTATAGAGTGTCCTACAACCCCGAAAAGCATGCTCTCCGGTTTGGGCTGTTCCCGTTTCGCTCGCCGCTACTCAGGGAATCGCATTTGCTTTCTCTTCCTCCGGGTACTTAGATGTTTCAGTTCCCCGGGTCTGCCTCACGTTACACTATGTATTCATGTAACATGTCCCATCCCATTACAGATGGTGGGTTCCCCCATTCGGAAATCTTCGGATCAAAGCATACTTACTGCTCCCCGAAGCATATCGCTGTTCGTCGCGTCCTTCATCGGCTCCTAGTGCCAAGGCATCCACCGTACGCCCTTCATACCTTGATCTAGCGTTGGTATTCTAAGAACACACGTCTTAAATGACATGGTTAATTAAAAGTTTGATGTCTTGTTGATGTCTTCAGTTTTCAAGGTGCGAGTGTCTCTTGCGAGACGTGAGAGACGAGCTCTCAAAACTGAACGATGGGCATGTCCCGTAAGGGACGTTTTCCTTAGAAAGGAGGTGATCCAGCCGCACCTTCCGATACGGCTACCTTGTTACGACTTCACCCCAATCATCTACCCCACCTTCGACGGCTGGCTCCTTACGGTTACCTCACCGGCTTCGGGTGTTGCAAACTCTCGTGGTGTGACGGGCGGTGTGTACAAGACCCGGGAACGTATTCACCGCAGTATGCTGACCTGCGATTACTAGCGATTCCGACTT
>NZ_CM143264.1:0-60000 GCF_054956715.1 Exiguobacterium sp. EF_C8 | reverse complement strand
GAATGAACTCTTCAAAAGGATGTTCTATCTGCGCAGCCACTGTTTCAATCTGTATCTTTTCACCTTCGACAAGATCAGGACGATCCTCGATGGTGACTTCTTTAATCAAAAACCGTTGGATTCGTCGTAACTCGTCGGTTCCAATTTTTTTCCCTGCTTCTACGATCGGATGATCTGTATGTAAGTAGATCGATTCGGTTAAACGATCCCCGATGCGTAATTGGTCACTTGCCACTCGCATATCGCTTCGTTCCTTTCTCTTCTTTCTATATATGTAGATAAAAGCAGCAGAGTGGTATCACTCTGCTGCTTCCTTACTAACGTCTTGCTTACTCTTCCACTTCTTCTGAAGCATCCGATTCGACTACATTCTCTTCTGATACAAGATCCGTATCTTCTTCCGTTTCATCGGTTTCTTCTCGTTTCAGTTTCGCAACCGTTGCAACACGGTCACCTTCTTCAATTCGAATGACCTTCACCCCTTGGGTGTTGCGGCCGACACGTGAAATGTATTGCGAGTCTGTCCGAATAACGATACCGCTCTCTGTCATGATCATGATGTCATCATCGACATCAACGATTCGCATGGCAACGATTTGACCGACGCGATCTGTTACCTTACTCGCGATCAATCCTTTCCCACCACGCGATTGACTACGGAACTCGGTCATCGGTGTTCGTTTACCGAATCCTTTTTCCGTAATAACCAGAACATCTTGTGCATCACGTGCAAGTTCCATCCCGACGACGAAATCGTCTGGGCGTAACGTCATCGCTTTGACACCACGAGCACCACGTCCCATCGAGCGGACATTCGTGATTGGGAAACGAATCGCTTTCCCGCTTGTTGAAACAGCAAAGACTTCATCATCCGTCGATGCAAGACGAACGGATGTCAATTCATCGTCTTCAAACAACCGAATCGCAATCAAACCATTTTTGTTGATCCGGGCATATGCGGACAACGGTGAACGTTTGACGCGTCCTTTACGTGTCATGAAGATCAATGATTTTTGCTCATCTTGAACGACTTCTTCCGTTTCGAGCGCTTCTTCCGTCTCTTCAATCTCTCCTTCAACCACCTCGACAGGTGCTTCAGTTGCTTGTTGCTCCTCAAGATAACGTTTGAAGTTGACTGGAATCATCGTCTCGACCTTTTCATCGCGTTCAATTTGGATGAGGTTGATGATCGGCACACCTTTTGATGTCCGGCTCATCTCCGGTACTTCGTATCCACGAATCCGGTAGACTTTCCCGCGGTTCGTAAAGAATAGAATCGTATCATGCGTCGAACAAGACAAGAGACGCGTAACGTAATCCTCGTCGTTCGTTCCGATTCCTTGAACGCCACGTCCGCCGCGGCGCTGTGTCCGGTACGAATCCGTCGTCATCCGTTTGATATAACCACTGCTTGTCAACGTGATGATGATATCTTGTTCCGGAATCAAGTCTTCATCTTCGAATTCGATATGATCCATCCGGATTTCCGTCCGACGCTCGTCGTTGAAACGTTCCTTCAACTCCTCGAGTTCTGTCCGGATCAAATCAAGCAAGACTTCTTCACTCGCAAGGATGCGGTTAAGTTCTGCGATCAATTGCATGATTTCGTCATATTCTGCTTCAATTTTTTCCCGCTCAAGACCTGTCAGGCGTTGTAAGCGCATATCGAGAATCGCTTGTGATTGTTTCTCAGATAACGCAAAACGCTCCATCAACTGTTCACGTGCTGCGTCTGCTGTCCGGTTACCGCGAATGATTTGAATGACTTCATCCAAATGATCAAGCGCAATCCGTAGACCAGCGAGCAAGTGTTCACGTGCTTCTGCTTTTTCGAGATCGAACTGTGTCCGACGACGAACGATTTCTTTTTGATGCTCGAGGTAATGATAGAGCATTTCTTTAAGCGTCAATGTTTTCGGACGCCCTCCGACGATCGCAAGCATGTTGACACCAAACGTCGTTTGCATCGACGTCTGTTTATACAAGTTGTTTAAGATGACACTTGCATTCGCATCACGACGGACTTCCATGACGATGCGCATACCGCGACGATCTGACTCATCCCGTAAATCGGTGATGCCTTCGATTTTTTTCTCGCGGACGAGATCGGCAATCTTTTCAACGAGGCGGGCTTTGTTGACCTGATAAGGCAACTCCGTCACGATGATCCGTTCCCGGTCTTTTTTCGTCTGTTCGATTTCTGCTTTCGCGCGGACGATGATGGAGCCACGTCCTGTTTCATATGCGCGACGAATCCCGCTACGACCAAGAATTTCACCAGCCGTTGGGAAATCAGGTCCCGGAATGTGCTGCATCAGTTCTTGGATCGTGATTTCTGGGTCGTGAGACAGTGCTAAGACACCATCGATGACCTCACCTAACTGGTGCGGCGGAATGTTTGTCGCCATCCCGACCGCGATCCCGCTCGAACCGTTGACGAGCAAGTTCGGGAAGCGCGACGGTAAGACTTCCGGTTCGCGTTCCGAACCATCGTAGTTATCTTTAAAGTCAACTGTGTTTTTGTTGATATCGCGAACGATTTCCATTGCGATTTTTGACATACGAGCTTCCGTATATCGCATCGCAGCCGCCGAGTCTCCATCGACCGAACCGAAGTTTCCGTGTCCATCGACGAGTTCATAACGATAGCTGAAATCTTGCGCCATGCGGACCATCGTGTCATAGACGGCAGAATCCCCGTGCGGGTGATACTTACCAATGACTTCCCCGACGATACGGGCAGACTTTTTATGTGGTTTATCGGCACGAATACCGAGGTCGTTCATCGCATAGAGAATCCGGCGGTGTCCGGGTTTTAAACCGTCCCGTACGTCCGGAAGAGCACGTGCGACGATGACGCTCATCGCGTAGTCCATGAAGGACGTACGCATCTCTTGACTGATATTAATATCCTTGATGATTCCGTGATTTTGTTCGGACATGCTTCTGGCCACCCTCTCTGTTCAGCGTTAAATATCCAGGTTCTTGACGTAATGTGCGTGAGATTGAATGAAGTCGCGTCGTGGTTCGACCTGATCTCCCATCAAGATATCGAAGACTTCATCCGCTTCGATCGCATCTTGAAGCTCAACACGCAACATTTGACGACCACTTGGATCCATCGTCGTTTCCCAAAGCTGCTCTGGATCCATCTCTCCAAGACCTTTGTAGCGCTGAATATCGTACCGTGCGTTTTCAGGAAGCGCTGCAAGCGCCTCTGTCAATTCACGTTCGTTATGCACGTACGTGATGTTCTTCCCTTGTTTGATTCCGTATAGCGGTGGCTGAGCGATATAGACGTATCCATGCTCGACAAGCGGACGCATGTAACGGTAGAAGAACGTCAACAAGAGTGTCCGGATGTGGGCACCATCGACATCGGCATCGGTCATGATGATGACTTTGTGGTAGCGTGCCTTCTCGATATTGAACTCAGAACCAATACTTGTCCCGAGTGCCGTGATGATCGTCCGGATCTCATTGCTTCCAAGGATCTTATCAAGACGTGCTTTCTCAACGTTCAAGATTTTACCGCGAATCGGTAAGATTGCTTGGAAATGACGATCACGTCCGGATTTCGCAGAACCACCCGCTGAGTCACCCTCAACGATATACAATTCGGAAATCGACGCATCACGTGACGAACAGTCGGCCAGTTTACCTGGAAGCGAGCTGACTTCAAGAACACCTTTACGGCGTGTCAATTCACGTGCGCGTTTCGCTGCCATCCGGGCGCGCGACGCCATCATCCCTTTTTCGACGATTGCGCGTGCGTTCGTCGGATTTTCAAGCATGAATTGCTCAAATGCACCAGAGAAGAGCGAATCCGTGACCGTACGTGCGTCGGAATTCCCAAGTTTCGTCTTCGTCTGTCCTTCGAACTGCGGGTTCGGGTGCTTGACAGAAACGATCGCTGTCATCCCTTCCCGTACGTCTTCACCGGACAGTGTACCGTCTGCATCCTTCATCAGACCGAACTTTTTCGCGTAATCATTGATGACGCGTGTCAAAGCTGTCTTGAAGCCGGTCTCGTGCGTACCACCCTCATGCGTCGGGATGTTGTTCGTGAACGAGTAGATATTTGACGCAAATCCATCGTTGTACTGAAGTGCAACTTCGACTTCGATGCCGTCTTTTGTGCCGTGTACGTAGACAGGTTCTGCGTGAACGACTTCTTTTGAACGGTTTAAGTGTTCGACGTAAGATTTAATCCCACCTTCGTAGTGGAAACTACGCGTCATCGGCTCATCCGCACGATCGTCCGTGATGATGATCTTCAAGCCTTTGTTTAAGAAAGCAAGTTCCCGCAGGCGTGTCGCTAGCAAATCGTAGTCATACTCGAGCGTTTCTTGGAAAATCTCACCGTCTGGGAAGAAACGAATCGTCGTTCCGGTCTCTTCTGATGTTCCGATCACTTCAAGATCTTGTGCTGGTACACCGCGATGATACGCTTGGTAATACAACTTTTCATTCCGTTTGACGAATACTTCAAGTTTCGTCGACAGGGCGTTAACGACCGAGGCCCCAACACCGTGTAATCCACCCGATACTTTATATCCGCCACCGCCGAATTTACCACCGGCGTGGAGGACTGTCAGGATGACCTCAACGGCAGGACGACCCATCTTCTCTTGAATGTCGACTGGAATACCGCGTCCGTTGTCCTCGACTAAGATCGAGTTCCCTGGTTCGATCGTGACTTTGATCGTGTCACAGTATCCTGCGAGCGCCTCATCGATCGAGTTATCGACAATCTCCCATACGAGGTGATGGAGACCTTTTGATGCCGTCGAGCCGATATACATCCCTGGACGTTTACGTACTGCTTCTAATCCTTCAAGAACTTGAATCTGATCGGCACCGTATCCTTGTTCCAATTCCATATCTTCATGATTACTCATCGGTTTTCTCACCTACTGTTTCTTTATATGATGTCTCTTCCAAATCGACCGTCCCTTGTTTCACGTGGAACAACTTCGCTTGGTTGATCGTTTCATGCGCAATCCCATCGACGCTTGTCGTCGTCAGGATCGTCTGGACCTTTTGTTGCATCGTATCGAGCAAATGTGTTTGACGATGATCATCAAGCTCGGATAAGACATCGTCGAGTAGAAGAAGTGGATACTCTCCGACTTCCTCGTGAATCAATTCGATCTCTGCAAGCTTTAACGAGAGGGCTGCTGTTCGTTGTTGCCCTTGTGAACCATACGTTTGGACGTTTCGTCCGTTGACTTCCATCTCAAAGTCATCACGATGTGGTCCAAACAATGTAACTCCTCTTCGGATTTCATTTTCTTTTATTTTACCAAACTTCTGCGTGTAGGACGCAGTCATTCCTTCGACATCGAGTAATTCATTGCCAAATGTGTCCGAACGATAGATGAGCGCGAGTTCTTCCTGTCCACGACTAATTCCGTCATGAATCGGTCGTGCCCACTTTTCGAGTTGGGCCATGAAATGATGGCGGCGCTGAACGATTTTAACGGCTAGCGTAATCATTTGCTCCGTCAAGATATCAAGGAAGGTCTCGTCTCCTCCCTTCATGGACAGTTGTTTCAGCAACGCGTTGCGCTGCTTCAACACTTTCAGATACTGACTCAATTCATGCAAATAGACCGGGCTAACTTGACCGATCTCCATATCGAGAAACCGTCGGCGGACTTGTGGACTGCCTTTGACGATATGCAAATCTTCCGGGGCGAATAAAACGATGTTCAGTGCCCCGACATAATCACTCAAGCGTCGTTGCTCTAGATGATTTAGTTTTGCTTTTTTCCCGCGACCCGAGATGACGATCTCCTGGACATGAGAACCTGTTCGTTTGACGACACGTCCTTCGACGCGCGCTGTCTCCTGGTCCCAACCAATCAGTTCCTTATCATGCGTCGTCCGGTGAGACTTCGCGAGAGCGAGAACATAGATCGCTTCCAATAAGTTCGTCTTCCCTTGTGCATTTTCACCAATCAGAACATTCGTCTTTTCGGAGAATGACAGTTCGAGTGCGTCATAGTTGCGATAATGACTGAGTCGGACTGAATCCAGCCGCACGTTAGTTACCCTCGTTCTTGATGATGAACTGACCGTAGTCTTCTACATCAATGATGTCTCCATCCCGTAATTTACGACCACGTCGCTGATCGACTTCGCCGTTGACTAGAATTGGCACCTCTGCTAAAAACGGTTTGGCTTGCCCTCCGCTTGAGATGATATCCGACAGTTTCAGGAACTGCCCTAATGTGACATATTCCGTTGTAATTCTGATTTCTTGCATGGATTGACTCCTCCTACCTACATATTATAAATGACGTACTCTTTATTGTACTAAATATTGAACGATTTAGCAAAATTCCCGAACGTATATACGCTATACGAAAAAGACGGGTCCGATGTCGAAACGATCGAACCCGTCTTGTCACGTGTTTTATGTTGATGCTTACGCCGTCCGGACTGGAAGAATCAGTTGCAAGACGTTATCTTGATCAACTGGATGCAAGATGAATGGACGAATCGAACCCGTGAACTGGATTTCGATATCTGTCGCGTCAAGCGCCTTTAAGGCATCCATCATGTACTTCGAGTTGAACGAGATTTTCAGTTCTTCCCCTTCAAGCGAAAGGATGCTGACTTGCTCCGAGACTTTCCCGACTTCTGGTGAATGCGAAGAAATCTCGACCGCTGTCGTTCCTTCAGCTGCAAACTTGATGACGTTGTTACGGTCCTCACGTGCGAGCAGTGACGCGCGATCGATCGCTTGGAGCAATTCTTTCGCGTTCATGCGGACAGCTGTCCGATACTCTTCTGGAATCAAACGTGATGTATCCGGATAGTTTCCGTCAAGTAGACGTGAGAAGAAGAGGACGTGTTTCATCTTGAACAAGATTTGTTGGTTCGTGATCGTAATATCCACATGACCGTCCCCAAGTAACTTCGATAATTCATTTAAGCTCTTACCAGGAACGATGACGTTCTGGAACGAGATGTCCGTATCTGTCTCAAACTGAGCACGACGCAGGGCTAAACGGTGACTATCCGTTGAGACACACGTCAAGATGCCTTTGTCGGCTGAGAAGTTCACACCTGTGAGAACAGGACGTGTTTCTTGAACAGCGACAGCAAAGCTTGTTTGACGAATCATCGACCGTAAGAGATCAGCCGGTAAACGGAAACGTTGTCCCCCATCGACTTGTGGAAGACGTGGGAACTCATCTGGATCAAGACCGTTTAAATGGAATTCCGCTGTTCCTGACTGAATCCGTGTCATAAAGTTCGGTGAGACTTCAAGTGTCACTTCGTCTTTTGGCATCTTTTTGACGATATCGCCGAAGAAGCGGGCATTCAAGACGACACTACCAGCACGGTGGACCGTGACATAAGACGTTCCGTTCTCTTCTGCATAGATCGTCCGTTCAATCGAGATTTCTGTATCGCTTCCTGTCAGCGTCATGCCATCTCCATGAGCTTCGAGTTTGATCCCTGTCAGAATCGGAATCGTCGTGCGGGATGAGACCGCTTTGGCTACATCTTGTACTGCTTGAATTAAAGCTTCGCGTTGAATGGTGATATGCATATCGTCGTTAGACTCCTCTCGAAAATAATGGGCATGCGCCCATCATAACATAATAATATATTTTTTTAATAATAGTCTTAGGGGCTGTGGATAGTGTGGATAAGTCGGTGGATAACTTGATATAGAGCCAAAAACGGTGTGGATAAGTTGTGGATAACCACCCTACTTTATCCACATCTTTATCCACAGTTTTACGAATGCTTCAACTCATGCTTGATTTGTTCGATGACTTTTCCTGTTTCACCGTCTGATTTGATCAACATACTGATCTTTTCATGGGCATGGATGACGGTGGTATGGTCGCGTCCTCCAAATTCCTCCCCAATCTTCGGTAATGAGCTTTCCGTCATCTCACGCGAAAGATACATCGCGATTTGACGTGGAAAGGCAATCGATTTCGTCCGTTTCTTCGCCTTAAGATCATCAAACGGCAAGTTGAAATGCTTACTGACCGACTCCTGGATGTCACGAATCGTGACTTTACGCGGTTCGGCGACTGGCATGATGTTATGCAAGGCTTCTGCAGCGACATTTGGATCAATCGGTCGTCCGACGAGATTCGCATAAGCGATGACACGCGTCAACGCTCCTTCGAGCTCACGGATATTCGTATCAATCTGACTCGCGATGTAGAGCATGACTTCGTTTGAGACATCAAGCTGTTCAGCATTCGCCTTTTTCCGTAAGATTGCAATCCGTGTCTCGAGATCCGGTGGCGTGATGTCGGTAATCAATCCCCATTCAAAACGAGAACGGAGCCGATCTTCAAGCGTTGGAATCTCTTTTGGCGGTCGGTCACTCGAAATGATGATTTGTTTTTGGTCGTTATGCAGTGCATTAAATGTGTGGAAAAACTCTTCTTGCGTCTGTTCTTTGCCCGCAAGGAACTGGATGTCATCAATTAAGAGGACATCGATGTTACGGTATTTATTTCGAAACTCAACCGTCTTATTATCACGGATGGAGTTAATAAAGTCATTTGTAAAGCGTTCAGAAGAGACATAGGCAATCCGTGTCCCAAGATTTTGATCTTGAACGTACTGTCCGATGGCATGCATCAGATGGGTTTTGCCAAGACCAACGCCACCGTAGATGAAAAGCGGATTATATGCTTTAGCAGGTGCTTCAGCAACAGCCAGTGAAGCGGCGTGTGCAAAACGGTTCCCCGATCCGATGACAAATGTATCGAACGTGTACTTCTCATTTAATTGTCCAAGTTCACTCATCGTCAGTTCATCTGTCGGTTTGCGCGTGTTCAATGGACGTGATTTTGGAGCCGGTGTTGCGTCGATCCGTTCCTCTTCTTGTCGATCGAGCATTTTCTTCGCTTGTCCCTCTTCAATGAACTGAATATCGAGTCGGCTTCCGGTTACTTCCTCAACTGTGTCTTCAAGTAAAGATAAGTACTGGCGCTCAAGCCACGTCACCGTAAATGCAGCCGGTGCTGAAACGAGTAAAGTCGTTCCATTTAGCGTAACGCCTTCTGTGGACTTCAACCACATATCATAACTGGCTTTCGGTGTTCGTTCCTCTTCCTCAATCACAGATAAGACATTATGCCAAAGTTCGGCAGCGTTTTTCATAAATACCCCCCTTTTTTTATCAAGATAGAAAAAATTTGTACACAGGCTTATACACAGACAAAGTTAATGAAGAAACTCGACTTATCCCCATAACGTAAAAACTGTGGATAACGTTATCCACAGGTAGTTGAATCTGTGTATAAAGTTATCCACAGGGTGTGTATAACTTGTTTTGTCCTAAGCGATCAGGATCATGTTATGCACAATTAGTGTATCAAAAGAAATGAGCTCTGGCAATGGTTGGAATGATTTATCCACAAGTAAATTCAATCGTCCACAGGTAGTTACCCACAAGCTGTGGATAGTGTGGATAAATTGTGGATAAGAGGTGGATAACTTTTTGAAAGAGGAAGCGTTAAAAAAGAGTTATTCACAAAATACAAAAGAAGTGGAAAAAGGAAATCCAAAATCGAGGATTGACGTCGATTTTAAAAAATACTATCGTAGACAAAGTGAAGAGTTATCCACGGAAAGTGTGGATAATGTGGATAAGTCTGTGGATAGGTGGATAAGTCTATCAATCTGTTCTTTGTGATCCAGTCGCATTCTATTGTGTAATAGAGTTTGCATGCTGGAATCCTATCGCCTGTTTTTAAGAAACAAACCTTTACGCAAGGCGAGAAATCTTCCGAACTTTCATTGACAATGCCACAATCAGTTTATATAATGTACAAGACTGCCTTAAAGTAGAAAATAACAATTGGTTATAAAGATCTTTTAAAGGAGGTGCAGACGAATGAAACCAACTTTCAACCCAAACAACCGTAAGCGTAAAAAAGTTCACGGATTCCGTGCGCGTATGGCTACGAAGAGTGGCCGCCGTATCTTGGCTGCTCGCCGTCTTAAGGGCCGCAAAGCCTTGACTGTCTAATGCATTGATGCATCCATCACTTCGGGCATGATCCGAGGTGATTTTTTTTTATGTTTTTTAGTGTGTTCGTGCTTTTGTCACATGCGCCCTATCGCGTCGCATGTTTATTCTATGATATGATGAGAGACGACGAATTTTCGTAGTGTCAGGATGGAGTGTGAATAAGGTGAAGAAGGAATACCGCGTCAAGAAAGACAAGGAGTTCCAAGCGGTGTTTACTAAAGGAGCCTCTGTCGCAAATCGGCAATTTGTCGTGTATGCCTTGAAAAAGGAGCAACAGACTCACTTTCGGGTTGGTTTATCCGTCAGCAAGAAAATCGGGAATGCCGTCGTCCGGAATCAGGTGAAACGGTATCTTCGGGAAGCATGCCAGCAGCATGAAGCCTCGATTGCCCCGAATTATGATTTGGTGATCATCGCGCGCAATCCGGCCGCTAAGATGACCGCGCAAGAAGTGGCTGACAGTCTCCGTCACGTCCTCAAACGTTCCGGTGTCTGGATGCGATCAAAAAAATGAATCGTAGCAATGCATCCTGTTGATTTGTACGGCGCTCCCTTTCCTTGCCTTACTATAGAAGAAGATGGCGTTCGACAAAGCGTAAACAATTTCTAGGAGGAATTATGAACAAGAGAACTAAGATTTGGTTAACTCTCGGGCTCATGTCTGTGCTCGCGATCGTGTTATCAGGTTGTGCACCGACGAACTATGGCGCACACGAAGAGATCACAGCAAATACTGATGGTTTTTGGAAACATTATTTTGTTTGGCCGATGGCGTGGTTGATTCGCGAAATTTCGCATCTTGTCGGAAATGATTTCGGAATCGGAATCATCATCACGACACTTCTCGTTCGTCTTGTCATCCTTCCGTTGATGATCAAACAAACGAAGAGTATGGGTGGAATGCAAGTCATTCAGCCTGAAATGGTGAAACTTCGTGAGAAATACAGCTCGAAAGACCAAGAGACGCAACAGAAATTGCAACAGGAAATGATGAAGCTTTACCAAGAGCATAACGTCAATCCGCTTGCTGGCTGTTTACCGATCTTGATCCAAATGCCGATCTTGATTGCGTTCTATAACGCCATTATTTATACGCCGGCTATTTTCCAACACACATTCCTTTGGTTTAACCTCGGAAAACCGGATCCATTCTTCATCTTGCCGATCATGTCTGCGGTACTAACGTATCTACAGCAAAAAATCTCGATGGCAGGTCAAGAAGACAATCCACAAATGAAAATCATGCTCTACGTCTTCCCGATCATGATCTTCATCATGGGGGTCACACTCCCATCTGCCCTTTCTCTTTACTGGGTCGTCGGTTACATCTTCTCGATCATCGTCACGGTCGTCATCATGAAGCCAATGCGTGAAAAGATCAAAGTGCAGACAGAGGCAACACTTGCAGCAAAACGCGATAAGGAAGCGGCGCAAGCAGCTCCGGCTCCTAAAAAATCGAAAAAGAAACGCTAATACGTGAAGAGCGACGCTTTGTTTTGACAGAGTGTCGCTCTTTTTCTTTTGCGTCATTTCGTGTATAGTTGTTTCGTTATACCCATTGCAACGATTAAGGATTGAACACGTATAAAAAGACAGAAGAAAAACGAGGTGGAAGAACGGATGATGGAATTTGATACGATTGCCGCGATTTCGACGCCGATGGGAGAAGGGGCGATTGCGATCGTGCGCTTATCGGGTCCTGATGCAGTCGCTGTAGCCGACCGCGTCTATAAAGGAACCAACCGCTTGACGGAAGTACCAACCCATACGATTCATTACGGGAAATTGGTCGATCACGAGGCGGATCGTGTTGTTGATGAAGTAATGGTGAGTGTCATGCGCGCACCAAAGACGTTCACACGTGAAGATGTCATCGAATTGAATTGTCATGGAGGAGTCGTCGCGGTCAATCGTGTCCTCGAACTCATCCTCGCACAACCGGAAGTCCGATTAGCGGAACCGGGTGAATTCACGAAACGTGCGTTCTTGAACGGACGAATCGATTTGTCGCAGGCGGAAGCTGTCATGGATCTCATCCGCGCGAAGACGGATCGAGCGATGCATGTCGCCGTCAGTCAAATTGAAGGACGTCTCTCAAAACTCGTCCAAGACTTACGTCAACAACTGTTGCAGACGATTGCTGCGATCGAAGTCAACATCGATTACCCGGAATATGACGCAGAAGAGATGACACAACAGATCGTCGAACGTGACGCTGGAGCTGTCCGCGCGATTCTGGCAGAGTTATTAACAACGGCACGCCAAGGAAAAATCCTTCGTGAAGGGTTATCCACAGCGATCATCGGTCGTCCGAACGTCGGTAAATCGTCTTTGCTCAACACATTGGTGCAAGAAGCGAAGGCCATCGTCACGGATATCGCGGGAACGACACGCGATACGATCGAGGAGTACGTCAATGTTCGTGGTGTACCACTAAAGTTGATTGATACGGCAGGGATTCGAGAGACGGAAGATATCGTCGAACGGATGGGTGTCGAAAAGTCGCGTCAGGCTTTAAAGACGGCCGATTTGATCTTACTCGTCCTAAACGGGAACGATGTCCTAACGGATGAGGACGTTTTGCTGTTTGAAGCGATTAAAGGAATGAACGCAATCATCATCGTCAACAAGAGTGACTTGGCGCAACAGATTGATTTGGTACGTGTCACGGAACTTGCCGATGGTCGACCAATCGTTACGACGTCCTTGCTCGAAGAAGCAGGGGTCAACGATCTTGAAGCGGCGATTGCGAGTCTGTTCTTTGAACAGGGTGTCGAGAGTCAAGATATGACGTACGTCTCGAATGCACGACATATCCAACTGATCAAACGCGCGAGTCAAATGATTGAAGATGCCCTCGGTGCAGCAGAAGCAGCGATGCCGATTGACATGGTACAGATCGATTTACGACGGGCATGGGACACGCTCGGCGAAATCAATGGAGATACAGCACAGGATAGTTTATTGGATCAGTTGTTTTCGCAGTTCTGTCTCGGGAAATAATTCGAGACGACTGCGTGTGGAATAAGAAGGAGGAACCAGTACTATGGCTTATCAAGCAGGTGAATTCGACGTCATCGTCGTCGGAGCCGGACATGCCGGCATCGAAGCCTCTCTTGCTGCGGCACGAATGGGCTCGAAAACGGTCATGTTGACAATGAATCCCGATATGGTCGGATTCATGTATTGCAACCCGTCGATCGGTGGTCCTGCAAAAGGGATCGTCGTCCGGGAAATCGATGCGCTCGGTGGTGAAATGGCACGCGCAATCGATGCAACGTATATTCAAATGAAAATGTTAAACACGTCAAAAGGACCTGCGGTGCGTGCACTCCGGGCACAGGCAGATAAATTCGAATACCAAAACCGGATGAAAAAAGCGCTTGAGGATGAGCCGAATTTGCTCTTACGTCAAGCGCTCGTCGAACGGTTATTGATTGACGACGAAGGACGCTGCGTTGGTGTCGTCACGAATACTGGAGCGGAATACCGGGCAAAAGCGGTCGTCATCACGACAGGAACGTTCATGCGTGGGAAAATCATTATCGGTGAATTGTCGTACGAGAGTGGTCCGAACAATCAGATGCCATCGATCAATCTATCGAAACATCTTGAAGAACTTGGATTTGAGCTCGCACGTTTCAAGACAGGTACACCACCGCGAATCGACGGGAAAACGATCGATTACTCGAAGACGGAGATCCAACCAGGTGACGAAGTAGCGCTTCCGTTTAGTCATGAAACGACACAGATGATCACGGAACAAATTCCATGCTGGTTGACGTATACGACGGAGTATACGCATCAGTTGATCGATGCGAATCTACACCGTTCACCGATGTTCTCTGGGATGATTAAAGGGACAGGTCCCCGTTATTGCCCATCGATCGAAGATAAGGTCGTCCGGTTCAACGATAAACCGCGTCACCAAATCTTCCTTGAGCCAGAAGGTCGCGATACGGAAGAAGTCTACGTGCAAGGGTTATCGACAAGTTTACCGGAAGACGTTCAACACGATATTCTCCGCTCGATTCCTGGGCTTGAGAATTCAGAAATGATGCGTCCCGGTTATGCGATTGAATACGATGCCGTCGTTCCGACACAACTCTGGCCAACGCTCGAAACAAAACGTGTTCCTGGTTTGTTCACAGCGGGTCAAATCAACGGAACAAGTGGTTATGAGGAAGCAGCGGGACAAGGGATCATGGCAGGAATCAATGCCGGACTACAAGTTCAAGGCAAAGAACCACTCATCTTGTCACGTTCACAAGGCTATATCGGTGTCATGATCGATGATCTCGTCACGAAAGGTACGAACGAACCGTACCGCCTCTTGACGTCACGTGCCGAGTACCGCTTGTTGCTCCGTCATGATAATGCGGATCTTCGTCTGTCGGAAATCGGACATGAACTCGGTTTGATCTCGGAAGAACGCCAAGCGAAGTTGCTCGACAAACAAGAGCAAATCCGTCTTGAGATGAAACGTCTTGAGAAGGTCGTCATCAAAGCGACACCGGACGTGAATGCACAGCTAGAAGCGATTGGTGCATCGCCACTTAAGGAAGCCTTGCATGCGATCACGTTGCTGAAACGCCCGGAAATCACATATGCGATGATTGCGCAGATGACACCACCGGAAACACCATTGTCTGCAGAAGCAGCAGAACAAGTCGAAATCCAAGTCAAATATGCCGGCTACATCGATAAACAACTCGATCAAGTCGAAAAAATGATGCGGATGGAGCAAAAACGGATTCCGGATCGTCTCGATTACGATGCGATCAGTGGATTAGCGATTGAAGCGAAACAAAAACTAAACCAAGTGCGTCCGCTCTCGATCGGACAAGCATCCCGGATTTCAGGGGTTAATCCGTCTGATATCTCGATCTTGCTTGTCTATATCGAACAAGGCCAATACGCATTGACTGCGGAGTGAACGAGATGAACCAACAGCAATTCGTAACAGCATTGGCAGCACAGGGACTTGAGGTCTCAGAACATCAGTTGCATCAATTCAAGCGGTATTATGAACTGCTCGTCGAGTGGAATGAAAAGATGAACCTGACGGCGATTACCGATGAAGAAGATGTCTATTTAAAGCACTTCTATGACTCGATCACAGCAGCGTTCTATTTTGATTTCACGGCAGTCACGACGGTTTGTGATGTCGGAGCAGGTGCTGGGTTCCCGAGTCTGCCGATCAAAATCATGTTCCCGCACCTTCAAGTGACGATCGTCGATTCACTGAACAAACGAATCGGCTTCCTGAATCATTTAGCGACGGAACTTGGACTCGAAGGTGTCGCGTTCCATCATGGACGCGCAGAAGAGTTCGGTAAAAATAAACAATTCCGCGAACGGTTTGACGTCGTGACCGCACGTGCGGTTGCCCGGATGTCCGTTCTCGCGGAATATTGCCTACCACTTGCGAAAGTCGGAGGACAATTCGTTGCCTTGAAGGCGGCGAAAGTCAGTGAAGAGCTTGAGGATGGTGCGATTGCCTTGAAAGTACTCGGTGGGAATTTACGGGAAAGTTTCCAGTTCCAATTGCCAGGCGAGGAAAGTGAGCGTAATATCGTTATTGTAGATAAAAAACGAACAACACCCGGGAAATATCCGCGTAAAGCGGGAACGCCTGCGAAAGATCCATTAAGCTAAACACCGTTTCACGTGAAACGATGACTGATAAAGGTGAGGTGCGCCAACGTGAGAAATGCAATTGCCAAACTGCTCGGTAAACCTGCTACGATCGAGCTTGACCCCCAAGAGACGGTTCAGGAATTACCATTGACAGAACTTGTCGCGAATCAGTTCCAACCACGGACTGTGTTTGACGGGGACCGAATTGAAGAACTAGCGGTTACGATCGAAGAGCACGGGTTACTCCAGCCGATCGTCGTTCGAAAACAAGGAACAGGTTACGAAATCATTGCCGGAGAACGACGGTACCGAGCAGTGCGCTCGCTTGGCTGGGAAACGATTCCTGCCATCGTCAAAGAGATGACGGACGAGACGACTGCTTCCCTGGCATTGATTGAAAATCTGCAACGCGAAGACTTGACACCAATCGAAGAAGCGGAAGCTTATGAGCGTTTGCTTGCATTACAAGACATCACGCAAGAAGTGTTAGCCCGTAAGCTCGGACGTAGTCAGTCGACGATTGCCAACAAATTACGTTTGCTCCGATTGCCAATGGATGTCCGGGAAGCATTGAAGCAACGGACAATCACGGAACGTCACGCCCGAGCGTTATTGCCGCTTAAGGATGAAGCGTTACAAGTAACGGTACTCGCTGAAATTCTGGAACGGGAATGGAACGTCAAGGAGACGGAGCGCCGGGTGGAACGATTGATGACACCACAGCCACCGAAGAAAAAACGTCATAAAAGCTTTGCACGAGATACACGAATCGCGTTAAACACCTTGCGGGATTCCGTCGATATGATCGAGCAGACTGGATTGACGATCGAAAAAGAAGAAGTCGATTGCGAAGAATATGTAGAGGTGCGAATTCGCATCGTGAAGGCACGTCCGGAATAAGCGGTCGTGCCTTCCGCTACGTTTAGGAGAGAAAGCACGTGAATGAATTACCTGTTCGGGCGATTCGCCCGAATCCGACTCAACCTCGGAAACGATTCAATGAAAAAGCATTAGAAGAGTTAGCCCAATCGCTCGTTCGTCACGGGATGATCCAACCGATCGTCGTCCGACCACGAGATGGCTATTACGAAATCATCGCCGGTGAACGGCGCTATCAGGCGGCGAGTCGCGCAGGATTCGAACGTGTACCGGTCCTTGTGATTGAAGCAGACGAGACACGCGTCATGGAGCTCGCCTTGATCGAAAACATCCAACGAGCAGACTTATCTGCAATTGAAGAAGCGATGGCATATGCGGAGATGATCGAGGAATTCGGCATTACGCAAGCAGAGCTTGCACAGCGTGTCGGGAAAAGTCGTTCGCACATTACGAACAGCCTTCGACTGTTACAGTTGCCATTGCTCGTTCAACAAGCGGTCATGGACGAACGGTTGTCGATGGGACATGCCCGCGCGCTCCTGTCACTGAAACATCCAAAGAAGATCGAACAGATGGCAGAACGGGTCATGGCGGAGAACTGGAACGTCCGTCGGTTAGAGCAGGCGCTTCGGGAACGTAAGGAAGCCGCCCGTCCGCAACAAGCGACCGCTGTTCAATTCGTCGAGGAATCACTTCGCGAAAAATACGGGGCGACCGTTCGGATTAAACAAGGAAAACAAGCAGGGAAACTCGAGATCGATTTTATAGACGAAGACGACCTCAATCGGTTGCTCGACTTGTTGTTACCTGAATCGGATCACTAAAAAGAAGCGATCCGGGCGACGGTTCGCTTCTTTTTGCTTACATTGAACGCGGCGTGAAAGAAATCGTCGTCCGTGTGGATTCAGCGGAGAGTTTCGCATCAAGTAAGTGGAAGCTGTTCGCGACGAGTTCCGCTAGTTCATAAACAAGGTGTAACCGTGTGTTCTGGAGAATCATCATCTCCATGAATCCACTGACGTTGACGACAGCCTTAATGTTGAAGTCACCGACCGCAGGCAATTCTTTTTGGACGCCGGCGCCGGGTGCGAGTGGACCTTCCGAGAAAAAGACATGTCCGACACTTGAAAGGCGACCGAGACACGCATCGATCGCGATGACGAGTGGACGGTAATGGGTCGTTTGGATCGAGTGAATGGTTTCTGCGAGATTCAGTGCATGGACGGGTTTAGCGAGTGTACCGTAAACGTGAAGATGAGCAGGCGCTTGTTTCTCGAGGAATGTCCCAACGAGTGGACCGAGTGAGTCACCTGTCGAACGATCAGAACCAATGCAGACGAGTACGATCGGACGTTTTTCTTGGACGGCAGAGACTTGTTCGAATAATTGTTCAGCTAAGCGTTCTTTCGCGAACGGTTCCGTATATTCTAAAAAGAAAGAATAGGGCTTGGGCTCGTGCGAATGAAAGCGGAAGTTCATCGAAATCATCCTTTCTTCTCTTGATGTCAGTGTCGTGGTGGATTGGCAAGAGTGAAGGGTTCTTAGATGATTTTCCTTTCCCGGTTTTTCCAGAAATCTAACGTCAAAATCGGCTCTTTGGTTGAAACTCGATTAAAATCACGTATACTGTCGTAATAGAGAGAATAAGAAAGGATGAGAGAATGGCTACCAATCAAGATGTACAAGAATCCGTCGCCCAAGTCGATAAATTGATCAATCAAGTAATGGATGCGGATATGTGGATTCGTTTTGGGATGAAACTACTGATTGCGCTCATCATCATCGCGGCGTTCTATGTGTTGACGCGCGTTTTGACTGGGGCAGTCTCACGTCTCTTTACGATCAGGAAAATCAATGAACATGACTACTTGGCACAACGACAGAACGAGACGCTGTTGAAGTTGCTCCAAAATGCGATTCGTTACGTACTTGGAATCATCATGTTGTTGACAGTGCTTAGTCAGTTCGGAATCAACATCACCGGTCTCGTCGCCAGTGCCGGAATCGCTGGTCTCGCGATTTCGTTTGGTGCGAAGAACTTGGTGCAAGATATCATTACAGGAGCGTTCATCATCTTCGAACGTCAGTTTAAAGTCGGAGATTATGTACGCGTCGGTGTAATCGAAGGCGTCGTGACGGAACTTGGTATCCGGACGACAAAACTCAAAGGACTCAACGGGGAAATCCACATCATCCCGAACGGTCAGATTTTGCAAGTCACGAACTATTCGGTCGACAACAGTTTCGCACTCGTCGATGTCCAAGTCTCCTATGATGAGGATCTTGAACGCGTCGAACAAGTTCTGCATGAGATTGCAGACCGGACGACGAAGAAGTATGTCGATATGTTCGTCGAGCCGATTCAGATGCTCGGTGTTCAGACACTTGGTCCTTCAGAAGTCGTCTATCGTTTGATGGCAGAAGTACCACCGATGCAACATTTCCAAGCTGGTCGTCTGATCCGGAAGGAATTGAAGCAAGGACTCGAAGAAGAAAACATCAAGATCCCGTATCCACGGATGGTCATGATGAATCCAGAACAAAAGAATGGTGGACAGACGGATGATTCCAAAAACGTATCAACTCCATGATTATGTTGAGATGAAGAAGCAGCATCCATGTGGAACGAACCGATGGCAGATCATTCGGGTCGGCATGGATATCCGAATCAAATGCCAAGGTTGCGGGGCGAGCATTTTAATGCCACGTCGTGATTTTGATAAACGATTGAAAAAAGTCTTACCAGAGTGACGAAAAAGCGGATGTGATTCTCGTGATCACATCCGCTTTTTCGTTGTCTTTCATAAGCGAAGTGATTGTGTTCGATTAGAGCGTGATTAAAAAAGACGGTCGAGCTCCTTGCTTAAAAAAAATGAACTATCTATAATTGTGAAAGATGTGCTGACGTGGTGTAATCATTCTACCCACTGCGGCCGCTAGCACGGATTTCCTAGGAAATACCGAAAAGGAGGAATTCCAAGTGGGATTAACAGCAGGAATCGTTGGCTTACCAAACGTAGGAAAATCAACACTTTTTAACGCCATCACACAAGCAGGTGTCGAGGCAGCGAACTATCCGTTCGCAACGATCGACCCGAACGTCGGTGTCGTTGAAGTACCAGATGCACGTCTTCGGAAATTGACAGAACTCGTCAACCCGAAAAAGACGATCCCGACAGCATTCGAATTCACGGATATCGCCGGTATCGTAAAAGGTGCGTCTAAAGGGGAAGGGCTCGGAAATAAATTCCTCGCGAACATTCGTGAAGTAGATGCGATCTGTCAGGTCGTGCGTTGTTTCGTAGATGAAAACATCACACACGTGGCCGGAAAAGTCTCACCGATCGATGATATCGAGACGATCAACCTCGAATTGATCCTCGCAGATCTTGAGCAGGTCGAAAAACGGATTCAGCGTGTCCAAAAACAAGTCAAGTCGCGCGATAAAAACGCAGCGGCTGAGCTTGAAGCACTTGAAATCGTGCAAGCGTTGCTCGAAGATGAGAAACCAGCACGTCTCGCTGAATTGAACGAAGATCAAGCAGCACTCGTCAAACACTTCCAATTGTTGACGATGAAACCGATGCTTTACGTCGCGAATGTCGGCGAAGATGAAGTCGCAGATGCAGACAGCAATGAGAACGTGCGTCTCGTCCGTGAATTCGCAGCAAAAGAAGGCGCAGAAGTCATCGTCATCTGTGCTCGGATCGAAGAAGAAATTGCAGAGCTTGAGCCGGAAGAGCGTCAAGAGTTCCTCGTCGATCTCGGAATCGAAGAGTCGGGTCTTGATCAATTGATCCATGCGGCGTACAGCACGCTTGGTCTTGCGACATACTTCACAGCAGGTGAAAAAGAAGTACGCGCTTGGACGTTTAAAAAAGGCATGAAAGCTCCACAATGTGCGGGTGTCATCCACTCGGACTTCGAACGCGGATTCATCCGTGCAGAAGTCGTTTCGTACGAAGATCTAGCAGCTGCAGGTAACATGGCGACAGTCAAGGAACAAGGTCGTTACCGTTCAGAAGGTAAGGAATATGTCTTCCAAGACGGCGATGTCGTCACATTCCGCTTCAACGTCTAATCGAAAACGAATCGTTATTGCATAAAGCAAAATACTTTGGTAGTATTAACGAATGTGAGTAATGAATTATTGCTCCTTGCTCGAACATTCGAGCCGCCAGTCCAAGAGGAGGTGACAGATATGCGTAAATACGAAGTACTTTACATCATCCGTCCGGAACTTGATGAGGAAACACGCAAAGCAACAGTGGAGCGTTTTAACAAAGTCCTCACTGATAACGGTGGTACAGTTGATAAAACAACTGAAATGGGTAAACGTCGTTTCGCTTACGAAATCAATGATATGCGTGAAGGGTTCTACGTTCTTCTTAACGTGACTGCTGAACCAGCAGCTACAAAAGAACTTGACCGTCTCATGAAGATCAGTGACGATATCGTTCGCTTAATGATCACAAAAGACGAGAAATAAGCTGAAACAGGAGAGTGATTCTGATGATTAACCGCGTCGTTTTAGTCGGTCGGTTAACTCGTGACCCGGAAATGCGTTATACGCAGAGCGGGATTGCGGTAACGCGATTCACACTCGCATGTGACCGTCCTTTCACAGGGCAAGATGGGAAGCGAGAAGCTGATTTCATCGATTGCGTCGTTTGGCGCAAGCAAGCAGAGAACGTTGCTCAGTATTTGAAGAAAGGTAGTCTTGCTGGTGTAGAGGGTCGCCTCCAGATTAGCAGCTACGACGATAAAGAAGGGCAACGCCGTTACCGTGCAGAAGTCGTCGCTGATAGCGTCCGCTTCCTTGAGTCACGTAACGCGAGCCGTTCTTCGGATGGTAGCGAAGGCTACGCTTCATCAACTGGTGGAAACGGGAATGCTGCAGGATGGGGTTCACAGCAACAGCAGAACAACTCTTCCTCGCCAGCACCCGCTTCATCGAATTCGGGCTTCGGCGCTGATCCGTTCAGCGGCGGTAGTTCGATCGACCTTTCAGACGACGATCTCCCGTTCTAAGGAAATCGTCCTGAAAAATCCAAGTTAAAAAGGAGGTTAATCACATGGCACGTCGTCCAGGTGGAAAACGTCGTCGTAAAGTATGTTACTTCACGTCGAACCACATCACTCATATCGATTATAAAGACGTAGAACTTCTCAAACGTTTCATTTCGGAACGCGGTAAGATTCTTCCACGTCGTGTGACTGGTACTTCAGCGAAATACCAACGTCCACTTACAATCGCAATCAAACGCGCACGTCAAATGGCTTTAATTCCATACGTGGCTGACTGATTTCGTAGCACCATCCTCAAGCGTGAGGGTGGTGCTTTTTTTCGCTTCTCTTTCATCCCCTCCTGCTTTTCGGTTATAATAAACAAGTTACTAAAAATTTTAATTAACCCTATAGAGCATATAAGGAGGACACGATGGAGTCAGGTCAACAAGTATCACCGGAACGCGAACGACGTATCGTTCGCTTCATTCCGTATCTATTAATCGTCGGTCTGCTTCTCGTCGTCGCTGTCCGCGAACCGGTCATCTCTGCCATCGGAGCCGTCGTGACTGCCCTCCTCTTCGGATTGCACCTATTCGAAGAACGTCGTGCACGCAGGGCATGGGAGACGTACGTCGCCGGAATCTCGATGCAAGTCGAGGAGACGGGACAAGATGCGTTGACGAACATGCCAATCGGGATTTTGTTATACGATGAGGAAACGCTTGTCACCTGGTTCAATGATCCGATGCGGGATATCTTTGATGATGTAGCAATGGGACAGACGCTCAATGAGCTCGATCCCTTATTCATCGAAATGGTCGCGACGAATGAGGATCAAGCGACGCTTGAAATCGGCGATGCCGTGTATCGTGTCTTTTCGAATCATGAGAACCGGACCTTTTACCTGTTCGATATGACGGAAGAAGCACAAGTTGAACAACAACTCGTCGATAATCAGACGGTCATCGGTGTCATCTATCTCGATAACTACGATGAGATGACACAAGGCATCGAGGATCAGTTACGCAGTGAACTGAACAGCCGGGTCACGCAGTTGTTGAATCACTGGGCAGCGGAACACGGGACGTATATCAAGCGGACCGCGTCCGATCGGTATTTCATCGTTACGACAGAAGAGAATCTACGGATTCTCGAACGATCGAAATTTACGATTCTGGATACGGTTCGGGAAGAGACGAGTCAACGCGGCGTCCAGTTGACGTTATCCATCGGAATTGGTTGCGGAAGTGACCCGATTCCGGCGCTTGGTCAGATGGCTCAGTCGAGTCTCGATCTTGCGCTGGGACGAGGAGGCGACCAAGTCGTCATCAAACGTGATGGGAAGGTCCGCTTTTACGGCGGCAAGACGAATCCGACGGAAAAACGGACGCGCGTCCGGGCCCGGGTCATCGCTAACTCGCTTCGTGACTTAATGCAGGAATCGAGCCGTGTCCTGATCATGGGTCACAAAAATCCAGACATGGATGCACTCGGATCAGCAATTGGCATTTTGAAGCTTGCGGAAATGAACGATAAGGAAGCACATATCGTCTTACCACCGGAAGAAATCGGACGCGGGATTCGCCGGATGATGGATGAGATTGCCGAAGTACCACAACTCGAGACACGATTCGTCAATGCGTTTCAAGCTGATCAATTGATCGACGATCAGACGTTACTCGTCGTCGTCGATACACACAAACCATCGCTTGTTGTCGTACCGGCCTTGCTCGATCGATTCGAGCATATGGTCGTGATTGATCATCATCGTCGGGGCGAAGATTTCATCGAAGATGCGGTTCTCGTGTATCTTGAGCCGTATGCTTCTTCGACATCAGAGCTCGTCACCGAGCTGATCGAGTACCAACCGACGAATCAGAAACTGGCGATGCTTGAAGCGACGGCGTTACTCGCTGGGATCATCGTTGATACAAAAGGCTTTGCCCTGCGGACCGGTTCTCGGACGTTCGATGCTGCATCCTATTTACGCTCACAAGGTGCTGACACAGTGCTCGTACAAGAGTTTCTCAGTCAGGATCTTGAGACGTACGTCGAGCAGTCACATATCCTCGAGCGATCCGAAGTCTATACGGAAGGGATGGCGATTGCGACAGCAGAGCCAGGAGTCATTCACGATCAAGTCTTGATTGCGCAAGCAGCCGATCAATTGTTATCGCTTCGAGGCATTCGCGCCGCTTTCGTCATCGCGGAACTTCAAGACGGACGAACGGCGATTAGCGCCCGTTCGCTTGGGGATGTCAACGTTCAGTTGATCATGGAGACGCTCGGTGGCGGCGGTCACTTGACGAACGCGGCGACACAGATGTCAGAATCAGTCGTCACCGTGGCGGATGCGTTGCGTAAAGCAATCGATCAATATTTAGAAGATGAGACAAAAGGAGAGGAATCAGAATGAAGGTTATTTTCTTACAGGATGTAAAAGGACAAGGGAAAGCAGGAGACGTCAAAGACGTGGCCGATGCTTATGCAAATAACGTACTCTTCAAGAAAAAGTTGGCGCGCCCTGCGACGACTGGCAACTTGAAGCAACATGAAGCACACGAACGTAAAGCAGCAGAAGAAGCGAAACAGAACTTGCTTGACGCGCAAGCGTTAAAAGAAAAAATCGAAAAAGAGACGATCGTCGTCTCGACGAAAGCCGGTGAAGGCGGTCGTGTCTTCGGATCAGTCACAAGTAAACAGATTGCAGAAGCACTTAAAAGCATGGGTTACAAGATCGATAAACGCAAAATCGAGCTCGAGCACCCGATCAAGGCACTTGGCTTTACGAAGGTACCATTGAAGTTACACAACGAAGTGACAGCGACACTGAACGTTCAGGTCAAAGAGGCGTGAGTAGAAAAGGGGACCGGTGATGAGTGAAGTCATGCAAAATATGCCTCCCCAAAGCATCGAGGCAGAACAAGCCGTCCTAGGGGCGATCATGATTGATGCGGATCGTTTGATCAGTGCATCGGAACGTCTGTTACCGCAGGACTTTTACCGTGCCTCTCACCAACGGATCTTTGAAGCGATGCTCGTGCTGTCCGACCGAGGCGAAGCGATCGACCTCGTTACGGTGACAGCCGAGCTCAGTACGCTCGGGATTCTAGATGAGATTGGTGGTCTACCCTATCTAGCGGAACTGGCAGAAGGGGTACCAACTGCAGCCAACATCAATTATTACGTCAACGTCGTTGACCAGAAGTCGACGCTCCGGCGTCTCATTCGGACGGCAGGCGAGATCGTCACTGATGGATACGAACGGCAAAATGAGGTCGATGTCCTGCTGAACGAGGCAGAACGGAAGATTCTCGAAGTATCACAAGGAAAAGGAAGCGCGAGCTTCATCCCGATCTCGGACGTCTTGACGAGTGCCTATGCAACGATTGATAAATTGCATAAGCAGAGCGGCGAGACGACGGGGATTCCGACCGGTTTCCAAGATCTCGATAAGATGACGGCCGGCTTCCAGCGCAACGATTTAATCATCGTCGCAGCACGTCCGTCGGTTGGGAAGACCGCGTTCGCCTTGAACATCTCGCAAAACGTCGCAACACGCGCTGACGAGAACGTCGCCATCTTCAGTCTTGAGATGGGTGCCGAACAGCTCGTCATGCGGATGCTCTGTGCCGAAGGAAACGTCGACGCGCAGCGTCTGCGGACGGGTCAACTCGAAGAAGAGGACTGGGGGAAGTTATCGCTTGCGATGAGTAACTTGTCTCAAGCCGGTATCTACATCGACGATACACCAGGTATTCGGGTCAATGATATCCGGGCGAAATGCCGTCGTTTGAAGCAGGAGCATGGTCTTGGGATGATCATGATCGATTACTTGCAGTTGATTCAAGGGAATGGTCGCTCTAGCGACAACCGTCAACAAGAGGTTTCGGAAATTTCCCGTTCCTTGAAATCACTCGCGCGTGAACTTGAAGTCCCCGTCATCGCCTTATCGCAGCTCTCGCGTGGGGTGGAGAGTCGTCAAGATAAGCGACCGATGATGTCGGATATCCGGGAATCGGGAGCGATCGAGCAAGATGCCGATATCGTCGCCTTCTTGTACCGTGATGATTACTACAATAAAGAAACGGAAGATGCGAATACGATTGAGATCATCATCGCGAAACAGCGGAATGGTCCAACCGGTACCGTCAAGCTCGCCTTCCGAAAAGAATTCAACAAGTTCGTGGATCTCGAGCCAAGCAACTCGTACGCGCCACCTGCTTAATCCAAGCTGCGTCTTGCCCTCGATGAATCGGAGGCAAAACGTAGCTTTTTTTATTTTCACCTAAAGATTCTCAGTTTATTCACTAAAAACGATAATTAAACGAACGAAAGAGAATTGTAACAATTAATTGTTCGGTATTTGGTTGACTTCTTTTTTTTATCGCGTTACACTTAGTCGTGGTTTTGAATCGTACGTGGAGGTGGATGATAAGATGTCATCAGTAGTAGTAGTCGGAACACAGTGGGGCGACGAAGGAAAAGGGAAAATCACCGATTTTCTTTCAAAACAAGCTGACGTCGTAGCACGTTATCAAGGTGGAGACAATGCAGGACATACGATCGTATTCAATAACGAGACGTACAAATTGCACTTGATCCCATCAGGTATTTTTTACTCGGATAAGAAATGTGTCATCGGGAACGGTCTTGTCGTCAACCCGAAATCACTCGTCAAGGAATTGAAGTATCTGCACGATCGTGGTGTTTCAACGGATAACTTGTTAATTTCGAATCGGGCGCATGTCATCTTGCCGTATCATCAGTTGCAGGATCAGTTAGAAGAAGAAGCGAAGGGCGACGCAAAAGTCGGAACGACGCTAAAAGGGATCGGACCGTGCTACATGGATAAAGCTGCACGAATCGGTATCCGGATGGCAGATTTACTCGACAAAGAAACGTTTGCTGAGAAGTTAAAGATCGTTCTCGACCAAAAGAACCGCATGTTCACGAAGATGTATGACGCTGAACCAATCGCGTTCGACGATATCTTCGAAGAGTACTATGCATATGGACAAGAGTTCGCGAAATATGTCTGTGATACATCCGTCGTCGTCAACGATAGCCTTGATCACGGTGAAAAAGTGTTGTTTGAAGGCGCACAAGGTGTCTTACTCGACCTTGACCACGGAACGTATCCGTTCGTTACATCATCGAACGCATCAGCTGGCGGTGTTGCATCAGGTGTTGGTGTCGGTCCAGCCCGAATTGACCATGTCGTCGGTGTTTGTAAAGCATACACGTCACGTGTCGGTGACGGTCCGTTCCCAACGGAATTGTTTGATGATATCGGTCATCAAATCCGTGAAGTCGGTCGTGAATACGGGACGACGACAGGACGTCCGCGTCGTGTTGGTTGGTTCGACTCTGTCGTCGTTCGCCACTCGCGCCGTACAAGTGGGTTGACGGATCTTTCGCTCAACTCGATCGACGTTCTGACAGGACTCGAAACGTTGAAGATCTGTACATCGTACGAATTCAATGGTAAACAGATCGATGAGTACCCAGCAAGCTTCCGTGATCTTGAAGCATGTGTCCCAGTTTACGAAGAGCTTCCAGGCTGGAAAGAGGACATCACAGGTGTCCGTCGCTTTGAAGATCTACCGTTGAACGCACAGAACTACGTCAAGCGGATCGCGGATCTGACAGGCATCTCACTTGTCACGTTCTCGGTCGGACCGGGTCGTGAACAGACCGTCGTCTTGCGTGATCTCTACGAAGAAGCATAAGTCTCAATAGCCTCTTGCCTCCTGCAAGAGGCTGTTTTTTGTGCGAAATGGTTCACAAACGGAAGCAAAAACAGGTATACTGAATACAGTGTTTCACGTGGAACCTCTCCCGTGAGACGACGAACAGTAGAGCGAGTGGCGCCGGGAGTTTCCGTCGCCACCTTTCTATATGCCGAAAAAACAGGTAAAATAGATTGAATAGAAATTTTTAAGGGGGCACACCCAGTGACGGAACGTAAAATTCTAGTCGTCGATGACGAGTTACCGATTGCAGATATACTCAAGTTTAAATTAGAAAAAGAAGGCTACCAGGTCGCGATCGCAAACGACGGCGTGGAGGCATTAGAAAAATTCGAGGAGTTCAAACCGGATTTGATGTTACTTGATATCATGCTTCCACTAATGGACGGGATGGAGGTCTGCCGGGAGGTTCGGAAGACGTCGAAGATTCCAATCATCATGCTGACAGCAAAGGATTCTGAAATTGATACGGTACTTGGTCTTGAGCTTGGTGCGAACGATTACGTGACGAAGCCATTCAGCTCACGTGAGTTACTCGCCCGCGTGAAAGTCCACTTACGCAATACGAGTCCGGAAGCTACACCACAACCGGTTGGACCAGGTCCACTCAAAGTCGGAGAACTGTATATCGATACGAATTCGCATACAGTGACACGTAAGGATCAAAAGATCGAGCTGACGCAGCGTGAGTTCGAATTGTTGCATTACCTCGCGAAAAACATCGGTCAAGTCATGACGCGTGAGCATTTGTTGCAGACGGTCTGGGGCTATGACTACTTTGGTGACGTCCGGACAGTCGACGTGACAGTGCGCCGTCTTCGTGAAAAAGTCGAAGATAACCCAAGTACGCCGGTCTATATCATGACGCGTCGTGGAGTCGGCTACTATCTCCAAGACGGGGAGAATGAATAACGATGTTAAAAGGAACGAACTTCTTTAAATCCATCCAATGGAAGCTTGTCGTCATCTATGCCTTATTGATTTTAGTGGCGATGCAGGTCATTGGTGTCTACTTCGTTCGTTCCCTTGAAAAGCAGTACATTACGAACTTCTCGAAGTCGGTCGAGGACCGGGCAGGTCTTGTCGCCTATAACGTCGGGAAGGAATTCGATAAAACAGGCGATGATGAAGCCTCCAAACGGCAGTTGTCCCAATCATTAGGGCAACTGCTGTCTGAGTTTAGTAATGGCTCCACCTCAAGGAACGACATCCTCGAAGTCCAGATTATCGATCAGGACTCGATCATCCAAGCGACATCGGATGACGAGAACCAGTCGGCGGTCGGTCAACGGGCGACGAATTCACTGATTAAAAAAGCGCAGGCAACGAGCTCGACCCGGACGGACACCGTACTCGATCCGGAATCAGAAGATAAGATCCGGATCTTTGCCGTACCCGTCACCTCGGAACGAGACGGTGTGACGACCGGGATGATTTATGTCCGTGCCTCGATGGAGTCGATCTATTCGCAGATGCAACAGGTCACGCGGATTCTTGCGACCGGAACAGTCATCGCCCTCGTCATCACGTCGATTCTCGGAGTCTTGCTGTCGCGGACGATCACGCGTCCGATTTCGGATATGCGGCGTCAAGCGATCGAGATGCGACGCGGGAACTTCTCGCGGAAGGTTAAGGTCTATTCGGATGATGAGATCGGGCAACTCGCTCGTTCGTTCAATGAATTGACGGATGAGCTGCTCGAAGCGAACGCGACGACGGAAGCCGAACGGCGGAAGTTGACGAGTGTCCTTGAGAACATGACCGACGGGGTCATCGCGACGGACCGGACGCTGCGCGTCATTTTGATGAATGATCAAGCGAAGGATATCGTCGGCGCTGACGATGCGAGCGTCGTCGGAACGAACTTGAAGGACCTACTGGCACTCGGTGACGATTTCATGATTCCGGAAGACGGCACGATGCCACCGCGTCTGCTCGATTTCAGTAGTGAGGACGAACTGTTCCTCGTCCGGGCATTCTTCTCGCCCGTCAAGAAACACAGTGGACCGATTACCGGGATGATCGTCGTCCTACATGACGTCACGGAACAGGAGCAGGTCGAACAGGATCGACGTGAATTCGTCGCGAACGTCAGTCACGAGCTCCGGACACCACTGACGACGATGCGCAGCTACCTCGAAGCCTTGGCAGAAGGCGCCTATCAGGATGAGGAACTCGCACCGCGTTTCCTTGAGACGACACAAAATGAGACGGAGCGGATGATCCGCCTCGTCACCGATCTTTTACAGCTGTCGAAGATGGACAGTAAGGAATATAAGATGAACAAAGTCCGCTTCGATTACATTCAGTTCTTGAATGAGATTCTCGATCGCCATGACATGACGAAGCCGGAACGGATTCGTTTCCGTCGTAAGATCATGAAGCGGAAAGTCTATATCCGTGGAGATCAGGATAAATTGATTCAGGTCGCAGATAACATCCTGACGAACGCGATCAAATACTCACCGGAAGGCGGAACAATAACCGTCCGGACGATGCTCCGGGCAAAACGGATCGTCATCAGCATCAAGGATGAAGGTGTCGGAATCCCGAAAGCGAATCTCCAAAAAATCTTCGAACGCTTCTATCGTGTCGATAAAGCCCGTGCCCGTAAAATCGGCGGAACTGGTCTTGGTCTGTCGATTGCGAAAGACGTCGTTTCGGCTCACGGTGGCGACATCTGGGCAGAAAGCGAATGGGGACGCGGTACGACGATTTACTTCACGCTTCCGTATGAGGTGATCGAAGAGGTGGATGCCGGATGAAGAAACAACACTGGAGTTCGCTGTTACTCGTCCTGCTCGTCGCCGGTTCGATCGCTCAGACAGCGATGCTCTGGACCTATCATCCAAGCAGTGAATCGATCGAGCGGGAACAAGTCTCGTTCAACGAGATCGATGCCTCAAAGACGATTGAAAGCAACCAGCTGATTAATCCGGAATTACTTGTCTATTCGGATCAGGAAGGGACGTACCAAACGCAAATCATCGGGCGGACCTTCCTCAACCGGATCGGTGCATCGTTCAATATCGGGGTCCTTGTCCTGACGGATAAAGCAAAGAACATCCCGGTCGGCGAGCGGAGCGTCGAGATGATTTTTCCGACACCGATCAGCGCAACGATGCTTGAGGAGTTACTCGGAGAAAAACAGATCGCGTTCTCAGAACCGATCAAACGGCTCTATCTCCTCGATTACGATGGTCCGATTCTCCGTCTTGAGTCGGCGACGGGGCGCCTAAAGGACTTTAAACTCGTCGGCGATGAGACGGTTCTGAAACGACTGTTCGCGTACGATAAGAAAAAACCGATGACGCGCGTCGAACTCAAAGGGGGCGATTATACGTATGTCGCGAGTGGTACGACACGGCTGGAACAAGTCTTCGTCTATGACGAGGTCGGGCAATCGCCGCAACCACTCGATCGCATCCGGAGTGCCTTCTTTGCTGAAAATTCGAACGTCCAGCAAATCAAGAGTCGCGATGATCTCGACGTCTTGACGGATGGCGTCAGCGTCTCGACGTACGACCGAAACTACAATGTCTATCGCTTCAACACGTTATCGCCGAACACCCAAAGCTCGACCGTTGATTACAGCACGCTCGTTAGCTACGTCAACATTCATGGAGGCTGGCTTGATCAAGAGACACAACGGAGTGGTTTCCGCTATTACTTCGATCAGATGAGTAAGAAGGGCGAGGAACAGACGGCGACGTTCCGGTTGTACTTGAACCGGTATCCGGTGTTCGGGGAGAGCGGTCCGTTGCTCGAACAGACGAAGTTCGATCTCGCGACACTGAAGATCATGTATGAAGAAAATCAAGTCCGGTCGCTCAGCCGCAGCATGCTTCGAGCGAAGCGGAAGTTGATCCTTCGGGAAGAGACGGTGCCGGCTGTCGAAACGGTTCTTGAACGTTTAAGACGCGCCGATCTCTTAAAAGAAATCAGTGGGATCCGGGTCGGATATGAGATGACGTATAAAATTTCAACGAGCCGCTACGCTGTCTTTGAGCCGACGTGGTTCATCAAGGTCGATGGGGTTTGGCAATCGATCAATCAAGCTGTCGGGAATGAGGGGTGAGGACGAATGGACTGGAGTAAAGCGAAGACCTTATTGATGCTGACCTTTTTGATCCTGAACGTCTACCTCGCCATTCAATTGATGGACCGGATGGTCGAGCCGCGGATCGTTGCGACAAGTGCGACCGGGAAATCGATCTTGAAGGATCGTCACATCGACGAGAAGAAACTGCAACCGGTCACACGTGACATTGGTTATTTGACGGCCGAAGTCGATGCGCGGACGCTGGCGCCACTTGCAAGTTCACCGATTCAGGATGCAGTCGCCTCCGTCAAGAATGATGTCGAGTGGTCGGTCCGGTTGACGAAACCGTATCGACTCGAAACGAAGACGATGCGGGATTCCGCTTCATCGTTCGTTCAAGCGTCCGTTCGGTATGGTGCCGAATATACATTTTGGAAGTATGATAGTAAGTATCAGGAGATGACATTCGTTCAGACGTATAAGGGACAGCCGCTCTATTCGACACCACAGCAGTCGCGTGAGGACGATGCGATGATCGGACCGTCCCTGCTCGTCTTGCAACTCAACGATGCGAAGGAAATCGTCAGCTACAAACAACGCCACTTGAACAAGGTCGTCCGGCAAGCACAGGACGTGACGTTGTTATCGGCAAGTGAAGCGATCGTCCAGTTGTCGGAGCAAGGTTTGTTCCCGGCATCGAAACGGTTGACGAGTCATAAGCTCGGATATTTCTGTCTCGTCACGGAAGGCACGGAATCCGTTCAAATCCTGCCGCCGACGTGGCAAATCGAGCTCGACAACGAGGAAGTCTACTTCGTCAATGCGATTGACGGCGGTGTCCAGACCGTCGAACGATTGGATACAGTCTCAGAGAAATGAGGAATGCACGATGAGCCTACACTACAGCGTCATGGCCAGTGGCTCGACGGGGAACGCCCTCTATATCGAAAGTGAACAGACCCGTTTGCTCGTCGACGCCGGACTGACCGGCAAGGCGATGCTCGCCTTGTTCGACCAGATCGACCGGTCGCCGCAGGGTATCGACGGTCTGTTCGTCACCCATGAGCACTCCGACCATATCAAAGGCGTCGGCATCATGGCACGCAAGTACAACATCCCGCTCTATGCCAATGAAAAGACATGGGCGGCGATGGAAGCGAAGATTGGTAAGATCGATCCGGCGCTGAAGTTCCTCTGGGAAGTCGGAGAGGTCAAGCAGTTCGGTGACATCGAGGTCGAATCGTTCAACGTCAGTCACGATGCAGCGGATCCGATGTTCTTCCAGTTCGCGCATGAAGGAAAACGATTGGCACACATCACCGATACCGGATACGTCTCGGACCGGATGAAAGGTGTTATTCGGGGCGCCGATGCCTATATCTTCGAAGCGAACCACGATATCGGTATGCTCCAGATGGGACATTATCCGTGGAGCGTCAAGCGGCGGATCCTCGGCGACTACGGACACGTCTCGAATGAGGACGCTGCGATCGCGATGAGCGAGGTCCTTGACGACCGGACGAAACGGATCCACATGGCCCACTTGAGCAAGGATAACAACATGAAAGAACTCGCCCGGATGAGCGTCTCCCAGACGCTCGCAAGCCGTGACGTCGATCTGAGTAAGATTCAGCTCCTCGACACGGACCCGGTCATTCCGACGCCGCTCCTGAAGCTTTGATTATGGGAAATTACTGAATATGCTCAAAAGACCCCCACATTTGGCTCACTTGCCACGTGATGGGGGTATACTTGTGTAAAGAGAGTCATAAAGGAGGCGTATGTCGATGGATCGACCGGAAGAACCACGGAACGAATCCGAACGATACGAACAGTCATCCGATGAGAGCGGCTTCCCGCCCCGTCAGCCGGCAACGAGCGAACCGGTCAGCCCTTATCGTGAACCATATGAAGAACAACCAGAACCCCCGCGTCGTCGCGGTGCCGGAAAAGCCTTTTTCGTCGGTCTGATCGGCGGAATCGTCGGAGCCTTGTTGATCGCCCTCATCGCGTGGCCGTTCGTCCGCGATGAGATGACGAGTCCGACACCGGTCTCGTCAACGGCAACGGAACAGACCGCGACACAGACGACAGAGGATGAAGCCGACATCGTCGGTGCGGTCGGTAAGACGAAGGAAGCCGTCGTGAGCGTAACGAACCTTCAGAGCTCGTTCCAAGGAACCGATCAGGAAACGGGTGCAGGGTCCGGCGTCATCTATAAAAAAGACGGCAATAAAGCCTACGTCGTCACAAACTACCATGTCGTTGAAGGGGCAAGTCGCTTGTCTGTCACGTTATCCGACGGAACAGCACTCGAGGCAAAAGTCCTCGGCGAAGATCCGACGTACGATTTAGCGGTCCTGTCGATTGATTCATCGAAAGTGACACAAGTCGCAAAACTGGGGGATTCGGATACGTTACGTGCCGGTGAAACGGTGCTTGCGATCGGAAACCCACTCGGAATCTTCGCGAACTCCGTCACGCGCGGTGTCATCAGTGCGCAGGAACGGACGGTTCCAGTCGATACGAACAAGGACGGACAGCAAGACTTCAATACAGAAGTCATCCAAACCGATGCAGCGATCAACCCGGGGAACTCGGGTGGAGCGCTCATCAATACAGCCGGTCAATTGATCGGGATCAACTCGATGAAGATTGCGGAAGCAAGTGTCGAAGGAGTCGGATTTGCGATTCCAATCAACGAAGCGTTACCAATCATGCGTGATCTCGAGCAAAACGGTGAAGTCGTTCGTCCACAGCTCGGTATTCAGATCCGTGACGTGCAGGAATTCCCAAGCGGATACCGCGAAGATCGGTTGAAATTGCCGAATGATGTCACGAAAGGAATCGTCGTCGTCGGTCTGACTCGTAATAGCGGAGCCGAAAAAGCGGGAATGAAGGCGAACGATGTCATCGTTGAGATCAATGGTAAAGAAATCGCGTCCTTCGCTGATCTAAAAAGCGTTCTCTACCGGGATGCAAAAGTTGGTGAAACGGTCAAAGTCACGTTCTACCGAGGCGGGGAAAAGCAGACAGCAGATGTGAAGTTGTCCGCGCAGTCTCCGACCGTTCAGTAAGGCGTAATCTCAAAACCATCCACAGGTCCGACCTGTGGATGGTTTTTTTGAGTGAGGAAACGTATGGCTTTTCCGGTCAGGAAGGTTGATATTTGTTATACTGGAAGCGGATAAATGTGGATAAGTGAAAGGAGGAGATAACCTGTGGATAAGTACGTTTGTTTAGAACATGTCGAACTCGCACTTGACGAAATCGTAGATGAAACAGAACAATACCCGATTCTCGATCAGCTAAATCCAGAAAAAAACATCACGTGTGAATACTGCGAGGCACCGGCAACATATCTTGTGTCAAGCAAAAAATAAATATCAACATGTGGATTTGTGGATAACTCTGTGGATAACTCCTGAATTTTCTGTCAGAAAGCGAGAAAAAAGATGCAAATTACCATCATTACGGTCGGAAAGCTAAAAGAGAAGTATTTGAAGCAAGGCATCGCCGAATATACGAAGCGTCTCGGCGCCTACTGTTCGATCCAAGAAATCGAGGTCGCGGACGAAAAGGCACCGGAGCAGTTGAGTGAAGCGGAGATGGCGCAAGTAAAGAAAAAAGAGGGCGAACGGATTTTAGCGAAGATTGGACCGGACGTTCATGTCCTTGCACTTGCTATTGAAGGAAAACAACGGACGAGTGAACAGTTCGCAAAAGAACTCGATCAACTCGCGACATACGGCAAGAGCAAAATTGCTTTCGTCATCGGTGGATCACTCGGTCTTGCACCAGAAGTGATGCAGCGTGCGAACGATACGATTTCGTTTTCAAAGATGACATTCCCGCATCAATTGATGAAGATGATTCTCTGTGAACAGATTTATCGGGCATACCGGATTAATCGGAATGAACCGTATCATAAGTAAACGTATGAATATCATTCTGAAGCGTCAAAGCACACCCTAAATGTCTTTGATGCTTTTTTATAAGTCAATATTTCGATTAATAAAAAGGACATGAAAATCATGGAGGTGGAGAATAGATGGGAGCTTGGGGAGTAGCGATATTGTCTGATGACATAGCAGAAGATATTAGCTTTAGATATAAGGATTTATTAGGCGACAACTTTACGAATGAAGAAGCAACGAAAGTTGTTATTGAAGAATACCTAGATGAGATAGACGATGAAGAAATTACAGCTTTTTGGTTATCTTTTGCCTTAATACAATGGAAATTAGGAAGACTTCAAGATGAAGTGAAAAGTGAGGCATTGCGTATCATTGATAGTGGTGTTGACCTTGATCGTTGGGAAGAAGATCCTAAATTGAAAAAGAAACGCGAAGTCATCCTTTATAAATTGAAGGAGAAACTTAACTCTCCTCAGCCACAAGCCAAAAAAGTACCAAAGAGATTCATAGCTGAAACAAATTTAAAGACCGGTGATGCGATTAGTTATCAATTACCATCAGGTGATTTCATGATTCTTAAGGTTATCGAAATCATTGAACAGTGGACGAAGGATCGATATCCTCTTTTTGAAATATGTGATTGTATAGGAAAAGAAATTCCTTCAAAAGATCAAATCAATCAATTAGATTTAAAGAAAGAAACTCAGGCGGATGGGGAATTATTATTTAATAAAATAGCTGTTTATCCTGCAGGAAAAAGAGACGATCCAACCAAACGTATAAAAGTGATAGCAGAAAATGTATCGATAAAATTAGAGACGGGGACCCCATATACTTTATTAACATGGAAAGACTTAGATGAATACTTAACTTGGAATCGTTACATAGAATAAACATTAAAAATGAATGGAGGACATAATGATTATTCAGATCATTGAAGAGGAAACACGTAGTCAGATTAAAGACTTTTTTACTGTGCACTGGGGCAGTTCACAAATGGTAACGTCAACAGGTGTTCATGATTGCAGTCTGTTGGATGGATTTTATGTTACGAATGATGATTATGAAATCATTGGACTGATCACCTATCATATTACTTCACAGACGTGCGAAATCATTTCACTGGATAGTCTTGAAGAAGGCAAAGGAATCGGCTCACGGTTGATGCAAGTCGTTGAGGAAAAAGCAGCACAGCAACAATGCAACTTGCTGACACTCGTTACGACAAACGACAATGAACGTGCGATACGTTTCTATCAACATCGGGGATATACAGTATCGCAGGTGATTCCAAATGCCGTGGGCCTTGCACGCAAAATAAAACCGGAAATCCCGTTATACAATGAAAAGGGAATTCCGATTAAAGACGAAATCGTCTTCATAAAACAGCTATAAGTTATCCATTCATTGTTGATGTTAGAACTTCTAAATAATCCTTTTCGCTCTTGAATTGATCGTTCACAATCAAATCTGGTGAAATCAAATAGGTTCCGGCATATTCCTCATGCTTAATTTTGAAATAGTATGTCTTAGGTGCGAGTAGACTTTTCGATCGATGAACCTGCTCTCGGGATAGTGGCGTCCAATTTGTCTGATCTTGCTGATTAGCGAAAGAGACAACAATCGATTGATCAGCTTGAATCAATACCACGAGGTCTTTTTCTTGTAAACGCGATGGATTGACGTGAGCGAGGATTGGGTCGGCAGACTTGGCGATAAAACCTCCAATAATGGAGTGTGACTGCTGTTCCTTGATGAACTGTTGAATCATAGTTATCCTCCTAACTAGATTTATGGATTACTCTGACTTTGCTTTCGTGATGATACCGATACCACAACCAAATAGCATGATGATACCAGTAACGAGTAATGCAGGCACGTGACTTTCTAGTGCCATATAGAGACCTGCACCACTTAAGATGACGCCGGTTGGGATCAAAACGTTTCGCATGAAGTATTCCTCCCTAAACGAATAATGACGTTGTTCTCACTATACCGGATAGAACGTCAGATAAAACGTATGCTTTAGTAAATAATGATAATCTGATTTTGAATATGTAGAATGAAAACAGACGCCGTCCATTAATTTGGACAGCGTCTGTTTTCATTATGTTCGTTCTAGTACATTGACGAGCATCTGATGAATGACATCATGATCCCGAACGTCATGGACACGATAAGTGCCGGGTAACGTATAGACGTCTATCGCCCCGACATAAGCAATCTTCAGTTCCAACGTCCCGTCTTCCTGACAGGTCGTCCGGAGTTCGAGTTCACCGCTGATGACCCCGACTTCTTGCGTCATGACACCATGTGTGGCGGTAAAGGTAGAGGTTTTCGTTTCCATCGAATCGACTCCTTTTTAGTATGTACATGTGTTCAACATCGTTTGTAGAGCTGTTTTTTCACTCGACTGTAAGCTGAGGTTCCAGCGGCTCTTCGTATTGATCCACATCTTTGAGTAGGCACAACTCGCACCTGCACGTGTCGGCTTCCATGTCGACGGATCCTGGTCCCCTTTTGAACGGTTCGAGCTCGCAGAGACAGCGATCAATTGCGGACCTGTCAAATCGTTTGCGAACGCTTGACGTGTCGTCGTCGTCCAACTGCTTGCTCCTGAGCGCCATGCTTCCGCAAGCGGTACGACGTGATCGATGTCGAGGTCAGACGGGTTCGTGAATGTCAGTCCGTCATAGTAACTATACCAAGAACCAGATGTAACGGGACACGATCCGACATATGAATCAGCGTCACGTTTTAAGACGACTTGTCGTGTATCACAGCCGCTTCCTTGACTGATCCAGTGCGGAAACAAATCGCGCGAATAACCGGTCATGCTGCCTTCTGTTTTAACAGTTAAGGCATCGAGTTGAGACTGGGCCGTCGCTTTCGACGAGATACCTGAGGGTAGTGCAGAAACGGATGTCGTATCGAATTGGAAAGCGGTCAGGCAGACGAGTGCAGTGATGACAATGGACTTGATCGCTTTGAACACGTGTCATTCCTCCTATGTATGAGACGAGATGATGTGAAGACACCCTTCACAATTTTTAGTATGGCCTCACTTATTTAGGAGAAAATGAATATCGTGTAAATGTTATAAAAATTAAATTTTTGTCATTATATACAAGGGTCTGATGTTAGGATTTAGGTGGAGAAGAAAGGGGGCTACATCATGAACGAACGAATCAGAGGATGGTTGATCGTGTGCGGTATCTTTTTAGTCGTAAGTGGCACGTTGACGGAAGCGCAACGTTATTTCAACACAAAAGAACTAGAAAATTGTATCGTGCAAGCTCGCGCTGCCCACCAGGAATATGAATATGAGATCGTTAATCCTGTCACACGCGCGTATTCGTTCCGTGCACATTGATTTTCTAAAAGATGTCGGGTCATCTCGCATATGGTACGCTTTTCAGGAAGCAGGATTTTAATGATTCGAGGAGCTGGTATGCATGAATAAAAAAGACATCGCCGACATCCGTCGTCACTTCAAGATGGATGCCGATTTACTAAAAATCCATGAAATCTACAACGTCTATATCCGAAAAGAGACGAGCGAAATCTATCATGAGGAAGCCCGACCGTTTCCGTTGCTTGATCCGGAGCAACAGGAGCTGTTCCTTGCGAACTTCAAGAAGGTACTAGGTGGAAAACTCGACGTCAAGCTGTTCGAGGTCAAGTTCACGCATCCAGAAGAAGGGGAGACGGGTCATACGCAACAGCTTCTTTATGAAGGACTGTATGCGGAAGAGCCGGAGGACTGGGTCGAACAGATGCAGACGATGGCGTTGAAGATGGTTCAGGACGTCCAGTACGAGAATGACCTCGTCGTCACGTTCATTCGCGGACAATACTATAAAACGACGAAGCGCCAAGCGGATGAGACAGAGATCGATCCGAATGACGACGTCTATACGACGCCGTTCATTCTCGGTAGCCTGAACTTAACAGAGTTACCGAAGCAATCGCTCGTCTTTGATTTCGTTGAACGCGAATTCAAGTCGAACTTGTTCATCAATCCGGTCATCAAACTGGCGTCGCCGATTGGTGGATTTCTCTTCCCGACCTTCACCGACAATGCGGCAGACGTCAATCATGTCTTGTATGCGGCAGGTAAGCCGAATAAACCGGATTTCGGCTTCCTTGAAAATGTCTTGAAAGGTCAACCGATCGTCACGGCAGATGAGGATAAAGCGATCTTCGAGGAAATCGTCAAATCGGTCGTCGGGGAATCGATGGATACGAAGACGTTAGCCGGTGTCTATGAAAACATCAACCAGTTGATCGTCGTCGAAGAGGATCAAGATGAGGAAGAAGTACCGATGCTCGACGTCCAAGAAGTCGAGCGTGTGCTCAAGGCAAGTGGTGTCGAAGACGTCAGCACGGAACAGGTCGAACGGGCGTTCAAGACGGTCGTTGACGATCCAACATACGAGATGAAGGCGAGTAACATCGTCCCGAACTATGAAGCGAAATCGATTAAAATCAATACGAAGATCGCAAATATCGCGATCAGTCCGCAAGACTTGAAGTACGTCAAACAAGTCAACTATCAAGGGAAACGATGCCTGTTGATCGAGGTCGAGGAAGACACGGTCATCGATGGCTTTACGATCGTTTCCCAAGAACAATTACGATGAGGATCAGCGCAGGCGACTGCGCTGATTTTTTTAGGTGAAACATTTGCTTCTGCTGTCAAAGACAGGTATATTGTGATGTAAGCGGTCTCTTTTTTAAAAAGTGGCATTCGAATTTTTTTAATGGTTATCGAAAGCGCTTTCGATAACCATTTGATAAGAAAGGAAGCGATCCAATTGTCTACCACATCAATGCAAGATTTACTGCGGACGTTACGAAATCGTTCATCTATCCATCAAGACGGACTCGAAATCGTCGATAAGCCGATTCCTGACGTCTCGACTCCGGGAACACTCGATCCGCGTGTCCGTGAGGTCGTCCTCACGCAGCGTCCATCGGTCTCGATTCCAGAAGGGGCGTCGCCAGTCGAACTGGCACGTGCCGGCATGGGGTGGGACAACGAAGACGTGACGACTCGGCAAATCTCAACGGATGTCCTCGCGATCCCAAGACCCGATACCACGATCGAAGCACGGCTGTATCGTCCGGAAGCGGCGCGTCCGCTCCCGCTCGTCGTCTATTTCCATGGCGGTGGTTTTTTCGGTGGCACGCTCGAGACGGTCGAGAATCCATGTAAGGCATTAGCCGATAAAGGGAACGTCGCCGTCTTGTCGGTCGGCTACCGATTGGCACCCGAGCATCCGTTTCCGACAGGACTTGAGGATTGTCATGCATCGATCGATTGGGCAGTCGAACACGCTGATCGACTTGGGATTGATCCAGGTGCGATCGCTGTCGCCGGTGATAGTGCCGGTGGGAACTTGGCGACGGTCTGTTGTTTGCTCGACCGCGAGCGTCCGACGCCGTATATCCGCTATCAAGTCTTGTATTATCCAGTCGTCAATGTCGGTGAACATCCGAATTCGGAATATGACTGGACGCTTGAAGCGTATGACCGACAAACGGAACCGCAGTTCCTCGAACGGATCATTCTCTCACTTCAAGATGAAGAAGGTATCCTCGAGCAATGGTATGTCCAAGCAAGTGATTCGAAGGATCCACGGATCTCGCCGTTGTTCGCGACGCTCACCGATTTACCAGAGGCAATCGTCATTACAGGGGAGTTTGATTACTTACGTCTTGAAGGAGAAGCATATGCGAAAAAACTCGCGCGTGCTGGCGTCAAAACACGCTATCTCCAGTACCGCGGAATGGAACATGCTTTTCTCGATAAACTCGGTCTTTATCCGCAAGCCGAAGATAGCTTAGATGAAATCGCGAAGGATTTAAAACGACTCTTTTCTCAAACTAATTAAAAAGGTGGATGACTGATGACATACACGCTCGATTGGCAAGCCTATACACAGCTCGCACGACAGACCGTTGCTGAAGGAGCGGTGCTCTTACAAAACGATGGTGTACTCCCGTTGCAACCCGAAACAACGGTCGCAGTCTTTGGACGTAACCAGTTCAACTACTATAAAAGTGGCACAGGATCAGGCGGGATGGTCAACGTCACGAACCTCGTTAGTCCACTCGACATGCTACGCGAAGACGTGACGCTGAATGCAGACGTCCTCAAGGCGTACGAGACATGGCTTGAAGACCATCCGTTTGACCAAGGTGAAGGCTGGGCAGCCGAACCGTGGTCGCAAGAAGAGATGCCGCTTGACGCGACACTCGTTCAGCAAGCAGCGCTTGACTCCGATGTTGCCTTGATCATGATTGGTCGTACGGCTGGGGAAGACCGCGACAATACAGCGGATCCAGGGAGTTATTTTTTAACGGAGACGGAACAGGAGATGCTCCGACTCGTGACGACATCTTTCAAAAAAACCGTCGTCGTCTTGAACGTCGGGAATATCATCGATATGCGCTGGGTCGAAGAGACGACGCCAAGTGCTGTCCTCTATGCCTGGCAAGGTGGGATGGAAGGTGGAACCGGGCTGAGTGATCTCTTGCTCGGCCGCGTCTCGCCGTCTGGAAAACTACCGGATACGATCGTCCGTTCACTCGATGATTATCCGTCAACACCATACTTCGGTCATGCCGATCGCGCGTTGTATCAAGAAGACATCTATATCGGGTACCGTTACTTCGAGACGTTCGCACCGGAAGTGGTCTTGTATCCGTTCGGTTATGGACTATCGTATACGTCGTTCAAACTTGCGACAGATGTGACGACGTCAGCTGATGCTTGGACGATTACAGCGACAGTGACGAATACCGGGCAGACGAGCGGGAAGGAAGTCATACAAGGATACCTTGAGAAACCACAAGGACAACTCGGTAACCCAACGCGTCAACTCGTTACGTTCGGCAAGACAAAAGAACTCGCACCAGGCGAGCAAGAATCTCTCACACTCGTCGTACCGTTCGCCTCGTTCGCGAGTTATGACGATAGTGGCGTTACCGGGCATAAGTCGTCTTATGTCGTCGAACCTGGCACGTATCAGCTCTATCTCGGAACGGACGTCCGGTCGGCGGTTCCAGTCGCAAGCCATTCTGTCGAGACGCTTGACGTCACGGACGTCTTAACGGAGAACATGGCACCGGTGACGGCGTTTGAACGCATCAAACCGCAAGCGACCGAAACGGGATATACGGTGACGTATGAAGCAACACCACTGCGGACGATCGATCCGGAACAGCGCCGTCAACAGGAGCGTCCTGTTGAACGGACGCAGACGGAAGATGCTGGTTGGAAGTTACGCGACGTCAAAGAAGAACGGGTCACGCTCGAGACGTTCCTCGATCAATTGACGGATGCGGATCTCGCCGCGATCGTCCGGGGGGAAGGGATGAACTCACCGCGCGTCACACCGGGAACGGCGGGAGCTTTTGGTGGCGTGACGGCAGAACTCGAAGCACTCGGCATTCCAGCAGGCTGCTGCGCGGATGGTCCGTCCGGAATCCGGATGGACATCGGGACGAAAGCCTTCTCGTTACCGAACGGAACATTGCTTGCCTCGACGTTCAACACAACATTGATTGCCGATCTATTTGAGATGACAGGTCTTGAGTTACGGAAGAACGAGATTGATACGTTGCTTGGACCCGGGATGAACCTCCACCGTCATCCACTCAACGGACGGAACTTCGAGTATTTCTCGGAAGATTCGTATCTGACTGGAAAAATGGCCGTGGCACAGCTCGACGGGATGCACCGGGTTGGTGTGACGGGAACGTTGAAGCACTTCAGTGCCAACAACCAAGAGTTCCACCGGCATGATCTGGATTCGATCGTATCAGAACGGGCGTTACGTGAGTTGTACTTGAAAGGGTTCGAGATGGCAGTTAAGGAAGGGAAAGCATACTCGATCATGACGACGTACGGTGCCGTCAATGGCATCTGGACTGCCGGCTTATACGATCAGAACACACGCATCTTGCGCGATGAGTGGGGCTTTGATGGAATCGTCATGACCGACTGGTGGGCGAAAATCAACGCCGAAGGAACGGAAGCAAACCGGCAGCAAACGGCGACGATGGTCCGTTCGCAAAACGATCTCTATATGGTCGTCGGCGAACCGGGAACGAATCCGTTCGAGGATGATACATTGACGGCTCTCGCAGACGGAACACTTCGACGCTCCGAGTTATTGCGGAGTGCGGCGAACATCTGTCAGTTTCTACTGCGGTCACCGGTCATGGATCGTGTGATCGGAACGGCGTCACCCGTCGAGGTCCTCGGGGCACCGGTTGAAGAAGAGGCACTCGAAGATCAAGCTGTCTCGCACCAGCGTCTCGTCAGTGGTAATGCGTTCTCGTTAACGGATGTTGCGACGACGACGGGCAGTAGTCACGTCTTCGCTGTCACAGCAGAAGAGACAGGGATGTATCAGGTCACGTTGACGGCATGTTCGAATGCCGGCGAACTGGCGCAAATGCCGGTGACATTGTTTGCGAATAACATGCCGGTCGCGACGTTCACCTTCAACGGAACGAACGGCGAGTGGGTCAGCCAGACGAAGGACGTCTTCGTCTTCAACCCGCACAATTATTTAAAACTCTACTTTGCACTCGGTGGTCTCGAGTTAAAAGAGTTGACGTTCACGCTTGCGGAATCGTTTCATATGAAGAACGGCTAATCACATTAGCCGGACGGAAAGGACGGATCGCTTGCAGTTTTCCATCATCAAAAAGCGGGTCGAGCAACTGCTCGCCCCGTCGTTACAAGGACGAATCGCTTTTCGCGCAACTGTCTACCGGATTCAAGATAACCCCAGTCGTGTCTGGGTGACGTTTGACGGAGAAGAGATTCTTGGAGCAGACGATTTTCGCTTCGAACGGGAAGTCGATCGGCGTTACGCGTTACGGGCTGCACAGTTACCGGAAAAACCAGACGGAGCGCTATGGCAGTCCGACTGGTTGGAACAGTCGCATGCGTTATCGGCTGAGATCGAACGACAAGTCAAACAAGACGGATATCTAGCGAACTATGAGATGCAACAAGATTTGTTAGAGTATCCGAACCTTGCGTTTGAACAAGCGCTCGTTCACCCACATCCTTTCATCCGCGGCATCGCGCGGCTCGATCGACGACTCGGGAAACGACGTTTCCTGTCGCTGACGCATCAGTCTGACTTTGAACAATGGTGTGCGGATGCGCGGCAAACCGTCGAACACTGGTGACACCAAAAAGCACGCTTCCTCAAGCCGAGGAGGCGTGCTTTGCTGTTAGATTGAAAACGAGTTGACCTCGTGAATCCCTTCTTCTTCAACGAAAGCGTCGAGTAAGGCACGCACTTCGTCCGTTGAGTTCGTCTCCATCAATTTGACCCGAAGTTCACTCGCACCGCGGAATCCACGGACGTAAATCTTGAAGAACCGGCGTAATGGTTTGAAGAGACGTGGCTCGAATTGAGCCGAGTAGTGATCGTGTAGATCGAGTTGTAGACGTAACAAATCGAGGAGTTCTTGGCTCGAATGTTCTTTTTTCTCGACTTCGAATGCAAACGGATTGTGGAAGATCCCGCGACCGATCATGACACCGTCGACACCGTATTTCTCGACGAGTTCAAGACCGTGTTGGCGATCGTTGATATCCCCGTTGATCGTCAGTAACGTCTGTGGTGCGATTTCATCACGTAACTTCTTGATTTCTGGAATCAATTCGAAGTGCGCTGGAACGGCACTCATCTCTTTACGTGTCCGGAGGTGAATCGAGAGGTTCGCGATATCTTGCTCGAGGATGTGGCGCAACCAATCGTGCCACTCTTCGACCTTCGTATAGCCGAGACGCGTTTTGACGCTGACTGGGAGACCGCCTGCTTTTGCAGCTTGGATCAGTTCAGCTGCAACTTCCGGACGATTGATCAAACCGGAGCCTTTGCCGTTCACGGCCACATTATGGACGGGACAGCCCATGTTGATGTCGATTCCGCTAAAGCCCATCTCTGCCATGCCGATGCTCATTTCGCGGAAATATTCCGGTTTGTCGCCCCAGATGTGAGCGACCATTGGTTGTTCATCCTCCGTGAACTCGAGACGTCCGCGGACGCTCTGTTTGCCTTTCGGATGACAATAGCTTTCTGTATTCGTAAATTCCGTGAAGAAGACGTCCGGACGCGCCGCTTTTGCGACGACGTGGCGGAAGACGACGTCGGTGACGTCTTCCATCGGTGCTAAGACGAAAAATGGTCGTGGTAAGTCCTGCCAAAAGTTCTTTTTCATAGTATATTAAACCCTTTCCTTAAGGTAATGCACATGTGTGGTTAAAGAATTTCATCAACTATACACTTTAAGCGCTCTGGCTAAAAAGTGCAAGTGAGTGCTATTCGTTACCGTGAGGAAAGAGAGCGATCCATCATATGCCGTGCCATCCAGTCCGGACCCGGAATCAGGTGTCCGGCTTCGTCCTTATAGATGACGTGTTCTGGGCGAAGTTCCGTCGGTGAGACGAGTCCTGCTGCCGCCGTCAGATTGTAGAGTCCTTCTCGTAACGAGATGATGTAGTTCGTCACGCGGAAACTTTTTTCGTCGACGATCAGCGCCTTCTGCAGTTTCGGATCAGTCGTCGCAACGCCGACCGGACAGTGATTCGTATGACAGACTTGGGCTTGAATACAGCCGACATTAAACATTAAACCACGCGCGATGTTGACGAAGTCAGCGCCGAGGGCGAGAGCGATCGCAATCTTATCAGCACTGATCAGCTTACCGGATGCGAACACTTTGACCTTGTCGCGTAAACCGGCTTCTGTCAAAAGTTGATGAACGAACGGTAAAGCGGAAAAGAGTGGTAGGCCGGCAGCATCCGCAAGTTCTTGGAACGTCGCGCCTGTCCCTCCTTCGCCACCGTCGACCGTCATGAAGTCTGGATGACGACCGGATTCTTCCATATAAGCAATCAACTGCCGCATGTCTTCGAGATTACCGACGACGACTTTAATCCCGACCGGTTTGCCGCCGATCTCACGGAGACGTTCGACCCAGTCGAGCATCGTCTCTGGTGTCGTGAATTCGTTAAAGCGATTCGGACTATCGATGCCAACACCGACTTTGACTTTCCGGACAGCAGCAATTTCTTCTGTGACCTTTGCGCCTTCTAAATGTCCGCCACGCGTTTTAGCCCCTTGGGCAAGCTTTAGTTCGAAGGCTTTGACTTGCGGTAACTCACTTTTTTTCTGGAATTCGTCAAACGAAAAATCACCGTCCTCCGTCCGGACACCGAACAGACCGGGACCAATCTGACAGATGATGTCGACGTCACCTTTGAGATGAAAATCGGACAAACCACCTTCACCAGTATTCATCCAGCTGCCCTTAGCGCGACCAAGTCCGATCGAGAGTGCAGTGATGGCCCGGTCACCGAGTGCACCAAAACTCATTGCCGATTGACCGATCAGTCCTTGGATTTGATAAGGCTGCCGACATGTCTTCGCCCCGATGATAGGTGCATCCTCCACTTTTAAGAGATACGATGAGATTTGCTTCGCAACAAGATGTTCTTTCCGCGTAAACAGTTCATCGCGATCAATTTGATAAATGTGCGTATCGACACGTTCTGATTGATCGATCCGTAATTCCTGTCGATTCGTTGGAAAGAGGGCGTTTTGTACATAAAAACCAGCTTCTTCAAAATTACGTTCCGAGCCAAAACCAAGAATCCGACTTTGGTATTTGCCAGAAAGGACGGCTGTCTTGTATTCATTGCGGGAGAAGGGTTTGCCTTCGTTATTGTTGAGAAATAAGTATTGGCGGAGTTCCGGTCCCATGTTTTCGAGGATATAGCGCATCTTTCCGAGGACGGGGAAGTTGCGCAGGACCGCATGTTCTTGCTGGCGACGATCGGCGCGCCAGACGTGCCAAAGGAGGAGGGGTGGGACAAGGATGATCAACAGGGCGATGGCGAGTAAAATGAAGAGCACAATCGTATCGATAGACATCAAAATTCCTTCTTTCCCGTAGATTTCGTGTTATGTAACTTGATACCACTGAAGCTTCTGTTACAAACTGCACCAACTGGCTATTTCCAGATTTTGAATCTTTTCTGTCAGTAATGTCGTAAATAAGACTATACATTAAAGGAGGAGACCGGTATGCATACACTTTATATGAAACAAAAAGCCTTCAGTTTGCGTGGACGATTTGCGATTCAGGACGAAGAAGGACACGATGCGTATCACATTGAGGGAAGTTTTATGAAATTACCGAAGACCTTCACCGTAACGAACCGAAACGGAGAAGTCGTTGCTGAAATCGAGAAAAAAACGTTTAGTTTCCGTCCGGTCTTTTATGTCGAAGCAGTGGGACAATCATTCGAAATCATCAAAGAGTTCACGTTCTTCAAGGATCGTTATACAATCAACTCGGATCAGTTCGAAGTCACAGGCGACTGGTGGGATGTCGATTTTGAAGTCCTGCAACAGGGACAACGGATTGGTCGCGTGCAGAAAAAGTGGATTTCTTGGACCGATCAGTACATGATTGAAGTCGAAGATGAAGCGATGGAAGAATTATTGATCGCCCTCGTCGTCGCGATTGATTGCGTCAAAGCGGAGGAAAGCTCGAATAACTCGTCTTTCATCAATTAAAAAGGGGAATGATGCAAGATGGAACAGTGGGATGTATACACAGCAGATCGCAAGAAAACAGGACGGCTCTGGACACGGGGAACGCCACATACAGCTGGCGATTATCACATGACGATTCACGTCTGTGTTTTTAACGCCAAGGGAGAGATGCTCGTCCAACAACGGCAACCGTTCAAATCCGGTTGGCCGAACATGTGGGATCTGACAGTCGGGGGCAGTGCGATCAGCGGGGATACGAGTCAGATGGCGGCGCAACGGGAATTGTCGGAAGAGCTTGGACTCGACATCGATTTTACGGGCGTCCGTCCGCATCTGACGATTCCGTTTGAAATCGGTTTTGATGATTATTATCTCGTCGAACAAGAAGTGGATCTGACGACGCTGACACTACAGGAAGAAGAAGTTCAGCGTGTCGCTTGGATGACAGAAGAGGCCATCATCAACGGGATCGAAGAAGGATGGTTTATCGGCTATCATGAACCATTGATTCGACTGTTGTTTGCCCTTCGCCATAGCTATGGTGCTCATAATGAAGTATAAAGACAGCCTTTCCGGTGATCCGGAAGGGCTTGTTGATTGATTAAGCAGATTTTCGAAGTTCCGCTTCATACATGAATCTAAAACTACTTAATTTTTGTTATCAATTCGTTTAATATAAAGCCGTTTCGAAGGGAAGTAAAATAGATAGTTCTTATGCTTTTTATAAATAAAAAATAGATTCTATCGGTTCATATGCCTAAGATAAATAGAATTTCAAAAGGCTACCAAGTGTTCGATGATTGTTTGTTTTTGAATACGTGTCACCTTAAAAATATCCGGATTTTTGAGCTGTAAGCTTTCTTGGAATCCAAATGTTGGATCGATCGAATGCAAATATAAAGACAACAAATTCCCGTGTGTCACGAGAATGGATCCATCATGCTGTTGCAACGCTTCATCGACGACACGCGTGATACGCTCAGTTGCTATTCGGCTAGATTCACCACCAGGACACGTATAGTCTGGATCGACGAACGTTTGTCGGAGATGATCCTGCCAATCGTCAAGTGGAACAGCACTTAACTGTCGTTCTTTCAAAGCATCCTCCCGTGTAATGGGAAGTTTCAGGGCAGTCGCAAGTGGTTGAATCGAATCGAGCGCACGGCGATACGGACTCGAAATAAGATGTGTAATCGGAAGCTCAAGTAACTGCGTGCACAGTCGTCGTGCCTGTTCTTCTCCACCAGGTGTTAATGGGGCATCAGGTGCCTGACCGGTCGTTTCACAGTGACGAATCAAGTAAATCGTCGACATGAATGTTTCATCCTTTCATGATCAAGTGGTGCTGTATGATTTCTGGAAAAGATGGTAAAGTCCTTTTCATAGATTGAAAAATGATTTTGAAAAAGGCGTTGACAAATGCTGTCGAGATTACTAAAATTAGAAACAATTCATCGATGCAGCGACGCATCGGATAATCAAATAAAGAGAAAGCTATGATTGTCATGGGTCACACTATGGCAGGAGCAGCTTCTGGAGAGACCGTGTCGACACGGCGCCGAAGGGTTCACAATCTCAGGCAAACGGACAGAAGAGTAATCACATGCAGCGACGGGCATTCATGGAATGTCGTAGTGGCGTGTATGGGTTATTCCTTTGATTTTGTTGAGATTGGACATTCGTCCAGTCTCTTTTTTTCTTTTTCAGGACCGACAGAACGGTCTGAAGCGTAGAGAAACCATCACAAGGAGGAGTTCAGGTTTGGAACAGCAAGGATTAAAACGGGATTTATCGAATCGTCATGTACAGTTGATTGCCATTGGTGGAACGATCGGAACAGGGTTGTTTTTAGGATCAGGAAAAGCGATCCAACTCGCCGGACCATCGATCATTTTTGCCTACTTACTCGTCGGGATCGCAATCTTCTTCGTTATGCGGGCACTTGGGGAATTGTTATTGTCAAAAGCAGGTTATCAGTCACTCACGGATATCGCAGAAGATTATCTCGGACCGCGTGCCGCGTTCGTGACCGGTTGGACGTACTGGTTCTGTTGGATCATGACGGCAATGGCGGACATCATCGCTGTCGGTGTGTACGTCAAGTATTGGTTTGATATCCCGCAATGGATTCCAGCCGTACTCGCGCTCTTGATTTTACTTGGCTTTAACTTATTGACCGTTAAATTGTTCGGTGAACTTGAGTTTTGGTTCGCCTTGATCAAAGTCGTGACGATCCTTGCCTTGATTGGTGTCGGAATCGTCTTGCTCGTCATTGGTTTTAAAACGGATGCCGGTCCCGTCACAGTGTCGAATCTCTGGTCACATAATGGATGGATGCCAAACGGGATTTCTGGATTCCTGCTCTCGTTCCAGATGGTCGTCTTCGCTTATGTCGGTGTCGAGCTCGTTGGGGTATCAGCAGCCGAGACAGCGGATCCGAAGAAGAACATCCCGTCCGCGATCAATAAGATTCCGCTCCGAATTCTGTTCTTCTATGTCGGTGCCTTGCTGATTCTCTTGATGATCAACCCATGGACAGGATTAAGTGCAACAGAAAGTCCGTTCGTCAAGACGTTCAGTCTGATCGGGATTCCGCTCGCAGCAGGAATCATCAACTTCGTCGTACTGACATCCGCTGCTTCTGCATGTAACAGCGGAATGTTCTCGACTAGCCGGATTCTGTATAACCTGGGAAATCAACAGCAAGCGTCGAACAAGTTCTCGAAGTTGAACAAAAATCATGTTCCAGCAAACGCCTTGTTCGTCTCGACGATCGTCGTCTCAGTCGGTGCTTTGCTCAGTAAGCTGTTACCGGGACAAGCGTTCAGTATCGTCACGACGATCAGTGCAATCTGCTTCATCTGGGTCTGGGGTGTCATCCTCGTCTGTCATCTCCGGTACAAGAAACAAAATCCGGAATTACATGCAGCATCGACATTCAAAGCACCATTGACACCACTCGTCAATTACCTCGTGCTCGGATTGTTTGCAGTCATTCTCGTCGTCATGCTGTTTGCTGACGACACACGTCCAGCCTTGTTGCTGACACCGGTCTGGTTCCTCGGACTATTCGGACTGTATCACCTCCGGAAAAAGAAACAACAAGCAGCTAATCAAAAAAGTGCGTAAGCCAAAACAAGCCGGTCGGACCTAATCCGACCGGCTTGTTTCATGGTGTATCGAAAGCGCCATCCTGTAGTTGTTTCCGAAGTGCTTTAGCTTTCTTTCGAATATCGCGTTTGCTATCCGCATCGCGCTTTCCCCATTGCCGATACATCATCGACATCCGCTGATTATCAGCGAAGCGTTTTTCATGCCGATCGATGAAGTCCCAGTACAAGGCGTTAAACGGACAGGCATCCTCTCCGAGCATGTCCTTTTGATGAAACGGACATCCCTTGCAATAATCACTCATCTTATGGATGTAATTCGCCGAAGCGATGTACGGTTTAGTCGATAATGTTCCTCCGTCGGCATGAAGCGCCATTCCGAGGACGTTCGGTAAGACGACCCAGTCATAGGCATCGATGTACATCTCGTTGAACCAATCTGCCGTCTGTTGCGGCGAGATCGCAAACAGATTAGCGAAGTTCCCGAGCACCATCAAGCGCTGGATATGGTGATTATGGGCATGCTCGACGACAGGACGTAACGATTCAGCGACACAGTTCATGTTCGTCTTCCCGGTCCAGAAAAAGTCCGGTAGATCCGCTTCATGCCACAGCACATTGACGAAAGCGTAATCCGGCATCTCAGCTAGATAGACGGCACGCATGTATTCGCGCCAGCCGAGGATTTGTCGAATGAAACCTTCGACCGCATTGAGTGGAGCATCCTGTTCTTCAAGTGCTGCCTCGACTTGACGAATGACCTCTTCCGGTGTCAGTAAGCCGAGATTGATTGCTGCTGACAAGAGCGAATGCGATAACGTATCTTCACCGGTCAGCATGGCGTCTTGATACGTCCCGAACGTCTCGAGTCGTTCTTCGATGAAACGATGGAGAGCCTGCATCGCTTCCTTTCGCGTAACCGGCCAATGGAAGGAATCAAGTGCTCCTGGATGATCGGAAAAATCACGCTCGACCTTATCGATGACATCCCTTGTGATGTGATCGGGACGAAACTGAATTGGATCCGGAAACGTCGTCCCGGACTTCGCCGGTTTCCGGTTCTCGGCGTCAAACGACCACTTTCCACCAATCGATTTGGAGCCGTTCATGAGAACGTTTCGTTCCTTGCGCAGTTTGCGATAAAACCGATCCATCTTGTAGGGCTTGTCGCCAATTGCTTCGACCGCTTCTTCCTGTGTCAGTAAAAACAACGGCACGTCGGAACAAACCTCGACCGTGATTTTCTTCGGTAAAGCGTCTTGCCACTTATGCATCGCCTTGCGCATTGGTTCGTCCGTGATCGCCGTATAAAATACATGGTCCGGATCATGATCTTTCCGGTGCGCCTTAAATGCCTGATCGAACGAATCCGCTTCCCGGTAATCGACGGTGAAGCCTTTTTCGCGCAGTTCTTCCGCAAAATGTCGCATCGCTGAGAAGACGAGGACGAGCTTTTGTTTATGGTACGTCTTCCATTTGGAGCGCGAGGTCGCTTCGACCATCAGGATGACATCGTCTTGTTTGTTTGCTTCCTGTAATAAAGGGAGATCGTGATTCAATTGATTGCCGAATATCCAGCGTGTCGCCATTGAGTGTTCCTCCTTTATCTTTGTTATATGATTACCGTTTTTGAATGAATTTATACGTTCGTGTGTGTTCCAAACGATACTTGCAGGACAATTAAATTTTGTTTATACTATAATTATTTTACATTAAAACCAATATAGTTGATAAATTGAATCAGCTTTGAGGATGAGGAGTGAATCAAGTGAGGTCAAAGATTTCATCAGTATTAAAAGACTATGAGGTTTTAAATGCAAAACGTCTAAGACGTCATGTTGCTGTTACAGTCGTTATTCCAGTGTACAATGCGATTATCTATCTTGAACGAACGATTAACTCCGTTTTAGTACAGACGATCGGTATTCGAAACGTGACGATCATTGCGGTAGATGATAAATCCACAGATGGCTCACGCCGTCTGTTAAGACGCTTATCTTCCTTATATCCTCAACTTGTCAGCATACTGCTGAAAAACAATACGGGCACGCCTGCGATGCCACGTAATCTAGGTTTGGCTCTTGCACGATCGAAATATGTTACGTTTTTGGATGCGGACGATTGGTTAGCGCATGATGGATTACGAATTTTGAATGAGACGATGGATCGAACCGGAGTGGACTACGCCGTCGGACGTACGATTCAAGTGTCTACGAATCAACCGAACCGAATCATCGGTGTTCACGAATCGAATCGTAATCGTGATCACGTTTCTCCTTATACGTTAAAGCATGCGTTTTATCATCTCGGTCCACGTGCCCGTATGATGCGTCGAGACTTTCTGCTACGTCATGCGATTCAATTTCCTTCGATGAAATTCGCCGAAGATAAACAATTTTTTATCGATGTCTTAATACGAACGGATGCGATATCAACGGTCACGGCTCCCATCTATTATTTGAACCGTCTCGAGGAAAATGACTCATTAACGAAGCAGACTGATATCATGGAAAAGATGGAAACAAATCTTATCGTCTTACGACGTGTGTTGGAATATAAATTACCTGTTGAAAAGGAGCGTCTCATCCTCAATCGACTGATTGAGTTTGACTGCATCACACGCTTATATGATCGTAAGCACTTTCTCAAAAGTCATGATCCGTCAGCCTATCATCAAATGTTTGCGCGCGTCGTTGCCTTATTTACGCAACACCGTTCCTATCCCATCGATTCATTGATTGAAAAGCCGTTCAATCGTCTGTTGTATCATTACTGGAACACCGGACGTTTTGATGATTTCATGGATGCTGTCAAGTGGTCGAAATCGAAAGAAACAAAGGAAATCGAATGGGTGGATGATCAACCTTACTGGAGTGTTCCATTAGGCAGTGGTCAGAAACAAATGCTAGCTCTCCCTCTATATGTGAAGGTGCACGAATTAGAACTGACAGAAAAGGGACTCGAGCTAACGGTTCAAACACTTGGAGATCGTCGAATTCATGTAGAAGGAATTACACTACAACATCGTAATTGGATGGAAGAAACGCATCTTTTAAAGACAGATGTCACAGATCTTGAAAATCATTATTATCGCTTGCGGGTAGAGCTACCCAAACAAATGGAGCGGGGGAGTTATCTTGTTTATCTACGCTTTGATGACTATGGGCAGCAGGTAATGGCTATTTCGATGGAGGAGCCAGTGATTCAAAAAAGCTATCACACCTATCATTGGTATGAAACCATTAAAGGAAACTTAGGATTACGAATCAAATGAGCGGAATCGTCTGCTTCGAAAAGAGGCAGACGATTTTGTAAAATCAACTGCCTCGGCACATTTCTGAATGTAAAAGAAGTTCCTTTCTGTACAAGCTATGATTGGGTTATAATGGAAAGGTAAGTTGTCGTCATGAGGGGGAAGTTTTTCATGACAGGTAGTCCATAATATCAACGGGGATAGGAAGGATATCATGAGCAGTATGCCTAAAAAAACAGACGTTATTTTAATTGGTGCCGGAGTCATGAGCGCGACGTTAGGGGTCTTGTTAAAAGAACTCGCGCCTGAAATGAACATCAAGGTATTCGAGAAACTCGCGAGTGCCGGGGAAGAGAGCTCGAATGAGTGGAACAATGCGGGAACAGGTCACGCCGCACTATGCGAACTGAACTATACGACGGAAAACGCCGATGGTTCAATCGACATCAGTAAAGCGATCAAAGTAAACGAACAGTTCCAACTGTCACGTCAATTCTGGTCGCATCTCGTCAAGGAAGGTGTCTTGCCGAATCCGAAAGAATTCATCATGCCGATTCCACATATGAGCATGGTCGAAGGAACGGAAAACGTCGAATTCCTGAAAAAACGATTGGAAGCGTTATCAGCGAATCCGTTGTTTGCGGGAATGGAATATTCAGAGGATCCAGCGAAACTAGCCGAGTGGATTCCCCTCATCATGAACGGTCGGACGTCACCTGAGCCGATCGCTGCGACAAAAATCGATTCAGGAACGGACGTCAACTTCGGTGCGTTGACACGAATCCTGTTTGAATATCTCGCACGGCACGATGTAGAGATCAACTATCAGCACGGTGTCGAGGACTTGAAGCGCGTTGACGGGGGATGGGAAGTCAAAGTGAAGAATGAGCGCGATCACCGGATTGAGCATCATACGGCGCAGTTCGTCTTCATCGGGGGTGGCGGCGGTAGTCTACCGTTGCTCCAAAAAACAGGCATCGAGGAATCGAAGCAAATCGGTGGTTTCCCGGTCAGTGGTTTATTCCTCGTCTGTAAAAATCCTGAAATCATCGAACAGCACCATGCGAAAGTCTACGGAAAAGCAAAAGTCGGAGCACCACCGATGTCAGTACCGCACTTGGATACACGGTACATCGATGGGAAGAAATCACTCCTTTTCGGACCGTTTGCTGGCTTCTCACCGAAGTTCCTCAAGACAGGATCGAATCTTGATTTGATCGCGTCTGTCAAACCGAACAACGTCTTGACGATGCTTGCTGCGGGAGCGAAAGAGATGGGATTGACGAAGTATCTGATCGAACAAGTCCTCTTGTCGACGGAGCAACGGATGAACGAATTACGAGAGTTCATCCCGAATGCGAAGACGGAAGACTGGGATGTCGTCGTCGCTGGTCAACGTGTCCAGGTCATCAAGGATACACCGCAAGGAAAAGGGACACTCCAATTCGGAACAGAGGTCGTCAGTGCAGCCGACGGATCTGTTGCGGCCTTACTTGGGGCGTCGCCAGGTGCCTCAACAGCGGTTCCGGTCATGCTCGAAGTGCTCGGAAAATGTTTTCCGTCCGAACTACCGGCGTGGGAAGCAAAAATCAAGGAGATGATTCCGTCTTACGGAATTTCACTCGTCGAACATCCAGAACTATTCGAGCAGATTCATGCAGAAACAGCAAAAACGCTTGAACTTGAACAAGGTCAACCGATTCGCTAAACGAAAAACCGTCCGACTCTACGAGAGCCGGACGGTTTTTCGTTTAGCGGAAGCTACGGAAGAAACGTGTTTTCTTTAGAGCAATCCCGACTGGAATCGCAACGAGGATTCCGACGACATTTTGTGTGATGTTTCCTGGAATTGAAGCGGCTGGTGCGACCCAGTTGCTGTAGAGAATACCTTCACAAACATAGTAAACAGCAAGCATGACGGGAGCAGAAACAATCATTGCAAAAATATTTAAGCCTGGATTGTCTCCTTTGTATCGCGAAGACCAGGCGATACGTCCGACAATATATCCTTGGAGTCCTCGAGCTACTATTGTAAATGGAGCCCAGAGTGTCCATCCACTGATAAGGTCAAACAAGCCCATGCCGATTGCTCCGGCAATCAGTGCTGTCCGTGGACCGAATAAAATCGCAATGAGAAAGAGCATGGCTGTTCCCATATGAACGAGACCACCACTTGAAGCGATTGGCAATTTGATGTTGATAAACAGTGTCGCAACAAGGACAAGTGCGATCGACATCGCAGTGATAACGAGCTGACGGGTACGAGTGCTAGAATACGGTGCTGCTTTTTGCATGTGGCTAACCTTCTTTATGATAGATTTTAAGATATCTTCAATCTATCAGATGACTGGACTAGTCAAAAGTGTCAACTTTGAATTATTTATAGGGGTCAGATTTGAATACAAATCCTCATCTGTTTTTAATTCCAGAAGAATACGATCTATTGATACAGTTCAGAATGAAAAAATCTATAAAACAGTCGCTCTTTTCGAATGTACCCGTCATTTTTTTCATACAATGAATAGAGAAGGGAAAGGGAAGTCAATGAAATATCAGATCGCAACAGCCATTGTCATACTTGCTTCATTGTCATCAGTCAAAACGGAGGCAAAGGATCAGACGACACAACATCAGCGTTATTACGTAGCATACGAGAAAATCGTACAGAAAATAAATCGGACGAATGAAAATGCGGACATTACGTTGCTTGCAGCAAATCAATTCGCAGACGAGGACTGAATTTCGCCAAAACGTTTTCAAGAACGGGCAATCAAACGGTTAAAACCGTTGCATGTTCAATTGAGTATTTATGGAGATGGTCAACGAGCACTTGAACGAACACAAGGTAAAAAAGAAGTTCGGATCACAGGGAATTTCGAAACGGAACTTTTGGAGCAAAGTGAGCGACAGTGGTTCTCTGATGTCTTTTCGATGACGTCTCAAGCCATCAATGATGGCATTTGGACACAGAAAGGATTCGATGGTATCCGAATCGATGCAGGACAAACGATGGTCGTAACGGTCAGTGGTACATACGCGAAGCAAGGCATCTTAACAAAGCACCACATCACGAAAGAATTTCATTGTTCATCCGTTGGTGAAATCTACTATTGAAATAGAAAAAGAGCGAAACTCGTCTGAGTTCCGCTCTTTTGCATTAATTCCGGATCAAGTGATCGAAAGCACCGAGTGCAGCTGTTGCACCAGATCCCATCGAGATGATGATCTGTTTATACGCGCTATCTGTGCAGTCTCCTGCTGCGAAAACGCCTGGTACGTTCGTTGCGCCGTGGCGATCGACTTGGACTTCACCGAACTTGTTACGGTTCACCGTTTCACCGAGCCAGTCCGTGTTCGGTACAAGACCGATCTGGACGAAGACACCTTCGAGCTCGACGTGACGTTCGACGTTCGTTTCGCGCTCGATGTACGTGATCCCGTTCACTTTGTCCGTTCCTGTGATTTCCTTCGTCTGTGCGTTGACGACGACCGTGACGTTCGGAAGAGAAGCGAGGCGTTCTTGAAGAACAGCATCCGCTTTTAATTCCGGTGCGAATTCAAGGACCGTGACATGCTTGACGATTCCCGCGAGATCGATGGCTGCTTCGATTCCTGAGTTTCCGCCACCGATGACCGCGACACGTTTTCCTTCGAACAATGGACCGTCACAGTGTGGGCAGTACGCGACGCCTTTGTTTTTGAATTCGAGTTCGCCTGGGACACCAACGTTACGCCAGCGTGCACCTGTTGAAAGGATCAAACTCTTCGTCTTCAAGACAGCACCATTCTCAAGCTCGAGCTCAAGGAGGTCCTTCTTCTCAAGACGAGTTGCTCGTTGCAGGTTCATGACGTCGATGTCATATTCCTTGACGTGCTCCTCAAGACTTGCGACGAGTTTTGGTCCTTCCGTGTACTTCATGCTGATGAAGTTTTCGATGCTCATCGTATCCATGACTTGTCCACCGAAGCGCTCTGCGACGATACCTGTCCGGATGCCTTTACGAGCTGCATAGATGGCAGCACTCGATCCAGCTGGACCACCACCGACGACGAGGACATCGTATGGTTCTTTATCAGCGAAATCAGAAGCATCGGCACCTGTGCCAAGCTTCGCCAAGATTTCTTCAAGTGACATCCGTCCGTTACCAAATGCTTCGCCGTTGACGAAGACCGTCGGAACAGCCATGATCTCTTTTTGTTCGACTTCTGCTTTAAATGCCGCGCCATCAATCATCGTGTGACTGATGTTCGGGTTGAGGACGCTCATGACGTTCAATGCTTGTACGACATCTGGGCAGTTGTGGCAGCTCAAGCTGATGTACGACTCGAAGTGGTACGTTTCTTGAATGCCTTGAATCTGCTTGATGACGTCCGCATCGACCTTCGGTGCTCGACCGCTGACTTGGAGCAGTGCGAGGACGAGGGACGTGAACTCATGACCGAGTGGGATTCCCGCGAACGTGATGCCGCTTGTCTCACCGACACGGTTGACTGTGAAACTTGGTGTCCGGGGAAGGCTTGCCTGCTCGACGGAGATGCGTGGTGTCATGCTTGCGATCTCTTCGACGAGTGCGCTCATCTCAAGCGAGACGGCGTCTGTCCCAGCGCTAACCGCTAGGACGAGATCGCCTTCGAGAAGCTCGAGGTATTGCGCGAGTTGTGCTTTAATGTCTGGTGCTAAAGCCATCGCGAATCCGCTCCTTAAATTTTTCCGACGAGGTCAAGGCTTGGTGTGAGTGTTGCAGAGCCTTCTTCCCATTTCGCTGGGCAGACTTCGCCTGGATTGTTACGTACGTATTGTGCTGCTTTGATTTTGTTGACGAGCGTGCTTGCATCGCGACCGATACCGCCTGCATTGATTTCAACCGTTTGGATGACGCCGTCTGGGTCGATGATGAACGTACCGCGGTCAGCAAGACCGTCTTGTTCGTTCAAGACTTCGAAGTTACGTGAGATGACGTGTGATGGGTCGCCGATCATGACGTACTCGATTTTACCGATTGTTTCTGATGTTTCGTGCCATGCTTTATGTGTGAAATGCGTATCTGTTGAGACAGAGTAAACTTCAACGTCAAGCGCTTTGAGTGTTGCGTATTGGTTTTGGAGATCTTCGAGTTCTGTCGGGCAAACGAATGTAAAGTCTGCAGGGTAGAAACATACGACACTCCATTTACCGCGAAGGTTGGCATCCGTTAGGTCAACGAATTCTCCGTTGTGGAATGCTGATGCACTGAATGGTTTTACTTCACTTCCGATTAAAGACATGATAAAAATCCTCCTCAAGGGTTCTATATTTAGAATCTGTTCTAGTGCATACAGGTAATCTGTATTTATCACACTAGAATAATTCTAATCTAATACTAATTTCATATAGACCAACACTTTTGTCAAGGTATAATCGGCAATTTCTTATTTCAGGAAAAATTGTGTGAACAAAAAAAGAAATTCCGACTCCTAAATGAAACAGGAGTCGGGAGCTGTATTCTTTATTGCCAGTCCGTGTGGAAGATCCCTTCGCGGTCTGTTCGAGCATACGTGTGAGCGCCGAAATAATCGCGTTGGGCTTGCAACATGTTGGCATTCGAATTCGCTGTCCGGTAGCTATCATAATACGTCAACGACGTCGATAGACATGGGAGTGCAAAACCAGATAACGCTCCCTCGGCAACGACGTGACGTAACGATTCTTGATACGCCTGTACTTTCTCAGCGAAGAATGGGGCGAGCATCAAGTTCGAGAGGTTCGCGTCGTTTTTAAACGCTTCACTGATGA